>CBDCWO010000006.1:3102500-7167583 GCA_965223405.1 Saprospiraceae bacterium
TTAAATCCAAATAATCCGGAAGCCCATGCCTATTTTGCCAATGTGTTGATTGTATTTGGGCAAGTGGAAAGGTCATTGGAAGAAATTGAAATCGCATTGGAATTGGATCCATTGCACCCACTTTCTCAATGGCAATACAGTATGATACTCAATTTTTCAGGGCAATTTGACAAAGTCGAGAGCATACTGCTGAGCAACCTGGAACACACTCCAAATGATCCGGTTTCATTATCTACACTTAAGACCACCTACCATCTCAAAGGTATGTATGACGAAGCCTATCAAATTTGGCTGAAAGATTATACGTATAAGAAAGATACCTTATCCGTAAATGCTTTACAGAAAGGCTATCGCGACGGTGGTTATCAAATGGCCTTGCAAAGACTAGCAGAAATAAATATCGAGTATGCAAAAACGAATTATGTCACCCCCTGGCGAATAGCGACCATGTATACTCGGGCTGGAATGAAAGACGAAGCCATCGAGTATCTCGAAAAAGCCTTTTATGAACATGATGCCAATTTCCCCTATATCAATGTAGATCCAATATTTGACTTTATGCGTGAGGATCCACGATTTCAGGCGTTGATTGCTAAATTGAATATACCCCTTTGACCCAATCCACTCTAAGAGAGAATAAAATAACCAGGAAGATTCATCGGAAATTAATAATGAATTCTGGTTCCATCCGGAATGTGACCAATAAGATTTGCCTAGTTGCCTTTATTAAATAAAGGAATAGTTTTTATTAGTTAATTCGGAATTCCGAAATTTATCTCAATACCTGCAGTCGCTGGACCAGAAGATTATTACTATAATTGAGATGAATAATATATGTCCCGACCGGAAGTTCATCTGTTAGAAGCATTCCCTTACCATGATTAAATGAAACTGAAGAATTCTTTACTATTTTTCCATCCAAAGAAAAGAGAGTTACCGGTAATTGTTTATCTCCGAATAAGGGATTATTAATATAGATAATGGTAGAAGCCGGATTCGGATACAATTCCAATTTCTTATGCAACCCTAATTCAAGAGTAGGTACTGATGCCGAAATATCGACAATCACAACTCCTTCACCACTTGATCCAATCCATAACTGTTCATTATCCTGGTCATAGAACATGCACGATAACACATTAAAGGGTAATCCGTCATCTTCTGATAAGTTGGTAAACTCCTTGGTGCCAATATCGTATTTGTATAATCCAGATCTGGTAGTGATCCAATAATTCCCCTTGGTGTCTTCAACCAAGGATGATGCAAATCGGTGTGTAAACGGTTTCCAGACATTTTGATCCAGACTATCTAATCCCCACTTGTGATGGGCAAATAAATTGCCTGATGAGGTGGACGTGAATTGATACACTTGGTCATTTTTAAGGCCGTCATCGGTGGTATAACTGAGCCAATTATCTCCACTTTTTCTACTAATTCCCCCAAAGGTGGCAAACCAAATATCACCTGAGGGATCTTCAAACACATCATATACATATCTATTTATCAAGCCATTATCAACTGTATAATTGGTGAAGACGCCATTATGGAAATAACTGGCACCATGATCGGTCAACATCCAGATTCCGCCCTTATCGCTAAATTTTAAGTTAAATACACGATCACCTGCAAGTCCATCATCAGTCCGGTATCGAATCCAATTCGTTCCATCATAGGGAGCCGATAATACGTACACCCCGAATCGGGTGGCTAGCCATATACGTCCATCTACACCGGTTTCGATGTCGTTTACCTCTAATGGATCAATTCCGCTTAAACCGGGATTCATCCAGCTTGTACCATCAAAAATCGAATAATCCCGATCTGAAGCAATCCACCAATTGCCGGAATGATCTTGTTTAATATCATTAATGTCGTTACTCCCCAATCCCGGATCTGTGTCTATGCTTACCAACTCAACCCCATTCCAGACAGCAAACTGAAAATCGTTTCCAACATATAATTCACCACTGCTAGAGTGAAAAATATTCCTAGCATATCGAAATTCCGAAATTACGGTGGTCCACATGTTATTTTCAAACTTCTGGATGGTATAATTATCGATTCCCATCCAGATGACATCATCATTTCGATGCAAGGCATCAATTCTTTGGTTTTCAAACTCATATTCCCAATTGCCAGCTTTGTATTTACAAATACCGCCGAAAGTGCCAATCCAAAGATTACTCTCCTTATCCTCTATAAAGGAGTTTATCCTGTTATGGAGCAAGCCATTGTCGGTGTTAATAGTATCCCATTGGGATTGATTGTATACCAATGCTCCCTTTAGATAAGGATTTGTCCATATTTGCCCCGATTGGTCTTCATAGAGAGTAGTTGCATAGTCGACAGAGCCCACTACTTCCCACGTATGATTGGAATACTTTGATATATTGCCATAAGTAAGTACCCATATGGAGTCCTGGTGATCTACCAAAACGTCGAGTATTTCCACTGGTCCAAGTCCATTGTTGTTAATGGTCCTATCATTACAACTCCCATTATTCAAAATCGTCAGACCTTTTTTTGTACCCACCCAAAGGCACCCATCCGAAGTCATAGCCAAACTGTGAACGGTGGATGACGGCAATCCGGTATTCCAGGCATAATTACTCCATTTTTCGCCATCCCACTTATTGAGACCTCCATATTCTGTGGCCACCCAAAGATTTCCATCGTTATCTTCAAGAAGGTCGTTTACAACAAAATCCTTTAAGCCCGGTCCGGCCGTATTGGTGACATTATAATGTTGTACTATTTTTTGAGTATAACCATTAAATGAAAGTAAAAGGATCACCAAAATATTCCAAAGTGCTGTTGTTATTTTTTGCCTTTTCATGGCTCGTTATTTTTCTGATTTGATCTAAATGTTCTCATCATAGGTAGGTTTAGAAGCTGTTACTTCCAACGCAAAGCATTTGATTTGCTAAGAAATAGTCTTAAATAATTTGATTAATTTGGAAAAAGGATAATACCTATTCATCAGATTATCCGGCAGGAATTTTTCGGGCACTATAAACTTTAATATTTTCTTTGAATAATGCAATGATTACTCTCACATGGAATTCTGATATTCAACTGAGATTGATCAAATCTTGCTATGATATTGGTCATTTCATTTTAATCAAAAACTGGATAAATCGAAGTGCTATTAAGAAGTTGATAATGCCAAATTTTGAATAAGAAAGATGGTAGTATGGTTGATTTTATTGGTAATTATTGGGGTATTGGTCTGGGTGTTGTTCTCTCCGATAAAACTTAAAATCGACAGTGACCATCAATGTTATGAAATTCAATGGTTGATTTTGAAAGTTGCTTTGGTAACCTCCGGTGAATTCCCAAAAATCAGACTACGATCTTGGTTTTTACGCAAGGAGTTTGACTTGAGAAACATATCATCTAAATCGAAGCTTAAAAAACGCAAAAAAAACCAGACCAAATCCGAAAAGAATAAATTCCGAAAGCTGCCTAAGATATGGAAGATATTACAGAGTTTCCGAATCAAGAAACTCAAAATATCTTTAGATACCGATGATGTGATTATTAATGCATATCTCTATCCTATCCTGTACCAGATAGGACTCTGGAGTCGCAAATCCATAAGTATAAATTTTTCAGGTCGTAACCTATTTCAATTTGAATGTCAAAATCGGCTGATAAACATCATAATGGCGTATTTCAGATAATTTATTAACCTTTAAAAGCTTCATCATGGAATTGAAATTTAAAGATATGATTACCGACATTACAGATTTTATGCAAAAGGAAGCAAAAACTGAAACAGTAATCGGTGAACCATTTATGTTGGGAGAATTTAATTGTATCCCTGTTATTCGAGTTGGAATGGGATTTGGATCGGGTATAGGTGAAGGTGATGCTGCCAAATCCGGCCATGGAGAAGGAGGAGGTGCCGGTGCAGGCATGGGAATTGATCCGATAGGATTCCTGGTTTCCAGAGGCTCGGAGATTAGTTTCATCAGCACAAGAACTAACAAAGGACTTGCGGCTGCATTTGAAAAAGTACCAGATCTGATTGGGAAATATTTGGATACTCGTGAGAAAGTCGCAACAGAAAACTAAGCCAAGTGATGAGTAGGTAGCCTCCATTCTTTAGGGATGGGGGTTATCTTTGTTTGCGGCTGAGAGTGTACACCTCTCAACTGAATATTTATTATTGGTTAAATAAAATATCTTTCCAATTGTTTTTTGCGATAGTATCGTAAAACTCTAATAAGTAATTCTGCATAGCTTCTTTTTCCCTTTGTGGCAAATATTTGAACCCAGCTATTTTGTCAAAAATTGCGGGCTTTTGTTTTAAAAAAAAATCTATTGCATCTTGAAAGTCATCTGTTTTTTTCCCACGGTATTGAAATAATCTATCCCTAACCGATGAAATAGGTAAAGAAGGATAGGGCCTGGCATAAGGAGCATTTACCAATCCACATTGATCAAAATCGTAAGGTACTATTATTGGTGTTTGTGTACCATCCTGTATAAGCCCCAAGGTGTTGTGACCATTAGTAAGATTCCAATCCGTATTACCAATCATGTATTGAAACAGCGCAAAAATTCGGTAGTTTCCTATATGTACTGATTTAGGTGGATTTTTATCAACGTTCAATGTTTGTAAGCCTAGCCTGGAGCCCATATCTTTATCATCTTCAATAATAAAGGCAAAGTTGGTAAAAGTATCTTGAGGAGTTTGGTAAGTTACTTTACACAATTGGGTCTTTAAGCTATGTGGATTAATAATTTCATAAAGCTGATACACCAAATATTCTTTAAGAGTGACTACACCCATCGAATCTGAATTATTACATTGAGTTACCAGTTTGTTTCTTCTCGGTCCACCCCAATGATGTGTTTTAGTGACTTTTTTAGGAATCTTGATTCGGATTGGTGGAAAATCACAGGTTGTCTTTCGGGTTACCCCACGAGCTGCGATCTCAATATCTACCTGAATAGTATTGGGTAGATCAATTTTAAGATTTGCCGGTTGATATTTTTCTTCGTTTTTATAGTGCTTCAAGGTATCCAAATCAAAGGATAATATCATTTGCACGATTTCTTTCCCATATATGTTAGCAAAAAAGCTTGGATGTTTTTCTTCAGCCGAGCTTGAAGAATCTGTTTTGCAATTATTCGCACAAAGAAGTATGAAAAATAAATAAAACCAAAGGTTAACACGATGACTCCTTTTCATACGGATGAATTTATTCTTCTTTAATAGGTTTCCTTTGACCAAAATGGTTTACCTCATAGAATTTTCCTTTTTGATAACCCAATGCTTTAATTAGTCCTTGTCTAACGGAGCGAGGTTGATGAAT
The DNA here is from genome assembly GCA_965223405.1 of Saprospiraceae bacterium. GTDB lineage: Bacteria > Bacteroidota > Bacteroidia > Chitinophagales > Saprospiraceae > CBDCWO01. The sequence continues at coordinate 3,107,825 of CBDCWO010000006.1, forward strand.
ATCAACCTGAATTAATTTTTGATGAAATCGAGCGGTAATTTCCGGTACAATAGTATGACCGATGATCATATGATTTGCCTCATAAAAATCAAGAATAGAATCCAGGGTGGCTTCGGGAGGAGGAAGGTCAACCCAATCCCGGTACCAAAAAATTCCATTGGCACCAAATAGTAGTTCCATTTGAGTGGGATCATCAGAAAGTTTACCAGCTAGACTCTCGGTAACATTGGTATTTATCTCTTCATAACCCCACTTTTGAGCAAATATAGAAGGGCTGATACCTGCATGTGTTAAGAGTATATCTTTGATTCGGATGATCGCAGGTTTATTACGTAACCATTTTCCCAACACCGATCGGTTATTGAAGAGAGTGGAATATGGGATTCCGGTTTCAAGACATTGTTTAGCATATTTAGGATGAATATATCTTGTATCACCATTAAAGATCATTATTTCATGATTGCCAAGAATGATATGTAGTCGTCCTCCAGTATTTGCAGCCTCCTGTTCAAGCTTATATAATAACCATAAACTTGGTGTTACGTCTCTTCCCCTGTCAAACAGGTCACCCAATAAAACCAAATGACCTGAACCAAATGACCAATGAAATGCTTCATCCATGACTCCATTGTTTCTTAACAAATGGTATAAGGCTTCAAAATTTCCTTCAATGTCCGAAATGAGTAACATCATATCACAATACGGATAAACATATTCGCTGTGTGATTCTGCTCTGGAATGCAACTTGACAGGAAAGGGATTGCCAGTAGGATTGCCAACCCAAACCGTATCTTTGGACTGATTTTGAAGGATTGTATCAGGTGTCCAAATCTGGTTAATCCTATCAAAATGGACCAGTTCAAAATTATGGTTTTTGAGAAATACATAAGGTCCTTCGCGGTAATGAGAATAGTCATATAAAGGGTCAGGATTTGGGATGGAATTTTCTTTGCAAGCTATCAGAAACAATATTGGAAAAAATAGGTGCCATGATATTCTGTTTGTTATTTTTTTTCTCTTCATTCGTCTAATTCAGGTCAACCGATCAAATTTGCATTTTCCCAATCTATTTATCAAGCTTAATCAACCAAGATACTAAATGAAGACATAATGATTTGAGAAGGTATTAAAAAGGTGCATTTCAGTTTGTCGTATTTGAAAAAATGTAATATATTAGAGATTAAATAAAAAATATATCATGAATAAGGCTGAATTACTAGAGAAGTTTAGCCAACATTTGGATGATATAGAGAACCTAAAAAATAGTGAAGATTTTTACCAACTAGAATCTTCCTTTGATGAAATTATTACAGGATTTAGCAATGAGGTGCTCAGTTCGTTGCTTAAAAGTAAGTCAAAAGATCGACGAAAAAAAAGTCAATTAGAACCAAGTTTGGAGAAGTTGAAGTAGATAAGACCTTGGCAGTGTGCAAGAGTTTATCAGGCAAGAAGACTTCGCCATATTTGGAAGAGAAATTGGTTTATATAGGCCAGATGAGTTGTTATGAGCAAGGCAGTGAAATAAGTAAGATGTTACTTAATATAGAAGTTAGTGACAGTACGATATATAGACTTACAGACAAGGTAGGTTTAGCGATTAGTCCAGTAATAGATTCGGAAGACACACGGAGCCCAATAGAGATGAAACAAGGGGAGATCTTATATGTGCAATGTGACGGGAGTAAATTACTGACACGGGAAGAAAAATGGAAAGAAGTAAAATTGGGCCGAGTGTTCAAATCGTCCTCTGTATTACCTCAAAGTTCTGATAGGCAATGGATTAGGAAGAGTGAATATGTAGCTCATTTGGGTCATCACAGAGAATTTGAAGATCTAATGTCAAAAATTATAGATGAACCTTATCGGTCTGAAGAGACGCAAATAGCCTTTGTGGCCGATGGTGCTCCGTGGCAATGGTGTTGGGTAAATGCCGAGTATCCACAGGCTATTCAAATTCTTGACTTTTACCATGCTATGGAACATATAGGAAAATATGTACAACTTGCTTTGGGCCAGAAAAAAGAGAGTAAAGAATATATTCAACAGCTCGGACAATTGCTAAAAGTAAAAGGTCCTGATCCAGTGATGAAACAAATTGAACAAATTCCACGAACTACAAAAAAGAAAGTGGAAGAATTTGAAAAATTACAAACTTATGTAGGAAACAATAAATCCAGAATGGATTATCCATCGTATATAGCCAAAGGGTTATTAATAGGATCGGGTGCCATAGAATCAGCACACAGAACAGTACTCCAAAAAAGATTGAAATTATCAGGTCAACGTTGGAGTAAAAGAGGAATGAAAAATATGATCAAGTTAAGATCCGCCGTAATGAGTGGTTATTGGCCTGAAATTCTAAATGTTATCAGAAAAGCTGCTTAAAAAAACGACATCGTAAAATGCACCTTATTAAAAAATTAGGATGCGTATTTAAAAAAGGTTGTATATTTGCCATCCCGAATTACAAGAATTTGGACAATACACACCAAATACTGACAGAATAGCTCGTCAGTACACTCACACACCCACACCCACTCACACACCCAATTTGGTCGGGTGGCCCCGCCTTCGTCTCTGAAGACTTCCGTGGACAAAGCGAGCGGTTAGGTAGAGGTCAGCTAAACACCGATTCATTAAACTATATCATTTTACAAATGTGTAAACTGATACAAAAATATACATTTAACAATTTAGGTCGGGTGGCCGAGCGGTTAGGCAGAGGTCTGCAAAACCTTGTACGGCGGTTCGAATCCGCTCCCGACCTCAAATATTTGATTTCCCTTGATCTTAATTGATCAAGGGATTTTTTATTTGTACTGAATATCAATCAGTTATAAAGCTTCCTATTTCCTGAAGATTAATATGGATTAAAAAAAGTTAAGTAAATCCGTCCCCCAAACCGTCCCCTTGAGTCAAAATTAACGTATATTTACCTTTGGTAATACGTTCAATAGATGGCTTCACCAAAATTTTATTTGAGAGATCCGAATATCCAGGATCGAAGTACTGCAATCATTTTCAGAGTTTATCATAATGGAAAAGCCTATAAATATGGCACTGGGAAAAGCATTATTCCAGCTTTATGGGATCAGAAATCCCAAAGACCGGTTAAAAAGAAATCCATTATCGATCGGTACAAGTCAAATAATCCGCACCTCAGCATTGATTTGGATAATATCAGGGTAAGGATCGAAAACATTATACGGGACTATCAGAAAGTCTTGAATCAAATAGAACTGGAAGGACGCAAATTCGACTTTGCAGAGATTAAAAGTGTTCTGGACAGCAATTACAAACAAAACAAAAAGGTAATAATAAACAACCTTAACTTAAATGAGTATATAGAACATTTTATCCAGGGTATAGAAAATGGAACCATCCTAATTGCCTTTGGTCCTGGAAAAGGACAACGATACGCTAAAGGAACTATCAAAAATTATCAAGGTTTTCAAGTCCAATTCGAAGAGTTTCAAAAATCTATCCATCGAAAATTAAATTTTGATGACGTAGATATTAAGGTGTATGACCAATTTGTCGATTTCTTTACTGGAAAAGCATACTCAATCAATACCATCGGTCGGCATATAAAAAGCCTCAAGGTCATTTTAAGGCAATCCAAAGAATTAGGACTGCATGAAAATACAGAATTTGAAAGGAGAAGCTTTGAAACTTTGAAAGCCAAAACAACGACTATCTATTTAAGTGAGGATGAGATTAAAAAAATTGCCGATTTAGATCTCTCTCAACTTTCCCATTTGGAATTGGCTAGAGATGTCTTTTTAATCGGTTGTTTCACCGCACTTCGGTATTCCGATTATTCACGAATCAAACCAAATCACATTTCGGACAAAAGATCTTATAAAACCTTGGAAATGGTTATCCAAAAAACGGGAGGTACCGTATTTATTCCGATAAAACCGGAACTGGAAAAGATCTTGAAAAAATACGATTATTCAATTCCAAAAACATGGGAACAGAAAGTGAATAAATATATCAAAGAAGTAGGGAGGATAGCAGGAATAGACAAACTGGTTGAATTAGAAAAGGTCAAAGGAGGCCAAAAGTATGTCGTTAAGGTACCTAAATATGAATTGATTAAAACACATACTGCCAGGCGATCTGCGGCAACCAATATGTATCTGGCAGGCATTCCTTCCATTGATATTATGAAGATAACTGGGCACTCGACAGAGAAAAACTTCTTAAAATACATTCGGGTATCAAAGGAACAGACTGCGGATCGATTGGCTTTACACCCATATTTTCAAAATATCTTTAATGCCATTTAATGTTCGGATCATTTATATCAAGGGAAACGATTATAAAATGCTCTAAATGTAGGGAGTGGAGGGATAATCATTTACCACCTAATCCAAAATATTTTAAAAAGAACAACAATCAATTGAGTGAAAGTGACTTTCAATCGCTAGAATTTAAAACCTGGGTATGGATGGATAATTTTTGGGAAAATAGAGCTAGTAATGAGGGAAAGCCTTTAAGCAAATTTGATTTTTTTATTACAGGTTCTCAATCCATCCTCAGAGAAAAAATAATCAAATTTATTCAATCGCCCACAGTTGCATTTATTGAGAGTCCACAACAAGCAATAAACAAGGCTATTAACCGAAGAATTGATTTGACAAATCAATATTTAGATAACCATGAAGCAGATCTCAACATTGGCACCTCTTCTATTTTGTCAAAGAAGAAAAAATTCACTTTGAAATCGAAATTAGGCAGAATCAGAGATGAATTGAAAGATTTGAAACATAAAATTGATAATAATCTGGTAGAAATCCAAGAAGGGCTTCCACACAAAGATCACATGGATTATTTCCCGGACGGTTTTTATTGCTTAGAAAAATATTCTCCAAGTAAAAATAGACGAGAGAAGAAAAGAAGCCCTGACCAGTTGTTAGGATTTAATGATCTTTTTACGCAAAGGAAGGGAAAGGAGAGGAAAAGTATTGATGAAAAAGAGACATTAATTAAGCTGCTAAAGAAACTTGATTTTATTGATGACCATAAGAATTGGATATTTAACAATAAGACTGAATTTGGATATTTTATTAAAGTACTATTTGAACATATTGATACAGATGGAAACCTAGTCGTTAAACGACTTAATAAGTCCCAGATTTCGAAAATATTCACGAACGAAATTCAAGGACTATCACCATTTGACAGTTCGATGTCCAAGGCATTCAAAAAATTGGAGTCTGAAAATACTCTTTACTCACACTACAGATCTGAAATTCTTTCGGCATTCAAGTGAAATTAATTGATAAGTGTTAAAGTTTTTTCCGATAGTTTCCGATTTAGGAAAGTTTGGAAAAGACAGAAATAATGTAATATAAATTTACTCCCATAATAAAACAATTATATTATGGAAGTTTTACTATCATCAATCTCGCTTGATCAATTACATGACTCAATTCAACAGATAATTAGGTCAGAGTTAAAAAGGGAGAGAGAAAAATCGGTTTACAACAAAATCTATTTATCCCGAAGAGAAGTGTCTGACCTCCTCAAGGTCTCTCTTGTAACTATTCACAATTGGACTAATCAAGGAATCTTAAAAAAATACAAAATTTCCGGCCAGGTAAGATACCGGATGGACGAAGTATTGTCTGCATTGCAAGAGATAGAAACGAAAAAACATTAAACAAAAAAGCCAGGCCAAAGAGAGACCCGACTCAGTAATACGTTCCAGGTAAAGATACACAATTCTCTTTCACTGGAAAAATGCCTGAGTGCTCTTTCCAAAAGTCATTGACTGCGGCCGATTTTAATAAAGATTAAAATGAATTACAAGGAAATATTTAAGAATCTTAAGGGCTCAGTACGAATTAAAGGTCGTGAGGTACCATTGACCCAGATTTATAGTTGGAGATTAATTCAGCTTACAGACAGAGTAATCCACGAGAAGGAAAAATTACTTGCCGCGTTAAAAGAATTTGGACCTATGTCAAGCAGGCAACTTTCAAGGATAACCGGGATTGAAAGATCCAGTATAAATCGTACAGTCAAAAATCTTGAAAATGAGGGTGTAATCAAGGTTCATTACATCGATAAATGTGCCACTACCGGTAAGCCTGTCAGGCATTATTGGTTTGTGATTGAAGAACCGATCCAAAAGACCTTGTTCTGATGAAAAGCGCTCTATTCGATATTTGGTTTATTTCTGAAGACAAAATTTATCCCTGGAAGTGATAGACTATGTGAAGTTTGACGTATCCTACTTAAGGAAGTTCGATTGGGGTTCAACCGACATTCAATTCATGGGGAGGGGGCCATTCAAAGGACGCGCGACCTATCCAATTGAGGGGAACATCAGAAATCTGAAAATAATGCGACATCACAATAGAATTTATTTGGAAGGATCATTACACAAATTCTATAATGTCATCAATGGTCAAGGTAAACAAAACTATAATTACTATTCTCTAGAAGACTTGAAGAAAACATTTGATTATTTAGGTGAAAAAATAGGTTTTGAGCCTTCAAGATCAAAAGTGATTCAGCTGGAATACGGATTCAACCTAATTTCTAAATATATCCCGATGAATGTTCTATCTACTAATTTAGTGTGCCATAATAAAACAGTCCCAAATAGAAACGAGAACTATTCTAACAAAGGAAAATATAAGCAATTTAGTAGGAAAGAATATTATATCAAATTCTATGACAAAAGGAATGATAAGAATTGCAATAACACAGATCTTCTAGGCACGATCAACCTGTTCAGATTTGAAAAGAAAGTTATTCGTTCCAGGTATCTAAGAGGGTGTTTTGGGATCAGATGGGCAAGTGATTTACTTATTTCAAAAATCAGGGAACTATTAGCTATTAATCTGCTTGCAGAATTTGATAAGCTGTTAATAATTGATGGTGAAAGACCGAAAATGAAAAAGACGGACCGAAACCTATTCACAAAATGTAATAATCCCTTGTACTGGGATTCTCATTCAAAACAGATTCATAGAAGTTCAAAAAATAGGAATTTTAATAAAATTATGGAATTAGTATCAACCTACAATCTTGATAAGATTAAACAGGAATTAAGAAATGAACTTATCATGAAAGTAAAAACTTGCAACAAATGGCATCATCAATCAGGACGAATTGATAATATTAATAGGTCGGCTGTCGAAATCGGTCGAAATAAGAACTTGCAACAATTGGCACCTTATATATAGGTGAAAAACGTTGCAAGTTTTTTTTGAGCATAAAGCAAATTTAGTGAAATGCTTTTCAAAGATTCATATAAAATTAACCACCCCCAGGGGGTATCAATATATCTAAAGTAATGATTACTAACAACGCATGCGTAGCATTGCATATTCACACGCAAAAAATAAATTTTCAACTATGCCTAAAATTATAAGTGACGCTCAAAAGAAAATTCAAGGAACTCTTGAAAAACATCGATTAAATAAAAAGCTGATTCCTTCAGGAGTTGATTTGTCAAATTACACTTTAAAGGAAAGACAAGCAGACTATATGACTGATAATGCTTTCATTATTTTTCTGGATACGATTGAATATTTAAATAGATTGCTACTGCTAAGGCCTGAAGATCTATTCTTGGTTGAGATGTACGCTATTAGTTTAGATCAGTTGCATCAAGTTGAAAAGAAGATCAAGCATGATGTTGGAAGCGATCTTATTGGAACAAAATTCTCTGAAACCTACTTTAAGTTAAAAAGAGGATTAGCCAGAGATACTTTGGATATTGCCAGACAGATTGGAATAGGTCCTGCTGTAAGAGCAAAATATAAGATCGAACCGGATGTTCAAAGTAATCATCAAAGCGGCCCAGACCTTGAATAAATAGCTGCTAGAATGAATAAAAAGACGATAACTTTTCAAAATATAGGGGGAGGGGGTGCATACAATTTACCCGATTCACTTCAACACCCCTGCTTTAGCCTTAAAAAACCGGGAGCAAAATTTTTGACAAGGGGGTATAAAACAAATTTATCGTGAAAAGAAACAAATATCCAAAACCACCGAGCCATTTAAACGAATTGGGTCATGATTTCTATTATAGGGTTTGTCAATACTTAGATGATAGAGGGTCTTTTGTTCCCGTTGATGCTATATTAATTGCCCTCGCCGGACAATCCTATGCCGTTACAATTGAATACTCTCAAAAGATGGCTTCTGGAGAAATCAGTCGTATCCAAACTTATAAAAGTGGAGCTGAGAATATCAGTGCCGGTTATTTGATCATGGAGAAGGAAGAAAAGAAATTGCAAAGGTATTTGACCATGTTAGGAATTGGAGCCGCTGCCAGAGATAAAATTAAAATCTTACGTCACGATTCACAATCGAACAAACCAAATGCCCTGAGTAAGATATTGGATCGTAATAATTGACTGTACTTTCAAATATTTATCAACAATTATTATTTTTATAGCGCAAGACAATTCAAGTATAAATGAAGTCATTAATAACAGACTTCTGTAAATCTAGAAATATGGGAAGGCATAGGGATGGAAGTTCCTCAGCCCGTCTTAGGCTTCGCCTTGGATTGTCTTGCAGTGACCTTCCCCATTATTTTATCATAAAACCATAATAAAATGCAAGACAAAAAGAGTAATTTTCAAATGGAACCAGTACCGGTAGAATCATTTCTTAAACCTTCTAACGGGCAAGTTACACCTGAAATGATTCTAAAGAACCTTTGTAGTTGGGAAATTTCTGAGCTTAAAACTATTTTATCTGAGCTTTTTCAGGGATGGCTAGGTTCGGAATATTCGGATGATCACATAGATCGGACGGTAAAAATGGCAGCCTATTTACATCTTATTGACCACTTGGGTAAAGTTGAAAAAATTGAAAAGGATGAAAGCTGGAATATTGAAAAACAATAAAAACGAAATCACTATGGAAAACAAAACATTAGGTAGACCATGGCCATCTTCTCCGGATAAAACAATTATGCTGGAAAAAGCGGTCAGGTTCTTTTATGACAGCGAAGAAATTAGGAATTATGTCAAGAGCTTATCGGAGTGGTTTATGACCTGGGTAGTTTCTGATTATGCTGATGACAGGAATGTTCGTGAATCAATGGTTTGTCAATATGAACAACTATTGTCATTTTTAAAGGAGTTGGAGGAAATTGGGAATGGAGAAAGCTAGTAAAAAGAAGTACTTGTATTTAAGAAATTTTTATTTGCTATAATCATATTTCGATTTGCTAACAATGTGATCGATATTTTTTTTCTATCCAAAACCTGTTTGTTTTGAGTTCGATTTCCTCAAAAATGTTTCTAATTTGACTTTATTTTTTCCGGATTGTAGAATAAATAAATAATAAAAAATCATTACAAAATGGCATCAAGCGAGTATAAAATCTTAATATCTCTGATTGAAAATTTGGACAAAAGGATCACTAAGGCTATTCAAAAAACAGATCCTCCGCGATGGATGACCGTTGCAGAAGCCGCAGCATATATTGGGCTTTCAAAAAGCTACTTTTATAGAAAAGTGAAGAATGAAATAAGGCACATCAAGGAGGGAACCAGAATAATATTTGACAGGAATGACCTAGACCAATATATGTCCGATAAGCTTAAGCGAATACCTGATCAGCTGGAGAATCAAGTTTATCGGAGCGGTGTAACTGATCGAAAATAAGCCAATTGACGCCAGCATCCAATAAGAGTCTAGTATCCTTTAGTTTTAAAGAATCCACTTTATCACAATTTGAGTACCGAATTATGTTCGTTTAAAGAGACCCTCGTAGTGAGACCTTAACCTTATTAAGTTAACCTCATGAAGCCCGTCAAACAAGTTTAAAATATTCTGCTTATCAAACGCCAATCTATTTTGATGCTCTCTGTATCTGTGTGTTTCATTAGCTACAAATAAATATAACAACCCATCTGGTTTAAGTCTTGAAATTAGTTCTTTACAAATATTTTTTGCTAGTGAATATTTATCGTACATGTGTAAAAAATTAGACATAATTATCAAATCAAACATTTGACCATTGGTTATTAAGAAATCTTCTATCCTAATCGAATAGTTCAATTCAAATATATCTTCAAACGGCACTTTTTTCTCTTTCCTTTCATAAAGATTTTTGATTCTTCTTATTTGGTCATTAGGTGAAATGACGGTAGTTCCATCATTAAACTTTTGAGAATTATTGTCTATCCCGTATAGTTTCCGAAAACTTTTGATCTCGAAGTAAACATCTAGAAGTGTAGTGCTCTCACCGCAACCAACATCAATACCTATTTTATCACCTTTAGTCATAAATTTACCATTTATGGGTATGGAATTTTGGATTAAATTGATCGGACATGGGTTATAATCGTTCATACTCTTTTCTCATGTAGGACTATTAGCAAGGAACATCCCAATCGATTATATTGGTTTACTTAAGGTCAGCAATCTCTTTAACAAACAATTTCAGCAGAATTATTTTTATAGGTACTCTTTTAAGTAAAAATCATTCAACCTGTTAAATGCTGTTGTAATATGAAAGGGTTTCATTATTTCCTTTTTCCTTTTAGTCCAATGGCCTATTTTATTAATTATTTCAGCGGAATCTGGGATCAATACATTTTGTCTGATGAAATCAACAGTGGCCAATAATTCAAGACCGTATGGAGATTCAAATCCTTCAATTAGGTCTTGAAGTTTATTCAATCTGTCTTTTTGTGCTTCATCCAGTCCTTGTTCTGAAAACTGTTCAATGATTTGAAAATTTTTTATATAAACAGTTGTACTTGGCTTAGTCTCTTCATGATTAAACTGGAGGAAATGCCCGTTTAAATACTTGAGTAGATGCTGTAGTTTATGTGAATAAGGACCATAATAACCCTTTTCGTATTCCAAATTAAGAGGTTCGCCTAATCGCTGTAAGAAATAAGCCATTTTTTGAGCCACCAATAGATTAATCGAATAACCTAAAGATTGATAATTGTTAAGAGAACTCATGAGCATTGCTCTTGCAGGTGTCAGTTTCATCTCCTTTTTAGGTTTAACTATCTGGTTATTATATCCAGGCTCATAAATAATAATTTTGGCATTTTTTGATACATCTTTCAAATGTCCATAAATCATTGGTTTAACAGCTGTCCAAGATAGACCACCATTACCACAGCCCAGCGGAGGAATTGCTATCGATGAAATTTTTTCATCTTCAATTAACTTTGATAATTTTATTAACCCTAACTCAATTGATTTAATCTTTGATTTATTCCTCCAATGATCTTTTGTAGGAAAGTTAATGATGAATTTGGGCCTAATTTGGCCAGTTTTAGTAACAAAAAGTTCACCTAATTGTACTTCTTGATTGTCACATGCAAGTTTATATAAATTAAAATTTTCAGGGAATGCTTTTTTAAACGCAAGAGCTATGCCTTTTCCCATGACACCAACAGTATTAACCGTATTTACCAAGGCCTCTACATCTGCCGAAATTATATTTCCTTTAGTATAATGAAACATTATTTATAATAGAATTTAGGATTAACGATTACATTAATATTTAGATCTGCACCTGCTAATTTAGTTAAAACTATAGATTGAACTTTATAATTATATGTAACAAATGCAACTATATGCGATATTGGAATATCTTGATATATCAAAAATTCAGCCTGTTTTCTCCTTTTCCTATCGGGATCATCTTCAGTATCATTCCATCTAACTAAATTAACGGTTTTCCAATCAACTTGGTTTAGATTACTAGGACTATTGAAGAATTGTGAGAAATTATGATACCCATGACCATCGCAATAAACATATTGACGGCCACTTCTTAATACTTCTTTGTAAGTTGTAATAAGATATACTATCTCCTCAGGTGTTCTTTGCGTTACACCTTTATAACCATTTTGTATATTATATAACATAGGTGACCTGGCACCAAAATAAAATGAAACATAATCAGAGAATTTACCAAATGGAACTATTGGAACCTGTTTTAAAGCCCTTGATTCTATTAATGTAGAATCACCTATTCCAATATATCTTTGGTCAGAATTTTGGTGATTTGGGCAAGTAATCAAGCCACTATCTAAGATTACATCAAGATTATTGATGTGGGTTATTCTATAGAGATATATTTGATTAGGTACACTCATTTTATTAATCCGGAAAATTCCCGGCAAAAAATTAAATATTCAAAGATCAGCTAATCTTATAAGAGTATTAATAATTTTCCCACATAGCAAGCTTTTTGTGCAATAATTTCAGCGTAAGTTGCTGAAATCCTTTAGATACAGTTTCAGATTAAACCGTCCCCTAGACCGTCCCCTTAAATCATTAAAATTTTATAAAAGATAGATATACAGTTAGTTATAATCTAAGTATAAGGTCCGCTCCCGACCTCAACATTTCAAAGCTCTTTCGCATCGCGAAAGGGCTTTTTTATTGCTTGCCAGTGCAAACGAAGTTTGCAGACTGGCAAGCAATAAAAAAGTTATCGACTTCGCAGAAGTCGGAGCTTTGAATTGTTGAAGGGCCCTCCCATACCGGATCATCGCAGATAATCCGCATATGGATGTTGAATTGTTTATTTGTTGAATTGTGGAAAGACCATGCATTCTTGATTACTAACAATTATTGGTGCTTCTTTGCAGACTGGCAAGCAATAAAAAAGTTATCGACTTCGCAGAAGTCGGAGCTTTGAATTGTTGAAGGGCCCTCCCATACCGGATCATCGCAGATAATCCGCATATGGATGTTGAATTGTTTATTTGTTGAATTGTGGAAAGACCATGCATTCTTGATTACTAACAATTATTGGTGCTTCTTTGCAGACTGGCAAGCAATAAAAAAGTTATCGACTTCGCAGAAGTCGGAGCTTTGAATTGTTGAAGGGCCCTCCCATACCGGATCATCGCAGATAATCCGCATATGGATGTTGAATTGTTTATTTGTTGAATTGTGGAAAGACCATGCATTCTTGATTACTAACAATTATTGGTGCTTCTTTGCAGACTGGCAAGCAATAAAAAAGTTATCGACTTCGCAGAAGTCGGAGCTTTGAATTGTTGAAGGGCCACCCCATACCGGATCATCGCAGATAATCCGCACATGGATGTTGAATTGTTTATTTGTTGAATTGTGGAAAGACCATGCATTCTTGATTACTAACAATTATTGGTGCTTCTTTGCAGACTGGCAAGCAATAAAAAAGTTATCGACTTCGCAGAAGTCGGAGCTTTGAATTGTTGAAGGGCCCTCCCATACCGGATCATCGCAGATAATCCGCATATGGATGTTGAATTGTTTATTTGTTGAATTGTGGAAAGACCATGCATTCTTGATTACTAACAATTATTGGTGCTTCTTTGCAGACTGGCAAGCAATAAAAAAGTTATCGACTTCGCAGAAGTCGGAGCTTTGAATTGTTGAAGGGCCACCCCATACCGGATCATCGCAGATAATCCGCACATGGATGTTGAATTGTTTATTTGTTGAATTGTGGAAAGACCATGCATTCTTGATTACTAACAATTATTGGTGCTTCTTTGCAGACTGGCAAGCAATAAAAAAGTCACCGACTTCGCAGAAGTCAGAGCTTTGAATTGTTGGAGGCCCCCCATACCGGATCATCGCAGATAATCCGCATATGGATGTTGAATTGTTCATTTGTTGAATTGTGTAAAGACCATACATTCTCGTTTAACTACAATTGTTGATGTACTACATCATTATTGGGTCATCGACTATTGAGCAATTTGTAACTTTGTAGTACTTTGAAATTAGCATTAAGGTAATGAGTCTGTCAAAAAAATTATTTATTTGCTGCGTTTCCTTAATTATTCCAATATGCTCCTATTCCCAAATTGATGACAATTCATGGTCCTTGTCCTTTTCTCTTGGTATTCAAGAGCATGATAATAGGTTGTTTGATTTTCCGCCATCAGTAAGCAACCGCATACTCAAAGAACAACCTGGGTTTTTAGGAACCTATCAGGCTGAGGTTGGGATAAACCGAAAGATCTGGTCGGATCAAAGGATTGCCCTAAGCCAAGGACTGAGTCTTGGCCAGGAAATTAATTCTTTTAAGCGACCTTTCTCTTCCTGTTATCTTGATAAGAACCTTTGTTATGATTGGTTGGTATATACAGAAAGATTTATGTTGACCTTTCTTTCAAGTCCAATTGAAATGAAATATAAATTAGGACCTAAAGTTTCTGCAATCTTAATTTCCAAACCTCAATTCTGGATTAATAAGCGAGTCCATTATCCTCCTTACAACAGTTCAAAAAATGGCTTTGAATTTCTTGCGATTGAGTTTATTCCAGGTATTGAATACCATGTCGGCAGGATACAATTGAGTATCGGATACCGTATTTTTCAATTTAGGAGAAAGGAAGAAACTTATTCCTATACATCTAATTTTATGGTTAATCATCCGGATTATTTTAAATTAAAATTTGAGACTTATAATCCAGTGAAATTTTTGTTAAGCGTGAGCTATCGGTTTAACTTCAATAGTAATAAAATGGAATAATCAATTACAGCGATCAATCTGCTAAAGAGCATTTATATCAAAGCTATCGAATGGGAAGATTATACCTGGACAAAAGACCATGCAAAATTCTATGATGTAAAAAAAAGGCCATTTAGAGATTCAAGGTTTATCTACTATCGCAAAAATCGATATATGATTAGCCTTGAGTCTAAATCTAATATTAATTATTCATCCTAATTTATTGAATTAATAAATTCCTCCATCACCCTGTTGAATTCGGTGGGATTATCCACAAAAAGAGTATGTTTCGTGTCAGGAATAACGTCCACTCTGATATCAGGCCAATTTTTTCGAACTTCGTGAGCAGCATTTATAGCCCAATCCGCTCCACAGAAAATGCCCTGCACAGGAATCTTAAGAGAGTCAAGAATGAAACTTAGGTCACTTGGCTCGAAAAGAATGATATTGGCTATCATAATTGCTGCTGCATTTGTTGGCATGGAAAGAGCACCTTGTATTACTGTTTGGATGTACTCTTCCGAATGAGTTTCTTGCAGTATTGCCCGTATAAATTCTTTGGTCCATCCTTCCCTATTTAGTTGTAGAGATTTAAACCGACTAGTAAACGCCATTGGATTTTCTAATTTTACATCCCAATCAACCACTATGACTGCTTGCAACGCACTTGATTTGAATTCATGAGCATAAATAAGGATATCCCTTCCAGAACTTGACCACCCAGCTAGGTAAAATGGTTTATTTCCAAGATGGGTGATAAGGTCCTTAATGTCTTCTGCTCTGCGGGCAGAGTGATAACCATGAGGTGGTTTTTCTGATCTGCCTTGTCCTCGGGGATCAAGAGCAACAACCTGGTGTGTTTTGGAAAAATACTCAATCTGAGGTTTCCAAATATTGGCAGGAATGGTCCATCCTGGAACCAGAATTAATAAGGGACCAGAACCGGCTTCCAGGTAATGTAATTGAACACCGTCACTGGTAAGAAAGTACTTACTTGAAAACTGGCCAGAACTTGACAATGGTAACGCAAATAGTACCAGTATAATACTTAGAAAGTAGATGAATTTGTAGATTCTCATGGTTTCTCAATTTACAAAATTGGCAATCTTTAAAGATAAGATATTTCAAGTTACACTATCCAAGGACCTTTTAACAGAATTACACTTATCAATGTTTTTTGTAAACTGGTAATGGTAGTTATTTGATGACATGGCTCTAGGATGCAGGATTGCCTGCGGCAATCCTGGTAGGGGTGCCTTCACTATTTCCAAACCTCCAGTCTGCTATCGCAGCCTGGATTTTAGTTTTTCGCCTTTCGCTATAGCAAGCGACTTCGTGAATTATTTGATTAATCAGTTAAAAGGAAAAATAGTTAGTCAATGATTTCATAAGAAGTTGGATTGCCTGCGGTGATCCTGGTAGGGGTACCTTCACTATTTCCAAACCTCCAGTCTTCTATCGCAGCCTGGATTTTAGTTTTTCGCCTTTCGCTAAAGCAAGCTTTGCTCAGGCTAAAAACTAAAAAACCCCGATCTTTGCAAGATCGGGGTTTGGAAATAGTGGGCGATGATGGATTCGAACCAACGACCCCCTGCTTGTAAGGCAGGTGCTCTAAACCAACTGAGCTAATCGCCCTTCCATTAATATTTCAATCCACCTCTTTAGATGAAAAGGAGTGCAAATATAGCTTCCTATATTGAACGAAACAATACCTCCATAAAAATTTTTAGGAGTACGATACTAATTTAGCAAATCGAAATTCATTCGATATACCCAAATCAACATGACTATAAACAGGATAATAAATACCAGGGTAATGGCAAAACACTTGCCCTTCTTCCCATAATTTTGACTTTCTGAATGGTCCATATTCTTATCTACAGATAATTTCCGATTTAATCATTGCAAATAAACTGCAAATTTGATTAACAACCAATTTTTCAACGGAGATTATCATCACTGGACCAACGGATATTGATAATAAATTACATTGATTCCAATGTTAAGCTCTCAAATGTATCTCCAGAGTATGTGTATTCCGGTATTCTTGTTACCTGTTAATTGTGATATGCCTGGTTGTGAACTAAAGCAGCTCCACAGGTAGCACAATTTCCAGCGCTACCGGCACCTCCTGCACAGCCATTACCACAGGTATAATGCCAAACTCCGGCTGCATTTTGAGCTGGTTCCGGAGTAGTAGGAGGAGGTACGGTACCTCCTGCGGGTGGTGTAACCTGAGTGCCTGGAGGTGTAGCGGTATTATGGTATTCCTGGTTGTGGATATATTCCGTGCCACATACCGGACAAGTGCCTGAAGTAGCACCGCCACTGCCTTCACAATTATTTGGACATATGTAATGATGGACCGATGTATTAACTGCATTCCCTTGATTGCCCGGAGGAACTATAGGAGGTGGAGCCGGAGTATTGGAAGGGGCAGGTAAAGTTTGTCGGGCGGCATCTCTGACAGAATCGGATTTCTCATTTCCACATGAAATCATTCCGAAAGCTAATGTTACAAATACCACTATGAAAAATCTAGATAATTGCATTTTCATTATATATTTTTAAAAATTGCGCGCAAGATACGAAATAATAAATTCGCATACAGGAATAACTGATTTTTGCTCAGGATATTTCATTAAAGAGTAGTCATAGTACTAAAAACCGTTTTTCATGACCAGAATCTTGGTCACATACCCTTCCGGGTTGGTAAACAGCTCACTGGAAGTACTAAATACTAAATATACTCCGGAAGCAACGCGATTGCCATTGACATCCTTTCCATCCCAGATAGCCTGTCCACCCAGAGCAATAGTCTGATAGACCAATTGGCCTTGCATATCCGTAATTCTGACATCGGCATTCCTCGCCAGACCTCTGATCGCTATGGGTCCGTGATATTCCGGCCGCACCGGATTTGGAAATGCATACACATCGTTACCATGAAATGGTTTTCCGTGTAGTGTATTGGACCTATATGCTTGGATGCCTTTAGCTGTACCGATAAAAACTTCTCCATTGTTTTTATTAATTGCGATATCAATAATCCGATTGTCTAGTAAAGGATCCTTGTCTGCATTGAAGGACATTATCAAGGTATCTCCCTCCGGACTTTGAACAAATATTCCATTTTGAGTACCAAACCATTTTTGGTTTGCACCGTCGATGGCTATCGTTCTTACATCTTCTGTTTGTAGCAAGTAAGCAATATTTCCATTTTGCCTGATTTTTTTTCGGAATCCTGGACAATCCCCTTCAAAAATGGTGGATCCACATTGAAATATGACCACCCCTTCTGCCGTACCTACCCAAATCTCTCCTTCCAAATCAGCTTCCACACAGTTTACCTGATTAGTCGGGAGTTCGCTGTTATTAGCCGTTAATACCCGATAGCGATCATCGCTGGTATCGAAGAGGTCTACACCGTGATCCAATACCAACAACCCTGCGCTATTCCCCTGTACTACAAACCACTTGTAGTTATTTCTATCAATAGCTATTTGAGTCAAAGTAGTACTGGTAGGTACGCTAAAGTTTTGCCAATTGCCTGCTTCATCCAATACGGATATCGGATTAGGTGCAAGAAAATTAGCTATCCACAGATTATTATCCCGATCAAATTCCAAACCGCTGATTCTTTCTCTGGCTTCATCTCCTACTGTCCCCTGTATGCTTGAATTGTCCTGATCATAAATGATATTTACCTCTCCATTTTCCATTTCCGCCAATCCTTCAAAATAACTTCCTATATATACTTTTTCGTTTATCGGGTGTTCCCGTACGGTGAAAATATCCCAAAACTGATTTTCATTAAAGGTCTGGTTATTAAAAATATTGACAAAGTCCCAATGATCTTCGATGTAGGTAAACAGCCCATCCCTTCGAAATTGATAACTAAATGCTTGAGTGACACCACCAGAAGCTACATACACCCGGTTGTTAGAAATATGTATTTCGCTTACATTCCTTGAGAATGGCGTATTGAAGACTCTTTGTTCGCATGCTAGGTTTCCTGCTTTAGCTACACGATATTCATCACCGGAATCAGCAAACCAGATATCTCCATCAGCCTGAACAGCATAATTGGGCAAGTGCACACAACTATTGGCAAATTCAGTAATTAATCCTAATTCATCAATTCTAATCACTTTACTGCCACAACCTGTAAGGCATCTCATGCCTACAATGAGAAATTTACCCTTTCCGGATAGATACGAAAATATATAATTAGACAAGCTGTAAAACTCATTAAAGATCTGATCAGACTGTATATATAATTTTTGATTGACTACGGCATACAAACTACCTTGGTAAACTTCCAAAGCACTTGCAAAATATGTGGTGGGTAAATTAAAATCTGAAGTTAGCTTTTCCCAAGTACTGAAATCGGCAATGTTCAAGATATCCTCAGGAGCACGAAAAATTCCTTTTGCAGTAGCTGCATAGAAATAACCATTAATAAACTTTAGGCTATAAACCGGATCTTTGGTAAAGGCAGTAAACACAAATTCAAGGCGCTCAAGATCAAATTTTATAATGCCAAAAGCACAAGATAGATAAGCAAATTGATTCACCATGGTTACCTCAAAAATGGTTTTATCACCGATGATATTTACATTATCCCGAATATCACTGAAATTAATGATCTCATCTGGTGTGATAATATCAATATTACTATTATCGTATGTCAGGAATAAAAAGTTCATTGCAGAATTATATTCCACTTGATTGACGCTTACATCGTTGAGCCCATCTATTTTGGTTATAAAAGAGGTTTGGTCATCAGTCTTATTGATCCTGATTAACCCCCACTCAGTAGCGAAATATACATTATCAGGACTTTGGGTGACATGGCGGCTTTTTTTAAATGGTAAATGATCTTTCCATTGTCCTATGCTTAGTTTGCTTTGGCCGAATCCAGAGACAACATAGAAACAAAAAAGCTGTATGAATACTTGTTTAAGTCCCAATGGTAAAGTTTTATTTACTATTTTTTAACGCTTGCCAAACCTTAAATAATGCACGTGGAACATGAAAACAGCCTTTCCATTTTCCACCTTTTAAACGCAACAATAGTTCTCCCCTTCGGTTCAAGTATCCAAACCATTCACCTTGATTTTCTAAATCCCTGAAATGTGACCAGGTATAATCATGTACTTTGTTGAATGCCGCTGCAAACTTCGGTTGTTTAGTCTTTTCATATGCTTTTGCCAAACCGATTAATGTTTCAAGATGGACCCACCACAACTTTTGATCCCATTCCAGCTGTTGAGGTGGATTTCCTGCTACATCCAGAAAATAAAAGATTCCTCCGTACTTTGTATCCCAGCCGAATTCCAATAACTCCATCAGAATCTTGGCAGCCTGCATAAACAATTGATCATCATGCCGAAAATCTGCTATTTCCATTACAAACCACATGGCCTCAATACCATGTCCTGGATTGACCAATCTTCCATCGAAATGATCAAAAAAATCACCGTTCACTAAGACATATTCCCTAATTACTTTGGTTTGTGGGTCATAAAACTCTTTAAATATTTCATCGATACACCGGTTAATTGTTTTTTCGACCAGACTTTCAGGTAAACTATTTCTCAATTCCATACATATATTGCACAATATCATAGGTAGGGCAAAACCTTTTTGAGGCCTGGTTCCTGACACCATTTTATTGTAAATCCCTTTAGGATTTTCGACTCTTTGTAAGATTTTCTTGAATGTATCCAGGCTAATTTGAATATAACGCTGATCCTGAACTGCTGTTCCATAGGCATAAAATGCCAAGACGGCAAAACAATCCGAAAAGATATTGTAGGGTTGAACCAGTGGAGCCCCTTCCCGATTAAGAGCAAAGTACCAATCCCCATTACTATTCCTACCATATTTTTCAAGAAAATTGATACCGTTTGTTGCTATTTCTAACCATTGTGAATTGGAGTTAATGTCCAGATACATCCGGGAAAAAATATAAGCTTGTCGACACTGAGGCCACATAAATTTGTCTGTATCATAGATTTTGCCCTGTTCATCCAGACAAGTAAAATAGCCACCATGTTCCCAATCTACCGAGTATTTCGTCCAAAATGGAACAATTTCATTTAGAAGTTCGTCACGGTACATTTCACCATAACTCGAAATTGGAATCATAACAATTCAATTAAAATAGCTCACAAAAATAGGCTATTTCTCCTCACTGTCAATCAAAATGTACACTTATCCCCTATGTAATAATGTGGAGGATAAAAGGTTTGGTAATATTACAAGTTCTGAAAGTGCAAAATATTAGACATTCATTTTATTCTAATCCTTATCGAAATATTTTTATCTTCAAGCGCAAAGATTCGATCTATGTCAAAACCTTACATTCCCTCGGAAAAAATCTTACCCGAAGTTACAGTAAAAGCTTTGATTTTGGGCGCTTTATTATCTATGGTTCTAGCCGGTGCCAATGCATACCTTGGCTTATTTGCCGGTATGACAGTTTCGGCAAGCATTCCGGCAGCTGTATTATCGATGGCCATTCTTAGAATATTCAAACATCATAACATTCTTGAAAATAACATCGTACAAACCGCAGCATCTGCCGGAGAATCTTTAGCTGCGGGTGTAATTTTCACTTTTCCAGCATTAGTTCTAATGGGCTATTGGGAGGATTTCGATTGGCTGGAAACGATGTTAATAGCTTTATGCGGTGGTGTTTTAGGTGTCCTATTTACCATACCCTTGAGATCCGCGCTTATTGTAAAGCAAAACCTGCAATTTCCTGAAGGCGTCGCTACTTCGGAAGTCCTAAAATCAGGGGAGGGCGGAGGCTCTGCGGTCCGTTTTTTGATATGGGGATCTCTGATAGGAGCGTTGGTAAAATTATGCGAAGCTGGATTTAAATTTTGGCATGGAACTGCGGAAGCAGCCTCTCTTGTAGGAAATAAAATTTACGCATATGCCGGTATGAATGTGTCACCGGCATTGGTAGCCGTGGGTTATATTGTAGGTATTCGAATCGCTGCATTAGTGTTTGCCGGTGGCGTAATTAGCTGGTGGATCGCCATTCCGATATATGTTGCAATCAATGGAACTCCGGAGGGTGTCGATGCGGTGACTGCAGGTGGAGATATTTGGAGCGACCAGATTAGATATTTGGGAGTAGGTGCTATGGTAATTGGTGGGCTTTGGGCTTTGCTGAGTCTGCGTAGTTCTATAGGGTTTGCGGTGCGTAGTGGAATTGAGGCTGTCAAGAACCGCAATAGTGGGGCTGTGGTCCCTCGGACCGAACGGGATACTCCTATGTCCTGGGTATTGATAGCTATTGGAGTAATGATCGTACCTGTATTCATTATCTATTTAAGAGAAATTCAGGATGTACCTATTACTGCACTAATGGCCATACTTATGGTTTTTGCCGGCTTTTTATTCGCTGCGGTAGCAGGCTATATGGCCGGATTAGTGGGGAGTTCAAATAATCCGATTTCCGGAGTGACCATTGCTACGATCCTTACCTCTGCTCTGATTCTACTGGCATTGATGGGTTCTGGAGCCGAAAGAGGACCTGCTGCGGCTATCTTGATAGGAGCCGTAGTATGTTGTGCAGCAGCCATTGCTGGAGATAATATGCAGGACTTGAAAGCTGGACACATTTTGGGAGCAACACCCAGGAAACAGCAAGTGATGCAAATGGTAGGCGTTATCGCCGCTGCCATTGTGCTCCCTCTGGTATTGCAATTGCTAAATAAGGCCTACGGTTTTGGTCCGGCGACCGAAGCTCAACCGGATGCCCTGGCAGCTCCACAGGCTACCTTAATGGAAAGTGTGGCAAGAGGGGTTTTTTCGGGAGACCTTCCCTGGACTATGGTAATCATTGGAATGGTTATAGCGGTAGGAATTATTATTCTGGATGAAATACAAAAAACAAGAGGAAGTTGGCGGATTCCAGTGCTGGCCGTGGCAGTGGGAATATATCTGCCTTTTGAACTAGACAGTGCCATTTTTGTGGGAGGAGTAATCGCCTGGTTGTTGTCTAGATATCAAAAATCCAGACAAACGGCGGCAGGAGAATTATACACAAGTAAAAAGCGAGCTTCCAATCAGGCCGGCTTGTTAATTGCTTCCGGTCTCATTACTGGAGAAGCACTTATAGGTATCTTTTTAGCCATTCCAGTTGCCATTACCGAAAATCCGGATGTGCTAAAACTTATTTCAAATCCTGTAGGTAGTTGGTTGGGTCTATTGGTTATATTCCTGATTTGCTTGTGGCTATACCAAAATGCTAAGGATGCTTTCGAAAAGAGGACGGAATAATCCAATTTCCTTTTTTCATAAAGGTTGAGTAAGCAAAAGTTTACCTGGCTCCTAACAGATTGTTGTCTTTGGAATAACGTGCATAGGTTTCCAGACCACACTCCAGAAAGTTGTTATAATCTCTGACTCCTTCTTTATACCCCCGTGGCTGTGCCATTACTTTTTCATCAGGAGTCATCAGCACATACAATGGTTGGGAAATCTGTTCAAAGTTGACCTGTTGGAAGTCCTTCCACATCTCTCCAACTTTACGTATTTTCTCACCGGTAATTTCTGAATAAATCGGTTCATCCAAACTGACGTTTTCATCCGTATAAAGTGAAATTAGCACGTAATCATCTTTTAGTTTTCGCCACACCTGGTCATTAATCCAGATATGTTCCTCTGTTTTACGGCAATTAACACATCCATGCCCGGTAAAATCAAGCATTATAGGCTTATTGACCTCTTTGGCATATGTCACTCCCTCTTCATAATCCTTAAAGCAGTCCAAATTGTTGGCACATTTGCTATATGAAGGAAAACGGGACTGAATAGCTACATCAGGAGGAGGAAGAGGCTTGAAAAAATTATAATGGGCAGGAGGGGCTAAGCCACTCATCAACGGCAAAGCGTGATAAGTTTGAGTTCTCTTATCCGGGAAGAATCCAGATGCCAAATACAAAGTAAGCACAATTGATCCAAGTGCAAATACCCAGCGCGTCGGGGATAACTTCTTAACCGGGCTGTCATGTGGAAATTTAATAAATCCAAGGAGATACAGCGCTATGGCAGCAAAGATGATCACCCATAATCCCATGAACAGCTCATAACGTAAGAATCCCCACTTGGAAGTCATATCTGCAACCGACAAAAATTTAAGTGCCAGAGCCAGCTCTAAAAAGCCTAAAACTACTTTGACACTATTCATCCAACTACCTGATTTAGGCAGAGAATTAAGCCATGCAGGAAAGGCAGCAAACAATCCAAATGGAAGTGCGAGTGCAAGCGAGAATCCGAGCATTGAAATTGCAGGACCTACCTGACTGCGTGTTGCAGCCTCGACA
Source organism: Saprospiraceae bacterium (assembly GCA_965223405.1). Taxonomy (GTDB): domain Bacteria; phylum Bacteroidota; class Bacteroidia; order Chitinophagales; family Saprospiraceae; genus CBDCWO01. Next base: position 3,131,642 of record CBDCWO010000006.1, read on the forward strand.
ATTGCTGAACCAATGATGGGCCCTGTACAGCTAAAAGAAACTATCGCCAAGGTAAATGCCATAAAAAATATTCCAATCAAACCTCCTTTTTCTGCTAAAGTATCACTCCGATTGGCCAAACTACTGGGAAGTGTGATCTCAAAGAAACCGAAAAACGAAAATGCAAATACGACAAAAATCAGGAAAAACAAACTGTTGCTCAACCAGTGTGTAGATAATGCATTCAGTGCGTTTGGTCCTGCGATTAAAGTGATCAATAATCCAATGACCACGTATATAAATATGATTGAAATACCATACAAAATCCCATTCCGAACTCCCGATTTGCGATCTGTACTCCCCTTGGTGAAAAAGCTGACCGTTAATGGAATCATTGGGAAAACGCAGGGTGTAAGTAATGCTATTAGTCCTCCCAAAAAACTGAAAATAAAAATCCACAATAAACTATTGTCCTTTGATTTTTCATCGCCACATTCACCCAGTGGTGTGGAATATGTTTCCGTTAAACTAGCTTTTCTTTGATTAATAGTGATTGCATTGGGTGGGATTTCAGTAGATTGCTGCAACAATACCTCACCTCCTTCAAAGGTAATTTCGAAATCATCATCAAAAATGAAACACTTTTCTTCATCACAAACCATGTACTCTAAATACAATTTGGCGATAGCATCGGATCTTTCAACTTTGATGCCCTGAACATATTTGGCGCGATGTTTCAGTTTTTTGACATTCATCTCAAAGATCTTGTCGAACTCATCTTCTATTTTATCAGCGCTCTCTTTCAATTCACCTTCAAGAGCATATCCATCGCCCTCATTTTCCCAGGTCAAGGTGGTTGGAACCGGTCCTCCCTCTTCTACATCTTTTGAGTAAATGACATATTCATCTGGAATCATTGCTTCCAGAATTATTTCATATTGCTGATTTGCCTTTGAAACCACTTCATAATTCCAGGTAACTGGACTTGGTGGAGTGGACGAAATAGGATCGAATTGAAAGTCATTGGCGCCATCCGATTCAATCTCAGATACTGAAGGTATGTTTTGCTGACTTGCTGCGATAGTTTCCTGATCAGGATTTAGGTCAGTTTTTTTCTTATTAGAGGTCTTCTTTTCTGGAGCTTTCTTGTTTGGTTTGGTAAAACTAAATGAAAAATCTATAGGGGATGGGGGAAGGCATTTTTCATCATCACACACCATGAATTCCAAATAACCGGCTAGCGGGATGTCATAATCCTTAATACTTACTTGTTGGGTATAGATCGCCTGACCAAAAACCTTTACGACTTCCTGATCAAATAACTTATCATATCCCTTTTTAATAGTTCCGGATTCTTTTAAATCTCCGATGATCTCAAAGTGATCTCCAGCTTCAAATTCAAATGAAGTAGGTACTGGTCCTCCAGCCTCCATGAAGGCGGAATAAATATTCCAGCCGTCATCAATGTCCGCTTTAAATTGCAGTTCAAAGAGATCTCCTTTGATATGCTTTTTTGATGTCTTCCAGGTTACCGGATTTGGAGGTTGACCAAAGGATAAGGTGCTAAAACCAATAAAAAGTAAAAGTAGGATTTTCTTAATATTCATACTATTTCTAATATCTGCTACAAAAGTGAAACAAAAGTAACACCAGCCAGGTTAATAAAAAAGTGACTTAACAAAGGATTAACTTTTGAATGTCAGCTAGTTGCCTAAATAACTCATTTTTGCTGGAGCCTCGCTCTTTTTTAGGGACTAATCTAGTTCTGTGTCAACATATGAATTGACAAGTTGGATTAGTATGAAGTATAAACCATCCGTCAATTTTAGCTTGACTTAGCACTAGATAAAATCAAGTAAAAGAAATGTAATGGATATAAAATCCAAAGAGTAATATTAGCAGATTCAAGAATTCAGCGATAATGCTGTTTCTCAAACTTATAAAACTCATGGTAACAAATATGCATAAAAATGGTAAGGCAACAATTAAATATTGCCAAGAAGCTGGTTTTATGAAAAGAGTAACTAACCCCGAAAATAATAATCCCCAATACAACACATCAATTTTGTTGATCGCCTGGACATTTTTCTTTTTAACAAATTTATTATAATTGAATATGGAAATAATAATTAGTAGAACATAAAGCGAAGCTTTTATAAGCAAATCAACGTCATATTCCCAATTCCAAGCTAAAAACCCGGTATAATCAGCGATTGTATGGCTCATAAAGTTTCCGTGCAGGCCAAGCCAAAATAGATAATAAAACAGAAGCACATATGGAACCGCAATACCTATCAAAAGTCTTAAAATATCCAGCGGTTTCAGATATTTTAAAATGCTTATTCCAACCAGGATCAGGACCATAAAATAAATGAATGGGAAATAAAATAGAGAGGCTATTGAAATCCAAAGTCCTAAATTGAACATAGTGCCCTCATGTTGAGAAAGCTTATATATCTTCATAAGCTCATTTAGAGTCGCGATAAAAAAAAGCAAACCCATTAGTGCTCCTGATAAGTAGCCAAGTTCAGGGATTAAAGAAATTAATATAATAAAAAACATACCAGGCCATAATGTCAATTCACGGGTAAGCCTATTGCGTATAACAATATTGTTGATAAATACAGCTTCAACATATATCAAAATGATCGATGCAATGAACTTAAAGGTCTTACCAATAGCCAAACCGGATAACAAAGCCGTAATACCTCCTACAGGCTCAATGGGTTGGTCAGGATAAAAGAAATAGGGTATTTTAAGTAGTATGACCAAAAAGAGCAACAGAAAGCTTCTGATAAAATGGTTTCTACTGAAAAGACTTAACACCTGAAATAGTTATTGTGCAAATGTATCTGAATTATTTTAATTAGGCACTTATCTGGTATGATAAATCTTATATCTTGTGATTGCAATAGATAAAAAGACATGTTGTCGGAAATCAGGTCATACATTAAACCAGAGCTAGAAGAATTTCAAGTTCGTTTTAAAAATGCGATGCGAAGTAAAGTAGCATTGTTGGACCGTATTGCCTTTTATATCATTAAAACAAAGGGGAAGCAAATCCGTCCTCTGACCGTATTTCTTAGCGCTAAGTTGTTGGGGGATATTGGAGATTCGACTTATCATGCGGCCTCTTTGGTTGAAATACTTCATACCGCAACGCTGGTCCATGACGATGTGGTGGATAATTCTTTGCGACGCCGCGGTTTTTTTTCGATCAATGCATTGTGGAAACACAAAGCAGCGGTCTTGGTTGGAGACTATCTATTTTCCAAAGGGCTGTTATTGGCCATTGAAAATGAAGAGTATGAACTGTTGCATATTTTGACCAATGCAGTCAGGGAAATAAGTGAAGGAGAGTTGCTTCAAATGGAAAAGTCTCGGCTGTTGGATATAGACGAGGGTGTATATCTTCGCATCATTAGGCAGAAAACAGCCTCCATGATCTCTGCATCTTTCGCATCCGGGGCTGCTTCAACAGGTGCAGACAAAGTGTTGGTTGACAAAATGAAGCAAATAGGAGAACAGGTAGGAATGGCTTTTCAAATCAAGGACGATCTCTTCGATTACGGAAGTAAAGACATTGGAAAACCTCGAGGCATTGATATCAAAGAGAAAAAAATGACCCTCCCGTTGATTTATGCCTTAAGCGTAAGCGATGCATCTACCCGGCGTTATATCAAAAGGATCATTAAAAAGGAAAGCCACAAAAAATCCAAACAAAAGGAAGTCATCGAATTTGTCCATAAGCAAGGTGGAATTGACTACGCAAACGATCGTATGAGAGATTATGTGTCTCAAGCTAAACAGGACTTAAGTGAACTAGGCAATTCGCAAACCAGGAAAGTTCTAATCAATCTTATTGATTATGTCATCGAAAGAGAAAAATAGTAAGATTAGGATAGATTTTTCAACCTGAAATTGATTATTGCAGATTTACTCGTTTTATGTGGGCTCCAATATTTTGTAATCGGACTTCTATATTCTGGTATCCTCTGTCTATTTGTTGTACGTTATGTATAATACTGGTACCTTCAGCTGAAAGAGCAGCTATTAACAAGGCCACTCCAGCTCGAATATCCGGTGATGTCATTTCAATACCCCGTAAAGGATATCTTCTGTTTATACCAATAACTGTAGCCCGGTGAGGATCACATAAAATAATTTGTGCACCCATATCAATAAGTTTGTCTACAAAAAAAAGTCGGCTTTCAAACATTTTTTGATGGATAAGAACACTTCCTTTGGCCTGCGTGGCTATAACCAACAGAATGCTCATCAAATCTGGGGTAAACCCTGGCCAGGGAGAGTCATAAACGGTCAATATGGATCCATCAATGAATGGTTGGATTTCCATTTCTTTTTGCATGGGTATATGGATTTGATTGTCGATTATTTCCAGTTGCACACCCATTTTCTGAAATACGGAAGGAATAATTCCAAGATAGTCTACATTGGCATCTTTGATGATTAGTTCAGACTGAGTCATGGCAGCGAGACCGATAAAGCTTCCTATTTCAATAAAATCCGGAAGTACGCGGTGTGCTGCTCCGGAGAGCGATGATACGCCGTGGATTCGTAAAAGGTTGGAGCCGATACCATCAATCTTCGCACCCATTTGAATCAGCAGTTTACAAAGTTGCTGAACATAAGGCTCACATGCCGCATTGTACAAAGTGGTCGTACCTTCCGCCAGTACTCCTGCCAAAAGCATATTTGCTGTTCCCGTTACGGAAATTTCGTCCATAAGAATGAACGTGCCTACCAGTTTGTCTGCTTGCAATGAAAAAGTGTTATTTATTTCATCATAGACAAACTGGGCTCCGAGTTCTTTAAATCCATGAAAGTGAGTATCCAGCCTTCTTCTGCCTATTTTATCACCTCCGGGTTTGGGTAAAAACGCCATTCCGTAGCGAGCCAGCAGGGGACCAATAAGCATCACCGAGCCTCGGATCTTTTGTGCATCCGTCTGGTACTGGTCGGAAGCAAAATAATCAAGATCGATATTTTGAGCTTCAAAAACCATTTGATCCTTGGAAATAGGGGTGACCTTAACTCCTAATCCTTCGATCAGCGAGATTAACTTTTTCACATCTAGGATATCGGGAATATTGGAAATTTTTACCGGTTGATCGGTGAGTAAGGTGGCGCTGATGATTTGAAGTGCTTCATTTTTAGCACCCTGGGCTGTAATTTCACCTTTTAGACGGTGCCCTCCTTCAACGATAAAAGATGCGGACATAATTGTTTCTATATATAAGAATTTCTTTGAATATAAATCTCAAAGCAAATATATTAAAACAATTCTTAATGTCATCTTCTTCTACCCCGATCGCGATTTGACTTTTTGTATCCCGACCGTCGTCGCTTATGATTAGAGTAACTACTGCTATGGCTCCGATCGAGATGATTTAAGACAATGGAGTCATCCAAAACAATTTCACCATTAGATATCCTGGTCAAATCATTTTTAATCACTTCATCATTGACATAGTGTTCTTTGTTCCAATTTTTGTAAGCCATTTTCATGTAAGAGCCAAGGACTCGAATGAAAGCATCTCTTTTCTTTTGATCTTCCATTGTTTTGACCTTCTCGACCATCGCCATGATATTATTGCCATAGTGTCGGTATTTTGGATTCTTTTGAGGATATTCCATATGCACGAGAGGCTCTTCATGATCTTCAGGGGTGGGTTTGATACCCGTTGGTGGTAAAACCTCTATGTCGTAATCGGCAATCTTAAAAAAATGCATCCATAATTTGTCCCTACCCTCAGAAAACCGATCCTGAGATCCGATAAACTGCATCAGGTCAATGATCATTTCGGCAAAAGCTTGCCGTTCTTCATCTTTTTCTATGGTTTTGGCATAATGTATCATTTCCTGAACATGTCTCCCATACTCCGGAAAAAGTAAATGCTCTTTGGTTGAATTGTATTGCATTGATGTTAATTAACAGTATAAATTATATTTAATTTCATGGGAAAAGAAGAATGTCCAGGTCCATAGACTGCTGACCGTGGAGGTCTTTCATTGCTTAAATGTACCCCAATATAAAACTTATTATCAATATTGCCGCTCAAAATATTCTGTAGATGAGATGAAAGGTTGATTGTATATTTAGCTAAACCGGTATTTTCTTCCTCCTCGATAAACCCTCCTGAGATTGTTGAAATGGTTCGAATTCCACCTAAATCAAAATAAATATCCTTAATAAATTGAGGCTCATCTATTTCTTCATAAGTTATCAGTTGATTTGCCGGAGGGAACAGTTCTGCATCATCCTCAGGTAGTTCTGCCACATAAAAGATCAACTCAGCTTTATTGATTATTAAGTCTTTAACGTTTTCAATATGGGGGAAGGTTCCAAATATATTTAATCCAGCCATTCCTTGCACAAATAGTAGGCTATCTCCTTGATCTGGTGCGTTGATATATGGTTCTACTTGAGTTCCTTCGTAGTTGTGTATGAATGAATTGACACGCTTATTAAAATTACCGATATTAAAATCGTACTTTTTCTTTTCATCTTTTCGGGTGTAGTAAATAGTAAGTCTTGAAATTTCATTGTCAAGATTAAATCCCATCATGGCGTTTTTACTTCCAGTTGCCACCACATGAAATCCTTTGATGTATTCTTGAATTTCGGTGGAGTTGAGTACTCCCGCAGTATCTAAGGAAATGATTTCATGACCAAAATCACTAAACAAGGGAATTCTGATATGAGGATCGTAAGAAACCGTATCCGCTTCTGTAGTACTAGAACCTGGTTCCTGGATTGTACGACGTGCGTATGCATTGATCTTAAAATCGTAGAGCCCGCCCAGGAGTTCTCCGGTTTCATAGCCTTTGTTGGAATAGGCTTCGTTAGCTACATCTATATCCTCGGTTACTCGGTATACTTCAATAGATTGAAGCTGATCAAGATCACCATATAGGGCTGAGGTGTCGTATGCTAATGAAAAGATTATTGAGTCCAGAAAAGCTTCAGATAAGGTAGGATCAAGAAACCCAGTGGTGACTTGTGTATAAAATGAAGCTTTAGTATTCCCAAATATCGGATCATCGAGCTCTCCGGCAATAAATGTAGATGTCAGATTTGGATTATCAGGATCAAATACCAAGACCGAATCTTCATTTAGAGTCATGGCGTTTACAGTTAGCGTATCTATAAATCGGACATCCAGTTCGGTATCTTTCAGAAATTCCACTCCCAGGCTTGATGGATCATTGCAGGACATAAACCATACACAAGCCAGCAGGCTTAACCACAAATTACCTTTCATAAATGATATATTTCAGCCGTTTGAAATTTTAAGACAATAATTGATTATAGAATTTGTAATATTCTGATAAATACGATTCGGTATCAACAAATTCCAATGTAGGCTTTTCGATGTTTTCAATAATATTAGAAACTGTATTACTTAAGTTTTCGCTGCCTCTGATGACCGCATCCGAATACGCAATTGCTCCTTTATCCAGGTTCAAGCCCTGGCCATTTTGATAAACCGAGAGTAAATCCTCAGATAAATTATTAATGGTCGCTTTATTTTCAAACGCCTGCGCAATGATTTCAGGTGCATTCTCATCATAAACTGAGTAAACTACTTTGGTATTGCGAAATAAAGGTTCATTTTCGTAGGCAGCCTTAATATATAACGGTATTAAGCTGGTCATCCAACCATGACAGTGGATCAAATCCGGTGGCCATCCAAACTTCTTAACCGTTTCAATTACCCCTTTACAGAAAAAAACCATGCGGTCAACATTATCCTCAAATGGATTCCCCTCATCATCATTGAATATATACTTGCGTTTAAAGAATTCCTCATTATCAAGAAAATATACCTGTAATCTAGCACCTGGCAGAGAGGCGACTTTGATGATTAGTGGATAGTCATCATCATCAACTATAATATTCATCCCCGATAAGCGAACCACCTCGTGGAGACGATGTCTTCTTTCATTAATGGTGCCAAATCGAGGCATCAACACTCTAATCTCCATTCCCTTTTCATGTACAAATTGAGGAAGCTTTCTAACAATCTCTGAGATTTCAGAAATAGTGGTATATGGCTTCATTTCCTGAGTTACAAACAGGATTCTTTTTTTACTCATGCTACCTTTTTTCTTTTAAATGATTGCTATTCAACGAACAAGGAGTGCAAAGATAAAGATTTTTTGCTTCTTATCATAAGGTTTGTCTAGTTAAGCATCTCTTAAAATCTTCTGTTGGGAATCCTAAATGACTATGTCAAAAAAATCACTTCCTGGGCAAGAATTTGGATGAGTAACTCGATAAATTGATATAAACCTACCTCACCCTACATCCATTTTGACTGATTGGCCTAATACATAGCGTTCGCAAATCAAATATTTGATTGCGAATATTTCTACTCTCCCTTAAATAACGGTAGATCCTCAATCGCAGCAGATAGGGGATTGGTCACACCAACGATATTTTAACACCAAGGACAATTTAATCTCGAAAATGTCTTGTACGATGAAGACCATCATGTCGATTCAAAGCATGAGAGTCAATGGCTTTTTTCACGTATACTGAATCAAGAATATGTCTTATCTTTCCATCATCAAAGAGTTACCTAATCGGATGCACAACAACTCCGTATCACAAATATAGAATTAAGCCTATAATGATTTACAAAATAGCAATAGTAGGATATGTAAATTCATTACTGGAATTGCCCTCACGATTCGGTCCTTATGCTTTATGGAAACTTAGGCATAAATCCATTCAAGAAAATGTGAGATTGCCATATTTACGAAACAATACCAATCCTGATTTAGATAATTGATAAGCTATTGATGCTAATCCGAAGTGATTATAAATACTTCTTCCTACTGTTTATCACAGGTACCTTTTCAATAAACGTATCAGCACAATTATTGGATAGTTTGGATTCTCCTGTTATTTTGGTTGGAAATGATACAACAGCATATCGCGATCCGGCAGTTTTATATCATGACCAAACATTTCATCTTTTTTTTACCATTGTAAAAACAGAAGAAAACAATCACATATATTCATATACGGCTCTGAGTATTTCAAAAGATCTGAAGACTTGGTCAGAACCGGAAATTTTGACTCCCAAAGGACAATCCCTGAATTATTCAAGTCCTGGGAATGTTATTCGATTTAATGATAAATGGATCCTGTGCTTACAAACTTACCCTCGTTTAAACTATAAAAGAGGTGAAAATTTAAAATGGGCCAATGACTCAGCCAGGATATTTATTATGCGAAGTAAAAATCTCACAAATTGGAGTGAGCCGGAATTGTTAAAGGTAAAAGGGATGGCCGTTCCGAAAGCTGAAATGGGTCGTATCATTGACCCTTTTTTATTGGAAGACAAGGACGAACAGGGAAAATGGTGGTGTTTCTACAAGCAAAATGGGGTCAGTTATTCCTATACTTACGATTTTAGCAACTGGAACTTTGCTGGACGTATACCTAGCGGGGAAAATGTGTCAGTATTGGTAGAAGATGATGAGTATGTCTTAATCCATTCTCCGGCTAATGGTATGGGTATTAAAAGATCAAAGGATTTGGTCAACTGGAGAGTTGATAAAGGATTAATTACTCTTGGTCAGGAAGAATGGCAATGGGCTGAAAACCGAATAACGGCAGGAACTATTATTGATCTGCGCAAAGATCCACGCATCCAAAATTTTATTATGTTTTTTCACGGGGGTGGTCCAGGCAAGAAAAAAACTCAAGATAATGTCGATTCGAATTGCTCAATTGGTATTGCCTGGAGTAAAGACTTGAAAAACTGGGAATGGCCGATAAAAGTCAAAGATTAGTGCTTATGCAATGTTATCCTTTGAAAATCCACACAGGTAGTCTTAATCCATTTTAGCCGGAATAGGTTGGCGTAACAAATCTTGGATCCTTTGGAAAAGTGATGGATCAATTTGTTTGAATTGCTCTGGAAACACAAAATACAGACTAATGATTATTCCCCATCGGTCCAGGTGTTCGAATCCGGTAAATGCAGTTAAATATTCTTTAGTAAAACCACTAACAGATTCAATCCATCCCCAATAGGATTCAGGGTTGTCCGGATAGTCCAAATCGGGATGATTGTATCGAAATATTCTACCGTATTCGTAATACACAATGTTAAAATGCTTTTTGGGTTGAATGAATGCCTGGAATACCTGTTCAATTGAAAAAATGATTACATGATCTTCAAAATCCGCTTCCGAGGCATGAAGAAACTTGTACTTGGGTGAAGGGAAAGGGTGTTTATAAAATACGATTCGCTCGAAAGGAGGCATTAAAAAATCCTCCTGGTATAAAGTCATAGTTACCGGTGCGACTGCAATAGCAGCCTTCGTGTCTTCAGAGATGCTCTCGATTTGGACACCGGACCAATCAACACCCAAAATATAAAGGTTCAGTCTTTGTTCAAATTTCAGTTTAAACGGTTGATCTAATTGATTGTAGAAGGGGGATATTTTCATTAAAAAACCTCTCATCTGAGGATCAATAGTCACTTTTCTTTTCAAATTCCACCAATAATTGATTTGAGGTGAAAATATATAGATGAGCATCAAGGCAATTGACGGAGGAATGATCCAAACCAAATAGCCTTCCTTTTCCTCTACAAAAGTCTGGTATAGGATCAGGATTGCCCAAGCCACAAAAGGTATTGTTATTCTCCTTGTAAACATGAAGTTGACTTATTTTCTGACAATATTAGCTCTTTTTTAGTTTTGAAATGATCATATACCTTATAATCTTTGATTGTCCTTATGGATATTTCCATAATAAGCTTTTGGATAGAACTTGTGTTTATGAAAGCCAATATCTTACAGTAAATCTTTCATTTTTAGAACAAATCAGTCATACTTGTTTATTACGGGACTACTTTCAAATTTTTTTATCCTTCTTTCTTTCCATTTTATATAAAGAAGTATAAATTTGCATTCCCTTGCCAAAGTAGGCAAACGGGATTACTGGACTGTATATTATAATTATATTATATGGTTGGTACCTTAGCTCAGTTGGTAGAGCACAGGACTGAAAATCCTGGTGTCCCTGGTTCGATTCCTGGAGGTACCACTAAATTGGGTGTGAGTGTGAGTGTGGGTGTGGGTGTGGTGTGAGTGTGAGTGTGAGTGTGAGTGTGAAAAAAATAAAATATGAAAAGCGGAATACATCATATGCATTGTCGTCATTGCTGTTTGTCGAAACTGCAAATGGAGCATGTATAGATATAACTGAATAAAACATCAATTAAGGCTTACCATTTGCGGTGAGCCTTTTTTGTTTAATTTGAGAAGTGATGAATAATTTAAAAATTGCAATTCAAAAATCCGGACGGTTACTGGACAACTCATTACAAATCTTAAAGGAATGTGGGATTTCTATTGACAATGGTCAAAATCAGTTAAAAGCAAGTGCCAGTAATTTTCCTTTGGAAATTTTGTATCTCAGGAATTCCGATATTCCCAACTATGTAGAAGATGGAGTGGCGGATTTAGGGATTATTGGAGAAAATCTGGTATTTGAAAGTGAGAAAAACATCGAAGTAGTCCAGAAACTGGGATTTTCGAAATGTCGCCTATCGATTGCTGTTCCCAAATCTCGGCAGGCCGAATATATCGGCCCAGAGTGGTTGCACCAAAAAAGAGTTGCGACCTCTTACCCCAATTCTTTAAGAGCTTTCCTCGAAAAGCATCAAGTTTCAGCAGAAATACATAAGATATCAGGATCAGTTGAAATTGCGCCAAATATCGGTTTGGCTGATGCGATCTGCGACTTGGTAAGCTCTGGTAATACCTTGTTTATGAATGGCTTATCAGAAGCCGACACCGTGTTGAAATCGGAAGCGGTATTGGTCAAAAACTTGCGTTTAGATAGCCATAAACTAGAACTTCTTGATAAGATTCTTTTTAGGCTGAAGTCCGTTCTAATCGCTAAACAAAATCGATATATTCTGATGAATGTACCCAATAATAGGGTAGCTGAAGTAACAAAGATATTACCTGGAATGCGCAGTCCAACGGTGTTACCCCTAGCGGATGAAGGTTGGAGTTCGGTGCATACCGTCATTAAAGAGTATAAATTCTGGGATATCATAGATGATTTGAAAGAAAAGGGTGCCGAAGGAATATTGGTCGTTCCGATTCAAAAAATGATATTATAGCCGGTTATGAAAAAGATAGTCAATCCACTCCGATCTTCATGGGCATCTATAACTGAGCGACCCATATTTCAGATCCAGGAAATCCAGGCACAAGTTCGACCTATACTCGAACGAGTTAAGAAAGAAGGAGATGATGCCTTAAGGGAATATACCGAGCAATTTGACGGAGTGAACTTGGATAAACTGTATGTCGATAATCAAGAAATTCAAGCCGGATTAACCCGCATAAGTGTTGAATTAAAAAATGCAATAAGTACCGCCGCAAAGAACATCAATGATTTTCATATCATTCAAAAAGATCCAGTAAGAATCGCGGAAGTAGATGACGGGGTTACCTGTTGGCAAAAATCTGTTCCGATAGAAAAAGTAGGCCTTTATATACCTGGTGGAACAGCCCCCCTTTTTTCAACTTTGTTGATGTTGGCAATACCAGCAAAAATAGCAGGTTGTAAAGAAATTGTGGTTTGTTCCCCTCCAAATAAAGAAGGTAGTCTGCCCGATCCAGTCCTTGCCACAGCTGCTATCTTGGGAATATCACGGATTTATCTTGTTGGAGGAGCTCAGGCGATAGCGGCTATGGCATATGGTACCAATACCATACCGGCTGTTCATAAGATCTTCGGTCCTGGAAATCAATATGTAACCGCTGCAAAACAATTGGTTGTTCATGAAGGGGTGGCGATGGACCTGCCCGCCGGACCATCAGAACTTATGGTGGTAGCCGGTGATGGAGCACATCCTGCATATTTGGCTGCAGATCTATTGTCCCAGGCTGAACATGGAGTGGATAGTCAAGTAATCCTCACCGGATTGGATCTGCAATTATTAAGTCGGATAGAACAAGAAGTGAATGCTCAATTGGAAACTCTTCCCCGTAAAGAAATCGCCAGGCAAAGTTTGGCTCAAAGTTGGGTGGTATCCTTTGATAACCTTCATGAGTTGTTCTCTTTTGTGAACGACTATGCCCCTGAACACTTGATTCTAGCTTCTAATGATGCATCTGAGTGGGAAGACCTGGTATCCAATGCCGGGTCGGTGTTTATGGGACATTATACTCCGGAATCAGCAGGTGACTATGCCTCAGGTACAAATCATACATTACCCACAAACGGCTATGCGAAAACCTATAGTGGAATTAATTTGGATGCCTATGTCAAAAAAATTACTTTTCAACAAATTACCAAAAATGGGATTGAATATTTAGGACCACACATTATTCAAATGGCTGAGGCTGAACACTTGCATGGTCATGCCCGTGCGGTCCAGCTCAGAATAAATGATGCTTTATGAACCAAAAAACTACCATCTTGGATTTGGTCCGGCCTAATATTGCCACCTTAAAGCCCTATTCTTCTGCCCGGCATGAATTTGAAGGTGTGGGTAATATCCATCTTGATGCCAATGAAAATCCATATGATACTGGTTTTAACCGCTATCCGGATCCTCATCATATGAAAATTCGTAACCAACTGGCTTCACTCAAATCATGTGGTGTTGAAAATATATTTTTGGGTAATGGGAGCGATGAAATCATTGACTTGATAATTAGAATATTTTGTGAACCTGGACAGGATCAGATAATGATTACTGACCCAACCTATGGTATGTATCGGGTTTGTGCTGATCTCTCAAACATTTCCGTACAAACTGTAAGCTTAAAACAAAACTTCCAGCTCGATACGGATCGGATGCTCCCATTGCTTAAAAAAGGAGTCAAGATTTTATTTTTGTGTAGCCCCAATAATCCAACCGGAAATTTAATGGGAAAGGAAGATATCAAATTTTTGCTCGAGCGATTTTCTGGTATCGTAGTAGTAGATGAGGCCTATATCGATTTTTCACATCATGAGTCTATTCTTCCTTGGTTAAGTGATTACTCAAATTTGGTAGTGATGCAAACTTTTTCAAAGGCCTGGGGCCTGGCCGGAATCCGTTTGGGGATGGCTTTCTCTTCTCCACAGGTAATCGATTTGCTATACAAGGTCAAACCTCCCTACAATGTAAACAGCCAAACACAACACCATGCACTTAAAGCGCTAATGAACCACCGGTTAAAAGAAGAATGGGTGAAGAAAATTCTCGCAGATAAAGAAAAGTTGATCAACCATTTAAATAAGCTCGATTTTGTAAAATTGGTGTATCCAAGCGATGCAAATTTTGTGCTAGTGAAAATGAATGATGCCAACGCGGTTTACGATTATTTGAAGGCAGCCGGAATAGTGGTAAGAAATCGCTCTAATGTCCATTTGTGTGATAACTGTTTGCGAATTACCGTAGGGACACGATCTGAAAATACGGAACTTCTTGAAACTTTAAACTTATTTCAATCCCATGTCTAAAAAAATTTTATTCATTGACCGGGATGGAACCTTGATCGTCGAGCCACCGGACGACTTTCAGGTCGATTCTTTGGAGAAACTCAGGTTCATCCCGGGAGTTTTTACTTGGCTAGGTAAAATTTCCTCCGAATTGGATTATATACTCGTAATGGTAACCAACCAGGATGGGCTGGGTACTTCATCTTTTCCGGAGGATTCATTTTGGACTCCCCACAACAAGATGATGGAAGCGTTGGCTGGTGAAGGAATCCACTTTTCCGATGTACTGATTGATCCTTCATTTCCGGAAGACAATTCACCAAATCGAAAACCAAGGTTGGGATTAGTGCAGAAGTACCTCAACGAGGATTATGATATTCAAAATTCGTGGGTAATTGGAGACAGAGGTAGTGACATGGAATTTGCACTTAATATGGGTTCCAAGGGTATCTTGGTTACTTTCCATAACGGTGAAAGCCCTTCGGACAATGAAGAGAAAAATCAGATTTTTCAAGCTAGCAGTTGGAAAGAAATCTACAATCATTTGAAGTTATCCAAAAGAACTGCTCATGTAGTCAGAAACACGAATGAAACCAATATCGAAATAATTCTTGATTTGGATGGAATGGGAAGTAGTAATTGCAATACTGGTTTAGGTTTTTTTAATCATATGCTCGATCAGTTGGCGAAGCACAGTAAATGTGATCTAACCATCAACGTTAAGGGAGATCTGGACGTGGATGAGCATCATACAATTGAAGATACTGCGATTGCACTTGGTGAAGCCTTTCTGGAGGCTCTTGGTGATAAAGTGGGAATGAATCGATATGGATTTTTACTACCGATGGATGATGCCTTGGCTCAGGTGGCCATTGATTTCGGAGGAAGAAGTTGGTTGGTTTGGGATGCAGAATTCAAACGTGAAAAGATTGGAGATATGCCCACCGAAATGTTTTATCATTTTTTTAAATCATTTTGTGAAGCGGCCAAATGTAATCTTAACATCAAAGTGGAAGGCCAGAATGAACACCACAAGATTGAAGGTATATTTAAAGCCTGGGCTAAAT
Organism: Saprospiraceae bacterium; assembly: GCA_965223405.1. GTDB lineage: Bacteria > Bacteroidota > Bacteroidia > Chitinophagales > Saprospiraceae > CBDCWO01. Next base: position 3,147,185 of record CBDCWO010000006.1, read on the forward strand.
CGATTCGTATGGCCGTAACCCGTAACCCTGATGATTCCTCCTTACCTACGACAAAAGGCGTTTTATGAAAGTAGCAATAATTGATTATCATGCCGGTAATGTGCAATCTGTACTATTTGCACTAGCCAGAATAGGTGTGCAAGCCCAGCTAACTCAAGATATTGAAGTAATTCAGCGGGCCGATAAGGTTATTTTCCCAGGGGTGGGGGAAGCATCAAGCACCATGAAATATTTACAGGATCGATCTTTGGATCAAGTAATTGTTAGTTTAAAACAGCCGGTTATGGGTATCTGTTTAGGTATGCAACTGTTATGTGAGTATTCGGAGGAAAATGATACGGAATGTCTGGGCGTTATTCCCCAGAAAGTAAGGAGATTTGTACCTCAAAAGCACGATGATAAGGTACCTCATATGGGATGGAATCAAATATCAAGAAGTGAGAATTCATTTTTACCTGCATCTACTGAAGGAGCATATGCCTATTTTGTACATAGTTATTTTGTTGAAAATGGCCCCTATACCACAGCAACAAGCCAACATATATTATCCTTTAGTGCAGCCATCCAAAAAGATAATTTTTGGGCTACTCAATTTCATCCTGAAAAATCGGGTCTAGTTGGTGAAGCTATCTTAAAGGGATTTTTAAATTCAAATCTATGATCATATTTCCAGCTATAGATATTATCGATGGTCACTGTGTAAGGTTGTATCAAGGAGATTTTCAAAACAAAACCATTTACCATCACAGCCCAGTAGAGATGGCACAAAACTTCAAAAGGGCCGGATTGGAACACCTCCATCTGGTAGACCTCGACGGAGCCAAGAACAGAAGCATGGTCCATGGTCAATTGGCGATTCAGGTTGCAAAAGAAAGTGGCTTAAAACTGGATTTTGGAGGGGGTATTTCCCAGGTTGATGAGGTAGGATATTTACTTGAGCATGGTATAAGTCAGGTAAATGTGGGTAGCCTGGCCATTAAAAACCCTGAGGTATTTGACGAATTATTGACACGCTTCGGACCTGATTCGATCATTCTATCGGCAGATGTAAAGGGAGAACAAGTTGCTATCCATGGATGGATGGAAAACAGCGAGTTAAGTATATGGGATTTTCTGAGTGATCAGATTGGTAAAGGGGTGATTTACTGTACGATAACAGATATATCCAAAGATGGTGCAATGCAGGGTCCAAGCTTGGAATTATATCATAAAGTAAGGTCTATATTCCCAAATTTGAAATTAATTGCCAGTGGTGGAGTAACTTGTCAGGACGACCTTTATAAATTACGGGAAATAGGATGTTACGGAGCCATTGTTGGGAAGGCTATTTATGAAAAATCCATTTCATTAAAGCAATTAGGAGAGTTTTAATATATGTTAGCAAAACGCATAATTCCATGTTTGGACGTTCATGATGGCAGAACGGTTAAAGGGGTTAATTTTGTAAACCTCCGGGATGCGGGAGATCCGATTGAGCTAGGAGCTTTATATAGCCGGGAGGGAGCGGATGAATTGGTGTTTTTAGACATTACTGCAACCCATGAAAAAAGAAAAACACTTTCCAATCTGGCCAGAGATGTGGCCCAAAATCTGAATATCCCATTTACGGTAGGAGGAGGAATTAAGTCGGTAGAGGATGTAGATGCCTGTTTACGTTCAGGAGCAGATAAAATATCTATTAACTCAGCGGCAGTCAGAGATCCGGAGTTAATCTCCACACTGGCCTCAGAGTTCGGAAGTCAATGCATTGTATTGGCAATTGATGCTCGCTGGGAAAACGAAGGCTGGTTTGTATATCTCAATGGAGGAAGACTGCGTACCGAAATTGAGTTGTATTCATGGGCCCATGAAGCTCAAGAGAGGGGGGCTGGTGAAATATTGTTTACCTCTATGAACCATGATGGAACCAAAAATGGTTTTGCCATTGAAGCCAATGCCAAATTATCTCGTTTATGTTCAATTCCGATTATAGCTTCCGGGGGAGCCGGAACGATGGACCATTTCCTGGAAGTTTTTACCCAGGGAAGAGCCGATGCAGGATTGGCAGCTAGTATCTTTCATTTTAAAGAAATCAAAATTAGCTCACTAAAAAATTATTTAAGGGACAAAGGAATAACAATTAGAATTTAATCTTAACAACATGAATGAAATAGATATAGATAAGATCGATTTTGAAAAAGGTGATGGCCTGGTTCCTGCAATTATTCAGGATCAATTAAGCCGTCAGGTATTAATGCTCGGATATATGAACCGTGAAGCCCTGGAAATCACAATATCCACTGGAAGAATTACCTTTTTTAGCCGGTCCAAGCAGAGACTTTGGACTAAAGGGGAAATATCTAAAAACTATCTGGAGTACATGGGAATGCAGATGGATTGTGATAAGGATACGCTGTTGTTTCAAGTTCACCCAACAGGCCCGGTGTGCCATACTGGAAAACATACCTGTTTTACAGACCGCAAAGAATTTCCTTCATATATTCATGAACTAAGCAAGATTATCAAAGAGAGTAAAATCAAAGATCCACGACAAAGTTACACGGCCAAGTTGTTTAAAAAGGGGATTAATAAAATAGCACAAAAATTTGGTGAGGAAGCGGTAGAATTAATCATAGAATCTAAAGACCAGGAGGAGAAATTATTTGTAGAGGAAGCCGCTGATATGATGTATCATTTTTTAGTGTTGCTGGAGTATAAGCAAATTGAATTATCGACAATAGAAAAAGAATTAGCACGCCGGCACCGTCAAAAATCCAAAGCAAAAAACGGCAAATAAAAGATGTGGAATATTTCTTATTAAAAAAAATTTCATATATAAAAATATTTACTATATTGCATTGTCAAAGAGGATGGTTTTATTATGAAATACCAAGCTTACTACAAATCTCCTATCGGTCTATTGGAAATCTCAGCAAGCGAAAAAGGTATTAGCAGGATTCGCATTTGTGAACGAAAAGTGAAGAATGCAGAAATGAAATCGTCCGCTTTAATTGAGCAGTGCATTGCCCAGCTGAATGAATACTTCACAGGTGAACGAAAAGTCTTTGATCTTAACCTTGATTTCGGTAATTCCCCAAATTTTTACCGGGAAGTTTGGAAAACGATTCAGATTATTCCTTATGGTAAAACGAGATCCTATTCAGCGATTGCAAAAAGGTTGGGCAACCCAAAAGCTGTTCGAGCTGTAGGCATGGCCAACGGTAAGAACCCTTTACCTATTGTTGTTCCTTGCCACCGAGTAATCGGGAAAAACGGTGACCTCGGAGGCTATGCTTACGGCCTTTCTATTAAATCCCAATTGCTTAGATTGGAAAATCCTTTAAAGTTTAGTGAGCAAGGTGTTCTTTTCTAATACTTCTTATTGTATCCCATTTAAATATTTTGCAAGATTGTACCAGCTGCTCGGATCGTTTCGTCTTTTTTGGCAAAACAAAGTCTGATAATTTTTCTGGGTGGACTGTCTAGATAAAAAGCCGACATTGGAATAGTGGCAATCCCATATTGAAAAATCAAATGATCCACAAATTCAATATCATTCATTGAAGAAATTGTGCTATAATCAACACATAAAAAATAAGTTCCCTCACTTGGCAAGACTTTAAATCGGGATGATTCAAGGTATTGCATTAAGAGATTTCGTTTGTCTTGAAACAATTTTGTCAAACCATCCCAATCTTCATATTGTTGGAGATATTCTCCAATAGCATATTGCAGTGGGGTTGGAACAGTAAACACGGTAAATTGGTGAACCTTTCTAAACTCTTCCGTCAGATTGGGAGAAGCTAGTAAATATCCAATTTTCCAACCGGTGATATGAAATGTTTTTCCAAATGAAAAAGCAACAAAACTGCGGTCCCTCAGAGCAGGTATAGAAAATACAGATAAATGACGCCGACCATCAAATACCAAATTTGTATATACCTCATCACTGAGGATCAACAGGTTATAGCGATTAGCAAGTATAGCAAGCTGATTCAAATCCTCGGATCTCCATACTTTTCCAGTAGGATTGTGAGGATTGTTGATTATAATCATCTTGCAACGAGGAGAAATTTTTGTTTCTACATTTGTCCAATCAATGAGATAATCGGGTCCGGTCAGTCTGATTCGGACCGGTTTTCCTCCCTGAGCCTCGATAGCCGGACAATAACTATCATAAACCGGTTCGAAAACAATGACTTCATCACCTGGGTGTATAACCGTAGCCAGAGTGGAGTAAATTCCCTGAGTAGCTCCGCTGGTAATGGTAATTTCGCGATCGGGCTCTGCCATAATGGAAAACCTGGATTCCAGGACTTTGGAGATCTCTTGCTTCAACAGGGGAACTCCTGGCATTGGGGCATATTGATTATGTCCTGCATTCATGGCTTGAAGTGCCATTTGTGATAATTTGGGATCACAATCAAAATCAGGAAATCCTTGAGAGATATTTACGGCCCCATGGTCCCGAGCTTTTTTTGATATCACACTGAAAATTGTAGTGCCTACGTCGGGTAATTTACTAAAGATCTTCGGCATTACATTTTCTCTTGGTGGAATTTCTGATAGATTTTAGATATCTGGGCAGCTAAAGCATAGTCTTTATCGGTAACGATATTCCCTTCGTCGTGAGTGGTCAATTCGATGTCTACCTGATTCCAGGTGTTACACCATTTGGGATGGTGATTTTGCTTTTCGGCATGCATTGCTACTTCAATCATAAAAGCAAATGCTTCGGCAAAATCCTGGAATTTATAACTGATAGAGAGTTTTTCCTTGGTTTTTTCCCATTCCATTGTGTTCCTAATTGTCAAGTTGCCAATCGTAATTGTGCATAGATTGTAGTGATGCTTTAAGTAAATCAATCGTATTGCGGATATCTTTTTGATGAGCCATTTCAATAACCTGGTGAATGTGACGTGTGGGTATGGAAATGGCTCCGGATATCGAACCATTCTTTCCACTGCGTTGAACATATGCAGTATCTGTACCACCGGCAGTGAGTACTTCAGGTTGCCATGTGATATCGTTGTCTTCTGCAGTTTTCTTCAGGAAGGAGACCATCCTTTGGTCACAAATGACACTGCCATCCATTATTTTGATTGCCGTTCCTTTTCCCAGACGAGTAATTGCTTCATGGGGTTTGGCACCCGGTACATCAAACGCGATGGTTACATCCAAAGCGATTCCGAAATCAGGGTTGATGTGATGTGATGAGACAAAAGCACCTCGCAATCCAACTTCCTCCTGGACTGTAAATACTGCATACAGATCCATTGATAAAGATACCTTGGCCAACTCCCTTAAAGCTTCAATTAGGACATATACCGATACCCGGTTATCCAAAGATTTTGAGTTGACACAATCACCCATTTCGATCAAAGTTCGTTCCCTGGTGATGGGATCTCCCACCGCTACCCATTGGCTCACTTCTTCTTTGGTCATGCCTGGATCAATAAAATAATCGGTAATCTGAGGGGCTTTACCTCTTTCTTCAGCCGTCATAAGGTGAATGGGTTTTGAGCCCATAACCCCCATAATATCTTTTTTGCCATGGATAATCACCCGTTGCGAAGTAAGCGTTTTAGGATCAAATCCACCCAAGGTATGAAAATGAATAAATCCATCATCATCGATGTGAGTAACCATAAAACTTATCTCATCCATATGAGCCGCTACCATAACCTTCTTATTCTCCTTGCCCGATTTCCCTTTTTTCAAGGCAACTATGTTACCCATGTTGTCAATCTGGATGTCATCCACTAAATCACGGATGATATCAAGGATCAGTAGTCTTACTTTGTTTTCGAAACCAGGGGCTCCCGGGATCTCACATATACGTTTCAGCAAAGGAATATCTATCATCGTTTAATGTCATTTCCATGACGAATTTAATCCAAATAATTTAATAGAAAATTTCACCAACAAATTATTTTTCTTGAATTTCGGCATAATAGCTTCTTTTGAAATATATTATGAACGGATATCTTTGAATCAACAACGGAAATCAGATACCAGAAGTCAGATGCCAGACCTCGGCTCACTTGAAACAATATCCCGTTTTGAAGACCTGTTATTTGAACTAACTTTAAAACTTCAACATCCTTCCTGATACCTAATATCCGATACCTGCTTTGATATCTTTGAATATATCCCTAGTCTTGAACCCCGTTGAAATAAATAGGAGGAATAAACTTTATTGATTCACACGCATATGTTTTCTGAATGCGTTATAAATGGCTAACATTGTGAACAATATGACTTTTCTTAAAAGTTTAGCCAAAGAGACTTCGATATATGGAGTGGGTAGCATTTTAGGCAAAATTGTCAACTTTTTGTTCCTGGCGACTTATTTGACCTATAGATTTCCCAACACATCTGATTATTCCGTACATGGAATAATTTATGCATTTGCCGCTCTGATATTCGTTTTCTTCACTTTTCGCATGGAAACGGCTTTTTTCAGATATGGCAGTAAGTCTGGGAAAATGGACATTGCTTTTTCTACCGGCGGAACTGTCATCCTGATTAGTACGATTTTATTTTCGGTAATATTAATTGGATTTGCAAAACCAATAGCCGCAAAACTGACATCGGCTGCTGATACCCGCTACATTATTTGGTTTGCGGTCATTGCAGCTTTTGATGCTTTAGCAGCCTTGCCTTTTGCCAGATTAAGGCTTGAAAAGAAAGCTAAGAAATTTGCTATCTTAAAACTTTTTAATGTTCTGATAAGCATCATTGCTACTTTGTTCTTCTTGGAAGTAGTTCCTTTGCTGACTATTCAAGGCTTCCAAATACTACCATCTTTTTTGCAATTATCTTTTGAATTGGATTTTGCATTTATTGCCAATATCATAGCCAGCGCAATCATTTTTCTTTATCTATTGCCATATTATATCAGGACCAAATTCGAATTTGATCGTCAGCTGGCAAAGCAAATGTTAGGTTATGCATGGCCACTGATTATTGTAGGGGTGGCTGCGGTCATAAATCAAACATTTGATCGAATACTTATCAAGGATTATCTGGGTTTTGAAGCTTCAGGAGTTTATAATGGAGCGGTTAAGCTGGCCATTATCATGAGTCTATTTGCCCAGGCATTTAATTATGCGGCCGAACCATTTTTTTTTAGTCACAGTGAGCACCGGGATGCAAAAACCATTTATGCCAATGTTGCTCAGGCATTTACTCTTGCCGGTTGCATGGTTTTTTTAGGTGTTCTGTTATATATCGATATCATTCAAATATTGATACAACGCAATTATCGGGAAGGTTTAATTATTGTCCCCTATGCATTGACTGCTTATCTCTTCCTAGGACTCTATTACAACTTTTCGATTTGGTATAAAATAAAAGACAAGACCCACGTCGGCGCACTGATTGCTACTGGAGGTGCTATCATTACCATTGTGTTAAATGTTTTACTTTTGCCGAAAATAGGTTTGTTGGCTTCCGCATTTGCATCAATGGCATGCTTTGGTTTTATGTGTTTGGCGGCTTTGTGGACCGGGAGAAAATATTATCCGATCGCTTATCCTCTATTGAAAATTGCCGGTTATATCCTATTGGCATGGATTATTTATTTATCGAATTTAGGTTTTCGTGAAATGACTGATTCCAGTTGGTTAAGATTTATAATAAATACCGGATTATTTTTGGCTTTTCCCTATTTAATATGGAGCATCGATTCCCAAGGAATTAGAAAGTTACTTAGGTTTTAATGACAACAGAACGGTATGTGTTACCGGATCAAAGAAAAACTACCATTTAGTTCTTTGTTTACCGTACCGCAACGGTATACCAATTTATAGACGTATACACCCGGATCTTGAATTTGACCACGATAGGATCCATCCCATCCTGAAAACACATCGGTAGCCGTGTACATTTTTTCACCCCACGGACTGAATATGTCAAAGGATATCAACTGGTCAATAGCATAAGCATTGCTTATTCGGAATAGGTCATTTAATCCATCGCCATTGGGAGTGAAAGCCGTGGGAATAAAAATTTGGTTACAATCTACGTCTTCGGCATTGACGACCGTGATCATCAGGGTATCCCTTACTATACATTCGCCATCGTCCATTTTCAATATATAACTTCCTGAAGAAGTAGGAGAAATAGTGGTTTCACCGGTTTGCGGGCCTGCAACACCAGTGGTCGGGTTCCATTGAAATGATGTTGCACAAGTGGAAGACAATCGGATAGGAACTGAGGTGCCCGATACAATGGTCGTATCTTGATTTAGGATGTCATCTGGTCTCTGATAGATTTCCAGCACATCTTTACCTGTAAAAGAACGGCTGTAAATTTGTAATTCATCAATATATCCGGCAAACCGCTCTCTTGTTGACCCTAGGCATGGACTGTTTGCAATACTCAGTACTCCACCATTAGTTACAGCAATGGGTTGGGAATTGCGGAGGTCAATTTCTTTTTTTCCGTTGAGATACAATCGCAAAAATTTATCCTCTTTGGTGAATACTAAATGTTGCCAACAAATGGAGGGATCCACATTGGCCACGATTAAACTGTTACGGTTTACATTTTGAAAAATCTCTATGACCACCTCCCGTGAACCAGGGACGTAACTGACCGATAATACACTATCCAAAGCACAACCCAGCCGATAAGATAAAATATCCAGATTTCCCGAGGTAGCCGTAGGCTTGAAGTAGAATGCGATCGTAAAATTACCCACAAAGGTATTTTGATAACTGCCAGTAAAATCAATATAGTCATCGATCCCATCCAGTTTTAATGATGAACCTAATACACCACACGCACATTCAGGATTGCCATATACCTCCGCGCTTAAGAACCCCTGATCGTCCAAACTCGTACAATCGTCCCAACTGACATAAGAAGTTAATCCGGCAGCCGTTTGACTTAATCCGGATTGCACTCCAAATAATAGCATCAAAGAATACCAAATGCCACGATAAGTGAAACTCCAATTTATCATGAAAATAAATCTTTCAATCCTCCCAGACCGGGCAACATGTTTTTAACTGATTCCTCCATCATTTTAGCTTCTTCAGCGCTTGCTCGTTCCTGCAATTTATTAATAGTAACGATTAGCAAATCCTCCAAACCTTCCATACCCAATTGCATCATCAATTCCGGCTTAATCGAAATATTCAAAATTTCTTTTGCACCATTCATGGTGATGACGAGCAAACCCTTTTCTGCGGATTCTTCCAGGACCAATTCTTTTAACTTTTGTTTGATTTCTGCTTGTTGACCCTGAACATTTCCCAATAAATCTTCAAACATAGTAACGATTTTGATTTTAAATTTATTTGCTGGCTCTGAAGGAAGAAAATTTTTATACTTAAGATGGATCAATTAAGGAATTTTGAACCAACTGACCTATGTAAATGCAGTACAGTAAAAATAACATCATTCCTTCCCAGCGGGATATCCTTTTTGAAATACACACTAAAATAAAAATAACGGTAACTCCCATCAAAAATGGCAAACTCCATTCCATAATATTTTCAGGCACTACAATTTGCCCAAATAACCTTGGAATCCCCAGTACGGCAAAAGAATTGAATATGTTACTTCCGATAACATTCCCGACCGCAATAGCCGCTTTGCCTTTTTTCGCAGCTTTCAGGCTTACAGCAACTTCGGGAAGTGAAGTTCCCAAGGCAACTAAGGTCAAAGCAATAATATTGGGATCAATTCCGGCATAAGTTGATATTTTCTTGATGGAAAATACGGTATAATCTGCACTGAAATAAACCAGTGCTGCACCTGCTACTAGCAATAAGATATGCCTGATATTAACTGCTTCTTTACGATTCCTCTCCCGGGGTCCCGATCGAAAAGAACTCCGAAGAAAAACAGCCAGCCCAATAATCAAAACCGCAGTCTCCAAATAGTTGATTTCCAAATCATAAAGTACAAAAAACAAGATCAGTGCTGAACCGAAAAGCAGGGGCATGTCTACGTCCAATACATTGTGGTCCATGATGATCTCTCTTCCAAACAATATGGTGAGCGAAAGTACTAATAGAATGTTGGTCACATTGGACCCGATTACATTTCCTACTACAATTTCACTGACTCCATCTATTACGGCACCAATCGAGGTAGCCAACTCCGGTAATGAAGTTCCAAAAGCCACTATTGTAACTCCGATAATGAAAGGGGAGATTCCCATCGCCAAGCCAATTTTTTCAGAGGCCGTGATAAACCAATCAGATGCTTTTAACAACACAAATAAACTAACGGCAAATAATGCGATGTAACCTATTATTTCCAAGCAATAGTATTTTGGTTAGAATTTTCCATTGCGCTGCCAAAAGTACTACTTTATCCCAAATAATTCATTAGGATTCAGGGCGAGTGCCATAAAAGAATCGTTTTAGAATTTTTGTAGGTATCAGCGGAAGGAATTCAGATATTAAATAATTAGCTGGATGGCTGAAGCTTATTTCTAGGATTAATTTCGACCAAATAACAAATATTTCGATAAACAATTTAACCGAAATCGCTTGTTTAATTACATTTGTTTTGCAAGACCAGATGAATTATGAGTGAAAAAAAGAAAAAGAATGATCACGAGATGTCCTTTTTGGAACATCTGGAAGTTTTGCGTTGGCATATCATTCGTGCTTTGGTAGCTATTTTGGTGGTTGCGATAGGAGTGTTTTTGGCCAAGGACTTTATATTTGATACGATTATTTTCGGCCCGGCTAAAGAAACGTTCCCAACATACCGTATTTTATGTAGAATTTCAGAAGCGCTCTGTTTTAGTCCAGCCAACCTAACCATATTTAAGTATAAGTTAGCTGAAGAATTCCTAACTCACATAAAAGTATCTGTATGGTTGGGTTTAATTGCAGCTTTTCCAATAATATTTAATGAAATCTGGAGATTTGTCAAGCCGGGTCTCTACGAAAAAGAAGTCAAGGTTGCCAGGGGAGCTGTATTCGTTTGTTCTTTGCTATTTATGTTTGGAGTATTATTTGGATATTTTATTATTGCACCTTTCGCAGTCTCATTTTTAACTAACTATTCAATCAGCGAATTTGTAGAGGGAGCAAGTACCACGATAACTTCTTATGTCAACAATATGGTAATGTATACACTACCTTCGGGTTTGATTTTTGAATTACCGGTGGTGATCTACTTTTTATCCAAGGTGGGATTGGTGTATCCTAGTTTTTTGAGACAATATAGGAAACAAGCTCTTGTAGTTATTTTAGTCCTAGCGGCAATAATTACACCTCCTGATCCTATCACGCAAATGTTGATCGCCGGTCCGTTATATATCTTATATGAAATCAGTATCCATATCTCTAAACGTGTGCACAAAAAAGACGCAGAGGAAGAGAAAGGGTTGAAAAAAACGTAGTTTGGGCTCCTTGTGAAAGTCGTAGACCTTCAGCTAAAAGCCAATAACCAATCGAGCCTATCTACTATTTAAGCGAATAATTGGACAGATCATCTCCTCCAGGGAAATACCACCGTGCTGAAAAGTATCACGATAATAATTGTTGTAATAATTGTAGTTATTAGGATACAGAAAATAGATGTCCTCCTTGGCAAAAATATACGTGGAGCTCATGTTAGGGCTGGGTAATTGTCCCTTCTGTGGATCTCTGAATTCCAGGACATCTTTACGATTATATTGTAGATTTCGACCCATTTTATAGCGTAAATTGGTAGTGGTCTCCCGATCACCAATCACCTTTGAGGGTTGGTTTACCCGGATCGTACCATGGTCAGTGGCGATGATGATTTGAACATCTTTTTCTGCCAGTTTTCGCATGGCGATCCATAAAGGAGAATTGATAAACCAAGATAAAGTCAAACTGCGATAGGCTTTCTCATCACTAGCAAGCTCCTTGAGTACCTCCATCTCGGTACGTGCATGTGATAACATATCGATAAAATTGTAAACAATTACCGTCAGGTCGTTGTGCAAATAATCCAATATGTTATCCTGCAGATGTTTTCCGTGACTTAACTTAGTAACCTTTAAATAGTCCGTTTTGATGGGTTTACGAAAAACCCTCTTTATTTGTTCTTCAAATAATTCTTTCTCATAAAGGTTTTTCCCACCTTCATCCATATCGTTTTTCCAATACTTGGGGTATCGTCGGGATATTTCAAATGGGGTAAGTCCTGCAAATATGGCATTTCTTGAATATTGAGTAGATGTGGGTAAAATGCTGTAAAAGTAATCCTCTTCTTCAATTCTGAATATATCAGTGACCGTCGGTTCTATGGTTTTCCATTGATCATAACGTAGATTGTCAAGAAGAATAAAAAATGTGGGTTTTCCATTGAGGTGATCAAACACCTTAGCCCTCATCAATTGGTGCGATAATACCGGTCCTTCTTTGATAGTAGGATCAATCCAGTATGGATAATTTTTGATGATGTATCTTGAAAACTCACTATTGGCTTCCCTCTTTTGCATCGCTAGAATATCCATCATATCCAGCGTAGGAGATTGATCCAAGCGCAATTCCCAATGAATGATTTTTTTATAAATATCCACCCACTGCTCATAATCCAGACCGCTATTAATTTCCATCAGAATTTGACGAAAATCCTGTTGATAGCCGGAGGCCGTTTTTTCCCGGACCAGTCGTTTGTTATCTATAATTTTTTTTAGAGTTAACAGGATTTGATTGGGATTGACCGGTTTGATTAGATAATCGTCAATTTGTTGTCCAATAGCATCCTCCATGATATTTTCAGCCTCATTTTTTGTGATCATTACAACAGGTAGTCGTGGATTTAGGCTTTTAAATTTTTCCAGTGTCTCCAGTCCGGATAAACCCGGCATGGACTCATCTAAAAAAACAACGTCTATATCGTTATTTTGGTGATACTCTTCAATGGCGTCATATCCATTGGTGACCGTTAGTACCTCATAGTTTTTTTGTCGCAAGAACATCAATTGAGGTTTTAACATGTCAATTTCATCGTCTGCCCAAAGAATCTTGATACCTGTCATATAAATCAGTTGTTGAGAAAATTATTTTTATAAAAGGATGTCTAAAAATAGGCTGCTTTTAACAAACGGTAGGTACTTTTGCAATATTATATGACGATCAATAAAAGAAAAATTTTCAACGATCCTGTTTATGGATTCATCACCATCCCCGATCCCCTGATTTTTGAATTAATAGAACATCCTTACTTTCAAAGATTGAGAAGGATAAAACAATTGGGTCTTACAGACTTCGTTTATCCAGGAGCTCATCATACAAGATTTCATCATGCCTTAGGTGCATTGCATTTAATGCAGCAAGCCATTGAAACATTACGGAGCAAATCGGTGGATATTTCCGAAGAGGAAGCTTTAGGCTCCTATGTAGCAATACTATTGCATGACATTGGTCATGCTCCCTTTTCGCATGCCTTAGAAAATATTTTTTCTTCCCAATCGCATGAAGAAATCTCATTGATGATAATCCGTGAATTGAATCAGCAATTTGATCAAAAGTTGGAAACCGCCATTCGGATATATACCAATTCCTATCCCAAGCGGTTTTTTCACCAATTGGTGTCCAGTCAAATCGATATGGATCGTATGGACTATTTGAATCGAGATAGTTTTTTCTCTGGAGTGGCTGAGGGTATCATCGGTTATGACCGGATTATTAAAATGTTGGATGTAGTCGATGATCAATTGGTAGTTGAAGAGAAAGGATTGTATAGTATTGAAAAGTTTTTGTTGGCTCGCAGGTTTATGTATTGGCAGGTATATCTTCATAAAACGGTCATTGCTGCCGAGCAAATGTTAAGCAAATGCCTGAAATTGATTCGAAAAGAATCCCACCTCGATTGGTCTCCTTTATTGCAACAGTTGTGGTCAGAAAGTAATCTAAAAAAATCAGAATTCATAACTTCATTCTGTGACTTGGATGACGTGGATATTGTCTCCTTATTAAAATCAGCTAGAAATTCTAAACAGGAAAAAGTAGCTTTTTTGGCGAATAGCTTATTAAACCGCAACTTATTTAAAACAGAATTTAGTAATACGCCCTTTCAAAGTGATCAGATCTCTAAATTACGAAAAAAGGTAGTAAATAACTTTGGGGAACACATGGCAGACTTAATGATTAAAGGTCATGAAACGGTTTCCTTCTATCAAGGAGGGAAGAATGAAATTAAAGTGCTTTTGAAAAATAAATTGGTAACTCCCCTTTCTTTAATCTCTGATCACAATCTGGACAATCGAACGTATACTAAATATTATATCTGTTATCCTCACGAGCTATCCAATTAATGACTTGGTTAAGATGATCACTAGACATTTTAGGTACTTTGTTTTAAGCTTTATTTATTTCCTGCCATTAATCTTTGAAATAATCCCTAAGCCGTCTATTTTTGAGCCTTCAAATAAAAAAATATGGATTCGACTATATTCCCCTTAATACAAAAAGAACTGGACCGGCAGCGCGATGGAATCGAACTGATTGCTTCCGAAAACTTTACCAGTGTACAGGTCATGCGAGCGGTTGGTACCTGTCTGACCAATAAATATGCCGAAGGATATCCTCGCAGAAGGTATTATGGAGGTTGTGAAGTTGTCGATGAAATAGAGCAAATTGCCATAGACCGGTTAAAAAAATTATTTGGTGCCTCGTTTGCCAACGTGCAACCACATAGTGGCGCTCAGGCTAATGCGTCGGTTTTTTTAGCCGTCTTGAACCCTGGAGATAAAATATTGGGATTCGATTTATCCCATGGAGGGCATCTTTCACATGGTTCACCGGTAAATTACTCCGGTAAGGTTTACAATCCGGTATTTTACGGAGTTGAAAAGGAGACCGGCAGAGTAGATATGAACCGGATCCGGGAAATAGCCCTCAAAGAACGACCTAAGCTGATTCTTTGTGGGGCTTCCGCTTATTCCAGAGATTGGGATTACGAAAGTTTCCGTTCAATTGCCGATGAAGTAGATGCCTTGATATTGGCGGATATAGCACATCCAGCTGGCTTGATCGCTAGTAAATTATTGAACGACCCTCTGCCACATTGCCATATTGTAACCTCTACAACACACAAGACTTTAAGAGGTCCCAGGGGTGGTATTATTATGATGGGTAAGAACTTTGATAATCCCTGGGGACGCTTGACACGAAAGGGGAAACCAATTAAAATGTCAGCTATTCTAAACAGTGGGGTATTTCCAGGAATGCAGGGTGGTCCGTTGGAACACGTAATTGCCGCTAAGGCAGTAGCATTCGGCGAGGCTATGACGGAAGATTTCCGCGCATACTGTCGCCAAGTAATAGCCAATGCACAAGCCATGGCCGAGGAATTTATGGAAAGGGGGTATCAGATCGTAAGCGGTGGATCGGACAATCACATGATGTTAATAGATTTGCGTAACAAAGGGGTTACAGGCAAAGAAGTCGAAGAAAAACTAGACCAGATCGGTATTACAGTTAACAAAAATATGGTTCCTTTTGATGATCAAAGTCCGATGGTCACTTCCGGTATTCGGATTGGAACGGCAGCAATTTCATCCCGAGGGATGAAACAAAATGAAAGCCGGTACATTGTGAAATTAATTGACAAGATCATTACCGAAAGTCTCAGTGACGCATTAGTTGAAAACACCAAAAATGAAATTGCAGAAATTAATGACCGCCACCCCTTATATCCTGAGATTAACTACAGCCTGGAAGAAACCGCCAGTTCCTAGAACTAAACCGGGCCATCTCGAAATTTGCTGCAGGCAGGCTTGTTCTTAAATCAAATCAAAACATACAAGAATAGCGAGATTAGATTTAAGAATTAATGGCTGAAATGAACATCAAGCAAGGATTAACGAGGTTAGATTTAAGAAGTATTGAATGAAATGAATATCGAACAAGGATTAACCGCAGCTGCGGCGGAAGGGAAATTCGATTTGAGAGAATAATATGAATAAGTGAAAACTCAAATAATCGTTGATAATTCAAAAATCATAAATCGTTGTTCCTTGTTCTTAAATCAAAAGCAGAAGGTCACCCCGAACCCAACTCTGGCAGGCAAGATTTGCTGGATGATCAGCAAATGATCGTGATCTGTGTTTAGCATTACTGAAGCATTAATGAGGGCTAGTTGCTTTTTCAAAAGAATATTCAAAAAAAATTGGATACTGGTACGAACATCGAACAAGGATTAACGATAATAGATTTAAGAAGTATTGAATGAAATGAATATTGAACAAAGATTAACCGCAGCTGCGGCGGAAGGGAAATTCGATTTGAGAGAATAATATGAATAAGTGAAAACTCAAATAATCGTTGATAATTCAAAAATCATAAATCGTTGTTCCTTGTTCTTAAATCAAAAGCAAGAAGGTCATCCCTAAATTGGCTGACGGATCAGCAATAATAGGGGTCTGTGATTGACAATAATGAAACAGAATTTGATTATGGTCTATTGAATATCTAACAAAAATCAGGGCAATTCGATTTAAGAAGTGTTAAGAAATACCCGGTACTCTCAGCTCGATCGGTATTACAGGCTCATTCAAGCCATCAAAATATGCGTTGTTTGAAAAATTGGTGTGGATAAGTCACCTGTTCTAAAAACAGACCCTTTGCCGGAACGCTCCATGGCTTAGGTGTGGGAAATTGTTGATCCAGACTTTCTTTTATAGACTCCAATGTGATCTTGCCAATGGCTACATTTAAACATGCTCCAACCATTAACCTGACCATACCCCGTAGAAACCGGTTGGATTTCACCCGGAAACGAAGTCTGGATCCACCATCCAACGATTCCCATTGACTGGCCGATAACTTGCAATATTTGGTTTTTGTATCCGACTTGCTTTTACAAAACGGACTGAATTCACGGTAGTTTAGAAATAGATTTGCAGTTGCCTGTAGAAGGTCGAATTGGATTTTAGGATACTGTAAAAACACAAATTGTTGATGAATCTTAAAAGGACTTTTTTGACGCGCAATATCATATCGATAGGTACGATCTAATGCATCAAAACGAGCATGTGCCTCGGAGTCGGTTAGGTAAATCTCATAGACTACAATATCATCCGGAAGCAGTGCATTAAGGCGCATTCCAAGGTTGGATGGGGTGAGACCTATGCCGTCAAAATGTGCATAGAATTGAGAAGCATGTACTCCGGCATCGGTTCTGCCACATCCCACTATGTGGATTTCGCGATTAAAAATATTTTCTAGTACCTTCTCGAGACAGCTTTGAACGGATACTCCATTGGGTTGATTTTGCCAGCCCACATAATGCGTTCCCTGGTAAGCTAAATGTAAAAAGTAGCGCATCGGACGAAAATAAGCATGACCGAGCTAAAAATAAATTTCTGGCTAGGAAATATAGAGTTTCATGTCATAATGGTAATAGTCAACTCATTACACTTGCAATAGAAGACCTCTTTTGCTTATAATTTGTTGTATAGTTTGGTTTAGGTCGTTTAGTTTTTATCCGTATTTCAAAACCACGAAAAATAGATTGCATGAGGTTCATGCCAAAAGCGGACCATATCATGACTGGCATGATATGGTTGCTTCTAATGAGGCAAAGAATATCCTCTTTGCCTCAGAGATACACATAAATAAAATAATTCTGCGAAATGGATGAGGTATGAGGTATTTATCCAATCACCGAATTATCTTTTGCTAATTGAGCGGCTAATAAGGCTCCGCCGGCCAGAGCAATATCCTTTAACATTCCTCCCATAGACATTGCCATTGCATTGTCATCGGCAGCGTTCATTAATCCGGGCAAATGGATAGTAAATGCCGTGAGAAGTAAGAACAAAGCCAAAAGTACTGCTGCTAACTTGTCCAATTTTCCGATGATCAGACTTATACCCGCAAGGATAAGTGCTAAACCTGTGAGGTAGACGATAAATGCTCCTCCAAATGGAGCCATTCCGGCCATGCTTTCTGCGTTCATAAAGTGCAATACTCCAAATATTATCATGGGGATTGCTAATAGGTATTTTCCAAGTCCAAGTACACTTTGCATAATTTTGATTTTTAGTATTATTTAAGAAAACATATTTAAGTTAGTAATATTTATTTATAATCTATATGTTCTTTTAATAAAAGCACAAAATATCGTTTGGCAGACACTTTTATGATTTAAGTGCCTAAAAACCTTCATTCATCTAATCCGTTCCGTTACATACATGTTATTACCTTTTAATAATGATGGATGTCATTTTGATACATGATAAAATAGTACCTTTACATCTATTAAAAATGAGGGGTTGAAACCAATAATTGATGTAATTATCCCTGCTTATAATGAGGTAGCATCCATTGGAAGTGTATTGAAGGATGTTCCGAAAAAATGGGTACGCGAAATAGTTGTAGCGGATAATGCGAGTACAGATAATACAGGACAAGTGGCGACTGACGAAGGGGCCACGGTGGTTTTACAACCACAGCAGGGTTATGGAAATGCCTGCTTGAAAGGGATTGAGTATCTGAGTGGTAAAAGGATTCCGCCTGATATTGTGGTTTTTTTAGATGCGGACTATTCTGATCATCCAGAGGAATTACCTCAGCTGGTAGCACCAATTATTGAAAGTGATTTTGATTTGGTGATTGGCTCACGTGCTTTGGGGAATCTGGAATCTGGAGCCATGATGCCGCAACAAATTTTTGGTAATTGGCTGGCAACCACATTGATAAAAATGATCTACCGGTACAAGTTTACAGATCTGGGTCCCTTCAGAGCCATTAAGTGGGACAAACTGAAGGAAATTAAGATGGTAGATAAAAACTTTGGATGGACAGTAGAAATGCAGGTGAAAGCTGCCAAATATGGATTGAAATGTACGGAAGTTCCGGTGACCTATCGCAAGCGAATTGGGATTTCTAAAGTATCAGGCACGATGAGAGGAACTATATTAGCAGGACATAAAATTTTATGGACCATATTTAAGTTGATATGAATTACTTGATTTCGGCGGGTTCTTATTTAATATTGGCGATTTACATCGTGGCCCTGGCTTATATCACTTTGTTTTGTATCATGCAGTTTCATCTCTTATATCTGTACAGAAAAGAGAAAAAGAAAAAGGGAATTCAAAGTCCACCTGGCGGTGGTGGTGATTTGCCAATAGTAACTATCCAGCTACCCATCTACAATGAGTTGTATGTGGTGGAAAGGTTAATTGATAATATTGTCAAAATCAACTATCCCAAAGACCTGCTGGAGATTCAGGTTTTGGACGACAGTACGGATGAAACGGTAGAGATTACCAAGGCAAAGGTTAAGGAATATCAGGAAAAAGGGTTTGACATCAAGCACATTCATCGTAAAGACCGCAAGGGATTCAAAGCTGGTGCGCTGCATGAAGGACTACAGGTGGCAAAAGGGGAATTTGTGGCCATTTTTGACGCAGACTTTCTGCCCAAACCCAATTTTATTATCAATACCATTGATCATTTTAAGGATCCTAATGTAGCCGTAGTACAAACCAGATGGGAACATATCAATGAAAGTTATTCTCTGATTACGGAATTGCAAGCTTTTCAGCTAAATGTGCACTTCTCAATCGAACAAACCGGACGTCAAGCTGGTCAATATATGTTGCAGTTTAACGGTACTGCTGGAATATGGAGAAGAACTGCTGTAGATGATGCCGGCGGATGGCAACCCGATACACTCACAGAGGATTTAGATCTAAGTTACCGAGCTCAATTAAAGGGTTGGAAAATCATGTATTTGGAGGAGATTGGCTCTCCGGCTGAATTACCGGCCGAAATGAATGGACTGAAATCGCAACAACATCGTTGGATGAAAGGGGGGGCGGAAACAGCTAAAAAAATTCTACCATCTGTGTGGAAGTCCGATATTTCTTTTGGGAAGAAGTTCCATGCTACTCTTCATTTAATGGCAAGTGGGATTTTCATTTTTGTTTTTATCATCGGTGTGTTCAGTGTGCCGGTTTTGTTTATGCTAAAACCCTTAGGGATTGATTCTACCTGGTTTGCTATTTGCCTGACCGGGTTATTGTCCATTGTAGCCGTGTACTATGTCGCGAATGTCAAAGTGGCTTGGGCTGATCGTTCACCAGCTAGAATGGTGTTAAAGTTTATTTTTCTATTTCCCTTGTTTCTCTCATTATCCATGGGGCTTTCACTTCACAATTCTGTCGCGGTGATCCAAGGTTGGATCGGTAAAAAATCGGCTTTTGTGCGTACACCCAAGTTCAACCTCAAAGGCGTAAGAGAAAACCTGAACAAGAAGAAATATCTTTCCGGTAAATTCTCGCTTTTAACCATTTTGGAAGGTGTTTTGACGCTTTATTTCGCGACCGCACTCATAGCTGGAATTGCCAGCGGGAACACAGCGTTTCTTATTTTTCATATCATGTTGATGATTGGTTATGGTATGATCTTTTATTACACCTTGCGCAATTTACGATACAAGTAAATTTTAAACCATAACAAAAAAAGGAAGGTCATCCCGAGATTTGTTAGTTTGTCAGCAAATGTTCGGGATCTGTGTTTTGTCTTAATGTAACAGAATTTGATTATAGTCCATTGGATAAAGCACACGGATCCTGAAACATGTTCAGGATGACATCAGGAAATAGCAAATGTTTGGGATCTGTGTTTAGCATTGTCGAAACGGTAAAAAGGGTCAGTTGGTTTTTCAAGAGAACATAAATGAAACTTGGTAAGTTTCCTTAATTTTACGAAATGAACCATAGACCTCGCGCTATATTTTTGGTGCTCTGTTTTATTGTGGTTTTGGTACTTTTTAATTACGGAGTTGGCCAAGAGCAATTTAACCTGATTATCGCCTCCTACAGTATCCTCTTTGGCATTGCCTTCCTGATTAACTTTCGGTATAAATACAGCTGGAATCTCCGGCAATGGCTTTGGATTTGTATTATTGTCAGATTTACCTTACTATTTAATACACCCGGATTGTCAGATGATGTTTATCGTTTCATCTGGGATGGGGAGATGATGTGGAAAGGTCTCAATCCATATCTTTACCTGCCGGAGGATATCCTGGGACCATTGGTGATCCAAGACCAAACCTACCAACAGATATTTGATCTGCTCAACTCCCAGAATTACTATTCCGTTTATCCGCCTGCTGCTCAAGTGACCTTTGCGGTTGCGACTCTATTTCCAGTTTCATCGATTAAGCTCCAGATCATCGTACTCAAATTCCTTTTACTTGGGGGTGAAGCCATAGCCATGTGGACCTTGATGCGTTTGCTTAAATTGATGAACAAAGACCCTTTTCAATTCCTATGGTACGGGTTGAATCCTCTGGTAATCGTGGAGGTTATGGGCAACCTGCATTATGAAGGATTGATGTGTGCAGTGATCGGTCTAGCCCTATGGCAGGCCTTCAAATACTGGCCCTGGAGAACCGCAATCAGTCTATCGACTGCCTTTGCATTGAAGCTTCATGCTGCATTTGCCGGACCATTTATCTGGAAGTATTTCTATCCCAAGCGATCTCATTGGATATTCCTATTAGTATCTGTGGTGGGTACTTGTACCTGGTTTGCTCCATTTTACAACCCAGGCTTTATGACGAAATTTTCGCAAAGCCTGGACTTATATTTTCAAAGTTTTGAATTTAATGCCAGTATATATTATTTAGTAAGGTGGGTTGGGTGGCAAATCAAAGGATATAATATGATCCAGGTAATTGGACCCTATTTGATGATTATTCCCATAGTAACGGCACTGGTGTTATTATTAAAACAAAGACCTGGTGATCCGCTTAGGTGTATCCATGCGATTCTGTTTTCAATGACTGCATACTTTTTATGTACAACTACCCTTCACCCCTGGTATATCATCACGTTGGTATTTCTATCCGTTTTGAGCAATTACAAATATCCACTTTTGTGGTCCTTCGTTGTTGTCTGGAGTTATAGTCACTATC
Source organism: Saprospiraceae bacterium (assembly GCA_965223405.1). Classification (GTDB taxonomy): domain Bacteria; phylum Bacteroidota; class Bacteroidia; order Chitinophagales; family Saprospiraceae; genus CBDCWO01. The sequence goes on from CBDCWO010000006.1 coordinate 3,169,052, forward strand.
AGAATGGGCTCATTGGAGAACGGTGGGGTTGGATCATTTTCGAATACGTGGTACTGGTCGCATTTATGCTTTACGAATTCATTAATTTCAAGGGAAAAGCCGAATTTTTGGTTGATAGTAAAGTCTGAAATGCCTAAGATTTAGTGCCTTAAACCACATAAGAATCCGTCATTTTTTGGCAAAATTTAGGCAAAATCTATACAATTCTGGAGGTGTTAAGTATCCCTACGAGAAACTTGCGGAACTTTATCAGTACCGGATCAAACAGGTTATTGAAATAACTATTTTGGTTTGGTTATTAAGTCAGACTTGTAGTTTAGATTTTTGCAATTTTCTTTCATTAAACGTCTTACTAATCAAAGTTTTGTCACTTTCTGATTCTGACCCCGTCCAGGCTGGATCTCTAACACCATTCTATTTTACCCGTTGTCTTCCGATTTTGAGACCAAAGATTCAATGACTTGGGGATAATGTCTGTGTTCCAGGTTTAATACTTTGGCGGCTATAGCTTCAGGGGAATCTTCAGGGAGTAAGTCGGTCCTGGCCTGGAAAATTAATTTGCCTTCATCGTATTTCTTATTGACATAGTGTATGGACATTCCCGATTCTGATTCACCAGCAGCTTTGACCGCGCGGTGAACATTCATACCATACATGCCCTTCCCACCATATTTTGGCAATAAAGCCGGATGAATATTTATCATCTTATTGGGATAGGCATCAATTAGGTATTCCGGAATTAACCACAGGAAACCGGCAAGTACGATCCAGTCTATCTTCCGGTATTGTAATTGGTGTAATAGCTGTTGGGATTTGGTAAAACTTTTTCGACTGATTAAAATTACCGGAATTTGATGTTCCTGAGCAATTTTGATCACTCCGGCATTGGGATTATTACATACAATACAATCTACAGAGATGTCCTGGTTATTGTCAAAATACTTGATAATACATTTTGCGTTGGATCCACCACCGGAAGCGAAGATAGCTAATCGGGTCATCTCAAAGTTCGATATAATTGTAAATTGGATGGATCCACCCGTGTCATAATTTGATACACCTTGGTTTTTTCGACTCCAGTTCCATTTTTATAAATTTCTACAATTTCTGAAGCCTTGGAAGAGGCGATGATGCTTAGGATAATTGAATTGGGATACGCACGGTTTACCTGATCGAATTGTTCAATGGCTTTTACCATGAGTTCTTTGCCCTTATTGACATCATCATACATAATATCCAGACAGCGAAGGTGGTAATCATGAAAGGCTTTCCGGAGTGGTTTGATCCGAGGACTTAAAAGATTTTCAACCAACCAATACCTGGTCTTATTTTTTCCAGCGGAGGTCCAACCAGCATCGCTGGTTAGATTTGCAGGTAAACCGTTAATAATGTTCTGTGCTGCATTGTAGTAATTATCACCTCCAAAAAGGCTGAAGGAGTCATAATCCAACCCCAAGATGATATTAGCATAAAAAGAGATTACTGCAGTTAGATTATCTGTAAATTGGTTGGGTTTATACTGTAGGGGTAGCGATTGCTCGTAAGAAAAATTAACCTGTTTATCCTGGAAAGAAAAGATGGTAGTTTGATAACTACTTCCATATACCGGACGGGTTGCCTGGATATTGAGAGTAGCTTCAAATGTATTTTGATCTATTTCCCGAGTAATGGTGAGTCCCATAATACAATCGATCTTTTCTTCTTCAAGAAACTGATGATTGGTCCATCTGGTGTTGTTCATTAGTTCATTTAATGACTTTTCCAAGGTACTGAATACCCTCTTATCTACTTGTTGTAGTTTAGGAGTTGATACCGTAAATACACAGTTGAATTCTTGACTGTAAATATTTGAAATGAAACAAATTATTACGAATAGAGAAGTTATGATTTTGATTTTCATGCGATCAACTTTTCGATTTCATCAACAATATCTACTGCAACCAGTTGTTTACTTTTTAACTCAAAACTTTTATGCTTATTGTCTTGGAAGATAAATTGTACCTGATTGGTATCATAGTTAAATCCTGCTCCCGGATCATTGAGGGAGTTTAATACAATAAAATCAAAATTTTTAGTTACTAATTTCTTATTGGCGTGTTCAAACTCATTCGTTGTTTCCAGCGCAAAACCAATATTAATTTGATCCTTCGTTTTTATTTTTCCCAGTTCGGTCGCGATGTCTGGTGTTTTTTCCAACTTAATGGTTAAAGAGTGCTCTTTTTTCTTGATTTTTTGATCCTTAATTTCAGCAGGGCGGTAGTCAGACACTGCAGCGGCCAAAACAGCGATATCGGATTTCTGGTAATGTAGTTTAGCCGCTTCATACATTTCGTGTGCTGAATTAACCGACACGACCTGAATATCTGAGAATCTTGGCTTTAGTTGTGAAGGCCCCAGAATCAATATGGTATGTACTCCTCTAAGGTATAATTCTTCAGCAATGACAATGCCCATTTTGCCGGAACTGTAATTTCCAATGAACCGGACTGGATCCATCCTTTCGTAGGTTGGGCCAGCAGTGACTAGGGCTTTTTTCCCATTAAGAACTGAAGATTGGGTTCCGATAAGCGAGATCACATATTCTACAATTTTTTCTGGTTCGGCCATCCTGCCTTCACCTACCAGTCCACTTGCGAGTTCACCATGGGCAACTGGGATTACTTTTACACCATCATTTTCTACTGTGGCAATGTTCCTTTGGGTAGCGGGATGATGCCACATATCTACATCCATTGCCGGTGCTATTGCTACAGGACACCGTGCTGATAAATAGACAGCTGAAACAATATCATTTACCGAACCGGTAGCTATATTGGCCAAGCTATTAGCTGTACATGGAGCTATTAAGAATAAGTCAGCCCATAAACCCATTTCCACGTGGTTGTTCCATCCGGATTCATCCATGATCTGGATAAATACCTTTCTTTTACTCAGTGTACTCATGGTTAAAGTGGAGATAAACTGAGTAGCGGCCTCGGTCATCAAAATTTGAACTTCTGCTCCTGATTTGGTAAGGATACGGGTAAGATAAGCCGCTTTGTAGGCTGCAATACTACCAGTAATCGCTAAAACTATCTTTTTACCCTTTAGAATATGAGCGGGCATGCACTAGTCTTCTTGTTTTTTCCGGTTATTTTCATCGGTGTATCTGGAATACAATTCCCCCTCCAAATACTCATTGGTGGCAATTAATGCCGGATTAGGCATCCTTTCGTAAAATTTCGAGATTTCAATCTGCTCCTTATTTTCATGAATTTCTTCAATCGCGTCGGAAGTAGCGGCAAACTCTTCCAATTTTTGATGTAATTCGTGCTTGAGGTCGACAGACAATTGCTTTGCTCTCTTGGATATGATGGCCAAGGCTTCGTAAATACTTCCTGTATTTTGAGCAATACTTGAAATATCCTGAGCTTTCAGATTAGCCTCCATTCCTTGAACTTTGGATTTTATATCGGTCATCCTTAAATGATTTTAGTTTATTTCTAGAATTATTTAGTATTTCTCTAACTTCTCTTTTAAAAGAGCTTTGTGAAAAACGCGTTAAAAAATCTTCAGCTTCTGTTATAACCCCTTCGTATCGTTCTATCTGTCGAACAAAAATGCTATTTTCTGCATATTCATAAGAGGCTTTGATGATTAAATATCTGATTTCAGCAGCTCTATCGGTATCCGGAAAATCTTTCAACATATTTTCGAAAGAATGAATGGCGGATTCATAGTTTCGAATATTGTAGTATAGCATGGCAGAATCATACGCTTTGTGTTCAAGCTTTCCTCTCAATTCACTTATCAGATTATTGCATTGTTCTACTCTATTGCTGGTAGGATAGGTATTGATGAATAGTTGTAAGCTGTTGATTGCTTTAAGGGTATTGGTTTGATCTAGGCGATACGAGGGTGATAGTAGGTACAAGCTATACGCAGACAAAAAATCAGCTTCCTCCCTTTTAGGACTATTGTAAAATCCGTTGGCAAAATTCTTAAAATAGGAAGAGGCCAGCTCGTAATCTCCTAACTTGTAATAGGTATCTGCAAGCATAAAATTGATGTCTTCAAATTCAGCTCTACCTCGATAGCTATTAAGTACAATTTCAATCAATGCCAGGGCCCGCTGATATTCTTCTTTCTCGTAATACTCCTTTGCTTTTTGATACATCAGCTGGGGATCATTACTGGTCCTTACTTTCTCAAATTCACTTCGGCAAGAGCCTAAAATTATCACAAAAAAAACAAATAGAAGTGCCTTTATTTTCATGCGGGTGCAAAGATACTGTTTTTTAATTATTTGCCAAACCAGTTCTCTCCCTTCAAATTACAATAATAACTGACCGAACTACTAAAGAATCTAGTATTTAAGACACGAAATACATTAACCAACCAAGTCTTGACGTTTTTGCTCTGCTCATCGTCTATCAACCACAATGGTTGCCGAACCTCGCCCGTATCTCAAAAGTTTATAAGAATGTAAGAGAACTGTACTCCATAACGAAGCCTTTGCAGAAGTTGCAGTGGTAACCTAATTTTTTAACAATACTTTAAAAGTATCGCTCGAATTATCCCCCAAGATTCATTTCCCAGAATGTAGCTTGCTCTTCGGGACTCGGTTCCTTATAGGGCCGGACGATCCGAAATCCCACAAATGGCGCATCTGTATTCCACCAAAAACTTTTTGGCACCTGCGGATCACGGCGTTTCCACTCTAAATCCGATTTTACCCGATCAGAACATCTCAATTCCTTTTTGTTGCTATTAAATCCACCTCCTTTTACCGTACGAGGATGTAGTTGGCTAGGTTGCGACCATGGATTTGCGGTTCCGGAGGAAAGAGAATTATAAAAATCCGCTTGGTACTGGTCCAAAGTCCACTCCATTACATTCCCAAGAATATCGTATAAGCCCCAGGGATTCGGTTTTAATTGACCACTTTTATGGATCTTTTGATTACTATTTTTATCAAACCAGGCATAATCTTTAAGTGATTTGCTTTTCTTGCCAAAGAAATAAACCTGGTCACTTCCAGCTTTGCAAGCGTATTCCCATTCAGCTTCAGTAGGTAGCCGATAGAAATCTCCGGTTTTATCTGACAACCACTTGCAGTATTGGAGGGCAGCAAACTGCGTAATTCCAACCGCAGGATATCCAAATCCGCTCATTCCATGACTAGGATCCTCATAAGGTGGGCTTGGTCTGACGATGGCATCTTCCCTCGGATTGCCATTTTCATCCAGATCTTTAGCAGCATTGAGGAAAATATCGTATTCATCATAAGACAGTTCATAGGCACCCATCCAAAAAGGATCAATGGTGATTGATTTTGCTGGATATTCGTCAGTTTCTGCCGCCTTATCTTTTGCAACTGCCCCCAGGGTAAAACTGCCTCCCTCAATTGGGACCATAGTAAAACTTACCTCTGAGTTGGGAATTTTTGCAGTATATGGCTCAAAATTAGGACTGAGGATCCATAATAGTGAGCTGCTCCAGAACCAAAAAATTGTCATTCGTTATTCAAATTTTATTGTGATGATAATATCTAGATTTTCTCCACATTTGATTGTTCCGAACATCGCACTTGGAGGCTCTATTTCAAACTGAGAAAATGTAATCTTTTCATTTGTTTCGTAACTGTGGCTGCCATTTTTCATCACTTCCATTTCGATGGTTCGCGCAACACCTCCAATGACGAGGTTGCCTTTAACAGTCAGTAAATTGCCATTAGCAGAAATCGAATTACTCTGGAAGGTAATAAAGGGATGGGTTTCGGACTTTAATGCTTTTTTTACTTTTCCATCCATAGTTGCTCCACGTCCGCTAACCATAGTATTTGAAGAAAACTTTACAGATGTTGAATTCTCAACACCGGCATCTAATACCAAATATCCTTCTACATCCTTTACTTCTACCGTCCAGTCATGAAGTGTAGATGTTCCCACAATTTTTACATCATGTTCTTTCACTCTGAGTGTATCAGATTGAGCGTAAATTTGGGATAATCCGACTAATAATACAAAACAAAATAATACTCTAAATTTCATGGTTATTTAATTGAAGGCGAAATATAATCAATAAATTGGTTTGAATAAAATGTAGTGTCAGAACTGATCCACATTTGGGGATATTTTTCAGAATTGGGAAGTTCCGTATGGTATCCTAAAACAGAATAGGCAGAGGCCCAGGAATCCGCTTCCCAACCGGAGCCAGCGATTACAAAAACTTTATAATCGTGGATGACTCCATAACCTGAATCCTGATTAATGATATGTGAATATGAAGTCCCATGGAAATCTAAATGTTGAAAGGTTTTACCGGACCCGGCAATAGCCTGATTTTCCAAGAAGACCGGCGATGAGAAACCTTCTAGCTGTAGAGTCCATTTCTGATGACTAGGTGGAGCCTTTCCTACTACGATGTCTCCCCCCAGATCAATTAATACGCTTTCGATTCCCTGGGATTTTAAGTATTTTAAAACGTGATCTCCAATATAGCCCTTTCCGATTCCCCCAAAATCCAAGACCACCTGCTTGGTATGCTTCGTAAATTTAGAACTTTGATCATCGAAATAAATTAAGTGCATTCCACTGGATTTTTTGGCTTTACGAATAATGCCTTTGGAAGGCATTTTGCCCTTTATTCTTGCCGTCCTCCATAACTTGGTCAACTGTCCAATTGCCGGATCAAATGCACCCCCGGATTGCTCATATACGATCTTGGATTTTTGCAGTATATCCGATAAGATCGCACTGATCATTACTGTATCTCCCGGATTCAGACCGTTTAAATTGGTAACTTCACTATAAGGATCATAATCGCTTAAAATGTGATTGAGCGAATCAATAATTTTAAAGCAATGATCCATAATTTCACTGCCGTTTTGTGATCCGGTAGTAAAAAAAGTAACCTTCACCAAGGTCCCTAATTTAGGCATGGTCCGGTCGTATCTGTGCCATTCAAATTGTCCATCTATTTCAAAGCATGATAAACCCCAAACCACAGTTAAGAAAATTTTTATCTTTGAAAAATCACAAAACAATTTAATCATGCAACGTAGAAAATTTTTACAAAATACCCTTTTAGCAACCGGAGCCACCGTGACAGGTACTAACGCCATTGCTAATTCAAAAAGTAAGAAAAAAGTTTCCATTTTAAAAGATAAATTCAAAAGACATTATGCGCCCCATCTAGATATGTTTAAACATCATGCGGGTAAGGATCCGGTTGACCAGCTGAACTTTATGGCCGATATGGGCTTTTCAGCTTTCGAAGACAATTCGATGAAAAGAAGAGACCTAAATACCCAGGAGAGAATGGCACAAACCATGCAGAAAAGAAATATGTTGATGGGGGTATTTGTGGCTCACAAAATACATTGGAAAGAACCCAATCTGGCGAGCGGTAATCCCGACAAGCGTGATGAATTTTTAGAAGATATTAGGACTTCGGTAGAGGTGGCAAAAAGAGTAAATTCAACCTGGATGACTGTGGTGCCAGGCCACCTGGACCTCAGGAAAGATATGGGATATCAGACCGTAAATGTCATTGAAAGTTTAAAACAAGCCAGTGCCATATTAGAACCTCATGGCCTGGTAATGGTTTTAGAGCCTTTAAATTTTCGAAACCACCCGGGTTTGTTTCTGACAAAGGCTTCCCAGGCCTATGAGATCTGTAAGTCTGTAAATAGTCCATCCTGTAAAATACTCTTTGACATTTATCACCAGCAAATACAGGAAGGAAACCTGATCCCGAATATTGAGGCTTCATGGGATGAAATTGCCTACTTTCAAATCGGCGATAATCCAGGAAGAAATGAACCTACAACCGGCGAAATAAATTATAGAAACATCTTCAAATATATCCATGGCCGGGGATATAAAGGGATACTAGGAATGGAACATGGAAACTCTATAAAGGGAAAAGAAGGGGAAGTTGCAGTAATCCAAGCCTATCGAGAGGTAGATGATTTTTAAAGGGGAGGTCTGGTGTGGAATCACAAGAGCTGAGGTTAAGATTCAAAAAAATAAAGTATCCCCTATAGCAATCAGAGTCACTTGAATCCCATGGGAAAAAAACAATGAAGCTTAGTGGAAAAATGCTTGACTTAGCTTTTAGCGAGAGAAAAAATGAAAAAAGAAAAAAAAGACAAACATTTCATTAAAAAACCGGTCTATCCTGGAGGTCCGGTGGCTATGAAATCATTTATCAAATCGCAGTTAAAATATCCAAAAGAAGCACTTGATAATAAAATAGAAGGCACGGTTACTTTGCGCTATACGATCAATCAACATGGTCAGGTTATAGATACAAAAGTTATCAAAAAATTAGGTTTTGGATGCAATGAAGAAGCGATTAGGATTGTCAAACTACTTAAGTTTAAAGTTGCCAAATCGTATAAAACCAAAGCCTTGTTTCATAAAACCATCAACATTCATTTCAGATTACCGCCGACTACCGATCAGAAAGTCGTGTATCGGTATCAAATATCATCAGACTCCACTCCAAAACCAGGAGGATATTCTTACCAAGTAACTATAAACCTGAGTTCGACCAATCATTTATTCACAGTAGGCTGATAGTCATATATTTATAAATTCAAATTAGTTGATCTTTTGATTATTAACTGATTTTTAAGGTTAAAGCCATTGAAACAGCAATCTTTAGCCAATAAAAGCCTTGCAAATAGCGCTGCTATTACTGCATTTTTCTTGTCTAAATCTCACTATTTCAATGACTTCTGTGATCAAATCATTAGTCGAACTCAGGTTATAAAACAAAAACAATTTGATGTTCTCATGGAATTCAAGTTCGAAAGGTGAAAATCATTCTTCTGAATTTGTATACACGTGCCTCTCTGCGTGATAGCTGGAGCGCACGAGGGGCCCACTTTCAACATAGTTAAACCCTTTCTCTAAACCGATTTCCCGGTATTTAGCAAAGGTGTCCGGATGGATAAATTCCGAAACTTCCAGATGCATAGCTGTAGGTTGTAAATATTGACCTAAAGTGAGTACGTCACATCCATGTTCGACAAGGTCATCCATAATCTTCAATACTTCATCGTTTCTTTCACCAAGTCCCAACATAATGCCCGATTTGGTGCGCTTACCATAATCTTTCGTCCGCTTGATTTGCTCCAGACTGCGCTCGTATTTTGCCTGAGGTCTTACTTTCCTATACAACCGTTCAACGGTCTCCATATTATGAGAGACAACCTCCTGACCAGCACTTATCATTCTGTCCAAGGCATCCCATGATGATTTGACATCTGGAATCAGTGTCTCTATTGTAGTTTGCGGAGACAATTCCTTAGTGGATCGCACGGTTTGGTACCATATTTCGGCTCCGCGGTCTTTCAGTTCATCTCGATTTACTGAGGTAATCACCGCATGTTTCACTTGCATTAGGAAAATAGCCTCAGCTACCCTTCGGGGTTCATCCTCATCATAGACCGGAGGTCTTCCGGTCTTAACAGCACAAAATGAACAGGACCTCGTACAGGTATTCCCTAAAATCATAAATGTGGCGGTACCTGCTCCCCAACATTCACCCATGTTTGGGCAGTTTCCGGATTGACAGATGGTGTGTAGTTCGTGGGTATCTACCAAAGTTCTGACATGTTTGAACTTTTCACCAATGGGAAGTTTGACCCTTAGCCAATTAGGCTTACGCCGCCGCGACGACTTGTTTTCAGTTATCGGTAGATCTATCATAAATTAGAAAACAACAGTAAGATTATTTTCGTTTACCAAAATGCAAACTTACATAAAGATTCAGAAAGAGAGGTTGATTATTATCAATCACCATGATAGGAATCCGGCGGGTAAACAGATCAAGCATGAGACCGGTTTCCAGTACTCTTACAAACTGGTCTTCAGGCCCCCAGGAAAAATACATGCCTGCTTTAGCTTGAATTCCCGGTACGAATTTAATTTCCTTAAAACCTTTAAAAAATCCGGAATACCCGTTGATATTATTCGGATCCAGAAATAGGTGCGCATTTTCTTCATTATATTTTTCGCTACTAATACGAATTCCACTGATTGTGGTTTCGTCGAATCTTTTTAGGTCCAAATAGTAGGGCTTCAGCATTCCAATACTTGGTCCGATATTATAATGAAATCCTACGGCAACACCTTTGCGTTTTGCTTTTTCACCAAAATAGCGAATCCCACCCATGCCGGCTCGGATTACAAAAAAATTGTTTTGTTTTCCAAATGTATATCCTGTGGCAGCTGTCAAAGATTGCAATACGGTTTGTGACCTTAAATTTTGCCTAAATTCTTTGGGATGTCGCAGATATCCGAAGTTGATATTAAAGGTTTTGGTAAGATAATACTTGGTGATTTTTCCTTTTTGATAACCAATAGCCAATCCATTTGTATGTAGATGCAAATCTAGCGTATATTCTTCCTCATAGATCAACCCAACTCCGGCATAGGACCGGCTGTCTGGAAACAGCCCCGACTGAGCCAAGACAGCTAGAGGAAAAATTAGGATGCATACTATACTAACAAGTTTGTGCATATGTTATGTGTCATTCATTACCGAGTAATGAAAATATTGAAAAAAAACCGGAATAGCAAGATATTCAGGCATGCCAATAGTTAATTAACGACATTTGCAGTGGAAAAGTTAGGATTATATCAATAATTTTAATCACATCTCCCTTCTCCACTTTGGATCTCGGAGGACGTGCATTAAAACATAATTTGTGTTATTTGGCAGGATAAATAAGGAGGTAAAAATTATTTGATAGGGAGTTAATGGATTGGCAAATTCTAAATAAATAATGTTTTCGATTGACAGATTGAAATCCTGCTTCGGTAGAAGTCTTTATCCTTGTTGAAGTTTAATGGGTAGGTTTAATGATCTTTTAAACTTACTATTTGATCACTTGAGATCAATATCACGTGCTAATCCACTTTCCAGGATTCATAGCTCACCTACCTAATAAGCTCTAACTTCTTTCTTTTCCATAAAGTTGATGAAGGACTTATTTACCACTTTAAAGCCTCCGGCGGTTGGATAATTACCGGAAAAATACCAATCTCCAGAATGATCGGGACATGCAGAATGTAGACCTTCCAGGGTTTGATAAATGACAGAGACATCGGTTTTAACCTCTTTGGGAGTAACTATTTCGGCTATTTCGTTGGAAATAGCTTCGTAATCGAAGGTATTATAAAGCTCAATGGTTTCATTGCGTATTTCTTCCTTTGGTAAGTCTTCCTGTGCTTTACAACGGTAATACACTTCATCTAAAAGATGGGATTGTTCTGATTTTTCCAATAACCGGATCAAGGCCTGAAAAGCAACAAATCGATGCATCTGAGACATATCGATTCCGTAACAATCGGGATAGCGGATTTGAGGTGCAGAAGATACGATTACTATTTTTTTAGGCTTGAGGCGATCTACAATTTTGATTATACTGTCTCTTAAAGTAGTTCCACGGACTATCGAATCGTCCATTAATACGATGGTGTCGATTTTGTTTTTGACGATTCCATAAGTCACATCATATACATGGGATACCATTTCACCCCGCACCACATCATCAGCGATGAATGTACGCATCTTATCATCCTTAAGGGTTAACTTTTCAATCCTGGGTTGAAGATTCAAGATTTTTTCCACTGAGGCTTCGTCCGGATTTTTTAAACGCAGGATCTGGGCTTTCTTTTTTTGATCCAAAATTTTATTGATACCTTCCATCATTCCTAAAAAGGCGACTTCTGCTGTATTAGGGACAAAAGAAAATACGGTATTTTCGATATCAAAATCGACTGCTTCCAATACTTTCCCTGCCAATTGTTCACCCAATTTTTTACGTTCCAGATAGATATTTCGGTCAGTTCCTCTTGAAAAATAGATTCGCTCAAAAGAACAGGACTTCTTTTCTTTCGGTTTGATAAACGGGACTTCACTTATTTTACCATGCTTTTTGACAATCAATGCATGACCCGGTTTGAGTTCATTTACCGTATGCCACCTCACATCTAATGCAGTTTGAATTGCCGGTCTTTCTGAAGCCATCACCACAATTTCCTCATCAGCATAATAAAATGCCGGACGAATCCCATTGGGATCCCTGATCACAAATGCATCTCCAAATCCGATTAAACCTGCCATGACATACCCACCATCAAATTTTCTGCTGGCTCTCTTGAGCAAACGCTGTATATCCAGATTTTTAAATATGAGTTTATTGATGTGGTCGTTGTCGTAACCGTCCGGCTTGTACCAATCAAATAATCGTTGGACTTCGTCATCCAAAAAATGACCTATTTTTTCCAAAACGGTGACCGTATCCGATTTTTCTTTAGGATATTGGCCCAATTCTACTAATTCCTCGAACAGCTCATCGACATTGGTTAAATTAAAATTTCCAGCAAGAACCAAATTCCTGCTGATCCAGTTGTTTAATCGTAAAAAAGGATGAACAGTTTCTATCGTATTTCCTCCGTGTGTTCCGTAACGAAGATGTCCAATCAATACTTCTCCAGTAAAAGGTTTGTGTAACTTCAGCCACTCAGGATCGTTCAGTTGGTCGGGAGTCAGATCGTTGAAATAAGCAAAAACTTCAGTAAATAAATCCTTTAAGTAATTCGGGCTATTACTTCTTTTACGACTTATGTATCGGGATCCTGGTTCCGGGTCTAACTTAATAGTGGCCAGTCCTGCACCATCCTGACCCCGATTACGCATCTTTTGAAGTAACAATTGTAGTGTCTGGAGTCCATAAAGTGCGGTACCGTATTTTTGGTGGTAATATGAAAGGGGTTTTAATAGCCGGACAACGGCCAATCCGCATTCATGTTTTATGAAGTCACTCATTTGTTGATCTTATGTAAATTGCAAATTTACCATGATTAAATGGTTAAAACAATCTCAAATACAATTGAGTTTATATAAGAGAATTAAAAAATTATGGTAACTTAAATTAGCCAAAGAGTGATTAATATTCAAATTCAATGAGTTTTTTTAAAATATTTCATCGGCCCAAGCCCAAGCAATATAGATATTTTCCTCGATTTTATGATCCTGACAAAGAGGATTTGGAACGAAGATTAAGAAATGCTAAAGGCAGTATGGGAAATGATACCGAGGCATTGAAAGCCAGAATTTCGAGTGGACTGCGCAATAAACATCTTGCAGATCGAAATTTCAAAAAGAAATTGATAATCCGATCCAATCTTATTTTATTTGGTTCAATAGTTGTACTTTTGATACTTACCTATTATTTGTTAACAAAGTATTTACCCAGTTTAATTCAAATCTTGGAATAAGGGATGGACATCATCCAACTATTACCTGACTCTATTGCCAATCAAATTGCTGCCGGTGAAGTAGTTCAACGACCCGCCTCAGTAGTCAAAGAATTAATAGAAAACTCTATCGATGCAAATAGTACTTCGATCCAACTCATTATAAAGAATGCCGGTAAACTTCTTATCCAGGTAATTGATGATGGATCAGGTATGAGCGAGACCGATGCCAGAATGTGTTTTTCGCGTCATGCTACCTCGAAAATTAAAACGGCCAAAGATTTATTTTCAATTCGAACCAAAGGATTTCGCGGTGAAGCATTAGCCTCGATAGCAGCCATTTCACATGTAGAATTAAAGACTAGAAGTAAAGATCAGGAACTGGGAAACTTGATTTCGATCTCAGGATCAAAAGTAAAAAAACAGGAATATTGCCAGACGGCAATAGGAACATCCATTGCTGTAAAAAATTTGTTCTACAACATTCCGGCACGCAGAAATTTTTTAAAATCTGATCCGGTCGAGACACGACATATAATCGACGAATTCCAACGATTGGCTCTGGCGCATCCGGATATCTTCTTCCAACTATTCCATAACGGCGAAGAAATATATCATCTACCCTCTACAAAATTAAGGCAGAGAATTGTTGGTGTTTTTGGAAAATCGATCAACGATCAGTTGGTGCCCGTTGAGGAAAATACGGATATAGTTAAGATATCAGGATATATTGGTAAACCTGAATCCGCTCGGAAAAAGAGAGGCGAGCAATTCTTCTTTGTCAATAAACGGTTCATACGAAGTCCTTATTTAAATCACGCAGTAAAATCAGCATTTGAAAATTTACTGCCTGAAGATCATCATCCTTTTTACATTTTGTTTCTGGAAATAGATCCGGCTAAAATCGATGTTAACGTTCATCCTACTAAGCAAGAAATCAAATTTCAGGAAGAACGTTTGATCTACAATCTGCTCAAAGCATCAGTCAAACATGCGTTAGGCCAATTCAATATTGTTCCTTCATTGGACTTCGAAGGTAACCCGCTTGGTGACTATTCTACACCTCGTTCACCCACTTCTGCCAGTAATCGGCAATCCACCGGTCCATCAGATGGTTGGAAATCATTCTACGAAGGGTTGAATGTACCCTCCAATCAACCGAAAGAAGCTCCTGATTCGGTCACCTTAGTAACCAAACCCTCACAGATAATAGGATCGGATCCCAATGATCCTAGATCCGAAGAATCCGGACGAGAGCCCGTTCAAATACTGAATGGATATTTAATAATTGCCATTAAATCCGGATTAATGGTACTGGATCAACGGGCCGCTCATGAAAGAATCCTTTATGAGCGATTTATGGAACAATTGACCAATGCCGAGGTCTTGAGTCAAAGAGAGTTGTTTCCAACAACCCTGGAACTCAACCAAAGTGATGCCCTGATGCTCAATTCAATCTTGGAAAAAACCAATCAACTGGGATTTGATATTCAGAATTTCGGAGGAAACACGTTTATAATTCATGCGGTACCGGCAAACCTTACTGCCGGACATAATCCCGAGGAGATGATCAATCAATTAATCCAACAATATCGATTGAACCTGGAATTGAACTTGGAACTTGATGAGAATATTGCCCGGTCACTGGCATCAAGCACCGCTTGTAAACGAGGACAAAAATTGTCGTTGGAAGAAATGAAGAGCATTATTGATCAGCTGTTTGCCTGCGAAATGCCTTTTAAAACTCCAACTGGTCGAAATTGTTTTATAACTTTTGATAAAAATAAACTTGAAAGGTTATTTTCCGGTTAGTTAAGAAAAATTGAGAAAGTGAGGATAGTTCGCTAAGATTATCCCTTTTAAAAGAAAAGTAAATAGAGATCATGCCAAGGATAACAGAGGTTGTTAAGAATCTTTTGATTATAAATATTATTTTTTTTATCGGATCACAAATGATACCCGAGCAATGGGTAAATCAGCTAATCTTGTTTAATCCTTTTTCAGAACCGTTTCAACCCTTTCAAATAGTTACTCATATGTTTATGCATGCAAACATGGGTCATTTGTTCTTCAATATGTTTGCATTGTACATGTTCGGTTCTGCTCTAGAAGCTTATTGGGGCCCCAAAAGGTTCTTATTTTTTTATTTGTTTACGGGCTTTGGTGCGATGATATTGCACTTTCTGGTCTGGTTTATTGAGATTAAGTTTCAATATGGTCACGATCCCTTGCTATTTAGTCAGGCTTTGCATTACCCTAATGCCGTGCTTGGAGCTTCAGGAGCAGTATTTGGATTGTTAGCAGGGTTTGGAATGTTGTTTCCAAATACCCGATTGATGTTGCTATTTCCACCGATTCCGATGAAAGCAAAATATTTTGTAACCATTTATGCCGCCATTGAATTGTTTATGGGAGTTACCAATACGATGTCAGGGGTGGCTCATTTTGCACATTTAGGGGGCGCATTATTCGGGGCCTTATTGATCATCTATTGGAGACAAAAAGGAAGAAATGTTTAAGTTACATTTGTTTCATGGGAATGAATAGAATTATCTTTACGTTATAAATACAAATTTGTTTTATGTTCCAATCTATTTGGGATGACATAAAGAGAGAATTTCAGTCGGGTAATATGCTTACCAGGATCATCATTGTGAATATCGCATTTTGGGCAGCGATGATTCTGGCAAAGGTATTCTTAGGAGAAGCTTATAATTCTTTTTCTCATTATTTAATGTTGTCCTCAGGTTGGGAGAATTTCCTGTTCAGACCTTGGACCTGGTTTACTCATATGTTCCTGCATGAAGGGCTTTGGCACATATTATTTAATATGTTGATCCTCTATTGGTTTGGTAAAATAGTGGGTGATTTTATAGGGGACTACCGGGTATTGCCTTTGTATCTTATCGGGGGATTGGCAGGTGCCGTATTCTATTTTTTGGGAGTTAATCTAGTATCCCCAAATGAAGTACATTATGCTTTAGGTGCCTCCGCAGCCGCCACCTGCTTTATAACAGCCGCAGCAACTCTTTCTCCAAATTATGAAATGCGCTTGTTGTTATTGGGAAATATCAAGATCAAATATATTGCACTCTTTGTCTTATTGTTTGACTTTGCAGGAATTGCCAGCAATTACAATACCGGAGGTCATTTTGGTCATCTTGGAGGTTATCTAATGGGTATAATCTATGTCCTGGCATTAAGAAATGGAGAAGATTTGGCAACACCTTTCAACTCTCTGTTTAATAAGACAAAGACCGTAGTAAGTGATCGCAAACGTACTCCTACTCCTGCTAGAAAAGTATATGTCAGACACCGTAGTTATGGCCATAAGCAAGAACAATTAAAAGACTATCATGGGATGTCGCACCAAGAAAAATTGGATGCTATCTTGGAAAAAATAAAAGAATCCGGATACGACAATTTGTCCGATGATGAAAAAGACTTTCTTTTTGAAGCCAGCAAAAAATCCTAAGATTTGGGAAAAAAGTTTTTTAAAGTTTTCCGGTGGGTGAATGGAATATTGATAGTAATAACCCTTCTTTCTTACTTAGCACCCTATGTTGACCCTAACGCGTTTTGGCCAGTATCCATTTTAGGAGTTTTATTTCCGGTTTTGGCTCTTCTCAACGTTTTCTTTATCTTATTCTGGTTGGTGTCGAAACCGGCCATGGCATTAATGTCATTTTTCACCCTGGCCATCGGTTGGAGCCAAATTATGAATCTATATGCGCTGCCATTTAATCAATACCAATCCATGGAGAACGAACCTTCTCAAATAGGGATATTAAGTTATAATTTGGCCCACTTAAATAAGCTTCAATTTTCGACGGCCGAGCAAACCAAAAGAGCACAAGCCAGTTTTACTGAATACCTCAAAGGTGTGGAATGGGATGTCTTATGTACACAGGAAGTATCGGCAAAGAATATTTCTACTTTAAAAAACGCAATCGATACCAATTTATATACAATGCACAAATCGTATTTGGGAATTCTGAGTCAGTATCCGATTGTAAAACAAGGTTATCTATACGATGAACATGAAGTAGTATATGCGGTCTGGGCCGATCTGGATATTCATAATCAAACTATTCGAGTATATTGCCTGTATCTCCCCTCCAATCTGATAACCCAGGATGCCAATGAACTGGCAGGAGATGCAGGCTTACAAGAAGAAAAGACCTGGGTTACAATTAAAAACATTTTGTTGAAATATAAGGATGCCTCTCGTCGCAGAGCCACTTTACTGGAACCACTGTTAGCACACATAAAAAGTTGTACTACACCCTTTGTAGTTTGTGGAGATTTTAATGATGTTCCACATTCATACGTCTATCATCAAATATCAAATGACTTAGATGACAGTTTTCGCCAGGCTAAGGGAATGGCGGTAACCTATGGCGGTCACATACCGCTACTTAGAATCGATTATATATTGGCTAATCCTGGTTTTAAAATAGTATCTTATCAGCGGGATAAAGTTTTTTACTCTGATCATTTTCCCATATTCAGTACATTAGCGCTCTCAAAGTAAATTCGTATGCAAGGAAAGCTGAAAGTAAGTAACAGCCTGTCTGGTAAAAAAGAAGAATTTGTACCTCTCAAAGATAATCATGTCGGGATGTATGTCTGTGGACCTACCGTCTATAGTAGCGTGCATTTGGGTAATTGCCGCACGTTTGTAAGTTTCGACATTATCTATAGATATTTATTGTACAAAGGATACAAAGTGAGATATGTAAGAAATATTACCGATGTGGGTCATTTACTCGATGATGGAGAAGACCGTATTTCAAAGGGTGCCAGGTTAGAGCAGTTAGAACCAATGGAAATAGTCCAGAAGTATACCAATGGGTTTCACGATGTAATGAGGTTATTTAATGCCTTACCTCCATCCATCGAGCCTCGGGCAACAGGGCATATTATCGAGCAAATTGAGATGGTTAGAGCTATTTTAAATCAAGGGTATGGTTATGAAATAAATGGCTCGGTGTACTTTGATACGCAAAAGTTTGCTCAGGATTTTAATTCCTACGGAAAACTGTCGGGAAGGATCATCGAGGATTTATTGGTCACGACCAGGGACGATCTAAAAAAGCAGGATGAAAAGAGACACCCGTCGGATTTTGCCATATGGATGAAAGCCCAAGAAGACCATATCATGAGATGGGATTCACCTTGGGGAGAAGGATTTCCGGGGTGGCATCTGGAATGTTCAGTAATGAGTACGAAGTATTTAGGACCCGAATTTGATATTCACGGAGGTGGTAACGATTTGAAGTTTCCACATCATGAAAATGAGATTGCTCAGAATGTAGGTGCCTGTGGGTGTCAACCGGCCAGGTATTGGATTCATACCAATATGCTGTTGATGAATGGGAAAAAGATGTCAAAGAGTGATGGGAATACCATTTCACCTGAGGAACTATTTTCGGGCAATAGCCCACATGTTTCTAAAGGGTATAGCCCCATGGTAGTTCGCTTTTTTATCTTACAATCGCACTATTCGAGTACCCTAGATCTGACCGACGGAGCTCTGGCTGCTGCAGAAAAAGGTTATAATCGATTGATGGATGCATTGGATATTGTACCAGCCTTGACAGGTAAAGCGACGTCTGAGACTCCATTGGATGAGGAAGTTCGCCAGTTAATTCAAAAGTCTAAATCAGATATGGATGATGATTTTAATACACCTAAAGCATTGGCATCCATCTTTGAATTGGTAACCAAGATTAATGGATTACAAGATCGCCATATTTCACTTGAAGACATTAGCAATACGACATTGCAGGAATTGAATTCCTTTCTGAACGAATTTATATTTGATGTATTTGGATTGGCAAAGCCGGAAGATAGCCAAGCTGACCTATTAGATGGAGTGATGGATTTAATCATTGATTTACGAGCGCAAGCTAGATCAAATAAAGATTGGGGAACAGCAGATCAAATCAGAGATGCATTGCAGCAGTTACACATTCAATTAAAGGATGGATCCGACGGTACCAAGTGGTCAAAGAATTAATAAAACGAAACAAAATGAGCATATTGCAAAGAGGAATGATATTCGGGTTGGCCATAATATGGTTAGTCGGTGGCTGTGTAAGTGATACAAATACAGATTCTACAAATGATGCCAAGACTATTTATAAAACACCTTCCTTTCAAATGGATTCAGCATTTGCCTATGTAGCCAAGCAAGTAGCATTTGGACCCCGATATCCAAATAGTGATGGACATAACTCATGTCGTGATTGGCTAGTGCAAAAGTTAGGTGAGCATGGAGCTACGGTCGTTGAACAGGAGTTTGGAGCTACCACCTATACGGGTCACAAAATTGTCGGCACCAATATTATTGGTAGAATCAATCCGGATGAATCCACTCGAATCTTATTAGGTGCCCATTGGGATACCCGGTTTATCGCAGAAGAAGATAAGGATGAAGCGCTGCAAGGAAAACCCATATTAGGGGCGGATGATGGGGCCAGTGGTGTGGGCGTACTACTTGAAATTGCCCGACAACTTCAACTACATCCCATCCCAATTGGGGTAGACATTATATTCTTTGATGCCGAAGATCAAGGGGAAAGAGGATCTGCTGACATTACTTCTTGGTGTTTGGGAGCTCAACACTGGAGCAAAAATCCTCATATACCAAATTATAGTGCCAAGTTTGGCATTCTGTTGGACATGGTAGGTGCCAAAAATGCTCAGTTTCCGGTAGAGGATGTTACTCAGGCATACAATGCAGTTCATGTAGGCAAAGTTACAGCCCTCTACATAAAGATCTGGAGGCTGGCTCAATCAATGGGTAAAGGAAACTATTTTATCAATAATACGACCTCAGGTATTGTCGATGACCATTATTTCGTAAATGTAAACCGAGGTATCCCTATGGTCGATATTATTCACAAACCAATAGGATCGGAACATGGGTTCGGACCACATTGGCATACGCATCAAGACAATCTGGATGTAATTGACAAGCGAACCCTGCGAGCCGTGGGACAAGTGGTTTTGGCGGTCTTATACAATGAAGCCTCCGGACTGTTTTAATCCAGATAGTACATACAAATTCTAACCATTTGTCTAAGTATTAATTACAAACCCATCGATTAAGCATTTTGAATTTTTGATTATTAATGGATTAAAGAATTTCTAATCAACTTTTTTGGACTTAATAGATCCCGGATGCAGATCAATAAGCTATAGGTTGAGATTCTATATGGGTTCTCAAAATGGGATAAAGCGATCGTGCTGCCTCTCTAACCATTTCTTCGTCAGAAGGGAATGGAATCCAATCTACCTTGCACTTTTTTCGGATTTCCAAAGGTAATGCCCGGCGATCTCCCCGAAAGTGAGCTGAAGTATGACTAAATTTTTCATTCACCGTAAAAGGCTTTTCTTTAATCAGTTTTCCAGACTTACCATTCAAAATTTCGGTATATCCCTCCAGGATCAATTGCTTGTCCTGAAAGACTTCCCAGACCCTCGCCTTGATTTGTTTATATTTTATCTCTTTCATGGGATTTCCCAAGCTATCCCGGACCACATGTCCTGCCTCATCACGAATAGCCCGGTAACCGTCCTTAATTCGTTTTCTTTCCACATATTCCCTTTCGGATACCCGTTCAGGACTGATGAATATATCCCTGATAACATGGTTAAAAATAAGGTCATAGGAAATCTCGTCGTTTCTATCGTAGTGATATTCTCGCCAAAAATCATGTTTGCCTACAAGATAGTTGGAACTTAGTCGCTGGAAATGGATCGGTGTAATATTCCAGGTATCCGTTTCCCATCGCACCAATACATATTCTCTTCCCAACTGATGAGCTTCATCCAATTCTTCAACATATTGGTTGTGGCGGTCGTATGTGGTTAATTTTTGCAAGATTTGATAAGCCCTTTTACCGGCTTTTTTATAGCCATCCCTGGCTTCAGCAATATACCTTTGGTAATCCTCAGTCAAATTGGTTGTGAGTCTCGTTAAAATAATTTCCTCAAGCCGATCAATATTGACAAACTGGAATTTGGATTTGCCTGTTGAAACGTGAATCGGAAGATGAGATTCTAGCTTGTCTTGCCTATGGGCAATAGTATTAATCAGCCCCAAACCGTATTCCAGATCTTTTGTACCCGCCCGAGTTAATATATGATCTATTTGAGCCATATCTCGTTCGTTGGCAAAATGAAAAGCTTCAACCAAGGCCAACAAATGCTGATCTTTGACCTGGCCTTTTTTCTCCAGTTTACGAGCCATTTTATTGATGACCCGATCGTAATGTCCTTTTATTACCAATTTTTTTGGAGATTGACAACCGAATAAGAAACCTAAAACGCTTACAAAAAACCACTTGGACTGATAAATAGTAGACCATTTTTTCATGACTGAATCTTTTGATTTGGGAAAGAGCGAATAGTTGAGGAAAATTATCATTAAAATTGTGTTAAGTATTCAGGTAAAAGTGATCATGTGTATTTAATTGATTTCACCTGATAATTTGGACATCCGGATGTCTTTAAAGATTAGTATGAAAGGAATAGAATTAGTATATAGAAATCAAAAGATTATGGGATCCATAAAGCGTGGGACGATTAATATAATAATCGGTCAAAAACTGGGTGATTCGGGCTTAACCGAATCTTATCTTCATTTCACTGCTTTGGATACCGAAAACAATGAGTTTATCGATTGGTTGAAAACCGAAGTTTTGCCTGAAAATGAGATTTCGATTAAGTTTACTGAGTTCAAAAATCCATCGCAGCCAATCTCGATTAGAAAAAATAATATTGAGAAATTAAAGCTGGAAGGTAAACTAAAAGCATATCTTAAGCTTAAGCAGGAACTGGAAGAAGAAGGCCTTATTTAAGTTGACAAAAGTTAAAATTGAAATTTGCCAAATGAAGCATTGAGATGTAGCAAATATCTTTGCAATCTAAATCCTTAATACTAAACAATTAAACCTTTCCCCAATTATTTAATCTATTTATCAGTTCCGAAGATAATTAGGGTTTGCTGATTTTTATAAAAATTCAGTATAAATATCTGTTTATCAGATTGATATATTGATGACCAATTAATGATTTATTGCATAACTGCAAGGTGTTGGTTATTTTAGTGTCAAAACCCTTGTAATTATGATGCGATATTACACCTGCTGACCAGCTTACTCTTGAAGGATTCTGAACATACCATTTCTTACAAATCATATATACCTTTTGATCGCCTCATGCCGGCTGGGCACTTACTTTTTTCCAACCATGAAAAAAGTAAGCAAAAAAATCTCCGCTGTACTGAAATGGCTAAATTGATTAAGCATTCCCTAAAATCAAAAAACTCGGCCTTTTATGCACTCATGTATACTTTAAATGGCAAATTTACAGACCTCATTAATCTTGATGGGCATAAAATTACCTTTCTATTCAGTGCATAACGGCCTCAAACACTTTTGATTTTTTAACGCTTTGTCTGCCGAAGCACCGAAGGCAGGGGAATACCTAATCATTTTTGACGCCATTTCACTAATGCGAAACTTTCCGCCTATAATGCATATTCCTGCTAGCCTTAAATACCAAAATTTTGAGCTGATTTTTTAATCTGCCAGCTGATCAAAATTAGCCTCCGATTGTATGTAGAATATAAAATCAGCAAACCCTAATTAGAATTGGTTTGGTCTTCCGGTATGTTCTATTTATCATTTAGTGTCCAATCGTAGTCCAGGTATTCGATTTTCGCATTTCTGGAAATTTCGATGTCCGTGTATTTATTGAGAAATTCAATTAGGCTTTGTCTTTTCGTAAAATCCCCGTTAAACCATCTGAAGATTTTGGAAAGCCGCACATGGTCTTTTTTAATTTTGTTTTTCTTTGGATCGCCAATAAAGGTCCTGGCCTGTTGTGTAAGTTGTTGCTCAAGGGTTTCAGCCCGGTATGCTTCATTTAACAGCTTGGGACATGACTTTGAAGCACAATTGACCGCAAAGTGAATTCTAGGTTCTTCATATTCTTTCCGTAATATCCCATGTTCGATATTGTTTAGATTCAGAGTTTGTGAACCAATGCGAATAAATTTAATGTCCCATACCGAATTGACAAAGGCAATGCCATTTTTAATATCCTTGATACTATTTAAAGGATAATGATCGATGATCAACTTTATCGTAAACGCATTGTATGCATTGATCCAGTAAGCCACTTGTTCATTTGATGACCACTTCGTTTTATGAGGAGGGGCATTGCTCAGTAACTCAAGGTACTCATTAAATAGCGCAGAGTCCTGAATGAACCCGGAGTAGTTGACATTTCCCTCATTATCGACATGTGATTTCACCAGGTCGTTCCATATCTCATGGGTGGGTGCCAGAGCTACTCCATCTACAATTTTTATGGAGCAACTTGCTATAAACAGGGTAAGTATTAAACCTAATTTGTGCATGTGCAGTAATTTACCCAATAAACGTCAAATTAGGAGTGGGAGTTAACATGGGGTATAAAAAAAGAAACTAAATGTCGTATAGCTTGCCCAAATGACCTCTAATTAAGGACACCCATTTATTCAAAATCTACAGTAGAAAACGGATCCTTCATTAATTAAAAGGCCATACGTACTCCCATGCGAGTTGACAAACTGTGAAGTTTATCCGGATTAGGACCAACTCCGGTCTTGGATATGGGCTGATGATAATTAGTTTGCAAATAGAATTTATAGCGTTCTGTAATCAGGTAATCGATCCCAAATCCACCATTTACGGAAAGATAAAATTCATGCTCAAATTCTTTTTGTTTTAGGATTTCAGATCTAAAATGGAGAAGGTCGTACTGCTGATAGGGATCTACAACAGAATTGTTACCGGATACCCTTAATGATTGAGCCGGAGGTACCACTACATCAAAAATAGCTTCCGCTACCAAATTAAAGGTCATACCACCATTAATATAAGTATTAAATTTAGGCCTTTTGCTCAGATAAAAACCGACACTCACCGGAGCCTGAATCATTTGCAAATCGATGTGGTCAAAGATTATTTCCGACTTTCCGGTGGAAGGGGCCCCCGTTTTATAGGTATTGTTTGGAGAATACGCAATATTGGAGTATTGTAATCCTCCTTCAATAAATATCCGGTTTAAGCCCTTCATAACGGACACTCCAGCTCCATAATTAAAGGAGGCCACATCTTTTCTTCTCCATATTTGAGCTTCATTATTCAAATCCAAAAATTTGAACCCAGAAACATTAACCAGATGAATGTCTGAAGAGCCATAAACATTCAACCAAAGATCTTTTGGTCCAGATTTGGAAAAGGTATTAAAGGGAATCATGTTATGAGACAAGTCGACCCCGGCGGTAGCCATAGGCAAATGGTCTAGATTGGGATTTGGATTAAGCCTTTTATTCAATTGATCAAATGTAACTACATCTCCTGCCAATTCAGATTGAATAGGTACCTCCAGCAGAGCCAATGTTGTTAATTCTGCAAGTGGTTGGTTATAATTATCTGTGTTCATCAAAGAACTAATAGTGTTCTTAATTTTACTATTTTGACCGATATTATCGCTTAATGCTTGGGATACACTATTCAATTCTGGGTTGTGGTTGAGCATATCCTGAGAAGCAGGATCAAGTGATTGATTTGCTGCATTGGCTACCTCGTCGCTGGTGGGGATCGAATTACTTTCTGTGCTCAAAATATTTTCAGCAGGGTATAAATTACGATCTATTAATGACTTGGAATCGGTTTTTGGAGAATCTTTGGATTGTACTTCGGTAATTTCTTCGCGGACGGTGTTATCCTGCCAGAGATGCTGATAATAGGGAAGGTTATGATAGAATGTAAAGATGGCAAACAAAACGATAGCCGCTTCGATCGCTTTGGTTACCAAAAGTTTGCGAATATATTGCCGACGTTGAATAATTTTTTGTTCTAAAATGGGCCAGGTTGAAGGGTCATAAGGTACTCTATAATCGTATAATCGGTTTTTAAAAGACCGGTCCAGTTCTTCTACATAATTATTGTGCAGTGAAGCATCCATCTTTTCATGGAATAGATTCCAGGCATTATCAGGCTTTGAAACCTGATAATCGTGAATCAGATTTTTAACATTTAGGTCAAAGGAATCTTCTTCACCCAGGGGAAGATTGTCCTTATGTAGTTTTTCCTGGAATCTCTCCCATGCTTCAGGAGTATATTCTTTTTCAAATTTTCCTAAAGCATCTCTTACCAACTTGTCAAACTCCTTATTGTTCATGTCGATACTTCAGTTCGATTAATAGTTGCTTTAATTTTATTCTTGCCTTTACCAGATTTGATCTGGAGGTACTTTCTGTAATATTCAATATTTTAGCGATCTCTTTATGCGAATACCCCTCTACTATATACAAATTGAATACCGATCTATATGCCGGAGTAAGTTTTTGTATACATTTAACCACATCTTCTGCACTACAAAGGCTAATTGCATTGGGTTCTTGTGACTGAATTCCAAATGCTTGTTCTAAATCTTCCGTTCTTCTTCGCGATTGTTTGCGATAGTGATCGATAGCCGTATTTACCATAATCCTTCTAATCCAGGCATGTAAAGAGGTGCCAGGTTTGTAATCACCGATGTTACGGAATACTTTGATAAATGCATCATGCAAGATATCCAAAGCTTCATCTTCATGACTGGCATAACGCAGGCATACCCCCATCATGGTACCATAATGTTCTTCATACAACTTCTGCTGCGCCCAAGATTCCTTGCGCACACAAGCAGATATAAATAACTCCTCCTCGTGTTTTAAATTCAGAGATAAATCCATTCTCAAAATTTCAATCCCAGGATCTAAAGAGAACAGTAATTTTTAGCCCTTTTATGCATCCCACTGGGTAATTCAGAAACGATAAAGATACTATATTTGCTGCTTCAAAACCAATCCCTTTATGATTGTGGTAATTTTAAAGCTTTCTTTATGTAAACAGACAACTCATATTAAAAGCCATTTATGTTTTATTAATGCGTTTGTGCACATAAACAATAAATTGAACTAACGATCTTTTTAGCTGCTTGTCTGTTTATACGTTTTGTAGATTTCAAATCATTACAACAATAAACCGATAACGGATTGTGAGAGTTTAAAACTATTTATATTAAGTTTTTTATTTATTTATTAATTTTACTTTATCAAAATTTAATACATAACAAAATATTAAATACATGACAACCGGTTCAGATGAAACTCAGTTGACAAGCCTAAAAGGCATGTATGAAGAATATTTTCTGGATTATGCATCTTATGTGATTCTAGAGAGAGCGGTTCCAGCTATTCAAGATGGATTCAAACCTGTGCAAAGGCGCATTTTATTCGCGATGAAAGAAATGGATGATGGTAGATATCATAAGGTTGCTAATATCATTGGGCAAACCATGCAATTTCACCCGCATGGAGACGCGGCGATTGGAGATGCTTTAGTCAATTTGGGTCAAAAAGATCTCCTGATCGACTGTCAGGGTAATTGGGGAGATATTCGCACCGGTGATTCTGCGGCGGCACCACGATATATAGAAGCCCGGCTTACTAAATTTGCGCTGGAAGTAGCATTTAACCGTCAAACTGCCGAATGGCAACTTACTTATGATGGCCGTAAAAAGGAACCTATTCATCTGCCCGTAAAATTTCCGATGATACTGGCACAAGGAGTGGATGGAATAGCCGTTGGTTTGTCCACTAAGATTTTACCTCATAATTTTATTGAACTCATTGAAGCCTCTATCAAAGCATTAAAAGGTAAAAGGTTTAATCTGTATCCTGATTTTCAAACCGCTGGTATGATTGATGTTAGTCAGTATCAAGGTGGAATAAAAGGAAGTAAAATTAGGAATCGGGCCAAAATTACAATTCGCGATAAAAAACATTTAGTTATTAGTGAATTACCTTACGGAAGTAGCACCAATCAACTGATCGAAAGTATTATAAAAGCTAATGATAAGGGTAAAATCAAGATCAAGAGGGTTGTTGATAATACGGCGAAAGATGTGGAAATTGTGGTAGAACTACCCCCAGGAGTATCTCCTGATGTTACTATTGGTGCACTCTATGCATTTACCGATTGTGAAATCAGCATCTCACCAAATGCTTGTGTTATCATTGATCACAAGCCCCACTTCCTGACTGTGGAAGATATGCTTAAGATTTCGACTGAAAAAACAAAACAGTTGCTTAAGCTTGAATTGGAAATCAAACAGGGTGAACTGGAAGCTAAATGGCATTCCGCCAGTCTTGAGAAAGTATTTATCGAAAATAGAATTTATCATGAAATTGAAGAATGTGAGACCTGGGAAGCGGTAATATCCACTATTGATGGGGAGTTAAAGAAATATGTGGTTACACCCGCTGATCCACCTCAAAAAGGCGATACACGGATCCGGTTGAATCGGAGTATTACCACTGAGGATATCACCAAACTAACCGAGATCAAGATCAAAAGAATTTCCAAGTACAATAAATTTAAAGCCGATGAACACATTCTTCAGATTGAGGAGGACTTGGAGCAAGTACGGTTTCATCTCGATCATTTAATAGATTATTGTGTTAAATATTTTAAAGACCTATTGGAAAAATATGGGAAGGGTAAAGAACGTAAAACAAAAATTACGACTTTTGACTCGATCCAGGCTACCCAAGTGATCGCAAATAATGCAAAGCTTTATGCAAACTATAAGGAAGGATTTATCGGATATGGTCTAAAACAAGATGAGTTTGTCTGTGATTGTTCTGACATCGATGACATCATCGTATTTCGTAAAGACGGTAAATTTCAGGTCACTCGAATTGCAGATAAAGTATTTGTGGGTAAAAATATTATCCATGTCAATAAGTGGTCTAAAGCGGATGATCGAACAACTTACAATATGGCTTATCTGGACGGCTCAAGTGGTCGAACAATGGTCAAAAGATTCCAAGTTAAATCCATTACCAGAGATAAAGAGTATGTGCTGACCAAAGGAACACCGAATTCTCGAGTCCTTTATTTTACGGCGAATCCCAATGGAGAATCAGAGGTAGTGAGTGTTCAGTTATCTCAGGGTTGTAAGGCCAAAAAGAAACTTTTTGACTTTGACTACGCCACTCTGGATATCAAAGGCAGATCAAGCCAAGGTAATATTCTGACTAAATATCCGGTTCGTAAAATAATTCAAAAGGAAGTGGGTAAATCAACACTAGGTGCTCAGCCGATTTGGATGGACGAAGTAAGTGGCAATTTAAATAAAGAAGAAAGGGGAATTTTCCTCGGACATTTTGACACCGGCAATTTAATATTAGTAATTACCAGGGATGGTTGTTATGAGTTGACAGATTTTGAACTTACCAATCGCTATCAACCACAGGATATCTTGACTATTGAAAAATTTGTGTCGGAAAAACCGATTTCGGTTATCTATTATGATGGTGAAAAGGGATGGACGATGGTAAAAAGATTTAATATCGAAACTTCAACTTTAAATCAAAAATTCAATTTTATTACGGAACACAGGAGTAGTAAACTACTGATGGCAACTACCATGGATAATCCTATTGTAGAATATAGTTACAAAGTCAAAAGGAAAACCCTCAGTGAAAAAGTTGCACTAAGAGATTTTATCGATGTGAAAGGTTGGAAGGCTCTGGGAAATAGGTTAAAGGAATATAAAGTTACGTCTACCAAGTTGATAACTAGCGAGGAGAAATCTGATGATTCTGATGATACGGAGTCTCTACATGCTGGGGATACAATCGAGTTTGATATCAATCCCCAGCAAACAATATTCGATCTAAACGATGAGGATTGAGCTAAAATAGGATGAACACTAGAATAATCAAATGGTCATTATGTCGTTTTCTTTATTCTTCACCATTTCATTTATCTTGTCGCCATATTCGTTGACCATATCCTGAACTTTATTCTCCATTCGTTTTGCTGCATCCTCAGGGTACCCGTCCTTCACTTCTTTCTTTAGGAAATCCAATGCCTTATGTCGCTCATTTCTTAACCCCACTTTGGTATCTTCACCTAAATGCTTAGCTTGCTTTACTAATTCTCTCCGTCTTTCTTCCGTTAGGGGAGGAAGTGTAATACGAATAAATTCACCATCATTTTGGGGGGTAAAGCCAATGTTCGCGGCAAAAATGGCCTGTTCGATCGTTCCCAGCATTTTTTTCTCCCATGGCTGTATAGTCAATGTCTTGGAATCTGCCAGGCCCATATTAGCAACCTGATTTATCGGCATCATACTACCATAGTATTCGACCAAAATACCGTCAAGCATATTTATGGATGCTTTTCCGGTTCTAATTTTAATTAATTCATTTTTCAAATGGTCGAGACCCCGATTAAAGTGATCTTTCAGCTCTGGTAGAAGCTTTTCTACAGTTCGGAACATTCTATTTATAATTTACGACTTTCAATAATCAATTGCGAAATAGGCTTAATCACTGCTTCCTGCAAACCTCAACACAAAATACAACAAAGTGACCAGGGATCC
This sequence comes from Saprospiraceae bacterium, assembly GCA_965223405.1. Lineage (GTDB taxonomy): Bacteria > Bacteroidota > Bacteroidia > Chitinophagales > Saprospiraceae > CBDCWO01. Next base: position 3,198,811 of record CBDCWO010000006.1, read on the forward strand.
CAACGCGGCAACCACATAGGTCATCGCAGCCCATTTCAATGCATCTTTTGCACCATAATACTCCGAATCGCTATTGGCAACTCCACTTTGATCCAGCCATACCAATGCTCTGCGACTGGCATCAAACTCTACCGGTAGGGTAACAAAACTGAATAAGGTCGTAATTCCAAATGTTACGATTAGGATGATTAACCACATATTACCCATACCACTGGTAGCAAATCCAAAGATCATCGCCATGAAAAGCCATTGCTGAGCGGTGGCTGCAAAATTTACGATAGGGACCATGGAGGATCTGAAATTAAGCCAGGCATAATTCGTATCGTCCTGGACCGCATGACCACATTCATGAGCAGCTACTGAAGCCGCCGCAACATTGCGTCCGCTGTATACTGGTTCACTCAACGAAATGGTTTTATTCCTTGGATTATAATGATCTGTTAATGCACCTTTCCCCGGAACCACTCTTACATCATGAATTCCATAATGTTTTAACATGGCCTCGGCAACTTCTTTTCCACTAAGGCCCGATGCAATTGGCAGTTTACTGTATTTCTTGAATTTACTTTTTAGTCTTCCGCTTACTACAGCTCCAATGATTGCGAAGACTACGATAATTGCTATATATCCCATATTTTATCAATTTTTAAAATCAAATTTAATAAGTGAAACAACGAAATTATTAGATTCGTTCGAAACCTGTGTATGGTTGCAGAACTTTTGGTATAAAAATTCCATCTTTTTCCTGATAATATTCCAAAAATGCCGCCATGATTCTCGGTAATGCCAGCGCACTTCCATTTAATGTATGTGCCAGTTGAGACTTTCCTGCTGCATTGCGAAATCTTAATTTGAGCCTCTTGCTTTGATATGTTTCAAAATTTGAAACCGAACTTACCTCTAGCCAACGGTTCTGGCCACTGGAAAAAACCTCAAAATCGTAAGTTAACGCTGAGGTAAACCCCAAATCCCCTCCACATAACCTCAATATCCGATAAGGTAATTCCAATTGATCCAGTATACTTCGAACATGATTCAACATTTCATCCAAAGCCTGATATGAATTATCCGGGTGACTGACCTGCACGATTTCCACTTTGTCAAATTGATGTACACGGTTTAACCCTTTCACATGAGCACCATAAGAGCCAGCTTCGCGACGGAAACATGGAGTATAGGCAGTTAGTTTGATTGGCAAATCACTGTCTCTAAGGATTACATCTCGCAAAATATTGGTTACTGGTACTTCTGCTGTAGGTACTAAATACAAATCGTCCAGCGTAATATGATACATCTGACCTTCTTTATCCGGTAATTGACCGGTGCCGTGAGCAGAGGCCGCGTTAACTAACAAAGGGGGCAAAACTTCTTCATATCCCGCTTTTGTTCCTTCATCCAAAAAAAAGTTGATTAAGGCTCTTTGCAATTTTGCTCCTTTACCACGATATAGAGGGAAGCCACTTCCGGTAATCTTGACGCCTAACTCAAAATCAATAAGATTGTGCTTTTTAGCTATTTCCCAATGTGCAAGTTCCTTTTCCGGAAAGGGATTGTCCCAACTTTGGTACACTTCATTATCCTCTTCACCTTTTCCCGCTTTAACACTCTTATGAGGTGTATTCGGAACAGATACTAAGGCTTCATTTAATGCATTCAAAGTCTCTGATAACCTCGCCTGTAAAAGTTCCAGTTCACCTTTGATTACTGCCACTTCATTTTTGGCCTTCTCCGCATCATTTTGGCGATTGGATTGGATCAACTTACCAATGGATTTTGACAACTGCTTTCTACGGGATAGTAGATTGTCTATTTTGTTTTGCATAGCCTTGCGTTCATCATCCATATTGATGATGTCGTCAATGATATCTGTCTGCTCCGGATTCCAATTCCTCTTGGCTAATCCGGTCAATATGGTATCTTTATGCTCACGAATGGTGTTTAACTCTAACATTTACCTTTAATTTTTACCTAATAAACAGCCCTGCAAAGAAAAGAAGTACACGAAATTTTACAAAGATATAGTTAGAATAAAAAATTTAGTTTAAATTTGCGGTGTTTAAGATTCACATCATAAGTTATTCTTTCTTGATGACAGAAGAAAGATTTGTTCCCGCGAAATCTGAGACGTAGAAATTGTAAACACAGAGGAAATTAAATCCAATAGTAAATATTGACCCTTGCTTTTGTATGAGCTTACCGTTAGTTTATTTAAAATTAAATAGTTAGAAAAGTGATGTATGACATTCTTCAATTAAATGATTTACTAGTTCCTGAATTAAAGGAAATAGCAGAAAAATTAGGTTTGAAAGGTTATAAAAGATTGACTAGACAAGACCTCATTTATAAAATACTAGATCATCAAGCATTAAATAGCCCGACTAAACAAGAAGCTAAAACTGAATCTTCCGAAAGTGTCGAAGAGAAAGCTGCTGATAAACCAAAACCCAGAGGTAGAGGAAGAAGACCTGCAGCCAAGAAGAAGAAAGAACCTGCTAAGGAAGAAAAACCTGCAAATGCTGAAAAGGACAATAAAGAAAAGGCTGTAACAAAGGCCAAGGATGAGGTAATAGAGAAAGCAAAGCAGAAAAAACCAGTCCAGCAGGCAACCAAAGAAACCGATGGTGAGGCCAAAACAAAAGAAACGATAGAGACGGCTAAAAAACCTACAAAGTCAGGAGAAGAAAACGGAACCCAAAATGGAAGTAAGCGGGATCACAAGCGCAAACATGAAGAAAAATCCAGAGAAGATAGATTTAACATTGACGTAGATGGTATCGTGTCAGGTGAAGGTGTTCTGGAAATGATGCCTGATGGCTATGGATTCCTGAGGTCGTCTGATTACAATTATCTGACTTCTCCGGATGACATTTATGTATCGCCTTCTCAGATTAAGCTTTTTGGATTAAAAACCGGAGATACGGTTACCGGGGCAATCAGACCACCTAAGGAAGGAGAAAAGTATTTTGCCTTATTGAAAGTTTCAACCATCAACGGCAAATTACCTGAGAAGACCCGGGATAGAATTCCATTTGATTACCTGACTCCATTATTTCCAAGAGAAAAATTCAAACTTACCAGTCATCCTGCAGGGAAGGATTATGGCAATAGGATGATTGATTTGTTCGCACCTATTGGAAAAGGTCAAAGAGGTTTGATCGTGGCTCAGCCCAAGACTGGTAAAACATTTTTGTTGAAGGATGTTGCAAATGCAATCGCCGCCAATCATCCGGAAGTTTATTTAATTGTACTGCTTATAGACGAACGTCCGGAGGAAGTTACGGATATGAAACGAAGTGTAAATGCTGAAGTTATAGCCTCTACATTTGATGAGCCTGCCGACAATCACGTAAGGGTTGCAGGTATTGTTTTGGAAAAAGCCAAACGACTGGTAGAATCGGGGCATGATGTGGTAATATTACTCGATTCAATCACTCGACTAGCAAGAGCCTATAATACTGTAGCCCCAGCTAGTGGAAAAGTTCTTTCCGGGGGTGTAGAAGCAAATGCTTTACAAAAGCCTAAAAAGTTTTTTGGTGCTGCCCGAAACATTGAGGGAGGAGGATCGCTGACTATTTTGGCTACAGCCCTAATTGATACTGGTTCTAAAATGGACGGCGTAATCTTTGAAGAATTTAAAGGTACCGGTAATATGGAGTTGCAATTGGATCGATCCCTGGCTAATAAGAGGCTCTATCCGGCAATTGATCTCACCAAATCCAGCACACGTAGAGAAGAACTTCTGTTCGATAAGGAAACCCTGCAAAGGATGTTTATTCTGCGTAACCATTTGGCAGATATGAAACCGGACGAAGCTATGGAGTTTTTACGCAAGTATATGTTGACAACTACCAATAACGATGAGTTTTTAGCTTCCATGAATGGATAAATTGGGTGTGAGTGTGGGTGTGAGTGTGGGTGTGGGTGTGAGTGTGTAGAAGGAAAATTTACAAGAATATTGGTATTTTCAATTTTTTATTAGACATTTGCATTCCTTTTCACAAAGGGTTTTAAATTAGATAAATCATGAAACGTACTTATCAACCTTCCAGAAGAAAAAGAGCCAACAAACATGGCTTTATGTCACGCATGAATTCGAAGAATGGAAGGAAGGTGTTGGCTAGGAGAAGGAAAAAGAATCGAGCAAAATTATCCGTCAGTGATGAACGCAGGCTCAAATAATCTTCAATAATACACACAGATTCTGTGAACAATGATTTCTCTTTTCCTAAAAACCAAAGGTTAAAGAGTAGGAAAAAAATAGCTGAAATTTTTGAAAAAGGTAATACTCTCTGGAGCTATCCGGTTCAATTAATTTGGAAAAAGTTTGATGAAAGTTCTCCCGGTGTGGTACAGGTGGCTTTTGTTGCTCCCAAAAGAAAGATCAAAAAAGCGACTGATCGCAATAAGATTAAAAGAAGACTAAGGGAGGCTTATCGCATACATAAATCTTCTATTTTACCTGCCGACTTATCTTTCGGATTGATGTTTATCTATCAGGCTCAAGAAATGTTGTCCTATTCACAAATTGAGAAGAGTGTCCGGAACCTAATTCATAAATTTCAAAAGTCTGCAACCCAATAAGTAGTTCTTTTCAAATCAGCATTGCGGTCCAGCCTTTCAATATATCTTACATTCAAATGGATCCTCGTTAAAAATTTACTAATTACCACCTTCTAAAGTGGCAAAATCTGGTCGAGATTCGTATAATCGTATATGAAATGGGGATTTTTATATTTCTTTCTAAGTATGACATTTTTTGTGGATGGACAGAAAATAATGCAGATAGAAATGCGGGGATCTCCTAAAAGCTATAAATTTTATATCGGAGATGAGATATCCTTCCGTTTGAAGGGAGAAAAAATTTGGTATGATCGTCGTATTTCGGATTTGGATCTGGAAGCTGAAGCGATTATTATTCCCGATTTAGAGGGTGTAATTGCCATACCTATCAGTGACATCACTCACATAAAAAACCCAAATAAAGGAAAATGGGTGCGATATGCAGCTACATTTTTGATGGTCAGTGGAGCAAATACCGTATTCAGTACACTTATCCTGCAACTCAGGGACATAGTACCCAGCTATGGAGAGGAACCTGCACCCCTGATATTTGGTGCCGGATCTTTTTTACTTGGATTTGGCTTAAGAAAGTGGCTTGGCAAAAATCGGGTAAAACTAAATGAGAGAAATCACATCAGACTGTTAGATTTAACCTTATATCCACCACAACTACCGGTCAAGTCTTATCCCTAGTTGAAAATTGAATTAAATACTCAATGGCTTCCTTATATCCCTGAAGCCCTTTTCCCATAATCTGATGAATGCAATTGTATTTTAGGTAAGAATGCTTGCGAAAACCTTCCCTTTGGCTTATATCCGATATGTGTACTTCTACGACCGGTGTATTAATAGACGCAACAGCATCTGCCAAGGCAATAGATGTATGCGTATATCCCCCGGCATTAAGAATAATTCCATGATGAGAAAAACCGGTTTCATGTAATTTATCAATCAAGGCACCTTCATGATTGGATTGAAAATAGGTCAGATTTATTTTTGGAAAAAGAAATAGTAGCGACTCAAAATAATCCTCAAATGATTGGGTTCCATAAATCTCTGGTTGGCGTTTACCTAAAAGGTTCAAATTAGGACCATTGATAATTAAAATATCCATCTTAATTGGCCATTTCAGATAGAAATTTTAACCGTACCAATTGAATCTCCTCCTCAGTGACATCATCATCCTGAAATTCATTTAATGCTTCATCAATAGATCCAGATTCAGCTTCCATAAAGTAATCATATATGTCTTCCACAGTACCGTCATCGAGATTTTCTTCCAGATAATAGTTGAGATCAAGTTTTGTACCTGATGAGACAATAATATCCATTTCATGTAATAGGTCCTGATAAGACATGCGATTCGCATCAGCAATTTCTTCCAGAGTTAATTTTCGATCAACTCCCTGAATGATAGCAACTTTTGCTTTTGACTTATTGGCCACTTGCTTAACTACAAAATCTGTTGGTCTTTCAATTTCATTTTCTTCCACATACTCTTTGATCAATTCTACAAATGATTTACCATATCGCATAGCTTTACCTTGGCTTACTCCGCTGATTTTATTCATGTCATTCATGGAGATGGGATATTGAGTAGCCATATCCTCCAGTGAGGGGTCCTGGAAGATTACATAGGGCGGTACACTCTTTTCTTTTGCCAAACCTTTCCTGAGATCTTTGAGTAATTTTAGCAAGACATTATCCAATGCTGCTGAACGGTTGGATTCAAAACTTCCTGTAGATTTTAATTTTGAATAATCATGGTTTATTGGAATTTTCAATGACTTCGGATCTTTGATAAAATCGAGACCTTTATCTGTGAGTTTTAGGATGCCATAATTTTCAATATCCTTATAGAGGAGATTTTGCAATATGGCATGTCGATAAATGGAATGCCAAAATGCTTCTTCTTTTTGTTTGCCATGGCCAAACAAGGCTTTTTCATGAAATCCGAAATTCTTTATCTCCTGGGTTGCTTTTCCAGTGATAAAATCCACCAACAGCTTAATTCCATAGTTTTCTTTTAGAGCTTCCACGGCGGCCAATGCATGTTTCATCTCTTCATTGACTTCAATCCGGTCTTTGGGATTCTTGCAATTGTCACACATTTGATGGCAGTCCTCCTCTTTAAATTGTTCTCCGAAGTAATGTAATAGGAAAGTTCTTCTGCAAGTAGCCGTTTCGGCATATGCCACTACTTCTCCCAATAGCTGGCTCCCCATTTCTCTTTCGGCAGCGGTTTTATCGCGTAGAAACTTTTCCAGTATCAGGATATCTTTATGAGAATAAAAAGCCAGACAATGCCCCTCTAATCCATCTCTTCCTCCTCTCCCGGTCTCCTGGTAATAGTTTTCGATACTTTTAGGTATGTCAAAATGGATTACAAATCGTACATCAGGCTTATCAATACCCATTCCAAAAGCAATTGTGGCACATATAACATCGATTTCCTCCATTAAAAAGCTATCCTGAACCGATGCTCTGACTTTGGCTTCAAGTCCGGCATGGTACGGAGCTGCGGATATCCCATTTACGTTTAAGACTTTGGCCAATTTTTCAGTCGATTTTCTCGATTGGGTATAAATAATTCCGGATTTACCTTTTTTGGTATGGATGAACTGAACAATTTGCTTGATGGCATCTTCCTTTGACAGTTTTGGTCGGATTTCATAAAACAAATTGTCACGGTTAAATGAAGAAACGAAACTTCTTTCATTCTTCATGTCCAGATTTTTGACAATATCACTTTTTACTTTTGGAGTAGCAGTTGCGGTTAATGCCATCACAGGTTTGTCTTCTCCCAGGGCATCAATCATATCCCGGATGCGGCGATATTCCGGACGAAAATCGTGTCCCCATTCTGAAATACAATGGGCTTCATCTACGGCAATGAAAGAAATATTGACAGATTTAAAGAATTGAATGTTTTCATCTTTGGTAAGAGTTTCCGGAGCTACAAATAACAACTTAGTCTTTCCCTGACTAATGTCACTTTTGACTTCAGTAATTTGCCTTCGGGTCAAAGAAGAGTTTAGAAAATGAGCTACATGATCATTTTCTCCGTATCCTCTGATTGAATCCACTTGATTTTTCATCAAAGCGATGAGGGGAGAAATGATAATTGCAGTACCCGGTGAAATCAAGGCTGGAAGTTGGTAACATAAAGACTTTCCGCCACCGGTGGGCATGATTACGAAAGTATCACGTCCATCAAGGACACTTTCTATGATTTCCTTTTGTTCACCCTTAAATTGGTCAAATCCAAAATGATTTTGCAAAGCCTCCTGCAGGGACATTGAAGTTACTGACATATTATGTTACTTGTGAGGGAATGATGAAATATTAATTTGAAATTCCAGTAAGCCTAATTTACTTTAAAATACAAAATTCCGGCTAAATGGTAGTATTCTATAATTTTTAATTAGACCTTTAACAAGATTTTTAACATTTATCAACTGGCTTTTTAAAAAGGCCAACGAAAATACAAAATCCTCGTGACTAGCGCAAAAGAAATATTAAAAATTGCTAAAGAGACCATCCAATTCGAAGTAAGTGGTATTCAGCAATTGACTTCAGTCCTCGACGAGGAATTTGTAAAAAGTGTAACCAAACTAAAATCATGTTCCGGTCGGGTAGTTGTTACCGGTATGGGTAAAAGTGCAATCATCGGACAAAAATGGGTAGCGACCTTCAATTCTACTGGTACTCAGGCTATATTTTTACATGCTGCAGATGCGATCCATGGAGACATCGGAGTCATTGATAATGACGATATCGTCATTTGTTTATCGAAAAGTGGCGATACTTCAGAATTGAAAGTTCTTTTACCCTTAATAAAAAGTTTTGGTAATGAGGTTATTGGAGTCGTAGCGAACCGTGATTCCTTCCTGGCAAAACAATGTGACTATCTGTTATACACCCCAGTAGATCGGGAAGCAGATCCGAATAACCTGGCGCCCACAACCAGTACCACAGTACAAATTGTATTAGGTGATGCTCTGGCCATGACTTTACTGCGGTTAAAGGGATTTTCTCCACGTGATTTTGCTCTTTTTCATCCAGGAGGATCTTTGGGGAAACAACTGTATATGAAAGTAAATGATTTGAGCAAGATGAATGAGAAGCCCAAAGTGCATTCAGATCAGAGCATTAAGGAAACTATTATTGAAATTTCCTCCAAACGTTTGGGAGTCGCAGCTGTCCTGTCCGAAGATCACCAGATCACCGGGATAATTACCGATGGAGACATCCGCAGAATGCTCTTGTCCGGTGCCGATATCAATACGTTGCAGGCCCATAATATCATGTCCGAAAATCCAAAAACCATTAACCAGGATACGCTGGCAATAGAAGCACTTGATTTGATGAGAAAGCATAGTATAACACAGCTGATAGTGGTAGATGAACAAAGAAAGTATCAGGGTATTATCCACATTCATGACCTTTTGAAAGAAGGATTTATATAACTTATTTCTATTATCATTACTTATTATGATATTTCCTATTGGTGATGATCAGGTGCAAGGAGGATACAAGCCTTTGTTTTCCTATACCTTTATCCTGTTGAATGTCTTGATCTTTTTTTATCAAGTGACGCTCGGGGAAAGCCAGCTTCAAGGTTTTGTTTACCATTATGGTTCTATCCCTGCGGAGATCGTATCCGGAGAGGATTATTTTACACTTCTTACCAGTATGTTTTTGCACGGAGGATGGATACACCTGATTGGAAATATGTTATTTCTATGGGTGTTTGCGGACAATATTGAAGCTATTATCGGCAATATGGCTTTTATCGTATTTTATATCCTGGGAGGGTTGGCAGCAGCTGGAGTACATACCTTATTTAATCCGGATAGTGTGGTGCCGGCTGTCGGGGCCAGTGGTGCCATCTCAGCAGTCCTAGGTGCCTACCTGGTGATGTTTCCTTCATCCAGAGTCAAAGTTGTGGTGATCTATTTTTTTCGTTCCTTTCTTATGCCTGCTTACTTTTTTCTAGGAATCTGGATCGTACAGCAACTTATCAGTGGGCTGCTTGCTTTGGGACCATCCTCAGCGCAAAGCGCAGGTGTGGCCTGGTGGGCTCACATCGGCGGGTTTTTGTTTGGAGTGATAAGTGGAATTTTAATTCGTATATATATCATGAAAGGAACTCAAGGACAAAGGATGCTGTAATCAGTAATGGGAACGGTACAATAACCTTCCAGAAGTCAAGTGACCTACAAACCTCGTTTTGTAACAAAAAAAAGGAATCTCAGCAGCTCCAATATTAATCTCAATTGAGATGAGGTTGAATTACTCTTGGGTCACTAACCTTTAAGCCTCGATGTTAAACTTAGTTTTTAAACGGCTTCATCATCTTCCATGGATTATCTCTTTCTTGTTATTTTTTGATTAATTTTGCCGGTTCAAGATAGATAAGTATGGTAGATCAGCTTTTTGACCAGGTAGCTCAATTGCTAAAAGAAACTCAAGACACACCAATATTGGATAAGGATGCCCTTGAAGCTTACCGCATAAAATATTTAGGTAGCAAGAATATCTTAAAACCTCTCTTTGCACAAATTCGCAACGTTCCTAATGAAAGAAAAAAAGAATTTGGGCTTAAATTGAATGAAGTTAAATCCTCCGCTGAAACTCGCTATGCAACAGTAAAATCTGATTTATCCATGGTCCAGGGACCTAAACATAATCTGGATTTATTTGCACCGGCAATTTCAGCACCAGTAGGGGCAAGGCATCCGGTTTCGATTACACTTAACCGTATCATAGAAATATTCTCAAGAATTGGTTTTACCGTTGTAGAAGATAGAGAGATAGAGGACGATTGGCATAACTTTACCGCCATGAATACCCCTATGGATCACCCGGCCAGAGACATGCAGGATACTTTTTATCTTAAGGATAGCAATACATATTTACTCCGGACCCATACGTCTTCGGTACAAGCTAGAGTAATGACTAAAACCAAACCACCTATTCGAATCATTGCACCGGGACGCGTATATCGGAATGAAACGATTTCAGCCAGATCCCACTGTCAGTTTCATCAGGTGGAGGGACTATATGTCGATCGTGATGTTTCTTTCAAGGATATGAAACAAACGCTTTATTACTATGCTCGTGAGCAATATGGACCTGACACGAAGATTCGGTTAAGACCAAGTTATTTTCCCTTCACAGAACCTAGTGCGGAAATGGATGTGTACTGGGGTTTGAATAGTGAATTGGACCACCGGATAACCAAAGGTACCGGATGGTTGGAGATTCTTGGATGTGGAATGGTCGATCCGGCTGTATTGGAAAACTGTGGGATAGATTCGAATGAATTCTCGGGATTTGCCTTTGGAATGGGAATAGAAAGACAAGCCATGCAAAAATACCGGATCAGTGATATTCGGCAATATTTTGATAATGACATGCGCTTTTTAACTCAATTTTTTTCCGCTATTTGAAATTAAACACAACGTAATCCGTAACATTCTTGCTCATGAAAGTAAGTATTCCCAAGGGTACCAGGGATTTTGGTCCGCAACAGGTGCTTAAGCGAAAATATATATTCAATACCATTGAACGAATATTTCAAAAGTATGCTTTTGTACCCATCGAAACCCCTGTTTTTGAAAATCTATCCACATTACAAGGGAAATATGGCGATGAAGGAGACAACTTAATCTTCAAGGTATTAAATAATGGAGATTACCTAGCTAAAGCAGATCAAGAGGCTTTGGACAACAAAGATTCCAGGTCATTGACACCCTCTATTGCCCGTCGAGGTATGCGTTATGACCTTACAGTGCCTTTTGCGCGATTTGTGGTTATGCATCAAAATGAAATTCATTTTCCATTCAAGAGATATCAAATTCAACCGGTATGGAGAGCTGATCGCCCTCAGAAAGGAAGATATCAAGAGTTTTATCAGTGCGATGCTGATGTGGTAGGCTCGGATTCGCTGATGTATGAGTCAGAACTTGTGCAGGTGTATGATGAAGTATTTACGAAATTGAAAATACCAGTCACCATTCGAATAAATCATCGACAAATGCTGGCTGGAATCGCAGAGTACGCTGGCATAAATCATCTTTTTACAGAAATGACCACTGCCATTGATAAACTGGATAAAATCGGAGCCAATGGAGTATTGAGAGAAATGATCACCAAGGGAATACCTGAAGGCAATGCGTTGCAGGTACTGAGTCTTTTGGAAATGAATATTGAAGAATTAAAAGCAGAAATTGGTCAAACGGATCAGGGTAGTTCCGGGATAAAAGAATTGGAGCAAATATTTAAATACATCTCAAATACAAACAACCAGGTCAAATTGGACTTTACTCTGGCCCGCGGGCTCAGTTATTATACCGGATGCATTTATGAGGTAACCACGGACATGGTAAAAATAGGGAGTTTGGGAGGAGGTGGCCGATACGCCGGATTAACAACAGTATTTGGTCTTCCCAATGTATCGGGAGTAGGCATCAGTTTCGGCGCTGAGCGTATTTATGACGTAATGGAGGAGATGGATTTGTTTACCGATGGACTGATATCAGGAATAAAAATTCTGTTGTTGACTTTTGATGAAGAATGTCATTATTATGGTTATCAGTTGATCTTGAAATTGCGGTCACAAGAAATACCTTGTGATATTTATCCTAAACCGGATAAATTTAAAAAGCAAATGAAGTATGCCAACGCTTTGAAAGTTCCATTTGTCGGTATCATTGGTCCGGAAGAGATGGAGAACTCTTTGATTACCCTTAAAAATATGCAAAATGGAGATCAGCAAAAGCTGAATTTTGATGATGTGGCGAAATTATTGCAACGGACATGAAAGCACGGTTCACTTCCTTGACCGATATCCAGAAAGACCTGAGAACTGGAAACATTACTTTTGAAAAGTTAGCATCTCATTATCTGGCTAAAGCAGAAGCATCAAAAGATTATAATGTCTACCTCGAGATATATCACGATGAGGTCAAGACAAAATCTAAAGAATTGGATGAAAAATTTCAAGCTGGTAAAAAAATGGGAAAACTTGCCGGCCTATTTCTATCAGTTAAAGATGTAATATGTCATGCAGGTAAAGAAGTTACAGCATCATCCGCAATCCTCAAAGGATATAAATCTCCATATACAGCTTCTGTATTGCAAAAAATATTGGATGAAGATGCGATTGTGATTGGCCGAGTCAACTGTGACGAGTTTGCCATGGGTAGCTCGAATGAGAATTCAGTGTATGGACCGGTGAGAAACCCTTATGACCCGCAGAGGGTTCCCGGAGGAAGCTCGGGCGGAAGTGCTGTTTCGGTAAGTCTCGATACCTGTTTATGTGCTTTGGGTTCCGATACTGGCGGTTCCATTCGACAGCCTGCTTCGTTCTGTCATCTCTATGGACTAAAACCTAGCTATGGTCGGTTAAGTAGATACGGGCTGATTGCGTATGCTTCGTCTTTCGATCAATTGGGATTTATTGGAAGAAATATCGATGACCTGGAAAAACTTTTAGAAGTTGGTGCCGGAAAAGATATTAAGGATGCAACCAGCACTGGACCAGAGTACCAGCAAATTAAAAAACCAATAAATACTCAATTTAAGCTGGCATATTGGGCCGGAGATTCAGCATCCGTTGATGAACAAATTCTGAGTAGCTATCAAGATCTAATTGATAAAATCAAGGATTCGGTGGAGGCGATAGTTCCGTGTACATTTTCAACCCAGGAATATCTAGTCCCAGCATATTATATCCTGACTACGGCCGAGGCATCATCTAATTTGACGCGATTTGATGGTATCCGTTACGGACCCAGAGCAGAAGGAGATTCGATAGACGATATTGTGTTAAATACAAGGACCAAATACTTTGGTGAAGAAGTAAAGAGGCGTTTGATGATGGGAACCTATGTCTTAAGTTCGGGATATTACGAAGCATATTATGCCCAAGCCCAAAAAACGCGCAGCATAGTAATCAGTGAATTAAATGCCTTATTTGAAGAAGCTGATGCTATAATCTTACCTGTATCTCCGGTGTTGCCGTGGAAATTAGGAACTGTAGACCACGATCCGGTAAAAATCTACTTGGCAGATGTATTCACTGTTATAGCTAACCTGGCCGGATTACCAGCTATTAGCATACCGGTCGGATTCTCAAAAGAAGGATTGCCAATTGGGGTACAAATTATCGGACCACGATTTAGTGAAAATCAATTGACACTCATCGCAAAACATATTGCAAAGAAAATCGTTTCTGATAGTGAATGATCTGTTAAAAGTGTTAAATAAACGGCATAGATATTATAAAAAAAGTACTTTTGTTGTTCGTCATTGATTCATATTACATATATTTGTAATATGAGGATTTCAGGTTGACTAATTAGGCACAAACGAAACCTGAAGTTCGGATGATTAGAATTTAATCCTATGGACATAAAAAGAATATTGCAAAATATCTTTGCAGTCATTATATGCTTTCAACTTTTGACAAGCACACTGTGGGCTAAGCCTTCAACAGTAATGACTGAATGGTCGGAAACTGAAATCATGGAGCGTCTGTCCTCCATGTCCACTTTGGTTGAAGCTAAGGAGACCAAAGTGATTATGGAATATCTGGAAAGGTATTTGGTTAAATATCCGGCTTATACCCAAAAGTTAATTGGGAAACGTGTACTTTTTTTCCCCCTATTTGAAGAAATTTTTGCGGCCAATGATTTGCCTGATGACCTGAAGTACCTATCTATAGTAGAGTCTTCATTACGTCCGGGTGCGAGATCACGGGTAGGTGCTATGGGGTTGTGGCAATTTATGCCCGCCACCGGAAGAATTTGTGGACTGCGAATCAACAATCAAGTCGATGAGCGAAAAGACCCCATTCGTTCTACGGAAGCTGCAGCCGAACATTTGCAAAAATTGTATGAATATTTTGGAGATTGGGCGCTGGTATTGGCTGCCTATAATAGTGGAGCCGGAAATGTGAACCGGGCTATTAGACGTGCAGGAAGTTCGGATTATTGGGATATCAGGCCTTATCTGCCCAAAGAAACCAGAGATTATATACCAGCTTATCTTGCTGCCACCTATCTTTTCAAAAATTATGAAAAACACAATCTACAGCAGGAATTACCCGGACTTGATTTTCAGGTAACTGAATATATGAAAGTGTATCAGACGCTTTCATTTAAAAAAATTCAAGAATTAACAGGACTGGAAATGGCGGTGATCAGAGATCTTAATCCAGGATTCAAACGCGATATAATCCCGGAATCCCACGAGGGATTTTATCTCACCTTGCCTAAGCGAGTAATATCCATTGTAAAATATCATTTGTTAAATCCGGATCATGGAATGGAAGAAATACAGACAGGATCCGAAACGGAATATGTCTCAATTGAGCTGCAAGCATTTGCAGGAGAATCGCTGCAAGAAATCGCAGATCACTTCAAGATAAACCTTTACAATATTCAGTATTGGAATAATCTTCAAGACAATACACTTCGAGACGATCGGGAATTGCTATTATTTGTGGTTCAGGAAACCGATAAAAAAGTGGAAGTAAATTTCCGAAGTCGCGAGCTGTATCCTGGCATCAGCCAGTTGCCTAGATTGCAATTAGAAGATGTGTTATTTATTACCTATAGCTTGAATCCTGAGGGTAAAATACCTATGTCTGAGATTGCTGAGGTTAGATCGGTTCCCGGATTCAGTAACCGAAAACGGTATGTGTTGCAAAAAGGTGAGACGGTAAAAGACATCCTGGAAAAATTTCCCAGTCTTACTTTAACTGAATTGATGACCAGAAACAATTTAACCACTTTCAGTGAAGTGAAAACTGGTACAGCATTGATTATTGAATAAAAAAAAGAGGCTACTTTGTGAAGAGCAACCTCTTTTTTATTTTTTTTGAAAACGATTATCCAATCTCTATTTTCTTTGTTTTTTCTTTCTCAGCCACTTTATCAATAGGTAATTCTATACTTAAAATTCCATCATTATAGCTAGCTGCGATTGCCTTTTGATCCACATTGTCAGGAAGTTGGAAATCCCTCTTAAAGGAGAGGTGCCTGAATTCTCTGCGCCGGTAATTCTTTTTTTCCTCAATTTCATCGTTTTTCTTTTCCAATGAAACCGTAAGTATTTGGTTTTCTACCATCACATTAAAATCTTCTTTTTTTAAGCCGGGTGCTGCCACTTCCAAGGTATGACCATTTTTATGCTCAATGATATTAACCGCAGGTTTTTGTGACCATCCATCATGATTCACTAGGTCATGATTAAAGAATTCATCGAATAATCCACCAAAAGGAATTCCAGGAGATCTTCTATTAAATTTAACTAAGTTCATTATTATTAGGTTTTAGTGATTAAAAGAATATTTCTAAGAATCCTTCGATCAAATGGCGTACCAATGCAAAATCCAAGTCAAAACGCCCCTAAATGCTGACAATGTGGCCATTTGCTTCGCAACAGCATGCCAATATGGCACCAGGAGTCAAAAATGGAGATTCAAAATCGGCAATCAAAGATGAGTAGTTCTGCATTTTCCCATATCCAAAACATCCAATACTACTAAATGATTGGGTTTTATCGCCTTGCTCAAATGGTAGGAAACCTTTTAACCCAAAATGTGTTACTTTTGTAATCTTTCTTTAAGAAAATAAATATGGAATCAAAAGTTCAAAGTCCAATTTTACTTTATACCGAACAAACACCAAATCCGGAATCCCTGAAGTTTGTTACCAATAGGATTTTATTTCGAGGTACAGCGGATTTTCGTGAAGAAGAACTGGCCAATAAGTGGTCACCTCTGGCAGTCGAATTGTATAAGTTTCCCTATGTAAAGGGTGTTTATATATCCAACAACTTTGTAACGGTAACTAAAGAGTTAACTTATTCCTGGGAGGATATTATGTTACTTTTGAAAGATTTTATTAAAACCTATGTGGAGGCTGAAAAAGAAATTGTCGCAGAGGGGTATGAAGAGGAAATGGAAAAGATTAAATCAACCCAGGGGGCTGTACATAATTATTCCGATGAAGAATCGGTTATTGTAGAAAAAATAAAAGATCTCATAGATACCTATGTCAAACCTGCCGTGGAGATGGATGGAGGTAATATCGAGTTTCACAAATATGAAGAAGGCCGCGTATTTGTGTTGATGCAAGGATCGTGTAGTGGATGTCCCTCTTCAACGGTTACCCTGAAAGCCGGAATTGAAGGGATGTTGAAAAGGATGGTTCCTGAGGTGCAAGAAGTAGTAGCTGAAATGGGTTAATCGTAAACCCTGTTAACTAAAATAAATTATCTGTTATATAATGGTATGGGTTTTCCATACCATTTTTAGTTTTGCACTATGAAGGACTTATCAAGCATTACTCACCAGGTAATCAGCGCCGTACAGGACGTTGGGTATTTTATTCAACAGGAATCTTTAAAATTTGCGGCATCAGATGTTGAAGAAAAATCCTTAAATAGCTTAGTAACGTATGTAGACAAAACTTCTGAAGAACTACTTACTCAAAGATTACAAAAGATAATTCCTACTTCCGGGTTTATTACCGAAGAAGAGGTCACTCAGGACGAAATGAAGGAATTTACCTGGATCATCGATCCTTTGGACGGAACTACAAATTTTATTCATAGGCTGCCATTCTATTGCATAAGTGTTGCATTGCAGATAGGAGGGAAAACCGTACTTGGGGTTGTTTATGAAATGAACCACAAAGAAATGTATCACGCCATTTCCGGACAGGGTGCATTCTTAAACAAAAAGCCAATTCAAGTCAGTAAAACCAAAAATTTGAAAGATGCGATCATCGCCACCGGGTTTCCATACTATGATTACTCAGGATTAGAAGCCTATCTGTCCACCTTTGAGTATTTTGTAAAAAATACCAGAGGGGTAAGGAGATTTGGAAGTGCCGCGATGGATCTGGCCTATGTCGCCTGCGGACGGTTTGATGGGTTTTTTGAATATGGTCTGAATGTGTGGGATGTAGCCGCCGGTATCTTGTTGGTACATGAAGCAGGTGGAAAGTTGCAAGATTTCACCGGTGGTGAACAGTATTTGGATGGAAACCGGATAATTGCTTCTAATTCGTATTTAGCGATGCGTATAAGCAATATTACCGGTCAGTATTTCTCCTCGTAACCGTGAGCCAGGTTTTCGGTATGCCTTACGGATCCTAAAAATTTACCAAGAGGAGGGATTATCCATCAAGAATTCACACGTCAACGTAACGAAGATTTAACCTTTCACCATCAAATACGGCATAGGAATAGTGTTGTAGCCAATCTCCCAAATTCACATAGGTAGATTTTCCATTGGATAGTTGGTACTCAATTGGTAAGTGGCGATGGCCAAAAACAAAATAGTCTATATGTTGTTTTTTCAGCATAGTTTCACAAAATGAGATTAACCATTCGCGTTCCGCACCCAAAAATTTCAGTTCTTTAGGATCGGTAGATTCTCGACTTTTTCCGGACCAATAATGCGCAAGTCGAAACGCCAGATTAGGATGGAGCCTGGCAAATAACCATTGGCAGACCGGATTGGCAAATACCTTTTTAATGAACTTATAACCATGGTCTCCCGGGCCCAGACCATCACCATGACCTATATAGAAGATTTTATCTTGAAATGTTTCGATAATTGGTTTGCGATGCACCGATATATTAAATTCTTCTTGCAAATAATCAAATAACCACATATCGTGATTTCCGGTAAAAACTTCCAATTCAATATTTGATTCAATAATTTTGGAAAAAGCAGTTAATAATCGGTAATATCCTTTAGGGACAACATATTTATATTCGAACCAAAAGTCAAAAATATCACCAACCAAATAGATCTTAGCCGCATCATCCTGAATTTTGGTAAGCCAGTCTACTAGTAATTTTTCTCTTTCCAGGCTGGTATGTCTGGCATGGATCCCCAGGTGAAAATCAGAAGCAAAATATATTTTCTTGTTCATTTCAAATGACTGCAAAGATCCCGATAAAAATTGTATTTTTCGTAAATCTAATCAATTCCTTAATTCATATAGATATCTTATGCTCATGAACCTTTCGTTAAACGGTAAAGTTGCCCTGGTTGGGGGAAGCAGTAAAGGCATCGGAAGAGCTTGTGCCAAAGCCCTGGCAACCTTAGGTGCAAATGTTATATTAGTTGCCCGCAGTCCAAACCTGCTGGCTGAAGTCATGGGCCAACTGGATCGAACTCAAGGACAAGATCATCAATATTTAGTTGCTGACTTTGGTAGTCCGGCAGAAGTAAAGAAAAAAGTATTGGGATTGGCCAATGAGAACCAAATAGAAATTCTGATAAATAATACCGGTGGCCCGGCGGGAGGAGATATTGTAAATGCCAAGCGGTTGGAATTCGAAGATGCATTTCAAAAGCACTTGATTTGCAATCATTTAATCACTACTTCATTGCTGCCGGGAATGCGCAAGGCCGGTTATGGAAGAATTATAAATATCATCAGTACTTCGGTGAAAGAACCCATTCAAGGTCTTGGGGTCAGTAATACGATCCGTGCAGCGGTGGCCAATTGGGCTAAAACACTCTCCAATGAAGTGGCTAAAGATGGCATAACGGTAAACAATGTTTTACCCGGACTGACCCGCACCACTCGCCTGGAAGAGATCATTGAAGACTGGGCTAAAAAAGCAGATTCTTCATCCATTGAAGTAATCGAAAAAATGATGGATTCTGTACCGGCAGGAAGGTTTGCCCATCCGGATGAAATTGCCAATGTGGTAGCTTTTCTGGCCTCACCTGCAGCTTCTTACGTCAATGGTATCAACATTCCAGTTGATGGAGGCCGGACTAAAGGATTGTAAAAGATATTATTCAATATTAAAATTTCAAATGTCTGACTGTCAGTGAATTGTTGATGAGCTGCATCAAAGAGTTAATGCCAATTTCCAGATGATTTTGAGTAAATTCATCGGTTACAAGACGATCACTTTTATCCGTTTTTACGCCCTCGGGTGTCATGGGTAAATCCGATACCAACAGTAATGCTCCAGCCGGAATTTTATTGAAAAAAGCCACTGAAAATATGGTAGCCGTTTCCATATCCACTGCCAGACAACGTATCTTTTTCAGATAGGCTTTAAAATCTTTCAAATGTTCCCAAACACGCCGGTTGGTAGAGTAAACCGTACCAGTCCAGTAATCCAAAGAAAAATCACGAATCGTGGTAGAAATTGCTTTTTGGAGTGCAAAGGCAGGGAGAGCCGGTACTTCGGAGGGAAAATAATCGTCGGAGGTTCCTTCACCTCGTATTGCAGCAATAGGTAATATCAAATCCCCAACCTGATTTTTATCAGTTCGTAATCCACCACATTTTCCTAAAAATAAACAAGCTTTCGGTTTGACAGCGGCTAATAAATCAATTATGGTCGCCGCATTCGGACTCCCCATCCCAAAATTAATGATAGTAATTTTGTCAGCGGTAGCATTCGGCATGGCACTTTTCCGGCCCACTACTTCGACCTGGTATTTTTGGGCAAACGTCTCCACATAGGATTGAAAATTGACCAATAATATATATTCACCAAAATCATTCAAGGATAAACCGGTATATCTTGGTAGCCAATTGTTTATTATTTCTTCCTTAGTCTTCATACATTTACAAAACTCAATATTACGAAGATATGAAAATTGATCACATAGGAATTGCAATAAAAGATCTGCAAAGCAGCAATGCTCTTTTCAGCTTATTACTTGGTGAGCAACCATATAAGACGGAAGAAGTTGTGGATCAGAAAGTGAAAGTTTCATTTTACCAATGTGGTCCTACTAAGCTGGAGTTGTTGGAAAGCCTGAGTGGTGACGGTCCCATAGCTAGGTTCATTCGCAAAAGAGGGGAAGGGATCCATCATTTGGCTTTTAGGGTTAAAGATATTTATCAGAGTATGGTAGAGATGGAGGCTAAGGGATTTAAGTTGATTGACAAAAAACCAAGGAAGGGTGCCGATAACAAGCTGATCTGTTTCTTACATCCTAAATTCACCAATGGGGTATTGATCGAATTGTGCCAGAAGATAGATGAGGAAACAGAATGATCAGAAATAGATTTCAATTAATACTCGAGAACCAGTTCGGAATCCAATCCAAAAATTGGGCAAAAAGATACGTTGAATCCCTAAGATAATATGGATTGGTATATCATCATCATTGCAATTACCGGAGGATTTATCGCTGGATTTATTAATACCCTGGCTGGAAATGGATCAGCGATTACCCTGACCATATTGACCGAAGTGATAGGACTACCAGGCAATCTGGCTAATGGTACCAATCGCATAGGTATTATGGCGCAGGGATTGGTGAGTACACCGGTATTTTGGAGAAAACGAAAGCAGGCCATATTAAGAGGAAAATACATCATACTTTGGATTGTAATCGGAGCCATTCCGGGTATTATAATGGCTGTATTGGTAAGCAACCAGCAATTTAAGACTATATTTTCCTATTTGATGCTAATCCTGCTCTGCGTAGTGCTCATCAAACCCAGTCGGTGGCTCCGTGAAACCGACACGACCTATCAGCTCAACCGGTATATCTTCATCCCTTTATTTCTAAGTATAGGGTTTTATGCCGGATTTATTCAAATGGGTATGGGGGTCATTTTTCTCACCGTAATGGTATTGCTGGCCAAATATGATCTGATCGATTCGAATGCCATAAAAAATGTAGTCGTAACCCTATTGACTCTGCTAGCAATATTTATTTTTCAATGGAATGGGATGATCGATTGGAAAGTCGGTTTAACGATAGCCATTGGTCAATCTCTGGGAGGATGGGTATCTGCACATTTTGCCACCCGGTTTGTCAATGCTTCACTTTGGGCCTATCGAATATTGGTTTTTATGATGATTTTAGCTGTGGTAAAATTATTTAATTTACACCATTATTTCTTGTTATATTTACTGAATTCGTAAACCTCCATTATGCTTCAAATACAGAGATGGAATAGTTCAACATATGGCGCAATTGACCTTAAAATTTGAAACCGTTAACAGAAATACTCAACAATTCAAAAAAGCAATATCCAACCTAAACGAGGCACAAAGGCAGGCTGTACAATGGATTGATGGTCCGGCACTGGTGATTGCCGGTCCAGGCACTGGGAAAACCGAAATTTTAGCCTTGCGGATTGGTAATATTTTACAAACTACGGACGCACAGCCCCATAATATCTTGTGTTTAACCTATACGGAAGCCGGCACGGTGGCTATGAGAAACCGGTTACTTTATTACATTGGTCCGGCTGCGTATCAGGTTCATATACATACCTTTCATTCTTTTTGTAATCACATCATTTTGGATCACCCGGAATTATTTGGTGATTATGCTGAACTTTCCCTCGCCACTGAGCTGGATATAGTCGACATCCTCCGTAAAATATTGAGTGATCTGCCTTTAGACCATCCCCTTAAACGATTGACTTCTAAGCGATACTACGAATTAGGAAATCTGAAAAAACTATTTGATGATATAAAACGTGAGAATAAAACCATCGCGGATCTGGAATTCGAGATAGATCAAGCAATCGCCAACCTGTACCAGGATGATAAAAATATTTATAAAACCAATAAGTCGGGGAAAAAAGGAGAATTAAATAAATCAGGACAGGGAAAGGAAAACAGATGGAGAACGGTATTAAAAGCAGCTCAATTGGTGGACCAATACAATCTGGAACTGAAGAGAGGAGAGAGATATGATTATAATGACATGATTCATTGGGTGTTGGATGCTTTTAAGTCAGATGAAGATTTCCTGGCCGAATATCAAGAGCGCTTTCAATACATCTTGGTGGATGAATACCAGGATACCAATGGATCACAAAATGAAATATTACATTTATTAAATGCTTATTGGGAAAAGCCCAATTTATTTGCCGTTGGTGACGATGACCAGGCGATATACCGGTTTCAAGGGGCCAACGTGGCGAATATGCAAGAATTTATCGACAAGTATCAACCGATCATCTTGATCCTACCTTATAACTACCGGTCGACTCAAAATATTCTGAATTGGGCGGGGAAGTTGATTACAGAAAATAAAGATCGTTTGGTCAATCGCATGGAGGGGCTCACCAAAGAGTTGATTGCCAGTGCCGGCCATGCCCATGATCTGATCACCCCAAAAGTAATAGAATATCCCAACCAGGCTCATGAGGAGGCATCCATCATGGACAAAATTGTCAAAGCGCATCATGAAGGAATACCTTACCGGGAAATTGCTGTAATCTACCGCCAGCACAATCAAGCTGAAAACATCATCAAGGTATTGGAAAGAAAAGGGATACCGGTGAATGTAAAAAGAAAGGTAGACATACTTAAGAATCCGTTGGTTCAGAATCTGATCAATATTTTAAAATTTATTGCAGAGGAATTTGCCAAACCCAACAGTTCTTCCTTTCGGTTATTCGAATTGATGCATTATCCATTTTTTGAGATTGACTCGGCCGATGTGGCAAGGATCTCTTTGGAATGCAGATATTATAGTCGCGACCAGCCGGGTATACCATGGCGAGGATTTTTAAGAGATTCAGCCAGCTTGGCAAAGCTCGATTTACATAGCTTGGATTCAATTGTCAATCTGGAAAGAAATCTATCGGATTGGATTCAACAGTTACCCTCAGTTACCATCCAGACACTTTTTGAAAGAATACTGAAGCATGGGAACATTCTGAAGTACGTCATGCATCTAGAGGAAAAAAATTGGATTTTGCAAATTGTCACTTCCTTCTTTGAATTTATTAAAGAAGAAACTCGTAAAAATCCACTGATCAGCCTTTCGGAATTTTTACACATTCTGGACAAAATGGAAGAACATATGATTCCATTGGAATTGCATAAAATTGTTTATTCCGATGACGGTGTAAACTTTCTCACAGCGCATGGATCAAAAGGATTGGAATTCACCCAGGTCTTTCTTATGGGTGTCACTGAAAATTATTGGGAGAAAAAGAAAAACCGGAGAGCACGATTTGAAATTCCTGCAGTTACAGAAAATATGGAACATGCTGCGATCGAAGACGAAAGAAGATTGCTGTACGTAGCGATGACCCGGGCCAAAAAACATCTGGAAATGTCGTATTCGACCGACAGTCATCTGGAAAAGCCTCTGAATAAAAGTTTGTTTTTAGCCGAAATAATAGATCAGCAAGAGTTTACCGTAATTAAGAATCAGGTGGTTGCCGAGGATCTGCTCAAATTTTATGTGGATATTATCAGTCCGGAAGAAAGAACTATCGATCTCATAGATAAAAATTGGATCGATTTCGTATTGCAAAGATTTGTTCTCAACGCAACTGCTCTCAACAAATATTTAAACTGTCCTTTAAGATTTTACTTCGAAAATATTCTGCGAGTTCCTACAGCCCGAACCGAGGCGATGGGGTTTGGACAAGCTATACATTATGCGTTTGAGCAGTTTTTTCGAAACCATGAAAAGCACGAACACCCACTTTCTCAGGATAACCTGTTGGGTGCTTTTCAATTGGGTATGGATCGGTATCAATCTCATTTTACTTTGCAGGAATTTGAAGAAAAGCTGTATTACGGAAAGAAAATCCTGACTGGATATTATGATCAGTATCGCGAAAGTTGGACTTTGCCCCAAAGAATCTTTACCGAACAATCCATCCAGAATGTGACCTACAAAGATGTTCCGATCGCCGGGATATTAGACAAGGTGGAATTATTCAACAGCCAGGTAAGAGTTACGGATTATAAAACCGGAAGTCTATCCTATGGAAGAAGAAAGACCAGTGCTCCGAAGCCCACCAACGATAATTTGGGCGGAGATTATTGGCGTCAAGTCGTGTTTTATAAAATTCTAATTGATGCAGATCCAAAGAGAAATTGGAACATGGTAGAAGGTATTATTGATTTTGTTCAACCCAATAAAGAGGGAGACTATTTCAGGAAAAAGCAAGAGGTAAGTGATCAGGACATTGAGCTTGTAGGTGAGCAAATAGTGGATACGTATCAAAAGATAAAAGAACATGAATTTAATAGAGGCTGCGGTAAAGAAGATTGTTATTGGTGTAATTTTGTAAAATACAATTTTGATGCCGACAAGATTCTGGATGCGGAAGAATATGACGACTAAATCAGGAAAGATGGTGCTGCTATTGTTAAAGTCTCATTAATTAAAATCTATCATTTTATGAAGAAGTTATCCTATATGTTTTTCTTTTTGACTTTCCTCCTTTCATTCGAACTGAAAGGAAATAGAGTTCCGGGATTTTTTGATTTCGAATGGCAAGAGAAAGAAGGAAAAATATGGCTGTATGTAGACCAGGTGAACCAGGAATTTTTATATGTAAATTCTCTGGCCGCTGGAGTCGGTTCGAATGACCTTGGATTGGATCGAGGTCAACTTGGAAGTACGCGGGTAGTGAAATTTGTCAGGTCTGGAAATAAACTGTTGCTGAAACAGATGAATTATCGCTACCGGGCGGTAAGTGATAATGATTTGGAGCGGAGATCGGTAGAGGAGGCTTTTGCTCAATCGATATTGTGGGGATTTACTATTGTCGATGAGGGTACCACTGGTACATTAAAAGTAGATTTAACTCCTTTTTTACTCCGGGATGCCCATGGGGTAAGTACTCGGCTGGCTAATAGTGGTCAGGGAAATTACCAACTGGATAAATCCCGAAGTGCCATTTACCTGGAACGAACTAAAAACTTCCCTAAAAACTCCGAATTTGAAAGTATTTTGACTTTTACCGGTATTCCTAAAGGTGGATTGATCCGTTCAGTAGTTCCTGACCCATCGGCGGTTACCGTCAGACAACATCACTCTTTCATTCAATTGCCGGATGATGGGTATCGACCACGTAGGTTTGATGCCCGATCGGGATTCAACAGTTTGTCTTTTTATGATTATGCCACCCCAATTCATGAGCCTCTGGTGAAAAGATGGATCACACGGCACCGGTTACAAAAGAAGAATCCCCAAGCTCGTCGTTCAGAAGCCGTCGAACCTATTGTATATTACTTGGATCCAGGTTGTCCTGAACCGGTAAAAAGTGCATTATTAGAAGGGGCCAGGTGGTGGAATCAAGCTTTTGAGGCTGCCGGTTATATCGATGCATTTCAAGTGAAGGTTCTTCCGGCAAATGCTGATCCCCTGGATGTACGCTATAATGTGATCCAATGGGTGCACCGTTCTACCCGGGGATGGTCGTATGGCACTTCGGTGGTAGATCCTCGGACTGGTGAAATTATTAAAGGCCATGTATCATTAGGTAGTCTGAGAGTAAGACAGGATTTTTTAATAGCTCAAGGGCTGGCCGCTCCATATGGAAAAGATCAGGACAATCATAACTTGATGTCTGAATTGGCATTGACGAGGCTGAGGCAGTTATCTGCTCATGAAGTTGGGCATACGTTGGGTTTGGCTCACAATTTTGCGGCCAGCTACAATCAGCGCGCATCAGTAATGGATTATCCCCATCCCATGGTGACCCTAGACCAGTCCGAACAGTTTGATTTTTCCCAAGCCTATGATACAGGTATTGGCGAATGGGATAAACGTACCATATTATATGGTTATCAGGACTTTCAGGATAAGGCCAACGAGGACCAAGAACTAACTAGTATCCTGACCGAAAACAAAAAAATGGGACTATTATACATTTCCGACCGGGATGCCAGGCCGGCTTCAGGTGCCCATCCATATGGCCATTTATGGGACAACGGCTCTTCCCCAGTGTCAGAGCTCAAGCGGATTATTGCTGTGAGAAAGAAAGCATTGTCAAGTTTTGGGTTAGATAATATCAGGAATAATCAACCCTTGGCTCTTTTAGAAAATATTTTAGTACCGGTATATCTTGCCCACCGCTACCAAGTAGATGCCTGTAGCAAGATGATTGGAGGAGTTCATTATGAATATGCCGTAAAAGAGGAAGATTCCCCAAAGACGGATATCGTTTCTCTTGATTTGCAACAGCAGGCTTTGCAGGCTATTTTGACCACCCTCGAACCATCCTTTTTGGAAATACCTGAACATATAATAGAATATCTGCACCCCATTCCGAGCGGGTATCAAAGGGATCGGGAGTTGTTTAAGATTTACACCGGTATAACCTTTGATCCTTTGGGTGCAGCAGAAAGTTCGGCACAGCACAGCTTGTCTTTCTTGCTAAATGGGTCCAGGTTAACCAGAATAATAGAACAAAATGCCAGGAATTCAGAGCATTGGTCTTTACGTGAATATCTGGACCGGATTGGAGAGCATACCGGCCAGTTTATTCATGAACCTGGCCTCTATGGACAAATTGGGAAGATTGTCGATAAACTATACATTCATCATTTGCTGAATTTGGCCGGCGATTCTCAAATTTTTGCCCAGGTAAGAGCAGAGGCCCTCAACTATTTATTAGATCGTAAACAAGATATTGAATCCAACCGTACACCACATAATGTCTATATCGCATTCCAGATCGACCAATTTTTAAAAGATCCTTCCGGTTATAAGGTACCTCCGGCAAAATCCCTACCCGATGGTTCGCCTATCGGGTGTGATGGCGGAGAGTAAACATTCGTTATCGGTAATTCGACCAATGAAAAAGAACGTTAGAACTCGTTGTATTATTTCTGCATCATAATCCTAATGATTTTGACTTAAATTATACCATGGCTTGGAAAGAATTGAGGGATTATATTGTTCCGATATTTATTTCAAATTAAGGTCTAGTTTTTTGAGTAATGGTAATAAATAAAAACAAACGAGAGGAAAATGCAATCAGCATATCAGCTACCTTATTTGGATAACCGTTGAGCATGGCCGTGTGCACTATCAAAGTTCACTTTTTAATAAGCCGAGAGCCTGGA
Source organism: Saprospiraceae bacterium (assembly GCA_965223405.1). Lineage (GTDB taxonomy): Bacteria > Bacteroidota > Bacteroidia > Chitinophagales > Saprospiraceae > CBDCWO01. The sequence goes on from CBDCWO010000006.1 coordinate 3,226,225, forward strand.
ATTAATGAAAACTGAATTGGAAACATTAATGGGATATTTGCAACTCTTTCTTTAATCCAATTTAGGTGTAGGTTGCAGATCCATCAATACATCATAAAGTTGGTTTATCTTAGTCAGTGGGAGGATTTCAATTTGATCATTTTCTCGGTGGATATTCCGGTAGTTGTATTCCGAAATGATGATTTGATCAAATCCCAATCTTTGCGCCTCTTGAACCCTCTGCTCGATGCGATTGACGGCTCTGACTTCTCCGGTAAGGCCGATTTCGGCTGTAAATGCCATCTTTGATGAGATCGGAAAATCTTCTAAGGATGAAATCAAAGCCGCTGCCACCGCCAGATCTATGGCAGGATCCTGTACCCGGAGGCCCCCAGCAATGTTGAGAAATACATCTTGGGATCCAAAATGGAATCCACAACGCTTTTCCAGTACAGCTAATAACATATTTAGTCTGCGCAAATCCCATCCGGTCGAGGATCGCTGCGGTGTTCCGTATACCGCGGGAGTTACCAAAGCCTGGGTCTCGATGAAAAGCGGACGCATTCCTTCAATGGCCGCAGCAACCGACGATCCGCTTAAAGTTTCTTGCGACTGGGTGAGTAAGAGTTGCGATGGATTGGTAACTTGATTCATCCCGGATTCCGACATTTCATAAATGCCCAATTCCTCGGTAGATCCGAATCGATTTTTTATGGATCGCAGCATCCGGTAATTATTATGCGAGTCCCCTTCGAATTGTAACACCACATCTACCATGTGTTCCAATATTTTTGGACCTGCAATAGTACCTTCTTTGGTGATGTGCCCAATAATCAAGATCGCCAGAGCATTACTTTTGGCATATTGGATCAATTCTCCTGTACATTCGCGAATTTGAGCAATACTCCCCGGAGTAGATTCGACCAGATCTGATGTAAGGGTTTGGATGGAATCGATAATTAAGAATTCAGGTTTTAAATTTTGAACAATTTTCAATACTTCCTGAAGTCTCGTTTCAGCCAGGAAATAACATTTATCAGACGTTTTATTTAACCTATCCGCTCTTAACTTTATTTGTTGCAAACTCTCTTCTCCAGATAGATATAATACCCTTTTATCAGAATCTAATGCCATTTGTAGTAATAGGGTCGATTTTCCAATTCCCGGATGACCACCTAGCAGAATTACAGATCCGGGTACAATACCGCCACCCAATACCCGGGTCAGTTCCTGATCTGAAATTTGCATTCTTGGCTCCGGGTGATTTTCTATTTCTGTAATTTGATAAGGAATTGCAGGGGAGTTTCCCTGAATCGATTTTTTACCGGATTTAGTTACAATTTGTTCTTGGAATGAGTTCCAACTACCACAAACATGGCATTTTCCAAGCCATTTCGATGATCTTAATCCACATTGCGTGCAGAAATAAACTTTTTTTGCTTTCTTCATGCTTGATTTCGAAAAATTTTGTTACGACAATTTTCGATTTGATGTAGTTCTATGAGAAAACTATGTATCTACATACCAGATTTCTTCTGAGTCCCACAGAAATATAGAAATTATTTCGTCAAAAAATGTGACCCATGAAAAGAATTGTCGTCTTATGAATAGAAATAAATAGAGAGAAAAAGTTCTCTTTATTTAAAATATAACCTAAATATTTTTAGGATTTAAAAGTAGATTGTTTTCAATTGGTTTTTTGGGGTTATGCAGGGTGCTCCGGTCCTTTCCGGCAGTGCCCTGTTTTTTTTCTGCACCTTTTTCTGCTCCGGATTAAATTTTAGCACGATAATTGACGTTACAGTATTATCAATTAAGATTTCATTACTATTAAGATTTACTTTTTTGGCACAGTTTAAATGGACATATGTAGATGATGTAGGCAAACATTTTAATGTCGGATTATTCCACGGAGCCAAAACAGGACATTTGATGGTATACTGCAATGGCAAAGTAGTCGTCATAGATTTTCATGTATTAAAGACAAAGACGTATACCTTTTTTATCGAGGATGAACTTTGCAACCTTACCGTAGAAAGAAAAGAAGATCAATGGTATTATGGATTGGAAATCGATCAGGAGACAGAAACCCCTCGTAATATTATTCGTAAAAAGATGTTGCGAGAAAATTTGATCACTTCCATCATTATAATGGCGATTCTAATCCTAACTATAAGTGCTGTATCCATCTTTCTGACTATTTTTAGTCAGTAACAAGCCCCCGCAAAGCGATTCTATCAAGCCTTATTCCCTTTGGCAAAATCGTTCAAACCTGAACAAATGAGCTGTTCTGAATCCTCAAGGATCTCGTGATTTCATCTACCAATGAGCTGATAATAGGAGCCTGCGCAAAGGATTTATCCGGTTAATTAACTAAATTTGATTTTTGAATGATCGAACTCAGGTTAACAAATTGATCCGCTGTGGATAATCTAAGCAGGCATATAGAAAGTTTAATTTTTGTTTCAGAAGACCCCATTACTTTAAAGGAAGTAATGTCTTGTTTAAAGATGACCTATGAACATCAATTCACCAAACAGGAAATTCTTCAAGCTATAGAAAACCTAATCAAAGAATATAGGGAGTCGGATCGGGCGTTTGAAATCGTTGAAATCAATCAGGGGTATCAATTCTTAACAAAAGGTGCCTATTTCCAAACGGTCAGCTCATATCTCAAACTAAATAACCGAAGTAAATTGTCAAAAGCCGCTCTTGAAACTTTAGCGATTGTAGCATACAAACAACCTGTTCCGAAAACAGAGGTGGAAAAAATCAGAGGTGTAAACTGTGATTATACCATTCAAAAACTTTTGGAGAAAGAACTTGTTGAAATACTTGGAAGAGGGGATGGGCCAGGAAGGCCATTAATCTATGCCACCAGTAGTAAGTTTATGAAATACTTTGGATTAAATAGTATCAAAGATCTACCACAGCCCAAAGACTTTAAAGTACCTGAATCGGAAATTGGAGAAGTAGCTCCTATCGAAGAAAACATAGAAAATGAATCACAAAACAACTGATGTGGATGACAAGCCACTGATTAATAGGGTGGCCAACAGTGGCCTGATAACTCTTAACCTTGAGGACTTTTTTCCCGAAATGCCTATGATTTTTGACATTAAGGATTATCTGTTCCAAGGACTCATCTTGAAAGAAAAAGAGTTCAGGAAAATATTGAAAACCTATGATTGGACTCAATATGAAAGCAAAGCTCTAATTATTACCTGTAGTACGGATGCAATCATTCCGGTATGGGCGTACATGTTAATCACTTCTTATGCCAAGCCATACGCTTCGGAAATATTTGTGGGTGAAGAATCTTCCTTTTTTGCTGAAAAAATGAAGTCAAAAATCCAAGAAATTGATACTTCTCACTATGACGAAAAGAGAATTGTGATCAAAGGATGCAGTAAAAAACCGGTACCTCCAGCAGCCTATGCAGAGCTTACCAGGATACTAATTCCATATGCCCAAAGCATCATGTATGGCGAACCATGTTCTACCGTACCTATCTTCAAACGGCCCCGCCGAATTGTTAAATAATTACATATCTGGCTGATTTTCTTTAATTTTAGGGATTACAACAAAATTTTCCAATCATGAAATCCCTAAAATACTTCTCGGCAATAGGCACCTTTATCGTAGTCTTGATGGTTTTCGTTTCGTATACCGGCACCCTGGATTCTGATCCCTCTGAGTCCAAAACGGATCCTGTAGAAACAGATCGTTTACCTCAAATCATAAGAAGTGTAAATCTGGATAAAGTTTATGAATTTGCCGGTGAACAAGTTCCAATGGATAACTTTGATGTCGTTGAACGACTGGACCGGGAATTGTTAGTTAATTCTTATTGGCATTCCAGTACTGCATTGAATATCAAGAACAGCAGTAGATATTTCCCAGTGATTGAAGCCATATTGGCAGAAGAAGGGGTGCCTGATGATTTTAAGTATTTGGCGGTAATTGAAAGCAATTTGCGAAATGCCTCTTCACCGGCCGGCGCCAAAGGCATATGGCAGTTTATGAAAAGTTCCGGTCAGTATTACGGATTGGAAATAAATGGGGAGGTGGATGAACGATACCATTTGGAAAAATCAACTAAAGCTGCTTGCAAACATCTTAAAGATAGTTATAATCGCTTTAAGTCCTGGTCATTGGCTGCTGCAGCCTATAATATGGGAGATACTCGACTCCGAAAAGAACTGGAATATCAAAAAGAAAAAAGTTACTACAACTTAAACTTAAGTGAAGAGACCATGCGATATTTATTCAGGATACTGGCAGTTAAAGAAATTATTTCCGATCCGGAGGCTTTTGGCTTTGAAATTACCTCTGATGAAAAATATAAACCGATGGATGATTACCGGATTCTGGAAGTAACTACCGGAATTTCAAACCTGGGGGCCTTTGCTAAAGAAAACGGCACTACCTATCGTATGTTGAAATTATATAACCCTTGGTTAAGGACGTATCGACTTTCCAACAAATCAGGAAAAAGATACGAAATCAAAATTCCGAATTAAACTATAAATGAATTGTAAATAATTATCTTTGGGGCATTATTACCCAAGGAGCCCGGAAGCATTCCTCAGCAATATTATTCACATGATCCTTGAACATTATGAAGACCTCCATTTTGCTTCTGCTGTTTTGCCTTACTATTCGGGGTTTTAGTCAAATCTCAAATTGCACAACCGATCAGGTGGCCCCAGATATTCAATGCTATCAGGGGACCGCTGTAATAGTAATTAATGAAGTCGGTGCCAAAATGATTAGGGCCAAAGACTTTGACGCCGGAACTACCGACAATTGTACAGATTCTGACTCACTCCTATTTTCATTTGATGCAGAAGGCGTTGTTTTGAGCAAGACTTTGACAAAAGCTGATGTAGGTGAATTTCTTTGGGATTTTTATGCCCAGGATCAGGCCGGTAATGTCAATTCCTGTAAATTGAAGGTAAAAATTGTTGAGAATCCACCCACCAATCAAGATACCAGTAAGCTCGATCTGAAAGGTGCGGTAACCTGTGGTGATGGTATTTTTCATCACAAACCCTATCAATTTAAAGTTAGGGTCATGGACCGCAACGGAAACTTTCAAAGAGAAATTTATCCTCCATTGATTACCATTCACGCTGTAAATGCCAATTATGGTCTTGATCTTACGAAATTCGATATCAATCCGGAGCATGAGCTATTGATTCAGCCGGTATCCTTGGCAACTGATTTTTTTAATGGTGTTTCGACTTTAGATATCGTCCATATAATCAAACACATCCTGGGATTTACTGAGTTTCCAGCTGATTCGATCAGACAATTGATCGCGGCAGATGTAAATCAGGATGGACGCATTTCTGCTCTCGATGTAGCTATCTTACGCAGGACCTTATTGGGCCTACATGACCAGTTACCACCGAGTTATGTGTTTTATCCCGAAGAAGTCACCCTGAGGATGTCAGAATTGCCATACCACAAACTGGATTTCCTGGCTATCAAAGTGGGTAATGTAAGTAGTGTCAATTGCAAATAAATACTATTAACCTGAGTTCGACCAATGATTTGATCACAGAAGTCATTGAAATAGTGAGATTTAGACAAGAAAAATGCAGTAATAGCAGCGCTATTTGCAAGGCTTTTATTGGCTAAAGATTGCTGTTTCAATGGCTTTAACCTTAAAAATCAGTTAATAATCAAAAGATCAACTAATTTGAATTTATAAATATATGACTATCAGCTTACTGTGAATAAATGATTGGTCGAACTCAGGTTATTATCTCTATAATAGTACAATATCAGGAAGATGCCTGGGTAATCTGAAAATTGAAATTGCCATGTTGAAATTTTGCATATAACCGAACCCACAGCGGTAGAAGCATCTCAGTACCTCTTGCGGTCGTGATATCCCCTAAATCAATGATTTGGTCAGGGCGCCACCCCATGGATTCTAATAAGTTACTTACTAATTTCTTTGCTTTTTCATCATTACCACTGAGCATGACATGATGAGATCCGGGCACAGATGCCGGATTTACCATGATATTGCAGTTCATGGTGTTCAGCGTTTTTACCACCTTGAGAGCCGGAAATTTTGTTTGAATTTGCTCTCCTAAGGAATCGGAATTACAGACACTTAAGGTAGGTGGAAATCCACTGGAGAAATCCAATGGATTGGTAATATCGACTAAGATTTTATCCTTTTGCAAAGCCATGCCCGATCGCTCCAGAATTTCCAATGCATGAATTCCTTTGGAGCAGTTAAAAATTACCTTGGCATAGTTTAGCGCCTCTGAAAATGTAGCCAGCTTGATCTGCTTCTGTTCTGCATACCAGACTTTAAAGGGAGGATTTCCGAAAGCATCTTTTGTATCTCTGCTTAAAGTGATGTCGACATCACGAGTGCCAATCATCACATCATAGCCTATTGCATTGAGTTTTTCAGCAATGGTTTTTCCGACAATTCCGGTTCCTATAATACTTATTTTCATGCGAATGTTTTTTATCACCTGGTTGAAAGAGTATACAAAATAGCAGTAAATATCAACAATATTCCAAGAATGACTGTCATTCGTATCGAAGAGAGCTGTAAAGTATTTTTACGTAGGAGGTCCTAAAATTTGAGATTTTCATTTTTGTCCCACAGTCCCCAGCAAGCACCGACATCGCCTTCTGCTCCTATTTTTCCAAGATTCGTCGAAAGAAGAAAAATAAAACATTTCGATTTGGTCACTCGGAGACCACTGTTGGGCATTTACAAAGTACCTGATGAAGTTTTCGGTATTTGCATGAGCAGATTTCAGGCTTCCGCCCTGACTGGGCCAGCCAGTTTCTGAGATGATTACCTTTTTGTCCTTACCAGCCTCCCGAGCCTGGTGATACATTTGTTTCATGTAGATTAAGGAATAGTCTATGGAATCATTTCTATTTATGGACATAAAAAATCAACAATTTAGCTATGTGTTACAAGGATATGAAAAAGATTTTGGTTCTTGGACCAACTCAAATACCAAAGAATATTCCAATTTTTGAAAAGGTACTTTACAACGCGAAGTAATATGGGATGGCCCTTATTACTGTTTCACTAATGCTAAACACAGATCCCGAACATTTACTCATCAGCAGCAAAATTCCGGATGACCCTCATTTTTTGTTATTGTTTGTTTAGAAAACAGCCTATCAGCTAAGATATTGTTTACGTTTCTGAGTGTGATGGCTTTGATCATAGTATTTAGAATAGTGGAAAGGTTTTTACTGTCGCAACAATGATCCATTCACAGTTCTGAAATGTCGTAGATTGAAAGGTATCTACTTATGGACATCCCTTTTTTTCAGTTTTCCAAGAATAATTCAATTACCGGAATTTCTATATTTGGTTTATTAACGGGAAGGGATAAGTTTAGATCATTTTCCCCCAAGCTACGACTAACCCAATGTCCATATGGGGCGGTAATTTTGATTTCCGAAGCATCATGCAAAAATTGAGCATACTTGATTTTGCCTTTATATCCTTTTAAGGTAAAGTTTTTCAGTGGATAATCGAGCAAGTGAATATATAGCCGGTGTGTATTTGGGTTATACGTAAGTAAGGAGTGATCCGGCACGTTGTATTCTTCGAGTGCTTGGGTACATCCATAAATCGAGCGACCATTAAATTTCATCCATTGGCCCATATTCTTTAAAGCATAGACTGCGCGATAGTCAATGGTACCCCTGCCGGTTGGGCCGACATTTAGAAGTAAATTGCCTCCTTTGCTTACTGATTCGATTAGTAATACCAGGAGCTGCTTATTGTCTTTCCAGGTAAGTTCATCCCGGTAATACCCCCAAGACCCGCTAAATGTTTGACAAGTTTCCCACGGAATTTTCCTGCCTTGATAGGTTGGCCATTCCGCAACCTTAAATTGTTCAGGAGTAGTGAAATCCCACCCGCCATGGTAATCTTTAAGATCGGCCCGATCGTTTACAATAATCCCGGGTTGTAGTTTACGGACCATTTTCATTAAGTTTACTGCATCCCAGTCATCCCGACCTTTTCCATTTTTCCCCGGAAATGAGTAATCCAGCCAGATAATGTCCACTTTTCCATAATTGGTAAGTATTTCACGAACCTGATTGTGTAAATAGGTCCGGTATTTTGCCATATCCCGCCCTTCATTTAGTTTGTTATATTCTTCATCGGAAGAGGTCCTTTGCGGATGTACCCGGTCCACCGTGTAATCCGGGTGATGCCAGTCTATTAATGAATAATAAAATCCGATCTTCAATCCTGCCGCTCTAAACGCATCGACCCACTCCTTTAACAAATCTTTTCCATACGGTGTATTGGTCGCTTTATATTCTGTAAATTCAGAATCAAACAAAGTGAATCCCTCGTGATGTTTTGAAGTGATTACGGCATATTTCATGCCTGCTTCTTTGGCCAATAGTGCCCATTCATGCGGGTCGAATAAATCCGGATTGAAGTGGTCAAAATACTTTTGATAGTTGTCTGTGGTAAGCCGTTCCCGATTTTTCACCCATTCATGTCTTGCAGCTAAAGCATAAGTTCCCCAATGGATAAACATGCCAAACCGGTCGTGTTCCCACCAGGCCATTCGCTCTTTCCGTTCTTCCTCGGTCTCATCCCAAATTCTTAGTTGTGTAGGTTGTGCAGGTAATGTTTGAGCCGACAGGATGAGAAGGAGTGCGAAAATAGGGATTGATTTGATCATTATTTATGAATTTTTAGGTTGTGATTTTGTGGTAAGGGAAGATATAAAATTGGGTTTAAAATCGAACCACTTTACAGTTAAAAAGAGCATGCAGTATGTTATAAAACATCTTTGCAGATACTTTGGTAAGCATCGAAGGGATGAATTTGAATTGATCTATTATTCACAATCACTTAAGCCAGATAATTGTTGATAACCTGGCCCAAAGCATTGGCCATAATTTGAGATCCGGGCATCGAAGGATGGACGCCATCAGGGCACCAATATTTGGCGGTTGCGTGTTTTAAGGCATCATCATATAAATCCTGATAGCGGATGAATGCAGCCTGATGCTTACGGGCTACCTGTTCAGCAGCATAACGATAATCATTAAATGCCGGATACCAACTTTTACTGATTGCGGTACCACCTTTCACGCCAAAGGGTTCACCGATAATTAATTTTACATTGGGCAGGGATTCACGGGTGCGATTGAGTAGTTGATCGAAATCCTCTTCATAGGTCTTAACCGTTCCTTGGTACTTTCCATTGAGATAATGCCAATAGTCGTTTACACCAATCAATATACTGAGGATGTCAGGCTTTAACTGAAGGCAATCGTCTTCCCAGCGATTCGCCAATTGATAAACTTTATTGCCACTTATACCTCGATTATAACATTTGAGGGTGGCGTCGGGATGTTGAGATAACAATTTGGCCACGGTCAAAAAAACATATCCCTGCCCCATACCACCCGCTTGATTGGCATAGTACAAAGACCGATTCCTTCCTGCGTCAGTAATGGAATCTCCCTGAAAGAGGATTCTGATCTCATCCTCTGACTTTGGATTCCAAGGATCGAAATTCTTGGGCAGCATGCTATAAATTCCAGTACTGGCTGTCGCTGTTATAAAGGTTCTTCTATCCATTTTAACAAATTTCGTTCAAGGTGGTAAGATACAAAAAATGATGGTGGATTGCGCATGCCGTTTGAGATGCATCAAAATGCAATACGGGCCAATATCGTAACTGAATGAGTGTTCAAAATAATCTAAAAATCACCCAAATGGATGAAAATATAGGTTCCAATTACCGATAAATTTGATGGAAAATGACAATTATGCTTCGACAAATGAAAACCGATTCATTTTACTTTATAATTTTAAGTGCATTCATCATAATTAGTTTAACCTCCTGCTCTAAAGAGGACGAACTTTCCCTTGAAGATAAGATTGTTGGTTTTTGGTTGGGGGATGTAGTTCAGGACGATCTGGGCACTTTAGAAATTACCTTTAACATCTCCAAATCCGCAAGCCAATCGATATCCGGTACTTGGACTACCAAAGATAAGGATATCTCAATCTGTGATCCCCAAATATTCGATTGTGATCCTTTTAGTTGTGCAGGGCCAATGACTTATGCCGAAACAAAAGGAGACGTCTTATTCTTTGCTTTTGGGCTTAGTTCAGGTCCGTGCTATGAAAGCTCTATCGGAGAGTTTAAATTTGTCGACGACAATACGCTCCAATATAAAAATACGGATGTGGGTAACAATTCTACTATTACGGGTCTTTTTACAAGACAATAGGTTTGGTAGGATTTGCCTTCCGCGTGTAGTCTGTACTTAGTTCAGGGCGATGTCGCTTTGCGATATCTGCGAGTATTATTACTGCAATCATTATTGAGCGCTATGATCAAAATGGCTCCAAATCCATAATTCCTATGGTGTAATAACTTTAGGGTAGACCACTCCTTTAAGGCATAGTCTGACAAGAAATAAAAAGAGCAGGAGTCAGAATCTCGTCATAGAAGTGTGATAAAACCAAAGCAAACAGATCATATTTCCAAAATTAATAGCATATTTAGGCATCGAAACCAAAAAAATGATGACTAAATCAAAATCCAATTTTTCCTATACCTTTCTGATGTTGATCATGCTATTTTTCATGTGGGGATTTCTTACCTCGCTCAACGACATCCTGGTGCCCCATCTCAAAGCGGCGTTCAATCTAAAACACTGGCAAGCCCAATTGGTCCAGTTTTTCTTTTTTGGCGCCTATTTTGTCATGAGCTTTCCAGCCGGATTAATTATTCGAAAAATTGGATACAAGAAAGGAATTGTGACGGGTTTGGCTTTGATGGGATTAGGGTGTTTTATTTTCTATCCCGCTTCGTTAGTTAAAGTGTACGGAGTGTTTTTATTGGCTCTGTTTGTTTTGGCATCAGGGATCACCATTCTTCAGGTAGCCGCCAATCCGTATGTGGCCATTGTGGGGCCTGAAGAAACAGCGGCCAGTAGGTTGAATTTAGCACAGGGGTTTAATAGTATAGGTCATACGATCGCACCTTTATTTGGAGCCTGGTTGATATTACAGAATACGGAAATAGTTGCGGTAGAATCGGTGCAGGGACCCTATATTGGATTGGCAGTTGCTTTGATCGCATTAGCCGTAGTGTTTTCATTCTTAAAACTTCCCAATATTCACGATACCGATATTGAATCGGGTAAGAAAACACATTTCAACCTTTTCGAACATCGCCATTTACTGTTGGGAATTATTGCCATTTTTTGTTATGTAGGAGCGGAGATTTCCGTAGGCAGTCATTTAGTAGAATACTTTAAACTGGATAATATCATGGGGATGGATCCGAAAACGGCCGGATCTTATGTAGCATTTTATTGGGGTGGAGCCATGATAGGTCGATTTATTGGAGGAATCTCGTTGAGTAATATTGGAAATCCGGTGAAGAAAGCGCTTATCATGCTGGGATTTCCTATTTTGGCTTTTATTATCGTGTTGATTGTTGTTCAATCGAAAGGGTTGGATCAAACTATTCCGTATTATTTCCTAGGTTTAATGTTGATTAATTATGCATGCTTTTTCTTGGGCAAATCTATTCCATCCCGAGTATTGGGTGTATTTGCCTTGGGATGCATTACTTTGGTGGCTATCACTATGTTTGGATTTGGGAAATATGCTATGTGGGCAGTTATTGGCATTGGTCTTTTCAATTCGATTATGTGGAGTAACATTTTTACCTTATCCATCAGTAAACTTGGACAGTTTACAAGCCAGGGCTCCGGCTTGCTGGTGATGGCCATTGTTGGTGGAGCGGTCATTCCATTGATTCAGGGAATCTTAGCTGACCAGGTGGGTGTACAACTTTCATTTGGAGTGGTTATATTCTGTTATCTGTACATTTTCTATTATGCGATCAGTGGCTACAAAGTGAGGACTACAACCACTTGAGAGCAATCATGATAAGGTAAGGGACAGGGTCTTTGACTTGGTGCGACCATTGGTCTTGCTATTCATTGACATATTAATGTGTAGGCCGTATTTCCTGGTCTATGAATTCTTGTGCTTGATCGACTAATATTTTGGTTCCGGCCAAAGCGACTTACTTTGTGGAAAAGTGGGACTGGATGTTACGCGAAAACATAAATGTGGCATTTACTAATTTGAAGGCCAACAAGGGGAGGGCTTCTCTTACGATATTAATAATCGCAATTGGCATTGTAGCGTTGGTAGCCATCTTGACCTCTTTGGATATTTTAGTATTTAAGCTCAGTGACAACTTTTCCAGATTAGGAGCTAATTCATTTCAAATTATGCGATATTCTGAAGAAATCCAAACCAGTGATGGGGGAAGGAGGCGGAAAAGAGGAGAGCCCATAGCCTTTGATCAGGCATTGGAATTCAAAGAAAAATACGATTTTCCAGCGACCGTTTCGGTATCATTGCGTTGCTACCGGGATGTATCAGTGAAGTATGGTGGAAATAAGACCAATCCCACCATGCCTTTGTATGGTATCGATGAAAATTATTTGACAAATACAAAATATGACCTGGCTGCAGGTCGGAATTTTTCCATGCTGGAAGTCAATAATGGTCATAACCGGGCCATATTGGGGAATGATATTGTAAAAACATTGTTTGAGGGTAAAACTGAAAAAGCCCTTAATAAGACGGTTTCGATCGGAAACGTCAAGTATAAGGTCGTCGGCACACTGGAGAGCAAAGGATCTTCTAGCAATCAATTCAGTGATCGCGCCGTATTAATTCCATTGATCAACGCCAAAAATTACTATGGAAATAGCAAAACCAATTACAATGTCAGTGTAAGTGTGAACAATGCAGTAAGTATCGATGATGCCATCTCTTCGGCGACGGGATTGTTGCGAAATATCCGTGGGTTGAGAGCCGCCCAGGAAAACGATTTTGAGTTCCGTAAAAGTGATGGCCTAATTGACATCATTAAAGAAAATACCGTAGCCATCAGACTAGGTATAATTTTTATAGGAATTATTACCTTGCTTGGCGCGGCGATCGGATTGATGAATATCATGTTGGTATCGGTTACCGAAAGAACAAGGGAAATCGGCATTATCAAAGCGGTGGGAGCAACAAGACGCAATGTTTTAACCCAGTTTTTGACTGAGGCCATTGTCATATGCCAGATGGGTGGATTGATTGGAATTGTAGCCGGGATAATTATTGGTTTTATTGTTTCCGCCATAGTGGGTGGTCGGTTTATTATTCCCTGGAATTGGATGTTCCTGGCATTTATGCTATGCATGATCGTCGGTCTGATGTCCGGTTTATACCCCGCATTGAAAGCCTCTCGCCTTGATCCGATCGAATCACTTCGATATGAATAGCCTAGGACAAATACTTATATCACTTCAAATCTTATAGATCACACAAAGTAATTACGGTTTACTTTATATCTACTTCATTTAATTTGATTATTTCCATTGATATTTAGTGAAATAATTCTATTTTCCGCACAAAGTAAATAGTATGAATTCCAGACGGAAATTTCTTGAAAATAGCGGAAAATCGGCGTTGGGATTGGCGTTCGCACCCGGAATTATATATCGAAGTACTAATAGAATCAACATGGAAACAAACCAATCCAGGGCATTGTTTTTTAAACTTTCTCTAGCTCAATGGTCTTTTCATAAAGCGTTGAAAGCTGGGGAAATGGATAATCTGGATTTTGCGGCAAAAGCCCAAAAGCTGGGATTTGCCGGAATAGAGTATGTTAACTCTTTTTTTAAAAGGAAGGCTAAAAAGACATCGTATCTGAATGAAATGATAACGAGAGCCGAAGATAATGGAGTAGAAACGTTATTGATCATGGTAGATGGAGAAGGTGGTCTGGGTGAAACTTCTACTCGTAAAAGGCTTAAGGCAGTGGAAAATCATTACAAATGGGTTGAGGCGGCCAAACATTTGGGGTGTCATTCGATTCGTGTCAATGCTTATGGCGTCGGTTCGGCATCAGATGTAGCTGCAGCCGCAGTAGATGGATTGGGAAGACTCACTGATTTTGCTGCTCCAATGGGCATAAACATTATCGTCGAAAATCACGGTGGTTATAGTTCAAATGGAAAGTGGCTTGCTGACGTAATGAAAAAGATCAATCACCCTGGTTGTGGCACCCTTCCTGATTTTGGAAACTTTTGTATTGAGAGGAGTGAGCCCGATAAGGAAGGGAATCAAGTTTGCCTGGAGGAATATGACCGATATATAGGAGTTAAAGAATTAATGCCTTATGCTAAAGCAGTAAGTGCTAAATCCAATGATTTTGATACCAAAGGAAATGAAATGTATACGGATTATTACAAAATGATGAAAATAGTCAAAGATGCCGGTTATACCGGATATGTGGGTGTGGAATATGAAGGAAAAATCCTTTCCGAGGAAGAAGGTGTCGTCGCTACCAGGAAACTACTGGAGAAAGTAGGAAAAGCGATATAAGTTAAATTAGATTAATTCCAAATTGGATGGTTTTATCAGGCGAATGCAACCATTAGGTAGGCTTTTTGTTTAGAGTTTCATAAATAGCACTAAACAAAAGTTGTCATTTGAACTTCTATTCAATAAAAGATCTGGAAACTTATTCGGGCATTAAAGCCCACACCATCCGTATATGGGAAAAAAGGTACAATATGCTCCATCCGGTCCGGACAGATAGCAATATCCGAAAATATAATGATCAACAATTAATCAAACTTCTAAATGTGGTTACCTTGCTTGAAAGTGGATGGAAAATAAGCAAGATTTCCAAATTGGATGAAAAAGCTTTACTTGCAGAAACCGAAAAAGTCCTAAATGATTATGAAGACGCAGAATTTAATATTCCCATCAGTGGATTAATTACCGCAATGTTTGCGTTTGATGAGCAAGAGTTCTTGAAAATCATCAATGCCTGTCACCAGAAAATCGGACTTTACAATACTTTTAAGGAAGTTATATACCCCCTTCTTCACCGTATCGGCATGATGTGGAGAACCGAAGAGATCTCTCCGGCCCAAGAACACTTTATTTCTAACCTGGTCCGCAGAAAACTGGTTACGGAGATTAATCAAATTTCCGATCGGCAGAATTATAAAGAAACGTATGTTTTGTTTTTGCCTGAAGATGAATACCATGAAATCGGACTGCTTCTGGCCAATTATTTACTGCGTAAGATGGATAAAAAAATTGTCTACCTGGGAGCAAATACCCCCCTATCTTGTGTTGATGTGGTGTACGCAAAACTAGCCCCCCAGTATCTGTTGACTTTTATGATTACCAAGAAGGATCCGGAAGAGATGTCAGAGTATCTACATGACATGCAAGTAAGGTATCCAAATTCTCAAATTTTACTAGCTTGTCACCCCAATTCCCTGGATCAGGTTACACTGCCTGCTGAAATAATCCCTCTCCATTGTGTGGAAGCCTTGGAGAATCAGGCAGCTTCAAAGGATTCGGTTTTGGCATAATCCGGTCTAACCAACGAATGACGCCAAGAAACAAAAGTCATCCCGTTTACAAATATTCAATTTGATTCAAAATTGTAAAGGTGAATAGGCTCAATCCGGTTAAGCGGGTAATTGAGTATCCTTTTACCTAATTTTCCGTGCTACACCCATTTTGTCTTTTTTCAACAAGTTTCTTTTTAAATAATTGATAATTCAATACGTCGTCATGTGAGTTGTTTATGAAAAAGTACGAATAAATTCGTAGACATGCTTGACATTTTGATGAAAGACTTGTAATATTGTCTACGAAATCTTTCGTACAATGAAAGTTACCGAATCCGAATTAAACATTTTACAGGTTTTGTGGAAACACGGACCGAGTACAGTCAGGAAAGTACACGAATCGATCAATCCACATCAAGAGGTGGGGTACACTACTACCCTTAAACTAATGCAAATCATGTATGATAAAGGATTGGTCGGAAGAGATCAGTCGCAGCGCTCTCACATCTATCAGGCTTTAGTGAAAGAGAATGCTATTCAGCGAAGTTTTTTGAATAAATTGATAGACACCGCGTTTAGGGGATCTGCTAAAGACATGGTGATGCAGACATTGATTAATAATCGACCCAGTACTGAAGAGTTGAATGAAATCAAAGCACTGCTTGATCAAATAAAACCACAAAATCCAAATCGATAGATGGAAGTTATATATCACGGACTTGCCTGGACACTGTTTCATTCTATATGGCAATTTGTTGTAGTTGCTGTCCTTGTGCGTACGATATTGTTTTTTATTCCTTTCAATCAATTCAAAATTAGGCATCTAACTGCGTTAAGTGGTCTGATTTTATGCTTTCTTATAGCGACTCTCACCCTTATCGAATACCTGTTATGCTATGAGTCCCAAGGTATAATGACCCCACTTCTGATGTTTGTTGAGGAACCGGTAATAACCATTTCAAATCCTGATTTAAACATCTTAGGCCAAGTAAAAATATGGATCCAGGCGAATGAAAAAGTAATTATACTGCTTTGGATGCTGGGAACATTTTTATTTAGTTTGCGACTTCTGGGAGGTTATCTTTATGTACATCGAATAAAAAAGACAGTCCAAATTCAAATTCCACCCGATTGGTCTGATGCATTGTCGAAAGTTAAAAACAAGCTTGGTGTAACACGGGAGATTGTTTTTGGATTATCAGACCATATTCTGACACCCCTGGTCATCGGTTATCTAAAACCGATAATTCTTCTTCCCTTTGCTTTTCAGAATAAATTATCTTTAGCAGAGGTTGAAGCCATTATCGCGCATGAAATTGCCCATATCAGACGACATGATTACTTCAGTAGGTGGATTGTCAACGTTGGTCAACTTTTGTTTTATTATCATCCGGCAATTTGGTGGTTTATCAACACGATTGAGATAGAACAGGAAAGTGACTGTGATCGGTGTGCTACCGGATACATTTCAAAAGGAGAATATGCTCAGTTATTGTTCCGGTTAGGCCAATATACAAATCATAATCCAACGTGGACGATGACCTTGTTTTCTAACAAATATTCTCTATTACAACGTGTCAGACGACTTCTAAATATTTCTGAATCAAAACCTTATATCATGGAAAAAGCTTCAATTGGTGTTATTTTGATCATCTGTTTTGGATTGCTATCAACCACGATAGGTCAGAACCAGCAAGAAATTCAAAAAAGTAATAATCCATCTGTATTTCAGGCGGATACGCTTCCACCAAAAGTCCAACTGACCAGGGAAAATGGGGAGATAAAAAAGTTGATCATCAATGGCAAGGAAATAGAGCCGCAAGAATATCACAAATACCAGAAACTAATCGAAAAGTTAGAAAAAAGTAGTCCTCCACCTCCACCACCACCAAAGCCTACTGCACCTAATGCGCCGAAGCCTTTCGAATCTATGAGCCCACCTCCGCCTCCACCACCGGCACCGGCCCCTCCACCGGTTCCCAATGTCAATCGGAAAACTGCTGTAAAACCACCACCACCACCTCCTCCTCCTCCTCCTCCTCCTCCTCCGTCTAACAACCTTCGTAGTGATACCTTACCAGTGCCTAAAGTGATTGTCCCAGCTCCTCCCAAGCCTCCATTGCCACCGGTAAAAAATCACTTAATGAAATTTGACCTACATAACGAAATAGACCTTAATATTTTTCAGGGACAAAGTTTACATCCCGATTCTATCCCTTTAACATATCCGGAGTTGGCCAAACTAAATGTTCACCTTGAAAACATGAGCAGGGATTTATCCGATAAATTGAGAGCGGGGTCTAAAGATTTGTTTGGACTTCGTGAGCCCTTATTGCAGGATCTGCAAGAGATTCCACCACCAGTACATAAGTCAAAGCATAGATCAAATGAATAAGGTATCTGTATAACTGAGAGATGAATTGATCTCGAGTTGTTTTATGATTATGTCGTACAATCCTGAGCGAAGCTTTAGCTGAACCATCGGACAGAACACACGCAGAGTAGATTTTCATTTTGAATTTCCTCAATATTTCCGGAAAATACCGAAATTCGCAGGCAGATCATTAAACAATAATAGAAATGAAATATGCTGGTATTTTGATTTTACTGCTGGGCCTATCTTTTTCGGTCCAAAGTCAGGATAAAAATGTGGTTAAAAAGGAGAAAGAAATTAAGCAGAGTTTAACCAGTCAAAGAGAAGTAAAAGTTTCCATAGAATCAGATGGCAATGAAAAACACTACGTGATAAAAATCGCCGATGACTCCGGTGAGCCTGAAATTATTGAATGGAAAGGCACTGGCAAGTTGCCAGATGAAATTCAACAACGATTGGATGAACTGGATATTGATATCACCATGGACGATGATCAGGATTTGGATCATCAGCAGAAATTTCGAATTGCCAAAGTGAAAAAAAGAACGAGTGATGGAACCGGTGATGATATAGAACAAAAAATCATGAGGCGCACAGAGGGGAAAGATCGTGAAATCCGAATTTGGATTGATCAGGAGGGAAATCATCATAAACTGGATCGTGGAGATCAAGCTGAGGTTGAATTAGACCATCGCCGTAACAATGAAAAAATCTATAGGCTTCGGAGTCGCCCATCCGAGCAAAAAATGCGGCAGGACTTAACATTCAAGGAACTTGAACTTCAGATTAATCCGGATCGAAGTAATCTCCAGCTTAACTTTCAGACAGCTTCTTTGCCGGTGACTGTAAAGTTGTCGGATTCACGCGGCAATACCATTTACCTGATTAAGAAACAGGAATTTGCCGGAAGTTTTATAAAGGAATTTGATATAAGTAAGGAAAAGGGCAGGATGTTGATTCTGACGATTGAACAAGACGGTAAATTTTATAAGGAGAGGGTCAGCCTCCATCCGGCCGGATTATAACAATACCTTCAATGCATGAGCATATAAGTTAGTGGTACTCGGGAATACCCTCAAGTGTTAACGATAAAATAAATGAGGAAAACCTGGGAGTATTGGCTATTTTTACCTCATGTCGAAGCAGCGATCGAAAGGTAAAAACATTACGAAAGCAAAGACTAAACGCCATACTGCGAGGTCAGGTAATCAAAGATATTCTCATCTAGTGGTGATCGGATGGGTGATAATTACTGCAGTTGTCTGGTTGGTCATTCGATACAACTATCTTGAAATACCTCTAGATCGGGATGAAGGATCTTATGTATATATGGGAAAAGCCATATTGGAAGGACAGCTACCTTACATCGATTTTTATGAGATTAAACCACCCGGTATTTTCTACACCTATGCACTTTTCGTATTCGTTTTCGGCACCTCTGTTTTCGGATTGCATGCGGGATTACTGATTTTACTTGGAGCAACCGGTTATTTAGTATTTTGGTTAAGCAGACTACTGATCGATGATAAACTAGTTCCATGGATAGCACTTTCCTTATTTCTGCTCCTGAGTTTAAATGTCAGGCTTAGTCCTTTTACCATTTGCTCGGAACAGTTTGCTTCATTTTTTACGTTGGGAGCGGTGATCTCGCTATACTACGCTTTTAAAAATAAGCACGGCCGTTTCCTTTGGCTGGGCGGTGCCCTCATGGCCTGGAGTGTACTAATCAGACAGACAGGAATATTTTATTATCCGGTATTTATTGCAATAATTGTCTATAAATGTTTCGCTGGAAAACGGTTCAATTGGAAGCTTCTCAGAATGTACCTCCTGCCTTTCTTTTTCGGTTCTTTATTACCGGTGGTAATAATGCTATTGATTTTAATATTTCAAGGCAGTCTGGATGAGGCCTATTATTGGTTGATCCAAAGACCGTTGCAATACGCAACTTCTGTGGCCTCGGAAACCAGGAGTGAATTGTTCAAACACTTTCTTTCGATGGCAGGCCGGCATTTCGAAGGAGTTTGGATATTGGCAGGTCTTGGTTTGATTGTCTATTTAGCGTCGAGACATAAAGTATCCGATAAAATTCTTATCGCCGGAATGATTGGTGGGGCTTTTTTAGGTGTAAGCTCCGGTGGTCGATATTATGGACATTACGGCATTAATTTATTTCCTTACGCAGCATTTTGTTCCGCTTTTGGAATACATATTATCGGCAAATCATTAGATGGCTTGCTAACTAAAAGAAACTTATTGTCCATCAGTACAACTATCCTATTTATTGGTTTCCTTTGGTTATGGCCTATCTACAAATACCGAACATGGACCTTCGCAAAAATTCCGGGATATTTAAATATAATTACCTATGGATCCAATCCATTCAACGAAATAAAGTATTTGTGTGATTATGCCAATACTATTAAAAGGCCAGGGGATCGATTAGCCGTTATCGGATCAGAGCCGCAAGCTTATTTATACTTGGACCAACTGAGCCCCACACGCCATATTTTCCCGTCTTTTATTTCCAAAGAAGACGAGATCAATGTGCAATTTCAGGAAGAAGCCGCTCAGTCGATTGAAGAAGTAAAGCCCAGGTTTATGCTATTTGTGGTACATCCTTATAGTTGGAGCTTTGCAAAAAACCAGGGACCTTCGCGAACATTTTATAATTGGGGTTATCGCTATGCCCAAAATCATTATCGGCGTATCGGCTTAGCTCAAATCTATGAAGATCGGCCATCTACATATTTATTTGGTCCGGAAGCCACACGTGCAAATCCGAATTCTCCATATCACATCGAGTTGTATGAAAGACGCTAAACCCTATAAAATTAGGTTCCCGATTAATGGACATCCGGAAATCGGATTTTTGACCGTTGCCGAATATAAAAGCTATATTCCCTTTTCAATCCAAAGGGTATTTTGGACCTATGGTACACCCAAGGATATTGTCAGAGGAAGGCACGCTCATTACCACACTCAAATGGTTTTAATTTCTCTGGTTGGAGAAATCCATTTGCAAGTGGAGAATACCTCAGGTGAAAACTATTCCTTTCAATTGGACCAACCCGGAATTGGTATTTATTTGCCACCGTTGCATTGGCACACCATGAACTATAGTGAAGGAGCGGTGCAATTGGTCCTCGCGTCCTCAAAATTTGATGAAACGGACTACATCCGATCCTATGAAGTGTTTAAGAAGATTAAGTCTCAAGCTTAGTTTTTATGTGCTATTGAGTGAAGTCAGAATTTCCGATTTACCATTGAATGAAGGACAAGTAAAGAATTTGTACAACATTCGGAATACAAATCTGCAATCAATGGGAAATTTTTAAGGTATCTAAACTTTTGTTTCGTAACTCACTTATCTACTAATACAGATTATCTTTTACGTTCTAGGTTACTTTTGGGTTTCAAGTAGAAGCTTTAAAATCTAGAAAATCTTTTTCCTTTCCAGGCTCAACACCTTCCTTCCATATGGATTTATGAAGGGTTGGAGCAAAGCAATCATTGAGAATGATGAGAAATGAGAGTTTTTGTTATTCAAAGTTTAGCCGCAGGAATGAAAAAAGATGACGTATATGTTTTAGTAGAATTGTTTCCAAGATTTGAATTATACTCCAAAGGTTGAATGCAATAAGAAGATTCAAAAAATAGTTGATAAGGCTTGCTTTTAATTCTTATTGGCCAAATATTGATCCTATAAGGAATGTGTCCAGTATATTTGGGGTATTAATTTTAACCGAACACAATTATTTTGATACCATGAATAACAAAATTCCAGCGGTAGATTTTAGTGGTATTCATGATCCGCTAGAAGCAGAGTTTCTGGCATCCTTCAAGAAGTTTTTAGCCGGCAAATGGTATGTGTTGGGTGACGAAGTTTCTGCCTTTGAACAATCCTATGCCCATTACATAGGGCAGGAGTTTGGGGTAGGATTGAGTAGTGGGATGGCAGCCCTGCATCTGGGATTGGTTTCGTTGGGCATTGGCCCAGGTGATGAGGTAATTGTTCCAGCGCACACCTATGTGGCCACATGGCTGGCAGTAAGTTATGTGGGAGCCACACCCATACCGGTAGAACCCGATCCGTTGACTGGTAACATATCCACTGATGGCATCAAGTCGGCAATCACTGATAAAACCAAATTGATCCTACCGGTACATATGTATGGATTGCCCTGTGATATGACATCAATCCTGACTATTGCCAATCAACATCGTATTCCGATATTAGAGGATAATGCTCAAGGACATGGTGCTAAAATTGAAGGCCGCCTGACTGGAAGTTTTGGAATGGTTAATGCACACAGCTTTTATCCAACTAAAAATCTAGGCGCCATGGGTGAAGCTGGAGCAATAACTACCGATGATCCGGATCTGGCTCAGAGGATAGCGAGATTGCGAAATTACGGAGCTGATAAAAAATATATCAATGCCGAAATTGGGTATAACTACCGGTTGGATGAATTGCAAGCCGCAATTCTAAATGTTAAACTGAAATATCTGGATTCCTGGATCCTGGAGAGAAGAAAGATAGCCGACCGTTATAATCAACATTTAAGAAACCTAAGTGATATTGCTCTGCCTAATGAATCTCCGGGGACACAGCATGCTTTTCACCAATATGTAATCCGGACTCCGGCCCGTGATGAATTAAAAGAATATCTTGCAAATTACAATATTCATACGTTAATTCACTATCCGGTACCACCCCACCGGCAAGCTGCATATCACCATTTGAATTATGGAAAAGGAGCCTTTCCGATTGCTGAAAAAATAGCCAATGAATGTTTAAGTTTACCACTTTACATCGGAATCTCTGAAAGTCAGATTCACCAAGTTTGCGCGGCAATAAACCGTTTTTTTAGTTAATCGGTTGTTTGAAATTCCCAGGAAACACTTTGATAAGTTGAGTAATCAATTAATTACGTGTGCTGGAGTTTTTTAATTCAATATCTTTAGATGATTATTTGTTAATCAGTTATCTAAATGATGGAAAGTAATGATGTCCAGCGGGAAAAGCTGTTTTCCTACATTTTGTTGTCCTATCAAAGTCAGGATCGGCTCGTTTCCGTCATCCGGAAATTAATTGATCGATTTGAGCAAGAAAATATACCCTTTGAGATAATCATTATTGACGACGGTTCTGAAGATCAATCTTTTACTACTGCCAAATCACTAGCCAAAGAAGATTCCCGCATCACGGCTTACCAACTGAGTAAAAATTATACTTCTCCGTATGCCATCTTCGCCGGTATGAAAATGGCAAGAGGCCATTGTGTAAGTTATGGCTCCGATGATTTTCAATTACCCCTTGATTGTGTAATTCAGATGTATCGTCAATGGGAAAAGGGCGACCTGTTGGTGGTGCCCTATCGGTTTAGTCGTAGCGACGGATTTTGGTCCGACTTATTTTCAAATTTTTATTACCGCTTGATGAATAAATATTCACATATCAATTTTCCTAGAGGTGGGGCTGATAGTTTTTTAGCGGATCGCGAAATTGTAGATATACTGAACCACATTATTCCGATAAATACATCACCGATAATTGAGGTATTGCAATTGGGATATTCACCCTTTTTTATGGGATATGACCGACCCTCTGTAACCGGAAAATCACGGTGGACCGTACGCAAGAAATTGGCACTTGCCATGGATAACTTTTTTGCAGCTTCAAGTTTTCCGTTGCGACTGATTACCTTTCTTGGGTTGATCACTTTTATGTTTTGCTTTCTATTGGTTTGGGTACTGGTTTTTGCCAAATTGTTTTCTTCGAATAAATTATTTGGTTTTCCGATTCCCGGATGGACCACCACCATGGTGACCATCACAATGTTTAATGGTTTGATCCTTTTTTCAATGGGCATCGTAGCAGAATATATTTGGCGTATTTATATTCATATCAAACAAAGACCCGGATATATTATTAAAAAGAACCGACCTGAACCCAACGAAAAGGAAGAAAATAAATCAGGCGAAAAATGAGATAGTCACCGCATAATGCACTGAATATATTGTTTGAGTCGCCCCGCCTCGAACGAAACCTGCTGAACAGAACACAAAGGAAGATCATCAAAGGCTTTAGGCAAGGACGCCTAAACCAACATCACGGAATCCCCCGTGTTGTTAGGTGCTTCTCGCCTTAAATGAAATCTGGTATACTTTTCGATTAATCTACAGTCATGCTGAAAAAGACATCCCCCTTGTGTTGTTTGAGGCGTCTCGCCTCAAACTAAGATCAGTCCTGACTTTAGGCCAAGACACCTGAAAAATTCATATTACTTTTTGGGATTTGCATCGGTCATCGCATAAAACCTCCATTTGGTTTCATAATTTTCGCTTAAGGGATCATCAGTAAGTATCGTTCGCACCATTTCCACTGGAATATTATTCTCTAATAAAACGGCATCGTGAAATTGTCTAAAGGTCATCTTGCCTTGGTCCACCAACTCTTTTTTTAAAGCCCAAAACTGCAATCCTCCAATCAGATAGGCTACTTGATACAACGGGCTGTATCCCCCTTCAAAAGATCGCCTGACTTCACCTTCAGCGTTAGCCCGTTCATGATTTACTCGCTCGACCAGGAAGTCAATACATTGCTGAGGTGACCATTTACCCAGGTGATAATTTAATGAGAAAATGATTCGAGCACACCGGTGCATGCG
The DNA here is from genome assembly GCA_965223405.1 of Saprospiraceae bacterium. Taxonomy (GTDB): domain Bacteria; phylum Bacteroidota; class Bacteroidia; order Chitinophagales; family Saprospiraceae; genus CBDCWO01. Next base: position 3,250,696 of record CBDCWO010000006.1, read on the forward strand.
CCAAAAAAGCATCCCGATCCGGTCTTGCGGAGATTCAGGAAACTCCATGTCATACAAAAGCAACTCCCAGTACAAAGCCCATCCTTCAGTCCAAAATGGTGTGTGAAAAGAGCGATAATTTCGGTACCTCCGATTCATAAATTGCTGTAAATGATGGCCTGCTATTAACTCATGATGCACTGTGGCTCTAGAATAATGAGGATTGTTGCCACGCATACTCATCAGTTTATCTTCATGATCCATGGTATGGGTAGGATAGGAAATGGTAATTCTTTCTCCACCGGTAAAAAAAGGATTGACGAGCTGACGTTTAGGTGACATCATGCCCATACGCCAAACTTCATCGGCTAAAGGTGGGATAGTAAGTAGGTCGTACTTCCGAATGAACGCTACGGATTCTTCATGCAATCGGTTAATCATTTCGGGCTGCTCTCCCGGCGCGACATGGCTATTTTTAACCGCTTCCATGGCCTCCTTCCAGCGGCTTCCAAAACCCATTTCGCGACTTGCTTTTAACATTTCACGGTCGCACCAGGCAAATTCTTGGTGTGCAATTGCGATCAATTCCTCAGGTGTGTAAGGAATCATTTCTCTGCGTAGAGAGGATATGATTTTATCAGCTCCAATTGGATTTCCGGATATACCGCTGGCGTCAACCGGCTTTTGCGTCGAGGAGTCAATACAGGTATATATCTTTTTATGATATTCTTCCAGGTGATTAATTAGAGCTTCATAAGGTTTAGGTGCCCACCAGGTAAACAGGGGGTCATATCCAAAATAGAATTGATAAAAATTATTGGTACTGGCTTTGGTTCCATTTAGTATACGCTGAATAAAGATTACGTCATTTCGAGGCAGTTTTTTATCTTTTAGGTTGGTTATTAATGTTTTAATCTCTAAAGTAGTTTGATGAAAGGTTTCCGCACACTTTCTGCCATCCACACGCTTTCCACGACGTTGTAGTTGAGCCAATTGATAAATGGAATGGGCAAAGGGATAAAAGTCTTGTAAACGACTGAAATTTGCGATTTCAAGTTGATATTTTTCAATCTCCAGATTAAGATTCCGTTTTAATAAGATATAATCAACTTGCCCCGCCCGACTTAAATTTGCGAATTTTACTTGTTTTAATTTATCTAAATAGGTTTGACTAAGTCGTTCAAACCGCTTAGAAGTTTCAGGTGCGGCCTGGGCGATATATAATCTCCCTAAAGCATCCTTATCAGCTTGATGTTGAATGAGTAATGGGGCAATTTCGCTTGTGGTTAGATTTGGGTCAAAATTTCGATTTTGAGCCATAATCAGACCTCCTGATATCCATAGCCCTAACATTGAAATTAGACATAACTTTTTAATGAGCATGTGCTTGGGTTATAATGTAGCATAAATTCGGGTTGAAAGGGACGACCATAGCCAAAGGTCCATTCATATCGTGCCTGGACCGATTTCGGATTTCACTTAAACCCTATTAAAAATAAGATATTAAAACGAGTGATATTAATCAACTGAGTAAATAATTCTAAATAGTGTAATAAATGTAAGTGATTCTATATATTGAATTTGATTTAACAATGAAAGTATTTGAATCTCTACATATAGACCGGATAGTTCATTTACAACTTCATTATTGCTTTAGCTATTTAATCATCATCCTATGAGTGAACAAGATTGGGTTAAGATATTTGAATCTAAAGAAGTTTATCAAGCAGAAATTATTAAACAAAAGCTCGTCGATAACGGTATCGAGGCGGTGGTCCTGAATAAACATGAATCTGCATTTGACATTACCGGAGAAGCTGAGGTCCATGTGCCCGCAAGCTTAGTGGAAAGTGCGCTTGAATTGATCAATACGGACGAAGAATGGGAAGATTAATACAAAATGACTCACTTTCTCGGGAATGGACTTCTGAACAATGTTTTATTGGAGAAATAGTTAATCAATCGCAATTTCCTTCAATATCCATAGCCCAAGCATTGGTAAAGCCTGGAGTTACTACACAAAATCATCAAATTAGAAATACGCTGGAAGTATATTATATATTGAAAGGAACCGCTGAAATTTATGATCAGGACTCAAAATATAACCTAAAGAGCGGTGACGCTTACATTTGGCTTCCTGGTGAAAGTCAGCAAATCTGCAATACTGGGCAAGAGGACTTGGTATTTTTATGTATATGTACTCCTCGATTTGAACCCAAAAATTACCAAGCCTTGTAAAACGAACAATATGAATTATGTATTAATTATGGCCGGAGGGGTAGGATCAAGATTTTGGCCGGCAAGCAGAGAATCACGCCCCAAGCAATTTTTAGATATTCTGGGTACAGGTAAGTCTCTCCTTCGTTCAACTTTTGAACGATTTTTGCCGATATGTCCGGTTGAAAATATCTTTATATTAACTCATGAAAAGTATACCGATCTGGTCCTTGAGCATTTACCAGAAATAGACTCAAATCAGATTATTCGGGAACCCTCACGCAACAACACCGCACCATGTATTGCCTATGCTGCTTTCAAGGTTCATCAATTGGATCAGTCCGCCAACTTAATCGTTAGCCCGGCAGATCATTTAATCTTACAAGAGTCGAAATTCCACGAGGTGCTACAGTTAGGGTTATCTTTTACCGCAGAAAACCCTTCTATTGTCACTTTAGGTATTACGCCACATCGACCGGATACCGGCTATGGCTACATTCAATGGAATCAGAAAGTCGAAGCCCAAGTTTTTCCAGTGATCCAATTTATGGAAAAGCCAGATCTGCATACTGCTCGTAAGTATCTGGATTCAGGGGATTATGTTTGGAATAGTGGTTTATTTATGTTTTCAACTCAAACCATAGTACAATCATTTCGGACATTGGCACCTGAAATTTTTAACTTGTTAAGTCCTGAAAAGATTAGGTATCACTCCGCATTTGAAGATGAGGACGTGAAACGGTATTATCCGCAAACACCTAAAATCTCGGTTGACTACGCGATCATGGAAAAAGCCGATAATATCTATACCATTCCTGCCGATTTCGGATGGTCTGACCTGGGTACCTGGAAGTCCCTTTTTGAGGAAGGGAAAAAAGATCAAAACAAAAATTCAATTTCAGTTAGCAGTAAGGCCGTATTGGAAAATTCAGAAAATAATCTCATTCGGATTCCGGAACAGAAATTGGCCGTGATCAGGGGGTTGCAAGATTATTTGATTATTGACGAAGGGGATGTGCTACTCGTATATCCCAAATCTCAAGAACAAGAAATTAAAAAACTAACTCAAGAGATCAGGCAGAAATATGGAGAGGAGTATTTGTAGGATGGTTCCTTCTCCCTTCATAATTCTCTATTTATAGTATTTATCCTTTATAAAACATCCATTTAGCCAATTCTTTGAAAGTTGCTTTCTTTCCATACATTAAAATCCCCACCCGGTAGATACGCCCGGCTAGCCAAATACAAAAACCAGCACACCCATACAACAGGACCAGAGAAAGTACAATTTGCCAAGTTGGAGGATCGAAAGCCAACCTTGCTGGCATGACGATAGGTGAAAAGAAAGGAAATATGGATGCCCAAAATGCCAATGAACTGTTTGGGGATCTCAGGATGCTCATAGCTATATAAAGCGATAGAATCACCGGAAGGGTAATGGGCAAGGTGAGCGTTTGTCCTTCCTGCATATCGTCACCCATGGCACTACCTACTGCGGCAAACAGAGCAGAAAATAGCAGATAACCACCTAAAAAATATAATATTAAAACCGGGAGAATCATACCCCAATTTTGATTGGATACTTCGTTGATTACTCCCATTACATTAATTTCATTGGACATTTCCTGTACCATTTCCGCATTACCTGTATTTATCATATTGGGGTCCATTGGGATGAACATGGTGCCAATCATGGAGACCAGTGGAATCAAAATGGACCAAATGGCTATTTGAGTAAGTCCCACCCCTCCAATGCCCAGGATTTTACCGGCCATCAACTCAAAAGGTTTTACTGATGAGATAATCAATTCATTGATTCGATTCACTTTTTCTTCGAAGACTCCCCGCATGACAAAAGTGCCATAAAAGAAGGTAATAAAAAACATGATCATACCCATTAAATAACCAATTCCTGCACCTATAAAACTACTGTAATTCCCTTTGTCTTCCACACCTTCACTAATGGGTTCAGGATCTATTCTGATCCGGGTATTCAAGTAATCCATTTGATCTTGATCGATTCCCATTTCCGCCATTTTAAAGTCTCTGACTTTACTACGGATGATACTTTTTATGTCTTCTTCGATGGTTAGCGGCAGTTGATCATCAGCGTAGAACATGGAGGTTATGGTTTTGGTTTTGACATTGTCAATAACCGGGACAACAAGAATTCCAGAATATTCTCCCGCTACAGTCTCCTTTTTAAGTTCTTCCAGACTAGCATCCGGAAATTGGAAATATATATTATCGCGATCTGCTATAACTCCATCAAAAAGGTTGCTCTTGTCAAGTACGGCAATAGTTTTGGTTTCATCACCTTCATAAGCAAAAATCAAAGCTACAATAGCAAAGAATAGCAAAAAAAGAAATGGTGTGAGTAAAGTGAGTAAGATGAAGGACTTTTTCTTTACTCTTGACAAGTATTCCCTTTTGACAATTAACCAAATTTTATTGAAATTCATAGTTACGAGTTGACTTGTTGGTTGGATAAAGCAACTTGATCGATAAATATTTCATTGACCGAAGGATAGATCTCCTGGAACAGTTTAATATGGATGCCTGTATGTACTATTTCCTGAAGCAATTGATCTGAATTTTGCTCGTCATTCAATTGAAATCGAATGCTTTGTTGGTTTTGTTCCAAAATAGTATAACCGGAAAGAATCGACTCGGGAAATGTCCCGGAAAATTCAACTTCAAAAATGTTTTTCTTATATTTTTCGCGAATCTCTTTAGTGTTACCTTCCAGAATATTGGTTCCGCGGTTGATCAAGACGATATATTCACATATTTCCTCGACTTGCTCCATGCGATGAGTGGAGAAAATGACGCTGGTCCCCATATTCTGCAGCCGGTAAATTTCGTCTTTAATCAGATTGGTATTTATAGGATCCAGTCCGGAAAATGGTTCGTCCAATATTAATATTTTAGGTTCATGAATTACGGTTGCAATGAATTGAATTTTTTGTTGCATACCTTTTGACAGTTCTTCGATCTTTTTGCCCCACCAATCGGCTATTTTGAATCTGTCGAGCCAATCCTGTAATTTTTGTTTGGCTACTTTAGGATTTAACCCTCTTAATTGAGCCAGATACATCAATTGGTCACCGACCTTCATTTTTTTATATAATCCCCGCTCTTCGGGCATATATCCAATTAGACGCACCGTGCCGTCAGCAGTCTGGTTATCCTTGATCAGGATTTTACCCGAATCGGGTTGGGTAATCCCGGTAATCATACGGATGATGGTCGTTTTTCCGGCACCATTTGGACCTAATAGTCCAAAAATGGATCCTTCCGGCATTACAAATGAAACCTTATCCACTGCTTTAAAAGGACCAAATGATTTACTAACTTGATCAAGTTCTAATACGTGCATGCGCCTTGTTCTTAGTTGCTATTCTCGAATGGAGTCAATGATGGACAAAGATAAAAAACCATTTGGCAATTCATTTGAAAACTGTCTTTGCCAAATCCGGAGAAATAGGCCACTTTACAATTTACCATTTACTAATTACCACTAATTACCAATTACAATTTGAAGATTATGATTCAGCACTTTACAATTTACCAATTACCAATTACAATTTGAAGATTATGATTCAGCACTTTACAATTTACCAATTAGCAATTACAATTTGAAGATTATGATTCAGCACTTTACAATTTACCAATTAGCAATTACAATTTGAAGAATATGATTCAGCACTTTACAATTTACCTATTACCAATTACAATTTGAAGGTTATGATTCAGCACTTTACAATTTACCAATTAGCAATTACAATTTGAAGAATATGATTCAGCACTTTACAATTTACCTATTACCAATTACAATTTGAAGATTATGATTTAGCACTTTACAATTTACCAATTAGCAATTACAATTTGAAGATTATGATTCAGCACTTTACAATTTACCAATTACCAATTACAATTTGATTTATGATTCAGCACTGATTCAGCATACAATTTACCAATTAGCAATTACAATTTGAAGATTATGATTCAGCACTTTAGAATTTACCAATTAGCAATTACAATTTGAAGATTATGATTCAGCACTTTACAATTTACCAATTAGCAATTACAATTTGAAGATTATGATTCAGCACTTTACAATTTACCAATTAGCAATTACAATTTGAAGGTTATGATTCAGCACTTTACAATTTACCAATTAGCAATTACAATTTGAAGATTATGATTCAGCACTTTACAATTTACCAATTACCAATTACAATTTGAAGGTTATGATTCAGTACTTTACAATTTACCAATTACCAATTACAATTTGATTTATGATTCAGCACTTTACAATTTACCAATTAGCAATTACAATTTGAAGATTATGATTCAGCACTTTACAATTTACCAATTAGCAATTACAATTTGAAGATTATGATTCAGCACTTTACAATTTACCAATTACCAATTACAAATTTTACCAATTCCAAATATTCATAACTTAGAGTTTCGTATCTTTAATTTACTACTGGCTGGATTTGATCCGCCGTAATTAATTGAGATGCTTGATCATAACCAAGGAAAGTCTGCTAATTTGGAATGGATTGTAATCATCAATCCTATTGCCGGACGTGGTAAATCATTAAAAGCGTGGAGAAAGCTTGAACCTCTTTTTTACGACCTGGATATAGGGCAGCGCGCTTATTTTTCTGAAAGCATTGAACATTTAATTGAAGTCATAAAGGACGAGTGGCAATCAGGAAAGCGAAATTTTTTGTTATTAGGAGGAGACGGTACCCACCATCATGCTATCAATGCGCTAATAAATGTTGCAGGTAGCGAACCCTATTATTATGCAATCTACCCTTGCGGGACAGGCAATGATTGGGCAAAAATGATGAATATACCTAAAAATCCGGCTGTTTTTGCCTCCCATTTACAGTCACCTAAAATTGCTCATCAGGCCGCCGTAAAAGTAACGTTAAGTCCCCAAGAGCAGGATCGATTTAGTGTTAACGTAACAGGATCAGGGTACGATTCTACCGTTGTCAAATGGGTAAACCAATCGATCTACAAGAAGTATTTGCGCAGATGGACTTATATGTACCATGGAATAAAGGGTATCTTCAAACACCGACCGACATTTAAGTGCATTTCGATTGATGAACAAGACTATCCTTTAAAAAAGATTTGGACTTGCCTAACCGGTATAAACCGAAAAGCCGGAGGTGGATTGATATTCATACCACATGCCGGGACAGAATCTGAAAAATTATGTATAACGATTATCGAAAATCTTTCAACCTGGAAAATATTAGCCAACATTCACCGGTTTTATCAGGGTTCTATCAATAAGCTAAAAGGCGTTAACTGCGTTACAGGACATCTGCTGCGAATTTGGACTCCTGATCAACAACCCTTTGGAATTCAATTGGATGGCGAATATCTGGAGGTAGGCGAGGTGTCTTTTACGTTACATCCTCGGGCCTACCAATCGGTTGATTTTAGCAAACCTGGTGTTGAATTCCAATAAAAACAAGACTTTTTCCTATATGTTTCGTCTAAAAGATGAACTTAATTTATTTTTACTATTGGAAACTTATCTTGGTATATTATAGTAATAATAGGTAGTAAAAGCAGATAATCATGAAAACAAAAATAGTAACCTTAATTGCAGTAATGTTATTTCTTGGGTTTAAAAGTAACTCACAAGAAGTCATGGAAGCCGAAAAAGTGATGAGTAAAGGATTACAATCGGCTGTTATAATCGATCTATATGATGTTACCTCCAGGCAAGTGGAGTCCTGGTGGCGAACTTATGTCCGAAATTATACTCGCAAAATTAAGAAAGACCGAAAAACCGATGAATGGTTTGGAGAGTCGGTATCTATTCCGGATGCGGATGGAGCAGTGGACCTATATACCAGAATTGAAAGTGCCGGTAAATATGTGACTGTTGCCACCTGGGTTGATAGAGATTCTACTTTTATTAACTCTAGTGATTTTCCGGATACTTACGCAGCAGCTGAGCAATTTATGGCTGACTTTGCTCATATGGTAGAAGTTGAAAAAATAGAGTTGGAGTTAAAAGAAGATGAAGGAGATTTGAAAAAGTTGGAAAGTGAACTGAAAAGACTACAATCCAAAAATGAAAGCTACCATCGGGATATAGAAAATGCAAAAGATAGAATTAAAAAAGCTGAGGATAATATTGAGAAGAATCTGATAGAACAAGAAAATATGCAACAGAAGATTGATGATCAAATGCAGGAGGTGGAGAAGGTTCGACTTAAATTGAACGATGCAAAAAATAAGAAGAAATCCAAAAGGAGCTGATCTTAAACCTAATTACTTAGATCACCGTATTTTTTTCATAGTTAGGACCTGGGAAAGGTTTAAACAATAGTTAATATCCTGCATTTATTTAGTTCTTAACACACTTTTATAGCTAGTTGTAGTACCAAACTATAAGATTCTACATTTCCCATATATGTGTGAGTTACGATGCCGGAATATGACTGGTTTTTGATCCCTATTGGTTTGAAGATTCCGACGTTGTCAAGCATCCTATCACACAAAAAAATATATAAACATTTTTTGTATATAATCAGAGGATTAGCGATCATCTGGATACGCTAATATCTTATAGATTTTGGATAATGTTAATTGATTCATAATGAGTCGTTTTGTTAAATTATCATTTTGAATAATCAATTCAACAGTTGGTTTTTCCACATGATTTTTCCTGTTTTCCACATAATAATCACATGTTTGGGATTTTTTTGCACAAATCAATGTTAGTTTGTCAAGAACAATTATTAAATTATTTTAATATAATCAGTTAGATTTGACGCTCCAAAACATAATTGCATGAGCGACCGACCTAATCCTGCACCGCCGTCTTTTACCTTGCCAAGAGTTTCATCTTTGCGTAAGGAAGGCGACTTATCTAACCTGGTATATGGCAGAATTCAACCCCAGGCAACTGCATTGGAGGAAGCCGTATTAGGTGCAATTATGGTTGATAAGGATGCACTTGCGGTTGTCATTGACATTCTGCAGCCGGAAGGATTCTATAACCCGGGTCATCAGTGCATTTACAAATGTATGCTTGAATTATTCGAAAAGTCGCTTCCGATTGATTTACTGACTGTACATGAAGCGCTTAAGAAGAGTGGGGAACTTGAGAAAGTTGGCGGTCCACAATATCTTGTGGAGCTAACGAATAAAGTCGGATCTGCTGCCAATATTGAATATCATGCACGTATCGTATCACAAAAATTTATCCAGCGCGAATTGATCCGGGTATCTACTTCAATCATCAATGATTCTTTTGATGATACCACTGATGTATTCCAACTTCTGGATGATGCAGAAAGGAACCTTTTTGATATCACGGATAAAAACTTAAACCGAGCTTATGAAAGCCTGGGATCATTGGCCATTAAGGCTCAAAAACAAATGGAGACCATTTCCACTAAAGAAGATGGTTTAACTGGAATTCCAGCTGGATTTAGAGAATTAGACAAAATGACCTCAGGCTGGCAGTCATCTGATCTAATTATTGTGGCGGCACGCCCTGGAATGGGAAAAACATCTTTGACCCTGGCTCTGGCCAGAAATGCAGCGGTAGACTACAATAAGCCAGTTGCTTTCTTTTCATTGGAGATGTCCAATTTGCAACTCACACAGAGATTAATCTCAATGGAATCGGAAATCTCCGGTGGAAAGCTGAGAAATGGGAGGTTGGAAGAAGAAGAATGGGAGACATTGCATAAAGTCATAGAAAAGTTTAGTGAAGTACCCATTTTTATTGATGATACGCCAGCCATTAATATCTTCGAATTGAGGGCAAAATGTCGCAGGTTGAAGATGCAGCATGATATCCAATTGGTCATCATCGATTATTTGCAATTGATGTCTGGAACTATGGATAATAAAAGAGGTAACCGAGAGCAAGAGATTTCAACAATCTCAAGGTCCCTGAAGGCTTTGGCAAAAGAACTTCATATTCCGGTAATCGCGTTATCTCAACTTAGTCGGGCGGTGGAGACCAGGGGAGGAAACAAAAGACCACAACTTTCCGACTTAAGGGAATCCGGAGCAATAGAACAAGATGCAGACATCGTAACATTTATTTACCGACCGGATTATTATGAATTGGAAGATGATATCAATACCCCTAAAGGACTGAGTGAGATTATTTTAGCCAAACACCGGAATGGAGCCGTCGGCACGGTACAGCTAAAGTTTATTCCACAATTTGCTAAATTCGCTGATGTGGATGAAATTGATTTCGATCCATTTTCTCAGAGCCCACCAAATCCGTTCAACAATATTATCACCCGCCCTTCCAGAATGAATGATGATGAAGATATTCCTTTCTAGATGAAGCCATCTCCACACAACAAGCCACCAAAGACTGGAAAAGATGAGAGTCAGGAAATGAGATTGAACAAATTTCTTGCCTGGTGTGGAATTGCTTCCCGTAGAAAATGCGCTGAATATATTAAAGCCGGATTGGTAACCGTAAATGGTCAGGTAGTACATGAAATAGGAATTCGAGTTTCACCCAAAGACGACATTCGATATCAGGGCAAGAAAGTAACGTTGAAAAAAAATCTAATCTACATTTTACTCAATAAGCCCAAAGATACCATCACCACGGTTAAGGATGAGAAAAATCGCAAAACCGTAATTGATCTGGTGAAGCATAAAATTAAAGACCGAGTCTATCCAGTGGGTAGATTGGATCGCAATACCACTGGATTGTTACTCCTTACCAACGATGGTGACCTGGCTCAAAAACTATCACATCCCAGTTTTCAAGTCAAAAAGATCTATCATGTCACTTTAAACACCAGGATCAAAAAAGTAGATTTAGAAACAATCCGGAACGGAATAACTCTGGAAGATGGTTGGATCAAAGTGGATGGTATAAACATTGTAGAAAATAGTGATGGCAGTGAAATTGGAATCGAGATCCATTCAGGTAGAAATCGTATAGTTCGCCGGATTTTTGAGCATTTAGGGTATCAAGTAAAAAGGTTGGATCGTGTATATTATGGCGGATTGACCAAAAAAGATATTTCCAGGGGGCGATTTAGACATTTGAACTCACAGGAAATAATCATGTTAAAACACTTTTTATAGTTGGCATAACTTATCCACTTTATAAGTTTTAAAATTCTGTGCTGCTTTAATGGTTGATATCAATTCACTTCAAATATCAAATCAACCCTAGTTTGGATTGATCGTGGCGCAAATCCTCTAACTCTAATCCGGATTTCTACGTTGTAAAATTCTTCACTCATATAGTCTTTTACATCTACGAGAGTTGGAAAAAGGTGGATCACCTTGTCGGTATTGGGTGGTACCGGATCCAGAAATGCAATTTCTTTCTTGGTATTGTTAAGCCGTGAGTAAATATTTATAGTGACATCCTGTATAAAACTATATTGTGAGTTGGATTCCAATGAGGTAAAGGTAAATTCTTTGGGCTGAATCCTGTTAATATCATCCAACTTTAGATTTCTGGATTTCAACTGTGCAGGTAAAGAGCTGGGGATTTTTTCGATCCTAAAAAAATGGGATTCTACCGAGTTTAATCCGGCAGGTAAGACAAAGGATTGAGTGCTTTCCATTTCGAATAGGCCGTCCAGTTGGTTTTTCTTACAACCAATTAATACAAATGCCATCAAGGAGCATAAAATTAGTTTTGACATTTAGCGATTCTATTGATATTATTCTAACTGAAATAAACCACAAAAAATTTTATTTTTATTTGATTTATGGTACCTTATTATTAGAAGTTCCTAAACAACTTCTCATTATAGTTTTTAAAAATTAGGATATGGGAGAACAAAAAGTCAATATTCTGAAAGATGAAATGTCGAAGCAATCCTTCATGAAATCATTACTGAATGATGTGCAGGCATTTGAATATATGCTTCATAATGATTGGTTTGAAAGTGATATTACTCGCATTGGTGCTGAACAGGAAATGGTGTTGGTTGACAAGAAAAGTTACAAACAGGCACCGGTGGCTGTAGAGGCTTTAGAGTTGTTAAAGGATTACGAGTGGATCAGTTCGGAATTGGCAAAATTCAATTTGGAAATTAATCTGGATCCGATTGAATTAAAAGGGGATTGTTTTAAACAAATGACTGACGAATTACGTGAGAGACTGAAAATCATCCAGGATAAAATTGACCAACTTGGAGTGGTCATCGTTCTCACCGGTATTTTGCCAACGTTGAGAAAATTTGATCTGGAAATGCAAAATCTAACTCCCAAACCCCGTTACCGGGCTCTGATGGAGGCATTTCACGCGCAATTGTTATCCTCTAATTTTGAATTACGACTGGAAGGAATAGATGAATTATTGCTAAAACACGACTCACCCATGATGGAGGCCTGTAATACCAGCTTTCAGGTTCATCTTCAAATAGCTCCTGCTGAATTTGTAAAAATGTATAATATCGCGCAGACTTTAGCCGGACCGGTAATGGCAATCGCAGCCAATTCGCCAATAGTATTTGGTAGAAGATTGTGGCATGAATCCAGAATTGCCATGTTTCAGCAAGCGCTTGATACACGATCTGCCCATAAACATCTACGACAGCGAAGTCCCCGCGTTCATTTCGGATCTCAGTGGTTACAAAAATCCATTTTGGAAATTTACCAGGAGGATATTTCTCGCTATCGAGTACTGTTGGGAGGTGAAGCTTCGGAGGATGCTTATCAGATGGTGAGAAATGGTGAAGTGCCCAAGCTCAAAGCGTTGCAAATTCATAATTCTACTGTCTATCGATGGAACCGACCTTGTTTTGGAATTAGCCCGAATGGGAAACCCCATTTAAGAATTGAAAATCGGGTATTTCCTGCAGGACCCTCTACCAAGGATGAAATGGCCAATACCGTATTTTGGCTAGGTACCATGTGTGGTATGAAAGATATCCTGGACGATGTGCGAACCAGGTTAAATTTTGAAGACGTCAGAGATAACTTTGAAAAAGCCGCTAAATTTGGATTTGATTCCAAGTTTAATTGGTTTGATGATAAAAAAGTATCCGCGCAGGAATTGATTTGCAAAGAATTATTGCCAATAGCCAAAGAAGGATTGAAAAAAAATAAAGTGGATGGTGATGATATCGATTTGTATTTAGGAATAATTGAAGAAAGAGCGGATAAACATATGACCGGTGCCAGATGGACTTTAAGATCTTATTCCAAATTAATTAAAGAGACCAACCGGGATGAAGCCCTTACCGTTATTACATCAGCTATGATTAAGAATTCACATGAAGGGAAATGTGTCCACAACTGGGAGATGGCTGAAATGTCAGATTTGTCGTCGTATACCCCTACCTCCCTCCTGGTATCCGAATTTATGGTCACTGATTTGTACACGGTACGCAAAGATGACATATTGGATTTGGTAGCTGAAATGATGGATTGGCGTAAAATCAGACACATGCCGGTGGAGGATAAAAAAGGTAGATTGGTAGGGCTAATCAGTTCCAGATTGTTGTTGCGATATTATACCAAGCAAGGTTATCATTTAAATCAGGATATCAGAATAGTGGAAGATGTAATGATCAAAGACCCGATTACGGTGGATCCCGATACCAGTATGATGCATGCCTTAAAAATTATGAAAGAGAACAGAATCGGTTGCTTGCCTGTTACTTCTAAAGATGAGTTGGTTGGGATAATAACTGAAATGGACTTTTTGAGAATTGCTGCACGATTAATGGAGCGTATGTCCAAATAGTCCTTTTCCCCATTTCGCCTAGCTCGCTATAATTTTTTTATTGTACTTTTGCAAACCATTTTTCACATCTAAAATCGTGTATTATGCCATTTGATATTGATATGGTCAAAAGTGTATACCAAGCACTACCGGAAAAGATTAATCTCATCAGACATACCTTGAACAGACCGCTTACTTTGACTGAAAAAATTCTGTATTCCCATCTACATGCAGAGTCTCCTTTACAGGAATATAAACGAGGTAAGGATTATGTTTTTTTCTCTCCTGACCGGGTAGCAATGCAGGATGCCACAGCTCAAATGGCACTTTTACAATTTATGATGGCCGGAAAGGATCAAGTAGCAGTTCCTTCCACAGTACACTGCGATCATCTGATACAGGCAGAAGTTGGAGCACAAAAAGATTTAATCAATGCAATAAACACCAATTCGGAAGTATATGATTTTTTGAATTCGGTATCCAATAAATATGGAATCGGATTTTGGAAACCGGGAGCAGGTATAATCCATCAGATCGTATTGGAAAATTACGCATTTCCCGGAGGAATGATGATTGGTACGGATAGTCATACTCCTAATGCCGGAGGATTGGGGATGGTAGCAATCGGAGTTGGTGGTGCAGATGCCGTGGATGTTATGGCGGGTATGCCCTGGGAGTTAAAAATGCCAAAAATTATTGGTATCAAACTTACGGGAGAGTTGCGAGGATGGACTTCCTCCAAAGATGTGATCCTAAAAGTTGCCGGAATTCTTACGGTGAAGGGAGGAACCGGAGCAATAGTTGAATATTTCGGACCTGGGGCGGATTCACTTTCTTGTACCGGAAAAGGGACTATTTGCAATATGGGAGCAGAAATAGGTGCTACGACTTCCACCTTTGGCTATGGCAAAGCCATGTCACGTTACCTGCAGGCTACCGATAGGCAAGAAATTGCCCAAGCTGCAAATGCTGTCGCAGAACATCTGACTGGAGATCCGGAGTGTTATGCTACACCGGAAAAGTATTTTGATCAAGTGATTGAAATCGATTTATCCACTTTAGAGCCCCATGTCAATGGACCATATACCCCTGATTTGGCATGGCCCATTTCCAAATTCGCTCAAGCGGTGGAAGAAAATGATTACCCTCAAAAGCTGGAGGTTGGTTTGATCGGATCCTGTACCAATTCGTCTTATGAAGACCTGGATCGGGCGGCTTCTTTGGCCCGGCAGGCGGTGGCAAAAAACCTAAAGGTAAAATCTGAATTTACTGTTACTCCAGGATCGGAACAAATACGCTTTACGGTTGAACGAGATGGCCTACTTATGGATTTTGAAAAAATTGGTGGTGTCGTGTTAGCCAATGCCTGCGGTCCTTGTATCGGACAATGGGCACGGCATACCGATGATCCAAACCGTGCCAACAGTATTATCACTTCTTTTAACCGGAATTTTAGTAAACGCAATGACGGAAACCCTCAGACCAGAGCATTCGTGGCCTCTCCGGAAATAGTAACGGCATTGGCGATTGCCGGAGACCTAACCTTTAATCCTCTAACCGACACTTTAGTCAATGAGAAAGGTGAGGAAGTAAGACTTGATCCTCCCACCGGCGTAGAATTACCTCCCAAAGGATTTGATGTTGAAGATGCTGGATTTGTACCACCTGCCGAGGATAGTTCCAGTGTCGAAGTTCAAGTGGATCCCAATTCCGATCGCTTACAACTATTGACTCCTTTTGTTCCAATTACCTCTGATCAGCTCAAAAATATGAGAATCCTGATTAAGGCAAAAGGTAAATGCACCACGGATCATATTTCAATGGCTGGCCCATGGTTGAAATTTAGGGGACATTTAGAAAATATCTCGAATAACTGTTTTATTGGTGCAATCAATTATTTCAATGATGAGGCCAACAAAGTGCTCAATTTGGAAAGTGGGGAATACCACGCGGTGCCTGATTCAGCCCGCTTATACAAAAGCCACGGTATTGGCACAGTCGTCTTTGGTGAAGAAAACTATGGCGAAGGATCCAGTAGGGAACATGCCGCGATGGAACCTCGCTTTCTGGGGGTGAAGGCTGTAATGGTCAAATCATTTGCCAGAATTCATGAAACGAATCTCAAGAAACAAGGTATGCTGGCCTTAACTTTTGTAAATCCCGAGGATTACGACTTGGTGAGACAAGACGACAAAATTGACATTGAAGGGTTCGATCGTTTTACACCTGGAGTAAATTTGGTCGTAGTCTTACATCATGCCGATGGAACCAAAGATCGATTTGAGGTCAGCCATACCTACAATCAAGCGCAGATAGACTGGGTACGAGCCGGATCGGCTCTAAATAAGATCCGAGAAGAGTTGGATTGAAATCCAGAGTAGGTCTATACAAAGAAAGGAGTGGATAACAGGTGGAGGCAAGACCCACTTTTCCGGTTATTCGGACCACTAACTAAGGATCCCAATATCACTTTCTTTTACATGTATATTACGTATTTTATTGGTCCTTTGTTTAATATCAATAGACCCATTTTCCAATCGAAGTACACCCCGGGACACACGGCAGCGCAGATTCCACATCCCACACAAGAGGCACGTACGATATTTTGCCCCTTTTGAGCATAGGAGCGAACATCTATACCCATTTCACAATAGGTAGAACAGTTGCCACAGGAGATACATTGATTGCCGTTGGTGGTAATTCTGAAACGACTAAAGTACTTTTGCTGGATTCCAAGTATCGCAGCCATTGGACAACCAAATCGGCACCAGACCCGGCTTCCAAGTATGGGATAAAACCCGACTCCCACAACCCCTGAAAAGGCAGCTCCAATGAAAAAGCCATACCACCTACGCAATTCGTATGAACTGAATTGTATGGATGAAGTACCATTGCCTAAAGAATTATATACAAACCAACCTATGACAAAAATGAGAATCGCCGCAGCTACTACAATTGATTTTCTTTGATTGAGAAATGGATATTTGGTTCTTTGGAGATACAATATGTATGCGGTGATTGCAACTAATAAGCCAAACACCAGATACTGATTAATGGATAGGTTAAACGCATTTCCGGTAAAATACGTGCCCACAACCAAAACCGTGGTAATAACGATCAGTACTAATACCCCATAGATAATAATCCTTTCGATTTGCCAGGCGTCTAGTTTCTTATCAGACAAATGACGGAAAGGGTCACCGGCAGTTTCCGCCAGACCCCCGCATCCACAAACCCAGGAACAATACCACCGTTTTCCATAGAAATACGTCAAAACCGGTGAGATCAATAGGATCAACAAAATTCCCCATACAAGGTAAAACATGCCCAGGCTGCCACCTTCCAACATATTATTTAAGTGCCAATCTTCAAAAAAATAGTAATGTAAAGGCCATATCTGCTTTAGGTCTTTCACAAAGTAGGGTTTGTCGGCCTGTAATCCTTCCAGGATTTCCGGAATGAGAAATGCAAGCAGTGTTTGCGAAACCATTACCGAAAAAGTTCGGAGTAATTGATATCGGTTATGACGATATTTCCACATAAACTTTACTCCGAAAATCAATATGGCCAGAGTATATAAAGTGCCATAGACAAACCATTGGCTCGCTGGTCTACCTTTGATCCATTGACTAAGCGGATCGAAAAAGGCTACCAAAGACGTATTGCCATCCGCTCCAAAACCCAAATATTGTGGATACCAGTATAGAAGCACATAAAACAAAGTCAACAGGATTCCTAGACTCCACCCTAATATCCCTTTGGCCGTGAGGCTACTCAGCCAGGCTCCATTGTTTTTAATACCTACCGGACTTTTTGCATATTGAAAATAGGCAAAACCAATTGTGCCAATTACGATAGCCAATATGGATATAACCAACCAGAGCGAAGGCTGAGGGAAATCTATGCCGAATAACGATAAAGCCATGATTACCAATCCTGCCAGGCCAATTATTAGGCTGACCTTTTGACCTGCATTAAGAAAGATTGGATGGGGGTTGACAAGGGCAAAACTTTCGATCGTTGTATTATTCATTAATTTGATTTTAGAAAGGTTAACACCTCGTTCCAAGCTCGACTATGGTTTGGTTCGATTTCAATCCGAGTCTGTAAATGATATTCTGAGCGTAGATGGGATTCAAAACTCGGATAAAATTCAGGATCAAAGTTCGCCAATTCCAATTGTTCCAGGACTTGTTCAATCGATGCTTTTTCTTGTAGCCACTTTTCACATACTTCATGTCGGAACCGAATGCCCATCAAATTAAAACCAATGACTTCCTTACTGTGGTGATGGTAAACGATGCGGACACTTCGTTTACCGGCTTTTTCCATCCAGAAAAGTGAAACTTCATGGGGTTCGGGTTGGGTTTTTATTTTACCATAGACCTGATATTCGATGTCGAAAAATTTGGCAGAATTGAACCAAATTCCGGGATCATAGGGGGTTTTTTGATTGCAAATGGTATGGGCAACGACCTCGCCCATCATTCTGCCGGTGTACCAAACTGCCTCGATCGGTCTCCGTCCCGGTTTGGGAGTTCGCATCTCAGCACAATCACCAATAGCATATACGTCTTTTATATTGGTTTCCAAATAATCATTGACCAGGATACCTCGATTCGTTTCTAATTCAGTGTTTTTTAAGAATCCAATATTGGGATGCACACCAGCAGTCAATCCGACGAACTCGCAATCAATGTGTTCTCCTTGATTGGTAATGACAGCGGTGGCATTGCCTTTACCATCATCAAGAATTTCTTTTAATTCGGTCTCCAGCCTGAGATCAATTCCATGCTCTACAATGTGTCGATTGATCATGTCTGATTCCTCCGGTGGTAAAACGATATCCCAAAAACTTTTCTCACGGACCAGAAAGGTTACAGGAATATGCCGGGAGTGGAACATTTCTGCCATTTCGATGCCAATCAGACCACCACCTACAATCACTGCACGGTTAATCAGTGGTGTACATTTCAGCATCTTCTCTAAATCTTGAAGGTGGTATAAGCCCTGGACTCGGTTTAGGTCCTGACCGGGCCAACCAAATTTATTGGAGGCAGATCCTACTCCGATAACTAATTTGTCATAAGAAATGGTATCTCCATCCCCGACAGATAATTTTTTGGTCGCAAAATCAATATGTTTCACCATGCCTCTTTGAAGCCGGATCCGATTTTTCTCCCAAAACCAATCCTCATAGGGTTTGATATCTTCAAATCTCATATGGCCCATATACACATACATCAGGGCGGTTCTTGAAAAAAAATGGTCGGATTCCGAGGAAATGACGGTAATCTCGTGATCACTATGCTTGCGAAGGTAGCGTGCTGCAGTGATTCCACTCACTCCATTACCAATAATTACGATGTGCATTAGTCTTAATTTATCAAAAAGGCAAGGTAGAAAAAAGCACGGACAAATGATATAGTAAATTGGTCAGGATGAGGACATGAGAGGAAAATAGGCAGGTTTCGGGTTTCAGGTGTCGGGTGTCAGGTATCAAGTTGTAGATGCCTAAATAGCGTTGACCGTACGGAGCTTTGTGGCCGGAGCTCGGTGGTTGGTGATCGGTGGCCGGTGATCGGTGGATCGGAAATAACAAAAGCAATAACCATAGCAACAAATAAGACGATTCAAGAGCGCAAAGTAATCGATGTGTAACTGACTTCTGATATCTGACTTCTGACTTCTCATTTCCATCTCACTACTCTCTACTCTTTACTCACTACTCTTTACATCCTCCCACCATTGTTTTTCGAAATTAATAATATCCATATTGGTTTTGCCATCAATGATGGAATAAATCACATTTCGATAATTCAGGCTATCATTCATTTCCATTTTAATGCGGAAGGGATCGGAGTATTCCTTGTTTTCAAACTCCATTCTTTTGGGCTCAAGTTTTGTCGCTTTGAGGATGACTTCAGGCTTGCCATCGACTTGGATGATCATTAAATGGTCATCATTTTGTTTTTTAATTTCTTTACGTTCATTTCTTACCGGCTTTCCCTGACGATCATAAATGGTTGCCGTTTGAATCCAATGATCTCGGGCCGGATGTTTCCAAGCGGCAATTTTAGTCCCGGCCGGGACTGCCCCCTGCCAGGTTCCTTGTAACCAGTGGTCGGATTGGAAAGGAGTTGCATTCGAAGTTTCATTGCCGGTACAGGCAAAGAGTAAGCATAGAACGAAGATGGCAAGTTGAACTTTCATCATTTTTGGAATTTAAGTGGCAAAGATAGAGCAAAAGGGCTGCTTTCATATTTAGGTTGACCGATTTTTTTCAGATCCCCCTCAATACCTTTGGAAGATCTTAAATATCGAACGATAAACTTTATTTTACGACTTTTTGTACCAAACTCCCATTGGGGTTAGCCACACGAACCAGGTAAACTCCAGATATGTGTTTCATAGCTATGGAAGTACAAATTTTGTGCATAAATATAGAATGAATGGCATTATTTTATTTCAGGAATAGCCGGCATGTAGAATGAAAACCAGGAATCTGGGCATACTCTTTCCAAAAATCTAAAACAATAGTATATTTGCCTTCCTTTTTGGAAATGTCTGAAAGGAAGAAATTGAACAATAATATTTTTTCGAGGATGCTCGAGCGTTAAATACTCGGCACTCAGCTTTGGAAGACAAAAGATTGAAATGGCGTGATAGCTCAGCCGGTTAGAGCGTTGGATTCATAATCCAGAGGTCGGGAGTTCAAGTCTCCCTCACGCTACAATAGAAGCTCAGAATCAAAGTGGATTTTGAGCTTTTTTGATAGGTGTCAGTTGTAAATAAAACAATTCGGTCGACGTAGCTTTAGCGAAGTTGACCACGCTACTGAAAGAAAGCTCAGAATCAAAATTGGTTTTGAGCTTTTTTAATGTAATGTGTAAAATTAAAATTAGCCATAGGTCGACGAAGCCTTGGCGAAATAGACTACGCTACTGAGAATAACTTAGGTTTTGGGGCTATTTTTTAACGGACGACCATGCATGTTCTATTTATAAGTGATTTTGTGCTTTTTAACTTTAACCTAATTCTTTCCTTGCTTGCCTGTAAATGGCACAAGTACCAGAAAACGCATTTGACAAGGAGGCATCGTATCAGCATCAAAGT
Source organism: Saprospiraceae bacterium (assembly GCA_965223405.1). Classification (GTDB taxonomy): domain Bacteria; phylum Bacteroidota; class Bacteroidia; order Chitinophagales; family Saprospiraceae; genus CBDCWO01. The sequence continues at coordinate 3,271,730 of CBDCWO010000006.1, forward strand.
TTTTTCAGTAGTCTTATTTCCACGCTTTGTCAACAGTTTGAGAGCTTGCGTCTTACCCTCTTCACCAATGGGCATCACCAGGGATCCTCCATCTTTTAACTGCTCTATCAACGCTGGGGGAATGTGGTCCAATGCTGCCGTGACGATAACGGCATCAAATGGAGCCTGTTCCGGCCAACCCAGGTAGCCGTCACCCGTTTTTATAGTTACATTTTCGTAACCGAGTGAATTCAAAGTATTTGTGGCTTTTTGCGCTAATCCTGGGATAATTTCTATCGTATACACTTCATCCACTATTTCTGCCAATACAGCAGCTTGGTATCCGGAACCAGTACCGACCTCTAATACTTTCATGCCGGGTTTAGGTAAAATAGCGGCTGTCATATAAGCCACAATATAGGGCTGGGAAATAGTCTGGTCTCGTCCTATGGGTAACGGGCGATCAATATAGGCATATTCCATAATATTCTTAGGAACAAAAGAATGACGCGGTACCTTCTGCATCGCTTTCAATGTAGCCTTATCTTTAATACCGCGTGCCTCGATCTGGCTTTTAACCATTTGTTTGCGCTGAGTAGCGTATGGGTCAACCTGAACGAATGAATACAATAAAATAATGAGTATCAAGTACTTCATAACTTTAGTTCTACAAATTGCGCTATTAATTTTTCTAATTAATGCAGAGATCTAGTTTTCTGTTAAACTAGTAGACTTTCAGTATACTTTGATTCTATATTTAGAATATATTTAATAAAGTCGCAATGATCTCCATCAAGATAATAAACTGGTCAATTTTAAGCAGGTATAGCTTTTAGGACTCAACCTTATTTTCTTAATTTGATTGCAAAACACAGTTTGGAGTCATGTAAGCTCATACACCGGACTCAATATTTCGAATTTCTGGTTGTAGAGTTTTCACGATAGGAGTCTCAATGTTGAAATCAGATTAACTAATTGCCACGCCATAGAATTAAGAACCTGAGTTCGACTAATGATTTGATCACAGAAGTCATTGAAATAGTGAGATTTAGACAAGAAAAATGCAGTAATAGCAGCGCTATTTGCAAGGCTTTTATTGGCTAAAGATTGCTGTTTCAATGGCTTTAACCTTAAAAATCAGTTAATAATCAAAAGATCAACTAATTTGAATTTATAAATATATGACTATCAGCTTACTGTGAATAAATGATTGGTCGAACTCAGGTTAAGAGATTTTGTTAACGAATGGCCAAAGATGCTCTACTCCAGCAAAGATCATCTAATTGACTCCTCATACTCCCTAATCTTATTCCTGGCATATTCTACGTTGTGCTGGTAGAAATCATCGCAATCGCCGTAAATGGTGACGAAGTATTTAAATAGGGGATAGGCTTTTTCGTTATCTCCAAGTTTGTCATAGCAATAAGCAAGTCTGAATTTAATTGGGGCGTAAATGTAAAATGGTACCCACCCAACCATGTAATCTAAATTTTGGTATATTGTTAATGCTTCTTCAATTCTATTTTGTTCGATTTTGACTTCTCCCAAGGAAAACTTTATTGAGTAATAATAGTGCACTAAACTTGCAAAATTATACAAATGCAATACATTACTAAAAAGGGAATCCTGTAAATTGATAAATTTCTCATTTTCATGATTATATCTAGCAAGGCAGGATTTTAATCTATAATAGTTATAGTATAAATAAGAATTATTCCTAGAAGTAGCATTACCATTTAATTCTTTTGCCATGGTGTCAATCGAATTCGTATATTTCTCTAAATCTCCATCTAACAAGTAGTAAATAGACTTAGCTGCGACATGAAACCAATTCCCCGGATCAAACCGTTCATAATTATCCAAATAGACTAATAGCGAATCTATCCACTCGTCAGAAATTGGGTTAAAATTTGGTTCACTGAGAATAAAAGACCAACCAAAGCTATGAGTTGTGCTATAATTTGTGTGATTTTGATTCAATAATTTGAATTTACCCTGTAAAAGAAGAATGATTGGAAGATAAAAATCGCTAACCTCATTCATTCTGTGAAGACTGTCATTAAAAAGTTTAATCACCAAATCATAATTTTGACAATAGAATAATTCATTGGGAATGCTTTTTTCTTTTATCCAACTATTAATAATTGTATCTGGCTTTGGGTCATCGTAAAGACCTTGTGTGTAATTGTTTATAAAAGAGTAACTTATCCCATCCGAATTGGGATACTTTTCGATAAATTTTTCTAAGGCAATTTTGTCCCCTCTTCGTAAAGCGTCATAGTAATTCAAATGAAAATCTGCCTCAAAAAACATTTCAGTCAGACTTATAATCTTTTTGAAATATGGGAAACTTTCTTGGGCTTTCTTATCAAAAAGAATATTTGTGTGAAATATTACATCCGCTAATAGATACATCACATCTAAATTATCTCCGTAAATTTTCAATTGTTGTTTGAGATCATTTGTACCCTCCAAAATGTTTCCTTCATGAATTTTCTTGTAGGCCAAATAATACTCTCGGAAGGGTTTTGCAAGATTAGTAATTTGAGAATCTATGACAGTGATTAAAGCCGATGGCTTATATCTATTATCTCTCTCATCTTTATATAAACCAAAATCATTAAATAGTCTAAACCAAGCCAATGTAAAATTTGAGTCCAGTTTAACAGCTTTTTTATAATTTTCCTGTGCAAATTCAAATTTACCATTTCTGCGATTAGATTCTCCTTTAATGTATTCTTTGAATGCCTCAAAATTATTTGTTTCTTCAAGTGCTTCATCAGTAAAATCCAAATTTTTTTCTCTGTATAAGCTTTGAATAACTAGTTTTACAAATCCTTCAATTCCTAGATATAAATCTTCTGAGGATTGTATATTAACTTCAATTGGTTCTATGCTTATACCTTTTTTGTTGATTATACGTCCCGTAAATTTCAATAATTCACCAATCTTAAGAATGGATCCAATAACAAAAAACTCGATATTATTTGCTTCAATAATGGATTCCTGAGATATCCTCATTACATTGCTATCAAACTTTTTATCCAATGATGTAGTAATGATTGGATCCAAGGAATTAATATCTTCAAGGGCAACTAACTTTGGGTGTATTATATCCACAATACCTTCACCTAGGTATTTTACATCCTCATGACCGGAGGTCTTAAATGGGAACACAGCAACTCTTATTATATTATCCTCCTGGCTTAAGTTAAAGGCGTTGATTAAATAATTTCTTGAACTTGGATTAATAGACATAGCAATCAACAATACTGATATAGTAAGTATTATCAAACCAGTGGAACGGTTAAATATATTCTTCCTGCCAACTCTATTTGACAGTTCCTTTTTCTCAACTATTCGCAAATCTGGATGACGAAATGCAAATAACTCCATCAATTCTGATACGTTCTTTAGTTCAAACAATCCAACCGACTGAGACCTTAGACCTTTATTCTTAATCTTATCTCTAACATGACTTGATAGTAGGATTGTCCCTGCATGACCAGAGGATTCAATCCTTGATGCCAGGTTTACGCCATCGCCGTATATCTTATTCCCATCAATTACTATATCTCCGATATGAATTCCTATTCTCAAGGGGACATAGTCTTTTTTGGTTAAAGAGATCTGTATATCCCTGGCACACTCAACTGCCGCTACTGCTGAGTCGAAAAGGCATAAACTGCCATCACCCATCATCTGAAAGATCGCTCCATTATACTTTGGGACTAGTTGATTGAGTAAATCCTCATGTCTCTGAGCATATGAGATAGCCAAATCTTCCTCTCTTTGCATCATTGCAGTATACCCCACAATGTCGGTGAACATAATAGCTTTTAACTGGCGTTCTTTCTGGGCCATAGCAAGGGTTTGTCTAAACAAGTTACGCTTTATTGATTGAAATTAACAAATTCGAAAGAGTCTCTTTAATGTGGCAAATGATCTTTGTGCTTATCGGCTGAAACCTCAAAGACTCAGTTGTCAGCCAATGGAGGTGTAGATGCCTCTCAATGGCTGCATTCCATTTAATTTTGGAGAATATCTATATGTATTTCAAATATCCTTGCGCTTCAATATTCTTTCGAAAACTGGAAACGCCAAGTTCACGTCTAAGTAATTATAAGCCCTCAAAGATGTATATGGAAATTATTTAACGATAAGCTTCTTGCTTGTCTTATTCCCCCGGAATAACATAGAGTAAAAATAAATTCCCGGAGATAGACTCGCCCTATTGACTTCCGCATGATAATTTCCTGGGGGAAGATATTCATTTATAGCAGTAGCTACATGTTCGCCCAAAGTATTGTACAATCCAATAAAGACCTGTCCGGGTTTTTCAATTGAAAAAGGGATTCTTGAATGGTCGTGAAATGGATTAGGATAGTTTTGAAGCATAACAAAAGTAATTTTGTCGGGTTCAAACACCTGTGTTGACATTTGCAGGGGATATTGTAAATATCGATATAAATAAAGGTGTCCCAAACTTACATACCAAATATCCTTCCTATTACTTATGTGCGATAAATGGACCCAAGGATATTCCTTTTCCCATTCAATTACATTCGGGTGACACATCACATGATAAACATCTCCAGCTGCAGCTACCTGATCAAATGTTTGGTTCAGTACGGCTGTATCGGTAATCCCTTCCCAAAGCGGTCCTGCTTCACGGGATACTCCAATTGTTGAAAACATATCCAGTTCATCATCCCAATCAGCTATCGAATGATAATTATCATAGTACATCCTACTTACCAGATATTTCTGATGACCGACAATAGCTGCAATATCCTCATGATATTCACCATAGGGAGCTACCCAGGCATATACATACTCTTGCTTATTGTTGCGCCAGAGACCTGGAAGATCCAGATTTTCAATAATGTCTTTTTTACTTCCTGCGACTTCTGAGAAAATGGTATGATAAGGTAAATGGGGATGAGTCCTCGAATGAGAAACCGCTTCGACAAATCCGGAATCCAATTGAATTTGGATATCATTCCAGGTAGATGGCTCGCAGGCTTTAGTGACAATAGCCACAGACAACCATAGATTGAAGCTTCTAAAAATTCTGACTGTTCTTAGAAATTTTTGATTGGACCAGGCTCCCCAATCGTCTGCCGTACAGATAACTGCAGCCTTCCTGTTGTCGTAGTACTTGCTCACACCTTTGACAAAAGGATCAATCAATGTGCCGGTACCATCATCAAACTTAATGTAAATGGTGTCTGAAATCGGCCTGAATGACACAGAAACATAAGCTATTTTTTCATCAAAATCATAGCGTACGACCTCAATGCCATTGAAAAAATCATTTTTGGTCTTTTGTTCCAATTGGACCCATTCCTGATGTACCTGCCATTTCACTAAAGTCTTGCAGGCGGCATCCAGAGAGGGGATAGAAAATTGATAGGTGATGGGATAACTCAATCCGTAGTCAATATGTTTGTGGTGGTCTACAACGACCGAGGTTATCCCTCCGTTTGTATTTATGGTGAGATTATGGGTGTTTTGGGCATACACCAATGTGTTGACAAAGAAGAAACAAATCCAAAGATTAAGACGCTTCACAACTTTGGGTTTTACTGAATATTCAAATTTATCGTATTAAGACTGACGTGGCAAGGTTTAGGACAAGGTAATATTTAACGAAAAGAAGAGGTGAAATGCTTGTTGGTTTGGTTTATTCCGTTTGGGGTACCTGAACATGCTGCCCCAGAAAAATGGCATTCAGAAGTAACCGATTGGTGCCGAACCAGGAGCTGCGAAAATTGGGATTATCAGCAAACAGTACCACTCGACCACGATCTAAAGAGCTGACAATCAGCGATGCAGAGGGTTTGAGGAATTCTTCAAGGTTTTTTTCGGTGATAAAACCATCGATGTGAGGATCGTTGGTGTATTTGGCAACCGTGGAATATGGATTTTCACTGGGAGCCAGCCATATGGTGCTGTTGCGGTACACTGGAATTCGGGGATGACGGTATCCAAATGCAAGAGGATGAGTAAGATCCAAGTCTACCTCGAAGATGGCTCCACCCACACGAGTTTTTCCCCGATCATTTGAAGCATTTACATAGGCTCTTCTTTCCACTGTTTTAAGTGTGTCTTTTGATCCTTCTTTTTTTGCTTCGGTTTTTTTCTTTTTTATCAATTTTTCGTTAACCAATTTTTTTTCAATGGCCCATTGTGAAGCAGTTCGTGAGGTGATCAAGGTATTTCCTTTTTTTATCCATTCACTCAACCGATTCCTCGCCATCGAATCCAGTTGAGTATAGCTACCACTAATCATGATCAGCACATTATACTTGTCCAAATTTAGCCTGGCAAAATTGCTTAAAGGAATCTTTGTGATTGGCATATGCATGCGTGTATCCATTAAATGCCAAATTTCACCGGCCTCATAGGAGGAGATTCCCTTCCCAACCAGCATGGCAGCATTAGGCTTTTTCAGCGATCTAAAATTGTTGCTACCCAGGTCAATACCAGCAGAGCTAAAGCCAGATTTGACCGATAATATTGGGATATTAAATTGGGTATTTACTTTTTGTAGCAAGGAAAACAGGGAATCGGGACTTATTGATTGCTGAGAAACTGGAATCAAAAGAGCACCATAGGAGAATTCAGCGGACCTATTATTTACGGGAATGGTAAATGGTTTAAAAGCTGATTTCAGCTTTACTCCACTATTCTGAAGACAATAAAGTGCTGCCGGGACATAATAATCTTCCCAAGGTAAGATGTAAGCGTAATGCGTTTTCTTTACAGCCGCTACTTGTATAATATTGGAATTCCATGTCACTTCTTCACCTTGTTTCACATTCTTATATACGGGAGTATAAGTCATGTTGTAAAAATTGGCTAAGGACCAAGCAGATGCATCATAGAATACACTATCCGCATATTCATCATAGGTTTCAAAGACCGTCTGTACCATTCTGTATTGAGGTTGGTGTGTGGGAACAAAATAACTGTTGCCTGCATAGAATGTCTTACCATCCTGCTTCATATCCTCAGGTATTGAATAGACTTTGATCCGGTGCAATAACAATTTATCAATAAAGGATCTTGTGCGGTTTTCATCATATTGGTCTCCAAATACGTAACCTTTGATCTTAGATGTGGAGGCATTTGTAAGACCCGACTTGAAAAAATCCTTTTGGTAATTAAAGAGCACTTCTTTATTTTCTACTGCTGCTCTGATAGTAGCCATACTTGAAGTAAATTGATTGCGAATGGTAAACGCAAAGGTGATCTTTCCCATTGGAGTTTCTTGTACCGATCCCCTACTACTGGCTTGTTCAAACAGTAAAGCCAGACCTCCCTGTAGGTCCGGATAAGATGAACCATAACCGGGATAGGTTCCATCAAAGGACTCTTTTGTGTAATACAATGAACCTAAGCTGTCCAGATCAACTACAAAATACTTTGCAAAAATATCATTGAGTGTGGTGTAATTTTCCTTAGGCATAATGGGATCTTTGGAGGCGTTGGGTTTCATCGGTTCGAAGAAATAGGTGCTGTTGGTTCCCATTTCATGAAAGTCCGTAACCACATTGGGATACCATTGATGATACCAATTGAGCTTACCACGACTCTCCGGGTTAATCCCTAATAACCAATCCCGATTCAGGTCAAACCAATAGTGATTGGTACGTCCTCCGGGCCAGGCTTCGTTGTGTTCGATATCATTTGGGTCTGCGACTTTGGGATTGCCTTTATAGGTATTTACCCACTGGGTATGCCGGTCTCTGCCATCCGGATTGATTACAGGATCGATAAATAGGATTGCATTTTGCCTGTATTTTTGTACAATTTCGTTTTGCGAGGCTACCAGGGTATACGCGGTCAACATGGCAGCTTCAGCGCCTGAAGGTTCATTACCGTGGACGTTGTATCCCAGATTGACAAATACCGGTTGATCATTACCTTTGATATACTTTGTTTCCGGATCAATCATAGTCATATGCTTTTGCTGCAGTTCATCGATACTTTCCAAATTCTTTTGTGAAGAAACCGTCAATATGATTAGTGGCCGCGATTCATGGGTTTTGCCATATTCTATTATTGTAGCTCGCTCAGATAGTTCTGCCAGTTTATAAAAATAGGCTACGATACGATCATGGCGGGTTTGTTGCTCCCCAATGGGATAACCAAGAAACTGTTCCGGGGAAGGGATGTCAGGGTCATAAGGACCATGATTTATCAGAAAGTAATCTTGGGAAAAGGATTGATAGGATATAAGAAAAAATAATAGAACTGGGATGGATTTCATAACTATGGTAGGCTTTGATTTCAAGCTGGTAAAAATACATAATCCCATTGTAAAAATCACTTTAAAATGATTAATCAAAATCATACCATCTACGCCGCCATATCGTTATTTAGAAAATCATTTATAGGAAATATTCGATTCTCAGAAACCATGTTCAGGATGGATTCTGGCATATTGAGACATCTATGGATCGAATATAAAAGAGGAAAGTGAAAATTATCGGAGAATCAGTTTAGCACTCCTACAACTCACCCAAAGCTTCTAAGTCAGCAATTTCTTTCAGGATTTTATCATTTTGAGCTCGGACATTGGAAAGGAGCGATTGGAACTCCTTATTATCACGTATGTTGTCGAAGAAGTGATTGTCATCAATCGTATAGCTGGTTCCACTCGGCCAAGAATTTGAAGGCAACCTACTCAAATAATCCAATGCGGTTTGGGTTTTGCCAAAATAGGACGCCAAAGCTGCATAGGTGTACAAACTACCAAATCCTGGACCCTCTGAATCCAGATTCTCTTTACTATGCTGTTGGACTTCTCGCAAGATTTGAATTCCTTCTTCAGTATCCCCTTGCTGGATCAAAGCATACCCTAGCATCATGCTACCTAGATTTGACCCTTTTGGTAACTGGATTTTATTCAGAGCATCCAATACGGCTTGGTAATCTTGTTTTCGAAAATATAAATGAGCTAAATGAATATTATGAGAGGGTCGGTAATCTTCTCTTTGCGATCTTTGCAAGTAGTGGATACCCTTTTCATATTCTTTGTTTATGATATAATTGGTGATCAACCCTCGACTAACATCTATATTTTTATTTTTCGCTTTCACCAAGAATTGATTTGACTTGTCTGTATCTCCTAGGGTGCTAAAAATATACCCTCGATATCTATTAGCCTGGTGTTCTACTTGGTCCAAGTCTATTGAAGATGCTCTTTTGAGCATCTTTAAACCAAGAATGGGATCACCCTGGTCTGCCTTGAGCAACGAAAGTTCCAATATGCCCTGAGCTGAATTAGGATTTAGTTGTACCACTTTCTCCAAATCAGAAGTAGCCTGGTTAGCTCTACTTGTCACATGCAAATGGTACAAGCCACGAATCAAGTACGCAAAATCTTCTGAGGGATTCAACGCTATGGCCTTATCGCAAAGAATAGAAATGGAATCTATGCGATTTAAATCCATGGTACCATAACGCCAATATTCGGCCAAAAAGACATTAGCCAGTCGGGCATAGGCGGAAGCATAGTGGTGGTCGACTTTTAGTGCTTTACGGAATAGAACTTCTGTGGATCGTAAATCTTCCATATCGGTAGATATCCAGTACTTGCCAAATTGGGCTTTTCCTTGTAATACATATTCAAATGCTGAAATGTCTGAAGTTGGAGGCGTTTCTATTCGATTAATAACTTCAGGAACAATCAAGGTTTTTAACTCACTGGCAATGGATTGAGTAACATTTGACAATACGCTAAAGACATCTTCAAGATTATCGTTCATTTGATGAGACCAGAGATGACGGTCCTCGGGGCCATAGATAAGTTGAACCGTTATTTGTGCCTGGTTTCCGATTCTAAGGACACTACCCTCTACCAGGTAGTTTACATTCAGCATCTTTGATATTTGATCGGTGCTGGGTGGATTTTCTCTGAATTGTTCTACCGATGTTCTGGAGACCACACGAAAACTTTCAATTTTGGCAAGGTGATCTAGAATACCTTCCATCATACCATCGCAGAAGTGTTGATTTTCTCTGTGTTCACTCATATTCTTAAAAGGTAGAACTGCGATGGATTTCTCTATTTTGGCATTGACCACACCACTTGAATTGTTCCAATATTTGTTGAAAACAAATTGCCCGATCACCAACAGAATTAAAAATCCAATTAGCAAATTACTAGTCAATGGCTTCTTTTTACTATTGGGATAGGGGTTTTCTGCTTCCGAGACTGATGTAGTACGCACAATACCCTGGGGACTCATTTCAAAGGCCCAGGCCAGGATGATGGCAATCGGAAATCCAATGGCCAAGACTACAATAAGGATTTTCATAACCCAACTTGGAGCTTCGAAGGCACTACAGGCTAGTGATGCTACCTGGGCTAATAGCCACGCGACAATAGCATAGGTTATTGCAACTTTGTAAACATTTCTGCGCTTCAGTTCTTTGAGGAAGTTCTTGGCTGACATTGGACAATAAAGTTAGAAAATATTCTTAAAATTTATCTGTGAGATTGTTGGCAATACTTGTTGTATTTCACACAAGAACCCTGCACCCTCAATCAAAGCTACAATGATTTGGAGCTTGAAGAACCTGCGCAATATGAACTCTAACTTTGATGGCGTGGAACAAGATTTCCCCAATTTGATCAAAACATCAAGCTCGGCGATCAAACCCAATTGGAGCCGGAAACGGATGGCAACCACTTGATTGCTACAGGTAGTTGATTTCAAAATTTCCAATTTAGTACAATTTGGAGCCTTCGGACCTGAACATTATCTCACCCTCAATGTAATTAACGAAATGCTTATTTTTGGTTTAACAAATCATTCAGAAAATGAAAAAACTAGTCGGACAAACCAAAGAGGTGGGATTTCAATTTGGAATACGAAGGTCTTTTCCAATCTCAGCGGATCAAGCTTGGAGTTATTTGTTTTCCGAACACGGATTAAACACCTGGCTGGGAGAGCTGATGACTAAATTTGAGATGAAGCAAGCCTATCAGACTAAAGAAGGAGTCACAGGACTAATCCGAGTATTCAAGCCCAATTCCCATATTCGGTTAAATTGGAAAAAAATGCACTGGAAGAATATGTCGACGGTGCAAATCCGGGTAATTGGAAATCAAGAGAAATCGACCATAAGTATCCATCAAGAAAAACTACTGGATTCACAACAAAGAGAAGAAATGCAACTCTATTGGAATGAAGTAATCAATAAAATAGCCGAGGAAATTAAGTAGAGGGTTTCAATGGGTTTCAGTGGTGTCGAGGGTGTTACCTCAGTGTTTGCTCAAGTGTCAACTCAACATAAAATCCCCATTCATTTTCAGTTCTACCAAATGGGTAGCTCCAAAACTTTAAGTGTCCACGCAAGTCTTGATCAGTGAGGAAGTTTTAAGAATGCACAGGAGAAAACAGATTTGATAATGGGAAATGACTACTTCCTTAATGAATTCTAAGGAGATGATACTGCTCGTTTTTTCCTTGATTCCTGATAATAATTTGTTTAAATTTCATTGAATTATTCTGCGGAGTGTAATTGTAATCTACGTCCTATTTTACATATCAATCCGAAAAACATCCATATTTCTTATTTTAGTACAATGGAAGGAGCCCAGCTAAAATTCATATTTGCAAGATTTTGATCATTTTCTTACAAATTGTCGATACTAAAACCTCAAAACCGTGGATAACCTTTACCAAGCACTTCAGGCTGTTGACTTTTATCGAAAAGTTACGATTCGAGATATGCTTTGTGTTGAGTACAAGTGTATGGATAGAAGGGATTATTTTGATTTTTGGACTGATTGTGGATGTTTGGTATACTGCACTGCTGGGAAAAAACTTTACAGATCAAGTACCGAGGATTTCGAAGTATCTCCTGGCATGATTTTTTTCATGAAAAAAGGAGCTTATACGGGCCAAAACTACCTTGAAGAAACCTATTGCGCATTGATGTTTTTTATGCCCGAAAGTTTCTTTCGTGATTTTCTATTTCGGTTTCCACATTTAAAACTTGGGAACCGGCAAATTGAATCCCTTTGGCAAGATGGTATTATTTTATTGGAAAACGAACCGGTGCTGACAGGATATTTTAATTCTGTTATAGCTTACTTCAAAAGTGCAGCTCAGATTAGCAAGGATTTACTTGGTATCAAATTGGATGAGCTGGTACTTAACCTATTTACACAACCTGCTCATAAACATTTTGCCGCCTATTTGTCCAATATAGGATCCGATCGCGATGTAAACTTCAAGTATCTGATCGAAGAAAATTATGCCAGTAACTTAAAGCTGGAAGAATACGCTCGTCTTGCTTCCATGAGTCTCTCGACTTTTAAAAGGGTATTCAGGAAGAATTTTGGTATCTCACCAGGCAAATGGCTGCTAAGTCGAAAACTACACTTGGCTCAAAAGCTTTTGAAGCAGTCTGGCAAAAACATCAATGAAATCTCATTTCAATGTGGATTTGAAAGCTCTTCACATTTTATCCGTGTTTTCAAAAAAGAGTTTGGAAAAACACCTCATAAATTTAGAACCCTCAACGACTAAAGATTCAATACATCATGCGGGTTTTAAGCTTTATACATGTCTGGTGGAATGAAGCACTAAATCCGCGTGAACCGATCCGTCTATTTATTGAACTCATCAGGCTATTCATACCCTCATTTAGGGCGCATCTTTGCATAGACAATTATTTGTAATCAAAAAATTTCAAAAATGAAAAATAGGAAAAGGGCAATTATTGTTGGCTCGAGCATGGCCGGATTGTGGGCAGCTAGGGTGTGTGTCAATCACTTTGAAGAAGTCTTGATCTTGGAAAGAGATCAAATATCCGAACATCCAAAGCACCGAAGGGGAGTTCCGCAGGATCATCAGCTGCACTTGTTGCTGGCGCAGGGATATAACGCTTTGAAGGAATACTTCCCGGAGGTCATTCCCGAATTGGTAAGTCAAGGAGCTATCCTGGGAGATCTGGGTAAAATGTTGCTCTGGCATACCGAAGGCAATTATCGACCAAATTGTTGGTCGGGATTGCAAACGATAATGATGAGCAGACCACTATTGGAAACTACCATCCGAAACAGTCTTTTGCAAAGAAAAAATATCAAACTACTAGACGGAATAAAAATTTCTGGAATGGAAATAAAAGACAACAAAGTGTGCGGGATCCGGGCCAAAGGGAAGACCTGGTATGGCGACCTGTTGATTGACGCTCGAGGATTGGCTTCCAACCTGACCACAGAACTGGAAAAAAAGGGTTACGATCTTCCTGAAATTGAAAAGGTACAGGTCAATGTAAAATACACTTCTTGCCTATTCCCGCGGGAAGACAAATTTAAAACGCTTATTAATATCAATACAAAAGCACCTTTCAACTCTAAACATGGAACCCTTCAGCCTATTGAAAGGGAACGCATGATTTTAATGGTACAAGGCCGTGATCATGATGAGACTCCTAAGGATGCCGAAAGCCTTATCGAGTACACACGCCATCTGGAAAGTCCTGAAATATATGAGGTGGTGAAAGACCTCACACCCTTGACGGAAATTCGACATTATGGCATTCCATTTGTACGGTGGATTCATTACGAACGAATGAATCGGTTTCCTGAAGGTTTGATTCCACTTGGAGATTCGATATGCAGATTAAATCCGGTGTATGCGCAGGGGATGAGTTCCGCTTCAATTCAAGCTCAGATTCTGGACCGGTTGTTGTCTCAGACGAACCGTAAAAGTATCTGGAAGCCTTACTTAAGAAGAGTGGCCAAAGCCATTAAGACACCGTGGGAATTGACTGTTACGGAAGATTTTAAGTTTCCTGACACCAAAGGTATACCACCAAAATTGCCCGCATTTTTGGTGACGTATTTTGACAGGTTGAATCGAGCAGCGAATTTCGATCCGGTTGTCTACCGGGCTTTTCTGAAAGTACTTAATATGATTAGCAAACCAACAATATTATTTCTACCCAATATCCTATGGAGAGTGTGGAGGTTACGTGGATCAATGCAATAATTCATGCCTGTTCCTCACGATTCTGGACCGGGTATTTTTTATTTTTCAATTCCAAAATATATAAAAGGAAAATATAGTTTATGAAGATTTCTTCAAATTCTGAGACGTTATCTTCCAGTGCATTGACCGTTGCATATTTTAAATTTTTATCAATATACAAGGCAATTCGGTTCATTAATGCCATGGCAATCAGGGAATAAATAAAATTTTGGGTTGGAATAAGCCACCGAACAAATGGATTTGAAATATTGACTTTCTTTATGATGAAAGGCAATAATAAAAACAAGACGATGAATGTGATATAAAGGGACAACTTCAAGTATTCGGTGATATTCCCTTGATTATGGATATTTCGGATTTCATCACCATCCGGTTCTTGTCCAATTTGATCCAAAGGTGTGCCTGTAACTAAATCATAAATATGCAGACCGTAGTCTATTTCTTCCAAAAAGAATAGGCATGAGCCAATGATCACAGCCAAAAAGGTAACCCTGATCAGTTTAGCCGTAGACTTCTTATAAGCCTTAAGTGAAATATATATAATTGCAAGTATAACGGCTAACTGAAAATTTTCGACTATGCCAAATTCCCTATTGAAATCCGGAGCCATGACAAATGACAGTCCAAAAATGTCAAAGAAATAAACACACATGAATGTGCCGATAATCAGAGAGGGTAAGATCCAATAGTGAAAATGCGTTTTCAGTGACTGGTTCATTGACTCTTGGTTTCCTGAGTTTTTCGATCCGGAAAATTAACTAATTCTAAAGATTTTGCCTCAGATATGGATTATCCATATTAACTATCGATTAAATGCTCTTGAATGTTCATTATTTTTTCAGGAATTCTGATTTTATGTTGATGTACCGATCATTCAAAGCTAAAACCAAATTATATTTTACCGGTGATTTTGATGTTAGCTTTTCGGAGTCCCCTCACTAGTTAACCAAGTTAAAATAATCGAAACTTGAGTTATTACTTCTATCTTAAGCACCTAAAAGAGACTTTAAATGTCCACGAAATTGTCGAATCCATATCAACTTTCAGCGGATCAAGTCAAAGAACCACCGGTGACTTTGAGAGGGAAGTTGCGGTTTCTTGGACCAGGATTTATCCTATCGGCTTCAATAGTTGGCTCCGGGGAACTTATTGCTACCACTACATTAGGAGCTAAAGCGGGATTCATTACGCTATGGATTATATTAGTAAGCTGCGTAGTAAAGGTGGCTTTACAGCTTGAATTTGGAAAACATGCTATTCTGTATGGAGAGACTGCCATTGCTTCATTTAACAAGTTGCCCGGACCAAGATTCGGGAAAGGCCACTGGACAATTTGGACCATATTATTACTAATGGTCGTTAAATTTACCCAGTTGGGTGGAATCATTGGTGGAGTGGCCATCACGGCAAACATTACCTTCCCACAGCTATCTGTTACGCAATGGGCCATTATCGTGGCCATTGGGGTAGCGCTTTTGGTTTACAAGGGATATTACCGATTTATTGAAAAGGTTTCGGTAACCATGATCGGATTGTTTGCGATCCTAACTTTTGCTTCGCTTTATTTTCTTCAATTCACAACTTTTGCGCTTACTTTTGAAAATATAATTTCCGGACTCACCTTTCAATTACCTGCTTCCTCCGTTTTTGTTGCAATTGGAGCTTTTGGTATTACCGGGGTTGGGGGTGATGAAATAATTCACTATACGTATTGGTGTATGGAAAAAGGTTATGCTCAATATACCGGACCCCGGGAAGACAGTGAGGCATGGCGAAATCGAGCCAAAGGCTGGATTCGTGTAATGCATCTGGATGCACTTATCGCCATGGTGGTATATACCGTGATGACGTGTGCTTTTTATCTTTTGGGTGCAGCAGTTCTCAACCAATTGGGAGAGGTCCCGGAAGGGTTTGGAATGATCGAATCGCTTTCAGCAATTTATACGGAAACATTGGGTGGCGGAGCAAAGTCGATATTCTTAATTGGAGCCTTTGTAGTATTATTTTCTACACTTTTTGCAGCCTTGGCAGCATGGACCAGACAGTATACCGATATTTTTTCTCAAGTCGGATGGATTGATTTCCTGGATCGAGAACAAAGAGCTCGGCTAATCATGATCCTGTCCTGGATATTCCCGTTAATTTGGTTGATGTTATTTCTTTTCGTAAAGCTACCGGTGATGATGGTGGTCTTTGGTGGAGTAATCACATCCATCATTCTGATATTGATAATTTACGGAGCGCTTGACTTTCGCTATCGCCAGACGCCAAAATCCTTTCTACCGGCGCCTGGATATGACGTAGCCTTGTGGATCAGTTTGCTTGTTATCCTTGCCATTGCCATATATGGTGTCATTAAGCTGATGTAAGCCCTAAGCAGGATGGAAGCCAGATCCTCTAAAGTAAATACAATGGCTTATTCTTGTTTTGTCCTCTTTTAGGTATGGTCAAATTATCAATTACGAAACTACGAATTACGAATCTCTGTTGACTCATAACTTACAACGCAGTTGTTGATTTG
Organism: Saprospiraceae bacterium; assembly: GCA_965223405.1. Classification (GTDB taxonomy): domain Bacteria; phylum Bacteroidota; class Bacteroidia; order Chitinophagales; family Saprospiraceae; genus CBDCWO01. Next base: position 3,288,251 of record CBDCWO010000006.1, read on the forward strand.
TTGGATTTGCTAATTTGCCAATTTGTCGGGGTATTCTTCTTTATCTTCAGATTAGGAAGATTTATCCACAGTTCCACCTACCTACGCATTGCTACGGCAGGCAAAGCCTGCCTTTGCCCGAGCTATGGCAGGCAAAGCAGTTACACAATTCCACATATAGTTGAAAACGGGCAACCTTATTTAGGCATTATCACACCTTCTCACTACTCATTACAAAATGCTGACAGCGAAGCTCGTCAGTACACTACTCATAACTTACCCAATTACCCGAAAGTATGTCTCTTAAGAGCTCGCGATAAAAATCTTATTTTTTCCTTTAATGGAAATCGTTTTAGATTGGTGGTTATCACACCTTTAGTAAGCATCGTTTTTTTGGAATAATCAATATTCACATCTATAATTACGGGTTTTCCTTCAGCAGAAACACGTAGAGCTTCTTGAATTTTTTCATCGATTTGGGAATCATTCTGCATACTTATAAAATGGGCTCCAACGGCAATAGCTACTCCTTCAACCTTAAGATCGCCAATGACTGAACAAGTTTTATGTTTTAAGGGAACGGCTTGAAACTGAGATATTTGTCCTAATTCGCCATCATGAAATACAAAAACCATCGGTGCGATGTGATTGGCTGTTGCGGTAATCAGCTCCATGCAAGTCATCATGAATCCTCCATCACCAACAATGGCCAGTACTTCGGCTTCCGGATTGGCCAGTTTGGTGGCGATTGCGGCAGGAACACCATATCCCATACAGTTAAAATCGGTAGGTGAAATAAAATGTCGAGCTTGATTAACCTTAAATAATTCGGCAGCCAGAAAAGTATGTTTTCCATCGTCAACGACCATCATTGCATCCTCTGCAGTCAATCTTTGCAATGACTTAAAGAAATGTCCAGGTGATACTTTTTCGGGATTTTCTTTGGTAAGCCAACCTTGGAAATATTTTTTTTCATCTTTAGCTATATGGTTTGCCAAGGTTTGTAAATTCCTAGTGCACTCCCAATTTCGCTTTTCCAATTCTTCATATATAGCCTGCAATGCCTCCTTTGCATCCGCTTCTATCGATAACACGGTTTGATAATTGGCATTAAATACTTCAGGATTGATATCTACATGAATTAAGTTTTTGGGATCTTTAATACCATAACTTCCGGTTCCTAACTCTGAAAACCGGACACCCACCGCTAGCATGGCATCGGATTTTGAAAAAGCATTTTGGGAGGCCGGTTTGGCCGATGCCCCAAATCCAACTCCGGTACATAGTGGGTGGCTATTTGGAAAAGCACTTTTTCCTTGTAATGATGTAGCAACCGGAGCAACTATTTTTTCAGCAATTTTCACCGAGTAGTCCAAGGCGCCAACTGCTCCCCATCCTACATACATCGTTGGATTCTTTGCTGCCAACAGCAGATCTACTGCTTTCTTTATTTTTTGATGGTCGATAGCAGGATTTGAAAGTGGTGGGGCAGGTGTGGGAAGTTCTTCTATCTTTCCTTTGAACAATTGCAGATTTGCGGATATTTCTACAAATACTGGCCCCGGCTCTCCACTGATAGCTATCTGATGAGCCTGGTAGATAGTAGGGACGATCTCTGCATGGGTTTCAACAAGGTAAGCTGCCTTGGTTACAGCTTGGACTAGTTTCAATTGGTCGAGAGCATGTAATTGATAGGCTCTTCCGGAATCTCTGCGGATTCCTCCTGATATAATCAGGCTGGGAATTCCATCTAAATAAGATTCTCCGATACCACTCATAGCGTGAGTCGTACCGGCGGCCGGAACTATTACACAGCACCCTATGCTGTCACCAGTTCTGGAGATGGCATCAGCCATGAATGAGGCACCTCCTTCATGGGTAACCAATATTGGGGTTATCAATTCACTTTGGTTCAATTCATCATAGATTTCGGTATTATGAACTCCCGGGATTCCAAAGGTATATTTTACCCCAATTTGCTCTAAGGCAAATCTGACCAGATAAGCGCCTGTTTTATTCATTTTTATGACATTTTATGAAAATGGTTGCTCTTTTAACGGGTATGAAATATTTCATCTTATCATTTAATAGTTGTTCCTGCAATATCTGCAGCTGCAATGCGTGCGGTCAGGATACATCCTCCCAAAAAGGTACCTTCCAAAGAGCCGATGCCATGCATCCCACCGCCACCAAACCCTGCACATTCACCCACAGCGTATAATCCCGGTATAACCTCTTGATTCCCCAAAGTAGGTTTGGTCAATACCCTGCTTTGCAAATCGGTCTGTATTCCTCCTAGTGTTTTTCTACTTAAGATAAACTCTCGGATCGCAATTAACGGCATCCCTTTCGGATCTAATATTTTCTGATTTTTACAAGTCCTCGACCGATCTCCTCTGTATTGTCGGGCATGATGGATGCGCCGGATTTGTTCATCATTTTGATATTTTGTAGGCCGACCAATCATTTCATCATAGGAATGTACTGCTTGTTCCACATTTTCAAGTTTAACGTCATCTGCCTTTTGTAAGGCGTTCATTTTGTCCACTAGGTCAGCAATCGAAGTGGCCGTCACAAAATCGACACAATGGTCGATCATATCGCGTACCAGGGTCTTGTTTCCTAGAAGTATAGTCTTTAGGAATTTAAACATTTTTTTGTCCCGAATTGCCGGATTGAATTCCGATCCGGAAATGGCAAATTCCTTGGTTGCAATTTTCATATTTAATATTTGCCATGAATATTTTTTCTCTTGCTGGCAAATGATTTTTACGATTTGCCTGGTATCGTACCCGGTTACTAAAGGCTTTGGTCCGAACCTTTTTCCCATATAATCCAGCCATAGTGCGGATTTACAAGGAACTAAGCTTAAGCCATGATTCGGATATCTCGGTCTGGGATGATGGATGCCGGCAGGATAATGCCAACTTTTGTCCAGGTGGGTGAGGTTTCCATTAATGGTGGCCACGGCATCATGAAGGGTTCCGTCGGCCAAGTCAGACGATCCGTTAAGTATTTTTTCAGGTGGTGTGCCCCAAGGTTTGTACCAATTTTGTTTTACCCTTTCAATATTTCCTCCCATGCCTCCTGAGGCAATGACTGTGCAAGGTGCATATGCTTCAAATTCTTCGGAAGGTTCTGTTTCAGTGATGCCATGTACACCGACTATCTGTTTATTTTGTATTAGGATTTCATCCACCTTGTGATCAAAGACAATTTGCAGGTGACTGTCGGCTTTGGGGTGATTGAGCAAATGGCCAATCAAAGTCTTGGTCAGACCATAGCCTGTTCCCCAAACAATGTGAAATCTTGGGTACGAGTTCCCAGGTTGATATTGTCCCCGTTCTACCCAGTGGACTACCGGAAAAAACTTAACTTGATATTCTTTAAGATATCTGTAGACAAGTGGTGTGCACAGGTGCACATATTGTTGCGCCCACTTTTTGGGAAGCACATCCTGATTGTCGAATTTTGCTACCGCATGCCAATCACTTAAAGCCAGGTCTATCGAATCTTTGATTCCAAATCTTCGTTGTTCAGGTGTATTTACAAAAAAAATACCTCCAAAGGATCTAATGGCCAATCCTCCGAAAGATTCCTCAGATCCTCTTTCAATCAGGATTACCTTTTTTCCATAGTTAAGTAACTCAAAGCAAGTCACAATACCGGCGATGCCTCCACCGACAACTATTATTTCAGACTGGTAATTCCGTTTAGCCATTATTGGTGGTTTTGTTCTTGATTATTAGTCCATAAAAGATCCAAAATCTTTACGTATATTCCATATTACAGATTTATCAATATACACAAAAGAACTTTACCTATTTATTTCTGGATTCAGAATTATCTGAAGTCATTTACAAACTAGGTTGGTTTTAGTTTTAAGATATGTTTTAAAATGGCTTCAATTGTTGTAGTTTAGTTTTAACCAGAGACTGTTTTTCTTATTTTATTTTGAAAATTGTTTCTAACCTCAGTTTGATTGAACTTTTATCCACAGTACTTTAGTAATCAACTCTATAAATTTGACGAAATATAGCCCTGCCTTACTAATAATCGATGTTGTAAACCCGGCTTTTAATGTAGTGAATTGAGAAAAAATTGGTTTGTCAACACGAATAAAAATATTCGCCATAACATTTTAGGTAAAGGAGCACGAGAGTTACTACATTTGCAGTGTTTTTTTAATATTCCTTCAGTTGGAGTTTTTAGACTTATTCTGAAGTTTGCGATTTTGAAAAGTACGACATTCTTTTACTTTGGATAAACCATTTCGTTGCTATGAAATACGATTCTAATGGTGGGCAAACATACCACAAGTTGATTAAAAAATTGGCGAATGACCAAAAAACAGAAGCACTGAAGGGTTTGCTAAGTGATTTGGATCCGGTAGAAATTGCCAATAGTTTTTTACAGCTTAAGTTGAAGCACCAGTTAACGGTAATAGGATTATTGGATAAGGAAACCTTATCCGAGGTTATGAGCAATATGCAAGAGTATGAGCCTTTGCTAGAAGTAATTGTGGGAAATTTAACTTCAAAACAATTGGGTAATATTATCGAGGAGATGGATCGTGATGATGCTGCCGATATGATTTCGATGCTTACCGATGAAAAGGCAACCAAAGTCCTAAGTGAATTGCCTCAGGAAGATCGTGAGGAAATCACCAATTTGCTGCAGTATGACGAAGAAAGTGCGGGTGGGATTATGGATCCACAGGTGGTAGTAGTTCGTAAGGAGTACTCGGTTAAACAAGCAGCGGCTGAAATCAAGTCATTTGTCCTCGAGAAAGAAGTTGATGAATTTTATGTTATCTATGTAATTGATGAATATGGTCATTTGATTGGAAGTGTTGGTTTGGCCCAGCTATTCCTGGCAGATCAAAAAACACTGGTGAAAGAGATTATGGATCCGGATGTGATAGCCGTCAATGTAGATGTTGACCAGGAGAAAGTAGCTCATCTGGCCAAAGAATATGATATGGTTACTGTCCCTGTAATTGATAAGCACCTCAAATTGGTAGGTCGGATTACCAGTGATGATTTGATGGATGTTCTAGAAGACGAATACCGGGAGGATTTGGGACAAATTGCTGGAACCGGTGACGAGGACGTACTCGAAACATCGCTGGTAAAAGCCAGTAGAGATCGTTTGCCTTGGTTAATATTGGGTCTTGCCGGAGGGTCGTTAGCAGCCTATGTAATGAGCGGTTATGAAAATGCCTTAAAGGCCGTCCCTGAGGTAGCATATTTTATTCCGGTAATAGTAGCACTTGGCGGAAATATAGCTATTCAGTCTTCCTCACTAGTGGTTCGAGGCTTGGCGACCGGAGAATTAAGACCAGCGGATCTTGTCAATAGAACCTGGAAGGAAATTAGGGTCAGCATGTTAAATGGATTTATCTGTGCAATATTGTTATCGGGATTGGCATGGTTGATTACCGGACATTGGTTGATGGGAATAACTACAGCTGCGGCCTTGCTTATCGTGGTATTTTTGGCAGCCCTGGTCGGTACAGCAGTCCCGATGTTGCTAAAGAGGATGCAAATGGACCCGGCAATCGCGACTGGTCCATTTATTACCACGACTAATGACATTTTAGGGATAATTATCTACCTGGCCATCACCATTTCTGTATATAAAGTTTATGTGTTGTAATTCAACTTTGGTTTGTTAAGGAGGGAAGAGCCCTCCTAATTTTTCAATAATTTTAAAGTCATAACTATTGGTAGATGGTCGGAAGCAACCGGCTCGTCCAGTACTTTTACATCGACGACTTCCCAGCCTGATGCAGGTCTGAATAATATATAATCTATTTGTCTTGTCGGATTCGTAGATCTGATCGTGTACAGTTTATTTCCTAGACTACAGTAAATCCAGCCCTTTGATTCTAATCTTTTTAAAGGTTCACTACTGGGAACCGCATTGAGATCTCCAGTCAGGACGGTCGGAAGATTTTGTTTATCTCCGAAAAATCCTTTTTCGATCACTTCAACAGCAGCCAGTCTTGCTTCCTCAGAGCCTATGGTCTTTAACCAATCAAAGTGAGTGTTGATAAATCTTATTTTGGTGCTTTCACCGAATACACTAGATAAATCTACATCTATTCCCATAACTTGATAGCGACTAGAACTTGCACTGGGTATGGAATAATTGTTAACCCATTCGAATGGATATTTAGACAAAATAGCATCCCCATAGCCACTCATATTACCCAAAGACGGTCCAAAAACAAATTGCATTCCTGTCAACTCACCTAACTTGGCAGCCATCGCCGAGTCTCCTATTTCCTGCAGACCCACCAGATCAGGACGTTGATCCATAATCACTTTGGCAATTCTCTGCAAATCTTTTTGATCATCCATGCCGATTCCATAATGAATATTGTAACTCATTACTTTGATTTGCACATTTCCTTTGTCCTTTTGGAAAAATGAATACCTGGTAGCAATAATAACTACAATCAATACTAGAAACAGAGCCTTATTTTTGTTTATCATGAATGAAGGAAAAATTAGATGAAATAATCAAGACTTAAGTCTTAATATTATTGCCTTTGACTACTCATTTAAATCTCGGACACATCGGCAAGAATAACCGACTTCCTTATCTTGGTAATACCTGGAAAGTTGTCCTCCGGACAAGGTAGTAAATTCAAAACGCCAGGCATATCCACTATTCCATTCGGTTCCTGTCCAGTAAAAACCACTGGTTTTACCTGCATAGTAAAATCCATCCGGTTTGCGATATCCTCCTGTCGTCGCTTCAAACCCGGATAGCCCTCCAGAAAAGAGTTGTTCATAAGCTTGTCTTGGGTTACCTTCCCTTTTACTTCCATTGTTGAAACCACCAAACTCATTCGCTAATTGCTGCCATTCTTCATCGGTAGCCAGTCTCCATCCGGATCCCAGACCTGAACAGGCTTTTTGGGCCGATTTCCAACTATAAAGTCGACCGGTGGCTTTACAATTCACTTTATCTTCATAGCACCAGCCTACCGTACTATCGGATAAAATGTGCAGATTGTCAACCATCCACTGTAACTTACCAATAGTGAGGATACGATAATTTTGATTATCCCTGGGATCAGTTATCGACTCATATTCAATATCCACTTTCTGAGGTGCATCTGAACAGGCAGAGATTGCCAGCATAAAAATCACCAAAAATCCAAAAAGAGAAGTTAGAGGCATGTAATTCGTGTGTGTCATAATAGAATGTTTTATGGTTATGGTATAGGCTTCGAAGTTAAATTTTATCGAGTTTTAATACCTGATTTGATTCAAGAATTTAGTATATTTTTTTCGGTAATACCAAAAGCTTCTACGGAGTGAAGTAGTAACTCGACCGACTCTCCCCTGTTAAGTTTAAAACCATAAACATAAAAACCACAATAGCGATGGGTTGTGTAAACGCTTTAATTTGTAAAGAGGATTAATTGATTAGTCTTGTTTAGATCAATCCGGTCAACTCCCGGACCTCCTTTAATGTCTGTTGGGCTTTTTCCCTGATTTTGGAAGAAGAAGATTTTATCATTTTTTTAACTTCCCTTTTGTTGCTTTTGAGTTCTTGCAATTTGTTTCTAAATGGATCCGTAGTCGCAATTACCGCATCAGCTACCGCCTCTTTCAATAATCCGTATCGAAGGGAATGTTCTTGATAATCAGAAATCATGTTATCATAAACATCTTTTTTAGCGGTCACCTTTAAAAGGGAAAATAAATTTTCCACTCCTGGACTCATACCTGGGTATTGAATGTCTCCTGAGTCCGTAACCGCAGACTTTATCTGCTTTCTTATCCGGGTAGGGTCTGCAAAAATGTCTATGTTGTGTTTCTCACCTAAACTAGCACTCATCTTTCGGGTAGGATCCGAGGTAGACATCACTTTAGGAACTTCGGTATACAATGGTTCTGGTAAAGGAAAATAATCCTGGCCTACGGTATTATTGAACCGTTGGGCAATATTCCGGGTTAACTCTAAATGCTGTTCCTGATCTTTGCCTACCGGCACATAATCTGCATGGTAAATAATTATATCGGCAGCTTGAAGTACAGGATAGGTATACAGACCCGATGAGATTAGGACTTCCTTGTTGGATTCTTTAATTTGCATACTTTTGTCCTTAAATTGTGTCATTCTTCCCAATTCTCCGAAGGGAGTCATACATCCAAGAATCCAGGCCAGCTCGGTATGTTCGGGTACCAAGGAATGGATAAATACATTTTCAAATTTAATTCCGCAAGCAACTAAACGAAACGCCACATCCCAGGTCAGTTGGCGAAGTTTTACCGGATTAAAAGGCATTGTTTGTGCATGGTAGTTGACTACTCCATAAATGCAATTATAGTCACTTTGCAAATTCACCCAATTTTGAATGGCCCCTAAATACCTGCCAAGATGTACATTACCAGTGGGTTGAATGCAAGATAATATTTGTTTTTTTTCAGTCATATTCTTTTACTTATCACGAGCTGCAATTGCACTTATTTCTATATTCACAAATTTGGGTAAAGCCGAAACCTCTACCAATTCTCTTGCCGGAGCGCGTTCCTCGCCAAAATATTCTGCATAGACTACATTGATTCGTCCGAACAAATGCATATCTTTTACAAATACCGAACATTTCAGGACATGTCGGTAGTCTAAACCGGCCTCGTTTAAAATGGCACCTAAATTTTTTAATACTTGGTGTGTCTCCTCTTCAATTGAACCTTGAAGAATGGAATTGTCCTCCGGATTGATGGCTATTTGTCCGCTTATAAAAAGCAAACCGTTGGCTTCGATTGCCTGATTATAGGGGCCTACCGGGGCCGGGGCATCAGAAGTTTGAATTATCTTTTTCATGTTTATTGTTTTAGCCAAAAAAAAAGCTGTATGGAAACCCCATTCAACTATTCACAAAGGCTTCAATACAGCTTGGAGAAAAGGAATTAAAATAATTAATTATTCTTCCAATGCTTCCTCGGCTTTGATTACTATTTGGCCTTTGTAATACATATCACCGTCCACCCAATAAGCCCGGTGCCACAGATGAGGTTCACCTGTAGTAGGACAAATAGCTATTTGCGGTGCAGTAAGCTTTTTGTGCGTTCTTCTTTTTCGCTTCCTGGCTTTAGATATTTTTGACTTTGGATGTGCCATTGTTATTTTTTTAACTTTTAATGTTTTTCAAGACGTCCCAAACAGAAGATTCAGACTCCTTCAGTGGTAATTCCTGATTTACTAAATATTTTAGAACTTCCTGATTGCATTTTGGCTTGGGATCGTTTTCACAATCATATAGTTTTTTGATTGGAATACCCAGGCAAATAGATTCATGGATCATCGGTGCCACATTGATTGTTGGAGTGTTCCGCACAATATAGATGACATCGTCTTCTTCCTTTATCTCATCATTATAGCGATAAACGAAAGATTGTTCAGATTTGATCTTCACGGGAATCACTTCCATGCACCTATCACACTCCGATTTCATGTATCCCTTGCAGGTAAATGCTAAAATCATTCCCTCGGGTTTCTTATCCACAATCAGATTTACTTCAAATTCACCTTCTTTGATTGGGCTATCTGAAAACGAAGCAAAGAATTTTGCCGGTATGTCGTAATGATATTGATGTATACCAACACCTAATCCGCTAATCGGTAGTTCGTACTCTAACCATGTTTTCATGACAAAGAACTAAAAAGGTTGGCAAAGGTAAAGAGATTTTTAATTATTTGCCATAATTACTGCTGAATATTTTGATGATTTCTTAATTCGGTCCATCGTTGACGACAAAATGTTTAATCCTACAGGCATGTCCTACACTCCGGCTGTCCGAGGTTTTGGCAATTTTTATGGTTATCTTGTGGATGCCAGGGGGTAGAGATGCTTCCAGGACCTGATACCACGGTAAATGCAAATGCTTGCTCCACTTTGTAAAAAGATTCCGCTTTTTCCAAGGTCCCCGATCAATCCGATATTCAATAATCCCGGCATCCGGTCCAGCGGCGACAGCCAGACCTATCAATGAGCCTCGAAAAGTGAATTTCAGCCTAGCCCCGGGTTTTTCACTACATAGCATCGGTACCTGTGTGTATCCTGCTCTGGTTCCAGCTATATCTTCAGGTGTCCATTTAGATTTGACCTGCCATCCTGAGCCAAGCTTGGCACTTTTGAAGGATAGAATCTTGCCAAAACCATAATGGTTAGGATGTAAAGGATCAGGTAGCCCGGGATCCACTTTATGATCCTGGTCTATGCAATGCTTAAATATATTCACGAGCGAGTGGTAATATAACCTTTGACCATAAGGGGAAGGATGGAGATTTTTGAAATCCAACTTCCAGGTAAATTCTTTATTCTGTATCCGGTCATGGATTTCTTCGGACAAATGCAAACTCGGTAGTTGGTAATGATTGGCAATTCGGTCGTGATTACGAATTACCTCAGGAATATCACCCGCGCCGTATACCGCCAACTTCTGCGGATCAGCGAAATGCAGCATCAGGATATCCGCTTCATAATCGGATTGTTTGGTATGCCGGACGATACCCTCCATTGCCAATTGTTGTTCAAGACTGGTTCTCCCATTGGATTGATCATTCACCGCAGCTTCCAAAATCAAGAGATCGATTTTCCCTTTGGATAGTACATCTCTTTGCAACCTAAACGCATGTGGAGTACTGCCCATAGAAGGGATTCCCGCAGCGATGAACTTGAATTTCTGCTTAGGATATGTGGATTGAAGCCATTCCATAAACAAGTTCCTCCATCCTGGATTATAAGTGATCGACCCCCCCAAAAAGGCAATACAGAGGGTGTCCTGGTTTCCCAATTTCTTACGTATTCCCGGCAATCCATTCCTGATTTTGAAGTATGATTCAGATGGTATCTGAGTATTTGCCTGTGTAAGGTGATGTACTAAATCGGCCATGAACTTAGGATTGGGTATGTCGAAATGATGACCGTAAAGCCTCAGAGAATTATGCATTGGGATCGTAACGGCCGGGCCTCCTAATTGGACGTAATTTTCCGTCAAAACTTTAGAATTCTCTTCGTAAGGAACGACCGAATCCCTTAACGAAACCACATGCAGAATAGGCACCTTTAATTGAGCCAGATGATCCAGATTTTGGATAGGTTGGTCATTATATTTTGTCGCCTTATCTTCATCCCCCAATTCGTAGACGTCCATAAGTCTTTTCCAGTCACTGGGACTTCCTTTTCCCTTTCCTTTTCCTCCTGGCCAACTCCTAAAATCGCAGACCGGGGCTTCCGCATAAATACAACTGACCTTGCCCGGATTGGATTTGGCCCAATTGTGTACAAATAGACCACCACGGCTTACTCCTTCCAGCACAGGCTTTAAGCCAAGATGGTGTTCCAAAATCAAATACTCGTAGAATTTATCCCAGATTGCCATCGCATTTGGACTACCATATTGATTATTCAGGTTAACAAATGCGATGTGATATCCTTTTTGCACTAAAATGCTATCCATTTCAAAATGCCAATTGGGAAATCTAGCCCTCCAGATCCAAGGATTTCCTGGTAAGGGCTTTGGAGGTTTGACAATCCAGGCCGGCTGTGAATGAAATGTAAAGGTATCTTGCACAAATCCATGCCAGGAAAGTGACTGAGTCGAGGCAACTTGCACTACCACTGACAAAGTCAGACTAATAAGGAAATTCTTAATCATTTGTATTCCAGTTCGATTAAATGATAAGTTGTAGTTTTGAAATATTGCGAGGTTCAATCCAAAGATATTAATTGATTTGGAATCCGATCTTTCCCGGCTTCATGAACATCAATGATTGACATACCTTTTTAAGTTGCTTCTACAAATTCTTGGATATTCATCTAAACCAACACCGATATTTCAAACAAAAAAGCCGGTTTCCTGGGATAGGAAACCGGCTTCGTTATTCCTTATTTTAAATTTACTACTTTCCGAATAGTAAATGCACTTTCTTTATGAATCTTAAGGTAAATCACTCCTGAAGGTATTTCATTATCAAAAAGCTGGATTCGACTTCCATTTATCTTTTTACGCTGGATAAGATGTCCAACCGTATTAAAAATTGATATGTGAGCATCATTCATTTCCCATGGAACTTCTATGGTCAGTTGGGTATACATGGGGTTTGGATATACTTTTATGGCAGCATCAATTTCAGGACTTACATAGGAAGAGCTTTCTTCGATCCGTACCGTATCCGATAAGGCCGTGCATAAATGGTTATCTAATACACGTAAAACATATATACCAGGAGCTAGTCCTGCAGTATTCATCACAGTATCCACTTCTGTCGTATCTGACAAATCAATCCAACTAAAGTTATAAGGAGGTGTTCCTCCCAATATCATTGTGGATACATTTCCCTCGTCCTGATCGATGCTATCAATCAGGATTATAAGAGGATCAGGTTCACCTATAATTACTGAATCAACTGCGTTACAACCGACAGAATCAGTTACTGTTACATGATATTTTCCGGCATTTAGATCTGAAAGATCTGGTGTGGTTGCACCATTAGACCAGGCATAGGTAACCGGACCCCTATTTCCACTAACAGCTGTTGATGCGATTCCCGAATTGTCGCCAAAACATTCAATGCCTCCTCCAGTTACATCAACAGTCAGTGTACAATTGATATCAGGGATTATTGCCGAATCAATCACCATGCATAAATTGAGATCAGTTACCGTTACAGAATAGGTGCCAGGAGCCAACCCTGAGATGGAGGCAGTCGTATCGCTGGTGCTCCAATTATATATATACGGAGGCGTTCCTCCGGTAACACTTGCTGACATCTTTCCATCATCAGCTCCTACCTGGGTAATACTCGTTGTAATTAAGGATAAGCTTAGTGCCATTGGCTCTAAGAGCGTTATTGAGTCTACAGTTTGACAAGTTCCATCCGTAACCGTAACGTGATGGGTTCCACCCGCTAAATTGAAAATATCAGCGGTAATTGCACCGTTGGACCACAGATAAGTTGGGTTATTGGCACCTGTAACCATGACAGAAGCCAAACCGCTACTGTCGTTATTACATAATAAATCAACTCCACTCGTATTGGTAATAATAGAATCCGGTTCTACGACTATAAATGCCATTTCAGCCGTGCAGGAGGCACTTTCAGTAACCGTTACGGAGTAGGTGCCTGCAGTCAAATTAGAGACGTCTTCGGTAGTATTTCCATTACTCCAGCTGTACGTGACCGGGGAAGTATTTCCCGATACGGTAATATCGATCGCTCCATCGGCAAAACCGTTACAACTTACATCCGTGGAGGATCCACTAATGGCAAGGGAGCATACAGCTATCGAGTTTACGGTAAAACAACTATTACATGACCAAAAAGTTCCACTATTTCCTTCCCTCCAAATAGTGGCATTATAGGATCCTGAAGGGGCATCAGAAGGGAGAGTCAATGAACCATTAAACATGGTTGTACTGCTGGCAGCACCGGTAAAATTGTAGTTGTTGACTCCATTAGAAATCTGAGCTGTAGTTGTTGATTGTATGCTAAATGTAGTACCGGTTCCTGAAATAGAAACAGTGAATGTAGTTCCGGGATCTCCGTTGTCCGGACTTAAGGTGATGGATTGTGCAGTAAGATGCAAAGTGCAAAGAATACTCCCAATCAGAAATATAAAAGGTCTCAGTAATTTCATAGTATTTGTTTGTTTTCTAATCTCTTGACATAAACAATTTAAGGAAAATTCTGACAGTTAGTGGTCAGGATTCCAAAAATTAGGATCACAGGATTAAATAGTAAACGTTGAGTACACTCCATAAAGTCTAAATTATAAAATCAAAAGATGATAGCATATTGAATAGACGATTTGAAAATGGTGTATTCTCTTATGGATCTATGTTGCATGATGAATGCTAGGAACATAAGAATTGTTGTTTTTGGTTCTTTTATCCCAAAATAAGCTGTGATTCTTGAAATATTGACTGATAATGCTCGCATCAAGACATACCAATGGTGCTTAAGCAGACCCCGGTACCTGGTTTTCTGTCTTCGCCATAGTCTATGAAAGACTTGGTGGATGGTCGATTCGGCACTGGAACGTAAATTATAATCTTCCTCTGTGGATTGTTTCAATATTTTTAGACAGGCGATGTAGTTATCTACTTGCTCTTTGGTCTGGTAGATTGTCTGACCATTGTCTTTTCTGATCCTGTATTTTTGTGCTTTTTCTGACCAGTAAACTTCACAATCTTGGCCTGTCTTGATGTCTATTACATGAAGTTGTTCCTCATCATCGTAGTGCATTTCATAGGTGCGGTTTCTGCCTTTGAGTTTGTTCATCTTCCATGCTGGGGCAGTTTCTTTTTGCATTTCTTTTCTATTGTCTATACTGTCGTAGCCGCCGTCAGTGATGACTTGCTTGATTGGATTGTCAGTTCCTAAGTTCTCTTGTGTGTTTTGTAGTGCGGGTTGTAAAAACTGGTCTTCGTTTACATTGGCTGGCGCTGTGATGACATCAGTGATAAGGTTAATTTCATTTTCTTCATCGCAGGTCTCTGTGATATTGCTGTGGTAGCCTTGCACCATTTGAACGTTTTGATCTTTACCCTTTTTACGATAAGCCGCTTCGATGTCGTGTATTGATTGGATTGAGTCGCTACTGATCTGAGTGGGATCTTGGGGATGTAGTTCGTCATCTTGATTGTCCTCTCCTATTTCAAAATCGTATTGTTCGGTAAGTATCTTGTACATTATACTTTGCTCGTCAATAATCTTGGTTTTATATAGTGCTAATAGAATATGTCCAAAATCGATGAGCATAGCTTCTTTTTCTTCCTTGCTTAATTGGTAGGTGAGGTTGGAAGTGCTTTTCTCGACTAGTTGTTTTAGGTAACCATATTGAGTCTCGTTTATGTGGGACTGTATTTTCTCTAGGTCAATATGCTGTATGTTTACACGTACACTTTCTACAATGAGTTGTAGCCGGTTGTGGCGGGCTATGTTGCTTTGTATTAATTTCGAGTCCATACGTATTTTGCTACCACTGATCGATAAGTTTGATAGCTGCTCACTGCTCACTTGGGCAAAGGTCTTTTTCATCAAATCCTCTCCTGTCGTCTCATAGTAATGAGCTAATTTGCTCCTGAACTCATAATAGGTCGATGCGCAGGGCACTTGCTCATCTAAATGTAATAGCCCTAAAGCTGAGCGTACCCGTAGATTGAACATGCACTCGTCGAACAATTGTTCATCACTCCACCCTTGCATCTCTTTAAGCATCATCATTCCTATTAGTGTCCGTATCGAGGCATTTGGCCTTCCCATTTTCTCTGAATATAGTACAGAATATAAACTCTCATCTATTTGACTCACAAAATGATCTCTAAATACTGTATTCCATGAACTCCTGTTATTCAGTATTTTCTGCGAACCCTTCGATAAATGGTGACTCGCACTCTTGAACATATCAAACTGTTTGCCTGTATCTCTTTTAAACATGTTTCCAAGTTAATCAATATATATATTAATGTTATAATATATTCTGACTTTTCGGAGTGCACTCAACGTTTAAAAATCTAAATTACTAATCTGTTTTGGAAATAAACAGTTTTTTGGTTTGAATTCCAAACGAAGAAGTCATTTTTATATAATATAGTCCGGCTGAAAGGTTATTTAACCTAATCGTATTTTCCTGATGAAAATTTAAATTGGTTCTGAGAATCATTTTACCATCCGGAGCATATATTTCCACGAAAAGCAATCCACTATAATCTCCTTTTAAATATACACGATTCACTGCCGGATTCGGATAAATGCTCCAGAAGTTATGATGTATGAATTCAATGCCGGATGTTTCTACCTGGGTAATCAGATATAGTGGGAAGGTAGGTATCCAGCCTCCACTACCATCTTCAACCGTGATCAATATACTGTCCAAAGTTTGCTCAGCCACTTTAGCAAAGAATATTAAATTACCATTGTCGATATCTTGTTGACTGAAGGTATCTCCGGTTTTTAATAAGGTTCCTTGGTAAAATACATCAACATACTCTGGTACTTTTACAATGGTAAATGTTAGATCCGATGGTTGAGTATCCTCATCGGCTATCTGCAAAGAATGGTTGGTTAATTCAGTCCCACTTTGGTTTACATTCAGAGTGTCATTGAGAATCAAATGTGGAGGATTTAAGAGAAGATTTGTACAAATTTCCAAATTCCAGGATGTAATACTACCTCCAGTGGTTCCCCCATTATCATTTATTTGCAATGTCCAATTTCCGGCTGACGATAAGTTCATGAAAATGGCAAGTGAATCTTCAGGTTTGAATATATTCTCTGAGGTAAGAGGACAAGATACTTCAATTTGTGAATCATCATCAAATCCTAAATTGAAATTAGATAAATTTGCACACCTGTTTTTAAATAGCGTTATGATGGTGCCGGTACTGTGTATGAGCTTTGCGTCGAGATTTCCAACAAATTCAAATAACCCTTTCATGTTAGGGATATTCACATCAAGGATAGGCACATCCGTGGGAACCATGATTTCAGATTCTACTTTTCTGGTTCCAGTGGTAGGAGTATCTTCACTTTCATAAGTTGCACAAGAAACGGTTTTTGTCTGAAAAGCAAATGTTTGAGAAAATGGACCTTCAGCACATGAATTTATAGCTTTTATGCGCCAATAATATACTGTATTTTCATCTAAAGAAAATATCGGTTTGTAGGTATTTGTAAAGACATTGTTAGCGCTAATTACCGTATCAAATGATGGGTTTTTTGCTAACTCTAACTGATAATAGGTTGCGTCTTTGATACTGGTCCAACTCAGTTTTGGTAAGATGGACACATTGGTTTGCCCATCCACAGGGTCGATAAGTTTTAAATCGGTAAAATCACTCGGAATTAGTTGAACTTTGGCCGATAACTCAAAATTTTCAGAATTAGAAATTCCAGTAATAATAAGCTCAAGATCTGAACTTTCATTCATGCGAGGAAAGGATAATTGCAGATTTACGGTATCATTATTGCCAATAGTCGTTTTTGAAAAATTAATATCGGTTCCTTCGGGTAATACCGACGTTAGATCCAATTGAATTTCCTCATCAAATCCATTAATTTGCTGGGAGATTATCTCAAAGGATATTTGATTTGGGAGGCAAATCTGATCAGAATTTGGAAACAAAGCTAACGACACCTTGGGATTTTGGGATTTTTTAATGGAAAAAAGCGACTCAGAAACGGTGTAAAAAATATTATCCGCTGCTTCGATCATTATTCTGGCAACATTAGTTTCCACATCAGGGAATATTAAATATTCAGAACCATCATTATCGGTTTTCTCTGCTAATTGTATTGGCCAAGTCTGCCCACCATCCAAAGAAAGCCAGATGTTTACCAATTTGCATCCTACATTACCATTATTGGTGTTAGCAACATCCCAGGTGACTTTCTCATACAAACCTGGGACAATGATTTCAGAACCATTAGGATTAATAATCTGAAAAGGTCCCGCCGTTTGATCTGCTTTAAAATCAATCTGATCCCAGTCGGTCAAACCTCCATTCCAATGATTATCTCTGACAGTTAGTCTAAATTTCAGGTTGCGGCTATAATTGGGTAAAACTTCGTTGATGTCCGATTTGTCTGAAAGATAATTGTCGTAGTCCGGAAAGTATCTAATGGGGTCTAAATTGGGAGGCAATGATCTGAAAGAGGGTGCATCTCCTTTTGGATTTCCTAAAGGGCTCAAAGGGCCGAGATCATATTCTTCCCATGTATACGTTAGTGTGTCTCCGTCCGGATCAAATCCTTCTCCTTCTAACTTGAAAGGTGTTGAAATAGGTATATGAGTAAAATTTGTTTTTAAGATATTCGCTACCGGCGCAATATTTTCGATGGGAATGATTTGGGCACAATTCTTTCCAGGGCCGTTGCGAGTATAGGACAATACTTGATTGATTGTCACATTGTGAAAGTAGGGATCATTACTTTCCTGCACATAGTTTGCCCCACAATCACTGGCCCCCGCATAAGCCATAATCGTGCTACCACTCCCAGGCTCAAAAGCCGTGGCGGAAGTTTCATTTTGATTATCGCAAAAATTAAATGTATGGCTGGCATTGAGTTGATGTCCAATTTCATGGGCAACAATAAGATAAAATAATGCGCCTCGATAGATGCCAAAGGTACCACTAACTCCCTTGGCTTTGTTTATAGTACATACTATGCCCTGGGTAGCTATTCCTCCAGAATTCGTTCCCAAAACGTGTCCTATATCGTAGTTGGTGATTTTTATTTCATCATTAAGCACAGACGTAATTTGGTTTAACATGGATTCCGGATTACCATTACTAAAGGGATCATTGGTATTAATAAACAATATCTTATCATTGTCAGGCACAATTTCTAAGCGGATGGCAAAATCCCTTATCAATATCGCGTTGACCCGATTAATTATAGTAGTCACAGCACTTAAAACGCTTTCTTTTGTATTGCCCTTGCTGGCAGAAAACTCCGTGGTAGTGGCTATTGCGACTCGGTACTTTATAACTTCACTTGCTTGGCCATCTCTAAGTTTTACAGCGTTAACACGATCTGCCTCAAAGGAAAGGCTGTTAATCGGATCCTGGTGTTGGTGGCAATAATATTTTTCATGCTTTTCAGCCCAGGCCGTTTGAAATCCAACTTCATATTTTGTTGATCCTTCCTCGTTGGGTTCAATTAGCTGAGTACCCTGAGGTGAAAATATGATGCCATGGAATGATTCGGGCGTAATCTCAATGTGAACTGAGATAGGATACTCGTAAGCACTATAGGTTTTAATATTTGGATACTTTGCGGAGAGTTGAGGTGATAAAGTTTGCGTTTTTCTAAAAATAAACTGACGTGTAGAGCCATCAAACAGGGGTACAGTCAACTCAAAGGTTTCCGCATTGGAATTTACATATTGCCAGAGGGCCTTTTCGTTCAGATTAAGCTGGATTGGGTCGGAAGTGGTATATTTACTACCTCGCATAGAACTCAGAGGTTCCCAAAAGTTTTGACTCATAACAGTTGAAGCTAAGGCTCCCAAACACAACACCCAAATCAGTTTTTTTATCATAAATTGCTAGTTGTCTAAATAGAAACTCCTAAACAGGACCAAATGTTGATTTCAGTAAGATATACCCAGGCAATTTTGCCTTAGCTTTCCATAATTCTTCAAAAGTATAAATCAAATAATTAAAATTATAGAATACCTGATTCTTTATTTTCTACTTCTTCAACGAATCCTAATCTTATCTTTTTTAATTGTTAAATTAACAATATGTGATTATAGTTCAATTACTTACAAATATTAATAATATTTTATATATTTGTATTTCCAGCTTGGAATTTGAATCCTTCCCTCAAGCAGTAATATTCGGTTTAGCATTTTTTGGTACAGGATATGCAAGTTTTTTAACAGAATATCCTTGAATACGAATTAGATGTTTCTATTAAAAAAATTATCTTTGCAAATACTGATTTGGTCTCATTACTGAATGATTTTTACCCCTTTTGGGGTGGCCTGAGTTTAAAAACTCTAATTTTAAAATTATGCCTATGAACAGAGTTTTACTTCTATTTGTATTTGTGGGTTTGGCTATAATTCTTAAAAGTCAGGAAACCAGAAGTTATAGCGGAATTAACAACAATCAGGATGAACCATTTTTAGGTGCGGTTGGTAGTCCATTGAAAAGGATATGTGGAGTAGGTTATGCCGATGGGATCGGGACTCCGGTGTTTAGGATGAATCCACGAGAGATTAGTAATGTACTATTTGCCCAAGAAAATATTATAGAAGATCAGTTGGGATTGAGTTCCTTTGCCTGGGTTTTTGGACAGTTTATTGATCATGATATTACCCTGGTTCCTAATAACCAAGCTGATTACATGCCCATACCATTGCCAGAAGGAGACTTATTAGGACCTATTATTCCTTTTGCCAGATCGGATGTATTTCCCGGTACGGGTACACATCCTGAAAATCCGCGCCAGCATTACAACGAAATATCTGCATTTATTGACGGCTCAGCGATATATGGGTCATCAGAAAATAGAGCTAATTGGTTAAGAACGTTTACGGGAGGTAAACTGAAAATGTCCGAAGGAGGGCTGTTGCCATTTAATACCATAAATGGGGAGTTTAATGGCGAATTTGATCCTTCTGCACCAAATATGGCGGACGATGTGGTCTTCAACCTTCCTGCCAGACGGAAACTGTTTGTGGCAGGAGACATCAGAGCAAATGAAAATCCCTATTTGACAGCATTCCATACGCTATTTGCCAGAGAGCATAACCGCTGGTGCGAACAATTGATTACAGCTAATCCCAGTTGGTCGGATGAACAGATATTTCAACATGCACGCAGACTGGTTTCGGGGACAATTCAGTCGATTGTTTATAACGAATGGTTACCTACAATGGGTGTAGATTTACCTCAATACGATGGGTATAAAAAAGATGTGAATCCTTCTATAAGTAATGTTTTTTCTGCAGCAGCATTTCGACTCGGACATACGCTGATCAATTCCCATATTTTGCGTATGGATGATAAAGGAAAGCCAATAGAACAAGGAAATTTAACTTTGAGAGAAGCTTTTTTTCAACCCAGTTTAATGATCAGTGGAGAAGGAATCGATCCCTTATTTAAAGGAATGGCTACGCAGGTCCAGCAGGAATTCGATTGTAAAGTAGTAGACGATGTTCGAAATTTCTTATTTGGAGCTCCGGGACAGGGAGGATTGGATCTGGCTGCAATCAACATTTTCAGAGGGAGAGAAAGAGGTTTGCCAGACTACAATACCATTCGGGATAAAGTTGGTCTCTCCAAAATTGACGACTTTTCAGGTATCACAACAAAAACTCACATTACTGAAATCCTGGCTACTATCTACCAGGATGTAAACGATGTGGATCCCTGGGTAGGAATGTTGGCGGAAGATCATATGGAAGGAGCCTTGTTTGGTCCTACCGTTATGGAAATAATATATCGACAGTTCTTGGAATTAAGAGATGGAGATCGGTTTTATTATGAGATCGATCCGGGGCTATCTGAGGAAGAAAAATTGCTGATTACGAATACAAAAATGTCAGATGTTATCAAGAGAAATACAAATATTTCATTAATGCAAGACGATGTTTTCCGGGCTATGCCACATGAGGAAATTCCGCATTCCAACGTTTCCGTTGCTAAAAAACATTTGGACATGGTATTTTATCCCAATCCAGTGGTTAATGAAATGCACATGAAAATGTATGGCTTCCATGAAGGGAAAGTAACCATTTCAATTTACAATAGTTTAGGTCAAAAAAGCATGGAATTTAGCAGAGATCTTATCCGTGGTGAAAATGATTACATTTTTTATTTTAACGGTTCGGAAGATAAGGGAGTCTATACCATAATTGTTCAAATGGACGATGAATTCAGTTATCGCAAGATGATGAAACTATAATTATTTTTTTGCCGCCTTTTTTAGGTGTGCTCTTTTCCATCGTCGGTGAGACCAAAGCCAATCTGAAGGATTTTTGTTAATCAATTCTTCCAGTTTTTCGGCATAAATTTTAGTAAGTTCACCCCTTTGCAAATTTTCCGGATTCTCATGAATTAAAGAATAGCAAAGTTTATATTTTCCTCTCTTGATCCTTTGAATATCTGCATAAAATACAGGATAATTGAACTTTCTGGCAATATCATCAGCACCATGTACAAAAGGTGTATCCTGTCCGAAGAATGATACCCATATGGATTTTTGCATATTAGTCGGACTTTGGTCCGATACTAAGATAATACAAGATGGTTTGCGGTTCGCTTCTACGATCACCCTGGGAGTTTGTTTGACCGGAATGAGCACCATATCATATTTTGTCCGGGATTTTTTCACAAACTCTTCAATATACCGGTTGGATAAAGGTTTGTAAATTCCCAATGATTGATGCGGAATGGATTTAGCCATATGCATAGCCGCCCATTCCCAATTTCCGATATGTGAGGTCAATACAATTATGCTCCGCCGGGCCTCATAGTAAGGGATCAATGATGCTTCGTTTTCAAAAAGAAACCTTTCATCGAATTGTTCAGAGGTAAGGGAATATCCTTTGATTGACTCAATGAACAAATCTGATAGATGACGATAATACTTTTCGATTAAATTTTGATAAAATGAATCATTGCGATTTGGAAATGCTCTGTGAACATTTTGTTCAATTACCTTACGCCGGTATTTAAAAACTCTCTTTAAGAGGAAGGAGATCAAATCGGATAGTCTGAATAGCCAATTTAATGGGAAAATACCAAATATCCCCACTGCTAATCTAAAAAAAAGATACCCTAACCACTGTCCCATACAGCTTCACTATTGACTTTCACAAAAATGCTAAATTTACAGGTAAAAATATCAAGTATATGACAACGCGTAGAAAATTTATAAAAAACTCGATTCTAACCGGATTGGTAACACCTCGATTTATAGAAAGTTGTGGGATTAAAAATGATAACCCATCTAATAGTTTAGCTAATCAATATCCTAAGGTAATTTCTACCTGGAATTTTGGCATGAAAGCCAATGCCAAAGCATGGGAGATATTATCCTCTGGTGGCTATTCATTAGATGCGGTTGAAGAGGGAGTGAAAGTAATCGAGGCTGATGAATCCAATCAAACAGTTGGAATTGGAGGATTGCCGGATAGAGATGGACATGTGACATTGGATGCATGCATTATGAATGAGTCAGGAAATGCGGGGAGTGTCTGTTTCTTGCAATCCATCAAGCATCCTATTTCGGTTGCGCGCAAGGTAATGGAGAGTACACCCCATGTAATGCTCGCTGGTGCCGGAGCATTGCAATTTGCATTAGAACAAGGATTTAAGAAAGAAAATTTGCTTACAGACAAAGCCAAGGCTAATTGGGAAAAATGGTTAAAAACATCTGAATATAAGCCAATTATAAATATAGAGAATCACGATACGATTAGTATGCTGGCTCTAGATGAAAAGGGTAGGATTGCGGGCGCATGCACTACAAGCGGATTGGCATATAAACTGCATGGTAGGGTAGGAGATTCCCCAATAATTGGTGCAGGAATGTATGTTGACGGTGATGTGGGCGGTGCTGCTGCCACAGGACTCGGCGAAGCGGTTATGAAAACCCTAGGTTCGTTCCTGGTGGTGGAATTAATGCGCCAGGGAAGATCTCCTCAAGAAGCTTGCAAAGAAGCTATTTTGCGTATCGCAAAGAAAGAGAAAAACCCGAAAAGTATGCAAATTGGATATATGGCACTGAACAAAAAAGGTGAAATTGGTGGATATAGTTTGCAAAAAGGTTTTACCTTTGCCGTTCGATCGCCAAACTCCAATAAGCTTAATGAATCAATGTATTACCTAAAATAATGCTCCCGCGGATTATTTTTGGAAACACTTGATTATGGATAAATTAAAAATTGGCTTAATTGACGACCACCCACTATTTACCGAATCCCTGGCCAGCATTCTCACCAAGCAGCAAAGAGTTCCCTGCGAAATTAATTTCATTGCTCATTCCGGAGCTCAGGCAATGAAAGAAATGGATTTTAGAGGTCCTGATATCAATTTGATACTACTGGATCTGAATCTTGGAGATGCCGATGGCCAGGAATTGATAAAACCTTTCAAAGAAAAATGGCCCGGAATCCGAATCATGATCGTAACTGGGTATGACAATCCTACGTTTGTTCGCAATTGCTTTCAGAACGGAGCTGACGGTTATATGCTAAAGTCCCACACCATAGAAAATCTATGGGATGGGATCTCAACGGTTATGAGAGGTGAAACTTTTATGGGTGAAAACGTTAGAATCTTTTCTCATGATAAATCGAAAGATTCAACAAACACCTATTCTTTAAGAGATTCCTTTATCTTAATGCATAATCTGACTAAAAGAGAAAAAGAAATCCTTGATTTTATTGTTAAAGCCAAAACCAATAAACAAATTGGTAAAATACTTTTTATAAGTGATCAGACTGTTGGAGTACATCGAAAAAACATCATGAGAAAATTAGGAGTTAACAATACGGCAAGTCTGGTTAAAAAGGCAATTGAGCTCAATTTGATATCCGAATAACCTCCTTTATGCAACAATACGATCTATTTAGATATGTTAATTATTTTGCATATTAAAATTAATCTCCATCCAAATATTACTGTTTAATAGGTCATTATAGATATGCAATGCGTATGATGCAAAATATACCTCATAAGAGGTATAAGCTTGGTATCTATTTAATGTACATTTGCTTATTGGGATAGATCCATCTGATTACCTACGCAAGTGGATTTGCCATAAACCGAAACTAAAAACAAATCGTCACTTTGTTTGACAAACAAATTGTTTACTCATGAGACAAACGAATTTTACATTTTTAAAACCCTTTTTGATTACCCTGGCTTTTTGTTTAACTGCTCTTATAAGCTATGCAACAAAGCATGAACTGAGTCCACTTTGTAATGGAGTAGAGACACGAGTTGTAGCAACCGGTGACTCTGTCAGAACGATATATGGACTTGGAGAATGTGACCGGATTGTTGGATCCGGTCCGACTATTGTTCCTGGAATGTGGCATTGTAAGTCGGTTACTCACTTACAACCTGCGGATCCCGACATGGGAGTGGAATTTTCATTTTTACCTGATTATGTTCTCGGTGGACCAACGGATAATCCAAACAATGTTACCGCTAGATTATTGATCTTCGATGGACAAGTTTCTGAAGATGTATTTTCTAATTCTACCTGCGGTAATATCCAAGCAGCACCGGTAGATCCCAGTAATGCGGATACGCTGTTTGACAGTGAAAAACATGGAGTGAGATTCAACCTACTGGATCCTGGTAAATTAACAATCCAAAGCTCCAGTCCGGACGGATATCTTACCATTGTGGTATTGCTATTATCTCCGGATTTTGGGACTATCTCGGGGTCAAGTCGGCTGTTACGTCGATTTCCACCGGATCCTAATGAGTGCAAAATGAGTTGTAATGATCAGGTCAATATTTCGCTCGATGGTGCTTGTGGACGTACGATTACACCGGCCGATGTCATGAATGGAATTGATCCGGATCGTTGCACGGACCTTCGCGTAATCTTGAGTTATCCCTACCCGGAGTATTATGCAACTAAGTTTGGCAACCGTACGGATACGGTAGATGGATCTCTAATCGGATATTGCATGGTCTACAAAGTAATGGATATTTCCAATGGAAATAGTTGTTGGGGCTATGTATGTATTGAAGATAAGTATCCACCTCAGATTTTGTGTCAAAACGATTCCATCAGTTGTATCGCTGCAGATGAATACACCTTATTGGTGACTGCTGGTGACAACTGTACATTGTACGCACCGGAACCCAAAGTTGAATTCCTGGAAAGGAAGTGGGTATCTTATGATTGCGATGAAGATTCTTGTCTGATCGGATATATGGCCAGGCGGGTACGGGCAATCGACCTATGGGGTAACTACAACGAATGTAGAGACACCCTATGGTTATTTAAAGAAAGCATAGACTCTTTGGTATGCCCACCGGACACCGCTATGGAATGTACTTTTAAAATTGGAAATAAGGAGAAACTGTGGGATGACAAACATTTCTATGATGGAGATGACGGTTATCGTCACCCGTTCCCAACTGATGGAGCTGGAATGTTTCCCGCACCTTATATTAATAGTAAAGACACCTCTCAAGCTACCGGAGGTCAGGTATATCTGGTCGATATCGATAATAAAGGCAAGTGCCATATTGTCTGGGACTACAAGGATTGGGTAATACCTACTTGTGGTAAGTCGTATAAGATCCGTCGGGAGTGGAAGGTATATGACTGGTGCGCCGGTACGGATACTTCTTGTGTCCAGTGGATCAAGATCACAGATACCACCGAGCCGCAATTGGATATGACTAAGCTAGTGAGAAAGGAGCATGCCTCTGAGCAGTCAGTGGCCTTGTATCGATTTGCAGATAAATACGATCTGATTGGAAACACCAAGCCACATGATTGTAAAGCGCATATTGAAGTTCCAGATATACGTGATTGTGTGATAAAAGAATGTGACATGGAGCTGGAATTGGATTTTGAAGTAAAATATCCGGATCCTACGCATCCTGGCAAAGAAGTCATCATCACAGGATCGATAGCTGCAGGAGCTTCAAAGACTATCTACCTTCCCAGTGGATGGCACTGGATTTTGTATACATTGAGAGATCGTTGTTGGAATGAAACCCGTGTATGGCGCAGAGCCTATGTAGTGGACAAAACTCCTCCGACTCCGGTATGTGATGAGATCACACAAGTGACCTTGGATCCGGAAAAATGCTGGGCCCGAGTATATGCTGAAGATTTGGATGACGGAAGTCACGACAACTGTTGTCAATATCTGCACTTTGCAGTAGCCAGCATGGATAGTATTGAGCACTATCGTCAGAAGTGGTATGATGATATCATCGCCTGTTATGATCACTACTATTATCTGGATCACAAAGAAGAATTGGATAAAAAGATAGAAGCTTGGATCAATTGTTATGTATTCAACGATTACATAGACTTGACTGAGTGTGGTACTGAACAAGTAGTATTACGAGTGTATGAAGCTTGTGATCTACCGGTATATGATCCCCATATATTTGTGGGTACGAAACATCAATGGTTCTGCTTCAACTTATGGGATGAATATGCTTGCTGGTTCCGATGGAAGTATCGTGAGTTTGCTCATTATGAAAATCCGATTCCGGACATATGTGCTCCTAGTATGATTTGGAGTGACAGTTGTTTGGCAGCTAGCGGATCACTTACATCTACTTGTGAAATGGAGACTGAGCACTATCCTTATCGCAATTATGTAGCTTGTCACTACGAAAGGAGTGGACATTCAGGATACTCGACCTGGCAGAAATTATTGGCAGACTTTCCTGAATTGTTATACAACGATAAACATCGCTATTGCTTCAAACACTTGTACAATGACTGTATGATTGAAGTAATCAAGGATGATAAAGAACCACCGGTATGTAAAGCACCGGATGATGTAACCTATTACTGTGACGGAGTACCATACCACTGGAAAGTTCCGGTAGGAGTAGACTTTGTAGAAGGATGGGGAGCAAGTTATGCTCATGACATCTGTTCAGAGAGAGACAAATTCCGCTCGAATTGTCCCTTGGACAAAACACCGGTACAAACCTGGCAGGTGACTTCCAGTACGGATGGAAACGCTCTTGATAATTGGCCGATTTGGTGTGTAAATACTCCATGGGACGGAACGGATCTGGATCCTAATCATAGAAATTATGGATACTACGGAGGGCCTGTATGTGATGAGTATGCACACAGTTACGAGATTTATACTGGCTGTAATGACGATTACTGGGGACCAAATGGTACTACACACAGTTGGAAACCTATTTATTGTCGTGTATGGTTGATGCTGGATTACTTTGATGATCCGAGCTACGGTAAACCAGATCCGTATAAGTACTTCGGAGAACCGGAATATTATGACAATTGCTGGTTCCCAGATATAGAAGAAGAGACCGTAGGAGGTTTGAACGAATGTGGAGTAGGCGTATTGACGCGAACCTGGACGGTTACTGATAAATGTGAAAACCAAAGTGTATGTTATCAGCGCGTGGTGATTAAGCCAAGATCTGATTTTGAAGTACACTTCCCTGAAGATATACATGTAGATTGTGCTGATGGTCAAGACCTGAGTGCAACTGCAGAAGGAGCCGGATATCCGGTAATCCATGATGATGACTGTGAATTGATAGGAATTCACTACGAAGATCAGCGCTTTGACATTATAGATGAAGCCTGTTACAAGATATTACGTACCTGGACGATCATTGACTGGTGTGTATACGATCCGGATCAGCACTACCGACATCCTGATGTAATTGTGGATGATCGTTATGTGGCTAGTGATGAAAGATGTTGTGTACACAACTGGTTGAAGGATGATGGTGACGGATATGTTACTTACTTGCAGGTAATCAAGGTAACCGATGCAGAAGCACCGATCGTTACTTGTAATGAATTGGAAGAAGTATGTATCTATGATGAGAATTGCGCCGGGGCTGACGTAGAGCAGGTAATAGGTACAGCAGTAGATAGTTGTACTCCAGCGGATGAGATTCGTTACCGTCACTATGTAGATCCATACGAAAGTGGAGACGAAAGTACCTATTTGTATTTCCATGGCAACGTACTGGAAGGCAACTTCCCAGTGGGTACCCACGGAGTACATTTGATAGCAACAGACAATTGTGGTAACGAAGATACTTGCTGGACGACCTTGACGATTAGAGATTGTAAGAAACCTACACCATATTGTTACAATGGCATTGCAACCGTGATCATGCCGAGTTCTAATGAAGTAGAAGTATGGGCTAGTGATCTGGATGCAGGTAGTTATGACAACTGTACCTTGAAAGAAAATCTGGTCTTTACCTTTGATTCAGCGGGAGAAGTATCCAGCCGGGTATTCACCTGTGATGATTTAGGACAAGTATCGGTAGATATCTGGGTATGGGATGAAGAAGGAAACAGTGATTTCTGTAATACCTACTTATTGATCCAGCCTGGAGTAGATGCATGTGAAGGTTTAGCCACTTCAACGATCAAAGGAGAAGTGATCAATGAGTCAGAGATACCGGTTGAATTTGTGCAGGTAGATCTGATGAATACCCAGCGGACCTTCAATACAGGGGTAGATGGCAAATTTGCCTTTACTGCAGTACCAATGGGTCAGGAATACGAAGTGATGCCATATCGCAATGACAATCATGACAATGGAGTAAGTACTCTGGATATTGTGCAGATTACCAAGCACATCCTGGGTAATACGAAGTTGGAGAACCCTTACCGGGTGATTGCAGCGGATATCAATTCAGATAGCAAGGTAACTGCCCTGGATATTGTAGAATTGAGGAAACTGATCTTGGGTATCTACAATGAATTCCCCAACAATACGAGTTGGAGATTTGTCGATGCAGGATATGAATTTTCCAATCCTGACAAGCCATGGGGATTTGCTGAAAGCGTGACCATTGAAAACATGAGTACTACGGAAGTAGAGGCAAACTTTGTGGGAGTGAAAGTTGGAGATGTTAACGGTAGTAGCAAAGCCAATAGTGCACAGTTACAGGGAGCAGAGATTCGCACCAGTGAGAAATTGATTTTTGCTGTCGAAGATGCGTCCATCAGTGCAGGAGAAGAAGTGAAGATTTCCTTCAAGGCGAAGTCATTTGCCGGAGTAGAGGGATATCAGTTCACTTTGAATATACCTGGAATGGAAGTCGTGAATATCGAAGCAGCGAGTCTGCAGGTAGATGAAAACAACTTTGGGCTAATTCGTCAGGGAGTAGTCACCACCAGTTGGAATGAATCTGCAGGAGTCAATGTAGCTGATGAGGCGACCTTGTTTACCGTGACAGCCATTGCGAAAGAAAGCGGTCAGCTGAGCAAACTGTTGACAGTGAATTCGGCAGTGACTCGAGCAGAGGCCTATGTAAATGGAGAGCAAGTTGGAATTGGCGTTGAATTTACTACTGAAGGTAAGGTAATCGCCAGTGGAGACTACAGCTTATATCAAAATACTCCGAATCCATTCACCGACGAGACCATCATAGGGTTTGTACTGGCAGAAGCTGGAGAAGCTACCGTGAAGGTAATGGATGTGACTGGAAAGACACTGAAGGTATACCAGGGTGATTTTGTCAAGGGATACAATGAAGTGAAGGTAGTTAAGAAAGAATTGAATACTACTGGAGTATTGTACTATCAGTTGGAAAGCGGTGACTTTGTAGCTACTAAGAAAATGGTCGTCATAGACTAGTAGAAAACCATGGAATAACTGGATTTCTGAAATTTCTGAAATCCAATTGAAATAAAATGAAGCCTAAATCTCTTTATGGGGTTTAGGCTTTTTTATTCCTTTTTTTGAAAATTTTGCCCCATTCACAAAAATTGGAATAGTTTTGGATGTATTAGAAAAAATTCTAATAAGACCTGTTAGGGTTTTAAAATGTAATGTAAATTATATTAAACGTCTATCAGATTGCGTTTATATGTAGTTGATCAGATATTAGTGTACATTATGTATCTTTGCACGAATTTTGTAAAAAATGCTAATTCTATTATATGAGAATTTCAAGAATTTTACTTGTAACGATCTTTAGTATTGGATTCTTTTTCTCTTCCTCCATACAGGCACAAGTTACCCTAACCGGATCTACTGAAAATACCCAGGAAGGCCAGGAAGTTTGTGTCAAAGTAAGCGTTGAGGGATTTCAGAAAATCATCAGTATGCAATTTAGCATTAACTGGGATGAAACGGTATTGCAATTTAAAGAAATTCGCAATTGGCGTTATGCGGAGACCAGTCCGGTTTCAACATCATTTGGAACCCAGGACGCGGCCATGGGAGATTTAACCTTTTCATGGAATACTACTGATTTTGTCAACGGAGAAACATTGCCTAATAATACCACCATCTTTGAAGTTTGTTTCACTGCAATTGGCAGTGATGGTCAATTTTCTACGGTGAGTTTAAGCGGTGAACCTCGAGAAATTGAAATATCAGATGTTAACAATGTAGTCTCTGTAACTACCAATAACGGGAGAGTGAATATCGGAGAGCAGGTTGGAGGCAATTTGTCTTTAGAGTTTGGAACGGTGGATGCGAGTATGGGTCAAGATGTGTGTATTCCGGTAAAGGTTTTTGGTTTTAAAAATATGATAAGCCTTCAGCATACAATTAAATGGGATCCCAGTGCATTGACCTTTAAGAATGTACAAAATTTTATTTTCAGTGCTTCCATACCTCTGACATTTGGTGATCAGAATAAAGACCAGGGGGAAATTACGTTTCTCTGGATCGACCCAGGGGTAGCCTTGGGAAATACGCAACCTGATGGAACAACGATTTACGAATTATGTTTTGAAGCAGTTGGGGACTGTGAGACCTCAGTGCCCATTGTGATATCAAGTAGTCCGGTAGAATTAGAAGCTTCAGACACTTCAGGTGCTATTCCCATAAATACTAAAAATGGGGCAGTGAATATAGGAACCTGTACATATTCGGTAATTGTAGCTTCGGCTTTAAATCCCTGTCCAGGGCAAACTAATGGCTCTGTATCCATTACGGTTTTCGGCGGTTCAAACAATACAACCTATTCTTGGTCGAACGGTTCTACCACCCAAAATTTAGCCAACTTGGGTCCAGGTACCTACCAGGTAACTGTAAGTGATCCTACTCATGGAAATATCAGCTTGGATCAAGCCGTTGTATTGTCCGATAATGCAATGGATATATCAGCCAATATTACAGATCCTTCGACTTCCAGTAGTAGTGATGCCAAGATTGATGTCACGGTGACGAATGGCAGTTTACCCTATACCTTTATGTGGAATAATGGGACTACTACTGAGGACTTAAACAATATTCCGGAAGGTACCTACAAAGTAACAGTTACAGACGGAAATCAATGCACAGCTGAAAAGGAATTTGTGGTTACATTAGGGATCAAAGTGGCTAGTGCAACTGTGAACCAAATATCATGTAATGGGGCTAATGACGGAGCAATTAATATAGCAATTGGAGGAGGCAATGGATCCTATACTTATAAATGGAGCAATGATGCTACTACAGAAGATTTATCAAATCTTGGTCCGGGATCTTATAGTGTAACCGTTACGGATGGCGGAGGACTTACGGCAACCGGTGGCGCCTATACCATTACAGAGCCTTCGGAAATATCCATCGAGGGTACAGTCACTAACCTGATGGATGGAAATATGGGAGCTATTGTATTGGATGTAACTGGCGGAACAGCCAATTATTCTTTCAACTGGAGTTCCGGCGCAACCTCTAAAAATATTAACCAGTTAGCAGCGGGAACCTATTCAGTCACGGTTACGGATGCAAATAATTGTACCAATACCGCAAGTTTTAACGTACTACCGGAAGAATTTATCGTGACTTTTGAATCAACAGATGTAGCCTGTGGAGGAGATAAGAACGGATCTATTACGGCTACTGCGCAAAACGGGATTGATCCGATTTCCTATACCTGGAGTAACGGAGCGACTACTGCCTCTATTCAGAATTTGGAAGGAGGAGATTACACGATAACGGTAACCGACGGTGCCAATAACGAATTTACAGGCTCTGTAACCATTACAGAACCTGAAAAACTAACGGTGAAAGTAGATGTAACTCCTGCATTAGGAGGACCTATTGGTACAGCTACGGCCATTGTTCAGGGAGGAGTGCCACCTTATCAATATGCCTGGTCTCCGGTTAATGCGGTTACGCAAAAAATATCCAATCTTTCTACGGGGAAGTATACGGTAATCATTACCGATGACAATGGGTGCCAGGCTTCGGGCGCGAATGTTGTTCCAGAAACGGATCGGGAATGTTATTCCAGCAGACTGGTGATTACACCAAATGGAGATGCCAGAAATGACAACCTTGAAATCGCTTGCTCGCAGGATAACCAATCCAATCTGTTAATTTTTAACAGCCATGGACAATTGGTTTATGAGCAGGATAATTATGACAACAACTGGCAAGGTACAGATAATGGAGGTGAAGCAGTCGATGACGGGGTCTATTATTGGGTATTGAATGTGACATTGGACAATAATGATAAAAGAGTTTTCAAAGGTCATGTAACCGTATTAAGGAAATTGAATTAATACCTGAATTAATTACTTTATCTATTTCAGATAAATATCAAGGAATGAAAAAGATACTTTACATATTTTTATTTGCAACTATTTTTTTATCTATAGAAGGAAATAGCCAGGATCGATCCAGATATTCTCAATATCATCTGTATCCGGTCCTAATTAATCCAGCTTATACCGGATTTAATAACAATCACAACCTGTTGTTTAATTATCGGAATAGTGCTGCCTCTTTTCCTGGATCTCCCAAGGATATTACGTTTAGTTATGATGGATTGGTATTCGACCGTTTGGGATTAGGGGCAATGATAGTTTCCCAAAAAATAGGATCACTTCAGAATTATCGAGCCCAATTATCTTATGCCTATCAATTTGATGCTGATGATTTTAAGGTGAGTGTTGGTTTAACCACTGAATTCTTACAATCCAGATTAATCAATAAGACCGTTTTGGATGAGTTTTATGAAGATGGTGATGACTTAATTGCCGAAGCGGTGGATGGATTACAGTTTTTTGATGCCACTTTGGGATTTTATACCGAATATGATGAAAAAGTTTTTTTCGGTGTTAGCGTGCCTAACTTGATTCGGGCCAGAATTGACAAAGCAACTACCACCACCACAGACAATACTTTCTTTAAATATTTTGCCGTCCAATTGGGGTATAGATTCTTATTAGAGGATTACAACTTTAAAGTTGAACCTTCCCTCTTGGTTAGGAGATTGAGAAGTGCGCCATTTCAGGCCGATCTGAATTTGAAGCTTTCCTTTTTGGAAGATCAACTCATCGGAGGATTGGTATATTCCCTCGGAGGTCCCAACAAAGTTGGATTTTTGATAGGAACCCGGATTAATAATTTGATGCTATCCTATTCTTATGATATTGGATTGTCAGATTATCAGGATTATCACAACGGAGCACACGACATTTCGGTAGGTCTTAAGATCGATCGAAAGCCAAAAAGAGTTAAATTGGAAGAGGTTAACCCGGGAGGTTAACCTCTCTTCTTTTATTCCCACTTCTACTACCGGATTCGTTCTACTCACCGCATTAAATCTACAACCTATCCTGTTTCAAGCTTATACAGATAGGTGATTTCTCTCATATTATTTTTATTCTCGATATAATTTAATAAAAACTGGCATAGGTTTTGATCTAAGTATAACAAGTTTTAATCATATGACTAAAACTTACTTGTTGAATGCATTAGTATATCCCGGAAAGGGCGTATGCTGAATATTTCAGCAGATTACCATACAGATTTCCCATTTATCAACTAGAACAGATTGAACTAGCTATACCGTAGCTATAGCTTATTTATTATGGATAATCAACTTACTTAAATCATATGAAAATTGAAATTATTTCTAATAACCAAAACCGATGTCTCATGAAAAGGCTAAAGTTTACTTTAATTTTTTTGATGACATTTTTGGGATTTGCCACTGTGGGAAATTCTCAGGAATGTCTACTTAACTGTGACGACCTCGTGAATATCAGTTTGGATTCACGATGTGTGCGCATTGTATCTCCGTTTGATATTCTTACGGGAGATACCACTAACTGTACTAATGCGGTAGTAGTAGAAATACAATATCCGTATAATGACCAGTTTGTACGTTTGGGACCGGATCAGGTAGATAAAACCTTAATAGGCTATACATTGATAGCTAAGGTGACAGATTCGCTGACCGGAAATTCATGTTGGGGTAGAATCAAGATTGAGGATAAATACCCACCTGAATTGATGTGTGGTAATGATACCATTAGTTGTTTCATTGCCGAAAATTTTCCTGCATTGTTAGTTGATCCTGTGGATAACTGCGAATACCCGGCACGTACGGAAATTTTGCAGCAGGAATGGATCGATTACAATTGCGACAGTGCTATGTTTTTAGGAAGGATAGAAAGAACTATCCGGGCTATTGATGTATGGGGTAATGCAAGTACTTGCGACCAGATATTGTACATCTCAAGGGAGTCACTGGATTCGCTTGTAGCCCCTCAGGATACTGCCATCGAGTGTTGCGATCCTAAATTGGATGACGAAAAATATGTGGATTTTGATGAATATGGACGTCCGATTCCTAAACCGGTAATTGATGCTTTAGGAAACAGTATTGGATTGGTTGATCCTCCATATATTATTAGTAATGGTGATACAACTTATATATGGCCAACTACTGGGTATTGTCAAATTTATGCCCACTACAAGGATCATATT
The DNA here is from genome assembly GCA_965223405.1 of Saprospiraceae bacterium. Taxonomy (GTDB): domain Bacteria; phylum Bacteroidota; class Bacteroidia; order Chitinophagales; family Saprospiraceae; genus CBDCWO01. The sequence continues at coordinate 3,323,163 of CBDCWO010000006.1, forward strand.
ATTGAAGCCTGTGGTCATACCTATAAAATTCGTAGAGAGTGGAAAGTAATTGACTGGTGCGACCAATCGGATACAGTAGTTACTCAATGGATAAAGATCCTTGATACACTCGCACCGGTGGTCAAACCGTTACCCGATGTAACCGTATATGCGAAAGAGCATGATTGTAAAGCACATTTTGAATTGAAAAGGCCAACCATCACCAAGGAATGTTGGGATTCTTTTGACGATGTCGAAGTGAGGTATAGTGTTGAAATTCCTGGAAAGCATGGTGTTAAAGGTATTTTCTATGGTGGAACAATCGCTCCTGGTAAAACAGAAATTATTTACCTGCCGGCAGGATGGCATACCATTACTTATATACTCACGGACGGTTGCCTAAATACTTCCGTCGTAAATCAACTAGTATATGCAGTCGATAGGACTCCACCTACTCCGGTTTGTGATGAAATTACACAAGTCACGTTGGACCCTGAAGGGTGTTGGGCACGTGTATATGCGGAAAACCTGGATGATGGAAGTAGGGATAACTGTTGTGAGTATCTGCATTTTGCGGTGGCAAGAATGGAAGAAATCGACCAGTGGAGAGAGCATTGGAGAAAATATTTTGAAGGGTGTTTTGATCATTATGAATATCATGAAAGACAAGCTGAAATTGATTCACTGATCGAACATTGGATCAACTGTTATGTATTTGATGATTATGTTGACCTGACAGATTGCGGATCAGAACAAGTAGTACTTCGGGTTTATGAGGCTTGTGGCCTTCCTTTATACGATGACCATGTATTTAAAGGGTCCAAACATGACTGGTATTGTTTTAACTTATATGATGATTTTGCCTGTTTCTTTAAGTCACATTATGATTCATTAGCGCATTATGCTGATGTAAGGCCAGACCTTACCTGTGCAAGTCTTGATGATCCTAATGGAGATCTGGTATTGTATGACAGTATATTCTGTACAACAGCTCCTACAAATAACAATTATCTCTATGGTGATCATGATGTGGAGCCAAATCCATTGTGTTGTGATTTTGAAACTGTAACCACACATCCGTTATATGCCAGATGGAATAACATCAAAACTAAATATCCGGAATTGGTAATTTTATGCCAAAATCGTTATTCATTCCGAAGCTTGTATTCGGATTGTATGGTAGAAGTGCGTAAAGACGACAAAGTACCACCTATATGTGAAGTGGCATACGATAAAACAGTTTATTGCGACGGAGTACCTTACAGTGGTTCGATGATATTAGGTGATGAGAAAATCATCTGGAATGGGGCTACCTATGCTCATGATATCTGCAAAGAATCAGATATCTTCTCTAAATCATGTGCATTTGATAAGGCCAAGAAACAACTTTCAGATGTTATTACTCCATATGAATTCTGTGTAGCCAATCCATGGGATGGATTGAATCATGGATATTACGGTGGACCGGTTTATGATGAGTACAGCCATTATGGTGACCAACCTTGTGAGCAAACCGAGTGGGAGCCTATCTATTGTAGAGTCTGGTTGCTGTTGGATCAGTATGATTCAGATGATAATGACAAACCGGATCCTGAAACCTATTTTGATGAGCCTACAATTACCGATAACTGTGAGCTAAAATCAGTTGAACCAGAGGTAGAAAGACATATCAACGAATGTGGTGTGGGTTATGTTAAGAAAACTTGGACTGCCACGGATGAATGTGATAATGTAACGGTATGTCATCAAAAAGTAATCGTTAAATCAAGAAGTGATTTTGAGGTGATTTTCCCAGCTGATGTCGATGCGGATTGCAATGAGACCATAGATATTACAGCTACGGAAGAAGGTGCTGGTTATCCAGTAATCTCTGATGATGACTGCGAACTGGTAGGAATCAATAAAGATGACCAGATATTCCATGTAGTGGAAGAAGCTTGTTATAAAATATTACGTACCTGGACGATTATTGATTGGTGTGTATACAACCCGGATCAACATTATCGTCGTTCTGACATTATCGTTGACGATCGTTTGATTGCCGGTGACGCCAGATATTGTGTCTATCGCAATCTGAAAGATGATGGAGACGGTATCATTCAGTATGTTCAGGTAATCAAAGTTCATGACAACACACCTCCGGAAATAACACCGGCAAATGATTTTATTGTTTGTGTAGACAATGAGGATTGCATTGCTCCTAATTTGAATTTTGAACTGGGTACTGCAAAAGATGGATGTACTGCAGAAGAAAATATTGCCTACCGGTGGTATGTGGTGCTGGAAGGAGTTACCGATGAAAATGATTACATCTATGGAGAAGGCAATAAGTTGACCGGAATATTCCCACTTGGACTTCATGCTGCATATTTAATCGCTGGAGATAAATGTGGAAATGAGGATACAGTGAGAGTTGATTTTGCGGTTAATGATTGTAAAAAGCCTACACCTTACTGTTACCATGGTATAGCTACGGTAATCATGCCAACTACCGGGGGAGTAAGAGTATGGGCAAAAGATCTGGATGCGGGTAGCTTTGATAACTGTACGCTTAAAGAAAATCTTGTATTTTCATTCGAGGCTGACCCAACCGTAACCCATATGGATTTTACCTGTGCAGACTTAGGAACAGTTGAAGTCAATATATGGGTCACAGACGAGGCCGGAAATCAAGACTTCTGTACTACTTATCTTTCCATTCAGGCTAACGAGGGTATTTGTGATTCAGTAAGTGGTGCTTCTATCAACGGAAAAATCATGACTGAAGATGACGAATCTGTTGAATTTGTAGAAGTAAAACTGAAGAATAATGACACTCCAGTAAAGAGTTTCCATACTGGTGTTGATGGAAAGTTTGCCTTCAACAGCGTGAATACCAGCCAGGAGTATACTCTTTCTCCTTATAGAAACGATGATCATGCCAATGGAGTTAGCACCCTTGATTTGGTGTATATCCAAAAGCATATATTAGGAATTCAAAAATTAAATTCTCCTTACAAAGTGATTGCAGCTGATATAAACCGATCTGAGACCTTAAGTGCAATTGATTTAGTAGAATTGAGAAAATTGATCTTAGGAGTTTATGATGAATTTCCCAATAATACAAGTTGGAGATTTGTAGATAAAAATTATCAATTCTCCGATGAAGAGAATCCTTGGGGATTCCCTGAGTACAAAGAGGTTACCAATATGAATAACGGTGTGAATCTGGCTGAATTCATGGCCATTAAAGTGGGCGATGTAAATAATAACCGTGCCGCACATAGCCTGATGGGTACTGAATTGAGAAACAATTCCGCCAAGTTAACCTTCAGAATAGACGACATGACTATTCCTGCAGGTACTGAAACCTTAATCGATGTTACTGCCAAAAACTTCAATTCTGTTGAGGGTTATCAATTTACCATGTTGATGAAAGGATTGACCTTTATCGGAGTGGAAGCTGGAAAGCTTGATATAACTACTGACAACTTTGGAATAATCAATACCGAAAGTGGATTGGTTACTACCAGCTGGAATGCTGCAAAGGCAGTATCGGCAGGTCCTGAGGATGTCTTGTTCAGCATAAAAGTTCGATCGTTGGATGATATCCAATTAAGTGATGCTATAGCATTTAACTCTTTGGTTACCCGATCCGAAGCTTATACTGCTGGAAGCGAAGTAATGAATGTAAATGTGGAATTTACAAATGGATCCCAAGTTGTGGAAGCCAACAAATTTGATTTATATCAGAATACACCAAATCCATTTACTGAAGAAACTACCATTGGATTTGTTTTACCTGCGGATGGAGATGCTACAATCAAAATTCTCGATGTAACGGGTAAAGTTCTGAAAGTATATCAAAATGAGTATGCTAAGGGTTACAACCAATTGTCCGTTGCTAAAAAAGATCTTCCTTCAGCTGGTGTCATGTATTACCAGCTCGAAACTAAAGACTTTTCAGCAACTAAAAAGATGGTTTTGATCCATTAAAAAATACCTTAGGGTAACTGATTTTTAAGAGATAAAATCGGTTTTTGGGATGGCCTCTCCCTTCTAGTAGGGAGGGGCTTTTCTTTTATAATTACTTTAATTCATTTCAGACTTATAGATGTATCTGTTAGTTGATCCACACCCCTTGTTGATTGGTTAAACCTAATTACTCAATGCTTTTGTGTCTGCCTAAAGAGGTATTAAGCTTAATAATTACCACATATTTCCCTTTCGTTAAATTCTCTCCGAGGTTATTTTACCCCCTTTTAAATTTTTAATAAGAAATAAATTAATACGTTAAAATATCCTGATTAATCTGCACGAAATCAAAAAATGAGTATCTTTCACGCGTGTTATCCTCCCGAAATGATTGTCCATTTAATTAATTAACGAGCACAAAACGACTGGTTTATGCAAAGATCTCTACCTCAGTTTATTCATCGAATCATTGAGAAAAGTCAAATTCTTCCTTTGACGATACTATTTGTGTTTGTGGCAAACACAGCTTCAGCCCTTGAGATTACATGTCCTAAGGATAAGTGGATTTATTACGATCAAGTACATTATTTGAATCACGAAAAACCACATGTTTATGGTTATGGATATAAAATTCATGGCCCATGGGTAGAAAAACATATCCATTGCCAGGAGGGACATATTAAAGTGACCTGGAAAATTATTGATAGCTATGGCAAAGCACATTACTGTTATCAAACGGTGTATGTAAAGCCCAGTTCTTCCCATTATGGAGGGCTAACCGTAGATTGCCCCCCGGATAAATGGATCTCCTGTGGTGATCTGCATTATCTGAAATATGAAAAACCGACGGTACATGCCTCGTATGGACATCATTATCAAATAAAAGGACCTTGGGTTTCAAAACATTTGGATAAATGTGGCAAGGGCAAAATCCATGTAACCTGGAAAATTGTGGAGGAATGCGGAAAAATTCATGAGTGTCATACATTTATCTGGGTTAAAGGAAATGATAGTTATGGACATTATGGACCGGTCAAATCATGGCCAAAGAACTATTGGACAGATGAATGTTCAGGTAGTCTAAAACCGGAACATTTGCCAAAATGGTATGACAAGCCAATTCTATACGACCATAGCCACGGGTGTAGCAGTCTGGGTGTCAGTTATAAAGATGAAATATTCTATCCTTGGGGTGATGCAGATTTTTGTTACAAAATCTTAAGGACATGGACCGTTATCGACTGGTGTAATTATGACTCCTATGGTCATTATGGTTCAGGATCCTATGGTAGTTATGGAAGTTACGGAAATGCAAAAGGGAAATGGGTGCATGAACAAACCATCAAGGTAAAAGGTGGAGGGCCTAGTCCTATTGTTACCTGTCCCTCGGATGTGACGGTAGAAGTAAGTGGTAATGAAAAAGTTGCTTATGTCAAGCTGGATGATGCAACTGCCGTTGCCCAGAATAGTTGTAGTAAGAAAGTAAATATTTCGCATGACTCGAAATATGCCGATCATCAGGGTGAGGATGCTAGTGGCCTTTATCCGATTGGTGTCCATTGGGTTACTTTTTGGGCCAAAGATGGCTGTGGAAATGCGGATGAGTGTAAAGTGAAAGTTACCGTTGTTGATAAGATTCCTCCTACCCCGTATTGCATACATGGAATCGCTACTACAATTGCCTGGCATAATGATGGTGTCTACACCATACTTGATCCGAAAATGTTTGATGCCGGATCTTATGACAATTGTACACCAAAAGAAAAATTAAAATTCGAGATTTGGCCAAATAGGTTGACTTGTGAAAATCTGGATACCAATACTGTTTACATAAAGGTGATTGACGAATTCGGAAATTCTGCCACTTGTACGACTTATGTGATCTTACAAGATCATATGGGGATGTGTCCTAAGGACAGCACGCAAGGTATTTATGCAGTTACCGGAAATATAAGTACTGAGGAAGGAATGCCAGTTGCTGAAGCTCTGGTTACCTTCAGCGGAGAAGAAACCGTATCCACCATTACTCAACCGGATGGATCCTATAATTCTGGTCTGCTCCGACCTGGATTGGAATATCAAATCATTCCTCAAAAAGATATTAAACCACTTGATGGAATCAATTCGCTGGACTACGTACTGCTATTTCAGTATGTGACCGGCAATGCCAAGTTAAGTTCTCCTTACAAAATTATTGCAGCTGACCTAGATATGAACAATCAGGTAGATATGCATGATGTCTTTTTACTGGGAAGTATGATCATCAACCAGGAAGATAAAATGCCGGCCGGTATGCATTCATGGCGCTTTGTTGATTATCATCAAGAGTTTTCTGATCCGGAAAACCCGTTTGCAGATCCAATTACCGAAACCTATATGATCAATAAATTGGGTGACCATATGAATTCCATGGATTTTATCGGAGTTAAACTGGGTGACCTGAATGGGACTATAGCCTCCGGTACGCTCGAATTACGCAATAATGAGGGCCGGGATCTTAATCTTGAAGTGAACTGGACACCTTATGGAGACCAGTGGAAGGGAGAAATCTCAGCACAAGATTTAAATTCATTTGATGGACTGCAGGCTGTAATCGCATCAGTTTCCGATATTCCTCTGGAAATATTGTCAAAAGGGGAAAATGTATTGACCAATAGCAGAGGACATCAGCTCGATATTTTAGCAGGTCTGGATGGTCAGAAAAATCAACAATTGTTGATGACTGTGCTATCCGCAAGCCCGGATCAGCTTAAAGTAGTCGATGGGATTGCAGTGAATCATGATCAGACCAAAGGCAAAGTAAAGATCATTAATAGCGATAAAGGTGAAGACTTGCAAGTCGCTCCAAATCCGTTTGTAGATAAAACTACGATTCGGCATCGAAGCTTAGATGCCGGAGAGGGTACAGTTTCTATATTTGACCATACTGGTAAGCAAATCTGGCTGGATCAAATCCAGATTAACGTAGGATGGAACGAGTATACCGTTGAAGCTAGAAAGCTTGGTTCCGAAGGTATTTATTTTTATACCTTAAGGACTAACGATAAAGTATTGAGTGGAAAAATGTTGAAACTAAGATAATAACTACCTGAAATAACCTCTTTACAAATCCCTTCTTCAAATCGTGAAGAAGGGATTTTCTTTTTATTATACTCTAAAACATCTCATTATATATATATTATTTGATTATATGATATAATGAACTGTTAAAATTACCCATTCTCCGGTATTGGTGGATTATAAATATTACATAAATTTGTAATGCGTAACTAACTTTTAACGTGTATAATATAAATCACACAATTATATTATACATCAATCCCGGCCTTCCCGAAGGTTCCAAAACAGTAAACTCTTAGACACTGTATGCTCACCATACTTAAGTGAGCGTCATTTGGAATAAACATTTAAACTCGTTAAAAAATGAACGCGATAATCAACCAACGACTGAAGAACCTAATACTCTTCGTCATTTTACAAACCTCCTTTGTTTTGTATGCCAACGCGCAATGTACATGCGAGGCTGTACTAATTAACCTTGAAACAGCAAATGACTGTGATTCAACCCTGACAAATGCAAATTTTCCTTTTTCTGTTTGTACCATAGATAGTTTCAAAATATTTGGTCCAGGCCCTGTTGAAATCACTCCACCTACATTGGATATGTCTCATGTAGGCATGGCCATTACCTATCGACTATATGGGGATAATTTGGGGCCTGCCGGAATGTGTACAGGTAATATCACAGTTGGAGTAGCTCCATTGGTAGTGAATTTTCCACAAAAAGATACTTTGTATTGCAATACTCCGATAGACTCCTTTCCTGAACTAACAGCGGACTCTATCGACTATTGCCTACCGGTGACGGTAGAACTGTCACCGGGAGCCGGATACATTGGAAGTCCGGGTTGTCCGACAGGCGGAGGAATTATTTTTGCCCAATACGCTCGAAGATGGTTTATCCGTGAAGGAGGCAATATTATTGGTATGTTTGATGATACGATATGCCTTCGTACCATTCCTTTGGCAGCGATTGAATTTCCACCGAGTCTAAAAACAGACACCTTCTTATTATGTGAAAATCCGGATACGGCAATAGCACAAACTGGTTTGCCTACAGTCAATGGAATTCCGGTACAAAATTCTTTATTCTGTAATCTATGGATATGGACATCTACGGAAGTTATAGACAATCCTTTATGTCCCAATAATTTTGTTGTGAAAAGGTCCTGGACAATTATGGATAATTGTACGATGAATTCTATAGATTCATCCCAATCCATTGAAGTTAAAGATACCTCTTCTCCGGTAATTACCGTACCCGATACATTACGTGTCTCAACTAAAATTACCGATTGTACTGCTGATGTCACTTTCCCAGCACCTACCTCATTAACAGATAACTGTACGGATTCAGCAGATATTGAAATTACCATACTCAGAATCGCGATGCCAGGAGGGGCTATACTTGATTTTACCACTGATGGAACGATGAATGATATACCAGAGGGAATAAACTATATAGTCTATGAGGCCAAAGAACCGTGTAATCCACCTGGTAGGGATACAATGATCCTTATTGTAGAAGACCTGATTGCACCGGTACCTCAATGTGGAGATCCTAAGGAATTCCAATTCAATGGGGCGTTTAACGAAGTCATATTAACTGCTGATAAATTTGACAATGGAAGTTATGATGGTTGTGGTGGGCCGGTATTTTTTAAGGTTAAACGAATGGATCCTCAAGTGGGTTGTGAAACACCCGGAAATCCACTAAATAAATTCCACGATGAAATTAAGTTTTGCTGCGAAGATGTACCCAACTCTCCCGTAATGGTCCTCCTGAGGGTGTATGATGTGTTTCCGGGAATCGGTCCGATCAGTGATGATACCCTTGCGGGTAGATATGTTCAGTGTATGGTTCCGGTTACGATATTGGATAAAGAGCCTCCGGTGATTACTTGTTTGCCGGATACGATTACTTGCGATGAGATCTTTGACTTGTCAAATGTTCCGGTACCTATTGCCACAGATAATTGTGGTGATCCCCGGGTTTCATTAGATACCATTATTTATGACCTCGATGACTGTAAAACCGGGTTTATTTATCGAAAATATCGAGCTGAAGATGCCGTTGGTCAGGTAGACTCCTGCACCCAAGTAATTGTAGTTCAAATCGATTCCCTTTTTGATGGAGATAATCCAAATCACTTAATTTGGCCTGCAGATACTACCTTATTCGGATGTGCGGCAAGTACCGATACATCGATCACCGGATCACCAAAGATATTGTACAACGGGTGTTCGCTTATCGCAATGAAGTATGAAGACGATTTGTATCAGTATGTAGATGGAGTATGTTACAAAATTCTTCGTTTCTGGAAAGTATTAGATTGGTGTCAATTCGACGGAGATCAATACAATCCGTATAGGGCCAATAGTGGTTTTTGGCACCATACCCAGGTGATCAAAGTGATGGACTCCATTCCACCGGTAATTGATCCCAATACAGTAAGAGATTATGTGGTAAATAGTGCAGCCAACGAGTGTGATTCTGCCCAAGTGGATATCACTCCAATTCTGGCCACAGACTGTACAAATAATATCAAATATTCTTACTTCATCGACGAAGACAACAATGGCTCATTTGATAAGCAAGGAGTCGGAAATGACCCATCCGGACAATACCCTTACGGTGAACATTTAGTAAAGGTTGTCGCTGAAGACCGGTGTGGTCAATTTGCAGATACTACATTTCTGGTGGTAGTAAGGGACGGAAAACCACCCACAGTACGTCTGATGGCAGGTTTGATTACAGAACTTATGGATATGGGTGGAGGCAATGGAATGGTGCCGGTGTATGCAAGGTTGTTCAACAAGGATTCTGAAGACAACTGTACGGCAAGGGAAGATTTGAGATTTGCATTCAGTAACAACCCGGATGATACAGTTAAAATCTATAACTGTCCGGATACAGGAATCAATATGGTTACCATCTATGTTTTTGATGAAATCGGGAATTTTGATCTGGCAATTACTACGGTGGATGTACAAGACAATCAAAATGTCTGTGGTAATAATCCGGTATTTGTCAAAACCCAAGTTTTTGGTAAAGTCTCAACTTCATATGGTAAAGCAGTTGACAAAACTAAGATCACAATAATCGATCAGTCGCATGCAAATCCGGTGATCACAGATTTACACGGAACATATAAAATTGATAATGTGCCAATCAACAATTCATATAAATTGGTACCCACCAAACAAGATGATCCACTCAATGGCATATCCACTTTGGACATCGTATTAATTACTAAACATATTCTTGGAATTCAGCCTTTGGATTCGCCATACAAGTTGTTAGCAGCGGATGTCAATTTATCCAATCATATATCTACCCTGGATATTGTAGCCTTGAGAAAAGCGGTATTGGGAATTGATGAGAAGATTAATGAAGAGAAAAGCTGGAGGTTTGTGGATGCCAAATACCATTTTGTCAATCCTCAAAATCCGTTTTTAGAAAATGTGCCTGAAACGTACCACATCTATGATCTGCAAGGTAAAATGAATGTCGACTTTGTTGGGATTAAATTAGGAGATGTCAATCATTCAGTGGTTACTGGTCAACAATTATTGACCTTAGAATCCAGATCCCTTCGCAAAGAAGCCATCTATATTCCGCAACGAGTTCTTCAGACCAATGAAGAGTATACATTTAAGTTGCAAATGATGCCTTCTGAGTTATGGGGTATGCAGTTTGCGATGAAGGTTGACGATAAGCTTGCCGACTTGATCGATGTCCAACCCATTGGTGTAATTAATAAAAATCATTATTCGAGAAGGGATCAAGAATTCAGAGTGAGTTTTAATTCTGAAGAACCTATTGCCGCCAATCATCTGATCCCGGTGGTTGAAGTTACCTTAAAGGCCAAAAAGCCCGGTAGACTTCTGGATTTGATCCAGCTTTCTGAATCGTTGACGGCCGAAAGTTATTCGAATTTTGGAATTCATGATATTGTGCTCCAAGAAGAGAATGGCACAGGTTGGGCACCGCTTACTGTTCTGCAAAATACTCCAAATCCGTTCCAAGCTTCAACAACGATCTCATATCAGTTGGTAAAAAGCACGGATTTGGTATTCAGTATCTACGATCTTGCCGGGAAGCAATTACATAGCCAGGATGTCAATGGTGCACAAGGTACGCATCAGGTAATTGTCAATAATCCTCAGCTTCCGGGCCCCGGTATTTATATCTACGAATTCAAATCTTCCCACCAAGTGGTAAGAAAAAAGATGATGCATATACATTAACAATCAATCACACTATTTAAAATAATTTAATGATGGAAACAAATTGGTTTAAGAAAACAATGAGCATTTGGGTATGCATGTTCGTTTTGCTGAACTGGCAATTTGGGATCTCAATGGATGATCCTGTGAAAGGTAGGATTGAAAGTTTTGCTTTCAATACTGCTCCAGACCAGTATCAAGAATTATCATACAATTCGGGCTTTGCAGCCAATGCAGGGTTGACCTGTAATACGGTAACCGCATTTTTGGACCTCAATGGAGAGGGGGCTATAAAGCTTAATGAAGCATTGGGGTTTATCCCTGGTAATCCAGGTGATTACCTGCTGACAATTAAAAACCGAGGTAAAAATGAGGTTTCCTGTTCGGATGCTGGTAAGGCTTTGGTCTATTCATTGAGAAACATGGTTACTCAAGAAACCTGCTACGGGTGGGCTTATGTGAAAGACAATCTACCTCCGGTGATCATGGATTGTGATCCAGTAAATATCCACTGCCAGGATGATCTTCCATCCATAAAACCGACGGTAGTTGATAATTGTGACGGCACTGATCTTTATTATGAATTTGTGGATGACAAGCAGATCAATCCAGATTGTCAGCGGTACGAGGTGATCGTCAGCAGAACCTGGACAATTACCGATAAAAGCGGTAATGTCGCTCAATGTACTCAAACCATCAATATTTCCAGACCCAATATATTTGAAATAGATTTTCCCGAGGATGTAGTACTTGAATGCCCAGAGGCAAATACACATCCTGATCAGACAGGGGCCCCAACCCTAAACGGTAAACCTTTTAATCATCTATGTGGAGTCCTTGTGACTCACAAAGACCAAGTTATGCACAATTGCGGTAATACAATCGCAATTTGGCGGACCTGGACGCTAACAGACTGTTGTAATTTTTTGGTGCGTGAATATACTCAGGCGATTCATATTCTAGATAGAACGCCACCGGTAATCATGTGCGAGGAAGAAATTACGATAGGTACAGATCATCGTAGTATTTATGCTACTTATATTATTCCAGGCCCTAAGCTGATCGATGATGCGTGCCATGGTGATGAGGCGACAGTGGATGCGATTATCAATGATAAGATCATCTCTTCAAAAGGGAAGAAAGTTAAATTAAAGAAGGGAGAACATACCATAAAGTATATCGTGACTGATCCTTGTGGTAACAGTTCCGAGTGTATTACCAAAATCAAGGTAATCGATACCGATCCTCCAACTGTAGAATGTAAAAACATTACGGTCACCGTAACCCCCGATACTCCGGTTACGCTTTGTATCGAAGATTTTGATTTATTTGCAGAAGATAACTGTGGGAAAGTATTCCTGGAAGTGAAAAAGGATAAGGATCCATGTGGACCATCATTTACCGATGATTTGGTATATGATTCTTGTGTGACTTTCTGTTGTGAAGATGACCAGTATGTTTATGTGACCGTAAGAGCAACGGATATGGCTGGTAATACCCGCACTTGTCGTCTGAAAGTTAAAGTAGAAAATGCAGATTCGGGTGATCCGATGCTAACAATAGATCCGGCAGAAAAAGAGATTAGCTGTAGTGATCCTTTGGTATTTGATGAACCTTCTGTTAACAATATTTGCAGTGAAATAGAACTCACTTGTGATACCATTTTAAATACCCTAAACGAATGTGGTGTAGGGATGATTATAAAAAGGTGGATCGCCACCAACCTGGAAGACAATTCCAAAGATACCGCAACACAAAAGATAACGGTTGTTAACGACAAGCCCTTCTCAGCTGACAATATCATCTGTCCTGCAGACCGAACCATTCAGGGTTGTTCTATTGACGACATTGGTTCGTTGGAAGATATTCAATTAGTAGGTCTGGATACTTTGTCTTGCTACATCATTGATACTGTATTCAGGGAAGCAACCACTTCAAGCCCGGAATTCTGTATTATATTGACACGTACTTGGATTATTACTGATCGTTGTCAGCCGGGGATTCAATGGATTTGTACTCAGGTGATTAATGTCAATGATATGACTCCCCCAGTATTAAGTGGACCCTCGGATACAACCATATATGTAGACGAACGCTGTTTGGCAGAACTGAGTCTGGATTCGGTAGTTGCTATGGATTGTGATCCAAATGTGATTATTACAAACAGTTATGGAGGTGGAGCCAAAGTTGACACGGTCCTTACTGTAGGTATGCATCAGGTAGAATTTTATGGAGAGGATATATGTGGAAATCGAGATACATTACCAATCAAAATTACCGTATTGGATACGATACCACCTTCAATAATCTGTTTAGACTCCACAATCAACTGTGGTGATCCCATTCCGGTTATTAACGTTCAGGCTAGTGATAATTGTTTACTTGACCGAATTGAATTAATCTCAGACACTTCCATCACAGATGATTGTGGCACCGGTCAGATTATCCGGATTTACCGGGCTTATGACCAAGCCGGTAATTCTGCCGAATGTACCGCGACGATTACCATCGTAGGAAGTGGCTTATTTACAGAAAATGAAATTAATTGGCCCCCATCGCCGGTAGTTTTTAACGATTGTAATGATCCGAATACCGTTGTTGCTCCAGGTACTACTGTAGATACTGCTGGCATTCCTTGTATTGATGTTCATGTCTTTAGTGAGGATTCTATTGGAAGTGATGACGAGTTTTGTTATATCATATTCCGAACCTGGACCGTAATTGATAGTTGTAATTTTGATGAGATGACGGGAGCTGGAAAATGGGATTCAGTGCAAATTATTGCGATTAATGATACCACCGCACCTGTACTTACAGGTCCATCAGATGTAACTATTGCAGCCGATCCGGTTACCTGTTCTGCAGTGGTTGAATTGGATTCTGTATTTGCTACCGATTGTGATCCCAATGTCACTGTTACCAATAATAAAGGGGGCGGACCAAAATTTATGGGAGAATTACCGATGGGAGTAGATACCATCATATTTTCTGCTACTGATTCATGTGGTAATACTGGGACTTACGAAGTGATAGTCACTGTAAAGGATCAAACGGCTCCGGTATTATCCGGACCCGGAGATACTACGATTTATGTCGGTATGAACTGCACCGCAAGACTTGATCTAGATTCAGTCATTGCCGAAGATTGTGATCCCAATGTAGTGATCACGAATACTTATGGATCCGGTGCAAAAGTCGATACTACCTTGGAGGCAGGAACCCATCAGGTCACATTCTTTGGTACGGATGACTGTGATAATATGGATACTCTGGTAGTAAATATATTTGTTTTAGATACTATTCCTCCTACCATTGTTTGCATCGATTCAACCATAAACTGCGGTGATCCTATTCCAGTTGTAGGTATAGGAGGATCCGATAATTGTAGATTGGATGTTATCCGGTTGATTTCAGATACTACTATTATTGATGATTGCGGAACTGGAGAAATTATCCGGGTATATCGAGCATTTGATGTATCGGGCAACACCTCGGAGTGTACGCAAACTATTCGCATCAATGGAAGTGGCTTATTTACTGAAAATGAAATAAACTGGCCTCCATCGCCGGTAGAGTTTAATGATTGCAATGATCCATCAACCATTGTGGTTCCAGGAACTACGGTGGATACGGCAGGCGTGCCCTGTATTGACGTATACGTCTTTAGTGCAGACTCTATAGGTAGTAACAATGATTATTGTTATATCATATATCGAACCTGGACGGTGATTGACAGTTGTAATTTTGATGAGGCAACCGGAGCCGGCAAATGGGATTCTGTGCAGATTATTGCTATCAATGATACCACTGCA
This sequence comes from Saprospiraceae bacterium, assembly GCA_965223405.1. Lineage (GTDB taxonomy): Bacteria > Bacteroidota > Bacteroidia > Chitinophagales > Saprospiraceae > CBDCWO01. Next base: position 3,338,198 of record CBDCWO010000006.1, read on the forward strand.
CCTGTACTATCCGGTCCGGTTGATATCACAGTAGCTGCTGATCCGGTAACCTGCTCAGCTATGGTGGAACTTGACTCTGTATTGGCATCGGATTGTGATCCTAATGTAACAATTACTAATAATAAAGGCGGTGGTCCTAAATTTGTTGGAGAAGTTGCGCTTGGAACGGATACGATCAAATTTACGGCGGTTGACTCTTGTGGTAACATGTCTATGTACATGGTTATGATCACAGTGAAAGACAGTACCCCACCGGTTATCACCTGTCCCGATGATATTACAATTGCTTGTGATAGTCCGGTAGTAGCTGTAGTGCCCGTGGTAGATGATGCGTGTTCCAGGTGGACCTTGAGCTACGATAGTACTATAATTGTCGCAGATTGTGGTCGGGATACTATTATATATACATTCACTGCCATTGATGATTGTGGAAATACAGACAGTTGTACTTATCGTGCCATTGTCCAACCTTCCGAGCCATTTAATTGTGAGTTGGTGTCTCTATCCATGGATACCATTAGATTGGATACATGTACTGCCGACCTGGATCCGGATGATCTTCCTGGGTCACGACCTGAAATTAGAGAAACCGGGTCTTGCTACGGATTAAAAGTATTCCATACAGACGAAACGGTCTCTAATGGAGGAGGTGGACGTTGTGAATTGGAAATTATCCGTACCTGGAATGTGGTCGATACCTGTGATCCCGGATTTGATACCTGCAAAGTCATTCAAATTATTCTGATTGAGGATAACGACCCACCGGTATTGGTTACTCCCGAAGACCTATGCATATTTGCACCTGATACGGCAAACGGATTTGTCATTGTGACGGTTCCTGAAGTAACAGCCATAGATTGTGACCCCAATGTGGTTATCACTAATGATTATAATAATCAGGGAGCCAGCATTACGGATACCTTTAGATTAGGCCAAACATTCATTCAGTATATTGGTACGGACGCTTGTGGAAATATGGATACAGCGGAAGTTATGGTAGAGGTGAAAGATACCACTCCTCCGGTATTTGCATGTCAAAAAATATTCAGACATGTTACCAATACCAATCCACCCATTGCCACCGTCAAACCGTATGAATTTATTGTATCAGCCTCTGATAATTTTACAGATTCCCTGGATTTATGGTATTCATTTTCTACGGATGTAAATGACACCGTTAGAATATTTGGATGTGACACACTGGGTGTACTGGTTGTTGACGTATATGTGACCGATTCAAGTGGAAATCAAGATACTTGTGCCGCGTTGATCAGGGTGTTGGATACCATGATGTTTTGTCCGCCGGCTCCGATCTTAGCCCAAGTAGGAGGTCATGTACAGACGGAAAATGGCAAGATGGTCGAAGACGTACAAATCATCATCGATGGTCCAGTCAAAAAAGAAGACATGACCAACCAACGTGGAGAGTTTATGTTAGCAGGTATAATCACTGGAAATTCCTATACACTGACTGCTAAGAAAGATCTGAATTTGTTGAATGGAGTATCTACTTTGGATTTGGTGATGCTAAAAAAACACGTTCTGAATTTAGACCAATTGGATTCACCGTATCAAATGATCGCCGGTGATATCAATCGATCAGGATATATATCCACATTGGATTTGGTTGAATTGCAAAAGGCGATTCTAGGTATATCCGATCATTTCGAAAACAATACCAGTTGGAGATTTGTAGATGCAGATTATACCTTTAGCAATACCATAGATGCACTGAAAAGTGATTTTCCTGAAAGTATTCGTTTGGAGTCCTTGATGGAACCAAGTATGACCAATGATTTGATTGCGATAAAAATTGGTGATCTCAATGGGAATGCTTTTCCAAACCGGATCAGAGGAGATATTGAAGTGAGAAGTGATCAATCTATTCAGCTCAAGATCGAAAATCAACTATTTGTTGCCGATCAGGAGATTCGTATTCCGGTGAGAATAAATCAAAAGCAAATCCTTAATGGTTGGCAATTTGGTATTGCTTTTAATCCAAAACAGCTGAAATGGGATCATATAGAATATTCAGGATATGAGCCAAAAGGATTTATGGCTCATGAGAAAGATGGTAAAGTATTGGTATCCTGGTATAGCGGTACTGAATATGAGTATAATGAAGAAGAGGTATTATTTACGATGGTTTATCGTTCAGTAAAAGCTGGAGAACATAAGTATGCATTGAAATTTGAGGAAGAGGATATCCGGGGAGAAGCTTATGTCAATCTGGAGAGTTTACCAATACACTTACAATTTACCGATAAGTTGGGTAACGAGTCGTTTGAATTATATCAAAACACTCCTAATCCATTTACTCAATCTACCAGAATTCAGTTTTATACTCCTGTGGCCAAAGACATTTCATTAGAAATATTCGATGCTACCGGAAAAACCATAAGATACATCGAGGGTAATTATCCAAGAGGATATCATTCGGTCCCATTCGATGTAGAAGGAAATAAGGTTAGTGGTGTACTTTACTATCGAATGAAAGCAGATCATTTCACCGCTACCAGAAAAATGTTATTGATACAATAAAGAATTATCTTTAGTTCGTTGTTCGTTGGTTAAGCCTTCCATTTTTGGGAGGCTTTTTTAATTTTTCAGCAAAAGAATTAAAATACAATGGATTATAGATGGCGATTTCAGGTAATATTGCAAGGCTTGTCAAAAAATTACACCAGACAATCAACAATTTACACTTTATGTTATTACGATATATTAAAAATACCGCAAATGGGTTAATACTTCATATTAATGAAATCCTATATTTGTATTGCATTAGCTTATTATCTAATGTATAATTTGCTTTAAGCAAGAACCTAATCGCAACCTAATTTATAGGATCAACCTACCGATAATAGAAGCTTCTTTCTATTACTAACCGAAGATCAAAGATAATAGTCCCTGGTGGGAAGGAATAAGTATCCCTTGCCCACACGATTGGATATTTCAAATTCTAAGTCATACCCATTGGCTTAGGAGGTGCAATATATATAGACTATTTATTTAACATTAAAACTAAGATCTCATGAAGAAAACTAACTCTCTTAAGTACATTTGGACTACAATTGGAGAGTTCGTCCCAATCGGTAGTAAACTGCAGGCACTTGCCTTTCCACTATTGGTGGTGGCCCTGGGTTTATTTACGATTCCAGCGCACTCCCAATGTGACATGGCCTGTCAAGACCAGGTGAACGTATCTTTGGACACTGCTAAGAATGGAGTGGTTATCATTACTCCTGCATTAGTTTTTGCCGGAAACGCCACGAATTGTGGAGCTCTGAATATTGAGTTGTACGATGGCTATGGGCGAAAACTACCTTCAAATGAAGTCAATTGTAGCCATGTCGGCCAGACCATTACTTATCATTGTATAGACTCAGTATCTCGAAACTACTGCTGGGGCTATATCTTGGTAGAAGATAAGGCCGGTCCGAATCTCAATTGTGTAAAAGACACCATTTACTGTGTAGAACTCGACAAGTATGCTCTAGGACTTGATCGATTTCCTTCTGGTATGGCCTTTGACAATTGTGATAGTTTAATAGGCTTTCCCGTCGCTATTTCTATGAATTCTACCGAATACCCATGTGATTCTGCTTTTGCAGGGATAATCGAGCGCAGGGTTGTTGCTAAAGATCGCTGGGGAACTGTAGCGGAATGCACTGATTCGTTTTGGGTAGAACGTGTTCCTTTGGATAGCATAACTTGTCCTCCCGATACTTTATTTGAATGCTTTGCGGCAGATGACAAATTGATCAAAGATGGACCTAATAAAGGCAAAATCGATCCCAAGTATTCAGGTGTGCCACAGATTTGTTTCCAAATTGACGGACGTGATACATGTATCAACGCCTATCCGACCGGAAACATTTGTAAAACGTATACACACTTTAAGGATCATGAATGGACGATTTGTGGCAAGGGTAAGAAAATCCGAAGAACTTGGGAAATTGTAGATTGGTGTCGAGACACAACCATTTCTTGTGTGCAGTGGATTAAGATTGTGGACACCTTGCCTCCGGCTTTTGATACGGTAGCAAATATTTCAGAAATAGCCAGACCACACGATTGTGAAGCCAAGATTACCATTCCTTATCCGACCAACATCAATGATTGTTCCGGAATTGACAAGGTATGGGTCGAAGTATCTTACTATGATCCAAGTGATGGAAAAATTCACTTCGAACATAAGAACTTTACTGCTCCAGCACCGGTACACATCTATTTGCCAGCTGGTAAATTTGATGGAATCTTAACTGTTGCTGATAGTTGCGGTCATCATCGCAATGATACCTTTGAAATTGAAGTACTGGATAGAACTCCGCCCATTCCGGTTTGTGATGAAATTACACAGACTACCTTGGATCCACGACAATGTTGGTCACGTATTTATGCAACCACATTTGACGATGGAAGTCACGACAACTGCTGTCCCAAGCTCCATTTTGCAGTGGCAAAAATGGATACCATCAATTATTGGAGGGAATATTGGGAAAATGCCATTAAGAGTCATTATGGAGAAAGCAATTATATCGCTAACCATGCCGAGTGGCAGAAGTGGATAAATATCTGGTTGGATTGTAATATCTTTTATGACTACGTTGAATTTGGTGGTTGTGATGATGACAACACGGTGGTTACCAGAGTTTATTCGAAGTGTCATTTAAATATTTATTACGATCCACATCTCCATGGAGACTCTGAGCATTTATTCTATTGTAAGCAGACATATGGTCACTTTGGAGCGATTGCTTTAAGTGTGGATGAAGTTGCTGATCTGGATAATATGCCTTCACAAAGCAAGCATTATTATGCCGATATTATCAGCGATCGATTCCGTGACCTTTATATAGACTACTATAGTGAGTGTATGGTTGAAGTACTGGTTGATGATAAAGTGCCTCCTGTATGTACACCAAAACCTGATGTTACTATCTATTGCGATGGGGTAGGTCAAGGTTCAAATCATGAATTTGCCTCATGTGGAGCAAGTTCCACCCATTCTTACAATGATCCGACCAACAGTGATTGGGATAATTGCGACACCTGTGCCTATTGGTTGGCACTTGATGATCTCAATGTGCGAGTCGATCCTTATCAGTTTTTCGAAGAGCCGGATTGGAGTGATAATTGCGGAGCTACCATAAGAGTAGATACTACTATAGGTAGTCTGGATGATTGTGGTGAAGGATGGTTTGAAAGAAGATGGACCATTACTGATGATTGTGGATTAAGTACTACCTGTAGTCAAAAAGTACATGTAGTACACCGGTCTGACTTCGAGGTGAAGTTCCCGGCAGATCTGCATATTACTTGTGAATCGAATATTACAGGAATTTTGGATCCCGAAGGAGATGCAGGATTGCCAGTGGTAGAAGATGACGATTGCGAACAAATAGCCATTAGCTATAAAGATGAAACCTTTAGTATCATTGAAGATGCTTGTCTGAAAATTATCCGTACCTGGACTGTAATTAACTGGTGTAAGTATGATCCGGATGCACATTATCATGATTATGATATCTGTGCCAGTGAAACCATGTATGCTTCTCCGAGTCGTTCTGATGTCAACAGGCACTTGAAAGACAACGGCGATGGATACATGACTTATACTCAGGTGATCAAGGTATCTAATTCGGATGCACCGACAATTGATCGAATCGACTCGACCATTGTTTGTGCTAACAATCCGGATAATTGTATCGGATCAGCTACCATTACTGCGTTTGGGTCAGATAGCTGTACCCCTTCTGATCAGTTGAAGTGGACCATATTATTGGATGAAGGTAAAACCGGACAATTTGTACGGGTTAACAGTCCACAATTTGGCGCAAGTGCAACGATCTCTGATGATTTCCCTGTAGGAACTCACGTGGTTCGATTTATCGTACAGGATAAGTGTGGAAATCAATCTGAACAAGATGTTGAGTTCTTCATCGATTTGTGCAAGAAACCAACTCCTTACTGTAGAAATCTGGTAATCGAATTAATGCCAATTGATAGTGATTTGGACGGAGATATCGATACCGGTATGGTAAGAGTATGGGCTTCTGATTTTGATGCGGGAAGTTTCTCCTATTGTGATCAAAAAGTAGTGGCCTTTAGTTTCAGCAGTGATAGTTCTGATCACTATCGAGACTTCGGATGTGACGATCGAGGCGACAATTCCCTGGAGATATGGGTTACTGATGAAAGTGGTAACCAAGACTTCTGTGTAGTGAATCTGGAAGTACAGGATAATATGAACGCTTGTAGTGGAACTCCATTGCCGGCAGCCATGATTGCAGGTACAGTTTTAACGGAAAACAAAGAGGGAGTAGCCTTAGTAGATGTGAAGTTAGATGGAAGCCGGGTTCAACCATTCAGTACTGGTATGGAAGGTGACTTTACATTTGGTGCGATGCCTTTAGGTGGACAGTACAACCTACTGCCAGCCAAGGATATCAATCCTACGAATGGTCTTTCAACCCTGGATATTGTATATATTCAGAAGCATATCTTGGGATACGAAAAATTAGGATCACCGTATAAGATTATCGCAGCCGATGTGGACAAGAGTGGATCCGTAAGTGCCTTGGATATTGTCAATCTTAGGAAACTGATCCTTGGAATTGATCAGGAATTCAAACACAATACTTCCTGGAGATTCGTTCCAACCAGTTATACATTTAGTAATCCGGTAGATCCATTTAAGGAAGACTTCCCGGAAAACTATAACATTGAAAAATTGGATGGAAATATGGATGTAGAATTCATCGGAATCAAAATAGGAGATGTCAATGGCTCTAGCAGTCCGAGTGAACTGCAAGGTGCAGAAATAAGAACAAACCGGAATTTGACTTTCCATATGGATAAAGCTGAGTTCACTAGAAATATTGAAATCAGTGTACCGGTTACAGCTGCTAACTTCAACAGCATTACCGGGTATCAATTTACTATGGAATACAATGCAGGTCAGTTAGAACTGAAAGGATTAGAAGCAGGTCTTTTGGATATTAATGAAAGTAATTTCGGTATGATCGATTTGAGTAAAGGTGTTATCACTTCCAGTTGGGCCAGTGCCAAGCCAATATCAGCAGATCCTAATGAGGTGCTCTTCACCATGGTTTTCACAACACTGGATGACGCCTCAATAGAAAATGCCATCTCCTTAAGTTCAAAGGTTACTAAAGCGGAAGCATACACTGCCGGTAATGAAATTCAAGGGGTTACCCTGACTTTCAACAAAGAAAGTGTGGCTCATACGGGTGAGTTTGTATTGTATCAAAACAATCCAAATCCATTCAATACCAATACATTGGTCAGCTTTAATTTACCAGAATCTACTCAAGGAAGCTTGAAGATAATGGATGTAACTGGAAAGGTTGTAAAAGTGGTTACGCAGGATTTTGTCAAAGGATACAATGAAGTTCGTATCCATAAGCAAGATCTAAATACAACCGGTGTACTGTATTATCAGTTAGAAACTGAGAAATATACAGCAACGAAGAAAATGATTATCGTTGAATAAATCCGTTTTGCTCTAAGAGTTTACTGTTTTTGGGATGGGACCCCTCTCCGATCATGCGGGGGGGGTTCTTTTTTTGTTTTACCAGGTATTGCATTTTCTTTAACCTCTGTTTCTCACCTGCTACTTAGTATCGGGTTGAAAAAAATCCTTTTCAGCAACTTCTATTGATAACTATTTTGTGATTTCTGTTTTGTTGGAACTCTTTTCATTACTCCTCCGTTTTCTTACATTTACTTAAAAATTTATTGGAACAGAAAGGTAGGATATTGGCCATCGATTATGGATTAAGTAAGTGCGGAATAGCAGTTACAGATACTTTGCAAATTGCATGTCATCCACTGGACACTATGAAGACCCATTTGCTGGTTGATTTTTTGGATAGCTACGTTCAAAAAGAACCAGTTGTGGCTATCGTGATTGGTGATCCCAGTGCACATACCCCTGGAAAACATCCACTTGTGATTGAAATTGAAAAATTCAATCAATACTTGCGGAACAAATATTCGTCAATTGACATTTACATGCATGATGAAACTCTTACATCCAGGCAGGCTAAAAATATCATAATCCAGTCCGGAGTAAAAAAGAAAAAAAGAAGAGATAAAATGCTTATCGACCAGATTAGTGCTATATTAATATTGCAAGACTTTTTAGGACATCATATATGAAATCCAAAAGGAATGATTTTACCAATATATCTATATGGGCACCCGGTTTTGAAACGGAAATGTGAAGAAATACCCGATGACTTTCAAGGTATGGAAGAGCTTGTCGACAATATGTTCCTTACTATGTATAATGCAAAAGGGGTAGGCTTGGCTGCTCCTCAAATTGGCAAACCAATCAGATTGTTTATAGTTGATACCATGCAACTTAAATTGGAAGAAGGAGAAGTTGGAATTAAAAAGGCATTCGTCAATGCCAGAAAAATTGAAGAACCAGGAGAATGGTATGACTATGAAGAGGGCTGCCTTAGCATCCCTAATGTCCATGGTGACGTATCAAGACCCGAAAAAATTGTTTTGGAGTATCAGGATCTTGAGGGAACAAATTTGGTTGAAACCTTTACTGGGATGACGGCCCGCGTAATCCAGCATGAATATGACCATATCGAAGGTGAATTGTTTGTGGAGAAATTGAAGCCCTTGAAAAGAAGAAGGTTGAAAAAGAAACTTGAAAATATTAAAAAAGGGATCGTAGATTGTCATTATAAGGTAAAGGAGCACAAGAAATAAAAACTCAGTTCTCTCACGGATTCCCAGCCTGTTAGAGTATCGTGCGGATAATTGCACCATAGAATTAAGACTGAGAGCACAGGCACCTCCTTCCAAATAATAGATCAAACTCAGGTTAAAAAGATTAATCCAGACCAGTGGCAACCCTGGTGGCTAAATCATGGAATTCAAACACCAGATTTATCTTGGACGGATCCAACAATTGTGTCATAAAAATCCCGATCAAATCGTTCTGTGGACTGACAAAGAAATAGGTGTATAATAATCCCGGCCAGTACACATCTCCTTTGGTGCCAAAACCGATGTCCTGGTCAAGAATTCCGAATCCTAATCCATACCCATGTCCTTTCAACTCGTTGTTGCCTATTTTAATAGGTTTGAATCGCTCATCAACAACATTTGAAGTCATTAATTCAATAGTTTCTGGTTTCAGAATGTGATGATTATTAAATGATCCTTGATTAAGTATCATCCTGCAAAAATTTAAATAGTCACCGGCGGTCGTGACCAATCCACCGTTTCCCCGGGGAAAGTTGCTTCCATTCACATACCTGCTTTCACTTAAATTACCGACAGGTATCATTTTACCGTCGACATCAAAAGCATGTATGGATGTTAACCGATTGGTATCCGGAGCCTGGAATGAAGTGTTATGCATCTGCAATGGTCCGAAAATGTATTTCTTCAGGTATTGATCTACCGGTACGCCAGAAACACGCTCAATAATAGCGGCTAGAAGGTCATTGCTGTAACCGTAAGCCCATCCTTCACCTGGTTCAAACGCAAGTTGTGTTTTACAAATAAGGCTGGTTAATTCTTCTAGATTTTTCACCCGTCTATCTTTAAACAGGAGACCGGCGGCTTGACCTGCATCCGAATTATCAAATGCACTGGTGCTACCCGAAGTATGAGATAACAAATGACGTATGGTGATGACATTGTTTGGCTTTTTCCCTTTGGGCGTACCATTGTACAAGGCCATCTCACTGATTTGTGGTATATACCTGGCAGCTTCATCGTCGAGTCGGATTCTATTGGATTCTACCAACTGCATTATAGCTACAGCAATAATAGGTTTGGTCATGGATGCGATCCTGAAAAGACTACTTTCGGTCATCGGCTTCCGGGTTGACATGTTTTGATAACCGTAAACCTCTTTCATTAGTTTTCCCTTTTTCTCAATGCACAATACTATGCCGGCTAATTCCTGCTGGTCGACATAACGATGGTAATGATCACATAATTTCTCAAATGTGATCGTTTGAGCATTTAAATAGGGTGGGAAGTTGGTAATGAATAAGAGGATAAGGAATAAAGGATAAGCATATAACCAACTGCAACCTGGTCTAATTAAATCTTGAAAATTCGATTTCATGTTACAAATATCTTTCACCTCACCCAAATTATCATTTTGTATATTTGCCAATATATATAGGTATTTATGCCAAAAATGAAAACGGTTATCGTAATACCGGATGGAGAACTATTGCCAGGAGGTGTGGTTTCCAGTTATTTTCTACTGTCACAAGCGAATCAATACTTGTTATCTGCCGGTCGGGCACCTGCTTTTGATCTGATCATTGCTGGAAAATCTAGTTTATCATGGGTTTATCACGGACACTTTGGAATCAAAGCAACTCCTATAGACCTCGTTGATCAAGACATTGATTTGATTATTGTGCCTGGTTTTATCAGTGAGGAGATACCGGTAAAAAGGAATGATTGGTTGATTCGTTGGATGAAACATCAATACACCAGTCATCAGACGGAATTGGCCAGTATGTGTACCGGAGCTTTCCTCCTTGCAGCAACTGGAGCCTTGGATGGTAAAAAGGCAACCACGCATTGGGCATTTAAACAACAGTTTTGTGCATTATTCCCTAAAGTGGAACTGGTTCCTGACAAAATTGTTACGGATGACACCGGGACTTATACTGGAGGTGGGGCTTTTTCATCACTGAATTTATTATTTTACCTAATTGAAAAATTTGCCGGGAAAGAGGTATGTGTGTATCTATCAAAAATTTATCAAATAGATCTGCATCGAAATTCGCAACGACCATTTATGATTGTCAACCAATTGTATGATCATGAAGATGAGGCGATAAAGCAATTTCAAATGTATGTCGAGCAACACTATGAGGATCAAATAGTTATTAGCATCCTTGCCAGGAAATTTGCTTTCAGTGCCCGAACCTTAGTTCGTCGTTTTAAAAAGGCTACCGGGATTACCCCTTTGCAATATCTACAGCAAATCAGAATGGAGGCTGCCAAAAGATTCCTTGAGAACAGCAATCTGAATATCAGTGAAATTATATATAAAATCGGTTATAAAGACGGTCCTACTTTTCGCAAAATATTCAAAAGACATACTGGATTTTCACCTCAGGTATATCGAAATAAATATCGTTTGGACATTTGGTAACTCGAAGCATAATTTTGTTATGGGAAGGTGGAGTTTGCCATGGATTTTCTTTAAAAATCTGACGACTCTATGCCTTTTAGGAAGTCCGGTGCTTCTATCGAAAGAAATATTTCTGCGTATAAAAAGTCTTCCTAGTTCGAAATGATTAAAAAATTCCAAATTATAGCCAATGCATTTCCAATATTATACTATTTTGGTTGTGCAGCTAAAAAGTCAAGAACAAGTACCATGAAAAAAATGACCTGTAAACAATTGGGTGGAGCCTGTGATTTGGAGTTCAAAGCGAAAACCTTCGAGGAAATAGCACAAATGAGTAAAAATCATGGTGTTGAAATGTTTCAAATAGGAGACAAGCCTCATCTGAAAGCGATGGAAGCGATGCGTGAATTGATGCATTCTCCTGAAGCTATGAAAAATTGGTTTGACAGCAAACGAGCAGAGTTTAATGAACTTCCTGACGAATAATTATTAGGCATTTTGAGGCTTGGTTGGATAAAAAAATAGAATGTAGCAGTAGATGAACATTTTAGTCCACATTTCACCAAATTGACATTCACCATAAAGCTTACCTCTAAGAGTGAATAATAAATCCATGTGTTTAAATCGAAAATGATGAAGAGCTATTTTCTTCCAAAATCAGCTGGAATTTCACCCCACTTTGCGGTATCCCACTTGAGAATTGGATTGTGCCAATTATTTTGATGGATCCAGGTTACGGCACGATCCACCAGTTCAAAAATCTTTTTGTTTTTATCAGATCTGGGGATTGTCGTTTTGACTTTCTTATTTCTCAACCAACTTAGTGCAGTCCGTGAATCCGAATAGATGGGTAGGTCTCCCTGGCCGGATCTCTTAAGATAAGCCAGGGCATGTACCAGGGCTAAAAATTCTCCAAGATTATTGCTTCCCCCTAAATAGGGACCCTGACGAAATACTTCTATTTGCGTATCCGTCATAACTCCGCGGTATTCTGTTTTTCCAGGATTCCCACTACAAGCTCCATCCACACTCATACTGGGAACTATGACATCTTTGGGAAGTGGTTGTTTTTCACCAGGGTGCAGGTTAACTTTTATCGGGTCAGGTCCTTCGGCAAATGCTTTGTTGGCTGCTTCCAAACTTTTGAATGATTTATATCGGGCATTAGGAAATCCTTTGATCTGAAGTTGACATTCTTCCCAACTGTCATAGATCCCTGGTTCATTTCCAATCCAGACTACATAATATTTGGATTTATTCGCCATTAACAAGAATTTGGCGCAAATATAGATTTATCTGATAAAGTCATTTAATAACAAAATGTTAATTTGCCCGGCCAATGAATTGATCTCAAAATTTAAGTCAATGTTCATAGACACGCATGCACATCTTTATTTATCTCAATTTGATACCGACCGTTCTGAAATGATGATACGGGCTAGGGCAAATCAAGTGGACAAAATGCTTTTACCTAATATTGACATCAGTACCTTGCCTAAAATGTTACAACTGGTCGACGAATATCCCGGTGTTTGTTATCCTATGCTAGGACTACATCCATGTTCTGTAAATGAAAAATATCAAAGAGAACTAAGTCAATTGTATGATCAGATCGACCATTATGAATTTGTCGCTATTGGAGAAGCGGGATTGGACTTTTATTGGGATAAGTCATTTATAAGTCAACAGGAGAAGGCTTTGCTGCTACAGGCGGAATGGGCTATGGAGAAAAAGCTACCTTTGGTATTACACACCCGGGAAGCCATTGATCGAACTACGGATCTAATCCGGCCATTAGCTAAGATGGGCCTTAGAGGTGTTTTCCATTGCTTTACCGGAAGTGTGAAACAGGCTGATCAGATTTTAGAAATGGGATTTTATTTAGGTATTGGGGGTGTTGTTACTTACAAAAACACCAATTTACGTGAAGTGCTTAAAGAAATTGGCCTTGAACGCATTGTTTTGGAGACAGATTCTCCTTATTTAGCTCCGGTGCCTAAAAGAGGAAAGAGAAATGAAAGTGGTTATTTACCCTATATTGCCGGTATAATTGCCGACGAACTCCACTGTGACATCGATGAAGTGGCATCAATTACGTCATTAAATGCAAAAAAAGTCTTCAATATCCATAAAGATTGATTCTCACTGTGTAACTTTAGAGGTGAAAATAAGCAAAGGACAAATAAGGTTTTATGATTATACACCTAAACAGGAGTTACTTTCATCTATGAAGTGAGCGCATAAAAAACTTTTGTTTTATTTGTTTTATTTGCAAATTTTGTATTTCTTTCGTGCTGGAATAAGACGAAAAGACGTATTTTTCAGGAGAGTTGGCCGAGCGGTTTAAGGCGCACGCCTGGAAAGCGTGTTTCCCGAGAGGGATCAAGGGTTCGAATCCCTTACTCTCCGCAGGGCACGATAGCGGAAAACTCTAATGTTATTAAAATTATTTTATTAAAATATTCATTTACAGTAAACTGAAAGGATTATGCGAAAGATTATTGTTCTTCTCTTAGTATTAGTAATAGCTTCATTTGTAGGAGCTGTTGATGTAGTCGCTCAGGAAGCTGCCGGACCTTCTGGGTTTCAGGTTATTAAGGAAAAGTTTATTCAGGGTGACTGGAGGTTTATGAGCTTGGTATTGATATGTTTGATTTTGGGATTGGCATTTTGTATTGAAAGAATTATTACTTTGAATATTGCCAGTGCAAATACCGATAAATTATTGGCTCGAATTGATGCAAGACTACAAGAAAACGATTTGGATGGAGCTATGGAAGTAGCAAAATCGACCCCTGGACCAACTGCGAGCATTTTATACGAGGGTTTAAGAAATGGTGAAAAAGGACCGGAAGCTGTAGAAAAAGCGATTGTCAGTTATGGATCAGTACAAATGGGCCTCTTAGAAAGAGGATTGGTATGGATAGCTCTATTTATTGCAATTGCACCAATGCTGGGATTTATGGGAACGGTAATCGGGATGATCCAGGCCTTTGATAATATTGAACAAGTGGGTGACTTGTCTCCATCTGTTGTGGCCGGAGGTATTAAAGTGGCCCTGTTAACAACCGTATTTGGTTTGATTGTGGCCATTATCTTACAGATTTTTTATAATTACATTATTTCTAAAATTGATGGTATTGTCAATAAGATGGAAGATGCTTCTATCGGTTTGGTCGATATTATGGCCAAGAATAATGTATTTAAATAATCTGCAAAAACGTAGTTGTTATGTATAAAATATTGACAAAAAACGGTCAGGTTATTGCCTTCGTTACGGGGGTAGCCCTCATCGTTATCTATTTCATCATATGCCTTCCACAAATCGACGCTTTTGATTTATTGCCGAAAGAAGAACAGTGGAATTCGGATATTTTTAATTTCGGATTGAGAGCAGTGATTGCTATGGTAGCTATTTGTGCAATTCTATGGTTACTGTTTTCACTATTCAGACTGGTTACAAGTCCAAAATCAGCAATAACTGGAATTATTACTATTGGAGTATTAGTAGTATTGTTTTTGGTCTTCAAGAGTATGGGAAGTGCGGATATGGAAGGACCCATTTCAGATACCGTTCAGAAAGCAATTCAAGAGAATAACTTTAGCGAAGCGAAAAGTACAGCGGTGAGTGGAGCACTTTGGACTACCATCGCATTAGCAGCCCTTGCGGCTCTAAGCTTTCTAGTTTCAGAATTAATTAATGTGTTCAAATAAATATTTGTCATGGCTTTTAAAAGCAACAGCAGAAACCGGATGAGCAATGAGATCAATGCGGGCTCAATGGCCGACATTGCTTTTTTGCTATTGATCTTCTTTCTGGTCACCACCACGATCGTGGAAGATAAAGGGGTATTGGTGAAATTACCGGTTTGGTCTGAAGAACCTCCTGAAAATCTAAAGTTGAATTCCAGGAATGTTTTTTCTGTATTGGTAAATGCTCAAAATGAGTTGCTAGTGAGAGGTGAGCCAGTAAAAATCAGGGAACTCAAGGAAAAGACCAAGGAGTTTATCACCAATCCGGGAAATCGTGAGGATCTGGCCGAAAGCCCAAAGAATGCCATTATTTCTTTGAAGAATGACCGGGGAACTAAATATAAGACTTATTTGGAAGTCTATAATGAATTAATGGCAGCCTACAATGAACTGAGAAATGACCTGGCATTAAAAAAATTCAATACGCAATATGAGTTTTTACCCAGGTCACAAAGGTTGGAAATCAATCAAGAAATTCCTTTAGTACTTTCAGAGGCTGAACCTACTTCGTTTGGAGAAGAAAGTCAATAGGAATAATTTGTTAAATTAGAACTGTGATATAATGTCAAAATTTGCTAAAAAAAGGGGAAAATCCTCACCGGCTATTTCTACCGCTTCACTACCGGATATCATCTTTATGTTGTTATTTTTCTTTATGGTGGTTACCGTCTTACGTACTTCAGAGTTGAAAGTATCTGTAAATACTCCTCAGGCCACTGAATTGACCAAACTGGAAAAGAAATCTTTGGTGCACTATATCTATGTAGGCAGACCAATGAAAAAATACCAGGATGTATATGGTACCGCACCTCAAATTCAACTGGGTGACAAGTTTGCCGAGAAATGGGAAATTCCTGCCTTTGTCGAAGAACACCGAGTTAAAGTAGGTGAAAAAATGACTCCCGCTATCATAACCTCCTTGCGAGCAGACGGAGATATTACCATGGGAGTCATTACAGATGTAAAAACTCAATTGCGGCGTTCCGGACAATATAAAGTAAATTATTCCGCGAAAAAGCGCGCTAATTGACCTGAATAATAACTTTCGCAAATTACCAGAAAAGGGAGTAGGCATGTATTTGTTTGTTCTCTTTTTTTATTGACTTTTGCAGAGCTATCCCGTGAGAGATTTATTGAAAATAGGCCATACGGATTTATGCTAACCGGATCTCATTGTGCTGGATTTGAATACCTGTTGGAGTTTCAAGAAGTGCGGAATTTTCAGAAAAACACTATTAAAAGCAGTTTGTCAGCATTAATACATTGTTGCTATAGCTATGATCTGATTGGAATTCTCTTTTGTTTTGCTTCTTGATATGTCGAGGTTAAATCTATACGGACTAACGTAAAAATTTTCAAACCATTATTGGTTTGTTTACCGGATGATCAAATTCTTGGATGTCAATTTGGAAAAGATTAAAAGGTATCATTGGAATAATCGACATTACTCTGTTTTGAGCCTGTATTTATTCTGTTACTTGAGCGCGAATATTGAAAGTAATGAGAGAAATCATTGATGTCAAAATCCACTAGCTTTATTTTCTCTCCCATAAAATTAGGCTCCTATGAAAATATTATTTTTCTTATTATTTATATATATGCTTTTTTCATGTGACAAAAAGCCTGTTGGAATGGAAAGTCTGAATTCTACTGAATTAGTTCCGGTTGAATGCAGGTCGAGCATAAATGATTCAATTTTTTTTTCAGATCATATTATGCATCCATCCATCAAATATGGTCGTTTGATCATACCGGATGTTAAAGCAGATAAGTGCTTTTTGTTAACTAAAAATTTTGACCTTTTAACGGTTATCGGTAAAGGAACTGGAAAAGGACCGCTGGAATTTAGCTTTACAAGTAATGCCAATTTGTTGAAAAATAGAATTGATATTTTCGATGATGGAAATCAAAAAATATCTGTTTTTAATTACAGTGGCGAATTGCTCAATGAAATCAAATATCCTTTTCAAGAAACCATGACCGACAGGGTGGCTAGTCTGGAAGACTCTTCTTTTTTGCTTCTAAGTACTAAAAAGGAGCACCCAATCCAGCATGTAGATATTAATGGAAATATTATCAATTCATTTGGAGAGTTTGTGCCTGCAAAAGATGCTAGACATAAAAGTGCAATTAATCCGCGATTTATCATTTGGTCTCAATACAATCAAATTTTTACCGTATACCTGGACAGACCGGTAATAGAACGATTTTCTTTAAACGGTCAGTTATTGGAGAAGGTTATGTTACATGATTTGTTCGGTTATCATTTAGAGGTTGTTGATAAGGAGTACGAAGAGGATGGTAACAATAAGTATGCCACCATAATTCTCTTCCGAGATGTCTATTATGCTCAGTCAAAAATTTACTTGCTTTTTTGGGGAGATTACCATCCGGTCAATAGTGATCAAATATTAGTATTGGAAGACGATGGTGAAAAATTGGAAATTGAAGGAGTTATCAAACTGAATGTCGCTAGAGAAGGTAGTGGCTCATTTTCGACGATGTGTACCGATGGCCAAGATTTGTTTGCATTTGATCGCGTTACGGCTGAAATATGTAAGTATAAGCTGAATTAGATTTAATAAATCAATAAGATTATCTGTAAATAAATCAATTGTTCATTCTACACTATGGTTACAAGATATCAATATACACAGCAGAATTCTTAAGGCTCAGATCTATTAGGGCCTATGGGATGGACAGCCGAATCAATCGGATATTAGGGCAGTATAAGCACTTGGATAAAGTTGAAAACTTAAGAATATCCAACTCGGGAATTGAAAATTGCAGTTTATCTTGTCCAGTTTCAAGATTATGGGACCAACGAGGATATCACCTCAACCGATCCATTGATTTTACCAATTTATCATCTTTAGAAATATTTCTTTTCGCTAAAAAGCTAAATACCAATGCCAATATGGGCATGGCTAATCCAAACTGTTCTTTAACATCTACGGATTGAACAGCTGGCTCTTGAGTTGCATTAAGATAAACTATAACTCCCACTAAAGGAATGAAGATACATATCATGATTAGGAAATAAGTAAACCGAATCTGAAGGGTTCGATTATTGTACATAAATATACCTCCGACGGCCAGAAGACACCCTAATGCTGTCAATATCAACATGGCAGTATGATCATGGATATTAAACAATCCGTCTTGTAAAATACCCTCTCCACTACTTTTTGAAGAGCCAAAAGGTAAAACAAACAGCAATCCTAAACAAACAGCTGTCAGAAGTAAAAATATCGATTGAATTCGTTGGATCATCACACAAAACTTAAAATGATTTGAAAGCCCAAAAATATAAAAATTCAACGCATTGGGATTGGTGTATGCCATCCTATTTTGGAAATACCGTTGTAGATTGATACCAATTAATCATTCATTCTCAATACTTCTTACAATCTTCTCATCATGATTATAATATTTCCAATCTTATTTGCTTCTTTGCAACATCAGCCGTATGTTTCTTTGATCAATAAAGCACAAATAAGCTGATCTACAAGAAGATATATAACGATCAGTTCAAGTAAAAAGGTGAAAGCGCTTTACTAACTTTGAATCTTTCATGGCCAATTTTAGTTCTATATCAAGTAAATGTAATAACGACTAGATGCCGAAATGGTACAAATATCAATATGCAATCAAGCTATGGACAACAGCTGTATTGTTTGTTTGCGTTCACACGCTTATTGCACAATCAATACCTGAACCAAATCCTGGATATGACACGACAACCATCTATATAATTCATGCAGACGACCAGCACTGGTATTTGGAGTCAGACCACACTATCCAGACATATAATGGTAACGTGATCCTGTATCAGGATTCGGTGTTTATGTATTGTGACTCCGCTTACATCAAAGATAGTCTGTATTTGTCGGCAGTGGGAAATATCTCTTTGGTGCAGGGAGATAGTGTCAAAGTATTTGCGGATACGTTGTATTACACAGGAGATAATAAAATCGCCGAATTGCATGGTGAAGTAGTGCTTGAGAATGGCGATCAAAAATTATATACCAATCACTTGAGATATGATGTCAGGAACCGGATCGCAGACTATTTTACCGGAGCTACGCTTACGGATGATAAGACTTATTTATCCAGCATTTCGGGTTATTACGAAGTCAATGAGGATTTGGCCTACTTCAAGGATTCAGTCAAAGTGATCGGTGAATCATTTTTTATGCGAACCGATTCGATGTTGTATCAGACTAAAGATAAGACAGCTTATTTTTTGGGACCTACCTTAATCAACCAAGACGATAATCTGATCTACTGTGAAAGCGGTTATTACAAAGTAGAAGCTGAAGAGGCTGAGTTTGCCGAAAATGCTCAGTATCGGGATAGCACTAAGGAGGCGTCGGCAGACATCATATGGTATAAACGACAGGAATACCGGGTACAGTTGATTGGAAATGCCTACTTCAAGGAAGGGGATAAGGAAGTCACGGCTGATGAAATCCTTTATTTAGAAGATAAAGAGTGGGTAATCATTACAGGAAATGGTCACTTTCAGGACAGCACTAGTGATGTGAAATCGGACCATATATTTTATGATGCTAAATTGGATTCATTTGCCTTAAAATCCAGAAGTAAAATCATAAATGAAAAACAGATTCTGGAAGCAGATCATACCTTATTTTCTAACCAAACCGGAATGGGAGTTGCCTTCGGACAGGTGATTTGGCAAGATACAGCAGCGGGTTATGCAATTCATTGCGACACCATGATCTATAACAATCAAAATGTTTATGTTAAAGCAATGGGTCTGGCAAAACGTCCCATGTTAATTAATGAATTGGAAGAGGATTCTTTATTTTTGCGGGCAGATACACTCGAATATGTACTTATGCCTGGATCGGATAGTTTACACCAATTACTGGCGTATTATGATGTGAGAATATATAAATCGGATTTACAAGGTTTGTGCGATTCTTTAGTATTTAAAGAAGGAGATTCAATGTTTGTCATGTACGACAATCCTATTATGTGGGCGGATACTTCCCAATTTGTTGCTGATACCATGCAAATTCAATTAAAAAACAATCAGATTGACCGAATTTTCCTCAAAGAAAATTCATTCATCACCAATTCACCCGACCAGTTGTTTTTTAATCAGATTAAGGGAAGGGAAATCACCGCAGTGATTGAAAATGATGAATTGCGAAATATGTATATTGTCGGAAATGCGGAGACGGTCTACTATGTGTTGGACGATACCCGAGCCTATATAGGTGTAAATAAGGCGATTTGTAGTCGTATTCGGATCAGGTTTGGCAACAATGAAGTTGAGTCCATATACATGTATCAGGAACCTAACTCCAAGATACACCCGATGCGAGGAACGGATCATGAAAAACTAAAATTGGAAGGATTTGTCTGGAAAGAAAACCTCCGACCCAAATCTAAGAGTGACTTATGAAATTCCGGTTTTTATTTTTATTTTTTTGGACTTACTGCAGTATGATTTCCCAAACCGATGAGATTCGTAATGCTGCCAGTGTCGCCTATCAGGCTGGAAATTATCAACGGTCGATTCTACTATTTGATTCGTTACTACAGCAGGGATATAAGAGCGCAGATATCTATTATAACTTAGGAAATGCCTATTGGAAACAGGGGAGTTTACCACACGCGGTATTATATTATGAGCGTGCACTGAAAGTAAAACCCTTTCATAAAGAGGCCCGATTTAATCTAGGCGTTGTACAGTTGCAGCAAGAAGATGACTTTGCTATAATTCAAGATTTTTTTTTAGTGCGTTGGAGGAATCATATTGCCAATCAATTGTCAGCAGACTTGTGGGCTTGGATTTCACTTGGGTGTCTATGGATCGGACTGGTCGCATGGATTGGATTTCTTTTCTTCAGACATCTTTGGAATTCAAGAATGTTACTTACTATGGCGATAGCAGGCTTAATAATGGCAGGATGTGGCTATTATTATGGTATGGTGCGTAATCAATTAGAAAATTCTACGGATCAGGCCATTTTGATGCAGGATGAATCATCTCTGCATAGCGCTCCGGATGCCTCAAGCCCGGACCTTTATGCCATTCATGGAGGTTTGAAAGTAAATATTTTAGATCAGATCGATAATTGGATAAAGGTTCAGCTTCCAAACAAGGATGAAGGATGGATTCAGGAAGCCAAACTAACCCGGATTTAGAATTTTAGAATTTAAGATTTCCCCACTCTTCTTTTACTCTTAATTATTTTGTTAATTGCTGCTGGTTTTTGATACACTAGAATAATCGAACTCAGGTCATGAATTTTCAGGATAAAAATATCATCATTACAGGAGGAGCAGGTATTGGGGTTGGGGGAGGTGTATGTCAGGCTATTGATCAGCTGGGAGGACATCTCATTATTGTTGACATGGATTCAAACAAAGTCCGGTCGGCAGAAAAAAAATACAATCAAGCTCAAGGGTATGTAGCCGATATTTCTCAGCAATCTGAGGTGATTGCTCTTTTCAAGCAGCTTAAAGCGGATTATCGTGAGATTCATGGGTTGGTCAACAATGCCGGAGTTGGTTTGAGCCAAGAGGCCCGGTTCACTAGTGAAATGGAATTTGACCATTTGTTCGCCGTAAACTTCAAAGCCGTTTGGATGTGCTCAAAACACTATGCCAATCTTTTAGAACACAGAAAGCAAAAAGGTCGTATTGTAAATATTTCATCCATTCACGCACATGCTACAACACATAGATATGCTTTATATTGCAGTACGAAAAATGCGGTGGAAGGATTAACTCGGGGACTCTCTGTTGAATTGGGCCGGTATGGTATTCGTGTAAATGCAGTTGGCCCCGGATATGTACATGCTGAGCAGAATTTTGATTTAATCAAAACATGGACTGATGATCCGGAAAAATGGGTTGAAAATTACCAGAAAAATCAGCAAGTGATAGAACGATTACTTGATCCTATTGAGGTAGGTAACGTGGTGGCTTTTTTATTGTCAGATTACAGTGAAGGAGTTACAGGTCAAACCCTTTACATAGATCATGGAACGACCAGTTTACTTTTTAACCGTGATTTTTCAGAGTAACAGACATAATACATGGTGATGAAGATTATTCGATTTACATGTTACGAAGTCATTGTTCCGGCCAAACCCTCGGTAATTGCTAGTGCATCTATTCACAAACCCTTACATAAACTACCGGTAGGTATCCAATCGGGATGGTCCGTACAATTTGACCAATTACCGAAATTGATTCTTAAATTGGTTCTGGACAATGGGATTATTGGATGGGGGGAATTGTATCGCAATCACGATTGGCGAACGGTAGAACAAATTTGCAATTCATTATTGGGAAGGTCTATTGATACTTTGACATTGCAACGGTTGCCGTTTTCATTTTGTAGAGAATATGATGGATTCGAATGTGCCATTTATGATGCATTTGCCAAATGCCATAATTTACAAGTCGTAGATCTACTCGGGGGAGCCATCAGAAACAAAATCAAAATTGGAGCGTGGTCAAGTCATCGTGAAGCTGACGAAGTAGGGTCGTTGGCAGCACAATATAGTGAAGCAGGTTATGATTGCCTGAAGTTCAAGACAGATCTGGACGATGATGTAGGCGAATGGTGTCGACAAATTGCCGATTATGCACCTGGCATGCAAGTTATTTTGGACCCTAATGAGCGTTGGATGAGTAGTTCTCATACCCGCCGGAGAATTGACGAATTAAAGGAAACCGGAAATGTGCTGTGTTTAGAAGACCCCATTCCCAGGTGGCAGTTGAATGAATATGCACATTTGCGAAATTACGGGCCAATACCAATTGTACTCCATGTATCGCTGCCTTATATCTTACACGGACAGCGAGTATCTGATGCGATCCAGGCGATCCAGGCTAAAGCGGTTGATGGTTTTAACTTTAATGGCGGTATTGCAAAGTTTCAGCAATTGGCGCATATTGCCGAAGCTGCAGAATTACCATTTTGGCACGGTTCCGAAGTTGATTTGGGTATTCTTGAGGCGATGTATGTACACTGTGCTGCGGCTGCAGATTTGTGCATATGGCCCAGCGATATCTTTGGAAGAATGATACGTGAACATGATCTTCTACGTACACCTCTGGATATTCAACCTCCTTGGGTAACCCTACCGGAAGATGTCGGACTCGGAGTAGAAATAGATGAGGCAGCCCTTCATCATTATGGTCAGGAAACTAGAGAATTTAATATATGATAAACGATCAAAATCCCTTTCCGCATGATCCGGATCGTTATGCCATTTGGGAGATGTTGGTAACCCGGGATATTCAGGCATTTGTGACTCAGGACTGGAATCGAGTGGCTCAGGATTTTCTGGAGGAAGAATTTATGGGTATTGATGCTCGAAATCGGGAAAACCCTGATTTTTGGTCTCTGAAATATGCTACTCTGGATGATTATCGTCAGGAATGGTTAAATCAGGCTAAAGCCATAGGTGAAACCGCATGGGAAAATAATCTGGAAGAGGCGATATACGAGGCTACGATCTTGCGGGATATCGAAATAAACAAGGATGTTGCTTTAGCTCACAAAAAATTTGACGGCATTCTGATGAGTGTGCAGGGACAGAAGACCGAGCTTAATTGGCAGACCCTGTATCGTTGTCGCAATGTAAATGGTCACTGGAGAATAGTTGGATTTACCGGGTATATGCCCTATGTTCCATCAACCCGACAAAGCACAATGGCCATAATTCGGAAACCTCATTCTGCATCCCAACATGTTACTGCAGGGCCCTATTCGCCGGTATTGGAAATTCAAGCGGATAAACTGGTCGTGATCAGCGGTCAGGCAGCGATTAATGAAAAAGGACAGGTTGTTGGTGACACTATTGAAGAACAAACAAATTACACTTTAATGAATTGTAAAAAGCAGCTTCATAGTGCAGGAGTTACCCTTAACGATGTATTTAAGGTAAATGTGTATCTGACTGATTTGGATTTGTGGCCTCGATTCAATGAAGTTTACAAAACCTATTTCTCCAATCCGATGCCGGTCCGTACGGCCATTGGATGTGATTTATTAATGACACTATTAGTTGAAATTGATTTATGGGCCGTTAAAAAATAGTTATGAAATGGGAAGAAATTACAACAGATGAGATTGGACAATTGGATCGTAACATTCCAGCGATATTGCCCATTGCCGCCGTTGAACAACATGGGCCACATCTGCCTTTAGCAACCGACAGCCTGATTGCAGATCACCTTATGAATCAATTGAATAAAGCGATTGAGGACCAGATCTTAATCCTACCGACCATAAGAGTTGGATGTTCGGATCACCATATGGCCTTCAATGGGACACTTACAACACAGCACGGTCATTTTAATAACTATGTGCAGGATATTGTCAACTCAGTGATAACTCATGGATTTGATCAACTTATTCTTTTTAATTGTCATGGTGGCAATATGGGGATCGCGAAGGTGTTGTATGAGCAAATTGGATATAGTCAGCAACATATCCGTCTGGTAACGGTAACCTGGTGGCAATTAGTAGCACCTGAATTAACAGGCCTTCAGGAAAGTACTGCGGGAGGAGTAGGCCATGCCGGTGAGTTCGAGACTTCTTTGCTCCTGCATTTCGACCCGAAACAAGTACGGATAGATCGAATTCCTGATAAGAGGACGAACCGTAATCGATGGTCATGGTCTGATGGAGATATGATAAGGGGAGCCAGAGCAGAGTTGTATCAGCGGATGGACCAAAAAACGCTCAATGGAGTATATGGAGATCCCTGGTTGGCAACGGCTGAGAAAGGAGCCAAAATAGCTGATTTAGTTGTCAATAAGTTGATTACTATTGTGGACGATCTGCAGCGTAGGGATTCGATGAATAGCTAGTTCTTGACGCGCTAGTACTAGTCTTTTTTATGGACAACCGGAGCAATTTGATCTGGATTAAGCACACCTCCTGGTAATTCCATGATGCGAATATTGCGAAAGTGGATTTCCGCTCCTTCCGCTTCCAGACAGATGTAGCCTTTCCTTCTTTCAGAATCCCGAATACCATTTACAAATTTTCCATTGACCGATAGTTTTACGGTTCCATCGACAGCTACGATAATATATTTGTTCCACTGTCCTTTTCCAAGGCAGCGTTTTTCAATTGATTTACTTCTGATACCCCTTGGGTTATCCGGAACGGCGGTCATGCCCATGGTAGGAAACAATTCACCATGAACATAATCATCGGTACGATTATGTTGAGTAGACCACTCCAATTCCAGCATCTGTACCTCCATGGCTTTAGTCAAGGGTTCTTCATCAGAAAATGGCGTGCCTTCACTCCAGATAAACACTCCCGAATTACCCCCTGCTTCCATGTGTTTCCATTCTATTTCCATGACGAAGTTTTCATATTGTTGATCACTACGCATTACCCCGATAGGTAAACCGGTGCAAATCAATATTCCGTTTTCCACTCTCCAGGTTTCTGGTGACGTGTTTACATCAACCCAGCCGGAAAGATCTATTCCATTAAATAGAGACTTAAATTCCAGTTCTTGCCCAACCAGTGTACATGTCGATAAGAAGAGAAATACTAGAATATTCATTTTAAATGTAGCCATAACTTCAAATTTAAAAGGATTAGTCAATCCGTTACTTTTCCTTGCGCGGTACCGGATCGTGTCCATGTGGGCCCCAGGGATGGCACTTCGAGATACGTTTTACTCCCAACCAGGTGCCCTTAAATATTCCCCATTCCTCAATAGCCTGAATCATATATTGTGAGCAAGTAGGGCTAAAACGACAGTTTGATCCTAATAAGGGACTAATAAGCCATTGATACAAACGGATCGGAAGGATAAAGATTTTTTTTAACATACTTCGCCTTCCATATTAATTATTTAATTGGATTGTTTCAGTTCGATGTTTTGGATGAAAAAGAAAATAGGATCTCTTCTTGCCTGGTAAATCCAACAACAAAATATTTCGCTGATCTTCGTACAGGTCCATTAGCACATCATAAGTAATAGATAATTCAGTAAAGCTTGGCTCAAAAGGTATTTCAATATACAGCCAATAAGCCAGAAGATCTTCTGAAAGTTCTTTGCCCAGTAAATACCCGTTGATGATTTGTTGATCTACACGAATAATGAAGTGCTTTTCAAGATATTGCATCATGACAGAATCGGCATATGGAACTTCTTTTTCAGTGCCTAAGTACAATTTGTCCGGGCTTCCCTTGATTAATATCTCTTCAAAATCGTCTATGAAAATATGCAGGCTGATTTGAAAGGCTTTATCATTCTGATTGTAGGCCGTTTCACTTTTTGATATATGAATATCATGTACAAACAAGTGAGAAGCCATCAATAACCAAAAAGATAAACCGATCATTGTTTTATTTATAAATAAAACGTTATTACCAAAATTTAGTTTCCAACATTAGCACCATTGCTATTCCGGCTGCAGCACCGGAAATAATCAAACTCCACTCTCTTTGTTTTACTTTTAGCAGATTTAAGAAGAGAAAAGAAAATACAAAAATAATGGCTACAATAATCAACTGGCCCAATTCGATACCGACGTTAAATGCAAATAAGGGCAAAGTAATACTTTCTTCCTTACCTAATAGCGATCTAAAATAATTGGAAAAACCCATGCCGTGGATCAAGCCAAAAAATAGAGCAAATCCATAATTCCACATCAATTTCTTTGAAGCAACAGATTCATTTTCACGTTTTACCACCATATTATAAATGCTGGTAATGAATATGGTCAGAGGAATCAGAAACTCAATGACTTCGCTCTTGATTTTGACCATATCAAGAGCAGCAAGGGCAAGAGTTAGTGAATGACCAATGGTAAAGGCAGTAACCAGGATTAAAACTTTTTTCCACTCTTTCACCTGGTATATTGCACACAACGCGATAATAAATACGATGTGATCGTAGGCATTAATATCCTTTATATGATCCATGCCTAAAGTAAGGTATGTAGAAAATGCACCCATACGCTAATCAATTGAAATCGTTAAAATGAGATTCTTTTACTTAGGTTTTTAATATCTATAATATTCAGGTTTATAAGGGCCATCCGGTGTAACTCCAATATAAGAAGCCTGTTCAGGACTTAACTTATCCAAGGCGACACCTATTTTTTCCAGATGCAATCTGGCTACCTTTTCATCGAGGTGTTTGGGTAAGGTATATACTTTATTTTCGTATTGATCTCCCCGTTCCCAAAGTTCGATTTGTGCCAATACCTGATTGGTAAAGGAGTTTGACATTACAAAACTGGGGTGTCCGGTAGCACAACCGAGATTGACCAATCTACCCTCGGCCAGTACTATGATATCGTGATCGTCGATGGTGTATTTATCGACCTGAGGTTTGATATTTACTTTGGTATTGCCATGGGTGTCATTAAGATAGGCCATGTCGATTTCGTTGTCGAAGTGACCAATATTACACACAATAACTTTGTCCTTCATGGATTTAAAATGTACTTCTGTGAGGACATTTTTGCATCCGGTAGCGGTAACAATGATGTTCGCTTCCGGTGCCGCATCGATCATTTTTTTCACTTCATAACCATCCATTGCAGCTTGTAATGCACAAATGGGATCAATTTCAGTAACAATTACCCGGCATCCGGCACCTCTTAAAGAGGCTGCGGTCCCTTTGCCGACATCACCATAACCTGCTACAACTGCCACTTTGCCTGCCATCATGATATCGGTAGCCCGGCGGATGGCATCTACACAGGATTCCTTACATCCATATTTGTTATCAAACTTTGATTTGGTTACTGAGTCATTCACATTGATAGCCGGAATCGTTAAAGTTCCATTTTTTTCGCGATCATAGAGTCGATGAACACCCGTTGTAGTTTCTTCGGAAATACCTTTGATCCCACTTACCATTTCAGGATATTCATCCAACACCAGATTAGTCAAGTCACCGCCATCATCCAATATCATATTGAGTGGTTTATTATCTTCGAACGCAAAAAGGGTCTGTTCGATACACCAATTGTATTCTTCTTCAGTCTCTCCTTTCCAGGCAAATACAGGAATTCCAGTTTCCGCTATGGCGGCTGCCGCATGGTCCTGAGTTGAGAATATATTACATGAAGACCATGAAACCTCGGCCCCCAATTCTACCAATGTTTCGATCAGCACGGCCGTTTGAATGGTCATGTGTAGACATCCGGCAATGCGGGTGCCTTTTAGGGGCTTACTTGCTCCATATTCCTCACGCAAAGACATGAGTCCTGGCATTTCAGCTTCAGCCAGTTCAATCTCTTTACGTCCCCAGTTCGCCAGGGCAATATCTTTAACTTTGTATTTAGGTTTTTGCTGTGTAGTTTGCATAAATTTTATTTTGTTTAAAATCGGTAATAGTTATTCATAAACCGGGGCAAAGATACCAAATTTTGTCCCTAATTCTCAAGCACCTCCCGATATAAAGAAACCCATTGATCGACAATATGTTTACTGTCGAACTGCTGTAAATGCACATTGAGATCATGATTTTGAGAAGTCAAAGAATCCGAACCCATCGATTGGATGTGCTCGATTAGAGCTTCGGTCCAGCCATTGACATCATCCGGGTCCAGATAGGTAGCCAGGGTGCCACCTGCTTCAGGCAGCGACGATCGGTTACTGGTAAGGACTGGACGATGTTGCCAAAGAGCCTCAAGTACCGGTAATCCGAAACCCTCATAATAGCTGGGATAAACTACAAACTTTGCATTTGCATACAACTTAGGCAGAGTGGAAGCCTCCCATTCACCCATCCAAAAGATGTGATCTTCAAGTTGATTTTTACTTACGTAGTTATAACAAATTTTGGCATATTTTTTTCCGGACCCTACCATCAGTAATGGGATTTGGAGGTTGCGCGGGATTTGGTTGTAAGCTTTGAGTAAAGTGAGCGCATTTTTTCGTGAACTGAGTGCTCCTACATAAAGTATAAAAGACTCAGGTAAACCATGTGATTTACGAAACCCCTGCAGTTCGGGCAGAGTAAATTGTTGTTTATACATGTTATCGATCGTTTGGTAAATCACGGATATGCGCTCTTCCGAAATACCAAATAAATCTATGATATCTTTTTTGGTGTGTTCGCTGATGGCCACGATTCGATCGGCATTCAAACAACTATATTGGACCTTGGCATGATATATTGTTCGATCTATCCAGGGAAAATCCGCCGGATATCTTAAATAGATCAAATCATGAATAGTAACCACTGACTTAATTGATTTTCGATGAATCCCCATTGGGAGTTCATGACTTAACCCATGATAAATATCCATTTCCGGAGGAAAATCCTGGGCCATCATCATTGTCCGCCAAATCGATTTTAACCGGGTTGGAGTAATTATTCTGGTCTTGGCGTTCGCGCGGATAAAATTACAGGTAGACGAATCAATTCCTATTTTTGGGGTGAACAAATGGCAGGTTATATCTTCTGTATATTCCAAAAGATCCTGGATCAGGGTACGACTGTAATTCCCTAATCCACTTCGATTGTTCAAAAGCCTTTTGGCATCAAATCCAATCTGCATAAATTCCCAAGACTAATTAATCGCTCCACTTCCTAATGAAGTGATGAAACGTCATCAATCATCATCTGATTCAGACTGATAAGCAGCGACTAGCTTTTTTTGCACATCCGGAGGCGCTGGTGCATATTCGGCAAATTCTTTTTTAAACTTTGCCCTTCCCTGCGACAGAGACCTCAATGTGGATGAATATTTATACATTTCTCCCAAAGGTACTTTAGCCATGATTTTTTGATAATGACCTTCAGAACCCATACCCATGATCAACGCGCGACGAGATTGAAGATCTCCCATAATATCCCCCATTACGTCATCAGAACAGAGAATTTCCAAATTATACATGGGTTCCATCAATTTAGGACTGGAGTTTTGGAATGCACGGCTAAATGCAGCCTGACTGGCCAATTGAAACGCCATATCATTGGAATCTACCGGGTGCATTTTACCATCATAGACACATACTCTAATATCCCGGCAGTACGATCCGGTTAGGGGACCTTCCATCATTTTGTTCATTATGCCTTTTTTGATGGCATTGGAATATTTGCTGTCAATAGAACCACCTACGATACTCCAAACAAAGACTAGTTTGCCTCCCCAAGGGAGATCCGTTTCGTCTACATTTCTTACAGTTAACCCGGCAGGATCAGGCATACCTTCAAAGAAAGGTTCAATTCTCATATGAACTTCGGCAAATTGGCCGGCTCCACCCGTTTGCTTTTTGTGCCGATAAGCCTCATTAGCCTCTTTGGTGATGGTCTCACGATAGGCAATTCGGGGAGGGATGAATTCAATGTCGATTTTGTGTTCATCCTTGAGTCTTTGTTTTACAATATCCAGATGAAGCTGTCCCTGTCCATGTAAAATCATTTGTTTTAACTCCTGGGATTGCTCCAGCACAATAGTTGGGTCTTCTTCAGATAGACTGTGGATGGCTTTAACCATTTTTTCAAGATCACTTTTATTGGGTGTTTTGATCGCAGTCCGAATTCGTGAAACAGGAAAATTAATTTTGGAAATGGTTCGATCTGTACCTTTTTGGTTCAGCGTGTTGTTAGTATGACTATCTTTTAGCTTGACGGTAATCCCTAAGTCTCCTGCTTTTAGACTGTCAACTGGTTGGCGGTTTTTTCCGTTACCGATAAATATTTGGTTCAATCGTTCTGTGTTTTGAGTGGTAGAATTCACTAACTCATCACCACTTTTGACTTCTCCAGAATACACCTTAAAATAGGAAACATTACCAACCCTTGGCTCAATGTATGTTTTGTAAATGAAAATGGTGGTAGCATCCTTGCTGTTACATGGAAGTGTGGCACCTCCCTCTAATTTCACCTCTGGAGATTCACCCGGATGGGGGCAAATGTCATTGATAAATCCCATGATTCGTCCACTACCCATATTTTTACTTGCTGAAGCACAGAATACTGGAAAAAATTCCCGGGTAGCAATGGCTAAGTTGAGTCCTTTGGCCAATTCTTCCTCGGTTAAAGAACCTTGCTCAAAAAATACTTCCATTAGTGATTCATCATTCTCAGCAGCTATTTCAACTAATTGGTTGTGTAAGTTTTGAGCTTTGTTAATTTCACTTTCAGGAATCGGTACTTTTTCAGGTCTACCCCCATCGGATCCAAACTTGTACATAGTCATCCTGAGAATATCCACGATCGTATCAAAATCTCCTCCTTGATTTAAAGGGTATTGAATGGGAAATACCTTATTCCCAAATCGGCTCTTAGCCTGTTCTAAGGTAGTTTCATAATCACATTTTTCATGATCCATTTGGTTAATAACCATGATCGTCGGACGCTCATATTCGGTGGCATAATCCCATATCAATTCGGTGCCGACTTCTACACCCTGGGAGCCATTAAGCAACATGACAGCTGTGCTGGCCACTCTAAGCGAACAAGCTACTTCACCCACATAATCATCCAATCCAGGTGTGTCAATGATGTTAATTTTGGAGTCTTTCCAATTTACGTGTACGAGTGTACTGAAAATAGAATTTCCACGGGTATGCTCAATATCTGAAAAGTCAGAAACCGTAGAATTATTTTCAACCGTCCCCCTGCGGGTAATCTCTCCGCCTTCGAATAACATGGTTTCCGCAAACGTCGTTTTCCCGCACCCAGAATGGCCTAGAAGGACTACATTGCGGATATTTTTTGTATCTACACTCATAACATTGGTTTTAGTATTTTAAATGATTCGTCTTATTGTATTTCTAAAAGGGCAATGAATTTATTGAATTGTGGTAGAATAACAAAATAGGAGTGATATTAATTGAATAAGACTTGATCCGTGGTCAGCTTTTAGCTTGAAATTCAATACAATACGTCGTAATAATTTTTAAGATTATCAGCAAAAAACCGGTTAGGCTTAGTTGATTTTTGTTCGTTACAAGAATTACGCTTGTTAACTAGTCGTATGGCATTTAATCGC
This sequence comes from Saprospiraceae bacterium, assembly GCA_965223405.1. Lineage (GTDB taxonomy): Bacteria > Bacteroidota > Bacteroidia > Chitinophagales > Saprospiraceae > CBDCWO01. The sequence continues at coordinate 3,370,095 of CBDCWO010000006.1, forward strand.
ATTTATCAAGCTATTTACAAAAATGATATTTTCCTGAAATATTCCGGGATTTCATTTCATAGATGCACGTGAAGAGCTGCAACTTTCCTGAGCAAATCACTTATGTATTACAAAATAATTAATCAACGGAACAATGGAGGCTTTGGATTCTTTTAGTCAAAATGCAGAAGAGTTTTAAAATTGATTTTTGCTGTACAACAGATTCATATCACAATCTATTGGCCCGTGAGCTCGATTACTTGGCATTGAAAAGCAAAGAATTTATAGTTTAATGGCTACGATTGCGTAGTCGTCTGGTTTCAGATCCTTGAGCTTTGTAATTCGATCCTAATGTATAGTTAAACACATATTTAATTTTATGACATTTTCTCCATATTTTTCGTCTTAAGGAAATTGTTAAACTTACGATTAGGGAACTCTGATAGAATATGGCATTCGATATTTTCAATATTACTACACTTTTACTCCTTTTCGTTTCGCTGCTATTTGCTGTTTTTCTTGTTTCGGTGAAATCTACCCGAATCATTAGCAATTACCTGCTTGCGACTTACCTACTTTTAAGTTGCATTGATTTTGGTGGTGCATTTATTTTCCACTTCATTTTTCCCAAATTTCCTGGTTTTAGTATGCTGTTGTCCTCAACAGTTGCGTTGTTGATGCCCTTACTTTATTTGTTCATCCTCTCTGTTATTTATACTGATTTTCGACTTAAAAAGGTGCAACTTCTTCATGGATTGGTCTTTGTTGCTTATAATTTAATTTTTATTCCGAATTATTATTTGCAGGAAAAAGTTGATAAGTTAAAATTTATCGGTAGTCCGGAATTTCTTTCCAGTTCTGAAGTTTGGGTTAGTTACATCCTGTTGCACATTCAGGAGGTTGTCTATTTAATTTTGTGCTTCTATGTTATTTTGAAGTATCGAAAACTGCTATTAGAAAACTACGCATCCGCCAGCACAATGAACTTTCGTTGGTTATTGACTTTTATTTCCCTGGTAGCCATATATACGACTTTGGCAATAGCAAAAAATTTGTTCCTTCTAGGTGGATTTCAAAATGTCTATAGATTCCTCCTGACACTCACCTCGTTGACCATACTGATGTGTTTGTGCTGGATTGTCCTTCGTGCACTCCAGAACCCAGAGTTTTTCAGAGGTGTTGACTCCAAGCTACAGCTAGTCAGAAATATTGCCCAATCGGATATTGATTCTAAGAATAACCTGGAAAAGGTGTCGATCATCAAAAAATTAAAAGCGCATATGGCAGATAGGAAACCCTATCTGGATGACGGCCTGACGCTTCATCAATTGGCCATCCAGCTAAATATGGACGACCATGATTTGTCCGTTTTGATCAACCGTGTATTGAATCAACATTTCTTTAATTTTGTGAACGGTTATCGCATCAAACATGCGATGGAATTGCTTCGAGATCCAGATAAGAAAGAGCTAACCATTTTAGAAATTCTCTACACCGTTGGCTTTAATTCAAAATCGTCTTTCAACACCGCATTTAAGAAACATGTATCACAGACACCTACAGAATATCGCAAGTCGGCTGCACTTCAGTGATTTATATTAATGGAGAAACTAATGACCAATGGCACCTGCCACTTTTATAAAATCATTGGTGAAAGAGAATCGTGTGGTGCTCTTTGAGTAACTGAACTGTATCAAGATGAGTTCCTACACTTGCCTGGCAAGGTCGGACCCATTTAGGATAGGGAGATGAAGAGCGCGCCCTTAGTTTGTTTAAGAGAGTGATTGCAATGGACCAGGAAGGAGTGGGCCATTGGGTAACCTCTATGAAGAGCTTGGAAGGCAAGCCGGAAATAGGTCTCCGGGCATTGCAAATATTAGAAGAAAACTTCGTGGATGCAGAACAATATTACAACATAGCCAACTTATATGGTTTGCTTGGCTATAAAGAACATTGCATCCGGACCCTACATAAGGCTGTAAGTCGGGGATTTTTCTGTCATCCGGTTTTTCTTAATGACAAGTTTCTTGATTCAGTTCGCGGCGGACCGGAGTTTCAAGAAATTCTGAACGAAGCTAGGATTAAGCACGAGGCATTTGAGAGAAGGTATTTTTAGTGCGGTCTGATTGATCTGAATACATTTTCTCCATAACTTCAATTAATATTTTGGCCAGCAGTTCCAATGACCAACATATTGATTGGTCACTGCCAAAAGCTATTTATCTATGGATATGTGAATCAATTGAGGTAACTTTATAACAATGTGTAGCTGGATTTCCGGTTATTTTTCAGAGAATCATCTCAAATTTCAGACCACAAATCAATACACATTTAGGCTAGAACTAATTGGACAATTGCCAAGAGTTTCAAATAGATATTAATAGAAAATAATGAAAAAGGAAGACATGAAGTTTACTGCCAGGCATATTGCCGGCAAACTTAAACTAAGGAGTATTAAGTCTGAAGTTTTAAAAAGGCATAATGCTTTAAAAGAAATTTATAATGAAGATCCGCAAAAAGCAATAATTGTAGATTCAGCAGTGGTTATTGGAGAAAACTTTAAAGATCCTTTTCACACCAAGGTCTTAATGAATAGTGAACTTCAAACGCCAATGCAAACGGGGCTACACAGAGCAGTTGGTGGGGAACATGATTTTCCTAATCCTGGAGACATTTTATGTGCTGCATTGGCCAGTTGTATGGACAGCACCATAAGAATGATTGCGGAAAGGCTGGAAATTGACTTATTCCATACCAAAGTTCTGGTCGAAGCTACGGCAGATGTCAGAGGAACTTTGCAGTTCGAAAGATCTGTCCAGGTAGGATTTCAAAAATTAAATTTAGAAGTAGAATTGGGAGCAAATAATGTGGGCGAAAAGATATTAAAGACTTTATTTAATGCGTCTAAAAAAAGTTGCGTTGTTTATCAAACCTTAAAACCAGGTATCCCAATAACAAAAAGTTTAAAAATAGTATAAAACGGTGCAATAATTAGTATCAAATGACGGTCAGTTCTGGGCCTCTTGATTGCACTCGAAGGGCTTTGTATCTTAATCTCCAAAAATTTGTATTGTTTTATGGTGTAGTTACTTCCCTTCTTCTTGAGACACTAGGTCATCATGGGGAAAATAGTATAATGAGTACGATCTTGATTTTTCCAATCCAAATAATAATCTGCGGTTTCTTTGATAGTTACTTTCCAGGGGCGATACTCGAGATTTAAAATTTCCTGTGACTTAGAGGCATTGTATTCTACCTGGCTGGCCGTATTTTTGATAATTTCAGGACTGATAGTTGCTTTTAAAAGAGGAATATTTTGGGCTACCATCGATAAGGGAGTAGCCAAATTTCGCCATCCCTTACTGAAAGGTATATTCGGTTGTCTTACACCCAACTGGAATGCTATTTCAGATAGTAGATGGTAATAGGTCACATTATCTCCGTTGATCACAAATCGTTGGTGATTGATAGGCAAGTCTAAGCATCTGTTTACCGCTTTAGTGACATCCCTAACATCTACAAATCCGGTTTTTCCAACGGGATAAAACCGTATACCCCGATCCACTTTTTGAAAGATCAATCCGGTACCTTTATTCCAATTTGTACTTCCAATAATGATTGATGGATTGAGAATGACGCCATCCAACCCTTCGGCAAAACCCCGCCAAACTTCCAGTTCAGATTGGTATTTTGAATAAGAGTATTGGGTATGGTAGCCTTCCTGATTCCATACCGCCGACTCATCCACCAGTGTATCACTTTTTTTATCCAATGCTGCGATGGAGCTGATGTGAATTAATTTGGCGACCTTATTCTTTATTGCCAAATTGACCACATTCGAAGTTCCTTCGATGTTGTTTTTCAGCATCGATCTGTGGTCTTTCCGGCTATAAACCACCTCGGCAGCAGCATGGATAATTAGATCACATCCGGCGATATGTTCATCTAACCGGATTACATCCAGCAAATCTCCTTCTACCCATTCTATGCGATCGGCAAATCCATTGACCAGGTCGAATGTGCTGGATGAGCGTTTCAAAGCTTTGAGATGGTACTTCCCATTGCTTACCAACGATTGTAGAATATAGGATCCCAAAAATCCGGTTCCGCCAGTGACAAATATTTTTTTCATGGTTGCTTCAGGGCTTGTACAGAGCTCCGTTAATTGTATCTTTTCCCGCTCCGGTAAAAGAAGACAAACAGTTAGGTAAATCTTCAAGATACAGTATTCCCATAAAAGCCATAAATATAGCTTCTTTGTATTCCAAAATTTCCGGTGGAGCCTTCACCATACGAATTGATTTTTTTGCCCCAAGATTATTTAATTCATGCATCAGGTGGGAATTATTGGTACCTCCTCCGCTAATCAGTACATGGCCGCCTTGAGGTAGATATTTTGTTATTTCATCGGTGAGCATTTTGGCTATAAAAAAAGTGCAGGTTGCCAGTTTGTCTTTAACACCAATATCACTGTTCCATACGCTTTTCCCCATTTGATCAATCACATATTGGTTATCTAATGATTTGGGTGGTGGCAGGTGATAATAAGGATCTGTATTTAAGTCTACCCTTAGTTGTTCAGATACATGACCGTTGCGCGCCATTTCCCCATTGCGGTCATATTCAAGTCCGATTTGATTGGCGAGCCGGTTAAGGATTTGATTGGCGAAACAGACATCATAGGCAAGATTAATATCTTTTAGAAAGGTGATATTAGCAATTCCGCCGAGATTGATATAAGCATCATATCCGGGCAACAAATGGACATCGGCTATGTGGGCGAGAGGTGCTCCTTGTCCTCCCTGATTGACATCCGATGACCGTACATCACACAAAACGGGAAATCCACATTCGCCGGCAACCGCTGCACCATGTCCCAACTGAACTGTATATTTCTTATCCGGATTGTGCAATAAGGTGTGACCGTGAGAAACTACAATATTCGGCCGCAGATTACCAGTACGACAAAAAGTATCAATTTGTTTGCCCAACCAAGATCCAAATTTGATATGTATCTCACTGAAGTTTTTCAAATCATATTGGGGAGCCTCCTTGAGTACCCTTTGCCATTCAACCGGAATAGGAATGGAAGATTTTTCTATTAATTCCCATTTCCACAATTCTTCATGTTGCCAAAAAGAACAATAGGCGAGGTCTAAGGCATCCAATGAGCTCCCTGACATTGCTCCAATTGCAAATGATGGCTGGTAGGAATTCATAACTTGTACACTTTGCTTAAAAATCCAAAAATAAGCTTTACTAAATAGACCTACGACATGCTGCTGCAAATAATAACTGAAGATTATCTGAGAATTGTAAATCGAGTGGTCATGCATAAATACAGGATACCTGATTTCTGGTCATACGAGTTTTCCAATACAACTTTGTAGTATTTAGATATCCAGATGCTGATTCTAATCTCTAATGGCTGAAATGACCATAGTCTTCTTACTTTGATTCAAACAGCCAGTCTATTCTGAACAATAGGTTCAAGACGTTGCTTTGTGCGCAGGGTTGAAGATGGTTTTTAAACGATTTCAAAGACTCATTCCAGTTATTCTTAAACATGAAGGATAATCTAAGAATTTATTGAGTTCATTGGGGAAATCAGGAAGTTCGCCTAAAATTTTGGAAACTTTGAAAACATTATTTGTTTCCTGTGGTTTAAGTTGTCTACATTTGCAACCAAATGAAGCAAGCCGAAAAAATTTTAACTGATTCCAAACAGCTCTTTATGCGTTATGGTATCCGGAGTGTAACCATGGATGACATTGCCAAACACCTGACCATATCAAAAAAGACCCTTTATCAATTTTTTCGAAACAAAGAAGACTTGATTGACAAGATCCTGGTAGACCATGTATCCCAGGAGAAGATATTGATAGAGAAACTGCAAGACAATTCTGAAGATGCGATAGATGAATTGTTATCCCTGGTGAAGTATGTAATAACCACTCTTAACAATCTGGCTCCAACAGTGATGTATGATTTAAAAAAATACTACCAAAAGCCATTCCACAAGTGGGATTGTTTCCACCGCGATCATATTTATGAGGTCATCCAAAAAAACCTGGAAAGGGGGGTTAACGAGGAGTTATACCGTGATGACATTAAACCTCAGATTCTGGCTCGTATTTATGTAGAATTTAGCATTCTGGTGACCAATGGGGAAATATTTCCCCCGGATCAGTTTCAGCCGAAGCATTTGTACCGTCAGTTTATTAAATATCATATCTATGGCATCATAAGTGAGCAAGGGAGAATTAAGTATTACAAACATTTAGCTAAACATTTTGAAGAAAAACTATGACTAAAATGAACAAATATTTTCTTTGGGTTTGTTTTCTGGTGATTTCACTACCTGGTTATTCACAGCAGAGTTTTACACTAGAAGAGGCAATCCGGTACGCCTTTGCTAATTCTACGGAGTTAAAATTGGTAGATCAGGATATTACTGATGCGGAAGGTCAAATCCTGGAATATAAATCCATCGGAATTCCCAAAGTAAATGGCAGCGTGGGATATCAGTACTTCATCAATATCCCTACCCAAATTTTACCGGATTTTCTCGGACCTGCTGTTGACGGAAGGCTGGTAAATTACAGTTTGATTGATGAATCGGAGGTTCTACCACCTTCTGCCAAAGGACTACCGGCCCAATTTGGTACTAAAAACAATCTTTCGGCCGGAATCGATATCAATACGCTGATCGTTGACGGTTCTTATTTTATCGGATTAAAAGCAGTTAGAATGGCCCGTGATCTGGTACGCCGCCGTCGCGCTATCACCGAGCAGGACATTAGGAGAAATGTTACGGATGCCTATTATTCGGTATTGATATCAGAAAAAAATAAGGAAGTTCTGGTCAATAACATTAGCAACCTGGAAAAGACCTATTTGGAAACCAAAGCGATATACGAAGGTGGATTTGCTGAAAAACTGGATGTAGAAAGATTACAACTGTCTCTGGATAATTTGAATCGGAATCTCGATAATGTAAACCGGTTAATTAATATTGGTAGAAATGTACTAAAATTTCAAATGTCTTTTCCCTTGGATCAAGAGATCATTTTGGCCGATGCATTTGATCTACTTTTTGCGTCTATTCAGGAGGACCAGTTGGTCAACGAAATCCTAGATATGGAAAACAGACCGGAGTTCCGGGTTCTGAGCATTTCGGAAGAGGTTTACAAATTGAATGTACAGAGATACAAAGCAGGATACTTTCCTTCTTTGCGGGGTTTTGCCAGTTTCTCTGCAGCTTTGCAACGGAATAAATTATTTGATAAGGATGATAACAACTGGTATCCATCATCATTGGTAGGTCTTACACTGGATATTCCAATTTTCGATGGTTTGGATAAAAAGGCAAAAATTGCCAGATCCAAAGTAACACTAGAGAAAACCTATTTGCAAAAAGAGGCATTGACTAAAGCGGTTTCATTGGAAGTTAAAAATGCCAAAGAATCGTTGATCAATGCCCAGTCAAGTTTATCGGCAGCGGAAAAAAGCTTACAACTAGCCGAAAAAATTGTTAATACCAGCAAAATAAAATTTCGTGAGGGTGTGGGATCAAGTCTGGAAATTGTCCAAAGCGAGCGGGAGCTCTATGAAGCTCAGGCCAATTATCTCAATGCTCAATACGATTTATTAGTCGCCCATAAAAATTTAAAATTCGCCTTTGGTGATCAATAAACCTATGCTATAAAATGAAACAAATGAAAAAATTCCTATTACTCGTGATTGGACTCTCCTTTACAGTGATGGCTTGTAATCCGGTTGGAGGAAATCAAGACTCCGCATCACTGCCGACTGATTTGAGTGGTTTAAATCAATTGTTGGAACAAAAAAAGTCGGAATCCAAACAGTTGGTTGAAGAGATTGCTCAGATAGAAGCAAAAATTGCTGAGTTGGATCCGCAAAGTCAGGAGGTTGTGCGGACTTTAGTAACTACTGAGGTCGTGACCAAAACCACCTTTGAACATTTTGTAACCATCCAGGGAAATGTAGAATCCGATGACCTGGTCAATGCCAGTAGTGAAACCGGAGGTAGAATTGTCAAATTGAGAGTCAAAGAAGGGCAAAGGGTCTCCCGCGGTTCGTTAATTGCTGTGGTCGATATGGAAACCCTAAAAAAGCAAATTCAGGAAATAGAAACTTCTCTGGATTTGGCTAAGATTGTGTACACCAAACAGTCTAAGTTATGGGAGCAAGAAATAGGTTCTGAAATCCAATATTTGCAGGCCAAAAATAATAAGGAACGTCTCGAGAAGAGTTTGGAAACTGCAAAAAGCCAATTAAAGAAAGCCAATATCTATGCGCCAATAACCGGAGTTGTGGATATGTTGTTTTTAAAAGAAGGAGAAATGGCGGCTCCGGGATCTCCGATAGTGCAGATATTGAATACGCGTCTGGTAAAAGTAGTGGCTGAAGTACCGGATCGATTTTTAGGTAAAGTGAAGAGAGGTGATCGCGTCAAAATCCTGTTTCCGGCCATAGATCGGGAAGAACTTGCCCGTGTCACTTTGATCGGAAGGACGATTAACCCGGCCAATCGGACCTTTACGGTCGAGGTGGAAATTCCCAATCGCGAAGGGATATTAAAACCCAACTTACTGGCAGAAATGCAGTTCAAAGATGAAGAAATACCGGAATCCATAGTGGTGCCTTTATACCTTGTCCAACAAGAGGTAGGTGGAAATAAATATATGTTTGTCCGGGATAAAAACGATCAGGGAGATATTGCAAAAAAAGTGTTGGTAACCACAGGATTGAGTTACAACGACCAAATAATTATCAGCGAAGGAGTATCGGAGCAAGATGAGTTAATTATTGAAGGAGCCCTTGGATTGTCCGACCAGGAACCTATAGAAATTGTTGAACCCGTTATTTCGAAAGTACAATGAAAGAAGAAACCAACGATATAAACAAAAAGGTTAAAAGGACGTTCCCTTTGACCAATTTAGCAGTCGATAACGCGACCAGTATTTTTATTCTGACCTTCATGATCTTTCTTTTTGGTATCCAATCGTATAACCGGATGCCCAAGGAACAGTTTCCGGAAGTTTCTTTTCCTCAGATTTATGTAAACACACCCTATTTCGGAAACTCAGCTGCGGAAATTGAAAACCTGGTAACACGTCCGATTGAAAAAGAAATTCAGGGTATTACCGGATTGAAAAATGTCACTTCAACTTCGATGCAGGACTATTCGGTGATTGTAGCCGAATTTGAATCGGATATTGATATAGACGTGGCCTTGCGTAAATCCAAAGATGCAGTTGACCAAGCCAAAAGTGAGCTGCCCACCGATTTGACTCAGGATCCTTTTGTTACCGATATTAACCTTTCGGAATTGCCGATCATGACCGTAAACGTATCCGGAGATTTTGCGAATGATGAATTGCGTAATTATGCCGATTACATCAAAGACCAACTGGAAGATGTAAGCGAAGTATCCAAAGTGGATATGAAAGGGGATTTAGAAAGAGAGGTGAACGTGGATGTGGATATCTACAAAATGCAAGCTATGGAAGTGAGTTTTGGAGATATTGCCAACGCGATTTCTTCCGAAAACTTGAACATGAGTGGTGGAGAACTGGTTAATAACGATTTTCGCAGGGCTGTGCGGGTTGTAGGCCAGTTTGAAAGTATGGAAGAGTTGGAAAATATGATCGTAAAGAGTGAATTCCAAAATCCGATTTACCTGAAAGATATTGCTACAGTAACCATGGGATACAAGGAAAGAACCAGCTACGCCCGTTCGGATGGATTGCCGGTCATCTCATTGGATGTGATTAAGCGAAAAGGAGAAAATCTATTGGATGCGTCTGATCATATCAAGGAAACCGTAGAGTTGGTAAAAAAGGATCTTCCGGAGAGTTTAAAGATATCGATTTTCAATGATCAATCCATCAATACTCGAACACAGGTTTCCAATTTGGAGAACAGTATAATCTCTGGGGTAATCCTGGTTGTGTTGGTTCTGCTTTTTTTCTTGGGGTTAAGGAATGCGATGTTTGTGGGATTAGCTATACCCTTATCCATGTTAACCGGGATTATGTGGCTGCACATTACCGGGACGACTATGAATATTGTGGTGTTGTTTTCTCTAATACTGGCTTTAGGTTTGTTAGTGGATAACGCCATCGTGGTGGTAGAAAATATATATCGATACATGCAAAACGGATATGACGGGATAACGGCGGCAAAATTAGGAGCAGGAGAGGTGGCTCAACCTATTATTTCATCTACGGCAACCACCCTGGCAGCCTTTCTTCCGATTGCGTTTTGGCCGGGATTGATGGGAAGTTTTATGAAATACCTACCCTTAACCTTAATAATTGTCTTGACTTCATCTTTATTTGTTGCTCTTGTGATTAATCCGGTTTTTACCTCAAAGTTGATGAAAGTAGATGAACGAGCTCAAGATCCGAAGAAAAGAATTCGCAAAAGAAAAAATATCATTTATGGCTTCATCCTGACGTTGGCTTTTGCTTTTCTATCTCATGTAGCCGGGGTGATGTGGATGCGAAACCTGTTAGTTATTGTGGCTATAGTTGCTGTGATTAATTATTTCATCTTGCGTAATGGGGCTTTTTATTTTCAAACCAAACTATTGCCGATCCTGGAACGCTGGTACGATTACTTTATCCGTTTTGCTCTTAAGAAGTACAATCCGATTTTTTTCTTTCTGGGTACTATTTTTTTGATGGTTTTCGCTATGATGTTGTTAGGAGCGAAGATGCCCAAAGTGGTATATTTTCCTAATACCGATCCATTGTACGTCAATGCATTTGTGGAGCTACCTTTAGGTAAAGATATCGAAGCGACAAATCGATATATGCGGGAATTTGAAGGTAAAATTGCTGATGTAGTAGAACCTTACGGTGAAGTCGTGGAAGCGGTATTGTCACAAATTGGTGAAAACACCTCTGATCCCAATAGTCCTCCGGAGCCGGGAGCTTCTCCTAATAAAGCCAGGCTCACAGTATCTTTTGTCCCTTCCGAAGATCGAAATGGAGTCTCCACTGTACAAATCATGGAAGAAATCCGAGCCTCACTCACGGGTTATCCGGGAGTACAAATAGTCGTAGACCGTAATGCAAACGGTCCGCCAACCGGCAAACCTATTAACCTTGAAATCAGGGGAGAGGACTTGATTAAATTGATAGAAATGAGTGATGGAATCATTAATTATTTTAATCAGGCCAATATTCCGGGAATAGAGGAATTGAAAGCGGACGTAAAGTTAGGGAAACCGGAGTTGGTTGTTAATATTGACCGGGAAGCAGCTCGCAGATTTGAACTGTCTACCTATTCGATCGCCGATGCACTGCGAACCTCGATATTTGGCAAAGAAGTCAGCAAATTTAAAGACGGAGAAGAAGATTACCCTATTCAACTGCGGGTAGATCCCAAATATCGCAACAAGATTGATGACGTTCTTAATCAAAACATCACATTTCGAAATATGGCTACGGGTAAGATCTCCCAAGTGCCGATAAGTGCGGTAGCCAACTTCGATTATAGCTCTACTTACAATTCGATAAAGCGAAAAAATTCCGACCGCATGGTCACTATCTTTTCAAATGTGTTGGAAGGATACAATGCCAATCAAATCGTCGGAGAATTGAAAACGCTCATGGAGGAGTATGAACTGCCGGAGGGATTTTCGTATGAATTTACAGGAGAGCAACAACAACAGATGGAAGATCAAGGATTTCTAACGTCAGCGTTTCTCATAGCTATCTTTTCCATATTTATTATTATTGTAGCTCAATTTAATTCGCTGGTTTCTCCATTTATCATCATTCTTTCGGTGCTCTTCAGTACTATCGGTGTCTTTTTGGGTTACGCATTCGGTGGTAGAGATATCGTGATTACGTTTACCGGGATTGGGATCATCTCGCTGGCCGGAATTGTTGTCAACAATGCCATTGTTTTGATTGATTACATCAATCTTTTAATTCGCCGTAAGAAGAAAATGAAGAACCTGGATGTCACGGATAAATTATCCAACCGGGATTATATGGAGGCGATCGTAGAAGGAGGTGCCACCCGGCTGAGACCGGTATTACTGACGGCCATAACTACTGTATTGGGCTTGATACCCTTGGCTATCGGCTTCAACTTCAACTTTTTCACATTTGTAAGTAGATTGGACCCTCAGATATTTGTGGGTGGTGATAATGCAGCATTCTGGGGCCCCATGGCCTGGACCGTAATTTATGGGCTGGTGTTTGCCACCTTCTTGACTTTGGTGGTGGTTCCGGTTATGTTTTGGTTAGCCCATCGCACCAAAGAAGCCGTTTGGAGTTTGCTTTTTAATTCTAAGGGAAAGGCTAAGGTGAAAATCGCTAAAACTTAATCTTGCGTTCAATCCTGACCAAATGAGAAAAGATATTTTTTAACCACTAAGGACATGAGATGTACCCAGGGATTGTCCTGTTTCTTCATGCCCTTAGTGGTTTCTTGATAAATCAGGTTGATTCAGATTTACCAAATATGCTCGAATCATTAAATTTCAAAGGCTAAAATCGATAATGCAAGCGCACATTAATACTCCTTCCCTGGGCATCGCTGTAGTACCTCAATCGATCTAAATAATCCCGATAGGAACTGTTGAAGAGGTTTTCTACTTCAAAGGAAAAATTTAAGTGATCCACTATCCAGGGTAATTCGGTTTCAAAAGCAAACTTAAACAGAAAATATCCCGGTGGTGAGGGTAAGAAATCCTGGTGTTCCAATAGATTTTTTTGCTTAAACACGTAAGTCGCCTCGATGCCCATGGAAGGCACTGTTTCTAAAGATGATTTACTCAAAGCCAGAGATAACTGAGAAGATAACCGATCGGAAGGGATATACACCAGGGGTTCCTGTAGCCGGCGATTGGTTCCTCTAATGGTGGAAAATTGAGTGCGCCAAATCAAACCATCCAACGGTTCAACCTTTAGATTAAGATCAAACCCTGTTAAAGTGGCATCGGTCTGCTTATACAAAAACACCGGGAAAGCCCCCCTGATCGTTAGCCTGGTCTCTGTTTGAGGTTCTAAAAAAATATAATTTTGGATAAAATGAGAATAGATACTGGTTTCAATAAATATTCTGGACAGCGTTGCTTTACCATTGAATAGTATTTTAATACCGGATTCGGACTTTAGATTCGGATTGCCCTCTTCGATTCCTGCAACACCTTGATGAAGTCCTAAACTGTACAATTCATTTACTTGGGGAGCTCTCAGTACATAACCTGCATTGATTTTACCAATGAAGGTCTTTTTGTGACGCAGGCTTACCGCACCGGAAAAGCCTACCTTATGGAAGTAATGGGTATTTTTTTCAATCATACGATTTCGGGTAATACGGGTTACTTTAAGGTAATTAAAATCATATCGAAATCCACTTTCAGCAGAAAGCATTTCATTTTCCCAGGTCTTGATAAAAAAACCACTAGGGTTGAAACGCAAATAGTCGGGAATTAATGGTAAAATACCGGTTTCAGGTCCATTTTTGTTCTTTGTATATCGGTATTGAAGTCCTACACTGCTGGTATTATTAGTAAATATTCCTTCCAGGAAATGAGAATTTAAAGACAACTTAAGAGCTGGAATATCACTGCGATTTCCGCGACGGATGTCAAATTCCGATCGTTGATTGAATTGACCTCCATAGGTGAATTCTATAAATCGGGAGTTATCTAAAAAATATTTACTGGCCATTTTGATTAGACTATGATTTACCTTTTGTCTGGGGGCTTCCAAATCGTAGGAAAAATGATCGTTGGTAAATAATGGAACTTGACGTACAAAGGCCTCCTCTAAATCAGTGAGATTGCCTACATGTGATCCTTTTAGTATCCCTAGTTGGGAATTGAAAAGACTGATATACATATCATTTAACCATTTCTCATTTATCGTATTATTAATTCTAACCGATAAATTCTTTTCACGCACTCCGGTATTGGTTAAATAGTATTGCGGAGCAGTGCGATCTCCACCATATTTAATCGATCCATTAGCTCGATACTTAAATGAAGGACCTCCTTTTTCCAATGTAGATGCCAAACTATGTATTTTCCCATTACTCTGATAGGAATAGTTCACTGTACCATGCAAATGAGGATCTGAAGGAGCCGAACTTTGGTCTATCTTTATCATTCCACCTAAACCATCGCCGCCATAGCGAATGGTACCCACTCCTTTTACCACTGAGATTTGATTGGCACTAAAAGGATCGATTTCCGGAGCATGATCATTTCCCCAATTCTGACTGGTTTGAATAAGTCCGTGATTGACTACGGATATGCGATTGCCGTATAGACCATGAATGATCGGTTTGGTAATACCAGACCCGTTTTTGATCAAACGTACTCCGTTGACTTTTGCCACCAATTCGGATAAAGTTTTGCCACTATTCTGATTTATTTCGCGGGAGGAGAGAGTAGATTGGGCCTGCAAAGTCGCTGAAGTCTTTTTCCCTTCAATGGTCACATCATGGAGGAACTCCGTGGTATGCTCCAGATAGAACACCAGGAATGTATCTTTTTCGAGGTTCAGATAATAATGTATAGCCTCACAGCCCAAATGACTAATGTGCAAATGATACACCCCAGGACATAAATTGCTAATTTTGAAGTATCCCAGCGAATCGGCAATTTCTCCGGTTCCGGTCTCCTCTACCAGAATATGGGTCAGAGACAATGGATCCTGAGTAAACTGATCATAAACATTTCCGCTTAGGGTCAATGTACAATCTTGACCAACAAGTGCTGTGGTAGCCAAAGGCACTACCACAGCAAGAATGAAAATAACCTGGGTTGCTTGATTTTTCATTCAATAATAATTGGAAAAACTACTTCAATATCCGTTTCTCCACCGGCGTTGGATATATTTCCTTCAGCTACTCCTGGAGCTGATTTATTTGGATTGTGTCTCAAAGTAATGGTTAATTCACCTTGACCCGCAGCACCGGTTTTTACTGAAGAAACCAAACCTATGGGTAAACCGTTGTCATCTTGATCTCCATAACCTATTTCTAAGTCTGCTTCGGATACCTGGAAAAAAAATTGATGTTCATCACCTTCTTCCTTGACTTCAACAGTGATATCTTCAACGGGATCTTCAGATTCATTGAGTAAAACAATGGATCCGGAAAATTGGGTATCACCAGGTAAATTGTCTGTAGTAATAGTGGGCGGGTTGCCCCCTTCACCATCAGTATCTGAAAATGAGAATACAAACGGATCTCCCCCATCTGAAGGAGTAAGTGTATATTTCATGGTGGTAATCAACTCCTCTTCATTAGGAATTACCGGATCATCTTGTTTACAAGAGATCTGGATAAGTATGATGATCATGGCAACAGACCATGAGATGTATTTTTGCATGATTCTAAAGATTTAAAAATTAACTTGATTATCTAATTTGAAAATTAAAACGCTAAGTGTGGCCTCGTATATCTACTGCCGCGGGAAAAGACCTAGGCATAAAAAAACAGGCAATACTGGTTAAGATTTATAAGCCGGTTATTAACAATACCGAGGCGACACATATTCAAGGTATCATTTTTTGTCTTTAGACTGGAGGGCTCCTTGAGTTTTGATCACGAATCAGATCAAAGTAGATAGATTCAGGAACTGAGAGAAGTTTAAACTTTTGAGGGTTAAGATAGAATTCCTTGATGATTTTTTTAGTCGTAATCTGATGAGGTAAATAACACTCACATAACCGGCAATCTTCATTATTGGTATGGAGGTGAGTGTCATGATTACAACCTGATATAAAGTCATGATGAAATATGGCCCGGTGACAAGGATCTTTTTCGGTTTCTTCATCATGATGAACATGACCATGATCCGCTGAATAATGAATTATTTGATGAGCTGTAGGGATGACCAAAAAGGAAAGCAGATACAGGATCGACCATGTAATAATGATTCCTAATCGAAAAGATACCTGGTTTATTAATTTATTCACGTCAATAGATAATGAATGAATGCACCTGATCCCAAAATTCCACCAAAGTTAAAATATATTAATAACTTTTAATCTGGAATCGACTGCTGAATTATAAGTTGCAGGTTCATTTGGTATAATTATTATCTTATCAAAGTAATAGATCCGGAAAGAAAACGACGCTGTCCATCTATAAAACTGGCTTCAATGATATAAGTCAATACTGAAGGGGCTAACCTTTGACCTTTGAAGGTTCCATCCCAGGTCTTTTGGGAGTCATCCGGAAAGAAGTCCAAGCTTTCGAATACCAGTTCTCCCCAATTTGTAAAAATACGGAACATATGAATTTGTTCCAGGTTGCTGGATGGATACAATCTGAAAAAATCATTGCGTCCATCTAAATTTGGAGAAAATATATTAGGTACAAATACCCGGTAAGCATCTTCGACAATAATATTTAACTCGGCTTCAACCTGACATCCACTGTCATCCTTGGCAATAATTTGATACTTTTCGCTTTTCAGAGGGGTAATGGTCATAGGTAAGCAGTCCGAGCATATTCCATTACTACTACCAACAAGGGTATAACTGGTAACGGAAAAGTTGGATTCATAGTTTATATGCACGGATTGCCCCATATTTATGGTAGTATCCGGACCAAGATCGATCGAGATCCCGGTCTCTTTTTCAAATATCACATTTCGCTGCGTTGTACATCCCGAGACATCAACAACTGTCAAGAGTAAATTTTCAATGGAGTCTGGAATCGGAATCACAAAAGGTAAAGCTGGGGCCTGAAAGGTGTCTTCGAGAATATAAATAAGATAAGGTGGACTTCCATTAATAATTTGGTCAATTTGAACACTTTGTTTTCTCGTTTCTCCACATCCTGAGTACAAATCCTGGGCGATCACATTAATAGAATCAAATGAGAGATTTATTTCGACAATTGAGTCACAACCGTATTGATTCATACCGATAAGGACTTCTGTCCCGTTGGGATTTTGGGTTCCATAGTTTGTGCCATTGATATTCATGCTTTGGTCAGGACACAAGACCAGATTCAAATTGCCTGTGGTAGGCTCATGATAGGTAAGTGACACATGTACAATACTGTCACATCCTTGTCGGGATTGATTGGCCAGTACGACCATGCCCTGTGAATTTTGTTCATCAAATACTAAGGAGTCTACCACGATAAAATCTCCGGCACACAAATCCAAAGAGATGTATTCCTCGACAGCTTCCATGAAACGTATAGATACTTCAACAATGCTGTCACAACCCAGATATGCTGCCCCGGTTAAAGTCTCTGTCCCAGTGGGATTTTCTTCAGAATAGGTTGTACCATTGAATACTACTTCAGTGCCAAGACAGGCATCCATCACTAATTTTCCCGTATCCGGTTCGTAAAAATCGACATTTACATGAACTATACTATCACATCCGTTTAAAGTAGCATTCTGATACACCAGGGTGTCCGTTTTATATCCTTGATGAAATAAGATCCCATTGACCGACAAGCTATCACCTACACATAGTGTATGATTCCAGACAGTAATTACGGATTCTATTAATGATAGCGAGACATTAATTATACTATCGCAGCCCTGGTAAGACGCATTTTCCATAACTACCACACCATTGAGCCTTGATGAGTGAAATAATTCTCCGCCCAATGTTAGCGTGTCCTGTTTGCATATCGCCTGTTGATAACTAGACTCTGCCGGAGGCAGAATTTGAACTTGAACATTGAGGATACTATCACATCCTCGGGAAGATGCCCCATTTAATATGACTTCTCCGCTTAATTTATTGGCATGGAAAAATTCTTCTCCAATTTGTACCGTATCGTCTGCACAAATTGCTAGGGGATGGTTTCCTGTTGCCGGAGGATATACATTTGCCATTACCTGTACTATACTGTCACAACCTTGGGAAGAAGCATTTTCTATAGTGACCTGGCCCTCAAGCCGGCCGGCATGAAATGCTTCTTCACCCACGTAAAAAGTATCACCTGTGCAAATAAAAGGTTGGAAATCAGACACAATCGAGGGATAAAAATTTAATTGAACATTGACCAGGCTGTCACATCCATTGGCTGCCGCATCGGGAAGTACCAATTGTCCGGTTTGATTTCCTCGAAATAATACCAAATCCTGTAGATATAAAGTATCATCCTCACAAATTGTGTAAAGCTGTTGTCCTGTGTTAGGTTGCCCCTGCAGAAGGCTGACGATGACCAAACTGTCACATCCGTTTCCAGCGGCACCCGAAAGAAGGACTTCTCCTGTTAACCGGTTGGAGTGAAAGGATTCTGATCCGATGTAGAAAGTATCTCCGGGGCAGACTATATCAGTAAAAAAGGATTTGATCGTGTCCTGAAAACTCAGTTTTACCCAGATTAAACTGTCACAGCCATACTGGTTAGCTTTGGGAAAAATTACCATGCCTTCACGCCGATTAATATCGAAGGTATCGTCCTGTAGGATTAAATCTTCTCCAATACAGATAATAAAGGGGATTGTATCGACCCTTATTTCTTCAAATAATACCCCAACTTCTACAATACTGTCGCAGCCATTCATAGCTGCTTTAGGTAATACTTCCGTGCCAAATGGTTTAAACCAATCGTAAGTGGTACCATTGAATACCAACGAATCGCCGGGACATAATACCGGTATATACTCTCCAAACTGCGGGTAGGCCACCGAAACTTTGACTTGGGCTACACTATCACAACCATTGAAACTACCTCCGGGTATCCGAATCAATTCCTCCAGGTGATTTTCATGGAATGCGATTCCATCCAAAATCAAAGTATCTCCCTCACACACTGTGTCTTCAACCAGACTGGTATCGGGAGCCAAAATATCAATAATATGAATACCACTGGCAGTTCCCGGGCACAAATGATTGTCAATCCCCACTAATTCGATGGTATCTGGTCCTCCGCTAAAAACAGTTAATGAAAAATTGGTGGTCATGGCCTGAACATACAGGGGGAGACCGTTGCGCAGAAATTCCAAATCAAAAGGTGCCGTACCGGCGATATTCACCGGAATATCAATCGCTTTACCGGGACAGGTCTCGGAACTCCCCTCAATACTTGCGGCGGGAGGTGCGACAATTTTGATAATAATCGGTTCGGATAAGCTTAAACATTCATCACTCAGATCTACACCATCCACCGTTCCATCACCAATTACGGCATGAAAATAGTAAATGCCGGGTTCATTTTTCGATATCCGTTCAGTCAAAAACCGTGGAACTCTGCTAGTTACATGTCGGTTGGGCCCAATGGTGTCTTTGGTGCCATCATGTAAAATAAACCTCAATTCATCGTTCCCGTCATTTACATGATCATTGTTGTGAATAAATTCATGTTGTCCTACGGCCTGATCTTGGCAAATCAGTATCGTATCCTGGAAGGAATATCGAAAACTACCGGCATAGGTTATGCATTGGCAATTTCGACTGGATACCGGTATGACGAGGGTGTCACAAAGAGTAAATTTTGTAGAAATAACTTTAAATAACACATCCTGACCCGAAGGGATGGGGTCACTTTTGAAAAGGCTATCTCTAAGATCTCCGGAATAACCAAAGACCTGGTAACTCATCGAAGGATCTCCTCTAAACGTAAATTCTACAACGTATGAACTATCGGTCGCGCAAGAAACTTCTCTAGTGGAAAAACTGATATTGGGAGATATTCTTATCATACGATTACCCTCAATCGTGCCGGTACAAATGCTGTCATGGTATGTGTAAAAACTGATCAGACTATCTACCTGTTGGTTACCAATTTTTAAGGTGTAGGAGGTATCCGAAGTGATCAAGGGGGATTGCAGGTCTTCATCGAGTGCATATAAAATTTCATAAGGAGGTAAGCCGGATAATTTAAGATCAACTTCAAAGGAGTCCACTTTGAGGTCGATACAGAGGAATTCCGGTACATCCAAAGTAAGCTGAGGCTGCCATACCCAAATGGTATCCAATAATTGGTAAGTGCAAGTATCTAAAGTATAGGTAATAGTGATGGAATGAAAACCGGGTCCGGCGATTTGTGGATCAAAAATGCCCACTAAGCTGTCTATAATGCCCATGCCACTCCAATGCCACTGTCCTGGTGCCATTCCGGTGGTATCCAGATTAAGGGTGTCAGCCGGTTGATCCCAGCATATGGTGTCGCGGATGGATGGTAACTCTACAAATGGGCAGTCTGCACTTTGACAGTCAGTTTCATCATTGGCCCTAATCGTGATACTGGTATCCGCAGCACATCTTGCCTGTGATCCATTAAAAATAGTTACTGAAAATATTGAATCAGCGGATATGGTTGGTGAAATAGTGGCGGTAGTTTGACCGGTGCTCCACAGATATTGACTTCCACCACTGGCCTGAATGATCGCGGTGCCATCACGACAGATCGTATCACCTGGGATCGCATTGATCTCTGGCTCCGGGATTGAAAATACATTCAATTGAAATTCGTCGGTGGCTGTACATCCGTTGTTATCGGTTACCGTGACCTTATATGTTCCACTTCTGCCGACAGAGATGGTTTGTAAATTGGAATTACCTTCGCTCCACTTATGGGTCCATGTGGGTTGATTGGTGGCGAGAGTAGTCCTCTCACCTACACATAACTCTGCATCACCCAAAATCTCTACTTCCGGACAACTTAGTGTTTGCAAATAGGCATTTGGGTTGTAAGTCAGTGGATCTATGATCAGGTTGCAGCCTCCACCGATAATCTTGGCCTTAAAGTAGACGGGAGACATGCCACAGTAGGTATCGTCTAACTCGATCTCTTGGACAATGGGCAATGGTGAGCCGACGAATGATATGGCATTTGTTGCTTGAACTGCCTTGCCTGTGCCATCCACTGCATCTCCGTCGGTACCCAGGAGTAAATCCTTTGGATCGTAAGAGACGGTTTGTGAACAATTTGTACAAAAGGAGAAAACCGTAGTCTTGGTGCCATTCCCTTGCTTATTGGTGAATGCTCCAAAAGTACGCGGACAATCACTTTGCAAGACGTAAATGTCCGTCAGTCCACAAAATCCAGCGGGTACCGTAAACATATTGTTTGCCGAAGCGCTGGTAAATACCACCACATTGGCATTCGGAGGGATATAATCACCAGGCCCTACTTTGAAGATGTTGGAACATCCGCTGATATTAACAGTGGGCAGAGGCATAAAATTACAGTCCGATCCTAAGTCCCCACAGTGGTCCGGACAGATGGCATTGTTGCCAGCATCAAAATCAATGGCCAGATCATCTACATAAAATCCGTTGGTACCGGAATGAATCGCAACATATTCATTCCATTCGTCGCCATAGCCATCGACCAAAATTCCCAGAACAGAGGGACAACTGTTGGCATCACATTGTTGCGCATTATTCTCAAATTCAATAGTTTCTCCAAGCGTTACTGCAGATGGAGTGAAATTGGGATCATCGGAGAAATGCCATTCCAGAATGTGATTGTGATCAAATTTCGACCCGGTCAAAGTTAGGTGGATACGGTCTCCTTTGCAGTATGAACTTTTCAATGGCATATTATCCGCTCCCAATACTTCCGCTCCTAGAATGGAAGGACATTGACCCGGTAAGGACCAACTTGCCAACCCGAATATGGTGATTAATATTCCGCGTAATAGCATAAGTATGGATAGATAACGCAATTTGTGCTAATTCTATTTGTTATTTATATGCAAAGATGATTCCTCTTTGTATTAAGTAAACAGGTAGAGGGTGGGATTGAGATCTAAAGATAATTAAGGAAGTAAAATAATTGCTGAGAAATTTGGTTAATTTTTGAACATAACCAGGATACTTTAGGGCATTTCTCCAGTTCCTGACTTTATAAATAGGATCTTTGGAGAATACCGGAAGAGTAGTCACGGATAGGCCTTATTAGTTCAGTAGTTTTTGCAATTTAACTCTTCACTTATGCTGGATAGGATAGCGGATTCTATATTTGGAGGGTTTAGATTTGCAATTAGACGAAATGATGCAAATCATTTAGATTTCCGTATAAGTATTCTTTATTTTACCGAGACTTGGTAAGTCCAGAATCCGGATTGTCATGCATTTTTTTAACCAGGCAAAGATTGCGCATCTTACCTGCAAATATTGACCTATGAAATTCAAGTTGTTTTTTACTTTCGTTTTGTTACTTATTAATTTCGGTCTCCATGCCCAGACCGATTTACCGATAGGAGAATCGGATCTAATTTTGCAAGGGTATGACCATAAGGTTTCAGGCAATGACTTTACTTATAACTCTACTTTGCCGGGTATCAATAAATCTTTGATTGTCCGGGCCACTGATGGCAAGCAAGAGATGATTTGGGAGACGGAAAGTGTTCCGGACCAAATTACAGACTACATCTCTTTTATTTGGTTGGCCGGATTTGGATGTAATGCTGGAAATGCCTCGATGAAGTTGGTAATGAATAAGAAATACGAACTCGATTTTCAGGTTAATAAACTGGAAAAATGGCTTGTCAAAGGCCCATCGGGCATTGAACTACATTATCGTCACAATCGATATGATGGAGTAGGAGATAAATATGGATTTATGTTTTTGAGAGTACCTAAATTACTTTTAGAAGCCGGAAAACCTGTACAAATCGCGGTGACTGGAGCCAGAGAAAATAGCCGGATATGGTATATGACCTTTAAAGCTCCCTTAAAAAATGGACTGACTTTTAAAGCGTTTCCAGCCGTACTACGCGGAAGTGAGTCATTGCAAACAGTCGCCCTTACCGTATATCATTTTGGAATGCCTGAACGGGGCAAAATTTATACCGATGGTAAACGATTTAAAGAAGTCGACCTGCATTTTGGTCATAATTACTTCAGCATTAAACTACCTGAAGTAAAGAAAAAATCCTCAGTTACTTTTAGATTAAAGACCCGCAAGTATGAAGATGAACAAGTGGTCACGTTGAAACCTGTAAAAAAATGGCAGGTGGATTTTGTGATGCACTCACATACCGATATTGGTTATACTCGCCCGCAAACTGAAATACTGGCTGAGCATTTACGGTACATAGATTATGCATTAGACTATTGTGACGTGACCGATCACTATCCGGATGACGCCAAATTTCGTTGGACCTGTGAGGCTGCATGGGCAGTTGACGAATATTTAAAAAGTAGGCCTAAGGAACAAATTGAAAGGTTGAAACAACGAGTAAAGGAGAAGCGTATCGAAATTACTGGAATGTACTTCAATTTTGATGAATTACCCGATGAACAGACTTTGGCTGCCTCTCTCGCACCGATAAAACGATTTCAACAACATGGTTTGGACGTGAAACTGGCGATGCAAAACGATGTCAACGGGACTGGATGGTGTTTCAACGATTACTTCAATCCATTGGGTATCAAATATCTGGATATGGGTACCCATGGGCATAGAGCATTGATTTGTTTTGATATTCCCACATCATTTTGGTGGGAATCACCATCAGGTAACCGAATGTTGGCCTTTCGTGCGGAGCATTATATGACCGGGAATACCAAGATGGGTATACATACCCGCAACTTTTCGCTGTTTGAGGAGAAGCTACTCTATTATCTTGATGAATTGGAGCGCAAAAAATATCCTTACGATATAATTTCCATTCAGCATTCAGGCTACTTAACCGACAATTCGCCTCCTTCCACACTGTCCTGTGATATGATCAGATTGTGGAATGATAAATATGAATGGCCCAAGTTGAGGCAAGCCATTGCCAGAGAGTTTTTTGAGGAAATCGAAGAAAAACATGGTAATGAGCTCCCGGTTTACAAAGTGGCCTGGCCCGATTGGTGGACAGATGGATTCGGATCAGCGGCTCGAGAGGTTGCAGCTACACGTAGTGCTCATAGCCACATCATCGCCAATCAGGGCGCACTGGCGATGGCCTCACTATTGGGATCAGAGTTGCCTGCGGGGATTGAAGAGCGAATATTTGAAACCAATAAATCCATCCTTTTTTACGGGGAGCATACCATGGGATCGTCAGAAAGTGTACGCGACCCTTATGGTACCGTTACTATGGAGCAACGTGAAATGAAAGAATCCTTTGCCTGGGAAGCCAATCGAAGAGCCAGGATGATAGGTGAAGAAGCTATGGGCCTTTTACAATCCTTCTATACCAAAGAGGATGTTCCCAGTATATTGGTGTTTAATACTTTAGGTTGGGATCGCAGTGGGTTAGTAACCGTCTATATAGACCATCAGATCCTACCCGAAAACCGAAATTTCCGGATTTTGGATGCAGAGGGAAGAGAGGTGCCAGCTCAGCAATTGGACCATCGCTCTGATGGAACGGAATGGGGGATCTGGGTTGAGGATGTTCCGGCTTTTGGAGTACGTAAATTGCGTATTGAAGTTGGAAATGAATACGATTCAAATCCTCATTCAATCGATTTTGCTTTTCCCAAAACCTGGGAGAATGAATGGTATTCAATGAAAATTAATGCTGAAAAAGCAGCAATTACCAACTTATGGGATAAAGAGTTAAATCTGGAATTAGTAGATCAGGATGCAAAATGGAAATTGGGAGAATTCATTAACGAACTATTGGATAATCGTGCGCAGATGGAAAGCTTTAAGTTAGATAATTACCGCAGAATCGGCTTGGATACCATCTGGTATGCCGGTTATGAAAAAGGCAAGGTATGGAACACCATCCGATTCCGGGGAGAACAAAAGACCTTTTTCAGTCCTCATGGGTATACGATGGAAATTCGTGTTTACAATGTCAGCAAGCGTATAGATTTTGAATATGAAATAATCAAAAAACCACTTATTACTCCGGAAGGAATTTATTTGTCCTTTCCTTTTATGCTAGAGGATGGTAAGATCTTCAGTGAAGTACCGGGTGGTATAATGCAGGCCGGTGTTGATCAATTGCCTGGATCCGCAAATGACTGGAATACGTTACAATTTTTCACCACCGTACGAAATAGCCAGGCCCAGATTATTTTTGGCAGTCAAGAGGTACCTTTAGTTCAATATGGAAGTATCAACAGCGGACGCTATCAAGCTGGAGCTGAACCGGCTACTAATCATATTTATTCCTGGCCGATGAACAATTACTGGACAACCAATTTCAATGCCGACCAGAGAGGAGGCCATAAATGGTCTTATTATTTAACCTCCACCCGTTTAACAAAAAATAGTACGGCTACTCAATTTGGATGGGGAGCTCGGATACCGTTCCCGGTGAGAGTATTACCAGCCGGTGAAGATTCGAAATCGGATCGATTGGGGAGTATTTTAAAAGGTTTCCCTGAAAATGTGCTATTAGTCAATGCCAAACCAGTAACAGAGAATTCAAGCGTATTGATTCAATTACGTGAACTGGATGGCTTACCGGTCACTTTCCAATTACAAAGTAACCTTCATCACGAACTAAAAATGGCTAAAGTCGATGTAGTAGGTAATGAAATAAAAGGAATCCAAAATGTCATTTCAATGAAACCTTATGAAACCGCTTTCTATAAGGTGAGTTGGTAGTAAATTTTGTAATTTTGCCCCCTTTTAAAACAAATACAATAATCATGGCACTTAGCGATCAGGAAATATTTAGAAGAGAGGCATTACAACAAATCAGGGATTTGGGGATCGATCCATTTCCGCATGATGAGTTTATCGTTTCCCATTTCGCAGATTCCATTCAAAAAAATTATCAGGATAATTCAGCTGATTTCAGTGGTATAACTCTTGCGGGAAGGTTGATGATGAAAAGGGTGATGGGTAAAGCAAGTTTTGCTGAATTACAGGATAGTAGTGGTCGGATTCAACTTTATATTTCCAGAGATGAAATTTGCCCTGAAGAGGATAAAACGCTCTACAACAGGGTGTTTAAAAAACTTCTGGACATTGGAGATTATCTCGGTGTCAAAGGAGATGTCTTTCGAACTAAAATGGGTGAGATCACCCTTCGGGTGAAAGAACTGACTTTATTAAGTAAATCTTTACATCCTTTACCGATTGTAAAAACAGATGCTGAAGGAGAAATACACGATGCATTCACGGATCCCGAACAAAGATATCGCCAACGCTACATCGATTTAATTGTCAACAGCCAGGTAAAAGACATTTTTGTCAAACGGAGTAAGTTAATCACTGCCATGAGAGCCTTTTTTGATCAAAAGGGCTGGCTGGAAGTAGAAACCCCCAATTTGCAACCGATACATGGTGGCGCAGCGGCGCGACCTTTTGTTACCCATCACAATACCTTGGATATTCCCTTGTACCTGCGAATTGCCAATGAGTTGTATTTAAAACGATTAATTGTAGGGGGATTTGACGGGGTGTATGAAATTGGTAAAATGTTTCGGAATGAAGGGATGGACCGAACTCATAATCCAGAATTTACGGCTATGGAAATTTATGTAGCCTACAAAGATTACCATTGGATGATGGAGATGGTAGAACAATTGTTGGAGTACGTAACCCTAAATTTGTATCAAAAGACTCAGGTTACTTATGGTGATCAGGTATTAGATTTTAAAGGGCCCTATCGGAGATTGTCAATGTACGATGCCATTCAGGAATATGCTGGAGTGGATATTTCTGGAATGGATGAGGAAGCATTGCTCAAAGTTTGTAAAGACTTTCATATTGAAGTGGATGCTTCAATGGGCAAAGGCAAGTTGATTGATGAGATCTTTGGTGCAAAGGTAGAATCTAACTTGGTTCAACCGACTTACATTACCGATTATCCAATCGAAATGACCCCACTGGCCAAGAAACACCGCTCGAAACCGGGATTGGTTGAACGGTTTGAATTGTTTGTAAACGGAAAGGAAATTGCCAATGCCTATACGGAATTAAACGATCCGATCGATCAGCGGGAACGTTTTGCAGAGCAGTTGGAACTCGCCAATCGCGGAGACGAAGAAGCGATGGCTTTGGATGAAGACTTTTTGGATGCCTTGGAAATTGGCATGCCTCCAACTTCTGGTTTAGGAATCGGAATTGATCGTTTGGTCATGTTACTGACTAATCAGCAATCTATTCAGGAAGTGTTATTTTTTCCACAGATGAGACCTAAAAAGTATTGAGTAGTGAGTATTGAGTAGTGTGACAATTGTAGATGCCTAAATAAGGTTGCCCGTTTTTTTTATTTTTAATCCTGTTGACACCACGTTGAAAAATCGACGACCAATGTCTCTGCTTTTTGGCATTTGGTCGCCGAATTCTGAGTTCTATCTCAACTTTGCGATAATGGTTTGATTCCCTTTAACCTTTTCATTTAGTGAAACACAGATTTCGCAATTAAGGGGTAGATAAACATCCACTCTGGATCCGAATTTAATAAACCCCAATTCGGTACCCTGAAGGACTGACTGACCCACTTCACTATAATTTACGATTCTTTTGGCGACGGCCCCGGCGATTTGCCGTAGCATGATTTCTGTATTCCCATTGTCTATTACGGTAGTGGTCCGCTCATTTTCACTAGATGATTTGGGATGCCAGGCTACGAGATATTTTCCTGGGTGGTACTTAAAATAGTTTATGGTTCCACTTACGGGATTCCGGTTGACGTGGACATTGGTCGGTGACATGAAAATTGAGATCAAAAGCCTTTCCTCCTTGAAATACTCGCTTTCCATTACTTTTTCAAGGGTTACTATCCTTCCATCAGCTGGTGCGTAAATAGCATCATTGTCCGCTAGACGAATAGACCTTTTGGGATTGCGGAAAAAATAGATCAAAAAGAGCAAAGCAGAGAAACTGAGGAGTAGAGCGAACCAAAATACCGAGTTGAAATAAACATAGATGAGATAATTTGTAATCACCAGGATTACAAAAGAGTGGAGTAAAAAACGAATACCTTCTCGATGGATAAACATAAACAGCTAACTACAATTTAAGACCAACTGGCAAAGTTAGTAAAAATTATTTCTCAAAAATGTTTAAAAAGATGGTTACGTCGGAGAACAGAAGACAAATGTCAAAAGGTAAATGTCAGGGGATAGATGTCAGTCAGAGGACATAAGACTGAAGACTAAGACATAAGTCAGTATTTAGAAGGCAACGGCTGAAACTCCATTATCAGTATCAAAATATTACGGATGGACCACCAGCCAATACTTCCAGAGAAGCAAAACTACCGGCGCTACAAAAAGCAAAGAATCCAGGCGATCTAATAATCCGCCATGACCAGGTAATAGGTTGCCGGAATCCTTGACCTCCGCTTTTCTTTTTAACATTGATTCATAGAGATCACCCAAAGTTGCCGTAATTCCTACGATAGTACCCATGATTATACCTTGTAGAGGGGTAATCAATATAAGGTCTGCAGAATAGAAGCCAACCACAGCACAGATGACAATACCGCCAATTGTGCCCTCCCAGGTTTTGTTTGGGGAAATGGAAGGGGACAATTTATGTCTCCCAATAGCAGAACCGATAAAGTAGGCTCCGATATCGTTAACCCAAATAAGAATTAACATCCAGAAAAGAATCTTAGGGTTATATTCTCCGGACAGAACTGTGATTTGAATAATGCAATAAATGGGGATTATAATATACAAGATCCCTCCACTTATAAATAAGGAATAGATGGATGCATATTCTTTTCGTATTATTAATAGTGAGGACAACACATATATATATATGCATACAAATGCCAAAACCGGAAAATTTAGGTTTAATGCCTGGATAAGTATGGCTAGACTTAGACTTAGTACCAATGTAGATATGTATCCGTACTTGTATCGTCTATTTTCTGATTGAATAAAAAATTTAAAATATTCATCCAACAAGAAAAAGGAGATTACAGCAAATAAGGTCCAGGCGACCCATTTACCCAGTAACAAGGATCCCAATAAAATGACTCCGAAGGTAAGCCCACTGATAATTCTGGTCCGCAAAGAATTCCATTTCGTCATAGATGCTGATTCGGTTTGTGGGTTCGGTAAAATATATAGCCAATAACCAGCGCACCTGCCAGTGACATTCCCGCTTGCCAATTGGCTATTACTTGCTGATCAGGACTTATTTCACTAATATCAAGTCCTAATATATAGAGAGAAACAATTGGTAATCCATTATTAAAAGCATGAATCAATATAGGCACCCACAGGTTTTTTGAAAAGTAATAAGCATACCCCAAAATTGCTCCTAACAGTAGGCGCGGCAAAAATCCTAAAAATTGGAAATGAATGGCGCTAAAGATGAAAGCTGTCACCCAGATTGCCAGGTGTGGGCTTTTAAACCATCGGTAAGCTTCATTTTGAATAACACCACGAAAAAGTAACTCTTCAGTAATTCCTGGCATTATTGAAATCACTATCAGACTCAAAAGAAATTCGACGAAATTGTCCATCTCCAATAAGTTTTTGATGGCTTCGTTAGCGCCTGATTCCATTTGCAATAGTATTTCAGGTAGGGGTAAAAGATTATTCCATTCAAATGACTTTTGTACAAAAGGATAAGCAATCATCAATAATACAATACCTAAAGCTATTGATAAAGGACGAGGTTTTAGGTGTATATACAGATATTCCCGCCAGTTATGCTTTTCAAATAATAGCAAAAACAATAAGGTAGGTGCCAAAAAGACAAAAAGATGTTGAACGAGCATTAATAATCGCATGCCATTTCTCTCGCTTGCCAAAGACAGTTCTGCACCTCCAGCCATAGAAGACATATCGACCCCAATGATCAAACCGAATCCCAGGGTAATCATTCCCCCTATTACCATACATCCCAATACAATGATTAACAGCATTAATGCTCGGTATCCTTTTTTTTCTTGCATAAGATTTTCTTAAATTATTATAAGATGGGTTGCTTAACTTTGCCTAAAGATATTGATTCCGGCACAATGAAGTCATTTAAATGCGTTTGAAAAAACTTTTATGATTTCTGACCTTCTAAATAAGGTTAAAATTAGGGCTTTGTGACCCGATTGGATTTGGAACTTTAAAATATGAGTAGTGTGTTTTCAAAATGACCTTAACAATATAATTAGATCGTGACAAGACTGAGTGTAAATTTAAACAAAGTAGCCCTGATCCGAAATGCAAGAGGATCTGATTACCCGAATCTACTACAAGTGGCTTTGGACTGTGAAGCTTATGGAGCACAAGGTATAACGGTGCATCCTAGACCTGATCAAAGACATATTCGCTATGACGATATACCTGAGTTACAAAAAAGAGTAACCACAGAGTTTAATATTGAAGGAAATCCCACCGAACAATTTATGAATTTAGTGCTTTCTTCTCCACCAGATCAATGTACTTTAGTGCCGGATCTTCCAGGAGCTCTTACCTCCGACTCAGGTTGGGACACCATCAAGTACCAAAAGAAACTTAAATCGATTATTCGCAATTTGCATCAGGCCGGAATTCGTGTCTCCATGTTTATGGATCCGGATATTGAATTGATCAAGGCTGCAGCAGATACAGGAACGGATCGTATTGAATTCTATACCGGACCTTATGCGGCCAGGTTCAGTCAGGATCCGGAAGAGGCGATTGCCCCTTATCACACCTGTGCATTATTAGCCCATGAATTGGGATTAGGGGTCAATGCCGGGCATGATTTAAATCTCGATAACCTCAAGTACTTTAAGCAACGAATGCCCTATTTGTTGGAAGTATCGATTGGGCATGCATTAATATCAGATGCCTTATATTTTGGTTTGCAAAATACCATTCAGATGTACAAAAACCTATTAACCTGAATTCTAAAGTTATTGGTTATTCACCAACAGATGGACCTTAGAATAAGCATGAGATTGTCTATCATTCTATTCAGGACACTACCCAAATGATTTATTATCCGTACCTAATTAATTTGCAATTTGTTAACTTTTTGAAGGCTTCAGAATTTCTTTCCGAAAAGAGGAAGTAGTAAGCCAAAGTGTCTACTTCATCGATAAACAAAGTGTTATATTCGACAAAAAGGCTAAAAAAATAATTTTTTTTAAAAGGAGCGTTTTAGCATTTTACTCGTTTAAGTTAATGAAAAGTTAATTTATTATTAGGTCAATACTATTTTTTGTCCTAATTTCGCTAGTCAAAATTTTTTAAAATTAAAATCTGATTGTATGAAAAAGATCTCACTAGTTCTGGTGATGGCCTTGTTTGCTATTAGTGCAACATTGGCACAACGTACAGTCGAAGGTACCGTTAAAGATCAAGCGGGTGAGCCTTTGATTGGAGCGAATGTGCTGGTGAAAGGTACGTCTGTCGGAGATGTGACAGACTTTGATGGCACCTACACAGTACAAGTGCCCGATGGTAACAACATATTAGTGTTCAGTTACACGGGTTTTGAAACGCAAGAAGTTACCTTGGGATCATCCAATCAAGTGGATGTAGTCATGGTAGAAGGAATTACTTTAAGTGAAGCAGTAGTTACTGCTTTAGGTATCGAAAGAGATGAAAAATCCCTGGGATACGCAGTACAGGAAGTGGATGGAGATAAATTATCCCTGGCACGTGACCAAAACGTAGCTAGTGCCTTAACCGGAAAAGTAGCTGGAGTACAGGTAGTCTCTGCATCCGGCGCTAGCCTGGGAGGTAGTGCTAATATCCGGATTCGCGGTGCTACAGCTCTGAATGGAGGAAATCCATTATGGGTAGTAGATGGAACTCCGATTTCCGATGGTAACTTTTCAAATTCATATTCCGGACACGACTATGGTAACCTGGCTCAGGATATCAATCCGGACGATATTGAGAGTATCTCGGTATTGAAAGGGCCGTCAGCAACGGCCTTATATGGACAAAGAGCTGCTGGAGGAGTAATCCTGGTAACCACCAAGAAAGGGAAAGCCCGCAAAGGAATCGGTGTCACCTTAAACTCAAGTGTGACTGCAGAGAATGTGCACATTTTACCTGAATATCAAAATGAATATGCCGGTGGATATACCAAAGAGTTTATCAAATCCATAGATCCGGTAGATGGTAAGGAGTACAACCGTTTGAATTTTTCAGCGGATGAAAGTTGGGGACCTCCCATCCAGGGACAACCCTACCGACCTTGGTGGACCTGGTATCCAGGTACCCCTGACTACGGCAAAGTAGTTCCCCTGGAAGCCAATCCGGATAACGTAAGAGACTTTTTTGACACCGGAGTGACCTATAACAATGCTTTGGCAATGTCCGGTGGAAACGAAAACACCACTTTCCGCTTATCTTATGCCAACATATCACAAACCGGAGTTATACCAAATAGTGAATTGAATCGAAATAATATCGGAATCAATGCTTCTACTGATCTAACCGACAAGCTAACCTTATCGGCGAGCATCAATTTTGCCAATACCCAAGGTAAAGGACGTCCGGCTTTTGGATACAGTCCTGCGCAGGGTAGTGTATTACAGTCGTTCAATCAATGGTTCCAACGACAAGTGGATATGGAACAATTGAGAAATTATAGAAATCCGGACGGTAGTCTGCGTAGTTGGAATATACGTAGTCATACCAACCTAAGACCCTTATACTGGGATAGTCCTTTCTTTACTGTATTTGAGAATTTTGAAACCGATGAGAGAGACCGATACTTTGGAAATGTGACTTTGAATTATGAGATCCTAGATGGATTGAGTATTCAAGCTTCTGTGCGCAGAGACAACTATGTCCAGCGTATAGAGGAAAGAATTGCAACCGGAGGATTGGAGCAAGATCGTTATTCAGAATTTGTAGCCAATTCAAGGGAAGATAACTATGATTTTCTGATCAACTACGATACCGAATTTGGTGATTTTAGTTTTGACGCCAATGCCGGTGGAGGTATTCGTACGAATGATTATCATAGTAATTATGTTCAAACTTCCGGTGGATTAAATGCACCAAATCTCTTCAATATCAAAGCTTCTATCGATCGACCGACCACGAATAGCTTTTTATCAGAAAAAGTAGTACGATCTGTATATGCAGCTGCCAATATAGGTTATAAATCAATGCTTTATTTGGGAGCGACTTTGAGAAATGACTGGTCCTCTGCCTTACCTACAGACAACAATTCCTACCTTTATCCCTCGGTATCCGGTAGTTTTGTCTTTTCCGAATTATTGGGAGGAGGTAGTTTTCTGTCGTACGGAAAGATCAGAGGTAGTGTAGCTCAGGTAGGATCGGATATTGGTGCCTATCAGACCAACTTTACCTATGGAGCGGGTACACCATACGGTTCTTTGGCTTCTTTTTCATTGCCGAATACATTGGTTAACGAAGACCTAAAGCCTGCCTTGACTTCTTCCTATGAAGTAGGATTGGATTTACGATTTTTCCGCAACCGGGTAGGATTTGATGTGACCTACTATGATCAGCATGCTAAAGATCAGATTTTATCACTTACCGTACCGGGAACAAGTGGATTTAACACGGCGATCATCAATGCCGGTGACATTCAAACTAAAGGAGTAGAATTGGCAATCAATGCGACTCCGGTAAGTACTAAGAATTTGAACTGGGATGTGAATTTCAATATTGCCAAGAATACTTCTAAAGTAGTAGAACTGGCAGATGGATTGAACAACCGTCGCTTGGCTTCATGGGGCTGGGGGGGATTATCCCTTAATGCTCCTGTAGGAGAAGAATGGGGTACATTCCGCGGAAGAGGTCACAAAAGAGATGAAGCTAGTGGCAAGCCGATTATTACCGAAGAAGGACTGTATGTTAAAGAGAATAACAAAGACTTAGGAGGTCTGTTGCCTGATTACACCGGAGGATTCCGCAATACGATTGACTTTATGGGAATCAGCTTAGGAGCGTTTGTAGAATTCCAGATAGGAGGCCAATTCCACTCGGTAACTAAGATGTTTAATTCTTATTCCGGGTTATCCCCTGAAACAGCAGGTTTGAACGACAAAGGAAATCCGGTAAGAGATCCAGTAGATCAGGGAGGAGGAGTATTTATAGAAGGAGTTTTGGCTGATGGTACACCTCATTCGACTTACGCAGATGCCCAAGATCTATATGAAGGTAATTTATTTGCCAATAACGAATACTGGATGTATGATGCGAGCTATGTAAAATTGAGAGAAGTGAGTTTGGGATATAATTTTCCGAAGAAGATGTATCAGAATCTACCGATACAAAACATCGGATTGTCCTTAATTGCTAAGAATTTGTGGTTGATCCATTCTAATGTAGATGGCATAGATCCATCAGAGATTACACCAGGCGGAGGAAATTATGTATTCCAGGAAAATGGAATTTTACCAGGAGTAAGGTCCTTTGGTGTGAATCTAAAATTAGGTTTCTAATTTTTCAAAATTTTACGAAGATGAAAAAAACAATATTAAATAGTTTATTATTAGGATCGCTGCTGTTGTTCTCGGTTAGTTGTAGTGACTTTGGAGACATCAACATAGATCCGAACAATTCCACCAGCGTAGCCCCTTCGACGATATTGACAGCCTCATTGAGGACGATATCCAGTGTAGTAGGAGCTACTACGGGAGAGTTATATAGCCAGCATATGTCGCAGACCCAATATACTGACGGATCTCGATATGCTACGGTTAATTTTGATTTTAATGGATGGTATACAGGCGCCTTGGCGAACTTACAGCATATCATCGATTTAAATACGGATGAAGCTACAAAGACTGATGCTTTGAATTCGGGATCGAATGCCAATCAGATAGCGGTTGCGCGGATCATGAAGGCCTATTTTTATCATCATATGACAGACCGATGGGGTCCATTACCTTATACTCAGGCTTTGCAGGGGAGAGAAAACTTTAATCCACCCTACGATTCACAAGAGACCATTTATAAGAGTTTGCTAAGTGAATTGAAAGCAGCAGTAGGCCAGATAGATGGAGGAGCAGGAGTAAGCGGTGACTTATTATTTGGAGGGGATATGGATGCCTGGAAGCGTTTTGCGAATACCATTCGTATGACGATTGCATTAAGGATGTCAGAAGTAGATGAGAATTTGGCGAAGAGTGAGTTTGTCTCAGCGGTAAGTGATGGAGTAATTACGTCCAATTCAGAGAATGCGATGTATAATTACCTGGCAGAATCAGCGAACCAGAATCCCTGGTATGCTCGCTTTATCACACGTACGGACTGGGCGATTAGCTCTACGTTGGTGGACTACATGAAGCCATTGGGAGATCCGAGATTGGATGCCTATGCAGACCCATCAGAGAATCATGGAGATGTAAGAGGAATGCCCTATGGTATTGCTGCAGCAGGAGATATTCCGAATGCGGAAATATCCTTTCCTGGCGATCCTGCGGTAAGAGCACAAGATGCTCCGATAGCGGTATATACGGCATCACAGGTGATGTTTTCGATGGCAGAAGCTGCGCTGAGAGGTTGGACTAGTGGAGATGCAGAATCGTTGTACAATGATGCGATCAAAGCTTCATGGGAACAATGGGGAGTATTTGATCAAGCGGCGTATGATGCTTTTATAGCACAGGATGGTGTGAAGTTTGATGCGAGTAAAGGCATGGAACAGATTATGACTCAGAAGTGGGTAGCCTTGTATCTGCAAGGATATGAAGCATGGAATGAATGGAAGCGAACTGGAATTCCTAATTTGCAACCTGCACCGGATGCATTGAATACCAGTGGACAGATACCTGTACGTCAGGCCTATCCGACCTCAGAGCGTGATTTGAATGAAGAAGCGTATAATGCTGGAGTTGGATTGTTAGGTGGAGAAGACGGATTGGATACTAAATTGTGGTGGGATAAGTAAATTATCAAACCAACTGAATAAAAAAAGAGACTGTCTTAATAAGTAGGCAGTCTCTTTTTTTTAGGCTTGGTTCAAATTTATTTCGTACATCGATCTATTGTTAGGTCAGATTGAATCATACATACTTGTCATGGAATTGACAAGTTATGCAACCACCATTTCAAACATCTGGCCGTTGCGTCAAGAGAACGACAATGTCATATCATGTCATACTGTACTTTTGTATCATGAAAGCTGGAATAATTATCATTTTGACTTTATGTTCAAGTATATGGGCATTTGGTCAGGCATGCTGCTCCGGGGGTACCCCTTTAGCAAGCAACCTGGGTATCCAATATTTGGAAAGTAAGAGCTTACAGGTACAAGTTTCTTATGACTACAATACCCAACGTGATTTAGTACAAAACTCAGAAAAGCTCAAAGACGATAGCCGACATCGGGATACCCATTCGGGATTATTGCGTTTATCCTATTCTCTATCTCCAAAATGGAATATTACCACCTTATTCTCTTGGGTGAGGCAGGAGGAAAATATCTTCCGATCAACCGGTAATCGATTTGTTCATGCTCAAGGTTTTGGTGACATCATTGCCATGGGGCAATATCAGCTGTTGGCCGATCAGAAGAAACAATTCGTGATTGCCGGCGGTGTTAAATTTCCAGTAGGAAAAACGAGTGTTGAAGATGAAACAACTGGTATTTTGCTGAATCCGGATTTGCAGCCTGGTACTGGTGCCTGGGATTATATCTTAGGATTCAATGGTGCACTTTTTCAATTTTTACGACCGACGATGACTTTAAACTTGACCTCTACTTATCGGTTTACCACTGAGGATGAACGATTCGGAGGCTTGCAAATATATGAGTTTGGTGATGAGTGGATTACACAATTAGGTGTTCAGGATCAATTTCTGGTTTTCAATATGTTATTGGATCCCGGACTGATTTTAAAATACAGACATACTGCCAAGGATGTAGCGCAATCCTCTTTTGTTCCCAATACTAGTGGTCATTGGTTTCATTTGATCCCGAATTTAAACATCAATCTAAGTCCTAAAATGCAGGCAGGAGTGGCTTTTGAATTACCTGTATTTCGGCAATTGGAGGGAATACAATTGACCACAACTAGAAAATTAACATTATATTTGAATTACACATTTTCTTCTGATCATGGGATGTAAGAATAAATCATGGATTCTTTGCACAATTTTGGTCTTGGTTGTTGCATGTTCTAAGGAACACGCTCCTCAAGAACCTGATGAGGGACCAAAACTTGTGGCCACAGCGGTAATCCAGGATATTTTTGAAGGGCGTTCCCTGGTTGTTGTGGGTAACGAGAACTTGAATTTTATGGTATCTTTCTATGCAGAGGCAGCGGATGGTACCACTCTTGAATTTATACCGGTTGACAATCTACTTCCTGTGGTTATGGAAGACAATGAAGGTACCAGATGGGACTTTTTTGGTGAAGCCATTGAAGGGCCAAGGAAAGGAGAGTTTTTGGAACCAACTCAATCTTGTATGGGGTTCTGGTTTTCTTTTGGGGCCTTATATCCGGGTGTAGAAATCTTTGAAGGAACAACCAATAGTCCGGATATTGAATTTAAGAAAACATCAGGCTGGTTGGTTCCCAAAGAGTATGTCTATCAGGGAGCTGGATTTGATGCCATAAAATCATTGGAATATCCGGAATTTGAAAAATTTGATTTTCGTAATTTTCCCGATGGTTCTTATTATCTTAAAGATGATGATCTAGTGGTAGGTGTTAAAGTCGGAAATGACATTAGAGCCTACCCACATAAGATTCTTGATTATCATGAAGTGATTAATGACAAGATTAATGGTAAGGATGTTTCGGTGATCTATTGTCCTCTTACCGGTACAGCTACAATTTGGGAGCAACAATTTGATCTGGCCAAATCAAAGTTTGGTGTATCCGGATTTTTATTCAGTAGTAACATCGTACCTTTTGATCGTCACTCGCAAAGTCTTTGGTCCCAATTGGAAGGCAAATGTTTTAACGGCCAGTTGATTGGAGCTAAGGTAAAACAGTACCCTGCCGTTGAGACCACCTGGAGCACTTGGCAGAAAATCTACAATTTACCCTTGGTTGTTTCCCAAAACACCAAGGTAAACAGAGATTATACGGAATATCCATATGGAGATTACCGCACTAACCACGATAGAATATTTTATCCCATTATCTATGATGACGACCGCCTACCCAGAAAGGAAAGAGTGCATGGTATTATTATCAACTCTAAGGCCAAAGTCTATCGATTTAGTAGTTTGAAATAGGGAATTGTCGTTTTGTAACCAGATTTTGGGATCGTTGCATTCTTCTTTTAGTTAAATCATAATCTTGGCTGTGTAAACCAATTCATTCGACTTTCGGAGCCATTGGTAACTTACCTACTTTTTTTTCAAACTTTAGAACGGCGTATAATTTACCCAAAACCCTAATTGATATCAACATTTGAAATAATGTGTTTTGAAAACAAATTTTCCGTGCAATTAGCTTTATTGGCCGTATTTTTTCTTAAATTTAGATCCCCTCAAATTTTAAAATACACATTATACACGAATGCTGAGGAACCAACCAATCGCTATCCATTTGCTATTCGTGCTGTGGTCTTGTCACATGGCCTATGCACAAAGTTTCAATATCGATATTAGTTATGGTGGTTTTACTTCTTATTCTCAAACCTACTCTCAGGAGGGGAGTACCTATTTTGAATATGACTATCTGAATGGAGACTATACTTTGATAGCCTCAGCCAATGATAATTCGCCACTCATCGATACGCGGGGTATACTCTTAACCAACACGAGTGGTGTTATTAAATTCGGGGTAAATCAGCACGCAGATTGCGGTTGTATTGTCCCTGTGGGAGAATTTATCTATTTTTATTATGCACAGTATGATACCCTCAATCAAAGGTGGGATGAATGCTGTATAGGTGTGGTTGGCGGCGGGGGACATAATATGGGGGGCATACAATCTTTTCAGGATTCAATTATCGTGTTCGGATTTGAAACCACAGTTATTTGTCCCGGATCACCCTGGATGGTCACCTGTGATAGTGTCATTCCTTCATCACCGGCAAATGATGGCCAGGCACTTCTAATTTTGCAGGGAGGGAATCCACCCTACCATGTGATGGTACCCGGCCAAGGAGTCATAGATTATAGGTCGGCTGGTGCTTATTGGATATCCGGACTTGCTCCAGGACCAATTACTTTCACTATCAACGATGACATTCCGGCCGTATGTTATGAGCAATGCACCGCAATGATACCAGCTTGTACCCTGGCAGTAAATTATACCGTCGAACCTATACTCTGTAATAGTGGGAGTGGTAGTATTCTTATCAATACCAGTGGAGGTTCCGAACCCTATAGTTTTCAATGGTCGGGCCCCATTTCGATTGGGAATACACCAAATCCGACCAATTTACCGGCTGGCGACTATTCTGTTACGGTTTCGGACCAACTGGGCTGTACTCAGATAGAAACCATATTACTTTCAGAGCCTCCGCCATTAACTTCTTTTTGCAGTACTATGTCCAATGTAAGTACCGTGGGAGGATCTGACGGAGTGGGTAAAGTAGAACTCTCGGGTGGAACGGCACCCTACCAAGTTGCTTGGAGTGGACCGGTATCCGGTACTCGATCTTTACTTCCTCCCGGAATGATTGAAGTTAATCAGTTATTGCCAGGGGATTATCAGATAGTGGTAACTGATGCGAATAATTGTGAATCCAGGTGTACATTTTATATTGACTCGGTCCAATGTGATTTGGATGCAGCAATAACCAAAATCGATCCCTTATGTTGGGGAGCAAGCAATGGAGAGATTCAGGTAATGGTGCAGAATGGTGTGGACCCAATTCGGTTTGATTGGTCAAGTCCTGGTCTTGGTAAAACCTCAATTGTGGAAGGATTGACAGCCGGAAACTATGGGGTAACTATCACGGATGCCAGACTTTGTATGGAGGCAAGATCCGCCGTTTTGGTAGATCCTCCCAATCTGATTTTCAGTTGTCAATTGGCAAGCCCGATTGCAACATTCGGAGGAGATGAGGCGGCTGTATTGCTTCAGCTAGAAGGAGGTTTGAGTCCTTATACTTACAGCTGGAATGGTCCCCAATCCGGATCACAGCAATCCGGTGGTTCTGAAGTATATGTTTCCGATCTCAGCGCTGGTATTTACACCCTAGAAGTCATAGATGCGAATGGATGTGTCAAATCGTGTGAAATTGACATCCCGGAATACGAATGCCATTTATCATTTGAAACAAATTTAAACCCTCCCAGTTGTCCTGGTGATGGAAATGGACGTATTGAAGTGGTTCCATCAGGAGGAGTACCTCCATATACTGTAAGCTGGAGTGGAAATTCAGGTACTTCATACGGGACAACTATTGATGGACTGGTCGCCGGTATTTACTCACTTCGGATAATTGATGCTCATAACTGCTCGCTAGATACTTCCATATTACTTAACGATCCACCTCATTTGATCTCGGAGTGTACTGTTCTTTCAAATGTACTGACTAAAAATGGTGATGAAGGAAAGATTTCAGTAAACCTGGAAGGAGGAACACCGCCCTTTCAAATCAGTTGGCGCGGAGCAGAGAATGGATTTAGAAATTCTTCTGACCTTACACATCAATTGTCAAAACTAAGATCCGGTGATTATTTCATCAATATCCAAGATGCGCAGGGATGTGAGACCGGGTGTAGCGTTTACATTGATTCCATAACCTGCAATTTGGGAACAACCGAAGTTTCGATACATCCTCAATGCTTGAACACATTGGATGGGAGCATCGAAATTCAAGCCAGCGGAAACATAGGTCCGGTAAGATATATTTGGTCAGGACTTGAGAACCTTCCAAATAGCCCTCATTTGGACTCCTTACCACCGGGAACCTACACCGTAATGGCAATAGATAATGCCTTGTGTGCCGTGCAAAAAACAATTGAACTAAAAGCCCAGACTGATTTTCAGATACGATGTGATATTCTACAAAATCAGGTTACAAAAAATGGGCTGGAAGGTACTGTACTTTTAAGTATTTCAAATCAGAATCCCACTCAATTACCCTATCAAATTGAGATCCGTGGAACAGAATCCAAAATCATTCAAATCCTGGATTCAGTAGTAGTCATTGATAGTCTAAAACCTGGATTGTATGAAGTTGAGGTATCACAACTCAATGGGTGTTCTCAAAGATGCGAATGGTCAATCCAATCTGTGGAGTGTATCCTATCCGCAGAAATTCAGAGTCAGTCTCCGAGCTGCGCAGATAAGATGGATGGCCATATTAAAGTGAATATGCTGGGTGTTCAAGGGGATGTATCGTATAATTGGTCACAGGGTGATTCCACTTGGCAGGGTACGAACATTTTAGATGGATTAGGGGAAGGAGAATATACATTAGCAGCCAATGATCAATCGGGTTGTGGGATCCAGGAAACGATCAGATTGTCATCCCCTGATTCTTTGGTTTTGAAAGAGAATATCGAAGACACTCAAGAGGGAATTGCACAGGGTAAAATAAAATTATTTGTAGAAGAAGGAACCCCACCCTATCAAATTCACTGGAATAATGGTGATACGCTATCTCAAATAAATCATTTGGAACCAGGTGCCTATTCGGTTACAGTAACCGATTCGAAAGGCTGCCAGGCTATCAAAACATATCAGGTGAACGAGATTTTGGTTCCTTGTATGTCATTTGATGTCCAAATAATTGTTGTCAGTGAGTCCTGCCCCAATGCGAAAGATGGATTAATCGGACTGTCACCAGTAGGTGGTGTAGCACCGTACTCTGTTCTATGGTCCAATGCGGCAACAACAACTCAGATCGTCGCTTTGTCAGAGGGGCAGTATAACGTGGAAATCAAGGATGCGACAGGATGCAGCATAGTTAGAATGATTACCGTGGGGAGGCAAAATCAATCTCTGGTATCTAAACAGGATTTGAAGCTATGTGATGGAGATACCCTCACAATTAATGATCGTATCATCACAGGCCCTGGGATTTTCAGAGATACCTTGTCATCCGAGCTAGGTTGTGATAGTATCTTGATTTATGATGTAAGTATAGAACCCAGACCAAAAATAATAACTAGGGTTGAAATGCCTGATCCCTGTAATGAATATGGAATGATCGAAATGAGCGCTCCTGTTGGTTCTGAGATGTCCTTAGATCAGGGAGTATCCTGGACTCCAGTACAATCTTTAAGTAAACTACTACCAGATACTTATACGATTTGGATCAGAAATCAGGAAGGTAATTGTGTATACCCCTTATCTCCGATAGAATTAATACCACTAAACATTGAAATGGAGTGGACGAAACAGGATCCTGTTCTTTGTGAAAATTATGAAGGCCAAATCATTGGTGTCGGAATAAATCCGGATGGATTAGAGTATAGCCTTGACAATGTAAATTGGCAAAATCAACCGGTTTTTACGGAATTGCGATCCGGAGCCTATCCGATACGGGTTAAATATCCATCGGGATGTGTTATTCTTATGGACACCATTATTTTATCCGGACCTTCAGTATCTTTGTCACTGATGGTTGACACGATTATGCAACCAATCTGTGGTATAGACAGCTCAGGAAGAGCCGTTTTGCAAGTAAATGGCGGAAATCCGCCTTTTAGCATTGGATGGTCTCACGGAGAAAAAGGGCCGGTGGCAGATTTTATACCCGCAGGAGATTACTTCATTAATGTGGAGGACTCATTGTATTGCCGGGATAGTCTTTCAATTTCTCTAACAGACAATACCCTTTCCATTCCGGTAATTTCAAATCCTCAATATCTATGTGAAGGTGGATTTATTCGAATAGCACAACCTTCCAATTGGGTATATCAATGGGATGATGTGGCCAGCCTGACTATTGATGACAGTACTGTTTTTATAAGCG
The DNA here is from genome assembly GCA_965223405.1 of Saprospiraceae bacterium. GTDB lineage: Bacteria > Bacteroidota > Bacteroidia > Chitinophagales > Saprospiraceae > CBDCWO01. The sequence goes on from CBDCWO010000006.1 coordinate 3,412,679, forward strand.
CAACGGGATCTTATCCATTCTCCGCCAGTAACAACCAGGGTTGTATGCATTTTGACACATTGACTGTACTTCCATTGGAAGAGTTTTTTCTTGTCTCATTTCTAATTCCATCCGCGGCGGTCCAAGGTATTGAGTTTGTGGCAATCGAAAATTCATGGCCGGTACCTGACAGTATTAAATGGCATTTGGATACCTCAGCATTTGAAATAGTGTCCACTCATTTGAATCAACTAACGCTTAATCCCAAGCAATTGGGTAAATTTGAAATTCAGTTGACCGCCTTTAAGGGAGCTTGTTCACAAATATTGACCAAAGAAGTAACGATAGCTTCCGATAGCACAGAGAATGTAGGTGGAGCTCATCTCACCAGTGATATTCGATCTTTAAGTATTAATCCAAACCCCAACAGGGGTAACTTTCGGGTAAACGTCTCGCTATCTAAAGTTCAACCGATACAATTGAGAATTTACAATCCTTATGGAATGGTGATTCGATCAGATAAAGAACAGGTGATCGAATCCGATTTTGAAAAAACGTATGACCTTTCCGGTAGTGAACCAGGGATTTATACATTGGTGTTGTACACAGAATCTGATGTAAAATTGACCTCATTTGTTCTGGTCCGATAGATGATGGAATAAGAACCCCATCCGGAACTGGCTGATAGATTGAATTACTTCAATGAGTAGAATCCGCAACAATTACCCATTTTCTTCTGATCTTTTGACATACTAAAATAAAATGACCCGACAGGTTTTCTAATCCGGATCGATCCAGATGATATCTTCCAATTACTGTAAATACATTCCGAGATCTGGTATTTACCTCCAGGATGTCAAACTTGAGTTTACCCATGGCCTGTGGATCAGGATAGGTCCGATAGTATCGGGCCTCGGTATCCTTCCAACCTTTGATCAGTCCCTCTTTTCCCAAAAATTGTAAATCATCGGATTTCCAATAGGTATCCATAAATGAGGGAATATCGGCATTATTCCAGGCCTTACTTTGTTTTTCCAATAGTTCAACTGCAATTTGATTATGACTTGGTCCGGGTGCTAAGGATATTGAAATAACCACAGCTACTAATACCATCAATGTAGTGATGAAAGTTTTCATAGATACGAGTTGATTAATTTATGATGGTAAAATTAGTATTAATCTCGACCTTGATCAAATCCAAATAATTCTTTGGAATCTCATTTACAACAATTCCTGCAAGCAGGATTCCAGACTGTCTACCCAATGGGGTAATTGGGGATTGTATTGGTTTGTTATTTTTTGATGGCTGAGCACACTGTAAAATGGCCTCACAGCAGGGGTAGGATAACTACTGGAAGGGATGGGTGTGATTTTTAAGTCAAGATCTGCCAATCGACAAATCATCGAGGCAAAATCGTACCAGGAGGCTACTCCGGAATTTGAATAATTATATATGCCTTCAGTGATATTCTCAGGAGAATTCTGCTGTAATACGGTAAGTACCATAGAAGCAATATCTCTGGCCCACGTAGGAGCACCAATCTGATCATTTACTACAGAAATGGATTTTTTCTCCGTTGATAAACGAAGAATAGTTCTTACAAAGTTTTTCCCAAACATGGAATAGATCCATGATGTTCTGAAAATCAAAGCATCCGGATGGATTCGCAATATGTTTTTTTCTCCCTGTAATTTACTTTTTGCGTACACACCTACCGGTTGGGTCAGATCTTCTTCACAGAGTGGGATATTTTTATAGTTATGGTATACATAATCCGATGAGAAATGGATCATCCTGCAATTATATTTTGTGCACATCTCGGCAATCCATGCTGGAGCTTCTGCATTCAGAGTATAGGCTAGATCGGGTTCGGACTCCGCTTTATCAACTGCCGTATAAGCGGCACAATTAATCAAAATATTGGGTGAAAGCTCCTGAATGACCTGTTTGACTTGTTGCTTGTCCAGAATATTTAATTGTTCTTTGATTTTAAAGAAGAATGTGAAAGGATAACCCACTTCCTCGCTTAGATATTGAAACTCTTTTCCTAACTGACCTCCGGCACCTAATACTAATATTTTCATTCTCATTTTAAATCTCAATATTAATTGATCTATGATTTCCCAATTTGGGTTGATTTCTATCTTTTTCCGAAATGATCAACTTTTGAGAGTTGATTTCCCAATCAATGCCCAGGGTGGGATCGTCATATATTATTCCGCTCTCATAGTCGGGAGCATAGTAATTATCGCATTTGTAACTAAATATGGCTTCTTTCGTCGTAACCACGTATCCATGTGCAAATCCTGCCGGGACCAATAGTTGTTTTTTGTTTTCACCACTTAGTCGAATTTTAAAATGTTCACCAAAAGTAGGGGAATGGTCTCTGATGTCAACAACTACATCCAGCACTTCTCCGGATATGACTCGTACTAGTTTAGCCTGAGCAAAAGGATGACATTGATAGTGAAGTCCGCGCAAAACGCCAAAGCCGGATTTGGCTTCATTATCTTGAACAAATTTATAATCGATTCCCAGATCAACAAGTCTTTTTTGATGATAAGATTCGAAAAAATATCCTCTTTTATCAGGAAAAATACGAGGAGAAAGAATGAGCAATCCTGGTAATCGGGTTTCCTCTACATGCATAGGTTTATTTTTTTCGAAAGAAAATGGAAATGGGAATTCCTGTGAAATTAAAATTTTTTCTCAATTGATTTTCTAAATATTGTTTGTAGGTTTTTTTGATGTGGTCGGGATAATTACAGAAAAAGGCAAATGCCGGATAATGCATGGGTAGTTGGGTCACATATTTTATTTTGATAAATTTTCCGCGATGAGAAGGGGGGGGTACTTTTTCAATTGCTGAGAGCATAACTTCGTTTAACTCTCCGGTTTTAATCCTTTGCTTTCTATTGTCATAGACCTCCAGTGCTAATTCTACAGCTTTAAATATCCTGGTTTTTTCGGTAACTGAGATAAATAGGATGGGGACGTCATTGAACGGGGAAAGTTTTCGCTTAATCTTCTCTGTAAATTCTTGTGCGGTCTGGGTACTTTTTTCGACCAAATCCCATTTATTGACCAGGAGGATAATCCCTTTTTTACGCTTAATGGCCAATTGAAATATTTGCATATCCTGGGCTTCAATTCCCATGGTTGCATCTATCATAAGCAGGCATACATCTGATTCTTCCATTGCCCTTACCGCTCTAATGACTGAATAGAACTCCAAATCATCGTGGACTTTCCCTTTTTTCCGAATACCTGCGGTATCAATCAACAAAAATTCTTTACCAAATTGCTTGTAGTGAGAATGAATAGGGTCTCGTGTGGTGCCCGCTATCTTGGTGACAATATTCCGCTCTTCACCTAACAGCGCGTTGGTAAGAGAAGATTTTCCAACATTGGGTTGTCCGATAATAGCTATCCTTGGAATCTTGCTTTCTTCTGCTTGTTCTTCATGATATTCGACTTTTTCGGATAGGGCATCCAACAAATCGCCGGTTCCACTACCTGATATAGATGACAAAAAATAGGTATCTGAAAATCCCAAACTCCAAAATTCATTGGCTGCCATAATTCTATTGAAATTATCTGCCTTGTTGACGACCAGGAATACGTCTTTGTCAATTTTTCGAAGCATGTTGGCAATATCCTCATCCAGATCTGTGATTCCTGTGGTAACATCTACCATAAACAGGATAATGTTGGCCTCCTCAATAGCAATCTTTACCTGTGACTTGATTTCCTTCTCAAAAACGTCATCTGTACTGGTAACAAATCCACCGGTATCAACGATTGTAAATGGTTTGCCGTTCCACTCCGTCATACCATACTTCCGGTCTCTTGTTACTCCGCTAATGTCATCAATGATAGCTTCTCTTTCACCGATTAAGCGGTTGTAGAGAGTTGATTTGCCCACATTCGGCCTGCCGACAATCGCTACTATGTTTCCCATTTATTGAACTTTAAGATTGATAGCCAAATCTTTTTAATGTCTGCTCATTATCACGCCAGTTCTCACGAATCTTAACGTACAGCTCGAGATAAACTTTTTGATCAATAAACTTTTCTATATCCTTTCTAGCCAAGATTCCTAATTTTTTAATCGCTGCTCCTGCTTTTCCAATAAGTATGGCTTTTTGGGTTCTTCTAAGAACATAGATGATCGCACGGATTCTGGTGATTTCCTCTTGTTCCTGGTAGGCTTCGATTTCTACCTGAGTCGAGTATGGAATTTCTTGTTCATAAAGTTCAAGAATCTTTTCCCGGATAATTTCACTTACAAAGAATCGTTCCGGCCGATCGGATAACTGATCTTTCGGGTAATACACAGGACCTTCCGGAAGGTATTGAAGGATTAAATTGAATAGCTGCTCCGTCCCTTTTTGCAAGAGTGCAGAAATGGCTATAATATTGGTAAAATGAGTCTCTGACCACCGATTTTGCACAGCGGTTATTTCTTCTGGGCTGCTAATGTCCACTTTGTTGATTACTAAAAATTTAGGAACTTCCAATGCATTCAACTTAGCCTTTATGAATTCATAGCGGTCCAAATCGTCCGCTTTTTCCGTTAAAACGATCATAATATCAGCATCTTCAAAAGTCGACAAGACATAAGTATTCATGACTTTGTGCAGACTGTAGTTGGGATCTGGGATCAATCCGGGAGTATCGGATAATACCACTTGATAATTTTCATCGGAAATGATGCCCAGAATGCGATGTCGGGTGGTTTGTGGTTTGGGGGTTATGATCGACATCTTCTCGTTTAACAGCGCATTCATCAAGGTAGATTTACCCACATTGGGTTTACCAATAATATTTACAAATCCGGATTTGTGCTGCATCGCGCAAAGATACTAGAAATTGTGGGAGATCAGAGCCAACCCTGCTGTTAGGAGTAAAAAGTGCCCAGAACAGGACTCGAACCTGCACGGCCATTGCGGCCACTACCCCCTCAAAGTAGCGCGTCTACCAGTTCCGCCATCTGGGCTTTGAGGAATAAATGTGACTGCAAATATAATTCTTAATCATTAATTTCTGTTATGCTTATAATCATATTGTGATTTGTTTAAAATAACGTAATTTGACCTTCAGAAATTTAGTGCATGCATGATATAGAGCCATATTATCACTGGATTGGTCTTTATTCTTCATCGGAAGATCGGGAATCACCATTGTATGGAAAGACCTATAGTGAATTTACATATTCCAACCGAATATATAATTATTACATACATCCTCAGTGGGATGAGTTTGGATCCAGTACCTTGTACCTAAAAATCCTTTATGTAGATTATGATGAACACTATGCTATGCTGGAATTGATAGGAGAATGGAATGATTGTTTAAACAACGATATTATGTTGCTGAAGCGAAACATTATTGAACATATGATCAACAAGGGCATAGTTAAATTTGTAATCCTAAGTGAACATATACTAAATTTTCATGGTTCGGACGATTGTTATTACGAAGAATGGAGAGAAGATGTTGCGGATGAGGGAGGGTGGATTTGCTTTGTAAACACTTTAGATCATGTTTGGACAGAAATGGAAACCACCAATATCCACTTTTATACTCATCTGGGACCTGCATATAACAACATCAACTGGAGAAAATTGAATCCCGGTGTATTATTTAAGGTTGTACAGAATCTGATTATCAACCGGAAAAAGGAAATTTATTTCTAAGATCATTTGAAATTTTAACCAACGGATTATTTTTGCCGAATGTTGAAAAATAGATTCCTGTTATTAGGATTGATAGAGATTCTGGGGTGGTTGATTACTTTGATTATCATCGTGCTGATGTTAAGGCCGATAGAGAAAGAAATCTATCAATTTCCATTTAAGGAATCCAATATTATATTCCTGGTCGTTTTTTTTACTTTGATCCGATATATATTCTTATTAAAATTTACCTTTTTTGCGCGATGGCAGTGGATTAAAACATTTCTGGTATTTGGATGTATCCCACTATTTTTGTTTTTGGTTAAGCGTCTGACTGAGTTTCAAAGGTATGTTGATGATATCGGGATATATCACACTATGATTCATTTACCGTCTTCACGGCAGGATATGATGGCCAATTATATCAATACCGAAATGGTATTTTTCGGAACCGCTGCTATCATCGCTACCATTGGATTCTTTTTTCGTTTGATCATTTCAATTTGGTTATTTCACAATCGTAAAATAGTATAAGTTATGGCTTTGGTTGAAGAGTTTAATCAGTACAGGTCAAAAATGAATGAACGGATTTTGGCTCATGACAATAAAGTAATCAGACGTTTTTTCAATCTGGATAGTCATACCTATGCAGATGGTGCATTATCAGCTAGAACTAAGGAAATGCTGGGATTAGTGGCATCTATGGTATTACGTTGTGATGATTGCATCAAATATCATCTGGAAAAGTGTCATCAATTGCAGGTTACCAATGAAGAGCTAATTGAGATTTTGGCCGTTGCGAATATCGTAGGAGGTTCCATATGTATTCCTCATACCCGCAGAGCAGTTGAATATTGGGATGCTTTAAATGAAAAGGATAATCAGTAGGGTTATGATGTCTATCTGAGCAGTGCAGTGCCCTCAAATATCGAACAGGTTGAAGAATTGGGACTATGGCCACAAGTTACAGTCTATCAAACTCAATAGTCCCAATTCATTCCCCTTACATATGCCATCCTATTAGTGCATGAAGACCTAAATTCATCCGATACCAAATCTTGATCTTTCTGTGAATCTTATCGTTGGCGAACCCTTCCATAGCTAAGGCTATGCAAGAGAACCCCCGCCTCAATCTTCACAAAAATCTCTACGATTTATACCGTAGCAACTTAGTTCTTTATGCATTAGTTTCCTAAAATCAATGGCAGACCTTCATCCCCGCCTCCTACAATAACCACTTTGGAATTTGGAGAATTGGCTAAGGATAGGGTTGCCTCTATACCTTTATCTCTCAATATCTTATCCGAGAGACTTGCATTTAAAATGCGGTTGGCCTCGGCCTTGGCATTAGCTTCAATGATCTTTCTTTCTGCTTCTTTACGTTCTTTTACCAATCGGAATTCATATTGCAGAGATTCTTGCTCTTCCTTTAATTTACTTTCGATGGCATTACGTACGGTCTCGGGTAATGCGACTTCCCGGATTAAAACGGCATCCAGATTGATATGTTTTTCCGCTACAGCTTGACTGGTCGTCTGGAAGATTTCATCTTGAATAGCCTCCCGTTTGGTGGAATACAATTCTTCCGGTAGATACTTTCCAATTACTTCTCGGGTTGCAGAACGGATTTCCGGTTTCACTATTCGCTCCAGAAAATCTGTTCCAATCTCATCATGTAAGTAACCAATTTTGTCCGAAAGCGGATTAAAACGATAGGACAACTCGACTTTGATAGTCAAACCGTTCTTAGAGAGGACTTCCATCGTCTCGAAGGCCTCATTAATCCGGACATCATAGACATACATTTTGTTCCAGGGAGCTATGATATGGAATCCCTGACTATAGACATAGTCTTTTTTCAGACCGCCGGCAAATCTTTTAAATATAACTCCTTTATGACCGGGATCAATCGTCAGAAATGTGGTACTGGTCAATATTAAAAAGCCTACAAAGACTAAAAAGGCGGCAATGGCATATTTGATAAATTTACCGCCACTTCCTAGAATATTTGGATCTCTTCGCGTTTGCATAATTATATTAAATTTTAAGTTTCAAGAATTAAATAAATCTGGATCGATAAAGATTATAAAATTATATGAAGGTACAGAAAAATGCGACGAAGTTACTTCAATGACATGAATTGATTGGCTGAAGTGGCGATTAATTCAACCGAAAGGTTGTGCATACAATTAAAATGTTTTTTAGGACAGTGGTCTTTTCCAAAACGACTACACGGTCGACATGAAAGTTGCTTATCTTCGATCATGACAAATGGAATGGATTGATTGCCATAGTAGGGCCAGTATCCCATTTGAGATACCGAACCTCCCCAAATCGTAACCAATGGCTTTTTGAGTGCCGCTGCAATATGCATAAACCCAGTATCGTGAGAGACCACAACCTTGGACAAGTTTACTACCATTGCAGATTCCTGGATTGACAACTTTCCACACAGATTGTATACTGGTTTTTGAAGTTGCTTTTGCAACCACAATCCTGTTTCCAATTCTGATGGACCGCCAATAATAACCATGGGATGACTGAATTGCATCATGACTTCAAGAAATTTTTCTTTGGGCATAACTTTTGTAAAATGGGCAGCTCCGATGACAAATACGCCGAAAGGTCTATCAGGCACTAAATTCTGTATTTTGCTCAGATCCAGATCGCGGTCAAAATGAAATTCCAATCCCTTATTATCGTTATGTACCTTTAGAGCAGTTAATGCGCCTAGATACCGGTCAACAATGTGCGAAGGATCTTTTGGGAACCTTTTTAATTTCACCATTTTCCATTTTTGGAAATTGTATTTTTGGTAGGACAATGTTTTGACAGTTCTCAGGTGGAGTCTGGTTTGGATGCTGCGAAGATTCAAATGCAGGTCAATGATGTAGTCATATTTTTCTTGTTTTAAAGCACCAATAACTTCATTTACAGATTTTTTTATAGAGTACACTTTTGTAATATGTGGATTAGGCTTTAACAGTCCTGAAAAATTGGATTTCGTCAGATAGTGCACTTTCGCGTCAAGGTTATTTTGTAATACCCGGACCACCGGAGTAGTCAGCACAATATCCCCAAGAGAGCTAAATCGTATGACCAAAACCTTCATAGCACAAAGAAAGTAAGATTAGTTCAATATTCTCGGATAAAGCAATAATAGGATATGATGTCTTACTCGATCACCACTTCATCGGCAAATATCCAACATGAGCCTCCAGTTCCCGGATGCCAATCCGGGCACAACTTATCTTGTGTACCGATTACTTTGATGTATTTGGCTCGGACTCCTTGTAACTTAGAAGTAAATGTTTTGATAAATACTTCTGCATCCTGTCTTACTTCATTATGGATTTCTTCGATTAAGGTAAAATCTTCTCCATTTTCAGATGTTAGGAATTGCAATTTTGCTGGTAAAAATATCCAACTACCTTGATTCTGTAAGAAGTTGATAGAGACTTTTGTAATTTCTTTGGTTTGTCCAAGATCAAAGATGGCATTTAATTCCATCCCTTCGAATCCCAGCCATTTCCCGTCATTATACTGTTTGGACCCTAATTCACCATCTGCCAAAGACATTTTGCCCAGACTTTGATAGTTTTCATGGGGAGGATTAACCAGATTGATATCTTTCACCAAAGCAGATTTTTTGAATTGCACTCTGGCCAGAGGTGAGCTTATTCGACCCGGTTGTTGAGCAACTACCCTTACTTCACAACTTTCGCGAATCAAAACCGGACCGTTGTAAATCACGCCAAAACGGGTTGGATCAGACCCATCTAATGAATATTTGACCAGAGCGGTGGAATCCGGAGTTGAAATGGTAAATGTTTGATTGTCATAAAACAGATATTGGCTACGCTCTGGCTGATCTGGAACCCTAATCACAGGCTTTTCCAGGACTTGCGCTTCCTTCCCTTCAATGCGCAATACCTTGATGGGTAAATTTGCTTCGTTAATCAGTTCTGGATCGGTAAGAGTGATACCTTGCTCCGGGTGAAAAGTATACTGAATTTCTCGATTTAATGATAGCAGTCGTATCTTACTGTTCTTATTCGGTTCTATACTTTTCAATACAAGATTTGAGTCAATTCTACCTGAAACGAAGACATAATAAGTATTCTGAGATTTCTTTTTTACATATCGGATAGAATCCCCCTGGGCGTAAATTTTTATTCGTTCGGTTTCATAAATAGCTTCCTGATGGTCGTTCATCCATGTACCTATCGCATTAAGTCTTTCGATGCTTTCAACTGGGAAAGTGCCATCTTCCTTCGGGCCAATGTTTAATAAAAAATTACCACCTTTAGCTACTATGTCGGTTAGATTATACAATAAGGTATTTGTGGACTTCCAGTTGTCATCAGTATGATTATATCCCCAGTGATTATTCATGGTCATGCAGCTTTCCCAATCCATAACATGTTCACCATGTTCGGGAATTTCTTGTTCCGGAGTACCAAAGTCACCGGCATACTCGCTGGATTTGGTCATTCCAGCCATGCCTTGCCGGCCTTTGTCCACCCGGTTATTGATGATAATATCAGGCTTTAGGTTGCGGACGTAGTCATAAAGATCAAGTCCCATTTCATGCGTCCAGGTTGACTCCCATTCTCCGTCAAACCATAATACGCCGATATCACCATATTCTGTGGTTAATTCCTGCAATTGATTTTTCATATATTGGACATACCGTTCATATTGAGCACCTGTAGTTGGGCGGTCCTTTTCCCATTCCCGGCGTGGCAGGTAGTCCGGATGATGCCAATCCATGATCGAATGGTAAAAGCATAATTTTATGTTATGTTTTACACAGGCAGCAGATAGTTCAAGCAAAATATCTCTTTGGAAGGGCGTAGACATTACATCATAATCGGTGTATTCCGAATCCCATAGGCAAAAACCATCGTGATGTTTGCTGGTGATAACGATGTACTTCATGCCGGCCTGTTTAGCAGCTTGAACCCATTCATCGGCATTAAAGTTTTGGGGATTAAATTGCTGGACAAATTGGTTGTACGTTTCCAAAGGGATTTGTGCTGTCGTTCTAATCCACTCTGCATGGTTGGTAGATCCCTGCCATTCGCCAGCTGGAATAGCATAAAGACCCCAGTGGATGAACATTCCGAAGCGCGCATTACGCCACCATTCCATGCGTTCATCAAATGAGGTGTCTTTGTCGCTTTGAAGTTTGGATTCACTTGTCTGACAAGCTGAAAAGAACAAAAGAATTGACAACAGGTAAAAGGTTAAAACGATATTGCACTTCTTAGTCATATTTTTGAGTTTTCTTTTAATTCCACCATTTTAGGATATATAATCCATTGAAGTGGTTTAAAAACAGATGTTAAAATGAGTTGTATTCGCTTGATTTTCAAGATGAAGCTCTTTTGGAGCCTTGCCTGCGGCAGACAGGATGCATAACCGTAGCTAGCGCCTCCGCTGAGTAGCTTCGGCGCTCGCGGATGGATCGAGAAAAAGCTGATATATTGAGACCTGCCTGAGGCAGTCAGGATCAATGGTATGCAAATCAATTAACAATTTGTTATTAAATCACTTCATTTACAAATTATGCCCAATTTACGAACGGGATCATATATTTTTGTTGATTGTCGCATAAAAAAAAACGGTAGATGAGTTAACAACTCACCTACCGTTGATTTCAATTGGCAACGAAGGGTAAAATAATAATACTAATTAATACACTTTTAGCATTTTAGTAGTTAACAGCAGATCTTCAGATCGAACCATTACTGTGTAAAGCCCGGACTTCAAACCAGCTATATTAGCGTTGATGAAGTTTTGACCTTTACGACCTTCCATACTGAAAGTTTGAACTGTATTTCCCTGAGAGTTAATGATTTCCACTTGAGCTTCTCGTTGTCGATCCAGTGTCACTGATATCGTGGTATAGAAAGCTACCGGGTTTGGTGATACGGATACATGACATTTTTCGTTTAAGTCATTCAATCGCGTTCGTGGTACAGGAACTCTCTTATCAGGATCTGAATATTGGCCGAATTCGATGATTCGTTTACATTCATCAAATGCCACATTCAGGTAATTCAATGTGGTGGCCAGATCTTCCAGATCTACATTGATGTTTTCACCAGCGAGAACCCGGTTGGTAAATCTAAATAGTGAATCAATATCCCACTTAGGTCCTACAGCATCAAATATTGAAGGAGGCAGGCAAACAGTATCTTCGCTTCCTGCCACTACCGGAGGATCTTCGGCCATACAATCAGACAGGTCGATTGTGATGAAACAATGATCAATGATCCTGATTTTAGCAAAATTGGAATCTAACGCCATATTAAGAGCCATGGCCAAAGCTTCAGACGCTAATGTATTGTCACTTACTCCATTTGCAGCAAGTTGAATATTGGTAGCCCTACACTCTCTGAATCCACCATCTCCCTCTAAAAGAGGTGCTGATGGTCCTCCACCAGGTAATAAGTCAATGATACAATGTTCGTCCCCATGAGTCGCGGTGAATGAGCGTTTGCCTTTGATACCTATGGTCACATCAGTTTGCAACAACATATGTCGTAATTGTTCGTAAGTATCTTTCCAGTAACAATTTTTCAAACCATCTGTTCCATAATATCTCAATGGCAAACTACACCCTTGAGGATCTCCACATTCAACGACGTAAACACATTCGGATTCACAACCGATCTGATCTCTAATTATTACCTTGACCTTAGCTTCTCCAATTCCAGACTGCAGATCTACAGTGGCATTATATGGTGATCCTGCTATAGACCAATCTCCGGAAACCACTTTCCATTCGTAGGTGTTTCCACCTCCACCTCCGTGAGCATGAGCCTCCAAAGTGATTTCTTCACCACACACCGCACTTGTCGGTCCGGTGATTGAACAGGTAAGTGGTTCCAGATGGACACAAATGTATTGAATATGCGCCGTTGTATTACCGCAAATATCCGTTGCCCTGTAGGTGATTTCGTATCGACAAGCACCACAATTGAATTCAATGTATGGATCTTCCGACAACAGTGGAGCACATTGATCTATACTTTCAATCGGCTTGAATACCAACTGCCTGAATTCTGCCAGAGTCAAGGCCTCCTCTTCGCAATAGTCCTTCGGTGTAAATTCAAATACGGGAGCTCTGGTATCGGTAACCGAAATCTTCTGAATATGCTGAATCTTATTTTTGCAATCGTCAACAGCAGTCCAGGTACGAATGAGCTCATAAACAACCGGACATTGATTACTTACATTCTTTCTTACCTCTTTGAATTCAACGAATACTTCCTCGTCACAATTATCAATTGCGACTAGTCTACGTGGATCCGGAACTTCTTCACATTCATATCGCTCATTTCCTGGAAGTTCTCCAACCCAACGTGGTGCTTCGTTATCACCTTTTACTTCGAAGTATGTAGAACAGACCTTTTCACTACAGTCGTCTTTGACCTTGTAGGTGACCCATAATTTTCCACCCTTACATTCTAGTGGTGGTTCAAGATCTTCTAAACCGGATTCAATCACCTTTCCACATCCACCTTCATAGGTGAATCCTTCTAACCAATATTCGAAGATTCGAATGATTTCGTCTGGATCTGTACATTCTTTTACCACTTTCGGATCGGGACAGTTGATTTTTAATTCAGGTGCTGGAGTCACTATAAATGTAGCTTCACAACTTTCTGAATTACAGTTATCCTTAACCGTGTATTTCACGGTTACTTTACCTCCAATACAGACTTCAGGTATTTTGTATTCTCCAAAGTAAGGTTTTGGATTACATCCACCTTTATAAGTAAAGGTTTGGAGCCATAGCTTAAACTGTTCGTTTATATAATCCTGAGTATTACATCCGCTGACTTCCATATCCTTAGGACATTCCACTTTGATTGGCGGAGCTGGTGGTACAGTAAATGTAGAGTAACAAGTATCTGCATTACACTCATCTTTTACAATGTACTGTAGTTTGAATATACCTCCTTTACAAAGATCCGGTTTTGGTGTTACCGTGGCAAATGCCTCTTCTACTTTACCGCAACCTCCTTTATATTTGAAAGCATTTCTCCAACGCTCAAAGAGTTGCTTATACTCTTCTTCGGTAGCACATTCTGCCAGGGTATAATCGGGAGGACAAATGGCAACCGGAGGCTTGGCCTCATGAATGTAGATGTAGCTGGTACATCTTTCGGTATTACAATAATCTTTTGCCGTATAAATCACCGCAAGTTTACCACCTTTACAAATATCCCAATCTCCTTCCAGCTTGAAAGAAGTTTTCACATCACAACCACCGTAATACTTAAATAGTGTTTTGTATCTCTCGATGATTTTTGCTAATTCATCTCTCGTGGTACATTCTTCCACTTTAATATCCTTAGGACATTCCACCTTAATAGGAGGTGCAGGAGGTACCGTAAATGTGGAATAACAAGTATCTGCATGACAAGCATCCGAAACCACATATCCAAGTTTGAACACACCGCCCTCACATAAGTTTGGTCTAGGTGTTACGGTGAAGAAACCTTCTTTTACATCACCGCAACCTCCTTTATATTTGAAAGCATTTCTCCAACGCTCAAAGAGTTGCTTATACTCTTCTTCGCTAGCACATTCCGTCAGAGTATAATCGGGAGGACAAATGGCAACCGGAGGTCTGGATTTCGGAATATGTATGTAACTGGTACATCTTTCGGTACTACAATGATCTTTAGCCGTATAGACAATACCAATTTTTCCACCCTTACAAATGTCAGAATCACCAATGATTTTGAAAGAAGTTTTCACCTCACAACCACCGGCATAGGTAAATTTGGTTTTATACTCTTCGATAATCTTCCTTAATTCCTCATTAGAAGTACACTCTTTTACCTTGATGTCCTTAGGGCAAGCCACTAAGATAGGAGGTGCAGGAGGTACCGTAAATGTGGAATAACAAGTATCTGCATGACAAGCATCCGAAACCACATATCCGAGTTTGAACACACCGCCCTCACATAAGTTTGGTCTAGGTGTTACGGTGAAGAAACCTTCTTTTACATCACCACAACCACCTTTGTATTTGAAAGCGTTTCGCCATCGATTAAATAGCTCATCGTACTTCTCTTTCGATACACAAATGTCTAAGGTATAATCGGGAGGACAAATGGCGACCGGAGGTCTGGATTTCGGAATATGTATGTAACTGGTACATCTTTCGGTACTACAATGATCTTTAGCCGTATAGACAATACCAATTTTTCCACCCTTACAAATGTCAGAATCACCAATGATTTTGAAAGAAGTTTTCACCTCACAACCACCGGCATAGGTAAATTTGGTTTTATACTCTTCGATAATCTTCCTTAATTCCTCATTAGAAGTACACTCTTTTACCTTGATGTCCTTAGGGCAAGCCACTAAGATAGGAGGTGCAGGAGGTACCGTAAATGTGGAATAACAAGTATCTGCATGACAAGCATCCGAAACCACATATCCGAGTTTGAACACACCGCCCTCACATAAGTTTGGTCTAGGTGTTACGGTGAAGAAACCTTCTTTTACATCACCACAACCACCTTTGTATTTGAAAGCGTTTCGCCATCGATTAAATAGCTCATCGTACTTCTCTTTCGATACACAAATGTCTAAGGTATAATCGGGAGGACAAATGGCGACCGGAGGTCTGGATTTCGGAATATGTATGTAACTGGTACATCTTTCGGTACTACAATGATCTTTAGCCGTATAGACAATACCAATTTTTCCACCCTTACAAATGTCAGAATCACCAATGATTTTGAAAGAAGTTTTCACCTCACAACCACCGGCATAGGTAAATTTGGTTTTATACTCTTCAATAATCTTCCTTAATTCCTCATTAGAAGTACACTCTTTTACCTTGATGTCTTTAGGGCAAGCCACTAAGATAGGAGGTGCAGGAGGTACCGTAAATGTGGAATAACAAGTATCTGCATGACAAGCATCCGAAACCACATATCCGAGTTTGAACACACCGCCCTCACATAAGTTTGGTCTAGGTGTTACGGTGAAGAAACCTTCTTTTACATCACCACAACCACCTTTGTATTTGAAAGCGTTTCGCCATCGATTAAATAGCTCATCGTACTTCTCTTTCGATACACAAATGTCTAAGGTATAATCGGGAGGACAAATGGCGACCGGAGGTCTGGATTTCGGAATATGTATATAACTGGTACATCTTTCGGTACTACAACGATCTTTTGCTGTATAGATAAGAGCCAATTTTCCACCTTCACAAATGTTCCAATCTCCTTTTAACTGGAATGAAGTTTCCACTTTACATCCACCAGAATACTTGAACAAGGTCTTGTATCTCTCGACTATTTTGGCGAGTTCATCACGCGTTGTACATTCTTTCACTTCAATATCCTTAGGGCATTCAACCTTGATAGGAGGTGCACCGATGATGGTGAATTTGGCATTGCACCAGTCAGAACTACAATCATCGGTGACTTTGTATTCCAATTTGATGACTTTACCCTCGCATTTTTCAGGTAGGGTGCCGTCGCCGATGAACATTTCGTTGACGTCACCACAACCACCGGTATAGGTGAATGAACTTCTCCAACGTTTGTAAGCGGCTTCGACATCATCTTTACAGGCATATACAGTTACATCGGGAGGACAAACCGCATCGATGGGTTTGGAGTCCTTGATGTAGATATATCTGGTGCATGAGGCTTTACAATCTTCACTTTCGTAAACGATGTAAGTAATGGCTATTTTACCACCGTCACATAGCGAGGCATCCCCTTCAACTTTAAAACGGGTTTGAGGATCACAACCACCACTGAAGGAGAACTTGGCTTTGTATTCGTAAATTATTTTAGCGAGTTCTTCTTTACTGGTACATTCGTCAATGGTAATATCCTTAGGACACTCGACCACGATTGGTGGAGCCGGTTTGACGTGGATGTATCTTTCGCATTTACGATCTTGACATCCATCCCAGACTTTATAAGTGACTTTGATTTTACCACCAAGACATATATCGTATTGCGAATCATCGATCATAAACCGGGTACCTGGTTTACAACCACCTTTGAACGAGAATTCTTTTTTGTATTCCTCGATGATCTTTTGGAGATCTTCGGGAGATTGACATCCCTCGACGTATTTATCTCGGGGACAATTGAGTTCGAGAGGAGGTGCGCCGATGATGGTAAATTTGGCATTACACCAATCAGAACTACAATCATCAGTTACTTTATATTCCAATTTGATGACTTTACCCTTACATTTTTCAGGCAAGGTGCCGTCGCCGATGAACATTTCGTTGACATCACCACAACCACCGGTATAGGTGAATGAACTTCTCCAACGTTTGTAAGCGGCTTCGACATCATCTTTACAGGTATATACAGTTACATCGGGAGGACAAACCGCATCGATGGGTTTGGAGTCCTTAATGTAGATATATCTGGTGCATGAGGCTTTACAATCTTCACTTTCGTAAACGATGTATGTAATGGCTATTTTGCCACCGTCACATAACGAGGCATCCCCTTCAACTTTGAAACGGGTTTGAGGATCACAACCACCACTGAAGGAAAACTTAGCTTTGTATTCGTAAATTATTTTAGCGAGTTCTTCTTTACTGGTACATTCGTCGATGGTAATATCCTTAGGACACTCGACCACGATAGGTGGAGCCGGTTTGACGTGGATGTATCTTTCACATTTACGATCTTGACATCCATCCCAGACTTTATAAGTGACTTTGATTTTACCACCAAGACATATATCGTATTGCGAATCATCGATCATAAACCGGGTACCTGGTTTACAACCACCTTTGAACGAGAATTCTTTTTTGTATTCCTCGATGATCTTTTGGAGATCTTCGGGAGATTGACATCCCTCGACGTATTTATCTCGGGGACAATTGAGTTCGAGAGGAGGTGCGCCGATGATGGTAAATTTGGCATTACACCAATCAGAACTACAATCATCAGTTACTTTATATTCCAATTTGATGACTTTACCCTTACATTTTTCAGGCAAGGTGCCATCGCCGATGAACATTTCGTTGACATCACCACAACCACCGGTATAGGTGAATGAACTTCTCCAACGTTTGTAAGCGGCTTCGACATCATCTTTACAGGTATATACAGTTACATCGGGAGGACAAACCGCATCGATGGGTTTGGAGTCCTTGATGTAGATATATCTGGTGCATGAGGCTTTACAATCTTCACTTTCGTAAACGATGTAAGTAATGGCTATTTTACCACCGTCACATAGCGAGGCATCGCCTTCAACTTTGAAACGGGTTTGAGGATCACAACCACCACTGAAGGAGAACTTAGCTTTGTATTCGTAAATTATTTTAGCGAGTTCTTCTTTACTGGTACATTCGTCGATGGTAATATCCTTAGGACACTCGACCACGATAGGTGGAGCTGGTTTGACATGGATGTATCTTTCGCATTTACGATCTTGACATCCATCCCAGACTTTATAAGTGACTTTGATTTTACCACCGAGACATATATCGTATTGCGAATCGTCGATCATAAACCGGGTACCTGGATTACAACCACCTTTGAATGAGAATTCTTTTTTGTATTCTTCGATGATCACTTGGAGTTGTTCAGGGGACTGACAACCTTTAACGTATTTGTCATCGGGACAATTGAGTTCGAGAGGAGGTGCGCCGATGATAGTGAATTTGGCATTGCACCAGTCAGAACTACAATCATCAGTTACTTTGTATTCCAATTTGATGACTTTACCCTCGCATTTTTCAGGTAGGGTGCCATCGCCGATGAACATTTCGTTGACATCACCACAACCACCGGTATAGGTGAATGAACTTCTCCAACGTTTGTAAGCGGCTTCGACATCATCTTTACAGGCATATACGGTTACATCGGGAGGACAAACCGCATCGATGGGTTTGGAGTCCTTGATGTAGATATATCTGGTGCATGAGGCTTTACAATCTTCACTTTCGTAAACGATGTATGTAATGGCTATTTTGCCACCGTCACAGAGCGAGGCATCGCCTTCAACTTTGAAACGGGTTTGAGGATCACAACCACCACTGAAGGAGAACTTAGCTTTGTATTCGTAAATTATTTTAGCGAGTTCTTCTTTACTGGTACATTCGTCGATGGTAATATCCTTAGGACACTCGACCACGATAGGTGGAGCTGGTTTGACATGGATGTATCTTTCGCATTTACGATCTTGACATCCATCCCAGACTTTATAAGTGACTTTGATTTTACCACCGAGACATATATCGTATTGCGAATCGTCGATCATAAACCGGGTACCTGGATTACAACCACCTTTGAATGAGAATTCTTTTTTGTATTCTTCGATGATCACTTGGAGTTGTTCAGGGGACTGACAACCTTTAACGTATTTGTCATCGGGACAATTGAGTTCGAGAGGAGGTGCGCCGATGATAGTGAATTTGGCATTGCACCAGTCAGAACTACAATCATCAGTTACTTTATATTCCAATTGGATGACTTTACCCTTACATTTTTCAGGCAGGGTGCCGTCCCCGATGAACATTTCATTGACTTCACCACAACCACCGGTATAGGTGAATGAACTTCTCCAACGTTTGTAAGCGGTTTCGACATCATCTTTACAGGTATATACAGTTACATCGGGAGGACAAACCGCATCGATGGGTTTGGAGTCCTTGATGTAGATATATTTAGTGCATGAGGCTTTACAATCTTCACTTTCGTAAACGATGTATGTAATAGCTATTTTGCCACCTTCACAGAGCGAGGCATCGCCTTCAACTTTGAAACGAGTTTGAGGATCACAACCACCACTGAAGGAGAACTTAGCTTTGTATTCGTAAATTATTTTAGCGAGTTCTTCTTTACTGGTACATTCGTCGATGGTAATATCCTTAGGACACTCGACCACGATAGGTGGAGCTGGTTTGACATGGATGTATCTTTCGCATTTACGATCTTGACATCCATCCCAGACTTTATAAGTGACTTTGATTTTACCACCAAGACATACATCGTATTGCGAATCGTCGATCATAAACCGGGTACCTGGATTACAACCACCTTTGAATGAGAATTCTTTTTTGTATTCTTCGATGATCACTTGGAGTTGTTCAGGGGACTGACAACCTTTAACGTATTTGTCATCGGGACAATTGAGTTCAATCGGAGGTGCTGGAACAATGATAAATTTAGCATTACACCAATCAGACTTACCACAAGCATCAGTTACTTTATACTCCAGGTTGATAATTTTTCCTTTGCATTTAGCTGGTAAGGTGGCATCACCGATAAACATTTCGGTAACTTCTCCACAACCACCTTCATAGGTAAATGCTTCCTTCCATTTCTTAAACTCTTCTTCAATATTGTCTCTACAAGCATAGACGGTGGTTTCCGGTGCACAGATCGCTTTGATTGGGGGAGCTTCTTTAACGTAGATCCACCTCACGCATCGGGTATCATCACATCCATCCCATACTTTAAATATAACTTTGACCTTACCACCTTGACACTCGACATACTGGCTTTTATCAATCACAAAACGGGTTCCAGGTTTACAACCTCCTGTAAACGAGAAACTTTTTTTGTATTCCTCGATAATTTCATCTAATTGTGTTTCGGAGACACACTCATTGACATACAAGTCTTCATCAGGACAATCGAGTTCGATAGGAGGTGCCGGGACAATGATAAATTTGGCATTACACCAGTCAGACTTGCCACAAGCGTCAGTTACTTTATACTCCAGGTTGATAATTTTTCCTTTGCATTTTGCTGGTAAAGTGGCATCACCGATAAACATTTCGGTAACTTCTCCACAACCACCTTCATAGGTAAATGCTTCCTTCCATTTTTTGAATTCTTCTTCAATATTGTCTTTACACGCATAAACGGTGGTTTCCGGTGCGCAGACCGCTTTGATAGGAGGGGCTTCTTTAACATAGATCCACCTCACACATCGGGTATCATCACATCCATCCCATACTTTAAATATAACTTTAACCTTACCACCCTGACACTCGACATACTGGCTTTTGTCAATCACAAAGCGGGTTCCAGGTTTACAACCTCCTGTAAACGAGAAGCTTTTTTTGTATTCCTCGATAATTTCATCCAATTGTGTTTCAGAGACACACTCATTGACATACAAGTCTTCATCAGGACAATCGAGTTCGATAGGAGGTTCCGGGACAATAATAAATTTGGCATTACACCAGTCAGACTTACCGCATGCGTCAGTCACTTTATACTCCAAGTTAATGATTTTGCCCTCACATTTTGCTAGTAAGGTGGCATCACCGATAAACATTTCGGTAACCTCTCCACAACCACCTTCATAGGTAAATGCTTCCTTCCATTTTTTGAATTCTTCTTCAATATTGTCTTTGCAGGCATAGACCGTAGTTTCCGGTGGGCAAATGGCATTAATTGGAGGCGCTTCTTCAATATAAATCCAGCGAACACATCTGGTGTCTTTACAAGGATCCCATACTTTATAGATCACCTTAATTCTTCCTCCTTTACAAGACTCATATTCATCGTATTTGATTTCAAATCGCGATCCGGCATTACATCCACCACTAAAAGAAAATTCTTTTTTATATGCACTGATAATCTCTTCGAGCTGGTTATCATTTACACAATAATCGATCTTGAGATCTTCTTCAGGGCAATGTAATGTAATCGGATCACGATTGAAATTGATAGAAAATTTGGCGGAACACCAATCGGTGTTACATCCATCGGTAACTTTGTATTCCACGAATACTTCACCACCTTCACATGCATTGGGTGCTTGAAGGCCTTCAAGCCCCATCTCAGTTACCTCTTGGCATCCGCCTTCATATGTAAAAGCATCTAACCAATTGTCAAATAATTCATTTACTTTCTTTTGGTTTAAACATTCATCGATAATGACATCTCCAGCACATTTTGCTATTAATTCTGGAGCATCTTTGACAACAAATTTCTTTCGGATTGTATAGTTATGACATTCATCCTTGACTGTATAGGTCACCCAAGCTGTGCCTCCACAAGCATCCGGAGGGCCTGACTCCTCTAAAGTTTCTTTCGGATTACAACCTCCGGTAAATTTGAATCGAGTCAACCAATTCTCGTAGGCCATTTTTATTGTGGCGGGATCGGAACAAGCCTCTTGATAGACATGGGGAGGAAATGAAAATTCCAGTCGAGATTCTTTCCAGGTGTAAGAAACATCCGCAGTGGCTCCACCATTACAATTAAATCCTTCAATGGAATAGTGACGCACCAAGGTACGCAAACACCCATCTTGGAGCAATTCAGTGACTAGCTGAACTTCTTGTCCACAATCCTCGATCACGTCGATATCCGTTCCTTCAGCAGGTATTGCTTCCGGTATTCCCTCATTATTAAGGGGTGGATCACACGCCAAATCTTGATCGGGATGAGCAACTATTTTAGGCATGCAAGTTTCGCAGGAAACCGGCCCGCAGATTGAAGCAAATCCATTATTCTCGGATTGGGATGCTTTAATGGCTACGGTAATGGAACCAGGAGGGGCGTTTCCCGGAACACAAATGGTGTAAACACCACTACCTTCCATATCGAATTTGATACCACAAATTGACGTGGTAGGATCTGTTCCAAAAAATATATTACTGCTTCCTGATGCCGTAGCAACATCTTCAGATAAACAATCGGAACAAGCTAAATCTCCAAATGTTACATGACTTATATCCGGATCACCATTGGGATCGTTAACTACAGTATAAGTGTAACAGGTTTGGCAGTTTTCGGCGTCATACTCTATGGAAACCGATACGGTATGGTCGGCCATCTTGTCTCCTTTCTTAACCTGGACCGTTACATCTTTCGAACAGGTAAATGGAGGTGGGCTATTTTCAAAAGGGCTATTAGCAATAGCGGAAAGGTTCATCCCTAAAAGGCATAACAATATAGGGAAAACCACTTGGTACATCTTGGTTTTCATCATCGATTGGTTTGGTTCAAGAATAACTTAGCTGATAACCACTTTAGGTTATTAACCAAAATATCTTATGGGGTAGTGTTATAAATAATGTATTTGCGTAAGACCCATTGGGTCTACATTCGGGGGGAGGTAAAATGGTAGGTAGTAATTAAAAAATGTAGTCTCTTCTATCTAAAGTATTAACAGATGTTAAATCTATCTAAAAAAATAAGCTTTACAAAACATTATTCAATTTATTTTTAAAAAACAGAAATGGTCTCAATAATTGAGAGACCATTTCTGTTTTAATACATCAATATACTTTTAACATTTTTGTAGTAAGAACCAAATCCTCGCTTATTACCATTACGGTATACAACCCTCTTTGATAATTATACAGGTTAAGATTCAGGTGATTTACACCTTTTTTACCATGTAATTTATACTGGGCAACTACATCGGAATTCGTATTTATGATACTGATTTGCGCATCCCGATCTCGATTCAAGGTGACATTTATGGTTGTAAAATAGGCAACCGGATTTGGTGATACCTTTACTTTGCAAGTACCGTGTTTTCCATTATCCCACATTTTGGGATCGGGTGTTAAATCATCAGGATTGGGGAATTGCCCAAATTCGATGATACGCTTACATTCTTCGAAAGCGACATTCAGATAATGCATTGCAGTGGTCAAATCTTCCAGGTCCACTCCAGTGTTGATTCCCGCCAATTCCTGATTGGCAAGATTAAATAGATCCGAAATGGTCCATTTCTCTCCCAAGATATCAAAAATCGAAACGGGCAAGCACGTAGTATCTTCACTGCCCAGTACCACCGGTGGATTTTCAGACATACAGTCTGCCAGATCTACTGTTATGAAGCATTCGTCAATAATTCTGATTTTGGCAAAATTGGAATCCAGTCCAAAATTTAAGGCCATTGTCAAAGCTTCGGAAGCTAGGGAGTTATTACTTACTCCGTTTGCTTTCTTCTGGATATTGGTTGCTTTACAAGATACAAAACCGCCATCTCCGGACAGTAAAGCTGCCGGAGCTCCGCTGCCTGGAAGGAAATCTATAATGCAATATTCATCGCCATGCGTGGCGGTAAAGGATCGTTGTCCTTTGATTCCGATGGTGACGTCTCCATTAAGCAGAACATGACGGATCTGCTCATAAGTATCTTTCCAATAGCAGCTCTTTAGCCCATCCTGCCCGTAGAAGTTTTCAGAAAAGCTACAGCCCTCAGGATCACCACAACTCAGGATGTATTCACATGTAGAAATACAACCTGCCTGATCGGTGACTGTCAGTATAACCTTGCTTTCCCCTGTGCCGGCACGAATTTCTATCGTGGGCTCATCGACCGGACTGATAATCGTCCAGTCTCCAGAGGCGACAGCCCATGAGTAAGTATTACCGCCTGCTCCTCCACTCACTACTGCAGCAAGTCTTTCTTCTTCACCACACACTAATTCGTTAAGCCCGGCAATGGAACAACTAAGCGGCATGACATGAATGCATACGTACTGGGTGTGCGAGATAGCATAACCACAGTCATTCTGAAAATTATAGGTGATTACATATCTGCACGCTCCACAATCAAATTCTATTACCGGATCTTCTGATAACAAGGGTTCACAACCACCTTCGATCGGTAGCGGTTGGAATACCATATATTTAAATTCTTCAAAGGTCATGGCACGATCCTCACAAATATCCGGTGGTAATTGAGCGAATACCGGAGTGGTATTGTCTTGGATGCCGATAACTTCATCCCAAGTGGATGTGTTACCGCATCCGTCCGTGGCCATCCAGGTTCTGACGACTTCACCAACAAAGGGACAATCCGAACGATCATTGCGCACCTCACTCATCAATACCACCTTTGGATCACCGCATGCATCTCTTACTAATGGCTCTACCGGATTGGGTACCGGATCAGTACATTCAAGTACTAAGATCTGAGCCGGAGGCATAAATTCCGGTGGATCATTGTCAACGGTATAAGAATAGTTTACCACATGAATATCAGACATATTTCCACAGTTATCCATCACCTGGTAGCCATAGGAATATCTTCCATCACAACCAACCACGTCGTGCTCCGGTGGAATAATTATAATTTCGGCTATACCACAATCGTCATCTGCAGTTATGTTATCGGGGTTGGGAGCCGGGAATGATTGAGGATTACAACCCAGATCAGATCCTGATTCCAAGTCCAGAATTTCCGGCTTGGTAGTATCTTCTGCAATGGCATAATACGAGCTGCGGCTAAGTGTTTGGAAACATCGATCTGAAACGGTGATCTGTATCCAAATGCTGTCTCCACACATACTGGGAGGTTGTAAATTGTCCAGATTTGAGACTGGAGACACGGGTTGTCCATTTATAACAATATTGTATGAAATAGTTGGACTGCATCCTCCTCCGGCTGTAAACTGCAGCTTCCACTCTTCAAAATCATCGGTTGAAGCGCAAGCTGGTTTGCTTTTAGGATCTGGTGCTTGACAGAATAACTGCGGAGCCGCCGCTACCGTAAAGGTGGCCATGCAACTATCTCTGGTACAATCATCATATGCTTTAAATTCAAAACTTAGATTTACTGCTTCGCCGCACATATAGTTTGGCAATG
Organism: Saprospiraceae bacterium; assembly: GCA_965223405.1. Classification (GTDB taxonomy): domain Bacteria; phylum Bacteroidota; class Bacteroidia; order Chitinophagales; family Saprospiraceae; genus CBDCWO01. Next base: position 3,437,933 of record CBDCWO010000006.1, read on the forward strand.
GTGGGATGTCTGCTATGTTAGAACTTGGATTGCATCCACCGCTGACCTTGAATCCATTTACCCATCCGAGGTAAGCATACATTATGGATGACTGCGACGCACAAGCCGGGAGGTCGGGGTCGGCTGGGCAGGAGACGGTAATGGGGGATATCGGTGTCACCGTATAGGTAGCTGTACAAGTATCTTCTGAACATCCATCTTTAAGTCCAAATTTAACAGTTATAGAACCTCCAGTACATCGATCAAGATTAAAGTCGTAAGGTGCAAATCCGGCGTCATCAACAGAGGCACAACCTGGGTTAACTACTGTAAATCCGTTACCGTTTAACCAGTCGTTAAAAGCATTTTCTAGATCTGCATCACTTGTGAAATCACAGGCATCGACTATTTCCTCTGAAGGACAAGAAACATCTATTTGTTGGTATAAAGTCCAGGTAAAAGTTTGGTAACAAGTATCGGAGGTATTACCGCACTCGTCATCGGCCCAGAATTTATGAGTTACGGACCAATTGCAGCCGTTGTTAGTGGGAGTTCCTGCTAATTGGCCGGCAGTGAATCCGCAAGCATCTACCCAAGTAGGAGGAATAGGAGTGATATTTGGAGTAGTAGATTGACAACCGAAATCATTACCCTCATTGCAAGTAGTTGTGGTAGGAGCTCCATTGTCAATAATCCAGGTAAAAGTTTGGTAACAAGTATCGGAGGTATTACCGCACTCGTCATCGGCCCAGAATTTATGAGTTACGGACCAATTGCACCCGTTGTTAGTAGGAGTTCCTGCTAATTGGCCGGCAGTGAATCCGCAAGCATCTACCCAAGTAGGAGGAATAGGAGTGATATTTGGAGTAGTAGATTGACAACCGAAATCATTACCCTCATTGCAAGTAGTTGTGGTAGGAGCTCCATTGTCAATAATCCAGGTAAAAGTTTGGTAACAAGTATCGGAGGTATTACCGCACTCGTTATCGGCCCAGAATTTATGAGTTACGACCAATTGCACCCGTTGTTAGTAGGAGTCAATTGGCCGGCAGTGAATCCGCAAGCATCTACCCAAGTAGGAGGAATAGGAGTGATATTTGGAGTAGTAGATTGACAACCGAAATCATTACCCTCATTGCAAGTAGTTGTGGTAGGAGCTCCATTGTCAATAATCCAGGTAAAAGTTTGGTAACAAGTATCGGAGGTATTACCGCACTCGTCATCGGCCCAGAATTTATGAGTTACAGACCAATTGCACCCGTTGTTAGTAGGAGTTCCTGCCAATTGGCCGGCAGTGAATCCGCAAGCATCTACCCAAGTAGGAGGAATAGGAGTGATATTTGGAGTAGTAGATTGACAACCGAAATCATTACCCTCATTGCAAGTAGTTGTGGTAGGAGCTCCATTGTCAATAATCCAGGTAAAAGTTTGGTAACAAGTATCGGAGGTATTACCGCACTCGTCATCGGCCCAGGACCAATTGCACCCGTTGTTAGTAGGAGTTCCTGCTAATTGGCCGGCAGTGAATCCACAAGCATCTACCCAAGTAGGAGGAATAGGAGTGATATTTGGAGTAGTAGATTGACAACCGAAATCATTACCCTCATTGCAAGTAGTTGTGGTAGGAGCTCCATTGTCAATAATCCAGGTAAAAGTTTGGTAACAAGTATCGGAGGTATTACCGCACTCGTCATCGGCCCAGAATTTATGAGTTACGGACCAATTGCACCCGTTGTTAGTAGTTGTGGGAGTTCCTGCCAATTGGCAGGTAAAAGTTTGGTAACAAGTATCGGAGGTATTACCGCACTCGTCATCGGCCCAGGCAGTGAATCCGCAAGCATCTACCCAAGTAGGAGGAATAGGAGTGATATTTGGAGTAGTAGATTGACAACCGAAATCATTACCCTCATTGCAAGTAGTTGTGGTAGGAGCTCCATTGTCAATAATCCAGGTAAAAGTTTGGTAACAAGTATCGGAGGTATTACCGCACTCGTCATCGGCCCAGAATTTATGAGTTACGGACCAATTGCACCCGTTGTTAGTGGGAGTTCCTACCAATTGGCCGGCAGTGAATCCGCAAGCATCTACCCAAGTAGGAGGAATAGGAGTGATATTTGGAGTAGTAGATTGACAACCGAAATCATTACCCTCATTGCAAGTAGTTGTGGTAGGAGCTCCATTGTCAATAATCCAGGTAAAAGTTTGGTAACAAGTATCGGAGGTATTACCGCACTCGTCATCGGCCCAGAATTTATGAGTTACAGACCAATTGCACCCGTTGTTAGTAGGAGTTCCTGCCAATTGGCCGGCAGTGAATCCGCAAGCATCTACCCAAGTAGGAGGAATAGGAGTGATATTTGGAGTAGTAGATTGACAACCGAAATCATTACCCTCATTGCAAGTAGTTGTGGTAGGAGCTCCATTGTCAATAATCCAGGTAAAAGTTTGGTAACAAGTATCGGAGGTATTACCGCACTCGTCATCGGCCCAGAATTTATGAGTTACAGACCAATTGCACCCGTTGTTAGTAGGAGTTCCTGCTAATTGGCCGGCAGTGAATCCACAAGCATCTACCCAAGTAGGAGGAATAGGAGTGATATTTGGAGTAGTAGATTGACAACCGAAATCATTACCCTCATTGCAAGTAGTTGTGGTAGGAGCTCCATTGTCAATAATCCAGGTAAAAGTTTGGTAACAAGTATCGGAGGTATTACCGCACTCGTCATCGGCCCAGAATTTATGAGTTACAGACCAATTGCACCCGTTGTTAGTAGGAGTTCCTGCTAATTGGCCGGCAGTGAATCCGCAAGCATCTACCCAAGTAGGAGGAATAGGAGTGATATTTGGAGTAGTAGATTGACAACCGAAATCATTACCCTCATTGCAAGTAGTTGTGGTAGGAGCTCCATTGTCAATAATCCAGGTAAAAGTTTGGTAACAAGTATCGGAGGTATTACCGCACTCGTCATCGGCCCAGAATTTATGAGTTACGGACCAATTGCACCCGTTGTTAGTGGGACCCAATTGGCCGGCAGTGAATCCGCAAGCATCTACCCAAGTAGGAGGAATAGGAGTGATATTTGGAGTAGTAGATTGACAACCGAAATCATTACCCTCATTGCAAGTAGTTGTGGTAGGAGCTCCATTGTCAATAATCCAGGTAAAAGTTTGGTAACAAGTATCGGAGGTATTACCGATCATCGGCCCAGAATTTATGAGTTACAGACCAATTGCACCCGTTGTTAGTAGGAGTTCCTGCCAATTGGCCGGCAGTGAATCCGCAAGCATCTACCCAAGTAGGAGGAATAGGAGTGATATTTGGAGTAGTAGATTGACAACCGAAATCATTACCCTCATTGCAAGTAGTTGTGGTAGGAGCTCCATTGTCAATAATCCAGGTAAAAGTTTGGTAACAAGTATCGGAGGTATTACCGCACTCGTCATCGGCCCAGAATTTATGAGTTACAGACCAATTGCACCCGTTGTTAGTAGGAGTTCCTGCTAATTGGCCGGCAGTGAATCCACAAGCATCTACCCAAGTAGGAGGAATAGGAGTGATATTTGGAGTAGTAGATTGACAACCGAAATCATTACCCTCATTGCAAGTAGTTGTGGTAGGAGCTCCATTGTCAATAATCCAGGTAAAAGTTTGGTAACAAGTATCGGAGGTATTACCGCACTCGTCATCGGCCCAGAATTTATGAGTTACAGACCAATTGCACCCGTTGTTAGTAGGAGTTCCTGCTAATTGGCCGGCAGTGAATCCACAAGCATCTACCCAAGTAGGAGGAATAGGAGTGATATTTGGAGTAGTAGATTGACAACCGAAATCATTACCCTCATTGCAAGTAGTTGTGGTAGGAGCTCCATTGTCTTCTACCCAAGTATACACCACATCACAAGGAGTACCATTCCCACAAGCAGATATCGGAGTGTAAGTACGGGTTAAAGTGACATCGCAACCTACAGTTACTGTATTTTCGGATACATCTATGGAGCCTCCACAATCTTCATGGACGGTAATATCGGAAAATTGTGCCGGAAGCGTGGGTGGCGAGGTTTGACATCCATAATCTTGACCAGCTCCACACGCAATACTTGGCGTACAAGACAAACCCATTATTTCAACCTCCTGGGTTGAAATACAATTAGGAACGGTTGACTCCCAAACATATATGGTATAAGTACCTGGTGCCAATCCACTAAATACATTACTAGCCTGGTAATTAATTCCATCTATTGAATATCGCAATTCACTGTCTTGAGCCTTAACACTCGAATTGGCAGTAATGGTAATCATGCCATTACTCTGGTTGCAGTCTGCATGCGTGACTACAACATCGCTAATATTTACAAAGCAAATGCCTCCAACTTTCCAATTGATGGTTTGTTGGCCACCTGCAATTGCGTCTTCCACAGGTGAAACCACTCTGGCGGCCATTAAGGATGCTTGAATATTTCCTGTTGGTGTAGATGTAGGATCGCATTCTAATAGAACATCGATTCGGACCACTATAGATTCCCCTCCATTTATACCATCAACTTTTAATGTAGCATCTAGTGTACAACTGCCATTTGGAACATCTAAAGGATCACCTGTGATAGTTTCGGAGAGTATCATCACAGTTTCATTGCCATTACTGCTTACTCCAGGGTCAGAAGCTGGATTGATTGAAGCGCTGATAACATCTGTTACCCCAACTCCTCCTTGGCCTGTGGAGTTACAAAGCCATTGCAAATCTATTTCTATGGATTGAGGGTCGTGTTCGGGATTCGCATCCACGTCGATTTTAATTAAAAATGGAACTACGTCACCACATACGTAATCTTCAGCCTGAAGCTCAGTGCGAACATAGGTATTTGATCCGTCTCCATAATAGGCATTTGGATTGGTATCTGGCTCAACAGCTCTCCAAATAATACTGCTGAAATCAGCACCACTGGATGCATTAATCGGTGGAAAGTTCCTAAAAGTAAAACTTGTGAGTGTAAGTGTTATCGTAAGCAATACAAAGCTTGTGATAAACCGGTGCATCTTGGTTATCATCATCGATTGGTTTGGTTTAAGAAAAATGTAGTTTCCACTTCTGGAAAACTACGTGTTCATTCGCTGGGTACGTATTATCCGCAAACACGATAAAAAATCCTAGGAAGGGGGAAAATGGTAGGTAGTATGAGTCATTCAAGCTCTAGCAACTAAGGGGGGGATAGCTAAACACTTGAGATTAACCCACTTTAATTAATTATTATATCAATTGGTCATAGGTCCTCATCCCAGGTATTCTATTTCCAAGTAAAGATATTGGGATTTTGGGAAACTTCCCAATCATGATTATGCAGTTTCCCATGACCTACATGCTTAATTTACAATAAATTAGGAATCGAACATATCTGTAAAACATTCAATTGGAGAGATATAACACTATTTCGTTCCACACACAATATCGCTATCGATACCGGAGAAAAAATTGACATATTTATTAACCTAATATATGATCTTTCTCAAAACAATAATCTTATATATTATCAAATTAATCTATACTTAAGCTGAATATGTTAAATTATTTTGGCAAAGCTCATTTATTTTCATCATTTGCTAACTTTTGGATATATATGTAAAGGGTCAAATCCCAAAAAAGTCAATTGTGAATTTCTAGCCAATCAATGGATTGAGGCTTATTCACTCAAATGAAAACATTATAGATTACAGGGATATATGGAACCAGGGTCAGTAATAATTTCACTTCCTATCTGGTCTCCGTTGTTGCATTTTTACCTCCATGATCATAGCAATAGATTGGGCCCGGGATATCATTAGTTCGGCATTTTGACCGGCAAAATGTTCCCGCACACTCAGATTAAATAACTCCAACCATTTCACAAAATGTTCATGCAGGAGGGGGTAGCGTTGATTGAGGTTGAAATGGGCGGCCATAGCGTTGTCTTTGTACACCGGTTTTCCAAAAACAATGCTCTCCCAAAAGTCGGTGATCCGGGGCAGATGCCTGATCAAATCCAGCTGGGCTATTTCTTTAAAAATATACCCCAACATTTCATCGGCAAATGCCTTTTGATAAAAATCAGACAAAACCCTCTCAATATCCCGGCGTGATTCAATATCTCTCATAAATAAAAAAAAGCACCGGTATGGTTCCAGTGCCTTAGGTTGTTTTGATTTATACCTTGTTGTTTTAACTTCTTATTTGTTTTTTCTGTACCGGGCTCACTTCAGATACCTGACTGCTTGACTTCATTTTAGCACATTTTTTTGCACATGCTGCCTTCATTTCCGGAGAACACACCTTCTTGCACGCTGCTTTCATGGCTTCGGTGCAATGATGAGGTGTTAAAACTTGGTCAGAATGATCTGCGATATTCATAGCAGACTCATCAGGAGCCTGATTGACAAAAGTCTTAGTCTTTTCGTCAAATACTACATTTACCAATTTTACAGAACCACTATGGGGACAGATTTCTTTTCGTACAAAACAATTCTCTCCTGTAGATATCGATTTTTTTACCAAAATGGATTCATCAGCTGATGCGGACACCATTGCAGCAGATTGGGACGAAAGTTCTGTTTTCTTATGGCACGATTTCTTAGCAGAATGAGCACATTGAGCTTGCATCGAAAGAGAACCAGCAATAAAGAATAATGATAGAAAAAATACTTTTTTCATGATCTTAGCTTTTTAAGTTGCCTTAAAATTAGCAATAATATTCCAAAACTTATCATCCTGTTGAGTCTTTTAAACACCTGGTGATTGCAGCATAAAATACCTGAACCAACCAAGTCTTGATCTTTTTGCCTTGCTCATCGTTATCGAACCTCGCCCATAGTCTCGGACTATGGACAAGAACCGCTGCCTCGATCAGGGAAAAAATCTCTTCGACTTTTAGGCCCGATATTTAGTACCGCAATCACTAGAAATTTACAAATATTGTGCCTGGTTGGTAAGATGGTTTAGTTGTTTATAGGACGTTCTCCAATTAGTTAGGTCACATTTTACACTCTCAAAGGGTGTATTGCTTTGCATCTCTATCCATTATCTATTAGTACAAAATAGGATTCGTTTGACTTCTGATCGTTGATACAGATCATTGTGGAAAGCAATAATATTTTGTTAATATTCTGCGGATTAGCTCAAAATAGCTATTTTTACAGCGCCAACTTGAATAAGCTTTTTATGAAGTATCACAAAAGTATACTGGAAAGCATTGGAAATACACCATTGATCCAGTTAAACCGGATTGCCTCTGGGCAAATCGCTACGGTCCTGGCAAAAGTTGAAGGAATGAATCCTGGTCACTCAGCCAAAGACCGAATCGCAAAGTACATCATTGAGAAATCTGAAAATGAAGGTTCACTTAAACCAGGAGGTACCATAATCGAAGCTACTTCCGGCAATACAGGCTATAGTATGGCAATGGTAGCGGCGGTCAAGGGATATAGTTGTATTTTATGTGTGCCCAACAAAATCAGCAAGGAAAAGATCCAGTTGATGGAGGCTATTGGAGCCAAGGTAAAAGTCACACCCAGTCTGAGATATGACGATCCTCAATCCCACTATTCCATCGCTGCACAACTGGAGCGGGAAATACCCAATTCAATTTATATTAATCAGTATTTCAATCAGGCCAATACAGATGCTCATTATCATACGACCGGACCCGAAATCTGGGATCAAACCGAAGGTGAAATTACCTGCTTGATAGCTGCAATGGGGACTGGAGGTACCTTAACTGGTACGGCAAAATACCTTAAAGAAAAAAATCCGGAGATCCGGATTATAGGAATTGATGCTTATGGCTCAATTCTGCAAAAATACCATCAGGAGAAAAATTATTCAGATTCCGATATTCATCCCTACCTGATCGAAGCGGTAGGTAAAAATTTTATTCCCGGTGCCACTGAATTTGAGATTATTGATGAGATTATCAAAGTCAATGATCGCGACAGTGCTTTAATGGCCCGCAGAATGGCCAAAAAAGAAGGAATCCTAAGTGGGTATTCTTCCGGAGGAGTTATGGTAGGATTGAAAAAAATGCGAAACCAATTTACAAGCGATGATATTGTCGTGGTGCTGCTGGCAGATCACGGTAGCAGATATCTGAGTAAAATCTACAACAACGCCTGGATGCAGCATGTTGGATTTTTCCATTCATCGATGAGATCTATTCAAAAATCAAGAGTCGTATACCTCAAAGAACAACTCAAAAAAGTGATCGATTTCTATTCCTAGTCAATGGTGTTTAAGGCAGAAACAAATTATTTGTACTGCCTTAATTCTAATCTTTAAATTTATTCAACTATAACAATATGGATTTATTTGAAAGAATTGAAAAGCAGCGAGGTCCCCTGGGACAGTATGCTGAACGTGCTGAAGGTTACTACATATTCCCAAAATTAAAGGGAGAACTGGGTAGCAGAATGGAGTTTAACGGCAAGGAAGTAGTCTGTTGGAGTGTGAATAATTATCTGGGATTGGGAAACCATCCTGAAGTCAGGAAGGCCGATGCAGATGCGGCTAGAGAGTGGGGACTTGCTTATCCGATGGGTTCAAGAATGATGTCCGGTAATTCCGACTATCATGATGCTTTGGAAAAAGAACTGGCAGAATTTGTAGGTAAAGAATCGGCCTTGTTAGTCAATTTTGGGTATCAAGGTATTCTGTCGGCAATAGACTGTTTGGTAAGCCGGCATGACATCGTGATTTATGATTCCGAAAGTCATGCCTGTATAGTGGATGGAGTCCGATTGCACTTGGGTAAGCGATTTGCTTTTGATCATAATGATATCAACAGTTTGGAAAAACATCTAAAACGGGCTGAAAAACTAATTGAAGGAACTAATGGTGCTATTTTGGTGATTTCCGAAGGGGTATTTGGTATGCGAGGCGATCAGGGCAGACTCAGAGAAATAGTGGCCTTAAAAAATCGGTATCAGTTTAGATTGCTCGTTGACGATGCCCATGGATTTGGTGTTTTGGGCAAAACCGGTGCTGGTGCCGGGGAAGAGCAAAATGTGCAGGATGCAATTGATGTATATTTCGCCACCTTTGCCAAATCGATGGCCAGCATAGGGGCTTTCTTTGCTAGTGAGCCTGGAATAATCGAATACATGAAGTATAATATGCGCTCACAGATTTTTGCCAAATCTTTGCCGATGCCTATTGTCATTGGAGCAATGAAAAGGTTGGAATTGTTGAAATCCAAACCTGAACTAAAGGCCAAGTTATGGGAAAATGTGAATGCGTTGCAGAACGGGCTGAAATCCCGGGGATTTAACATCGGCAATACCAATAGTTGTGTTACTCCGGTGTATTTGCAAGGAACAGCTGAAGAAGCTACTCAGCTGGTTTTTGATTTGCGAGAAAATTATAAAGTATTTTGCTCTATAGTGGTCTATCCGGTGATTCCGAAAGGCATGATCATACTCAGGTTAATACCGACATCTGTCCATACTTTGGAAGACATTGAAATTACGCTGGAAGCATTCTCAGCCGTTTCAGAAAAGTTAAGCAATGGGATATACAAAGCTGAAATAGTCAATCCTATTAAAAACTAACCGATTACCGAATACCGACTACCGATCTCAGGTGAGTTCTTTCTGAAAGCATCTACGGCGTTTATGTTGTCTCGAGGAATAATTTTTCCACATGCGACGGATTTGGTCGTTGTGTTCCAATTCCGGATTTGAATCCACTTTTTTGATGCCTTTCCTGATAAAAGCAGTCATGATGTCATTAAAAATGAGGGCAACTACTCCTTTATTTCTCATTTCATTATTGACCCCTATCAAATACAAATCGGCGTGATCATTATATTTTAACGAACGATATATATGCCAAAAACCCCAGGGATACAATTTCCCCTTGGCTTTTTGGAAAGCACGCGACATAGATGGCAAAGTAATTCCGTAGGCTACTAGCTCATCATCACTATTGACGACCAATGAAATAAAATTCGGATCCACCAGCCGGCTATATTTTTTGTAATACATCATGGCTTGCTCTTCGGTAAATGGCACAAAACCATGCAATCCCCGATGGGTTTGATTGATGAGTTGAAATAGTTTTATGATATATGGTTCCAGACTTTTAGTCGTTTTCTTTTCCAACAATTTAACCTGATATCGTTCCGCAATCAGCCTGGCAAAGGTGCTGACTTTTTCGGGAATCTCATGGGGGACCTCAAATTCGTAAGCGATCCAATCTACGGCTTTGGTGTAACCCAATTCCTCCAGAAACTTGGGATAATAAGGAAGATTATAGATTTCGACAATCGTTGGTAATTCAGAAAAACCTTGGACCAACATACCCGCTTTATCCAAATTTGTGAATCCCAAGGGTCCCTGGAGCAAATCAGCACCTAATTCTTTAGCCCAGGTCTCTAAATCATTTAAAAGTGCTTTAGCCACTTCCTGATCCTCGATCAATTCGACCCATCCAAACCGTGCGATCACTTTGCCATCCTTGGTAGTTTCTCCGGGTATTTTGATGCCGGCAATACGTCCAACAGTTTTACCATTTTGTTTGGCAATGACAAATCGGGTTTGGGTACCGTTATCAGGGTGTAAATTTGAAAGAAGTGTATCGTACTCATCCTTGATCAACGGAGGAATCCAATTTTTGTCCCCTTTATAAAGAGAAAAAGGAAATTGAATAAACTTGGACAATTGATTTTTATCTCTAATCTCTTCCAAAACTACCCTCATATCAAATAATTAGGTCCGCCTGTTTTTTGGACTACCACGTAAAAGTATTTTGTTCTTGACCCTCTACCTTTAACTGCACAATCAAGGTTAAATGTATTAGGTATATCAATAAATATGAAACAAATTGACAAAAATCATTTGGATTAAGGAATTAACAAAGCTAAACTTAGCTTGGCCAACTGGAATTTTCTACTTTCGTATAGAAGTCAGATTGGTGTTTTCTAACCGAAATGAATCATTGCACTATATGATACTCTGGCATTTAATAGTTTATCTCTGCACGATTTTCCCTTTTTGCAAGGAAAGAGAATCTCCGATTCGGATATGTACTTTTAATATAAGATATGATAATCCTGCCGATGGCCAGAATCAGTGGTCGAATCGCAAACAAGCCATCTCCGACTTTATCCATTCCCGGCAACTTGATATTATAGGTATGCAGGAGGCCTTACATCACCAGGTTGTATATCTGGATTCGATTTTGGAAAAATATAGTTTTTCCGGTACTGGTAGAGACGATGGTTTTACCCAAGGTGAATATTCACCGATATTTTTTCGTACTCAGCGATTTGATCTCTTGGAATCAAAGCAGTTTTGGTTATCGGATACACCTGAAAAGCCGGGAAGTATGGGCTGGGATGCAGCCTGTCCCAGAATCGTCAACGCAGTGAAATTGTCAGATAAAATCAATTCACGAATTTTTTGGTTTTTAAATACGCATTTTGATCATGTGGGTGATACGGCCAGAACCAATAGTTGTACCTTAATATCGAATTTTACCAGTACAATTAAGGAACCTATACTATTAGTAGGAGATTTTAATGTCAATGAATCCTCATCTGTATATCAGGATCTCCTCAACACCTTCACCAATATCCGCATGTTAGCAAAAAAAACTCAAGGACCACCATATACTTTTCACGGATTTAGGGGTTATAATTCCAGGAGAAATATCATCGATCATATTTTTGTTACCAAGCCCAAGTCTTTGGAAGTAATTGAACATGAAATAAATACCTATTACCGGAACGATATTTATCTGTCGGATCACTTTCCCGTAATTGCGAAAATTGTATGGCATGAATAACCGATTTATTCCCACTTATCAAAAGGAATGTTTACTTGGAATTCGATTCAGGATCGTTCTCTATGGAGCAGTATTGCTTATCGGAGGGATATTTTTTTATCTATTGCGATCGGATATGCTATGGAATGGATTTTCGCTAATGGCTATCGCTGGTTCGATATTTTTGCTGATAGAGGCGGTAAGAGAGCTGTTTTACTTTAGGACATATAAACAGCATCTGCAGGAACATAGTGAAAAGGAATATCCAATTCAGCAAGAAATAGCGAGGTTAAACATAAAATTGGAAGTTGACAAGAAAAGCAGAAAGGTCAATCAGTCCATATTTTTAATCTCTCTGTTATTTTTACCAGGACTGTTATTTTTTTATAAGGATTTATTTCTATTGGGCATATTAATAGCAATCCTCATCCTGAGTGCCATAGCTCAAGTGTTCGACATGTTGGAAAATCATAGTGACCGGGAATATCTTTATCATTTGGGAAAGCAGGAAAATTTGGGATAATCCAGGCAGTATCCTCCTTTTATGTTTTATAGAATCAATACCTTTTTAGTGAATGAATCCATTTCTGTGATGGTTCGAATGTAGTAGATACCGGCTGGTAAATTTGGAATCTCCCATTTATATGTATAATATAATCGGTCAGAATTGATATTCAACCTTCGAGTAATTACATGACCACTGGCATTTACTAGTTCGAGAATTATATTTCCGGTAAATTTCGTTGATATTTTTAAGGTAATGGGATTGCCAGAGCGTATTGGATTGGGGTAAATAGCCATTTCATCCGTAACCACTATGATGGCCTGATCTTCGGCCAGTTTAGTTGTAGATCCATCTTTCTTACTTCTGGTCAGGATTCGGTAATGATACACAATGCCGGGACCAACCTCTTTATCTATAAATTTAAGAGATCTGGGAGTTAACGATTTTTCTAAACCTGGAAAAGTCTCAATTTCTCGAAAGATTACTCCGTCCATCGATTTTTCCAGAATAAACTCATCGTTGTTAAACTCTCTTTCGGTAGTCCAATCCAATACGATTTCCAACAAGCTGTCTTTGGCCGTAAAGGAAATAAGTTTAGTCTTAAATTGTTCAGGAAGTCGCTTTGATGAAATCCCATCCGTAGTTGAAAAGGGATTGTTTTGCCTGGCTCCGGTTCCTAATCCTCTTCTGGCAAAAGCACTCCAAATAGCATATTGATATTTCCCGTCGTAATACAGTTGATCTGCTCTTAATATGGCATCTCTTCCGTCAACAAATCCGGGATTGCAAGCGATTAATTTTAGACTTTCTACTACAAGGTGCAACGCTACATTATTACCCATTTTACCATGATAAAGATCGCTACTTACTCCTTCTTCAGCAATGATATTCCAGGTCATATCCCAGAGCATGGAGCACCAGACGGTTCCGACACCGTGGGGTACGGAGAGATTTTTAATGTGGCCATACTCCAACGGATTAATGGCAAATGAATAACTGTAGGGATAGGGTCTGATGCCGCTGCCATCTAGCTCTTGCTTTAATAACCAGGTACCGATGCCACGACTATCATTCGGAGTTGCCGTAGCCCAATCTGTGGTGAGCATCAATCCAAAATAGTCACTCCATCCCTCACCCATCTGCTCGTTGTTGTTAAGGCAATTGGAGTTTTTAGCTCCTCCAATAAGGCGACTGGAAATCCCATGACCGTATTCATGAGATATTACGAGGTTGTCCAGCGAAGAATCCAATTTATTAAGATTTCCGAAAGAACTGATGGTAATAGTTACATTTTTCCCTTTTTTGAGTACATCGGTGAGTAGGAAGCAGTCGCTACGAGATAACATAATGGCCGGAATAGTAATGTCATTTCCTTCTCCAGCCATGCTGAATGGACTTTTGGGAAGATTATTGCAGACTATTACTGCCACTGCCCCTAATTCTTGCATTCTTCTCACCTTTTCTACGAATGTACATTTGCCGCGATTGATCAGCACAATGTTTCCCTTGATCTCTTTTTCATTGGCTATACTTTCGTTCCTACAGACGGTGCTGAGACTGGAATTCGAATTTCGCAGCATAACCAGGTTTCCCGATACTGGACCTTTATGCTCCAGACGATTGAATAGACTAAAACCAGATTCAACACCGGTAAGATCACCAAGATCGCTGTCTCCCATTACTTGTACCAAAGCCTTACTGCTCTTCCAGATGTACATTTCCAGTCTACCCGTAGATCCATCCTGTGATGGGAAAAATCGGGCATTATTTTCATCTCCTCCATCAAGGGCATCGGCAATGATCGGATCTCCTGAATTTCCAAGCCCGGAATAATTTTTTACCTGGTAGTTGCCAGCCGCTTCATCAAATCCATAATGAAAAAATACATCGTGATTGATATTGACCCAATAGAACAGATTAGTTAGAGATGCATCGACGTTGTCTTTAGGATCCATATTGAAATTCAAGTCATAATCAAAAATCAATTCCGATCCGCCTTCAGCCCGGTCACCCCCAGAATTACTTCCTCTAATATCTTCCTGAACCTGAGCATTGTTGCCTCTGGTATCAGTAAATTCTGGCCCAATGATACCATCAATATCATGCCATCCGTAAGGTGAGGCCGTTTTATCAGCTGGGTCAATGACCAACTGTCTCATTCCGTGAGATGGACTTTCTATAGAAAGTGGAAAAACCTTGTAAATTACATTTCCAAAAGGTGGACTTTTCACTGGTAGCGGAGGAGTGCTAACTTCATGGAAATCATTACAGCCTAGGGCATGAGGATCAAAACTACACCGTATCACCAGGTCCGATTTGCGTAGAACCTCCAGGGTTCTCCTGTCAATCATAAATTGCCATAGATGAATATTGTCTTTGTCATGGATCCGAAGTTCCTGACACCATTTTAGACGATCATCATGCAATATCCAGATGGATCTGGAGAGCACTGGTTGGGAAGAAAGTTCTGGGATTTGATACCGGTGAAAGGTGCCGATTTCTTTCTTCCTCAAAATATTGATTTCCGGAATATTCGAAAGAGAAACTCCCAGATTTTTAGCCGCTTGGATAATGGTCTTGCCCTCAGGTACCGGCGATGAATCCTGAGATCTCAATTCTGATATTTTCTTAAACCATCGATCCTGAAAATGTACGACTTTCCCTTTCTGGTCGAAAACCAAATTAAATATAGCATTTTCGATAGGTATGGATTCCAATACTTGCTGGGCGTATATAAAAGTAAATCCTTGCTTATTTCTATGATGGCTGGAAACCTGATATTCCTTGATATCCGCTTGCTCAAATCCCAATTGCCGGTAGGCTTGATTTATATAACCTCCAAACTTTACAAACGCATCCTGACCAAGAGCGGCAAAAGAATAAAATAGAAGGGCATATGGCAAGAAGTATTTCATACCTGATTGGTTTCGACTTAAAATTTAAATACAATTTTTCGTAGAAAGGTTAATTTCGGTAGGTTTTAACAAATTCTTATGGGCACTATGTCTTAATTCAGATACATTTTGGTCAGCGGTCTAGACAAAAAATCCTCTTTCATGCCAATCCGGCCAACAGATCGATCACTTGTTGGATTTCGTTATCCGTATTATAATAGTGAGGGGAGAGACGGATTGCCCAGTCGACATTTCGATTCTCATAATCGATCCAGGCATTTTGTTTACCTATAATGGAAAAATGGATCTGATTTTGTTTTAGGGTTTTTATCCATTTTCTACGAGGAATAGAAGTGGAAGTAAAAGAGATTATTCCACATAATCTTTCTCCTGTATCTAGAACTCTCAAATGAGGATGGTCACCCAAACCTAAGCGTAGTTTGTTGGCCAGGTGTATAGTCCTTTCACTGACTTGTGGTACTCCTAAATCAAGTAAATATTTTACGGCTTCGGAACTTCCCAGAACCAAAGCATAATTCTTTTCAAATTCTTCAAATCGAATGGCGGAATGTTCTATTTGGTATTCATCATATCCCGTCCAACGAGCAGAGGTAAGGTCAATATACAAAGGGGTCAGATTTTGAGAAATTACCCGATCCGAAACGGCCAGAAAGCCAGCTCCCCTAGGACCTCGCATAAATTTTCTAAATGTAGCACTCAGGAAGTCACATCCGATACGGGTCATATCCAGGTCAATTTGTCCGGCTGATTGACAAGCATCAACCAGGTACCAGATATTGTATTTTCTGCAAATTTTTCCAATTGCCTCTACATCCTGAACCAAACCGGAATTTGTAGGCACGTGAGTGACAGAAACCAATTTTGGCTTGAAGGTGACGATCTTCATTTTCATATCTTCAATATCCACTCCTCCTTGCGGAGATTCTTTTCCGTACATGACTTTTATACCCAACCGCTTTTTCAAAGAAAGAAACGCCAGCTGATTGGAAACATAGTCATTTATGGTAGTGAGTATAATATCATCGGGTTCGAAAGGGATGGAAGAGATCGCTTTTATAAACGCCTGGGTTGCTGAATAGGTAAATGCAATATTTTGAGGATGTGTACCGACCAGCTCAGCAGTATTTTTGTAAAAGTTTTTGATTTCCTTGCGGTATTCAGCAGCTAATTCGTATCCGCCGGTCAAAGCTTCCTGTTGCAAATATTGAGTCATCATGTCCACGACTGGTTGGGGAGGGAGGGATGCACCTGCATTGTTGAAGTGAATACATTTCTTACAGCCAGGTGTTTCTAGACGAACTTTATCCAGTGGAATCATAATTGTGATTTAATCGATAACGAATTCCAAAATATTAAATAGAAGGTTCTACTACGAAGTTAATGGAAAATATGATCCACTTAGAGCACAAAGAAACACTAAGAAGAAATGAAGAAGTGGATCTAAATTAATAAGTGATTGATATTGAACTCTTTTCTGTTTTTTCTTTTGTTTTCACAAAGAAAATCGTTCATTTTTTAAGTTCACTATGCCGTCTTCTTCGAAATCAAATCCACTAAAATGGTATTGGAACCAAATAGAAAATTAAACATCTAATCTGGTGTTAAGTGATTTGCCCTATCATCCCATCCCGCCGGTCATCTTTTGCACAATTTTAAACTCACTCAAAAAGGTTCGGGCAATTACCCGGATTACTGTATAGGTAGGGATTGCGAGCACCATGCCCAGGATTCCTCCAAATTTTCCTCCGATCAGGATAACAATGAATATTTCCAACGGATGCGCTTTGACGCTATTGGAAAAGATAAATGGTTGAAATAAAAGATTATCTGTCAGTTGCATCACAGCAAATATACCGGCTACTTGGATCAGGATATTAAATAAGTCTGGATAGAATGGTAATTCCACGTAAGCGGCGGCTGTAATGAAGATGCCAAAAATGGCCCCAATTAAGGGACCCAGATAAGGAATTACGTTAATTATAGCCGCAAAAAAAGCAATCAGCAACGCATTTTTGATTTGTAATATAGACAGCAGAAAAAACACCAAAATCGTAATACATGTTATTTGGGTTAGGATTCCCACAAAATATCTGCGCAACAAATAGGAAGAGTCCTCTACTATTTTTTCAACTTGTTTTTCGTATTGTGTTGGTGCCAATGCCACCAGAAAGCTGGTGAATATTCCCTGTTCTCGTAAAAAAAAGAACAAAATAAACAGAATAGCAAAAAGTGAAAATATCAGATTTCCCGCAGCACCGATTATTGAGCTGAAGAAATCACTAATTTTTCCCAGGGAAAAATATTTACGAATGGCTTCAGTAAGATTTTCTTTACCCTGGCCTTCTGTGGTTGCGATTCCGATACTTTCTATCCAGTCGGTGACTTTTCCCAGCGGTTCATTTAGTTTATCCAATACGGTGAAATAGTCTATATTAGCTAGATTTGCAGTCTGACTAATAATTGGTGGGACCAGAACAATTACCAGCGTTACAAAAATGCCAAGTATAACCAGAATGGTCAATAAAGAACTGAGGCTGGGTCCCCATTTTTTTTGCCTCAACTTTAAACGGGTGAGGAAAAATTCCATTATTGGATGGCCTAACATAGCAAAGACCCAGGCAATCAAAACATAAGCCAAAATATCTGACAATAGGTAAGCTATCACCCCTACAAACAACAAAGCACCTATCAGAAATATGTACCTACGGTTTACCTGCATATTCATATCCTGATAAAGTTATAAAAATGTTTCAACCATTAAGAAGTCTACTCCGAAAACTATTCAATTTCCAAAGTACTTCTTGTGATCTACAACTCTTGTGCATGCTGTTGTCAGCATGCTGGTAAGGAAGAAATATGAAAGATACTACTATTATGGTATCGCGAAATTCGCGGTGAGGTTTTTAGGTTAAATTTCAGGATTGTTTTCAAAGCCGAGGAAACGTAAATTTCGCATCAGTCCGGAATATTTGGTTCTTTGTACTGGTGTGTGTTTGAATAGATGCTCAAACACTTCCTCTGTTATTTCCTGCCAGTCTTTTTGCGTCATATGTACGAAGGCTGGAAGGGGATGGAATTCAGGAGTCTGATGGGGTTGTGAAAACTTGTTCCAAGGACAGACTTCCTGACAAATATCACAACCAAATGCCCAGTTTTGCATTTTAGAGCGGAAAGATTCGGGAATAAATTCATCTCTCAACTCGATAGTCAGATAGGATATACATTTTCGAGCATCCAGCCAATATCCATTTTCAGCTATAGCTTCAGTAGGGCAGGCATCTATACATCGGGTACATCTTCCACAATAATCCTTGATGGGTTGATCCGGAATCAACTCCAAATCCAATATTAGCTCGGCTAAAAAATAATAAGAGCCATGTTTTGGATGAATCAGTAGGGTGTTTTTTCCAATCCAACCCATACCACTGTATTTGGCCCAATCCCGTTCCATTACAGGAGCAGAATCTACGAAGCAACGTCCGGATACTTCACCAACGCGGTCACAGATGTCCGTTAAAAGTGCTTTACATTTTACTTTAAGAACTTTGTGATAATCTTTGCCATAGGCATATTTGGCGATCTTGGGCGTGTCTTTGTGCTGCGGTACGGATTCCGGATAATAATTGATCATGAGGGATATGACTGATTTTGCTCCTGATACCAATTTTGCTGGATCGACACGTTTTTCAAAGTGGTTTTCCATCCAGCGCATGGTTCCATGATGGTTTTCATTTAACCACTTTTCCAATGCCTCGGCTTCCTCATCGAGGCGGCGAACATTCGATATACCTATAAAGTCAAAACCCAACTGTGCAGACCTATTTTTTATCCAATCAGTGAGTTCCTGCTTATCCATGAAGACTATTTCAAGATTTGCAATTTGGCAAACTTAAGCATTATCCGCCGTTCGGAATTATCAATATCTTTAAAGTAAATAGTCGCTACCCGTTTATCGCGCATTCCATCGATTTTGACTACTTCACCTTCACCAAATTTCATATGCAACACCTTCATTCCCTTTTTGATTTCGCTGGGAGGATCAGGGTGGAAATTATTGAGATCCAAATTTGGACCGGTTGAGACTGGTTTGGGTTTTGGAAACATTCCACCCAGCACTTTCGGTTCCGGAAATCCGAAATCTGATGATTGCGAGGGAGCAGTTGATTCCAGAACTTCGTCAGAGATTTCATCTAAAAAGCGACTGGTATCGTTAAATCTCATTTGACCAAATTGGAATCGACTGTGAGAGTAGGAGAGGGTAAGGAAATTCTTGGCGCGAGTAATGGCTACATAAAACAGGCGCCGCTCTTCCTCTATTTGCTCCGGAGAGGATAGCGAAAGGTAGGAGGGAAATAAGTTTTCTTCTAATCCTACCACAAACACAGATTTGAACTCGAGCCCCTTGGCAGCATGAACCGACATTAGGGAGACATAATCCTTTTGGCCGTCATCGGTATCCATGTCTGTCAATAACGAGATATGTTGCAGATAAGTAGCTAAAGACTTATCCAGAGTCTCCTGATCATCTATGATCTCGTCATTTTCGACAAATTCGGCGACGCCATCCAGCAGGGCATTCACATTTTCCAAACGAGACAATCCCTCAATACTATTTTCCGCTTTAAGAAGATTGATAATTCCGGAACTTTTGGCCAGGTAAGCCACAGTCGCATTGGCATCGCTTTCATGTGCTTTTTTGGAGGCGTTAAGAATGATTTGGAAAAATTGATGTGCTGATGATTTGGTTCGGGTGGGTAGATCGTAGGCTTGCATTGCTTGCCACAGAGATAAATTATTTTCATTGGCAAAGGCAATTACTTTATCCATCGTACTTTGGCCGATTCCACGTTTCGGATAGTTAATTACTCTGCGAAAGGCTTCGTCATCATGTGGGTTAACAGCCAACCGCATGTAGGCTATCATGTCTTTGATTTCCTTCCTTTGATAGAAACTTAATCCTCCAAACACCCGGTATGGGATGTTATACCTCCGGAGATGCTCTTCAAAAATTCTGGATTGAGCATTGGTACGGTATAATATGGCGATTTCCAAGTTTTGAAAATGATAGCGATTCTTTTGTTCCAATATAGAGTCTGCTACCCTTCTGCCCTCTTCCGTATCGTTCATCGCCCGGATCACTTTGATTCTTTGACCTTCTGTCAAGGTGGTCCATAAGTCCTTTTCAATTTGGTTTTTGTTGTAGGTAATAACCTCATTGGCCGCCTTTACGATAAATTGGGTAGAACGATAATTTTGTTCCAGTTTAAAGACCTTCAAGTCAGAAAAATCCTCCTGGAAATCAAATATGTTTTGCAAAGTAGCTCCCCGAAATGCATAAATACTTTGGGCGTCATCTCCTACCACACAGATGTTCCTGGGGCTATTGGGGTAATTAACTAATAATTTTAGTATCGAATACTGTAGGAAATTAGTATCCTGAAATTCGTCCACCAGGATGTACCTGAACATGCGCTGATATTTTTCTCGTACATGGTCTTTATTCAGGTACAGAAGTTTAAATAATTGATAAAGCAGGTCGTCAAAATCCATCGCACCGGATCGGTGACACCTGGCTACATACTTTTCATATATTTTATAGATCAAAGGCATTCTATTTACCTTGTCCTGTTCCAGTAATTCTGGAGTTTTAGTGTAAATAATGGGCGAGATGACATTGGATTTTGCTGAAGAAATTCGGGTTCTGACGGCACCTACATTATATACATTCTTATCAAGACCCATTTCTTTAATCAGTCTGTTGAGTAGACTTTTGGTGTCGTCGGTATCATAGATAGTAAAATTATTAGTATAACCGATTTTTTCAGCTTCTACCCTCAAAATCCTGGCAAAAATGGAATGGAAGGTTCCGGCCCATACCTTATACGCACTTCTTCCTACCACCCTTTCTATCCTTTCTTTCATTTCTTTGGCCGCCTTATTGGTGAATGTCAGTGCCAATATTTCCCAGGGTGCAATACCTTGATCAATAAGGTAGGCTATGCGGTAGGTGAGAACACGAGTTTTCCCACTACCAGGTCCGGCAATAACCATTACAGGTCCCTCCGTGCTGATAACTGCACTTTTCTGCTCCTCATTTAATTCATCAAGATAATTTGG
This sequence comes from Saprospiraceae bacterium, assembly GCA_965223405.1. Classification (GTDB taxonomy): domain Bacteria; phylum Bacteroidota; class Bacteroidia; order Chitinophagales; family Saprospiraceae; genus CBDCWO01. The sequence continues at coordinate 3,459,232 of CBDCWO010000006.1, forward strand.
CATAATGGATTGCGAATTAAATACAAAGATAATTTCATGAAATGATATAGGAAATTTCCAAGGTATAAGATGTAATCAAATTCTTATGGTTTTTGAAAAGACAAGTTGTGAGTGTCTTACTTAAGTATCCGTCGCTTCCATAATAGGAATTTCTACCCTGCAAAAGAGCTTCAATACATCGTCCGGTGGAAAAAGGGTTCTCTTGATTGACCGCAATCACAAAGTCAAGGTTGAAAAGATCATAGTCAGGCTAAATTTTGATACGAAATCCAACAATGCCTGTAAGTTGTTTATCTTCGCCTGGTAATTTATATATGGACCGAAATGGGTAAGCATAAAATAGTATTAACCGGTGGTACCGGATACATAGGTTCACATACTGCTGTGGCTTTATTGGATCAGGGATATGATTTGGTGATCGTGGATAATCTTTCCAATAGTTTCATTGAGGTATTGGAAAGCATAAAGGAGATCTGTGGTAAAAGACCACAGTTTATTGAATTGGATCTTTGCGATCGCGCAAAAACGTCTGACTTTTTTCGACAGCATAAAGACGCAGTGGGCATTATCCATTTTGCGGCTCTGAAAGCAGTGGGCGAATCCGTTCAGGATCCCTTAAACTATTATTATAATAACTTGGGATCTATGCTTCATGTATTGCAGGGCATGCAATCCCAAAACATACCAAATTTGATTTTTTCTTCATCCGCAACTGTTTACGGTCAACCCGAAAAATTACCCGTTACCGAAGAGTCTCCGGTTGTTCCCGCTGAGTCTCCTTATGGCAATACCAAACAAATTAATGAGGAAATTATTTCGGAAGCTGTTCATGCCGGTCAAATACAGAAAGCGATTTCCTTACGATATTTTAATCCTGTGGGTGCCCACTTTTCCGGATTGATCGGAGAGTTGCCAATTGGTATACCGAATAACTTAATGCCGTTTATCACTCAGACCGCTATAGGTATTCGTGAAAAACTGTCGGTATTCGGAGGAGATTACAATACTTTGGATGGCACGGCAATTCGTGATTATATTCACGTCGTGGATTTGGCAGAAGCGCATGTTGTAGCCATTGAGCGATTAATCCATGACAAGCAGCAACGGAATTATGAAGTTTTTAATTTAGGAACCGGACACGGATCTTCAGTCTTACAAGTTATAGATTCATTCGAACGGGTAACTGGGGTTGATGTTCCTTACCAGATAGTAGATAGACGGGCCGGTGATGTAGAGTCAGTCTATGCAAATGTTGACAAAGCGGCAAAAGACCTTAAATGGCGTACAAAATACAATTTGGATGACATGACCAATACGGCTTGGCAATGGGAAAAGAATTATCGAAAAAAAATTTCTGATTCCTAGTAGATAGGATTAATTTTACGCATGATTCATACATTTAGATCATTTAAATCGTTTTCTCAACAAATGCGCTTCTCCAGCCAAATAATTTTTCAGCACAATTAAATGAAACGTTTTCCAATACTACTGTTTGTTCTTTTGACCAAATTTGCCTGGGCGCAACAGTTGAAAGTATTGGTATACAACCAGAACTCTGATGTTTCTAATTACCTATTGCTGTATCCCGAAGTCGAAGACGAATTGTCAACTGGTAATTTTATTATTTATAAAGAAGCAAAAGTTACAGATAAAGGGTATTATTCCTATAACAATCAAACATTTTTGATTCAAAGTGTTATCAAATCTGAAGCTACATTATACCAACTTCAAACCTTTGACGAACATCAAATGGTTTGGCATAAATCGGACCTGCAAGGGTTGACTTTGGAAGAGTTTCAATGGAATCACTTCCCCGATCCTAATCTGGATTTTTCCACTGATGATCTATATACCAAAGAATTATTCAATCTGGGAGACATAAATTATTCTCAGGGACGATACACTATGGAAGATTTTTATTTGGGCGCATTTTACGCACCGGGTGATTACTACCGAAATATTGTATTTTATGGAAAACGAAATAATAAAAGTATATTATCCGAACAGATAAAGGATAGCATCCGTACTACCGAAATCCCCAGAAAAAGTTATCGTTATGGACTTCAATTTGCTGCCCGAATGAATAAATTTCTTTTGTTTGAGGTCGGGATTGTTATCAATAAGGGAGGATTCAAAACATTGCGATTCAAACCCCCAAAGTCCACTTTACAAAGAAGTTTATCCCACACGTTTACCTATGTAGATATTCCACTGACCTTAAAAGCTTATGTGCTGAACAAATGGATACGCTTATATGTCCAAGGGGGCTTGGTTCCTAATTTTTTTACTAGCGATTTAACTGTTGTCAATGAATTTGATAATGAAATCAAAGTTGGGACCAGACAAAGAGCTTATGGCGATGGCCAATTTACAAATCTCAATGCCTCAGCACTAATAGGAATTGGTTTGGAGTTTAAACTGACCCCCAATTGGCATATCTTTGTTCAACCTTCCTATCAGGAAATGTTAAAAGCATTTTCCAGCCAAAGCTTTATGAAAAGATATTTAAAAAACTCCAGTTTGGATTTTGGAATCAAGTATGCATTTTACAATTGAAATGGTAAATAATAATTGTATTTATTTCAAATTGATACGGTTATTTGGTTCTTATTATACTATAATAATCCAACTCAGGTTAAGATTAAGTCGGTATATGAAGTCTTTTGGTTCTGGTCAACTTTATAACTAACATTGTTGTTTTAAAAATAAAACGATTTAACTTTTATGGATTTTAGAACTGATGTAATTGAAAAAAGTAAACAGATACCGGTATTGGTAGATTTTTGGGCACCTTGGTGTGGTCCATGCCGGGTACTTGGCCCAGTACTGGAAGATTTGGCTTCCGAGCAGCAAGGGAAGTGGGAGCTGGTAAAGGTAAATACCGAAGAATACCAGGAATTGGCTACGGAATATCAAATCTACAGTATCCCAAATGTCAAGTTGTTCCATAATGGAGAAGTGGTGTCTGAATTCGCAGGAGCACTTCCCAAAGCACAAATTGTCAAATGGTTGAACGAATTTATGCCAGATGAAAAATTGGATGAACTTACATACATATTAAATACGGAGTCTGAATTTCCCGATTTTGAATTATCCAGAAAATTGGAATTGTGGTTGAATGACAATCCAGGCAATGAAAAGGCTTTGGTACATTTGGCCAGACACCTGGTTTTATCAAATCCCGATAAAGCTGATGAATTGGTTGCGGGTATTAAACTTTCCAGTGAATACATAGACCAGGCCTCAGCTATCAGGCAAATTGTTGAATTAATGTTATTAGATGTAGAGGACGGCTCACCGGTAGGTGATAAAATGCTGCAGACCCAGGTCGCTTTAAAGGCTGGGAAATTGGAGGAGGGAGTTAAAAGTATTATTGATGCAGTAAGTCTAGATAAAAGTTTCCTCGATGAGCTTCCCCGAAAATCCGGAATTGCCCTTTTCCAAATATTGGGAAGTAAACATTCACTCACCAAAAAGCATAGGAAAATGTTTGATATGATGTTGTGGTAATTTGTGAATTAAGAGATCTGGATTACTGGAACCGATGTATTCAAATATATGGAACTTATTTACGATTATTTTAGATATATGTATACAATCGGGTATGTTAATTACCCTGTTTATAATAAGTTGCAGGGATTATAATCAGGATTTTGCGGTATAATTCTTGACGTGATGTAAAAAGTATTGTTATTTTTAGCATTTAGTAAATGAAGTTTTTTAGAAAGATATTGTTGATTTTATTGCGAGCCATAAATTTTAAGCCGGTCGCTAACATCCACTATTTAAGTTTTTCAACAATCTGTTTAAGAGCAGATAAAATATTCAGCGAAATTCGCACTCCATACGTGGGCTGCAATTATCATGGTTTACTAACCGGTAAGGAGACGTCTATTAGACGCTAGGCTCCCAGTTGAATGATCAATACGTTAAAACGACTTCATTTGGACCAAAAAGAAAACTATGTTGGAATCTTTTTTGAAATTCCTAAAATTTGAAAAGAGATATTCAGAAAATACGGTCATTGCTTACCAGAACGACATTCAGCAATTCATCCGGTATCTGAAGCTGCAATATGAAATAACGAATCTGGAACTCATACAACATGCTATGGTCAGGTCCTGGATGGTTCATTTAGTGGAATCAGGCCTCAGCAATCGCTCTATTGGACGTAAATTATCTTCACTCCAGACTTTCTTTAAGTATTTATTGAGGACGAAAAAAATTCAATTTAATCCGGCAAAAAAAATCATTCTTCCGAAAGTTGGAAAAAGACTTCCTGACTATCTTCAGGAAAACCAAATAAATCAACTTTTAGATGGATCAGTTTTTAATGAGGACTACCTAGGTTTACGAGATCGTTTGATTATTGAAATGCTTTATCAAACCGGAATGCGTAGAAGTGAGCTAATCGGATTGAAGAAATCAGATATAGATTTGGATAGGATGGCAATAAAAGTACTAGGGAAAGGGAATAAGGAAAGGATCATACCGCTCAGTGATACATTGAGAAGGATTGTCAACAAATATTTGGAGAAGATACCAGAAGACTGGAGCCTAAATCCCTATTTAATTTTAACAGATAAAGGAAAACCATTATATCCGAAAATAGTTTACAATGTGGTAAAGAAGTATTTATCGTTTGTCAGTAGTATGGATAAAAAAAGCCCCCATGTATTGCGACATACATTTGCTACGCACTTGTCGAATCAAGGGGCTGAACTTAATGCAATCAAAGAATTATTAGGACATGCTAATTTAAGTGCGACTCAGATTTATACACACAATTCGATAGAAAAGCTAAAACAAATTTACCAATCGGCACATCCCAAAAGTTGAAAAAATTATTTATCAATAAATCTTGAAATATGAGAGTAAATGTTGAATCCGTGCACTTCACAGCTGATCAAAAGCTTGTGGATTATATCCAAAAGAAGATGGATAAGTTAGACCAGTTTTTTGATAGGATTTTGGATTCAAGAGTAGTTTTGAAGCTTGAAAATTCCGGACGTATTAAAGATAAGATAGCAGAGATAAGTGTCAATGTACCCGGTAACACTCTTTTTTGTAAAGAAGAAGCAAAAACCTTTGAGGCGGCAATTGATCAGGCTCAGGGTATTCTGAGAAGACAACTGATAAAATACAAAGAAATCAAATTTAAAAGACCAGTATGATAACCAATCCCACTCGCAATGGTTAGGTATTAGTTAGAATTGCTACTGGGCACAAACGAACATTGAGATCATGCCTGTAAGCCTGGGTAGGTAACAAAGCAAGGAAGTAGAAACGCTTTATGGATTTTTACCGATCCAAGTGATTAAGAATAGGGGGAATTCTCTCCTGCCAATGTGTTTGTCTATCCCAAGGTTTGCCGCTGTATGATGGAAAATGGATAAGTTTCAAAATTTGATTCTTTAGATACCCGACTTTACCACAGAAATATCACATAAAAAGAGAGGAAAAAAATTTTCAATTCCAAAAGAATCTCGTAAATTTGTGCGCACTTTCCAAAAGTGGGGGTAAAAATTGTTTGGCAGAATGTCTAAGTTAAACAAATTTTGATAAAAAAACAATACTGAATAAGTCTGATAATAATATTAGTCAAAAGTCAGATTGATTCCGTTCAAAGAGCTAGTTCTCATTGGCAACAACATAAGCTGCCAGCATAGCTCAGTTGGCCAGAGCAGCTGATTTGTAATCAGCGGGTCGGGGGTTCGAATCCCTCTGCTGGCTCTCTGAACGGGAGACAAGTAATCAGTATCATTCACATATGGCGGGGGCGCGCCGAAGTTGGAGAGTCGGGGCAGACTGTAAATCTGTTGTCTAAGGCTGAATAGGTTCGAATCCTATCGCCCCCACAAATAGGGTGTGGATGTGAATGTGTGAGTGTGGGTGTGATTATTCTTGAAGTCACACCCACACCAACACCCACTCACACACCCTATTCGCGGGCGTAGCTCAGTTGGTAGAGCATCAGCCTTCCAAGCTGAGGGTCGTGGGTTCGAGTCTCATCGCCCGCTCAATTTATTTAATGTACAAGGACATTAAATTATAGTTTAGAATGATTGAACATAAAGATGTTTAAGATTAAAATTGAAACCCTCCATGGGGTGTTTACTTGAAAGATGCCAATGTAGCTCAGGGGTAGAGCACTTCCATGGTAAGGAAGGGGTCGGGGGTTCAAATCCCTTCATTGGCTCTGATTTGAAAAATATTTACTGATAAATCAAAAAACTTTTATTCAATGGCAAAGGAAACCTTTGAACGGTCAAAACCGCACCTAAATGTAGGCACCATTGGTCACGTAGACCATGGTAAGACAACCTTAACTTCGGCCATCACTTATGTTCTATCTCAAGATGGATTGGCCAGCAAAATGGATTATGATTCTATTGATGCAGCTCCTGAAGAAAAAGAAAGAGGTATAACCATTAATACGGCGCATGTAGAATATGAAACTGCAAACCGCCATTATGCGCATGTAGATTGCCCTGGTCACGCTGACTACGTCAAAAATATGGTAACGGGAGCAGCTCAAATGGACGGTGCTATTTTGGTAGTAGCCGCGACGGATGGTCCTATGCCTCAAACTCGTGAACACATCTTATTGGCACGTCAGGTAGGCGTACCAAAAATTGTTGTGTTTATGAATAAAGTAGATCTTGTCGATGACGAGGAAATGATTGAATTGGTAGAAATGGAAGTCCGTGAGTTATTGGATCAATATGAATTTGACGGCGACAATGCAAGTATTGTGAAAGGATCGGCTTTAAAAGCTTTGGAAGGTGACGAAACTGCAATGGTGGCCATACGTGAATTGATGGATGCAGTGGATACAGACATTCCCGAACCAACTCGTTTAGTTGATAAGCCATTTTTGATGCCGGTTGAAGACGTATTTTCTATAACTGGTCGGGGTACTGTGGCCACCGGTAGAATCGAAAGAGGTGTAATTAACACCGGATCACCGGTAGAAATCGTCGGAATGATGAAAAAAGGTGAAAAACCCTTGACTTCTGTGGTGACCGGAGTGGAGATGTTTCGTAAAATCCTGGATCGCGGAGAAGCTGGAGACAATGCCGGACTCTTATTAAGGGGAATCGATAAAGATATGATCAGAAGAGGACAGGTTATCTGTGCCCCCGGATCCGTAACTCCACATCAACACTTTAAATGTGAAGTATATGTTTTGAGTAAGGAAGAAGGAGGTAGACATACACCTTTCTTTAATGGTTATCGTCCACAGTTCTATTTCCGAACTACTGATGTTACTGGGGATTGTGTTCTTCCAGGTGGAGTAGAAATGGTTATGCCAGGCGATAATGTTTCATTAGAAGTGAAATTGATTAATCCAATTGCCATGGAGAAAGGATTGCGTTTTGCAATTCGAGAAGGAGGACGTACCGTCGGTGCAGGTCAGGTAACTGAGATATTAGATTAATCTTTATTACAATATAGTAGCACTATCGAAGATTAAGCAACATTGAATATGTTGCTTAATCTTTCTTGCGCTAAAAACGACTCGATGATTGAAAGAAAGCTTTCAGTCCAAAATAATTGAAAAGACCGGATACCAAAAAATGCAAGAAATATTAGGTCAAAATCCGGAATTACGGGCATAGCTCAATTGGTAGAGCGACGGTCTCCAAAACCGTAGGCTGAGGGTTCAAGTCCTTCTGCCCGTGCTAAGTAGATTGTTGGAATTATAGATTTGTTGAATCTCTGTAGAAGGTCAATAAATATCCTTACAAACTTTGAATCTAACACATGGATAAGATCAGACTTTATTTGAAAGAAAGTTACAATGAATTACTCAATAAAGTGACTTGGCCTACTTGGCCGAATCTGCTTTCTAGTACTACTGTGGTGATCATTGCTTCTGCAATCATCTCATTAATAGTATTCTTGATGGATATAGTATCAAACCAGATTACTCAAATATTTTATAGTTTCTAAAGTATGTCAACGGAAGATAGAAAGTGGTATTCCCTTAGGGTAATCAGTGGAAAGGAAAAAGCCATTAAAGAGCGTATCGAGCTGGAAATCAAGAGATCAGGATGGGGTGATGTAGTTACCCAGGTATTGGTACCCTCGGAGAAAGTCTACAAAATTAGGAATGGAAAAAAAGTGATTCTGGAAAGAAATATTCTACCTGGTTATCTTTTGGTAGAAGCTGAGTCAACCAAATTCAGAGGAGAAATAATTCAGGCTATTTCGAATATACCCAATGTGATTCATTTCTTAGGTAGAACCAAGCCGATTCCCATGCAACCTGCTGAAGCCAATCGCATGTTAGGAAAAGTCGATGAATCTCTTGAGGAAGGGGAAGCATTATTGGAACCTTATTTGGTAGGCGAGACCGTAAAAATAATCGATGGCCCGTTTAATGACTTTGTAGGGGACATTAAAGAAGTAAACGAGGAGAAGAAAAAGGTAAAAGTCATTGTCAAAATATTTGGACGAGGAACTGAGGTTGAGTTGAATTTTATGCAAGTAGAAAAGCAATCGTAATCTTATAATTTAAATTAAACATGGCAAAAGAAGTTGAATCATTAATCAAATTGCAAGTAAGAGGAGGAGCAGCTAATCCCGCACCACCTGTCGGTCCTGCCCTGGGAGCAAAAGGTGTAAATATTATGGAGTTTTGCAAGAGATTTAATGCAAAAACTCAGGAGCAGCAAGGAAAACTTTTACCGGTGGTGATCACAGTGTATAAAGATAAATCCTTTGAATTTATTATCAAAACACCTCCTGCCGCCGTACAGCTTTTGGAACATGCAAAAATTAAAAAAGGCTCTCCGGAATCAAATCGTATAAAAGTCGCCAAAGTATCCTGGGACCAGGTAAAAGCTATTGCAGAAGACAAGATGGTCGACCTAAATGCATTTACCGTAGAATCAGCAATGAAAATGGTAGCTGGGACGGCCAGAAGCATGGGAATCACAGTAAGTGGAACACCACCCTGGGAACAAAACTAGTTTATTCAAGTAGAAATTTCTATCGAAATGAGCAAATTGACAAAAAAAAGGAAATTAGCAAATGGTAAAGTTGACCGAACCAACCAATATAGTTTGAATGAAGCTATGGGTTTAGTCAGAGAAACCAATACGGCTTCGTTTGATGCTTCCGTAGACTTACATATCCGTTTGGGTGTTGATGTCAGAAAAGCAGATCAAGCGATTAGAGGGACTGTGACCCTTCCTAATGGAACCGGAAAATCAAAGTCGGTACTGGTCCTTTGTACCCCTGATAAGGAAAACGAAGCTACTGAAGCAGGAGCAGATTATGTAGGACTTGACGAGTATCTTACTAAGATTCAAGGTGGATGGACCGACGTAGATGTTATCATTGCAACTCCTACCGTGATGGCTCAAGTGGGTAAAGTAGGTAGAATTCTAGGACCCAGAGGTTTAATGCCAAACCCCAAAACCGGAACGGTAACTATGGATATTTCGTCAGCTGTAGCGGATGTTAAAAAGGGTAAAATTGCCTTTCGCGCGGATAAGTATGGAATTGTACATGCACCGGTGGGCAGAGTGTCTTTTTCTCCGGAAAAATTAACTCAGAATGCCAATGAATTACTCAACACTTTAATCAAAATGAAACCGGCTTCTGCAAAAGGTATCTATATGAAATCTGTAGCTGTTGCGAGCACCATGAGCCCTGGAATAAAAATTGATCCTAAGAGCATCCAATCCTAATCGGAGGGGTGTACAAAAAACATCATATCAATGACAAGATCAGAAAAAACAGAAGTAATCGCGGAATTGAGGGAAAAATTTAATCAAAGTAATTTTTTCTATTTAACGGATTCATCCACCTTAACCGTGGAAGAAGTGAATAGTCTGAGACGCATTTGCTTTCAGAAAGGTGTGGAAATGAAAGTGGTAAAAAACACTTTGGCTAAAAAAGCTCTGGAGGAGGGGCCGGCCGAAAAAGGATTTTCCGAATTGTACGATTTATTGAGAGGTCCTACTACTTTAATGTTCTCAGAACAGGCCAAAACTCCTGCTCAAATAATTGAAGAATTCCGTAAGAAACACGATAAACCTTTGTTAAAAGGTGCTTATATAGATACCGATGTATTTGTAGGCGATGATAAATTGAAAGAATTGGTGAGACTAAAAACCAAAGAAGAATTAGTTGGTGAAATAGTTTCCATGTTGGAATCGCAGATACATGGTGTTGTGGATAGCTTGGGTAGCAGTTCTCAGACTTTATTTGGTCTTTTGGATGCGATCGAGGCTAAACAATAGACAAGGCTTCCAAGAATACGTGCTATAAAATTAAATTTAATAACAAATTAAAATTTATTGAAAATGGCGGACTTAAGTGCTTTAGCAGAACAATTAGTAAATCTTACTGTTAAAGAAGTCAGTGAGCTAAAAAACATCTTGAAAGATGAACATGGCATTGAGCCTGTTGCTGCTGCAGTCGCAGTTGCTGCACCTGCTGGTGGCGGCGAAGGAGCTGCTGCTGCAGAAGAAAAAACAGAGTTTGATATCGTTCTGAATTCAGCTGGTGCTCAAAAATTAAAAGTTGTAAAAGAAGTAAAGACTTTATTTAATATTGGTCTAAAAGATGCTAAAGATTTGGTAGATGCTGCTCCTACTACTTTGAAAGAAGCAGTTGCCAAGGAAGAAGCAGACAAAATTGTAGCTACATTAGAAGGTGTTGGTGCTCAGGTTGAATTGAAGTAATACATGTATTTCTGCAATTCAAATCTTTTGCACACATGACTTATAATAGAGTTAAAGACTATTTTCTTATTTGGCTTAGCGTATCAACAACCTGTTGATAGGCTAAGCCAATTGTTGTTTGATATTTGCTAATCTGGGGAAAGCCTCAAATTCTTTTTTGATAAAAAATAAAATATGGCAGTCAACGGTAATGTTGTTCAAAACAATAACAGGATTAACTTTGGAAAAATTAGACTTTCATCGGAATATCCTGATCTCCTCGAAATTCAATTAAAATCATTTCACGAGTTTTTTCAACTCGAAACGACTCCGGAAAATCGGATGAATGAAGGACTCTACCGAGTCTTTCAGGAAAATTTTCCTATTTCAGATGCACGTAACGTCTTTACTCTGGAATTTCTGGATTATTTTATCGACCCTCCCCGGTACAGTATTGAAGAATGTGTCTTGAGAGGGCTAACCTATGCTGTTCCTCTCAAAGCCAAACTCAGACTATCCTGTAATGATGAAGAACATATAGACTTTGAAACCATCGTTCAAGATGTGTTTTTAGGAAATATTCCTTACATGACTCCTAAAGGAACATTTGTGATCAATGGTGCGGAAAGAGTTATTGTTTCCCAGTTACATCGATCTCCAGGTGTGTTTTTCAGTCAAAGCTTCCATCCCAATGGTACAAAAATCTATTCTGCCCGTGTCATACCTTTTAAAGGTGCCTGGATGGAATTTGCAACAGATATCAATACGGTAATGTATGCTTACATTGATCGTAAGAAGAAATTCCCCGTGACGACCTTATTAAGAGCAATAGGTTATGACTCTGACAAGGAAATATTAAATCTATTTGGTTTGGCGGAAGAAATTCCGGCTACAGCCTCAGCTCTCAAGAAAGCGATTGGCCGGAAGTTGGCGGCTCGAGTCTTGAGAAAATGGACCGAGGATTTTGTTGATGAAGACACCGGCGAGGTTGTAACGATCGAAAGAAATGAAATTATCCTGGAAAGGGATATCGTACTCGATGAAGAAAATATCAACCTGATTCTTGAAACGGATGTCGAAATCGTTATTCTTCAGAAGGAAGATATTGAGGAAGATTACTCTATAATTTACAACACCTTACAAAAAGATCCTTCGTCTTCGGAATTAGAAGCAGTACAAACTATTTATCGCCAATTAAGGGGTACCGATCCACCGGATGAAGAAACGGCCAGAGGTATCATTGATAAATTGTTTTTCTCCGATAAACGATATAGTCTGGGAGAAGTAGGACGATATAAAATAAACCGTAAACTGAATGTGGATATTGATATCAATGTCCAAGTATTGACTAAAGATGACATCATCAATATTGTTAAATATCTGGTCAGCTTGATCAATCAAAAAGCGGAACTGGATGATATCGACCACCTAAGTAACCGAAGAGTTAGAACCGTTGGTGAGCAGCTGTATGCTCAGTTTGGAGTGGGCTTGGCGCGGATGGCTAGAACCATAAGAGAAAGAATGAATGTCCGGGATAATGAGGTATTTACACCTGTGGATTTGATCAATGCCAGGACGCTTTCTTCAGTAATCAATTCATTTTTTGGAACCAGCCAACTTTCCCAATTTTTGGACCAAACCAATCCATTATCGGAAATCACTCATAAAAGGAGGATTTCAGCTTTGGGCCCCGGTGGGCTTTCACGAGAGCGTGCAGGATTTGAAGTAAGAGATGTTCACTATTCTCACTATGGAAGATTATGTACGATTGAAACGCCAGAAGGCCCAAATATTGGATTGATCTCGACCTTGTGTGTTCATGCCAAGGTGAATAAGATGGGATTCCTGGAGACACCATACCGACGAGTAGAAAGCGGAAAAGTAGATGTAAAAGGCAAGGTTCAATATTTATCGGCAGAAGGAGAAGATTTTAAGAAAATCGCTCAAGCCAATTCCGTAATTGGCGAAAAAGGAGCCTTCTTATCCGATAGGATCAGATGTCGGGAACATGGAGATTTTCCTATCCTGCCACCAGATGACATCGAGTACATGGATGTGGCACCAAACCAGATAGTAGGTGTCTCCGCATCACTGATACCATTTTTGGAAAACGATGATGCTAACCGGGCATTGATGGGATCGAATATGCAACGACAGGCGGTACCCTTGATCAAGCCTGCAGCACCTATAGTTGGAACTGGTCTGGAGGCTAAAGTAGCTTTGGATTCACGGATGCTTATTAATGCTGAGGGCCAGGGAATCGTCGAATACGTCGATGCCAACGAAATTGTCATTCGCTACGACCGTAACGAAGAAGAGAAATTAGTTTCTTTTGAAGACAATTTGAAATCATACAAGTTGACTAAATTTGCCCGTACAAACCAGGGAACCTGTATCAATCTGAAACCCATTGTTAAAAAAGGTGACCGGGTAGAAAGAGGGACTATACTTTGTGATGGATATGCTACTGATAAAGGAGAGTTGGCTCTCGGCCAGAATCTCAAAGTGGCTTTTATGCCGTGGAAGGGGTATAATTTTGAAGATGCTATTGTTATCTCAGAACGAGTAGTGCGTGAGGATGTATTCACCTCCATTCATATCGAACATTTTGAAATGGATGTTAGAGATACCAAATTAGGTGAAGAGGAATTGACCAATGACATTCCTAACGTAAGTGAAGAGGCAACTAAGGATCTCGATGAAAATGGGATTATCAGAGTTGGAGCCTGGATAGGGGAAGGAGATATACTTATTGGAAAAATTACTCCTAAAGGAGAGTCCGATCCTACACCTGAGGAAAAATTGCTACGCGCCATATTTGGAGATAAGGCCGGTGATGTAAAAGATGCTTCTCTTAAAGCACCTCCTTCTACCGAAGGTATTATTATAGGTAAGCAATTGTTTGCGAGAGCAAAAAAAGATAAATTTCAAAAAGCACAGGAAAAAGATCTGTTGGCTAAATTGGAGGATCGACATGCCGTGTCCTTGAATGAATTGAAAACGGTCTTGATCGACAAATTGCTGGTTTTGGTTAAAAGTAATGTTTCTCAAGGTGTTCAGAATACCTTTAGAGAACAAGTATTACCGAAAGGAACCAAGTTTACGAAGCAGATACTTAACAAGGTAGACTTTACCCAAATTGACTATTCAAATTGGACCAGTGATGCCAAGACCAATGAATTGGTGATTCGACTACTGCATAATTACAACATTAAGTATAATGAAGAAGTCGGTAAGTACAAACGTGAAAAATACAATATCAGTATTGGAGATGAATTGCCGGCTGGTGTGTTGAAGTTGGCCAAAGTCTATGTAGCTAAGAAGCGAAAGTTAAAAGTAGGTGATAAGATTGCCGGTAGACATGGTAACAAGGGTATCGTCTCAAAAATTGTTCGAATCGAAGATATGCCCTTCCTTGAAGATGGTACCGCAGTTGATATAGTACTTAATCCATTGGGTGTACCTTCCCGAATGAACTTAGGTCAGATCTTTGAATCTGTATTGGGATGGGCAGGTCAAAAGATGGAGATGAAATTTGCCACTCCGATTTTTGATGGAGCCACAACCGGTGAAATAGAAAAACATATCAACGAAGCAGACCTTCCTGATTTGGGTCAGACATACCTGTATGATGGAGAGACCGGAGAACGATTCCATCAACAGGCGACAGTTGGTGTCATCTATATGTTGAAATTGTATCACATGGTTGATGACAAAATGCATGCTCGTTCCATTGGCCCATATTCCTTGATTACTCAACAACCATTAGGAGGAAAGGCCCAATTTGGAGGACAACGTTTTGGAGAGATGGAGGTGTGGGCTTTGGAAGCATTTGGGGCGGCAAATATCTTGCAGGAATTATTGACCATCAAGTCAGATGATATTATCGGGAGAGCTAAAGCATATGAAGCAATCGTCAAAGGCGATAATCTTCCCGAGCCAAATATTCCTGAGTCCTTTAATGTATTGATCCACGAATTACGTGGACTAGCTCTAGATGTCAAATTTGACTAAGTGCTGAATCAACCATATTATTTAAAAATCTTTAGATCTCATCAATATGCCATTCAAAAAGAAATCTGATAATCAAACACAACCGTTCGACGCAATTACCATCAGCCTTTGTTCGCCGGATGATATTCTGGAAAGATCATTCGGTGAGGTACTGAAGCCCGAGACTATTAATTATCGGTCTTACAAACCGGAAAGGGATGGATTGTTTTGTGAACGAATATTTGGACCTGTCAAAGATTATGAATGTTATTGTGGAAAATATAAACGAATCCGGTACAAGGGTATCGTTTGTGACCGATGTGGAGTAGAAGTTACTGAGAAAAAAGTTAGACGTGAACGGATGGGTCATATCAAGCTGGTGGTTCCAGTGGTTCATATTTGGTTTTTTAAATCCTTACCAAACAAAATTGGCTACTTACTTGGATTGAGTTCTAAGAAACTGGAATCCATAATTTATTACGAGAGGTATGTGGTCATTCAACCTGGGGTTGCAGAGGCCAACGGTATTTCAGAGTTGGATTTAATTACAGAAGAAGAATATTTTGAAATTTTAGATTCTTTGCCCAAAGACAATCATTTGTTGGATGATACAGACCCCAATAAATTCATTGCCAAAATGGGGGCAGAGTCGGTCAAGGACTTGTTGGAACGATTGGATCTAGCTCAACTTTCATATGACCTTCGTCATAAAGCAGCAAATGAAACTTCTCAACAAAGAAAATCAGAGGCTCTAAAACGACTAAGAGTTATTGAGGCGTTTAGGGATGCCAACGAGACTAGAGAAAACAAACCGGAATGGGCAATTATCCAATATTTACCTGTGATCCCTCCCGAATTAAGACCCCTCGTGCCGTTAGATGGTGGTCGCTTTGCCAGTTCGGATCTCAACGATCTTTATCGCAGAGTGATTATCCGGAATAACCGTTTGAAGCGATTGTTGGAGATCAAAGCTCCTGAAGTGATCCTGCGTAACGAAAAGCGGATGTTGCAGGAGGCAGTAGATTCGTTGTTTGATAATTCCCGCAAGTCCAATGCGGTTAAAGCCGAGGGCGGTCGAGCTTTAAAATCTCTCAGTGATATTCTTAAAGGAAAGCAAGGAAGATTTCGCCAGAATCTATTGGGTAAGCGAGTTGATTATTCCGGTCGTTCAGTAATTGTGGTCGGACCGGATCTGAAATTGCATGAATGCGGTTTACCAAAAGGCATGGCTGCCGAATTGTTTAAACCATTTGTGATTCGGAAACTGATAGAGCGAGGTATCGTAAAAACCGTAAAATCGGCCAAAAAACTGGTGGACCGCAAGGACCCAGTGATCTGGGAGATTCTCGAGAATATATTAAAAGGACATCCCGTATTGCTCAATCGGGCTCCGACACTTCACCGACTTTCGATCCAGGCATTTCAGCCAAGAATGGTGGAGGGAAAAGCCATTCAATTGCACCCACTCGTGTGTGGTGCATTTAATGCGGATTTTGATGGAGACCAGATGGCAGTGCATGTACCTTTGAGTCATGCTGCCATCCTTGAAGCTCAAATGCTGATGTTAGCGAGCCATAATATGCTTAATCCCCAGGACGGATCGCCAATTACTCTACCTTCGCAGGACATGGTGTTAGGCTTGTACTATTTGACTAAGGAGAGGAGATCTGAGGGGGATATCAAAGTATTGGGTGAAGGAAGAATATTCTATTCTGAAGAAGAAGTATTGATTGCATATAACGAAGAACAGGTAGACCTGCACGCGCCTATACAGGTTAGAGCTCAGGTTGAAAACGAGGAAGGAGAGTCGGAATTTAAGAGGATTGAGACTACGGTCGGAAGAGTACTCTTCAACAGTATGATTCCTGAGAATGTGCCGTTTGTCAACCAACTATTGACCAAAAAGTCATTGAAGAAAATTATTGGTAACATTATTGAGCGTACTGATTTTCCTACTACGGCTAAATTCCTGGATGAAATTAAAGAAATGGGGTTCTGGTGGTCGTTCCGGGGTGGATTGTCATTTAATTTAGGAGACTTGATCACACCAAGTGTGAAGGCAAAAACCCTGACACAAGCACAGGAAGAGGTCGATGAAGTATGGGAAAATTACAATCTGGGACTGATTACCAATAACGAAAGATACAACCAGATCATTGATAAGTGGACCTATGCCGATAATAAGATTACCGATAATTTGATGAAGGAATTATCGGAACACAAGCAAGGCTTTAATTCCGTGTATATGATGCTTCATTCCGGAGCTCGTGGATCCAAACAGCAAATCAAACAGTTGTGTGGATTGAGAGGATTGATGGCCAAGCCGAGAAAATCAGGAGATACCGGAGCCGCGATTATTGAAAATCCTATTCTGTCAAACTTTTTGGAGGGATTGTCGGTTCAGGAATATTTTATATCCACCCACGGTGCACGTAAAGGTCTGGCAGATACGGCCCTTAAGACAGCCGATGCCGGTTATTTGACACGGCGATTGGTAGATGTTTCTCAGGATGTCATTATTACGGAAGAGGATTGTAATACCCTGCGCGGTATTGAAGTAAGTGCATTGAAGGATAATGAGAAAATTATCGAAACACTTTCTTCCAGGATAATGGGACGGTTTACTCTACATGATGTTTATCATCCGGTCACCGATGAAATCATCCTTCAGGGGGGAGAGTATATTAATACCAAGACTTCGCAGTATATAGAAGATGCTGGAATTGAGATGGTTGCCATTCGATCTGTTCTCACTTGTGAAACGGAACGGGGAGTATGTACCAAGTGTTATGGTAAAAATCTGGCCACCGGAAGAATTACTGAACAAGGGGACGCAGTTGGAATTATTGCAGCTCAGAGCATTGGAGAACCGGGTACCCAGCTTACCCTTCGTACATTCCACGTTGGAGGTATCGCATCGGTATCAAAGTCCGAATCCGAATTGGTATCCAAATTCGATGGTAAGATTGAATTTGACGGAATCCGAATTACCGAATATGAAGGTGATGAGGCCAAAAAAGATGTAGTTCTTTCCAGATCAGGAGAATTAAAAATCGTCGATCCAAAATCGCCGAAAGTATATGTAACCCACCATATTCCTTACGGGTCAACACTTATGGTCAAAGAAGGAGATACCATAAAACGAGGAGATATTATTTGTGAATGGGATCCGTTTAATGCGGTGATTGTATCCGAATTTGGAGGCATCGTTCGATACGATGATATCGAAGAAGGAGAGACATTCCGCATCGAACGGGATGATCAGACCGGATATGCCGAAAAAGTAATCATCGAGTCTAAGAGCAAGAAAAAGATCCCGACCATTACCATTATCAGTCCGGAAGGAGATGAACTGAAAAGTTACAACCTACCGGTAGGAGGATATATTTCTTCAGAAAATGGATCTGAGGTCAAACCCGGAGAGACCATAATGAAGATACCCAGGAAATTAGGAAAGATCCAGGACATCACCGGTGGACTGCCGCGGGTAACGGAGTTGTTTGAAGCTCGTAATCCATCCAATCCGGCTGTAGTTTCTGAAATTGACGGTATTGTTTCCTTCGGCAAGATAAAACGAGGAAACCGGGAAGTTTTTGTCGAAGATGAAAAGTCGGGACAAAAACGAAAATATTTAATTGGAATGTCGAAGCACCTTTTGGTACAGGAAGGGGATTTTGTGAGAGCAGGAACCTCATTGTCTGATGGAGCCATTGCTCCGGTGGATATTCTGGGCATCAAAGGGCCATTTGCCGTACAGTATTATCTGGTAAATGGAGTACAGGAAGTTTACCGATCTCAAGGGATCAACATTAACGATAAGCATATCGAGGTAATTGTTCGTCAAATGATGAAGAGAGTCCAAATTGAAGATCCGGGTGATACGAATTTCCTGGAAGGGGAAGCCGTAGAAAAATTTGAATTCCTGCATCAGAATGATTGGATCTATGATAAGAAGTTTATCGTGGATGCCGGAGACTCAGAACATTACAAAGCTGGCCAGATACTTACCATCCGCCAGTTACGAGAAGAAAATTCTCAGTTGAAGAGAAATGATAAAAAGATAATGGAATTTAGGGATGCTATGCCGGCTACTTCCAGTTCTTTGTTGCAGGGTATTACCCGGGCTTCGTTAGGAACAAGTAGTTGGATATCCGCAGCTTCCTTCCAGGAAACGACGAAAGTGTTAAGCAAAGCGGCAATGGGTGCCAAGAAGGACTTTTTAATGGGATTGAAAGAAAACGTGATAGTGGGTAAGAGAATCCCGGCTGGTACCGGATTGCGACGATTTGATAAACTCCTGGTAACCCATGAATCCATTCAGGAAAATCAATTCGTAATGGAAGAGGAAGAAGTCGAGTTTTGATTTCAGTAAATATTATATAGAATCAAAAAGCCATTGGTGAAAACGAATGGCTTTTTTGTTGGTGCGCCAGGTATGGCGCATATAACGGGTGCAAGTCTCAAGGTCACCCGGTAAGGATTACTAGAAGAATTGATAAAAACTGGTCAAAAAATAGAAAAATGGCTACAACTTATGTGGTGGAGCATAAAAGTAGGTATGTCTTTATTCAATACTATAGAAAAGCGACATTACAAAACAGTCAAGTTTAAACACATTTATTTAAATAGTTATTGGAATATATGTTCAATTGTAAGAGGAAATTGGGATCTGCCATACAAATTGTATTAAAATTCTACTACAGGAATCTAATGTGTCGAGATCTAATTATTTTGTAATTTATTCCCCATAATCGAACGGATTTATACCTATAATATGGGATTCCCGAAAAATGACACATGATGTCCTCCTGTCTTCCACAGGCGGGGTGAACTGCCTATTGTCGGTGACATATTTTGTCATTTAGGTTACGGGTAAGTAAGGAAAAAAATGAAACAAAGAAAAATGATGATAACAGTTGAAACAAAAATTAAGGCACCAATTTCGAAAGTTTGGGAAAATTGGACCAAGCCAGAACACATTGTAAATTGGAATTATGCAACTGATGAATGGCATTGCCCAACTGCTAGCAATGACTTGAAACCTAGGGGGAAATTTAATTGGCGAATGGAAGCCAAAGACGGAAGCATGGGATTTGATTTCACAGGAGTTTATGACCAGGTAATCGAAAATGAAACAATCAGCTATACCATGTCAGACGGACGAAAAGTGGAAATCACATTTACTGAAATAATCGGTGAAGTTAAATTATCGGAATCTTTTGAAGCCGAAGGGACAAGTTCAGATGAAATGCAAAGAGCTGGATGGCAATCAATTCTCGAAAACTTTAAAGAATACGTAGAATCAAATCAATAACATCATTTTAATGGAAAAAGGAATTCAGTTTAATTCATTTGATGATTACATGGAATGCCAACCCTTTAAGTGGCTTGTGGTGTCAATTTAGGAAAGACATAGGAATTGAATAGAGATTTAAAAAAGCCTTTGGTGAAAACGAATGGCGTTTTGATTTGACACTAGGTATCTTGTAGGACCTCTTTGTTCCATACTCGACTTTTTTCATATTTACAATTACAAAAATTTATTCGTAATTATGTCTTATTCTTTATGGAGCTGAAACAAAGCCAATAAAACGGATACCGAACCTTAGCGGTTTTTTCTATATGGTTCGCAACAAAAAAAGCGTATAAATGAATACAACAACAAATCAACTTAAATTAATCCTTTTAGGGCTTTTATTTGTATCTTATTTTTCATGCCAGAATGAGAAACGGCCTCCAAATATCATTTTCATCATGGCTGATGACCATAGTGTAGGAGCTACTGGTGTATATGGTAATTCGTTAATGGCAACACCAAACATTGATAAGTTGGCAGACCAGGGTATGAGATTCAATAACTGTTTTAATGTAGTCTCTCTTTGTGGTCCGAGTAGGGCATCAATCCTTACAGGAAGGTTCAGCGTGCATAATGGGTACAGGAATAACGGTGACAGCCTTGACCGAAGCCTGTTAACTTTCCCAAAGCTGTTACAACAAGCTGGTTATGAAACAGCGGTGATCGGTAAATGGCACCTCGTATCACAACCTGCCGGATTCGATTATTATAATGTGATACCCTATCAAGGACAATTCTTTGACTGCCGAATGAAAGAAACAGGCGAGGAGTGGCAAAATGGTAGAAAAGGAGGTATTGTGCAAGAAGGTTATCTTACGGAAGTAATTACGAATAATGCCATTGACTGGTTGAAAGAGAGAGAAAAAGAGAAACCCTTCTGTCTGCTTGTGCATCACAAAGCACCTCATGGGCCTTATCATTATCCTAAACGGTATGAGAAAATATTTGCAGATACTTCACTACCCGAACCTGAAAATTTTTACGATAATTTCGAAGGCAAGAATTCAGAATTAGTAAATGGTACTTGTAAATATTCAAAATTGTCGGCTATTCATCCCGGGCATATTAATGAAAATGTTCCTGAATCGGTTGAAAGGGGAACAATGGATTATAAAAAATGGGCATATCAAAGTATAATAAGAGGGTACTACCGGCTTGTTGCAGCATTGGATGAAAACATTGGAAGACTAATCGATTTTGTCGATAATACGGGATTGAAGGAAAATACGATTGTAGTATATACCTCTGATAATGGATGGTTTATGGGTGACCATGGATTATTTAATAAAATGTGGATGTATGACGAGTCATTGCGGGTGCCTTTGATTATTCGTTATCCCAAGAAAATTAAACAAGCTGCTGTTTCCAATGCATTTGTTTCAGTACTTGATTTTGCTCCAACTTTTCTTGATTATGCCGGCATAGAAAAGCCTATAGAATTCCAAGGACAGTCTATTAAACCGATTCTCGGTGGTTACAGGCCTGATGATTGGCAATCAGCTCACTTTTACCACTATTTTGGACAGTTTGAGGTACCCTCACATTACGGAGTCCGCACAAAAGATTATAAGCTAATTCATTTTTACGAAACAGAAAAAGAACCCAAATGGGAATTATATGATCTGAGAAAGGATCCCAAAGAAATGGTTAATTTATTTCATGATGCGGGATACATGAATGTTTTTACGAATATGAAATCTCTATTGCACGAAAAACGGAAACAATATGAAGCTGTCAACCAGTGAACGGGTTATCATAGTTCGGAGAAGTATCAAAAGAATCAATTGCTAACGCCTGGTTTATCTATAATAGCCAGCGTGTTATGTTGTATTTTCACGAAGTCAATTTTTGATTTTAATGAAACAAGAAGAATAATATGGCAAACTATATTGATGGATTCGTCCTACCCATTCCCAAGGATCACTTGAATGAATACAAACGTGCGGCCACTTCAGTTGCAGAGATTTGGAAGGAGCATGGTGCTCTTGCCTACTTTGAGTATATGGGAGATGATCTAACCCTGGAAGGAACGCGTTCATTCACTGAATTCGTTGGCGCAAAAGTAGATGAGGTCATTGTATTTGGGTGGGTTGTATTCGCTTCGCGAGAGGCGCGCGACTTAGCCAATACGCGGGTGGCAGCTGATCCGAGAATGACGGATTTAATTGCCCCTATAACCGATCCATCCAAAATGATCTTTAACGCCGAACGAATGGTTTATGGGGGATTTCAATCGCTGGTCCAATCTAGCAATAGTAAAGGATGAAGTTGAAATACAGGTAAGGAACTAAAAAAATTTGGATTCGGTTCAGCTTATTGCGTAAGTAATTTCAAGTTGCCATTTGGAGCAATCAGAGTTCATATAATTTATAGACAAGTTCAACTGTGAGGAGTCAAAAAGAGATAATAACAAAGATTTTTGTAGTTCAAGGTGTCAATGGTTTTTGGAAAACCATACCCGAATCCCACAAATATTATCCTGATTATTTGCACTATGTACCCAATTTCAAAGCGACTCTTTGGACTTTAATTTTGCTTGCTGACCTGGGTCATGACAGAAAAGAATTTAGAGTTAAAAAAACTATTAGAGATTTGCAACAACACTTTTTCGACAATACTCATGGAATTTATACTCTAAAGGAAAACCACTTTCCCATACCGTGTCTGAACGGGAATATGATTTACATCGATTGTTATTTTAATGGTTCGCCCGGCAAAGAAAGTTTGAAAGCATTAGAGTTCTTTTACAAATATCAAAGGTTTGATGACGGTTGTTATATTGACGAGAAAAATGAATTTTGTACCAATAAAAGTTGTTATGGTCAACACAGTTGTTACTGGGGAATTACCAAATTGCTGAAAGGTATTTCGTTCATTCCCAAGAAACTCAGAACAAATCAAATCTGGGACTTGCTGGATCGGTGTATTCAGTTTGTATTGTTACATAAGGTTTGTTTTAGCTCTCATAAGGAAAGTAAAATTATGGTTAAACATATTGACAAACTTACTTTTCCAAATATGTATAAAAGTGATTTTTTGGAGATACTCTGGTTATTGAAACGGGAAAATGTAAAATCTGATAAATTACGTCTGGCAATTGATTTGTTGAAATCTAAACAACAATCGAATGGAGATTGGAATCTGGAAAGAAAGGTTCACAACATGGTGACCACAATCGGAGAGATAAATCAACCTAACCAATTTGTTACCAAAAGAGCAAAAGAAGTATTGCAGTTTTATACTTAAAAACCGAAGCAAGGATACCGGACAAGCAAACGGTTAGCAACCTTGGAAATAGAACTAAATATGTAACTCCATGCAGTCAGGTATATTCTCTTTGAATAGTATGTCACTGTCCCGTATTTCCGGTAGGGAATCAACGATATTATTTACCTGAATCGCTAACTAAATCTGTCAAATTCTATATGTAATAATTATTTTGGAGAAGAATTTGGAATCAGAGATTCTTTAAGTAATAATTTTGTCATATCTCTTATTAATTGTTTTATAACAGCCCAGCACCTATGACATCTAATTTTTCAAAATATCTTTTTGGCGTGCTTTTGCTTTTTAAGCCTCTGTCGTGCTTTGCCCAAGTATTGCTACAAGGTCATGTTTTTGAAGAAAACTCACAAACACCTATCTCCTACGTAACCGTATTTGATTCCCTGGATCTTAATGTGACAAGTACAGATGATTCGGGATATTTTTCCATTTCTGTTCGAAAACTGCCTGTTTACCTAACGTTCCAGCACATTGGATATAAAAACCATTCGGTAGAGATCACTCAAGAAGGGATTATAAAATTATTTTTAGAAGGGAATCAAATGGATGAGGTGGTCATAACCGGCATTTCTTCGTTTCACGATACAAGAAGCGGACAAATATCCATTAACAAATCTGTGATAAAAGCGCTTCCTACCATTGGCGGAGAAGTGGATTATATTTCTTCTCTTGTATTATTTCCTGGGGTATCCAATGGAGAAGAAATCTCAAAAGGGTTTACAGTTCGTGGAGGTAGCCTCGATCAGAACATATCCCATATTAACGGTATTCAGACCTCAAATACTGGACACTTATTTAATCTGTATTCTGCGGTACCTGCTGTGGCAGTAGAGGA
Source organism: Saprospiraceae bacterium (assembly GCA_965223405.1). GTDB lineage: Bacteria > Bacteroidota > Bacteroidia > Chitinophagales > Saprospiraceae > CBDCWO01. The sequence goes on from CBDCWO010000006.1 coordinate 3,483,380, forward strand.
CCTTGTATTTTACAAAGGAGGAATGCCTGCTTCATTTGGTAATGCCCTTTCCTCTGCTATGGACGTAAAGTTAAAAAGGCCAGGCCAACAAGCTTTTAGTTTGGACATTGGTGCGACTAATTCAAAAGCTTCGTATGAAAATACCTTTGGAAAAAACAAAAAGAGTTCCTATTTACTATCTGGTCGAACTAGTTACCTTGATTTGATAAGAAAAAAAGCTTATCGGAATACTCTTAATGACTTCCATTTACGTGGGCAAGCAGCAAATGGAACTGAGTACCATTTTGGATATACATTCTATGACATTCTGGGACTGGTTAACATAAATTGGGGTAAAGGGCTGGAATTGAGTGGTTTCGGCTTGTATAGCTATGATAAAAATACCTATATCTACAACCGATCTCACGTCACTTTTCTGAAGCATGAGCTATATAATGGTACTTATGGGTTGTCTCTTTCCAAATATTGGAATAACAAAAACTCACTCTCTATAAAAATGGGTATAAATGAGAATGAGGTTAATCGATATGAGAGAACCGTTGAGTTTAAGCATAGTACGATAAGGACAGAAGACGCAATGCTCAATCATAGTTATGCAATACAAACCTGGACTGGAAAGTTGGATTATATACATCAGGTATCTGATCATCACTTCAGTACTGGTATATTCACTTATTATAAACAATTTCAACCAGGAATCGGACAACTTCAAAACTTCAGTTATGATCCAATTCTCCGCACTGGAGATACCACGTTACTAACTAATACGAATGAAGTCTTTGCCATTCTAATGGCTGGTGCTTATACGCAAGCCGATCTGAAATGGTCAAACCTAATTGAATTAAATATTGGTCTGAGAGGTACTTCATACTTTGCTTCTCCTAATACTCTTTTCGCACTAGAACCTCGAGCAGCAATAACCTATAAGTTGTCTCCTACTTCTCATCTGAGAGGTTCATTTGATTATCTTACTCAATTTGATCATGGACTGGTACTATCAGAAGTAGGACTTGATAACATTATTTTCTTGCCTAGTATCGGAGATATAAAACCAGCTAAAAGTTTGAATTATTCGTTAGGTGCAATTACCCGGCATTTGGATCATCGTCTGATAATGTCTGGTGAAGTATTCTTTAAGGACCAAAAAAATCTGCAGCGGCTGGTGCTTGATAGCAAAGACAATATAGTCAGTGATTCTATTTCAGAATTAATTGCTAAAAATGGGACCGGCTATGCATATGGTGCAGAATTTCAATTGACGTTCCAATCTGATGATTTGGTATTTAACAGTTCGTATACTTTTGGCCGTTCCATTCGGAAATTCAAAGGATTTAATCAGGATAAAGCATACCCTTTCGATTTTGACAAACCACATGAAGTGAGTATAAGTGGAGTGATGGGCTTAGGTAAAAAATCTACTTTTTCTATGATTTTTTCTTTATACAATGGTAGGAGATATACTGTGCCATCTGGTCAAAATAAAAGCTTTTTTAGATTGGATCCCATCTTAATTTACGACGGTTTCCAAAATGCGGTAAAACAACCAATATATCACCGCCTGGATATCGGATATGACTACACTTTCAAATTGGGGAAGAAGTGGAAGGGGATGATCAAATTAAATGTGATTAACGTCTATAATCGTCCCAATATTAACTTCGTCGAATTAAGGAAGAACAATGATGGCTCATATACTCAGGAAGGGGTATCTTACATTCCTATACTTCCATCTGTAAATCTAAGATTCTCCTATGAATAAAAAGACTTACATAGTGTGGTCAGGAATTGTCTCCAACCGGTCCAAATATGCTAGGATAAAAATGCTTAAAATCATTTCAGTTTGGATAATTGTTAGTTTCTTTTTTTCCTGTGAAAAAAGAATGGACTTAGAAACTGAATTTCCATTTGAGAAGGAGCGGATTTTTTGCGAAGTTATTGGTTTGGTAGAAACGGGATTTTTCGGCACCATAACCCAAGTACAGCCTGTGGAATCCATCCGAATGGAACACCAGCCGCTTCGTACAATAATTCGAGAAGAAGGTAGGATCATTTTCAACGATATGCTATATTCCGATGTATTTAACTTCGTATATCGTATTAAGGATAGTACCAATTACTCAATTGAAATTATCTATAAAAATCAAATGATTTCGAGTCCGGATGAGAATATGGCTAGTCCGGATATTTTTATCAAAAACTTAGTGGTGAACAATGAGTTCGTTGACTCACTTGGGTTTCATGTGGCAAATTTTAATTTTGCAATTTTCGTTCCACCGCAGGCCCAAAGTTATTACTCCTATGTAACAGAAGTAATTCCGTCACTCTTAGTGAGCATTAATCTGATAGGTGCCGAACCAACTGAAAAGTTCTCTGACGGGACTACAGTACATATAACCAAAAGAATACCCAATATTCAAAACTACCCTTATAGTAGAACCACATTATTCTCAATAGATAAATCTCTATATCAGTATCTAAAAAATATCCACCTCTTAGGCAATATTCCCAATGATGATATTGAAGGACATCAGGGAAATTTGGACGGTGGACTTGGTTATTTTGGTATAGTAAACTATGACACGGCCATGGTGAAATTTTAACAAAGGTTATGGTGTTTGGTAAAGTCTCAAATCCTTGGGACTTTTGCATAAGTTTCTCTCAGATTCGTTTGCATGGAAGTCATGATTCCATATTACCTTTTCGGTAAATTTACTTTTGAAATTCAAGTATATCACCGGGTTGGCAATCCAGGGCATTACATATGGCCATGAGGGTAGAGAAACGAATCCCCTTCGCTTTACCCGTTTTTAACAAAGAAAGGTTGGTTACAGATATCCCAATTGTAGCTGAAAGGTCCTTCAGTTTCATTTTGCGTTTGGCTAACATGACGTCAAGGTTGACCACTATTTTCATATACTGGATATTCTGCTACCTTTTTCAACAAATTAAGTTAAAAATCATCACTTGTCTCATTCTAATCGCTTCAAAATAGAAAGGCTCCTCCGGAATAGGCTACTAAGTTTCCCAATCCATGAGCAATCCAACCGGGTAAAATGCTGCCATTGGCTAGTTTTTCGTTAAGAAAGGTTTTGAAATACGCACCTAAGAAGAGAAATAGGAAGATTACCACGAGAAAGAGCACATTGCCGGTGACCATAGCAAATAATAAGATATGTACAAGCCCGAAGATTATTGCTTGAATTATATTTCCAGTTTGAAAATTGGTAACCGAAATCAAACGCTTTGCCAAAAATCCCCGAAAAAATATTTCTTCTGATAATGAAGTTTTTATGGCGGCATCGATGATGAGCAAAGCAACAGAACTCAGCCCAACTCCCATCTTTTTAAACTTTCCGATCATCGTATTTTCTCCGGCTAGGATTTCCTGGAATTCAGGATTAAAATAGGCCAATACAAGTAATGGCAGTCCAATAACAAGCACAATTAAGAGTGCTAGGAGATTGGCTCGCCGAGTGGATCTTTTAAAACCGATATAATCAAAAAATCCTTTCACTTTCTTATGCCTAATAACATAGATAATAAATGGGATAAGTGAGAACACTAACACTTGAAGAAAGGCAGAAAAAAATTCAGAGATCATCGTACTATATGTTTATTAATCGCTCCCATATCAGCTGTCAATTGACACTTAAAGTTCAGACTATGGTTGCAGAATCTTTATATAATTTCATTCCTTCTTTAAAAACTTCTCTCAATATCAGACAAATGGCGGTAGCCAATATTTGTGGTAATGGAATGGTGAAATGCCAGTTTACCTCACCGGATACAAACTCAAAATTGAAAAAGACAATAAGAGATGAAAGAATTCCGACAAACGCCAATTTATTGAATGACTTTATGTTTTGTATATAGAATGTTTCCATATTTTTAATGGACTTTACAATTTGGAGTAAGACCCTAAGTATATAAAGCCCCAATATCAAAATGATTACACTTCTCAAAACCAGCCAATACAGATTACTTGGGGATAAAGATCCTAATGATTGGTTAGTAAGGACTGCGTCTGATAAGGTTAAGTTGATGGTATCTAATCCGGCTTTAAATCCATTGACCAGGTACACATGATCATAGTAGGACTTATCAAAGTGCCAGTGAACGAGCATGGCCAAAGTACCTATCAAAGTCAAAAATACCAATGCTATGGTCACATTTATTATCCAGATGGCGACCCTCAAAATTTGATTTTTGTTCATAAATCTTGATTTACATCTAATGTCTGATTTCTCTGGTAGCAAGGATAATCGAAAACAAAAAGGAACGATAAATCATAATAAGTCAAATATAAATTAAAATTTAAAAAATATTATGTAATATTTAAATTAATTTATCTTTAACTATATATAAAAGATAATTAATTGTCTCGTTACTGCTCTTTTTGATAATATGACTTGAAATCTAATTCCATATTTTTGGGCATAGTAACCAAAGATTTCTAACGTTACGTTAAGTAATATAGGACTTTGGAATGCTGATATTGTATTACCGATCCGTATGGATCGACTTTAAAGAAGACAGATGAACTTTAAAGTAGAAAGAAGAAAGTTGACTCCCGAGGAATATACTGAGCTCCGCAGGACTACTGGCTGGGATGTGATAGGACAACAGGCTATTGAAATCGCTCTGACTAGAGATTTGTTTTCTGTGTGTGTATACGACAAGGACCGGTTAGCTGGTATGGGAAGAGTGGTTGGTGATGGGGCCATTTATTTCTATATTCAGGATGTGATCGTGAAACCTCAATACCGGCATCTGGGTATTGGCACACAGATCATGAAAGAAATCGAGGAATATTTGACTACAGTGGCCGGTAAAAATGCATTTGTCGGCCTGATGGCTGCTGAAGGAGTGGAACACTTTTACAAAAAGCTGGGATACCAAAGAAGACCTCCTGATCGTCCCGGAATGTATAAAGTAGTGAGGTAATATTTGTTTTGCTTTGATTTATGAATATCGCAGAACAGTGAATTAAAATTAAATTTTCAGTTTATTCAATTTATTAAAGACCAATTAATGATCTATAAAACCTATGATCCGAGTGAAAAACTACAGGCCCTGGTAAAGTGTTATTGGACCCTGGAAGGTCCAAAAGAAGAAATTTCTACAAAACAAACAATAATCCCGGATGGTTGTATGGAAATGATTTTTCACTATGGAGACTTTTACAGGCAATACAGCGAAAATGGAACCTTCATCGTTCAGCCGAAATGTTTTGTCATCGGTCAACTAACCAGGCCCTTGGTCATTGAACCTGTGGGCCAAACCGGGATATTTTCGGTTCGTTTTCACCCCGGAGGATTTTTCCCACTGACAACTATTCCAATTAAAGAAATGGAAAATACTGCAGTTGCTCTGAGAAAAATCTTCGGCAAGGAAGGAGAAACTATAGGGCCGGAAGTATTGGCGGCATCCTCAGCAGATGAACGAATCCTTCTGATAGAGAAATTTCTGTTCGCTCGATTAACAGATGCAACCACGATCGACAGAATTATTAAAAGCACGGTGGAAACCATCTTTGCTGCCAATGGACAACTTTCGGTGAATGAGCTTTCAAACCCATGTCCTATCAGTAGGAGGCATTTAGAACGTAAATTTTCGTCGGCCGTTGGTTTAAGCCCTAAAAAACTATCAAAAATTATTAGACTGCAAGCTACCCTCAAAATTTTGATAAATAAGGAGTATGCAAATCTAACCACCTTAGCATATAAGGGAAAGTATTTTGACCAAGCCCATTTTATAAAAGACTTTAAGGAGCTCACTGGCTTGACTCCTAAAGAATTTTATGGAAGTAATTTAAGAATGACCTCACTTTTTTGCAGCACGGAATAGTGGTGTCGCATTTTTACAATTTTAAATGGAATTTAGTTTTCAGCTTTACAGGATAATGTATCATTTATAAATATCCAGAAAATGAAAATTAAGTTATTACTTACCGCAATCACTTTCGTCGTGTTTTGCAATTGGATGCCACCTCAAATCCAACACATAAATAAAGCGAAATGGCTATTAGGTGCCTGGGAAAATAGGACTCCAAGAGGAAGTATTTTTGAACTTTGGCAAAAAGTGAACGACCATGAATTTGCCGGAAAAAGTTATTTCATAAAAGAAAAGGATACCGTTATTTTGGAAACCATTCAACTAGTTCAAGAAGATCAAGAATTATTTTATATTCCAACGGTTAAAAATCAAAATGAAGGAATGCCGGTTCGCTTCGGCATGAAAACCATTTCAAACGAATCGATGGTATTTGAAAATCCGGACCACGACTTTCCTCAGATTATTTCCTATACCAGAATGAATAAGGACTCGCTAGTCGCTGAAATTTCAGGCAGAATAAACGGAAAGGAGCGAAAGCGATCCTTTCCTATGAAACGTTTGAAATAAATTTTTCTGAGCCTGAGAAATTGCTTTTTAGGTTGTAATTTATAGCTTCTTCATCGTAAATTAGTTGTGGAAACCTGTAGACAATCCTTTGTGTGAATATGGATTGGAGATAGCTATGGAAAACAAAAATACTATTTACAATTATCCTGTTCTTATTTTTGCAGTTCTGACTTTTTTGATTTCCTGGGGAGCCATTCTGTTGTTTTTTGGAGCCAAGGGTGTTCCTGCGACTGATAAAATCAAGGAGCAAGTTGGAATCACAATTTTGCTAGGACCTACTCTGGCCAGCATAATATTGATTTCGATTTACAAAGGATCAGGTGGATTCAAGGAACTTATATCTCGATTACTACACTGGAGGTTAAATGTCGGATGGTACTTGCTTGCCATTTTGTTTGCTCCTTTAGTAACTGTTATAAGTATATTCATTTTTTCATTTTTTTTTTGACAATTTCCAGCCGGCAATATTCAATTCTTCATCTCCTTTCAATTTGATTAGTTTGGGTATAATTGGAGGACTGATGGTAGGTCTTTTTGAAGAAGTAGGATGGACTGGCTTTGCAACTCCATATCTTAGAAAGCGATATGGAATCCTTACAACTGGTGTGATTATTGGTCTTATTTGGGGGGCATGGCATTTCATATTATTTTGGGAAGATGATAGTTTTACACAAAATTTGGGTTTTGCCTTGCTGGTAGCCCGTCTTTTCTCCTGGTTGCCGGCCTATAGGATAATAATGGTCTGGATTTATGATAAAACCAATAGTCTGCTTATCCTCATACTGATGCATACCGGGTTGGTACTTAGTCTTATTACTCTGGACCCCATCATCGCAGATAGAGAACTTTTGATTTTCATATTGATTCGAGCTTTGATTCTTTGGATTATAGTAACTATATTTTTCGTATCCCGTAAGTTGTGATAAAATCCTTCTTTAGTCCGAATAAAATTAACTTTTTAAAATTTTGGCAAGACCTTGAATCTTGATTAATTAGGGTTTGCTGATTTTTATAAAAATTCAGTATAAATATCTGTTTATCAGATTAATATATTGATGACCAATTAATGATTTATTGCATAACTGCAAGGTGTTGGTTATTTTAGTGTCAAAACCCTTGTAATTATGATGCGATATTACACCTGCTGACCAGCTTACTCTTGAAGGATTCTGAACATACAATTTCTTACAAATCATATATACCTTTTGATCGCCTCATGCCGGCTGGGCACTTACTTTTTTCCAACCATGAAAAAAGTAAGCAAAAAAATCTCCGCTGTACTGAAATGGCTAAATTGATTAAGCATTCCCTAAAATCAAAAAACTCGGCCTTTTATGCACTCATGTATACTTTAAATGGCAAATTTCCAGACCTCATTAATCTTCATGGGCTTAAAATTACCTCTCTGTTCAGTGCATAACGGCCTCAAACACTTTTGATTTTTTAACGCTTTGTCTGCCGAAGCACCGAAGGCAGAGGAATACCTAATCAATTTTTGACGCCATTTCACTAATGCGGAACTTTCCGCCTATAATGCATATTCCTGCTAGCCTTAAATACCAAAATTTTGAGCTGATTTTTTAATCTGCCAGCCGATCAAAATTAGCCTCCGATTGTATGTAGAATATAAAATCAGCAAACCCTAAGTATGCAAAAATTGAACATTTCGCCGGCAGGTAATAAATGTAAATTGGGGTGAACCATTAATATTGCGGATAGAATCTAAAAATTCAATCTTACACCAGTAGAATAACTCCTGCCCGGCATTCGATAACGTTCTAATTCCTCGTACTGGGCATTATTTATGTTTTTAATCGATAAGTATACCACATGTTTTTCGAAGAAAGAATAATTGATATTGGCATTCCAAACAAAAACAGCCTCAGGTTCACTTCCGGGATAAATAGAAACTTCTTCTACTTGGCTGCGATATCTTCCGTTAGTATTCAAACTAAATCGGCCAAAATCCACATTCGCTATTAGATTAAAAGAGTGTCTGGGTTTATATGCCAGCACATCATTTATCCGGTTTTTGGATACATCTTTGGCGTCTAAATAGGTATAATTAAGCTGATAGCGCAGATGCTTTTTAAAGCGTTGTGAAAAACTAATTTCACAACCCTGCATCACGGCTTTATTCAAATTGATTACCCGAAAAAGCAGTGGCTCCAGTGGATCAGACAATTGCTGGAAGGCAATCAGGTTTTTGTAATGGTTGTAAAAAAAGGAAGTATTCAAAGTAGCAGTAGAATTAATTCTTAAATCTGCTCCTAATTCGAAGGAGGCATTCAATTTTTCCGATTGTAATCCGGGATTGGGTTGAAATCTCAATCCGCTAGCCTGTACAAATTTGATGTAGCGCTCAGCGATCGGAGGGTCGCGGAAAGCCTGAGCAAAAAGCCCCTTAATTTTTAAGGTTTTACCAAAATCATAGATGAAGGCTAACTTCGGACTAATATTATGATTTTGAATTTTTTCATATAAGATGTGGTAAAAATCATAGCGCAAACCTAAAGAGATGGAAAACTTGGGATGAAGTTGTATTTCATCCTGCACAAATGCGGCTGTATTAAGAACTTGGTGATCACCAAAGTTGATGGAATCTGGAAGACCGATAACCCGATCCCATTTTAAATCTGTGCCAGCGATTAGATAATGTTTGAAATCGCTATAAAGATTAATTTGAGAGAGGTTTCCTAATCGTTGGACTTTACTATTTGATTCGACCACTCTTTGTTTTCCCAAATTAACGTTGGTGCTGTCATTATCGGGGTCATTGTCATAAGTGTAGTGAGAAGTATTTTGATAATAGTAAAAACGACTTGAGTATTTTAAACCGGCCTTTGGAAACGCATTGTATTGAATATCTGCATTAAATTCTTCTCTGTTTTGGAAATCATCCTTTCGATGAGGTGCTACCCGATGCGCTTTAAACGGACTGAGCCAGGTAGCTGGAGAATCATTGTTTATCCGATTTAGATTTGCGGAAAATCGAACGTATCGGTCCTTATCAATTGTATAGGTAAATTTACCAAAGAAGTTATACAAATCAAATGAGGACTTTTCCCGGTGTCCATCGTTGTGTTTGATCGCGGCATCCACCAAATAACCAAATTTGTTAAATTTCCGGCTATGACCCGCTTCCAATGAATAAAAATCGTTATACCCTTCATATCCACTTCCCCTGGGTGTCTTATTATGGAATCCGTAATTAAAATGGAGGTTGGTTTGCGGCTTCTGCTTTGGGGTCTTAGTAATTACGTTGACCACTCCTCCCATTGCACTGGAACCATACAAAGCGGAATAAGCTCCTTTGACAATTTCAATTTGTTCGATCGAATTGACAGGTACCAAATTCCACAGAGCTCCTCCTGATTCAGGGCTAAGTGATGGCCTACCATCAATCAGTAACAATGTTCGATTGCCTACACCTCCCCCTGCAACTTCCGAGGCACCCCTTATTGAAAAAGATTGGACATTGGCACCACTGGACCGGGTTACAGCTAATCCTGGAATGTCCGCAAAGGCTTGATCAAAAGTAGTTACACTCTTTTCTTGTAATTGAGAAGATGACAAAACATGCACACTTGCAGGAACATTGCTGGCTGCAGTAGCTTTTCTGGAGGCCGTTATTACTACCGTGTTCATCGTTATGGAAGAGGTAGATAAAGTAATAACAACATCAGTCTGCTGTCCACCGGAAACCTCTACCTGTTCGACTTGTTCTGCATAACCGACAAATGTAGCCTTGATCTGATAAGAACCGGGAGTTAGGTCTGAAAACTGAAAGCTGCCATCCTGAGTTGAAACATCCAGGATTGAATCGTTTAACCTGAGGTTGACGTAAGCCAGACCTTCTCCGTTGTCCGCATCAATTACATTACCATGAATATTTCCCCTGCCCTCAGAAATGTAGGTAGAATCCGGTGGTGGAAGATTTTGAGCAAATGCCAGACCAAAGCATTGGAGACATATAAAAAAGCAGAGTGAAGTGCCTTTTTGCGTGATTATTTGAACCATTTATTTACAAAATCAAAGTCAGCCGAAAAATTGATTTCTTTCTGCTCTCCAAGTTTGATTTCCAGCGGAACCGGTGACGGATAGTTATGAACCGGTATGAACATACCACTTCCCGGATCCACTTTGATGACCACTCCATGACTAACACTGCCTTCATTATTCCAATGAACACCTAATGTCGCCGTTCTTAGGTTGGCATTATCAATGAAATAATGGAAAAAACCAAGGGCTAACGCTGAGTATTTTCCAGGTTCCACCTCAAGTTCATAAGTATATTTGTTTTGTCCCGGTACATAAGAAAGCACTAGAGGATCTTGTGAATTGTACGGCGCACCAAGTGGGAATGTACCTCCCGGAACATTAGGGCCAAACGTGCCATCAGGAATTTCACCCCAACCGGCAGGAGGGTTTAAACTAAATTCAGGAAATAGGGTTACTTGAACTTCCCCGGTATCCTTCCAGTTTTCCCATTCACTGGTATTTTCAATGGTGATTGTACCATAAATAAGTGTTTTATCCATATCCTCATCTTTATTACAGCTTGCAAATAAGAATAGGCTTACCAGAGAAATAATTACTATTTTCCCTGCACTGATCGAATTGTACAGTTTCATAAATTAAGTTTTAATGATTAAAAGCATCGGCAAAAGTATTTTTTTGAATAGAACCTAAAGTCATGTTTTTGTCAAATAGTTCGACAATATCCAATTGGGAATTGGATCTATAAGTCGGATCAATAAGGAAGGAATGGTTCCCAACAATTATTAAAGACCAGCTAATTCTTGCAGTAGTACAAGAACCATTAAAGATTGGGACTCAACGGCATTGTAATTAAATTTCGGTCTTTGACCGATTTGTTTGGCTCTTTTATAGATTTTTTATCCAATTGGTTATTGTTCCAATAGGAGTATGAATCCCTTTCCACCTTCAAGCTGTAAAACTTCATTGATCTGGAAATCTCTGGCCTCCTGAAAGTTTTCCAAATAGGGAATCTTTCCAATCACCTTTTGCGGATCCAAGTCCAGGTTTGGCCAATCAATTTGAATTCGGGTAGATTGATCTTTATCCGTCCAGTTGGCCATCGAGATCAGGGTTTTATTGTCGCCTTTAAATACAGTGGCTTTTACCTTAGGATTGCTTGGTTTGACAGGGCAATTAGCATCCCAGAAACCCAACATTTCCATATCTACGATGCGATGTTTATCCCAAAACTTCCAAATATGATCCGGTTTTTCCTGATGCCAACCGAGACGATTGGTGATTCCAAATACCATTCCTCTCCAAGCATTACCACCATGTTGTAGCATTTGCGACGTTACCCCAAAGGGAATTCCGGACACCTCAATCAGCCAATAATCTGCAGATCGGTTGTAATCCCTACCTTCACCTATCCAAATCAGATCAACATACGGGAGGAGTTCCATATACAGGTTTAAACAACATGCAAATCCAGCCATACGGTTGTAATGATTCCAACTGTGTAGATCAATACGTGCATTAGGCCGGCCACGGTCTATAATTTTCCGTGCTCGCTTTAGGGTTTCTCGGTCCAGCGCCGAATCATCTATATATACTCCGTCAATCTGTAGATTTTCTACCATCCAGTTTAATCCTTCCAGGTAAAAATTGTTTAACCTTGAATCCGGAGTTGTGATCACCGACAAATCCTGATAACCTTTATATGGTCCGGTTTGAATAACCGTCTTCCATGCTGGAATGAAATTTTCTTTGAAGTTTTGAATTAGCCAGGGGTGAGGTCCATCTCTGTTAATAACCGTTTTCACCTTGGGCCCTGGTCCTGGGAAAATGATCTCCCCGCCCAGACTGCGCATGGCCCAAATCTCAGGGATATTTACGGTAAGCTCACGCGTGGTATAATACAATTTGACGCGAATGTCCTCCTCATGGGCATCGTTGATAAAGCTCCTCAGAACAGGTATATTTTCTGTGATGTATGGATAATTAATGAATGGATTAATATCTTTCCGGTGATGGATATTGATAATGTTAGCTCCTTTGGATTTGGCATAATCAACAAATTCCGCAGTATTATCCGATCCGGGATGATAATACCGGTCATTGAATTGAATGTTCTTATCAATAAGTTTTAGCGGAGTAACCAATAATTCAAAATCGAAGTGTAGTTTTTGCCCTTTGACAAAATGTCGTCGACCGGAATAAGCTCTAAACAAAGTATTTGAAGGATTTGTAAGAATTTCAGCACCTCCCCGATTGTGATTACCCCATGAATCGGGAAGGTTTAATGCGTGATATTCGTAATAAATGTTAATAAGTTGCCGATGGTAATTAACTCCTTTAAGCTTGACTTTTAAGCCACCATTTACTCCACCAATCCATACTCCATCCTGACTTTTAGTACGTACATCCCATTTCCATCGCCAGTTTTCAGGTCGGATACGACCTTCCATATTCATTCCCATCATATATTTAGACATTTCCAGAGTCATAGGTATTTCAAGCCTGATATCTTTGATATGCAAATCTTGAAGCGCTTCTACCTCAAGTTGGTAATCGATATAACCATCAAATTCTGCCTTGGCATGGAGGGTTAATATTACTTCATCGGAATGACTTGTGACATTCCAGATTAAGGAAGATTCACCTGGTTGTTGGAAGCGGATTTCTTCCGATTTCAAAGTGAGGATTTCTCCGCTTTCCAATTCGATTATAAAATTGAATCTATCACTAATTATCGGATGGGCTGAAAAAAGCAGATTTTGGTTGTTAGGACCAAAATAGGAAAGTATGCCTTCCGGCAATCCATACTTATTGAGTATAATCTTTCTGCCCAGGATCGAGATCGATTTATTACCCAAATCAAAAGATAGAGGTTTAAATCCAGTTGTTATTTTGTAGTCATGGGCAATGGTAGAATTCAACCATTTCAATCTGGATAAATTTCTGCCGTCGTCAAATCCATGATTAGGTTCTACTGCTCCGGATACTTTCAACCGTAGATTGATGGTAGTCGGTTTTTCATTTTTCGGCTTGATCTTAAGACTTCCTTTATAAACTCCGGATGCCGACTCAGGGATGGAAAAACTAATCCACAATGGTAAAACCTTACCTGAATCAATAGACAAGGTCTTAGCAAATTGCTTTCCCAAATGATCGGTTCCCTCTAGATTGAAGCAGGTAATCGCAGATTTGGGTATTATTGGTTTCCCCTTTAGATCAGTATATTCAACTGTAATTTGGTTTAAATGGTTATGAGAGGCAAACACACCTATCTGAAATACGAAAAATGTGCCTGGTCTTACTGAATCCCTGAAGGAATTTAACCCCTGCCGTCTGCGATTGATCCATACTTGCGGTATTCCATCAAGCAAGCGTATGGAATTTTCTTTACTTTCCGGGAAAACAAAATAGGATCTATCAGGATACTTATTTAGAAAACCCTTGAGATCTTCTTCAGAAGCATAATCCGACATTTGACTTTGATCAACTCCGGCATAACCGATCTCAATAGTTTCATTGAGTACTTCTTGATCGATGGCCTCTACTTTTTTGGATTTTTCCTGTGCATATGTGGTGGAAATAAACGAAATTACGACGAGGAAGAACAGTATTTTATTCATGTTGGATTCTGGTTTGTCATAATATGGTTTGATTTTGCTGTTAAAGATAATCATTGTAACTCAGGATTAGTTGGTCATGATTTGAGTGTGAAATACAAAAGATTTGAAGCCCGGTCTGATACCCAAATGTATATGGTCGGTTATACTCGGTGGATAATGGAATAGAAATATTTGATGAAGATGAAAAAAGTAGAAGTTAATATTAGAATTGATACAAAACCACAAAATGTAATCGAAGCTTTTACCAATCCAACCATGCTAAAGGAATGGTGGGGTGTGGAAAAGACACTGATAGAGCTCCGTCAGGGTGGCCTTTACACCCTTGCCTGGAATATTTCTGAAGATGGTATAGGCTATGTATCAACAGGTATCATAAATCAATATGAACCTAATGGGGTGTTAGAGATATCAAATTTTGTGTATTTAACGCCAGACAAATCGTTTTTGGGTCCCATGCGATTGATTGTCCAGGCAGTTGAATGTAATAGAGAATCTGATGTATATCTGTGCCAAGACGGGTATCGAACCGGGGGTGATTGGGGATGGTACTATGATGCAGTGAAAGGAGCCTGGCCACTGGTGATGGAGAATTTTAAAAACTACCTTGAAAAATGATACCTTAACATATGAAAAAAGCCAAGACAGATTTTAGATTATAGATCTTGCACTAGAGAACCCAGATTGCATTTGTTGTGTATTTCATCATGAAATCCAATAATTTCATCCAACCAGGTTATTTAAACAATGAATTAACTAAATCCATGACGACAATAATTCACACTCCCACTAAAAATCTTGAGGAAAGTAGAAATTTCTATCAAAAGCTCAATTATGAGTTAATTTCAGAAACCAATCCAGATATTTTCACCGATGGTGTAGTCCTTGTGGAAATCAACCCAAACCGTTATGCCAGAGCAGGGATAAAGATCTATCAAGCCTCATGGGCAAAGGAAGCAGAAAATTTAAAGAAAAAGACGGCTTTGCACCCACTATCCGATGGATACTTATTGAATGATTTTAATGGTTGTTGGATATATTTGATAGAGGATGAGTTTAAGTTTAAAAGTCAAATTGAAGTCAAAAGTCAAGCACTTACCGGAAACTTCTCAGGATTGAGCCTGGAATCTTCAGACATGCAGAAATCTTTAGAAATCTGGCAGATAATCGGTTTTAGTATCAATATGGGCAACCCTGATAGCGGCTATCTTATACTTAAAAATTCAGTGGGATTTACAGTGAGTTTAATGAAGCCGCTTACTTGCCCTCATTTGTTTTTTAATCCTTCAATGACCTTCTTTAATGGTAAGGAAAATTTAGACATCATAGAAAAAATCAAAACTGCTGGAATCCCTATTGCCGAAGAAATAACTCATTTTAACAAAGACAATCTAGTTGATAATATAATAATTAGAGATCCCGGAGGATATGGATTCTTTATATTTAACGATTAAATGAGTTGATGATGATTCCACATTATTTTTTCAGATTTTCAATCCGGTAATGAATAGGAGAGGTGCCAAACTTTGCCTTAAAAGACCTACTATAATGAGAGGAGCTTTCAAATCCCGATTGATAGGCTACCTCTGAAATACTCAATGCCAAATTCTGTAGCAGGATTAGGGAATAGTCAAGTCTTTTGGCCAATAACCATTTTCCAGGTGAAATCGAATAACAAGATTTGAAATCTCTTTTGAACGACGACAGACTTCTATGCGTCAGCTCAGCAAACTCTTGTATTGAGAGATTATGATAGAAATTATGCTCCATTATCGACTGGATGGATGGTTTGTCAGTTTCGATTAATGATTGGAAATAGGAGGAGAGATCCGGATTGTTACTTGTAGTAAGGATATTTACTATCAGCTCCTTCAGTTTCAATTCTAACAATGAATTGGATGGATTTTGTTTGGATTGGAAAAATGGGTACATAGAATTAAAAAATCCATCAAGAATTGAGTTGTGAGTTATCCTTTTAATGCTGAATTCCTTTAAATCAACCTTGGCATTAAATCCTACTTTACCTTGCAAATCCTTAATGACAGACCTAATGAAGTCGTCGTTGATGAAGAATCCTAACATACAAAATTCGTCATCAAAATATTGATTCATATGGAACGATCCTTTCCTTACGTAGACTGAATCTCCCGCATTCAACATCCATTCCTGGGTACCTGTCCATAGCTTTTTCTTTCCTTGCAAAACGTGAATGATAAAATCTGTTTCAGTCCAGACGCTCCATACATCATTCGTAATGGGGCAAGTATATTCAACAAATAGCAGATTACCTACAACAAACTTGTTGTAGCTCATGTCATGCATTAAATCGCGATACACATTTTGCATTATAATTCATTTTTTAGTTCACCTAGTAAGACTTATTCTACCCCATCTTTTTCTATGGATAGATGTCATTTTTTACTAAATGGACTTCAGAGTAACACAACTGACCTTCTCAGTCATTTCAACCAGTTATAGATAATATAGCTTTGTGATTAATAAAAATTACCTAATGCTTTAAACTGTATCAAACAAAAGTATAAACAATTCAGTGATAAGCATGGTATTGACAAATTCAAAAATATTATTTAAAAAATCAAAATCAATTAAGATGAAAACAGCACTGTCCATTCTGTTCACATTATTTGTCGCCCTAACCATCAATGCGCAGGAAGTACCTCAAAAAATAATCTTCGATGTAACCAGTTCAGATGCCAAAGTTCACAAATCTGTCATGCTGATGATGAATGTCATGTCGGCGGAATTTCCGAAATCTACCTTTGAAGTAGTGGTTTATGGGAAAGCACTTCCCATGTTAATAAAAGGTCAATCGGTTGTAGCTAATGATGTTGCACAATATGAAGAAAATGACAATGTACTATTCACCGCATGTGAAGTAAGTATGAAGTTACTTTTTAACATTGATGAAACCCAGTTACTTGGTGGAGTAGGAACTGTTGAAAATGCCATACCGGATATTGTAAAGAAACAAAAAAGTGGATGGGGGTATATTAAAACAGGCAATTAATGGGGTTTAGCAATATTATTATATTGTCAGGTTGCCGGTGAAAATCTTACAACACCGGTGAACCTGATTCAAAAATTCTAGAAAACATGAACCAGTATAACAAATCGATTGAGAACCAATACCATGTTCCGGATTTATTCGAAAACATCGTGAAACGGCTAAAAAAACAAGGTATAGACATCAGGAATGTGTCAAGATCAAATATTGCTGATATTGACGAATTCCATATTAGAGGAGCAGAAGTATCTAAGGAACTAGCTAGTCAGTATGACTTGCAAGGTTTGAAAGTATTGGATATTGGCTGTGGCCTTGGCGGACCTTGTAGAATGCTAGCTGAAGATTTCAATTGCCAGGTGGTTGGGATTGATGTGAGCGAGGAGTTTATTCGAACTGCACAAAAACTATCTGAATTGGTAGGGTTATCAGGAAAGACAAAATTTGTACATGGTGATGCTCTTGCCCTTCCTTTTGCTGATGGTTCGTTTGATGTGGTATGGACGCAACATACACAAATGAATATTAAAAATAAGCGTAAGTTTTATGCTGAAATATACCGGGTGCTAAACCACGCAGGTGTTTTTGTTTATTACGATATTTTTAAACAAGAGAAGCAAGAGGTCACCTATCCTGTTCCGTGGGCAAATCATGCAGCGATTAGTTTCCTCCAGTCAATCACTGATATGGAATCCATACTTGATGATTTGGGATTTTCGTGTGAACATGTTCTAGATCAAACAGAAAAGGGTATTCTTTTTTTTCAGAATGTATTGAAAAGAATGCAAGGTGATGGGTTTTCCAAACCAGGTATTAGTGTATTGATGGGAAAGGCCACATCGGAAAAATTGGCAAACCTTTTAAAAGGAATGGAAGAAAACAAAATTGTACTTCAAAGTGGAATTTTCCGAAAAGGTAAATAAGCATTTAGCACCTAATTTTCAAAGGTTGATTGAAATAGCCTAAATCTTGGGTCTAATAAATTTTGATAAAGTATATTTATTTTTCTCACTTTCGAATGACTTCTGGGAACAATTGCTGAATATTTGAAATTTTTTAATTCAATCCTGCCATGGAAAAAATTCCAGTATACCCTGTTTCGGTTCCGGAATATAACCTGAAAATTCATAGACCAGATTCGGAAACTATTGATTATCCGGGAACCCCGTGGTACACCATCAAAATTCCAAAGGTTTATTGGGAAAATCAGCCTGATTTTGAAAAAATAGGGTCCAAAATTGATCAAAGCCTGATGAAACACTTCCAGGGGAAAAATGTTGCTATTAGAGCTCTCAGCTCTGCAGAACATAAAGGAAAATCCAGCTCGGATATGATCAAAATAATTAAGGAATTGGGACACGATCGATACGATCTAAATCGCAAAGGAGACAGGTATGAGAATATTGAGAACCGTCATATTGATTTCTTTGCCCTAGATTTCAAGATTGAAAAAGATAAATCATACTTCAAATACTTGTTAGAACCTTTCTATTTCTGGCCCATAGCAGATAGAGGTAACCCCATTAGAATTGATATAGCAATCGTATATGATCTATCAAAACTATCAGCGGTAGAACATCGGTATGAGGGCCGGGAAAACGAAATAAAAAAGGATGGTTTTGTATTTAAAGATCCGGATAACAAACCTGATGCAATTCTGGGAATATTAAAAATACTTTGATCTTGAATTTATAAGTAATTTATGTACTGCAATCAGAGCATTTGGTCAATCCACCGTGTCAATATCCAAACAACTAAAAGTACATAAACTAATTTTTTTAAGTCACCAACTCCAGTCTGCGTTGTAAATATTTCCCGATAATGTCAAATTCCAGGTTTACCGGATCTCCCGGTTCAATGAATTTGAAGTCCGTTTCTTCCAAAGTATAAGGAATGATGGCTACGGTAAAATGGTCTTTGGTGGGATTGATTACGGTCAGACTGACTCCATCTACACAGATAGAACCTTTGGGTACTAACAAATGAGCAAATGCTTCAGGGTATTCAAAAGTGAATAAATAACTGCCATCCCTGGATTCTTTTGACCGGCAATTTCCAATCGCATCGACATGACCCTGAACTAAGTGACCATCAATGCGATCGTTGAGCTGCATACTGAGTTCAAGGTTTATAATTTTACCGACTTTCCAGGTGCCTAGAGCAGACCGGGTCAGAGTTTCTTCTATGGCTGTCACTACATGATAATCCTCCTGCTGGTCAACTACAGTAAGGCATACTCCATTGTGACTGACACTTTGATCAATATTTAATTCGGATGAAATGCCCGATCTGATGGTAAAGTGTCGATTAGTTCCTTCAGAGATAATCTTTGTAATTTGGCCAGTGGCCTTAATAATTCCTGTAAACATTAATTGCTTTTACTTCTGATCAATTGAATAAATCCGGTAAGTGGTTCATTAAAGGACTTGGTTTCAGTACCTGCAAATTCAAATATTAAACAGTGATAGTAGTAGGCGCCTTCCGCCAATTCCTTGCCTTTTAGATTTCTTCCATCCCAATTGATTTCCGGATCACTAGTCTCAAATACCAACTGTCCCCACCGGTTAAACACTTTAAAGTCGATGCGGTCGATAAATCGATTGGCTATGGGTATAAACCGGTCATTAAACCCATCTCCATTAGGAGTAAATGTGTTTGGCAATTTATATGCCGGACAATTCTCCAAACAAAAAATATTACTAAACTCACTTTCATTGTTGCTAGCATCGTAGGAGGTGATGGCATAACATCCTGCTATGCCATTATCCGGTTGATGACTAAATACTAGAGTTTGAGCATTGTCAATTTCTGCTATTTGTATGAATTCACTTTCTATATTTAGAGCATAATAAATCCGATAACCCACAACATCCAAAGGCCGGTTACAGGTTGATTGATTTATAAACCAGGACAATTCATTCACAAACTGGTCTTCAGATGTACCCGGCTCTGCCTGGTTACATATATTATTGACAGTGAGTTGTGGTGGACAAGGGGGTAGTGAATCCACTGGAACTCCGCAAGTTATTTGGCTTAGGTTGAGCAAGGGGGATTCAATACCGGTTACACCATAAGTTCCGGTAGATTTCACATAATAACAATACGTATCTCCATTCTGCAAATTCTGATCTTCATAGCTGTATTCAGAAGTAATTCCCAGGGAATCAAATGTTCCCGTTTGAAGGTTTTCGCGATATACAGTAAAAAATTGGTTGCGCCAGGGGACATCAAAATCCCAGGAAAGTTTATTGGCTTGATCTGTTCCGGCTACCGATAGGAAAACAGAAGATGCCGGTTGACTTTCTCCGTGTTTTTTATTTCCTGTGAAGAATTCAATCGCATATCGATATCCTGAACTGATCGTATTCAGACCGGAATCCATATAGGTTGTATCGTTAATGTCAGAGAAAGTGGGAAATGACTTTTGCGCTCCTGAGATTTCTACATAATCATTAGATCGGATATCCGGGCTTCTCTTTAACTTAAAGGTATACGGTCCGGGATTTGCAATGGTATCCAAGTCCTCGGGGTCCGGTCTAGTCCATTTAATAAATATTTTCCCATCATTTTGTGCAGTTTCAGTAACGCTGACATTCAGGATAAATGGTATATCCCGGTTGAGTTGGGCACAAATTTCTTCCGATGGAATTCCTGCTATTCGGTTAAAAGGATTCCCTACTGATGATAGCAAAGCAAACTCTGCCATTACCCGATAGCAATAGGTCTTTCCCGATTCGACGTCTCCATCAAAAAAAACATATCTCCCATCTTCCATAGTCAAGATATCAAAACCAATTTGGGTATAGCCTTGATTGTCCAACCCGGGCGTACAGGAATCCTGAACAAATGGATTGGTATTTAATCTGCGCCAGACCGAAAAACCCTGTAAATAATCGTTAGCAGTTATATCACATAAGTAGGGCTTTTGCCAGCTAATCATTAGTCCATTATTGATTTTTTGACTTTGAAGATCAAGGGGTGGCGGACCGATAACTTTTACTCTGATGGTTTTTAAATAAGATAGGCCTAACGTATCCAAAAAATTATCTTCAGCTCGGATTACAATAGTGTAGGGTAGATCCGAAATATGTTCACAGGCCGTATTCCATACTATTTTTCCTGATAATGGTTGGTCGACATAGCCCAATGGAGCTTCTAATTGAGCAGGGTTGATGGATTGGGTAAAAGGACCTCCAAGTGCATTTACTTTTACTTTTTGACTCTGATTAGGATCTGTGACTACGAATGGGATTTCGACTGTATTTCCTGCTACCACACAATACATTTCTTCCGACTCAATTTCAGGAGGATCATTTTGACAAGCCTGAACCAATATTTGCATATCCCGGATGATCGTGTTAATTAACAATCCATTGCGATATTCTTTGATTTTGATGGCTATATTATATTCTCCAACTCTTTGAGGCGCATCCCAGATAAAATCTCCGGTGATTTCATTCAAATCAATTTGATTTTCAGGCCCCGGTGATATCTGATTAGGGAACAAATAATTGGGAACATCTAATCCTGGAGTTTGTTTTGGAATGGTCATTTCATACGCCAGACTATCTCCATCCCGATCATAAGCATTGGGATTGTGGATAAATCGTTCTCCCACACAAGCAAAATCGATTGGAGGTTGTAGTAGAATAGCTGAGTTATTCTCACCCTGGAATTGAGGACTTAACAGTGTAAAAGTGGTTTCAATATTGAATGGAATGTTCACTGAGTTGGGAAAATCTACATTGAGTATGCCGGCAATGCGATTCGGATCAGAAACTGACAATGTATAGGTAGAAAAACCAGGATAGGTGTGTTCCATGATGTAAATATTTTTTTTGACATCATTGGGTAATAATTCTCCCTGATTACCGGGACCATTTACTCTGGGGATTGAATCCATTTTGCCATCACCCCAGAATAAAGGAAGACTGTTTCGGTCAACTTCCGAACCGCGAGTTCGGGTATAGGTGGTGATCGTAACCCGAATCGTTAAACTTCCTATTTGTTCATAGGTGATTTCACCTGCCCTGTTGTGAGTAGCATGCAAATCGCCATGGATAAAAAATAGAACCAAAACGGAAACCATCAAAACCCGTAGAAAATTCATCCTTAAATATTCGTCTTTGCTAGGCATACAAGTAAAACGTAAAATAATTGAAAATAGTTAATTCTTCCATAAAAAAGCAAGCAAAGGAAATAGTACCAAGGGGATGGTATGATCATGTACTAACTCTTGCTATGTATTTATTCATTCTCCCGTAAATGACTCCAGTTTCATTTCATCCAATATAAGCTCCTGATTGCTATGGGCATTCCAAAGAAAAAAACTAATCTTTTGAAAGGGTTCACGTGGTAGTTTTAGGTAAACAGTGAGGTCCCTTTTTTCTGCCCCTTCCATTACACGGAATACCCTGATTATCTTTTCTTTAACTACGTGGTCAGACTGTTTACAACGGATAATTAATTGAGGCATTTTCCAGACATCCCACTCTTTATGTTTTGTTTGGATTGTTACCGTACCGGATACCCAATTGGCATCTTCAGGTAATTCCGAATGTGAGATCATTAAAGATGGCGAAAATGGATTGGAGGGATTAAGACAAAAAGATTTGGTCCCTGAAATGGGTATGCCATCACACTGCGTTGTATCCAGTTCGAAATCCTGGTGAGCTAATTGGTGTAAATTAGATTGTCTCCCCCGGAACAACTCATCTGTGTCTAATAAGAACCGGTCTTCTTTGTCGATATGGTACTTGCCTAATATCCGCCAGAAATAGGCTCTAGTCATATTTTCGGCATCCAGTAGACCTCCTTTATGTGCTTGATGAGTTAACCAAAGATTATAATAGATGAAGAGTCCCCCAATCGCGATTCCTAATAGGGTCAACCATTTGGATTTGCTTTTTACATATTGAATAAAACTTGCCAAGGGAAAAGCCAGCACAGCATAACTCTGAACCATCGCTCTTTGGCCCATACTACCACCATACCACCATATATCCCATGAAAAAGTGATATAAATGAATAGTATAGTAAATAGCAAACAAGACCAAAAAATTTCTTTGTGATGATCGTATAGTGGCTTAAATCCCAGTAAACTAAAAATCATCAATGGAGTGTATACCAACCATCCTTTTTTATAACTGATAAGTCCATTTTTTATATGAGGATCTAGCCAGCTGAAACCCTGTTCCTGATAACTATATACTAAAAACTCCCCGGATACAATTTTCCAATATATTATTTGCAAACTTCCGATTATTCCGATAATCAGAATAGCGGTTAGGATGTTTTTCCATTTACTCTTTAGGTAAGAATACCTTGACTGCAGATTTTTCATGCCCCAGAATATCGGTATGATCCCACTTATTATTTCGGTTGGCCGAATCAGACAGGCCATTCCAATGCACAATCCGATGTATATGGCATATCTTGGTGAGGGTGAGATCCAAAATCGTATCGAGCAAAATATGAGTAATGTATATATGGTAAAGAGGTAATTATGGGTCATGGCACTGTCAATGGCTGCATAATTAAGATAATTGGTTCCCAACGTGACTAGGACCAGCACTATTGACGTTATTAGATCATCATAGTAATATTTAAGGATTAATCGTAAGAAATATAATCCGGCAATCGCAACCAATAAACTCCAGAAATGAATCAGGAATTGGTAGGGAGGGGAGTATCCGTCCGCCATTGCTCCACTTATTTTAGCATAGGTATGGGCAATCAGAAAGGCAGGCAAATATTGTAAAGCCATGCCACACGAATATTTCATAATTTTATTTCCAGACTTATGTTCAAAGGACTGGTATTGGCTTGATGCAGGGTAGTATTTTTGTTGGATGGAATCTTGCCATGCCAGTTTGGAAATATCCTTATATATGATAAGAGCAGGAAGATAATGGTAGTATCCGGATACATCCCAACTTATAGTTGCTTCAGTCCTTGACATTTGCCACTTCGGATAGTACCATATCGCTGTAGTCAAGATGATTACACTACAAACGATCCAAATCCATTTTGAACTCATCAATCAACCTGTTTAACTTCTAAATATATGATGATTTGACTCCTTACTCACTATCACTTTGTTCGACATAGGCGGTGATCTCAATTTCTACAAGTAAATCAGGATGAATTAATTTACTCACTTCTACCATTGTAGCTGCAGGCTTAATGTCCTTAAAAAATTCTCCATGTGCTCTTCCGATATGCTCCCAGTCATCAATATTTGTAACAAATATTCTACTGCGGATCACATCCGACATACTGCCTCCAGCTTTGTGCAAAACTTGCTGAATCTTTTCCAAAATAAATTTGGTTTGTAAATAGGGATTATTGCGTCCAATAATATTTTCACCATCCACAGCAGTGGTCCCCGAAATCTCAATTATAGGCCCAATTTTTATAGCACGGGAATATCCGACGATTTCTTCCCAGGGAGCTCCTGATTGGATTCTTTGTCTTTTCATAGTAGATTGATTTGATAGTTGTTACTTTTATAGCTTGAGAAAACTGAAATTACCTTGAAAGTAAATAAATTATCGATCTTGGTTCCAGCCTTCAATGAAGAAAAAACAATTCAGTTGATCTTGGAGAAGCTCAGAATTGTAAAACTTGAAGGGGATATTGAGAAGGAAATTATAATAATAAATGATTGCTCTTCGGATCTAACGGAAGACAAAATAAAAGAATACCAATCACGTCATCCCGATTTAGACATCCGTTATTTTAAGCACCAAATTAACCAAGGGAAAGGTGCCGCTATCCATACCGGCATAAGCAAAGCTTCAGGTGATTGTTTGATCGTTCAGGATGCTGATCTGGAGTATGATCCACGGGAATATAATGAATTATTGAAACCAATCCGGGAAGGACACGCAGATGTGGTATATGGGAGTCGATTTCAAGGTGGTAAACCTCACCGAATTCTTTTCTTCTGGCATACCATTGGTAACCGGTTTCTTACCTTCTTATCCAATATGTTGACCAATTTGAACCTAACAGATATGGAAACCTGTTACAAATTGTTCAAATCTGAAATAATCAAATCCCTAAATCTTAAAGAAAAAAGATTCGGGTTTGAGCCTGAAGTTACAGCCAAAATGAGCAGACTAAAAGACATACGGATCTATGAGATTGGAATATCTTATTATGGACGTACGTATCAGGAAGGTAAAAAGATTGGGTGGAAGGATGGATTTCGCGCCATTTATTGCATTATTAAATACAACTTATTTAGTAGGTGAGAATCGATGAAGGATTGTTGTAGCTCACCTCGATAAAATCCTGATTATTTTATTAACTACTTATCCACATATTTTTGTCGCTTTACCAGCGTGCAATACGCATCTTCCCATACGATATATCCCTGGTCATAGCAGAAGTGATATTCATGTTTGTTTTTAGTAATATAGATATTGGTAAAATAGTTAAAGTTAAATCCCCGGTCCAACAATGCTTGCTGACTCACTCTGGCTTTTCCAGTAGGATTTAGTTCCGCCAAAATATTTCGGTTCTTGCGTAGCACATAATTTATTTTCCTGACCAAATTCGATTGATCCCCTTTACTTTGATAGTGAAATGCAGATCTGCATTGGTCCGAACAATATTTTTTATCGATTCTGCCAAAAAATTTTTGACCACAATTAAGACAATTTTTCTCCATTTTATAGTAGTGTAGCCGTTAGTAACCGTTTACAAACGTATGTATACGTAAGTTAAACATTTATTCTACGACTTACAAGTTTGATTGCCCTTTACTTTGGATTATCGTTTTAAAAAATCTCTCATGCATGGAGAAAATCAGTATTAAATAATTAAAAAAATTAAAATCAAGAATCATGAAAACTATTAATAACAATGTAAGATTAATTGGAAATCTGGGACAAGATCCGGAATTGAAAGAAATTGGAAATGGCGGGAAACTCGTAAAATTCTCGGTTGCCACTAATGACTATTATAAAGACAAAACAAGTGGTGAGTTCGTGACAAATACCCAATGGCACAATGTGGTTATGTGGGGGTATTTAGCTGAGAAAGCTTCAAAAAAACTGAGAAAGGGTGCCAAAGTAGCGGTAGACGGTCAATTACAATACAGAACATTTGAAGACGAGTCCGGTAATAAAAAATATTACACGCAGATCCAAGGTGTGGCTTTTGAAGCATTGAGCAAAGAAACACTTCCTTTTTAAAAAATGAATTGAGCCAATTTCGCATACCTAAAACTGCGGAATTAAACATGAGTAATTAATTAAATAACATTTAAAATCAAAAAAATGAAAACGATCAATAACAAAGTAAACCTAATTGGAAACCTGGGGCAGGATCCAGAATTTAAAGAAGTAGGAAATGGCAACAAACTTGCCAAGTTTTCACTGGCAACCAATGAATTCTATAAAGACAAAACCAGCGGAGAATTTGTCAATAATACCCAATGGCACAATGTGATCATCTGGGGATATCTGGCAGATCGCGCTGCCAAGAAACTTAAAAAAGGTGAAAAGGTTGCCGTGGAAGGACAGATCCAGTATTCTACCTATGAAGACAGCGAGGGTAATAAAAAATCGTATACCCAAATTCGGGCAGTTGATTTTGAAGCTCTTGGGAACAAAAGGTCCGAGGTCTAACGACTTGGAAATTTAATTGAAAGAGACCACATCCTATTTATAAAGTGAGGGTGTGGTCATCTTTTATTTGGTTAATGCTAAATTTGATGTGATCGGGAGAATAACTGAATAGTGAATTGGGGAAAGTAACAATCATAGGATCAGGCCCTATTTGAAAAATACCAAATTAAAATATTATACTCCATACCGACTAAAACTCAGTTGGCTTCGCGAATATTCCTGATGTGATTTAAAAACTGATGTTAAAATGAGTTGTATGCGCTTGATTTTCAAGACGAAGCTCTTTTTGAGATTCATAGCCACAGTTATGGATCGAGAAAAAGCTGACGTATTGAGAATCAATGGCATGCAAATCAATTAACAATTTGTTTTTAAATCACTTCACTATTTAATTTCCAGCTTAAGTACTAGATGTGAACTTTTCCAGGAACACTGGGTAATCAAATGAGACGGGCCTCAGAATGTACAAAATAAACCACTATACCACAATAGCTTCGCTCATCCACACATGTTTCAATGAAGGTGAAGGAAGGTATGAAGTGGGTGTCGGATAGGTCTTGGTGCTCCAATTTGGCAGAAGTTTTTATAATTGAATCAAAAACTGGCAGTGAGAATTGCTCGAATTCAGACTTATTGGCATATTCTACTCATCGGAATAGTTTATGTAGACCATGAAGAAATCATAAAATATGTTAAACTTCATAACATCTGGTCGTCATTCTGCCAATTCAAATGAATCTTTACAGAATCAAAATCCGCAAGATAAAGATGGCGGACTGCTGGACTCGTATTCTCAGACCATAGTTCAAGTAGCGAAAAAGGCCAGCCCTGCGGTGGTACAGATTAATGTGCAAACAACACAGGGAGGGCGTAGAAAAAGCAGGGGAGGGGGCGGTTCCGGGTTTATCATTTCCAGTGATGGTTTTGTCGTTACCAATAGTCATGTGATCAAAAATGCATCTCGGATAACGGTAAATCTATCCGATGGCAGATCATTTTCTGCTGAGATTGCCGGAGATGATCCATTGAGTGATATTGCCGTATTGCAGATCAATACCCAATCTCTTAACCATTTGAATTTTGGAAATAGCCAAAACCTGCAGGTAGGTCAAATCGCCATTGCTATGGGAAATCCATTTGGATTCCAGTACTCTTTGACCTCCGGAGTGATCAGCGCATTAGGTCGTACCCTTCGATCTGAATCAGGAAGACTGATCGATGATATCATCCAGACCGATGCCGCGTTAAATCCTGGTAATTCAGGAGGACCTTTGCTTGATTCCAATGGATATGTAATAGGAGTCAATACCGCAGTGATCTTGCCTGCTCAAGGGATTTGTTTTGCCGTAGCTTCCAATCTGGCCTCTTTTATTAGTGGAAAGTTGATACTTGACGGCAAAGTAAGAAGGGCTTACCTTGGTATTGAAGGACAAAACATCAAATTGAACAGTCGTGCTCAAAAAGGTATTAAAAGGATGAATCAAAATGGGGTACTGGTTCATTCAGTTGAAAAAAACGGACCGGCTGATCAAATAATCCAAAGAGGAGATATCATCGTTGGAATAGACGATCAAGTGGTCAATAGTATTGATGATCTCCACAAAATCTTGGATGAGAATTATATCGGACGCATCGTAAAAATATTAGTACTAAGATATGGTCAGATAACCGAATTATTTCTGACAACCAGAGAACAAAAATGATCAAGAAACTTTCCCCCTTCTTGACTATTGTGATTGTAGCTTAATCGTACAATCGTAACAGGTAACATTTACCTTGGGAGAACTTGAAGTCGCCTGATTAAGCATTGCGGATATTTCGATTTTACTATTTTTTTCAATATGCCGGGAAACTTTGGCCTTGGCTTCCGGATAATAAATGTGTCCATAAGTCATATTTGCTTCTAACAGATATGGACTGTTAGTACCAATTGGTCCTAGAAATTTAGTGTATTTTCCTGAAATAGAGACCTTTTTCAAATTCGAACCCAGAGATCCAATTTCAATTTGATCGTCATAAGATTGAATAGTAAATGTTTGTGAGATATTTTCAAAATGGTATTTTGAATATTTACTCTCCGAGATAGTAAGTAAGTTGGCACTTTTGCCCACAAATTGGTCATCATAGGTATATGAAACTTCAAAGTTGTCCACATCCTTGGTATGGATTTCTGAGTATTTAGAATGTAACTGGAATTCAGAAACATTTTGAGCCTTCAGAGTTGCATCATACAATTGAATATTCGCTTTACCCTTGATGTTTTGAAATTCCAGCTGGCTGTATTTATCGTTGATTGTAACATTTCCCTGGACCGTCTTGCCGTAGATGTTTGAATCATAACTCTCCAAGTCAGCCGATTGTGCATTGCCAAATTTTAAGGTAGAATATTTGTAGTTTCCCGTGAGGTCACCTGTATTTCCTACGGTTAGTTTAGAATCATACAATATAATATTAGTCTCACCGAGGTCACCGAGCTCACCGGAACTGTACTTCAGATTGAGGTTCGATTTGCCGGTAATATTTTGACCTTCGATTTTGCCGTCATAAAGATTGATCCTCACATTTTTGACATCCTCTTCCAAAATGATATCATCATATTTATTCTCCAATTCCAAATCACTATCTGCCGGGACGACGGCAATTAATTCTATCTTGATTTTCTTGATACCGGACACCTTCGTTCCATCTTTGAATGTTATTCGGGTGCGACCCATAATGGTGTTCCAATTTTTAATTGCTGAGTTGGTCTTGACAGAAAGTTGGTTGCCGTTATGATTAATACCAATTTCGATCTTTTCTAACACCGTGTTGATCGAACTTTTGTCACTGCCGGTTACAGTCAGTAAAGCTTCAATTCTAGCTGTATTTCCCATGCTTTGTTTAACACGAAGCGCTCCATATCGATGATGGATAGAGATGTTTGGGTTTGCCCCCATTGTAAAACTCTCATCAATGGTTTTGGTTTTTTCAGTTTGCGCCTGTACGCTTACTCCTAAGCTGCATAGCATAATGAGTATCGATAGTATATTAGCTTTCATCAAGTTTAGTTTTATAATTTTCAAATTTTTGCATTTCTTTTTCCAGAATATCTATAATTCTTAATTTTCGTTCATAATATCTTCTCAGCAATTGCAACATCCTCTCTTTTTCCAGGCTGGTAGTGTAATCCATCTCAAGTTGTACTTTCATTGAATCCAGCATCTCAAGTTCACTTTTGATTTCACTCCAAATAAGCTGATCGATCTTTTGTGGATCCAAGTTATTCCAGCGTTGTTGAATTACAGGATCATATTCACTGGCAAGCTGGGTAAAAACCATATTTTCATTGGACCCATTTGCATAGTTAGATTTTGTCAAAACCCAAACGGCAGCACAAACGATTATTAAAATCCCGGCGGCGATTGAAATCCGCTTCCGGTAATTCCGGTTTCTTTTTTTCTCCAACTTCTGCCACACCTGATTCTGGTCAAATGCGTAGAGTTGATCAAATTCAGGCCGGTGATCTTTAATATATTCTTCCAGATTCTTCACAATTGTGGTTTTAAAATAGCTGTTAATAGTTTCTTTGCTCTCATATATTGGGTCTTGGACGTTGATTCACTTATATCTAAAATCGTTGCCACTTCCCGGTGTTTATACCCTTCAATAGCTACCATTGTAAATACCATCCTGCATTTGTCAGGTAGGTTACGAATGGCTTGATCTATCCATTCTACATTTATTTTTTCTTCGGTTACATTTCTTTGCATTTGTTCTCTTTCCGGGATCTCTTCACTATCGCTGAAAGTTTTTTTGTTTTTTCTTAATTCCGTTATAGCTGTATTGACAGTAATTCTTTTTATCCATGCTCCCAAAGTACTTTCATGCCTGAAACTTCCAAGTGCTTTAAATACCTTAATAAATGCATCTTGGAGAATATCCTCTGACAAATGTTTGTCATTGGTTAGCCGGTATACTGTATGATACATGGCTTGAGCATATTGATTATATAACCTGCGTTGCGCAAATCGATCACCCCGCTTACAAGCAGTCAGCAAGGATAATTCATGATCCACAGATTGTTTCGACAAGGTCAAGCTTAGATTATTCAGTATATTTTATAATAAGGACTTTAATCCAATAAAAATAGTTGGAATGGTTTTCCAAAATATTTTGATATCCTACAGTTGGATTATTATTCTGATATGGAAAAAGAAAGTTCAGCCTTACAGCTATTATTCTCGATACGTGCATAAATCGAGTACATTCCCACAAAATTAAGGCTTTCTATTGAGCTTTTTGATATTTGACTTCTCCTCCCACGATGGTATATAATACTTCGGTATCCAAAATTTCTTCATCTGAACAATTCAAAAGATCCTCAGACAAAATGACGATATCTGCCAGTTTGCCTTCACTCAAAGATCCTTTGATATCTTCTTCAAAAGCGGCATAGGCATTCCCTAAGGTATATGAATACAAAGCTTCATTTCGCGTCATACTTTGTTCCGGATAAAATTCAAATCCGTTATCAATACGCTTGCGAGTAACGGAGGCATAAAAGCTGGGAATGGGATCAACATCTTCTACCGGTGCGTCGGTACCATTGGCAATAATTACTCGATTATCCAATAAAGACCTCCACGGATAAGATCCATACTTCGCCCTGAATTGGCCCAATCTTTTTTCAACAAATGGCGCATCTGAGGTGCAATGTATGCCTTGCATGGAGGCAATGATCTTCATTTCTTTAAAACGTGGAATATCCGCTGTATCCAGATGTTGAGCATGTTCGATCCGCCAGCGTAAATCTTTTTTATCCGGATGAGCTGCAAAAGTGGCATCATACAAGTCGAGAACCACCTTGTTGGCTCGATCACCTATGGCATGGATGCAAAATTGTAAATCATTGGCTATCGCCAGGTCAGCGATTTTCTTCAGATCGGTAATTTTAGTCGTATTTTGACCTATAAAATCTGGCTTGTCCGCATACGGTTGCAAAAGCCAGGCCCCAAAAGCACCTAAAGCTCCATCAACTGCCCCTTTAATAGCACTAATAGTGAGCAGGTGATTTCCTCCTACGTTAATTTTCGGGTAATTATCGATGTGGCCGGCAAGATTGTCATAACCATCACGTATCATTACCCAGAGTCTCAGATTCAAATCATTTTTTTCAGCCAAGCCTTCATAATCATTGATCTCATTGACTTTGGATCCCGCATCCTGGAATGAGGTGATACCTTTTTTCAAACATTCTTCTTCAGCTAGCCTGATAGACTGAACCCATTCCTCGTATTTTTCTTCGGCAGACAGAGATGATAGATATTCATTGTGGGCATTTTTTATGATATCCATCGCCTTTTCCTCAAATACGCCGATTGCATTGCCGGTAGCGTCTCTGACGATTTCTCCCCCAAATGGATTGGGAGTTTCTTTGTTTACTCCAGAAATTTCCATGGCCCTCTTATTGGCAAAATAACTGTGTCCACTTGCATGTTTGAGCATTACCGGATTATCTGGAGATACCGAACTCAGTTTTTCATGGGACGGATAGCCATTCACACTTTTTTCAAGAGCAGTATTCCACTTTTCCTGATGCCAACCACGACCCACAATCCACTCTCCTGGTTTCGACTCTTTTACTTTCGCTTCAACCATTTGCACAATTTCATCCCAATTCTTTGAATTTAGAAAATTTAAATTCATCAAAATCCATCCTAATCCGGAAAAATGTCCATGGCCCTCGATGAAACCGGGCATTACAAATTGACCCTTGGCATCAATAATGTGAGTGTGGTCATCAACTAAATCCTTTATGTCACTGGTTGAACCTAGTTTGAAAATCTTACCTTCTTTTATGGCAATAGCTTCTACTCTTGGGTTGGATTCATCAACTGTTGCGACATTGCCATTGATGATAATGGTATCGGCAAATTCTTTAGATTGACAGCTTGAAAGCAGGAAAACTATTCCTGCAAAAAGTAAAAGCTTAGCAAAATTTATCATATTAAAACAAATATGGGTTGATAAAACAAAAAGTCAAGAATGAATGTAAGGTATTGAGTTTTAAATGAATTTTTAACTATTCTTGTATCCAACCGTGAAGAGACATGAGAAATAATACGTTTTTACTCCCTTTTGAAACTTACGCGAAACAACAGTTTAAACAAAGAAGGCCCCAGAGCCTTTATCAACCCGTTAGCTATATATTTCAATTGGGCGGAAAAAGGTTAAGACCTTATGCAGTATGGTTAGGGTTTCAATTGAATAAGCAGGATGATGGATATTTACCATTGGCATTTGTAATAGAACTTTTTCACAATTTTACCTTACTGCATGATGACATTATGGATCAGGCAAAACAAAGGAGGAGTAAACCCTCGGTACATGTCAAATTTGGCATAAATGCGGGCATTTTGTCGGGCGATGCAATGCTCATCCATTGTTATCGATATTTGTATGAAAATTATTCTTCTGAGGTGAGCCCGATCCTGGTGAGAATATTTACCGAAATGGGTATTGGTATTTGCGAAGGTCAACAATTAGATATTGACTTTGAGGAAAGATTGGAATTAAGTGTAATGGAATACCTTAAAATGATTGAGTTGAAGACCTCGATTCTTATCGGTTCAGCTTTGAAGATGGGTTCTTTGGCCGGTGGTGCTGATGCTAAACAAAGCGATTTTCTGTACGAATTTGGTAAAAACCTCGGCATCGCGTTTCAGATTCAGGACGATATACTCGATGTGTATGGAACTCAGCATTTTGGAAAGAAAATCGGGGGTGATATACTACAAAAGAAAAAAACTTTTTTGTATACCAAAACTTTGGAATTACTTGATAATCAAGCAAGGAAAGATCAATTCATTCACCTTTATAACAGTAATGATCCCGATAAACTGGAAAAAGTTGTTATGATCTTTGATCAATTGGATGTAAAAGATCATGCCGGAAAGATTAAAAAATATTATTACAAGCTGGCAATGGATGCCCTGTCGGAGGTGTCACACGATAACACCGACTTAGTGTTATTTAATGAGTTTGCTAAAGATTTGATTGTCAGGGATAAATAGTGGAAATGTGCATAATGTTTCGGTCATGCTCATGAACAGTTATTCTCTTAAATAGCGTTTTGTACCTTTTGATCATATTTTTACTATGCAATCAAAGAAAGTGAAATCGGCGAATAAGAGCAAAATAAGCCCTATTTTGATATCTCTTTTGGAAAAAAGTCATCATATTGGAAAACCCGGCCAGGCACTTAGCAGAACAATTTATCCTTAATACCGGAAGAAATATTTTCCTTACCGGAAAAGCTGGTACGGGAAAGACTACCTTGCTACATGAAGTCTTGGAAAAGACCACTAAAAATGCCGTTGTTGTAGCTCCTACAGGGGTGGCTGCCATCCAAGCAGGAGGGGTAACTATACATTCTATGTTTCAATTACCTACAACTGCATTTATTCCTACTTATGATTTTGCGGATCCCGAATGGATTACCAACCTCTCTGCCTTGGCAAAAAATCAAAAAATGCGCACCGAGCGCCGGAAGCTTTTGTTGGAACTGGAGTTGCTGGTAATTGATGAAATTTCAATGGTTCGGGCCGATTTGTTGGATGCTGTAGATTTTACTTTAAAACGAATACGTAAAAATCATCAACCTTTTGGGGGAGTGCAGGTATTGGCAATTGGTGATTTGTTCCAATTAGCCCCGGTAGTCAAAAACCACATTAAACCCGTCTTGCAACGTTATTATAGCAGTCCTTTCTTTTTTGATTCTCAGGCCTGGAAGTCTGCAAATGCCCTAAAAATTGAATTACAAATTGTCTATCGGCAGGAGGAAAAGGAGTTTATTGATATACTAAATAATATTCGAAATGGAATTAAAAGCCAACCGGATATGGACCGCCTCAATCAAAACTTCAAGAAAGATCCTCCGGAGGATAATATTATCTTACTGACTACACACAATCGAAAAGCCGACGAGGTTAACCGAAGAAAGTTGAGCCAGTTGTCAGGGAAATCACATCGTTTAAAAGCTAAGGTGGAAGGGCGCTTTTATGAGTCTTCATATCCGACCGATGAAGAAATCACCTTAAAAAAAGACACTCAGGTTATGTTTATCCGCAATCACCGGGAGGGATTGTACTACAATGGCATGTTGGCCAAAGTGGAGTCGGTTGGGGTAGGGAAGATTAAGGTCAAAACTATCGAAGACGAAGAAGTGATCCTGGTAGAACCTGAAGAATGGAAAAGTACCAAATATACTATTGACCAAAAGACCAAAGAAGTTCAACAGGAAGAAATTGGCAGTTTTAGACAGTATCCACTGAAATTGGCCTGGGCAGTCACCGTACATAAAAGTCAGGGTTTGACCTTTGACCGGGTCATTCTTGATTTGGAGGATACTTTCGCAGCAGGTCAATTGTATGTGGCACTGAGTCGTTGCCGGACACTTCAGGGATTGACCTTGTCCTCCCGAATCAATTTCAACAACATTTTTGTAGATCCCAGAGTAACCTCCTTTTATCAGGAAACCGAATATACCGGCGACTTAAATCAATTGTTGCAGAAGGACAAGGAAATTTATGAGGATAAACAACTGATCAATGCTTTTAATTTTTCCAAGTTGCAAGGGTATACCGATGTGTGGGAGGAAATAATCCATGATGCGGACTTGCCTGATCTGACCAAGCTTATCAAGCTGGTCAAGGAATTACACAAGTCGTTGGAGGAAATAGAATATACCTCAAGGAATTTCCAAAACCAGCTGTGGAGTTTGATTCGAAAAAAATCCCAAACTCAGAATGTGCCTGATGCCGAAGATTATATCCGGGAGCGTTGTGAAAAGGCGATTGGCTATTTTACTGAAAAAATAAATGAAGATCTGGTCAAGCCACTGCAGAAGACGATTCGTCGCTACAAACTGAAAAACAAAAAGCGTAAATTTGTTCGTCAGACCTCCGAATTGCAGAAGGAATATTGGCGTAAAATGTCGACCTTGTATGGACTTGAATATCGGGATAAAAAGATCTATGTCAAACAGCCAGAACACATAAGCGAGGATGAAAAAGAACCGCCTCAGGTTACCACTTTAAAGAAAGGCGAAACCTATGAGATCACGCTTAATCTTTTTAAAGGTGGGATGACAATAGAAGAAATCGCCAAAGAACGCAGTATGGCGGTGAGCACGATTGAGGGGCATTTGTCTCGTTGGGTAGAGCGGGGAGAGGTGCCGATTGCCAGGCTTATGAAGGTCTCCCATGCTGAGAAGATTGCCAAATATATGAGTGAAAATGAGGACTCCGGATTTAAAGAATTAATGGAGAAAATACCCTTTCAGGTTACCTATGGTGAATTGAGATTGGTGAAAGCCTGGCTAGGGAATAAGCAAGTTGACCAATAGACCTTTCGGAACAATTGGAACAGCGTATCATAATCACAATTGAAATGATAAATTATCCCCTTCCTCGGAGAAAATAGGACCTCAGAGAGCAAGAAGATTGGATATATTAGCAATTAGCCTCCGTTAAGTATCAAAATCACATCATGATATGATTTTTTACCTTTAAGAAAGGTGTCAGGTAACTTGCCAGCCAAAAATCACAGTATAATGAGATTTAAGTTGTTTTGATTGCGTGAAAAGTCGTAACTTTAATAAAAATCATATTATAATGGTACTCAATACAATTAGTAAAGCAGTAAAAGAAAGAAGAAAAGAGTTAGGAATAACACAACCTCTATTGGGAGAATTAGCAGGTGTGAGTAAAAACACGATTTATAAGTTAGAAAGAGGAAGTGGGAATCCAACGATTAAGGTTTTGGAAGGGCTATTAGAAGTATTGGGGTTGGAATTAAGGGTAGAAATAAAAAAAGTAGGTTATGAGAAGGGCTGAAATATTTAGAAATGGAAAATTAGCTGGCTATTTAATAGAGGAAAATCCAAAAAGTTTTGTGTTTAGATATGAAGACCATTATTACAATGACAAAAATAATCCGGCAATTAGCTTGACAATGCCAAAGGGTCAAAAGGAATATCGCAGTAAATTTTTATTTCCATTTTTCTTTAATATGCTAAGTGAAGGAGTAAATAGAAGATTGCAAACTAAACAATTTCAGATTGATGAAAATGATCATTTTGGACTGTTATTAAAAACTGCTCAACAAGATACAATCGGCTCAATATCAGTAAAAAAGATGGAATGAAGACTATGGAAGAACTAAACATTTGTCCAGGAACATTAGCGGAGGGATACAATGGTTACAGTCCTATTTGTTTGAAACATGTTTTCAGCAATAAAAAGGTAGACCATGTACTCAAATATCATTCATCTCAAAAAGATCAGGAGGTAGCTGAACGTTTTATGGAAAATAGGAAACGTATTTCTATATCAGGTGTACAAGAGAAGTTAAGTTTTATTTTGGAAAAGAATGAGTTAAGGTTGACAAAGGAGGGGGAACAAGGGACTTACTTATTGAAACCGATACCCAGGGACTTAAAACAAGTGGGTCAGGTACCTGCAAATGAGCATTTAACAATGCAAATTGCCAAACAGATATATGGTATAAAAGTAGCTGAGAATGCCTTGATTTTTTTTCAAGATGGCAGTCCGGCATATATTACAAAACGGTTCGATGTTAAAGAAGACGGCAGCAAGTGGGGTACCGAAGATTTCGCTTCTTTGGCAGGCAGAAGTAAAGACTCTGATGGATCTAATTTTAAATATGAATACAGTTATGAAGAAATAGGAAGCCTGATCAGGAAGTATATAGCGGCTTGGAGAGTCGAGATAGAGAGGTATTATCGGTTAGTACTATTTAATTATCTATTTTCAAATGGAGATGCTCATTTAAAAAATTTCTCTATTTTGGAATCAACAAGAGGAGATTATCTATTAAGTCCGGCATACGATTTAATCAACACAAAATTGCATGTTAGCGACACTGATTTTGCCTTGGTTAAAGGATTATTTAAGGACGACTATAAAAGTATAGCTTATAAAAAAAGTGGCCATCCCGGACAAGAGGATTTCAATGAGTTTGGAAGGAGAATAGGAGTGGTAGAATCAAGAATCGACAAGTTGCTTGATCCATTTTTAATAAACCATAGTGGAATAGAACATCTGATAAATAGATCATTTCTGAATGAATCATGCAAAAGAGGCTATTTAGTCATGTATAATACCAAGAGAAATTATTTGAATAAATGAGGATAGTGCAAAATATCGCCATTGGGAGAGGTTACGATTGCCAATTTGATGAAGGTATCCCGCGCCACAAAGATTGCGAAATATATGAATGAGAATGAGGAATCCGGATTTAAAGATTTGATGGGCAAAATACCCTTTCAAGTGAGTTATGGTGAATTGCGATTGGTAAAAGCGTGGTTGGGGAATCAGAAAGTTGATCCCTAGAACTATCGCGACTATTTGGTAGTAAAGTGTAATCACACCTGGATAAAGGAAAATCATCTTCATTCTGGTTTATTGGAATTGCAGAAAAGAGAACCACTAAAAAGAAAGTAGGAATGACTTTAGTGCATCTTAGTGTCCTTAGTGGTAAAATATATTTAATGATCAATAGAACACTAATAATTGCAGTGCCTCGCAAAATGTATAAGGTAATTTTTGATATTCGTCTTTGGACATGCTTGATTGGGTAATCAGTTGTATTGGTATAGTATTCTTTTACAAAATACTGCGGAAGTGTTGTACCCGAGACCATGCATTTTATGCAGCTATGTTTTATCTGAGTTCTATCACTTTTATGTTTGCCCGAAAAGTGATGCCGGACACTTTTTCGCTATCTCTGGTAATCATAGTAACGTACTATGCCTGGAAGTATTTGGAAAAACACAAGCCCTGGATTGGAGTGATTTCACTATTGTTGATCGGACTCGGGATCCTAAGTAAAATTCCTTCCATTTGTTTTCTGACCCTACTTCTGATTCCGTTATTCCTCGAACCGGTAAGACGTGAAGTTAAAATTAGATTCCTGCTGGGATTATTATTGTGCATGATACTGGTAGTGGCCTGGTATGGGTTTTGGATGCCTTATTTGGAAGAAACATATCATAATAAACTGATTTGGCCGGTTTCTCTACACAAAGGATGGAATATTTTTATTGAGAATTTAAATCAAACACTTTATAGATTTCGGATTAATGCATTTCACCAGGCCGGTCCTTTTTGGATAACCCTTGCAGGCTTGATTGCTTTGGTTTTTGCTGGAAAAAAGAAAATCTTACTAGTCATTTTAGCCTATAGCATTTTGTTTTTCCTTTTTATTCTAAAAACCGGCCATGTATTTCATACCCATAATTACTATGTAATCCCATACATTCCAGTAATGTGCGTAAGTATTGGATATTTTTTTTCAAGGGTAAAAATTCATAAAGTGGATTTATTGCTGATCGCTTTAGCAATTTTGTCGCATTCCATAGCGCAAAATCACAAAGACTGGATTGCAAGATATAATGAAAGATTTCTGACTCTGCAAGCTATTGTAGACAAGTATATCCAAAAAGAAGACAAAGTGATGGTGAATGGAGGAGTTTTAAATCCAACTATGATGCATTTCACAGGTCGAAGGGGTTGGACGGTTAATAACGATGTTTTGTCCAAGGTAGAATGGATACCACAAATGAAGGAGCATGGACTGAAGTACATTGTTGTTGATCGTCATAGCTGGAATGAAATTTTACCTTATGAATTGTTATTTGAAAATGATGCATTCTGGATTTATAGTTTGGAGCCGGATTCACTTAGTTCCAATCTGCTGGATAGTATAAAATTGTCCGCATCCGGATATTTGGAATTTGCGAGTCAAGGGGTTTTTGCAGATTTTATCCAAAAGCACACCGAAAGAAAGTTAAATTTACCAAAATGGATGGCTGCCAATTTTAGTGATTTTGTCTCCTATCAGAACCAAATCCTCAATTACACCAGTAAAGAGATTCATGAAATCGTTGAAAAAGATAGTCTGGATGTACTAACAGGATTGTTTTACCTCAGAGAAGAAGATGGGGAAAGAGAACTGGTCGAGGAGGTGCGATCTATATTTTTCAGGCAGATATTGAATCGGAATGCTGCCTTAAAGATTGGTGATCAGATGTTGATTTTGACACATAATAAGGCTTATATGTTGAATGAAAATCAATATAAGGATTATGTATCCGGTGGATTAAATATTGAATACCTCTATCAACAGAAGCCTCTTGCCAATGATCATGTAGCAAGAGCGGTTTATTCTGATGCCATCAAAGTCAATAATTTGGACCTGTGCGTGCAAGAATATAATGAGAATGTGAGAGTAAAGGGCGGAATCGAATACCTGATCACTTCCGGATTACATGAAATCCTTTATTATACTCGTAGTCAACATAGAATGGGATCTATTTGGATACCGGAAGATCTGGCAAAAGTCAAAGTAGATTGGGACCTCACCGTTGATCTTTTAGATAATTCAAAGGTTGAGGCTGCAAGTACCTACTGCAATCATTGCGATCAGACCAGCTGGTGTCCGATAAGTAGTTATAATAGTACCATTAAAGTTGAAAAGACAACTTCGTCGCATAGACTGTATCGGGATGAGGCCGGTATGGAGGAAATCGCTATCTGTTGGAATCACAAGGGGGAATAAATTAGTGAAATGACCTCAGTAGCTTGAACCGTAAAAAATATCTGAATTTGGATTGGTTAGACTCTGTCTGGATCTACTGATTTACAACATCAACTTCATATTCAACCACTCTCCATCCTGTTCCACTTCATATTTCCGATAGAAATCTATTGCCGGTGCATTCCATTCGAGGACTTGCCATTTAAGCAACTTTGCTCCGGCATCTTTGGATTCCTGAACCACTCTTTCAAACAATAACTGACCGATACCCTGCTGTCGATACTTTTGAGTAATGATGAAATCCTCCAGGTAAATCATCTTGCCTTTCCAGGTTGAAAACGTAGGGTAGTAAAGCGCAATTCCAACGACTTGAGCATCCATTTCAGCAAGTAAAACCTCAAATATTTCCTCAAAATGATCTTGATAGTCTTTGTGTGTGGCCGTGACTGCAAACGGAGCTTTTTCATATACTGCCAATTCACGCACCAGCTCCAACACCTGGCCCAGGTCTTCCTTACGTCCTTTTCGAATTTGTAATCCAGTCATGAATACGAAGATAAATGTTTCGAAGGAAGTTTAAACATTGGATATGGTATTGTGGTGATTTGGTGATAGGTGTTTTGGTGTTATGGTGATTTGGTGTTGTGGTGTTGTGCTTATTTGGTGTTTTGGTGATAGGTGTTTTGGTATTTTGGTGTTATGGTATTTTGGTGTTGTGGTGTTGTGGTGTTGTGGTGATTTGGTATTGTGGTGAGTGGGAATAGATGGTAGACTAAATTTATTTGGTTGGGATAGGAAGTTTTGACATTGGTTCGAGATGGGTTTGCATGAGGAGGAGGGGTGATTTGGAATAATTGGTCGACGAAATATATTTGGTCGGAATAGGTTGTTCGAGAGGGTCCAAAAGTATAAAGCATGAGACTTAACCAGACTTAGGCTTAATGCATAAAATTTGCGACCAGGCTTTTGCATAAGTGTAAAATAGTCATATCTTTGCATTCGCTTTTGAAAAAGCTCAGTTTTTGCCAGTACATTTTTATGAAAAAAAATCCTGGTGAATTTAAAAATAATTATGATTTATGCCAACAATTAATCAGCTGGTAAAGCAAGGAAGAAAAAAAGTCATCACGAAGAGTAAATCCCGGGCATTGAATTCTTGCCCACAGAGAAGAGGGGTATGTACTCGCGTGTATACAACGACACCCAAGAAACCTAATTCTGCTCTGCGAAAAGTGGCTAAGGTAAGATTGACAAATCAAGTAGAGGTTATCGCATATATTCCTGGTGAAGGACACAACTTGCAAGAGCACTCTATAGTCTTGATTCGGGGTGGAAGGGTGAAAGATCTTCCCGGTGTGCGATACACTATTGTAAGAGGTGCATTAGATACTGCTGGCGTCAATGATCGAAAGCAAGCGAGATCCAAATACGGAACAAAAAGGCCTAAATCATAAATTTTAAATTATTCAGACCGATAGAATAAAATGAGAAAAAGGAAACCTAAACTCAGAATCACCGATCCGGATCCCAGATACCAGGATATTATGGTGACCAAATTTGTCAATAACTTAATGCGCAGGGGTAAGAAAAATCTTTCTTACCGATTGTTTTACGATGCGATGGATATTGTGAAGAAAAGAACCGAAGAAAATGAACATGAGGTATGGCAAAAAGCACTGAGTAATTGTACCCCACAAGTAGAAGTTCGCAGCAAGCGAATCGGAGGGGCTACCTTTCAGATTCCCATGGAAATACATCCTCGTCGTAAGACCTCTACCGGTATGAAATGGTTAATCCGGTTTGCCGCTCAGAGAAGTGGTAAGGGGATGGCTGAAAAATTGGCAGCCGAAATTATCGCTGCATCAAAAGGCGAAGGTGCTGCCGTAAAGAGAAAAGAAGATACCCACCGCATGGCGGAGGCGAATAAAGCATTTGCACACTTTAGAGCTTAAACTTTATCCAGAAGAAAGAGATTAAAATGTCAAATTTAAAATTCACCAGAAATATTGGGATTGCCGCTCACATCGATGCTGGTAAAACAACGACCACCGAGCGCGTCTTGTATTATACCGGACTGACCCATAAGATTGGTGAGGTACACGATGGTGCTGCCACCATGGATCACATGGAACAGGAGCAGGAAAGAGGTATTACCATTACTTCGGCAGCTACCAAGGTAAGTTGGAATTATAAAGATCACCCTTTTACCATAAACATTATTGACACTCCGGGACACGTTGACTTCACGGTTGAGGTTGAGCGGTCTTTAAGAGTTCTTGACGGTACCGTAGCCTTGTTTTGTGCTGTATCCGGTGTAGAACCACAATCCGAGACGGTATGGCGGCAGGCTGATCGTTACAAAGTACCGCGCTTGGCTTTCGTCAATAAGATGGATCGTTCCGGAGCAGACTTCTTTAATGTGGTGAGCGAAATAAAAGACAAATTGGGGTCCAATGCGGTGCCAATGCAAGTTCCTATCGGAGCAGAAGACACTTTTCGCGGTGTGGTTGACCTGATTACCAATCAAGCCATCATCTGGAATGAAAAGGATCAGGGTATGACTTTTGAAGTAATAGAAATACCTGAAGATCTTAAAGATACTGTTGTTGAATACCGTGAAAAGTTATTGGAATCTGTAGCGGAATATGATGAATCCTTAATGGAGAAATATTTTGAAGATCCCGATTCCATAACTGCAGAAGAAATCCGATCAGCGATCCGCCAAGCAGTGATTGATATGAGCATTGTCCCGGTATTTGCAGGATCTGCTTTTAAAAATAAAGGCGTTCAGGCAGTACTGGATGCAGTATGTGCATTCCTTCCTTCACCAGTGGATGTTGACGCCATTACCGGTGTCAATCCAAATACTGAACAAGAAGAAATTCGCAAACCGGAACCGAATGCACCTTTTTCGGCTTTGGCTTTTAAAATAACCACGGATCCTTATGTGGGTAAGTTGGCCTTTATGCGTGTTTATTCCGGAACCTTGGAATCCGGATCCTATGTGCTTAATACACGATCGGGCAATAAAGAACGAATTTCGAGGCTGTATCAAATGCACGCCGATAAGCAAAATCCGGTAGAAAAAGTAGAAGCTGGGGACATTGCAGCTGCCGTTGGTTTTAAAGATATCCGTACGGGCGACACCTTATGTGCTCTCGACAAGCCAATTGTATTAGAGAGTATGAGTTTCCCGGATCCGGTAATTGGAGTAGCCATCGAGCCTAAAACACAAAAGGATCTTGACAAACTGGGAATGGCGTTGGCGAAGTTGTCCGAAGAAGATCCTACTTTCCAAGTAAGATATGACGAGGAAACGAATCAAACGGTCATCA
Organism: Saprospiraceae bacterium; assembly: GCA_965223405.1. GTDB lineage: Bacteria > Bacteroidota > Bacteroidia > Chitinophagales > Saprospiraceae > CBDCWO01. The sequence goes on from CBDCWO010000006.1 coordinate 3,526,992, forward strand.
GTGGTATGGGTGAATTGCATCTGGAAATCATTGTCGACCGACTTAAAAGAGAATTTAAGGTAGAATGTAACCAGGGTGCACCCCAGGTGAATTATAAAGAAGCACTAACCACTACTGTAGACCACCGTGAGCGACTGAAAAAACAAACGGGAGGATCCGGATTATTTGCAGATATGCAATTTGAGATAGGCCCAGCAGATCAGGAGTTTTTGGATTCAGACGATTTTAAAACCGGTAAGGTCAAATTGCAGTTTGTCAATGCGATCACCGGAGGCTCTATTCCAAGAGAACTTATTCCGGCAGTAATTAAGGGTTTTACCATGTCGATGTCTAATGGGCCATTGGCCGGATTTTCTTTAGATAGTATGAAGGTGAGAGTCTATGACGGATCCACGCATCCGGTGGACTCCAAACCGATAGCTTTTGAGCTCTGCGCAAAAGAAGGATATCGTGCTGCTGCATCAAAAGCCAAGCCGGTTATTCTCGAGCCCATCATGAAACTGGAGATTGTCTGTCCGGAAGAATATGTTGGACCTGTAATTGGTGATTTAAATCGTCGCAGGGGATTGCCGAAAGGTCAGTTACCCAGACCAGGTTCTGCAGTGGCTATACAAGCTGATGTACCACTCGCTGAAATGTTTGGTTATGTAACTCAGCTGAGAACCATTACTTCAGGAAGAGCGAGTTCTTCGATGGAATTTTCACATTTTGCCCCTGTTCCTCGAAACATTTCTACTGAAGTGATTGAAAAAGCGAGAGGGGCAGTAAAAGTATAACTATTTGAATTATTGATATTTTATAAAGGGTTATGAATCAAAAGATAAGAATCAAACTTCGTTCGTACGACCACAATTTAGTGGATAAGTCAACGGAGAAAATCGTTAAGACGGTTCGATCAAGCGGTGCGGTAGTCACCGGTCCGATTCCGCTGCCCACGGAGAGAGAGGTGTTCACTGTATTGCGCTCCCCGCATGTGAATAAGAAATCCCGTGAGCAGTTTCAACTACGGACTCACAAGCGTCTTATCGAAATTTATACACCTACACCAAAAACAGTGGACGCTTTATCAAGACTAGAGCTTCCCAGCGGTGTGGATATTCAGGTTAAGTTAACCTAGGAATTCGAATTATCGAAGTTTTTAATTCGGATGCTCACTTTGTAAGTGGTATCCTGTTTATCTGTCAATTGAAAAAATTGTATTGTGGACGGAATAATTGGTAAAAAAATAGGGATGACCAGCATCTTTGATGATGCAGGGAAAAATGTAGCTTGTACTATTGTTCAAGCAGGCCCCAATGTGGTAACCCAGGTGAAAACCGAAGATACCGATGGTTATTATGCGTTGCAAGTAGCCTTTGGAGACAAAAAGGTAAAAAATACCACCAAACCACTATTAGGTCATTTTGAAAAAGCGGGAACAGCTCCTAAGAAATATGTATGTGAATTCAGGGATTGTTCCTTTGAAAAAAGTATTGGCGACCTGGTGAAAGTGGAAGAAGTACTGGAAGAGGGAGATATTGTGGATGCCGTAGGAATTTCCAAGGGTAAAGGCTTTCAAGGAGTAGTAAAGCGACATGGATTTGCCGGAGTTGGTCAAGCTACTCATGGACAGCATAACCGAAACCGGGCCCCTGGATCAATCGGAGCTTCTTCCTATCCTTCCCGCGTTTTTAAGGGAATGAAGATGGGAGGTCGTATGGGTGGTAACCGAACGAAGATTACCAATCTGAGAGTTTTGAAAGTATTTCCGGAACAAAATGTAGTCCTTATCCAGGGAGCCGTTCCTGGTTATAAAGGCTCTTTTGTAATTATTGAAAAATAAGAGTACCATGAAATTGGACATTATAAACATTCAGGGAGAAAAGACCGGTAAATCTGTAGAACTGCCGGCGGATACTTTTAACATTGAGCCAAATGAACATGCTATGTATTTAGCAGTAAAACAATATTTGGCTAATCAAAGACAAGGTACCCACAAAGCTAAAGAACGAAGTGAAATTTCTGGATCCACACGTAAAATCAAAAAACAAAAAGGTACAGGTACGGCTAGAGCAGGATCTATCAAAAATGCCATATTCCGTGGTGGTCCCAGAGTATTCGGTCCCAGACCAAGAGATTATAGTCTTAAGCTCAATAAGAAAGTTAAAGCATTAGCCCGAAACTCAGCTCTTTCGGTAAAAGCAGCCTCAGGAAGTATTGTGGTATTAGAGGATTTTACGTTTGATGCGCCAAAAACCAGGGAATACCTCGGTGTTTTACAAAATTTAGAATCGGCGGAACAAAAGACATTGTTTGTTACCGGTGATTATGATGCTAATCTGCACCTTTCCAGCCGGAATCTAAAAAGAAGCAAAGTAGTAAATGTAAAGGATCTGAGCACTTATGCGGTCTTGAACGCAGATAAATTGATTTTATCGGAGAGTTCAGTCGCTCATTTTAATAATAGCTAATCAGAAAATCAGGATATCATGGCAAAGAGAATTATTATAAAACCCATCATTACTGAAAAAGCGGATAAGGTTTCAGAAGATTTAGGTAAATATAGCTTTGTAGTGGCAAAAGATGCTAATAAAATCGAAATCCGAAAAGCAGTTGAGGCTATGTACAACGTCAGTGTGGAATCGGTCAACACGATGGTCGTACCTGGTAAGTCGAAACGAAGAAATACCAAGAGTGGTGTGTTGATGGGGAAAACCCCATCTTACAAAAAAGCGGTCGTGTCAGTAGCTGATGGAGAGATCATTGATTTTTATGAAGATATTTAAATAGAATAGAAATAGAGAGATCGAGATTCTAAAAAATAAAGAAAATGCCAGTTAAAAAATTTAAACCAGTAACTCCCGGATCTCGCTTTCGAGTGGGTAATTCCTTTAGTGAAATTACTACGGATAGTCCGGAAAAGAGCTTGTTGAGGCCTAAATCCAAATCGGGAGGTCGTAACCATAGAGGTAAAATGACTCAACGACATTTAGGTGGTGGACATAAAAAACGCTATCGGTTAATCGATTTTAAGAGGGACAAAGAAGGTATTCCAGCGAATGTAAAAACCATAGAATACGACCCAAACCGGTCTGCATTCATTGCTTTACTGGCATATGCTGACGGTGAAAAACGATACATTATAGCTCCCGATAAATTAAAAGTAGGCGACCGTGTAATTTCGGGAAAAACAGCCGGACCCCAAATTGGTAATTCCATGTATCTATCCGAAATTCCTCTAGGATCAGATATTCACTGTGTGGAGATGTATCCCGGGAAAGGAGCTTCTTTGGCACGAAGTGCCGGAACCAATGCGGTACTTATGGGTAGAGAAGGGAAGTATGCTGTTGTAAAACTACCTTCCGGAGAAGTCAGAAGAGTGCTGTTGACTTGCAAAGCAACTTTCGGACGAACATCCAATCCCGATCACGGTCAGCAACAGTTTGGTAAGGCGGGAAGGAAAAGATGGATCGGCAAGCGACCCAAAGTGAGAGGGGTGGCAATGAATCCCGTAGATCATCCCATGGGAGGAGGTGAAGGAAGAGCCTCAGGTGGTCATCCTAGATCAAGAGGTGGAATTATGGCTAAAGGACAAAAAACCCGTAAACCTCATAAGCAGTCCGATCGATTAATTATAAGTAAAAGAAAATCTAAATAATAAACAATGGCTCGTTCAATTAAAAAGGGACCGTATATCTTTCACAAATTGTTAGATAAGGTAGAAAAAGCTCAACAATCGGGAAAGAAATCGGTCATAAAAACCTGGTCGCGATCTTCCATGATCATTCCGGATATGGTAGGTCTTACTATAGCCGTACACAACGGGAAAAATTTTGTTCCGGTTTTTATTACAGAAAATATGGTAGGCCATAAGTTGGGGGAATTTGCACCAACCCGGGTATTCCGTGGCCACGCCGGAAATAGGAGACGATAACCATTAACTAATACAAAATTTGTAAATAAAGCAAAATGGAAGCAGTATCAAAATTAAAAAATTGCCCCATGTCGGCTCGAAAGATGAGATTGGTTGTGGATACGATCAGAGGGAAACAGGTGGAAGAAGCCTTGAACATCTTAAGATTTACCAAACAAGAAGCTGCCGAATGGGTAGAAAAAGTATTGTTGTCCGCCATTGCGAATTGGGAAATTAAAAATGGATCCGCCAGTGCTGAAGATTATGACTTGGTTATAAAAACAGCTCTAGTCGATGAAGCTACACCTTTAAAAAGATATAGGCCTGCTCCCCATGGAAGAGCACATCGTATCCGCAAAAGAAACAACCACCTAACCTTAATAGTAGAAAATCAAGTTCCGGTGGGTGATGATCTATTAGTAGAAAATATTGGTGAAGAAGAATAAATCATTCAAATAAGTAATATTAAAATCCAGATAAATGGGTCAAAAAACAAATCCAATTGGTAATCGCTTAGGAATCATCCGTGGTTGGGAATCCAACTGGTTTGGGGGAAAAGATATGGCTGACAAAGTGGTCGAAGATGAAAAAATAAGAAAATATCTTTTTGCCCGTGTCAACAAAGGGGGAATTGCCAGAATTATTATCGAAAGAACACTCAAAAGAGTGACTGTTACTATTCATACTTCCAGACCCGGTATTATTATCGGAAAAGGTGGTTCGGAAGTAGACCAAATTCGGGAGGAATTGAAAAAGCTTACTGGAAAAGATGTCCAGATTAATATAATTGAAATACGGAAACCCGAACTGGATGCCGCAATTGTCGGCGAATCTGTTGGAAAGCAGATCGAATCCAGAATGAATTATCGACGGGCGATAAAAATGGCTATTCAATCGACGATGAGAGCTGGGGCAGAAGGGATAAAAGTAAGGATTTCCGGGCGGTTAAATGGTGCGGAGATGGCTCGATCTGAAGAATATAAGGACGGCCGAACTCCATTGCATACTTTCCGTGCGGATATCGATTATGCCTTATATGAAGCGCAGACTGTTTATGGAAAAATAGGAATCAAGGTTTGGATTTGTAAAGGAGAAGTTTTAGGTAAACGAGATCTGTCTCCAAATGCAGGGATTGTGAAGAAACAAAGGACTGGTCGCAAGAAGAGAAAGTAAACAGGAAAATTAGAAATATATCTAAAAAGATAGTACCTTTGCCAAACTTTTTCAAAAGGGGTAAGGTTCAGTAAAATTAACCGAAATGTTACAGCCAAAAAGGACAAAATATCGCAAACGACAGAAAGGAAGAATTCGAAAGCTTGCCAAGCGAGGAAGTACTCTGGCTTTTGGAACCTTTGGCTTGAAGTCCTTGCAACCAGGGTATATAACCAGTAGGCAAATAGAAGCAGCTCGTATCGCCATGACCCGGTTTATGAAAAGGGAAGGAAATGTATGGATTCGGATATTCCCGGATAAACCCATTACCAAAAAACCACAGGAAGTAAGGATGGGAAAAGGAAAAGGGCCTTTGGATCATTACGTTGCAGTAGTTGAACCAGGTCGGATCATGTTTGAGTTGGATGGAGTAAGTAGAGAAGTAGCTAATGAAGCCTTAAGATTGGCAGCCCAAAAATTACCGGTATTAACCAAAGTAGCTGTGAGAAGGGATTTTAAATAATCAAGTTAAGTATTAAGCATTATGCCCAGTAAAAAATATTTGGAATTACAGGATTTCACCACCGATGATTTGAAATCAGAATTGGATGAAACTGTAACACAGTACCAAAAATTAAATTTCGATCATACCATTAAAGGTTTGGATAACCCTTTAAGACTAAGGGAAGTACGACGTGATATTGCCAGAATTAAGACCGAACTGAAGAAAAGGCAGTTAAGCCAACTGACGGAAGAGCAATTAGGAAATCGAACTAAAATAAGAGCCCGTAGGCGAAAATAGAATTAGCAAGCTAAGTTTTGAAATAATTTTCAATGGAGAAAAAACAGCGTAAAACTAGAATCGGTATTGTTTCCAGTAACAAAATGGAAAAATCCATAACTCTTTCCGTGGTTAGAAGATTGCGTCACCCAATCTACGGTAAATATGTAAAAAAGACCAAAAAATTTATGGCCCACGATGAGAATAACGATTGTAACATTGGAGATACGGTCAAGATTATGGAAACCCGGCCATTGAGTGCTAAGAAAAGGTGGAGAGTAGTTGAAATTATAGAAAGAGCTAAATAGCAGAAATTATTAAATAATTTTAAAATGATACAGCAAGAGTCTCGGTTAAATGTAGCAGATAACAGTGGAGCCAAAGAAGTCCTCTGTATTCGTGTATTAGGGGGTACTAAGCGAAGATATGCTTCCATTGGGGATAAAATCGTGGTGACAGTGAAGAGTGCTTCTCCAGGTGGATTAAAAAAAGGAACAGTCTCAAAAGCTGTAGTGGTTAGAACGAAAAAAGAAATTAGACGAAAAGACGGTTCTTATATTCGATTTGATGATAACGCTGTAGTGTTATTAACTGCGACCGACGAACCACGAGGTACCCGAATATTTGGACCGGTGGCTAGAGAATTGAGAGACAAAGATTTTATGCGTATTGTATCACTTGCACCAGAAGTGCTCTAACTGTTGAATGATGAGTAAGCAGAAAAAAATGCAAATACAAAAATTTCACATCAAAAAGGGAGACCAGGTGATTGTGAACGCCGGAGAATACAAAGGAGTAAAAGGTGAAGTTCTTGAAGTTTTACCCAAAAAATACACAGCTATTGTAGATGGAGTAAACTTGGCAAAGAAACATATGAAGCCTACCAATGAGAATCCTGGCGGTATCAAGGAAATAAACAGACCTATACACCTTTCCAACCTAAATGTAGTCGATCCAAAATCCGGAGAGGCAACTCGAGTAGGACGGCGTATTGAAAACGATAAGTTGGTGAGATATTCTAAAAAGTCTGGTGAAATTTTAAAATAATGAGCTATAAACCTAGATTGAAGACCTTTTATCAAAAGGAAGTAATTCCAAAACTAATTGAAAAATTTCAGTATAAATCGGTAATGCAGGTCCCCAAGATTGAAAAAATATGTATCAATCAGGGAGTTGGTGGTGCTACCCAGGATAAAAAATTGGTAGACGTAGCAGTGAAAGAACTAACGAGTATCGCCGGACAGAAAGCATTGGTAACCATTGCGAAAAAATCCGTTTCTAACTTTAAACTTAGGGAAGGAATGCCAATTGGAGCCAAAGTAACGCTGCGTCAAGATAAAATGTATGAATTTCTCGATCGCTTGATTACCGTGGCCTTACCACGAGTAAGGGATTTTAGAGGAATCAACGACAAAGCATTTGATGGAAGAGGAAATTACACCTTAGGAATTACCGAGCAGATTATTTTTCCGGAAATAGATTTGGATAAAATTTCTCGTATTTCCGGACTGGACATTACTATAGTAACCTCAGCTTCTACGGATAATGAAGCATTGGAACTTTTAAAATTGATGGGACTTCCATTTAAGAATCAAAGAAACTAATAAAACTATATGTCAAAAATATCGATCGTAGCTCGACAGCGTAAAAGAGAAAAGATGGTGGCTAAATACGCTGAATTACGAAAAAAATTAAAAGAAGAAGGCCGTTACGATGAATTGGATAAATTACCTAAAAATTCATCACCGGTACGATTAAAAAACCGATGTCAATTGACCGGTCGACCCAAGGGGTATATCCGGCGATTCGGATTGTGCAGAAATATGTTTAGGGATATGGCTTTGGCAGGAAAAATTCCAGGAGTAAGAAAAGCTAGCTGGTAATTATCGGTATCATAAATTTATCAAAATGGCATTAACAGATCCAATTGCAGATTATTTAACCAGAATCCGAAACGCTCAGCAAGCAGGTCATCGTATTGTTGAGATACCGGCTTCAAGTATGAAAAAGAGAATTACTGAGATTTTATACGATCAAGGGTATATTTTGAAATATGCATTTGATGGAGAAAAAGGTACTAAAGAAGATGTGATCAAAATAGCATTAAAATATGATCCGTTGACCAAAGAACCCACGATTCGATCTTTAGGAAGAATCAGTAGACCTGGATTGAGAAAATATGTAAAGAAAGCTAACTTGCCTAGAATCATCAATGGCTTGGGAATTGCAATTGTTTCAACTTCCAAAGGATTGATGACCAGCAAACAAGCTGAAAAAGAAAATGTAGGTGGAGAATTGATTTGTTTTGTCTCCTAATAGTTAAACAAGCGATATTATGTCAAGGATAGGAAAAGCAACCATAGATATACCGGCAGGGGTAAATATTGATGTTTCAAAATCTAATGTGGTAAAAGTCAAAGGTCCTAAGGGAGAGCTTACAAAACAAATCCATCCGGATATGAGCTTGAAAATTGAGGATTCAAAACTGAATATTGAAAGACCCACAGATCAAAAGCGTCATCGAGCAATGCATGGTCTTTACAGATCATTGGTGGCCAATATGGTCGAAGGGGTATCCAAGGGTTTTGAAAAAGAATTACACTTGATCGGAGTTGGTTATCGAGCCAATAATACGGGTAATCTCCTGGAGATATCAGTAGGTTATTCGCATCAGATATATTTTTATGTTCCGGATGAATTAAAGTTGGAGACTGCCATGGAAAAAGGGAAGCCTCCGATCATCAAATTATCGGGTAGCGACAAGGAATTGGTAGGACAAATTGCAGCCAAAATCAGATCATACCGTAAACCAGAACCTTACAAAGGAAAGGGTATTAAATACAGCACTGAAGAGATAAGAAGGAAAGCTGGAAAAGCGGCTGCTAAATAATTTATAAGACTGAAATGACGAAACGATGAAGTTTTCAAAAACAAAGAGAAGGAAAAAGATCCACCATAGCATACGCAGAAAAATTAGTGGGACAAGTATTAAACCCAGACTTTCAGTTTTTAGAAGTAATCGATACATCTATTGTCAATTAGTAGACGATATTAGTGGACACACTATAGTTTCTGCCTCTACTCAGGATCAATCCGTTGATGGATCAGTTACTAAATCCGAACAAGCAAAGCAGGTCGGAAAATTGATTGCTGAAAAAGCACAAAAATTAAATATCGATTCCGTATTGTTCGACCGAAGCGGATACTTATATCATGGTCGGGTCAAAGCTTTGGCTGAAGGTGCCAGAGAAGGCGGTCTTAAATTTTAAAGTAATTTCATATGGCAAAAATAACGACTCAAAAAGTCAGACCAACAGACACAGAATTAAAAGAAAAACTAGTTAACCTGAATCGGGTTGCAAAAGTGACCAAAGGAGGTCGAACTTTTAGTTTTGCAGCAGTTGTTGTAGTTGGTGATGGAAATGGTATTGTCGGACAAGGGCTAGGTAAAGCAAGGGACGTATCTGAAGCGATAGCTAAAGCTGTAGATGATGCTAAAAAAACCTTGATTAAAGTACCCATCTACAAAGGAACCATTCCTCATGAACAATTAGGTAAATATGGTGCCGGAAGAGTCTTTATTAAGCCAGCTGCGGATGGTACCGGTGTAATTGCCGGTGGTGCCATGAGGGCTGTATTGGAAATAGCCGGTGTTCATAATGTATTGGCAAAATCAATGGGTTCATCCAATCCTCACAATGTAGTGAAAGCTACCATAGATGCCCTGGCCAAATTGCGTGATCCCTTTACCGTTGCCAAACAACGGAATATATCAATGGAAAAACTATTCAACGGTTAAGTGAAATCTGTAAAAACTATGGCAAAAGTGAAAATCACACAGATAAAAAGTGTAATCGATAGGCCTCAAAGGCAAAAAGATACCATTAAAGCTTTAGGATTGCGCAAAATAAACCATACGGTAATACATGAAGCTACTCCTCAGATCAGAGGAATGATCAAGAAAGTTAGTCATCTATTAAAAATTGAAGAATAATTATTAATCATGGATTTGCACTCATTAAAACCCAAAGCCGGGTCTGTAAAAAAAAGAAAGAGAATTGCCAGGGGACCAGGATCAGGTTCAGGAGGAACTTCCGGCAAAGGACATAAAGGACAGAAATCCAGATCCGGATACAGCAGAAAACGGAACTTCGAAGGAGGGCAAATGCCCATTCAAATGAGACTTCCCAAAAGAGGTTTTAAAAACCATAACCGGGTTGATTATACTTCGATTAACTTATCACAACTACAAGCATGGGCTGATAAGTTTGGCATCACCACCATCGATGAAAACTTTTATTCTTTACATAATGTTCTCAAAAAAGAAGAGAAAATAAAAGTATTGGGAGACGGTACTTTAAGTACCACCCTTCTTGTAAAAGCACATGCATTTTCAAACTCTGCTCAAAAAGCTATAGAAGCAAGTGGAGGAAGCATAGAAGTACTCTAAAAAGCTAGCATGAAGAAATTGATCGATACTATTACTAATATTTGGAAAATTAAAGAATTACGTACCCGGATTCTTTTTACACTGGCTATGATATTAATTTACCGATTTGGTAAATATGTGGTTCTTCCCGGTGTAAATACCGAAGCTTTGGCTGCGGCATTTTCTCAACAATCAAACGACCTATTGGGATTGATCAATAATTTTACTGGAGGAGCATTCCAACAAGCTTCAGTGTTTGCCCTGGGTATCATGCCTTATATTACAGCTTCGATTATTGTACAACTTCTGGGATTTGCGGTGCCTTATTTTCAAAGACTTCAGCAACATGAAGGAGAGTCTGGACGAAAAAAACTAAATCAAATTACCCGCTTGCTGACGGTTGCCATTACACTGGTACAGGGTGGAGGATATCTTACATTGATAAGCAGTATGGGTGGCGTTGCACAATCAGTACCTGCTGGAATTTTTTGGTTTAGTGGTATAATCATACTTTCTACCGGAACAATTTTCGCAATGTGGTTGGGTGAAAAAATCACAGATCGTGGAATCGGCAATGGTATTTCCTTATTGATCATGATTGGAATTATAGCAGCATTGCCACAAGCGATAGCTCTCGAATTTACTTCAAAAACACAATCCGGAGGAGCCCTATTGTTTGTCATAGAGTTAGCTGCATTTTTCTTAATTGTTTTGGCGACTATACTGATTGTACAGGGAGTAAGAAAAATTCCTATTCAGTTTGCTAAAAGAATGGTAGGTAGAGGGAATATTGCCATGCCGGTAAGTGGTGCTCGTGATTATATACCGCTCAAAGTAAATGCTGCCGGAGTAATGCCGATCATATTTGCTCAGGCAATCATGTTTTTACCGAGTACCATTGCTCAGTACGCTGCCAGTGGCAATCAAGAATTCCTGAGTAGCCCTTTTATGCAACAACTTGTAAATCCTTTCTCTTTTATCTCCAGCGTAATTGCTTTTTTCCTGGTTGTGGTGTTTACCTTTATTTATACCGCTTTAATTGTAAACCCCAAGCAATACGCCGAATATCTAAAAAGACAGAATGCTTTTATACCTGGAGTAAAACCTGGAAAAGCAACTGCGGACTTTATTGATGAAATTACTACAAGGGTAACTTTACCCGGATCCATTCTATTAGGAGTTATTACAATCATACCATCTATTGCTTATGGATTTGGAGTCTCACAGTCCTTTGCACTGTTTTTCGGAGGAACCTCATTGTTGATCTTGGTGGCGGTTGTGCTCGATACCTTACAACAAATCGAAAGTTACTTGCTCATGCGCAAATATGATGGATTGGTAAAATCTGGACGAATCAAAGGAAGAACTGGTGGAATGCAGATTGGTGCCTCAATGTAATTATTCCCACCAATGATCACTTATAAAACAGATGCAGAAATTGAATTAATTCGCACAAGTTGCCTCTTAGTAAGTAAAGCACTGGCGGAGGTAGCAAAAGTGATCAAACCGGGAATTTCTGGTAAAAAATTGGATACACTGGCCGAAGAAGTAATCAGAGATCATGGTGGTCAACCTGGTTTTAAAGGCTATAATGGTTTTCCTGCCACCCTTTGTATTAGTATAAATGAACAAGTTGTACATGGTATTCCTTCCGAAGAGCCTCTCAAAGAAGGGGATATCGCTTCAATAGATTGTGGAGTGTTGATGAATGGATACTATGGAGATTCTGCTTATACCTTCGCCATTGGGGAAATTCCCTTTGATTGGATGAAATTACTTTCGGTTACCAAGGCTTCCTTGTATGCCGGTATTGAAAAGGCTGTAGCAGGTAATAGATTGGGAGACATTGGCTTTGCAGTTCAAAATTTATGTGAAAAGCAACACAATTATGGTGTTATCCGTGAGCTTGTAGGTCATGGTATAGGTAGTAATTTACATGAACCTCCGGAAGTGCCAAATTATGGGAAAAGAGGCAGAGGGATCAAACTAAAAGAGGGAATGGTTATCGCTATTGAGCCAATGATTAATTTGGGTAGTCGCAAGATCATGCAATCTACGGATGGATGGACGATCATTACTAAAGATAAGAAGCCGTCAGCGCATTTTGAACATTCTGTGGCCATTAGAAAAAAGAAGGCAGATATTCTGTCAAACCATTCTATGATCGATTTGGCAATTAAAAATAACCTTGATGTTGCGGAAATCTCAATAAAAAGTTAGATATTTGCACTCCGAATTAAAATCAGGTACCATAAGTGGCGAAAAAAAATTTAATTAAACAGGATGGAATTATCGAAGAATCGTTGTCAAACGCTATGTTTCGAGTGCGGTTGGAAAACGATCATCAAATAATAGCCACCATATCCGGTAAGATGAGAATGAACTATATCCGCATTTTGCCAGGAGATAAAGTAGCAGTTGAAATGTCACCCTACGATTTGAGTCGGGGAAGAATAACCTTTAGATATAAATCTTAGTTATGAAAGTAAGAACCTCAGTTAAGAAAAGGTCAAGCGATTGCAAAATCGTAAGAAGAAAGGGAAGAATCTATGTTATTAACAAAAAGAATCCCAAGTTCAAACAACGTCAGGGTTAATCAATCATAAGTAAAAGTAATATTATGGCAAGAATAGCTGGTGTCGATTTACCAAGGAATAAAAGAGGCGCAATCGGTCTTACATACATCTTTGGCATCGGTAATAGTGTAGCATCGGAAATATTGGATAAAGCTAATATTGATGAAAATGTTAAGGTAAAGGATTGGTCTGATGATAATATCCTTACCATTGCTAAAATAATCCAAGATGAGGTAAAAGTAGAAGGTATTCTCAGATCTGAAGTACAAATGAATATCAAAAGACTAATGGATATTGGTTGCTACCGTGGATTAAGACACCGTCGAGGCCTTCCGGTAAGAGGCCAGCGTACTAGAACAAATGCCAGAACCAGAAAAGGTAAACGTAAAACGGTTGCTAATAAAAAGAAAGCAACAAAATAAATTTATCAGTATTCTCTTTTAATTTTTTATTGCAAATATGGCTAAAACAAGAAAGACCAAAAAAAGGAAGGTGCATGTGGACCCGGATGGTCTGGTCTATATCAAAGCAAGTTTTAACAACATTATTATATCCATGACCAACAAGCAAGGGCAAGTTATCTCATGGGCTTCCGCTGGTAAAGCAGGATTTAGAGGTTCAAAAAAGAATACCCCATATGCTGCTCAAATTGCCGCTGAAAGTGCCTCACGAGTGGCTTATGATGCAGGGATGAGATCAGCTGAAGTGTTTGTTAAAGGTCCTGGATCAGGAAGAGAAGCCGCTATTAGAGGTATTGATGGTTCGGGAATACGGATTACCAAAATTATGGATGTAACACCCATCCCCCACAATGGCTGCAGACCACCTAAGAAAAGAAGAGTATAAAATTAATTGTAAGTAGGAATTAAGCTTTTATAAAATGGCAAGATACACCGGTCCTAAAACCAAAAAAGCCCGAGCGTTTGGCGAAGCAATTTATGGCCCAGACCGTAGTTTTGAAAGAAGGAAATACAGCCCCGGGCAGCATGGTCCTAATAGGCGAAGAAAGGCAAAATCCGATTATGCTTTGCAACTTATGGAAAAACAAAAGGCAAAGTATACTTATGGAGTGCTGGAAAGACAATTTCGTAATACTTTTGAAAAAGCTTCTCGCAAATCGGGAGTTACAGGAGAAATCCTATTACAGTATCTTGAAGCAAGACTAGATAACACCGTCTACCGATTGGGTATTGCTCCCACCAGAAGAGCTGCCAGGCAATTAGTAACCCATAAGCACATTGTAGTGAATGGCAAAGTTTGCAGCTTTCCATCCTGCCGTTTGAGACCGGGAGATATTGTTACGGTGCGTGGAAAATCTCAACACCTGGTCGCCATCCAAAATTCGGTGAGATCCAAATCGGATATTCATAAATTCGGTTGGTTGGAGTGGAATCCCGATAAAATGGAAGGCAAATTTTTAGAATACCCCGATCGTGAAAGTATTCCAGAAAAAATCAATGAACAATTGATTGTGGAATTGTATTCTAAGTAATCCACACTGATTAACTACTCTTTTATTATTAAAATATAAGCTTGCAAGCAATGAGTATTTTAAATTTTCAAAAACCTGATAAAATTATTCTGCAAAAAGCAGATGAATTTGAAGGTACATTCGAATTTAGACCATTAGAACCCGGATTTGGACAAACCATTGGTAATTCCTTGCGCAGAGTCCTGCTTTCCTCTTTGGAAGGCTATGCGATATCAGCAGTGAGAATCGGTGGTGTAGACCATGAGTTTTCTACAATCAAAGGAGTCGTTGAAGATGTAGTAGATATTATTTTGAACCTTAAACAAGTTCGGTTAAAAAATAAGCTTGATGAGGAAGAATTGAGAGAAGAAACTGTTTACTTGACCATTAATGGAAAAGAACAATTTTCAGCGGCAGACATCGAATCCTTCACCAATGTCTTTGAGGTCATGAATCCTGAATTGGTTATTTGTAATATGGAACCTATGGTCAATTTGGAGATGGAATTAACGATTTCCAAAGGCCGGGGGTATGTGCCAGCAGATGATAATCTTCCAAAGGATGCACCTATTGGTATTATCTCTATGGATTCTATTTACACTCCGATCAAAAATGTCTCTTATCACGTTGAAAACACCCGTGTAGGACAACGTACCGACTATGAAAAATTGACCATAAATATAAAGACTGACGGGACAATTCACCCTGAGGATGCAGTAAAACAAGCTTCAAGAATATTGATTCAACATTTAATGTTGATCACTGACGAGAATATCACTTTTGATGATGATTCTCGCAGAGAAGATCAAATTGTGGATGAGCATATCCTGCATATGCGGAAGTTGCTCAAGACCTCTCTGGAAGATCTGGATCTGTCAGTACGAGCATATAATTGTTTGAAAGCGGCAAAAATCAATTCTTTGGCTGAATTGGTAAAATATGATACCCATGAATTACTAAAGTTCAGAAATTTTGGTAAAAAATCATTAGTGGAAATTGAAGAATTGCTGCAGAACAAAAATTTAACATTTGGGATGGATCTTTCCAAGTATAAATTGGACGAAGAGTAACCATCATTAGTATTAGGTAGTAACCGGGAGTATCATCATGCATACTCAGTGCTACGAGGATCTTTTAAATTAATCTAAGTCATGAGACACGGAAAAAAATTTAACCATTTAGGACGTAAAAAAGGCCATCGAAATGCGCTTTTGAAAAGTCTAGGCAATGCATTAATTGAGCATAAGCGAATAAATACCACATTGGCCAAAGCCAAAGCTTTACGCCAATACATTGAACCGCTAATTACCAAAGGAAAGAAAGATACGACTCATTCCAGGCGGGTAGTTTTTAGCTACTTGCAAGATAAACATTCTATCAATGAATTATTTGGTCCTATTGCTGCCAAGGTAGGAGATCGGCCAGGTGGATATACCCGAATTATTCGGACTGGATTCAGGAAAGGTGATAGTGCCGAAATGGCAATGATAGAATTAGTGGATTTTAATGAATTGCTACTGGAGGCAAAAGCATCTGGTCAAACACCAGGTAGAAAAAGAACAAGACGAGGCCGACGCAGAAAGTCTGCTGCCAGTGGAGCTGCTCCGGTTGTCTCTGCTAATGAAGAAGAATAACTTTACTTCCAAAAACAAAAATATTAGTAAGTCCCTAATTAAGTTAATCTAATTAGGGACTTATTTTATTCTGCAAACTTTGAAATCAACTTTCAGATCTTATATTTGCGAAAATTCTATATAAACAATGACGATAAATCAACCATTAGACGATCCTGCCATACTCATCCTGGAGGATGGAACCACTTTCTTGGGCAAATCAGCAGGTTATAAAGGTATCACTACTGGGGAAATATGCTTTAACACAGGAATGACTGGTTACCAAGAAGTATTTACGGATCCCTCCTATTATGGACAGTTGTTAGTAACCACTAATGTGCATATTGGAAATTATGGAGCTAAGGATGACGAGGTGGAGTCTAAAAGCGTGAAGATTGCTGGCCTGATTTGTAAAAACTTCACCAAATCCAATTATTCCCGGATACAAGCTGATAGATCGTTGCAGACCTATTTGGAAGATGAAAAACTAATTGCTATATACGATATTGATACCCGTGCCATTGTCAGACATATCCGTACCAAAGGTGCAATGAATGCGATTATTTCCTCATCCGAAATGGATGTTGATAAGCTTAAAAAGCAATTAAAAAAAGTTCCGAATATGGCTGGGTTGGAGTTAGCTAGCAAAGTGAGTACTCCCGAACCATATTTCTTTGGCAATACTTCTGCTCATTGGAAGGTGGCGGTTTTGGACTTTGGGACTAAACAAAACATATTGCGCTGTTTCACCGAGCGGGATTGCTTCTTAAGGGTATTTCCTGCTAAAACTCCTTACGCAGAAATGAAAAAATGGGCACCGGATGGATATTTCCTTTCCAATGGCCCTGGAGATCCAGCAAGTATGACTTATGCTATTAAAACCATACGTGAAATACTCAAATCTGGAAAACCCGTATTCGGTATTTGCCTTGGACATCAACTGTTGGCTTTAGCATGTGGAATTTCGACTTTTAAAATGCATCATGGACATCGGGGAGTAAACCATCCGGTAAAAAACTTGGTTACTGGAAAATGCGAAATTACCAGCCAGAATCATGGCTTTGGTGTTGATCCGGATTCAGTGAAAGGACATAAGGAGCAAATCACCATAACACACCAAAACCTCAACGACTTTTCGATTGAAGGAATTCGTCTGAAAGATAAGCCTGCATTTAGTGTTCAATATCACCCGGAAGCCTCACCTGGGCCCCACGATGCCAGATATTTGTTTGATCAATTTATTTCTTTAATAGAAGCAAAAAATAACTAATAATGAGTCAAATTGTTGATTTAAGAGCAAGAGAAATTTTGGATTCCAGGGGAAATCCTACTGTAGAAGTTGAAGTTATAACGGAACTTGGTTTTACCGGGCGTGCTGCTGTTCCTTCTGGTGCCTCTACCGGAAAATACGAAGCAGTCGAATTACGTGATCAGGATCCGGGCAGGTACATGGGTAAAGGAGTTTTGACGGCATGCAACCATGTCAATGATGAGATCAAACCGGAAATCCTGGGTTGGGATTGCCTGGATCAAAAATATATCGATCAGATGATGATCGAATTAGACGGTACGGAAAACAAGTCTAAATTAGGTGCTAATGCTATACTCGGTGTTTCATTAGCAATTAGCAAAGCAGCAGCAGCAGAGTGTGGACAAAGTCTATATCGTTATATTGGAGGTGTAAATGCACATACGCTGCCGGTTCCTTTGATGAATATTCTAAATGGAGGGAGTCACGCTGATAGTAATATTGATTTTCAGGAATTTATGATCGTACCTTACGGTGCTGAAACATTTTCTGAAGCATTGAGAATGGGAGTAGAGATTTTCCATAATCTAAAAGCGGTCCTGAAGTCTAATGGATTATCTACTAATGTAGGAGATGAAGGTGGATTTGCCCCCAGCTTACCCTCCAACGAAGAAGCTATTGCTACCGTGGTACAAGCAATTGAGAAGGCCGGGTACCAACCGGGTGAGCAAGTAGGCATCGCACTGGATGCTGCTGCTTCTGAGTTTTACCTGGAAGATGAAAAGGTCTATCATTTTCACAAGTCGGGAGGAGAGAAATTATCTTCTGAGGAAATGGTAGCTTATTGGAAGGATTGGTGTGGAAAGTATCCCATCGTATCTATTGAGGATGGACTGCATGAGGACGATTGGTCCGGCTGGGAATTATTGACCAAAGTGATAGGTAATGATGTTCAGCTTGTGGGTGACGACCTCTTCGTTACTAATGTCCAGAAACTACAATATGGCATTGATCACCAAGTAGCAAATTCTATTCTGATTAAGGTAAATCAGATTGGGTCACTTTCTGAAACCATCAGCGCGGTCCAATTAGCGAGAAGAAATGCGTATACTTCGATTATCAGCCATCGATCAGGTGAGACGGAAGATCATACCATAGCAGATCTTGCGGTTGCCCTGAATACCGGACAGATAAAAACGGGATCTGGTTCAAGGTCTGATAGAATGGCAAAATACAACCAGTTATTGAGGATTGAAGAAGAATTAGGGCAAGTAGCTTTTTATCCGGGCAAGTCTGCTTTTAACCTTTAAAAAATTCATTTATCTTTACATCGGTTCCCAAAACCGTGTAATATGAAATATTTAAATCGCTTGCATTGGAATACCGCAATGTTTAAGAAAATCTTATTGAGCCGGTATTTTATCACTTTTGTTGCTTTTTTAATTTGGCTGACCTTCTTTGATCAGCATAGTTTTGGAAAACAAATCAAGTTAAGCCAAACCCTGGATCATCTTAAAGATGAAAAAGTTCAAATAAAGAAGCAAATTCAACAGTTGAAGATTGATCAATGGGATTTTGATCGTAACAAGGAAAAGTATGCACGAGAAAAATATTTGTTGCATAAGGAAAACGAACAAGTTTATATTATCCCGGAAGAAGATTAGAATATAAGATCATGAGTGTATTGGTTAATAAAGATTCCAGAATCATAGTACAAGGATTTACTGGAAAGGAAGGTACGTTTCACGCTGAACAGATGATAGCATACGGAACCCAGGTTGTTGGAGGAGTGACACCAGGTAAAGGGGGAATGGAACATCTGGGTCGACCGGTGTTCAATACGGTAGTGGAAACAGTTGAAAATGAAGGAGCGGATACATCCATAATCTTTGTACCTCCTCCATTTGCAGGAGATGCAATAATGGAGTCGGCAGCAGCAGGGATAAAAGTTATTGTTTGTATTACCGAGGGCATTCCGGTGCAGGACATGCTTAAGGTAAAGGCCTTTTTATCTGATTATGATTGTCGTATGGTTGGCCCAAACTGCCCAGGCATAATTACTCCTGAAGAAGCAAAGGTTGGAATAATGCCTGGATTCATTCATCGCAAAGGAAGGATTGGGATAGTCTCACGCTCAGGTACTTTGACCTATGAAGCGGTAGACCAAGTCACCAAAGCAGGATTAGGGCAATCCACATGCATTGGTATTGGTGGTGATCCTGTAGTAGGAACAACTACTAAAGAAGCGATAGAGCTCCTGATGGAAGACCCTGAAACTAACGGAATTGTAATGATAGGGGAAATTGGAGGCGGAATGGAAGCGGAAGCTGCACGATGGATTAAGGAAAATAATCACAAACCGGTAGTGGGCTTTATTGCCGGAAAAACAGCGCCCAAAGGGAGAAAGATGGGACATGCCGGAGCCATTATCGGAGGCAAAGAGGATACCGCTGCCGCTAAAATGGCCATCATGGAAACATGTGGTATTCACGTAGTACATTCACCAGCGGAGATTGGACAATCTATAGCAGATCTTGTCAATTGAATCCGGTTTCGAAAAATGATGCTAACCGTAATGGTAGGGATACTTATATCAGGACTTTAAGTGTCAGAGCACGAGTAGGTACTTCGCCACAATAATCGAATTTAGGATTCAAGCAAGCTCGATCAATCAATCACCCACAATACTCAGGTAATCAATCATTAAGAGAAATTTATTATGAATATTAAATTATCAATCGAACTCAGGTTTAACATAAAATTATAATGCCACCCTTTCTTGTACCGAAAAGTTATCTTTCATATGCATCAGGGGGAGTTCAATATAGAAGTCAGTCCCCTGGTCGATACGAGTCTCAAAATAAAGCTTGCCGTTGAATGACTCTATGATATTATAAGATATTGCTAAGCCCAGGCCTGTACCTGAACTTTTAGTAGTAAAATTCGGATAAAACACTTTATCTTTCATGTGTTCGGGAATACCTATTCCGTTGTCACTGATTACTATGATGGCATAATCCTCTTCTTTTGTCAGTTTGATATTGATTACTCCACGCCGGATACTAGGTATAGCCTGGATCGCATTTTTAATAATATTATTCAGTACCCTGATTAAATGATTTTTATCGGCAAACACGTAGATTTCATCAATGGGAACATAAAGATTAATATCCATGTCCTCCCGCTTGCGGAAGAGGTCATGGGCGCTGGCAGCAACTTCATTGAGGATTACTTTTTCATTTTCAGGCCTTGGCATCTTGGCAAAAGTTGAAAACTCGGATGCGATCTGGGATAAATTATCGATTTGTTCTACTAACGTATTGGAAACCCGATCCACTACATTTTCGATTTCCTCCGGTCTGGTTCGGATCGCATGTTGCATGTGCTGGATGCTCAACTTCATCGGGGTAAGTGGATTTTTTATCTCATGAGCAACTTGCTTGGCCATTTCTCGCCATGCCAATTCCCTTTCAGTATGCGCTAAAAACTGAGCACTGTCTTCCAGTTTTTGAATCATCAGATTGTAATTGTTGATTAATTCTCCAACTTCATCCTGGTTTTCCCAGTGCAACATTTTGTTTGGTTTACCAAGGTTAAATTGTTTGAGGCTCGCCCCAAGGGCAATCAATGGTCCGGTAATTGAATTTGCCACAGCTATGGCCACAGAACCCGCTAACAGTAGTAAGAAGATGTATACATTCAATAGCGTGCCGATAAAGTCATTCACAGTTCTGGATATTTCTTGATCTCTGGTACCGGTAGGTATCCCAATAACTCCAACCAATTTTTGGTCATTGGAGTAAATCCCGGCAAATGAAGTGGCTTCATTCGGGGTGTTATTAAAAACGAATAAAGATTGTGTACTCGCCAGGTCGCGAAAATCCGAGAATGGGACCAACTCGGGGACATGATCAGATTGATAATCGACCTCAAAGGATTGCTGCAGATATCCGGAAGCATTGTAATAGAACAAATCAGTCTTATGAATTGATGCCAAATCTACCATCCGGTTTTCCAGGTTTTTACTACCGGCAATGTTTTGGTCGGAAGCTTCTTCCAGAGTGGATTGAATGGAATGGATGATTGAATTAATTTTGGTTTTTTGCTCTGTCAAATAATTGATCTCGGAGGTGTTCTTAAAATAGAATACAGTTATGATGGCTATAATGACAAAGGAAGCTAGGATAACCGAAATTACCGATAATTGGATTTTATTCCTTAAAGAGCTTCTATTGGAAAAATGAAACTGTAATTCCGGCGGTAGGTAATGCAGATACATATCTGTAAGCACGATAATGCCAATTACCAAAAGAAATAGGACAAATACATAAGAAAATGACGAAATCGGTTTAATCATCCCAGTGAGTTGTTTTCCAATGATGACTATTCTGTTATCTTCACTTCTTAGCAATAACTCCGACCTGCCATCAGAGACCAACTCTTCATATGAGCCTTTGGCCGGTATTGATGTGAAGGGATAATTATTTGGATAAATCTCTGGAGAATTGGTGGTTACCAATTGCTTATCCTGATAGATAGCGGTGACATAAGTTGCTGACGAAAAATCCGGATTTTGTAACAATTGAACTCCTACTTCCTGCCTTTTTTCCAGATCTTGTTGCCAATTGTATTTAAATAGTAGAATTGCAGAATATCCCGAAAAAAGAATCAACCAGGTAATCATCCAGGTTATACTATGTCGCTTAGCTTCAAGAAACAGTTCATATAGAAGGATGTATATTCCCGCAAATGTGGCGAAAAATAAAAATGAAAATCCTGCCGAAACCAGTAAACTGATTGGTATAAATACAATACTGGCCACAATAAAATTAAGCAGTCTGTTTTTCTTGTTTTGATTGGTGTCCAAAAGATGGGAAAGCAAATTATGATGTAAAATAAATACACCGATACAACCCAGAATTACTATACCCAAAGCAAATAGGGTAAGGCTACTGGAATAAAAGAAGTGATTGAAGTCTAAAGGAATTCTGATGTCCAGTATCAAATACTGGTAGTATCTGGCGATTCCCAATAAAGATAACAAAACCACAAAATAAGTGACTATAGTATAAATGTGACGGCCAGAGGTTCCATATTGATTTCGAGAGAGAAGGGGGCCTATGTTTTTATTATAAAATACTATAGTGGCGACACTTAAAAAGATAATAACAAATGACTGGATAACCGTAGGCCATTGTTCGAGATGAATGAACAACGGCTCAATGGCCAGTTTTTGAACGGTCCACATCAATATCAGCCCCCCGATCCAGATGATCGTTTTTTTAGGTACTGTATGTTGACTGGTGATTTTGGGAAATAAAAAAAAGAACAGGGCAACAAATCCCATCCATATAAAAATGGCCATTCCAATAATCAAAGTACTTTGCCGGATGTATTTGATATTCGAGTTAAGAGTGATGTTGATTTTGGATAATTCATCAGGAAACCGTCCTAATTTATAGTCCAATACACCGGAAGAAATACCCGTTTCTGATTCTATTTCGTACAGGAATTTAGAAGTGATCAGTGTAATGCCCCCTCGTGAAGATGCGATGTGAACATACAATGAAGAATCCTGCACTATGGGTATTAAGTCCGTCCTCTCTTGAATTGTTCGAAGTTGATTGATACCTAGTCTGGTATCGCTCCAATAAATTAATTGTTGATCTTTTATCAGGTAAACACAAAAAGGGTTTTCAGAAAGCTGTGAATCAAAATTGGAATCTTTGGTCAGATCAACATTAGACCAGATACTGCTATCCTTGTGGAAAGAGATCATTTCGTCGACTACCTTCTCGAGACGATTCTCAAATTTTTCCACCACGGTAGTTTCATCCAGATAAATAGATTGACAAGAAGTCAAGACTACTATCAGGATAAACAAATAGTGATATGGTCTGACCATATTTGAATTGATAATGTATACAAATTTATTATATTTTTTTATAATGTTTAAATATTCTATTTTGAAACTGTTATATGATAGAGATATATATAATATAATTATATATGCCATCCACGACTTTCAGGCTTCGAAGAACCGGTTTAGCATCCCAATGCAAGTGTATAGACATCACTAATTGTGTCATCCCCTGGATGAACACCAGTGAAATAATAATAATTTATATCACTGGAAAATATTTTCTAAGCAAACCGAACCAGGTACGATTGTTTTGATCATTTCAGTTAGCCATCTGATTGAATAAGGAACTTTTAGCAGGTGGGAAAGAATTGATTTAGTATATTTATCCGGTAAATGGCTCTGTCGCGTTTAATTTGTTTTAAATGAGGAAAGTCCGGACAACGTAGAGAACCACACCACTTAACGAGTGGGATTTCCTGATAGGAGGAAATACAGAAAGTGTCACAGAAACTATACCGCCCATGGATTTTTTATGGGTAAGGGTGAAATTGTGTGGTAAGAGCGCACAGTTCTCATGAGTAATCATGGGAATGGATAAACCTTGTGGGTTGAAATGTCACATATATCCTGATCGAGGAATCGACTTGAGTTTCTCGCTTAAGCGCTGCTAAGGCAGTGGCAGGAGGGGTAGACAGCGTAGATAAATGACAGAGGGCTAGTTCATAGTCACAGAATCCGGCTTATACATTTACTATCCTATCTCTATCAAAGGGTAACTTATGGCTGCCCTTTGATTTTTTATTTTCATTAATTGTTTTGATCAAAATCAAACATGAGAGTAAACCTCAGCGTATTGTCCAATGGATTACGCTGATTGGACGTAGGCACCAAATAAGATAGATTAAGCCCGAATATATTGTACTTCACCCCCAGTCCAACGGTTAAATACTTCCGGTTTCCTTTGGTTGGATGTTCATAGAAATATCCCGCTCTCACCGCAAACTGATTGTCATACCAATATTCCAAACCGATGGAATAATTTAGTTCCCGTAATTCCTCTTTGAATCCCTCGGGAGCATCTCCAAAAGACTTAAACCAAGAACTCACAACACCATAATCCTTATAATCCGGACGTCCGTTTTCCGGATCTTCATCAACCCAATCATGTTGAGGTGTCGGAACCAGTAATTTATTGATGTCTGCTGCGATGGTCAGTTTGTTGTAATCGTCCAAATCCATATCCCATGCGAAACCCAAGCCTAGATTAGCGGGTAGGTAGTCATTGTTGTCCTCGGTATAGGCAATTTTTGTGCCCAGATTGGTCAAAGCCAAACCCGCCCTGATGGTTCCATTATCAATATCACTGACATATGAAAAGGAGATGTCGGCGGCTCCTCCGATCCCGGCTTTAATATCACGACCTTCCACTACTTGATCGGCGGCCAGATTGGAATAGATAAATTTAAGACTTAGGCCGGCCGAAAGTTTGTCGGTCAGCTTTCGGGCATAAGCTCCTGCAACTTCAAATTCATTCGGGCGCCCCATTCCTGCAGGTTCCCCGTTTTCATCGGTAAAGGCGATATCTCCCAGCGAAAAGAACCTCAGGCTAGCTCCTAATGACTGTAGGTCATCTATTTTTTTATGTCCGGTCAGATAGGCCATATATACATCTCGTAGTCCCAATGCTCTCAACCAGGGGGAGTAAGTGGCCGATAAAGAAGATTGTTGATCAATAAAGGCCAGCTTTGAAGAGTTAAAATGCATGGCGTTGGCATCAGGAGAAATAGCTACACCCACATCACCCATGGCACCGGAGCGGGCATCCGGAATGATCTTTAAGAAAGGCACAGCGGTCACCACTGTATTGGGACAGGGTGTGACCCCATCGGGTAATACCCAGGCTGAATTAGGATTACCCGGTTCCTGTAAAACGCAAGGGCTTTGCGCATTTGCTCCAAAACATGTGATAATGACAAAGACAACTAAGTACAAATATTTTTCCATAATTATTCCGGTTCAAAAAAGATTTGCAAATATAATGAAATAATGGAGCTAAATATTTTATCGCTCAATGACTTTTAACATAAAGGGTTTTCTATAATTACCGGATAATCATAAGTTTTTGTACTTTACTCTGTGTAACCATCTGGCGCAGGTCTCCACCTGCATATAATGAGATCCGATAGAAGTACATGCCCTGCGGGAGTGGATTGTTCAGGTAATCTGTCCCATCCCAGGGGGTACTTATTGACCGGTATCCTGAAAATGAAAAATCATTTTGTACTTCACTCACTTTTTGTCCCTGAGTATTAAACACTTCCAGATAAAAGATTAAGTTATTCTTATTGACGTTGTGCTCAAATATAAATTGGGTTTCAGAGCGCATGGGATTGGGGAAGTTCGTTATACTTTTAATACGAGGGGTATCTTTTTTCAAAACATTAAATGTCAAAGTCGCTTGATTACTGTTATTGGCAAGGTCCCAGGCCTTGACTTCGATCACATGCATTCCGGGTTTAAGATCATAAAGCGGAAATCGGATCTTACCTTCAGATGATACATTTTGTTCAGTTTGGTAATATTCATTTAGTACATATGTATTTCTACTGTTGTGGTCCAAAACCGCGGTTACATCATGTCCGATACTATTACCACTTACATTGATACCAAGGTCATCCTTCAGTTTGACTAATAACACCGGATTTTCATCGGTTATGCCACCGTCTATAAAGTTTTCATCATTCATATAAAGGGAGATTTCAGGTCCGGTATCGTCGGCTTCTGCCAGAGGATGGGTTCCTCCGATAATCAAATTCTGAAACGCTCCAGCCGCATCGATTGCCCCATTTGTGGCATAGTAACTCAATTTGCCCATTCCATATTCATAGTTGATATCTTTGGGTAGGATGAAGGAAAATTCAAATTGCCCTTTACTAATTTGGACCTCCCCTTTATAAAGAATATTTTTTTGGACATTAAATGGAATTTCCCTACTGGTCTCATTTTGACTTAGAGTTTTTACTACAATTTCTTTATCAAATAGAGTGGGGTATAAAAATCCATTAAATCCTCCTGCCAAATCACCTAGCTCATTTTGAATCTCTCCTGAAATAGTTATTTTTTGCAATGCCTGTAAGGTGTCGGGAATGGAATCCACCGGTATCTGATTGATTTTGCTGGTAACCACCTGGTATTGATTTGGATAAGCCAGTTTCATTGATGGA
The DNA here is from genome assembly GCA_965223405.1 of Saprospiraceae bacterium. Classification (GTDB taxonomy): domain Bacteria; phylum Bacteroidota; class Bacteroidia; order Chitinophagales; family Saprospiraceae; genus CBDCWO01. The sequence continues at coordinate 3,553,242 of CBDCWO010000006.1, forward strand.
TCTCCGAATAGAGAAAATTTTCTGGAATTCACATTGAGTGTATCGGCCGAATTTTTATTTTTAGCGGCCAACATGATTTCTCCAATGGATGGATATATTCCATTTTCTTTTTTAAACAGTTCTGAAAATACCGCTTGGGTCAGTCGATAATTTGAACTTAGGTACACTGATCTCACGGTGCTAAACAATGCGATTACACCTCCATTTCCATTGAGGAGACATAATTCACCACCAGAGTTACTTGCCGGATCGTCATAACTTGTAAATGAGCAAGTAGCCGTTATTAAAAGCGGTAAATTGTTGAGATTATTCCAGCCGTTGATGTCTTGTATTTGTAATACTCTCTCTTGTGCCCAACCAGTCGGCCCTCCATGACCCAGATAACTCATTACTAATGCTCCGCGAAAAAACGAATTATTGATGGCAGCGTTTGCATCCGGGAAGAATTCACCACCTGGAGTTCTTTCTTGTCGAAAAGCATCAAAATAGATCTTCTCAATGTTCAAATTGTTGTACTGCAATAAATTGTCTTCTTCGATTCCTTCTTGTTGAGTAACAAATATTCCATTTTCTTCATCATCGGCAACCAAAGCCACTTTTAGCCTCCAATCACCATGCATTTGACCATTATTGTCATATCGAATAATCTTGGAGACTACCAGATCTGCCTGTTCCGGAGTTTGCACGGGTAATCTACCTACTGCTATATCTAAGGCCCCTCTTAAATTACCTCCTTCATTGGGACTAAGCAAAGCAAAAAAGTCATCAGTAGGAAATGAAGACAATGGTTCCAAAGAAGATTTGGTTTCGTAAGGTGGGATGAAAAGTTGATCGGCCAATTCATCATCGATATTTCGGTAGTCGTAGGAAGCATCTCCCATCAAAAGTAAATATTTGAATTGGGGATCCCGGTCATAGATCATTTTGACAAAATCTCGGATTGCAGTCGGATCGGTTTTGCCGCTTGAAAATTCGTTGTATATGTCTAATATATTGATTGTCTTAACAGTAAGGTTGCTATAATCTTTTCGGTGCTTTGCTAATCGGTCAGTGGCATCCTTAAAATCAGGATGATAGATAATGATTAAATCAGCCCGCTGTAATCCATGAAGATTCTGGTTGGGGATTAAACCAATCACCTCTGGATGGTTGGAGAAAGCCTGTGGCTCAAAAGCTACATAGCTTGCCGGTTCGGGTGTATCATCCTGAAAGGCAACTTGTTGATTCGATACCATTTTAGTTGTCAGTTCTCTGGGAGAGGTCGGATCTGAAATGTCCCACACTTTACCTGAGGTTGGAAAATGATCGATTTGATATTCTTTTATGGAGGTTTGTTCGGAGTCATAATAACTAAAGAAGAGTGGAGTGGATTCATAGATTAACTTTGTGGGAGCATGGATTTCGATATAATCCAAATATCCTTCAGTTGTAGATCCATTATTTGGGTAATTGCATTGTACCGATATTTCACCCGTCGGGGTTGTCATTTCAGCAGAAATAGGTCGCACGTGGGCATAGGTAGCCTCTACATCGTAGGTGCGGGTTCCAGGAATAAAGGCGGTAAATTTTTTTCCATTAACAATGATCTGATAATTACTGCTTTGATCCGACCGGCCAGCAAATCTAGCATATACCCGCAGGTTTTTTCCGGGAATTTTATTTTTAAACTGAAAATGCTCGGAATAATCCTTCATACGTCCATCTCGAAACAAATCTCCATACCAATCGCGACCGGATCCTAAAGTGGATTGAAAATTTGCCAGCAAATTCACCCGATCATCCTCATATCTGATCGGATGATAATATTCTGTAATGGTAAAATCCGAACCTTCAAATCCAGGGACCTTGGTTATTCTTGCACCCTTTTCACCATCAATCTTGATGTAATAGTAATTATAACGATCAAAAGGATTTGTGAAAAAATGATTGACTTTTTCATTCTCATCGAACTTCCAATAGGAAGCACCTTCTCCATAGAATATCAGGAAGTCATTGCTGTTAAATTTATTGTCCTCTTGTCCCTCGAAATAAATGGGAATTTCAATTAAATCGTCGATCCTTGGTTCAGAAATCGCCTCTGCAAGTGTTCCACCTCTTTGACCAAATAATTGAATATTTTTTGGATTTAGTACATCGGCGTTAACCTTCATTTTATCTTCAAAAAATGAATAGTCAAGTTTATACAGGCCACTGGATGTAATTCGAATTTTGTAAAAGCTGCCGCTGCTAAGAACCGAATTGGTCGTAGGGGGTGATCCAAAGAAGTATGCATCGGGTTTGTAAGTTAAGGGGCTATTAGAATTCTTAACTGTTTTTGGATGATTTTTTGAAGGATAAGCATGTATTTCCATGGCGGAGGGATCAGGTTGCGGTGGTAATGGATTGGAATATTTGACGTTGGTAATCCAATAGATCCAACCCATTGAAATGAAAATACAATATGCTATTTGGTTCGTCATGAAATAGCGAAAGTAATTAAAGTAATTATAAATTATTTCAAATTGAAAACGAAAAAGATGAACCTTTCGTTTAAACTAAACATTACTTTTCGTAGCCTTTCGGACATTGATATGATTTATTTTGTATAAACTTTTGTCCCATATCCTTATTTTCTGTTGTTTTTGCTTACCGGCAATAGCACAGGACCCAATATTCAGTCAATATTATTTATCTCCATTACAATTAAATCCTGCGTTTGCTGGAAATACCAGAGCTCCCAAGATTGCAATTAACTATCGAAATCAATGGCCGGAAATTGCACAGGCCTATAGCACTTATTCCTTATCCTACGATCAGTTCTTCCCTAGACTAAATAGTGGATTTGGTGTGTTGTTGTTGTCTGATGATGCAGGCAATGGTCTTTTTAAAACGACCAAAGCTGCTGGTGTATATACTTATCAGATTAAGATTGACCGGGATTTATATGCCAAATTTGGTGTGGAAGCCGGGTTTGTACAAAGTCGCTATAATTGGAGCAAATTCATATTTCCTGACCAGGTAAATGCAGAAACCGGTTATCTTACACCGGGAGGGACCCCTTGGCCTACTGAGGAAACTGTGCCGGATAAAACGAATTTAAATTACATGGATGTTTCTTTTGGCTTATTGGTGTACAGCTCTAATTTTTACGGTGGACTAACCATAAAGCATATCAATACTCCTTCCCAATCTATTCTCGAAAATAATACAGCTACTCAGGATGGATTGCCGATTCGGATCTCAATACATGCCGGGAGTGAAATTCCTTTGTTTGGACGCAACAGTTTGCTAAAGAAATCCTTTGTAGCACCAAACCTGATGATTGTCAAGCAAGGTCCCTTTATTCAAGCGATTGGTGGTACCTTCTTGGGTTACGATCCATTCTTTTTGGGTATCTGGTACCGGATGACTAAACGAAATGCCGATGCAGCTATCTTTTCTGCAGGATTGCAAAAAGGGATTTTTAAAATAAGTTATAGCTTCGATCTTACGGTCTCCTCTTTGACTATTCGTAGTGGTGGTAGTCATGAGGTTGGGATTTTGTTGAATCTGGATTCTTTGTACCCCGAAGAATCTAAATATAACGACTGTTTTCAAATATTCCGATAATTTTTGTATTCGATTAGGCACGATATTTGAATATTACTCGTTACATATCTGAATCTATTCAAAAATTCAAAAAAAGATGTACAAGAAGATTGCATTATTGACTATAGTAGCTGCAGGATTAATGCTACAATCATGTAATAAATCTACAGAAAGATCATCGACTACCGGATGGAAATACAATGATCAAAAATGGGGTGGATTTGAAAAATTGGATTATGAAGGCCAGGCCACTGGTCCTAATCTGGTTCCAGTAGAAGGTGGAACTTTTGTTATGGGTTTAACCGAAGAAGATGTAGCCTTCGAATGGAACAATGTAAGCCGGAGAGTTACCGTTTCCTCTTTCTACATGGATGAAACTGAAGTTGCCAATATAGACTATCGTGAATATGTATACTGGTTGGCCAGAGTTTATGGAGAATCAAACAATGAGGTAGCCAGGGAAGCTCTACCGGATACACTAGTTTGGCGTGAAGAGCTTTCATATAACGAACCTCTTTTATATAATTATTTTAGGCATCCTGCCTATGACGATTATCCAGTAGTTGGAGTTTCTTGGGAACAAGCTAGCGATTATTGCAAATGGAGGACCAATCGAGTCAATGAGATGATTTTGATTGAAAAGGGAATTTTAAATCCGAATCCGGAACAAAAAGGTTCTGAAAGCTTTGATTCCGAATCCTATTTGGTAGGACAATATCAAGGAGATGTGAAGAAGAATTTAAAAGATTACCGAACCGGTGGTGAAAGACCAGTAAGATATGAGGATGGAATCATGTTACCCCAATATAGATTACCTACTGAAGCGGAATGGGAGTATGCAGCCTTAGCTGTATTGGGGAATAAACTACCAAATGATGAGGTGATTACAGATCGTAGAATATATCCATGGGATGGTGCTACAGCCAGAATGAAAAAAAGAAACAAACATCAAGGAATGATGCTGGCTAACTTCAAAAGAGGTAGAGGAGATTACATGGGGATGTCTGGTAAATTAAACGACCATGCCAATATTCCAGCACCGGTTCGTTCCTATCTACCAAATGATTTCGGCCTGTACAATATGGCAGGAAATGTCAGTGAATGGGTTGCCGATGTGTATCGACCTACTACCGGTCAAACGATCAGAGATGAAGAAAGTCAGGATTTGAATCCCTTCCGAGGAAATGAATTTAAAAGATTGAAGTTAGATGAAAATGGCAACATTATGCCTAAGGACTCTATGGGTTATCTGCAATATGAAAATGAAACCGATTCGTTGTTAACAAATCGTGAAAACTATAAAGTAGCCGATGCCAGGAACTATCTTGATGGTGATGATGAATTTATCTACTATGAGTTTGGTGTTCATTCGATGATCAACGATAAAACCAGAGTGGTCAAAGGAGGATCGTGGCAAGACCGTGTTTACTGGTTATCACCCGGTACTCGACGGTATAAACAACAAGATCTGGCCGACCGCTCAATTGGCTTTAGATGTGCCATGGATCGCGTTGGAGGTCAGAGTGGCAACGGAAGTGATGCAGGTGTTTCATTTGGTAAGCCGAAAAAGAAAGTAAAAAGAAGATATTAATCAGAATTTAGTTTAAATTCATAATTTTGGAATCCTCATGCCAGTTGAAATGGCATGAGGATTTTTTTATGCACGCAAAAGTTGAAGAAATATATCAGGTCTACTTGGACTCTTCCGGTGTCTGCACCGATAGTAGAACCTTAAATCCTGGGGCTCTCTTTTTTGCTTTAGAGGGAGATAATTTTGATGGACATCAATTTGTCAGTGATGCACTTCAAAAGGGAGCCTGCGCTTGTGTTGTGCATAAAAAAGAAGCAGTAGTCGACAGTAGATGTTACTTAGTAGAAGACAGTTTATCGATGTTGCAACTTTTGGCAAAGCATCACAGGTCCCAGCTCACCGTAAGAATAATTGGTATTACCGGTTCCAATGGTAAGACTACCACCAAGGAGCTTCTATCCCATGTACTGTCAAAGAAGTATCAGGTAATGGCTACAGTAGGCAATCTCAATAATCACATTGGAGTGCCTATAACACTACTTGAGTTAAAAACAAAACATGAAATCGGCATTGTAGAGATGGGAGCCAACCACCAAAAGGAAATTGAGTTTTTATGCAGTATTGCCCTGCCCGATGAAGGTATAATTACTAATGTGGGATATGCCCATTTGGAAGGATTTGGTGGGTTTGAAGGAGTGGTAACCGGTAAAACAGAGATGTATCGTTATTTACAAAACCATTCCAAAAAGATATATGTCAATCAGGATAGCGAAATACTAGTCAAACACCTGAGCCATTATGATAATAAAATTACATATGGTACGAGTCCAGATTCCGAATACCAATATCAGATATTAGAAAATACTAATGCAGGAATCCGTCTGATATCCCGGAATCAAACGTTTAAGTCACATTTGTATGGGTCCTTTCATGCTTACAACCTGATGGCAGCGGTAACCATAGGGTTGGAGTACGGAGTCATTGTGAAAAAAATCGTAGAAGCGATAGATGATTATATCCCAAAAGCTAATCGGAGCCAATGGATTACCTGGCGTAAACATCGTGTATTGTTGGATGCATATAATGCCAATCCAACCAGCATGTCGGCTGCTATTGCAGAATTCAGCAGACTATATGATCGACCAAAAATACTCGTACTGGGAGATATGCTTGAACTAGGGGAACATTCGATTTTAGAACATCGCAGGCTCCTTGAGCAGATTGATGACTATAAGTGGGAAAAGGTATTGTTACTTGGCAATATTTTCCGTCAAGCACAAGCCGGTTTTCCAGATTTTCTTTTTTGCAATTCCATCTCTGAAATCAATGATTGGATTACGCAAAACTTATCAATTCCAGGATATATATTATTGAAAGGATCACGCAAGCTAGCTTTGGAAAAAGTAGTTGCCAACTAATCATATTGACACATCTGAAGGTGATTTGCCCTGATATGCCGGTAAATCGGTCTAATAACCGTGTATTACGAACTATCTATTCCACTGTCACGTGACTTCCAAAAGCGTGAATGATCCTATCCGTCAAATCTTCGTGGCAGGCTAATTTATAATCCTCATAGGCGCAAGGTATGTGCCGCACGTATTCGTGATCTTCAATTCTCAACGGCAGTTTAAACCACCATCTACCACTCTTTTTACTTTTACAAAATGTTAGATGGAGTCCATGGCTTTTAACATCAACAATGTATTCAGTTAGATCACTTTGTTCCAGTGGATAATCAGACTTTCGATTATTAAAACCCTCAATATGGTACCATATCATTTGACTCAGCAGGTGGTAAGTAGAATTTTCTGAACTGCTATGTTGATAACCGGTTAAAATTAACATTTTCAGTGTGTCACTCAGTCCTCCATAACGGCATATTTGGGAAGCTTCCTCAGACATTAGACCACTGGGGTTGCACCCAAATTTACCCGGGGCATCTGATTTTCTGACGGATTGTAAATTAAAATACATGAAGTCTGCATCCCGCACCATAGGTTCTATAAGTTTCTTATGGTTCCTTATTTTTCCAAGTCGTAAGTAATCTACTCTGTAGAGCTCATTTGTACTTGAACCTGTAAACTGATGCATTTGACAACCAAGCACGTTTAGTTGAAAGCAATTTAGAATTTCATTTTGCATAAATGAAAGTTGGGCATAATTCTCATCCTCATCCGATGAATTTAAACGACAAGATTCATCAACAATTACCGGATTAAAAAAACCTTCTTGTTGTTGATGATAGTTGAATAAAACCTGGGCTGGAACCCTGCTACCAAGAAAAATCAGATTACTTCCAGTTTGCGACAATTCATCAATTAGAGGAATTATGAATGAAGGATCTTCATTGCGCAATGTCCCTAAATCATATACAGGCATGTCAAAACAACACCAGTCATATCGATATAAAAGCTTCCTAACTTCATCACCTGATTTATCCCAGCTTATCAGTATGATACCGGGAATCATTAAGTTAGGTATGGTGTTTTTATAAATGTGGAGATTTTCACTTTCTGGAGTGGGTATATTTGCGTATACAGGAGAAAGCCAATTTTCTAACATAGTTCTGTTTTATACAAAAATACATATTAAAATATTTATTAATGTATAAAATCGATAAAAATTTGAGATTAGTGATTTATTAGTGAGATGACAAAAGTTTTATATATTCATCTTTATAAATAAAGAATTATTAGCATTTTTGGGGACAAATATGTGATTGCTTATTATGAATCGTGAGTATTTTACGTATTTTTGTTTATTCCAGAACCCTCGTTACCAAATGCTTTAGATTATCTTAAAATTGCAAAAAAACTAAGGTTATGCATCAAAGAATTCTTATGGGACTTATCAGTTTATTGTTCGTAATAACGATAAACGCACAAGATGACACTTATACCCGCCCCAACATTACGGATGATATGACTGTGGATGCAGAGCAGAATAAAAGTTGGAAAATGGGTGAAAATGACTACCCGGCCAGACCTAAAGACATGTGGGAACTTGGTGTTCACTTGGGACACTTTTTTATTGGTAGTGATGTCGATACAAAAATCCCGGGAGGAATTGGTCTCGGGTTGCATCTTCGAAAATCAATTCGCTATGCGTTCTCTATTCGCGGAGATTTCTTTTACGGAACTACAAAAGGAGTAGATCCTCAACGCTCTTCGGCAGCGGTTATGGATATTGACCTGCCGGCTTCCGCCGCAAGTAAAGTATCGGAGTTACACCGAAATTACAAGTTGAATTATCTCTACGGTTCAGTACAAGGTGTGCTGAATATTGGTAACATTCTATTTCATAAGGAGCGGAATAAAACCAACACCTATCTTTTTGTGGGGATAGGTCTTGATAATAACAAAACCAAGATCGATGCATTAAATGGAAACAGCGCATATAACTTCAGTGGAGTAAATGGAGACGTAGATACCAAAGCCGGAAGAAAAGATATCAAAGATCAATTGAAAGATATTTTTGATGGGGATTATGAAACTGAAGCCAGGCAAAAAAAGGCGGTTTTCAGATTAGGAGATAAAACCAACATCCACCCTGTATTTCAAGCTGGAGTTGGTGTATCGAGAAAATTAAGTAAAAGGATAAATTTAGGCTTGGAACACCAAATTATGCTTTCAGATAACGACCTGCTGGATGGTTTTGAATACCGATCTACAGTGGATCAATCCAATAATAATGATGTCGGTCACTACACTAGTTTAAGGTTAGGAATTAATCTGGGTAGTTTTGATGAAAGAACCGAACCTCTCTATTGGTTGAATCCTATTGATGCATCAATGAACGATATTGCTGAATTAAAACGTAGACCTGTCCTGGATTTGACGGATACCGATGGCGATGGAATTATTGATATGATGGATCAAGAACCCAACACGGTGGCTGGCGCACCAGTAGATGTCAGAGGAGTGGCCTTGGATAGTGATGGAGATGGAGTAAAAGACTACATGGACAAAGAACCCTACTCACCTCCCGGATACGATGTAGATGGATCAGGAGTAGCCAAAGTCGAATCACCATACCTTACGGAGGATGAAGTGGTGACTTTAATAAACAACCGTCTTGACAACATTAAGACAGAGTGGTTCTTACCGATGGTTCACTTTGATTTGGATAAATATTATATCAAACCGGAATTTTATGGTCATTTGCACAATGTGGCAACTGTAATGAAGGAACATCCGGATTTCAAAATAGTAGTTAGCGGACATGCTGATTCACGTAATGGTGATGATTACAATGCAGTATTATCCTATAAAAGAGCAAAAGCTGTAGTTGATTATATCTCTGATAACTATGACATTCCCAGAGAGCGCTTAATTCTTCAATACGGAGGAGAAGGATCTCCTATTGTTGGAAACCTTCCCGATAACCACCGCACCACATCCGAACAAGAGCGAATGCAATACATAAATCGTCGGGTTGAATTTAGAGTTGCAGATGCAGGCGATACTGAAATGGATATGCCTGAAGGTCCTGAGGCTGGGAAAAACACCCCGGGTTCCTCACGTAAAGGACCAAAATATTCCGGAAATAGAAATTCCGGCTACTAACTAAATAACATACACACTAGTATAAATATTTAAGCAGGGCAATATTGTCCTGCTTTTTTTGGATCTGAACGGAAGATATCAAATAGGATCACCTATTTTTCTATAGCTATGGTAATTAAGCGGAAGCATTTATTAAACGAAGGGTGGCCAGTGTTAGCCAAGAATGGCTCAGTAGACCGAAGTTTCTGAATATCTAATTCATAGTTCTATACCAACATGACTAGTGGTTCCTCCAGAGACTGCTTGAATGTTTGTAAAAATTGAGCCCCAGTGACCCCATCAACAACCCGGTGATCACAAGAGAGCGTAACTTTCATCATCTTACCAATTTTAATCTCTCCATCTTCTACTACCGGTTTTTCAATAATTGATCCTACGGCCAATATACAAGAGTCCGGAGGATTTATAATGGCTGTAAACTCTTCGATACCAAACATACCTAAATTGGAAATGGTGAATGTATTTCCCTGCATCTCCTCCGGTTGGAGTTTTTTCTCTTTTGCTTTAACTGCCAAGGTTTTAACTTCTTGGTTAATTTCCATCATAGGTTTAAAATCTGCATTTCTGATCACCGGTACCAATAGGCCATCAGCAACTGCGACAGCAACTCCAATATGAATATGTTTATTTCTTCTGATTGTGGCACCCATCCAGGAAGCGTTGACTGAGGGGTGTTTTCTTAAGGCTAGAGCCGCAGCCTTTACAACCATATCGTTGAAAGAAATTTTTTGATTAGTCATTTTCAAAATCTTCTTTCTAGCTTCAACAGCCCTACCCATATTGATTTCAATGGTCAGATAAAAGTGCGGTGCCGTAAATTTACTCTCACTGAGTCTTTTAGCTATGGTTTTGCGCATTTGACTGACTCTGACTTCTTCGTATTCTTCCTTTATAGAAAATGAAGAAATAGATGAACTATCAGTCTGTGACGTAGAAATACCGGACTTTACAAATAACTCAACATCCTTTTTGACAATTCGACCCTGGTCACCCGTTCCTTGAATATCGCCAAGGGAAATACCTGCTTCAGCGGCCATTGCTTTGGCTAAAGGGGAGGCTTTGATCCGGCCAGCTGTCTCTGTCGACGTAGCCTCGATATGTACTTGACTGCCTACTTCTGCATGCTCTTCTTCGGGGGTGCCCAAAATGGTTTGAGTTGATTTACCTGAACTTTGCACTGCAGGCTCTTGCTCAGTAGGCGTACCATTTACTTTGGCTGATTCCAGCAACGCTTTGTAATCTTCTCCTTTTTCGCCAATAATAGCAATAATTCCATCAATTTCTACAGCCTCTCCAACCTTTGCACCGATGTATAATAGATTACCATTCCATAAGGATTCAAAATCCATAGTCGCTTTGTCAGTCTCTATTTCAGCCAACACATCACCTCTTTTTACTTCTTCTCCTTCCTTTTTTAACCAACTTACGATGACCCCTTCTTCCATCGTATCACTCATGCGTGGCATTCTTACAATTTCAGCCATGTTTTTTTAATTTACTTTTACATTTTAAACAAAAATACTCTTCAATCGGTATAATCAAAAAAATATATCAATTTTGCTTATTCTAATCGGTCTTCAACCAGGCTGTAATTATGAAAATCTCTAATTTTGTCAGATATGCAATTTTCATCCAAGTTTATTGAAGAGGCAGTTCATGCATTAGCCAGCCTTCCAGGAATTGGTAACAAAACCGCGCTTAGGTTGGTTTTGCATATCATGAAAAAGGATCCGGCGGAGGTAAAACTATTTACGGAACACATATATAATGCACGGGTTAAAACACAATTGTGCCGTATCTGCTATAATTTTTCTGATGAAAGTATGTGTCATATCTGTAAAGATCCACATCGGAACAAGTCTGTAGTTTGTGTTGTAGAATCTATTAGGGATGTAATGGCTATTGAAGAAACCAATCAATACAACGGTGTGTATCACATTTTAGGTGGAGTGATATCACCTATTGATGGAGTTGGTCCGGACGATATAAGGATTGATTCTCTAATTGATCGGGTATCCCAGGGTGCCATCCAGGAATTGATTATGGCCATCAGCCCCACCATCGAAGGCGATACCACCATTTACTATATATCCAAGAAATTAAAACCATATTCAGTGAATATATCCACTATCGCAAGAGGTGTAGCGTTTGGAGGAGAACTGGAATATGCAGATGAGGTGACTCTTGGACGATCAATAATTGCTAGAACCCCTTATACTATGAGGGAAGACTAAATAACATGTCTTTGCCAACCTTAAGTATTATCATTGTCAACTATAACGTTCGATATTTTCTAGAACAGTGCTTACAATCTGTCTATAAAGCGATTCATGAAATACCGTGTGAAATATTTGTTGTGGACAATGACTCTTCAGATGATTCCGTGCAAATTGTAAAAAGCAAACATCCCCAGGTGATTCTAATCCAAAATGATAAGAATGTGGGTTTTTCCAAAGCTAATAATCAAGCGATCAAAAGAGCGACCGGAAAATATATTTTACTTCTTAATCCAGATACTATAGTTAAGGAAGATACATTTAATATCTGTATAGATTTTTTCAGTAATCATCCCGATGCAGGAGCAGTGGGCGTAAGGATGATTGATGGTTCTGGTAAGTTTTTACCTGAATCAAAGAGAGGACTTCCAACTCCTTTCGTTTCTTTTTGCCGATTTTCAGGACTCTCAAATCTTTTTCCTAAATCCCGATTGTTCAATAGATATTATTTAGGTTATTTGGATGAACATAATCCGCATCCTGTAAATGTGCTGTCCGGGGCTTTTTTTATGGTTAGAAAAAGGATATTGGAAAAGATTGGCCTGCTTGACGAGAGATTTTTTATGTACGGGGAAGATATTGACCTTTCTTATCGAATAGAAAAAGCCGGGTATAAAAATTTCTACCTGCCAACAACAACCATAGTCCACTATAAGGGAGAAAGTACCCGTAAAGGATCATTAAACTATGTCAAGACATTCTATCAGGCGATGGCCATTTTTGCGGAAAAGCACTTTTCAAAACAGGCGGAATGGTATAACCTGGTAATAAAATTGGCTATTTATTCCCGAGCTTTGATAAGCATGATTGCACGATCCATTTCGAAGTTGATTCAACCTGTATTTGACGTTTTGATCTTGTCATTTATGTTTTGGGGAGTGAAAGAACTATGGGAACAATTCTATCATAATAGCAATTCTTATTATCCTCCGGAATATGAGAAAATTAACATACCGGTATATGTTTTAGTCTTTGCGATAGGAGTCACATTAAGTGGAGTTTACAATCGAACACCTTTTAAGATGTCCATCAAGACCTTGTCCATTGTTACTTTGGTCATGTTTATTATTTACGCAATGTTTCCGCAGGAATTGAGACCTTCAAGAGTATTATTAGTGCTCTCAATAGCATTGGGTTGGGGATATTTTATAATTCGTAATAAATTTGCCGGTCTATTTAAAGGAAGATATCGAAATAAGGCAAAGAATGTAGCCGTTGTAGGGAAACCTGAAAACGCTCAAAAAATACTTGGTTTTCTCGAGTATGCTGGGCAACCCTTTAATTACCTGGGATACTTCGGTATGAATAGCCCTAAGCAAGAGTCAGGTTCTTATTTAGGAAATCTGGAAATACTCGTGGATGTCTGTCGAACCCATCAGATTAATGAAATAATATTTTGTTCTTTGGACATTCCTTTTTCAGACATTACTGAGATCATGACCAAACTTGGCCCAGAATACCACTATAAAATTGCTTCACAGGACCAACAAAGCATAGTCGGAAGCCGGTCAAAAAATGAGCCTGGAGAGTGGATAACACAAGAAATTCATTATCGGATTCAGGATCCGGTCTTTGAATCGCAAAAGAATATCCTTGATTGGTCAATAAGCATACTACTATTACTATTTTGTTGGATCGTAATCTGGTTTGTGAGACATCCAAAAGTATATTTTAAACACATCTTTAGGGTTTTGAGTGGAAAATATTCTTGGGTTGGATATATTCCTCAGGATGAAAAAATCAATAGTTTGCCTGCTTTGAAACCAGGTATATTTAAACCGGATAGTCGCTTTTCCGACTTAAGCTTAAGAGGTGATACAACCCATAAAATAAATATTTTATATGCCAAAGATTATGATGTATGGGTTGATTTGGGTATAATCTTTGGTAGTTTGTGATATTTTGTGCTAAAGATAATTCATAAACTCGAAATACATGGTCTCGAAAATTAGATCTCTTAACGAAAAACACTTTGAAACAATTAAGACATTTCGTCGCCATCTTCATATGCATCCGGAATTATCTTTTCAGGAAAAAGAAACAGGTATTTTTATTGCAGAAGTATTGAAAACTGCAGGCATAAAACACAGTACTGGATGGGCAGAAAACGGAGTGGTTGCTATCATCGAGGGTAAGAAGACTCGAAGGAATCCTTCGGTTATTGCCTTACGTGCTGATACCGATGCATTACCAATTCAAGAAATGAATGACGTAAGTTACCGGTCCAAAAATACAGGAGTGATGCATGCTTGTGGTCATGATGTACACAGTGCTTCTTTGCTGGGTAGTGCGTTGATATTACATGAAACACGCGATCATTTTTCAGGTACATGCAAGTTGATTTTTCAGCCGGGGGAAGAGAGACTTCCCGGTGGAGCTTCTCTTCTGATCAAAGAAGGAATTTTGAAAAACCCTCAGCCCTTTGCCATCCTGGGCCAGCATGTACATCCTCCTTTAGATAGTTCAAAAGTAGGATTTCGGGCGGGTAAATATATGGCCTCAGCCGATGAAATTTATTTGACAATACATGGAAAAGGGGGCCATGCCGGTTTACCACAGGATGTAATTGATCCGGTATTAATCGCCAGTCAAACCATGGTTGCTCTGCAAGAGATCGTGAGCAGAAAATGTGATCCATTAATACCTTGTGTGCTGTCATTTGGTAAAATAAACTCCGTTGGAGGAGCGACCAACATTATTCCAAACCAAGTAAAACTTGAAGGTACCTTTCGAACTATGGATGAAGACTGGCGCCGGGAAGCACATGAGTGGATTACCAAAATAACGCATCATGTAGCTGAAGCGAATGGTGGCTATGCGGAATTGGATATTAAAATCGGTTATCCTTGTTTAGTCAATGATCCGTCGATTACCAATCGATGTATGAATTATGCTAAAGAATTTCTAGGCAAGAGACAAGTAGTAGAATTAAAACCCAGAATGACGGCAGAAGACTTTGCTTATTATTCTCAGCAAATTCCAGCTTGCTTCTATCGACTGGGTACCGGGAACAATACTAAAGGCATTAATTCTCCCGTACATACGGACACATTCGATATTGATGAAGACTGTTTGGCCCATAGTAGTGGGTTGATGGCTTATATTGCCATTCGTAAGCTTGGGGGCTGAATTCACAAAAGGTACAAGGATTTTTTATTCTAAAATAACTGCATACTTGGAGTCTTATGATGGGTTCTTATGACTTGCCCTCTTATAAATGCTTTCATTTTTACACTATTAAAGGTTTTCGGCATCTTTTTTGCGTTATATATTAAAAATTATATTTAAGCATAAAGATAGCTTTATCAAAGATTTATTCATTATATAAATATTTAATGTATCTTTACATAGTTGAACCAATAAAATCTAGTTAAATGGCTCGAATTTTAATTGTCGATGATGAGAATAGTATTAGAAGGACGCTTAAGGAAATACTGGAGTTTGAAAAGTATAAAGTTGATGAGGCTGTTGATGGTCTTGATTGTTTAGCCAAGGTTAAACAAAATAGTTATGATGTTATTTTATTAGATATTAAGATGCCAAATTTGGATGGCATGGAAACGTTGGACCGGATTCAGGTTATTAGTCCAGACACTCCGGTTGTCATGATATCCGGGCATGCTACTATAGATACCGCAGTAGAAGCGGTTAAAAAAGGTGCTTTTGATTTCATTTCAAAACCACCTGACTTAAATCGTATGCTGATTACGCTACGAAATGCTATGGATCGATCGAGCCTGATGACCGAACGCCGAGTATTACGGCATAAAGTTGCAAAAAGCAAAGTTCAGGAAATCATTGGGGATTCAAAAGAGATCAAACTAATAAAAGATACCATCGAACGAGTAGCGCCCACGGAAGCAAGAATTTTAGTCACTGGAAAAAATGGAACTGGCAAGGAATTGGTGGCTCGTTGGATTCATGAGAGAAGCCACCGTCGAGAGTCTCCAATTGTTGAAGTTAATTGTGCAGCAATCCCTTCAGAGCTTATTGAAAGTGAACTATTTGGTCATGAAAAGGGAGCTTTTACCTCGGCGATAAAACAGCGCATTGGCAAATTTGAACAAGCCAATGGAGGAACTTTGTTTTTGGATGAGATTGGTGATATGAGCCTATCTGCACAGGCCAAAGTACTACGCGCATTGCAGGAAAACCGGATTACCAGAGTCGGAGGAGATAAGGAGATTAAAGTGGATGTTCGAGTAATAGCCGCTACCAACAAAGATTTGCGTAGAGAGATTGATCAACATAAATTTCGCGAGGATCTTTATCACCGTATTGCAGTAATTATTGTAAACGTCCCCCAATTACAAGATCGCCAGGGAGATATTCCTTTATTGGTAAATCACTTTAGTGCGGAAATCTGTGGAGATTATGGAATTCCTGCCAAAAAGTTTAGTGACTCAGCCATGCAGCGTTTGCAAGAAATGCCATGGTCCGGGAATATTAGGGAATTGCGAAACGTAGTCGAAAGACTAATCATATTAGGAGACAGCGAAATTTCTTATGAAGATGTCAAAAACTATGTCAGTCCTTCTACTTCTTCAGATCAGCATGTTAAAGATTTGTTTGCTCGTTTTAAATCCCTGGAGGAAGTAAAGAAATACATAGAAAAGGAATATCGTGTATATGGGGAAGTTCCCGCCTGATGCAACTTCAAAATTAATACAGGAAAATTCATCTTACCTATGACCAGTGAAGGATCGCGACCAAAAGCCATGAAGCAATGGTCGCAAATAAAAGGGGAAAACTCATGGACTTTATTTAAAGTTATTGCTGAATTGGTAGATGGGTTTGAAACACTCAATCGCATTGGTCCTTGTATCTCAATATTTGGATCAGCCAGAACAAAACCCGATCACCCTTATTATCAAAAAGCGGTACAGATCGCTGGAAGGCTTACTGATGAGGGCTACGGTATCATCACGGGAGGAGGACCAGGAATCATGGAAGCAGCAAATAAAGGAGCTTATTTGCGTGGGGGATTATCAGTGGGCTTAAATATTCACTTACCTTTTGAACAAAATCATAATCCATTTATCGATCAGGATAAAAACCTGGATCACCGATATTTTTTTGTCAGAAAAGTTATGTTTGTAAAGTATGCTCAAGCATTTATCGTACTACCTGGTGGTTTTGGAACGATGGATGAATTGTTTGAAGTGCTTACCCTAATTCAAACCAACAAGATCACCAAAGTCCCAGTAATCCTTGTCGGAAGTGAATTTTGGGGTGGTTTGAAAGATTGGATTATTCGTACTATGCTTGAAAAGCAACATAATATTAATCCGGTAGATGTAGATTTACTCCCCATCACCGATGACATTGAAGAGGTAGTGGCTATGATCAACAACTTCTACACAGAAGATAATCTAGGCGCATTACAGCCGAATTATCAATTGTAACTTGATCTTTAGACAGGACTATTTTAGATATATTTTTGCTGATTTCTACTCATAACCTGCGCATACATTATTGTCTTAATATCCAACGGATACCGATCCGTAATTTTGGATCAGGGTAAGGATAGTAAGGATGTTGAAAATAATATTTATCCGAGAAAAAATTAGTCAGGTTATCCATCCTGAAAAATGCCCTCAATGTGTTTACTCTTAAATTGATAATCGCATCCAAAGCGGGATAATTTCCTATTTCAACTTCCCCTTGATTATAAAATTGATTAATTACCGGCATATAGGCCGGGGCCAGATACAGACTATTCCATTGAAACTGTCCTCCAGCCTGGAAGTGCAAGGCTTGCTTGAAAAGGTATCCTTCTACAAATAGGCTATTTCTGGTGTATAAAGTGGGTAAAGGAATAACCTCTTCCTGATCCACTATTTGATAAGCAAAAAAAAGTTTGCTCCGAAATGGCCCGAATTTAAAATGCTTCTTTAAAAAAACCTGCAACATAGCTATGGCCTGGTCAGATTGTGTAACCGAGGCATTTTCATTGTAATAAATCCATTGATTAAATAAGGAACTTTTTATTCCTAGCTGTTCTGTCTCATCCGGGGAGGTTAACGCACCTTCGATGATTAGTGCTGTCGGGTTTTTCAGCTTCTGGTTATGTAGGAGTCTCCGGTTCAAATACAACAATTCCTGGCGGATACCCGGAATTTGATTGGAAAGAGTGATGGTACCTTTGAGGTGAATTTTTGAGGTGAGCTGTTGTGAAAGATTTCCTTTAAGTGAAAAACTTGATGTCTCATTACCTAGGTAAATAATTCCATTTCCGGTTATCGAAGTGGTCTTGGTAAGATATTGTTTGAACTTACCTCCTGCATAAAATGAATTACGAGACAATTCCACAGTATCCAGATCAAATTGGTTGGTTTGAAAGCCTCCATATGCTTTCCAGATATTTTTTACAGATCCGGCAGTATCCACAGTGACATAATTAAGACTCAACTCAAACTCCTGATACTTACGTTGGATATAGGTCTGGATTGAAGAGGAATCCGGCCAATAATTTAAATAGACCGTCGAATCTGAACTTACATCTGGGTCAATGAATTCGTTGCTTCTTGTTGAAATCAAGGCATTCATTTCTGCCCATACTTTATTCTTTGCCAATCCGGAACTGTCTTTGGCATTGGATAGATAATACAGGTTTTTCCAATACCACATATTTTGCTTATCTACGGTTTGAGCATTTCGCAGCGAAACGGAGACCACGTTTTTATCTTGATCAACTCCAGTTACATTTAAAGCTTCCAATGAGGGAATACCACCATTATCTTGTAAAGTAAATTTGTTATGAATAAAAGAAAAGTAGCTATGCCATGATTTTTTCTTGTTTTGAAACCATCCTGTGGAGGTAAGATTGGTGGTAAGATTAGCCTGATCCAAATACAATCCTTCATGATTGATTCTTTGATAATCGATTCCTAAGCCTGATCCTTTGCTGAACTTTCGATTGAAGAGGGCTTTAAAGGAAGTATTTTCCTGAGCATCGTATTGGGAAAAGAATAAATCAGTTAAAGGTTGACCAAGCTCAAACATGCGAATCCCATTCGGCTCTTTACGATAAATGTCATAGACATCAATTCCAAGTTTGACACCAGGGTGATTTGAAATCTCGTAAAAAATTGGCCTCGCGGCTGATCCCAAATTACCCAAGTGGACATACTCTTTATCCGATTGGGCCGGGTCAAAATTATAAAATGACCAACCCAAGGTAGTATCTACATAGGGTAGGAGTATATCTGGATTATTTATGAAAAAATATCTAACTGGTAAGGTATCGATTTCTTCATCATTATTGTCTTCAAACTCCTCAAATTCACCACCGGTGGTGTCTGCAACTCCAGTTGTAGGAATTTGAGAATAGACAGCACTTGTCATGGCAACACAAAGGATCCAAAATATCAATTTGATTTGGTATTGAATCATAATTCAGATAGATGGGAATATCCTATTCTATATGCATGCTGTCCGGATTAATACCCATCGTCGAAAATCCTCCATCATGATATAAATTTTGCATAGTTATTTTGCGACTAAGATCGGAAAATAGAAACACGCAATAATTGGCACATTCCTCTGCAGTTGCATTTCCTAATGGGGACATCTTATCTGCATAATCGAAAAATTCTTTGAATCCTTTTACACCACTTCCCGCAGTGGTCCAGGTAGGCGATTGCGAAATTGTATTGACTCTTACGTTCTTCTGGGCTCCGAAATGGTACCCGAAACTGCGGGCAAAAGATTCGAGTAGAGCTTTTGATTCCGCCATTTCGTTATAATCTGGAAACACACGCTGTGCTGCAATATAAGATAATGCAACAATGGACCCCCATTCATTCACGATATCCATCTTAAGTGCTGTTTGCATTAATTTATGAAATGAAATAGCTGAAATATCAAATGTTTTTAACATCCAATCGTGTTTCAAATCGGTATAAGCGCGATTTTTGCGAACATTTATAGACATTCCAATGGAGTGTAACACAAAATCAATTTTGCCACCAAGGTACTTACTGGATTCTTCAAATAACTTTTGAAGATCATCCATTGAGGTAGCATCGGCCGGGATGACCTTGGCATTTACTTGTTCCCCTAATTGCTGTATTTTACCAAATCTTAAGGCAACCGGGGCATTGGTAAGTGTGATTGATGCTCCATGCTCAACGACTTTTTCTGCCACTTTCCAGGCGATGGATTGTTCATCCAGTGCACCAAAAATAATTCCTTTTTTCCCTGCTAATAATTGAGAACTCATTCGTTTATCTTTATGGTTAACTTAATAATTCTTTTGCATTGGCCAGCGCACTTTCCGTAGGTGGATTTTTGCTTAACATGATCGCAATTTCTCGTATTCTTTCTTCATTGGTCAATGGCCTGATAATGGTTTCCGTTTGTCCATTATTGGTCTTTTTAGCAACAAAATAGTGATTATCTGCTTTGGATGAGATTTGAGGGGAATGGGTAATACAAATTACTTGATGTTTATCTGCTAGTTGCTTGAGCATTGTGCCCATTTTCCCAGCTATATGTCCACTAATTCCAGAATCAATTTCATCAAATATTAATGTAGGTAAAGTTATTTTTGAAGCAATCATAGTCTTAATGCACAGATTAAGTCGGGAAAGTTCACCCCCTGATGCTGCATGACTTACCGGTAATAGTTTTGTACCTAGATTAGCTGAAAATAAAAATTGCAATGAATTCAATCCATATCGATTCAATTCAGTATTTTTTTCTAATTGTAATCTAAACTTGGCATCATTCATCCCAAGTCGCTTTAACAATACTTCCATTTCTGTTTCCATGAGTTCAACAGAGTTCTTGCGGTGGTCGTGAAGTTTGGCAGCAATGGAATGAAGTTGTTGTTCCAGTTTTCTAATATTCTTATTTAAGTCTGAAATGTCTGTTTCCGATTTTTGTCCATTTTCAATTTGAGTCATCAATTTTTCCCGGACATCAATAAGTCCTTCAGCACCCTCCACCTGATGCTTTCTAAATAGCCTAAACAAAGTACTCATCCGCTCCTCAATTAGTGCGGCTTTTTCCGGATCAAAATCTAGATTTTCAACCATTTCCTCTACACCTGAAGCTAGTTCTTTGCCTTCCTCGATCACTTGGAAGAGTATTTGTAAAAGTTTTTCTATCTGAGGGTGTTTGTTATTTAGGGGAGCCAGTAACTGATTTACTTGGTATAAGGAATCCAAAACTCGCCCATGAATCAGGTCAATGGCCTTTTGGCTATTTTCTTTGATTTCAACTGCATGAGTCATAATCTCGTGTTCTTGCTCAAGCTTGCTGTCCTTGTCCAAATCCAAGTTGAGCACATCGAGTTCTTCCCATTGAAATTTCAGATAATCCAATTCCTTTGCAAGCGTGGCTTGGGCAGCTAATTTCTGCTTAAGCAACTGTCGCTGTCGCAGCCATTCTGCGTAATGAACTTGGTATGTATTACTTAGGTCGAGAGCTCCACCAATTGCATCCAGCACTTTAAACTGATTTTCGGTTTGATTTATCTCCAAAGATTCAAATTGAGCATATACATCGACCAGGCGATCGCTGATACCCCTCAAAATAGACAAGTTGACCAAAGAATCATTAATGAACGCCCGGGATTTTCCACGCGGATAGATTTCTCTTCTTATTATCAGTGGATCATCATATTCCAAATCATTTTGCTGAATATAGGACTCAAGCTCATATCCCGATATGGAAAATACCCCTTCGACGATGCATTTTTTATCTTCTTTGTATAATACTTTGGTGTCTGCTCGATTCCCTAACAGCAGACCCAAGGCGCCCATCAAAATCGATTTCCCAGCTCCGGTTTCTCCGGTAATTATATTCAATCCCTTTGACCAGTCGATCGAAAGAGAGCGGATCAAAGCATAATTTTGTACATCCAATTTGGTTAGCATGCAGGTAATTTAGCTTTGCAAATTTAATTCAAAAAAGTAGAATTGAAAATGTATAGGAAGGTCATCAGTATTCATAACTTATTAAACTGTAAGGATCAGTGAGATATTTCAATTTCACTTACATTCTATACTCCGGAACTACTAATTATTCTAGAGATGAGAATGCTCTCTTTGTAGCTTTATATTCTAGGGTGAGATTGAAAACAGTCTTTGGACTAGAGAAATAGGGCATTTTTACAATATGCTTTAAATAGCTTTGTAATTTCAAGTAATTACTCGCTGACGATTCCACGAATATTCCAATTGACACTCTCTCCTCCCGTGATCCTGAGATAAGAATCCCAATCATTGCTGCTGGATCTAAATATCCAGTCGCCATTTGTTCTGTTTGGTCCTGAATCACACCCAATGGATTGTTGGGTATCTGACAGAGTAAACCGCAAGCTTATCCAAATATCATTGGTCGTAATTTCTATAGGCGTAGAAAGAGTGTGACTATTCCATTCTCCTACTTTCATGGTGCTAGAAACATCGGCATTATACATAACGTCGCCGGGTCTGGCTGTATTTCCCATGTCATATATTCTCAGGGATAAGTTATCCGGGGCTTCCGTTAAATACCATTCTACAGATGTGATCGTCTTGCCGGTGAAAGGGCTTAATTTGGATTCTGTAAATCGTACTGCCATCTCATAGGTGTCTGCAAAAAGATTTGGACTATTGGCATTTTCTCCATCGTAATGCAGGGTATTTTCTAATTCAACAGGATCTTTTTTACAGCTGCTTACCGCAACTGTAATTATTAGCAATAAAGTGAGATATTTTTGCATCGCAATTTTTTATTTTAAACAGTATATTTAATTAAATCCTTTCTAGAAAATCAATTATTACCGGTTAAATATTAGTTAAAATGAAGTACTCTGTATTTTTCCAAACATCCTCTGACTAAATCTGTCATTTGCTATTGGCAATCTTCCGGTAAATTGAGCTGCAAATATACCTTTATAGTGTCACCCATCACCATGTTTCCGGTGCTAACTGGGTCATATGGCGGAATTTGCCGATATACATAAGCATCTCCAGTTTGACCAATCACCTCATCCCGATTCTCCACTTTGAGGTTCAAGCGAAAGCCATCTGCTAAAAAAACAGCCGCATTGTATTTCTTACATCTGAGGTCAGGAATTTCGGTTATCCCATCCCGGGCTTTGGAAAGAACAAACTCAAGAGTACCTCCTTTTTCAATATTTTGGGAAATCAGTTCTTTTTCCCGATTGATGATTAATTTGTCATTATAGTAAACTTCCAGAATGACGTCTTCAGGTCCGGGATCGAAAAGGTAACCTTTTACTTTGTAATTCAATTCTAATGCATCAAGCATAGGTTTTGCTGAAGCATACATGTTACCGTATAGCGGTTTGGGAAGATCCTTCACTGACAAAAGATCCGGATTATACTTTGTGATGGTGACATATACTTTGCGATCTTTCTTTACTTTGGCATCAGGAGGAGGGTTTTGACTGATAATGATTCCACCTTCTTTACCAACAAAATGTATAGAGTCAGTAACCACAATTTCAAAATGGTTCTTATTTGCATCCAATTTAGCTTGCGATAAATAACTGCTGGTATAATCTGGTAAGCTTAGTTTTTGTCCATGGCGTGTATATATTTTCAGCCAACCAAAAATCAGTAGACCAAATAATATTAGCGATCCAATTGCTAGTCCAACCTGTCTTAAACAAGAGCGCGATTTAATCTTTTGCCATACTTGTCCCAGACGATGATTATGGGAATTCTTTTTCGACTTTGGGCTCATTTAAAGCAAATTCAAGGATTTTATCAATAAAGTCATATGGTCTATATCCGTTGAGAGCACTTTGATGAAAGATGCAAGTCGCCGGAGTCATTCCCGGAAGAGAATTAACCTCGATAATGATTGTCTCTACCTGACCATTTGCATATACTCTTACAAAGGCATCTATTCTGGCATATCCCTCAACATTGAGAATTTTAGCTGCTTTCTTAAAATCAGACTTTACCTGTTGGGAAATAGTCTCATAAGACAGTTTTGCGGTCTTTAATCTTGCCGGGGTAATATTTTGACCTTCGCCAGCCAGAAATTTTTCTTCTAAGGATAAAATTTCTCCTCCGGAAAGAGCTTCTGAGGGTTCAAAAATCTCAAAGTGGATGTCAGTATCTTTTTTATGAGTCAATAGGCCGCCTGTTATTTCCATAAATAACTCAGCTCCATCAGACTCAATTAATGTCTCGATTAGGACTTCATCCTTTTTTGGAAATTCTTCATGAGGTCCGATTTTGAGCGATGCTCGTTGTACGGGATCGATTTGTTCATGCTCTCGAAATAAGCCAGCCAGGTATGTTCTTAATTGACTTTCATTTTTTATCACGCGAACGGCTGAACTACATCCGTCATCCACAGGTTTGCCGATGAATGGGAAATCAAATCGATCGGTGATCTCACGAATCAGCCCCTCGGGATCTTTCGTCCATTTTACATGTGAATAAAGTTGCTGGCTAGCAGTCTTAAAACCATGCTCTCTCAAGATTCGGAGAGTTTCAAATTTATTGATCGTAATTTGAGAAGATGCATAGTTTGAACCATTGTAAGGAATTTCTCGTCGCGACAATTCCCTTTGCAAAGTACCATCTTCCCCAGGTCTTCCATGCAAGGCAATAAAAATTCCGTCAAATAGAACACCCATGTCCTCATATACAATCCTGGAAGGTTCCAACACCATATTGCTGGAGGCATATTTATTCATCAATCCATAACATCTTTCACGAATTTCATCTATGATCGGATGATGAAATGATGCCGGATCGATTAAGAATGATTCGATTCGATGTTTTATGTCATCAGCATTGTCTTTTAGTAACAAATTGACTGGAATGTGATAAAAGAAATGGTCAAAATCGTCTCCAATCAAGAATATGGGCGTTGGTTCATATTTGTCCGAGCTGGCTAATTTTTCAAAGATATTTCTACCACTTTCTACAGAAATATGCCTTTCATATGAATATCCTCCGAATATGACTCCTACTTTTTTCCGTTGAGAAGAAGACAGTCGTAATTTCAATATCTCTTTATCCAATCGGTTCAATCTTGGTTGTAAGCTCTTACCATATAAGCGAGATTTATCTCTTTCCCAAATTGAAGTCCTGATAATATAAGTTAGGAATTGCGATGGATTTAATCCAATTTCAGCTGCCTGGTGAAAGAAAAATGAAGAAGGTAACATCCCTGATGTCGTATTGGGATCGTTAAGAAATATGGTCCCATCTTCTTCAATGAATCCATCAATACGAGCATAAACATTGAAATCAAAGTATCTAAATAATTTTTCGCATTCCAGACAAATAGCTCGGATATTTTCAGTACTTAGATTAATAGGTGTCTCTTTTCTGGAAAGACCAGGTAGATATTTAGCCCGGTAATCAAAAACTTCTTTGCCTTTGATAATTTCAGTTGGAGGCAATGCGATCGCCTCACCTTTTTCATTGCGGATAACTATGCATGAGAATTCTTTACCATGGATAAATGATTCTACGATCACATCATTTTCCGTCCAATAACTATCTATCAGTATCTCATTTTCACTTTCAAATTCTCTATTGATGCGATTCAGAAGTTCTTCGGGATGGTATATAGTGGAGTTTTTCAAAAATACCGGAAATCCAATGCCATTTCTAATATCACTGAGATTGCGGATTGTCTCGATTTGATCTGAATTGGTCCATTCTTCTTTGGTCAAGGTATATCTGAAGAATGCTTTATCTACATTTTTCTTAAACGACGTAAAATCTTCGGATTCAACAATCGATACTCCAATGGAAGAACCTTGGTTAGCCGGTCGAATTACAGCTGGGAAGCCAATATCATATTTTACTTTTTGGTAAATAAGATGTTGGGTTTGTTTTTCCCAATTTTGCCTTGAAATTGTTACAAATGGTTTGGTTTCAAATCCTGCATCCTGCATTAGTTTTTTTTGGAAACCTTTATCCATACCCAAGGTGCAAGCTTTGATCCCACTGCCAGAGTAGGGAATTGCAAGCGATTCTAACATGCCTTGAATTTGCCCATCTTCACCAAATTCTCCATGCAGAGAAAGAAATGCAAAATCGATGTACTGATCTAATTCGGAATATTCAATCTTTTTGCCTACACTGCCAATCAAATTTTCCCATTCCAAGGAAGTTAACTCAGGCAGGCTTTCAACGTAGATTTGAAAATTATTGGAAGAGGTGGGCAATGAGATAGCAGGGGGATAAAAGTCTCTGATACTTCCTTTATAGATGTTTTCCCAGTTGAGCAGGATGATATTACGGAAAGAATCTATAAATAGGGGGATAGGTTTAAACAAAGACTTGTTTAAATTATCATACACGGTTCTGCCTCCGGCAAATGCGATTTCACGTTCGCGCGAAGGACCCCCAAAAAATATTCCAATCCGCATCATTGAGACCTTCGTTTGATTTAGTACATGTAACGAATACGACTATAAAAACATTGCAAAGGTAAGATATTACAATTTCATATAATGTAATCAACCAAAAATTGTTGGAATAATAAAAAAGGACATACTTCCCAAAAATTTCGTCTGTATGCCCTAAATATTATAGAATGGTGGTAAAAATTTAGTTGCTTTTATGCATTTGGTATAATTTACCCAAATTCGGTACAACGATAATTTCTGTTCTGCGATTTGCTTTCAATGTTTCTTTTGAATCAGGATTGTCAGTTACCGCCGGCATGTTGGCACCTCTACCTGCAGCGGTCAATTGAGAGGGATCAACACCCATCTTAACCAGTTTTCTTACCACTGCCAAACTTCTGTCTACACTCAATTCCCAATTGTCTTTATATCTTTCATTTGAAATCGTCCTTTTGTCAGCATGACCTTCTACAATAAAATGCATCGATGGATTTTCCTTCAATACGGTGGCCAGTTTTTCAAGTAATTCTTTGTTACCTGCTGATACGCTTGCCGAGGCTGTTCGGAAGCCGATTTTTTCTTCGAAATCAAGATATAACATATCCTCAAGCTCTTTTATTCGCATATCCGCGGATGCGGCACTCTTTTCTATTTCGGAAAAGACCTCTTTGATGTCGCTCTGCATTTCATTTAACTTTTCTTCTTTCGCTTCTACATTCTTTTCCAAACTAACAATTTGAGACTTTGTGTTGTCAAGTTCACTCTTAACTTGCTTTATATTTGTGTCCAGTTGGTCCTTTGACTTACTGAGGTCCATATTTTTCTCCTCTAGCATTTTGACTTTTCCTTCTACTTCTGCGAGTGTTTGAGCGAGTGCATCTTTTTCTTCCTGCAAACTGGTGAACTTTTTATTACTAACACAGGACATAGTGGCTAAAATCAGTACAAAAAACAATAAATTAAATTTTCTCATTACTTCTCATTTTTGGTTTTCCTTCAAAAACACGAATATAGCATGATCCATGCAATTTTGAGAATAATTGACGATGTTATAGCATATTCGTATCAAAAAATATCAAATATTAATTAGATAATTATGTATATCTTGATTATTGATGAATAAAGAGATCCTCCGGCTGGCTATTCCGAACATTATTTCGAACATTTCTGTACCCTTATTATCAACTGTTGATACCGCCTTGATGGGTCGGTTGTCACAAGAACATATTGGAGCTGTCGGTTTGGCCTCTATGATTTTCAATTTTATTTATTGGAATTTTGGTTTTTTACGGATGGGTACGACTGGTCTGACCGCTCAATCTTTTGGAGGAGGCAATAAAGAGGAAATTAGTAATATTTTGGGCAGGGCTTTAGTGATAACCATTGGAATTGCACTGTTAATACTAATATTTCAACAGCCATTGATACGGATCGGCATTCAATTGATGAATGTGCCGGAAAGTCAGATAGAAATGGTGAGGACCTATTTTAATATTCGGGTTTGGGCAGCACCGGCTTCGATGGGTTTATATTCACTTTTGGGATGGTATTTTGGAATGCAAAATGCGCTTTACCCATTGTGGATAACCCTATTTATAAATTTCTTGAATATTGCACTCAGTTATCTTCTGATTGTCTGGTTTGGAATGGATGTTGATGGGGTCGCTTATGGTACATTAATTGCTCAGTATGCGGGTTTGCTCATTGCATTTCTTTTGATGTTGTTGAAGTACAAAACCTATCTTTCTTTTGATATCGTTAAAATTCTGCAACTTGATGCATTGAAGAAGTTTTTAAATGTGAATGGGAATATTTTTATCAGGACAGTATGTCTTACCTTTTCATTCGCCTTTTTTTATAGTCAATCTGCCAAACAGGGTGTCACCTTGTTGGCAGTAAATGTCATATTACTGCAATTACTCAATTGGTTGTCCTATGCCATTGACGGTTTTGCTTTCGCTTCCGAAAGTCTGGTTGGTAAATATTTGGGCGCTAATGATCAAAATAATTTACAAAAGTCCATAATATATTCATTTGCTTGGGGTAGTGGACTGGCAATCTTTTTCAGCGCGATGTATGGTTTTGGAGGAACTACATTGTTTCAAATATTCACGGACCAGGAATCCGTCATAGTTGCTGGAAAATCCTTTATAATTTGGATGGGTTTGTTGCCCCTGCTTGCATTCTCCAGTTATATCTGGGATGGTATTTTTGTAGGTCTTACTGCTTCCATAGCAATGAGAAATAGTATGCTTGTCTCTTTGTTTATATTTTTGGCATCGTATTACATTTTTCAGGACTTGGAAATTGGATTGTGGCTTTCCTTTTCAATTTTTCTTTTTTCCAGGGGTATAATCCAGACTTTGTATTTTGTCCGATATCGCTATAATCTTCGTTGATTTATACTGACTGCTAAAAATTTAATGAACTCCTGTGACTATCAATTTTTTAAAACGTCATAAGTAGCGAAAGGCAGAACCGGCATTTCCATCTTTTTGATATAACAAATCATGATAATAAAAACAATATACTTCTTGTAAGTACTCTGCATTTAAACCCAATGAGATGGTCAATTATTTGTGGAATGTATTTTGCAAAATTGATCGTTCCCTTTAGGGGGTGAGGCAATCAGGGAGAGCTCAGGCTTTCCCTGTTTGTATTTGCTAACCATCATTAAGCCAGTTCATTTATACTTTAGCGATCTCCTATCTTGTTAAAGTCTGAAGCAAGACTTCCTAAGGAAATTTAGTACAAATCTCAAAGTTGTGTTAACTTTCGTTTTAAATATATGGCTTATGACTTACTCAAAATTACTTTTATCATCCTTTTTATTATTTGGATTAACTTCAATTTGCAGTGGTGGATTACCTATTACTGCTATGGAAAATGATTTAATCCAACCCGGAGAAACTTCGGAATGCGCGTCAGACAATTATCCGGAAACCGAGTTTGCAAATGATGTAGAAACTGTAAATTCCATTATTAAGGCCTTATATGATGTTATTTCCGGAGATAAGGGAGTAAAAAGGGACTGGGACCGATTCTTAAACTTATTCCACCCGGAAGCCAAACTTGTTCCAAGTGGTAAAAATAAAGAAGGAATAACCGGATTGCGAGTTATGACTCCCGAGGGATACAGGGATTCGTCGGGGAAATGGTTGGAAGAAAATGGGTTCCATGAGATTGAAATAAAGCGTATAGAAGAACAATTTGGCAGTTTGGTGCATTGTTGGAGTACGTATGAATCCAGGCGATCTAAATCCGATATAAAGCCTTTCGCCAGAGGAATCAACAGTATCCAACTAATGCACGATGGCTCTCGATGGTGGATTGTGCAAATCTATTGGTTAGGTGAAAGTTCGGATAATACGATTCCTGAGAAGTATTTGCCAGGGGGGAATTAAGAATTATGGAATTTAAGGTTTCCCTACAACATCTTAATTTCTACAAGATTATTCTATATGAATAGAAGAAAGTTTATTAAAACAACATCTATTGTCTCAGTTGCAGGTAGCACTTTGCCAGTGTTCAGTTGCACTAAAAAAACTGAAGAACTTTCTCTTAACGAAATTCTGGTACTTAAAAGCTTTGAAAACGAACATGAAGAGTCACCTACCATAGTTACTAATGGTCTTGGAGAACTTTGGCTGTACTCTTTGCGAAGGCTTAGTTACCCAGAGCAAACCGAAATGATTTCCTGTTTTTATTTTGATGGTAAAACATGGGAAGAGAAAGATCCTGTCACTAAAACAAAAGGACTCTACGAAACCCCCGCTGCCGCTTGTGCAACTGGGGGAAAGCCAATTGTGGCTTGGACTGAAATAACGGAGGATAACTGGGTTGTCCATGTTTCACATTTGGGCAAAAATGGCTTTGACGTTCCTCATGCTTTTGACGTGGATAAAGGACATTCTCTTAATCCGGTATTGATTGCACCGAATAACAATAGAAGCTGGATTGCCTGGGAGCACTTTCATCGCGGAGTACTTTCGATTTACCTTAGCAGATTTTCAAAGGGGATCTGGACTGATCCAATTATTATTCACAAAGGGGATCAAAGTTGTTTTGATCCGGCTTTGGTAGAATCAGAAGAAGGAAAACTTTGTGTAGCGTATGGTTTCACCCAGGGATTCCATCAAAACATAGAAATGGCTATCATCGATGGAGATACTTTGAATATAGAAAAAACAATACCAATAGCGATTGGGGGAGGACATAAGGACCGGGTCAACATTAATGCCAAGCCGGCACTGGCATTTGATCGGTCTGGAAACTTATGGATTAGTTACGAAAATAACCGTTATACTACCCGGATGGAGGATGGAGATAATTATACAGGAGATCGATGTTGTGCTTTATTATCCTATCAAAACGGAAAAACTGTAGAGATACAAAATCAGGATAAATGGCTATTCAGAGAAGCTAACGATCATCGACCTTCATTCTTTAAAGACACAGCCGAGAATTTGTTTTTAGCAACTCATTGCGGTGGGAACTTCGAGAATAGAACCTGGAAATATCGGATTTCATGGCTGGATCCTCAATCGGGCTGGACAGATCCTGTGTTTCTGGTAGACACGAAAATTAAAGGATTGTTAGTTCCTCCCACCCTGGCTTTCGATAGAAAGGGAAGCTTTTGGCTTGCCACCATAAATGAGAAGACGATACGGAAAAATGGAGCAAAGGAACCTGATAATATTATTCAGTCTCGATTGACGAGTCTGGAGATATTCCGATTTAAAGCTCCTGTCTTGTCCGGAAATAATCCAAATTTTACGTTTGTTGAAACTAAGGTTGAGGAGTTTTCTGCGGATGAGACAACGATAAGCCCTTTAAGTGGTCATCCTAAAGTTAAAAGGAGGACCAAAATAGTGGACAACACGCTATATACTTTAATTTATGGAAATCTTCATGAGCATTCCCACAGTTCAAATTGTTGGCCAGCTGGAACGGACGGTTCTCTACATGACGATTACAGATTTGGCATGTTTGCAGAGGGATACGATTTTTTTGGCATGACCGATCATGCTAGAAGTACAAGTGAAATCCATTGGCGAAAAAACCTAAGAATTGCTGAATTTTATAATGAATCTGAAGAATTTGTCGCAGTACCTGCAGTTGAATGGACCCTGCAATCTGATCCGGACTTAGATCATATTCAGCACGGAGCGGGTCATTACAATATCATATTTGCCAGTCAAGAGGATGCTCGAAAGTATATTCGCAACAAGCATGAACTATACTGCCCTGGAACACCTGAATCCAACATATCACCCAGACTTTGGGAAATGCTTTCTGAAAAAGAAATCCAATGTGTCACCATTCCTCATCATCCGGCAGATAAAGTCCATCCCATGGATTGGAATGTTACCGATCCGGACTATGTTACCACTGTTGAAATTTTTCAATGTAGAGGAAACAATGAGTACCCCGGATGTCCCAGAGAAAGGAATCTAAGCCGCCATACTCCTACCCAGCACCTACATGCTTACATAGATTATGCCTTGAAGCATAAAAAGTACAAAATGGGATTTATAGCTAGTGGGGATCATAATAATATGGGAATTGGATTAGCTGCCCTGTGGGTCAAAGAAATCAGTCGCCAAGGTATATTGGAGGCCTTGCGGAATCGACGTACATTTGCCACCACCGGCGATAAAATGTTCATTGATATTCAGGTGAATGGAGCTGAGATGGGCTCAACGATAACTCTAGATCAGGTGCCAGAGATTGCCGTAAATGTCCAAGGCCAATATCCATTGGAAAAAGTGGAGATTATCAGGAACAGCAAAGTTATCCAGGAGTATTCTTTAAACTCACATCCACAGGACTTTAATCAGATCTTTGCGGATAATAATTACCAGGATGAAGAAGAGGTATTGTATTATTATATTAGGGCTACACAAACCAATCAAGCACTAGCCTGGTCAAGTCCTGTCTGGGTAGAAATCTCCTAGCAATTAAGTAATAAGAAAACGAAAATTTCTATGTATAAACACTCTGATGACATCACTACTGATAATCAAATTACGAATTCAGATGTAATGATTAGGAAAATGGTTAGGGTTTCTGCAACGATTTTGATTTTTCTGTTGATCAATCATTTCAATGGACAAAGCCAAAATATCCACCAGGAGCGATGTGAAGTAATTGGAAGGGGAGAAGTAAATTGGAAAGGACATAGTGTAATCATTAAAGAATGCTTCGTTGCACTAAAACAAAAAAATCCCGACAAGTTTGAAATGAGCTTTCAAGTCCGAGGTATTGAGGATGAGAACGTTCAAGCCTGGTCGGGTTTTGGTTTTAAAGATAGAGATAATCGGTATGCATTGGGGCTTAGAGGGGGCAACAATCAGGATATTTATCTGTGCAAGTATCAATCGAATGCTAAAAGTAAAATGTTGGCTCTGGAGCCTTTAAACTTTCAGGTAATTTCCGACAAATGGTATCAGGTAAAAGTAGTGTTTTGGGAGGGTCACATTAGAATTTATATCAATGGTGAATCCCAGCCCAGAATCGTAGCTTATGACGAAGAATATCTGGAAAGTGGTAGTACGGTTTTAGGAGGTGGATGGTTAAAGACAGAATATCGAGAGTTATCCATCAACAGTCTTTCTGAAAAAGAACTGGTCCGTCATATTCAGGATTCTATTCCCTACAAAACTTCCAAAAGTAAAGAGGAAAAAGAAAAGATAAGGCAGCACCAAAGAAATGCCTATCATAGTAAGGAAATCGTGCTTCTTGAGCAACCTAGAACTGAGATATTGCTAAATGGAGATTGGCTTTTTTTACCAGGATATCAGGATAATCTGGAGGATAAGGCTTACGCTCCGGGTCTTGCTGACAACAGTTGGCATGTAATGAAAGTACCGTCATTTTGGAATCCCGTTCGCAACTGGTTGCATTTACAGGACTCTCATTTCCCGCATCGGGGAAGTGGCATCTCAGATAATTACCGGGAACAGGAAGAAGAGCGATGTGAATCCTACACATTTGATTACATTAAAACCAGGTATGCATGGTACAGGCATAAGATCCATTTACCGAACGAGTTTAAAAACAAAAGGTGGATGCTGCATTTTGATGCGGTTTCCAAAATTGCAGAGGTATATATAAACGGAAAATATGTAGGAAGTCACACTGGTATGTTTGGAGAATTTAATTTTGATATCACTCCAAATTTACATAAAGGAGAAAATGTAATTGCAATCAAAGTAACCGTACGAAATGACAAAAAATCAGCTGATGCAGATGAAAAAGTCGCCCAGGCTGTATCAGTACACATCACCAATGATATGTTAAATTCTATCCCACATGGTATGTTTCGTGGTGATGAAGGAGGAATTTGGCAAGATGTAAAACTCATAGCAACCCAACCGGTCTATATCAAGGATGTATATGCAAATACCAACATGCATGGAGCAAAAATTGAAATTGAAGTTAATAATGGACTATCATCAACCATTCCTATTGAGACCAAAATGCAAATTTTTGATTCGAAAACAAATCAGCTGTTTCACTCCTTGCCTCTTGTGGTTCATGATCGAATCAAGTCAAGGGAAACCACAAAAATATTTCGTGATACGGGACCTCTCTCACCCGATCTTTGGTCTCCCGAAACCCCCAATATGTACCGTTTGGTTTCATCGATATATTATGACGGCGAACTGATAGACCAGGTGGATACGCACATTGGTTTTAGAACCGTTGAAAAAAGAAAGAACAAATTCTATTTGAATGGTAATCCTTATTGGCTTAGAGGAGCCAATCATCCGCCGTGTGGCATCGCCCCGAACAACGAGGCGTTGGCTAATAAATTTTTCAAATTAATGCATGATGGAAATGAAATGATCACGCGTTCTCATGGATGTCCGTTTACAAAAGCCTGGATGAATGCTGCGGACCATCAAGGGGTGGGTGTCAGCTATGAGGGGTCATGGCCTTGGTTTTTAATCGGTGAAATTCCATCAGACGAATTGATAACCATTTGGAAAGAGGAGATGATTTCATTGGTGAAAAAATATCGAAACCACCC
Source organism: Saprospiraceae bacterium (assembly GCA_965223405.1). Taxonomy (GTDB): domain Bacteria; phylum Bacteroidota; class Bacteroidia; order Chitinophagales; family Saprospiraceae; genus CBDCWO01. Next base: position 3,587,560 of record CBDCWO010000006.1, read on the forward strand.
TTCTTTGCTTATTTGGACGATCAATAACGAAATGTACTTCACCATGTTCTATCATAATGATCCCCCCGATGTACGGATTAAAAAATGGAAGATTATCTCGGAAGTTATCAAAGAGATCAGAAAATTATCACCAAATACATTAATATCTGCAGATTCAGGATATGGACGTGTAAAGGAAGATTACGAATCCAACTTAGCGCCACATGGAATAGATGATGGAGATATCGATGACAGACATGTGTATTTTAATTGGTACAACCGGGATTTTTTTCAAGTGATTGATGGTGAGTGGGCCCAACGAATCTACTGGTCCCCAGGAGCAAATCCCGATCGGATATTCTTCAGCCAGGAAGCCTCCACCGGATACACCAACAATGACAATGGACATTATAACCGCAAATACTTGTTTAATAATTATGTGCCCCAATCCTGGGTTGGAGATTGGGCCTATGAAGACAAGAATCCCCAGTACACCCTAGACAGGCATGCCTATATGACCAAAGAGCTTTATGAGGTCATCCGGCGCACAAGTCCGGAGACTGCAGGGGTATTATTATTTGCTAATGTTTGTTGGTTTAAAAATGTATTTGACGAAAAGCGCATAACTCCATACCCAGTCTATAATGAAGTCAAAAAGGCTGCGGAACCAGTATTGATATCGGCTGAATTGTTCGGAAGGAATTTTTATGCTGGAACAAGGATCAATCCACGGATTTGTATTGTAAATAATCGCGTAGATGGCCAGGAACTTCCTGCTGGTAAATTGATGTGGAGTATTGTTTTTCAAGATGAAGTATTGTCCTCTGGTTCTCAATTCACCCCTGCTGTTGCACATGACCAAAGACAATGGATAAACTGCCCTATTTTATTGCCAGAAAATTTACCTCAGGAAAGGCTCGACGGAAAACTGGAAATAACACTAGGAGCTGATACCCAAATAATGGTGAAGAATGATTATAAAATGAAAATAGCCAGTAAAAAGTGGGTAAAGTATGATTCGGAAAATTCGCACCAACTGATTTCCGTTTTTGACCTTACAGGAGAGACTTGCAATGTCTTAGATGAGTTAAACCTCCAATACCGCAAAATGAAAGATTTAACGGAAACCAGAACAAAGACTTCCGATTTGCTGATTATTGCAAACCTTGATCAGGATGAAGAGGTCCCATACAATTGGGAGGATGTTCGACGTGTTTGCGGCAATGGTACTAATGTATTATTGATCCATCCGGGAAAACATCTGCAATGGCTTTATTATGACAAAATTGAGTCCGTCTACGAAAGAACAGGACGTGTAGTCAATATGCATATCCCGGAGCATGGGGCATTTGATGACCTTGGACCATTGGAACTTGCCTGGTGGCAGCAGAAAGAAAACATAAGACCCCGGGCTTGTCGTCGTTCCTTCCGGTTAAAACCCGAAGCTGATATTATAACATTATGCACCTACTTAAGACCTCATACAGGATTGGGTGCAAATCGCCAGGAAGTGTTACATGAAATGAACGGAATACCTTTGCTGGAAATACAGGAAGGTAAAGGTAGGCTGATTGCTTCCGAATTGGAAACCAATATGGGCCATGTGGATCCTATTTCAGCCAGATTATTGAAAAATCTTATTCAGGAATTGCTGAATTGAATATTTTATTTCGTAAAAACAGTAAATAATTCATGTGTCTTCATTTGCCTTCCATCACCCTTGGAAGGGATACTGACTAATTGGGTAAGGGCCGCTCAAACGAATAGTGCTTTGTCCTGTACAAGACCTGTCGGATTGGAAATTGTATAAATTTAAGGAAGAAAACAATATTGGCTAGTTTAAGATGGGTCGGCTGAAGGTGTGAGGGATGCATTTAGGTTCACCTGATAATTTAATTATTGAAAATATTTTATGAGCAAATAGTGTTTTGGGTAGTAGTGACACTATTAAGCAATAGTTTCATTGTATATAGTGAAAGAATGTTGAAAACCTGAGTCCAATTTTTCTAGTGCTCTGCCAACGTTTTAATGACAAGTTAGATTAGGGTGTACCGGACAAACCCAACCGTCTTTGGCATAGTACAGGCTTAAAATACGCTTAAGCCATCCGTAAATTAAAGCTTGTATTAGCACTACCTTGTATTGTTCTTTTTGAACATTTTGACCTGATCATTAACTACCGAATAGTTACGATTGGTATCGACTTGAATTTGAGGTCAACCTCCTTTGAGAAGAAGTTATTTTAATTCCCTATTTTACTGCATGCAAAAATTTATATTTATTATTTCGATTAGTTTGATTTGGGCGTGTACTCCTTCAAATGACATTCCGGATCTTACCGATGAAGAACCTGTGTCAAGTAATGGTTTTGAATTAGCAGGTCATATTAATCCGGAAGTTGCCGGCTTCGAAATTCAAAGGATTTGTGATGGAGAGGGTGAATGGTTGAGTATGGAATTGGATCCCTTAGGTCGTTTTTTAATTTCACCACGCCGAGGAGTGCTTACCAGGATAGAAATTCTCGATTTCGAGAATGGGCGCATTGCCATTGATACCTTGGATATTGGTGTTACCGATGCTCAAGGTATGCTTTATGCTTATCATTCCTTATATATGATGGGCAGTGGTGAGGAAGGCAGGGGTATATACCGGATGATGGATACCACAGGACAGGGAGATTTCGGACCACCGGTTTATTTGAAAAATTTTGTTAAAAATGGTGATCATAGTGGGCATGATTTTTTGGTTGGTCCGGATAGTTTAATTTATTTTCTAAGTGGAAATGAGAATATACTGGATTCAGAAGATGAAGAATTTGAATGGGTTACCCGAAATTGGCATAAAGACCAACTCATGCCAATGGATGCTGGTTGGGGGGCAAGGTACAAAGCACCGGGAGGATTTGTGGTCCGATTCACTCCGGATGGACAAAGATTTCAACTTGTATGTGGTGGTTTAAGAAATCCTTATGATTTTACATTCAATGAGGATGGAGAATTATTTACTTTCGACTCGGATATGGAATATGAATTTAATCTTCCGTGGTATCGTGCTACCCGTATCAACCACTTAGTATCCGGAGGAGATTATGCTTGGCGCCAGGGTACAGGCAAACGTTTTGATTATTATCCCGATGTATGGCCATGTGTGGTAGAGTTGGGTAGAAGCTCTCCTACTGGACTCTTGTTTGGTCACGAATTAAAATTTCCTCCAAAGTATCAGAAAGCGTTGTTTGCCGGAGATTGGTCTTATGGAAGAATATTTATGGTGGAGTTGGAAGAAAGTGGAAGTACCTATTCGGGCAGGCATGAAGTCTTTGCTAGTGGGAAACCGCTTAACGTTACTGATATGATCAAAGGCCCCGATAGCGCTTTATACTTTGTGACCGGAGGGAATGGTACCGGCACAGCTTTGTATAGAGTTGGCTATCATGGAAGGGAGGATACAAAAACGGTTGAAAAACAAACAGACAGTCAACATGACGAACTCAGGAAACTTCGCCGGCATTTGGAAACTTATCACTTTGAGCCTCCTGAGAATGCAATTGATACCGCATGGCAATATCTCGACCATCCGGATGAATTTATACGACAGGCGGCTCGAGTAATAATTGAAAAATTTCCTGTATCGTCTTACCGTGAGAAAGTGTTTAACGCCAAAGGAAGTTATCGGCCCATGCTTTCTCTATTATCCTTAATCCGGAACGGGGGAAAGCGTGACTTTTTACCAATATTAAATAGCTTACAATCATGGCAATATGATACTTTGAATACATCTGACAGATTAAGTTATTTAAGAATTTGTGCCTTGTTGTTTACACGGATCAAAAATCCTAATCGTGAACAAGCTTCACGGCTATACGAAAAGCTGAGTGTACATTTTCCTTCGCAAAACCCGGATGAATATCAAGAGCTAGTCAGAGTTCTAAGTTACCTATGCTTATATCATCCTGATGGAACACCATTTATTGAGCAGGTTATCCAGGACATGGAAACCACCAAAGATGTACCAAGATTTGTTCATAATATATGGTGTTTAAGGAAAATTAAAAGTGGATGGACTGAACCATTGTCAGCTGCTTATTTTCATTGGTTGGATTATGCTCCTCAAGCGTTGAGTGGAGGGTCGCTATTTGGGTATATTTTGGAAGAGACTGCAAGAGAACACCTTGCGCTATGGAGTGATAACCAAATTAAGCAAATTCAGGCTATTCAGGGGCCCTTTAATCCGGAAGCCTCCGGACCGGTAGTCTGGACACCCCCCCCCGCGCGATCGACGATTGATCAATCACTTCAATTTGTGAAAAATTGGCAGGTTTCAGATCTGGAGTATACGCTGGAGTTGGTAAATTCCCCTAGAAATAAAAGATTGCGGGATTTTGAAAATGGCAAAAAGATGTTCAGACAGGGCCTTTGCCATAATTGTCATTACATTAATGGTCAAGGAGGAAATTTCGGTCCGGAATTAGATGCTGCACAATACTCCTTTTCAGCAAAAGATTTTCTGATCTCAATTATTTCTCCATCGCAGGCAATCAATAGTCGATATTCTGCTACTGAATTCACGTTAAAAGACGGATCTTCAAAACGTGGAAGGATAAAAAAGGAGACAAAAAATCAATATGTTATTCAATACAATGAAAATCCGGAAAATGTGGATTCTATTCCCAAACGAAGTGTAAAATCAACTAAGATGTCAGAAATATCAGAAATGCCACCGGCATTATTGAATACGATGACTGAGGAAGATATTCTAGACCTTTTATATTATCTGGGAAAGGGAGGGAAACATATTACTGAGGAGGCTAGTGTGCGAATTGTTCCGGAACGCCGAGTAGCTCAAATGGGACAAAATGTTTATTGTGAAATAATTGGTTATCATCCGGATGCTCAACTCAATTTTAAGCTGGATGATCAGGATTGGAGCCCTTATAAAAGTCCCTTATTAATCAAAGAAAATGCTGTAATTCAAGCCATGGCGATTCTTCCGCAGGATACCGCCTCGGATAAGTTATCTGTCCATTTTGTGGATACTTCATTGCATGGAGTACAATACGCATATTATCAAGGAACCTGGACGAAACTACCTAATTTTAACAAAATAAAACCTACTCATAAAGGCTGGAAAGGTAGAATAAGTTTGGATGGCGTGGTGAGGAGACAAGATCATTTTGCCATGGTGTTTAAAACCAATTTACATATTGAAGATCCTGGAGATTACCAATTTTACCTGAAAGCCGATGATGGAGGAGTCCTCAGAATAAATAATAGACTAGTTGTCAATAATGATGGACGAAAGGGGTTGACAGAGAAATCAGGAAGTATTTATTTAGCAGCAGGGGATTATCCCTTGCAGGTTGAGTATTTAGAGGCATATGGATGGCAGTATCTGGAGTTACTGTGGTCATCAGATAAGTTAGCTAAACAAGAAATACCTGCAAACTTATTTTTTAAGAAAAGTCAAATTCTAAATCAATGAAATCAAATCGTTTTGGCTGGATTGTAATACTGATAGGGATACTGCTTTTGGGAGGCATATTATTCAAATCACTACCTTACATTGTAGGATTCGTCAGTTCCATCTTTGGACTTATTGTATCGGTAGCTATTATAGCAGCTTTTGTATTCCTCGTGTTAATTGTATTCAAACGCGTAACCGGTAAAGAGTGAGAATAGGAAGTCGGGTTTACCTTTTTGAATATAGCACCTAGGTGCTAAATACGGGAAGTTGAAACGTGAAGGTAGATCCTTTGTGGAGTTGACTACTGACTTGAATCGAGGAATTGTGGAGTTCCATAATGCGATTGGCTATAGCCAGACCCAGTCCACTTCCACTGGTGGATTTTTCTGAAGGTTCACTTTTTACATATCGTTGAAAAATAGCCGTTTTTTGATCATCGGAAATACCACTTCCAGTGTCGATAATCTGAACTTCTACATTTTCCTGATTTTTATGAATAGCAATTTTAATTTCTCCACCCGGTGGAGTAAACTTGATGGCATTGTCCAATAAATTCTGAACTACTCTCTCGACCAGTGCCACATCAGCAAATACAATGGGCAATTTATCCACTTTTTCAAAGGATAATTGAATATTCTTTTCCTGAGCCAAAATATCAAATCGTTGCATTAGGTCTCTGGCCAATTCATCAATCGGAAACGGTTCTTTATGGACTTGTATCTGGTTGGATTCCAATTTTGAAAGCTCAAATAGTTGATTTACTAGTCCATTAAGTCGTTTAGTACTTTCATGGATGTTATCCAGGTAGTCATGAATTTTTTTTGAGGATAGACTCTGTCGTTTCATCTGGAGTGTTTCTGAGTATCCTTGAATGATGGAAAGAGGTGTCCTTAAGTCGTGAGAAATATTGGCAATTAATTCCTTGCGGAACGTGTTTATTGATACTATTTTTTCGATGTACTGCTGAATTTGGTTCGCCATTTTATTGAAAGATTTTGCCAGAAATGAAAAATCTCCTTTTTCAGCGTCTTGAATTCTGGCGGAATAATCCCCATCTAAAAATTGATGTATTACTTTATTGATAGTAGATAGGTTTTTGGTCTGATACCAAATCGCCACCAATCCCAGCAATAATGAACCTAACAAAGTAAAAAATAGTAACCTGATACCCAACCTCAAAGTATAAGCGTTACGTATTGAGCTGAGAAGGGATACCTGCTCTTCACTGGCCAGTATAATATAATAGTAACCGAGGATTTCATTATTCTTATATACCGGAGCGGCAGAAAATACTTTCTGACAATTGAAGTCCCTAGGGTCATCTCCTTTGATAAATACTTTTCCTTCAGCATCCAAAAAGGATTTGATAGGTTCCAAATTAACTGACTCTCGAACCACTTTTTTATAAGGAGCTACATGGGATAAAATGGTGCCATTTGAGTTTAAAAGATAGACTTCCACGTTGGGATTTATCACCATCATTGAATGCATGATTTCCTGAATGGCCAGGGTATCGATCTTTAAATTTTCATCGAATGTATTGGGAATATGATCGGCGGTATATTGAGCTAAATTAGCATTCAACCTTTGGTTGGCTTCTTCATAGTAATTCTGAGCTGTGTATTGATTTAAAAAGGTCAAAACCACAGCGGTAATGATCAGTATGCATAAAAACACCAGAGATAGCTTAACAAATAAACGGTTTGAAATGATCATGGTACTAAAGTTGGATTCTAATTATCAATTTGTTCACTAAACCGATATCCATATCCCCAGGTGGTCAATATATATCGGGGGTTAGCCATATCGTTTTCGATCTTTGCTCTTAACCTGTTGATATGTGAGTTTACGGTATGTTCGAATCCGATGAAATCATAACCCCAGACCAGATTTAGCAGGTCTTTGCGATTAAAGCTTTTACCTGGTTTACTCGCTAATAGAGATAGGAGATCAAACTCCTTAGGTGTGAGTTCAAGTCTACTTTTGTTTTTTGAAACAATGCGTCTGTCCACATCAATTTTTAATTCTCCGAAATCTAAGATCACATCTTCTTCTGAATTTCGATGATTAGTGGGTTGAGTTCGCCTCATTAAGGCCTTTACTCTTGCCTGTAGTTCTCGTACACTAAATGGTTTGGTAATGTAGTCATCGGCTCCGGTCTCCAATCCCAACACTTTGTCAATTTCCTCAGTCTTTGCCGTGAGCATGATGATAGGCACTTTTTTGCCTTTGGCTCTGACTTGCTGACAGATGTCAATACCGTCATATCCCGGTAACATAATATCTAGGATGATAATGTCAAAGGGCTTTGACAAAGCGGAGTTCAGCCCTTCAACTCCATCCTGTGCGTGAATAGTTTTGAAGTGTAAATCTCGGAGATGGATAGAAACAAGTTCAGCGATTTTGTGATCATCCTCGATAATTAGTGCTCTTTTCAATTCGGTAAATTATGGTTTATAATATGATTTGCGATTACAAAAATAGGCTTTGAGGAAAAGAGGAAACCGCCGCTATACGACAGTTTCCTACATTTCTATCCAAATTAATTAATTATTGACAATTTAGTTTGAAGATCAGATTGTCCTTTTCGGACCACCCTAAGCGTATACATACCTTCAGGAAGGTCACTGGTACTGACTTCAATTTGATTTACTCCCTTGATAAGGTCAATTGAGCGTACCGATAATGTTTTACCGATCATATCCACTATAACCACTTTTCCTTCACCGGTAGCAGAATGATCAAATTGTACATTTATATGATCTGAGGCTGGATTCGGAAACACAGCCAGTTGAGAATTATGGATTTTACTCAGAACGGTAGAATTGTTTCCTTCAAGTTTTGATCCCGCTATATGATAACTTTTTTTCTTGGGAAATTGCAATCCTTCTCCAAAGGCAATAAACGCCAACCTCTCACTAAAGTGTCTCCTTTCTTTATCTCTCAACTGGTCCTCGTCGATGGCTACTCGAAGTTCGCCGTCGGCAAATGGTTGATCACCTAAAAATACCGGAATACCTCCATCTCGACTTCGCATGCCTGCAGAACTTAGAACGGCATTGTCGACCTGATCCAACCGAGTGTCATATCTAGTCCCCTGAGGATTGTTTTGGACTCCCTGTACTATGGCTCTACCTTTACCGGCATGCAGTACTTTTTCATCCATTCGATAGGCTCCCTCTTCGACTATAATGACACCGATTGATTCATTTTCCCTCTGAAAGGCATAATCTTCACCTACATGTTTTCCTGCTGCAAAACTAGTTGCGGTAGGTGCTAGATTTCGAATTCCAATGCGTGAAGCCCAAAATTGCGACCAACGAGTATCGTTGTAGGTCATAACCTGACCTAAAACTATAGGATGCATATAGGTGTTTTCGTACGATCTGGTCTCTGTTTGCCAGTAAAAGCGCCCTGCAGTCACTTCTGTATCGTACTTTTTGGCTTCCATTTTTACACCGTGTTCGGATTCATTATATATGCCCTCTTCAACAACCAGGTAACTTACCTCATAATTATCATAAACCGAACCTCCCGGATTTTGTAACCTTATTTCAAAGGAATTGCCTTCGGCATTTCTTATCCGCGTTACTACTGGTTTTTGTTGTTTTTTCTTCAGATGTACACTAGCAACGACTACCATTGAACTATAAGTGTTTTTGAGGGTAATGGTTTGCCAATTTTCATTAGCCTCAATCATCCCATTTTCTAGTTGGAACTGACCTTTTCCCGGACATTCAATACCTGTTTTACGAGTTGCGATAATGGGATTTGATAATGCAAAACATCCTTCAATATTGGCGGTATTGTCACCTACTTCCACACCATTAAGCTCTCCGTTATAACTTAAATGCCACACATAGCAGATCCCTTCTCCTGCTCCTTCGAGATCAAATGGAGGCCCTTCAGGTACTCCTAAAATATTTCCATCCGGATCGGTAATTACCCATCCCGATCTATTGCCTTCATTGCCCTCTAAATGTACCGAGAACGCATCGCTTTCACCATCTCCTGCACAAATGGTTAGTGCAGTAAAACCGTCTTCAGTTGTCAGTGAACCGCCAGATACTCCATTTCGAGTAACTGTGATCGGATTTGATAGTGAGTAACATCCCTGGATTTCTTCGGTATTGGCACCTACTTCTACTCCGGTTAAGCTACCATTATAACTTAAATGCCAGATCAGGCAGACACCGGTTCCAGCGCCTTCAAGGTCAAAAGGAGGTCCTGTTGGTAGTCCTAAGATATTCCCATCCGGATCAGTGATGACCCAATCGGAACTATCCCCTTCATGGCCACTGATATAAACTTCAAAGGCATCACTTTCACCATCTCCCGCGCAAATGGTAACTTCTGTTGTACTGTCTGCGGTAGTTAATGTCCCTCCTGAAACACCATGTCGGATGACCGTTATGGCGTTGGAAAGTGCGTAGCATCCCTGAATTTCATTGGCATTGGCTCCAATCTCCAATCCCGTCAGATCTCCATGTGAGCTGATATGCCAGATCAGGCAGACACCGGTTCCAGCACCTTCAAGGTCAAAAGGAGGTCCTGCCGGTAGTCCTAAGATATTCCCTTCGGGATCAGTAATTACCCATCCAGAATTTGAACCTTCATGTCCATTTAAGTTTACCTCAAATGCATCACTTGTTCCATCACCGGCACAGATGGTGATTTCGGTGGTATCATCCGTAGTGGTTAATGTTCCCCCGGATACCCCATTTCGGGTAACAGTTATTGGATTGGATAAATCATAACATCCTTGCAGATTGCTGGTATTATTACCTACTTCGACTCCTGAAAACCCATCCACATAACTGATATGCCATACCAAACATATACCAGTGCCAGCATCTTCAAGATCAAAGGGAGGTCCAGCTGGTACCCCTAGTATGTTGCCATCAGGATCGGTGATGACCCACCCAGAATTAGGTCCGCTTGTATCAGAAAGTAAGACTTCAAAGGCATCACTTAGACCATCTCCGGCACAAATGGTTAGTTCCGTACTACTGTCTTGAGTCATCAATATTCCACCATCGATGCCATCGGCACCAACCCGTGTCACAGTAATCGGATTTGAAAGGTCGTAACACCCCTCAATACTGTCTGCATTCAGCCCTATTTCCAGCCCTGAAAGAGTGTCATTGTAGCTTATGTGCCAAATTAAGCACGTACCTTCACCTGCCCCCTCCAAATCAAAAGGAGGTCCACCTGGTAATCCTAATATCTCTCCTTGTGGATCGGTAATTACCCAAGCGGAATGAGTACCTACGGTATCCGTTAACATTATTTCGAAGGCATCGCTGATGCTATCTCCTGCGCATATGGTGACCACCGTGTCTCCATCTGCCGTCGCTAATTCCCCTCCATTGACTCCGTGACGGATCACGGTTATGGCATTTGAAAGTGCATAACAGCCCTGGATATCCGAAACATGATTTCCTTCAGCTACTCCGGTAAGACCACTAGCCGAGGCTATGTGCCATATCAGACAAACACCGCTACCTGCCCCTTCAAGATCAAACGGAGGTGCAGTAGGTACGCCCAGAATATTTCCTTGCGGATCAGTGATCACCCAGCCTGAATTTGCACCAGATTCTCCACTCAAAGTCACCTCAAAAGAGTCACTAACTCCATCTCCTGCACAAATGGTGATAGTGGTATCTCCATTCATCAAGGATAACTGGCCTCCCACCAGTGATGTATCCGAAACCCGGTTAACCGTTATGGGATTTGACAGATCGTGACAACCAGTAATAGATCCGGCATTCAGACCAATTTCCATTCCGGTAATCGTGTCACTAAAGCTAATATGCCAGATAAGACAGGTTCCCTCACCGGCCTCCTCAAGGTCGAATGGAGGAGCGTCAGGTAATCCCAATATATTGCCTTCCGGATCTGTAATGATCCATCCTGACTGACTACCCTGTTGATTGGTCAATTCTATCCCAAATGCATCAGAGCGTCCGTCACCGGCACAAATAGTAAGTTCTACCAATCCCGATTCAGTAGTTAAGTCACCACCATTTACTCCGGTGCGTTGCACTACTATCGAATTCGAGAATACATAACATCCTTGTATATCGTTCACATGATTGCCGACTTCCAAGCCACTTAATCCCTCAATAAAGCTCATATGCCAGATCAGGCAGGTACCTTCTCCTGCTTCTTCCAGATCAAATGGCGGTCCCGGAGGTATGCCAAGGATCTTGCCGTCTGGATCGGTGATTATCCATCCTGAGGCTCCACTAGCACCGGTAATGTCGACATCAAAGGCATCACTGATACCATCTCCGGCACATATAGAAAGAGTATCCCCCATAGAAGTACTAATCGTGCCTCCGTTTATGGTATCAGATGCTATTCTGTGAACTGTGATTGCATTTGAAAAACTATAGCAACCGGTAAGATTATCCACGTTTAGTCCAAGATCTAAACCTGAAAGTCCCTCTTCATATTGCAGATGCCAGATCAGGCAAGTCCCTTCTCCTGCACCTTCCAGATCAAAAGGAGGTGCATTCGGCAATCCTAAAATCTTGCCGTCTGGATCGGTTATTACCCAGGCGGAAAGCGGACCTTCAGTATCCGATAGCAGGACCTCAAAAGCATCACTTAGACCGTCACCTGCACATATGGTAATTTGACTGGAACTGTCAGTCAAACTAATAATTCCCCCTTTTACTCCGGTCCTGGTGACCGTAATGGGATTGGAAAGTGCGAAACATCCCATAATGTTATTGGCATTTGCACCCACTTCCACTCCAGTCAATGTGTCCATAAAGCTCATATGCCATACCAGGCATACTCCGGTACCTGCACCTTCCAGATCAAAAGGAGGTCCGTCAGGCAATCCTAGAATTACACCCTGTGGATCCGTAATTATCCATCTGGATTGTCCTACATTTCCGGTTAACGAAACCTCAAACGCATCGCTTATGCCATCACCGGCACATATTCTTAATGTAGTATCACCAGTAGATGTGGTGATTTCTCCCTGGATCACTTCGCATTGCCCATTTAATATGGTGTGGCCAAATACCACAATCATCAGTACAGATAGTGTTGTTAATAGTTTTTTCATGTTGTCATTCATTGATTAAAGTATTAATTGAGATAATTTTACTGAAGCCCAAAGTTATTGGTCAAGTTTCATCAACCTTTCACGAAATGATCACAAAACCATCACGGCCAATTCAAATTCGATTGACTAATTGAAAGGAAGATTCCTGACGTACTTTATTTTTTGAGAAAACAGAATTAGAAGGACTGTTCAGAGATTTGAGAGTGATTATAAATAAACTTTGGTACAATAAACAAGGTAGGTACTGTTGAATTAACGATGAATCACATCCCTTTTATTGTCGACTCCATAGATTAAATAAAGAATTGGGATTGTTGTCGGTTGAAATCTATTTAAACTTTATAATGATTATGGATTTAATGTATGCCATAATTCAGAAAGGAATTGAGAATTTACTTCATCGTCCAGATCTTCCAGATCTTCTTCAGGGATCAAAGTATAAAATATTTCTGGACAATCCCGTGATCCAAAGCAGGTAATAAGGTCTGAGAATAGGTTATATGCCCCCTTTGTCTTTTGGGTACCTAACTGTCGATACCCTGATGCCGCAAATGCTGTGCAAGATATCTTTTGATTAAGGTGATTTATATAACTTTTACCAGAAATAACCTGACAACCGGCTGAATAATTTAATCGGCCGTCTCCTGACCAATGAATATTGATGGTAGGATTGGGCAACTCTAGAGCAGATGGTAAATCAATAGAGGTTAAAGCGTCATCTTCATTCTTATCCCTTATGACATATACGCCATGGCGAAATGGGATCATGGCTTTATAGACACGGTCTCTTTTATTTTTTTTGTGCCATCCAAAGCGATATTTATGTTGACCAGGTATCAGATAGGGTTCGTCGGGACGGTTAGCTAAATGTGGATTTGGATCTGTTGAACCGTATCCTTTAAAGACCATCCCGTTAACTAATAGAAAAAAAAGATCGTCCGATGTACGATGGGTACTGGAATGGTGTGCGTTCCTGCGGACACCAATTAGATGAATGACTTCCTCTGTAGTGTTCCAATCGGCAGGTCTGGTGGTGTCCGAATTATTTTGCGCTTGTAGAAGAAGTCTGGTCACTTCCGATGGATTTTGGATCGAGTGCTGTTTATACAATTGGATGCGCTGTATCCAGGCTCGAAATTCTGATGAGGGGTTTTGGACAGAGGCTCCTCCCCAATCCGCTTCAATTCCATTTTGAATCCACCGATTGATGTGTTCGTGAGTTCTCTTTCCTGCAATACCATCAGGAATACCAATATCTATAAATCCTTCTACCGTCCGTACATATTCTTGAAATAACCTGGTAGCCCCCATCGTGCCATAACCAAATATTCCATCGCCAATTGCATGAGGAAAAAAACCGGCATCCCGCAAAAAGTGTTGTAGGATTCTGATTTTATTATCTGAAACCGATTTGAAATCTCGCCAGCGATTGAATGATTCATCTCTGAACTGCAAACGGCTTTTCAGGGATTCACCCATATTGTGGTGATATTTATCCAAAAATTCATTCTTATCAGGAAGCACGATGTTAGAATCAAAGTATCCAAGTCGCAGGGTAGCCATAATTAGTATAGTTAGTAAATTGAAGATATACAAGTTACTTAAAAATGAAGAAACTTAAAAGTTATCCAATTGCCTATCATTTTACTCAAAGCAAACGTCAATAGCGCATTCCGGTTAAAGTCTGATATTCAATTGGATACCCGGTTTAATACGTTTTGCCAAAATTCATTGACCGGCAGAGTAGGATTCTGGCATAAATAGACGGTAGTGCCAAATTCTCTGGCATGTGGATTAGAAATCTGTCCGATTTTTTTTATATCTCCAAATTGCCGTTGAATATCATCACCCAGTTCATCATTTATATAAATCAGAGTGGTGACACCGGGTAAGAAGTTCAGAGGTATCCAATATTGGAAACTTCCGCTAAAACTGATAGCTTCCGGTAACCCATATTTTTCTCCAATCAAGGAAATAGCACCAGCCTGTCCATAGTTTTCAGCAAAAATTACCACTTCATCAGGATTTACCATTCGATATGCCCTGGATGTTATCTTTGTCAACTCCTCCCAACCGATCATGTCGGCATAATCCTGTGGTAAAGAATGAATGGACCCGTCTTCAAACCTCCGTCCCATGTCAATGCCATACTGGTTTTCCAAAAGATCAAAATAACGTACGAGGCCCTCGGGATAATAAACGGGTAAACCTAATGGAACGATGGGAATAGTAACCGTGATCAAAAGGATGGGTAATCCCCATTTGATATATTTAGAAATATTGGAAAGTCCTATCCACACCGTTCCGCTGGCAATGAGTAATGGAAATACTCCAATCGAATAGTAGCTTTTTCCTCTCAAAACCCATAAAATTACGATAACCCATATCGCAGTGATTCCCAGCACCCGAAACTTTTTCATGTGCTTATTTAACAACAAAAATAGGAGTCCCGGCCATAGGATTAGGCTAGATGCAAAAGGCATTAAGAACTGTTCAATGAGAAATGCAGATCGGTCTACATGCACCAATTGACTTTCATTAAGTTCTTGCATGTGGTTGATCACCGGAAGCCCATTGGCAATTTGCCAGATCAGATTGGGAAGGAAAATCAGCAAAGCTACCGAAGCTGCCTTCACCACTTCCTTGCTTTTAAGAAACCGTAAATTCCGAACCATCACCAAACTGATGACAAAAGCTATAATGAGCAGTACGATAAGATACTTATTGAGCAAGGCAATACCAATCGAAATCCCGCAATAGATCATATATTTCCCTAAATTAGTATTGATGTATTTAATGATCCAGTACATGGCCAGAGTCCATAAAGTCAGGTCAAAACTCACAGGCTGGTAAAGGTGAAATACTCGCAAAGTAACCGGCATAATTAGGATTGCAATGGCCGTAAGTACCTGACTGTAACCACTACCTCCCAATTCTTTGGCAATTCTCGCAGATAACCATACCAGAATACCGCTCAACAAAGCCGGAACAATTTTTACCGTAAGCAGAGAAAATCCCAAAACGTTTTTCAAAATCATAGCTATCCAACCTACCAATGGAGGTACGGAATTATAGCCAAAAGCAGGATGTAGACCTAATGAAAAATACAACAGTTCATCACGATGATATTCAAGGGTTTGGTGAAATAGAATATGAATTGCAATACTTAATAATGCCAGAGAGATGACCAAAAGATCAGGAATCTTTCTTTGCCTATTTATCTTGCCTTCAGCAATGGTTTCCATTAGTCATAGATAACAAATAATCTGGAATTCATCTAGATTTAGAAAAACTAGAATGTCATTCTTTCAACGGTTATTTAGTATGAGACCTGATGGAAATATATCGAATTTAGAATAGATGAAGTATATAAAGGTAGATAATAACTTACTGCTTGATTACCTCCAGATATAGTGTATCACTGCTCACTCCGGTAAAAATACCCAAACCATTATTGATGTTGCTGGGTGGTTCTTCAAGGGATAGGGTAGTGTTACCTGAACTTTCGTACAAACTAGCATATTCGGGATTCACCCTGAATACCACTATCCGATGGGTGCCAAACTGCGATAATTCTCTTCTCGCATCAATAGCGTAAAAATTAATAACCTCCGGTTCAGAGATAAATTCAAAGCGACTTTGACCT
Organism: Saprospiraceae bacterium; assembly: GCA_965223405.1. Taxonomy (GTDB): domain Bacteria; phylum Bacteroidota; class Bacteroidia; order Chitinophagales; family Saprospiraceae; genus CBDCWO01. The sequence goes on from CBDCWO010000006.1 coordinate 3,603,726, forward strand.
CCATTTTGGGCTTGAAATAGTGCGATGTTTTCGTTTACATATTCCGGATGCTCTTCGATATTTTCGATGACTATATAATAATAGTCTCCGGTTTCATTTTCCCAGGTAATCTCCACGGGATCTGACCCAGAACCAAACCCGCCTCGCTCACCCAATTCGATTTTTAACAGTGCAACTTCTGTCATGGATATATTTGCTTCACGTTTTGTAGGAATGTAGGTTTGAGCAGAAATTGATGCCCCATTCCAGATGAAACTGATACTATACGTCTGATCGTGCGCCACGATTACGTCTGGATTTTGATAAATTCCATTTCCAATATGAAATAATGGATATTGGTCGGTTAAATCTGCAACCGTTATTTCCAAATCATCCAGAGTTATAAGTACTGTATCCAGTTGGTTATAAGAGAAGCTTTGAAAAACTTTGATATTCTCTAGGGGTTGTCCTCCAAATAAATAGCCTTCAACAACGGCTGTATTATTGCTACTATTCTGGACTGATTCCTCCTTGTTGCAAGAGATTGTTAGAATAATAGTAGAAAAACATATTAAACAATTAAAGATCTTCATGACTTGATATTTTGATTTCAACGTAATGTCCAGTTAAAAAATAAACTTGGTGTAAAGCCTAGCAAGGAGACATTGGTTTCTAACAATTCGCCTTCAATGACTTCATATTCATTGTACCAGGTGTTATTGCGGTTCAGGATATTAAAAAGCGATATCCCGGCACTCGCTTTTGAGTTACCCATTTTAAAATCATAGGTGGCTGAAAGATCTAATCTTTGATAATCATCAAATCGGAGTGAATTCTTATCGCTAACTTCAAAAAAATCTGTACTGGTCCCGTCCAGGAGTGAAAGTTGGTAGTACCCGGTCGGAGCTGTATAAGGTTTTCCGGTTGCAAAAATGAATGATGCTCCTAGATTAAGATTTCCCAGTTTGTAACTTCCAATCAACTTCAATTCATGGGTAACATCCTGATTAGCAAAAAATGATTCATCGCCAAATGCTTCAAAATCATAAGTCACCTCCCCCAGGGTATAACCTGCCCATCCAGTCAAATTTCCTACTTTCTTTTGAATCAGAAATTCTAAACCCTTGGCAATGCCCGTTCCGGTATGAAAAAATTCTTCATAGGTGATGGCTTGATTCCTGCCAAATCCCGTAGGAACAAATCGGGTAGAATACTCTGAAAGTCCATCCAGTGTTTTATAGTAACCCTCAACATCAAAAAGCCAATTTGAACTTTCGTAACTTCCTCCAACAATATAGTGCTCAGCAGAGCCAATGGGTACATTTACATCATCAGCCAACAACCAAAAATCCCGACTTCCCTGTTGAATATCTTCTCTGACAATTCGATTGGCAAATTGATAGTATTTGCCAAGAGCGGCTTTTAGTTTGATTTTGTTGGTAAGGAAATAGCTTAATGAGACTCGCGGTTCATGGTATATTTGATTGTTGAGGCTATAGAATGAGGATCTCAAGCCACCTTTTAATATGAGTTTTTCTCCAAAAGTATGTTTATCCTGGAGGTAAAGGGAGGTGATCATTCCGCTATCATTGCGATCTAAAACTACTGAAGTATCATTTTGAGAAAATTGATATTCAATATCGTTCCAGGTAGTTTGCAATCCAAAATCCAATTGGTTGCTGCCAGATAATTTGAATTCATTATCCAGTTTGAAACTAATATCCCTTAGATCATTAAATTCATAGCTACCTTGATTACGAATAATAGTAGTGTCTTCTCTGCGGATAGTAGTTGAACTGCTTTGGTCTCTTTCACTATAATAATTGGAGTAGGACAAATTTGCATTCGAATAAAATCTTTCGTTCCATTGTCTGGACCACTTGGCACTTGTTCCCCAATTTCCCCATGCGGTCAAATCAGTACTTTCTCGATCAAAATCAAGATTTGCGGTACCTCCAAAACGATTCCCAAATGCACTTTCATCGATATTGCGTGAATTGTCCAGATTGTCTTGTCCACTGTAAAAACTCAAACTTATCACATCCTTTATACTCGGGCGATAAGTTGTTTTTGCATTTAGGTCATAAAAGTAGGTGTTTGGTTGCACCTCTTGCTGGGCAAATCGCCTACCAATGGGCTGAGTGACCTCGGAGGTAGCTTCCGTACTTTCTGTGTACGATTCAAATATGTTTTTGTAAAAATTACTTTGGAATGAACGTCTGGCAGCGATTAGGAATGAACCTTTACCATCTGCAAATGGGGCTTCTGCAAATCCATTTATACTCAACAGACTTAATCCTGCGCCTATATTAAATTCTTCAACATTACCATCCTTACCTGTCATCTCCACAACACTTGAAAGACGTCCGCCATATTTTGCATCAAAACCTCCTTTATAAAGTTGTACATCTTTAATCGCATTGGAATTGAAAGCACTGAAAAAACCAAAAAGGTGGTCTACGTGGTATACTGTAAATCCATCAAATAAAATAAGATTTTGATCTGGAGTTCCACCGCGGATAAACAAACCTGATGAACTTTCATTTGAACCACTAATACCTGGAAGTAATTGTAATGAACGAAATAAGTCTTTCTCTCCATAACTTGGCAATTTGGCTAAGGCAGCTGGCGCGATACCTATCCGGCTTATTCCAGTAGAAGCACTCAACATTTGTTCTTCATGCTTGGCTTTCACAACTACTTCATCCAATTGGACACCAAAATCTTCTAATAGAATTTCGATACGACTTATTTCCAGTTCAGGTGTCAGACGAAATTGATTGGTTTGATATCCCAGATAACTGGTTACCAGAACCATCGTATCGTTTATCACATTAAAAAGAGTAAAATGACCATCAGTATTAGTGGTAGTACCATTACCTGTACCTTTTACCTGGATATTGGCAAATGGTAGCGTCTCTCCGGAATTTTTATCTTTAACAACACCTGAAATATTAAAATTATGACGCGTGGGATTCACCTTGGACCAAACGGATCTTGGATCATTGGTTTTGGCAAAAAGGAATATCGTATCCGGAGGTTTGATTTCGAAATCAATATCCGTTCCTTCCAAGATGTTTTTAAGCGCAAAATCCAGCGATGACTTATTGAAAGTAACATTAGTGCGAATATCTTTTACCAGATCTTCTTCATATTCAAATTGGAGTTTAAAATCGATTTCCAATCGTAATAATACCAAGTTAAGCGGTTCATTATTGAAATTGCCACTTATTTTGATTGTTGAGGGAGTTTGAGCTTGAATAGACGTAAATCCAAGCATAAAACAAATATAGATTAATTTAGATTTCATGATTTAGTACGCTTTAAATGTGGTGATAATTTGTGTATGGAAGCTTTACCCGATCTTAAAATTTCGAATGTCGTATTTGAAGCTTAACATCAAATATTGTTGCAGACTCTGAGTCTGTATCTCCTCAAAATAGGATTCCGTCGCATTTTGAATGAAATTGCTGTTCTGCTTAAGTATGTCAAACACGGTTAAACTAATTTCACCCTGTTGATTTTTGAATAGATTCTTACCAAAACTCACATTCCAGAGAAGATAACTTTGGTCGAATTCTCCTGATAAACCCTCATAATATTGATGTGTCAAGTCAGTTTTTAGTACAATATCGTTGCCGAATATCCACTTGAATTTCAAGTTCGAATTCTGTTTGAAATAATTGAGGTTACTCTCTTCTAGAATGGAATTTGTAACCGAGTTGTAATAACCCCGGGTGGATATGGTAAAATCCAATCGATCACTCAGGTTACTACTCAGGGTCATTCCAAGTCCTGTTGAAATATTGTGGGAAAGATTTAGTTCCTCATTGATCAATCCGGGAGATTTGGAATAATTTGCAGTGAAATCAACGTTCAAATTTGTTCTTAATTTTTCAAGCGGGAAACCATAAGTGATGTAAGAGTTTAAACTCCAATAACCGTCAAGGTTTACCGGTTGGCTAAGAATTGCCCCTTCTTGTAAACTATTTTCATCCAGGTCAAAATATTCCTCAGGGGAAAAATAAACACTATTGGTTATGTAATCTGTGGTATAATTCCCTCTCAGTAATGCATAGAATATAGATGATTTTTGAGTATTGGATTTGGAATATTTCACAAAAAGATTGTGTTGGTAAGATTTTGTTAGGATTGGATTGCCTAGTGTTGCTTGAATCGGATTGCTGTTATCAATTACATTTTGTAATTGCCCAATGGTTGGGAATTGTGTATTTGAACGATAAAAGAATCCAATATTTTCAGTTCTGGAAATTGAATAGCGTAGGGAAGCGACAGGCAATACGCTTAAATAATTTTGGGCACTTAAATCTTCATATGGAAAGGTTTGGCTGTTGTTTAATTCTGCGCTTTCGACTTGAATTCTAGCCATTAGATTTAATCCTTCATTGGAGTAATTGTAACCTCCACCTAATTGATGAGTTGTATACTCATTTGAAAAAATATTACTTAATGCTTCATTCAATACCTCGTATTCCGAATTGGTTTCATTCGGATCAAAGGTTTCTTTATCACTTGATTCTTGCTGATATCCAATTTTATAATTGAACAGCATCATGCTTTTTGATCCGATAGGTTCCGTATATTGAATATTGGCAGAGCCATTCCAACTGGATTCGTTTAAAGTGGAATATTGATTTATTGCGTTGGAATCGAGGAGTACTGTTCCCATAGAATATGTAGATGCTAATTCACCGTATCCTATTTTGGGAGCGTATCCGGCATTGAAGTTTACGGAAAGGGTCCGTCTATTCTTGTCAAACTTATGCTTCCACAATATATTGTTACTCAAGCTTGTCGCACATAAATTGGCATTGAAACTATTATCAAGTTGGCCAAGAATTGCCATATTGGTAGAATTTAGTCCGATCAAAGACTCCGTTCCCAGATTGTTTTGCCAGGTAATAGAAGGTCTCCAGACAATTGAATTTTGATCGTTTAATTGAATATCCATTCGCCCTGAAAACCGATGATTTGTATTGGTGTTTTGATTGTTGCTTTCTTCCTCGTATGCGTCACCCTGGGAATTGAAAAATTGCTGGGTTAAGAATTGGTCCGCAAGGTTATTGGTTTGATTAAAAAAATAGCTTGCCGATATTTCTATTTTTGATCCCCAACTATCTGAAAAATTGACTCCTAATGCATTGGTAGTCGTTATTCCAAGTTGTTGTGGGACCAAAAAATCGCTAATATTAGTACCTGACCCACTGCCTTTGCCTCGGGAACCTCCTTGTGATCGTCCACCACCCATACCTGCACTTCCCCATCTACTGGTTCCTGTTGTGCCCACAACACCCAATAAGTCTTCAGTAGCGAAATTTTGTTGATTGACATTGTTGGTCATTCCAATTACAGAAATGCGTTGGTCTCCGTTGAAAACATTGAAATTGATCCCAGCTTGATATTTACTATCGTATCCGTAACCAGCATAAATTTTTCCAAACTGACCATTGCTTTTGTTTGATTTCGTAATGATGTTTATTGTTTTTGTAGTTTCTCCATCATCGAATCCAGTAAATTGTGCTTGTTCACTTTTTTGATCGAAAATCTGGATTTGATCTATCACTTCTGCCGGTAGATTTCGAATGGCTGCGGTTGGATCATCCCCTAGAAATCGCTTTCCATCTACGAGTACTTGATTTACATCCTCCCCTTGCGCTTGAATCTTACCATCCTGCATGACGATAGTTGGCATTTTTTCGAGAAGATCTTCCGCGGTTGCATCTTTAAGCGTCTGAAAAGAGCCTGCATTGTATTGAGTGGTATCCCCTTTCTGAATTGATGATAACACCTGTTCGGTAATTTGTATTTCAGGTAAATTTAATCCTTCACTAAGCCTGATTTTTCCAAGCTCCAAATTTTCGTTTGCTACTTTTATGATCTCGACATAATCCTGAAACCCAATGAAAGAAATAGTGAGATTATATTCGCCATTTTGAACATTGGTTAATCTAAACTTGCCATCTTCATTGGTAATTCCGGCATACCGCTGTTGGATTGATTCAACGATCACATGAGCTCCTGGAATGGGACCTTCATCAATTGTATTGTAAACCTGGCCTTGAATGCTAAAAGTTTGTGCAAAAGACATAATTGTAAAAAGTTGCCCGACGAAAAAAATGATGGACTTTTTCATGAAATGATATCTTTGATTTGAAAATTGTGTGTATAGGATCTTGTACGCATTATGATCTAATACCTACTGCGAACTCCACTTCTTGAGTCACGATTTCCTCGATTATCGGTGTTTTCAACTTGCATGTCTTCATATATTTTGAATTGACTATCCGTCAGCACCTGTTTCATCTCGGCAAGCTTATCCTTATTTATTGATTCCCTGAGAGATAGCAAGTAGCTTCTGTCTCCACCGGACTTTTGACGCAATTCCTGAGTTTTTTTGGCATATGCAAGATTAATTTCTTTGACTTTTGGTATTTGAATATCCGTCAGGTTAAGTTTGCTGATCATCTCTGCTGTCTGCTGGGTGGCAATACGTTCCAAATCACCACTCAACCTGGTAGATTGGGCTTGATTGGACTGTGTCGTTTGTGTTCCAGTGCAAAATGTAAGTAGAAAGCTGATAATTGCTAGTAAAAGTTTGATTTTGAGTTGCATGATCAAAGTTTTATAAGTGATCCAAATGATTTCATAACACAAATGTGGAGCGGATTAGAAGCAGATCAAAAAGTATTCAATCAACGGTGTAATTTTATCAATGAAAAATCTGATGACCTCAATATCCCATTTTGGCAAGTTTTCCAAACCAGATAAAACAAAGGGCCGGCTGTCCGGCCCTTTGCAGGTGAGGGTTACTGTATGCTTCACCATACCAGAAATCTTCGCCATAATTTCTGGGAAGGTATTAACCATGAACAAAAGCTTTGAGAGCCAACTGTAAGTTAATGTTTGATTGCAATGACAGGATCAGTGCCTAGATATCGCGATTAAAAATTATAGTTTAATCCGACTCTGGCTGAAAGTGGAATTTTCTCGGAATTGGTGTCATGTAATAGATTGTATAGCAGAGAAAATTCATAACCCCATTTTCCTTTACTCCTGTTATATCCAAAACCAAGGTTTAATTGATTTTCATGGGTGCTTTGTGTCAAGATACTAGATTGATTTTCAGGATCGATTGTAAGGTAATTCCCGGTATAAATGGGTTGCTCAGTCCAAAGTTTCTGAAATTCAAAATGGCCAAATATATTCTTGAATATTTTATATCTGCTAAATGCACCAATCCCCATATCCAGGTTGCTGAAGTTCATAGTCTCTCCATTTGTTTTTGTCAGCTTTAAATAGTTATAATTTAAGGGAACTCGAATTCCTACTGATAAACGATCGGTCAACTTGAATCCCACCATTGGGGATATACCAATATTGAATGAACTATTTGACAATCCAAAATCGAATTCTCCACCATACCATAGTTTACTTTCAACTCCTGAATCTTTTTTTATGCGAGATTTATTTTCTTGAGCCGATACCCCTATTTTGAGGGTCATAATGGTAGCAATAAGTAGGGCAGTTTTTAGGTAACTTTTCATGATATTTAAATTTTACAAAAGCCTTAGTCAATGATCAAGCTTGGTAATATGTCAGGCAAAACATAAAATGGGCATCAAGGGATGAGATTCCTTTAGTGGCAAGATCGTGCCAGGAGGAGGCCTTGCCAAATCAAATCCTGAAAGAGAGGATCTGTGTCCATCCTTCGATAATACTTCAGTAGGAATTCCAAGTTCAGAGGCGCTATTAAATTTTTTCATCTTCATTGTATTGGGCATAATTAATAGTCTGAGGAGGAGCATTTTCCTGGCTACTTTTTTCTTCAATTTCTCGGACTGCACGTTGGATATTGTTCCATATCCTGTCAATGGTAACTTCATATTCTCGCTCATATAAATAATGCTCATGGTCAAATTCCAGGCGGAGAAAGTTGTTCATTTCTTTTTTAGATTTAGAAAAATTCATTAATTGTGATTTGGATTGCTTTATGGGTACAAACTTCAACCATATTCTTGCTCACATCAATTTTTATCAATAAATGGATCATAAAACTCAACGAAACGGCTTGAAATGACGATCTGGAATAGAATGGTCAGGCTTTAACCAACAATTACTAAGTTCAGGACACATTCGATACTTACATTTGGAGTCTCCCTTGAGTATTTTAGGGCATTATTGATAAAAAGGCTAGGTTTATTGAAGAGATTTGAGGTTTGATAGACAAAATTTTAATGTTTACCATAATTCATTCAAATTTGCTTTATGTTATTGAGTGGAAAGAATCGGATCTTTTGGCAAATCCTGGTATGGGGTGGTACCTGGTTACTTATATCCTTTATCCTGACCAGTGGATATGATCAACCTGATCGGTTTATCCGCAGAGGCCTCGGTAGTTTGATCGGGATAGTGATTATTGTAGTGGTTAATTTAAAAATCTTACTTCCTCATTTGTATTTTCGGAAACGCACGGTGATGTACGTAATAGCTGGAATCGCTTTGTTTCTATTTGTAGTGTTCTTTATCAACGGTGTGTTTTTCCCTTGGTCAGAATGGTTTAACCCTCAAGATAGACCATTCTCTGCACTACGTGAATCACGCATCAACCCGAACCGGAAGGCCAATCCATTTGGTTTTCAATTGATGAGACATATGATCCCTTTTTTTATCGCCTTTATGGGTTCGACTCTAGTGGAGATAGCCCGGTTTGCAAGTCAAAAGGAAAAAGACTTAATCCGTTCTCAAAAAGATATGCTGGTAACCGAAATCAAATTTCTTAAATCTCAAATTAACCCACATTTTCTTTTTAATACTTTGAACAATATATACACCCTGACGGTAATCAAATCCGAAAAAGCATCTGATAGTCTTTTAAATCTATCTAACCTGCTCAGATATATGCTTTATGACTCTAATGTCGACTTAGTACCTTTAAAAAAGGAATTGGAGTATTTAAAGAATTACATCAATTTAATTTTATTAAAGGATAGTAAAGGAATGGATATTACCGTTGATTTGGATGAAAGCAGACCAGATTTGCTGATCTCACCACTAATATTTATACCCTTTGTGGAAAATGCATTCAAACACAGTAAAATTGAAGACCGCAAAAGTGGGTGTGTGGTTATCCAGCTAAAGACCACGGACAAAACGTTGGAATTCAAGGTTATCAATAGTATTCCAGAGGTGGCTTTTAGTAAAGATGGAGTTGGTGGAATTGGTCTGGTGAATATTCAGAAAAGATTGGAACTACTTTACCCGGATCGCCATCAATTAGAAATAAACGACAGTGAAAATCAATTTGAGGTATTTCTTAAACTTAAAATAGAATGAAATATTTGAATTGCTTGATAGTAGATGATGAGGAATTGGCCCGAACGTTACTCGCAAATTATATTGGTCGCTTACCACATTTAAATATTGTCGGCCAATGTAATAATCCATTGGAAGCGATGCCGATTCTTGATCAACACCAAGTCGATATTTTGTTTTTAGATATTCAAATGCCGGAAATGAGAGGTACCGAATTCCTAAAAACACTTTCGATTAAACCACTTGTAATCCTTACAACCGCTTATGCCGAATATGCGTTGACCGGATACGAACTTGATGTGGTTGATTATCTGCTAAAACCATTTAGCTTTAAGCGATTTTTACAGGCGGTTAATAAATCAATTAAATTACTTAAACTTAAACAGGCAGGAGAAAATCCACAAAGTGACCCTGAAGCTGGATCGTCACCGGCTAAGGAATATATCCTGGTCAATTCAGAACATAAAGTTCACCGAATTCAACTGACGGATATTCTTTACATCCAAAGCATGCGTGAATATGTGGCGTATTATCTTTCAGGAAAGCGTGTTCTATCGTTGGGGTCATTAAAAAAACTAGAGGTGGATTTACCTTCCACGCAGTTTATTCGAGTCCATAAATCTTATATCGTAGCCAAGGATAAAGTGACCACTTTGGAAGGCAACATGGTACATATTCAGGGCGTTAAAATTCCGATTGGTTCCAGTTACCGGGACCGTGTGTTGAAAGCTTTGTTTTAAACTTGGAAATGGATTAGCAATGATCAAAAGACAACTTATGATTTAACCTGCTTCTCAAATCTGAGAATACTAAGGTGCTGGATTGGTTTGATTCCTGATTATGCATTTTGTGGTTGCGGGAGTATCGGTTAGGATCCTAATTTTTTAATTTTGAAAAGTTTAGTAACTAAAAGAACATAATGTCCCCAGACTACGCCCATCAAGACCAAGAATGTAACCAACATCCACCATGGAGGATATGGGGTCCATAGTGTTCTTTGTTGATCCAAATTATCATTTGAAATGGGTAGGCCCCAATCTAGATCAAATTCATTGATTAGGGTTCCGTAATCGCTATGATCTTCTAATTTTACCAGAAAATGTAGAACCCCAGATGGGTCTCCAGGTAAATCTGTAGGAATTTCCACATTGCAATGACCCTCTTCATCAGTACTTCCTTCACCGATAGGTAATAGGCTAAACAACCTTTTGACATATACGATAATGTCTTCTTCTGCTACAGGTTGATCTTTATAGTTAACCATGTGAATGCCCAAGGTTTTGATGGAGTCTTCGTTATTTGGTTCCACCTCAATTCGTGCTTCATATAAAGTGACCTCATCTTCGCTTTCCTCATATTGATCATTGCCTTCAAATCTACAAATGATAGTAAAAGAACTATCAGGATTGAAAATAAGTTGATCATTGGCTATTTTAGTTCTGACTTTTCCGTTTTGATCAGTAGTCAAATTGCCGATTTCTTTTTCAATTGTATCATTGAGATTGAGAAAAGTTAGGGTTAAACCCGGAAGTCCCACATAACGCCGGTCAATTCTTGCCCTGCATAATCCTTCAATACTAATAGAGTCCGGGTATAGTTGAGTAACTTCCACTCTCATCCGAGAAGAAATTGTTTCTTCTTGCGCCATTAAATTCAAAGACGTACATAGAAATCCGGAGAAAAGCAATAACCATATCTTGGAATTCATTTTATAAAAGCTATTTTTTTTCATGATTCAATACTTTTTAGGATTACACTTTTTTCCGCAGATTGGGTCTTTGAATATTCCGAAAGGGAAATTATTGTAATGAACCGGGTGGCAATCATGAAAAACAAGAAGAATGAAGCTACCCCTCCAATGGTAAGTGCCCATTCTGGCCATGTAGGTGTATAGTGAATATATTCCAGCCGTGTATCCTGCATAGGCAATAAAGGAGTCTCCAAGGTAGGTACCACTATAAGATATCTCCTTATCCACATAGCAATAACCATCAGAAATGCACCTGTAGCAATGAGGTTGGTTCTTCTTAATTTTGGAATAGCCATCACTATAATCGGAAGAACGATCGCAAAAAAGATGGAAAAGATGGTCCAATATCCGTATTCCTCGATTGAAAACAATTTGTGAACCACTTCAGAATCCCATTTTTCAGATCCATACCAACTTGTTAATAATTCGGAAAAAGTAAAGTACCCATAAGCTGAAGCAAAAACCAGCATAATATATCCCATATATTTGAAATGATGATCGGTTAAATAGTCTTTCAACTTATACCTATATCTAAAATACCACATCATAATTATTACCACTCCAATCCCCGTTAAGATGGATGCAATTACAAAATAAGGACCAAAGATCGAACTATGCCAGCCAGGTCTTAATGTCATTCCAAATATCCATGATAGAACCGAAGAAACGATAACAACCATCGGAATAATAATAATAGCCAGTAGATTTTTAGCAATAAATATTTGACGTTGTTGTTCAGGAGTATCTTGGTAGTTTAATGCTAGAATCCGGTATATTTTGTGCTTCCATTTTGGAATATTTAAAAGATGATCATCACGCAATGTCGCAAAATCTTTAATTAGCATAAAATAAACAAAAAGAAAAGCTCCTACTAGATAAGTCATTATGGCAACCACATCCCATGTAATCGGAGATTGTAATCGTCCATGTATAAAAAGATGATGCAACCGGTCAAATCGTCCTATACATAATAAAATAAATACTGGGCCTATTATTCCTGAGACAAGTGCAATCAGTGCTGATATCCTGATAATAGGTCTTCTCCAAGGTACTTTAAAAAGATGCAGGCTGGCAGCAATAATTGCTCCGGCATAACTAATGCCTATAAAAAAAATAAAGTTAGCAATATACAAACCCCACACTACATGATCCCTCATCCCGGTAATACCATGTCCCTCAGTAATTTGCCTTAGTAATGAGTAGCCCCCAATAAGAATAAGAATAGTAAGAATGGTCATCCAGATTTTAGTTTTGAGACCTGTTTCTTCTAATTGGGGCGCCAGGTGTCTGAGGAGGTCGGATTGTTTTTGGTTGAGATCCATAATAAGGTTTTTTACTAGAATAGAATCATGAAAATTAAAAATTAGTCCAGAATTCCCTTGTAGCGATCCTTGATTTCAGCCGGTTTATCTTCCAAACCTCTTTCGACTGGGAATTGCCGATTTTTTGGAGGTAGATAATAGACATTTGGTTCGGTTCCTAAATCCTCCATATAGCGGTATCCACTTCGATCCTTTATTAATTGTGAAAATCTAACAGTCTCTTCACCATTGGTTACGGTATCCTCATTGGCATCGCCAAAGTAGAATACACCATTAGGGCAAGCGGTTACACAATCTGGTAATTTTCCCATTCTTACCATATCCGGACAAAAATCACATTTTTCAACTGTTCCAACTTTGCTAGGAATGCTGGTCTCGGGAGAATTGGGAAGGGAGGCGATTTCTTCTGGTAAATCTGGGTCATCCCAATTAAAAACACGAGTCGAGTAAGGACATGCAGTCATGCAAAACTTACAACCGATACACCGGTCACTATCGATTAATACTAAACCATCGCTGCGTTTATAGGTAGCATCTACCGGACATACTTTTACACATGGTGGATTGTCACAATGAAAGCAAGTTTTGGGAAACCAATAAGGTGCTCCATTTTCATGGTCTTTCATCAATTTGATTGATAACCATTCTTTGTCTTCTGGAAGATAATGCATTTTCTGGCAAGCTGTAACACAGACTCTCGCATTGTTGCACCGAGCCAGGTCAATAACCATCACAAATTTTTTACCGGGTATTCCCTTGCGCGCCTCCTCGCTGGAAACAGCAACATGTTTGTGAGCCGGATGCATTTGATCAGCAGAAACCTCAATTAATTCTCCATCAGGAGACAAAAGTTTGACAGATTCCTGTTTTGGCTTGGATTGGCAGGAACATATCATGGTTCCACAGCCGGCAACTGTTGCTCCAACTACGGTCAACTTGATAAAGTCTCTTCTGGAATTGTGTTCTGGACTATTCTTTTTCATTGCCAGCTAAATTTTAAGTTTTATCCTGATTATTCACCTTTCGCCAGGATAATAATTCTTGGTTAGAAACTTTTTTCCCAGTCCTATTTTTTTCAATCAAACCTTGTGGTACTTCTACTAACTTTCCTTCTGCCGTTAGCATCTGAATTTTTGCCTCAGTGGGATGATTGTTCTTAAGATTTAGAGAGAAAAATCCCCTTCGCGTTATTTTGTTATTTTTCATATTAGACAATTCAAAAATTTTAGAAATTCCATAGCCGGGTTATATTGAACCCTAACAATAATCCTCCATCCCCAAACTCATTCTGATTAAATACATTATTGTATTGAGGGACAAGAGCACGATAATTGGCTAGAAAGATTTGAAAAGCATGTGAACTCGATGTAAATTCAATACCAATGCTGATATTTGACTTAGGTTTATTTTCAAGATGATTGGTGAGTGGTTGGTCATAGTTTGCGATAATTGAAGTGCCAGCGGAAATTTTGATTCTTGTCAATAAGGCAAAGGCGAGATGATCGTTTTTCATCAAGGCTACTTCCTCTTGATTATCGTTCAGTATACCCTCTACCGCATTAAAGTGAGATAGACTCAAAGATCCTTGTAATGAAAAACCATCGGTAATTTTCCGTGCAACCATTAATTGATGAAAATAACTCAAACGATCTGATGAGTTAACAAAATTTTCCTTTTTACGGGTATCCCATCCGGCATTTACCAGATAAGATATACTCACTGGTATTTCACCTCCTCTTGATTGTTGAATAATCGCATATTTCCCGGTAAAATCCCAGATTAATCGTTCCTTGGTAAACCCAAAACCGATCATCAGGTTTTCTATTGGCACATAGTTGAACCCCAGTCTAAAATTTGAAGGTGCAAAAAGGCCAAAAAAGTCATCATAACCATTTTTAAGCACACCAAACCGGTGTTGGATATCCCATTCAAAAGTTCCAGGTATAGGTACGACAACCGTTTGGTTATCTATCAGCCATATACTTTCAAACATATTTCTCACTGGTTTAATCTCAGGCTTTTCACTAGTCGTGTCTTGGGACAATGCGGTTGTATTCACGACAATTATTGATAGCATCATAAATATTGACCACTTTATTATTTCCTTGAATACTTCAGGATTTTTGAAATTCATTTTGTGGAATTTTAATTGTTTTTAGCGCCTTGAGTTATCCAGGTTAGAACTGCAGCATTAATTTCATTATCCGGACCGGTTAATGGCATTGGTAGAGACCTTTTTCCCGTTAACCATAGGTATAAATCACTCTGCGCTGGTTGAATTGTATCGATATATGACCCTGTAAATAACTCGGAATAAGCGTTGGGTAGAGTTAAATCAGGCTTAACCGCTCCAGGATGATGACAACCACTGTTAATACAACTAGCCGCAAATAATGGAATGATCTCTTTCGTAAAACTTACCTCTGGTGTTCCAGGATCTATATCTAGAAGTTCTGGAACTACAATATCGTACTTACATCCTGCTAAACTAATAACCAGAAATGTCATTATAAAAGCTGTCCTTAAGAATTTCATGCTAGAACTAATTAATTATATGCTAACATAAGGACATATAATTGAGCACGTTATGACTGTTATCAACTTAGAAAATGATGATAGTCATCAAATAATCCTAAAAAGTACATTTACTTTGACATACAATAAGTTACCATATTGATAGCTTAATATATTGTTAAATAGTAAATATACATGTGATTTTTATTGCAATTTTCGTCTAAATAATAGAAATAAAAAATTAATAATGAAACACAACTTAATCACTTTGGCAGGCTTGGTTGGAATGGCATTTCTAATTATGTCCATGATTCCGAAAAATGATCAGGATCCCTGGGTAGTACCAGAGAAATATCAAAAAATGAAAAATCCGGTAAAAGCGGATGATGCTTCAATAAAAATTGCGAAAACACTATGGAGCAAACATTGTAAATCTTGTCACGGTAAGGAAGGCTTGGGAGATGGACCCAAAGCAGCTCAATTAGAAACCCCGTCCGGTGATTTTACAACCAAAGAATTCCAAGCTCAAACGGATGGAGCAATTTTTTATAAAAGTTGGATTGGAAGGGGGGATATGCCTAATTATGAAAAGAAAATTCCTGATGAAGAAGACATTTGGCATCTGGTCAACTACATAAGAACTATGAAATGATATTTTCATATTGAGCGAAACTTAAGGCCTAATTCTGATCTTGGAGTTAGGTCTGTTTTATATATGAAAAGGAACGGAATCTAAACTCACTTTTTTCTGCTAACCTGAATCCGATCAATTATTCATACCCAGTACTCTAACAATCAATTATTTATATATTCCAAGGAATTTATTTTATGTATTTTACCTAGTTGCGTATTTATGCCATTATAACAGTAATCTTTAGACAAATAAAGCCCTGTCTGACTGCCTCAGTAGGCTCGCAAAAGCGCTGCTTTTCCTGCTTTTTTACTACTATTCCAAGGACTTCTGTGAATAAACGATCAATCGAATTGAAGCTACACAATGGCTTCTCTATGAAAGCAAACTAAATCTAATCCAACTTTGAAGATTGCCCCAAGGAGTAACCTTCTTCTGGTCAAGTTGGATAATTATTAGTTCTTTATTTGCCGGTGGAATCCGCATTAAACATCAATCCTATAAGACGAAGAGATTTTTATTCTTATCGCTTGGCAATACATATAAAGCGTGACTCAAGGAAACTGTAGCTGGTATTTATTTGCCTTTTGGGTTAGGACAATAGAGCAAAGAATATAAGGAAGAACTTGGCATAGGTTCTACCTAGAAATAAATAATTAAAAACATCCAGATTCTTAGAAAAACCTTGATTCAGAAAAATCATCAAATTTGGTGTGTTGTTTAATAAAATATTACAATGAAGTCGTTTAAAAACTATGTTTAATATCCTATTAACCTCATTAAAACTCAATATTTGGAATGAAATTTACAATCTACAATTCCGGATATAAGAAAAATTAGAAATTCCACAGCCGAGTCATGTTAAATCCAATCAGGATCTGATTGTTACCAAAATCATTTTGGTTTAATACATTATTGACTTGAGGGTTGATACCTTTATAATTGCCAAGGAATACCTGAAAGGCATGTGAGCTGGTAGCTATTTCCAATCCAAAGCTTAGATTAGATTTAGGTTGATTGACCGGATGATTCGTAATAGGAGCATCATAATTTGCGATAATGGCTAGACCACTGCTGACTTTAAATCTTCCTGAAAAAGCAATGGCAAAGTGTTGTTGATCTAGACGACCCAGATAACTGCCTTCATCATTAAGTATGGGATCCAGGAAGTTAAACCAGGACAAACTGGGGGCAACCTGTAAGGATATACCTTCCGATAATTTTCGAGCGATCATCAATTGATTAAAGTAGGACCATCGGTCTGATCCTTCCTGGAAAAGGTCACCATCGCGGGAATCTATACTGGCTAATCCTAAATAGGTAACACTAAATGGAAATCCACCGCTGCGCTTCTGCTGGACAATGGCATATTTAGCATTAAAATCCCAGAGCATTCTTTCTTTGGTAATTCCAAAACCTATCATTAAATTATCAACAAAAACATATTCGAATCCTAGACGAATATTGGAGGGAGCAGCTAAGCCAATGAAGTCTGAATAACCATTCTCCCAGGATCCAAAACGATGTTGAATATCAAATTCAAAAGTGCCCTTAATCGGGACTACTACTGTTTGATTGTCAATCAGCCAAATACTTTCAAACATATTACGTACCGGTCGGAGATCTTGCTTCGGAGGTTCGTCGGTTTGAGCTGATAAGTTACTTAGAAACAAGTAAGCCAATACAGTACAAAAAAATCTGATTAATCTAAAGTGGGAATATGGTTGAGAAGAATTCATGATAAGAAATTTTTCGAACAATTGAAAAAGAAAATCCAACCAATTAGTTCATTTAAAAGGTGGTTTCTGAGAAACCACCTTTTAATTATATGTAATACGAATCAGTTGTATGAACTTCTTGTTCAGCTAATCATTAGTCCAATGCTGCTATTGAATTTTCAATTAATGTTTTGGCGTATTTAAAATTATGTACACCTCCACTTTTGTCTTCTGCAAGGTATAAGTAATTCCACAAAGCACCAGCTTGAGGAGCCGAGTGAGTACCTGGAACTGCGCGTAAGGATCCAAAAGTAATACCCAAAACACCTTGAGCAACTAATTTGTTCTCTAATGAATCTAATAATGTATTAAATGTATTTTGAGTATTCGTAACTAACATTTCAAGAGCATCAGCATCGCTGTGACATTGCACACATCCATTAGGATTTAATTCTCCTTCGGCTGTTTCTACTCTAAAAGTATGACCGCCAGCTCCTCTACCATCTATGACTGGAGCCATATGGCATTTAATACATCCGTCTTCTGCCAGTGATGAATGGAGGGAGTTTTCATAACCTTCTCCTATTTCGTATGTACTTGATCCGGTGAACAAAGCACCTTGCGATCCATGATGTGGTCCCCAAAATGCACTGGTTATAGTAACCGAATCTGTGGATGTAACCTCTGGGATAGCAGGTGACCTTAGTCTTGCCTGGTGACAGTTTAGACACAGATTACCTTTTCCGATATCATGGGTTGTTCCACCTACCCAAAGAGTGACTGGTTCGTCTGCTGTTAGAGCCCAGTCGGCTTCAGTGTAGGTGGTATGGATCTTATGGCAAGTATAGCAGTTTTGAGGAAGGGGATCTTCGGTATCCATAGAAGCTTCCATAGCCCCAGTTTCAATCCGGTCCAAGAAACCTTGACTGGTGTGACAAGCCGCACATGCAGCATCATTTCTTTCATAATGGCCACCAATAGCATGCACTGAGTTTTGCCATTGAAACATCTTTGCGGTGATCAACTGATTGTTACCGTGACAATCGACACAATTCTCGGCACCATTTTGTCCATCTTGTCCAGCAACACCCTGTGGGCCTTGGGGACCGGTTGGTCCGGCAGGTCCTTGAGCACCAGGAGCTCCCGGATCACCTTCGCAAGCGATGAGTCCAAAAAGAAGAAAAACTGTTAAAGCCTTTAGTAATGAAGTGATGATTTTAGCTCTCATTGGAATAATTTTTTGTCTCTTACTTAAAAAAACCTGAAGAAATAATCTTAAATAATTAATGTCATAAAAATGTCATATTTCGTTTAGGTGTCCACTGATTCAAGTCAATCAGTGTCGTGATCAATATCACATTAAGATTTATTAGTAAAAGTTGGAATTATTAGGACCTATTTAATTTCCGGAATAGATATGCAGACTGTCCTCCGCTGTAGGAAGATAGTCCATTCCTAGGTAAGTAAAAATTATAGCTGCAACACCAATGATTACAATCCATGATAGCCTTTGTTTGCTCCAGGTTTGGATATTTCGACAATGTAAATAAGCTGCGAAAATCAGCCAGGTGATTAGCGCCCAATTTTCTTTAGGATCCCATCCCCAATAGTTGGACCAGGCTGTTTGTCCCCACCAGGCACCCAATAATAAACCTGCAGTTAAAAATAAAAACCCAAACTTGGTGATTTGGTAAGTAAAATCACTGAAGTCAATTCGCTCCTGAGTCCCCAAAGAGTGATGCGAAACGATTCCATCCGGTAAAGCAAGATGTAAAATTGCACTTAATCCGGCTACAAATAAAGCTCCGTATGCTAAAAAATAGGCAATAACATGCGGTATGAACATCCACGTTTGTAATGCAGGTGGCAATGCAATGATCTCTACATCCCGTTTTGACAGTGCCAATACGAAAATTAGAATTATGGAAAGAGCTGAAAGTAAGCCGATGAACTTAATTTTATAACGGTATTCAACCAATATACTTACCAGTGATATGGTCCAAACAGCAAAAATCAGAGATTCATAAAATGTTTTGAAAGGAGGTCTTCCGGCTTCGATCCAACGGTCGACGATTAAATAAGTACAACTCAGAAATGCAATCGAGAATATCAGGATCGGCAATCTGAAGAAGATGGTCTTCTTACTAAAAACACCCACCAAATATAGTAAAAGGCTGATAGCGTATACCGACATGGTAATTTTGAAAAATAGAGAGGTATAAAATAAGCTTTCAAGCATTTTTAAAGAATTTAAGAAATTGTATCAATTGGATGCTTTATATACGTAGATAATCCAAGATTGCGCATGAAAAACATTAAAAGACATCCTCCAAAAAGAAGTATAAAACCCAAATAAATAATATATAATCCTGGTTCATGACTGACTCCAATTCCTGAATATTTCGGATTATTCGGATCAAAATCGGATTGGTAAAATCGATACCCGTTATGTAATAGAGGCTCATTAACGATTACCGAAGCTTCTTTTACTTTTTTTCCCTGATTGTCAACTATGCTTAGTTGACTTTTCCAAAATTTGGTTTCTCTGTCTTTTATCGATTCCAGAGCGAGAAAATATTTTGAGTTGGGGATGGTTAGTATTCCACCTTTGCGTTCTCGACTGGGATAAAGATAGGCTTGTCGGGAATTTGACCAATTCCGGTTCCAGTAGTCAATTTTAGCGACTGGATTTTCCAAGAGATTATTTTTTGAAGAGGGGCCAGCAGTCAAAAACTCATCATCAGGAAATATTTTTTCAATGGTAAAACCAACTGTATCTTCTTTAATAGGATAATATTGATTTAAGATTAAAGGTTTGTCCGAAATAATTCCAGAATTGATGGTTGTAATTTCTTCATTTTCTCCCCAAATAATGATACGCTCCTGTTGTAAATCTTGCAGTAATTCCAAATCTTTATTCCAATAAAATTCAATTTGAACACCTAAGTGCGGGTCAGATAAACGATTACGACCCTCTTGGGCTGACCGCATTTGGATCATTCTTTCTCCCAGTTGAGTTTTTAAGTTTAAAATAAGTCCGGGATCTACTGGAGCAATTGTGTCCGTATTATCGGGATAGGTATATTTAAAAATGAAATTTGGGTAGAATTCCAATAACCGAAAGTAATATTCCGAGCCGTAAATATGTTGAATCTCATTTATTTCTAACGGAAGTGATGCCATAATACGTGGAAGTCCCCCTTCCGCATTTGCAGTTCCAGAAAGTCCCCCGGTTTCTTGATCACTCATTTCCCAAATCTGAATGCGATAATCCGGTGCAAACTTTTCAAATTCAAAATTATCCAATTGTAATGAAAAATCTAAAGTGACGATATCTCCTGGCAAACTGGTATTCTTTTTATATTTCTGAACTTCATTGGTTTTTTGTCCAACTTCAAGAGGAATAATTCCTCTAAATCCATAAAAAAAATCAATCCAAAAACCCGCCAAAATAACGATTGGACTTAAGTGGGCCAGATGAAATCCAAGATTGCCTATATTGAATTTTCTTTTGCTACTCATTTTGATTAAACTCAACGATAGCATAATAAATATGGATACAAACCACCAGCTATGGAAGACGTCATCAAAATTCAAAAACCTGAGAATCTTACTTCCAATATCACCATACCTTTGGGTGAAAATCTCGGTTGTGGTGTTTTGAGTAATAAACGTACCTATGGCGGTACCGATTGCCGCAATAATAATTATAGAAATGGCAAAGAATGGTGCATCAAGCTGGGTCCATACTTTACTCCAAATCAATGCAGTTGCCATCATGATAAAGAGGAAAGGGATGGCCATTTGGATATAAACGTTTAAATCTTGCCCTAAGAGAAATTGGTAAACATTTTGGGCTATTAAAGCAGTAAATAGGCCTAATGCTATTCCCCGGATCGCTTTTTTAAAATTTTGATGAGGTTGGAAATGAATATTTGCGCTCATTTTAGGAATTTCGGTTTGATATTATTCATAATCCTCACAGATTATAGAATACCATAAAAGTAACGTCATTTGCACAGAGGGTAGATGATTTCACTCAGTTTCTTATGTGACCCAAATCATAGAGTTGTAATTTACATTATTCAAAAATATCAAATTGAAAGGCCAAGAATAAAGTTCTCATGGAGCAGAAATCAATAATAAATTATATCTCTTTTTAATCATTAATTAGGGGACCTATTTGATAGAACAAAAGTACCAATGAAGATATGGCAAAGTAAGTCGATGGGAGAATATCTTTTACTTTTAGAATATAAATTTAGATAAAAGAATGAAGCCAAGGACTCACAATTTAAATCTTACCAATATGTTTTGTCGCTTAATTATGGTTAGGACAACAGTTTTTTTAGCTAACTAACAAGTCAAATTGTCCAATTCAGCTTGGGCCTCCTTGAGACTTGCGTTATAGGAAGCTCTATCTTGAGCACTAAATGTACAAGTATCATAACTCCGAAGTGCCTTCAAGTATTTTGTACCAGCATCTTTATAGGCCTTACAGTTTGCACTACTGGGATCAGCAGAGTAAGCTGAAGCGGCTTCGCTATATGCAATCACCTCATCCGAGATTTCTAAGGCATAAGTAGCACATGCGATTGGACTGCTTTTTGCACAACCAATAATAGAAATAACACTACTAAATACTAGAAGAGTAACAACAGATTTCATGTGAAAATTTTTTATAATTCAGATTTATAGTTTCCTAAACTTCAAATTTCTAATTTTATTGTAATCAAAACATAGTGGATTTTTCTTTCCGTTTGGTTTTTGCCGTACCCTAAATGGGGTAGAATAATAATTCTGCCAACTTATTGTCCAAGAGTTAAAGTACAGTTCATCCATTTTCCAAATTCTATTCGTCCGACTCCGTATCCAACTAAAATTCTTATTTCTAAATTATTGATAATTTTTTCCAAGCACCCTAGATAAAACACCTGAAAAGGTATATGAAAACTAGAGATTATTTCCCACTATACCAGGTTGAACTGTTCATTTCTTTAATGGCACGGAGAATGTCCCTTCTGGATACTTGCCCTTTCAACTTACCTTCATCATCTACAACAACTAATCTTTTGAATTTAGTGGACATAAATATGTTAGCCACATCAACAATATCTGAATTAATATTGATAGTCTTCATCACATTAGACATGTAGTTACCAACAGTATTCTTACTTAACGGTTGATTATGATAAACACTGTCAATCAATACGCTGAGACAATCTTTATCATCAATAAGTCCAACAACTTCTTTATTTTCATTTAGGACTGGTGCACCGGATATTCTTTTCGAAAGTAAGGTTTCAATTGCTTCTTTAATTTCAGTATCGGGTCTGAATGTGATCAAATCAACTGCCATATATTTGGTTACCGGTTCTGCTCCAAGACCGGCTACTTTAACTTCAGGTTGCGGTTTTTGCTTAAAATTCTTCATACATTTTCAAATTTATATGCTAGGGAAAAAATAAAGGCAAGGAAACTGCCTTTTTTAAATATACTGAATATTTTTCAATATTGGAAAATATTTTAATCCCTCCAAATATTAGAAACTATTATTTACCCTGGTTAGTTGAAAATACCAATAACTCCAAAGAACATTAAAAACTATAAAAATACCTAAAATCAAAAATCCAAAGATAGGTTGAACAGGCTGTGTCAATAATCCGATTAATATACCAATACACGCCATAAAAGACCAGATGATTTTTAGTCTTAACATGCCTAAATAACCTGTTCTGCCTTTATTTCTCCCTAAGTACGACTCTATTCCAATACCAAAAAGAGCTGCAGCCACCAGCCGTACGGTCAAAGGATCAAAATAAGGCCATCCTACCCATTCTAAAAAAAGGCCGGGAATGATCATCAAGGGGATGGCAAACAATATATCGATCCAAAAGTGAAGGATAAAAAATTTTTTGAGAGTTGTAGGTATAGGATTATGTTTGGTATTCAATTAAATCAATTTTAATTCTTTATTAATTCAAATAATTCAAATATATATTTAAAGCTGGATTTTTGGAATATCTTTCGAAGGGCATCCACAAGAAGCCAAGAAAAATGATTATATTTAATTAAATATATGCATAAATTAAGAATACACTGCCGATTATGAACAAACTAGGCATCTTTTTTTGGTTTCTGGTTATTTCTTTTTTTACTCAAGCCCAGGATTTTCAATGGGCACAGCAGGACGGCGGTTCTCTAGATGAAGCAGGTGCTAGCATTTCAGTAGATCATGACGGTAATGCCTACATAACTGGTTTTTTTATTGGGGTGACTACTATAGGTGATTCCACTTTTACAGCTGCTGGAAATGAAGATATTTATATAGCTAAGTATACATCTGACGGTATTTTCGTTTGGGCCCAACAAGCTGGAGGGACTGGCTATGATCGTGGAAATGAGATTTCCGTAGACGAGACAGGGAATGTTTATGTAACCGGATGGTTTGAAGGGATGGCATCGATAGGAGATTCTTTATTTACAACTGGGGGTGGAAGTGCTGATATATTTATGGTAAAGTATGATCAAGATGGTAATTTTTTATGGGCCCAGCAATTAGGCGGAAATTTGACCGATTGGGGGAATGGAATATCAATAGACCATGTTGGGAATGTCTGCGTGACCGGAAGGTTCGAAGGGATGGCATTGATTGGCGATTCTACTTTTACAAGTGTAGGTAATAGTGATATATTTATCACCAAGTATGATCAGAATGGCAACTTTTTATGGGCCCAACAGGCTGGAGGTATTGGATTTGATATGGGCTTAGGAATCTCAGCTGATGGAATTGGAAACGTATATGTAACGGGATATTTTAACAGTACTGCGTCTATTGGAGATTCTACCTTCACCTCATTAGGAGTAGAAGACATATTCATAGCAAAATATGACCAAAGCGGTAATTTTATCTGGGCTAAACATAATGGCGGTATCCTGGGAGATTTTGGTGTAGGAATATCTGTAGATAATTTTGGGAATTCATATACAACTGGCTCCTTTAGAGGTACAGCTAATCTGGGAGATTCGCTTTTCACGGCAGTTGGCGAAATGGATTTATTTATCATAAAATACGATCAAAACGGAAATTTCAATTGGGCGATACAGGAGGGAGGTGCAAATAATGATGAAGGAATCGAGATATTTGCCGATCATTTTGGGTGTTTTTTTGTGGTTGGATGGTTTACTTCGACAGCGACCATCGGAGATTCAATTTTTTCGGGTGTAGGGGGTAGTACGGATATATTGTTAGCAAAGTATGATCAGGGCGGTAACTTCAATTGGGCTCTCCAAGCGGGTGGGAGATTAGGTGAGCAGGGTAGGGGGGTGGCTGCAGACACGGTAGGAAATGTTTATATGACTGGTTTTTTTAGTGAGACCGCTTTTATCGGAGACTCTACATTTACTAGTGCTGGGAATGCAGACATATTCATTGCCAAATTTGGCCCTTCCGGAGGTGTAAGTGAACCCGGATCGACAATCCCAAGCCTTTCGGAGTGGGGATTACTGATCCTCGCCCTCTTCTTGATGATTGTAGGTATAGTGGCTGTGAGGCAACGGATTGTGCATTTGGCAGAAGAGTAGAAAAAGATTCTACCCTTACTCATTTCGAACAATTTAATATTAATCCCCCAAATACGAATTATTTCCTACTTTTGATTTATACATATTTTTTAATTGTAATTGATAAAGAAGTTGTTTAAGAACAAATTTCCGCAACCTGCCTGGATTTTAAGCAACTTCAATAGATAAGTCTATTGTGATCAACAACCTAATTTTCGGTGCATGAAAGTTAATAATGACGACAAGAAGGTGTACTTTAAGCTTTTCAACTTATGGTTTCCCTGGAACAAAACTTTGTTTTTAAGTCTGCTATGGAAAATCTATGCATTGGCAGTTATTTTACTATTGGTCAGTATAAGTCTTGGCTACGAAATGACGGATGCGGATATTCCAGGAGGTTTGATTGCATGCGCTTTGTTAACCTATCTGATCACCCTACTCATCGATGAATCCTAAATTCCAGAGTTAAATACTTCAACCGATTACCAATGGCGCGAAAGAAGAATCAGAGTGTATCCAAGCCAGTCCAGGAATGGAGGTCCCGGTGGCCGGTAATCCGTTTTGTGGGAGGTTTCGTAGTATTATCGATCGTCTATTTTACGATAAGCTCAACGGCCTGGTTTAATAAATTACGACATCCGATTCTAGTGGCTTATACCAAGATAAGTAGTTGGACCCTTAACGTATTTAATTTGAATACCAGTACGAATCAGGATATCCTATATAATAGCCAATTTTCTGTAAATATCGAAGAAGGATGTGATGCGGTAGGTCCTGCAATTCTTTACACCATTGCCATTCTGGTTTACCCGATCGCTTTTAAATATAAATGGAAAGGGATCTTAGCAGGGCTCGTCTTTATTTTTATATTAAATATTATCCGGATTATCAGTCTATTCCTGACGGGTGTTTATTCCAGTTCCCTTTTTGATTTTATGCATGTAGAATTTTGGCAGGGAATATTTATTGTATTTACTTTGGCATTGTGGCTGGGATGGTTGCAATGGGCTTTCAAACGTGCGAAGATCAATGGGTAGAAGTAGGCAAATATGGAGATTTGTAGGGATTTTTTTTATCAGTTATCTGGCATTGACCTGGGCCCACAAATTACCAGCATTCAGAAATGCACATCTACAGGTTTTTAATGTGTTGGAATCCGGAATTCTTAATGCATTTCATTCTCATGTCCATGTAGAATTCAGAAAATTTGAAAATGTAGAGGGTGTTCCGGTTGAAGATGATTTTGATTTTTCCATCTACATTTATGATAAATTAAGGTGGAGAGCCAAAAAGGGTGTTATCCAGCCGAACTTTATACTTAACCAAGATTTAAGGTCCGCATCAATATCGCCAATTGTGTTGTTAGTGTCTCTTATTATTGCTACCTCAATTTCGCTGAAACGTAAGTTCTGGTCATTGTTGATCGGTACCTTTTTGGTTTATATGATAGTGGCTTTAAAATATACCTATCTATTTGATCAAAATGCAGATTTTTTACAGGCCAGGCATTCGACGATTTGGCAAGGTCTGGCGGCTATATTTGGAAAAAATTTCCGAACCACAGAATTTTTGTTAGTTATTGTAGTGTGTGTATGGGGAGCGGTGTCACTTCGCAAAAGCGATTTTCAAAAATTTATTGAAACAAGATAATTAATTCTTTTCCTATCGAACCTGGACTCTTTGATCAAGCTTCTACCAGTTGTGACTGATACATCAGCTGATAGTATTGATCAGCCATGCGATTGGAGTCAAAATATGGAACCACATCACGCATGCTGTTTTTTGTAATGTTCAACCACTGTTCCGGATAGTCATAATAGATAGGTAGCACCTTGTTTTCCAGAATATCATAAAGCGAAATCAGGTCATTCCAATCCTGCTCATGCTGTGGAAGTTGTAAATCGACAACCGGGATTAAAAATGAATTGATTCCATCCTTGCCAAATTCAGGGATCCAACCATCCTGGGTAGACAAATTCACAGCTCCGTTCATAGCTGCGGTCATCCCACTTGTACCGGAAGCCTCTCGGGTTACCCGCGGAGTATTCAACCATACATCTGCCCCTTGTTTTAAAGTCTTGGAAAGGGATAATTCATATCCGGTCAATACAGCAATGTTAGTATATTGTTTGCTTAAATGAACAAGATTATTGAATACTTCGGTCGCCATATGATCTCCGGGGTAGGGTTTTCCAGCCCAAATGATCTGGATCGGCCGTCCCTGATTATTGACCAACTGGTTAAATTTCTCCATATCTTTAAGCAATAGATCTGCTCTTTTGTATGCGGCAAAACGCCGTGCCCAGACCATGGTTAAAACATCAGGATCATACAACTTTCCGGTTTGGTCCGCTACGATTTCGAAAAGTCTTTTCTTCATTTCCTTTTTGCGAACCAGTAGTTGAGCGTCATGATCCTCCACTAAAGCTTGGTTTAATTGAGGATCAGCCCAATATTTAGCGTTTTGCGCATTGGTGATGTGGGTGATAGGAGCAATATCCCGATAATTTCCCCACATTTTACGTGCTACTTCACCGTGCAACTTGGAGACGCCGTTTGCAATTCGAGCAAAGTAAAGACTATTCAGTGTAAGGTTGAGATTGTTGTTTTCTATAATGGATATTTCTTTGACTTTATCCAGAGGGGTGTCGTTGAAAAAACTCATTCCCTTTAACAGATCCACATTATGGGATTCATTGCCGGCAGGAACCGGTGTATGCGTAGTCAATACCAATTTCTCTCTCACCGCATCAATACTACCCAATTTATGGTATAGATAATAGGCCGCCGGTAGGGCATGAGCCTCATTAAAATGATAATTATCCGGCTCCCAGTCTAATATTTCCAATAAACGTGCTCCTCCGATTCCCAATAAGATATATTGAGCAGCTTTGGTGGCTACATTTGAATCATACAGACGATGACAAATGGATCTGGATAAATAGTCATTTTCATCAAAATCTGTGGATAGAAAAAATATCGGAGCACAGCCAAAAGTATCGGGAGCCAAATAATATACTTTAACTTTCACCGGACTTCGATGTACCGAAATTTCAAATTTAATACCGGTGTCTTGCAGAAAATTATAATATCTTTCCTGGAAAAGGACACCCATGGTCTGATCTTGGTTGCGAACCTGATCATAGTATCCATTTTTCCATAAGATACCAATCCCAATAAGGTTTTGTTTCAGCTCGTAAGCACTACGCATATGGGATCCGGCAAGATACCCTAATCCACCTGAATAAATTTTCAAAGCCTGATCAATGGCATATTCCATACAGAAATAGGCCGTGCGCTGTGAATATTGTTCATTGATCGGATAGGGGTGTTTGAAAGGACTAAATTCACTCATCTTGGTCGTCTATTTTTTAACAAGATGCGAATATATGAAATTGTAGTATAAATTAGATGTTAAAATTTCAGATGGCACCCATCACTTCATCACATTAACACTATTTATCATATAATGCACTAAAAAATAAGATGTTCTAGTAAGAATGATTTATTCTTCCATCATGGTTTGAATTTTTTGGAAGGATCGAAACATCACTTTTTTAATTACCGGATCCTGTATCCACCGTGGCATTGATGGGGGCACCAAGGCCGTCATTTGGTAATCAATATGTATAGAATGGTCAGCCATTTTAGTAAGGACCCATTTACCTATCATGGGGTCCAAGGGCAGTGGTTTTTGGCTTGGACAAGGAAGACTCTTAATACGTATATTCCATTGCTTCTCCGATTTATACAATTGATATCTTGTTAAGGCCTGTTTATCTCTAAATGGCCAAGGGAAATCATAATGTTGGAGGACAGTCCACTGATCGGACTTTTCTTCATGCAGGTTACTTGACTTTAATCCATATACCCATTTTTTAAGTTGATCTTCATTTCTTAGAACGGTAATGAATTCTTCGAAGTCACACTTAAGGTTCAGACTTATTCTCATCTCCCGAGTGGCAAAAGTATCTCCAATCAAGACTGGCCGATAGTAAATGTCAATTCCATTTTTGCTTGCAGATAGCTTCCATTCATCATTAAGGTTTCCAGGGTTGTTGCTGAATGGAAACCATAGCAAGATTTGGAAAATATTGATTAAAAATCCCATAATAGCGGTTTCATGTTAATTCCATATTTATCGAAAGCCATGAATTACATAACAAGTCAACTTTCAATTTATGCTCCTGATGTGTGTAATCCAAAGAATTCGAGGTTAATTGGCAAATTTGGAGTACTTGAAGATACGGTTGTAACCCTTTAGTTAGCAATATATTGTCAATAATTGTAAATATTTACAAAATTCAAGGGTTAGCCGTTAGATTCATTTGATTTGCCTCTGAGATGGATTATTCAAAGTGTAGAATAAATCCATTTTGATATTTTAAGCATTTTTAGTTAACCGCTGATGCAAATCTTCCAGAGAAATTCCTTTGGTTTCGGGCATCAGTTTC
Organism: Saprospiraceae bacterium; assembly: GCA_965223405.1. Classification (GTDB taxonomy): domain Bacteria; phylum Bacteroidota; class Bacteroidia; order Chitinophagales; family Saprospiraceae; genus CBDCWO01. The sequence goes on from CBDCWO010000006.1 coordinate 3,632,990, forward strand.
CATACAAATACGAGCTGTAATACCATCATCAAGGCAAAAAAGCCAAATACGGGTGCCGCACCTATTTTAGTAAATAAAATAGGTATCAAAGAAGGTATGATCGCAGCCAAAACCCAGTGGGTGCTGCTTCCGAAAGCCTGACCTTTGGCTCGCAAATGATTTGGGAAAATTTCTGCAATAAAAACCCATATTACTGCACCCTGCCCGATAGCATGAGATGCAATAAATAGGAATAAAAAGAGAGGCACTGTCATCCCTTTCCATCCCAAGGCAAATGCCATTGCTACCAAGGTCAACGAAAGGATATAACCAATGGAGCCTATATACATCAATTGTTTTCTACCCTGCCGATCGATCAAAGCCATCCCTATCAGGGTAAATATCAGATTGGTAAGGCCTATTCCCACACTGCTCAGCAAGGCGGCACTTTGACCAATGCCGGCTGTTTCGAATATCCTGGGGGCGTAGTAGAGAAATGCATTGATCCCGGAAAATTGATTGAAAAAAGCAATTAAAAATGCAAGAATCATGATGTACCGATATTTTTTATCCAATATACTTTCTTGCCACACAGCAGAGACCTTGCTGTCAGAAATAATCCGTTGCATAGCCGCATTGATATCCGCATCCGGGGCAATCAGCCGGAGGGTGTTAGCCGCTTGTACTTTATCGTTCTTTTTGGTAAGTAACCACCGGGGACTTCGTGGAACACCCAGAACCATTAAAGTGTATACCAATGCCGGTAAAGCCTCGACCCCAATCATCCATCGCCAGGCATTGCTTTCGATTCCACTCAACAAATAATTAGAAACAAAAGCGATCAGGATACCCAACACAATATTAAATTGATATAATGCGACCAGCTTGCCTCGGTCTTTGGGTGGGGAAATTTCTGAGACATAACTGGGTGCAGCTACGGTAGAGGCACCTACTCCTAAGCCACCCAGGAATCTAAAAAAGGCAAATATCCAGGGCGTACTGGCCAACGCCGACCCTACAGCGGAAACAAAAAACAGCACACCGATCCAAAAAAGGGTCTGCTTGCGACCGATTTTATCCGTTGGAAAACCTCCGAATATAGCCCCTAGTACGGTTCCCCAAAGCGCTGAAGCCATCACCACAAATCCATGAAAAACTTCTCCTCGATTCCAAAGCTCCTGCAGGGCGAGGTCTGCTCCGGAAATTACCACCGTATCAAAACCAAATAAGAAACCAGCCAGTGCGACGGTGATAGACCAATATATGATTTTACGATTTTGCATACTATGTGACCGTTGGTTTGTTGAGAACGGATAACTGTTCTATTCGCTAACTTACGTAATTTATAGGTTAGATCATACCATCTTTCTTGGTAGCATATCTCATTTCTACAACTCCGGAAGAGTAGGGGATCAATTCTATTAGTCGAAGTTGTTTTTCTTCAGGTGATGATGCAAACAATTCGATCCCATCCGGAATAACAATAGGCATAACAAATATCCGAGCATCATCGATCAAACCGGCATTGAAGAGCAAGGTGTTGATTTGACCTCCGCCGATCAGCCAGATATCCCTACCTGGTTGAGATTTCAACTGTTGGATAAATTCCAGAGGGTGTTCGCTTACAAAATTCACGTATTCCGTATCCGATAGATCACGCTTTCGAGTCAGGACATAGTTTTGCTTGCCGGCATAAGGAAATGGGATATCCCAATCCATAATTTTAGCATAGGTTTCATAACCCTGGATGGTCGTATCAATGGATTGGTAAAAATCGGCATACCCATAATCTGTTTTATCCGGATTGGGAATAGATTCAAGCCAGTCGACACGACCGTCGGTTCTGGCTATTTTTCCATTGAGACTCATGGCGATGTAAAGTTTTATCTTTCTCATTCTTAGCAAAGGATTTAGGATTTGAAGAAAGTAAAAATATTTTGTGATTGGTAGCAATTTGACAGATTTACCCTATTTTGGTATCTATCCTTGAGGACCTTTCCAAGGTCCAGGCAGGTGAATATTCACTTCTGATCGCAGACCAAAATAGATGTATGGTATTCATGGATAGCTTTGTCATCGATCAGTTGACCGATTTTTCTGTTTTACAGTCGTTCCTATTGCACTTTTTGGGCTTAAATTACTTTTTGACGAATAATCTTTGTCCTTGTGACATATATCATTCGATTGATTAATCGGGAAATAAATCTTTAATTTACATTTTGGATTCTGTTTCTTCTTTGTCGATTGATAAATTCTTAAATGAATACTGTACTATTCTTTCTCTTTGGAATGATCTTCATGAGTATTGGTTCTTCCGCTCCGGGATTGATTAACCTTTCGGTCGCCGAGCGAACGATTAAAAGAGGGTTAAAGGCAGGTATAGTGGCAGCTTTAGGTGCCGCTACTATTGAGTTCATTTATACATTCATAGCAATATTTTTTATTGATGTAATCATAAAAAATGCAGTCATTGGTAAATCCATCAAGTGGATTGCGATAGGTGTATTTTTGGGATTGGGAATATTTTACTTGTTAAGGAAGCGGTCTGCTGTGAAATCCTACGATGAGCACCCCAACAGTAAAGATTATGGATATGGCTTATTAATAGCCGGTATGAATATGCTGATCATTCCCACCTGGATATTTCTGGGTCTATGGCTGAGAAGTAATGGTTATGATTTTCGCAATATGATCGACATTTTGGCGATATCTATGGGCGCTGCAACCGGTGCTTTTATAACATTTTTTGGTTATGCACATCTGGGGAAATACATTGTCAACCGGATTGAGAATGTGACTAAATATTCTAATAAAGCATTAGGTATATTCTTTATCTTTCTAGCTGCCTTTCAGTTGATAAAAATGATGTTATAATGGATGAAAGCTTTTGATGGTTTGATAAGATCAAATTATATATAACCATATCCTTGCTCCAGGTCAAAGTTTCGCATTTAATATTTCACGAACTGCTTCAACCTTCGGATTGATTGCTAGAATCTTTCCGTTCTTGTCGATAAGGAAAGTGCTCCCTCCAGCAAAAGGTATATTGTATTTTAACCAAATTTCATTCTGATCATCTAATTCAACCAAATTCAACCATGGGAATTTTTCTCGCTTCAATGCTTTTTTCAAAGCCTTGGTATTCTCAAATTCTCTGGCAATCCCTACGATTGTAAAACCTTTGTCTTTAAATTCTTTATAGACCTGTGTCATTGACCGACTCGTGCGGATACAGGGGCCACACCAGGAAGCCCAGAGATCTAGCAATGTGATTTTCCCATTCATTTTCTCAGAAATCTTCACGATATTTCCTTCCAAGTCCGGCGCTTCCAGATCAATAAAATCTCCTCCTACCTGGACCGCATCAAAGCTTTCGATCATTTGACCGATAGTAGGAGTGTAAGGGTGATTAGGGTATTTTTGAGACAACTTCACATAATTTTTTCTCAGGAGAAAAGTCTGCTGATTAAATTCTTCCTGGTTTCTCAATTCCTCGTATAACAAATAGTAAGAAACTTCATTTGAATTGGATTTAATATAATTTAACGTGAATAATGGATAAAAAAACTGTTGTTTTAATTTAAAACATAGGAGGATATTTAATATATTAACAGTTGAATCTCAATTAAATAATATTAAACTCCTCCATATGTTTGATGATAAAATTACAGAAATTTATGTTGCTGTGGATGACTTTTATAAAGAATTCTCTCAACAAATTCAATATTTCAGGCTTCAAGACGGTAAAAAATGTACACGCAATAGGAAAAGTAGACTATCAGACTCTGAAATGATGACCATATTGATATGCTTTCATCATAGCCATTACACTAATTTCAAGTCATTTTATAATGAAATGGTTAGACGATATTGGATGCACTTGTTTCCTGATCTTGTTTCCTATGAACGGTTCAACCAAACACAGCAAAAAGTAATAATTCCTCTACTATTATTCCTCAAACAGTATGGATTAGGTTGTAGTAGAGGTATCAATTTCATAGATTCTACTACGATTAAGGCATGTCATATTAAGCGAGAAAAACAACATAAAGTAATGAAGGGGTTTGCAGCAAAAAGTAAAGGTACCATGGGTTGGTTCTATGGTTTCAAGTTGCATTTAGTAATTAATGATATGGGAGAAATTCTGAGTTTTTACCTAACAAAAGCCAATGTAGATGATCGTAACCTACAGGTAATCACTTCTTTAACTGAAAACATATTTGGAAAACTTTACGGGGACAGAGGCTATATTTCAAAAGCTCTGGCCGACTTTTTATGGAATGATGGTGTACATCTAATTTATAAAACACGCAAAAACATGAAAGATCAAAATCTATCAGATATCGATAAAATCCTATTGAGAAAAAGAGCTCTTATCGAATCGGTCAATGATGAATTGAAAAATATCTGTTCTATTGAACATTCCAGACATCGAGCCCCTAAAGGGTTTTTTATAAATCTGGTTGCTGGGTTAATAGCATATCAGTTCTTACCAAAAAAACCTTCTTTGAATATCTCAACTGAAAAAACTGATAATTTACAGCTCCTCCTTACAGCCGCTTAAACATTATTCACGTTAATTTAATTTGTATATAGAAAATTCTTCCTTCAAACTATCCATTCTTATCTCTAATAATTTTGCATGATCGCGGTTATATTCTTTTTCATGTCGAAGTTTCCTCATGTCATCTCTAATGTTGTTAAAATGAGAATAGAATTTTGATTTTAGTGATTCCTGATATTCCTGCCATATCTTATTGGACCTGCCACCAATTATTTGGTTTTTTGTAAAATCATCCGCTGGGTGTAGCCTGAAGCTTATTATAGTATCCTGGGGGAAAAACAAGATTGGTTTCCACATACCATTTGCGAGTTCATCTTTAAATATCAATTTATATGCTTCTGTTTGATGATAAGCAAAATCATATTCAAAATGTCCATCTACTATTGGTATGATTTTACCAACATTTCTGATGTCTTCAGTCGCTTTATACAGAAGGAGTTCTTTGCTGTTTCGATCAGTGACTGTGCCTTTTAAAGTACATTTGTCTTGACTTATTCCAATGACATGATTCGTGCTTAAAAGACTCATAAGGAGTAGGATGGAGATGGTGTTTTTCATAATATTCAAAATTATAATGTTAATTAGGCTGTTGTATTAAAACTGTCATTAGCTTGGATTTATTATTTATTCAAGTTGGCATACTTGATCTTTGATATTTGGAGTCTATTAATCTTCTGATGTTTTTAAATGTAATCTCAATATCAATAGCAATATCAATAGCAACTTCAATGGCGAAAGCAAAATACAAAACGATCAATTAGAGAAAGTATTATCCGGTTTCCGGTCTCCGTTTTCCTTAAATGGGCACTTATTTTACCAATCCTGGATCACTCTTTTCAGATAAAACACTTTCGGATCAATAAGTGGTACAGTACTACTGGTGATTTCAATTCCTTTTTTGTCGACCATATGGCGTTGTATTCCCTGGTCGGTTTCAATGTCCAGGGGTAAGGCTTCAGGATAATTTAAGAGTTCAATTTGAAAGGTCTCCTCATTGACTCTTTTGATTTTTATTTCCAGTTTATTTATGGTGCGTAAATAAAAATCAAATAAACGCTTTAAGTTTTGACCGGCTTCACGACTGAAAAACCGTTCCACATCATCCGTACTGACTAAATTGTCATAAGTATATTTGGGATCAGTCGCTAGTTTTTTCAGTGCCGGAAAGAAAATGTCGTCGCCTATCACATATCTTAAGGTGTGCATGAAAAAAGCTCCTTTGCCATAGATATCCGGGTGATAAGTTGTGTCTGAGCCCAAATGGTCACCTATTTTTACAGGTATCTTATTTCTGGTAGCCAGCGCTGTTTGTCGCATCCGTTTCAGGTACGCTTCTTCACCTGCGTATTCACGGACATACATCGCATCTCCAAATACACAAATTCCTTCCTGTATCCATATGTCAGAAAAGTCAATTCCAGTCACTTTATTGCCCCACCATTCATGACCTAATTCATGATGCATGAGACCATCAAAATCTTTGCCCCCAATCTTTCGGTATTTATACTGATTGCCATAGGCATTCATGGTTTGATGCTCCATCCCTAAATGAGGAGTCTCACAAATTCCGATTTTCTCTTTAACCCAGGGGTATTCTCCAAAATATTTTTCTTCTACCCGTAAATTTCGCTCTAGAATATCTAAATGATGTTGTGCTTTATCTTCATTCTCGGCCAATACATAAAATTGCATTGGGACGATATTTCCATCACAGGTCTTGTAGTCACGGGAAACCACGACAAACTTGCCAACATTAAAAAGAATGCTGTAATTATTTATGGTGTAGTTGGTTTCCCAGTGAAAAGTACTTTTTTTCTTTTTCGTTTTCACCTCTTTCAACAGACCCGGACCTGCCACAACCAAATCTTCAGGGACCGTAATAATTAGTTCTGCACCTTCATTAGGTTCGTCACTAGGATGGTCCTTACAAGGAAAATATATTTTTGCTCCTTCTCCCTGACAGCTAATGGCGACCCAGGGATTGTTATTCGAATCTTTCGACCAGGTGAAACCTCCATCCCAAGGGGGTCTGGCAGCAACTCCTGGTTTTCCTCCATACTCCACTTTCACTTTCGCGGGTCCTTCGTGAAGCTTTGTGTTCATTTGGATGTGAATCAGGTCGTCATGGTGCTTAAATTGTTGCTCATCTCCATTGACCGATACCTTTTTGACTTCCAATAAGGATACCAAGTCAAACAAGAGGGTATTGGTCGCTTTTGAGGTTATCAAATCGATTTCAGCATACCCTTCAATAGATTTTTTGTCAGGGTTGACCTCAAGTACTACCCGGTAATGCCGGATGTCCATAATGGCCTGCTCCGGTTTTAAGACTCCCCCGGAAATAAGATTCTGGGCATTTAGGTTACCCAATACCAATAAAAAAAGAAGTGCTACTAAACGCATTTGTTTATAGTTTTAATAGACCGTGTTACCTGTTGATCCATTCAGTGATAATCTTTGTTTCCCGGGCCATAAGCGCATTATCGCCGCTAATCATTTTTTGACGGCGATCTTCGCTGACCGCATCTGAATACCAATAGATCAAAATATCTCTACAACTGTCTGCAAGCGGTCTATAAGTTAGACCGTTTTGAATTCCGTACCGATTATTGACTCTGGCTGATCCAAAATTATCACCTGTAGGCATGATCCAGGGAACTACATCGTAAATTCCTCGTTGTTTTAGAAATGGATAATTATCGATATGCACATACGATACGGCCGAATTGCAAGCGGCATGGACACCATGGACAAATGCCTGCATTCCAATCGCCGAAGCAGGTCCAACTGCATTGTAGGTCCCAACAGCTTGGTCTTCAATAAGTCGTATCATCCAATCCGCCACATCCCTTACATCGATATACTGGACCGGATCATCCCGATGGCCTGGAACCATGACCTGGCCTCCTCGATCCAATCTTACCGGCCAGTACGTGAATCGATCTGAGCGGTCCCCGGGTCCCATCATATAAGTAGGTCTTACTACTATGGTACGATCATCTCCAAAAATGGTCTTAGCCTGAATCTCAGAATTAGCCTTCATTACTCCATATCCGTATTCAATACTTTGGGTCTCGTTTATACCATCAGGAACAACCAAAACAGGTTTGGTATTTTCTTTAATATTGGAGCCTAAATAGGGATAATACACCCCGGTAGAAGAAGTATAAAGGTATAGTTTCACACGGGCTTTCAATAATTGAGCCGAATCACGGGTCCATTTCTCTCGATGCCCGGAGTTATCAATCACCGCGTCCCAAGAGCGATCCTCCAAAGCGGTCAAGTTATCCTCGCGGTCGCCTATCAAATGTTCGATTTCGTGAAAGAGACTTTTGTGAATCGTTGGTTTGGTACGGCCACGGGTGAAAATAGATATCTTATGTCCGCGTTGCAAAGCATAGGCTATTTGTTGTGGTCCTAAAAAACTGGTGCCACCCAGGATAAGAATTTTAAGGGGATGAGGTTTGGCGGTATCTACCGAATCAATTGCCTTCATTAAAGGATTGGTGGCCGAAGAAAAGGAGGTGAATACTGGGAATAAAGCTCCTGCTTTGATGCTGTTATGAATAAATTTACGCCGGCCTGGTGCTTCCGTCTGCGAACGGAAGAATCCTGTGAGATTTTTCATTAGAGATGAGTGTTAATAACTTTTATGAAAAGGTAAGAAATAATATTGCAAATTATGAATGAAAATGCTTGAACCATTATTCTACATCCATCAATCACAGTGAATTCTCAAGATCATCGCTTGATAAACTTTCCATAAAATGACAGACTTGGATTGATAAGACATCAATTATTAATTACATCAAATACCCGGGTATATTTGGCAATAAAGCTTTGATTATCGATTAAAAAATCGCTCTTGTTGGTATTATAGACCAGGAAAAGGCCGGTATTGGCCTGTTGCAGCCAGCCAAAACGAATGTTCGCCGACCATAGTTCCAAAACACTATTATATTGGACCAAACTTTGCAGGTAAATACGAGGTGTAAAAGAATATGCCATTTTGCCTTGGAAAATATTAGTATCAAATTTTCCACCGGGTAAATTGACATCATTGCGGTTTACCGTAATTGAGGCATTGAATTTATCTCCAAATATAAAACCCAGAGTAACTCGGTTGTTATACCTTTTACCACCAAAGAATCCTCCTAATACCGAGCGAATGCTTATACTCACCGGTTTGCTTTGATTGGTCCAAAACACCAATTGTGCTTCCTGATGTTTGTACGTTCCCGCTGCTACGATGATCCCTTTACTTATCTCAAAGTCAGTAACTACTCCTTCTTCAGTGAGATTTATACCGGTATGAATTTCCATACCACTTGTGAATTCCCAGTGATTGTCAATGTGTATAAATCCGGTCTCCTTAAAACCTTCAAAATTCCAGTAACTGCGGTACGTGACGTGGGGTCTGATTTCCAAGAGTCCGAGTTTGTCGTTCATACGAATTTTTTTCAAGACGCGAAACTCCGGTTTCCGAAATGAAGATCTCAACAAAAATCCCACTTCCGGATTAAATCCTTCGCCCACCTGAGAATATCCACCACTTAGTTCCATTCCATTCCACTCGTAGTTTGACAAAAACTTAAAGGCATAATCATCGGTTGAAATGCCGGGTGTGATACTTTTAGCCAGAAAGCCTGACAACTGTGCTTTCTTCCCTAATCCCAAGCGTCCATCGGTAGCGAATACCCGGTTGTAATTCCCTGATTGTCCTAATTCCTGGCGGTTTATCCAGGCAGCCCCAATGGCAGATCTGCCTATTTCATGATTGACACGAGCGACTGTATAGTTATTTTTAGCTACCTCACTTTCACTTACATCGTCGGTAAACATACTTAAGAGGCCAATATTGGTACGGTTGATTTTTCCGGATAGACGGGCACCTCCGATGATCGGAACCTGTCTACCATTATGATCAATACCGATCCTACGACTGAAAAACAAATCCACCTCACCCGGACTTCCAACACTAAACTGTCCGGCATTTTCCAGAAAAAAAGGTCTTTTCTCCGGAAAAAATAGATTAAAACGGTCCAAATTAACCTGTTGGTCATCAACCTCGACTTGGGCAAAGTCTGTATTATAGGTAAGATCCAAAGTCAGACTAGGAGATATGCTGTATTTGAGATCTGCTCCTATTTCGGGTGTGAATTTGGTTTCCTTCTTTCCTTGTTCTTTATTGACCGATGCATTTATCAAGGCATAAGGAATAAGTTTTAAATTTCCCGGACTGGTTAAATTTAATCCATGTATTTCTCCAGCTAATGATAGACGTTTTAAATCAAATTGTATCGGAAGAGGAGCCCAATAGGCAACTTCATTGGTCTTACGGATATTACGTCGAAAATTGATTCCCCAAATCTGATCGGAGCCAGACCTATAGCGCAAGGACCTTAGTGGTATTAAAAATTCTGCACTCCACCCATATTCACCTACCTCAGTTTTAACTTCCCATGAAGCATCCCAATTCAGATTAAAACCTCCGATGGTACCTCCTTGCTGACGATTACTGTTAAAATTTCCCTGCCCCTCTTTATCTACCTGGGCATCGTATTCAATACCAATGGGATTGGTTCCGAACATGAAACCATTTTGACCATCGTGATAGGTATCTAAGATAAATAAGAAGGCATCCGTATTGTCCAAAGAAGCATCACGACGCGCATCAGAGATGACCAGATTCTCCGGTTCTTGATCGTAGCAGATTACCGACAAGTAAAATGCTTCTGAGGTATATCCAATTCGGATTTCAGTTTTTTCGGATGCCTTTTCACCGGCATGAGGCTGCGACTGAATCAGGCTCCCAAAAGGGCTCACTTTTTGCCAAACGTCATCGTCTAAGACTTTTCCGTCCAGGATGGGCTCGGTATCCAAAGATACCGCTTGCGTAATATGGGTGTCAGCTACGGATTGGGCTGTAAGCATAAGGCCAAGGCCTGTAGAAACCAAACCCATTATCCACCAGACTCTAAGTGAGAGAATCATTCAGGCAAACTTTAAAGTACCTGGGATTAAAGGTATAAATTCCTCTGAAGGGAAGAGTCTATTCACCATATATTTTAGGATGAAATGCGTTAGAAATCATAGGTTGGAAAGGAAAACGAGTTCGCAAAAAAGATATTCTTACCATTTATATTTAAATGATTGGTTTCATTGTTATCTTGACACATTATTAGTATTATTCAGGTAACAAAAAGGTCGTAGTTAGCCACTTTATGATAGAAACGTTAGAAATAGCAGATTTAATTGAAAAGGTGAATTCAGGTATCGATGGAAGAAATGAAGTGATTAGCATGATCTATTCGAATCCAAAAATAAAGCAAAAAATCATACTCTATGTTAAAAAGCAGGGAGGCTCGAATGATGAGGCGGAAGATGTGTTTACTGATAGTATTTTGGCCTTTATAAAAATGTGTCGCAAAAAGGTAAAAATCCAATCCAGTTTTAGTGCTTATTTCTTTGGGATTGCTAAATATGTATGGTTTGGCAAGATCCGTAGTAAACAATCTACCAAAGAAATTGCTATCGAGGAGAACGAATTTATTGAAGACCTGGATCCATATAGTTATATGGTCGATGGAAATCGCAGAAGGATACTCAATATTTTATTACAGCAATTGGATCAGAAATGCAGAGAAGTGTTGTCGAAATGGGCCTATTCTTTCAAGATGAGTGAAATCGCAGCCGAATTTGGCTATGCCTCCGAAGGGATGGCTCGCAAAAAGAAATATACGTGCCTGCAAAAGTTACTAAAAATCATCGAAGCTAATCCCAAATTGGCTCTAGAGTTGAAATCATTATGAAAAAGTATTTTGATCAAATCGAGGATTATTTGGCCCGCAAGTTAGCTGGAGATGAATTCGAGGATTTTGAGCGAGAATTGAAGGAAAATGCAAAATTACGGCAAGCTGTGGAGGATTTTCCAATTGTCGTAGAGTTGTTGGAGACCCTGGAAGAGAATGAGATGAGGGAGTATCTAAAAACTTTGGATAAGATCAAGCCCAAACCCAAAGCCAGGATCGTACCATTGAAGAAATGGTATCGGATTGCTTCCGCTGCAGTTTTTTTAATACTCATCGGCTGCGGATACGCCAATTTGGAATATTCGGACCAAAAGTTGATTAAGAACGCTTACAATAAACAAACGGACTGGCCATCAACAGATACTCGCGGAGATAATGTCACCAATACGCTCAGTGTAGTAAATCACCTAAGAATGGAAGACAATTTATCCGGAGCCATCGATTCATTACAAAATCCTCAAGGTGAAAAGGAGTATCAGGCATTGGCTTTATTGTATTTTGAAAATGGATCTTACCAGCTATCGTTGGATGTGTTAAATGCCATGCCGGATGAATCGGAGATTTTCATCAAATACTATCGCAGTTTAAATTATCTTAAGTTAGGCGACGAGCAATTAGCGATCCGGGAATTAGAACAATTAATCGCGTTAGAGACCTATCCCAAAGCGGAGAATCTACTTAAAAGGTTGAAGAGTCCCTGGAGAAAGCTGGTGTTTTGAATTGATAGATTCAAGTTTTTCCAAAACCTCATTAATATTTTCACTCCAGTATAAACCCTCTTTTTCCGATCAAACAGGGTTCTGCTTGTGGCGCAAATTGAGCAGATCGGAAAGAGCCATTGTTATTGCCGCCGCTTGCAGTGGATTTCTTTTTTCCAGACAATGAGGATTAGAAATTAAAGTGTATATTTAGTATTTCGGTGTACTCAGAGATGGGGTAAATAAAATAAGCGACAGTGGCTTCAAATGAGAACAATGGTAAAGCCAGAAAATTAGCGGCCATTCTATTTGCAGATATAGTAGGCTTCACTGCAATGATGCAGGCTGATGAAAAACTCGGGATGAGTCGTCTTCGTCATTATCAAGCTGTATTAAAAGATGAAGTGGCTCGGTATAATGGGGAAATAATTAAAAACTATGGGGATGGAAGTATTTGTCTGTTTTCCAGTGTTTTAGGTGCTGTTCAATGTGCGAATGTTTTACAGGAAATATTTAGATCTGAACCAGTAGTACCGTTACGGATAGGTCTTCATCTTGGAGATGTGATGTATGAGGAGAATGATATCTATAGCAATGATCTGAATATCGCTTCCCGAATTGAATCTATAGGTGTTCCCGGTGCAATTCTGATGTCGAAAAACGTCTATCAAAAAATTAAAAATCAGTCGGAATTTGAGTTCCAATCATTAGGCCCTTACCATTTTAAAAATGTAACAGAGCCTATTGAGGTTTTTGCTCTGGCAAATGATGATTTGGCAATCCCTCCTATGATCCCAGCTGAGGAAAAGCCCAAAAAGTCTTTATTGTCTCCCACCGCAAAAAACCTGCTTATAGGAGTATTGATCCTTTTTTTAGGAATTTTCGCGACCATTAAACTTACTTCGAATGAGAACGGAAAAAATCAAAGTTTGCTCAACTCAAAAGATAATTTCCATTCAATTGCAGTACTCCCACTGGCCAATTTAAATTCAATAGATGAGAACAATGAATATTTTTCAATCGGTGTAACCCAGGAGATTATTGATGAACTCGCAACCATTAAGTCTATCAAAGTCTCTGCCTTTACAGAAACTGCCTACTATAGTAAGCAAGATTTATCGCCGGAAGAAATCGCAACAGAACTTGGAGCCACTTATTTAATTTCCGGGTCTTCAAGACTTATGGACAATGCGAAAAGGGTGAAACTCTCCATTGAGCTCTTTAACCCCCGTACTAAAGAAAGGTTGTGGTATAATACGTTTGATGAGAAAATGGATGACGCCATTTCAATTCAATCCTCTATTGCTAAAAATGTGGCGGAAAAGCTGAATATAAAATTGAGCCCAGAAGAGGAAAGTTCTATAGAAAAACCGAATACTACGGATGGTCAGGCTTTTCACCTATTTCTACAAGCCAAAGCCGAGAATTTTAAGTTAAATCCTGCAGGATTTCAAAAATGTCAGATACTGCTAGAGCAGGCATTAAAAATAGATCCCAATTATGCTCAGGCTCACACTTTAAAAGCATGGAACCACCAACTTTCCGGAAGTTCCTGGTTTGAGGCTTACAATGCGGACTATGCTGAATTAAATCGATTGACAACGCAGCATGTCGAAGCAGCAATTAAGCTTAATCCGACAAGTTCTGATGCGTACTTGGTCAGAGGTAGCCTGCATAACTTTTGGCATGGGAAATTACGAGATGCGAAAAAGGATATTGATTTTGCGATTGCTTTAAATTCCTGGCCTAAAGTTCCTACAAACTATTGTACCTGTACCATGGTTTCGACATATGTAGCCTTAGGCAAACTGGACCGAGCCAGAGAAATAGTGGACATCGCACGCAAAGCGGATCCCGAAAATGTGATGCTATTTTGGGATCTTGCCAATATACACATGGCCAGGAGGGAATTTAAGAAAGCACAGGCATTGTTGCAAGTGGCTGAAGAGATTGCGCCCATTCCATTCTTTCACTTTTTTTTAGGATGGAGTTACTACCATGATTCTCAATATGATGAAGCGATTAAGCACTTTACTAAATCCAGTGAGCCGATACCGTTAAGTCTTGCCTATTTGTCCAATGCGCATATGAAATTGGGAAATATTAAACAAAGTGAAGGCTATTTCAATCAATTGACGGATAGAATTGAGCGTGGAGAGAGTCAGCTTAATCTGATGATGGCCATTATCTATGCAGCCAAAGGTAATATCGATGAATCCCTATCGTGGCTGGAAAAAGCGCAAAGGGAAAATGATTTGGGCTTGGCCTATATGGCCAATGTGGATCCAATTTTTGAGATACTTTATGATCATCCCCGATTTATAGAGCTGAGGAATAGAATGCAATACTTTGATAATGATCTTGGATGAGATCCCGTCTGCTAATTTAATTAATTAACCCAAGTTGCGAACTATAGATTGATAGACCTAAAAAAGGTGTAAGCTAACACAAAAAGGAATATTTTGATCAAAAAGCCTTGGGGCGTGACTGCATGGATTTTAGCAGGCATCATTTGAGCTATTTCACTAAAAGTGGTTTCAATACGTTTTCTTTTATTTTCTATTAAATAATCTGTATAGGGTTTATGTTGTCTTTTGAGGTTGGATTTTCTTTGTACCAGTAAATGAATTTGGTCGCATTCCATCAACAAATCTTCGTACTGATAATCGTTGTAAATAGCATCTGCATACAAGGTGCTATCAACAGGTAAATCCAAATTCATAGATTTAAAAGCGGTTATGTCGGAGAAAGAACCAGCCGCAATATAATAGTCCACTGGTATTCCATTTGCATCCACTACCAATTGGACTTTAAAACCATAAAAATACTCCCTTTTAGAAACACATTTGCCACGATAAGCTTTGTTTTTCAATAACTTACAGTTTGGGATTCGAATGTTGTGACACACTTTAACCGGAAATGAATCAATGATGTATTCACTACTTATATTTAGATTTTTGATCCTTTGTCCAAGACCTCGAAATAGACTCCATAATAAAAATTCTAATCCATGAAGTCTTCTATTAAATCCGCTTTTATCAATAAATACAACTCCATGATGTGACCTCATATAACCTCTGGCTTTGACCATGTTGCATCCAAAATATCTGGATGCTATAATTGCGGTTGTTAAAATTTCAGCATCAGTAGTTTTTCTTAATGATTCATCTTTTTTTCTTGAAATCTTGACAAAATCATCAATAAAGCAATAAATTGTAATTACATAATTTTCCATAATGGGTGTAGATTTTGGTGGGATGAGACCTCCTTAATTTACACCATTATGGATTCTTTAGCAATATGTATTATCATTTATTTTAATACGTCGCAACTTGGGTTAATTAGAATATTAGATTGCATATTCCTCGGTAACAGATAACATGATTTTTGTTGGTTATTTATATTATGCATTTGAAAAAATCAGTAAGCTCTGCCTTCCGGGTAAAACTAAATTGAATGCCTTATACGTATTTTGAGATTTGGATTTTTCTTAATTCTGTAATATATATATGTGCCAAATATTACAAAACTTGGAATTAGGAGAGCCAAGTAACCAAGCCGCTTCCACCATGGCTTGTACAAGGGATTATTATCACCCATAATAATAAAAGGAGCCCAGTAGAATGGATGGGCTTCGGCGGGACTTGCATTTTCAAGATATTTTAATTGGGCATTCTGCAATGCTTCTGATTTGGTTTGTCCTTTTGCTGCGTTTTTGTAAAATTGGCTCATAATAATTGATGTGGATTTATCATTAACCTTCCATAATGTGGTAACCAGTGCTTTAGCTCCTGCATAGATAAATGCTCTGGCCAAACTCATAATACCCTCACCTTTATATAATTGACCAGTTCCAGTTTCACAAGCGCTAAGTGTGACCAGCTCTGATTCCAATCTTATACGGTGGATATCCTGAAAATAAAGTAGAAATGGTCGTGAGTTAATATTGGAAAATACCAAATACGAAGAATCTGGAGTAGTTTCATTTAAACTGGCATGCATGGAAAAGTTGATAACTTTGTAATTTGGTGCGTAGTAGAAAAAACTATCCAACTCGGCCTCTTTACCCTTAAATATTTTTGAGCTCCAATTTTTCATTTTTAAGTCATCTGATAGTTTTTGATTGTACAATAGAGGAACCAAGTCTTCACTGCGGACATGAGTCAATTTGGGTTTTTGCTCAGGCGTTGGTCGATAAGCGGGAGCAAAACTTATGATGCCTTCACCAATGGAGATATTTTTTTCCATTTTTTGCAAAAGTGCAAGCGAATAATTAGTACGTATTTCGTGAGACTTACAAAGAAAATCGAAAGAGTGAACATCGTTTGGACGGTTGGGAGTAGATTTTAGCAATGCTGTAAAAGGAATATATCCCAGGATATCGTCACCGATAATATTGATTTTCGATGTTAAAGGCTCTAATGGTTTCAGTAGTATTTTGTACATTTCATAGGCACTTTGCGCGTACAATTGATTGAAATGTGACAAACTGTCTGGCTGGTTTGGATAGAGTAAAGGTGCTTGCAGGTATTTTCGTAGAGCTACAATTCTGGCACTGAATGAATTATCAATAGTGATAGGAATTATTTGAAAGTTATCATTCGTAATCCGAAAGGCGAATATTTCATCATCTCCAAACAAAAACTCAATGATCATTTCATCATCATGCAATGATTGCTGGAAAATTTCAGACGAGACTTTGTGCTCTCCATACTTGGTTTCAAAATAAAGTGGGTAAGATCTTTCAACTTGGTCAACGAAAGATTCATGTTGGTTTTTTAAACTGAACAACTCTAATTTTCTATTCAAAAAAAGGTCTTTCTCAGTATTTTCAATAGAGGCAAGATTTTCTTCCATATCCACAATTCTAGCCTGATAGTCTTTCTCTTTTTCTCGGATTGAATCGGGGAGCATTTCCGTTGCAAGCTGGGTGTTCATATCATCCAGTAGTAGTATAGCTTTAGCTTTTTCAGAGAAGTGTAGGGCTGTTTCTGTAAAACCGAACTCATAACACCTTTTTACACCTGATTGGTAATGAGGTAAAGCTTTTTGACGCCAATCTATTTTGGATGAGAGATGAGTTTGTCGACGCACCTGGTCGAATACGTTGTCAAGAGTCAGGAAAGTATTAATTATTAACTCAGGGATGGAGTCATTTTTTGTAAGCAGATATAAATTATCCAGAGCCCTAATTTTGTAATCGAAATGTAAGATAATTCTAATTTTGAAATTACTAGAAGAGATTTGTTCCTGCGTAGGATTATCTCGATAATCCAAGCTGTTAAAATCAGGAATTCTGATATTAAGTGCTTTTTGAAAAAAAAATAATGCGGAGTCAATTTTGTTGCATTTTAAGTATGCTTCACCGAGATTATGATAAGTAGGGGCCAAGGAATGGTGGCTGTAAGAATTGTAGTGATTTGATTTATGTTGAATGGCCTTTTGTAAGTAGAGAATGCCTTTTTGACATTGATTTAAATTGTCATAGAGTATTACTCCTATGTTAGTATAAATTATACCAATTCGATCTTCAGAATCTGAGCTAGGTCGGGTTTCTAATGCTTTTTGATAGTATTCTAGGGTTAATTCAAATTTCTTCATTCTTTTGTTTAACAGACCAACATGATTAAAAAGCATACTTAGGCTCAACGAATCTTCGCTGAGCAAAATAGATTTTGAGAGTAAATGATCAAGGGCCTGATCGTAAGCAATTTCTGCTAATTCATATTCTTTTATTGCTTTGAGTATATCTCCTTTAAGCATATCAGCACGAAACAACTCTTTGCTGTGAAATCTTTGTTTATGTTTTTCAACAAAATCAAGCATTTGCAAGGCTCTTTGATTGTCACCTTGTTCTTTGTGAATTCGAGCTATTTTTAAGTAACTCTTAAAATGTTGGGAATCAAAAAGCCTGTACTCAGCGGCTTTATGGAGGTGGAGGAGGGCTGAATCATATTTTGCAATAGCAATAAAATTTGTTCCTAGCTGAAAATGATACCGCCTATTCCAGATCGGATCCAGTGTTATGGGGTCAAACCACTGGCCCATTTGGCGGGTGTAATACATCGCACTATCCAGCTGATCTTCTTCAAAATAGATTTCAGCAATTTTATAAGATAGTTCAATTCTTTCCAGAGCCGATTGAGCATTAGCATTCCTTGTCAAAAATTCAGCAAGGGTCCTAATATCAGCATTTGCCGAATCAGATTGAGCAATACCGAAGGACTGAATACAAATACAAATGACCAATAGATTCCATGCACATTTCATGGACTAAAATTTTCAACATTCAGATAAATAATGGTACTTGGTCCGGCTGTTGCGTGAGTGATACCACCCAAGAAAGAGGGCAAATACTCCTTCCAACATTTGTAATGGATCATATTAAAACTGTTACCATCAACTTTGAGCTGGGATGCGTCTCTACCTTCTAATCTGTATTTGGTTACAAAAGCAGCAATTTGTGGTGCCGCAAATGAGGAACCTCTTAAACATTTACCCAATCCCAGTGGATTCTCACCCGGTGCTCCGTAAAAAGTCAGACTATTGTGGTAATTGGAGAAATCTGAAAGACAAACCGTATTGTTCTTGTTTCTAATTGAAGCGACACCGATTACTCCTTCAAATTGCGATGGAAATGAATAAACTTTTGCAAGGTCAAGTCTGCTATTGCCAAGTGAACTTACAACCGTAAATTCTCGATTAAATTCTTTCATTAATTCCTCAAACAAGGGATAGGCATGAGCTCCTGGCTGGGTACAAGAATAAAAGGAAAAACTGGCATTCACCACCTGCACTTTAAGTTCTTTTGCAGTGTACAATCCACAGAGTACATTGAATAAATTGGTATATCCGGATTCATAATGGGTACGAATGGGTACAATATCGACTTTATCTTGGACCCCCAATTCCTCAAGACTTTTATATAAAACACTGGTTACTAACGAACCATGATCATTAGTACTAAAAGGTGAATTATCAAAGTCGATTATATCTATGCGACACGAATTCACCTTCGTTGAGTCAAAGTATTGTTTTAAATTTGTATCACTATCATGGATACCGGCATCAAGCACGGCTATCTTGATTCCGTTTCCCGGATTACCATATTCTACAAATTTGTTTTTATCGGGAGATTCAAATAAGCTATAATGCACATAGGTTCTTAGAAGTACACCGGTGTCTTTAGTTCCCCTTCTTACACTGGTATTGCCGCCGGTTACATCATCTTCGTCATCTTCTGGATTCAGTTTGCCCAGCGTTTGAAGTGTGTTATAGGGAGCATTCACGAAAAATAAGGAATCCTGACACGGACATTGTCTATAGGAAAATGTGTCTAATGCTTTTATTATAGAATCAGGGTTTCCAAATACTACAGCTGTGGTAGGATCATATAACCTTCCTGAAGAGTCAATTTTCAATGGAATGGTAGGATACTCAGGATTGACTTTCCTATTTGCATTTTGGTTTTCCAAGTCCAGCTCGGTATCGGTCAGGTCAGGAGACGGTAAATTAATTGTTGTTGCACGGTCCGATACTCCGGTTGACGGACACAAAATCTCATTCGATATATCCCTTTCTTTGTAACACTTTAGGCAACAGCCTCTTAAAAGAAATAGGATTAATATGGCAACAATTGCTAAAATTATGTAAAGGATTCGGCGTTTCATTTTCATTTTTTATGTACTAAAAAGATGGAAGCTCATTCTATGGATTATTGGTGGATATTAATAAGGGAAATGACACTACTTAACATAACAATAAATTACAATCAACTTAAAATAGATTTTGAGTTACTAATATTGTGGTACACCCTTAATTGTGAGAATTTATAATCTATAGTCTTGAGTAAGTTGATTATTAGCTTAACAGCTTTTCGCTTTTTCATGTTGGCATGATTAAAGTGGTCTACTAATTGGTTCCAAAAAGAGTGGGTATACCAATTAGGTGGAATGTAGATGGGAAAATGTTACCCTATGCTGCCTTAATTTACGAAAAGTTAAACAATTTAGAAAATTATGGCGCCTCTTATAAAATCGTAGTAATTTTTAGATTTAACAATGGGTATCCAACCATTGAAAATAAAGGTATAAGATAGTTTAGTTATAGTTATTAAAACTCGTTTTTCTACTCATTTAGTCGTAAGCAGTTCTGACATCGTATTTTGAATAAAATTTAAAGGCGACTTCAATCATAACTTTATTAGTTTTTCCCGATACGACCTAATTCCATTTTGAATTAAAATGAGATAGGTCCCTTTAGGTAGATCAAATAGATCCATGTTTACAGAATTTTGATGGTCAAAAATCGGCATAGGAGTGTCTATTTTCATGCCGGTTAAGCTGTACAGCTCAATCTTAAGGTGCTCCTTCTCAATATCTGATGCCAGGGTTATTGAAATCTTATTTTGAAAGGGATTCGGGTAAATTAATACTTGGCCAGTAAACATGTTTTTTGAATGAATACTTTCAGTTTTTTCAATTTTCGCGATCTCATTTTTACCATCGTGAATGGTAATGGATCCGCCGCCAAGAATTGTCAACGGTTCTGTGTTTTCTTCATCCCCTAATTGATTGTCATATACAACAACTTCGCTGGATTTTTCCCAAATCTTGATGCGGAATTTATCCGGACTTCCTCCTCCTTTTATTTGTCCGTCAACTGCCGAAAGCATGAAGCCATAAGTGCCCAAACCATTTATTTGACCCTCTCCTTTAAACTTGGCTTGGGTTCCGGCGATGACCAACCATTGATATGAAGAACTTTTAAAATGCAGGTCTCCAGCTTTGAATTGAAATTCTGTATTTCCCGCAGGAATGCTCTGCCCTTTTTTATATTTAGCTACAAAACCAAAATTGGCTTTACCTTCGAGCAAGGGATTCGCAGGGTAGGCTCCCACCGGTGAATATATCCATCCACCGCCGGTGACAAATCCTCCGGCAGGGTCATAGATAACGATGTATTGGTGAATAATTTCGGTGGTCTCCCCGCAGGCGTCCCATACTTTAATACTTAATACATATACACCGGGAATAGTGTAACTATGTTTCCCGGATATGGTAGTTTCTTGGATATCACCATAAGATATAGCACCATCGCCCCAGTCAATTATCGCTTCTACCAAATTATTATCCTCATAATCCACTGATATGGATGTTGATGATCCAATTGAGACTGGGTCAATCGGGACATTTAGATTCAATAATCTTGGCATCTGATCATTAACTACTCTTACGATGATATCCTTACTGCAACTACCTCCATAGCCATTTTCCAAGGTCACCGTTACATGGTTTTCGCCAAGAGATAGAATTTCAGGGAAGACTGTTATCGACAATGCCTCATTGTTGGGATTAATCACTCCAGTGACATCTTCAGCGGATAAAATAGCTTGACATTGGTGATCCGCAATCTTATCCTGTATCTGAATTCCCCCACAATCTGGAGATTGCCAACTACAATTATCTAAAATATCCTGCTCTGAGGAGCATCCAGATCCATTATTAGAAACAAAAATTCGACCAATTAAGAAACCACTGATTAGAGGGGGATATAGTCCGCAGCAACTGGCCAGAGAAGCATTGTTTTGAACAATAACACTCGCATAACCCTTCTCCAAGTTTCGCAAACCATTTAAAGTTAGAAGCGATTCGTTATTCTTAATAAGAATGTAATTGTAACAAGTCTTTAAATTTTTAAAACCATCCAAATTCTCAAGTGATCCATTGTCGCGGATAATAACTCCCTGGGTGACTATACCAAGATTCTGGAGTCCATTTAAAGTAAGCAGGGAATTATTTTGCCTAACCAGGATTCTTCCTACCGACATCAGACTACTTAAACCGTCCAACTGGCTTAATCCGCCATTTCCCCAAATATCCAAATCCAATCCTACCGATTCTAGACTGGATAATCCGTCCAGGTTTTCAAATGCAGGATTAAAATAGATTGTGAAATGCCTTCCAACGGAAACAAGACGTGAAAGACCATTCAGATCCTTTAGTAATACATTGTTTTCGATGCGAAAATCAACACCGATGGAGGTTAAATTTTGCAGCCCATCCATACTTTGCAACGAAGCATTTTTATCGAGCTGAAAATTACCTCCTACCGAAGTGAGGTTCTGCAATCCGCTCAAACTTATCAATGCATCATTATTTTCAATATGAACATTCAGACCGACTGAGGTAAGTTCGTCCAATCCTTCCAGGTTGATTAATTGTTCATTGTATTCTATTGATATGGAGCCACTTATGGACTGAATACTGTGGAGTCCGGATAGATTAATCAAATTTGGATTATTCCTGATTGTAATATTTGTTGCTATGAAAGATAAATTTTCCAAACCGTTTAAACTAGTCAGGTTTTGATTAGACCTGATCAGAAGGCTGCCACCGATAGTGGTAAGGTTTTTTAGGCCTTGTAGTTGATTTACATTACCTGAGATGGAAACATTTTCATTAACAGATGTTAGATTTTGTAAACCCATAAGACTTAACAATGCCTCATTTTGTTCAATAATTAAAGATGAACCGATAGAAGTAATATTATGTAGACTCGTGATATCTGCTAATTTGGGATTTTGCTTGATAATTAGGTTCATCGGAACAGCGGTAATATTTTGCAAACCTTCCAGACTAATTAAATTATCATTAAATGAAACCTCAAGATCTTTTCCGATAAAGATCAAATTTTGGAACCCATTCAGATTTGTTAAACTGAAATTTGAGGAAATCTTATAAGTCCCACCAATAGATGTTAGGTATTGAAAGCCGTTTAAGTTAGTCAGCAATGGATTGTTTTCAACCAATAGGTCTGCATCTAATTGGGTTAAATTTTGTAAACCATCAACGTTTGACAACATAGAATTCCCATCGATAATGAGCGATTCTGCAGCATTAAGACTTTGGAAACCATCCAAATTGTTTAATACCTGGTTGGAACTTATACTTAAACTTCTGCCAATAGACTTTAGTTTGTTCAATCCGGAGATATGGACTAAAGCATCATTATTATGCAATGAAGTGCTGCCAGCTACGAGCTCAAGGCTCTGAAGTCCATCCACATCATCGAGTTGATCATTATGAGAAATAATTAAACTTCCATTTATAGAAATGAGACCTTGGAATCCCATTAATTTTGTCATTTCCCGATTAGCCGTTAGATATAGACTTCCATTGATGGAACTTAGACCATCCAGGCCATTGACACTGGTTAGTCCTTCATTATACTGGATATAAAGACGGCCATTAAGAGCAGTAAGATTTTCCAAGCCAACTAAGCTCACAAGTCCTTTATTATATTGGACCAGAAAGTTGCCACCAATAGACGCTAGATTTTGTAATCCGTTCAGATTGGTAAGTGCCGTATTATTGGAAATACTTAAGCTTCCACCAATTGTTGTTAAACTACTAAGTGGAGTCAGATCGACAATGTCACTACCCCCAATATAAAGATTTCCAGTTACCGCTGAGAAATTGAAATTGTCCACATCCACCTGGGTGGTTAAGGAAAGATGACCATTATATACCTGACCTTGTAAATTAATTGATTGAACAAACATCAAGATAATTCCCATCATCCTACTCAAATATTGATTACAGATTTTGTAGCAAATCTGTATAATCCATTGGTTAAGATGGTTAATTGGTGATGTAGAATGAAATGTTGTGCAATTTTTCATATCTAAGGTTAAGGTTATATAATCGATGCCGCTTATGATTGTTGGAAAGTTAGCTTGAATCCTCCCTTTGTTTTTATACCTATGTTGCAAATGATTGTAAATATTTTTCATTTTTGTTGCATATGAAAAATTTATATGGCAAAATCACAATTACTTACAAATACTTGGAAATTATTACATGTGCTATTGGAGTTTAAAATGGTTACATATTTAGGTGAGACAACAACCAAGCCTACTATCTTTGATTGACATACCTGCTGTGGGGATCTCTAGCACATCCTCCATCTATTCACTTAATCCAAAAACGAAATGAATTAAATAAAAACAATCGGTTTGGAACAGTTATTATTCTGTTTTTCGTAATTTTAGTAAAAACCAAATTAGCGGTAAGATGGAGGATAAGAACACCAATTTCCCTCCTCCCCGGGGTGAAACATTTCTGGCAAACCTTACCCAAATTGTACTCAATAATATTGAAAATGACCAATTTGGGGTAACTGAATTATGCCGTCAGGCAGGTTATAGTCGTTCTCAACTGCATCGTAAACTCAAAACCCTAAAAAACAAATCTACTAGTCAATTTATCCGGGAAATTAGATTGGTAGAAGCGATGAAACTCCTAGTAAATGATACAGGAACCTCATCTGAAATTGCCTATCAGGTTGGATTTGGAAGCCCTACTTATTTTAATAAGTGTTTCCATCAGCACTATGGATTTCCTCCGGGAGAAGTTAAAAAGAAAGTTAAAAGAGAGAGGCAAATAGGCTTATTGAAAAAGGAAGCTGCAAATTATGTGCAATCTTCCACAATTCCAGACCCTTTTTATATCCGTAAATGGCGAATAGTATTTATTCTTGGTTTGTTGGCCGCCTCTGTAATAATCTATTATGCTTCCTATTCCCGGAATGCAGAACCCGTATCCATAGCCGTATTACCTCTTGATAACTTATCAGGTAATCCGGAAAACGAATACTTTGCCGATGGGGTTCAGGATGCGTTGATCGGCGCATTGGGAATGATAAAAAGCTTGCGGGTAATTTCCAGAAAATCTACTTTGCAATATAGAGGGGGAAATTGGGATGCTCAGGAGATTGCCAAAGACCTTGGTGTGGACATAATTGTAGAAGGATCGTCCTTTGCTTATGGAGACAGTGCACGACTTCAATTACAGCTGATTCAAGTTTTTCCAAAGGAAAAACACCTTTGGGCCAAGGATTATCATCAGGAAATAGGTAATGTCCTTAAAATGCAAAGTGACGCCATATTAGAAATGGTCAATGAAATTAGGATCCAGATATCCCCAGAGGAGCAATCGCGATTGAGCGCGACTAGAGCGATCAATCCGGAAAACCTAAAAGCCTATTATCGTGGAATGTACCATTTGGAAAAACCTACAAAGGAAGAAAGACAGAAAGGTATTGACTTTTTAAAACAAGCTATTGAAAATGATCCTGCCGATCCCCTGGCCTATGCTGGCCTGGCCATTGGATATACCAAAGTGGGTCATGGACTGAATCCATCACTGGAAATTTGGAAAATGGGAAGAGCTGCTGCCTTAAGAGCTATTCGATTGGATTCTACTCTGGCCGAAGCTCATGCCGCTTTGGCGTTTATTAAAACCTACTTCGAAGGGGATTGGATAGGAGCCGAAAAATCTTTCAAACGCGCAAATGCTTTGAACCCTAACATCGCAGAGAATCATTTCAATTATGCCTGGTATCTGGTTTTATTCGGGCGCTTGGAAGAAGCCTTAAGAGAACATAAAATGGCCAAAGATTTGGACCCTTTTACGATTATTCATACTGCTGATCTGGGAAGCCTTTATTGGTGGATGGGAAGATATGACGATGCGCTCGTAGAGCTGCGACAAGCGTTAGCACTTGACTCCACATTTTCCCATGCCTGGTGGTCTTTGGGAAATGTCTATTTCGATAAGGGATGGAATGACCAAGCGGTGAAAGCTCACCAAAAAGCGGTTGAGCTTGATCCCAAATGGTCTTGGGCCATTTGCAATACGTATTTTAAAGTAGGTCAAAAGCAAAAGGGGTTGGATTTATTATCAAAACTGAAGACTCGTGGGGTTACCCCTAGGCTAGCATTTGGCCTTGCGACTATATTCACAACTCTGGGTGATTTGGACCAGGCATTTCATTGGTTAAATTATCATGCTCATGGTAACTGGGTCAAATGGATCAGAACCTGGCCGGGATATGAACGCCTACGGGAAGATCCGCGTTATAATATCTTCTTAAAAGAAAAAAATCTACCACCCATCAGTTAGTAGAAACATCAGATATCTTTTTCCCGGTGCAACCCAACTTCAATAATGCAACATTTTCAGGAGAAAGTTTTAATGAATTGCAACATGGTTGCTACTAGCTGCTATTGCTTTTTACAGAACTTTGAAATGCATTTATTTACCTAATCCTTAACAAATTATAATAGAGATGAAAAAGTATACCTTCACCTTTCTCGTATCTTGTTTGCTAACCGGCCTTGGCTTTTACGGCTGTAGTAAGTATGATGACAATGTAGAGCCATTTATTATAAATACTGATCAAGTGGGATTAACCAATCCAAGTTTATTCGGGGCAAATCGAGACGATCAAACCATTTCCATTCCATTAAAAGCAAAGTTTTCGACTTCTGCAGCCGATGATGCTTTTACTCAAATATGTGGTGATGGATTTAATAGCCCCAGTGATTTTTGGGGATTAGATCATCAAATAGGAGAGGGAAATGCGACTCACCTGGGGCAATTTACATTTGATATGAACTTTTGTTTCCATATTATATTAACCGAAGGTGGCCAACCAGATTGGGAAAATGGATTTGGAAAAGCTTTAAATGGAGCAGGGGTGATGACTGCAGCAAATGGAGACCAATTGTATTTTTCCATGCCGGAAGGTCAAGTAGTTCCTATTGTGGATCCTAAATATGGAGCGGAGTTTTCGGACGAATTTTTCATCACGGGAGGTACCGGCAGATTCGTTGGTGCTACCGGTAAAGGGGAGGCTCTAGGAAGAGTTATTCTTAGAGGGGTAACTGATCATTATTGGACGGCAACTTTGATCCTTCCTAAATGAAAATTGTGAGTATCATGAATTTATTAACAATCTAAAACCTAATAACTATGAAAACTTCTAAGCTATTAATTGCAAGTCTATTTATTTTTTCTTTCCTACTTACAACAAATGCCTACAGTCAAGCTAAAGTTTGGTATTTTGATCATCCCCATCAAGTTTATCAACCCTGTATTGGTGAGGCAATTCAAGGACAGATGTTTATGCATTTTATTGACAATGGCAAGTTTCGAATTACTAATTTAAGTGGTGAATATACAGGAGTAGAAACGGGAAAGAAGTACAAAGTTCTCGGCAATTGGAAGAGGGAAAAAGGCACTCCAAATTTCAATATCTCTATTAGAGTACTTGACGATAATGGTAGAGTGTATATGTTACATGCCGTTTTTAAAAATAATAAACTCACTATTGATGGATGCAAATAACTTTTAGGCACCAATTTGAACTTTTGACTGAATTAATTATTTGCAATTCCATTTTCCAATCAATTTCAACATGTTGTTTATAAGTGCATGACCTGATATCGATCGAAAATAGAATTTGATATTATGGAACATAAACCCGTTTCTTAAAGTGCTTTCAGGAAAGTATACATACGGAATTGGATGGATAGATACATATTGAAAAGAATGGCCTTTTAGCCATTCTTTTCTTGTTAGCGGTAAGGTTAGTATTCAGACATTTGAGGCATAAAACTTTGACTTTGGGTTAACATCCAGGGAAATTCTCACTGTACCCTAAATAAAAATGGCTGGAATTTTATTTCCAGCCAAAATTGATTGTTCGAGATTATTTTATTGCTCTAAGAGCAATCTGTTTGACCAAATCGAAAGGTAAATTTTGGTCCTATTGTGCTCATAGTAAGTTATAGTGGTTATATTAAGATTTATTCTATGGATCAATAGTTGATCTTTACGTTTACCATGACCGATAATCGTTGGTGGTTTTTAGAAATAATTATGTTACCCCATAAGTATGTTTTTATTGAAGTTTTTAAAGCACTTCATTTTATTTAGCAGCATTTTCAGGCCCTTGTTGATCGTCGCTGCGCAAATTTTTTTGTATATTTCTAACCAAACAAAACCAATCCAATTATGAAAAAGACACTTATTGCAACAATCGTTGGTGCCTTGATTTTATTTATTTGGCAATTTTTATCCTGGGCCATGTTAAATATCCATCAATCTCAAATGAGTTATACGCCCCAACAGGATCAGATTCTCGATGCTCTAAATACGGCCAATTTGGAGGAAGGAACTTATTTCTTGCCGAATGTGCCTCCCGGTACCTCTTCCGAAGATGCGGCCGCGCAAATGGAGGGTAGGGAAGGTAATCCATGGGCAATTGTGAGCTATCGCCAAGATCTAAAAATGGCAATGGGCATGAATATGTTCAGAGCATTTATCGGGAACTTTGTGGCCATTTGGATATTATGTTGGTTTTTAATGAAAATACCAGGATTGGATTTAAAAACCTCTCTTTATGTATGCATTGGTGTAGGATTAATTGGTTATCTCACGATCAATTATCTAAATAGCATTTGGTTTGAGAATAATTCTATACCTGACCTGATTGATGCCGTGGTGAGTTGGGGACTGGTAGGTCTTTGGTTGGGTTGGTGGTTACCTCGACCTTAACTCAATCTACCTAGTATAAATGGATAGGTGAATTAAATTGCCTATCCATTTAATAGTTGAAATTCAGCTATAGTCCTGGTTTAGGAACTTCTCGCTAACAGGTTCTTTCGAGCACCTATTTTGTAATCATTGTTAAATATTTGTAACTTCAATTGTCGTTTTTTTCTGCAACCCGTAACAGAAACCGTTTTAATAACCACAAATAACTATACTGCAAATTGACAATATTGGGATATCCAAATCAAATTTTGAACGTTTATTGCGTTAAGCACCTCTTGCTATTAGGCTTTCTATGGTTATGGTCCCAGGAAGCTGTAGCTCAACAACCAGCTGGGGTAGTGGAGGTTTCCGGCAGAGTGTTAAACAAGAGTACCGCTGGGAATACCAGTTTAGATAATATTAACCTTTTTGTGGTAGACTACGGAACTATTCCATTACAAGAAGGTGGATATTTTCAGTTTAAAGCACCTAAAGGTCTAGATCTTAAAATTGAAGTCATACCGACCAGCTTTCGCATCTTACGCCCGTTGGATGGCGTGCTTGATGGGCAGATTAACGATTTTAGGATCGAGATTTATGTGATGACCGGAAGCCAGGATTCGGTGTTTAAACAGCAAGTCGCTGCGCTGGATAAGCAAGTGAAGCAATTGGAAGCGGATAATTTATTGACCAGAAATCAAATTCAAAAACTCGATAAAACCTTATTGGATACGATCCTCTTTTTCCAACGACAGCGGGTAAGGGCCAATCGTAAAATTCAAAAATTACAGTCAGAACTCAATAATCAAATTGCTCAAAATGCAGCTTTGTCAGACTCATTGACTAACTACCGGGCACAACTTCGCTATTTGCAGGATAGCATTGGGCAATTGGTAATTCAACTGGCAGATGCTTTGGAGGAAAAATATTTGAGGCAGAAAAGCCATTATGATGATTTATCAAGTCTTATATTAAATTATCTAACTGCCTTGAAAGATGTCAGGGATTGGTTGCCTAAAATGTCCTTTTATTTTAGCAACCGTCAAGCTCAACAACATATAGTGAATGCGCTAAACCAATACGGAGATTCCAGGAATAAACTTTTTGAAAACCATCAAAATCATTTATTGGGAATCCAAAGATATTGGGAAAATCCGCAAGCCTTTAATAACAGCAAGAGGGTACTGGACTTCATTTTCGAAGACATACACGACCAACATATGATCGCTGGATTTAATGTGGACATTATGCCACATTTGCAAAAATTTGCGGATTCTGGCACCAGAAAATCTGGTCCGGTAAAAAAAGCTTCGAACCGTTTAAAATCCAATTTGGACCCTTTAATTCAGCAATTGGAATCAGAGGTGGACACATTGTTCGAACTATTGTCAAAAGAAATATAACCTTTATGAAAAACCTGTTCAACTTAGGACTAATTTTAATGGGATGTAGTGTGATGTGGATCCAATGCAATCCATCGTGTGACTCTCCTTTTACTTTGCAAGTTCATTCCAGTGCCAATGCGATAGGAAGCGAAGTATTATTGAGAACCTCCAATCCTGGTTTTTTGGATCAATTGGAGGGCCGGAGTGTATTTGTAGACAACAAGGTGGTGGATGATGAGGATTTGCGCTTTGTTCCGGATTTCGGATTGATTGTTAAAATGCCGGAGGAACTTTCAGGCAATGCCAGCATATCTATCGAGGATAACGATTGTGGAAGTTTGGCGGTTAGGGTAAATATGATGCAGGAATCGTTTTTTGCAAATAATCCGGAATTTATCGTACCCTCTCCCCCCAGGATTGTTATTCCTTCACTGCCTCAGATCTTCCCGGCCGATATTACCAATGCCTGGGTTAGTCCCCAAGATCCTGATTATTGTCTTTGGTTTGGTCCATACAAATTGTATCATTTTGAAAAAGATGGAAAGATATTATTTACCGATACAACCAATATCGTAGCAGCAGGAAGTTTTGAACTAAGTGCCTGTGGAAATACAGATGCCTACTATCACAACAATCCTTTTTTTGGAATTGTAGATACTTTAAATAATTATATTGAAGTCACCGTGGACCGGTCTACTAAAAAATCTGTAAGTGGACTAGCCAAAGAAACTTTTGTTGGTCAATTTATCGATGTAGATGCTACCAATTATAGCCAAGGTCCTACCGACCCCTGCGAGCATAATGGCGACACCGAAAAGAAAGTTCATATGATGTGGTTGGTCTCCAAAGAAACTGGGAGACAACTGATCTTGTATAAACTTATCAATCCTTAGTTTAGCACCAAACACCTTAATTAGGGTTTGCCGATTTTATATTATAAAACAACTATATAAAGATATTTAGTGGTGTTAAGGTGTTATGGTATTATGGTGTTGGGGTAGGTTCCTCCAATGTTTTAAGAATAAAAGTTTTACCACTTTTTGGTTCCGGTTTGTCCAGGTAAAGTAAGTATAAGTCATTATCGATCTAAGGTTAATCTAAAACCAACAGAAATCGAAGTAAAGCTGGCAGGAATAATATCGGAGAATAAACTTCCATTGTCGAGTAATAGAGGATATTGCCAGATGGCATAGAGCTGGAAATTATTCTGAACCGCGTATTGACCACCAAGTCCCGCAAATACGGTATGGGAATAGGTAGACAAACCTCCTTTTTTCTGGTTTTGAACAACAAACCCATAGCTCAAACCCGGATAGATATAGACCAACCCATTCCAGAGATCACGAATTAAATAGAATGCCGCACCGGCTGCATGGTTAGTCCTTTGAGGTGAAAATTGGCTCGACCAGTTGGCTTGTACAAAATAATAGGTTTTTTCGTTCAGGCCCTCATAATAAGTGGTTAACAAATCGAATTGATTCAAGTCAGCATTCAATAGTCTTTTTTCTAATTTATCCTGGTTTCCAATCGGAAATGAATAGAGACCCTGGACAATCCAATTAGGTTTTGAACTCAAAGGCATAGCCCGAAACCGAACTCCTAGACCCGCCAATCCCCGATAGCTGGTTCCAGTCTCGGTTTTGTTCCCAAATACTCTAAAAGGAGAACTTCTGGCGTAATCGTCATTTCGAAACCAGTTGAATTTCGTTTCCAATCCCAAATCCCACCTTTGATCTTTTGAAAAGCCGTATTGAATTCTCAGCGTTTCACTGAAGGAAGTAATGCGCCGGTTATCCGCGGTTCTGCGAAAATTTTCCGCATTAAACTCGTATAATCGAAACCAAAAACTATTAAATACATTGTTGAACTGGATTTCTAAGTCATTCGGAGCCAGAATGGTAGTAGCGATTCCAGCCACAGTAATGGATTGAAAAGTAGAATCCAGCTTGAATGAGGTAAATTGTGCGCTGAGCTGTACAGTGCAAGAAATCAATAAACTGATTATTAAAGCTCGCATTAAGTAAATAAGTTTCATTGTCATGGTTTTTTGGTATTATCGCTTACCGTTCCAGGTAAAGTGAACATCTTTTGATTGTAAAGTGTAGAAACCGGTAAATTCGTCACCGCTTAAGTGCCATTCAAAATCACCAAATTGATTGAGGAGATCTTCAGATTTCCATTTGCCCGACAACTTGGTTCCGGTTTCATCAAGTGATATATCGTAGAGTGTATTGGTAGAGGTAGATCTGTCGGGATATTTATTTTTTACCACACCCGAAAGCTTATTGTCCTTATAAGTAAGCGTAATGGTTCCTTTGATCGGCTGGGCTCCGGATGACTTCACCTCTTGCTTCCAATTACCAATCCAGGGTTCCCATCCTATGGAAGTTGCATTTTTAATGGTAGGATTAAAGAAAAATCCAAAATAAATTACCAAAAACAAAGAAAGGAAAAAAGCAACTCCCCCAAACATTCGCCAAGGCATCATTTTTACCGCTCTCTCTCTCCATTCCAACGGAGTGACATCGGACTCCACCTCACTGGTCAGCGCTTCTTTTATTTGTTCGGTAAGACTATGGAACTTTTCTTCAGTGTGCAACTTGATATTGAGTGTGTTGATATCACGCAATATGTAAGTCAGTTTGGAAATTGATCTGCGAATGTCACTATAAAGATTGAGATCGTCAGTAATTCCCTCGATGTAGGACAAACTTTTCAATTCCCTCATCTTGGCTTCTAGTTCAGCATGCTGACCCTCCCAGTATTTTACCAATTCAATTCTTTGTGTAGACTTTGCAATGTCTACTTCATCCAAAACGACCGGGAAAATGCGATGTAAAAATTGACTGTTTTCATAAATATTCAGCAATTCGAACATGCAATATTCCGAATGTAAATATTTATTACTCAGGATAATCACAACCGCTTTGGCTTTACCCAGCTCTTTCATGAATTCACTGATCTTTCCGCGATACTTAAGATCTTTGTGATCATAAACCACACGAATCTTTTCAGCTTCCAGCCGTTTGACGATTTTCATCATCACATCATCACTCTCTCCTCCCCATGCATGTGAAATGTATACTTCCGGTTGTTTCATCCTGTGGTTTTTAAGGCCAAATAGAAAATTACAAAAAAATAGGGAATTAAGAATCCCTAATGGATAATTGATAATAAAGTGTGGACCAACATGAAGTGTAATGTTATTTTATGAATTTGTAAAATCTATCAGCGCATTCTTATTGTTGGTTTGGGCATTTTTTATAACTTTCACGTTATGATAAATTTAGATTGTAAAATCACCGGAAAGACCATTTCAAAATATTTGGCTTTAGGTCTGATAGTAATAATTGGTATCAGTTGTAACTCTACAGATACTGATCAGGTAGAGCAGAAAGAAGAATACCGGGTAGTTGGCTATGTGGCCGGTTATCGAGATTTTGATTTCTCCACCATTCAAGCGGACAAATTGACTCATATCAACTTCGCATTTGTAAATATTATAAACGGCGAAGTTCAATTTGATACTTCCAGCATTGACGATACGCAACTCGATGCTGCTGACATTGTCAAATTGCGTGAGTTGAAAACGATCAATCCGGACTTAAAAATATTGGTAAGTGTCGGTGGTTGGTTGTGGTCCGGAAACTTTTCCGATGCTGCGTTGACTCCTGCTTCTCGAAGTAAATTGGCGCAGAGTTCTGCTCGTTTTGTGAAGGAAAACCAACTGGATGGAATAGACTTCGATTGGGAATATCCCAACCAGATTGGAGCTGGAAATATCCATCGACCGGTCGACAAGCAAAATTTGACGCTGATGTTAGCTGCAATCAGGAAATCCCTTGATAGCCTGGCACAAAGTGAAAATCATGATCCTTACCTTTTAACTATTGCGACCGGTGCGGACTCGGCATTTATCCGCAATACCGAACTGGGTGAAGCGCAAAAATATCTTGATTTTCTGAATATTATGACGTATGATTTCCACAATGGCCTTCACCATCAAACCGGGCATCATGCCAATTTGTACCCTAGTAGCCATGATCATCCGGGAGGAAGTAATGTACTTCAGTCGGTAGATCTGCACCTGGATGCTGGTGTGCCTCTTGAAAAAATAAATGTCGGATTGGCATTTTATGGGCGAAAATGGGATAAAGTGAACCCGGAGAACAATGGATTATACCAGCAGGCGGAAACTGTGGGCATGATCGAGTACTATCGGACAATTGCTGAAAATTGGCTGGAGAAAGAGGGTTTTGTAAGGTATTGGGATGAATCCGCCAAAGCTCCCTGGCTGTGGAATCCTCAGACCAGAACATTTATTTCTTACGAAGATGAAACCTCTCTGAAGCTTAAAATTGATTATGTGAAAGAAAAAGGCCTGTCGGGTGTCATGTTTTGGGAATATAGTGATGATTATGATTCGCGGCTGTTGCGTGCACTACACCAGGCATGGAACTAGTGGCTCAAGAACAAAATAACAAAAGGTTATAACTAGATCTTTTTCCAAATATCATCGTTGAAAAGCCTCGACGTAACTATGGTTATACCTACATTTTTCAACTTGATCTTGGAAAAAAAATTCTTTGTTCTAACCTCCCATTACTTCGTTCTTAAACCACTAGTGAGTCTACTCCGAAAAGTCAACATCAAAGCCTTCGGTAAAAATAATATGGTTTTAGAATTTGCCCACGCTCGCCTCCGACTCCTAAAGGAGAGTCCTCCCGCATAACTTGCTGTAAATGAATGCGCGGCTGCATTCCCTTTTGGGCTAGGGTAAAGAATGGATTTGTGGGCGGAGGCCCTTTAGGGTTAGGGTGGCGGGGGTGTATACAATATTTTGCATTATTTCAAGTATTCTTTTTAAATGACAGTTTTCAGAGTAGACTCACTAGTACTTTTATTTGTTGACCTGATCGATATCAAGATGATCTGTACTATGGTATGCAATTGATCCTAGAGGATCATTAACTCGGGATGAAATATCCATTTTCCACTTACAGTTATCGGACGCTACAGATAAATAGACACCTGATATTTTATAGAATTGAAGATGATGAATGTCGGATAATAAGAATATTTCACGATCGAATGAACCTGAGACAACATTTGTGAAAATCAATTCCGTCACCTAACGGTTACTTGATGACATACCTGCGTAAAGCTTGGTATTCTAAAAGTGCAGACTGATTTGTTGTATTGGCCAGGCGAATAGAAGATTGAACAACTATAAATCAGAACTATTATCAGAAGATTTTTCATGTTCGATTATCTACATCTTTATGAATTAACCTGAGTAAAACTTACCCTTCATAGATCGTCAAAGTGTAAAATAGATCCTGGAGGTAAACCTGCAACATCGATTCTCTATTGACCCTGAAGATATCCGGATTTCACAAATTTGATAATATCCTCCATTTGCAAGGTTGGTGAATACATATACTCAGTGGCAGGATTAGGAAGCATGGTTTATATCCCTGACATTTGAACTTGCACACTTACAAATTCCTTAGGCTTACCACTTTTCGAGAAAAACAGAAATATCAACTACACAGCGAAACTATGGCAATTGTAAACTCCTAATTCCTCCGTGGTTGGATTAAACAGGGCTAAATTAAAAAAAGAACCGGGCAAAGTACCCGATTCTTTTCATTTTAGCCATAGAATAAGTATGAATTATGATTTCGCAGTATGTTTGTCGACACCTAGTTGTTTCAGGAATCCTTTCGCGTGTGATTTTAAAGTTGGGGAAGGATTCATAGAAAGGCATTTCTTAAAAGCCTCTATCGCTTTTTCTTTTTGACCATTGTTGAAGTATCCTTCTCCCAGGCTATCCCAAACATTCGGATCCGTAGCATTCTTTCTGGAGTTGGCTTCAAAGATCTCAACGGCTTCAGCAGTCTTTCCGCTAAATAGAAGTTTGTACCCGTAGGCATTTAATTCAGCATTGGAACCTTTGTCAAGAGCTTTTTCTTTCAATTTCTTGGCTTCCATCTCTTTACCGTTTTTGGCAAGAATCTGTACTTTAGTCATCATTGCAGTCATGGATTGCCCCATGTCGATAGCCTTATCTGCCCAGGCATAAGCCATTTCATTATTTACACTGGCCGCATAGTTGGCAGCGGCATTGTATTCTTTCCAGGTTATATTACCCTGATCGAGATCACTCTGAAGACTAGCAATAATGGCTTTTGACTTTTCCTCCTCACTTTCTGCACCCTTCACTTTAGCCGTTAATCTGGCTTTGGTCATCATATTGGCCGGATTGGGAGTCATAAAGACCGATC
Organism: Saprospiraceae bacterium; assembly: GCA_965223405.1. GTDB lineage: Bacteria > Bacteroidota > Bacteroidia > Chitinophagales > Saprospiraceae > CBDCWO01. Next base: position 3,669,097 of record CBDCWO010000006.1, read on the forward strand.
GCGCTGCCCAGTTTAGCCCTTGTTGCAAATGGGTGTTATTACGGAGGCAGTAATTCGCAGCTTCGTGCCAACCTTGCCAGGACCATCCGGACTTGTACCTGAGTTCATTTTTCAAACTTGCAATCACCTGGTCATGTACATTGGTAGCTACCTTAAACGAAATAGTCTTATTCCCCCAACTCAGCGCACAAGTGGCACTTTCAACACCCAATTCAGAAAACGAATAGGTCAGAAATTCATAAAAGTGATCTGATTCAGTAAAGTTGGCTTTGATTCTCAGTACATCCTCTTGAGGATTATATGAAAACGAACCCCACGAGGTATAATTCGACGAAAAAATGACTTCCGCCTCATTTTCATTGGGAATCACATGTAAACCATATTTGCCTGCCGGAAGACTCTTTCCTCCAATCATTAATTCGGAAGAACAATAAAATACCGTGTTGTCATTTGCTCCAGCTCTCCAGACTTTGCCATAGGGAACCAGCTTTCCCCAGATCTCCCGATCCTTGACAGCCGGTCTGAAATAGGCAATACCCACATCTGTAAGGCCGATTTGTTGGTATACTTTTGCTTTTGGACTGGCATTCGGTGTTTTGGTGAGTTGAGTTTGTGCGCTGGTTATCGTTATACAAAATAGCAAAACACACAGGGTATGAATCCATTTCATAATTAAAAAATTAGTCAGGTTTAGTAATAGATTCAAATATAGATGTATTGCTAAGAGGTGGAAAGTGATTTGTGATTGGAGACACTAAAATGGGATGAATGGAAATCAATTCATATAATCCGGGTAGAAGTAATTTTGCTAAAGGTCTGTTTCAGAAAATCGGCTTATAAATTCCTGAATTTGTTCTTTATAACCACGACTTGAAATTAGTCGAATTTCATTTTCCATGGTGAATTCATATTTGTTATTTGACAAATACCGGTAAGAACGAATGCCTGCCGTGTTGATCATAATGGATCTGTGGATGCGGAGAAAATCAGGTGATTCCAGCTTTTGTTCTAATTCTTGTAAAGTGGCCCTTAATAAATATCGGTTGCGGGCTGTATGTATGTGGACGTAATTTCCATCAGCTTCAATATAAAGGATCAGATCCAAGGATATTTTCTTGGTAATACCCCGTAACTTGATTTCTAAAAAATTTGCTTGGTTTTTGGCTTTTTGATAATGGTCAATAAATCCTAATAGCTTATGATGAAACTCGTGTTCCTTTTTTAATCCTACCTGGGATCTGGCATGGTTGAGTGCCTGTGTAAATCGCTCATTATCATAAGGTTTTAGTAGATAGTCCATAGCCTTTACATCGAAGGCTTGGATAGCATAATGATCAAAAGCGGTTACGAAAATGATAAACGGATGATGCTGTAATAGACCGGATTGTAAAACCTCAAACCCATTTAAATCCGGCATTTGGACATCGAGAAAAACCAGATCAGGTTTTAATTGATTGATTTTTTCAACTGCTTCTTTGCCATTTTTACATTCTGCAATGATGTGAATATCCTCCTGGCCCTTTAAAAGATTAATTATTCTCTTGCGGGCTAGAAATTCATCATCTACGACTATGGTCTTAATAAGATGCATTTAACTCGATTAGGATTTGTATTTTAATGGGATGTCCAGAGTGACTTCATAGCCATCTTCTTTTTTATAGGAATGCATGGTAAATTGATCTTGATACAAGAGTTTGAGACGATCGTATACATTTTTTAAACCGATACCTGGACTTTGTCCTGTTCTATTGTCAAGAGAGATAGCTTTTCCCCCATCATCAATGACTTTAAGCAGTAGACGTTGTTCCTCTGCATTGATTTGAGCATGTATGTTGATGACACCGGGCTCAATTTTAGGAGCTATGCCGTGTTTGATGGCATTTTCTACCAAAGGCTGCAGAATAAAGCTGGGTATCTCAGCTTGTAATGACAATGGATCGATATCATAATATACTTTGAGTCTATCCTGAAATCGTACCTCTTCAATATCCAAATAATCTTTAATAAAATCTATTTCTTCACTTAGGGTGATCGTGGGTTTTTGATCTTTAGTTAGCAGTCCTCTCAATAAATTGCCTAGTTTACTAATAATTTTTTGTGCATCAGAAGCATTGATTTCAGCCAATGAAGAGATGGTATTTAAGGTATTAAATAAAAAATGAGGCTGCAATTGTAAGCGCAAGGCTTGAAGTTGAGCATTACTCAGTTGAGATTCCATTTGGGCTATTTCGAGCTCTTTGTCCTGATATTTTATGGCATAATCATACCCTGCAAATAATAAATATATGATCCAAAATTCAAGCCATTGGCCGATGAAACCTGCCGGCCAACTATAGAGAGCTTTCTTTATCGTACCCATCGATACCTCATGTATGCCCAATAGATCCATCGGTATCCACCAGAGTACGTAAGACATCGTCTCGTGAAATCCAGCCACAACCACACTGGCAAGAACTAATTTTGACCAGGCGGGGATATCAGATATGCGCTTAATAGGAAATTTCTTAAAGCAATAATAAACCAGTGGAATGAGCAGACCCCACAAGGTCTGATTGACAAATGGAGCCATGAAGTACCGGTCCAGGTCAAATTTTTCTGCTTCACCGTACAAGAGAAACGTCCAATAGAACCGTGTCCCTAATATGATGCCCAGACCAATGCCAATGAGTACACAGAGCCAATAGGGAATAGGAAGTTCTTTAAATAACTTTCTCAATGATGACACATTTAATAATTCTACAAAAGTAAAGCTATTTAATACGGGAAAGTCTTCAATTGGGATAAATCTTAAAAGTTTGGGGTGATTATACCTAATTGGCCGCTTGACTTAGATCTGATCGGTGGTTATCATTACCAAAGTACAGGCCATCTCAGTTTTGATTCCGTTTTTTTCAGCTAATTGTGCCAGTTCAAAGTTCTCGGTGCCCGGATTAAATATTAATCTTTCCGGGTTTAATTTCAAGATATATTCATACAGTGGAGGTTGGTTAGGTGTTCCTATATATAAGGAAATGGTATGTACCCCTTCGACCGATGGTTGTCCGGTTAGGATTTCCAACTCTTCGATATGACCTGGTCGGATGCCAATAGGAATTACTTTATATCCTTTCTTATAGAGTCGGGCAACGGCCGAGTACGAATGTCTATCCGGATTTGGAGAAGCACCCAATATCACAATTTTATTAGCCTTCATCGATGTGCTGTTTCTCTCCTTTTGATCGGGAGATGCGACTGGCTTGTCTTCTTTCGATTGTTGCATACGATTTCAACGTGTTGAGAAATACAACACCATTTTTACTTAAAAGTTATGGTATATCTAATTTAGCAGTTCAAAGATACCGGCAATTCCCTGTCCTCCCCCTACGCAAGCGGTTACCATACCATACTTTTGTTTTCTGCGTCTCATCTCATTGAAAAGCTGAGTAGAAAGTTTCGCTCCGGTACATCCCAGAGGGTGCCCTAAGGCGATTGCACCTCCATTGACATTGACGATTTCCGGATTAAGGTGAGCTTCTTGAATAACAGCTAATGATTGAGCAGCGAAAGCTTCGTTTAATTCGATAAGTTGTATATCATCAAGCTTGAGATTTGCTTGTGACAAGGCCTTGGGTATCGCAGCACAGGGTCCAATACCCATGTAAAGCGGTTCCACGCCTGCCACCGAGCAACTCGCCAGCCGCGCTATAGGAGTTAAATTGAGTTCTTTAACCAGATTTTCACTCATCACCAGAGTAAAAGCGGCTCCGTCCGAGGTCTGTGAAGAATTTCCTGCCGTAACAGACCCCCCCATGGCAAATACGGGTCTTAACCGTGCCAAGGCTTTCATATTAGTATCTCTACGAACTCCTTCATCTGTGTCCACGGTCCAGGTTCGTTCTTTGCGCTCATCATCAGCCACATAGACTTCAGTAACCTCGATAGGAACAATTTCTTCTTTAAATAATCCCTGATCGATCGCTTTTCCAGCCAGGGTATGGGAGCGTAGAGCAAAAGCATCTTGCGCTTCCCTGGAAATATGATATTTCTGTGCCACCGCTTCAGCTGTCAATCCCATTCCGACCACATAATTGGGTGTCTGAGTGGCTACCTGATAGCTGGGCGATAACTTATAACCTTCCATTGGAACCAGGCTCATACTTTCTGTTCCTCCGGCAATAAAACATTCGCCCATCCCTGCTCTGATTTTGGCTACCGCAATTGAGATGGTTTCCAGACCGGAAGCGCAATATCTGTTTACAGTCATTCCAGGGACTTCTTTCCCCAAAGCCCTGACTGAGATTTGTCGGCCAATCTGCAAACCCTGTTCTCCTTCAGGATTGGCACATCCGACAATGACATCATCTACCCGGCGTGGATCCAATTCGGGAGTCCGATCCATGAGATGATTGATAATATCTACTGCCAGGTCATCCGACCGGTAAAATCGGAATCCCCCTTTTTTAGCTTTTCCTACTGCGGATCTAAATGCTTTAACTATGTATGCTTCCATTTTATAGAGTATTGAGTATTGAGTAAAGAGTATTGAGATGATAAAAGTTCAAAATTTTGCTTTTAAGTTGTTATTGATATCTTTTGCTTTAATCTGTACATCATTTTTTGAATCTGAGTTACCTCTTCTAGAAATGATTCGACTTGATCGACATTTGCTACTTTAAGTTCCTTTAGAATGATTAATTGTGTTTCTAACTCACAACTGGAGCCATATGCCACATCTAAGAAGTATGAAAATTGTTTGCCAGAACCTCTTCCTACCCCTTCTGCTATATTGGAAGGAATAGATAATGCCGATTTCATGATCTGATTAAAAATGATAGAGTTTGCATGTTCATAACCTTCAAAAAGTGAGTAAATTGATTTGACCAGATTCTTTGATCGTATCCGGACATTGAGTTCTTTGAAGTTATGATAATTCATTTTGATGGAGTATTGAGTAAAGAGTATTGAGATTATGAAGGTTCAAATTTTAATTTTAGTTGTTATCAAAGTTTATTGCTTTAATCTGAATATCATTTTTTGAGTCTTAGGTTACCTTTTCTTAGAGTAATTTGAGTCGATAATTATTTGAAATACAAAATATTTTCAATCTACACCCTACACGCACACACACTACACACTTCTCAATACTCACTACCCACTACTCACTACTCTAATTCCTCAACGGCTTATTCTTCTCAAGCATATGTTGAATTCTTTCCAATGTTTTTTGTTCTCCACACAGACTCAGAAAGGCTTCCCTTTCCAACTCCAATAGATATTGCTCGGATACTTTTTGAGGGGCACTAAGGTCACCTCCACAAAGTACAAAGGCTATTTTGTTCGCAATATTTATATCATGTTCACTAGCATACTTTCCTAATTTTAAACTGTGAGCGGCAATCATCAGCGCGGCCAACCCGGATCTGCCTAAGACATAGACCTCTTTTGGTACAGGTTGGGTATAATATTCTGACAACTCTAATACCTTGGATTTGGCTTCGGCGATATTTCTATTCTTATTGACGATCACTTCATCCTTGGAGTTGAGCAGATAACCATAATCGAAGGCTTCGTAAGCTGAGGTAGCTACGCTTGCCAGGGCAATGGCTTTGAATTTTTCCAGCAGGGTAGGGATCATGACATCACCGGTATGGAATTCGTCGGATGCTCTCAAAGCAAATTCTTTAGTACCTCCACCACCGGGTATCAGTCCTACTCCGACTTCCACCAGCCCGATATAGGATTCTGCTGCACAAATTGCACTGTCACAATGCATGATGGTTTCACACCCTCCTCCAAACACATAGCCCTGAGTAGCAGCTACTACCGGGATCGATGAATAACGACATCGCATAGTACTATCCTGGAAAAGCTTTACAGCCATATTCAATTGTTCAAACTCCTGCTGAAAAGCCATCATACCTATCAACATCAAATTGGCTCCAACAGTAAAGTTTTTAGCATTATTACCAATCACAATGCCTCTCCAATCACCTTTTTCGGCGAGAGATATCGACTCATTAATCCCGGTCAGAATTCCTTCTCCTATGGCATTCATATTACTTGTAAACTCAAGACACAAGACTTGATCTCCGATATCATATAACCGGACTTCATCGTTATGATATACTGCCGGAAAGTTTTTCCTTAATGTTCCGAACGGTTCAACTCCCGGAACTTCCTGGTAAGAAATGGAGTCTAGGTCAAAATATTTAGTTTTACCCTCAGACTGGATATAAAAAGATTGATTACCGGCTTTAACCATGTCTTTTACCCAACCGGCAATTTGTTCCCCTTCAGACTCAGCCCAAGCGATTCCCTCTTCCACACCTATCAGATCCCAGTATTCAAAAGGACCCAATTCCCAGGCGAAACCTGCTCTGATGGCTTGATCGATGCTGTACAAGTTGTCAGAAATTTCGGGAATTCGATTGGAAACATAAGCAAACAGGCCTGCCAGTGATCTTTTGACTAACAGTCCGCCTGTATCCTCAAGTTTGCTAATTGTATTAACCCTTCTCCCTAAATCGTCAATTTGTTTAGCGGTAGAAACTGAAGGCAATTTGGGCCTGGAAGAAGTCCGGTATTCCAATTTTTCAATATCCAAAGCCATAATGACGGATCGCCCTTTCTCGTCTTTATCTTTTGTCTTTTCATAAAATCCCTTCCCGGTTTTATTTCCCAAAAAGTTTTGTTCCAAAAGGAACTCGAGGAAATTCGGAGTTTCCATCTGACTCATCTGTTCGTCATTTGGGCAATTCTCTTTTATCCCTTTAATCACTTTTATCGCTGTATCCAATCCCACCAGGTCTGCCAGGCGAAAGGTGCCGGTTTTAGGTCGACCGATAGCCGGTCCGGTAATGGCATCCACTTCTTCTATCGTCATGCCAAGCTCTTGGGAAAGCGAAAAGATTTTAGCCATGGCATAGACCCCAACCCGATTGGCAATAAATGCCGGAGTATCTTTACACAATACCGTATTTTTACCCAGCTGCTTTTCACCATAATCCAGAAAGAAATCAATTACACTTGAATGGGTAAACGGGGTAGGAATTATTTCCAATAAGGCAAGGTAACGCGGAGGATTGAAAAAATGAGTTCCACAAAAATGAGCTTTAAAGTCTTCACTTCTTCCTTCGATCATCAGGTGTATGGGTATGCCAGAGGTGTTCGAAGAAATCAGAGATCCGGGTTTCCGGAATCGGTCTACTTTTTCAAAAATCTGTTTTTTAATATCCAGTCTTTCGATGACCACCTCAATAATCCAGTCGCAATCCTTGATTTTCTCAAAATCATCCTCAAAATTCCCGGTGGTAATTCGGGAGGCAAAATCTTTGTGATAAAGAGGTGCTGGTTTGCTTTTAATAGCTTTTTGCAGGGATCCGTTGACCAATTGATTTCTATGGATAGAATTTTGGTTTTCCTGGTCCGTGGTTCCCGGGGGAAGAATGTCCAATAACAATACTTCTAGCCCTATATTAGCAAAGTGACAGGCTATTCCCGATCCCATAATTCCGGATCCTAAAACTGCTGTTTTACGTATTCTTCTCATTCTATTTAATCATGAATTGACTTAAAGTCAAAATTATAAAAATATATGATACTATTTGTCTCGCTTGCTCATTGATCAGACTTAATAACAATTTACTTTAAAATGACTTCCATAGATACTGATTATAAGGGTAATATCTTGGGTTTCAGGGCCGCGTTTATTTAGCATGTTATGAATTAGATTAATTTTGTTTACAATCTGTAACCAATAGTTTGTAGCCAGACTCAATTATGCGTAAATTACCCGGTCCTCGAAAGTCCAATGTGTATGCCAAGACAAGTTGATTGTTTGAAATCTAAATAAAACAACTCTCTATGTATCGCCTTTTCCTGAGTAGTATAACATTAATATCGGTCATATGGTTGATATCGTGCCGGCAAGAGCCCGATCAAATAACCGAATTTAAGCCAAATCCTTTTGTCTCCGGACAAACCGAAAGTCCAGTTGATCCGAAACAATCGATCAATATTCGATTGAAGGGCGAGGTTAAAAAGGATCTTGATGAGGAGACCATTAAGAAAGCGGTGACCCTAAGTCCTTCCATCCAAGTTATGATTCAGCTGATCGAAAATGGCATTCTAAGTATTCAACCACAGAACTACTGGCAACCGGGATCTCATTATAGTGTCAAGTTAGAATTGGATCTGATTTTGAGTTCAGACCTTCCGGATCCCTTTCACGACCACACGCTTTCATTTACAGTAAAGAAGCAAAATTTTACGGTGAGTTCTCAGCATTTGATAATCCCTGATCCTAGCAATCCTGCAGAGATGAATCTTTCTGGGGTGATATCTACTGCAGTTACTGCTGATCCCGGTCAGATCGAAAAAGTGCTATCCGCAAAATTGGATGACGAGTTATCTATTCAGTGGGAACACACCGGAAATCTGCATCATTTCGTCATCTCCGGTATTCACCGAAAAGAGATGGAAAGGTATTTATCATTGAAATGGAACGGAAATTCGATTCAAGTAGACCAACGGGGTGAAGAATCGATCCGGATACCCTCTGCAAATGAGTTTTTCTTACTGGATTGGGAAATGGAAAATGGTGATCAGCAAATGGTTACTTTACAATTTTCCGATCCTTTGGACGAAACGCAGGATCTGGATGGTATGATTTATTTAGAAAACTATGCGGGTACCATTAGGACTCAAATCGATAGGAACATTATTTACTTGTACCCTGACCAGAAGCTCAAAGGGGAATTTACATTACATATTGAATCAGGTATTACTAATACTCAAAATCGTGCATTAGACAAAAAATATTCAGAAAAGACTTTATGGCGTGCCATATTACCAGCGGTGAGATTTGTTGGAAAGGGGAACATTATTCCGGAGTCGGATCAAATACTTCTGAATTTTGAAGTGGTGAGTCTGCGCAAGGTCCACCTGGATATTTACCAGATAAAGGAGGATAATATCCTTCAGTTTTTACAGGTAAATAGAATAGATGGAAATTATCAAATGAATCGGGTTGCTCGAAAAGTATACTCCGGTAAGGTGGACCTGACTGAATTAATGACAGAACCAGATCTTACCAAATGGAACAAGTTCTCCATTAATTTGGCAAAATATGCGGATTTTACTCCTAATTCCATTTATGACGTGAGAATTAGCTTTCGTCCTGAAGATGCAATGGTACCATGTTCCGAAACCCTGCAGGGAATGGAGCAGGAAACATATGAAAGTCCATGGGATTATCCATACTATGGTCCTCAGGGATATTACAACCGCTATTGGGAAGAGCGCAATGATCCTTGTAAGCCTGCTTATTACCAAAGGGATCACTTTATCCGTAAAAACGTCTTGGCCTCTAATCTGGGAGTAATTGCCAAAAAAAGTGATCGAAATGATCTCTTAGTGGTAGTAACTCAACTGAGCAATGCCAACCCAGCAGACGCTGCTGAGGTAGCCGTATACGATTTTTCCATGCACCTGATGAATTCGTCCTCGACAGGTCCTGATGGGATGGTCAAGTTTAATGAATTAGAGGAAAAACCTGCTTTTGTAGTTGTACGATGGCAAGACGATCAGACTTATCTGGGTATCCATGAAGGCCAGGAGTTGCCCGTTAGCAGATTTGATGTTGGAGGAGTAGCGCGCGAAGATGGTTTCCGATGTTTTATCTATGGTGAACGAGGGGTATGGAGACCAGGCGATACTTTGTATTTGCATGCCATCTTGGATGATGAAGGCGGTGAGATCCCTCCCGGCTACCCTATGGAAGCGTCTTTTTATAATCCTCAGGGTAAACTTCAAAGTAAACAAACAATCACTAATCATATCGGAGGTATTTATCCGGTCCGCTTATCCACGAATACTACCTCTCTCACCGGTACCTGGACCTTACAATTGAAAGTCGGAAATACCCGTTTCGTCAAACACCTGAAAGTGGAAACCATTAAACCAAACCGGTTGGAGGTTTTGTATGAAAACCCAACAGCTGAACTCATTCCTCAAGACCGGAAGTTGCAATTTAAGTTAAGGTCAAAATGGCTGCATGGAGCAATAGCTTCTCACCTGAATACTACAGTGGATTATAAATATTTTCCGGTAGTCACCAGGTTTGAAAACTACCGCCAGTTTCACTTTGATGACATAACCCGAAAACACCCAACCACTCAACAAACTGCTTTTTCAGGAAAGTTAGACCAAGCGGGCACTGCTGTATTTTCTGTAGAAGGTAATTTTCAAAATTTGAAAGGAAAACTGGGAATGGAGTTAATGACCCGGGTCTTTGAAAAAAGTGGCGATTTTTCCACCAATTTCCGTTCGTTTATCGTCAATCCATTTCAGTCCTATGTGGGAGTCCATTTACCTACGAATGAGTATGGTGTTAATCGAGTAGATGAAGGAAAATTATTTCCTCTGGAAATCATCAGCCTGGATAGGAACGGAAAACTATTGGCGAACCGGTCTGTTGAGGTGAAAATTCATAAACTGCGCAATTATTATTGGTGGGAAAGTGATAATCAAAGATTGTATAACTACAGTTCCGGAAATGTCAAGGATGCCGAGTTAAGTGAGCAGGTTTCTACAGACCAGAATGGTAAAGGGGTAGTGCGTTTTACTCCTAAATCCGGTTCCTATTTGGTACGAGTCTGTGATAAGCTATCCGGGCATTGTACCAGTGGGGTATTTTATGCCGGATATAATTGGTATGACAGTCAGGAAGATCCGGCGGCCAACCTGTTGAGCCTACAAACAGATAAAACGAATTATGAGTTAGATGAAAAAATCACTTTATCCATACCCGCTCAATTTTCCGGAAAAGCTTTGATTGCGGTGGAGCAAGGGGGCAAGGTTTCGAGTTCCTTTTGGCAGGATATTCAAGTGGGAGAAAATTCAATCGAGATTCTACCGGAACCTGAAATGGCACCTCATGTTTATTTTTCTGTCGTCTTGCTTCGAGGAACATTATCTCAGGAAAAGGACCTGCCTATTCGTCAATATGGAGTGCTTCCGGTAGAGATTACCAACCCGGCTCGGTTAATATCCCCTGAAATTAAAGTTCCAAAGCAGGTCCAACCAGATCATCCGTTTACGATCGAAGTTTCGGAAAAAAACAAATTGCCGATGAATTACACCTTGGCTATTATCGATGAAGGATTATTAGGACTTACCGGTTTTAATACGCCTGATCCGTATGCCTATTTTTACAACCGTGAGGCATTGCGTATTAATACCTTTGATTATTATGATTATGTGATTGGGAATTATGGAGGTGAATTTGGTAGAGAAATCGCTTTGGGAGGTGATGCGCATATCCAGGTTGAAAGGCCCACAGAGATAAATAGATTCAAACCGGTAGTTCAGGTTTTTGGTCCTTATACCTTGGAAAAGGGAGCCACTCGTAAGCACGATGTCCAAGTCAACAATTATGTCGGTCGATTACGAGCAATGGTTATCGCCACCGGAGAAAAGTCCTTCGGGTCATCAGAGACCGATATAGAAGTAAAAAAACCTTTGATGGTAGTAGGAACAGCACCGCGAATATTGGGGCCGGGTGAAACTTTTTACTTGCCGGCAACCGTATTTGCCATGGACGATAAGATTCGCAGGGCACAAGTTGATCTATCCGAAGTCTCGGGAATGAGTCAAATAATGACTAAACCACAAAGCGTATCCTTTTCTCAACCCGGCAATAAAATTGTGGACTTCTTGATAGAAACACCCTCATTGCCAACTGTAGAAAACTTTGTATTAACCGCCTCATCCGGAAACGAGAAATCCCTACATACGCTTAACATCAACATCCGGAATCCCAATCCGGTAATAACTAATACCGAATCCGTTTTACTTGATCCAAATGCCAGCAGAACGATTTCTAGTCCCATGCCGGGAATGGCTGGTTCGAATCGCGCCACTTTAGAATTAAGTACTCTACCGCCGATCCAATTGGAGCAGAGATTACAATATTTGATTCGATATCCGCATGGATGTTCAGAGCAAATCACTTCGGCCGTTTTCCCTCAGCTTTATCTCAGTCAGTTCCTAGATTTGGATTCTAAACAAATCTTAGAAATCCAACAGAACGTTCAAGATGTGATCTATCGTTTACAAAATTTCCAGACCGGAAATGGAGGGATAACTACCTGGCCCAACACCGCTGATCACAATGAATGGATGTCTTCGTATGTGTTGCATTTCTTGACATTGGCTGCAAATCAGGCCTATCATGTTCCAAGTGCCTTGTATACCAATCTGTTGCGATTTCAAAAAAATCAAGCCAGAAAGTGGGAAATCGTTCGTACCAGAAATGGAGAACCATTTCCCAATCAGGGAAGCATCCAGGCTTATCGGTTATTTACCTTGGCAAAAGCCGGTAAGCAAGAAGTTGGAGCTATGAACAGACTGAAAAAAGCCTCAGCTTTATCCACAACTGCCAAGTGGCACCTGGCCGGTGCTTATGCCCACATCGGACGGAAGAAAATGGCCATGGAGGTGATCCAAAATAGTCCCCAACAGGTGAATCAATCCCTTGGATATCATTACACTTATGCATCCCCTCTTAGAGACAATGCCGTTATACTGGAGGTGTTATTGGCATTGGATCGAAATGAAGATGCGTTCGTGTTGGCGAGGCATATATCGGATCAAATAAATGGATCTGGTTGGTATTCTACTCACTCGTTGGGTTTTGCCCTACATGCACTAGGTCTTCTTTATAGCACCTTGGACGAAGTGGATGGTTTTGATGCAGTGATCAACTACAAGGGAAAAAATCAAACCTTAAAATCGGTTCATCCGGTTATGCAAATCGAATGGAGCAAACAAGAAGTATCAGATAGTGCAGTGTTTATCCAAAACACCGGGTCGGAACCTTTATTTGTGCAGTGGAGTATGTCCGGACAGCCCTTGCATAATCCGGGAATCGAGTTAGAGCAAAATTTGGCCATGCAAGTTGTCTATCGAGATTTGGATAATCGTAAAATCGATCCAAGTCAGATCCGGCAGGGCATGGATTTTAAGATAATTGCTACCGTTACGCACCGCGGGGTTAAACCTCATCTGACAGATTTGGCATTGACCCAAATAATGCCTTCCGGATGGGAAATTCTTCCCTCCAGATTAGGTGTCAGCACTACGGAAAATAAAAACTTTACCTATCGGGATATTCGCGATGATCGCGTAATGACCTATTTTTCATTAAATCAAAATGCTCAAAAGTCTTTTGAAATTCTGGTCAATGCAGCCTTTGCGGGCAAATACTTTATGCCCGGAACACTGTGCGAGGATATGTACGATCATACGGTACAGGCTCGTAAGAATGGAATGTGGGTGGAGGTTGCTAGAGGTGAATAAAAAAAGTGAAACGGCATGGTGGACTTTGTGTTGAAAATGGCACCCTGAAATCAATAAACTGATATTTAAATCATACTCTTTGGTATGATTATCCTTACGATCAAATGTCTTAAGTTTAGGCTAACTTAACTTAAAATCAATTATACGTAGCTTTATTGTTAAACAGCATGTTATCTTATAACATCTACAGTTTATTCTTTTCATTCATTGTAAACTTCGCTACTTTTTTGGAGATTCCATATCTCTGATTCTATTTAGCTATGGTATTGCACGATTTGTCCAGTTATTCGACAGAAATGTCCAGATGAAATAGTTAACAAATTGAAATATTTGTATAGGAGTAACGTGTATTGAATTTATAATTAATCTTGCGAAATAGATGTTAAGATGAGATTTATGAACGATGATAGGAATGCCATGTGACTCCAGTGAATATTCCGATATCGATAATATTTACTTTGCCCCACCATTTGGCCCTTTGAATGCTACACCATTAGCTCATAATAAATAGCTTAAAAGGATAAATAATTTGATAAAGATTTTTCATTAGTTGGAGAACAAAGCATGAAATGATGAAAGATAAGTTTCATGCTTGTTGTGATGTACAATATGGAAAGGCAACAAAGAAAAAGTAAGGAAACAACAAATGGACAACCTTTATAGCCATTTGTAAATAAAAAGGCAAATGTATTATGATAAACAAACTGGTACATCAGGACCTCAAATTCTCAATTATGTTACAACATCATCCATACATTACAACATAAGGTTCATACAGACAGTCCGTAAATTCAGTTACTAATTATAAATTTAAGCAGATGACTAAAAACAATCAATCTTTATCCCCCCTACCACACAAATTCAATTTGGTCATAAGTACCATTTTGATACTTACGGTTTTAGGTCTTTACATCTATGACAAAAGAGTAGAAACAGACTATTTTGACTGCCCTAATTTTGTTCTATATGTTTTATTAAGCTATGGCATAGCAGCAGCAAGCGTCTATCTAACGGGTTATTTGAAAATAAAAAATACTTTCTTAAGTGCGGGTGGGGCATTGGGTGTTTTAGCATTGTATTTCTTGGTTATTTTCCAGAATTACGATAAAATTTGTGTGGAATCGCCACCAGAAACATCCAAATACTCAGTCACTTTAACTGCCTCAGATACCACTTATGCTGACACAGAGGATTTTATAACTGTTTCAGTTCAGGATTATAAAAACCGAATCGGACATGTAAAATTTGACGGGATAGGTCTTAGTGAATCCAAAACCGATACGACAGATTTAGAATTGGAAAGCCCGATAGTGAATGTGGAGGTCCTTTTAACTGCAAAAGCGAGCGGGGATGTGATGCGACTAAATAAAATTTATATAAAGGGGAAGAATGACTCGTACACCATGGATTTTCGTACACTGAATGGTAAGAAATTCAGGCCAGGACAAAGTTGTCAAATGCCTGTTATCAATGACGAATATGGAAGTATTGATCCTTGCGATTGGTGAGAGAACATAATTAAAGGAAAAAGTGAAGAATCAGTATTTGCGAACAATGACCAATGCGGTTAGCTAGGGTATATGACACCCTTTTGGTAATCAAAAATAAATGAAAATTAATCAGGATTTTAAAGAACAAGTTATCAAATGCCTTGATTCTAGATTAAATGCAATTGGAGGTTACGATTCAATAATATGGAAAATAAGGGCAGGGTATTTAGGAATATTATATAGCACACTTGGACTTCTAATCGGCACCAATGGTGAGATGACTATTTCGGAACTCTCTGAAATGAAAGAACTGATTTTATTGTTGGTCATTGGTTTTAGCATTTCTGCATATATAATAGATTATGCGTATGTAAGAAAAAAACTACGAGTAGTTATTAGCAGGGATAAGTTAATGTCTCTTTTTTTGGAAAATGAAACGATAGAGGTCAACTTATTGAAGATATCCGGGGAAATGGATTTGCATGAATCTCAAGATGATGAAATGAAAAACGACTATTATAAGAAGAGAAACTGGAATATTCGATGGATATTAATCCCGTTATATTTGACCACACCTATAATAGTCTTAATAATAATATTATTAGTCAGATTAGCAACGAGTGGGAACTACTTGTAATGAAATCGTACAAAATGTAAAACAACAAATGTGGAGGAGCATTTAAGACCGATACTACAGAAAAAGGTTGATAGGATAAAGTAAAGGAACAGATCGACAATTCAATATAAGAATTATTTTCAGGAATTCAACAAAATCCGATTCGGGGATCCTCATTTGATATGGAGAATAATACTATTAACCAATCATTGGCCTGAAAAATTTTGGTATTGTATGGCAAGATCCGTATTTTATAGACAGAAACGCAGGTTATATGTTAAGGGCAATTGAGGTAAACTAAGCAAATAAAAAGAAAATTGTAGATATAAAAATAGGATTTACTGTTATAGGTATTAGGGTAGGTTAGCAGTAAAACGTAATTCTTGAGGGGCTTGGCAATTTATTTGAATAATCATTCAAATGAGCAAGTATCAAGTAGTCATATTATGGAACGCTGGCATTCGAAGTTCAAGCTTTGTACTCACTTTCTCTTGGACCCGGATTGCCCTGCTGGTATTGTTTTTTTTACTTATTAATATTCCTCCTTTTCAATCCCAAGAATTACAATTTTCAAATCCGCTGATTATCAACCACCGAGATGGTCTTCCCGGTGCAAGAATAACATCTTGTACAAAGGATCTTGATGGATTTATGTGGTTTGGTACAGAAAAAGGATTATACCGGTTTGATGGTTTCCTATTTAAACGATATGTGGCTATTCCTGGAGATTCCACGTCATTAACAAATAATTTTGTTACTGCCGTATTATTTGACTCTGTTAATAATAAATTATGGATAGGAACAAAAAAGGGATTAAATATTCTGGATTTGGATTTGGAGGTGATAACTCAACATTATCATGATCCTGATGATCCACAATCCATTCCATCACCAGATGTGATTAATACTTTGTTCAGAGATATTGATGGAAATATTTGGATTGGATTTAGATTAGGATTATCTCGATATAATCGGGAACTCGGGAATTTTCAAAAATTTTTTTTCCAAGAAAAAACACGAATAAAGGGAGAACTAGAATCTTTTAACCCTAAAATTGGTTCGATAAAGGCTATCGATCAACATGCAAGTTGTGATTCAATTTTATGGTTAGGAACCGGGTTTGGCCTATTAAAATTTAACAAATATAAAAACACTTTTCAGCACTATCATTACCAATCAGGTAACAGACTTTTGGATATCGGAAGAAATGCTATTGTCAAAATTGCGGTGGTCAATAATGAAAAGATCTATTTAGGCTCATACAACAGAGGTTTGCTGGTTTTTGATATCCAAAAGCAAAGTTTTGAACACATCAGACTGTCGAACAACAAAAATTTATTAAGCAATGAAAAGGAAAATCGTTATAACATTGTCAAGTCTATGTTACTAAATGACAAAAATAATTTGTTGGTCAGTACAGAGCATGGATTGGTTGAAATCGATACACATGATGATAGCATAAGTTGGGAAAAGGCCAATGAATTTAGAAACGGAAAATATTATGGTGCTAACTATATTGACGATAAAGATAGATTTTGGCACTTTAGACCTCAGGGCATCTATTGCTTTGACCCCATGAATGAACAATTTGTTAATTATCCAATTACCATTCCAGGTTCAGAGACCTGGTCCTCACAAAAAATTGTGAGTCATTCTTCTGGTCAATCTTTATACGTGAGCATAAGCGGCGGTAATGGCCTGTATCAGGTGAATCGCAAAACCAAGGAATGGACAGAAATTAGGCCCTTTGATAGGAACACTTATAAATCAGGATTTCGAGGTAGAGGATTAACCTGGCTAAATGATAACAGGCTTCTGATTGTTGAGGAGAAAAAGTTGTATACCTTGTCTGAGGATCATAAAAACTTGATTGACTTCCCCATACAGCCCAATCTCAAAGATGCCCGATATATGAGCAGTATACAGGATGTGTATGGGGATATTTGGATTGGAACCATGCATGCAGGACTTATAAGGATAAATATCCATAAGCATTCGGTGAAGACCTATTACGAAGAGTTAGGTGGAATAAAAGATAGTAAACGAATTGAGTTGGTTAACCTCTATGAAGATAGAAATCATAATATTTGGATCCAAAGTTCAATAGGCCTAAGTGTTTATGACCGAACACGAGATACTATTTTTAATTTTAAATTCAATTCAGGGAAGGAAGAGATAAAATACACCGTAGGTCGGTTTGCAGAGACAGAAGCCGGTGATTTGATTGTAGGTAGTACTTCAATTTATGACAAGATCATTGGTGTAGTCGACCCGGATAATCCGGAGAAAGGGATTATTAGACGAATATCGATAAATGATGATTCACATCTGATTACAGCCGCTTTGACCAGAGACTTTTCAGGCAATCTTTGGTTTTTAGATAATCAAAAGTTAAAAAAACTGACTTTTCCGGAGCTAAAGATCACTTCTTTGGATGGATATGATGGAATAGCATATTATGGAGTGGATCCCAGTATGGTACATTTCAATGATTTGGACTTGCTTCCAACCGGAGAAATGGCCCTCTCATATGGAAAAGGAAATGGGATTGGACTATTTAACCCTGATCGTATTCGACGTAATCAGGAAATGGCCCATCCTTACCTCGTTTCCTTTAATGTCAATGGAAATAGGTATTCGTCAGATACCACTTTAATCAAACTGAATTCGATCACACTTCCATTCAACGACAATCACTTCACTTTTAAATATTCTTCGGTTGGAATGACTCAAAGTTTTAAGAACGAGTTCAAATATAAACTGGAAAATTATGATTTTGATTGGACCTACACCGGAAGAGAAAGGCGTTATGTTAGCTATGCAGGCCTAAGAGAGGGAACCTATATATTGAAAATTGCAGCTTCAAACAATGATCAAATTTGGAATGAAAATGCGCACCAATTGAAGATAATCATTTTGCCTCCCTGGTATAGGAGTAAATTGGCCTATTTGATGTATATCTTAAGTTTTTTGAGTTTGGTGTTTACAATTTATTACTTTCTGAGGCGGAGATGGAAATTGAAAATGGCTCTTATATTAGAACAGCAGGAAGCATCACGCCTAAAGGAAATTGATACTTTTAAAACCAAGTTATATACGAATTTGACTCATGAATTTAGGACACCACTTACCATAATTTTAGGGATATCAGAACAAATCAAGAACCCGAATCTAAAAACCTTAATCAAGCGAAATAGTCAAAATTTACTTAACCTGATTAATCAGATGTTAGATCTCCAGAAGTTAGAGGTAGGGTCCATTGAATTGAATATGAAATGCGGAAATATTATAGCTTATCTTAAGCATATTCTTGAGTCATTTCGATCACTGGCAGAATCCAAAAACATTACGCTGAATTTAGTCAGTGGGGAAGAAAAAATTATGATGGATTTTGATCCACATCGGATTACTCAAATCATTTCCAACTTACTTGCCAACGCTATAAAATTCACTCCCGAGCAGGGTAAAATATATGTACATGTCGGCATGAAAAAGATTACCGAACAGAATTCTCAACATTACAAAAATTTTCTTGAAATTAAAGTTAGAGATACTGGGATAGGTATTCCACAAGAAAAACTGAATCAAGTATTTGAGCGCTTTTATCAAATTTCTTCAACCTCCGAGGGGAAAGTAGAAGGTGCTGGCATTGGTCTTGCCTTAACCAAGGAATTGGTTCAAGTGATGAATGGAGCCATAAGTGTGGAAAGTAATCCGGGTCAGGGAGCAGAGTTTAATGTCGTATTACCAATTACCAGACTTAAACCTTTGCTGGAATTTAATGAGCATTACGATTTTGAAAAAACCAAAGTTTTTGTTCCAAATTCTGAGCAGATAAAGTGGCCCGAAGCTGAAAATCAGATTATTTCAGATGTTGATAAGAACGTTGTATTAGTCATTGATGACCACAGTGAAATACTGCTCTACCTGGTTGGTATCCTTAAAAAATCGTATAAGGTAATTACCGCTAAGAATGGTTTGGAAGGTATAAACCTTGCCATTGACAAAGTACCTGATATAATTATTAGTGATGTCATGATGCCGGGAAAAGATGGCTACGAGTTGACTGAAATTCTAAAACAAGATCTTCGAACAAGCCATATACCGATTATCCTTTTGACGGCAAAAGCCGATGCAGCATCACGGTTGGAAGGAATTAGAAGAAGAGCTGATGTTTATCTAACCAAACCATTTGAAAAAGAAGAACTTTTACTTTCTATGAAAAACCTCTTGGAGTTAAGACAAAGACTAAGAGAATATTATTTAGTACCAGTAACCGGTAGAAAGACTTTAATCGAGAATCTCGATAACTCAACAGATTTTTTACTATTCGAAAACACCCATTTAGAAAATAATTTTGTACAAAAGGTGAAAGACATTATTGAAAAGAACATTTGTAGCCATACGTTGGATGTAAGTTATATTTCAAAAAACTTAGCAGTAAGCCATTCCCAACTTTATCGGAAGTTGAAAGCTTTGACGGGGATGTCAACTAATCGTTTTATTCGATGTGTTCGATTACAAAAGGCGAGCGAACTGCTTTTGGATACAGAAAATACCGTTAGTAATATAGCCTATAGCACCGGATTCAGTGATCCGGATTATTTCAGCCGATTATTTAAGAAAGAATATGAAGTGACACCGTCTCAATTTAGAAATGTGAGTAAAAAAGGTAGTTTTAAAAATTCCCAATAGTTTAACTTCCGAACTACAAACTTGTATCCGTATATTCTTTCTCAAAAAAAGTGCTATCTTAAAAGGAGAGAATAACCGATCACACATGAATACAAATCGAGTACAACAGGATTGGACTGAGACATTCTTTGATGTTCCTGATAGATTAATTATCGAGGAAAAGGGCCTGAAGATCAAAGTCAGGAATGAAAATGTGATTCTTCCTTTAATCAACGAGGAGGTAAGAGATAGTACCAGGCTACTTTTTCATAAGATCCTGGAACTGTTACCCCCTGAGGTGACGATTAAGATTGGGGTTTGTAAAATTCCACATCTTTTGCTGGAAATTCGCCACGATGGAATAAACCTCTCGCGGTATGGAGACTTGATATCAGGAGTCAAGGTTCCGGTAGAAATGCAAGCCATGAATAATCCGGAAGGAACTCGCTATTTAATTCCACTAAGCCTGCCGGTGTTTGAATCGAATGCTAGCATAAAATCCAAGTTGGCTCTGGCACCTTATTATTCAGAGATCCGATCACGCATTACCAGGTATTGGGGTAATAAAAATGAATTTGCCATAGCTTTGGAAAAAGTACTACTCCAATATTATCGGGATGATAACTTTAATCTACACCAATGGTCAAGGTTGATGATGTTGAGCACTTCACAGTTGTTCCGTAAAATTAAAGATTTGCATGGAGTCTCTCCCGGTAGATACCTAACCCGTTTTCGACTTGCTAAGGCAAAAGAAAAAATAAAAACCACCGATGAAACGTTAAGTGAGATCTCGTTTGATAGCGGATTCAAAAGCCTCAGTCATTTCAATAGAGCTTTTAAAAAACAATATGGAGTAAATCCTTCTCAGATGCGAAAGCATCTTAAAAAGAATCTCAAAATGCAATCCTGAGTCAAATTTTTGCAATTTTGAGTCTAACAGTTAGGATTTGATTCTATCTAAATTTGAGGTAATAAAATCGAATAAAAATGAACTTATCCGTCAGCGACATTAAAAAATTTATCATCACTTATTTCAATGCTTTAAGTGGTACGGAAAAAACTTCTGAAATGTGTGATGCCTACATGACAGACAACGTATTGAAAGAACATATCCTGTTTTTTGATACCATTTTTCCCGGGTATGAACTCTTTGCAGATGAGATAGTGGTAGAAGGTGATCGGGCTACCGTACGAGCCAGAATAACCGGAAGCCATAAAGGGGAATTTAATGGCATACCTCCTACCAATAAAGAAGTAGAACTTCCTTTTGCGATTGGTTATACCATTAAGGAGTCTAAAATCGTGGATCACTGGATGATAGCCGACCAGCTCTACTTGATGAAACAGTTGGGTGCCGAAGCCGAGGTTTGAGATGGAACTTCTAAATAATTAGAAACGCCCAATGTTTGCAATCCTTGCATTCTACAAGGCAGAACAAATGAGGACATCTATACCAATTTATATTTGAATGTGTTTGATTATGCGACTTTTTCAAACCACTGGTTAATCATTGATCCGGTAAGGTTGTTGCGTACTCCTAGCATTCAAAGTTGGTCTGCTATTATTTGTTATCAATAAAAACAACTTAAAATGAGTGCGACATTAATCCATCGATATAGGCTATTCACTTCGACATTGATTCTATGTTTACTACTGACATCTCCCAATCTTAAAGCCCAACATGAGGTTCCTTTGGATCAATGGGTTCGAGATTATGTGGAGGATCTTTGCAAACCGGACTGGCGCAACCATATGGCTAAATTTGGCTGGGTCTCTAATTATGAAAGACATCAAGCTTTCAGAAATGCCTATCAGAACCTTGAGGCCAAAGTCATGCGAAGTGTTACTAATGGCAAGGAAGTTATGGCATGGCTTACCGTTTCCGCAATTTGGTCTGGTAACTTAAAAGGAGATATTCTGGAAAACGTTCCCATTGGAAAAAAAGTGGAGTGGGAGGAAGTCTGGTATTTAAATGTCATCGACGGAAAATTGGGTGGAAAATGGGACCTCATGCATGATAATCTTATGAAAATGAAAAGCACCGGAATTAAGTGTTTACCATCCACAATGGACTGATTTCACCGGTTCTTGAATCCGGATTATGTGCGAGTTTTGATCAAAGACAAGAAAAAATGTTGGAGCTGGAAATCTGATTTCTACCTTTATGATATGGAAATTAATTGACTTGTTAATGGATCGATAAATATGAAGATCAAAATTAAAAAAGGCTTGAAATACTCATCAATGAGTATTTTTTAAGCACTGAATATCGCCTAAATTTGTTGGTAGTATATGCTGATTTTCTAAAAAGTCAACCAACAAAACTCAAGTAACATGTCAAAAATAATGTTCTTCATTCCGGTTTTAATGATTTCCTTAAGCCATCTCCAAATTTCAAAAAACGAGCAGATTACTCTAGATGTACCAAGATTAAATGAGGAATCAGGCGATACACGACAGTTTATTAAAACATTTATCGAAAAAGTCAATAGTTCAGACTGGGATACTAAAATTGGAGAGCACTTGAATAGCAATCCTGAAGAATTTATTCAAAGACACAAAGTATTTCGCAACGCCTTTACAAAATATCATTTAACCGTTAAGCATTTGGTGGTTGAAGGCAACAAAGGAGTAATGTGGGGGAAAGTCAGTGCAGTACATAGTCGCGAATTTGACGGTATCGATACCAAAGGACATCCAGCCACGCACAGACAAATATCCTGGGAAGAGGTTTGGTATTTTGAAGTAGAGGGCAATCGATTTGGCGAAAACTTTGATTTCATGTTAAATACGATGCAAAGAATGAAAGCCCTGGGCATTAAGTGTTATCCGGAATGATTTCAAGCGTTGTGATGCAGAGGTCTTTGGTGCTCCGTAGAGGATATATTGAACGCATATGCGAAGTGAAGCATGCAAAAAGATAATCGATACTCACTGATGGGATATCAATATTATAAAGAGTAGTAAGAAAAACCCGGTTCACTTGCCCGAAAGCACCATGTCTTCCACTTCTCCAATTTCTTTAGGAATGGGAGGTCCTAATATTTTCTGGCCGTCATCTGTGATCAGAATGTTGTCTTCGATCCGGATTCCGCCAAAGTTCAGGTATTCTTCGATGCGGTGATAATTTAAGAATTCGCTGTGTTTACGATCCGCGGCCCATTGGGCAATGAGATCAGGTATAAAATATATTCCCGGTTCCACGGTCAGCACAAATCCGGGTTCCAATTCTCTACCCAACCTTAACGCTTTTAACCCAAATTGAGGACTTCGCCGGACCGATTCGTTATATCCGACATAGTTTTCCCCGAGGTCTTCCATATCATGTACATCCAATCCCATCATGTGCCCTAAGCCATGGGGGAAAAATAAAGCATGGGCTCCAGCTTGCACGGAATCTTTAATATCTCCTTTCATCAATCCCAGATCCTGTAGTCCTTGGGTTAAGATTTCTGCAGCCTGCAGATGAACATCGCGATAAGCTATGCCGGGTTTACACAACTGGATAGCCTGAACCTCAGCATCGAGCACGATTTGATAGATGTCTCTTTGGCGGGAGGAATATTTACCTCCTACCGGAGTTGTCCTAGTAATGTCTCCAGCGTAGTGCAGAGCCGATTCACTTCCAAAATCTCCAAGCAATAGATCTCCTTCTTTGAGTGTATTGACGTAATGATGATTGTGTAGTGTCTGGCCATTGATTGAGATGATATTCGTATAGGCCGGATATCCTCCGGCAGTCAAAGATATTTGAGTAACTGCCGCATTGATCTCTTGTTCGTGGTTCCCAGGTTGGCTCATTTTCATCATACATACATGCATATCTTTGCTGATGGAAACGGCTTTTTCGATTTCTTCAACCTCCGCCTCCGATTTGTGAATCCTTTGGTCGACGATAGCTTTTATCAGTGCTTCAGATACTCCGGCTTGTATCTGTTCTGTAGTTTTTTTTAACCAGGATTGTAGATGCAATATATGTAAGGACCGATAGGGTGGTAAATAGTGAATAATCCTTCCCTGGATATGAGCGGTATTGAGGTATTCTTCCAAGACGTTCCATGGTAACACTTTGTCCACACCGACTTGTGCACCTAACTCAGCGAGCTTTTGTTGAGGTCCCATCCAGACAATATCGTCAAGCGTGAAGTCATCGCCAAAAAGAAAATGCTTTCCGGTATCCACATCGATTACTCCACACAAATTGGGTTTGTCCAGTCCAAAATAATATAAGAATGAACTGTCTTGTCGAAAAGGATACGCATTATCGTGATAATTTCGAGGGGATTCATGGTTTCCATGAAAGAGAAGAATGCCCTTGGAAAATTGGTATTGCAGTTGCTTTCTTCGATCTAAATAAGTTGCGGATGCAAACATTTCTCATACTGTTTGTTGATGCTGAAAAGATAAAAGTATTCTGGTATTTTTTTCAATTTTAGCAAACAAATGATCTAGATCATCGAAAATAATGATCTAGATCAGACTGATTTTCTCTCTTGTAGTATACTTTTGATAGGTTATAATCTTTCATGAATGGCTGAACATTTACGTTTTTTCGGATTCCTGATTCTTTTTTCGTTCGTTTTTGTACAATGTCAGGAGGTAAGTGATGATATTGATTTAGATGCAGAACTGCTTTCGGCAATTGCTAATGCAGCTGAAAACGGGCAAGTTGCATATTATATTTTACCAGATGAATCCGATCTCGCCAATATACCCAACCAGGATCCTCACAACCCTTTAACTCCGGCCAAGGTAAAATTGGGCCGTATGTTGTTTTTTGAAACCGGACTGGCTCAGGTACCTTTTGAAGATGTGTGCTTTGAAACCTATTCCTGCTCTTCATGTCACTTGCCGGAAAAGGGCTTTTTGCCTGGTAGAATGCAGGGTATTGCTGATGGTGCCGAGGGTTATGGTATCCATGGAAAGGAAAGGCTAAAACTTCCCAACTACCTGGAATCGGAATTGGATGCTCAAGGACTGAGACCCCTTTCTCCCCTCAATGTAGCTTATGTAACGAACACACTCTGGAGTGGCATCTTTGGCGCTAAAGGAGTAAATGAAGGAACCGAAGAATACTGGACCGATTCACTTTCAAAAGTAAACTTTACCGGTTATATCGGTCTGGAAGCCCAAAATATTGAAGGATTGCATTTGCATAGGATGAAAGTCAATGACCGCGTATTGGATGTTCATGGATATCGAAAATATTTTGATTTAGCATTTTGGGATTTTCCGGAATCCGAAAGATATTCTGAAGAAACGGCAAGTTTTGCCATTGGTGCCTATTTAAGAACTCTGCTCACCAATCAAGCACCCTTTCAAAAATATTTGAAAGGTGACGCCAACGCACTTACAGAAAGTCAAAAACAAGGTGCAAAATTATTCTTTGGAAAAGCAAGATGCTTTCATTGTCACCATCAACCCAATTTGGGCTCGATGGAGTTTCATGCTTTAGGAGTTGCGGATTTGTATGAAATTGGCGGCCTGAATACTTCGGAGGAGGATCGAAGAATTTTGGGGAGAGCAGCATTCACAGGTCAGGAGTCAGACCGCTTTCGTTTCCGAGTTGCTGGTCTTTATAATGTTAAAGATTATGCAACCTATTTTCATGGAAGTAGTAAGACTACTCTTGAGGAGGTGGTTACGTTTAAAGTAGAAGCAAAATCCGAAAACAAATTAGTGCCGGATAATCAATTATCTGGAAAGTTCAGACCTTTAGACTTGTCACCTGCTGAACAAACCCAGCTTGTGGATTTTTTAAGAAATGGACTTCACGATGCCAATATGATGCGCCATGTGCCAAGAAATTCACTGTCGGGTGGGTGTATTCCTAATAATGATCAAAGATCAAAACAGGATTTGGGGTGTGAGTAGGTAAATTTGCTATTTGCTATTTGCTATTTGCTATTTGCTATTTGCTATTTGCTATTTGTTATTTGCTATTTGCTTTGCCCAAATCAATTTGTAATTCAAAAATCTTGTTGTCACGGAAATTCCACCCCATATCCCCTCAAGGGGAACAGCCTAACTATTTAGATTAAGCCCCTCTTCCATTCAATTCTTTGGACATTTACCATTTGTTTTGGCCTGTTGTGGGCAGGAAATGTGGTCTTCGGCTAAATGTAATTTGCTCACTTCGGCTTTGAGGCACGAGTTTCGAGGCCAAGCCATATTGCACATTACAACTCATTTTGCAATACAAGAATCTTGTTGCCAAAGATTCCACCCCATATCCCCTCAAGGGGAACAACCTACCTATTTAGATTAAGCCCTTCTTCCATTCAATTCATTGGACATTTACGATTTGTTTTGACCTGTTGTGGGCAGGAAATGTGGTCTTCGGCTAAATGTAATTTGCTCACTTCGGCTTTGAGGCACGAGTTTCGAGGCCAAGCCATATTGCACATTACAACTCATTTTGCAATTACAAGAATCTTGTTGCCAAAGATTCCACCCCATATCCCCTCAAGGGGAACAACCATTATTCAGGCATTGTCATTTGTCACACTACTCACAACTCACAACTCACTAATGTTTACTAGTTTCTCGTTCTTCCCACCCACTTTTTCCTTCATCCATGTAAATCTCAATTAATGATCTCGATACCCTTTCATCGACCTCTTCTACCAATTGGATGCGAAGTGGATTGGATAATTTTGCCTTCCATTTCATAATTGGTTGATAGGGTTTGGTCGAATTATCAGTTTCATACACCAAGTAGGCCCATTTTTCCATAAACATACTTCCTTTCATTGCTGGAATTACCTGTTGCATATTGGATGCAAGAAAGCTTAATGATAATGCCCGGGACCAATAGATCCAGGGGCCGCCTGTGATATAGAAATAGGGATTGAGCAATCGGTTGCGTGATTCCAATCCGATATTGGAGTATTCCAGATTAATACCTGCAAATCCAAGGCCGGATTCTTGATTGTAAAAAGTAATCCAAGGGATGTCAGCCTCCATTTTGAGATCGGTCAGATCAGCCATATTTTTAACATCATATGTAATTACAGAGTCCCTTATTACATCATACCAGGCTGCATGAGTCATTAGTTCCCGCTTAAATACAATTTCTGCATTGCGAAGGGCAATGCATTGCACGGTCTCATTGATTCTCATGCTGGTTGTACTGATAAAATAGGGGACTTCCGGATAGAATTTATAACGCACTGAGGCATCTACTTCTGGCATTTCTCGTAAATTCCCCCAAAATTCACCAGTTGCCAACACAGGTCCTGTAATGGATTTCATGTGTTGATCGTGTTTCCAATCCGCCGTATGTGTCCAGGCTCTGGGAGGGACATAAATGCCAGGATTCCAATGGATTGCGCCATTGGTTTCCATCCGATGGAATAAAGGAGATTGGGGTTTGTTTTTCAAAGTAATTTGGTCCAGATGGCCGGAATTGGGATGTAAGATGGCTTCAAAATGATTGTTGGTGATTCTTAGTCCAGGCAATTCCCCTTGGATCTGAAGATCGGAATGATACACCTTAGCCATAGCCTTTTCATTATTATAATAGACCAGGTAAACTTTGCTTTGATGGGCTTCGACATCAGCTAAGAAAGCGACCTTGCAGGTAACTGTAGGCATCCAAAGTGGAATTTTTCTTGGGGGTTGCCCCTCTTCGATGGGAGCCAGATCGTCTGCCTCCTCATACTTCTGTATATCAAATACTTGGCTTGCTACTTCGTTTAGGCTGAAATCATCAGGATTGACGGCTGCTACTCTTATTTCTCTTTTTAAGTCATGAACTTCATCAGGGTAAAATGGAAGCAACACTTCCACGGGTTCATTTTTCCGATCCTCTCCGGCTGTTTCACTTAATACGATCGATTTATAACTCTTCCAGGCCGGATCAAATACTCCGGTTTGAGAGGGTGCTGTCAATTGAATCGAGGCAGAAACGAAACGATCATTTTCGGAAGGTTTCGCTGATTCCTTTAGTCTAACTTTTACTGATAGCTTATAGGTTTCTCCTGGCTTCCATTTCAACCATCCGGTAATATAAGGGTGTTCATATTTGGTATTATCTTGCGACAAAGCATATCCGGAAGGAGGGCGATGGGCAATTGCAGGTTTATCCCTTTCCTCTTGGTGATTACCAGTATATAAATTTACGAATCGGATTGCCCTATCATTTACCGAAGCTTCTACCTCAATTATGGATGGTTCTTCCAGCTCCATATGTAATTTGAAGTGATAAAATGGGATCGCCGGCACCGGATAGTTCAATTCTCCATGTGTGATTTTAAACGACTTTGGTTTCTCAGTAGACCGCGCACTGAAAGTCAAGGCAATACAAAATAGTATTAACCACCAAGGAAAAGTGTTTTTTGTTTTCATCATTGTATAATTCATAATTAGATGATTTCATTTACCTTCATCGAGTTGTTATAAGATTCATACTTCTCATTTGATCCAAACCCTCTTTCCAATGGCCTCCATGCCCCCATAGATAATAGGAAAAATACATCGTACTTTGTTGAATGATGGGAGTCCAGGGCTGAAATTCCATATAGTAGTGATGAGCATCTCTGTTTCTGGGGTGATTCATCCACATATGTAAGAATAGAGGTTGCTTAACCGGAAATGCACCAATGAATGTTATATCTTCCTGGGAATCGTAGCCAGCATTCCATCCTTCTTTTAGATGGATCACTTGACCATAATAGTTTTCCGGCCTCATTCTAAACTCTTTGTACCCATCCAAGGTGTTTACAGTGAAAACATCTTCAGTCCAATGCTTTTCACCAATTTCCAAAATAGGCTGGGGACCCAATACATTCGCCTCAGGATTCTTAAAAGTCAATGCAAATCTTACCTCCAGAAGTGGCGAATTTCCATACAACGTGAATGTTTTTTTTAATTGATTTCCGTAATAATCGGCAATCATTTCTACACGCACAAAATCCCCTTCCTGCTTAATGATTTTTGCTTCATACACTTTATGTGTTTCCATACTTGCTTGACCTAAAAAATCTTCAAAGCCTCCATATGGATAGTATCCACGTTTTCTGAATTCTCTCTTGTGATCAATAGCTTTTTTAGGCCAAAGTTTGAAAAGAACATTATCGTTTCTGCTTTTAACTATGAACTCGATCACTCGGGCTCCTGTAGTCAGCAACGTAACTTGGATTGAATCATTTTCCATTCTGTATTCGTTAACTCCATCACTATTT
Source organism: Saprospiraceae bacterium (assembly GCA_965223405.1). Taxonomy (GTDB): domain Bacteria; phylum Bacteroidota; class Bacteroidia; order Chitinophagales; family Saprospiraceae; genus CBDCWO01. The sequence continues at coordinate 3,698,400 of CBDCWO010000006.1, forward strand.
AGATCCATTTCATAGAGATAGGCTTTACCTTTGGCAGCTCCTACTCCAAGTTGATTGCTAGAATTGGCGCCAAGAGCACTTACTTGCACTGTATAATTTCCCGGTTTAAGCTTTAAGTTGAAATTCAAATCTTTAAAAGTACTTTGGGTGGTCTCACAAGTCTTTGAATCTTTGAAAATTGCTTGGTTATACCCTTGTTCATACACTTCAATATGCACAGGGAAGCTGTTTTGCCGGGAATAATTGTGAATTGTAACCGGGAATTTAACTTCGGGTGCATGTCCGTAAAGCAATTGATGGGCTGATATCACCGGTGGGAGATCCAACATAGTAATCGTTCTTTTTACTTGATTATCCCAACTAAAATTAATACCAATAGGATTCGTGCTTCCCAGAGCAGATCGGTCCGGTTGAACCTCAAAACTCAGATGTTTTTCACTATTTGCTGGTATGGCAAGCTCCAGTCCTTGACTATTATCGATATTTAACTTATCAGAAGTTGTTATATGGAGCTTTCCTTTAATTGAAAACGCATTTTTATTAGCCAAGACTACTTTCAATTGATAACCTTCCATCCGGGCTGTGATATTTATGCGATCTCCATAATAGTCTTCGAGATACTGCTTGTCCAAATAGAGCAGTTGAAGAGCTTGGCGGTAATTGTCCGGACCTATCATAAGAGCTTTATCCTGGATTGCAACCGATTTGCGTTTCATGATGGCATCAAAAATGGTCGCTTGGGTCAATTGCTTATCCTTCTCTATAAAAAGTACCATTGAAGAAGTCAAATCATCTTTTAATACTCCGGTTTTGTTGATAAAAGGCCATTTTCCGTTATCGATTTGCTCTTTGTTTCCAGGATGAACAATATGGCCATCAAATTCGAATCCCTCCCAATCCGGACTATATACCGGCTTAAACACATACCCACCTCTTTGATGAGCATAATCATACCAGGATTCTTTGGTGGCCATATCTTGAACTTGTAAACCTTCATAATTTTTGCATCCGTAAATCGGATTAAATCCAACATCCGCAACAATGGGTAAGTCAATCTCATTTACCCAATTGGTAAGTTCTTCTTGGGCCAAAAAATCCATGTATCCGTCAAAAACAAACCAGGAGCAACCTTCATTCATTCCGATTCCAATTAATTCTAAGGGATGACCCGGAGTACAGGTGACGCTTTTAAGTAGTGAACCAACTCCAAACCAGCCTTTATGCAAGGTGTATTTTTCCAAAATAGAGGTAGTACTCAGAATAATCTCCAAAAAGCGATAAGCTTGCTTTTTAGAAGAGGAGGACACGACCAACAGATTACGGTTTTCCTTCGATAAGACGAACGCTTTTATCAAAGCGCTATTTTTAGCGCCATACTGATGACTATTAATCACTTTTATCCAGGTGAAAAGAGGATCAGCTTTTGCTTCCAATCGGGCACCTAATTCCGATGTTGGATCAAGAATTGCCAGAACATGTTCATTTTTCAGGGATGCCTCAAGCTTCGCTTCGTCCGGGTATTTCAAAATTTGGTATGAATGGGCCGATAATTCTGAAATAAAACCCTCTTGCATGAGTAATCCGGGTATTCCGATGTCCTCCGCAGCATCCACTTTACTCTGTAAAATGGTGTTCCGGATATCAGGAGTGCTCATCTTGAAGAGATTTCCATAGCGATACCAGTTCATGTATGTATTATGCCAATGGTTGGTGTATCCGTTGAATTGTTCATAGTGATCGACTGGATATACGTTGGTGTTGAAGTCCAATAAATCATAACCATCAAGCGATTGGGCAATGCATGGAACAGTAAGAATCGAGAAGAGAATGGTCACAACTAAATTGGTACAGAATCTAAGCTTATTTTTCATTTTCAGTTGATTTATTTTGTTTGTGTGTTTCGCTTGGATTGGTATGAGGAAAATATAATTTTCCCAATGTAAATTTGGATCCCAAAAGTAGTTTTTCCATTCCTCCAACCTGACTTGAAAATACTAATATTTCTGAAGATGCTGGTCAGGCTGCGATAAATTATTAAGTTATTTAAATTACGTCTATGGGAACTAGTTTTTGTTGAACCAATTTTAGGCTAATATTGTACTTTGTAGGGCATTTAATTTATTAAAGTGGAGAAAAGAATATTACTTGTAAAACCGGATACCTTCAACAATGAAAACCATTGGTATGCTAAAGCATTAAATGCAACTATTCATCCAATGGTGAACTTCTTTCTTAATCTAGATGAAAGGAAGATAATATCAAGGTATTGCCATCTAAATCCAAAGGTGGATAAAGACAAGCTCAAGGAGATTTTGTCTTACCAATGTAAGTACTTTCTCTGGAGTGGTGCTGACCTCTTTAATGCCACTTCTGAGGATGGAAATAGACAAATGGTGGTTATAGAAAATAATTCCTGTCCATCGGGACAAAAATCTATGCCTTTGGTAGATGATAATAAAGAAGATGGATCTTACAGACTGCTCATTGAACGAACTTTTAAACCCTTTCTTAAACCCCGACAAGGAGTTTCAAGAATTAAAGGGAAACTGGGAGTAATCTATGATAAAAACTATATGGAGACTTCTGGCTATGCAGGGGTGATTGCTGATGTGTTTAATGAAGATGTATTGCTAATACCTTATTATGATGGGGGTGAGAATGAGCATATCAAACTTGAAGACAAAATATTTCATGTTCATTTTAGAGGAGAATGGATTCCTTTACGCGCTGCCTTTCGATATGTTACCCAGAAACCTTGGAACAGGTTGCCCCTGCATTCCAGGACAAAAATATTAAACCCGATAGTGGCCTGTCTTGCTGGTGGAAGAAATAAGATGGTTGCGGCCAAGGCTTATGATCTCTATAATTCTGAATTAGCGCAATATGGATTAAAAATTAATATGCCTGAAACCATTTGGGATATTAGCAAAGCTGAGATTCCATTGTGGGTTCAAAAACTTGGTGGACATGCCGTGGTTAAGATACCGTACTCCAATGCAGGACAAGGTGTTTTTACGATAACCAATGAAAGAGAACTAGAAGCTTTTATGGAAACTGAAGTTAACTATGAACGATACATTGTTCAAAGTCTGATTGGCAATTACAATTGGAGTTCCAGAAGTGAGGAGGGTAAATATTATCACGTTGGAACAATTCCAACAAAAAATGGCTCTACTTATGTTGCAGATATAAGAATGATGGTAAGCAGTACCGAAGAGGGTATTCGTCCATTATGCATTTATTCAAGAAGAGCAAGCGAGCCCCTTGCCGATTATTTAATGAAGGGAAGTAATTCCTGGGCTATGCTGGGAACAAATTTATCCATCAAAAAAGGTGAGAACGAATGGGGCTCGGATACCAATCGTCTAATGCTTATGGACCGGCGTGATTTTAATAAGCTTGGTTTAGGATTGGATGACTTGATCGAAGCTTTTATTCAAACAGTTTTGTCGACGATTGCCATTGATAAAATGTGTATTAACTTGTATAATTCAAAAGGAAAGTTTAAACAAAAGCTCTTTAAGTCTTTGAACAATGATATTACGTTGTTAAATGAGATCATGCTATGAAAAGTTATCGGGTTCTATGTTTAACTGATCATGCCAAGCATAGCAAAGAGAACTCTCTTTACGCCATAGTATCAGCGATGTCTAAACATCCAAGATGTGAAAAAATTGTAGTTGCAAGCCGTTCGGTAGCAGTAAATTTTGCTTTTTTTGAGCATCGTGATTTTACAAAATTGTATGGATTGAGGATTGGAAATGGATTTAACTATGAGGAAGCAAAAAAGAGTCTTGTCGATTTAAAACTTGAAATAAATCCTGCTGAATTTAATATTATTTTCTTGCGCCTGCCAAGACCTATTTCTGATGATTTTCTCAGAGCATTAGAAAGTTATTTTTGTAATGCATGTATCATAAATCGACCTTCAGGTATAGTTAAGTGTAGTAACAAATCAGTCCTATTAAACTTTCAAGATGTATGTCCCCCTATCAAGTTTTGTAGGTCTCTAGATGAAATTATCGCCTTTGCTGAAAAATTTGAATTGGTATTAAAACCGCTTAAAGAATACGGCGGTAAAGGCTTGTTGCGAGTCAATAAGGATAAACTCAACGATGGTAAAAACGATTATAAAACACTTGCATACCTGAAAACTATAGAACGACAAATCCAAGAGGAAGGGTATTTGGCCATGAAGTTTTTGAAGAATGTAAATCAAGGGGATAAGAGATTGATTGTTGTGGATGGAGAAATACTGGCTGCATCTCTAAGACTACCAGAATCGGGTTCCTGGTTATGTAATGTAGCTGTGGGTGGCAAATCTTTTAAAACTGATGTTGATGACCGAGAGCTTGAAATTGTGGCAAGAATCAATCCATTTCTGAATAATCACGGGATTTTAATCTATGGGGCAGATACTCTGGTAGATGATAATGGAGCAAGGATTCTATCAGAGATCAATACCCTAAGCATAGGAGGATTCCCACAGGCAGAAGAGCAAACGGGGAAACCTATCATCAAAGTTACCATTGATAAAATATTTAATTATGCGGATGTTCAACTCGAAAAATGAAGCAACTACTATTTCGGAATTTCACCTAAACAATATAGATAGAGGTTCTCTGAATTATTTTTGGCTAAAATTAATTTCAGACAGCTTTGGTAATCCCATTAGCATACCAATGATTGTTGCAAAAGGAGTAAACGAAGGACCAATTCTTGGTTTGACTGCAGCCATTCACGGCAATGAGTTAAATGGTATTCCAGTTATTCAACGACTTTTTGCAGAGGTCGATGTAAATGAACTTAGCGGTACAATAATAGGTGTACCAGTTGTTAACGTACCCTCTTTCATGCGAAAGAAAAGAAGATTCATTGATGGTGTGGATTTAAATCATATTATGCCAGGTAAAGCAAATGGAAATGGATCTGAGACTTATGCTTTTAGATTCGTTGATAAATTGGTTAGGCATTTTGACTTTCTCATTGACCTTCACACGGCATCTTTTGGGAGGATAAATTCATACTACCTCAGGGCCGACATGAACCAAGAGGCAACCAAAGAATTAGCCCTTCTTCAAAACGTGGATATTATTGTGCACAACCCTCCTTCTGATGGAACACTTCGCGGTGCAGCGGATGAACTGGGTATTCCTGCAATCACATTAGAACTAGGGAATCCAAGTATCTTCCAGAAAAGATTGATACGAAGTGGTGTGGAGGGAATTCATAATGCGTTATGTCATCTAAACATGATTGATGATCATATAGAATTGATTGAAAAGGAAACAATCCTATGTGAGAAGTCTTTTTGGCTTTATACTGATCGTGGAGGTCTGTTGACGATAAATGTAAATTTACTGGACAAAGTAAAAAAAGGACAAAAGATTGCTACTTTAAGAAATATTTTTGGCGTGCAAATTAACGAATACTATGCTCCGGAAGATGGAGTTGTTATCGGTAAAAGTGTCTCACCTGTAAATCAATCCGGTGGAAGAATTTTGCACCTGGGAGTATTTCAGAAATAGAAAATCTCTATATTGTACTCAATTATTTTATAACGAAAGGAATTATGTTTTTTATCCTCTTACCTTTTTACTGACGCATGAAAAATACCTACTTCGATCTTATAGATCAGAGCTTCTATTTCCCACAAGATGGTTTTGATTTGAAAGATGGGTTCCTATCCTTTCACGGCATTTCTTTAAAATATCTAATAGACAAGTACGGCACTCCCTTTAAACTTCTTTATCTACCAAGAATTGGAGAGCAAATTAAGAAGGCTAGAAATCTATTCAATCGATCGATTAAAAAAAATAACTACAATGGTAGCTACCACTACTGTTATTGCACCAAGTGCTGTCACTTTGCACATGTGATTAAAACAGCATTAAAAGAAGGTGTTCACCTAGAAACATCCTCCTCTTTTGATATTGATCTCATATTAAAATTATTCGAAGAAGGACAAGTAAAGAAATCCACCATTGTTATTCACAATGGGTATAAAACAGATCAATATCTGGAAAAGATTGTCAAGTTGAATCAATTGGGATTCAAAAACTCTATCCTTGTCCTGGATTCCAAAACTGAAATATCAAGAGTTAAAGAATATGCAAGAAGGTTGGAAAAGCCATTGAAAATTGGAATCCGAATGGCTATTGATGAAGAACCCCAATCCTCATATTACACCTCAAGGCTTGGAATACGTCCGACTGATATACTTGAATTATATCACGGCCAAATCAAAGGCAATTCAACTCTTTGTTTGAAGATGTTTCATTTTTTTGTTGACTCAGGAATCAAGGATAATCTCTATTACTGGGGTGAATTTAAAAAAGCACTAAAGCTCTTTGCTGAGTTGAAAAAAGAATGTCCCGATTTAAAGGCTTTGAACTTGGGTGGAGGGTTCCCCATTCGCAATAACCTCGGTTTTGAATATGATTATGAATACATCATTAATGAAATTATCAGGAACATAAAGACTGTCTGTCAGGATTTAGAAATCCAGGAGCCAGATATATTTACCGAATTTGGCAAATATACTGTAGGAGAAAGCGGGGCCATTATATTTTCCGTACTTGAGCAAAAGCAGCAGAATGATCAAGAAATTTGGTACATGGTTGACAACAGTTTGATGAACACTATTCCTGATGCCTGGTCGATATTAGAAAAGTTTATCTTGCTGCCGGTCAACAAATGGGACAACGAATATACTAGGGTCCACATTGGCGGTATTAGTTGTGACCATTCAGACTATTATAATTCCGAAGATTTTAACCAACAACTCGTGTTGCCATTATATGATAAAAACGACAATGAACCTCTTTATATAGGTTTTTTTCATACAGGTGCTTATCAAGATTCAATAAGTGGGTATGGAGGTATAAAACATTGTTTAATACCGGCTCCCAAATTAATCATAATAGACAGGGATGACACTGGAAATTTTGTGGATAAAGTATATAGGAATGAGCAAACTGTTGATGAGATGTTATCGATTCTAGGTTATAAAAATGGATCCAATGAATACTAGAACTTTTGCTGGAATTGATCAAAAATATGCTTCTTTGGAAAAATCTAGCATACTTCTTCAATCCATTCCCTATGACGGTACAAGTACTTGGGGTAAAGGAGCAAACAAAGGGTTTCTAGCTTTTCTTGAAGCTGCTGAAAATATGGAATTATATGATATAGAAACCGATTCAGAAGTCTACAAAAATGGTATCTGTATTGTTGATGAATTAAGAGATTTTGATTCCCCAGAGGATATGTACGCTAAAACATATCAACGAACCAAAGAGCTATTAAAACTTAAAAAGTTTACTACCTTTTTTGGTGGAGAACATTCCATCAGCATTGGTATCATCAAGGCATTCTATGAGACATTTGAAGATCTGACTATACTACAAATTGATGCTCATGCAGATTTACGTCCATGCTATGGTGGTACGCCCTTCAATCATGCTTGCGCTTTATATGATGCCAGTAAAAATTGTAACTTGATTCAAGTTGGGTTAAGAAGTATGGATCTATCCGAAAAAAAGCATATGGACTTATATAAAGTTTATTTTGCTCACGAAATAAGATCTTCCGAAATGTGGTTTGATGATTCGATCAGTCAAATGAGTGAAAAAGTGTATATCACATTTGATTTAGATGTATTTGACTCTTCTATGATGCCGGCAACCGGAACACCAGAACCAGGAGGATTAGATTGGTATATGGTTATCGACTATCTTAGAAGGGTTTTTGAACAAAAAAACGTAGTTGGTTTCGACATCGTTGAGTTAGCACCAATAGAAGGACTATCTGCCCCTCAGTTTCTTGCTGCCAAATTGTATTACAAAATGCTCTCGTATAAATTTTGTGAAAATGAGTTCTAATGGACCTATATCTAATTTTATTTTAAAACATTTTAAACACTTCAATGCAGCAGCATTAGTAGATGCGGCCAAAGAGTACAATCATCAAATTGCGATAGGTAACAAAATGATGATAACCTTAGCTGGTGCCATGAGTACTGCTGAATTGGGTAAATCCTTGGCCGAAATGATTCGTCAAGATAAAGTGCAGATTATTACATGCACCGGAGCAAATCTCGAGGAAGATGTATTTAACCTTGTAGCTCATAATCACTATAAGAGAATCCCTAATTACCGTGACTTATCTCCAAATCAGGAAAAAGAGCTATTGGACAACCACTTTAACCGGGTGACAGATACCTGCATTCCTGAAGTGGAAGCTATGAGAGCCATAGAGGATCATCTATACAGGGTTTGGAAGGAAGCTGATGAACTAGGAGAAAGCTATTTTCCTCACGAATATTTCTACATGATTCTTTTAAGTGGCGAATTAGAAGACAAATATCAGATTGACTCCAAAGATAGTTGGCTATTAGCTGCGGCAAAAAAGAATATCCCAATTATTGTACCGGGTTGGGAGGATTCTACTTGTGGTAATTTCTTTGCTTCCTACTGCATTCAAAAAGAAATAGTGCCTTCAACTATAAAATCAGGTATTCAATACATGATGTTTTTGTCAAAATGGTACCAAGAAACCACAAGGCATAATGGCGTAGGATTTTTCCAAATCGGTGGTGGTATCGCTGGGGATTTTCCCATTTGTGTTGTTCCAATGTTGCATCAGGACCTGGAGATGAGAGATATTCCTACATGGTCCTATTTCTGTCAGATCAGTGATTCTACCACTAGTTATGGTTCGTATTCAGGTGCGGTACCCAACGAAAAAATTACATGGGGAAAATTACTGCCGGAAACTCCAAAGTTTGTCATTGAGTCTGATGCTACTATTGTCGCTCCTCTCATATTCGCTTATGTTTTAAATTGGTGATATCGTGAAAAAGCACAAAAAATTTAAAGACGAATTTACAAGACGCGATTCTAAAAGAATAGAGAAGAAAATGTCTAAAAAAGGTAAAAAGAAACTCAAGCCCTTTCAAAATCGACGCACGGAATATCGCGATAATTATCCAGATGAAGAGGAATAAATAGGTCTCCCGACGTTCGTTACACTCGATAGGATCCACACCCTGCCTCCGATACGCCACACTACTAGAGCGGCAAAACCTGATCCCTCTGATATTTCGTCAAACGATGTTGAAAATCTTCGCATTCCTCTGTAGGATAGATGAATAGCTGGACATATCCATGAGTGGTAGTTCCTCTGATGCTTATTGTACTAGGTCAAGATTCACACTCTGCCTCCGGCAAGTTTGTCACACCCACACCCACACTCACACTCACACTCACACTCACACTCACACTCACACTCACACTCACTTTACCGGAGTGGCCATGCCACTCCGGTAGTGTCGGGATGACAGGATTTGAACCTGCGACCTCGTCGTCCCGAACGACGCGCGCTACCGAGCTGCGCTACATCCCGAGATGGGGTGTGGGTGTGAGTGTGGGTGTGGTATGGGAGTGAGTGTGAGGGTGTGCAACAATAGTCGTTGCGAAAATACAATGCATGATTTGTACCTTATAACCATTGGGCGCATTTTTACATCATTGATAGGTTCCGGCTAAACAGAGACTCATTGAGAGCTTGAAGTGATGATTCTTTGTATTGGCTTTTTATGAGTAATGAAATATTATATCTACTTCCGCCCATTGAGACCATACGGATTGGAACGTTTTTCATGGCCCGAAATACTTCATCGACATAACCAATGCGATCGTATAATCCATTGCCGACAATACAAATTATAGTATGATTTTCTTCATACTCGACTTCTCCAAATTGCTGAAGGTCTTGAAGTATAGATTCAACATGGTCCGTCTTATCAATCGTAAGGGAAACAGCGACCTCCGAAGTAGTAATCATATCAATTGGGGTTTCATGATCTTCAAATACCTGAAACACTTTTCTGAGAAAACCATAGGCTAACAACATCCGGTGGGAATACACCTTGATTACAGAAATCTTATCCTTGGCAGCAACAGCGGCAATGGCCCGGTTACTGGTTTTGTTGCTAATCAATGTACCAGGGGCATCCGGGTTAAGTGTGTTTTTTAATCGTACCGATACACCGGCTTGTTCAGCTGGGATAACGCACGTAGGATGAAGAATCTTAGCTCCAAAGTAGGCAAGCTCGGCTGCTTCACGAAATGATAGTCTACGTACTGGAAATGTATCTTCGACTATACGGGGATCGTTATTATGCACGCCATCTATATCTGTCCAAATCTCAATTTCTTTTGCGAGCGAAACAGCCCCCAGGATAGTTGCTGTATAATCACTTCCTCCTCTCTGTAGATTGTCGATTTCTCCCTGATGATTCCGGCAAATATATCCTTGGGTAATATAAATTGGTGAATCTCCAATTTTTTCCATAGTAGCTGCCCACGCCAATTTAATCGCATGCATATCTGGTTCGCCATTTTCATCGGTTTTCATAAATTCCAATGCCGGTAAAAGTTTACTTTCAACCCCAGCTTCCTGACAAAGTAGATGGAATAATTGCGTAGAGATCAGTTCTCCCTGCGCCAAAATAGATCCATTAGATTCAGGTGAATCGCTCTTATCCAGAAACCGGTTCAACTTGTTAAAGCTGTTTTCAATAATTCGAATTCCAGCTTCCCTGGTATTCTTGTTTTGGAGTAGTTCATTGACAGTTCCCAGATATTCTTTCTTAAGACTGCGGATGAGGTTACTGGCTTCGGCCAGGTCTCCAATGGCAACCTTATCTAAAAAAGAAACCAAAGTATTCGTTGTTCCTGCCATCGCTGATAAAACAACACATTTTGGAAAGGGCTTTTTCCGGATAATCGAAAGTACTTGCTGCATTTGTTTCGCAGAACCGACTGAAGTACCTCCAAACTTTAAAACATGCATGTTTCAACAATTAAAAATGATGTGCAAAAGTAGTATAAAATCTATTAATGAAGTTGTAAAAATCCTGGATCGTAGTTTATCACTGGAGTGCATGTATCTAATGAGTAGCAAAAGGGGTTACCTCTTGATGCTTATTATCATGAGATAGTTCTGTTAATGTTCATTGTATGTAGTCAGGATTCACACACACCCACACCCACACCCACACTCACACTACAGGAGTGGCCAAAGCCACTTCTGTATTTCTGGAAATCCTAAAAATAGTAGAAGGACTTGCTAAGTAAGTAGGTAAGATATAATAGAATTTTTAATACACTCTGACATAAATGGGTGGTCATACCCACACTCGGAAAGTGGTCTGATCCACTCTCTTATATTAAAAGTGGGCCGGAAAAGCCTTTGTGCAGTCACACCCACACCCACACTCACACTCACACTCACTTTACCGGAGTGGCAAGGCCACTCCAGTAGTGTCGGGATGACAGGATTTGAACCTGCGACCACTCGCCCCCCAGACGAGTACTCTACCGGACTGAGCTACATCCCGAAATTGGGTGTGGGTGTGGGTGTGGGTGTGGGTGTGATTCGTTCTCCGTAGCCATAGCCAAGGAAGTGATATATAATTCTAAATATGAATGTACACCATTTAATATTTACTCATTAACTGTTCTCCTAACTATTTAGGAGAATGTTTGCTGGACTGCTTTGTCCTCCATAGTTTTAGCGAAGGAGGGCTTTGTCCGCCGGGTGTGGGTGTGATTCGTTCTCCGTAGCCATAGCCAAGGAAGTGATATATAATTCTAAATATGAATGTACACCATTTAATATTTACTCATTAACTGTTCTCCTAACTATTTAGGAGAATGTTTGCCGGACTGCTCTGTCCTCCATAGCTTTAGCGAAGGAGGGCTTTGTCCGCCGGGTGTGGGTGTGATTCGTTCTCCGTAGCCATAGCCAAGGAAGTGATACATAATTCTAAATATGAATGTACACCATTTAATATTTACTCATTAACTGTTCTCCTAACTATTTAGGAGAATGTTTTTTAGCCTTATCGAAGGAAGTGAGATATAATTCAATATTTTGATTTACACAAATTAATATTTACACATTATTTGTTCTCCTAACTGTTTAGGAGATAGTTTTGATGAAGAAGAACACCATTCCTACTAAATATCAATATTTTTCTTCATTGTAACTTCTGAACATAGCTAATAACATTTTGGACACTGCGGTATATTCTTTATAAAGTGTATTATAAAGTTCATTTGGGATTTGCTCCATGTCAAGCAGAATCTGTAGAATGCTTACTGTTTCAAACAAACTTGATCTAGCCATAGTGAGGAACCGCTTCTTGTCTGGTTTGGTGCGTCTTCCCACTCCTTCAGCTAAGTTCATCATCACACTTAATGACGACCTCTTTAACTGATCCTTTAAATATAAATCTCCTTCATGTTGAGTATAAAGAAACTTCAAGACTAACACATTTGCCTGTCTTACCTTTTGATACACTTCTAATTTTTCAAAATCAAACAAACTAAAGTTTTTAATTTATAACCACACTCACACCCACACCCACACCCACACCCACACACAATTTGTGGGACCTACTGGATTCGAACCAGTGACCTCATGCCTGTCAAGCATGCGCTCTAAACCAACTGAGCTAAGACCCCATATACTTAATGTATATTTCGAATTGAATATATTAACTTCATAATGATCAATTCGGGGCACGAAATTACAAAATATTTAATGAAGTATTAAAACAACTTCAATGTTCACCTATCATTTTGAAATAGAAAAAACTTTCTTTGTGCTTGATTCGGTTAAGTCTCTTTTTATTTTACCATTGTACGTTCTTTTTATTGGTGGAAAGTTGATCCTATTATCACCGATGTTCAACCAGGATTTGGAATTAACCATGCATAATTTGTAGGAATACACTTAATGAATAGATAGGATATGTATCTTTAGAATATGAAAACCACTTATTTTAAATATTTGTTTATCAGCCTATATTTGGTTTTGTTGGGATGTAATTCATATAATCAGAACCCCAAGCCCAATGTATTGTTCATCCTTGCCGATGATCTTGGCTATCATGACTTGAGTGTAACCGGGAGTAATTATTATGAAACCCCTCATATTGACCGTATTGCCAACGAAGGTACTCAGTTTTTACAGGGATATGCTGCTAGTCGTGTTTGTAGCCCATCCAGAGCAAGCATTTTTTCAGGGCAGTTTACTTCCAGGCACGGTATTACCGATTGGATTGGGGCCCGGTCAGGGGTAGAATGGCGAAAAGCAAATCGTCACGATTTGCTCTTACCCGCAGCGTATGTTCATCAATTTCCAGCTGAATATACATCGCTTGCCGAAGCTTTCCTGGAAGGAGGTTATCGTACCTTTTTTGCTGGGAAATGGCATTTAGGAAGCGAAGGTTCTTATCCGGAAGACCACGGGTTCGAAATAAACATAGGAGGATGGGATAAAGGCAGCCCTATTGGAGGATATTTCGATCCATATAAAAATCCTAAACTGCCCAATCGTCAAGCCGGAGAAAACCTAAGCATGCGGCTGGCTCTAGAAACCAATGATTTCATACAAGCTCATCAAAATCAACCATTTTTTGCTTTTTTATCTTTTTACGCAGTTCACGGACCTATTCAAACCACACCTGATAAATGGAAAAAGTATCGGGATAAAGCCTACAAAGCGGGTGTCACGGATAGTGGATTTGTGATGGAGAGGGTGCTTCCCATCAGACAAACTCAAGATAATCCCATTTATGCCGGTTTGGTCGAAGCGATGGATGATGCTGTTGGTGTAGTATTGCAAAAATTGGACGAGCTTGGATTAGCAGAAAATACCATTGTAGTATTTACATCAGACAACGGAGGCGTAGCTTCAGGAGATGCATTTTCCACCTCAAATCTTCCTTTAAGAGGTGGGAAAGGATATCAATGGGAAGGTGGTATTAGGGAACCTTTTTTTATTAAAACACCTATGCTAACTAAAACAATTAGTCAATGCAAAGTACCGGTATCAGGTATTGACTTTTATCCTACTTTGATTGATTTGGCAGGTATACAACTAACGTCTCATCAAACCTTAGATGGTGTTAGTTTGAGTCCCTTGTTGACAGGAGACACCATCCCGGATCGACCATTATTTTGGCATTATCCTCACTATGGTAATCAAGGAGGGCATCCATCCTCTATCATTCGCCACAGAAATTGGAAGCTGATACATTATTGGGAAAATGGAAATCAGGAATTATATCATTTATCGGATGATCCCGGAGAAAGTAAAGATCTTGGTCCTTCAAATCCCCAAATAGTAAATGACTTAGCCAAAAAACTATTTGAATTTTTAGAGATTACTGCAGCGAAAACTCCGATGATCGATACACTATATGATCCCATCAAAGCTCAGGAGCGCCATCAGCACATCTTAAATTCTCGCTGGCCAGCCCTTGAGGCCCAAAGAAGAAGCTTCTTAAAAATAGATTTTTCACCCAATGCAGATTGGTGGGGTAGTAAGGTCACTTCAGATTAATAAACTTTTGTGTATTTAATGACCGCATACTTGAATTTTCGCTAAAAACAAATTGGACCACTCAACTTCATGAGTGATCCAATCCCGAAAAAATTCCTATACGCAAATATCTACTTGACTGTAATGGTTCTCACAGGTATTGCTTTTGATTTTACCAGTTTAGGAACTTTCACTTCCAATACGCCCTCTTTGTATACGGCGGTAATTTTATCTGCGTTTACGGTTTCAGGAAGATAAAATGATCGGTTAAATGCTTCGTAACTGAATTCTTTACGAGTATACCCATCATCCTTTTCTTCTTTTTGAACTTCTTTTTCAGAGCTTACTGTTAAAATTCCATTTTTCACTTCGATCGTAAAATCATCTTTCTTCATTCCCGGAACGGCGAACTCTAAATGATATTCTTCATCAGTTTCTTTGACATTCACAGCTGGCACATTAATGGTTCTTGGTGCAAAAAAATCATCGTCAAAGAAACCTTCAGTCCATCTGTCCATAGTCGGAAATAAAGACTTTGGTCTCCAATTGATAATAGCCATTGCGAACATTTTAGGTTAAAAAATATATCTCTCACCGCAATACTTACAACCTATAATGTAATAATGCACTGACTTAGATCAATCTGAGTAATGATCCAGATTGCACCTTACTAGTTGTAATGTAAAAAGCAGGAATAGAGGGTGTTATGAATTCAACGATCCAATATTTTGATCGGTGTCGAGGAGAATTTGTTGGTTAGAGGATGCTAAATCAGCAGGGTTAACGACTTTTGATAAACTTGCGTACAAATCCGTCCCCCTTGACCATATAAATTCCATTTGGTAATTCCGATACTGGGACTGATATCTTGTGGCTGCTCACTTGTGAGGTCGTGCCTCCGACCACTTTTCCGATTAAATTGGTTATCACAACAGGGCTATGATTGGGATTGGAGAATTGTATGTTAAGGATTGATGAGGTTGGATTCGGATAGATATTGACCAGGTGTCGCGGGTTGCTCAAGGTTAAGTTCGTCGTTGTATGATCAAACTTGCTTCCGGAGGCATAAACCTCTTTGCTGGTGGTATTTTGAATAAAGGCGATTGCATAAAGTTCTTCCTCTACCCAACCTGATTCAAGTTCATATTCATAAGTGAAATTTCTTTTTTCTCCAATTCCGGGCAATGTGATAGTATCCCCGTTGACAGCAGGCAGCATTTTGCGGAATACATCGTGATGGACGGACTCACCGTTGGGAGAATGATAGTCAATTGCTTTTTCTACAATAGCTACGAATAGTTTTAAATTCCCAGGGGGAGGAGCAATCATCCCGGTAATTTCTAGATAGACCTGACGTTTACCCTCTTGCTCTTCTTCAGTAACTTTGATATCATATCTCAGTGGGGCGTTGATCATGTCTACAACTTTGGTTTCAGACAGTTGGTCATTACCTTCTGCACCACGTGAACCATTGATAAATGCCTGGGGAGTTCCTCTAACATTATAAAAATCAGTCCGGGCTTGATTTTCTGTTGTATTATTTTGATAGAATATACATTGTTGGTAAGGAATGGGAGGATGGTAGGCTATATGATGAACATTGGTAGTATATTTTTCAATAACATTGAATAACTGTGGGTTTCGATTTTTGCATACAGGACACCATGAATTAGTAAAATGCTCTACCAATGCAAAATTCGATTGAGCCATCATCAGTTTGACCATGAATATTAGTGAAAAACTGCATAACAAACGTTTTAATCCCATAATTACTAATTAGAATGAATACTAGGTAAAAGTCCTAAATCGTCAATAAAGTTTTTGGTTTTTTTGTAAAATTGCAACACCCTGGCCAACTTTAACGATTTATATTGCAGAATTCAAACAAAACATAGAATCGATAACTTATGGAATTAGCGACATTTTTCCTATTTACTATGCCGGATTTTAGTAGTCCGGAAATATGGATTTCTTTGATTACGCTCATATTTCTGGAGATCGTCCTGGGTATTGATAATATTATATTCATTTCGATCGCTGCCAACAGGTTAGAGGAGGATGAACAACCGCAAGCTCGTAATGTCGGGTTGATTTTGGCTATGTTATTCAGAGTACTGCTACTTTTTGGAATTTCGTATTTCATCGCCATGCAGAATCCATTCTGGCATGTGAGTTTACCGTTTTTAGATGCGGGGTTTACGGGCCAGAGCGTTATATTGATTTTGGGTGGAATATTTTTACTATATAAGAGTACCACCGAGATACATCATAAATTGGAGGGAGAAGATATGCACAAATCGGAAGTCGAAAAGCGCAAAAAGAAGAGTACATTAACTGGGGTTATCGTACAAATAGCCCTTATCAATATTGTTTTCTCCTTTGATTCTATCTTGACAGCAGTAGGACTTACTTCCTATGTAATAATAATGATTATCGCCGTGGTTGTGTCGATTATCATAATGATGCTATTTGCCGGTCCGGTAGGAAGATTTGTGAATAAACATCCATCGATCCAGATGCTGGGGTTGGCGTTTCTTATCTTGATAGGATTTATGTTGATTGCTGAAGGTGCGCATCTTGGGCATTTGACTATTGCCGGGACAGAGATTGGTAGTGTGCCTAAGGGATATTTGTATTTTGCAATTGCTTTTTCATTATTTGTGGAGTTTTTGAATTTAAGACTACGCAAAAAACAGGAACCTATTCAATTGCATGGTGTGGGAGAAGAGGCTCTACATGAAGGCATTATTAAACCTTAGTATTTATTTATGAATTATTATGGACCTTTTATGGCGAGATCTTCTTCAGACTTTGGACTTCTCCTATTGCGATTTGGATTGGGGATGTCAATGATTGTTGGGCATGGATGGAGTAAGTTTTCAAGATTGTTGGGAGGAGATCTTTCTTTTGGAGATCCCTTAGGGATTGGTTCTGAAGTATCATTTATACTGGTAGTGTTTGCGGAATTCATTTGTTCAATGTTGCTGATTTGCGGATGGTACACGCGTTGGATTCTAATTCCTTTAATCATTGCCATGCTGGTGGTCTTAATCGTGGTGCACTGGCCGGACCCTTTTTCAAGACAAGAAAAGGCTATTTTATATTTGGTCGGTTATTTTACTATTTTTCTTATCGGACCTGGGCGCTATTCTTTGGATTATTATAGAGAAAAACCCCAATAGGATGAGAAGAATTTATTTTGGCTTATGCGTTATAGTCTTGTGGATACAGTGTAAGAGCGATAACACCCGAGAACTCACCATCCTAAAGGGTGAAGCTTTGGGCACCTACTTTGCGATTACGTATGTAGCAGACCAGGATCCAGTCTCTCTCCAAAAAGATTTAGGGAAGATATTTGATGAGGTGAATATTTCGCTGTCTACCTATATAGATTCATCTTTTATTTCTCTCTTTAACTCCAGTCAAAGTGGAATGAAAATTTCCTATCAGGATAGCCTGTTGCCAGAGTACGCTCATTTTTTATCTAATTTGCGATCTGCACAGCAACTTTCAAAGGCAACTCTAGGTTATTTTGATCCAACTTTGATGCCATTAATTAGCTATTGGGGATTTGGCAGTGATAAGTTTTATCTCAAAGAAATTGACACTTTGATGATCCAGTCCTTATTGGCACTAAAAGGAATGGATCTTATCAGGATATTGTATGGACAAGATTCTATTGAGATTCATAAGAAACCGGGACAACAATTGGATTTTAATGCTTCTGCCAAAGGATATGTAGTTGACGAAATTGGTAGGTTTCTTGAGTCAAAACATATTTACGACTACTTAGTCGATATCGGTGGTGAGCAGCGGATCAGAGGAGTAAAAGCTCCCGGAGATCCGTGGCGTATAGCAATAAATGTGCCTGATATATCTGCTTCTGTTTATGACACCATGCGTTCATTTGAACCCGGAAATTACAGTCTGGCTACCAGCGGTAATTATCGCAACTACTACGAAATTGACGGTGTAAAATGGGGACATACCATCGATCCATACAGTGGTTATGCCGTAAAACTAAAATCTCCGTTATTAAGTGCTACCATCTTACATTCGGAATGTATGGTCGCGGATGCTTGGGCAACAGCATGTATGGCTATGGGCTTTGAAAAAGCACGGAAAATCCTTATGGAAAATGAGCTGGATGCATGTCTGATTTATTTAAATGAAGAAAGTGGCGAGTTGGATTTATACTTTACAGGGAAAATGGAATCTCTGTTATAAAAGCTAGTCGTAAAACATGAGATTATGAAACTAAAGTTGAAAAGGGATATCGTATTTTTTGATGTGGAGTCAACCGGATTGAATGTGGTGAGGGATCGAATAGTTCAGATAGCGCTGATCAAACATTTCAATAATGGGAAACCATCTACAGAAATGGTTGAACTGATCAATCCTGGAATACCTATTTCAGAGGAAGCCATGTCTATTCACGGAATAATGCCTTCTGACCTAGCTAACAAGCCTATTTTTTCGCAGGTTGCACAGAAGATATTTGACTTTATTGGTAATTCCGACTTAGCTGGGTATAATTTAATGCGCTTGGATGTACCTATCCTGATGGAGGAGTTCGCTCGTTGTGGTTTTAACTTTGAACTTGATGGCAGAAACATCATAGATGTTCAAAGGATATTTTATCGGATGGAGCCTCGCACTTTGAAAGCAGCCTACCGTTATTATTGTAATCAGGAAATGGAAAATGCACATGATGCACTTTCGGATGTAAAAGCTACAATTGCGGTTTTGGAAGGACAACTTGCAAAATATGAAGGAGTGGACCTAATAGATGATAATGGAGTAGTAATAAAAGCACCAGTATGCAACGACCCAAAGTTGTTACATGAATTTACTAACGATATGAAAATGGTTGAACCCACCCAAAAGTATAGGCGTGATCAGAATGGACAAATTGTTTTCAACTTTGGTAAATATACAGGGAAACCAGCAGCAAAATTACTATATGAAGATTCGCAATATTATAATTGGATTTTGAATAAAGAATTTTCAACACAGGTTAAAAGCATCACTAGGAAGTTGGTAAAAGATTACAAAAAAGAACTCCCAAAAAAGCATTGAGCTGATTTGTTTTTGAGTAGTTTTCGCGTTTATTAAATTTCTTTTTTATTCAATCAAAGCCACATAGCAAGTCATTCACTCAGAATCTTTCGACATTTCTGCATAGAAATATTGTATTAAAAACAAGATAATTCAGACAATAATCGAAGGTTTATGTGAATATAGATATTATAAATAGTTATTATTCAAATAATAACACATTATATTAATAAAATATTAATAAAAATAATATGTGATAAAGGTAATATTTTGTCATTGATATCCGGCGAGAAAAGTTAGATTATTGTATTGTGAATGAAAGATTCACAGTACCGGTTAAAGAATTGGTACTTTTTAAAGATTAAGGATATGTTCATGGGATTATAATTTATTAATAGTGGGTTGTACTTCGTATAACCTGCTATTAATAAATTCCACAAAGAAAAAAGAAAAACAACAAGTCAATATAATATTCAATTCTAGTAAAATTCGTTTGTGCCTTTAGTTTCGGATATGTTCATGGGATTATAATTTGTTGTGAAAAAGTCGCATCTGGCCGGATGCGACTTTTTATTTCCCTGATGAATATAAACTCACTATGTGACTGCATTAACTATTGGACCAATAAACCGAAAATATTTTAGTTTATCCCTAATTATAAAAGCTAATTCTTGCCACATGATAATAGCCGAACTCTGTATATAAGAAAGGAAGGCTGCCCTAACTAAGCAGCCTCCAGAACCCCATGACCAAAAATCTTTATTTACTACTTGCTCTTTATCTACTACTGCCGAGACAGCAGTTTGGAGTAAGTACCTTTTTCAGTGCTAAATCTTAAGTAATAGTTACCTGCTGGTAAATCACTTGTAGTTATTCCCAATTCGTGATTTCCCGCTTTTAGATATCCTTTGTAAATGTTTTTCACCTGTCTACCTAAACCATCGATAAGAACGATATGGAAATTTTCTCCATGGCTGGCCCACTGTATATTCAAATGTGAGTGGAAAGGGCTCGGGTACACTTTTAAATCCAAATCATCTTCTGTAATCAGCTCATCTACTGGGGACGTTGCAGCACATTGCGCAAGCACCGGCAATTTTTCATATTCAGAAAAAAGCAGTTCTTTCACTTTATCTGGTTTCACTTCAAACCAGTCTTCCAGGATTGAACCATATATGTTTCTAAAATCAAACTGCATATTTACTCCCGCCTGATTGCCGACACTTTTAGGAATCATCGGATTTGTACCAATGACCATAGGATTTACACAGGACCCAAACATAAACAGAGGAGCTGCCGAGCCGTGATCCGTACCAAAACTATTATTTGATTTGATTCTACGTCCGAACTCGGTGAATACCATTCCTACAACTCGCTCATCTAATCCCTGGTTAATCAAATCTTGTTGAAAAAGTTGGATTGATTGAGAAAGTGTATTTAGTAGATTGCTATGAGCACCGGTGGTCGGATCCCCCTGATTTACCTGGTTGGCGTGAGTATCAAATCCACCCAGACTTACGATATATATTTTGGTGCCAAGTCCTCCGCTTATCATACGTGCTACGTACGATAATTGTTCTGAGAGCCTGTTGTTGTTGGGATATTCCACCGTATTAGTTCCTTTTTCGGTTGCCACACCGATCACGCCCGAATATTCATTCGTTTTGATAATTGCATCGCGTAAAAAATCAAGTTCATTTCCATAATAGGTCGCTGGGGCTTCACCTCCAGCACTTATGGTCAAAGGTGTAAGCGAAAATGGATCGTTGATAGCAATACTAAAGTTGGATGCAATACCTTGGCATGTGGCAGATACCACCCCTCCAATCGTAATGGCAAAGGGATCAGGATTTAGCTCATTAGGGTACTCATCCGGATATCCTGGGAATTGATCATCCAAATGTCTGCCCAGCCATCCGGTACTCAAAAATTCATTAGAGGCAGAGCCTGATACCCAGATATCTGTGGATCGAAAATGCGATCGATTCTGATTGGGATATCCTACGGCCTGGATGAAATTCATCAGGCCTTCTTTATACATTTCCGACATCAATTCCATAGCAGGGTGAAGTCCTACCTGATCTCCAATTTTAATTGCTTTATCTTCCGGAATGATCAGGTTTGACCTGACCTTGCTGAGATTACTGTATTGATCTAAGGGTAATAACATATTGAGCCCATCATACCCTCCATTACATTGGATCAGGACCAATACTCGATCTGAATCCGGATTGATATATTCAAACAATGAGTTGTTAACGAGTGCAGAAACGTTGATTCCCTTTACCATCAGAGGTAGACCTGCCAATGAGGAGGATTGTAGAAATTGTCTTCTTTTCATGTCATTCTTTTCAAAATTAACCCAGATAAAATTCAGGCATTGCCATCATGGCTTTCAAGAGATTTCGCAATTTGTTTTCAACGCCTTTCTTGAGTCCTTCATTATTGGGATTGCTTAGATAATCCCCATATTCAATCGTCCATTCGTAATCGGGTAAGCCAGGTATCAACACCTCTTTTAAAGCATCAATTTGAGCGTCGGTAATCGGATGAGGCAATAGCAGTACTGCCAATTCTTTAATTAATTCTACCGGATTCAATGAGTTTTCAATTTTCGATACAAAATTCAAGACATCCAGCAAGAAGATATCCCTGTTTGGACGTCCGGTACCGACCGTAATGAAATTGGTGTAAGCCATACGACCTTGTAAGGTTCCCGAATTGATCCATTGTTGGTAAAAATTGGGTTCTTGATAATACGCTTTCCATCCGGCCACATCCGGTGGATTGTAAAGTTGCATTTGCAGAGGAGTCAGCAAACGGCTGATACCCCGATACCAATTGTAGGTTGTGCGAATCTTTTGATCTGCCGGCCGGGCTCCAAATTGAACTAAAGGTCCAATCACAAAATCTACGGGATTCTTGATAATTGCACCAATAAATTCCTGATCGTAAAAGTGCTCACTTTTCAATAGTACCTCCATTACAGGCTTAACCTCATAATCTGATTCTCTCAGCAATTGTGCTAAAGGTTCGATAATTTCCTGCTCAACAAATTCATTTATTTCTTGATAAACAAACCATCGATATAAATTTCGTACCAGAAATCTAGATACTTCTTCTTTTTGGAATATAAGGTCTATTAGATGTTTGTACTCTTTGGTGCCCATATGAGGAATTACCACTTCATCAAAACGGTGCGACAACTTTTTATCCGTGATATCATGTCGAGCTCCTACATAGCGCCCATTGTATTCAATATCAAGTTGCCGGTTATTACCTACAACCCAACCTGTGAGAACTTTGGCCATGGCCACTACATCATCCTCCGTATAATTGGTATAGTCGCCGGGTCCTGCTATGGGCCCTTTTCCAATAGTAAATAACTCCAGGAGTTCGCGGGCATAATTCTCGTTTGGGGCTTGTTTGGTGTTTTGATTTCCGTTGAGATAAATCAGCATAGCAGGATTGACAGTTATTTCTTTGGTGAGCTCTTTAAAATTCCCCAGTGCATTTTCTCTTAAAAGCGTACTGTAATCGTACACAATGATCGGATTATTGATATTTCCGGTCACAAAATGATTGTGCCAGAACAGCACCATTTTTTCCCGGATAGTCATACCTTGTTCAAACATAATCTTTATAAACCATGCAAACAGCGATCTCCTTCGTGGTTGTCGCTGTTCTTGTTCGGTCTGAGCAACTTTTACCCATGATTGTCCAATCCTCGCATTGGGGTCATTGTCATAATCGTAATAGACGGGAGGGCTAGGCATCTTGTATTCCGACAATAGAAGATCAACTGTGTTACTCATCCCCGTTTCCAAGGCTGTTTCCAGCATCTGGTGGTTATAAAACGTAGTTCTTTTCAAGAGATGGATTGCCTGTTGTTTTCCCCATATTCCGGTATAGGGATCCAATTTAGTAGTAGGAGGAGCAGCCGGGGAAAGGGCAGGCTCGGAATGCGAAGTGTTAAATATTTTCTGAATAGTCTCTCTTCGGTTCATAGGCTCGCTTTTTTTGTTTGTCAGCTAAATACACGTATTTTTCACCCTTATGGTTGGACTCTTTGACTGAGGATTCGTTTAAAAACGTGAATTGATTTTAACCATATTTTTATATTAAATTCTTCTATATGCATAGTTTGTTGAAATAGTCTCTTTTGTGGCCTATCGCGAAGGCGAACCTATTCATTCATCTACAAAATATTGTATATAAAACACTTATCAAAATTTGGATATAATATCCTTATCCATAATATTTCCAAAAGAAATTGGAAAGACATCTCTCAAATTTAAACGGGGTTTTGATCGTTGGCTTATGAAGGCTTGAATTTTGAAAGATCAGGTACATGTTTTCGTTTTCGAATACACTCGTAATTGTATATAATGCGGCCAAGTTTACCAAAAAATGGCATTCCGATTGCTTCATATTCATACTGTCCGTCATTAAATACCTGGTTTTTGTTGACAAAGATTGTCCCGGCCATCATAAATTCAATTTTCTTTTCAAAGTCAACGATATACGACACATCGGTGAGGTAGCCGTAGGCGAATCCGACTTTATTATAAATCCTCAGTGAAGAAGGTATTTTTTCAGAGCGATCTCCATACATCCAAAATTTCACATAGTTATCCGGATATTTTTCGAGATCAGTATACTTTGGATAGTTACTTTCTCGTGGTAACATGGACATCCATTGGTATAACAGTTCATAATCAACTTTGGTCAGGTTAAATCTTTGGCTTTCAGGCAAAATTTCCGGAAATAATAAGGTTTTTAGAATTTCGTTCACGGTTCTTAGTGAAATGAAATTTTTCTGGCTGAAATCAAAAGAATTGTTCACCAAGTCTCCCTCATTATTAATAAATCCGAGACCTTGCATCTGCCCTTTCAGTTTCATGTCAGAGTGATTCCAAGAACTATGTACTTCTCCCTGATAGTACAATAAAGTCTCCCCGTTAAGAAAGGAGACTGGATTGGTATATTGGTTTTCAATTGGGTTGAATTCAGGTGCACTTAACCTGTGGATGATTCTAAAATTATCAAAACCATGGCTTTGAAGTGCTCTATTCAGTTCATTTTGACCTAAATATTCATACAAACGGTTGTATGCATCATTATCACTAACCAGAAATATTTTTCGAATATAGTGATATAAAGAAGGGCGGCCATTTCTACTCGTAGCATCAAATTCTACAAAGGTCTGGGGATCACTTCCTTTGCCATTGATCATAGTGGCATCTGGTGTCAAACCTATAATTTTTGTATTCCGTAATTTTTCTAAAGCGAGAACTGCGGTGGGCATTTTGACTACGCTGGCAGGATAAAAATATAGTTGGTCGTCTATTCGATATTCAAAGGATTTAAACTGAGGGATATTCTTTTCATTACGATCAATTTGGGTATAAATAAGTTGAACTTTATATTCATTTGGATTAACAAGCACAGGTGCTAATTCCTGCTTGTGTTGTTGCAATAATTTCTTTAAAATATTGCGCTTATATGGTGCAAAAGCGAATAATAGGGATACCACACCAAGAAGGATCAATCGATTTAATTTCATTGTTCAAAAAAGTTATTGACAAGAGCAGCTAATTGGTGAATATCTTCATGGGTATGACTGGCATTAAGCACTATTCTTGTAATGGGTTCGGAATGCGGATAAGGATACGAAAACGAAGAGATTAGAATGTTATGCTCGTACAAGTACGGAAAAAGTTGATTTTCTGGTGTATAGAATACCGGAAAATACTCGATGTACTTAAACGATTGTTGATTTCGTAAGAGGTGATAAAAATGTTGTGTTTTCTCCATGAGAAGCTCTCGCCTTTCTTCATACAGTTTTTTACTGTGCAACATGGCATAACAATATGGTGGAGCAGGAGGTGTACTACCAATAAATAGGGGTGAGTTATATAATTTTTGGATCCTTTCTTTAGATCCCATGATGATACCTGCCGGGATACCCCAGGCTTTAGCCAGAGAAGAGATTACGATTAATTCGATATTTGCTGGAATCCTGATGATTTCTGCGATTCCATTGCCGTTCTTACCTAATAGTCCAATACCGTGGGAATCATCTATCACCAAAGTATATCTGTATCCTTCAGGAAGAAGCTCTAAAAATGAAAAGTTCGTCAATTCCAGTTGCAGTACATTTATACTATTGCAGAGGATAAATATTTCCCGGGCCTCCGACTCATTGATTTCTTCTAATAGGCCCTGGGGCCAGGTAGCACTCTTTTTTCCAGTACTTTTTCTTAATGCAGTATGGGTATGAGGATCGTAAATGCAGGTTCCTTCTTTTTCAATTTGACCGACTAATACCTGACCAGCTAAGCTTCCGGAGGAAAGTAATAATGATTTTTCAAATCCAAACCGGAATGCCAGGTCATTTTCTACTTCCTCGTATACCGATAATTGTAAATTAGAATGGCGTGAACCCCCAAAATGATAGCCAAAAAGTGAAACTCCTTCTTTAAACAATAAGTCAAATTCCGGATGAAATGGGATGCCCAAATAAGATGTACCGGCAAAATAGAGCCACTCTGTTCCACTTCGATTAATCGATCTGCCCGTAATAATGTGATCCTGCATAAGCGAAAGAAAGATAAGTAAAATTGATAATTACTAGTTGTAAATGCCTGACGAACTTTGGCAGCATTTTGTGTAGGTGTAATTAGTAGAATCCAAATTAAGGAATACAGCTGCTGCTTTATCATTATAAATTGGTTCGTGCGTTTCGACTTAATTAGGTATGAGGAGGAGAGGAGAAGCTAAAAGCGAAATTGGTCTGCTTCCAAATATGAAAAAATTAGTTATGAGTCGATATTCAATGTTAAATCCAGTGATATGTGTACCAAAGCTTTTATTATTGCGTTTTATTCACATTCTGTTCCTTGATGCATTCTGATTTCCCGGTTTGTTAATCAATATAATCAATCTATCTGTGAAGATCTTTACATGGATGCCCTTGATAGGGATGGTACTTTTATTGCATATTGCTGGAGGGACTCTAGCTCAGATCTCCTGTTTGACTTTGGTAGATTCCGGGTTTGTGGATAACCCGGGGTTTGAAAGTCAATCTACTGACTGCCAGGGCTGCCGATTTTTATCTTGTAGCTACTGGAAGGGTGAGGGAAGAATACATAATTTAAGCTGTTGCCGTGAAACGGATAACTGCTATCCTACTGTCCCAGAGGGACAAATAGCGGCATCGGCAGGCTACCATGAAAATGCTACCTTTGGACTTAAAGGATACTTGGGTAATTGCTTACTGAAGCCACTCCTGGTTGGAAGTAAGTACCAGGTAAAGACGTTCATTAATTTCAGAGCACAGGCAAATCATGATCATACTATTGATTCTTTATCCTTTTCCATATTTGGATCCACTCGGTGTGATTCATTCACCATACCTACTCCTTCGGTAGGTATATCTCTTGCTGATTGTCCTACACTTTCTAACGGCACCTGGGAAATACTAGCTTCTTTTAAAGTGCCGGCAAGAATAGACGAGTGGATGGATCTGGAAGTTTGGTTTGACCATGACATGGGTCAGGAGATCCAGGCCATTTATTTCGGCCCTTCCTGTCGTAGCGTATTGGGGGTAGATTTTACCTTAAAAGAAATCGATTTGAAATATGGATTGGATCATTTTAGGATCTATGAATACCGTGAAGAATACCATTCGATTGCAGCACCAAAAATTCAATATTGTGAAAATAAAGTCAACGCTCCACGATCAGACTTTGATTCTATTATCTGGTACATTAATGGATTCGCCAGAGATCATGGTCAGGTACAAGAGTTGGATTTAACCTCTCTGGTACCAGGGGATCAACTTTTTGTTAAGATATTTGATCAAAACAGTTGTTACGAATCTGATACGCTGGAAGTATTGCTTACAGATACTTCTCAAATACTTCAAATAACTACCCTGTCGGATGCCAGTTGTCAAAAAAATGGAGTGATATCCATTCATGTTTTTCCGGAGGATTTTGCCGTGGATACGATTATTACTCCATCCATGGTAGAATTTGCTTCTGTCCCTCCTGGCATGTATTCCGTGACTGTTGACAATGGTCAAGGATGTTCATTCACACGGAATGCCGAAGTTAAGTTGGATAGTGGATGGATATCTATTGATCTTGGACCCGATTTGTATATGTGTGCTGGGGATCAAATTCCCATATTTGACCTTTTAGGAAACGGACCTTTGAATTGGTCAACCGGGGATGTTTCGGATACCTTGTTTATCAAAAACTCAGCTTCCATAGTTGCTAGCCATACCATGGAAAATTGCGAAACTTCGGATACCATCGAGATTTTTAAAGAGGAGTTTCAGTTCAACCCACCTGTGGTTGAGATATGCCCAGGTGATAGTGCTTTGATCACATTAGACAGTGCTGCAAGTGTAGTATGGTATGACGGAGATACCAGTAAAAGTAAAGTGATTAATATTCCCGGTAATTATAGTATCAATGTCATTGGAAATTTTTGTGTCGCAGAGTATATGGCGCAGGTATTGCATGCTGAGGATTGTATAATGCAAGAAAAAGTGACTAAGATATTTCCTAACATCTTTACTCCTAACCTGGATGGAGCAAACGATTTATTTAAAGCTTACGAGGCCTTTGAAGAAGTATCGTTTCATATATTTAATCGTTGGGGGGATTTAATGTATTTTTCCAATCAGTCCATTCCTGAATGGAATGGAGAAACCAAAGGGGATCCCGCTCCAGCAGGAGTATATATGTATATATTTAAGGGTAAACAGCTATCGGGAAAGTCAGTAAATGAAGTAGGAACAGTTACTCTGGTCCGATAGGAATTAAAGAGAAACTTCAGGATATGCATTACATTTCACCATTAAGTTCAATTTTTCAATATTGTGCATTACGAATCATGTTTATTTTGAATTCGCAGCCTTAAGATTTTTTAGGATTTCGAAACAATTCCTACGAAGAAGGTGCATTTCACGATGTCGTTTTTTTAAGCAGCTTTTCTGATAACATTTAGAATTTCAGGCCAATAACCACTCATTACGGCGGATCTTAACTTGATCATATTTTTCATTCCTCTTTTACTCCAACGTTGACCTGATAATTTCAATCTTTTTTGGAGTACTGTTCTGTGTGCTGATTCTATGGCACCCGATCCTATTAATAACCCTTTGGCTATATACGATGGATAATCCATTCTGGATTTATTGTTTCCTACATAAGTTTGTAATTTTTCAAATTCTTCCACTTTCTTTTTTGTAGTTCGTGGAATTTGTTCAATTTGTTTCATCACTGGATCAGGACCTTTTACTTTTAGCAATTGTCCGAGCTGTTGAATATATTCTTTACTCTCTTTTTTCTGGCCCAAAGCAAGTTGTACATATTTTCCTATATGTTCCATAGCATGGTAAAAGTCAAGAATTTGAATAGCCTGTGGATACTCGGCATTTACCCAACACCATTGCCACGGAGCACCATCGGCCACAAAGGCTATTTGCGTCTCTTCAGACCGATAAGGTTCATCTATAATTTTTGACATTAGATCTTCAAATTCTCTGTGATGACCCAAATGAGCTACATATTCACTCTTCCTAATCCATTGCCTATCAGAACTTTGAGGTAATACAGAGGACGATTTGAACACTCGGCCCAATTTTACTTCTTTCCATTTTTCTTCCCGTGTCAGTAATTTACTCCCGTCACATTGCACATATAAGATCTCCCCTTGTTTCATCTCTATTGGGCTCCGTGTGTCTTCCGAATCTATTACTGGACTAATCGCTAAACCTACCTTGTCTGTAAGTCTATATATCGTACTGTCACTAACTTCTATATTAAGTAACATCTTACTTATTTCACTGCCTTGCTCATAACAACTCATCTGGCCTATATAAACCAATTTCTCTTCCAAATATGGCGAAGTCTTCTTGCCTGATAAACTCTTGCACACTGCCAAGGTCTTATCTACTTCAACTTCTCCAAACTTGGTTCTAATTGACTTTTTTTTCGTCGATCTTTTGACTTACTTTTAAGCAACGAACTGAGCACCTCATTGCTAAATCCTGTAATAATTTCATCAAAGGAAGATTCTAGTTGGTAAAAATCTTCACTATTTTTTAGGTTCTCTATATCATCCAAATGTTGGCTAAACTTCTCTAGTAATTCAGCCTTATTCATGATATATTTTTTATTTAATCTCTAATATATTACATTTTTTCAAATACGACAAACTGAAATGCACCTTACGAAGAAAGGACCCAATGATTGGATCCTTTCCTCTATTTTCAATTTGTTTTTCCCTAATTGGATTAGATATTTCTTTGTTATATTTTATTGATTTATGAAATCACTCTCAATATAGGAAAAATTCAAGATGATCCAAATCATTACTTTCATAAGGTGCATTTCACGATGTCGTTTTTTTAAGCAGCTTTTCTGATAACATTTAGAATTTCAGGCCAATAACCACTCATTACGGCGGATCTTAACTTGATCATATTTTTCATTCCTCTTTTACTCCAACGTTGACCTGATAATTTCAATCTTTTTTGGAGTACTGTTCTGTGTGCTGATTCTATGGCACCCGATCCTATTAATAACCCTTTGGCTATATACGATGGATAATCCATTCTGGATTTATTGTTTCCTACATAAGTTTGTAATTTTTCAAATTCTTCCACTTTCTTTTTTGTAGTTCGTGGAATTTGTTCAATTTGTTTCATCACTGGATCAGGACCTTTTACTTTTAGCAATTGTCCGAGCTGTTGAATATATTCTTTACTCTCTTTTTTCTGGCCCAAAGCAAGTTGTACATATTTTCCTATATGTTCCATAGCATGGTAAAAGTCAAGAATTTGAATAGCCTGTGGATACTCGGCATTTACCCAACACCATTGCCACGGAGCACCATCGGCCACAAAGGCTATTTGCGTCTCTTCAGACCGATAAGGTTCATCTATAATTTTTGACATTAGATCTTCAAATTCTCTGTGATGACCCAAATGAGCTACATATTCACTCTTCCTAATCCATTGCCTATCAGAACTTTGAGGTAATACAGAGGACGATTTGAACACTCGGCCCAATTTTACTTCTTTCCATTTTTCTTCCCGTGTCAGTAATTTACTCCCGTCACATTGCACATATAAGATCTCCCCTTGTTTCATCTCTATTGGGCTCCGTGTGTCTTCCGAATCTATTACTGGACTAATCGCTAAACCTACCTTGTCTGTAAGTCTATATATCGTACTGTCACTAACTTCTATATTAAGTAACATCTTACTTATTTCACTGCCTTGCTCATAACAACTCATCTGGCCTATATAAACCAATTTCTCTTCCAAATATGGCGAAGTCTTCTTGCCTGATAAACTCTTGCACACTGCCAAGGTCTTATCTACTTCAACTTCTCCAAACTTGGTTCTAATTGACTTTTTTTTCGTCGATCTTTTGACTTACTTTTAAGCAACGAACTGAGCACCTCATTGCTAAATCCTGTAATAATTTCATCAAAGGAAGATTCTAGTTGGTAAAAGTCTTCACTATTTTTTAGGTTCTCTATATCATCCAAATGTTGGCTAAACTTCTCTAGTAATTCAGCCTTATTCATGATATATTTTCTATTTAATCTCTAATATATTACATTTTTTTAAATACGACAAACTGAAATGCACCTGATTTAAATCATTTATCTAATTGATTTCTATCAGCGAATTATTTAGGTTGCCAGCTATACCTTTGGATTGTTTTTACCACTATTATGTTCAGATGCTTTTAGAATCTGAAATTGCATAAATATAAAACTACCTATTCACAGTTTTTATAGTGTAATTTATTTTATTAATTAATGGCCATTAATTATTAGTTTATTAGAATAACAATTCTAATAACAGACTCTTTATTTCTATTTTCTAATTAATTATTTAAACAAATTAATAAAAATTAATATCATGAAAGCACTAAAATTTTTATTCGGCTTAACCTTAATTTTTGGGTTATTAATTTCATGCTCGAAGAACGAAGATCTTCTAGATGAAAACAGCGATTTGGAATTGGAAACACGCGTTGTTCCAGACGCAATTGATGTAACTATTACAGTAAGAGATATTTGTGGGAATAATGAAGCTCCAGATTGGTGGCAAGTTGAAGTTTTCTACAATAATAATGGAGTTGTACTATTGGATGAAATAACACTAAATGCAAATAATACTAGTGAGTGCACTCTGAAAACCCTTAAGATTTGGAAGTGGGTTCAAATTTGAATGTTAAGCCCTTACTAAAGACCTCATATTTTGAAATTTTAGTGGGGTGCAGCGGAATAAATTTTCAATTTAAAACTTTGCCAAAGGAATCTGTTTAAAATTGAGTCTAGAAAAGTGTTTTTAGATGTGGATTTGAAGGCAATTCTTTTACAATTCACCCATAGAGATCTTGAAGTCACATAAATCGTATTTCTAATCAGACCCCTATATTTACTTTTGCCTGCTTTTAGTGTATGGAACACTTGCTTGATGGTCGATTCTGCATTTGCTCGTATTCCTTTATTTATATTCTTCGGCCTAACTATTTGTAGCGCCAATGCTGCTTTGACTTTCTGTTCACTGAAATATATATATTTCGCTGATCTGTCGGATGCAGGAATTCGGTAACTACCTGTTTTAGATAATTCAGCTTCATTCCACTTGTTAGTATTGGAGTCATAGATGCGAATTGTTCCATTTTCTTGTTGTTCAAAATCATAACGCGGCTTACCTCCCATACTTTTAGCTAGGTGCCACTCATCCGCAATGTTGTCCGCAAAACGAATTCGATTTTCAATACTATCATAACCGCCATCTGTATGTACTTGTTCAACTGCTTGTTGGCTTACCTTAACTGTATTCTTTACTGCTGGCTCCAAATAGCTACTATCACTACGGGTTGCCTTATCTACTTGAACATCCGTAATCAATCTCAAATCACCTTCAGTGGTCTCGGTAATATTGGCACTATACCCACTTACTTGTTGTCTATTTGTCCCACGACCTTTGGCTCGATACGCCGCATCTGGATCATGAACAGATTGGATGCCTTCGGCATTCATTTCATCTTTTTCTTTCGGGCGCGTTTGTTGGGCTTTATCTCCAGTTTCAACATAATGCTCCTTGTACATTTGACTTAAACTTTGATAATATTTGCTTTGGCTTTGATCAAATATATTAAGCAACTTTCTAATCAAATAGCCCAGCCTCCGAAGCCAATCTGATTTTTCTTTCGATGTCATTCCATACAAATGATTTGTCACCGGCTTGCTCATTATTTTCTTTATAAACTCCCGGTCTTGCTTCTTTACTATCTTTTTATTCCAGCCTTCATCCAGGTGCTTGCAAAACACTTGAGTGCATTCCAGTACCTTGTGTAATTGTGAGCCCGTCCGAATATTAGATTGGATCAACTTGCTGTCCATCCGCACACTCTTCCCGCTTACATTATACTTTTTAATTTGCTCGCTTGTAATCGACTGGAATAATTTGTCAAACAAATTTATCTCTGTATCTCCATGATGTTTAACTAGCTTTGTTTTAAAATCATAGTAGGTACTAGGGACTGGAACTTCGTCGTCTATGTTGGTAAGACCTAAAGATCTCATCACTGCCATATTATACCGACAGTTCTCATATAGCTGTTCATCTGTCCAATCATGTCCTTCCTTCAATATAATCATACTCACTAAAAGACGAATTGGAGCATTTGGCCGCCCTTGGTCTGTGGAATACAATGGCTGAAATATTTCCTCCTCAATTCGACTGGTCACTTCTCGATAAAAAACATTATACCATAATGTTTCATCCGAAAAATCCTTCAACTTCTTTTCCCCCATGTGCTGTGTAACTCCTTCAAATAGGCTTGGCTCTCTGGATTGTTTGCTAAGTTTAAACATATAATAAAAATACTAAATATATCCTATTTATGCGTAATCCCTAACTATACTTTTCGGAGTAAACTCACTAGTGGAACTATAACATTAGATTATAATACTGTTAATGGAGACGATATTTCAATTTCAGGTGAAATGGCATTTTATGACCCAGATGATTATCCATTAGCTCCACCTAAATTTCTTATTGATTTGGAAACTAACAGTGATTGTATTAAGGAAGAAGTTGTATGTCCTGGATCTGGTGGAGCTCATTTAGGAAATGAGAGATATGATGTTTCTTTTACTGGATTATTTGTGGGCAATTACATCCAATGCTCAGACAATTGGAAAACTCATCCACAATGTGACTATTATTTTTAGTTATGGCTTACTATTAAAAAATTTAAATAATATAGATAATATATAATTATATATAATATATAATTTATTGTTATGAAAACTATTAAATTTTTAATGGCAACATTAATATCAATTTCATTATTGATTTCTTGTTCCAAAGACAACGATCCTATTCCGCTTGAAGATTCAAATGAGAGCATTGAATTAAGATCAGTAGGTGAATCTTGCTCATTCGATGTGAGAATTTATACTGTTTGTGGACCAACCCCATATGCATATGAGGTTGATGTCTTGATAAAAACTCCTTCAGATAATTGGGATATTGGTGCAACATTGCATGATTTAAGCCCAGGATGGAAAACAGTGGACGATGCAAACTGGTCAGAGAATGGTGGACCTGAAATATATTTAGGAGGCGGGGCTGTTTATATCAATGATGGCAATACAATAGTTCCAGATAACCCAAGAATTGTTGTCGAAATAAAGGATGCCGCGGGTTCATTGTATGTCTATTACGTTGATTTAACAGTCTCAAGTATAGACGATATTACATTTGACTTTGAAGGAGATAGATATGGGAACTTTACTCCTTCTTGTTATTTTACAGATGCAGACCAAGAAGAACCTTATCCCTACTATGTTTGTCCAATAATAATTGCTCATCCGAATAGTCTGAAGCAAACTCAATAATTGATATTACAAGTAATTTTGAAAGGCTGTCTCAATTCCAGGCAGCCTTTTTTTCTTACCCTTACATAGAAGTGAGAGTCCAAAAGCTCAATGTTAGGTGATTTAGTAAGTAACAGTTAAGCCAATTGGTGTGTTTAATATAGTAATAATTAGAATAGAACCACACAATGACCTCAGCTACTGTAAATAATTAAATTGATGACAGATATGATTAACAACAATTGATCAACTATTGCGCAATTATAAAAATGAACAAGGATAATTAAATGTTAGAAATCCAGAAAATGATTACCTACTAGATACTTCATTTACTTTTGTTCAAACTGAATGAAATGAAAACAAATTAGTCATTTCTGGCATAAAGTAGTGATATCACCTTCTTATGGAGTACTAATATTTTTTCAATTTTCACATTAATTGAATGAAATAAAAGTTTGTTTCTGCATCAATTGTTTAAAAAATTGTAACATTGGTTCTGTTTTTCTAGTTTAGTTACTTGAAACTGACGCTAGAATGGCGAAATTAGGCTCAAAGCTAGTCGAGAAATCTGCAATGAAAGCTAAAATTTCCAGAAGAACTGGTTTTAGTAAATCTCAATTGAGTCAAGTGACAACTACGGAAACAAAAACTAATCGATACGCCTATGAGATCTATTTTATTGCGCTTAATATGGATGTTGACGCTTGTTAAATTTGTTGAGAAGTATGCGGATATCTTCAGCTAAAAAATATTAATTAATCAAACATATGGGTCTCATAAACTTGACTTTAAAGTAATTTTGCATGGTTGCAATAACTGATAAAATAAGCACCTTATCACATTTGATTTCTCCACGTAGGGATATCAAAAGGCCTATTTATAATTGGCACTCATTTAAGCACAGTTATTCTAAAGATCTGGTAGACGCATTTATTTCTGAATTCAAGTTGAAAAAGGGAGCGTGGGTAATGGATCCATTTTGTGGTGGAGGCACTACATTATTAGCATGTAAAGAAGCTGGTTTGAACGCTCATGGTTTTGATATTTTGCCATTCTCAGTTTTTCTAAGTAATGTCAAGACTACGGATTACGATATAAAAAAATTAAAACTAACTAAGGACAACTTTTCAAACCTAAAAAATTTGCCAATTGCTTCAAGAACTCTTCCTGATATACTAATTTTAAAGAGAGCTTTTAATCCTGAAACTGAACAACGACTTCTTCAAATCAAAGAGTGCATTAGGAGGATAAAGGATGCAAACACACGCGATTTTTTTAATCTTGGGTTTTTGAGCATTCTAGAATCTGTAAGTAACACATCAAAATCTGGCGGCTTTTTAAGGATTGTTGAATGTAGTGTAAAAGTTAATGAAATAAAAGGCTTGTTTCTCGACAAGATTGAATTAATGATTGCTGATGTCGAAAAATTCTATAATAAATGGAATCAGATGAATACAAATATCCGGGCTTTCTCGGGTGACGCTCGATCAATTCCAACTGAAAATCTGTACGATGCTATTATTACCTCTCCCCCTTATCCCAACCGACACGATTATACCAGAATTTATTCATTGGAGATGGTCTTTGATTTTGTAAATACAAACGATGAATTGAAGAAAATCCGTTATGAAACACTGCGGTCGCATGTTGAAGCTAGAAAGAAATATGAACCTGTAGGATATAAACTCCCACCAACTCTAAGAAATCTTATTGTACAGGTTAAAAAAAACGGAGTAAATAATCCTCAGGTAATTGACATGTTACTGGGGTATTTCGAAGACATGTACTTGGTGCTTATAAACATGAAGAATAGACTCCACGATAAAGGTAAAATTGCCTTAGTGGTCAGTAATGTCCGTTTTGCTGGTGTAAATATTCCTGTTGATAAACTACTATCTGAAATTGGCAATCAAGTTGGACTATATCCAAAAGGAATTTGGCTGGCACGTTACAGAGGAAATAGTTCGCAACAAATGAAATCATTTAAAAGAGTACCTTCCCGTGAAAGCATTGTCATTTGGGAAAAATAAACTTGATATGACTAGAAGGAAAATAGTTTATTTATTCGGAGCAGGAGCAACTCACGCAGTTGTTAAATCCCTAAATCCGGATTTAGGTCTGTTAACTTTTAATGTTCAAGAAGAAATTGAATCAAATAGTACATCTAGAGGGATCAATAATACTATCTGGAATGAGCTTGTAACACAAGGAAATGATGTTGAACACTTAATTTCAGTACTAGAATCACAACATAATTATACAGCTTCTGAAAAATTACGTCAATATTACCGTGATGCAATTGTAAAACTAACACTAAAGATACCCACAAATCCTATACCAATTAATCTGTATTCCATTTTAATCGACTTTCATCAAATTCCCAAACTGGACGAGGAATTATTAAGTCTAATAACTCTCAACTATGAGGATATATTAGAAAGGAGTATTAAAACTCACTTTGGATATGATGTTGATTATGTTGTAAAAACTGCCAACAGACAAGCTCAAAGAAATCCAATAAAAGTTTATAAACTACATGGCTCTTTTAGCTGGTTTAATAGCCGACCCATAAAAATTAGAAAAATGACAGCGATTAAATCCAAGGATACGTTATGGATACCTCCAGGAGTTGAAAAAAGAAAGGATAACTATCCTTTCAATTTATTATGGGGCAAAGTAATTGAAGACCTATTGAATTGTGACACACTAAGAGTTATAGGATGTTCTTTAAGTAGGAATGATTGGGGACTGATCCCAGTTTTATATACAGTTCAAAGATTTAATCAAAGTGGTAAGAAAATTGATATCGAGATTATTGACTATCCTGAAACTGCAGACACAATAAAACACACATATAAATATCTACGGACAAAAGGTTTAACAGATTTACCGGATGTTATTTCTTTCTATAGAAGACAATTTTCCGATTCTTCTCCAGAGATATCAGTTATGAGAGAGATTGAGGCAAAATTCGCTGATAAGGATAAAATAAATCCTTTCCAGGAATGGTTAGATGCTAAAGCCGATTATCTAATCAGTAAAAAGATAGATATAAATACTAAAAAGGATTTTCTTCGTAACTTTTATTACAAAGTAACATGAAAAAGAATAATCAACAATTGACTATAAGGTCTTTACTAGAAATGATCGATGATATAGAATTTCCAGAATATCAAAGGGAGCCTACGGTATGGAATTTAGATAGAAAAAGAAAATTAATTGATTCCATTCTAAGAAATTTTGATATGGCAAGCATATACTTATATAAACGTGAAGATGGCAATTATGATTGTATTGATGGTCGTCAGAGAATTAATGCTATTATTTCATTTTTAGGATTGAATGAAGGGAAAGATGAAGATCCAAAAGATCGTTATCACAATAAATTCAGATTTTCTAGCTCAGATGAACTTTTAGGGCTTGAAACTCTTGCGGAATTCCATGACAAAACCTGGGAAGATTTAAATGAAGAACAGAGAGAAACAATTCTTGACTATAAGTTTAATATTATTGAAATATCTGACATTGACACAGACGAAGAACTTAATCTAATGTTCCTACGACTTCAATTAGGAGCGCATCTCAATGGGGGTGAAAAATTAAAGGCCATGGTTGGAAATATGAGAGATTTTATATTTAAAAAGTATAATAGTTTATCCGCTTTAGGTAATCATGAATACTTTGAATATCTTAAAATCCCACAAAGAAGATTCTCGAAAGAGTTAACTGCGGCACAAATTGCTATAAACTTTTTTTCTATTAATAAAAATGAAGAATACAAAAGAGCCCGGTTTGTTGACTTACAAGAATTTTTCAAAAATTATCAAAAATTTGATAGCCAAGATTCAAATATAGCTGAATTATTGGTTAAACGTTTAGACGAAGCTCACACAAACATCATACAACATGGCGGCTTAGATTTGAAAAATAGGGCAATTGGCGTTAGTACATTTTTTTTTATAAATAAATTATTGGCAACAGATCAAATCAATGAAATTAAACATTTTATTGAATTCCTAAGGCTTTTTATAACTCGGCTTAAAGAACAGGTAGAAAAAGGAATTGATATTGAAGCAAGATATAGAGATCTATTAAAATTCCAAACATATATCTCACAAGCTGCTGTTGAAAAGTATGCTGTTGAAAATAGGCAAAAATTGTTAGAAGATTATTTCAAATTTTATTTAGATAAGGGCAAAATCAAAGGTGATAAATTTAATTAATTAATCAAACATTCTCAAGTTTTTTCCAAAAACCTTTAACCATAACCATAGCAAAGAGAGCACATTGCAAACAACGTCCTCCATTCTATCAATTTGTTTTTCCGTAATTATATATATGTGCATTCCTTAACGTTGAAGTAATACCCGGTTGGTCTTTGAACCTTCTGCTGTGGAAACCCGAACCAAATAGGTGCCATTTGCCAGTTTTTGCAGATCAAATGATTCCTGCTGCCGGGTTATATTTCTAAAATCCCGAATTTCGATTACTTTTCCTGTAATATCCGTGAGCACGACGATACCCTTACTGGGTGTGTCAAAATCCATTTCTAC
The DNA here is from genome assembly GCA_965223405.1 of Saprospiraceae bacterium. GTDB lineage: Bacteria > Bacteroidota > Bacteroidia > Chitinophagales > Saprospiraceae > CBDCWO01. The sequence goes on from CBDCWO010000006.1 coordinate 3,737,339, forward strand.
CTTTAGAATATCCGCAGTAGGATTAGGAAATATTTTCACAGTATGTTCCGGAAGGGGTATATCATCGGTAAGCGTGGTCATCTGCACTGTCATACGCATTACAGCCGAGTAATCGTTCCCAAGATTATCGATAATTCCTCCATACCAACGGTTACCATCCCAAAGGACTGTAGAGAAAGTGTAATAATTTATTTCATTTCCTTCAGTTTGTAATGCATGGGAAAGCACATTGTTGTTGTCATTGTAAACAGCTACCAGAAAATACCGGGTACCAGGTTTTAAGGCAACTCCCGGGTCAAAAGTCTGAAAATCTACCAATTCTGCAGTCTTAAATTCATTGTCATCATCCTCTGTAAAATTAACAATTGCAGTACCCACATATTTTAATTGTGGATTTTGTGCATCTAGTTGGTCATTAATATCAAAGTTACTAAATACCTCATCAACTGAAGCGTCAACCTCTACTAAATAAACTACAGTGCCCAAACCAGCTATTGAGAAATTATCGTCAAAATTGGCTGTAATAAATTCTACTTCGGTGGCCATGAAATTCGTATTCTTGGTCCAGGTGTCGCTGGTGAAAAATTGATTACCAATGGTGTAGTCTTCCCCTTCCCTGGCATAACCTATCCCGTTAAATCCTCCCGGTGCCAACAGGTCTTTTGAAAATAGTGAATTCGAAACCAGGAAGTCCTGAAATTTCCGGTTGTCGGAAGTATTTGCATCTACCATACCATCAGCAAGCTCTGCAGTGATTTCAAATCCATAAAAGCCAGGAGATATGTTGTCAGGTGCATATGGATTTGGCAGGATGATGACATCACTCGCTTGTGCTGGAAATGAAAGCACACTGGTGCTATCCATAAATTCCGTTTCATCGGTATCCAAATTAAAGACCCTGACCTTTACTTTTATATCGGTAAGATCCATTGAACCTCTATTAGTCATTACTACTGAGAATGCAGAAGTATCGGTGGTAATCTGGGATGCGGGAGTTGCCAGATTGAATGGCATAAAATAGGATCCCATACTGATGTCATATTTAGGTTGCTCAATTACAGACACATCATCGATGATCCAATAATAAAAATCTCCGTCCCAACGGAATCTAATTTGTACATTCGGTTGATTTGCGGCAATACTGGTGATATCAACAATTTTTACACTATTCCGGCTGGTGGATTGATTGAGTAAAACAGTAGTATTTAGGGTATCCGCTGTTTGCCAGGTCCCACCGCCATCAATACTTACATCCAAATAGGAAGAAGCAAAGAAACTTCGGAAATATTGATGAAACCGTACAAAAACGGAATTTCTGCCAGTACAGCTGAAAGAGGGAGACATCAACGATGCCGTCTGAGGCGCGGCGGCAAGCCCGGACCCTTCAGCAACTCCATTAGTAGCTAAAAAATCCGAATTAAGAATTGCAGCACCATTCGTAGCTGTGGGCGAACCAATTGGATCCACATCACTACCCCAATATAATCCATTCGATCCAGAACCATCTGCCGTCCAGGCCCACACTGCATCTGGATCGGCAGTGCCATCGGCGGTACCAGCTGGAGCAGTCCAGTCATTTAATCCACCATTAAATTCTGAGTTATTATCGCCGGGACCTCCCCAGATATATACCAGGTCTTGAGCCTGGACGAAATTGACAATTGTCAGAATTAATATTGGTAGTAAAAATTTATTCAACATGATCTACTTTTTAAAGATTTAAAGATTAATCTTAATTAAAACGGCGAAAAATACAAAATATTCAGATGTGGTGATTACAATTTGTGTTAATTACTAAAAGTTGGGGAATAAAAAGGTCCAAATTAACAGAAATTTAAACCTATTGGTTTTTCTGAGCCAGACCAAATCAAAACAATTTGCAATTTCAATGAAGTCAGTTTATTGGGATGTGCGTTGCTGAAGCACTGTATATAGAATTTAAAGCCAGACGAACATTTAGGAATGATATCCCTCCCATGGCGATTTCTAATATTCTAATATTTTCTGATCAACAGCTACTACACCAGGATGCATACATACCCATGCCGCAGCATTGGTACAAAGTTCTACTATTTGTTGCTCATTTAATCCTTTAACCAGGGACAAAGAGGCTACACTGATCACAGTGTCTCCGGCACCACAGACATCGTATACTTCAATAGGTTTAGCAGGCTCTAGATTGCTAGCTTTATTAGTATGAATATACATGCCATGAGAACCAAGTGTTATCAAAGTTCTTTCATGAGGCATTTTTGACTGCAACAGTTTGCAAGTATTTCCCAATGCATCTTTTTCCGGATCAAGATGGAGCTGCATCGCAGTTTGAATCTCTTGTCTGTTTGGTTTAAATAGCGATACCCCTTTATATGCAAAAAAATTCCGGTTTTTGGGATCAGCAGTTACCGGTATATGATGTTGAACAGCAAAATTGATCACTTTTTTGATGAAACGAGGGAATAAACTTCCTTTATCGTAATCTTGTAAAATGATGACATCCGGCAGGGGATTCTGGCTGACCTGTTCAAATGCATTCAGCACTATTTCTTCCTCTTGAAGACTAAGAGGTTCCGTTTCTTCCCGGTCTATACGCAGCATCTGATGCTTTTGACTCATCAATCTGGTCTTGACAGTAGTGGGACGATCTTCAATCCCAAAAGCATTTACTTCAATTTGCTTTGGCAACAAAAGCTGGATAATTGATTCAGCTTCCGGATCATTTCCCAAAATACCCATTAATCGTACCTGGGCTCCCAATCCCTGGCAATTTAAGGCAACATTTGCCGCACCACCAGGCTTTTCGGTGGTTGAACGATAGGTCATCACCGGTACAGGAGCTTCAGGTGATATTCGATCAACTTGGCCATAGATATACCGATCTAACATGATGTCCCCGATTACCCAAACATTCAATCCGGCAAAACTAACCTGATTCATTTTACGAGCCATTTTTTAGATTCTATAAATTGCAGGATTTTTTTTGTTGCACCTTGATTTTTGGCTAGATAGTTAATGATTTCCTGTTTCGAGTGTTCATATAGATTCGACTGTGTCAAACTATCCCAAATTGAGTTCAACTCCTGCTGATCCTTTACTGAGAACATACCTTTTTGTTCCACCATTTCGACAGCTTCCCTAAATTTATGATACTTCGGTCCGATAATTACCGGCAATCCAAAAGCCATCGGTTCAAGGGTGTTATGTATTCCCGCACTAAATCCACCACCAATATAAGCTATTTTGCCTAGCCGGTAGATCTTGGATAAGAGACCAATCGAATCGATTATCAACACTTGTAAATGCGAATCTCCAGTGTAGGTTGAAAGAATATTGACTTTTAATTTAGTAAACCGGGTTTCTATTTCTTCAATACGTGCCAGGCCAATATCATGTGGGGCAATAATCACTTTCCATCCTGAATTACACATCTTCCTGATCAGTTCTTCTAGCAATTCTTCATCCTTGCTCCAGGTACTTCCTGCAATAAATAATGGTAAACCACCTTTAAATTTTTCCAGTAAATCATTGGACCAGGGTTGTTGGCTGATATTTACTACCCGGTCTATGCGGGTGTCTCCTGCTTGTTGGCATTGAATAACCCCATTTCGTCTAAGTACAGACAAGGAAGTTTGATCCTGAACGAAGATGGTTTCCAGGTTTTTTAATTTGGCTAAAAAGGCGGAACCGTACCATTGAAAAAAATATTGGGAAGGCGTAAATATTGCGGAAATCAGCATCACTGGAATGGCACGCTGGCTGCATTCGTGTAAATAATTATACCAGAGATCATATTTAGTAAAAATCGCCAATTTGGGATTCACCTGATCTAAAAAGAATGAAGCATTTTTGTGGGTATCCAAAGGTAGGTAATATACATGATCGGCAAATTGATATTTTTTTTGAATCTCGAACCCTGAGGAAGAGAAAAACGTCAGGACAATCGGATCCGAGTATCTTTTTTTGAGACTCTCAATTAGTGGTCTTGCTTGTTCAAATTCTCCCAAAGAAGCACAGTGAAACCAGATAGAGGAAGGCTGTTCAATCTTTTTTAAATTTTGGATTTTCCTGCCCGAAACCCACTTTTTTGCTTTCGGATGAAAAACACTGGCCAACTTGTATATGGCACCCAATAAGAAAATGAATATTTGGTAATAGAACGGCAAGGCACTTCTTTTAGTAAATGATTAAGTCGGGATTTTCCTTTGATAGAATAGGGATCAGCCAGGAAGCCCTAATCCCCCACAGGTTATCCCATTCGGAGGTTGAATTAAGGGTTACGTCATATTGAAAATTTCGAATGATTTGAGTTTTAGCGAGGTGCGATTCCAAGGTGATGGCAAAATTTGCTAATCCATCCAGCGATAAATACATCATTGTTAAACTGAATTGTGGCCCCCAACCTGCCGATCTACGATCCAGTGCACGAGTTAAACTCTGATTTAAAAACTTCACAGATTGCGAATCGTCCTGAAATCGGATATGGTGTTGTAGCCTGTGAATTCCCACCTGAGGCCAAATGGCAACTTGTTTGCCCAAATAGTTTATTTTGCCAACCTTAAGCCCGATTATGCCACCCCTTTGGCGCAGGAATATTTGGGCAAACAACAGGTCGGATCCTATGATGCCCCTATCTATCGTCCTGAAAGGAGCCAAAACATCTTCTTTTACCGTTGAACCGAATAATATAGAAGCGCTAACTCCAATGGTCCAGTTTTTAATTGGAATCCAATTGAATGTTCCATTTAATTGAAAATTTTGACCATACCGCTGCTGTAAATTCCCTCCTGGAATTTGAATTCCATATCCCATTTCCAATAATACATTAAATGGAAATTCTTTGCTTTCTTGACCGATCGCATAAATTGAACATGAAATGATCAGAAAAATAATTATGAATCGAGAATATTTCATGAAACGGCAAAGATACTTAATTTCGCATTGCATAGGATTTTGATATTGTACACAGGAAATACCATTTTAAACTAATTTGCTTGAAAAAAATACTTATTACTGGGGCTGCTGGTTTTATTGGATCTCATTTGTGTGATCGTTTTATTGAGAGGGATTACCAGGTCATTGGGATGGATAATTTACTAACCGGTAATTTGGCAAACATTGAGCATTTGTTCAAATTACCAAATTTTGAATTTTATCACCATGATGTAACCAAATTTGTCCATGTTCCAGGAAGACTGGATTACATATTACACTTTGCTTCACCTGCTTCACCAATCGACTACCTCAAAATGCCGATTCAGACTCTAAAAGTAGGATCGTTGGGCACCCATAACCTGTTAGGGTTGGCGAAAGAGAAAAGAGCCAGAATATTAATAGCATCCACCTCGGAAGTGTATGGAGATCCTTTGGAACACCCTCAAAATGAAGAGTATTGGGGAAATGTAAATCCGGTGGGACCACGTGGGGTATATGACGAAGCCAAAAGATTTCAGGAGGCAATAACCATGGCCTATCACACTTTTCACCAATTAGAGGTCCGAATCGTGAGAATCTTCAATACCTACGGACCCAGAATGAGGCTGGAAGATGGCCGGGCGCTCCCTGCTTTTTTCAGTCAGGCGATTAGAGGGGAAGGGATTACCATATTTGGCAATGGCCAACAGACCAGATCTTTTTGCTTCATTGAAGATATGGTGGAAGGGATATACAGATTGCTACTTAGCGATTATAATCTTCCGGTGAACATTGGAAATCCGGAAGAAATCAGTATCCAACGACTAGCCGAGGAGATTGTGGAGTTAGTCGCCAATCCTGAAGCCTATCTAATCTATAAACCACTGCCTGTTGATGATCCTAAGATCAGACAACCTGATATAACGAAAGCACAGACCATTCTTAATTGGAATCCGAAGGTTTCCCGGGAAGAAGGATTGAGACGAACATACAAGTATTTTACTGACATCTTAAAAAAATAATGCCTTGAAGAATATATTAATCACTGGGGGTGCTGGATTTATTGGATCTCATGTAGTACATTATTTTGTAAAAAAATATGCAGACTACCATATTTTTAATTTGGACGCGCTTACCTATGCCGGAAATTTGGAAAATCTCAAGGATATCGAAGGGGCATCAAATTACCAATTCATCAAAGGTGATATTCAAGACTCTGAAATTTTGAATCAAATATTTCAAGAATATCAGATTGAAGGAGTAATTCATCTAGCGGCAGAGTCGCACGTAGACCGATCTATTCATGATCCTTTGTCATTTGTCAAGACTAACATTATCGGAACATGCCAATTACTTTTGACGGCCAGGGAATATTGGTCAGGTGCAAAAGACCGGTTATTCTACCATGTGTCTACCGATGAAGTTTATGGCAGTTTAGGTAGTGAAGGGCTCTTTAGCGAGACGACACCCTATGATCCCCGCTCACCTTATTCAGCTAGTAAAGCCGGTTCAGATCATTTTGTTAGAGCCTTTTATCATACCTACAATTTGCCGGTGATGATTTCGAATTGCTCAAATAACTACGGTCCCTATCAATTTCCTGAAAAATTAATACCGCTTATCATTAACAACATCCTCAATGAAAAGCCTCTTCCCGTGTACGGTGATGGAAGTAACATCAGAGATTGGTTATGGGTGGGAGACCATGTAGCTGCCATTGATACTATTTTTCATCAGGGCAAAGTAGGAGACACGTACAATATCGGAGGTGAAAATGAAATGAAAAATATTGACCTGGTGGAACTCTTATGTGACTTAATGGATGAAAAGTTAAAACGTCCTTCCGGATTCTCACGCCAATTTATCACATTTGTAAAAGATCGTCCAGGTCATGATCAACGATATGCCATTGACGCTGGCAAATTGGCAAACGAACTGGATTGGAGACCAAGAGTTACTCCTACAGAGGGTTTAAAGAAGACTATAGATTGGTATTTAAGCAACAAAGAATGGTTGGCGCATATAACCTCCGGAGATTACCAAGATTATTATCAAAAATATTATGAAGACAAGTAGTCTATGGATTCTATTCCTCTTTTTGCCTCTATTATTAGGTCAATGTGAAGATCGTCAATCACCGGTATCCTCACAAAATCCATCTCCTATGGAGGAGCATATTAGACCTCACCACCGAGTGCCGGATTCGGAATTATCGGAAGTTAGCGATATAATCAATTTGGATAGTGGAATCAAGGTTGCTTTTTTTGCTCCAGTACAAGTTGAGGCTGTCCAGTCGGTGGATCTGATTATTCATTTCCACGGGGGGATGAAACCGGTTCAATGGGCAGTTTCGCAAAATGCCAGGCCTTATGTTCTGATTCATGCCCACTGGGGTGGTGGTTCGTCTACATATTCAAGGCCGATTCAAAAAATGGGTGGACAAGCCTTTTTATTCAGAATATTGGATTCGGTTGCTAATCGGATCTCAACCGCAGCTATCGATAACATTATCCTCACTAGTTGGAGTGCTGGATATGGTGCTATCAGACAACTTATTCAGGACCAGGATGTAGTTGATAGCGTGGCTGGAATTATGTTATTAGATGGGTTACACTGTAGCTACTTGCCGGAACGTAAAGTGTTGTTTGAAGGTGGAAAATTAGATTCGATCTCTCTCGAGCCGTTTGTAAACTGGATGAGAAAAAGCATTGACAATCAAAAAGTTTTTCTCCTCACTCATTCCACAATATTTCCAGGTACATTTGCCAGTACCACTGAGACAGCAGACTATTTGCTGAGAAAGGCTCAAATGTCCAGGATACCGGTATTGAAAGAAGGTCCGATGGGGATGCAACTAATCAGTGATGTGTATAAGGGAAAATTCAAAGTGTTGGCTTATGCCGGAAATACGGCTCCGGATCATGTCGATCATTATCATGCTTATTGGGCTTTTTTAGAACTTATGAAGATCTAGCTGATACTACCTATATGGTATCGCACCAATTGGACTTTGTGATTACTTCTCAAAGGTAAGAATGATTTTTAAGGTCTCACCCGTAGAACTTTCTGTATAGGATAGTCGCTGTTTCTTTTTTTCATTGACTTCCCTCGTAAAAGTTATTGCATTAGCGGTTCCTTCATCTAAATATAAATTGGAATCCGTAGCACGCCACTCAAAAGGACCATTCGAGGTTGCGGTAAATCCCCCAGCTGTAAATTGATAATCTAGCGACCCGGTCATGTCTTCATTGAGAATGATTGTTCCTGAGGCATCAACACTTTGGAGATTTCCTAAGGTGGGTGATTGGATCTCTGCCTCCGTGAGCTTCCAGGTGCCAATGAGAATCTCTACAGAATCTTTTTGACATCCTGTCGCAATCAATACAAATAGTATCGCTGATACACTAAAAAGGTTAGAAAGTTTCATTTAAATATTTTAATCTAGAACGAAAACAATTAAATATTATTAGCATTTTAAAATAATGCCTTGCAAATTCTTGGTTACAAAAAATTGGTTTTTTCAATAGTACTCCATGCTACGGATACTAAAACCAGGACATCTAATCCTAAATCATTCTAAAAAGTTGGTTATAGAATTATGGATTCGTATTAACTTTTAATTGCTGTGATACCGGGCATGGATCCACCTTCCAGCATAGTGAGCATGGCACCTCCACCGGTAGAGACATAACTTACTTTGTTTTGTAAATTCAATTGATTGATAGCGGCTACGGAATCACCTCCTCCTATAAGCGAATAGGCACCCGATTCAGTAGCCTTGGCCACTTCCTCAGCAATACTCTTGGTACCCTGGGCAAATGATTCCATTTCAAATACTCCCATGGGGCCGTTCCAACAAATGGTCTTACTATCCTGGATGGTTTTTGAAAAGGTGGCGATTGCTGCCGGCCCAATATCCAATCCCATCCATCCTGGAGCAATTTCATCTGAATTTGCAAGTCGAGAATTGGCATCTGCTGCAAATTGATCAGCAATGATAGAGTCTTGTGGTAACAAAAGGTCGACCCCTTTGGATTTTGCTTTATTAATTAATTCCTCCGCCAGCATGAGTTTATCATTCTCACATAAAGAACTGCCAATATCCCCCCCGGAAGCTTTAAAAAAGGTATAAGCCATTCCACCTCCAATGATTATAGAATCTGCTTTATCAAGTAAATTCTCAATTAGAAGGATTTTGTCAGAAACCTTAGCACCTCCCAAAATAGCCGTGAAAGGTCGTTCCGGAGAATAAAGTACTTGCTTGGCTGCTTCAATCTCCTTTTCAAGTAATAAACCAAATCCTTTGTGACTCTGATCAAAAAACTTGGCCACAATGGCATTTGAAGCATGAGCCCGGTGTGCAGTTCCGAAGGCATCGTTGACAAAAACATCTGCCATTTTTGCCCAATCTTTGGCTAAAGCTTCATCGCCTTTAGTTTCTCCCGGTTCAAACCGGGTATTTTCCAATAAAACAATGGAACCGGAAGGAAGTTGGCTTATTTGTTCATAAGCACTAATGCCTCTGGTCACCGGAATAAACTGAACTTGAGTATCCATCAGACTAGCCAGGTGCGGTGCTATCGGGGCCAAAGTAAATGAAGCTACATCAATTTCACCGTTGGGAAGTTTTTTCTTCTGCGGTCTCCCCAAATGACTTAGTAAAATCACACTACCACCATGTTCCACGATGTGTCTTATAGTAGGGATTGCAGCACGAATTCTGGTATCATCGGTTATGGCTCCTTCTTTGATAGGAACGTTAAAATCCACCCGAACCAAAGCTCTTTGGCCGGAAAAATTGATGTGCTTCATTTTACAATATTATACTTTCAATGTTAGGTCAGCCAATCGTGCTGAATATCCAGCTTCATTGTCATACCAACTGACCAGCTTGATAAATTTACCATCTTTAACATCGGTCAACTTGGAATCGAATACTGATGAAAATGGACTACCTATAATATCGCTGGACACGATCGGATCTTCTTCATAATGAAGGACACCCTTTAGATACGTTTCAGCAGCTTTTTTAAATGTAGCATTAATTTCTTCAGGAGTAACCTCCTGTTCAACCACAAAATTGCATTCAATCAAAGACCCGGTTATCACAGGTACTCTAAGTGCAATAGCAAAAAACTTACCATCTACTTCGGGGATCACTTTGCCAACAGCAGATGCCGCTCCGGTGGAAGTAGGTACAATGTTTAATCCTGCAGCCCTTGATCTGCGAAGATCGCTATGTGGCGCATCTTGTATGTTTTGGTCTGACGTATAGGCATGTATAGTAGACATAGATCCATGTACTAATCCCCAATTTTCAAGAACAACCTTTACCACTGGCGCCAGGCAGTTCGTGGTACAGGAGGCATTGGAATAAATGGTATCTTCACCGGTAATATCACTGTCATTTACTCCTAGGACAATAGTCTTTACGTTGCCACCTTTAGCTGGAGCCGACATAACCACTTTCTTAGCACCCGCTTCTATATGCCAACCGGCTTTTTCAGCGGATCTGAAGATCCCAGTACACTCGAGTAAAACATCGACACCGGTCTCCGCCCAAGGAAGATCCTTCGGGTCACGAATTGCTGTGGCCAATATTTCCTTCCCATTTACAATAAGATGGGTGTCCGTTGCTTGAACGGTACCGTCAAACCTCCCGTGTGCTGAATCGTATTTTAATAAATGAGCCAGGGTATTGTTATCCGTCAAGTCATTAATTGCAACTACCTCTACATCTGGATTATTGATAAGTCTTCTAAAGGTCAGCCTTCCAATACGACCAAACCCATTAATTGCGATTCTTTTTGCCATGATATATTAATTTTTTATAATTTAAAATGCTTTCCTACAAAGGAGGTCAAAGATAGGGTTAGGAGCCGGTAAATGGCAAATTTAATAAAAAATAATTGTCATCTTTATGAATGATTGAAGTCAATGAAAAAATAGCTAATTCATAACCATTCCTTTATTTTCATATTTCCTTCAGAATGTGTACGTTGGTTTTGGATGAGAGTTATAAATCGATATAAAAAACAGAATGATTTCTAAGTTGGTGAAATGAGACGCTATTTTATATCAATTTCATATAAAGGGTCAAACTATCGCGGTTGGCAACGACAACCAAATGTGGTCTCTGTCCAAGAAAGTTTGGAATTACACCTAAGTAACCTAAATGACAAAAAGATCGCCTTATGGGGATGTGGAAGGACAGATGCCGGTGTACATGCTAGAACCTTCTACGCTCATTTTGATTCCGAAAAACAATGGAATTCTGAACACGTATTTTATTTGAATAAATCCCTGCCTGGCGATATCGTTATTCGTGATATTTTTGAAGTGGATTCCCAAGCCCATGCTCAGCATGATGTTATTAGTCGTACATATTCGTATCATTTGCATTTTAATCCGAATCCATTCCTTTCGGAATTAAGTACACTTTATGAAGGCCCTTCTATGCAAACAGCGCCTATTTTAAAAACTCTTGATTTTTTGAAAGGGAATAAGGATTTCAGTATTTTCTGCAAAAATCCATCTCGTTATCGTCATACGATATGCCGGATGTCGGAGGCAAAGTTATATGCAAGTCAGGAAAAGTGGAGGATGGAATTCACAGCCAACCGCTTTTTAAAAGGTATGGTACGCCTGATAGTTGCCCGCTTGATCGAAATTGGCCAGGAAAAAATGACCCCTCAACAATTCCAAGCACACCAAACCTATCAAAAACCATTTCGTTATCAGTGGAGTGCTTATCCACAAGGTCTGTTCTTAGATCGTGTTGAATATCCTAAAGCTATTTTACTAAATAGTAAAGGAAAAACTTGACAATTATTATAAATCTATCCAGGCATAGAGACTGATTGAATCTTCATCCTTAAACTGGAATCCCTTTTTATGCAGCAACCGGATCATATCCTCATTGGTTTTAAGAACGGTACAAAAGATATACTTATAATCTTTTGAGCTGGCATACTCCAGTATCAGATTGGTCAAGCTACTACCCAAGCCTTGATTCTGCCATGGATCGGCTACAATAATGGCATATTCCGCCTGGTTTTCTAAGGGTTCGGCAATTAACCGGACTACCCCAATCATCTTTTTCGTATTCTTTTCATTGAGGATAGCCACGAAAGCCATCTCTCGGTCATAGTCAATATGAGTTAACCGGCTTAGAAATTGGTGAGAAAGCTTGGGTGGGTATCCAAAAAAACGAAAATATATGGTTTCCTTTGAAAGATAATCTACCATATTGGCCTCCAGCGGTTCATCTTCAGGTCGGATAGGCCGGATCATGATTTTTTTCCGATTCTTCAATACCGTGTTTCTCTTCCACTCAGCTGGATATGGCGTGATTAGATGTCCAATTGTTGGAACTTTCGAAAGTTTGGCATAAGCTTCAGTAACCATAATCTTTCCTTTCGGTGTAATCCCAATTTTGGTTTTAACAAAAGCCAATTGAGAATGATTCGATACAAAATAGGACAAACGGATAATCAGTGTTTGAAAAGAGGTTAGATCCAATGCTCCCTGTTGCTGAGCGTTTTTGATTGTCTGAAACGATTGGGTTCTTTTGAATAAATTAAATGCGAGATTGGCATTTAAGGGAGGGATTTCTACACTCCAATCCGCATACACATCGGTGGAAATACCCGAACCCCCAAATAAGACAAAAGGTCCAAGTTGCGGGTGATAAAAACCGATCAACGAAAACTCATGAATGGTGGATGATTGCGGCTGTACAATAATCTCTGCATTTTGATCCGGCAGGAATTTCTTAATCCGGGCAGTTAATTTCGAAATACTTGATTTGGCGGCATCAAATGTATCAATTCCAAATTCTTCCAGAGTGTCGTCTGGTGTTATGGAAACACCATTAACCTTCATTGACCATGGGAAACTAAAGTCAATATAGTCTGGGTGCAATTCACTTTCCGGTTGGATGATTTTGAAAGGGCCAAACGGTATGTTATAACTTTCCAAAATGGTCGTCATTTCTGGTAATCCTAACGTGTAATTTCCACTGACCAAGTAACGGCCAAGTTTCTGATTAACCCGTTCGACATCCGGGGAAAAATCTTTAACCAGGGATGGAGGTGTTTCGTAGAGTAAATCGATTTCTTCAGCGTATTGAGCCATTTTTAGAAAAACATCCACTGCTCGTTCAGGGAAAATGTAATTGGGAATTTGATTTTTTTCCAGATAATGGACTGACTCTTCCAATTCAGAATCTCCATGACAACAACAGATTACCGTTTTGTCGGTCCCTGCAGTAGCATTTACAATGGCTTCCACAACGTATTTTGCCTCTTGAGAAGCCTGAGGAATATACATAACGAGTAGTCCATCCAAATTTTGAAAATGCAAGAAAGCTGTAATGGCTTTCTCATAATTCATACTGATTTTTTTAGCCAGTTCTTCTCGTTGGGTATTTTGAAACCACCGGGTAGACACTAGAGTATTTGATGTATGTCCGATAACATCTTCAATTTGAATCAAACTTCCGCCCTTTTTGAATAAATACTCTGCTGCCAGTATCGATATTCCGTCCGCATTAGTTATAATACCTAGTCTTTTACCCTTCGGGATAGGCTGGATGGCCATCGCCTTAGCTGTATAGAAAAGTTGAGCAATCGAGTCAACCTGGATGATCCCTGCACGGCGAAATACGGTTTGATAAAATAGTCTATTCAATTGTGATTTGTCACTAAATGGCAGGTCAGTAGTATCGATCTTTGTGCTTCCACTTTTAAGTACTATGATCGGCTTATCTCTGCTAAAAGCACGAGCCGCGCTGATAAATTGCTTTGGGTTTGGAATTTTTTCCAAATAAATCAGGATGCATTTAACCTCGGGATCGGTTCCAAAATAATCAATCAGATCATGCACGGAAAGGTCGTCCATCGTTCCGGTCGAAACAAAATATTTAAAACCCAAATGATGGCGTTTTGCCCAATAAATTATTGATTTACCGATAGCTCCATTATGTGTAATGAAAGCCAGATTACCTGGTAAAATGGGGTGATCTACGATAGTTGCATTTAGATTTATAGTAGGATTGGCGATTCCCAGGCTACCGCTTCCCAGGATTCTGATACCATATTGTAAAGCGAGCCTTTTGATTAGCCCTAAAGAACTACTTTCTTCAGATTGACCAGAGATTTCGGGTACGGTAATTACGATTACAGATTTTACTTTTACCTCATTACAATCAGCCAAAACTTCACTGATAGTGTTCCAGGGTGTGGCAATTATGACCAAATCCAGAGGTGCTCTTATTTGTTGAAGTTTGCGAAATGACTTATGTCCTTGTACCTTGTAGTGCCGGAGGTTTACGGGATAAATTTTTCCGGAGTAATTATTATGGAGTAAATTTCTAAATAGTATATATCCAACTGAAGTTTCGCGATCTGAGGCCCCAACTACCGCAATTGAGTTTGGGCGGAACATATTGTCCAGAACCCTTTTCATGAACAGATGGATAATTTAATTACCATAAAGGTAGCCGATGTTATGGCATTCAAGGTTATCATACTTGAGAATCTTCTATAAAACCATATCAAGTGGCATTCATCTTCCAAGTACAAGCTAGTGGTTCAAGAACTAAATTCCTTATGAATAAAACTTGATTTTTTTCCAAACTCCACTTTACAGAACCTCGTCCATCCGAGAGCACCGGTGCTAACTCTGCGGAGGAGTCCCGGAGCTAAGAACGAGAACCTGCGTTCCGCGGGGGCTCGTGAACTAGCCTCTAGAGAGTCACGGACCTTAACCTTGGAAAAAATCTACTTCGTTTTATACTGTAGAAACTTAGCTCTCGAAGCATTACACGTATTAGTGCTTCAGAAATTAGGTAATTACAGGGTGTAGCAATAAAGGTTGGCCCATTGGTCTGCGAAATTTATTTCGCAGTATCGAAGAAACCAAATAAATTTGGTTTACCATTGGGCTCATAAAGGTAGATATTGGAAAAATACCTGCTTACTAGCATGGGGGTAGGCTGCGACCTTTAGATTTGCTTTTAAAGAATATTAAAAGAAAATCATCATTATTAAAGATTTCTTTTTTGCTTCTTTTTTCTTTGTTAGGAAGTTAATAAATAAAGAAGAATGGGGTGAACTTAGCCTGCAGGCAGATATCGAGTTTTAGGTGTAACTTATTCTTGTTTTTATCACGTTTGTTTCACTTCACTAATTTGCCATAGAGGCTCAAGGATTCAGAGGTGAGTATGGGCAATGTTTAAACCAAACTATATTTTACAAATGGAATTGATATCGACTTTTCGGGGCACCCTCACTAGTGAAATTCGATAGAATTATGGAGTGATATAAATGGCTTTAGAACAGAGTTGTATCAATAGGGTTTTTATCCTGGAATAAGGGTGTACGTTTTTTACCAATACATTACTCTAAAGTTTGGCTAGTGATATATTCTTGAAATGTATGGACATCTCCCGGTTAGCATGTAGTTGCAATCCAATCGGACCGGTCAATTTTGCATTTTGTAGTGTATAATTCATGACTTCTTTTCCATTTAACCACACCGTATATTTGTTTTGAACCGCTTTTACTTTAACCGTATTCCAATCTTTCATTTTCAATAGTTCCTTGATTCCCTCTGCTTCAACCGGATATCCCTGTCCGGGAACATAGGGAGAACAGGTCATATCCCGCTTTAAGGATCCTGAAATACCGAGTTGAATTTGAGGAGCATCTTTGCCATCACCTCGCAAAAATATGCCGGAATCAATAGTTCCCTCACCAAATTTGAAATCCAATTGAACAATGAAGTCCCGGTAGTGTTTTTCAGTCCAAAGAATAGAACCTTTCAGGTCCGGACCATGTTTTACCGTGATAGCTCCTTCATCGATCGACCACCAGATATTATTTTCCGGTATATTCCAGTGTTTAAAGTTTTTACCATTAAATATTGGCTTCAATTTTGCTTTGGCAGATTGGGCTGGAAGCATTGAAATACAAAATAAAATATTAAGAGCTAACAGAAATGATTTCATTTTGGCTATTTATAAGTTTTACAGCATAATTGTAATTTCACCTAATAGAAGTACCATGCCTCAATTATTGCGAAATAAAAATTCAAATGATAATTTCATTTGCAGTTCTATAGTTCATCCTATTTATATGGATAACAAACGGATGTCGATTCAAAGATAAAATTTAAGATAAGACTTTCCTTATCAGTGGTTTGAAAATGCTTACCAAAACAGAAGAGTAGATTTCGAATAATAGGATTAATAAGATGAAGGAAGAAATGGTGAATGCTGGGCCTGTTCTAAAAATATTTTTGGTAAGTATAGTCCTTTTATCATCGTCCTGCCACTATACTGCAAATAACTGATTTACTAACAAACAACCGATTGACCTCCTGTTTTAGTTATTTTTCGTGTACTTAGGCATATGTTCAAATGCCTGCAGTTCAGTGTCCTGACCTTCGTCCCCACACGCTTTCATCCACTTTAATAGTTGTTTTCTTAATTTTTTTTTGATAGATGCGTACTGCTTGTCCTCGGCTAAATTTACCAAACACCATTTATCCTTTTTAATGTCATAGAGTTCTTCCTTTGGTCGAATCCGATATTTTATGACCAGATCTTTTGCATAACCTTCTTCTTCTGCTATTTCAAGCCAAGTTTGGAACCAGGGAGTTAACTTCTTAGAATTATTTACATTGTTCAGGAATTCTACTTCAGAAGTTAAATTCCAAATATACCGGTATCTGTCGTTAACAACGGTGCGGATTCCGTAATACTCACTTCCGTTATTGATTCCCCGGGTCGTTTGGATACTATAAGCATAATCTTTGATTTTCTGCTTTTCCTCTATAAAAAGTGGGACCAGACTTTTCCCGTCCAAAGCGGATATTTTATTACCTCCGGCGATATCGATGAAGGTGGGAAGTATATCGACATATTCCACAATCGCGTTTGATTCAGTGCCGGGATTTATCATTCCGGGCATTCTGGCTATCAAGGCAGACTTTACACCGGCCTCATAACAAGTCCATTTTGCAAAGGGAAAACTGTTTCCCTGTTCACTGGCAAAAATGACCATCGTATTGTCTTCAAGTTGATATTCTTCCAGTAGTTTCATCGTTTGCCCTACCTGATCATCCAGGAAGTTAATCTCAGCCAAGTAATTTCTAAATGCCTTTCTAGTTTCCCGGGTGTCTACATAATGTGGGGGCATGGTAATCAATTCGAGATCAAAGAGATTTGTATCTCCTTTATTCCAGGGAGTATGTGGTTCATTGGAGCATAGAATCAGTGCGAAGGGTTCCGTGGTATTTGTTACTTCCTGAAGGAAACTTTCAATCGATGCAAAATCCGGATTATTCTTTTTTCCAAGATATTCAAAGGGAAAAACCTCCGGTGGATTGATATGTCTTTTCCCGGATAGCGCAACACGGTAACCCAGAGGTTTTAAATAATGTACCATGCTTCTCGTATCTGTGTTTGCTTGAGTATGATTTGGGTAAGCCCCTGATTTAACAGGGTATAGGCCGGTATAAATGTTGTGCCTTGTCGGTGAGCACATAGGCGCAGCCTGATAACAATTGTTGAATTTCATGCCCTCCATGGCCAATTTATCAATATTGGGTGTTTTTGAATCTACGCTTCCATAGCAAGTCAGATCCCATAGCGTACAATCATCGGCAAGAATGAAGACTAGGTTTGGTTTTTTAAAACTGTTGTTGGTTTGTGACAGTGGAGCTTCCCGTGTAAATGGGATTGAGATTATCAAAAGAAATAGAATTGTTTTCATCGGCTATTGCAAAATATGACATCTTTATGAAGTGATTAAATCATAAATAATGATATTACCAAACTTAAAGTTATCAATAAAAGAATTTAATTTATAACGAGGCATGTTTAAATATGATACATTTGATTATCTCAGGATAGCTCACTTTTCATGAAATCCCAATACTGCTTTTCCGTCCAAAAAATAGATCCTTTTAAGTCCGGACCATGTTTTAAAGGGATAATTCCTTCGCGTTTGACCAGGAGATATTATTTTCCGGTACATTCCAATGTTTGAAGTTTCTACTATTGAAGTGATTTAAAAACAAATTGTTAATTGATTTGCATGTCATTGATTCTCAATACGTCAGCTTTTTCTCGATCCATCCGCGAGCGCCGAAGCTACTCAGCGGAGGCGCTAACTGTGGCTATGAATCTCAAAAAGAGCTTCGTCTTGAAAATCAAGCGCATACAACTCATTTTAACATCTGTTTTTAAATCACTTCATTGAATAATGCCAACAACCGGATGCCGATTCACTTAGATAATTTAAAGAGACTTTCCTTTTCAGTGGTTTGAAAATGCTTACCAAAAGATAGCGTAGATTATCGATAAAAGGATCAATATGATGAATGAAGAAATGTTGAATGCTGGGCTTGTTCTAAAGATGTTTTTGGTTAGAACAATCCCTTTTTCATCATCCCGGCCATTATTTTGTAAATAACTAATTAGTATGATCAAGGCGCAAGTGAATAAAAATGTCCAACCCATTTGGTCCATCCAAGGTATAAGAATTATTTCTGCGTTGTTCACCATTTTTAAACCCAAAGCAAATATTATCGATCCCAGGGCTCCCCACATGGCTGCTTTGTTGGTCGTTTTTTTCCAGAATAAACCCAACATAAATATCGCCAGGATCCCCGGACTCACCAACCCGGTATATTCTTGGATAACATTGAATATTCCGCGGCTACTTCTTAGCAAAGGCGCCATAAGAACCGCAATGCCCAAGGCTGTTGCGGCAGCTACCCTTCCCATGTTCACCATTTGTTTTTCGGATGCATTTTTCTTAAAATACTGGCGGTAAATATCCATAGTAAAGATGGTAGATATCGAATTCATCATAGAGGCCAGGGAAGACACAATAGCAGCAGCTAGTGCGGCTACCACAAGACCTTTCAATCCATTGGGTACGAATTCTTTTATCAACCAGGGGTAGGCATTGTCGTTCGCTTGAAAACTATTATCAACGGCAAGGCTTGTCTTAACGCCATCGATGAGTGTAGTTCCATCCGGTTGGGCATAATACACGAAGGCTACAATTCCAGGAATCACAACGATTAATGGGATTAATAGCTTTAAAAATCCTGCAAATACTAAGCCGCGTTGAGCTTCACCAATATTTTTGGCAGCCAGTGCTCGTTGAATAATGTACTGATTAAATCCCCAATAGTAAAGATTTGCTACCCACATTCCACCGATGAGAACACCAATACCAGGTAATTCCTGATAGGAAGGATGACCTTTATCAAGGATCATATGAAATCGTTCCGGAACCTTATCTACCACATGCTTAAATCCTTCTATAAGGCCTCCATCGGGAGTTACATGCTGAAGAGCCAGATACGTAGTGATTAATCCTCCGGTTATTAATAATGCCACTTGCAAGACGTCTGTCCAGGCAACCGCTGCCAGACCTCCCCAAAGTGAATATGCAGCAGCTACAAACGCCAGCCCTAATACTCCATAAAATAGAAATTGACCATCTCCCGTTCCCATTATGGTATCCAACGCAATGGCACCAAGAAGCAGTACGGTAGTAAGATTGACAAAAGTAAACAAGGCGATCCAAAAAATTGCCAATATGGTTTTCAACTCAACGCTGAAGCGTTGTTTGATAAAGTCAGGAATAGTGTAAAGTCCCTTTTTGATAAATATGGGCATAAAATACTTGGCTACCACAATTAAGCCTATTGCGGCCAGAAATTCATAGGAGGCAATTGCCAATCCAATAGCGCCAAAACCCTGACCAGACATACCGATCATTTGTTCAGCAGATATGTTTGCCGCAATCAAAGAAGCACCAATAGCCCACCAGGGTAGAGATTTGCTGGCAAGAAAATAGTCCTCTGCAGTTTTCTCTTTACCCTTTTTGGTACGAGATACCCACAATCCGAGACTCACTATGACGGTTGCGTAGATGATAAAGACTATAATGTCCAGACTGCTCATACGAATATTTTCTGAAGAATTGTGGTATCAATCATGATGATACAGGTTTTTTTATTAATTATAAAAGGATCTCTGAAAAACTTTGTTATCCCAACTTATGCTAAACTTGTATTGTCTGGATCATCTTTTATGATCCTATCTTAAGGATTTCGCAAATTGTATTTTTGCGCCAATATGACATAAATGTCTAATATTAAAAGACAATATGGCGCTTGGGGGATCGAAATATGCCTATTTTACGCAGAAAAGGGAGATGGAATACCGTTTGCAATCAACGATAATAATGACCTAAATAATTAGAAAATGAGTACGCATAACTTAACTATAAAATCGCAAGAAGCTCTTGCACAAGCACAACAGATTGCCATTGAGCACCAGCACCAGGCAATAGAAGGTATTCACCTATTGTTAGGTGTTATGGATGTGGACGAAAATGTACTTCCATTCCTTTTTAAGAAACTGGGAGTCAATCTGGAAGTAATCCAAAAGATACTTCGAGCACAACTTGAAAAATTTCCCAAAGTATCCGGTGGCAATCCCTATTTGAGTAGAACCGCCAACCAAATGTTGGCTAAGGCCAATCAACTGATGAAGAAAATGGGTGATGATTATGTCTCCTTGGAACACCTTCTTTTAGGCATTTTGGTCGTCAAGGATTCTGTGTCACAGATATTAAAGGATCAGGGAATTAATGAAAAGGATTTAAAAAAAGCCATTCATGAGCTTAGAAAAGGAGGAAAAGTTACCTCACATAGTGCTGAAGAAACTTACAATGCCTTAAATAAATACGGCGTTGACCTGATCGAAAGAGCACAAAGCGGGAAATTGGATCCTGTAATTGGTAGGGAAGAAGAAATCCGACGTGTGCTACATATTTTGGCCAGAAGGACCAAAAATAATCCCATCTTAATTGGCGAACCGGGAGTTGGAAAAACGGCAATCGTAGAAGGATTGGCCCACCGAATTGTCAATGGTGATGTACCGGATGATCTGTTGGACAAAAAGGTTTTTACTCTGGATATGGGGGCTTTGATTGCCGGAGCAAAATATAAAGGAGAATTTGAAGAAAGACTAAAAGCAGTGGTCAAAGAAGTCACTTCTGCGGAAGGAGAGATAATCCTGTTTATTGACGAAATTCATACTTTGATCGGAGCCGGAGGGGGGCAGGGAGCAATGGATGCTGCCAATATATTGAAGCCAGCACTGGCCCGTGGAGACCTGAAAGCAATTGGAGCGACCACTTTGAATGAATATCAAAAGTATTTTGAAACGGATAAAGCCTTAGAACGTAGATTTCAAATCGTAACAGTTAATGAACCTAACGTTGAAGATGCCGTATCCATCTTAAGAGGGTTGAAAGACCGATATGAAAGTCATCACAAGATTAATATCAGAGACGAAGCCGTCATAGCTGCCGTAAACCTTTCTCATCGTTACATTACCGACCGATATCTACCTGATAAAGCAATCGATCTGATGGATGAAGCAGCAGCCCGTTTGCGACTTGAAATGAATAGCATGCCTGAAGAATTGGACGAAATTGAGCGTAGGATCAGACAACTGGAAATAGAAAGAGAAGCAATCAAAAGAGAAAAAGATCCGGATAAACTGGCTAGGATTAATGAAGAGGTATCGAATCTCGAGGATCGCCGCAATGAATTGAGAGCTCAATGGGAAAATGAAAGAGAAATAGTATTGGGTGTGCAAAAAGCCAAAGATGAGATGGAAAATTTGAAAATACAGGCGAAACAGCTGGAACGAGAGGGGAAATTCAGCGAGGTAGCGGAAATTCAATATGGTAAAATGCCGGGAGTACAGCAAAAGATTGAGAAGTTTCAACTCCACTTGGCCGAGATGCAGGAGAAAGGCAATCAATTGGTAAAGGAAGAAGTTGATGCGGAAGATATTGCTCAAATTGTTGCCAAGTGGACTGGAATTCCGGTGTCTCGAATGTTGCAAAGTGAAAAAGAGAAACTGCTGAATTTGGAAACCGAGATTCACAAACGCGTAATCGGACAGGATGAGGCGATTGAAGCTGTATCAGATGCTATTCGCAGAAGCCGAACCGGGCTATCTGATGTTAAAAAACCGATTGGTTCATTCTTGTTTCTGGGTTCCACCGGTGTCGGAAAAACTGAATTGGCAAGAGCTTTAGCAGAGTTTTTATTCGATGATGAAAATATGATGACCAGGATAGATATGAGTGAGTATCAAGAACGGCACAGCGTATCCAGATTGGTAGGTGCTCCTCCAGGATATGTGGGCTACGATGAAGGAGGTCAATTGACAGAGGCAGTTCGGCGAAAACCATATTCTGTAGTCTTATTGGATGAAATTGAAAAAGCACACCCTGATGTATTTAATATCTTGTTACAAGTATTGGATGATGGAAGATTGACTGACAATAAGGGAAGGATTGCGAATTTCAAAAATACGTTGATCATAATGACATCCAATATGGGATCGGATGTAATCCAGACAGAACTAGCTCATTTGACCGAAAGTAATAGGGAAAGAGTCTTGGAAGACACTCAACTCAAGGTCATGGAACTATTAAAACTGTCTTTGCGGCCAGAATTCTTGAATCGTATCGATGAAGTAATTATGTTTCAGCCCCTCAAAAAAGAAGATATCCGGGCCATCGTAGGGTTGCAATTACAAAGGCTGGAGGATATTTTAGCCAATCAGGATATAAAGTGGTCATTTACCCAAGAAGCCATTGATTTAATTGCCGACTTGGGATTTGATCCGCAGTTTGGAGCCAGGCCAATTAAAAGGGTCATTCAGAAAAAAGTGATGAATCAACTGTCAAAACAATTGTTACTTGGCAAAGTTAAGACCAATAGCCAAATTGTTTTGGATGCATTTGATGACCATCTAGTGTTCAGGAATCCAACCAACGGGGAATCCGTGGCAGCATAAATGTTCAATGTATGAACTTTGTATTCAATTCTTAAAAGTCGGGTAATCCAATCCCGGCTTTTTTGATTCCAGCAAGAATGAATAATCACAAAAGTTTTTAGAAATCTGCAACCTTCCCCACCTCTCACACGTCTAATGGAAAAAAAGAAATAAAATGAAAAAATTTACGGTATTGTGCTCTTTCGTAATGTTTGTAACTTTTGTTTATGGGCAAAATTCACTGGTTGAAAAGGAATTTCCCGTTAATCAATTCACTGCGCTTTCAGTTTCATCTGGAGTAGATGTATATCTGATTGAAGGATCAGGTCACCAGGTTTTGGTGGAAACCAATGCGAAAAAAATGGACAAAATGAAAATCAAACAATCCGGAGAACGACTTTCCATCGGTATGGACAATAAAGGTATGGGTAGTTGGAGTAATTTGAAAAAGCAACCTCCGGTAAAAGTATATGTGACCTTTCGAATTCTCAATAGCCTGGATGTGAGTGGTGGTTCAGATATTTATTCTAAAGAAACTATTCATGCCAATCCGTTTACTCTTGAGGCTTCCGGAGGTAGTGACATTCACCTGGATATCGAAACAAACCAGATGAGTTGTAGCTTGTCAGGTGGATCGGATTTGTTTCTGGGTGGTTTGGTAAAAAAATTAGAAGCAAATATGTCCGGTGCAGCTGACATTAAAGCTAAAAACTGTAAAGTGGATGACTTGGAAGTGACCATGAGCGGAGCATCGGATATGCAAGTCTCGGTTTCTTCCAGATTGCATGCCAAGATCAGTGGTTCAAGTGATTTGTTTGTGTATGGAAATCCTGAAATAGTACATAAATCGGTTTCCGGATCTTCGGATTTTCACCTCAACAAAAACTAATAACTGTTTACTATTGGAGTCTCTTTCTCCATTAGTCTTAGGTTTGTTTCTATACAATAATTACAATTAGCGGTTGGATAAATTTGTGGGATAACGGAATAAAATTCGTGGTTGGATCAAGTATTGTTGAAACCAGAAGTATGTATGTACCAAAGAATTAATAAATGGATCCTGCCACGGCAAAAAGATGAATCTGATATCTGAATCAGTACTGGTTGCAGGATTTAATCTTCGTACAGATTTTCTATATCCGCATTTGCAAGTTCTACTAATAATGAGCCGATTTCCTGCGTAACCATGTGCAAGAATTTTTCTCCTTTTTGCGGAGTGGAGTGAGTAGGATCGCCGACACCCGTATCCTCGGTAACTTGTGTCCATTTTCGTTGCGTAGTTGTCCAGCCGGCCTTTAATCCATCGATCCTGAAATTTTTGCCTGTTCCCGGTCCTGCTTCGGTTAGAGGCAACACCAAATCGGGTTGAATGTGCATCATCACACTGGTCTCTAATTCTCCGGCATGGTCTCCAGGTTCGGTAAAGAATTCATTGGAATTTCCAATTTTCCACCAATCAACACTGCAAACAAACAGGGGTGGATAGTCTACTGACAATTCTCTAATCATGTTTTTGAAATTGTTGCCACCATGAGAGTTTACTATGACCAGCTTATAGATTTGATGACGCAATAATACATCTGCGATGTCTTTCAGAATGGCATATTGGGTGCTGGGATTCATATTCATACAAAGTTTTACATCCAGCTGTCCAGTGTTAACACCAAAGGGAATATTCGGTAGTACCACGACATTGCCTCCTGCTTCCCAAGCAATCCGGGCAGATTCAGCCGCGATATACTCGGATTCGTAATTATCGGTGGCATATGGTAAATGATAGTTGTGAGCTTCTGTTGCTCCCCAGGGCAAAACAGCCAGTTGGAATTGGGTATCCTTTACTGCTTTCCAGTTAGTTTCTGCAAGTATATAGGGTCTTTGCTTCATCGTTGAGTATTCTGTTAAAAAGGTAGTAAAAATAACAAGAGCTGTTCAATTAATGCTGAATAACCCACTTTTACTTATGACGATAAATAACGATAAATAATGGTTTATTTGATAGTAAGATTAAGATTCTGATTGCCAAATGCAAAATAATGTCAATTTGTAATTTAGATTTGTAAAATTTTTTTCATGAATAAGTTATCTGGATTAATAGCGGCTCCATTCACTCCACTGGATATCAAGGGCGAATTGGCTTTGAATGAAATTGATGATTTAGTAAACCTTTATCAGTCTAATGGAATTAAAGGTGCCTTTATTTGTGGAACTACCGGCGAAGGTGTTTCTCTCACTTTGGATGAAAAAAAGCAGGTTATTAAGACCTGGGGAGAAAAAAAAGGGAGTCAACTCAAGGTGTTGGCGATGCTAGGTGGGACTTGTCTAAAAGAAATGCAAGAGTTAGCATTATTTGCACGAGATCACTATATGGATGGAATATCGATTATGAGTCCATTTTTCTTCAAGCCGGATAACGTTTTGGAATTAGTACACTTTTGCAAGGCCGTTGCGGAGACTACTCCTGAACTCCCTTTCTATTTTTATCATATTCCAGCGTTTTCGGGAGGCAATTTTAGCATGTTGCGATTCTTGGAAATTGCTGATGAACAAATTTCCAATCTGGCCGGAATAAAATTTACATCATCCGACTTACTGGACTTCCACCAATGTACCTTGTATAAAAATAGAAAGTATAATCTATTATGGGGGACAGATGAGGCCTTGTTGTCCGGGTTAGTGATAGGGGCTCAGGGTGCCGTAGGTAGTACGTATAACTATGCTGCTCCGTTGTACAATGAGATTATTAAGTCATTTCAAATGAATGACCTGGATCGCGCGGAAAAATTGCAAAGGTCGGCTGTTAAAATGGTTGGTTTACTTAAAAAGTACGGTGGTGTTGGTGCAGGCAAAGCATTTATGAAAATTATTGGAGTGGATTGCGGATGGTTTCGACCACCGGTACGATCACTTTCAGATCATAAAGTGAACGAATTGAAAAAAGAACTTGAAGAAATTGGATTTTTTAATTTCTGCAGTAAAAGCTCTCCGGTGTTAAACTCTTCAGTGGAATCGAATCTCAAGTACTGACTTGTTCGTGATATTCCAGTTTTCGATAGATGCAATTTGGCATTTTACAAAAATTACACGCATATCCTTTTCGGCTAACCGCTTTTCCAATTCCGATAACTCCACTGACAGATTTGATAGGCTCCATCAATCCATATTCATTGACCGATACCCCACAAAAATTCAATGGAAAAAATGAAAATAACTTGTGTTGCTCCGATACGCTCCAGCCACAATATCCGGGACTATATCTATCTGTAATGCGTATTCCCTGTGATTGCAGTTTGGATTCCAAATCTTCCTGAATTTTGGAAATTGCAGATTCCACAATTTCAGAACCTACTGCATCGGCAATGTATCCTTCCAGTAAATCTCCATTGGCCATTAATTCTCGGGAATATTTCCCCAGATCCGGTCCGGCCGTACATATGAACAAGGCCAGCGCGTCAGACTTTCTTAATTGACCTGTAATGATTTGTTTGGGTTCGAATTCCACTTTATTCAACCATATTCTACCTGATTTTCGGTCAATTTTGGGATTTTTGATAATTACATATCCACCCTGAATCCGGCATTTATCAGCGGCAAGGTTCAAGGTGCTTTCGATGATTTTTTGAACTGGTTGAGGAGTACTACCTCTGGGATACCCAATAAATTTTTCTATAGTTTCAGGTGTTAGCATTAAGTCGTTAAAACCAAATGAATACCGGGTGGGGCTCATAATCTTTTATTTTGATGACTTTAAGCTTTGACGAATCTCCTTAATGTGATCGGGAGTTGTACCGCAACATCCACCTAAAATATTGGTTCCTGCATCCACAATGGTCTGGACGCAACTAGCCATATCTTGAGGGGATTCAGGAAATATGGTTTCCCCGTTTCGAACCTCCGGAATCCCGGCGTTGGCTTGCACCAAGACAGGTATTGAAGTATTTACCTTCCTGATCTCTTTCACAATTCCAATCATGTTTCGTATTCCATTTCCACAATTAGTACCTATTACATCGGCCCCAGTAGCAACGAGTTTTGAAGCCATCTCAGTAGGGGAAACACCCATCATAGAATGATATTGTTCTTCACCTGTGCATTCAAATGTCATGGTGCAAAATACTTCACAACGTGTATTTTCTTTAACAGCCTTTATGGCTAAAACAGCTTCTTCAAGATCGGACATGGTTTCTATTAGAATGGCATCGACACCACCGGATTCCAGTGCTTTGGCTTGTTCGGAAAAAGCATTATAAATTTCTTCTGAGGTCACCTCTCCCATCATGATGATTTTACCGGTGGGGCCCATGGATCCTAATACATAATGACTATCACCGGCCGCTTTTCTGGAAATCTCTGCACCGGCTCTGTTCATTTCAATAACTTTATCTCCCAAACCATAATGATCAAGCTTTATTCGAGTACCTCCAAATGTATTCGTTTCGATCATGTCCACACCGGCATCGATGTAACTTTTAGCGATATCGTACACTTCACCCGGATGAGTTATATTCCACATTTCAGGGCAATCAGACTGGTCGAGACCTTTTAAGTGCAAAAAAGTGCCCCACGCTCCATCTGAAATCAAAGTTTTACCTGCATTAATTTCTTGAATTATGCTTTTCATAGATTTGCTATTGAGCAAGCGTATTCAAATATTCTACGGCACCATGAGGATCCGGAGAATAGAAATCCGCTCCTATTTTATTTGAAAATTCGTGGTTTACAGGTGCTCCTCCTACTAGGACTTTGGTGTGAGGTACGGCTGATTTGACCTCACGTACTATTTGCTCCATATTGATCATTGTAGTCGTAAGCAAAGCCGATAATCCCACATTAGAACCAGGGTGGTTTTTTACATTTTCTACAAATACTTCGGGCGATACATTTACCCCCAGGTCGAGCACTTCCCACCCGCTACCCTGAACCATCATCGCTACTAAATTCTTTCCAATATCATGAAGATCTCCCCTCACTGTTCCAATGATGAATGTTCCTTTTTGTTTTACTTCACCCGATTGGAAAAAGGGTTCCAGATGTTTCATCGCCGTTGTCATAGCCTTAGCTGACATCAACATTTGGGGCACAAATATCCGGTGTTCGGAAAATTTCTTGCCGACGCGATCCATTCCCGTTACAAACCCTTTGGTCAGAATGTCATTGGGAGTAATATCAGCTTGTAAGGCTTTTAATGTAAGTTCATCGGCCCCATCCAGTCCCTTCATTTCGGGAGGGTAGGAGGCCTCCTTGTTAATCTTTCCATATTCAATACATTTTGCGATTTGTTTCAATAGATCATTCATTTGCAATCTGATTATTCATTTTTGTTTCAATAGTTGCCCAACATTCTGGTCATTTTTGACATATGTTCGATGGATTCAGGCTTAGTTGGAGGTGCCACCGAGCACGCTGTACTCATGATATACCCACCTCCTGGTTTGGCAATTTCAAGACGATAACGAACTGCCGATTCGATATCCTGCAGAGATCCTTTATACAGGGTATTGACCGCATCAATGTTGCCTTTAATAAATACCTTTCCTTTGGTTTCTTTCAACGCATCTTCCAGGTCTACCGTTCCTAATGGAGGTGGATCTAAGGTATCAATACCATTGGTCCCGGTTTGCATCATCAGATCCAGGCGATCTCCGATTCCTCCACAGGTATGGGTATAAACCGGAACATCAATGGCTGATTTTATACCTTGGATTACCTGCTTTTCGTAGGGTAATACAAATTGGCTGTAAAACGCTCTGGAGATAAAACCGCTGCCGGCAAAAGCTGAAGAAATTAAAATGGCATCCGCTCCACACTTAGCTTCTAATATACCCAGTTCTATGGTACCGAAGGTGAGGGCTTGTAAACACGCATGACATTTCTCAGGATCGGTAAGCAAACCCATCAAAGAAGCTTCATAATTTAGCAGCTCCATAAATTGGGAAAAAGGGCTGAAAACTTCTCCGTGCACTGATATTTCATGTCCTACTTGTTCAATAACTTTGATTAGGGTATCATTGATATGTGTAGGAAAAAAATCGGACTTCGATCTTATTTCAGATTCAAAATCCCACCGGGTCGGATAGGTAATACCTCCCAAATTCCAAGGGTCCACGTAGTATAATTGATCAGGATCTATCTCGTCGAAAGATGGAAAATAGCGAATGCCGTTATTCAAATAATGGTGTGGATTATCATTCGGGGGAAAGGCGGTATAGGTTCCGTCCTTCCACCAAATCCAAATTTCACCTGGTTTTTGTTCGATTTTGGCCAGATGTTTTTTCCAATCCGGTGGTCGGCCATGATGATTGACCAGTATACCATCAAATTGATAACGCTTTTGTAGATTGATTAGGGCTTGAGCAAAGCCATCAGAAGTAAACCAAATATCAAGAGGGTCCACACCGCTATAGAGAAAGTAGTGGCCAATAGCTAGCTGACACATTACCGGCACCCTGTCGGGGATTCCACCTCGCATGGCGATGTTGACCCTTTCTTTGCTTGTCATCTCTATGATGGTTAAAGAAAAAACGTCAGTATTAATCCCAAGTTATACAATTTTCAAAACTTAAGATATAATGTGAGCAATTATTGAAAATTGAACCTTTCTATTACGCATTAACACACTAGGGTTTAACCAGAAATTGTAAATACAAATCAGGATTATCAATTAAACTCCTCCGGAGGGGCATGCCCCCCTTGACAACGAATAACAGGGATGCCATTTATGAACCCTTTATCGCATTTACGGCGTGTGGGTCAATCATCATTTACTTTAATACGTCGCTATTTGAATTAATGAAGATACTCTTCAAAGGAGGTTATTTTGGCTAATGGACATGACCATGGTCCAATTCGGAAGAAGTCGCTTCCCTTACATCGTTTATTTTTACTGAAAAAAAGAGATCGATCCCTGCCATCGGATGATTAAAGTCCACTTTTATTTTGTCGATACCAATTTCAGTAATGTTACCATGGTACGCATTACCTTGGTTGTCTTGCATGGTAATTCGCTTACCTACTTGCAATTTATCGCGATCAACTTTTCCATCCACAGCAAATTGCTGGATATCGAAATCCATAACCGCTTCGTCTTCAAAAAGACCATATGCGTCTTCAGCAACAATTCCAAAATCAACTTCATCTCCTGATTTTTTTCCTTCTATATTTTCTTCAAATGCAGGGATCATCTGACCGATTCCAAAAATAAATTTCAGGGGTTCAGAGCCATGGGTCTGTTCTATCAGTTCGCCATTTTTATCTTTCTCGGTCAATTTGTAATCTAGGCTAACTACTGTGTTTTTTACGATATTCATTTCTTACTATTTAAATTGGGCTGCAAGGTAGGAAATAGATAATTGTTCAAGGCATAAAGTTGAGTTTCTAAAACCGAAATGCCGGAATAAAAATCATGATTGAAAGTTCTGGAATGAATTAGAATTACTTGATCATGAATCGCTTGGAAAATGCTTAAATTTAGGATTTCCAGCACCACTATGGAATTTGTAATGGATGATAGAATTGATCATCTTGTTAATATTTGATAAAAACATTGTCATATGATTATTCGATTGGCCTTCATGTACGTTTGTCTTGTCTTGTCTTTGGATATAAATGCACAGGAATTGCAGCAAGCGGTAAAGAAATTGCCGATAATTGAAGGTGCTTATAATTCCGGGATCAATCAGGATTGGTTGGTCAAGAAGCCTGACCTTCAGTCTGGTGTTTTCAGGAATGTATCCGGAAATGAAATTATCCTATCCAATGGTATACTTTCCCGAACTTTCAGAATAAATCCCAACGGAGCAACGGTAAGTTTAAAATTACTCAAATCCGGTGAAGAATTTATCCGGGCCATTAAACCGGAAGCTATATTGGACGTAGCAGGATTTAATTTTCAGGTAGGAGGATTGGAAGGGCAACCTAATTTGGCTTTTTTGTACCCCGATTGGATCGATGCGCTGACTGCGGACCCATTGTCATTTAATTTGATTGACATCAAGGTTGGCGAGCCGTTGAAGCGAATGGAATGGAATCCATTGAGTCATCATGCACCCGATGCAGTATGGCCACCTCAAGGGATTCGATTACAGATGAACTATCGCATCGGAGACCTTGGACCAGAGGATTTATTACGTTTATCCCAATCTAGTCAAGTTGGCCGTATGGCGATGGTCCAGGATGACTTTTCTACTTTGTCTGATGACTGGAATGTAAGGGTTAGTCCTGGCCACCCTAGAAGTTCGTTCATCAATGAAGGAAAACCTGGAGAAATATATACTCCAAACAACAGTGCGGTTTTTGCAGAATATGCTCTACCTGCTGATGTAGGTCTAGTTGAGACTTCGATTGATGCCGGTACCGATTTAAGTGGATTCTGGGGTCCGGGCATCGCATTGGTGTGGAAAGATAAGGTGGTCAAGTTTAATATGAGGCCTGGGAATGAATCGGGTTCAAAAAATAATGGTGCCTGGAGATTTACCGTTTATGATGGTACCAGAGAGCATGCTCGTGCTGGTGGTAAGGATAACGTGGATTTTAATCAGACCTGGTTGTTACGTCTTCGCATTGAAGGTCATTTTGTGCATTGCGAAGCAAAACCGGTAAATGGATATTGGAAGACCTATCACTCCGTTGATTTTGGAGTACCAGTCATAGATCCAGTTGCCGTTAGGATCGGAAAATTAGGTAGGAATGGAGCCGGTGAAGACCATGAATTTTTGGGTGAGTTGGTACGCTTGAAGTTTAACCACTTTGGCGCCTATGGTAAAGTTGATCCGCAGGAGGTTGCCAAAATGAGGACTGTTCTCAAAGATCTTCAGAATTTACAAGTTTCCGTAAATTATGAGTTATATGATCACATTCCGGTAATGAGTAAGTGGATTACTTTGCACAATAAAGCTTCGTCTCCAATTCGGATAGACAACATAACGTCTGAGTATTTAGGCATTGCAGATCATGATCCTTATGGGGGTTATCGGGGGAGGGATGACTTAAAAATTAAGCCTAATATACATTTTGAAACCGATTATGCTTTTTCAGCCGGACGAGTTAAAGTGGCGAATTCACAAAGTATTCATTGGGAGACCGATCAGGAATATGTAACTCAGATTTCCTGGATTCAGGATATACCCAATGTAATGAAAATCTTTCCCAAGTATGGGTATAATTTGCAGATTGAGCCTGATGAGCAATTCGAATCGATCCGCTCATTTATGTTACCCTACGATTCGTACGATAAGGAAAGAAATGGATTGGCTTTGCGTAAAATGTACCGCACTATTGCACCTTGGATTACCGAAAATCCATTGATGTTTCATATCACGCGATCTAAATGGGATGAATACATAAATGGGGTGAATCAAGCGGCAGAAGTGGGATATGAAATGGTTAATTTTTCATTCGGCAGTGGATTTAATCCGGAAAACGAATCGAAGGAAAATTATGAGCAAATGATCAAGTATGCAGGGTATGCCGATCAAAAGGGAATTAAGATTGGGACCTATTCCTTATTGGCATCACGAAGGATAAGT
The DNA here is from genome assembly GCA_965223405.1 of Saprospiraceae bacterium. Lineage (GTDB taxonomy): Bacteria > Bacteroidota > Bacteroidia > Chitinophagales > Saprospiraceae > CBDCWO01. The sequence continues at coordinate 3,769,658 of CBDCWO010000006.1, forward strand.
GATAAGGATGATGTAATCAATCCAAAAACAGGAAAAAGAGGTGGATTTGCCACTTTTGGCAACTCACCATGCCTGGGAAGCGAATGGGGATTGGAATATTTTCGGAAAATGTATAAAATGTTTTCAGAAACAGGTTTTAAGACCTTTACCCATGATGGCAATTACCCGGGAGATATTTGTGCGTCTGAAGATCACCCGGGTCATATTGGATTGGGTGATTCCCAATACAAACAATGGAAAATCATTACCGATTTCTATAAGTGGTGTAAAGGGCAGGGAGTATATCTGCGGGTACCGGATTATTATTATCTCAACGGCTCCAATCAATGCGGTATTGGATATCGCGAAAACAATTGGTCTTTACCACGTCGACATCAATTGATCCATACCAGACAAAATGCCTATGATGGCACTTGGGAGAGCACCCCTTCTATGCGTTGGAGTTTCATCCCTTTACAGCAATATCATGGAGGAGGAGCTGCGGCTACCGTTGAACCTTTGCACGAACACCTTGATCATTATGAAATGATGTTGATGTCCAATCTGGGGATGGGAGTACAGTCCGCTTTACGTGGCCCCAGATTATATGATACCGATGAGACCAAGGCGATGGTAACCCGGGTTGTAAACTGGTATAAAAAATATCGTGATATTCTGGAAAGCGACCTGATACATTTACGTAGAGCTGACGGTCGTGATCTGGATTTTATGATGCATGTGAATCCAGCTTTGCAGCAAAAAGGGTTTTTGCTGGTCTTTAACCCAACAGATAATTATCTTAAAAAAACGATCAAGTTACCCCTCTACTACACTGGGCTTAAGGATCAAGCTTTAGTAAGGGAAAGGGAACTTGAGGGAGTTACAATGAAACTAAACCGACAGTATGAAATCGAATTGGAAATTGAAGCGAAACCCAATTGGTACAATTGGTATGTTATAGAATAGAAATTATTCTTCTTCCGAGTTTAAGATATGATCCAATATCCGTTTGGCCTTAATGATTGAATTACGTTGGGTGTAAATTTTAATCCCTCCGACTCCAAGCGATACCAGAGGATCCACGGATACAGTATGCTCATCCTTAACGATAAAAGGTATCTCCCTTTTAGTCAATTCAATCTTAAACAGGATAAATGCGATATCAGTAGCATAGTGAAACCTGGCCGCGAGAATCCATTTGTCCATATGTATAAGTAACAAGTGTTACTTGAGAAAAGTTATGGAGAAAGGATAATCATATAATTCTCCTTTACGTGCTTTTGTAGATCCTATAATCGTATAGATCACATTCAAAATCACCACGATTACCATAATCATAGCAAATAAAATAAGACCGGGAATGCTATGTTCCGGATGTCCATGGCTAAATATTTTAAATATTTTCCAAAAGCTAATGGCAGTAATACCTAATACAATCAAAATGTAAGAGAGTTGAAAGTTAATTACCGAGCGACCGTGTTCATCTAAAAAACGTGATTTGCGCGAACTAGTATGCCAAAATATTAAAGGACCGATTAAATTGCCCAAGGGGAATAAAAATCCAGCCAAAGACGATAAGTGTATGTAACTCGCAATTCTTAAATCATCCTCCGTAATTTCTTCTCTGTTTTCAAATTTGTCATCAATTACTTCCATACATCAATAGTCCTATTTTTAAGGCTGTAAGTCAATCTAATTCGACATAATGAATAGTTCTATCGATGAGTAATTATACTCAAATTAACTCTATACGTTACGAGTGAGTCTAGTCCGAAAAGTCAACATCAAAGCCTTCGGTAAAAATAATTTGGTTTTAGAATTTGCCCACGCTCGCCTCCGACTCCTAAAGGAGAGTCCTCCCGCATAACTTGCTGTAAATGAATGCGCGACTGCATTCCCTTTTGGGCTAGGGTAAAGAATGGATTTGTGGGCGGAGGCCCTTTAGGGTTAGGGTGGCGGGGGAGTATACAATATTTTGCATTATTTCAAGTATTCTTTTTAAATGACAGTTTTCGGAGTGGACTCACGAGTGGTTGACATATGAACGGACCAATCAATCTCCAAAGGAAATTCCCAGTTTTCTGGCAGTTCTAATTAGTGAATTCGAGGGACTCAAATAATTGTATCTGATAATTGCTTCTTTGATTGGAACCGAGATAAAATCGTTTCCTTTTAATGCGACCATTTTACCATATTCGTTATTCAATACCATTTCAAAAGCTTTTACTCCCATTGCAGAAGCTAGAATTCGATCGAAGGCTATAGGAGTACCTCCTCTTTGTATATGTCCCAGAGTAGTCGTCCTGATTTGTGCATCGCATAGTTTTTCCAATTCTCCTCTGAGAAAGTTGCCGATACCTCCCAATTTTACATGCAAATCGCCTTTATCTTTAGCTCTAGTACCCACTACCATTCCGTCTTTAGGCCTGGCCCCTTCGGCAATAACTATATTGACAAAACCTCTGCCACCACGATAACGTCTTTCGATGCGATACGCTAACTTTTCCAGTTCGAATGGTATTTCCGGAATCAAGCAAATTTCGGCACCGCCTGCAACTGCAGTATGCAAGGCGATCCAACCCGCATCCCTACCCATTACTTCCATAATCATTACCCGATGATGACTTTCTGCAGTGGTAACTAATTTGTCAAAACAATCGGTGGCTATTTGAACCGCAGTAGAAAATCCAAAGGTCATGTCGGTAGCGGATAAATCATTGTCTATTGTCTTAGGAACACCAATAATATTTAAACCCTTTTCGAATAAACTTTGCGATATCTTTTGACTTCCATCTCCTCCAATGTTAATGACAGCATCAAAGTCTAACTCTCTTATCTTTTTCACCAATTCCACCGTTCGATCTACATACTGAATTGTTCCGTCCGGTTGTTCCATTGGGAAGTTCAAGGGATTGCCTTTATTGGTAGTTTTGATTATAGTTCCACCCTTCACATGGATGCCTGCCGTCCTCCTGGTCGTAAGACGAATCAATTCGGGTGGATCGCGAAAAATCCCGGAGAAAGCCTCTATGCTTCCCCATACTTCCCAACCACCTTCCGAATGCGCAGCCTTTGATATAGCTCTCAAGACGGCATTTAGGCCGGGACAGTCTCCACCTCCAGTTAGTACTAAAAGTTTTTTCATTTGAATTATTTAGAGGGTAAATTAAATAAATCGCCCGTAACTAACTTGAAAATTAAAGTAAGACTACCACACTAAATGCTAAAGAATACAGATCAGTTTTCTATCGGTAACTCGAATAAGTCTGTCAAAGTTTGTACCGATTGCATTCCGGATTGGCGCCAAAGGATTTGACCTTTCTGATAGAGAACAAAAGTGGGAACACCCTGAATTCCCATTTTAATGGCCAGGTTTCTATTTTGATCAACATCAATTTTAACTATCGAACCTTTATTTCCGATCTTGCGAGCAACTTGTTTGAGTACAGGGGCCATTGCTTTGCAAGGCCCACACCATTCGGCAGAAAAGTCTACCAATACCGGCTTGTCACTATTGATTAATTCCTGAAAGGATACTTTCTTTTTCATAAATTTTATTTAATAATTTCACTACAAAATTAAGTGAGATTTCACTTTAAATAAGTGACCAAGATCACAGGGAATGTTCTTGAAAATCTGAAAGTTCTACGAAATATTTCGGAAATTTGGGCTCATATTAATTCATAATATGTTGAATAAAATAAATACGTCATTGAAGTGCTTCAATCAGCATATCTCACAGGATATATTCAGGTATTTATTATGGACTCTTTTAGTAGTGGTTGCAGTAGCTTGCGCTCAGGATACCAATACTGCTGTAGATCAAAACAATGTCAAACCTTTAAATCCCAACGGGGACAGTGAATTAGCCTTACTGATGAGAGTTATGCACGAAGAAGGAATGAAGATAAAAGCACAGGTTGAAAATGGTGAACTCCCAAAAATCAATCAGGATTTTGAAAAAATTTTGACTGCAGTTCCTACAGAGTCAGGAAAAACCGAATCAGCGATTTATCAATCATTCGCCAATGCTTACATAGCTAGTATCAAAGCATTGATGCAGTCAAATCCTGCAGAGGTTCAAAATAGGTATGTTGAGGTAGTCAATACTTGTATGAATTGCCATGAACAGGTTTGTCCGGGACCCATGATGGTAATTAACAAACTTTATCCCAAAGAAGGAGTATTGAGATATGAGTAGTGAGTATTGAGATTTGTGTGTGTGTTTGTGTGCGTATGTTTCTGTGTAACAATGTCTTAATAAAGTCTCCTTAAGTTGTTTGATGGGGGTTTAAGCAATTCACTTGATTCAAAATTAATAAAACAGATCAAGCGGATTTGAATTTGGCAAGATGTTAGTGAATTTGTTTTTTAAATCCTACTTCTGCAGTGCTATCAAAAAAAATCATTTCTGGGAATTGAATCTAATTTCCTACTTGTGATCAATTAATTGCAGGTCCTTAAGGTTTTGGATTGGTTTCTGGCAAGTGTAATTTTTGCAAACGTAGATCCAGGTTTCGTCAGGCTTCCATCTGTTTTTTAGCAATGGATATTGATCTTGAGATCTAATCGAATTCATCATCACAAGTCCTGGAATATATCTTTGTCGAAGGTTGTGAGCATGTTCGAAAGCCTGATTTCCTACAATGGCTATTTCGGGTTTACCATAGGCATTTATAATTATTTCTCGAGCCCAGCGGGAATAGGTCAGAGGCTCTTTGGTCGCTTTGGTCTCCATAACCTCCAGCATCTTTTGCGCTTGCGTTACATATTCCGGAATATTCAGCAGGATTCCTAAATCGTATAAATTTTGCGCCATTATGACATTACCGCAAGGAAAGTCATCGTCCCGGACATCTCTCTTCCTCAGTATGGAGTCTGTTTGTAAGTGGTGGGTTTGATAAAAGAAGGGTGAACTTGGTCCTGCATATTCTTGAATTACTCTAGTACACATTTCCTGAGCACGATTTAACCACATCACCTCGGAATTGACCATAAAATAATCTAAAATAGCTCGGATTAAATTGGCTAGATCACTTAAGGTGGCATATAATTGCGTTCCTTCAGGATAGTAAACACGCCGTATGTAATTATCCGCCGACTCAACAAACAGTTCCCATATTTTCGACAATGAGTGAGCAGCTAGTTCATGATAGTCAGGATTACTCAGCGCATTTCCGGCCTGTATTAACCCTGATATCATCATCGCATTCCATCCCAGAATTACTTTATCATCACGCTGCAGTTCGAAACGTCCGGATCGGATTCTTCTCAGCGTGCTTTTGGCCTTTTTGATCTTCTTTATTAAATCTGAAGTTGTCCAATTTCGTTTTTCTGCAAATTGATTGATTTTGTAGACCTGATAGATTATATTGGTGTTTTCCCAATTGCCTTCATCTGATACTCCATAATATTCACAAAACCAGGAAGACTCTTGGCCTAACATTTTTCTGATTTCCTTTTTATTCCATGTATAATATTTTCCTTCTTCTCCCTCACTGTCTGCGTCTAGAGCTGAATAAAACAATCCATCATCGCTCATAAGTTCTTCCGCTACGAAGTCAATGCATTCGCGGATTATATGGGCGTATTGCTCTTGTTTTGTCACCTGATAATATTGACTTAATAATCCGATCCACTGGGCATTGTCGTATAACATTTTTTCAAAATGAGGAATTCTCCATTTTGAATCAATGGCATATCTGAATATACCTCCTCCGATTTGGTCATAGATACCCCCTTGAAGCATGGATCTTATGGAAAGTGTAACCTGATTTTTGCACAGTTCGTCTCCCGTATAGTAATGATGGGCCAAAAGGAACTCCAAAGTTGAGATATTTGGAAATTTGGGAGCTGCCCCGAATCCTCCGTTCAGGTTGTCCCATTGGGTTGATAACTTATTAACTATCTTTTCGCTTAGTGCTTGAGCAGTTTTGCTAATCACATCATTAGTAATCTTCTTGTCCAACTCAAGTTCTACTTTGTTCAAATTATCAAGGACTTTTCTTGCTTGAGCTTGAACTGCCGATTTGTTATTTTTAAAATTGAAATGTACGAATTGCAGAACCTGAGACCAGGACATTTTTTTGCCTGATGGATTTGGGGGGAAATAGGTGCCACCATAAAATGGTTTTTTATCCGGGGTAAGGAATATGTTTAAAGGCCAGCCGGTTTCACCGGTTATTAGCTGGCATGCTTCCATATAGATTTGATCCAGATCAGGGCGTTCTTCTCTATCTACTTTGATATTAATGAAATATTTATTCATGTAGGCTGCAATATCCGGATCCTGGAAAGACTCTTTTTCCATGACATGACACCAGTGGCAAGTAGAATATCCAATACTCACCAATACAGGTTTATCTTCATGTTTTGCTATGTTCCATGCACCCTGATCCCAGGGGTGCCAATCTACCGGATTATCGGAATGTTGTAATAAGTAAGGACTGGAGCTTTGTCTTAATTTGTTCATGTCGTCGATAAAAAGAGCAGGATTTATTATTACACTTGGTGGTCAAAAAATTTAATAACCATCATAGAAAAACCTGGTATACGGTTATATGATTAAAGACTCAGGAAAGTTCTCGATAGGATTCAATTTCTTTCTTGTTTATCCCATTAATGGTGTTATCAATTCCATTTTCTTTTAAATAAGCGACCGCTTGTCCACTTCGAAAACCGGTTCTACAATACAAAACTATTGGCCTTTCCATACTTTCAAATTCGTCTAAGTGGTCTTGGATTTTTCCGAGGGGGATATTGATGGCCCCTTTGATGTGTCCAAAAATGAATTCATATGGTTCGCGTACATCAATGTAAACAGGATCTTCATTATTGATTATTTCATTTAACGACATAGACTTGAGTTCAAATTTCTTAATTGATGTTAAAAATAACAAAGTTGTTCTATGTAATTTGTAATTATCCTCACACTTTAATAGCATAGGGATATTTTTTTCAGAGCTCACAGGCAGTTAATTCATTTCTCTTGGTCATGACATATAATTTTGTTTAAAACTTAATAGGTAAGTTGAAAAGGATAGCCGCTGCGATACGATTACACTATAAATTTTGAATATGGAAATGGGCTTATTCAAACTTTTTGAACAAGCCCATCAACCAACTAAAATCGAACAATTTATATCTGGAATGTTTATAAAAAAATGAAAACAAATCGCATTTTCATTCTACTGTCATAATTCAGTGGTTTGCTCAACATATTCAGTCAATTTCAGGTCGGTTTCTTTAAGTACTTCGAACCCATCCCGGACATTAATTATATCTTCAAATCCTCTAGCTTTTAGAATGGAGGCTGCAATCATGGAACGATATCCGGATTTGCAATGCAGAAAATACTTAGCAGCTCTGGATACTTCATTCATGTTTTTATTGATAAAGTCGAGTGGAAAATTTGTTGCTCCTACCAAATGTTCGGCATTGTACTCACTTTCTTTACGGACATCCAGTAAATTAATAGAATTGGGAGTGAAAGTTTTTGCAAATTCTTTGGCTTCAACCTCAGTAATTTCATCCACTTCCTCTCCGGCATTTTTCCAGGCATCAAATCCGCCTTCCAAATAACCAATGGGATTGTCATAACCAACTCGTGCCAACCGAATGACTACTTCTTCCTCTTTACCCTCATCACTTATGAAAAGAATAGGCTGTTTCAAATCTGAGATTAATGCGCCAACCCAAATTGCAAAGTCACCATCAAGGCCTATAAATATGGAGCCAGGGATAAATCCTTTCGCAAAAATATCCTGATGACGAGTATCAATGACTATTGCTTCTTCCTCTTGCCATGCCGCTTTAAAAGCCCTAACCGATAAAGGATTGATACCTCGAGTACGCACCTCATCCAGACTCTCATATCCCATCATATTCATCATGGCATTTTTTGGAAAATATTGGGGAGGGGCAACTAATCCCGTAGTTACTTCTTTGATAAATTCCGCTTTAGTCATATCAGGACGCAATGCATAATTTGATTCTTTTTGATCTCCTAGATACCCCCAGGTTTCCTTGCTCATTTTTTTACCACAGGCTGAACCTGATCCATGACCAGGATAAACAATTACATTATCATCCAAAGGCATAATTCGATTCCTTAAACTTTCAAATAAATATCCAGCCAGGTCTTCCAGGGTAAGCTCACCCTGTTTTATCGCTAAATCAGGACGACCGACATCACCAAGGAAAAGTGTATCACCAGTAAATATGGCATAATCCTTCCCCTCTTCATTTTTTAATAAGTAGGTGGTACTTTCCATCGTATGACCAGGAGTATGCAGGACTTGAATGGTTACCTTTCCAACTTTCAATATTTCGTTATCCTTGGCAATGTGCGCTTCAAAATTGGGTTTCGCCGTGGGGCCATATACTATAGTGGCTCCGGTTTTCTTAGATAAATCCAGGTGACCAGAGACAAAATCTGCATGGAAGTGGGTTTCGAGTACATATTTAATCTTAGCTCCATCCGATTTAGCCTTGGCGAGATAGGGTTCTGATTCTCTGAGAGGATCAATAATTACTGCTTCTCCATCACTTTCTATATAGTATGCTGCTTCTGCTAAACAACTTGTATAAATCTGTTCTACTTTCATGATTGATAAAAATTTTAATTAAAAAATGAATATATGATCATTTGTTCATAAATGCAAATAAATGTTTAAATGATCTATAGTTTTTATGGTTAAAAAAATAACAAAATTATGCTTCAAATTCGATCACAAAGATGCCTGATTTAGGTCATATAGTTCAGTGATATGCATCACTTAGGTGTTCGATTGTAATGTATAGTGTTGGTAATCAATGTCTTCATTAGTATTTTCTCGATCAATAAAATCTACAGCTTCCTGAATGCTCATATGCAATCGGGATTCACCCAATTTAGAAATTATTCCACTCCGGTACAGTGCATCTCTAACCGGGCCCTTAACACCGGAAAATAGTACAGTCAAGTTCTTATCGACATAATCCATTACCAGTTCTTCCAGGGCATGAATCGCTGTACTATCCATATAATTAATGCTGTCGGAATTAATAATTATGTATTTCAAGTTCTCCTCTCTTACATCAACCATCGCTTCCAGTTGATCTTTAAAATAGTTGATATTTGCGAAGTAAAGTTGAGCATCAAACCGAACAATCAGTACATCCTTTCTTACTTCTACGTTCTCAAAACGATCTCTATTTCGGTAAAAATGGGTACCGGGAACTTTCCCCAGTTCTGCGAAATGCGGTCGAGTTGTCCTAAATATCAACATGGCTAATGATAATATCACTCCCACTCCAATTCCTTGTTCGATTCCAAGCATTAAGGTGGCAAAAAAAGTAGCGATCAACATCCATAAATCGGTTCGGTTTGCTTTCCGTAAATAAAGAACTTCGCGCACATCAATAAGTCCAAATACGGCTACCATGATTACTGAGGCCAGGATGGCGTTGGGTAAATAATAAAAGAGTGAAGTCAGGAACAGTAGAGTGATAATAATCAACAATGCGCTAAAGATCGAAGCCATGCCGGTTCTTGCTCCGGCTTGATTATTAACTGCCGTTCTGGAAAATCCTCCGGTAGTCGGATAGGACTGAAAGAAGGCTCCACCAATATTTGCTAAGCCTAATGCAATTAATTCTTGATTGGAAATAACCTTGTAATTCTTGTGTTTCGCACGGATGGCTTTTGCAACAGCAAAACTTTCCATAAAACTGACCAATGAAATGGCCAGAGTAATTGGAAATAGCTTTTGTATGTTTTCTAAAGTGATTTCAGGGATCTCGAAAGAAGGCAATCCACTGGGGACAGAACCAACCACACTGACTCCCAACTGTTCCAGATCGAATCCCCACACCACCAGGATACCTAGGACTACAGCAATTAAGGACCCTGGAATTCCCTTATTTAATCTCTTTATTCCCAATATAATAAATATTCCAACCAGTCCAATAGCGAGGGTATATAGGTTGATTTGAGCCAATTTTTTTACAGCCTGAATAAGTATTTCATGAACATGATGACTTCTGGCAATTTCAATACCCAATAGATGTTTAAGTTGACTGAAACCTATGATCAGAGCAGCTGCAGAAGTAAATCCGCTCAGTACAGGATGGGAGAGGAAATTGACCAAAAATCCCAGTCGGAACACACCAAGTAGAAATTGAATAGCACCCACTAAAAAAGCCAACAGGATGGCCATGCCAATATAAACTTCGGTGCCCGTTTGTGCGATTACGCCTACCCCTGTTGCGGTAAGTATTGATACCATCGCCACCGGCCCAACCGCTAACTGCCGTGAAGTTCCCAAGATGGCATAAATGAGCAATGGAACCGTAGCCGCATATAGTCCGTATATCGGGGGTAAACCTGCAATCATTGCATAGGCCATGCCCTGAGGTATCAACATCACACCCACCGTAAGGCCAGCGGCCAAATCACCCTTGAGCTGATTTTGTCGGTAGGAGGGGAGCCATTCAAGAATCGGTATGAAAGATCGTAAATTCATGAACCGTTTTGATATTTGGTGCAAAGGTGTGATAAAATCGAGTAATTATTCAGTGATAAGGGTCACAACTTCGCATAATTAATTCAAGTTGCAACGTATTGATCTATCACGAAGTATTACAGCAAACCGTTGCCTCATGGGTGATGAAGATTAATACCAGAAAAGTCCTTTTTTATAACCACGAAAAAAACTATATAAAAGTGCTGTAAGTGAATGATCTGATGCAATGGGACAAATCCAAAGAAAATAAACTCAAATTGATTTTGAACAATAATTATTAAATATCTTAGGGATTTGCAGTTTTAAAAATCCGGTTATGCCGTTATTTGATGAAAACAGTCCTACATCGTATGATGCCATTGTCATAGGCACTGGTATCAGTGGAGGTTGGGCAGCTAAGGAACTTTGTGAGCGAGGGTTAAAGACCTTGGTATTGGAAAGAGGTCGTAACGTACTGCACGTGGCTGATTACAAGACGGCCAATCTGGATCCCTGGGATCTGCCCAACCGTGATGTTCCATCCCAGGAATTATTAAAAGATTATCCCAAGCAAAGCCGGACCGGATATACCATTGCTCCTTCTACTGCACATTGGTTTGTAAAAGATGCTGAGCACCCATATTTTGAGAAAAAAGGCACGCGTTTTGACTGGATGCGTGGATATCATGTGGGTGGTCGTTCGCTGATGTGGGGTCGTCAAAGTTACCGGTGGAGTCCATTGGATTTTGAAGCGAACGAGCGGGATGGAATCGCAGTTGATTGGCCCATTAGATATGGGGATCTGGCTCCTTGGTACGAATATGTAGAGCGATTTATTGGAGTGAGTGGAAAATCCGAAGGCTTAGTTCAGCTGCCGGATGGTCATTTCATGCCTCCAATGGACTTGAATTGTGCGGAGTTGGAATTGAAGGATAAGATCGAAAAGTATTTCACAAATAGAAAATTAACCATTGGCCGCACTGCCAATATTACGGGTGATCCTATTGGAAACCGGGGCAGATGTCAGTATCGGAACCGGTGCCGAAGAGGATGTCCTTATGGTGCTTATTTTAGCAGTAATTCTTCTACCTTACCTGCTGCTGAATTAACCGGTAATATGACATTGCGACCTTACTCTATCGTCTATGAAATTCTTTACGACGAGCAAAAGAAAAGAGCCACAGGAGTACGAATAATCGATCGGAATACCAATAAAACCTATGATTTTTCTGCCCGAATAGTCTTTTGTAATGCCTCGGCGATTGCCTCCACCTGGATACTTATGAACAGCAAATCCAATCGCTTTCCCGAAGGCATGGGCAATGATTCCGGTCAATTAGGTCATAATATCATGGACCATCATTTTATGGTAGGTGCGAATGCTGAAGTAGAGGGCCTTTCCGATCAGTATTATAAAGGTCGCCGGGCTAATGGATTTTACATTCCTCGATTTCGCAATATAAATGATCAGACGAAACGTAAAGATTACCTCAGAGGTTTTGGATATCAAGGTAGAGGAAGTCGTAAAAATTGGATGCGAGGTGTGGCCGAATTAAATATAGGCGCTGGACTCAAGGATCAACTATTTACGCCGGGTCGATGGCAAATCGGAATGACCGCATTTGGAGAAATTCTTCCCTATTATGATAATGAAATGAAACTGAATTACGACCAATTAGATCAATGGGGGTTACCCACCGTAACCTTTGCAACTACCATTCGTGAAAATGAGTTGATCATGCGCAAAGATATGGCCGCATCAGCAGCTGAAATGCTGGAAGCTGCCGGTTTCAAAAATATCAATACCTTCGATAAGGACTACGGCGTCGGATTGGGAATTCATGAAATGGGTTCAGCGCGTATGGGCAGGAGTTCTAAAACCTCGGTACTTAATCGATGGAATCAAATTCATAGTGTACCCAATGTGTTTGTGACTGACGGAGCCTGCATGACATCGGCTGCATGTCAAAATCCTTCGCTTACTTATATGGCATTGACGGCTAGGGCTGCTAACCATGCAATTAAAGAATTAAACAGACAAAATCTTTGACTGTGGATAGGAGGACAGCATTAAGAAATATTTCCATAGGAACCGGGATTACGATATCATCCGGCGCACTAATCAGTATTCTACCAAGTTGCAAGGTAACACCTACCGTCAATTGGGTGCCTGAGTTCTTCTCAGGTCCGGAAGCTCGCTTAATAGAGGAGATGGCAGAACTTATTTTGCCCAAAACGGATACACCCGGAGCCCTGGATTGTGGAATTGGTCCATTTGTTGACCGTATGATCAACAATGTATTTTTGCCCAAACAAAAAAGTTTCTTCCGAAAAGGTCTTTACCATTTTGTAGAAGGAGATCTTTCAACCAGAAAAGTGCCCAACCTAACATCGGAAGAGATTTCTGACCAATTACATTTGGCCTTGGAAAATTTAAGCCAGGAATCCTATCAAAAATTAGTAAAAATTACGGATAATCCAACATACAATTCCGATGAAGCGACCGATCATGAAACGAAATATTCATTTTTGATTTCAGTTAAAAGACTTACTATCCTGGGGTATTTTTCCAGCCAGCTTATTGGTGAAGAATATTTAAACTATGATCCAATCCCCGGACTATATTGGGGCTGTGTACCTATATCTGATATTGGTAATTCCTGGTCTTTAGTATGAATCCGGACGGGCTTTACTCATCTGAATCCAAGGGCGACAAATCTTGTAAGCTACATAATTGATAGGCGACCAATGATAAAATTGGTGAGGAGTAATTTTCTAAATATGGGTTATTTCATTTGCAACTCAAGATTAAGGCTTAGGTAAAAATGTAATATCCAAATGGGTATATCCACCATCTACAAATACAAACTGTCCGGTAGTATGAGAAGATCGATCCGAGATCAGAAATAAGGCGGTATCAGCAATTTCTTCGGTTGTAGTCATGCGACTTTGAAAAGGTATATTATCCAATATACTTTTAAGTTTTTCCTGTCCATTTTCGATGGAAGAGATATAATCATCATATGCTGGTGTCCAACATTCCGCAATGATGAGGGCGTTGACCCTAATTTCATCACGAATCAAATCCACCGCCCATTCTCTGGTTAGTGCCAGAACACCCCCCTTTGCAGCAGTATATCCCGATGTGTTCCCTTGACCAGTTAAGGCTACTTTGGATCCAATATTTAGTATATTTCCTTTGGACTCCTTTAGTTTTGGTAGAGCATGTTTCACCGTTAGCCAATAGCTAATCAGGTTGAGTTTCAGCGAATACATGAATTCTTCATAACTGGCATCAATATTTACGCCATCATTTACACCTACATTGTTGATCACTACATCTACTCTTCCATACTTATTGATTATTTCGGTTACTGCATTTTCGATCTGATTTGGATTGGTTACATCGGTTTTGGCAAAATGACCATCAATGCCCATTTGTTGGATTTCTTCGATATATCCATATCCACGATCATTGCGGTCAATCACAGCGGGAATTGCCCCTTCCTTAACCAGTCCTCTTAACAAGGTTTCTCCTATGCTGCCTTTTTTACCTGCTGCTCCGGTTATGATTACCACTTTGTCCTTAAGGTGTAAGTCCATATCAGATTGTAAAATGTGGTGAAAAATAGGGGATTCCCCCTGCAAATCAAAATGAGTACATGCATATAAATGAAACTTTCTGAATTAAAAAGTACTGGCCATCAGAAGTCAGGCGACATGGGACTGTTGTATTGTCCCTATAGAACATTCAATTAGTTTTGCGGGTCAGGGAACATTCAATTCAGAAGTCATCCAATAATTGTTTAACGGGATTCTTAATTTATACTCCTTGAGTATTCCATCAGTCTTTACCACTTAAGTTTACTATCTTTGCAGTTCAAATTTTAGAATTATGTTTACACTTAATATATACCTAAAGCTGGCGATTATTGCAGTTTCACTAGTCTTTGGAATCTTGTCCATGGTATTATGGGGATTTTGGTACGGTTTCCCATTTCTTTTAATTGGGTTGGTAATGTTGGCCAGTTATCTCTTTTTAGGCACAGTGCAATCTGCAGCTCAACTGATGGAAACTACTGATTTTGCTGGAGCCGAGAGACGTCTTGCACTGACATTAAAGCCCAATTGGCTTTATAAAACCAACCGATCCTATTATTACATGATTAAAGGGACCATAGCTACCCATCTTAAAGATCAGGTCGCAGCTGAAAAATGGTTTACCATGTCCAAAGAAGCAGGTCTGCCATCGGATAATGAAAGGGCAATGGTTGCTTTACACCTCGCCAATCTTGCTGCCGCCAAAGGTAAGTGGAAAGAAGCAATGAATCATTTTCGTCCGACTAAAAACTATAAAGTTTCAGAACCTCAACTAAGAGAACAGTTAAAGCAATTTGAAAAAGCATTAACCAACCGCGGGCAAATGAAACACCACCGGCATTTTGGAGCTTCTAAAAAGGCGAAACGATTTAAACGGATGTAATACTTCTGAAATGCCGAATCAGGCTTGATAAAATCATCAGTCCGGCTGAGAACAACGCAATTCTGGCGATAAAATCACCCCAGCGAGCATAAAAAGTAATGGTATTGTTGGCGTGGATCGTATACGATTGACAAATCATCTCTCCGTATTTATTGGCGGCTTTGAGATCCCCTTTTTGGTTTATGACACCGGAAATACCCATGTTGGCCGACCGGGCAATGGATTTTCTTTGTTCAATGGCTCTTAAACGAGCAAATTGAACGTGTTGTTTATGACCCATGGTGTTATCCCACCATCCGTCGTTGGTTGCGATAAACAATAAATTGGCCCCTTGCCGGACATAACCGCTGACATATTCTCCGAAAACAGATTCATAACAAATAATCGGTCCTACTTTCAAATGGTCGTCATTAAAAGTGGATCTTTCATTTTGCGAACCCCAATCTGACATGGAACCGCCTAATTTTTGTACAATAGGCTGTAAGAATGGCAAAAACCTTTTATATGGAAATATTTCTGCACCCGGTACAAAAATGGACTTATAGTATAGGGGTGACAATTGACCATTGGAAATTTGAATGGCACTGTTTTCCGGTTGAATAAAGATCGTATCTCCGTTGATGTTATAAGACCTCAAATCTTTATCCGGTTTATTTCTTGGTGTATAATAATGGGCGGTGCTTAACCCGGTAATCAGGTTCAGATCGGGGTAGTTTTGAGTAAATCGAATCAGGGAATCAATTACCGGTTGGTAGATTAGTCTATCCGAATTGAAATGGCCGAAACTGGTTTCTGGAAATAATAGGTATTGTGTATTATGATTTATGCAATTTCGTGATAGATTGATAAACCTGGTTACCTGTTGTTGTCCGGGAATATTAAATTTTTCGTAGTGCGGTTCGAAATTGGGTTGGACCACGGCAATGTTTACCGGTGATCCTTGGTTTTGATAGCTCGAGTATCTCCATAAAGAGATGACAATGGGTATCAATATGCACAGCATAGGAGGCATCCAGGCTTGCCAGTTTCTTTGCCGTTTTTTCAATATGATGGTCTTGAAGATCAGGAAATTGATGAGCAGTACCCATAAAGTACCACCGAGTGCCCCGGTATATTCATACCATTGAATCCAACTATGAGTGGCGCTAAACGCATTTCCCAGATTGAGCCAGGGCCAGGCTATTTCCCAATGCAGGTGGAGCCATTCAAAGGATATCCAAAATCCACTAAATGCTACCACCTGCATACTTGTGGATATCTTTTTCTTTACTTGATGATATCCCCAAAATACAGCCGCCATGAAAAACGAATTGAGGAAAATGGCCACTATACCCGCAATAAATGCCGTATTGGTAACCCAAAAGGTAGATACGATATTCCATACGGCAAAGGCGTGATATGCATAGAAGAATACCGTCCGCCCTGGATTTGGGTGATTTTTTCCAATCAAATCCTCTAACCACAACAGTGGGATAAATGCAACAAATAGTAGCGGAGTAATTCCGAAAGAAGGAAAACCCCAAAAAAGTAACGTACCGGAAAGTGTTGAGAGAAAAAGATATTTTAGCCTTTTACCGGAAGACCACACTTTGGGAAATATGAGCAGAAGGACACAGGACCATAGACATAGGTGAAATCCCAAGGGCCAATGACCCCATAAGGGCAGATTCCACAATTTCCAGGAAATGAAAAACAGGAATATGCAGCAAGTAATCAGCAGTGCGTATCGGTATTTGGGTTTCACCCTTTAATCTACTTTACGGTTAATCCTGAAGATACCGGATTTTCCGGTTTTACAAAAGTAAGGTTGCCATCATGGTCTTCAGCCAACAGAATCATACCCTGTGACTCTACTCCTCTTAATTTCTTCGGAGCCAGATTTACCAAGACCAATACGTTTTTTCCGATTAGTTCTTCCGGTTGATAATGCTGGGCAATTCCCGATATTATGGTCCTTATTTCACTGCCGATGTCGACTTTCAACTGCAGGAGTTTGTTCGCCTTTGGCATTTTGGATGCCTCCAATACTTTGCCGGTCCGGATGTCCATTTTGTTAAAGTCCGAAAATTCTATTTCCGCTTTTAAAGGAGATAAGGGAGTAGGTTGGTCCAATGCCGAACGGGCGATTTTTGCCTGATTGAGTTTCTCTAATTGACGTGAAATGGTCGCATCATCAATTCGATTAAACAAATGGGCTGCCTTACCGATTTTATGACCTGGTTGAATCAATAATTCACCTTCAGCGAGATGATCCAGCATGGTCACCCATTCATCCTTTTCCTTGATCGGTGTCAATTGTAAAAGGTTTCGAATCTTATCCGAAGTGAACGGTAAAAAAGGTCGAACCAATATACTAAGGGCAGTGACTTGTTGCAGGCATAAATTTAAGACTACTTTTACCGATTCGGGATCCGTCTTCTGGGCTTTCCAGGGTTCATTATACTGCAGAATTTGATTTCCAAACGAACAAAATTCCATGACCCTTTTCAACGCTTCACGAAAATCAAATCGGCGGATGCAGGAACTAACTTCCTGAATGTGATCAAACATGTATAATAGCTCCGAATCATGATAACTGGGAAAGTCCTGTTCAAATGCTCCTTTGATACTGATATTTTCATCAAATGGAGGAACTTCTCCTTTATAGTACTTATGGGTGAGCACCATCACGCGGTTGACAAAATTGGCCAGATTGGCCACCAATTCATGATTATTATGTTCCTGAAATCCTTTCCAGGTGAATTCACTGTCTTTTTGTTCTGGCATATTGCGGATAATGCCGTAGCGCAACACATCTTGTTGATCTGGGAAGTCTTCAAGATATTCGTGCACCCATACAGCCCATCCTTTGCTGGTAGATAATTTATCTCCTTCCAGATTCATAAACTGATTAGCAGGTACATTTTTAGGTAAGATGTAATCACCATGAGCTTTTAAAATGGACGGGAAGATCAGACAATGAAATACGATGTTGTCCTTGCCGATGAAGTGCACTAATTGAGTATCATTGTCCTGCCAGTACTCCTTCCAATCCCGGTTTTGATCCTTGGCCCATTGTTTTGTGGCGGATATGTATCCTATGGGAGCATCCAACCACACATACATTTTCTTCCCGGCTGACCCTTCAATATTATGCGGAACGTCAACTCCCCAATCGAGATCTCGTGTCATTGATCGAGGTTTGAGTCCGGAATCAAGCCAACTATTACATTGACCGATCACATGATTTTTCCACTTTTCAGGATCGTGTACCTGAATTCCATCTACAAATCCATTATTAATCCAGTTTCTCAACCATCCTTCATATTTGTCTAAGGGTAAATACCAATGTTTGGTATTTCTCATCACGGGAGATGAACCGCTGATGGTAGAACGTGGGTCGATTAATTCTTCCGGACTTAGGGTAGAACCACAATTCTCACATTGATCACCATAGGCATCCGGGTTTCCACAATTTGGACATGTACCTTGAATATATCGATCTGCCAAAAATTGATCTGCTTCTTCATCAAAGTATTGTTGACTTTCCCGTTCGATAAATTCATTTTTATTATATAGGGTACTGAAAAATCCTTGTGATGTTTCATGATGAATGGGTGCGGTGGTCCGATGATAGATATCAAATGAAATTCCGATACCGGCAAAACTATTCTTTATAGATTTATGGTATTGATCTACAACCTGTTGAGGTGAAACTCCTTCCTTTTTTGCTTTAATGGTGATAGCTGCACCATGTTCGTCAGAACCACAAACATGGATAATGTCTTTTTTCATCATACGCATAAAACGGACATAGATATCGGCCGCCAGATATGCACCGGCCAGGTGGCCAATATGTAAAGGTCCATTGGCATATGGTAATGCTGATGTGATGAGATATCGCTTAGGTTCAAAGAAAAAGTCTGACATATTTTATCCTTAATGAATGCGAATATAGGACGTTCCTGCTTATACCCACTTATAATAGATAGGATTTTTACATTAGGTTCTTTTTGTCCTTGATCCCGGTAAGGAAAATCACAATGACACAAGTGAGGTGACTCCGAAAAGTTACCTTCTTCCATCATAACCGAAATATTATTTGCGATGTTCTTTGTTGTCAGCACTAACTAGTTATCAGATGGGACCTGATTATGAATATTTACATCGCGTGACAATTCGTAGTTATTGGAATTTTCAGCTTTTTATGTTACAACCTGATAGTTCCCTGTGCTGATTACATTTACATACTGTCGTCATCTCGGACTAGTTCGGAAATCGGTATTTTCTGAAATTGGTAACCGCGAAACTTTGATTAAATTGAATTGTCTGCCATTTAAATTCGGCAAGCATGACAGATATTACTTCTGCTCTTCGCCTTTATCTTTAATACCTTCCACCACTTCCACGGTTTTATTCCAGAATTCACTAAAAAATGGTTTTACCTTTTCAACCATTTTGGATGATCTTTGAGGCATGGTGATCAGCATCGGATAGGTAATAGAACTGGCTTTGGTTTGTTCACCAATGAGATGGGTTCGATCCGTGAACCAGACGACGTAGCTAAGACCAACTATAAAAAGTAAGGAAAGAAGAGCACCTCCGGCTATCTTGTTAAGAAAATTCAACTTTATGGCCTTAAACACATCTTCTAAATTTTTACCGGTATACCGGATTAAAAATAATACTATGGCAAAAGTTAGTACAAAGCCCGCAATAAATATGATTGAATTTTGCTTATCGAACAATCCCTCCAGAAAGCCGATCACAAATGGAGATAACTTCAATGCGACCAATAAACCGATCATTATGGCTAATATGGAAAATATAGTTTTGATTATTCCTTTGGAATATCCCATATAAAACCCATAGACAGCTATTAGCGCAACAATTAAGTCAATAATCATGATTCTTGGATTGATTTTTGATGATTTGGTAAAGGTAGATAAAAGAGAATAGGTAAGTAGAATTATCCGATCAAATGATTGGTTTTTTCGCTTAACACATTAATGTTAAATGTTTTATAAGATTTAGTTAGAAAAAATAAATAGTGGTAATTTGTTGTTAACAGCAGAGGATGTAGAATTTAATTTTGTTTGATTACCATTATAAATATTAATTTTTTCCGTTATCTTTAAATAGCTTTTTATTAATCCTGTGAAGTATTATACATTATTCTTCTTGTTTGCAATTTGCAATGTTCAGGCTCAGACGAGCACTGACTCACTTCCTCGTATTTTTATATTGGGCGAGCATACGGACCAATTTGAAAGCTTATTTCTAAATTACGATCATTTACTATCAGCAGTCGATAATGATACCAAAAGGGCCTATAATTTATGGTCTGACGTACTTAACGAAATGGACTTGTATTCAGAAGAAATCGGAGTCGATTTGAAAGGAATTCAGTTGATGATGTATGTATTTTGGGATAAATCCGGTAATATTAAGCATCTCGCATATTATCTGAAGCCTACATCAAAAAATGTGGAATATCCGGTCTTAACCGCATTCTTCAAAAATTTTGTAAAAAAGCATCAATTGTCATTCACTGCCAACAAGCCTTATTATTTATTTAGTCAGGCAAGTTTTCCTACCTTTGCAAGACGGTTGTCCGCTGTTAAACAAAAAAAGAATTAGTAGCACTCTAATTAATTAAATATTAGCTGTTAACAATTTATTGATAATTGTAATGTGATTATTATATTTGTATAGTTTACTAAAATCAGTATCACCATTATGGCTCAATACACAGAAGATAGTGTAAAATCGTTGGACTGGAAAGAACACATCAGGCTAAGGCCGGGAATGTATATTGGCAAATTAGGAGATGGTAGTTCTCAGGACGACGGTATTTATATCCTGCTGAAAGAAGTCATTGACAATTCTGTAGACGAATATGTAATGGGAGTAGGCAAAAGTATTGAGATTGCTGTGCATGAGGGCACGGTTAGAGTAAGAGATTACGGACGGGGAATACCATTAGGAAAAGTAGTGGATTGTGTATCAAAGATCAATACCGGAGCCAAATACGATTCGAAAGTATTCAAAAAATCTGTTGGCCTAAATGGAGTTGGTACCAAAGCAGTCAATGCTCTGGCCCAGCATTTTAGAGTAGAGTCCTTTCGTGACGGTCGATCAAAAGTGGCGGTTTTTAACAATGGGGTTCTTAAAGAAAATGCTAAGGTTAGAAAAACAGACCAATCCAACGGGACCTTAATTGAATTCAGACCGGATGAATCGATTTTTAAAAATTTTCGCTTCAACCATGAATATATTGAAAATCAACTCTGGAATTACGCTTATTTAAACGCCGGATTGAAGATCAAATTCAATGGCAAAACCTTAGTTTCAAAAAATGGACTATTGGACTTATTGACCCGCAAAACGGAGGAAGAGAGCTTGAGGTACCCGATCATGCACTTGACCGGCGATGACATTGAGGTTGCCCTTACTCACGGCCAGCATTACGGAGAAGAATACTATTCCTATGTAAACGGTCAATACACCACTCAGGGAGGAACACATTTATCTGCCTTCCGGGAGGGTTTAGTCAACACCGTTCGTAATTTTTACAATAAATCTTTCGATGCCAAGGATATCAGGGCTTCAGTTATTGCCGCAATAAGTATCCGAGTGGAAGAACCGGTCTTTGAGTCGCAAACCAAAACCAAACTGGGATCCCAAACAATCAGTCCAAAAGGGGTGACTATTCGTACATTTATCGATAAGTTTCTAGGAGAGAAACTAGATAATTATTTACATAGACATAGTGAGATAGCCGAAGCTCTCCTAAAGCGGATTCAACAATCCGAGCGGGAACGAAAAGAAATGGCGGGGGTCAAAAAATTAGCTAATCAAAGAGCTAAAAAGGCTAATCTTCACAATAAAAAATTAAGAGATTGTAGAATACACCTGGATGACAAGAAAGGAGAGGAAGAAAAAAAACTGGCAACGACCATATTCATCACGGAAGGGGATTCAGCAAGTGGATCAATTACTAAATCCAGGGATGTGGGGACTCAGGCTGTATTCAGTTTGCGGGGAAAACCCTTGAACTGTTTTGGTATGACAAAAAAAGTAGTATATCAAAATGAAGAACTTAATTTACTACAGCATGCTCTGAATATCGAAGATGGGATCGATTATCTGCGTTATAATCGCGTAGTTATTGCAACTGACGCAGATGTAGACGGCATGCATATTCGCTTATTGTTACTGACATTTTTTCTGCAGTTCTTTCCGGACCTGGTCAAAAAGGGCCATCTATACATCCTGGACACTCCCTTGTTCCGCGTAAGAGATAAGCAAAAAACGATTTATTGCTATAGTGAATTAGAAAAACAAAAAGCGATCGACCAATTGAGGGGCAAAGCTGAAATTACTAGATTTAAAGGATTGGGGGAAATTTCTCCGGATGAGTTTGGAGATTTTATTGGAGAAAATATTCGACTTCAACCCGTGATATTAAATGAGCATACCAACATGGATAAGCTCCTCACTTATTATATGGGTAAAAATACCCCTGATCGTCAAAGGTTTATCATTGATAATTTGAAGGTCGAAATTGATGAGATAGAAGATATAGCAAACGGAGAAAAATCCGAGAAACCGATCACCAAAAAGTTAGTTACCCAATTACAATAGAGAAAATACATTTTTTCCTACGACCTTTCATTCACCTGAAAATTATATAATCTTATCAGATGTTAAT
Source organism: Saprospiraceae bacterium (assembly GCA_965223405.1). Classification (GTDB taxonomy): domain Bacteria; phylum Bacteroidota; class Bacteroidia; order Chitinophagales; family Saprospiraceae; genus CBDCWO01. The sequence goes on from CBDCWO010000006.1 coordinate 3,792,297, forward strand.
ACCGAGGATTGAGTATTTACGACATGCATCTTGTTACATTGGCTGCTTTTTACTATGACTTAGTTATTTTTACCGGTAAGGATTGAGATAAGATGGCTAAAAGGATTAAAAAGAGACAGGTATTTGCGGTTTTCATGGTGTTGTCTGTGTTAATCATTTATATTCTCAGCCGGAGTAAATTTCTGGAATTCAGAGACGATCCCAGGAATATTGAAAAACGGCTTGAATTGGCTACCGGATATCAACCCATACTGCCTGGATATATTGATCATGGAGGAAAGGAATTGCATTATGTACAGGTAGGAGATAGAGAAAAACCTCTGTTATTTTTTGTTCACGGCTCACCTGGATCGTGTACCGCCTATATGCCCTATCTTGAGGATAGCTCTCTGTTAAATCAGTTTCAAATGATGGCGGTAGATCGTCCGGGATTTGGATACTCTCAGTTTGGCAGAGCCGAACCATCTCTGAAAAATCAAATGGAAGCTATGGTACCATTACTCCAGGATGCTGGTGCAGTTCCAAAGATATTAGTGGGTCATAGTCTGGGAGGTCCGTTGATTGCGAAATTGGCAATGGATCATCCGGAATTGGTGTCTGCATTAATCTTAATTGCGCCATCCATTGATCCTGGATTGGAACCCAGGGAATGGTGGAGAAAACCACTGAACTGGTTTTTTATACGTTGGTTACTACCACCTTCATTTAGAGTAAGTAACCAGGAAATTATGTTTTTGTATCAGGAACTGGTGAAGATGGATTCCGATTGGCACAAAATCTCCATTCCAGTCACAGTTTTACATGGAGATCAGGATCAATTGGTGCCGGTAGGTAATGTGAATTACGCGGAGCGTAAGCTAAAACACATTGAACATTTTAATAAAAGGATTATCCCAGGTAATGATCATTTTATACTTTGGAGCAAAAGCCATTTGGTCAAACAAGAAGCACGTCAGATCCTGACCATAATTCAGCAACAAGATTCTGCACAGAGCTCTAAAAATTAGGTTGTAAGTAAATTTAGATTTTATTAGTTATCTGGCATAAATCTAAAATAAGGTAGCCAGGAATTTCAATTTTGACCAACACGCACCCCTCCTGTTTCATCAAGTCGAAAATCCCTTAACCACTCCTGAACAAGGGATCATCTATTGAGCATATAGATCCTCAATTTGTCTTGATTTGCTGCGGCTGCAAAGCCCCAAATCCCATTGATATAAATAGGTTGCAACTCTTTGATATCATAATGCAGATCCATCCCACTTTGTTTTCTACTTACAGGTGTAAAATCTTTGCCATTTCCCATCAGGACCAATCCGATCAATGCATCATTTCTGGGAGTTTCTACTTCAGAACCATAAAGGTTTCCCGCAACAATCAGGTCGGGCCAAGTATCTTCATTGATATCTTGAATCAGAATATCATTGATATTGGATACCTGTGCTTCCATTGGCAGAGGATGGGCGGTTAACCCCCCTTTGCCATCGTTTTCCAGCCATACGCTTGCGAATCCGTAAGCATTTAATTCCAAGGCAGATTGCAGAGCGTTAGTTCCATAAATTTCGTTTATGTTGGAACTGGCAAAAATGTCATAATTTGGAAATTTCTCTTTCAACTTTGGAATTTGCTGCGACGAACACGACCTGCCTCGTACTGGAAATCGCTCACCAAAATTGTAATAGCTTAGAACGATATCTGAACTACCATTTTCATCGAAGTCATCAAAAAATACAGAAAAAGGCTCCTGAGGGCTGGCTTTGTATTTGTAATTGAGCCCTAAATTACCCAACACATAGTCCGGATCACCATCTTTATCAAGATCTGCGGCTGAAATACTGAACCACCAACCATTGGAGGGTGTATTGCCAAATTTTAATTCATGTTTTACCCATTCGGTATTTGTATTTTCAAACCAGGTCACAGGCATCCATTCCCCCACTACGATAAGATCCAAATCGCCATCCAGATCTGAATCTGTCCACTCGGCATCAGTGACCATTCCAATATTATTTAGACCGGGAAATACATCCGAAGTTATATTCTCAAATCCCAATTTCCCGTTTTCTTTGGTCAGATTTTTTAAGACTACACTGGAGGTAGGTGTAGGATAGGCACCGGGAGTTTGTCTGCCACCTACGAAGAGATCCAGGTCTCCATCCTGATCAAAATCTCCAGGTATGACCCGCGAACCACTTATTCGGATATCGGGCAAGCTTTGCATGTCTTTAGTAAATCTTCCGGTACCATCATTGAGGTAAAGCCGATCTTTCAGGGTATAAGAGTTTACATCATACTCATTGCCCCCACTGACCACATAAAGATCCAAATCTCCATCCAGATCAACATCCAAAAATTCGGCATCCATATCTTCCAGGTATACATCCTGTGCCCAGGTTTTTCCATCTTCTTTGCTAAATGTACTGTTGAAATTTTGGGTATATAATGCGCCACTATGAGTAATTGCTCCTCCAATATAAATGTCATCCAAACCATCTCCATTCACATCACCTACTGCCATGCCAGGTCCTAATATGGACATCTGATGAGGGATCAACACCTCACGTTCGTAGTCATCAAATGTATTTTCGGCATGCTTAAAATCAATTTTCAAACCATCTGTAATATCAGTAAACAGCGGACGAATTCGGGGCTCGCGAAAAGTATTGGAGAAGTCGTCTTCTTTAACGATCAAGGTTTGATTGGCAGGTACATTTTCAAAGACGGCCATCTTGCCAGAGGGTTTGATCACTTTTACGGACTCAACGGTGTCTACGCCGTGAAGACCAAAATGAGCTACTTGTTCACTGCTGGAGAAGAACCCTCTGGAGCTGGTGAATTCATAATATTGTATGCCATCGTTCAAAGTAATTTCTACCTTGGTTCCGAATACTTCAGCTCCCGGAGTTTTGTCTAATTGTACTCTCAGAAAGTTCATCTGATCGAAATAATTGGCCTGATTCTCATAAACAAAACTTAGTTCATCGACATTATTGACTACCAAATCCAGATCGCCATCATTATCCAGATCCCCGTATGCCGCTCCGGTGCTCAATACTTTTTGATCTAGACCCCATTCTTGCATCACTTTATCAAAAGACAGATTTCCGTTATTTCGATAGATGTAGTTTGCGATAATTTCCTGAGGAAGAATTTCAAGTATTTCTTGTAAATCGATAAATTCCCAAATATCTACTTCTTTGCGATCCGGATTGTATTTGATAAAAGTGTCCAGTTGACTGGCCATGTATTCTTCGGTTTTCTTTACTGCATCGGTGTTTCTTAAATCCTCTTTCAGCCCATTTGAAATAAAAATATCTTTATGGCCATCATTATCAAAATCCGCAGCTAAAGGGCTCCAGCTCCAATCTGTATTACTTATTCCGGCCAAATGACCGATTTCTGAAAAATGGATTTCTCCCTGCTTGTTTTTTCCCTGATTTAATTGCAGGGTGTTATACATGTACTGACGGTGACCATTTGAGTTTACAATATTCCAGAATTTTTCGGGCTCCATACCTCCCATATTGGCTTTGATCCGGTAATTATCTTCTGCCACCATATCCACAATGATGATATCCAACCAACCATCGTTGTTGATATCCGCTGCATCGGATCCCATGCTGAAGTAAGAAATTTGGTCCACATTTTCCAATATTTTGTCTGTAAAAGTTCCATCCCCATTGTTCATATATAGAAAGTCCGGACCATCATAATCATTGGCTACGTAGATATCGACCCACCCATCCCGGTTGAAATCTCCGCTAACCGCACTTAATGCATAACCCCGGTTGGCAACGTTTGCTTCGCTGGTAACTTCTACGAAGGTAGAATCCCGGAATTCCAGTAATCGGCATCCAAAAAGGGTATCTAACCAGTCGCGACCACTTAATGGAGAAAACATGCCCGGGTTAGGAGGTTGATTAACCATAAACACATCCAAATCTCCATCCCGGTCATAATCTAAGAAATTGGCATGCATGGTTCTCCAAAAATCATTTAGGTTGTATTGCTGACTTACTTCTATAAAAGTCGTATCACCTTGATTGATATACAGTTCATTGATACGGAGTAAGGGGAAGTCGTCATAAAGGCTTTTGGCAACATAGATATCCAGCCAACCGTCATTATTAATATCTATCATATTGACTCCTGTTGACCATCCTCCTTTGACATTGATGCCTGATTTCTCGGAAATGTCTTCAAACTTCAGGTTCCCAAGATTCAAGTACAACTTATCGTCCACCTGGTTGCCGGCAAAATAAAGATCTTGTAATCCATCATTGTTGATATCACCAATCGCAACACCACCACCGTCATAGAACGATTCGTAAATCAGTATATTGGCGTGTTGACTATCGATTATCTCATTGGTAAAATCTATGCCGGATTGTTCTGCAGACAGCAAATTAAATAGCGTTTCCGGTTTCTTTTGAGTCTCGATTGCTTGGGTTTCGGCAACCGGGGCAGTCGTTTTGGGTGTACAAGCTATCCAAACTAGAAGTACAAGTAATATATATAGGTATTTCATATCATCAATATTCATTCAAAAAAACGGTTGGTTGTTTTGTATTGTTGGTGCAAAGATTACAAAATGTATTGAAATTTCAGGATTATCTTGGACTAACCTTAATCAATGATTTGTATTAATGTATTACCAAATGCAAAAATTAATAGACACTATCCACTGAACTCCATAGGGATTATACGTCTCTTCATTTTTGCTACCCTGTTATCAAGTGGCAATGGGAGCTCCTAACAGCGTATCGGGAATCCCAAATGCCTGGACCAGGGCTTGACTTTCTCCTTTCACTTCGTTACAAAGTTTACTAATCAATCTTCGGATGGCTTTTGCTTTATTTCCTTGTAGATAATCATTTTCCAAATACCAGCCGCGATTCTCATAGATCGTGTGCAAGGCAAACAAATCGCATAATTCTTGCAAAACTTTTTTAAGCGCCGGATCCTTTTGATTAACCACTACACTTTGAAAGTTTATGAGGATTAATTTTTCTACATAAGCATTTGCAGTTTCCAGCATATGCATCTGACAACGTAAAAAAGCTTCAAAGGGGCTAACGCGTCGCTTAAGGTATTTGCGCATTCGCTGGGCGAGGGTGTATAGCAGTTTCTGCTCCCGGTAGGTAAATGCATCAAGCTGAAACTTCTGGTCTCTGAGATGACCTACATCGGTTCTTCTGGTGACCATGGGATTTAATTGAACGATCGATGTGGTAACTCTTCTGGACAAAAGCTTCATAATCCCCAGGTATCCATCGTCATTGAGTTGTTGTTTGAAATTGGTAAGCATAGACTTGGCTACTAATTGCAGCAATACGGTGTTGTCTCCTTCAAAAGTGGTGAATATGTCGGTATCCGCTTTTAGATCTGCAAAGCGATTTTCATATAGGTATCCTTTGCCTCCACAAGCTTCCCGGCAGATTTGCAAGGTGCGGGTGGTGTACCAGGTAGCATACGCTTTAAGGCCGGCTGCATCGGTTTCCACCTGTCGCAGGTCTCCACCTTGAGCTTGTTCGTATTGTTTGGTCAAATGGGTTAATGCAAAATCCAGGGCATAAGCCGTTGCTAGGGGAAGCATCAGCCTCCATTGATGGGTGGGGTAAGTCATCAATCGGGTTTCGGGTTCATCCTGAGCCGGGCCGAATTGCCGACGTTGAAATCCATATTTGATCGCAATAGCCAGTCCTGATTTTGCAGCGCTCAGTCCAGCTCTGGCCACACAGATTCTTCCTCCTACCAAAGTGGACAACATCGTGAAAAAACGCTTAGATGGATGGCTGATCGGACTGGAGTAGGTTCCATCTGTAGCTACTGATCCATATTTATCGAGCATATTCTCCAGAGGAATGCGAATCTGATCAAACCAAATTTTACCATTATCCACGCCGTTCAGCCCCATTTTATATCCATTGTCCTCTATACGAATCCCCGGCAACAAACGCCCCTCATCATCGCGCAGTGGAACCATGAATGCATGTACTCCGTATGCTTCTCCCCGGGTATGCAATTGGGCGAATACTACGGCTATTTTACCATGCAGAGCATTACCAATATACTCTTTGCTCGAATCCGGGGTAGGGGAATGGATGACAAACTCCTGATTTTGCAAATCATAAACTGCTGTAGTTTCCAATCCTCTTACGTTTGATCCATGTCCGGTTTCTGTCATAGCAAAACACCCGGGGATTTCCAGTTTTCCAATTTTGGATAGATATTTTTGATGGTGCTTTTCGGTCCCCAAATGGAGGACTGCGCCTCCGAAAAGACCAAATTGCACCCCAAATTTGATGACCAGGCTCAGATCGTGATGGGCCAAAGTCTCAAAGATGGCCGAAAACTGTCCCATGCTGTCAGCACCCCCATAATCATTGGGATAAGACAAAGCCCCAAATCCCTGTTGAGCCAATAACTGCGCCCAATACAGTACCTGTTGCCGGTGAATATCCTTTGCTCTGGTGTATCGGTAACGGAATACCGGATCCATAAGTAAGCGGCGAAGCCGGTTTCTGATCTCATGGTAGTCATCATCTAACAAGCGGGTCAATTTTTCAATGGAAAATTCGGCTTTGGTATCTTGTTCTAAAGCTTTATTCCGGTTGATTTTCCGATATATAATCCGGTAACTTTCTTCATTTTTAATTCCCAACGCCTGCTCAATATCCATTAGTGATTTTCTCACTTTGGGTGAATCAAAAACGCGATCCTGGTTCTGAGTGGCCGCCTTGGCCATCATCAATCCCAATTCACCGAGGGATAGCCGTTGGTTTACCGGCATTGTTTTTCCATATTTCCGGATCGCGTTGACCCAGATTTGAAACGTTTCCGGAGCGGGAGGCTTCGCCGGATCTATCCAACGGATCATAGTGTCTTGTTCCGACTCACTAAGGTAGTCCAACTCTCGGATCTTGTCATGGATCAATTGGATTTCGGATGGGCTGAGCACTGAATCGGACCATCCAACATAAAACATGGGTAGAAGGGATAACATTGCAGGTGTAATCTGAGGTAATGCGGTTATGTCGTTAGTCATCGGATTGTATATTATTGAAATTACTTAGAAGTCATTTAATAACTTTGTTGTTCTTAGTTTTAAGATAGGTTTTTATTGACTTCTAAATAAACATTTCATTCCACGAAGAGATTAAATCTAATCTTTGTATTATTGCTCATTAACTAAAAATTGTGATAAATGGCGCAACTATTGAAAGGCAAAACCGCCTTGATTACCGGTGGAACCAGAGGAATTGGCAGGGGAATTGTAGAATACTTTGCTGCCGAAGGCTGTGATGTTGCTTTCACCTATCGTGCTTCAGGTGAAGCTGCAGATACACTGATCGAATCCCTTAAAGGTTCTACGGCAAATGTTATTGGTATCAAATCCGATGCCTCTTCCTATACTGAAGCGGAGGAATTGATCAAAGAGGTGATCAAGGCTTTTGGAAAAATTGATATCCTGATCAACAACGCAGGAATCACCCGCGACACGTTAATGCTGCGGATGAGTGAGGCCCATTGGGATGATGTGCTAACTGTAAATCTAAAATCCGCCTTTAATCTTACCAAACATGTACTTAGGCCGATGATGAAACAACGTGGAGGTAGCATTATCAACATCAGTAGTGTTGTGGGTGTATTTGGAAATGCCGGTCAAGCCAATTATGCGGCATCTAAGGCCGGAATGATTGGATTTACCAAGTCTATTGCCAAGGAAGTAGGCTCACGAAATATCCGTTGTAATGCCATAGCTCCGGGATTTATTGCTACTGAGATGACCGACGAATTGGATGAAAAGACCATCCAAAACTATTTGTCCGGTATTCCCCTGAAACGACTTGGAACCGCTGAAGATGTGGCTCAGGCCTGTTTGTATTTGGCCTCTGATCATTCTGCGTATGTGACCGGTCAGGTGCTTAGTGTCTGCGGGGGGATGAGCATGTGAATAGTTAATTAATTGACAATGGCTAATTGTTAATGTGGTGTGGTGAGAGTTACTTGTTCAGCATGGGGTTGGCAGCATGTAAACTCAGAATCTGAAACAATAACAAAAGGTCTGTAAACTATGATCAACCGAAGATGGCAAATACGATTTGAGGGTGTCTGAATATAAGTTAACAGATTCTGAAATATATTCATTTCGACGGAATTCTAAAAACTTACAAAAATGTATCATAGATCTTATTAAATATTTGGCAGAAAAGAGATTGTAATATATATTGCACCAGTGGATATCCGGGAGCTTCATGTACTCATTGATCATTAAGGATATGCCAATAAACTCCGAAATTTAGTTCCTCAATAACCGGAAGAATTCCGGCTCGCATAAAAGAAAAATTCCGATAATTTCTTACGCAGATTTTGTTTAACCAAAATTGCTGCCATATGAAATTGATGATACCCTTTATTTTAATGTTCTTTCAGATCGCTGCGGTATCCGGGCAGTCTCTGGTGATGGAAGTGGTTGCCTCCTCCGGAGACACCCACTTGTCTACACCTAAGGCTAGCTTGGAGTGGACCCTGGGAGAGATTGTAGCAAGCAGACTTGAAAATAATGCTGTCTTAACCCAAGGATTTCAGCAAAGTTTTGACGTGGTAACCCATGTTTTTAACGATCCGGATATCTCCGTACAAACTAAAATTTACCCCAATCCAACCACCAATAACCTGACCATCGAATCCAATCGAAATACCATCCGCAGGGTGGAAATTCGGGATTTGTTCGGGCGCAAGATCTTTGTACAGAAGGTATTAAGTCAAAAAGAACAGCTCAAACTACCCGATCTCCCTACCGGAACCTACATGCTCAGTGTGTATCAGGGATCCGGATTAAGTCATGTATATCATGTATATAAATTAGTTATTAACAATCTCTGATTTGGAACAATAGTCCATGATCGATTAAAAACTACTTATCTCATTCTCCTTCAAATCTATGTATTATGAAAAAAATATTTTTACTTCTCATTTTATTAACTACCGAGGTGGCCATTATTTATGGTCAGTCACCACAAAGTTTTAATTACCAGGCAGTTGCGCGGGATGCGATGAATCAGCCAATAAAATCTCAAGCCATTGGCATTCGATTTTCAATTCTTGAGGGGAGTGCAACGGGAACGGCTATCTATGCCGAATCTCATGCACCTACCACCTCTGAGCTGGGAATTTTTTTAGTACGAGTAGGAGAAGGAACAGTGATAAGCGGTACTTTTTCCAGCCTCGCCTGGGGTGCTAATTCTTATTGGTTGCAAGTAGAAATGGATGCTTCCGGGGGGACCAACTATCTTTTGATGGGAACAAATCAACTGGTTTCCGTGCCCTATGCATTACACGCGGCTACGGTAGGTGATAAAGAGGATGCGGATGCCGATCCGGTCAATGAACTACAGGAGTTGAATTTGAATGGAAATACCATAAGTATTACCAAGGGTAACTCAGTAGATCTCTCAGCTATCCAGGATGGAGTTGAGGATGCGGATGCAGATACCATGAATGAATTGCAGACTCTGGGATTTAATGTCGCTACCAATGAACTGTCACTTACCAAAGGAGGCAAGGTAGATTTAAGCTCCCTGGACAACGACTCCGGTACCGGAACAGGAACCGATGATCAGCAATTGGGATTGAGCGGAACGGTTCTGAGTATTGAAGATGGAAATTCGGTGGATTTGGCCGTTATTCAGGATGGCGTAGATGATGCGGATGCTGATCCCTCCAATGAATTGCAAACGTTGGGTCTTGCTTCCAACAATCTCAGCATTTCCAATGGCAACACCGTTAATCTGTCACCATTTGTCAGTCCCTGGCAAAGTGAAACCAATGGTATAAAATATCTGGGGCGCAGGGTCCGGATCTATGATACCGCCGATTTGACCGAGGAGGTGCAGATCAATCCCTTTGTGGTCAAAGTACAGAATAATCGATATGAGAGCTTTTTACGTGGCGGCGACCTGCACTTTCAAAACCTATCGATTAGTCCGTCGATGGTGGCAAATTATGGATTTTGGGGATTGGAGTTTTTCGAACCGGGAGACCCGATTACTTATTTTACCAAGTTCAACAAAGATAGTCTGTATCAATATGCACCGCCAATCGGCCTGTTGTTTCCGTCTACGACCAAGCTGGTTCCGGGAGGATTAACCTTCCAAAGTGGACTGGAGACCTCCCGCCTGGATTTTTTCGGTATGCACCTGAGTACGGCAAATTTTCGAGATTTGTTTTTGAGTACGGGTGAAGGCTTGCAAATTATCGAGGAAGTGACTCCGGCTGACCGGTTCAAACGTTTGGCACTGCAACCGGACAGTCTGGAAATGTATACGGATGCCAAGTGGAAGGTTGTACAGTTGGGCTTGGATCGATTTTCGAACACTGGTAGCCTGTCTCTCTTTGATGGAGGAGGATTGGGAAAAGTAGCTCACCTATCTGGTAACGATCAACTTTCACGAGGGGCCTATTTTGAACTATTTTCGGAAGGAGAACGACGGGCTACTATGGAGACTACATTTGGGTATGGGGCTCTGAACCTATTTGGAGTGAATGGGCTTTCGCAGTTTTGTGTGGCAGCAGAAAGTGCCGGAGGAGGGGGTTATGCCTGTATGAGTGATACGCTGGAAGTTCCGCAGATCGAGATGTGGGTAACTCGTGATTCCCTGATGTATGTCATACAAGGTGGAGAATCGGTGGTTTCTTCGGGCCATATTTATAGTAGTGGAGATATCTTTGCTCCTATCGTTCAATCTGTAATTGAAGATACCGTGGTTGCAGAAATGAATAACTTTGGATTTTATACCGAGGGAGATATTATAATCAATAAAGCTAAAAAGATCAGGGGGAATATTGCCACATTGTTGGATCCTTCTGTATACATGGAAACTGGAGATGACGGGGAAGGCCTTGTTACTTTTAGAGGAACCAACGGACATCCCAATGCTCGCATCTTCGGCCTTGCTCCGGCGATGACCAATGATGCCAATTTCGGAGCGGTATACGTCTACAACGATGCCGGGATTGCACAGGCTGGTATGGAAGTAGATCCCAACACCGGATTAGGGATAGTATGGGGAAAATCGAAACAATTCAGAGTGGACCATCCGGAAGATCCCGATAAGGACATCGTCTATGCGAGTCTTGAGGGGCCGGAGGCAGCTGCCTATGTCAGGGGAACCTCCACCTTAAAGGACGGCCGGGTATTTGTTGCCTTTCCGGAACATTTTAGGATGATTGCCAATCCCGCCAGTATGACGGTGACCCTGACCCCTCTCTTTTCCAAAACGTTTGGATTAGCCGTCGTAGAAAAGACAGCTGAAGGAATATGGGTGGAAGAACTGATGGATGGTAGAGGTAGTTTTTCATTTGACTGGGAAGTAAAATGTGTGCGTAAGGGCTATGAAGAATTTCAGGTAATCCGGGACAAGGTGAAATTACCTCACAAGGAAGTCAAAAGGACACACCTCCGCAATACTTATTCTCAGAGGCCCTCACAGGATGCGAGTTTCAAAATTCCTTCCGGGAGGCAAAAGTAGTAAAACGGATAGCAGCCGGATGCCGGTTTGGGCATTTGGCTGCTATTTGATTGGTAGATTTAATATAATCTCATTCGGTAAATATCTGTTTAAAGGAAAGGACTAAAGATGTCTCAGACAGATCTGGCCAAGAAGTTAGAGACTTCTGTATCTGTAATCTCTCGATATGAACGTGATGAGATGACGCCATCTATCGAGACGGCCAAAAAACTGACCGGCTTTCTTGCTACTACAGTAGGTTACCTGCTTGGTGAGACCGAGGACGATGATTTACTCAAAGATCAAGATATGATCTCTCGCCTTAAAGATATCAAGGACTTTTCAAATGAGGAAAAAAGACAAGTCTATTTTACCCTAGATGCCGTTATCCGGGAGATTAAGAATAGACGAACTTATGCTATTGCAAAGTAAACTCCTGCTGAGTCCAAAAGCTTTTATTTCAATTATGTTTTTTTAATATCAATTGACCTTGACTATCTACCAGTTTGTTTCTCTTGATGTTTAATTTTTGATTGTCAAAATATAAATAACTGGCTTTGCCAGAATCATATGTGATTTCAAATCGATTTGATTTTGGATTTTTTATTTCATATGTAAATTTTCCATTAATAGAATGGATTTCTATTGTCTTTTGAGTATTATCCGGGAGTGGGATTCTTATTTCTCCTACTGAATCAATATAATATTTAGTTTCTGAGGTCTCATTGAGAGTTATGTAGTTCCCTGGTATGGAAACCCCTTCAAGATCTTTCAACGTAATGGCCAACTCGCTACCTTGTTCCTCTTTTTCAATTACTTGATAAGGCCAATAGTCAGAAAAACTATTGAGATACAAACTGCTATGACCAACATACCATTTCCCTACACTTGTATCAATACTAAGATCACCTCTAACTATATATTCAAATGTACTGTCCGCGTTCAACCTTAATTCATGAGTTACTAAATCATGCGCATATCTATATTCCCCAACAAATTTCTGCAACCTACAACTTGTGAGAAGACAACAAAAGATTAAGTGAATGACTATAATTCTTACCATAGTTGCTAGTTTTTCGGATCTCGATAAATGTCTTTAATACTTACTCCTTTTCCACCATTAGCAGCTGCTCTCATCTTAAATATTTCTCGATAAGTGTAATTGCTGAAAGGTGCCTTGGTGTCCAGCGTTCTTTGAGTGGTGTTATTCTTTATAGCTGGATAATCACTTGCAAGTTTAGTAAGAGATGGGTTTCTTGTTTCTCCGAATAAACTTCCTCTTTGATATGCTTCTTGCTCGTCTATTAAATCATACAAGTCTCCGATACTACCGCTACTCTTAAACGATATCCGACCTGTTTCAAATTGGAATGCATGTTTTAATTCGTGTGATAAATAATTTGAATTATATCCACCCTTTAACTTAATGTCAATAGCACCTGTGGATGTGTTATAAGAAGTAGATCCGCCAGCATGATGGCTCACACCTCCGCCGGCATTGGTATATAAATTATACACCTGATCTGAAGATTCAAGCGCATTCAGTTCACTAGCAACTGCTCCATATGCAGCAGCTGAGGCACTCGCTCGGCCAGCCCGCCTTTCCAATCTTGATCCCTTTTTATCTTTTCCCGCAGCTCTAGCAGCATCCGCCTTAGAATTAAAATTCTCTGCCTTTTGACTCAATGAACTAATTCTATTATTCACGCTTTCTCTAAAAACGTTGAAAATGTCTTTACCATCTCCAATTACAGCGCCATCCGGATCTATGTAATTTATTGGGTTATTGGCGACATAGTTGTAGGGACTTAATTGCGGATAAACATTTGCCATTGGATCCACGGACGTAAACCGTCCAATAGCAGGGTCGTAAAATCGAGCACCATAATCATACCATCCTAATTCAAAATCACTTTGGAATTCTTTACCGTTATATCGATAATGGTTGCTGGATTGACTTTCATCACTCCATGGACCAAATAGCTCCATCCCAAAAGGATAATAATGGCTTTCGTGTATTTTTTGAGCTGATCCATTGTTGTCAATAAATAGGTCTCGGACATTGCCCAGATGGTCTTTAAGGAAATATTCATATTGCCATTCCGTTCCTCCTTGATGTACTTTCATATTGTACACTCTTCCTTCTTGGTGATAGATTGCATCAACATGGTGTGTACCAGATCCACCCAGACTGAGGAATTCTATCAGACCCAGATAAGTCTTGCGATAAGTTTCCGGATTTGAGGTTCCTTGTCTTACGATCTTTTGTAATTTCCGGCCTGTAGCATCGTAGATCATTTCTATCTCCCGGTTATTAGAAAAGGTTATCTTCTGAGGCAAGTTAAGATAATTATAGATAATCGTCAATTCTTTGTCTGGATCGTAGGTCAAATTTCCATTTGCATCGTAAGTAGGGCAACGAATAGCGGATTTAAGAAAAAAGCACAAAATGTCACAAAGTGAACTCGGTGAGCGAGTTGACACTTCTGGTGATATTATCGGTCGTTATGAAAGAGATGAAGTCAAACCCTCTATCGAGGTTGCTTCTAAGGTTGCAGATGAGATAAATGTGTCGCTCGATTACTTGATGGGTAAAACTGAGTTCGAACTTAATAAGACTTTATCAAAAGAGTTGTAGAGATTCAGAGCCTATCTGATGAAGATAAATCTCACATCCTTTATACTCTTGATGGGCTACTCCAAAATGTGAGAACCAAAATGGCGTTCGCTAAATAGAAAAGCCCCGGATTGCTCTGAGGCTAATTTTATTTTACAATTTGATTAATTCAACAATCGATAGTCGATATTGAATTTATAAGATTTGCTTGCAAAAAATTATACAAATCTGTATTAATAGGGTTTGGTTTTATAATGACAGTTAGCCGAGATTCGCCATGCTTCACTCCATTCTTATCTTGATAATAAAAGTGTGTTTTACTGCCGTTCGAATAAACATATCCCTTTGAATAAAAATCTGAATTCAAGTCCACATAATTCCAGTCATAGGGTTGTTTTGTGAAAGCTCGTTTCAGGATAGATTTCTGACTTTCATCTAATCTTTTGACTATTGCTTTCGCTTTTGATTTTTCCTCTGGACAATAGTAATATAACTTAAATTCATCCGATTCCTTCAGTACTAGTAGATCGGATCAAAACGCCTTATCTTGACGAAGACCTTATGGTCGCTTATGAATGCGATGGAACCCTGACTTTGATCTGGAAAGACAGTGTACCAGAACTATTCTCGCAAGGCAAATCTGTAGCTGCCACTTCTCCCGATGATCCCTTTCCGCATGAGTATATCGATTACTGGCACATCGGCGATAGCGTCACCGCTCAATCGATTCAGTGTAAAGCTCTACTCAAGGATATAAATAAGACTACTGGATTTAAATTCCCGCTTAACTGATACCAATATTATAGCTTCTTTCTCCTACTCAATTTGTCCAGATTGTACAATAACGCTGATAGCGAATATGGGATATCAGGCATTGCTCGATATCCATTAGACTCTACTTCTTCTTTGCTCCCGTTTGTAAAAGCTATTTTAAGTGAATAATTTGGTACATCGGATGCCAATGGATTATAGTTTGATTCCAATATTGAAAAGTCGATACGATTCACCAATTCATTCAAATAATTTCTATCATCTTCTGTCAGTACTCCTGTAATAGTATCCGATAAAACCCCTGATCGCTCCAATAAAAATTTTCCATCAGAGCTGACCGATACATAAGCGTTGAAAAATTCATCTTTCAAAGAAAATTTTATTTCTTTAACCTCAGTATTATTTGATGCTTTGCCAAGCCTTTTTAGACACATGACAACTTTATTATCTTGTTTCAAGCATATGCTATCCTGAGTTATAGTCTGAATCTTAAATTCTTGACCTTCTATTTTAAGTACTTTATCCCCAAGGGCATAGTCAATAAAATTCTTATTAAACTCAAGTGATTTAAGTCCTGAAAACCCAAATGGATACTCAATGGTTTTGTCATCAATATAAATTACTGGATTGACTCTATCATTAATAAATAGCTCATTAAAGCTACTTTTGCTTTCACTTATTGAGTAAGCTTTCCACGCCCCTTTAATAAGTGGAGTTGGAGCATCGCATGAAAAAATGCACAGAAGTAATATGTAAATAGTTGCTCTCATATTTACTTCTTGTTTCGAGCAATTCTTCTCTGAACGTGCTGGATGTATTGAGGTGATGCCAAGTTAATCGCAGGATTCGATTTTGGATTTAATACCAGTGGATCTATTATTGGGTGATTATGATTTCCAGGGTATTTTTGATGTAACGGTTCATGCACACCTAAAATGTTTATGGCATCCCCAGCATTATTAAGAAACCATAGACTGCGAGTTCCATCACTCGTAAATTCTTCATTCTGAGAAAAAGTATTCACATATCCTGTGACTTCCCATTTCCCGTCATACCCAGGTCCTGATGAAGCTATTCTTCCATAGGCATCTTGAATATTGACTTTCCCTTGAGATAAGCTACCTACATCTAAATCAATTATACCAGCATTTGAGGCTTCTGTCAAAAGGCTTGTCATTACGTTAGAAACTAATTCCTTTCCACCTGCTGGATCAGACTTATAATTACTACCTATATAATCCTGTAGATATGTGCCAAATTGCTCTGCGTATTCAGGAGATAGTACAACGTCTTCGCCTCCAGTAATCATTTGATAGGTTGAGGCATCCATGAGCATAATCTCACCATCAAAATCGGAATCATTGTAATGACCTAAAAATTCTCCTGTCTTGCTATCATGGATTGGGTCGTCTAAAGCACCCGTTGGGTCAATTCGATTTATTGGATTATTTTGGACGTAGTTATATGGACTCACCCACGAACGTAAGTCGGCAGCAGGATCGACCGACGTGAAGCGACCTATAGCTGGGTCGTAAAACCGAGCGCCATAATCATACCAATCCAATGCCATCTCCAGCTTTCCATCTCCATCGATGTCCAGTGAATCCTCGGTAAATTCTTTGCCGTTGTACATATAACTGTTGATCGGATCCAACTGCCGGATCCATTCCCCTTCGTGGTTCATGCCGAAAGGATAATAATGGTTTTCCTGCAAGATCTCCAGCGAATCGGGATGGGTGTCGATGGTGCCATTCAGATTGATGTCGGCAATCACTACCCGGGCATTACCCAGATGATCCTTAAGGGCGTACTCATACACCCAGGCGGATTGATCGTCATTCAGATAGGCACGGCCTTCGGGAAAGTAAATAAATTTCTTCCCATCGCGCACCTCAATACCATCCGCATGTTGGCGGGTGCCATCCGGACCAATGTGCTCTAGCTTACGGCCATCGGCGGCATAGGTCCAGGCCATTGAAGCACCAACTGTAAAAGTCGCAGACTGAGGAAGATTAAGACCATTGAACATCAC
Source organism: Saprospiraceae bacterium (assembly GCA_965223405.1). Classification (GTDB taxonomy): domain Bacteria; phylum Bacteroidota; class Bacteroidia; order Chitinophagales; family Saprospiraceae; genus CBDCWO01. Next base: position 3,809,230 of record CBDCWO010000006.1, read on the forward strand.
CGTAGATTCCTTGTTACCCACGCCAGTCATATTGCCGGCGGCATCATAGTTGAAGGCCCCACCCGGTCCCGGATGATATCCCTGCTTGTTGGAAAGTTCGGTAACTGCAGTCATGCGGTTTTGATTAATGGTGAACTTTAATCCAAATAATTCAATAGGATTCGTTACGAGGGATATTTATGCAAAATTAGCAAGTGCTTTGGAGAGGTGCTATAGTGGGCTATAGCACTTCTCCACCTTGTATTAAAGTGCTTGCTAATGAAGTAGAAATGTCCCGCAGTAGAATACATTTTACACCAATATATTTCTAAAGTAATAAACATATTCTAAATCTAGCAATTCCATAATTTATATGGTCATTTGGAGCTATTGGTATTCATATTTCTTCACATTATTATTGGTATTTGAACCATTTCAAATCAGTTTAATAATTCGAAGCAAAATTTATACCTCTTAAGTGTAAAATCTCCAATTGGATTATTTGGGTTAAAATCATCGATGACGCGATACAAAGCTCCGTTGGTACACAACTCCGGTCCATGCCGGATAAGTGATTCAATGTTTCCATCGGCATCATATCTTATTTGTTCATTTTCATCACCATATACATCATAACGTCGGGTACGCATGAGTTTATTATCAAAAATGGTAATGAGGAACCGGAATTTCTGACTTAGTGTAACTATGGTGTTTAGTGCTTGGTAGCGCATTGATACGATCAGGATGTCATTTGCAGCTTTGTTCCGGTACAAAGTTTGTCTTAAGGAGCAAGAGGAGCTAAAGGCATTACTCAAGAGGATTCAGCTGCCGGAACTGGTAGTGCTCATGCCGTTAATGGTAAATATGAAAGAGGCGAATTTACTCCGTCAATCGAAGTCGCTAAAAATATTGCAGGCTTCTTAGAGACTACTGTAGGTTCATTACTTGGTGAAGCTGATAAGGAGGATCTCTTTAAAGATCCTGCTATGTTACAACGTCTGAGTGATCTGGATAAACTGGACGAAAAGAATAAATCCCAAATACTATCTGTTTTGGATGGTTTTCTGCAGTCCGTGAAGATTAAAAATATTGCTGCTCCGCTGGATTGGAAAAAGAACTCATCAGCCGATTTAAGCAGGTACAGGATTTACCCACCGAAGAAAAGAAAACAGTACTTTCTCTACTGGACGCTTACATTGCTAAGACCAAAATTCAAACACTCTTTAACCCGGTCACATAAAAAAAACCGCTCCAATGAGCGGCTTCTTCTTTATGATAATTCTTTCTTAAATTCTAATGGCCCAAAATTCCCATTACTGAAGAATCTTGTGTCTTCATCAGAGGCAGGCTCCAAGCCACAATAATAACTTTCCGACCTTAATCTTTGTGAAACATTAGAAGCCCATTTTTGCAACGACTCTAAAGGTATTAATTCCTGAAGTTGTTGAGAGCCAACATCTATACACAAGTCATAAATATTGGTATACTTCAAAATTTGGACTCCAATTTTTGGTAATAATTTATTATTGAGTTGGACATTTTCCATATTGATATATATCGCTCCTCCAGAACATTTTTTAAAATAACTACCTATATCCAGTAAATTGTTATTTCCATCTTCCAAAGAAAATCCATCATCCACCGAAACTTGAATATTTTTAATGTTACCCTGAAAACTCAGGTCAGTTATAAAACTTGAAGCTTCGTTGAACTCGATGTTTTCAAATAATATTTCTATTATCTCAGCCATATTAATCAATAAATCCTTAGAAAGTACGATCCATATTAAGTCTCATTCCCCTACCATCTGGCAACCTTTTTTCGAGAAATTTTATGCCGTTTGGATTAGTGACTTGATTAAATTTACCCGGCGAATTCATAATGTCATTATAATGCTTCAATCCTTGATTGTGCCAAGTAGAAGGGTTCCCTTTTATTTTACCCCATATTTGAGGATTACGACCAGCGTGTTTACTTAATGCGTGACCAAGTCGAGTAGTACCCTTATATACTTGACTTGCAGACTTTAATGTTAATCCTACCCCCTTAGCGGCATTTATTAAAAACCTTTCGTTTAGGGCATTCTCAGCCACCGACACTCCCGAAAAGGAGCTGTAAAAATCCTGATAATTGTACTTAATAACTTGATCTTTAAAATGATCTTCCAGTTCAACAGAGCATTTATAGTTGTTTACATCATAGCTGATTTCAATTTGTGGAGAAAATGCAAAAGACAAATTTGAAGTGATAAGCAGAACAAGTAAAAACACGATCTCCGTTATCCAACAGGCAATATGTTTCAATGCTTTTATCATTCTTGATAATCTTCAAATTCCCACTTCCCAATCCGCCCAATTTTTTCACCAACGTCATCCCAATTTTCAAAATCAGAAGATTCAACAAGCTGTTTCAAAGCACTTGATATTTTTGAAAAATTGTACTCAAAAACAATGAGATAATGGCGGCCATAAATTATTTTATCCTTCTCATTATTTTTTAACAACCATTTGGGTGTACATACCATTGCATCAAAACTTTCTTCACCTTCCTGGTCTTTTTCACCCACCATAATTTGTAGTAGGAAGCAAAACTCATCAGGAATTTCCGGTTCAAACTTTTCTAAGTCAATGATATCTGGACTATGGAAGTATTTAATTTCTGCTTTCATAATCGTAATTATTTTATTATATCTAAATGACCGTTACCTTGCCACCTGCCACGAGCTACATTTCTCCATTCGAAATTTGCTTGTTGAATTCCAAGTTTGGGTTTATAGGAAGGCATTCGAAATTGCCTTAGCCCATTTTTACTGATTAGGATTTTACCATTTCTAGCAGTGGTATAACCTTTACCTACCCAAGCCCTTCCAAGTTCTAAAGCTTCACTGGCTGTGCCTTTTCCCAAACCAAAATTGCCTTTGTATTTTGCTGCATCTCGAAGTATTCCCGAGTACTTTGAAAGTTGACCACCCCCCTTAGCGGCCGTTGCCACTTGAACTCCTTTTGCCAGATTGATTGCCCCAACTCCACCTCTTACTGCCAAAGGTACGTAACTAGTGGGACTTACAAAACCCATAATCAACATCGATCCGTAGGTCAAAAAGAATTCAGAATTCGGATTATTGCGGATAGAATATTTCATATACTCCACTCCATAATCCGATTTGAGTAAATATTTACTTAAATTCTTATCATACAAACCCATCTTGAACACTTGAGCTTCGGTAAAAAGGGTGCCATTTATACGCCAATCCTGTTTCGGATTATAATCTAGATTGTAGAGTACTTGGTAAGCTCCATTTTCATTCCACCTGCCCACTATATAGTTGTGGTAATATTCTTCTCCAACTGTAGAAATTTTAATCCATTCCCATTTTTCAGGATCCCAAATATACTCATTACCAAATGTAGAATTTGAACCATAAATATTAAACTCCCCTCCCCCAAATTTGGGTAAATATGCGCCAAAAGGCCCGGAATTACTACCGGGAACCTGATTGCCTGCTAATCCTATATTCGGACCACTTTGAAAGCCGAAAGGACTAGTACCCGTGCTTGCCAATCCCGCCAGTATGACGGTGACCCTGACCCCTCTCTTTTCCAAAACGTTTGGATTAGCTGTTGTAGAAAAGACAGATGAAGGAATATGGGTGGAAGAACTGATGGAAGGGAGTGGGAATTTTTCTTTTGACTGGGAAGTAAAATGTGTGCGTAAGGGCTATGAAGATTTTCAGGTTATCCCGGACAAGATGAAATTACCTCAAAAGGAAGTCAAAAGGACACACCTCCGCAATACATATTCTCAGAGGCCCTCATAGGATACGAATTTCAAAATTCCTTCCGGGAGGCGAAAGTAGTAAAACGGATGGCAGCCGGATGCCGGTCTAGGCATTTGGCTGCTTTTTGATTGGTGTCCGAATCATAATTGGGATTGTTTTATTGTAAAGGGGAGGAGTCTTGCTGTCTAGGGCACCATGTTTTCGAGGTATCACATTTTGCGATACAATAAGATCTACTATCCTTCAGTTAGATGGAACAAAAAGTACCAGTTAACTCTTTTGGTTACGTCTAACAATAATACGGGTAGCATCCTAAGAGATTCAATCAAGTTTGCTAAAAAGATAACCAATTGAGTTATTACAAAATATCGTCATAATCTTGCTAATCTAGTTTATTCATGAAATGCATGGCTTTATTCGGTATGCTTCATTGTTGAACATGAAAGATGTTAAATGCTCTGAACCAGTATCAGTTGTTTTAACCAATCGGAGGAAATCTATTAACTATTAAAGAATCAAATTCCAGCATGAGTGTAAATAAATTTGATTTGGTATTATTCTTAAAATATGGAATGTAGTACTTTATGCTATCAGGATAGGATTTATTTATTGGAATAAGCAGGTGTGAATTGTTTGGGGGATAAATCTTATAAATGTTAAACTCAAAATCATCAGGTGTTTCAATTGTCCAAATCTTTTTACCTTGAAACAATCTTTTATATTCCCTCCCGGCTACTTGAATAATATTCTTGTCATAAACCGGTATTAGGATCGTATCCGCTGAGTTATTCTCAATATTAACAATGAAGAAACTGTTAATATCAGATTGGACCTTTAAACTATTTTGGAATTGGAGACTGTCGCATAGGTGTTGATTTAGATTGCAGGAGCCATGATATTTTATTATGATTTTCTTTTCAATCTTTTTATGTCTTTGTTTAGTTTCAGAAGTACAACCAAAGCAAAAAGACAAAATGGTTGCCAAAATTAACAGGCATTTTTGTTCTAACATTGATTATTCTTTTTGGAGTGCAATTCTGTAAGCTTTTAGCCTAGCCAAATGTTCACTAAGGATATAGTTGGAGGATTTGTTTCCTTTTCCATCAAATATCAAATTTGGTAGTTGATTAAAATGACCCCGTAGATCTGAAGAATTATTTATGTCATACCTTCTTCTTGTTAAGTAATAACTGCTTTTTGCAAGAAGACCATGAAGAGTTTCATGGGCTAACACATATCCAATCTTTTTCAAATCAAATGTTCCATTCTTCCTAGTACTAGTATGTATGTTTATATAACTATTATATATGTCTTGAGTAGATCCAAAGTCTTTTTCATAAAATAATGTATTACCTCCGGATGCATAAGTAATTGATGGAGATGAAATAAATCTCCAAGCTAATTTAGGATCTAGTGAGCTAATTTTCAAATTTTTAAAGTTGGTCGGACTAATTAGTTTATAATGAAACAAATTGGTTACACCTTGTGAGTAAAATATGTTTGATGAAATATCTATTATTTGCAGAATTTGACTAGTTGAAAGACTTGTTTGATTGGCCAGATAAAGGGTAACGGGTGGTGGCTCCTCAGCCTTAGCCAATTCTTCTTTGTCACGCTGTTCTTCAAAAGTTGGTCCAAGTATATCAGACCAATGACCTCCTCGAGAATTCAAATATGAACTTCGGAAGAATGATCTCCCATCAGGATCAACGTTCGAAATAGGGTTATTATCTCCGTAATGAAATACTGACAAACTTGGGATTAATTCACTAGAAGGATCCACCCCTGTAAACCTCCCAATACTAGGATCGTAAAATCTTGCTCCATAATCATACCAATCCAAAGCCATCTCCAGCCTTCCATCTCCATCGACGTCCAGTGAATCCTCGGTAAATTCTTTGCCGTTGTACATATAACTGTTGATCGGATCCAACTGCCGGATCCATTCCCCTTCGTGGTTCATGCCAAAAGGATAATAATGGTTTTCCTGCAAGATCTCCAGCGAATCGGGATGGGTGTCGATGGTGCCATTTAGATTGATGTCGGCAATTACTACCCGGGCATTACCCAGGTGATCCTTGAGAGCATACTCATACACCCAGGCGGATTGATCGTCATTCAGATAGGCACGGCCATCGGGAAAGTAAATAAATTTCTTCCCATCGCGCACCTCAATACCATCCGCATGTTGGCGGGTGCCATCCGGACCAATGTGCTCTAGCTTACGGCCATCGGCGGCATAGGTCCAGACCATTGAAGCACCAACTGTAAAAGTCGCAGACTGAGGAAGATTAAGACCATTGAATACCACCGTAGATCCCTTGTTACCCACGGAAGTCATATTGCCGGCGGCATCATAGTTGAAGGCCCCACCCGGTCCTGGATGATATCCCTGCTTATTGGAAAGTTCGGCAACTGCAGTCATGCGGTTTTGATTAATGGTGAACTTTAAATCATCGATGACCTGATATAAAGCACCATTCGTACACAAATCCGGTCCATGCCGGATAAGTGATTCAATGTTTCCATCGGCATCATATCGTATTTGTTCATTTTCATCACCATATACATCATAACGTCGGGTACGCATGAGTTTATTATCAACATACTCTCCGTAAGTTGCTTTTTTTAGTCGGTTGATCTCATCGTACCAATACCCATATCCCATTATCTGACGACCCACAGATTGCCAAAGCTGATACGAAATATCGCCATTTTTACGCGCTTTACCTCTGAGAACATCATTAGATTTATTGTAAAATAATTGTTGGGCAAAAAGATCTTTATAGTCCAACTGACCTTCATGATCAATGGATGTCTTCAAAAAAGTGGTATCCGATTCCACCAGGGTTTGCTGGAGGATGGTGAAGTCTCCCGGTAGTGCATTCAGTTCATCCGCCATTAGATACAATTCGGTTCCATCACAGAGCAACACCCGGTACAAGGTCACCGGAAAGCTTAAAGTGGATACATCGATAGAATCAATCAATCCTTCCAATGAATCAAGATAGTGTTTTTGTGCTTGCAAATCACTGGAATTGCAGGTAGGAGGTGTTTTTTCACAATCTGAAGGCTCACAATCCTGATAATTATTAATATCTGGAGTTTCTCCCCGCAACACTCTGGCTAACAATTCAGTCAGAGGAAGGGTTAATTGAACTGTTCCATCCAGTACCGTGAGCGTCTGGGTAGGGCTGGTAATGGCAATTTCCTGAAGAATCTCATAACTACCTACGATAAGCGACAAATAATCTTGGAGGACGTACATTTCGTCTCCGGTACAAAAGCGCACCCGGTACAGGAATGTATTGGTGCCAACTTCTTCAAGATCGACTTTGTCCAGTAGTTTTATGGATTCTCCTTCACAGGCGATGGGTTCTCTTCTAAGGAGAGCGGAGTCCGTGATGCGCAAAATATTGGTGATCGAATAAGATTGGTTGATGATTTCTGCTTGTGAGCAAGGTAAGGTATCACAGACCATGGTCATACAGGGATCATAGTCTTCAATATTGATCGCTCTTCCCCATCGGATCTTCAGGATTTCATCTATGGTGGCAATGGTGTCAGTGGTTGATTTTGGCCGATAAATAATTTCATAGGTATCAAGAGTATCCGGAGGAATGCAAATATCAACGAGCGTATCACTATCTACAAAATGATTTATGGATCGGAGCCATCCACGGATTTCGTAAGCATAATCCATGCTTTGCAAGGCGTGACCGGAAGGACTATAGTATTTTCGACCCAACAATTCATCCCGGCCATTCCAAGTATTTGACTGAATGGTTACTTCCGGCCCCCCTCCGATTTTGTGAAAGTGTTTCTCCAATCTACCCCATCGATCATACTCCATATTTTCAATAATATTTAGGGAGGACAAATGATTTCGATGTCGATATAAAGTGCGATCTGCCATATCATAGTCGTAGGAATACTCATCAGCTCCGAGAATCGTAGTACAGGATTTACTATCTATTCTCCCATAATCATCATAAATGAAAGAAGCCGAAAGTGGAAGTCCTCCAAATACTCCCGTACTTGTGGATTCCAGTTTATCCACAGTAAATCCAGTACCATAGCTGTTTACAATCGAGACCCCATCAATGGTGTTAGAAATGATTCTATCATACTCATCATAAGTGAATTTAGTTATCTTATTGTTGGCATCGGTTATCTCATTTACTAAATCGGTTGAGTAATAGGAATAAGTGCTCGTCCCGCCTCCGGGGACTGATTTTGAATCCATTCTCTGTTGAGGATCGTAAGTGTAACTATATTGGTTACTCGCAGGGGTCGTAATCAGGGTTACATTATCATAGATATTATATTGATAAGAAGTAGTTCCATCAAGCGCATTTACTACTTCTGTGGTTCGGTCCAGTAGATCGGTTTTGGTAGTTGTGGGGTGCCCATTTTCATCGTAAGTTGTTGTGACAAAATAGCCATTTGATGTCATATAAGTGGTTGATACTTTTGATTTGTCCGGATAGGCAATTTCTACTAACTTAGTTAGCGGACTTTTTTGATATGAATTTTGTAGATATGTCCCGGGTAGAAACACTTCTTTATCTCTACGCCACATGTTATCCAGCGTGCCACCAGCTGTAATTACGTCTCCACCTCCCGGAGCATAACTCAGACTAAGGGAATGTAAATAATGGCCTAAACCGTTAAAATGTTTTTCTACTGTCTGAGTTGGAGCATCCGAATACTCAATAGAGTTAGCTATAATGTTTGGACCTCCCAAGGTATAAGTGATCTTACTTTCTTTATTGCCTAGTCTTTCTGTGATATTGGTCAGCCGCTGATGATCATCAAATACATAATCAACTTCTTGACCATCTACCTGGATATGTTTTTTTAAGTTACGATTTGGATAATATTGATATTGCCACACAAACTCTGAATAGGTTTGGCTTTCCAGTAATCCGTTATTCCATTGATATTCAATATCAGGGATATAATGATTTCGGTCATATGTTGCAGGGTAAGCATCGGAAGTATAATTGACAAAAGTTCCTTGAAGATCCCAAATGGATCCTTCTCGGATGTAAATTTCATGGGGAACTATACATCCACTGCAGCCCGAAATATTGCTATTATAAGTGGTTCTGGATCCACTTACCACGATTCCATTTACTTTCCTGGTTTGTTCAATGACCGGTGAAATATAATGTATTCCAGGGTCAGTCATAAACGTGTAACCAAAATCAACAGGATATTTATATTCCATACGATTTACATCGCCGTTACTATTATTAAATTGTTCCGAGGAAATTAAGTAATTGGGGTCGGTTCCGGAATCATTATATTCGTACGTGGTTATTTTATTTACGGCGTCCAGTCCATTATCATCATAGAATTTTTCATGTTTGGAAGCAAGCTTATGCCACTGTGGTACGGTTGCATAGAAAAATAGTTTTAATTCGTAAGCTAAATCACAAGTCAAATTAGGGTAACCAGTAATATTCCAATGGGCTATATCATGAATTTTATAACCCCAAATCCAATTGAATTTATTAATGTCCAAAGGAGCATAGCTATTTGTTGTTTCTTTGACTTTCGAACCATCTTCCCGATAAACAACTTCGAGCTTTAATTGTCCATTACCCATGTTATAAAAAATGGGTAGACCGGTAGCTAGTGGTTCGGTGAGTAAATTGTTTTCTTCAAAATTTCTAAATGTCCTTTCGATTTTACCATTATCTGCATAATGTGTTGTTACTTGATCATATCCAATATAGTTGCCAGCATAATTATTGCTTAAAGGAAGATGGCTACTACTTGTTAGCTTAAGTACACTATGTGTGTTTTCCGTCACCAGACCGCCACACGGTCCTTGAGCACTTTTTATCGTTGCGATACTATAATTGTGTGGTTCATTAAAGAGTATTCCGGGGCCATATTCGTAGGTTTTTACTTGTGCATTTCCTTCGATAGGATCAAAATCAATCGTTTCTTTTACCCTTACTCCAGGGCCTGTTAGAAACTCTACAGCTTTATACTTGTCCCAGCTCAGATCAGCCATTAAACAAAGAATATTTTCAGGCATCACATTTCCGAAGGATGCACAAGAAGGTATGATTTCGAGTTGGTAGATACCTGGTATTAATGTCAGCACATCTTGTAACTCGAAATTGAAAGAAGAAGGACAGTACACATTTTCAATGGCTACCTCGGATTCATTATAATACCATTCTTTGATCAAATTGGCCTCACCGTCCAAAATTTTAATAACAAAACCAATACCTCCGGTTAATTGGTCATTGATGCAGTTTGAACTGCCTTGACCACAGAGGTTCAAACAATTAGCATGAGCCAGACTCCAAACCAAATTAAATTCTACGTTGACATTATTATCGGGTCGTTCGTCGGTAATAACAAATTGTTGATATTTTCCTGTTTCCCCTGGCTGAGAAATAAAAGATAAATTGGCTTTACCAAGTCCATTTCTAACAAAGGGTACTCTAAGATTGGAATACTCATTGGATTCATATTTCAATGAAGTATACCCACCGGTTGGGTAAATTACTTTCTGCAAGACACCGGCCTTAGTGAATTTTTCATTTGGGTTTTTGACTGCACCAGGAACTTGCACATATCTTTTAGTAGAATAACAATCATAATATTCAATTCCTTGTTCACCGATAAATGAAGTATTGTAGTTGTTGCCTTCTGGGCCATTTGCAAATCCCCAGTAGTCAACAGAAAAAGAAGTCTTTGGAGGGAGTGGGGTTGGGTCATATTCGAATGTATGGGGTGGTATGGCATTTGATGACCCAAGGCCAACGTCCTGAACTGACAACAACTTTAAACGTTTATGATTTGCGTTAAAATCAAGACCGATATTGAGTTCAGGTCTTGTGTCCCATCGATTCTCAGTTGGGACAGCGGGAGAAACAAAATAGTTATAATTAAGCGCAAAAACCTTATATAGAGAACTGTTTCGATATATTTTAATGGAATCAAGTCTTTTGCCATTTTCTAAATCATCCCTGTTGTTTGAGCTTATAAATTCAACCTTACCATATCGATGTGAGATTTCTTTGAGATAAACCTGATCATACCAAATTTCATTTTTGTTCAATATTTCTTTATCATGATTAACCGGACTTTCGAAGTATGAACATGGGAGATTATTCTTTGTCGTCAAATTACCACCACAAGTAAATAAGACCATATCTTGCCCTCCGGTACAACCCATGATTGGTTTTATTTTGTTAGAACTATTTTTTTCATATGAAAAGACCAAAGAATCTTGGTTATAGGAGACAATTTTGTCCAATAACCAGGTAGAAACATGCTCAGAGGGAAAAGTGCACCCCATAGGTGAAGTGCCGTTAGGATTGTCTTCATCAAAAATATAAGATCCGGAAATAGAATATGTTTTTTGGCGAGTTATTGATTCTAATCCAAAATAATATTTCATTCCATCCGGCGTAATAATTTGAAAACCAACATTACCTGGAAGTTCGACAAGTTCAATACGTACATTGTGTGCGTCCAGCGGTATGCATTCCAATTGCTGATTCAGTACAAACTTGCCACTATAAGCACCGGCCTGGAAGGTAAAGAGATCAGGTTCTGTATCAAATTTCTGTCCATTATCATTAAACAACTGCTCGCAGAATTCATCCCCATCTCCTGGGGTATTAGCACTAGTTTTGTTGAAATAATATTCTATTCCAGTACCCAAGTAATCATAAGGTGACTCTCCACTGCTAAAATCATCTGGAGTCTTGAGGTTTTCTCCAAGTTGAGAATAAGAGAAAGGTGGTTCGCACTTGGTTTCATATTGCGCAAAATCATCATAACCTCGGATCACCCTGGTAATCATTCCACCCGCGTTTAATGTCCACCCCAATCCTACCCAACTGGCTTCATCGGAAACCCGGTTACCACTTGCATGATAACTAAGAGACAACGGTAAATCTATATCTCTGGCTTTGACGGAATATAACGGTATGTTTATGCTGGGCACTCCGGAGTAATGACTTACAGGAACATCACCATATTTCCCAAACGCTGCGGCTTCAGGAGCCGGTGGAATAAATGATTCTTGAGAACTAAATGTCTGCGCACTTAGGTTACATATGTATATATTGAAAGCTATTATTATACAAAAGCGTCTCATTCTTATAATTTTATCATGTGTAAGTTCAAACTAGAGTGACTGTGGTATTTGTTAATAGTAAGATCATTAGTATTTTTCCAATGTGATATCCAGTTATTTAATAATTATCAAGCGTTCTCTTCGCAATGAATCTCCAACTTTCAATTTCAAAAAGTAGGTTCCACTAGGATACATTGATAAGGGAATCTCAAACTTATTTATACCCCGATAAGTGTCAAGTGGAAGACGTAAAAGCTCGTTCCCTTGCAAATCATAGATAGTTGCTTTAATCGATTCCGAGTGTGGTTGATAAAATTCTACATTGAGGAAGTTGGTAGTTGGATTTGGATACATTTTGAAGTATTTGTCCTTGGTACTTAATTCTGGCTCTGCTAACGGTTGGGGGCATGAAGTACCATAGGTGTAAATTGTATCAATATTTCCATCATTGTAATCCACTACTAAGCTCCAACTTTCACAGGCACAATTGATATCGGCGACTTCCAAATAATAATCTCGCTCGATGCATACCCCATCCGGGCCGGCTAGATATTGTCCTGCATTGGTTAGAGATAAAGCATAATTACTCTGCCTGATTTGTGTTAATCCTATCGACTTATATGAGCCCTGACTATTAGGGTTAGCAGTATAATCACAACTTGATCCCGGAGCTGCGCTAGGGTATGTATAGGTAAATTTCAGAATGCCGGATTGTGTGAAATCGCACTGACCTTCATAGATGTTAAGGAACTTAGATCCGGGAACATCCTCACCGCAATATCCATTATCCAATCGAATTTTCACAAACTGGTTGCTATTGAGACTCTCAATATGCGTTCTTAGCTGTTGATAATAGGAGAACATATTTTGGGGAAAACTAAACTCATAGACAATTTGCGGATTGTTGGCCAATTCAACAATGTTAATTAAATTGCCGATATCATCACCACAACCCATGACTTGGTTTGATGTTTCATAACAACTTGAAACGGATATTATTGAATTCTGATTTACCCGATCCATGTCAAAACAGTAATGATCCCAAATGTAATCGGCATTCATATTTGGATCCGACGTTAAATTTATATTACATGCATTTTGTGAAATTGGGTTTAATGCACTGAAACTAAGCGTATCAAACAATCCGGGAGAGCAGGTATCTCTGTTACAACATTTCACTCTTAAATCCCATTCGGTGATTAGTTGATTGGAGCCCACATTGTCAATGTAAATGGTTATAAAGTTTTGTCCGGGTACATAGGGAATGTCGTAGACCCTCACTCTTTCAAACCCCAGGGTACTTTGACTGTAGGGGTTGTCCAGGAGTTGGTTGTTATACTCCAAGGTTATTTGATCCGGATTGGTATAATTGACGAATCCAACTTTTAATGTAGTAGTATCCGTAATAAAGAATTCAACCTTAGCGTGAGCTTCAGCACTTCCCGACCCTATATATGATTGTGAATATTCTACTCCACATTTCAGGGTATCAATGTATAAGGAATCAAAACAAAACAACTCGAATCCCACATCACTGGCAATAATTTTGGGTACATAGACTCCACCTTTGACTGGATAAAATGAAATGGCAGGGTGCTTGAATGTGGTGCTGTCGTAATATATGCCGGAAGCACTTCTGAATACTTCATCGCCTTCTCGATTAATCCAAACTATCAGGTAGTTGTCTACAGGTTCACCCAGATAGGTTAGATCCCCCCATTTTAAACCGATTATGGAGTCTTCGACCGGAAGTGAAAGACTATCACAAACCGGCCAGAAGAAAACCGTGCTATCCATGCAAATACTATCACATGTTGATATTACTTTATAGTACCCTACACTATCTGGATTAAGAGTGTCATTATTTGCCCACGTAATGTCACTCCACAAAGAATCAACCGAAACCCTATAATACCAACTGTAATCTATTACTCCATCACAGGAGTCACGACTTGCAAATAATGTATCTCTGTACTGAAATATGGTTAAACTTGTATCGCAAATGGGTGAGGATTTTTGAATATATACCCAAATACTGGCAGGTTTCATATTACCACAATCGTCATTGATTAAAAATGTAACTTGAAAAAAGGTATCAACCGAACAGTCGTAACCATTAATATCAAAAACTTGATCCAGGTTATCCTGCCAAACTACGTTTGAACAATTATCTTTTGCCTCGCCCTCACCATGGTTGGCAATCCAATTGTTAATCGTATCAGCTATATGATAAGAACTATCACAATAAAGAATCAGATTTTTGGGAAATGTGGTAAATATGGGGGGATCTATATCATAAATCCTTATGTATCCGGTATCCACGCTTTGTCGGTCGCAATCCGAGACCGCATAAAATTCCACCATAATCACCGTGTCACACCTTTGCGCGATGCCGTTATAATTGTAAAAGGTATGTAAATTCCCACAGACACTGTCGAGGATGCCACCTCCGAGATTATCCAACCATTCCTGTACATGGGCTTCCATAATATGAAGTGAATCACATTTTATTTCCAAGTCTTCCGGAGAGACGATCCAGTATGGGTATATATCATCATCAATGGTTATACTTGCTTGGGTACTAATTGAATTCCCACAAGAATCTGTCGCTGTAAATGTAACGGTAGTAAATCCGGCATTACCGCAGAAGGTATTTATTCCGTTATAATTATTCGTTAGAGACAGGGTGCCGCAAGATGAGAAAAACCTGCCACCTCCCTGATCCGCAAGCCAGGCAGCGATTTCAATATGATAATCACTTTGGTAGTAGCAAGGAAAATACAAGTCTTTGGGTGGCAAATACCAAAGGGTATCATTTTGATCCGAAGGGATGCAATTGAGTTCACAGATGTTTGAAGGTAAGTCAAAAGAAGTTGTAGCGGGAAGGTGTATCCAATTGGATTCGTTGACTATTTCCGCTTGAATTTGTAAAACACTTTTATCACTAAGACTTTCACACGCATAATAGGTTGCAATTTCCAAAGAATCTCTTTGGACGGCCAGGCAAGAGATGTCCGGATGTAAATCGGACAGGAAATCCGGATTTGTGTATGGATCTATAATTTGCCAATCAGCGCCAATTTGGATTCCATGTATTACGGGGCCATTAAAATAGGCATAGTCACTAAGCAAAGTCCACTCCCCCTGCATAACAAATAATGCATTCGGGTGTTGTGTAGTCAAATTAATATTATTAGTAGGTGAAAGACCATTAGCCTCAACAATAAAATCGTTAGTTGAAACGCCATTTATTTCAAAATTTGTAGCTAATAAAGAACCTCCTGAAGCTGGAAGTTCAAGGCAGATAACACTACCCTTTGCCAAAACTTGATTGCTGTTATAAGTCACTTTCTGAGAAGCAAGGGCTCCGGACCGATTTTTCATCGCGGAATACCACTTTCCTTTGGTGGCATCGCTGAGATCATTCTCATAGATGGCATTTACCAAATCGAACGAAGTGCCCTGATTTATAGGCCTGGTGTTGGTTAGAATGATTTTATCCGTTCCATTTTGAATATCATTATCCACCCCTATAATCAGGATATCTCCGGGACATAATGCTTCAATAGAATCTTGCACATCATCCTTGACTATAACATGTATTCTTGCATTTCGGCAAATATTGGTTCTATTACCCTGAGTCTTTACCAATTCAAAATAGTAATCGGTATGTTCATCCTTAATACCGTTGGGAATGGTCAAGGGAATATCAAAACAGATTAAAGTGTCATTGGGGTTAATATTAAAAGAGAGGGTATTGTATCCGGTAAAATGTGGATGGGTTGTATCCTGGAGTACAATATCTATTTTGGAATGGTTACGACCACCTTCTTTCTTAATACAGAATTGTGCTGTGTCGCCTTCCTGAACTACAATTAAAGTATCCAAGAAAAAAATGCAAGTACTATCTTTAGGGCTAAACGGTTTGAATCGGAAGTCTACTTCTGCACTTTGAGCTGAGATTGGAGTCAATATTGCTTTAATTAGAGCAGAATCTGTGGTTAATTGAATGCTTTTAATGATCGATTCATTATGCAAAACCAAGATTTCATTTGGAGTACGGCCAATCAGGATTGAGTCCCCATTGATGATGGTGTCAATACTGATCACATTGCCAATGTTGTCCAGGATGGTTTGGTTGGCTATAGTGTATGAATAGATAGAATCTTCAACTTGCAGTTCAATTCCCAGGTCCGTATAGGAATCAAAATTGTTTTTAAGAGTAAGCGAAATAGCTACAGTGTCTTGTGGCGTAATGTTTTCTTCCAGGAGTATATATCCCGGTTGGATAGCTCCTTGAAATATTTTACTCATATTTTTCACTATGATGCAGGTATCGCTATTATTTTCGAGTTTCGCATGTACAAACTGGTATTGGCCCCATAAAAGTGCAGGAGCAAAAAGCAGTAGAAAGACGTTGGTATATTTCATAGCAATAAGGTAGGTTCGGGAGATTATTTTGGAATGGATTCTTTTAGCGATTTCAGTTCAAACTGTAGCTCCAGAATTGTCTTATTTTGATTGATTAAATAAAGGGTAAGTTCCTCTATTTTCATTAGCAATCGTTTATTCTTTTGGTTTCGGCAGTTTAAGGAAATTGCAATCCATTTCAACTTTTTTGATTCTTTGAGATAGAGTTGCATTATATTGCTTCAACTGCAAAATATACAGCATCATTTCTTCTACTTTTTGCAATAAGTTCATGTTCATTTGTAGTAGTTCGACCCCTTCTTTTTCCATAACGGCTGCGGGTGGAATGCCTGGTAAATGCTGGTGGATGTTCAAATAGTTTTGCATAGAATCCAATGAGATCAATGGATATTCAGGAGCAAAAACATAATCTGGGCCTGGCACGGTAAGATCGGCCCTGAATTCTGTAGCATGTACCTGCCCATTGACCGTAAGCCGTGCATCTGGTGCCGATGTATTAATGCCTACATTTCCAGTATTGTAATAGATCACACTATCTATTTGGGTCCAAACCAGGCTTGGTTTTCCTTCATTGAAAAGCGTTTCTACTTCTGTCATCGTAAGTGGACGGTTGTAGACTCGGATATCATCTAGCCAACCTTTGAAAGAATAGGTGGAGGGTGAATATCCCCCATATCCAAAAGTATAATCATCAAATAAATTATAAGATTTAGATGCTGTCCCGGTTAGAGCATCGTTCACATAAATGTTTACCTGACTTCCATTACTAGTTATTGTATAAAGGGCCCATGAATTAACTTGGATGGAATTATTGTTAAAATCATAAAAGTCTGTATCCCCATCAAATCTTAGTAGGACATCGTCATTATAAAAATAGACAAATCCCTTTGAACTACCTTCATCAGATAAATTACCCAAAGGCATATCATTTAAGTCACCATCATGATTCCAATTAGCCCAAAATGAAATTGTCCAGTTGGAAATTGTAGTATTACCCGGCACTGATACGGTTATATTATCATCAATTCCATCAAAAAAATATGACGACAAACTATTGTTGAATCTGTCATTCGCAAGAATAGCCCCTGATACAACTCCATGGTTGGCGGCTACAGCATCATTTGCATTTCCATTAAAGGGATAGTGTGCTATCAATCCATCCATTGGAACTTGTGCCACGGATGTGGAAATTAAAAAGAGTAGGATTGTAACGTTGATTAATAAATTGCATTTCATTTTGTAATTCAATTAAAAGTCAAATTGGTAATATTGATATATTGGTGAACTCTGTAATAATGTTTTATAAGGTTCAAAAAAATTGTATTCCAATTTATACAGAATGAATAAATGGATAGGTTCGTCGAACGTTTGACACACTATTGACTATTTTTGGGATCTATTGAGTTGATTCGAACCCATATATATGATCCGATTTACCTTCAAAATGACTTTGATTTATTTTCTAATAATAAACCATTTATCTTCTCAGAATTCACAAGTTTATTTTCGCAATTTTAGCACAAATGAAGGACTTCCAAGCCCGGAAATTTATTGTGCATTTCAAGATAGCAAAGGATTTATATGGTTTGGTACAGATAATGGCGTAAGTCGATTTGATGGATACCAATTCCAAAATTATGGTCCGAGTGAAGGCCTTTTACAAAGTGTGGTTTTTGACATTGTTGAAGATAAATATGGCAAAATCTGGTTTGGAACTATGACCAATGACATATTCATATTTGATGATGGTCTTATAATCCCATATAAATACCAACACGAAATTAACAAGTACAAAAGTATCGGTAGTGAAGGATCACAAATTATAGTTGATTCGAATATGAATCTATATTTAGTGATGAGAAATGTAGGTTTTCTTAAAGTTGATTCCTTGGCAAAATCCCAATTATTTCAAAGCCAAAAATTAAATTCACTTATTGTGCTACATAAAGAAAAGAAAACGATCTACACTCACAAAAGATCTGCAGGTTCACATTTAAAACAACCGGTTCATCTAGAATATATTGAAGAAAATTCAACCCAATCTATAATAATAGATACCATTCAAAATACTAATAGGAATTGGATAGTTTATTCTGCTTATAAAATACCAAATGGACCCTTGCTTATCACAGGGAATGAAAGTATCATTATAACAAATAAAAATATGACTTTTTTTAAATACAAATTCCCGGCGAATGGTGCATGTATAATACAAGACCGCAAATTCAATATTTGGATTGGGATGCGTAATGAATTAGGAATTCGTAAGTACAAAGGTGTTGATGACCTTGTAAATGACAATTATCATTCATATTTAGAAGATCTATCAATAAACTCAGTTACGATGGATAATTTTGGAGGTATTTGGGTGACAACACAGCAGAATGGAATCTATTATGCACCTGACTTAAATACAGAAATTTATAATGAAGCTTTTGGATTCCCATCAAACTTTGTCAGTGCTGTTTCTTTTAAAAACGAGAATCAAATTTATGTTGGATTTTCAAATGGTTCGATTTTATTTACTGATATATTAAACAGCAGAAATGACATTTTAAATAGACCAAAAAAAAACAGCACAAACTTCATATACGATCTCCATTACGATAAGCTATCCAAAATTCTCTGGTCTGATAAATACTTTTATGATGGATCCGAATGGTCAGGGGTTTTATTCTACAATAAAAAAGCAGTAGAAGTAAATAACAAAAAATACTTCCAGAACAAAAATAATGAATATTTATGGACAATAGGCCGCCATATATACAAAGTACAAAGAGTGAACCCTGTTATTGAAGACGACCTAATACGCTTATATGAAAGCCCTAAGCGTACATTCACCATTTTAGAAGATCATGAAGATCGCATCTGGATCGGAAATATTGATGGTTTGTATGAAGCAAGAAATGATACTTTACTCCCTCCACGGGTAGTACATTCAAGTCTAAAAGCAAGAATTGAAGATCTTGATATTCTTCCGTCCGGTGAACTGGTTATCGGTACGAAAGGAGGCGGTATTCTTATTTGGGACCAAAACAAAGATATTGTTATTACAACTACTTCGGATAATGGTCTTGTCTCAGATATGATCGAAGATGTTCATGTTGATGAGCATGGTGTTATCTGGGTCGCAACTCTCAGTGGTTGCAGTAAAATTGTTTATGACACTATTTCTAAATCGGTCTCAGTACGTAGTTTTAGTATCAACAATGGTCTGCCATCCAATGAGGTGTACCAAATTAAATCAAACGACGGACAGGTATGGATGTGTACAGCCGGAGGTTTGGTCAAATGGAAAGATCCACCGGTCAATTCGCATTCCAAAGCTCCCATACTCAAGGATGTATTGGTCAATGGATTTGCTAACAATCAAAGGAATTCTTATGCTTATTATGACAATAATCTGGAATTCGAATTTCTTTCTATAAACTTTCGGCAGAATGGGAAGATTCCATATCGCTACAAGATACAATCCAATGATGATTGGTCGCATACACAAAATCTGTCGGTTAACTATCCCAAACTACCTCCGGGATACTATCAGTTCGAAGTTCAATCACAAAATGAAGATAAAAAATGGAGCGAAAGCACTAAACATCCATTTCAAATTTTAAAACCCTGGTGGAATCAAATTTGGTTTTTATTTGTTGTAGGCTGTATTCTGATCGCAATTGCCTTTATACTTTATAAGCGTCAGCTTCAAAGGATTAATTCAAAAAATGAAATAGAGAAAGAGATCAATAAGTTAAAACAGTCTGCTCTACTTGCTCAAATGAATCCGCATTTTATTTTTAATTGTCTGAATTCTGTACAAAGTTTTATCAATAACCAAGAATCCAAGTTGGCAAATCTCTATTTGGTCAGTTTTGCTCGATTGGTGAGAGGTTGTCTGATGGCTTCGAATAAGGAAAAAATCAGCCTATCAGATGAAATTCAAATTCTACAAGATTATTTGGAACTTGAAAAAATGAGGTTCAGTAACCGGTTTTCATACGGGTTTGATATAGACCCATCCCTGGATACCGATGCGGTCAGGGTACCACCTATGATTACTCAGCCTTTTGTAGAGAATTCGATACATCATGGATTCAACTCTATGCAAGAAGAAGGACAAATTAAAGTTGATATTCGGCCCGAAGGAGAATTGCTCCTAATTACTATTGTGGATAATGGTGTTGGATTCAATGCATTCAAGCTAAATGAGAGTTTAAAACATACTGGATTACATAAGTCACTGGGTATAAAAATTATGCAAAGACGATTGCAATTATTAGATTTGAATACAAAAGAGAATGCACTTTCAATACAGGAGTTAATAAGTGATGTAGGAAAAGTCCTGGGTACAAAAGTGGAGATTCGATTGAAAATGACTTAGAATGGTATTACGAGACAAAAAGATATCCACATTAATTAGACCCAATTCTCTAATTGATCTAACATTATAAAACAACAAATTGGCGGCCTACTATGCAAGTTCTGATTATCGACGATGAGGTAAATGCCCGGGAAAATCTTAAGGCGATGCTGCGAAACCTGCATATTTTTGAGTTTTCGGAAGCAGATGGTGTTCGATCAGGATGTCAAAAAATCAAAAGTATAAATCCGGATTTGGTATTTTTAGATGTTCGAATGCAAGATGGAACCGGCTTTGATCTAATGGATCATTTTCCCAAGCCGAGATTTAAGGTGGTTTTTGTAACGGCCTATGATCAATTTGCTTTAAAAGCTTTCCGTTATCATGCTATTGATTATTTATTGAAACCGATTCATCCTGATGAATTAGCACAGGCCTTGAGTAAGGCAAAAAATAGACCTGCCATAGATGAGCACCAGATTTTAGCCCTATTGAATGCTGTAAAAAATTACTCTTTGGACCGCCTGGTTTTATCTACTCAAGAAGGCATCCATATGGTGAAACTGGACGACATTATCCATTTACAAGGTTATAAAAACTATACTACTTTTTTTCTTGATCAACGCGCTTCAATAACCGTATCCCGGACTCTGGGGGATTTTGAAGATATTCTTCCGGAAGAGAATTTCTTTCGGTCGCATCAGTCCCATATTATCAATATCAGTTATGTGAATCAATTCCGAAAAGTGGATGGTGGATCGATTTTGATGGACAACGGCACACATATTCCAATTTCTCGCCGACGAAGGGAATTGTTTATTCAAAAGATACAAGAGCGAGCGGTGTAACCCACACGCGGCATTTTCAATTAATTACTTCACGTATCTATTTACTTGTACACCATTGTTCAAATAGAGTTTGTGCTTCGGGGAGTTTGAGGGAAATGGCCGTCTGCAGGTCGGCACAGGCCCCGTCTGTATTTCCCAGACCTTGCTTACTACGGGCTCGCTGATAAAGTGCCTGGGGTTTGTATTGATCCTTTTCAATAAGATAGTCGTATTGTTGAATGGCTAAGGCATAATCTGCGGAATTAAAATACATTTGTCCTAGTGAGTAATACAGATATGAATTTTCAGGCTCCAATTGTCTGGATTTGTTGAAATCGGCTATAGCCTCATTGACTCTCCCAGCATTTAAGTACAAATTACCACGTGCTACATAAGCTGGGGCGTAATCCGGTACGGAGCTCACAAAATTATTTACATATTCCGAAAGATTGTTGCCGGTATATTTCTGGTAAAGAATAGCAACATTTTTATGATCCGAAGATTCCTGGCGGAATAATTCGACCCATTGAGTAGATCTGCGAAAAAAGAAATTTTGACTGACATTATTTCCCAACCGGTTGGCATAGTGTGTTTCCCATATCGCCACTGATCCGGGTGGGGCCTGTTCCAGACTATCCTGGAACATCCTACGCAAAAATCGACTGTCATCATACGGATTTAAATCGTTAGCCCAAAAAAACCAGGTGGCAGCACAATAAGTACGGAATTGGTTTAAATTGCTTTCTTTATAGATTTTTGCCACTTTATTCAAAGCTCTTCTTTCCGGATTCATATTGGCATCAGGAGGTTCCGAAATCAATGTAGGCCATGGTAATTGCTGTAAGGACCAAAGTCAGGATGGTTACCCTAGTCAGACTTTTCTTTTTCTTGCCAAGTCTCCAGAAGAGAATCATTAATAATAAGACCATTCCGATAACCGGTAAATTGTAATAGTCGAATTCTTCGGTCTTTAGATGATGCAGTTTCAGCCTATTCCGAAAAAATAAAGCCGTTAATAACACACTAACGATTCCAGCCAATAAAGGAAAAAGAAACTTGGCCTTCTTCTTTTTGGTGATCAGGGGCATCCAATAATTAAAACCGTAAAGGGCTATGATAGCTGATAAGGGAGAAAGTGGGATCAGGTTGCGTAGAAAAGCGGCAGAATTTCCTACATTCAACTTCCAGGCAAAAAGGGTATACAGCATGAACATGACTAGAAATTGGCCATCGAGGAACAAGGTGACTTTGCGATTCAGAATTCGATCTACAAAACCACTGATCAGAAAGAAAAAAACCACCGGTCCGATCACATAAAAGTATCTGGCAAAATAAGTATTAAATGGGGCGTGTCCATAGCGGTTTTCTTCGTTTGTACCTCCAACAGTCGCATGAAAAAGCCAGAGCGGGTCCCCTTCACCAATTATTAATGCTCCAGCAATGTTTAGAAGCACAGTAAATAGGGCCAATACGGGGATATATTTCCATTGCCGGTGCCGGAGTAATGGAATCAACCAAAATACCAAAACCACAGCCAATTCTAGGCGAGCAAGTGGTAATATTGAACCCATAATGGCAAACCATAACCATTGCTTGCGCAACATAAAAAGTAAGCTAAGGGAAAGAATACATACTGCCAGAGGTTCGGTCATGGCATCACGACCCACTCCGAAGAAATATGGTTGAAATATCAAAAAAGGTATTACCAGATAGACCTCAGAGAGCTTTAAGTGCTGTGCTGATCGATACAATGCCCAGGCAGAAATACAGGCTAAAAGTCCCATAATGACCGGAATGGTAAACTTTCCCAATTGGGATGGCAAGGCGAACAATAGTACCCAAAGCGGACGATTCCATAATGAAACAAAATGGGAAGGGTCTTTAAGTGAATTGACTGTATTAAAATACCTGCCGGCACAATCATCATCCCAGGTGGAATTGTTGAGAAAAGCCCATAGAAGAATGATGAAATAGGTTATACCAATGAGTAGAAAGAAAATCCGGTCCTCCTTAGATTGGATATACCGCTGGATATTTATTTTCATTCCCAAGTCGTATAAATCGTTTTGCTGGAAAATAGATTGTAACAATTAGCACCGCTCTAAATATATTAGATTTTTATATATTTGTTGGTAATTTTGGTTTATTTTAAGAGTCCGAATCCAGGAATATGGCATGAGGTGATTGAAAAGCAGGTGATAGAATGAATTGTATGGGGCTAGTTGTGTAAGACAGGCTGTTACAAGTTGGCATACAGGCTTTTTCGAACCTTGCTTACCGAAAGGCAGGATGTATAGTTCCAGGAGTTTCTGGATGCCATAAGGGTAAATTATTCTGATACATTTTTGTTTCTAACATCCTTCGGATAAATAAAGAGTTTTAAGATTCAATAGCATGTAAATTAATATTTTGTTTTATATCATTTCAATAATTAATAAAAGATGCTCAGGATCTACTTTTGTGATATCGAATTTTTGATATTTTGAACCTGTTTTAATAAGAAAATTTTACTAAACATAGGTTAAGGAACAAATAAATTCATTTAAGTCTGAGAAGTTAAATAGATCATATTAAACAAGGTTTCTTAATCCACATCCAAAATCTTAGAACCTTGATTCCGCAGACTGTGACAGAAAGAATACCCCAAGAGTTATTTGTTGATCAACACTATCGCGGACGACCGGCTAATATTGATAATTTAATTGTGGGAAGTTGTGTAAATATAGTTAGAAAATTTTCGAGATTTATTGACAATAAATTAAGTCTTATTAATGTTGGGAGCGATAACGGAGTTTCTCTTTTACCTTTGGCTCCTCTTTTTAGGGATTGTTTAGGAATTGAGACCCCAACAGCATGATCAAGGTGCCAAATATTGAAGATCTGGAAATGGATAAAAGATTTGATTGAATGATTTGTTTTGAAGTATTAGAACATTTGAAAAAAGGAAGTAATGTGCCGGCTTTATACGAGTTACTTGGATATGGATCAATAGCTGCAATTACAGTTCCCAATAAATGGTTGATTCTTAGAAACTCATGGATCATATCTTCTTCCCTCATTTATTCCTTGGAACAGAGTGCCATTATTCTTGGTTGCCTTCTTCCATTCATGAAAAATTGGCTAGTATTCGAATATATACCAAAAAGAGAATCTTAAAGTTGATGAAAAAACATGGATTTGAAATATTACAGGTAAGTTCTGTTCCTGCACCCTTAGATGTTTTAAAGGAAAGTTGGTTGAAACGATGGCTACAACAACACATTTCTAAAGGAGATACAACTTGTATTTCATTTCTTTCATCCAGTATAATACTTTTGGTAAAGTAGCTCGAATAGACATTGGTTCAAAAATGATGTATGGATAATTAATTTCTGGTAATGAAGCCATCAAATGAAAAAATTCTAAGACTAGGATATTTGCTCAATGAAAAATTGAGAGCTCTGGATCTCGATTCATTGGAACTGACGCCTCAGGGAAAAGATTATTTCCAATTTATGTTACCAAAACTTGATTATGTTCAAGAATTGAATGTAACAATTTTAGAGGAGTTAATTAGTCAACAAACTAAAAATTTAGAGCATTTATGCATATTGGATCATGGTGGAGGAATTGGGTTATGGTCATTTTTACTTAAAGAATTAGGTATTGGTCAGGTTGTTTATCATGATATTTCGCAGATTTATCAATCAGATGTAAGGAAATTGGAAAAATCATTGGGGATAAAACTTGATTATTTTTGCCTTGGCGATTCCAATACACTTGTTGAATTTTGTAAATTCAATAATCTTGTTTTGGATGGCATGGGGAGTAGAAATGTCATTGAACATGTGCCGGATCTGGATATTCTCTTTCGAAATTTGAGCAAGATCGGATCAAAGGAGTTTGTAGGTGTTTTTTCCACTTCAGCGAATCTTCATAATCCAGTAGTTAAGTGGCAGCATATTAATATTCATAAATCATATGAAGTTAATGGACCGAATACACACAAGTCTGGCAAGGTATTACAAAAAGGATATAGTGGCAGAGCATTACGAACCAAAATTATATTGGATGCCGATTCCTCACTTTCGGCACACGATGTACATCGAATTGCAATTAGAACCAGGGGGTTTACAAAAATTGATATTGAAAAGGCGGTAATAACATTTCATAAAACAGGTATTCTTCCAAAAAGTATAGACCACCCAACAAATACCAGAAATCCTAATTCAGGATCATGGGTAGAACGATTGGTGCATATTAATACCTACAAAGAAATTACCTGGAAGAATGGATTTTCTCTTGTCCCAATAAGCGGTTTTTATAATGAAAACCTAAAAAATCCAATTCAAAGGACATTTGCCAAAGTTTTTAATAGAATCATACCAATTTCAGGTAGACTAAAAGTACATTTGTCTCCATTTCTTATGTTTAGAATAACTCGAATCAAATAAATTATTTTCAATGACAAAGAAATTTAAAAAGTGGTTACCTCACATATGTTCAATTGGCCTAATGTTAATGCTACTTTGTATTTATTTTTACCCTTCACTTCAAGGGAAAGTACTAACCCAATCAGATGTGGTTAGTTATATTGGAATGGCTCATGAGGCGAATGAATATCGAGCAAATATAGGTGAAGAGGCTTTATGGACAAATTCAATGTTTAGTGGTATGCCAACATATCAAATTTCACTTCGCCATAATTCAAACTTGCTAAGATATATTAATCGATTATTTAGGATGTCTATTCAGGGTCCAATTGGTTTATTTCTAGCCATTCTTTTGGCGTCTTACCTCGGATTTATAATGATTGGACTAGACTGGAGGATCGCTTTGATATGTGCAATAGGTATAGGATTTACGACCTACTTCATCTTATTACTCAAATCGGGTCATCATACAAAATTAAACACTTGCGGTTATTTGACATTAATATTCACCGGAGTATATTTGATATTCGAGAAAGATAAAAGACTTTTAGGTGCAGCTATTGCTGCATTCGGTATGGGCATGGCTATAACCACAAATCATGTCCAAATGGTATATTATTTCATGTTTCCTATTGGGCTTTATATATTAATTAGCTTTATCCAAAGTCTTAAAGATAAACGAATTGGAATTTGGATTAAAAGTTTTGGCGTTTTGTTAGGTGCATGGGTGTTAGGAATTGCCTGTAGCACAGGACTTATGTGGACCACCTATGAGTATCAGAAATCTACTATTAGAGGTGAATCTATATTGGTTAAGGAGAATAATGCTTCAGCTCAAACACAGAATGATGGGCTGGATTGGGATTATGCTACCCGGTGGAGCAACAACTTTAAGGATGTTTTAGGCACTTTCTTTTATGGTGCTGCTGGAGGCGGTTACGAAGTAATTTCCTCTAAAGGAAAATTGGCTTCAGAATTAAGAAGTCGAGGAGTTACCAATCTTCAATTTCCACTTTATTGGGGAGGTTTAAATTCAACAGAGGGACCGGGGTATATTGGGGCCGTATTATGGACACTACTTATCTTTGGTATGTTTTATCTACCCAGGAGGTTACAGATTTGGGTATTGAGCTCTGTAGTTATAGTTTGTATACTTACTATGGGAAAATATGCCACTTTTTTCAATCGCCTACTTTTCGATCACTTTCCTTTTTTTGATAAATTTAGAGCTCCAGGGTCGGGAACAACTATTATTGCTATAATGGTGGCAATAGGAGCAGGATTGGGATTCAACAAACTTGTTACTTCAAAAAAGAAAAAAACTATTAAAAAGAAATATTGGAAGTATGGACTTTACACTCTAATTGGTTTAATTTTCTTTTCTCTTTTATGCGGATTATTAGTATTTGACTTTACTGGACAAAATGATGCTCAAATTTCAGCTGCCGGTTTAATGGAAGCAACCATTGCGGAGAGGAGAGCATTTTATTTTAAATCCATTTTTCGTACACTACTCATTGGAGGATTAACAGCCGGAATTATTTATTTAATAAATGAAAAGAAAATAAAACTCAACTATGCATTGTTGGGAATCGGATTGTTTTTGGTATTTGATCTCTGGGGTGTCGATCGAAGATACCTCAGCTCAAGGAGTTTTATAAATAAAAACCGGAGCAATGCCATTTTTCAACCTAGAAATGTAGATGAATTTATTTTAAAAGATACAGACCCTCATTTTCGTGTTCTTGACTTATCTATCGATACCTATTCGGCAGCCACAACCTCATATTTCCATAAGACTATCGGTGGTTATCATGCTGCCAAATTAAGGAGGTATCAAGATCTTATTGAAGGTTATCTTTATAAAAATCACACCAGCGTTTTGAACATGCTCAATACGAAATATATAATTAACCCGGGGAAAAACAATCAGCTTCAGGTTAATCCCAATATGGGGGCGTTAGGTAATGCATGGTTTGTTTCCAATTATATTATGGTGGAATCTGCGAATGAGGAATTTAATGGACTTAATGGACTGGACCCTGCCAATACAGCCTTAATCCATTCTGAATTTGCAGAATATATGAATAATATGTCCTTTCAAAAAGAAGGTGAAATTAAATTAACTGCATATTCTCCGAATGTATTGACCTATGAATCGAATTCGCCAAATGAGCAACTTGCTGTATTTTCTGAAGTATGGTATGGACCGGATAAAGGTTGGAATGCCTATGTAGATGGAGTTAAAGTAGATCATATCAGGGCTAACTATATACTAAGAGCATTAAAAGTTCCTGGTGGTAACCATGTGATTGAGTTCAGGATGGAGCCTAAAAGTTATAAAATCGGAAGCATTCTTAGCTTAATCGCATCTGGTCTTGTCATATTGCTATTATTTTTTTTGATATTTAGAGATACATTAATTGCCATGTTGGCCAAAAATGAATGAAGATAGCAAGAAGATATTGGTAATAACATATTATTGGCCTCCAAGCGGTGGAGCAGGAGTCCAAAGATGGGTCAAACTTACTAAATATTTATCCAGATTAAATACCGATATCTTTATCCTTACCGTGGATAAGAAATATGCCAGTTATACTCAATTTGATCCAACATTGTTGGGTGAAGTTGACTCTGCTATAAATATTCGGAAAACCAAATCTTTGGAAGCTGCAAACCTGAGCGCGAAGATATTAGGAAAAAAGAGTTTCCCAAAACCAGGATTTAACTTTAGCAACCGCTCAGGACTTCTAACAAAATTACTGATTTTTATTCGCACTAATTTTTTTATTCCGGATCCCAGAGTTGGGTGGGTACCTTTTGCCTACTACCGGGCAAAAAAAATAATTAATAAGGAAAATATCAAATATATTATTACTACAAGTCCACCCCACTCTACCCAAATTATTGGTTTAAAACTTAAGAAAAAATTTCCCTCCCTTACTTGGATTTCAGATCTAAGGGATCCATGGACAGATATCTATTTTTTTGAAGAATTGCAACATACCAGGTATTCAAGAAACAGAAATAAATATTATGAAACCAAAGTTTTAGAGCAATCAGATTGGGTTATTACAGTCAGTCCGAGTCTGAAGGATTTATTTGTTAATAAGTCAACCAAGCTCAATTCTGACAAAATTAAGGTAATCCCAAATGGGTTTGATCATGAGGATTTCATAAATAAGAGAAAATCTATCGAAAGCTCGAAATTTATCATAACCTACACGGGAAATATGGCAGAAAATTATCCGGTAAGGAATTTTTTCAAGGTTATTGAAGGCATGGTTTTGGCAAAGAACCTCAAAATGGAAATACGGATGGTGGGACTTTTTCCAAGATCATTAAAGGAGTTAATAGAAAAAAGCAAAACCCTAGATGATTGCGTCGTTTTTTATTCACCGGTTGCACATCAGACAGCGATAGATTATATGGTTAGTAGCAATCTAAATCTATTGGTCATCCCAAATGCAAACCACAATAAAGGCATTCTGACGGGCAAATTATTTGAATATCTTGCCAGTGGGAATCCCATATTATGTTTGGGGCCTGAAGATGGAGATGCAGCTCGGATTATTGAGAAATGTGAAATGGGGATAACCGTTGATCCATCGGATCGGTTGAAAATAGAGAATTTTTTGCTTGCGTGCTATGTGGCATGGGAGGACCATAATTCACATCAGGTTGGGAATGCAGAAATTAAAGAGTATAGTAGAGAAGAACAAGCTATAAAGATTAGAGCTGTATTGTAATGTTGTTATCCTTGGAAAGATTCATAAATGTCAATTAGTTTTGGACAGGTTCTTGATTGGTTTAATTCATTCACTATTGCTTCATGGCCTAATTCTCCCATTTGTTTGGCTAATTTAGGATTATCTTTTAGGAATAGAATTTTTCTTTGCAATTCCTGAATATTTTTACTTTTGAATGTCAAACCTGCTTGATATTTTAAAATCAGACTTTCTTGTTCAATACTATCTGATACAATAACAGGTTTTTTAAAATACATATATTGAAATACTTTGTTCGCAACACCCGCATCATGCTTTTTGTTTTTATGGATAGGTGAAATACAGACGTCGGCATAATGTATATAGGAAGAAAGCTGGGATAATTTAATCCACGGAATATAAATAACCTCTTGGTTGTGTTTTTTAAACAAATTCTTAAAGAATTTTTGTTCCGTTTTTGTAGTGGGTCCAATACATAAAAATTTTACACTTTTGTCTTGTAAGTTTATTTGGTGAACAGCTTCAACAGTTTCAATTATTCCCCTTACTGCACTAACTACACCAAAATAAAAAATTACATAGTCTGAATCGTTAATAGGAAGTTTTACCTTATTATTCGCAAAATCTTCGCGAAATTCAGTAATATCTGGAACATTTTGATAAATCGTGAATCGTTTAGGCACAACAAAATTATACTGTGATCTTAAATGATTCAAATAACTTTGACTGAGACCAATAATATGGTCTGCCATACGCAAAATTCTTTTTTCTTTCTTTCTCCAATGGTTTGGTCTTACTATTATTCTATTTGGCCATTTAGTAGCCCACTTGTAATGATTTATTGCTTCCACATAGTTCTCATGAAGGTCAAGAACAATAAATAAATTTTGTTTGGTTTTGGACGTCCTAATTGCCAAATATGCAGGATTTCCAAGATACAAATCATGAACATGAAGTATATCAGGTTTAAAAACATTAATGAAGCCAGTAATTTCACGTTTCCAAATCCAATTAAAAAGTGGCAAAGTATTTATAAGTGGTTTTAATTTTTTTAAAAATTTGTTTCCAACAATAGTTTTATGCAATATCAATTTTGAGGATGCAATATACTCCTTAAACAAATGATCGTCCTTATCCAGCGAAAAAGGTGTTAACAAACCTATTTTGTATCCATTTTTTAATGCACATAACACTTCCTTTCGAATTCTAACATCAGAAGCGAAGTTTGTATCAAAAATGACTCCTATCGACTTAGAAGTCATGATATTTTCTTGTTAAACAATTTACAACTTTTGTAAATTTGTAAATCCGTAAAATTCACCATTTACTTTAGAGTTTTTATTTGTTAATACTCAAATCCTTAGTTATTTGCCATGAAAAGGTTTTGATACATATTATTAACAGTTTTTCTTCCGAACATTTCATTGACCAATTTGCGATTATGAGATAGTTCAATTTCAATTCTTGCTGTTGGAAATTTCATTATATCATAGACTTTAAAATTCATTTCCTGCAATGATCGGAAAAGATGAGAATCTTTATAGACGTAAAGCGGAATTCTATGGTGAAAACATAAAAATATGTTACCCATTGCCATTGGTCTTTTTGCACCCAAAATATATCCTTTGGCGTTTGCAATTAATTCTTCAAATTTATCGTAAGGAAGAAAATCTTCAACTATTTCAATATTACCAAATTTTGAACTTTTTGAAATCAGGTTTTTAAAAGAGCAGTTGAGTTTGGAATCCCCATACGAACAGAGAAATTTAATCGTGTCCTTTGTCTTTAGGTATTGCAGTACATCGAAATAATTTGTCAGAGGTCCAATTGCATTGCCAACAATGTAATAATTTGATGAATTATCCTTGGTGAGGATGTTTTGATCAAATATTTGATTGTGACCAAATATTGAATATACAAAATTGATATGTTTCAACTTTTTACAGTCTAAAGTTGATTTTATCAAATTTATTTCATATTTATTGAAGTGGTATAGATGACTAGTAAGGTTTGCAAAATGTTTCAATTTCAGTTGCCACCTTCCTTGCTTATATTTATAATAAATAGCTTCGAAATGCTTTAAGATATTATTCTTTGTGAAAAATAAATTGGGTAAATAATCATATTTGAAATGCTCGTATGTCTGTTTTAAAGTCAATGATTTTAATGGAAAAATATAGTAGAATTCTGCTCCCCAAAATACCCAACCCAATCGATAATGAGTTTGGTATAAATTATAATAATAATTTAATTCAGGTTTCCGAGGATAATGTACAATGAATATATCCTCAGCAGTCAGAATGTTTTGATAATGTGCAAATTTTTTCGATTTTATCGGTGCTTCCTCCACATAATCGGAGTCTAAGTATTTATGAGGACCGACAGTCTTGGAAAGGAAGACTTGGTTATTAAGCAATTGATTTGCAATTAAAGTATTGATAAAGTATTTGGAAAAAATGCTGTCAGGCAAATAATGGACAATTCTCATAAATGACTTTTATTAATAAATTTTACATGGGACTCCAACGGCTTTCTTGTTGTCCGGAATATCTTTGTTTACCAATGTTGAAGCTCCGATTATGACATTCTTTCCAATCTTGATTTTTGGAAGGATGGTCGCATTCGCTCCTATGAACACATGATCTGCCAATTCACAAGATCCCAACAGAATGGCCCCGGGACCTACTTCACAAAAATTTCCTATTTTGACATCATGCGCAATGATAGTATTCAAGTTGATTATTGATGAATAACCAATAGTTACATTTGGCTCAATTACGGCTCCCGCCAAAACAATTAAACCATCACTTAAAATAGAATATGGACTTATTGAAGTCTTGTCATCGATCAAAGAAAATGGGCGACCACCTAAACTTATCAATTTTGAATAAATTAAACTTTTTGAAGGGATATTACCAATACTTAATACGAACCTATCGTCATAATTAAAATGTTCTTTGATTTCCTCATAAGTATGAATTATTGCGTATTTGCCAAGGAATAAATCTTTATCCAAATGGACATCATCAAAAAAAATAGGGTCATCTGACAAATCTTTTTCAAGTATTCCGATTGCTTGTTTAGATAACCCTCCTGATCCAAATATCACCATGTGTTATTGCTTTACATTTTTATTAACTATATCTATTATTGAAGCAACTTCATCTTCTGTTAAACCATTGTATAATGGTAAACAAAGGACACGTCTAGAATAATCTTCTGATATGGGACAAATTTGTTTAGGGTAAATATATTTCAAAGTATTAAGTGAAGGATAAAAATATCTTCTTGGAAAAATATCATTGGATTTTAGGGCAGTATAAGCACTAAGTAATACTTCCTCCGAAGGAAAAAGGACAGGCATATAGCTATAATTCTGAGTTTGAGAAGAGTCATCAGCTGTTAAAGTCTGCAATTTTGAGTCTAATTTTTTTATATAAAATTCTGACAAGAATTTTCTCTCTTTAATAAGTTCATCCAAAACTTTAAGATTGCATAAACCAATAGCCGCATGTAGCTCTGAATTTTTAGCATTTATTCCCGGATGAACATAATCATCGAAATGGTGACCAAATTGTCTTAACAGGTACAGTTTTCTTTGTAAATCCTGATTGTTCGTAAATACTGCTCCACCTTCTATAGTGTGAAAAAGTTTAGTAGCGTGAAAACTGCATGTAGAAACATCACCATAATTAAATATTGATTGCTCATTAACTTTAACTCCAAAAGCATGTGCTCCATCATAAATAACTCTCAAGTTATAATCTTTTGCAATTTGGTCAATCTTTTCAATATCGCATGCATTACCGTATACATGAGTTGCCAATATTCCGGTAGTTTTTTCGGTTATTGATTTCTCTATCTGGTCAGCATCGATGCAAAAATTGCTGATGTTTATATCAACGAAAATCGGATTCAGACCTTCCCAGATTAATACATTCGTAGTAGCAACATATGAAAAGGGAGTTGTAATTATTTCCCCGTGTAAATCCAAGCTTTTAATTGCTAACTGCATTGCTATTGTTCCATTTGAACAGCAGTATACTTCCGGTGACATCAAATATTCTTGAAGTTCGGATTCTAAAGTTTGTATTAATTGTCCGTTATTTGTCACCCATCCAGATTTCCATATTTCTTCCAAATATGAGTAATACTCTTCGAGCGGTGGTAAATAAGTTTTAGAAACATTAATCATATAAAATATATTAACTTATAATTGTTTGACCTAGAGATTAACACACATGGTTCTTATTATATAATCATCTACCTGAATAATATTTTTTTAATCGTGAAGGACATAATTAATGCAAATTTTCTAATTAAGGAAACCAATTTTCTAAACGAATCGGAGTGTAATATAAAATAAGAGAAACAATTCATATATATATTGCAGTTAATCAATATAGTATAGGAGATAAGCTTCAATAAATAAAAATATTAAAAACTAGATTGATATCGTAATCGTTAATGCTCATATTATTGCTCGCCGAAATTAAAGTTTGTAGTTTGAGCGGTATTACAAATTTGTAGTGAAAGTTTTTGTTCATTTAGATTCAAATATCAATATTTGGTAGTGAAGTTTTGATAATTTACATTAAAGTCTAAAAGTATTTTTTCTTGAGTGTAAAAATGTGGACAATAGCATCCACCGATGAAGCACTCGATTTGGTCTTGGTGGAGGGAATTGAAAGTAATTTCAGCAATACGAACCTCCTCAAAAGTTGTAACAATGTGCTCAAGGTTATCTACAAAGCCTTACTTTTGCTATCCTCGTTTACTATTTTTAAAATTTTTATGTTAATTGTTACGAACTTAATTCAATAAGTTGTTGCTCATCTGAATATTTTATGGGAATAATCAAACGACAATCCATAAAACAAAGTATTGTCAGTTATTTGGCAATTGTATTGGCATTGATATCAACCTTATTCATTTATTCCCAGGATACGGAATTATATGGCTTAGCCCAGTTTATATTGAATATGGGCATCTTATTTACTACTTTCTTTGCATTGGGAACCAATAGCTGGACCGTTAGATTTTTTCCGATTTTCCAAACCCCACAATCAAATAAACATCATGGGTTTTTAGGCCTCATAGTATTTGTTAGCCTTATTTCATTCTTAATCGTTTCACTCGTGATTATTCTTTTTAAGGACAACATCGGTCAGTTTTTAGTTCTTATTAATCTGGATGAAAATGGATTATTTGTAACTTATTTCTATCCAATTATTGCGATCACTTTTCTATTTCTCCTCTCGAATATTTTTAGTGGATATATAAGCAATTTTGGACGGATCGTAGTACCCCAAATCTATACCTTTCTCCTTCCTAAAATATTCTTACCAATTGTTTTTCTGCTTGCAATTTTTCAATACATCAGTGTCACCACTTTTGTCAATGGAATATTAATCTATTATTTCGTAATCATAGTATTTCTTCTGATATATCTAAAATGGCTTGGCCAACTGAATATTTCCCTTCAGCCTTCATTTTTAAGAAAATCATTGTTAAAACAAATGTTTACCTACTCATTATTTGCAGGACTAAACAGTATTGGAGCTACAATGGCATTCCGTATCGATATCATTATGGTGCCCACGTTGGTTGATTTAAGAAGTGCCGGGATTTACAGTATTGCTTCTTTTATTGCCAGTGTCATTGAAATTCCTTTAAAATCCATTTCCTCGATTGCCAGCCCGATTATCTCAAAATCCTGGGAAGAAAATGATCTAGAAAATATTCGTAAAATCTATCAAAAGTCTTCACTCAACTTATTGGGAGCTGGATTTTTTATCTTCATATTAATCTGGTTCAACATCCATAATCTTCTTTTTATGACCGGAAATCCTGAGTTGTTAACGGGGATTTTAGTAGTACTATTTATCAGTATTTCCAAATTGGTTAATTTATCATCTTCCGTTGACTCCTTCATAATTGGCCATTCAAAATATTTCAAATTCAATTTAATAACTATCCTTTTATTAGCTGTATGCAATGTGGCACTGAATTATTGTTTTATCAAATTTGTATTTAACTCAAGCAAAGAAGAGATGATGATCGGCGCTTCTGTTGCTACCTTGATTTCGATTACTTTGTTTCAATTGGCGAAAGCTATATTTATCTGGTATAAATTCCGAATGCAACCTTTTTCAAAGAATACCATGTATTTAATTCTGTTAGCAGTGATTACCGGGCTATTTGGTTATATTCTTTCTTTCTTTAGTGTATTTGATCTGGAAGCTGTTGAGGGAAGGATTCCACAAGTTGTTTGCGCAATAGCAAATATCCTAGTCCGTTGTCTGTTTTTAGCAGTATTTTATCTCTTTTTCATTCTACGGTTTAAGATCGTACCGGACTATAACATCCTTTGGAGTCAAAGTTTAGAAAAGGTCAAACAATTTCTAACCTGATCATTAAAAGTAAATTTTGTGTGCAGAATTTCTTTTTCTTTAATGAGAACAAACCTTGATGTTTTCTATTAATTTGAAGTGGGTTGAGGCTTTCTTGCTACAACAAATATGGAGGTTGCCTTGAATGGAATTTTGGTTCTGTCCGTTTTGAAAATATTATTAATTACCAAATTCTTTAGTTTTCCATTAGGTAATACATCCATTGGTGCCATAACATATTTGCAGTCCAGAATTTCAAAACCATATTGTTCCAAAAGCTTTTTGATTCTTTTTCGGGTATATATTCGGGCATTTGCAAATCTTTCATGAACAGGTTTGGGAAGCCAAGAAAAAAAGGGCACTCTGTTCCAGGGAAGTAAGGGTAATTTTGCACCATGAGTTTCGAAGATCCACCACTTGTTAGGGACGGTAATGGCTAATAACCCTCCTTCTTTTAGTGCATCAAAATAAAACTGAACCCCGGATTCATCTGATAAATGTTCAATAACCTCAAAACTAATGACACGATCATACTTTTCAGTTGCTTGGTTTTTAACTACATCCAGGACTTTATAGTCACAGTTATTAACACCCTTTTCTTGTTTATAATTGTTAAAATCGACCAAATGCTCATCTGTTATTTCTATTCCGGTACACCGCTTCATGTTATTCGATAACAAAAATATGGAAGCACCATTTCCGCACCCAATATCCAAAAGTGTATATTCTAACCCAATAAAATTATCAATTCCTTCAAGAAGTCTAATTCTTCTTGAAATAATTCTATCAGAAAAATCGGCTGGTCTTCCCAAATAATGACCATCTTCCTGAAATAACTCTTGCGGTATTCTTTTCTTAAAACTCACTAGAGAAAATTAATTGGAACCAATTCAAAATGATAACAAAGGTCCACTAAATTTCCGTAAGCTAAAAAAATTTATTCAAAAACTAGCGCAAACATTTTAGTGGATATTTTGAAGTATGTAACAACCATTTTTTATGAATAAATTATATCCAAAACAGATCCAGTATCTTATCGTATATTTTCAATATTCGAAAATTAGGCATGGTGAAATTAAAATCTAAAGAATTATATCGTTAACTTCTTCAATTTCTTTGAAGATTTAGGTAATCATTTCATTAAAAAAGTATAAATAGGTATTTCAATATCCGACCAGATACTCTACATTTGAATGGTTAATGGATTTATATCTCGAAGAAGATAAATTGTCAAAATCCATGAAAAATATGAAAGTCATTTCTGACAAATTTCATTGATATTTGTTGCTTTGGACTACATTTAAAACTCTGAAACCTAATGAATTATCAAACCATTACCATCACCACCCGAGACTTTATCACAATATTAACCATCAATCGACCACAGGCCCTTAATGCCCTGAATCAGCAGGTGATGGGTGAACTTCACCATTTTTTTCTTCAAACTGAACATGATTTTCATCAAATGAGGGGGGTACTTATAACTGGAGCGGAAAACAAAGCATTTGTCGCCGGGGCTGATATTAAAGAATTTGAATCTTTGGATAAGGAGACCGCAACTGAACTTTCAGCTTTTGGTCATGGAATATTTGATTGTATTGAACAATTCCCGGTTCCGGTATTGGCAGCTATTAATGGATTTGCTCTAGGTGGTGGCTGTGAACTGGCCATGGCGTGCCATATTCGTATAGCATCGGATAATGCCAGATTCGGACAACCTGAAGTAAGTTTGGGAATATTACCGGGGTATGGGGGTACTCAACGCTTGCCCGCTCTGATCGGTAAAGGAAGGGCCTTGCATATGTTATTGACCGGAGAATTAATTGATGCCATACGGGCCTTGGAGTATGGATTGATTACTCAGGTTGTGAATCCCGCAGAGTTGTTGGAATCAGGAATCAAAATACTAAAGACCATCCTCGCTAAGGGACCACTGGCAATTGAAAAAACCATCCAGGCGGTTAATGCGGGTTACAATCCGGAAGATGATGGTTATGCGGTTGAAATTGAAGCTTTTGGGCAACTGGCTGCGACTGAAGACTTTAAGGAAGGAGTTCGGGCGTTTATTGGTAAAAGGAAGGCTGAATTCAAAGGGAAATAGTGCCCGAGACATTTATGCTCTGAATTTGATTACTCTAGTGCTTCACAAATTAAGTAATTACAGGGCACAACGATAAAGGTTGCCCATTGGTCTGCGAAATCTTCCTTCGGCAGACTGGCTTATTTCGCAGTATCGAAGAAACCAAATAAACCTGCCAGGCGCAGGCTGGTTTGGTTTACCATTGGTCTCAAAAAACGTGGATACTTTACCAATGGTTTTGATGTTGACTTTCTGGAGTACCCTCACTAGTACTAGTATGAGTGGTTGGGGAACGAATTTCCAAAACCATTCTACTTGGTCTTTTTAATTCTACTTCGTAATTGTAATCGAACTTTATATTATCGGGCTTACTCTTGTAACGAAGGTCGATTAGATATTCCATTAAACCTTTTCTCATATTGGTTCGACCCAAAAATTATTTTAACTGAAATTTATAATCGAGATTTTCGATCCACGATCTTACCAGATTCCTTTTACTACGAGACACCTCAGCGATATAACCCTCTCTGAGATATAGCCGCGCATTTGTACCATGTTCATAACGAAGGATGTGCATCGTGTTCACTAAATAGGATTGGTGGACCCTGATAAAACCGCTGTTCACTAGGCGCTCATCAAAATACTTTAAAGTTTTTGAACAGAGTAACTGGGGTCGGGAAAGGGAATGCAGGGTTGAATAATTACCATTGGCCTCAATAAAGATTAAGGCCGGAACATCAATGATATCAACACCATGTTCACTGCAAACCGGAAACCGGGTTATACGACTCTGAGGCCGTTCAATCGTGAAAGCTTGCAACGGAGATGTTTGTATTTGTATTACTTGTGCCATCCAATTATTTTTACAGCTAATCTAGGTGATATAACTTGTCTCCTCATCACCCAAAAGGGTGATATTAAATCTCAGAGGCTTTAGAATATGCCTTGATAATGACCATTATAACCAGTAGAATTACATATCCGGTTGTGAAACCCATTTTTTGCTGATAATTTAATGTGCAAGATCCTCTTAAGTTGGAATGGAATTTTCACCCAAAAGGGTGGTTTTATGTATTTTTAACGATGTGGATCAATATCATGAATCTCAGCCATAATAATAAAAATGGCAATAACAAAAGCTATAACAGTGACGATGGAGAGGATCAACCAATAAAGGAATAAATAGAGCAATATCAATATCAATGACAGTGACGATGGACAGGATCAACTCATAATAAATAAATAATCGATGTCAAAACCATTAATCCTCTTGATTATTTGTTTATCAGTAATCAAATCCAGCTCGATGGATGCCTCGAATATGCCTTTTGTAAAGATAGAAAATGGTGGATTTTCGCTTAACGGTTCTCCATATATAATAGCGGGGACCAATTTATGGTACGGTCATTTATTGGCGGCAGACGGTGAAACCGGCAAACTAAGGCTTGTAGAGGAATTGAACCGTTTGGCATCGTATGGTATCAACAATTTAAGAGTGGTTATAGATGGGTGTGGGCCAGAGACAGAACCATTTAGAATAATTCCTGCAATTCAACCTAAATTGCGAGTGTACAACGATCAAATTTTACAAGGATTGGACTTCTTATTGGAAGAATGTAAATTACGGAAAATAACTGTGGTTCTGTGTTTGAATAACTTTTGGCATTGGACCGGAGGTATGGCCCAGTATGTAGCCTGGGTTTCCGGTGAAGACATTCCCTAT
This sequence comes from Saprospiraceae bacterium, assembly GCA_965223405.1. GTDB lineage: Bacteria > Bacteroidota > Bacteroidia > Chitinophagales > Saprospiraceae > CBDCWO01. Next base: position 3,849,047 of record CBDCWO010000006.1, read on the forward strand.
CCGGAACACACTTCCTGGCATAGATACCAACAATTTAGTGCAAGATTTTATAAATCAAATGCTGCCAAGCAAGCCTTTCTAGATTTTGCTCATAAAATCATCCACCGAGAGAACAGCATTTCGAAAATTGAATATTTTGATGATCCAACAATAATGGCATGGCAGTTGGCAAATGAGCCCAGAGGCTATAACCATCGCTGCGGTTATTTGCGTTGGATCAAGTCAGCGGCCCAGAAGATCAGGAAGTGGGCGCCAAATCAATTGGTTTCATTTGGGGGTGAAGGAATTACCTCTTCGGTAATTGCCCGAAATGCTTTTAAAAGAGTCACCAGGATCAAGCATCTGGACTACCTCACCATGCATTGTTGGATAGAAAATTGGGGGTGGTTTGACCCTACAGTTCCGGACCAGACTTTTAATCCGGCTATGGCCAAAGTAAAATCCTATTTGTACCGACATGCCGATTTAGCCAGGCAGGTTATGAAGCCGATAGTTTTGGAAGAATTTGGAATTGCCAGAGACTCTGGAGACTACAATCCTCAGAGTTCTGTAGTTTTTCGAAATGAGTATTTTAGGATCGTTTACAGCGAATTGAAGCGACTAAGAAGTGATGGTTTTCCAATAGGTGGAAGTAATTTTTGGGCTTGGTCGGGAGTTGGCTTGCCACCTAATCCTGGAGGATCTTGGAATATTGGAGAGGTCTTTACCGGGGACCCACCACATGAACCTCAAGGTTGGTATTCGGTTTATGCTCATGATTCGACTACACTTGAGATCGTTAAAAAATTCGGACGCTTGCAATAATCGATACACCTGGGAATATCAGATTTTTTCGTTTGGCGGGTTGTTTTCTTCTATTAAACCCAATTTTCGCATCAGAAAAGTCGCGTTTTTGTTTTTGGCAATTCCGGGTTGTAATTTGTAATTGAAGTTCAACTCTCCAGCTATAATTTCACTTTCGAAACACCAGTTCTCGATCCGATTAGGGTAGGTATCCTGCAACTTCCCAAGTGAAGTGATATGGGTGGCAAGAAAAGTCAGGGCCGGATAGGATATCATTTTATGTATTAGTTGTTCGGTGCCAAATTCCTTGTCATCGGAATTGGTTCCTTTCAAGATTTCGTCCAACAGCACCAGGGCTTGAGAACCTTGTTCCAACTCAGTAATTATGGCTTTTAATTTTTTTAATTCCGCATAGAAAAATGAAGTATTTTCCTGTAGTGAATCCGAAAGTCGGATACTGGTGTATATTTTCATAGGAGTAAAGGACATTACTTTGGCACAAACCGGAGCACCCATTTGGCCTAATACTACATTAATGCCTAGGGTTCGCAGGAATGTGCTTTTACCCGCCATGTTGGATCCGGTCACTATAATAAAGTTATGACCAGGACCAAAGTTTCCGGAATTACAAACCCGGTCTTTCGCCTGAATTAGAGGATGTCCAAGTTCTTGAAACGATAGACTGGGTATCCCGGTTTTGGGATTAGGGAAACAGAATTCCGGATGATTAAAATATAGGTTAGCAAGACTACTCAACCATTCAAATTTTCCTATTACTTCTAACCAGTGCTTTAATGAGCGATGATTTATTTCTTTCCATTTCTCCAAACGAATCAGGCAACGAATATCATGCAATCCCAATCCATTTAACAATATATAAGCTATACCATTGAGCCGGTGGTCAAAAGATTTGGTGATCCAGGCTAGCATGTTCAAACTTTGTACGCCGTTAAGTACAATCTGTCGAATTTCAATTAAATTTGGATCTTGCCATTCCCCGGTTGCTAATTTTTTTAATAATCGACCATAAAGATTAAGTTGACGGTGATATCCGCTAACCTGGTTATGGATTTTGTTGGTTTTCTTTACCTGACTTCCGGAAATAATCAATCCACCGATCAGCCAGTAGACTATAGGCTGATACACTCCGGTTAGGATTAAATAGATCAGCAAAATGACACTGACAACCGGCCATACCCATACTAGAGTAAGCCATAATTTGTTTATTTGATAAGAATAAGTTCCAGCCAGCCATCTGGATAGACTATCCCAATTCTTTTCTTCTTGATGAGCCATTGTCATAGCTAAAAAGTCTTGTCTGAAATCAATTTCTTTCGCTAATTCACCTACTGCGGATTGAGTAGATAATATGGCTTCGTTTTGCATAGGATCGCTCACCAATGCCTTAAATAAATAATTTCTACCTTCCCAGGTCCCGCAGCGATTGAGATAATGAAAAAGCGAGTGCTCACCGAGTATATCCAGGTCCAAAGCATAGCTCGATGAAATGGAAATTCGGAACCGTCGGGCAGGATAGATTGCTCTCCATCCATTACCATCAATTCGTTTTGATTTATTGAAATGATTCCTGTTAAATGGATGTGTTTTGCTTTTATCCGTTGGTATTTTGTAATCAACCACAAAAACATTATTAAACACAAAGTGAACACAATAATCCAGATCAAGCGGTTAGGCCCGGTTTGGAGCGTTTTAAATGCGAAGTACGAAAAACTCAAAAATATACCTAATCTGGCCCTACTTATCCAGCGCAGTGTTCTTTCATATTGTTGGGTTTCTTCCAATGCCCGGTCTAACCTTCCACGATATATTCTTTGTAAATCCATTCTTGGTATCGTATTATACTCGGTAGTAATATCTCATTTAGAAGTATTTAATCACAGGCGGCAAAAGGATAATCAAACCAATGATTATGGCTCCAACCGTCGCGAGGAGTACAGCTCCTGCGGCGATATCTTTGACTTGCTTGATTGATCCATCATATTCCTCAGTTACCCGATTGCTTAAGATTTCCAATGCAGTATTAAATCCCTCGGATATCCAGACCATACTAATTGCAACAATTAATAATGCCCAATCGTATACTTGCAATCTTAATACAATTCCCAAACCAACCACCCCAAGTGTGAAGAGCAGGTGAATTTTGCTGTTGCGTTCTCTTTGGAATAGGAGGCGTATACCAGACCAGGCGCATATAAAAGGATTATTCTGTTTCTGCATGATTAATTTTCTTCTGATAAGTACCTATAATACCAAAATAATTATTCTCATTTTGCAATTCAAGAAACTCTATGCACTCCAATTCACCGCTATAGAACAAATGGTCAAAGGGCATTTTAAATATTTTAGATGTCCGGCGACTATCGTTCCACTCATATTTCTGTTTGAATGATTGCAATTCCGGAAGCCAATTGGGTACATACAAATCAGCTAGGACTACTGATGGATAGGTGTGCTCAAAAAAATAATTCATAATAGTATCAAACTGCGCATCAAGTCCTGAATAACTTTCCTGATTGATCGGAGGCAGTGAATATGTGCTGATGCATTTGACTTTAAAATTTTCATCTAAATGCAATTCAGTTCCGATCGTATACAGTTCTGTTTTAAATATCGGATCTAAAATGATCAATGTATCCAGATTTTCCAAGGGTAATTTAGAAAAGAAAGCCTGGCCGAGCAGATCCAAACGGTTGACAATATGAGAATGACTATAGCAAGTGTCCAAGAAGTCTTTCAGGGCATCTGCCCAGTCCGGTGTAATCTCATTGAAAATCAATAAATCGGCATCCTGAGAAAGGATATTTTCTAAGTCCAGGTAAAAATTGTCTTGGAATGAATTGACACTAAAAAGCCCCATTTTTACTTTTATCTCATCATTTTTAACCGGTAATACTATATTTGTATTGGAAGCTTGCTTTAGATATAAGGATAAAATACCTGTGCACAAGATACTAGTGAACATCAGACGTTTATTGTCCAACGCAAGAAATATAAAGATGAGAAAGAGATCCAGAAATAGAATGTAAAAGGCATAATTTGCAATTTTCTTGAGAGGAAAATAATCGGGAGGGAACATGGTAAGCAATGTGATACCTCCAATTCCGATTACAAGAATGTTTGTTAGTAATTGATTTTTAAAAATTTTCCTGAGAGTGTTCAATATCATAGTTAAAAGAAATCTGCAATGACTATGGTTTCCTTAAAACGCTGCGATGATCCATTAGCGTGTAATAACTCTAACAAAAGAATATATCTTCCCAGTTTGGCCTTTACCCCATTTGACAAATATCCATCCCAGGTTATCATTCCATTTGTGCCGATAATCTCCTGATTGAAAAGTATATCTATCATTCTCCCTGACATATCATAAATTTGACCATTTAAAATATACCCTGCCTGATTGGTATTTATTTGGATGTACAACTCATCATCGACACCATCACCATTGGGGGAAAATACCCTTTTTCGAAAGGTAATTTTATTTTGTTCTGGTTCATTTTGCAAGTATTGTGAATTTTGATATCCGGGTGTTCCAAATCCCGCCGATTCAGCCGCGGATTGCCAATTCGATGGACTGGGTTCTACAACATCAGGATTGATTCTTTCCAAGGAGATACCATCAGGATTTACTATAAATGGGCTGTGATACGATTCATGGTAATTCAATTGATCAATAGAAACCCAATTCTGGCCGAAGTTATATAAAATGCTCATCTGACCTTGCTGATTTGGCATCACCGGAATGGGGTGTTCAATCAATGCCGCAGGATTTTTAATTTTATAATATTTGGATATGCCATCAATACTTGGTGTAATGCATAAATAACGGGAAGGTAAAAGAAGATATGGAATTTCCAGTGGAATGTACGCCTTCGGATCGTCCTGGTATCTGGTGAGGATCAAGTCTGATATATCAATAATTTTTTGACTGCGGTTGTATATTTCCAGGTAATCACTTCCTCCTGATCGTGGGTTGAATAAAACTTCATTGATAATAAGATCGGAAGGAGCAGGAGCTTGCGAAATTCCAAAATGGACGGTTAGGTCTTCTAGCAAAGAGTAATTGTTACAATTTGTTAGTCCCGATTTGAATCTTAATTCATAAACCTGGTTTTCCTTAACGGCCGTATTAAAATAAAACTCCCATTCTGAAGGGTTTTCTGGAATTATCCGGATTGAATCAACCGATATGTCAGGGGAAATGGAATATCCGGGTTGAATGGCATCTAGACGAAGTACCTGATTGAAAGCAACTCTGAGAATTCTATGGTTGACGACTTTTACTGCCGCAATTTGAGGCTTTCTTATTTCAGTAAATTCATCCCAAATGCTATTTTGTTGACCAGGTGTGCCTCCCAGAGGAGAATTCGAGGTACCCCAATTTTCCTGAGAATGACTGCATTTGTTATGCGGATTGATGAGTTCCAAACTGAAACCTCCTGACTTTTTGTGGTTATCTGTGTACCATGAATCTGTATAGTGTATTTTATCAATTAAGCGGGATTGTTGATAATACAATTCCAAACGATCGCCATCATTATTTAGGGTAGGAAATGAAACCAAACCAATGGTTTCCCCAAATGATATTAATTCAGGAACATTTTGATTGTGGCAAACTATCATAAATTTCCCGGGTTCAATCCATCCATTCGGAAATATAAATTCCTTATTGTCAGCAATTAACCGGAGTTCACTCAAATCGAAATAATCTGATCCGGCGTTGAATAATTCAAAGTATTCAATTTCCGGAAGCCCGGCGGTAGGGGTGGGATCTGCGAGGATTTCCGTAAAAATGATATCTCCGTATTTTGGTTCAGTAAAAAACAGATGCTTGAATGGGATAATGATATTTTTAGTTGAATTGCCATTTTTATCATTTAGTTGATTGATTTGCAATTTATAGTCTTCGAATGGCTTGAAGGATTCGGCAAAGAAAAGTTTGATCATTTCAGGATTTGCTATTTGCCAATTGACCTGTGATGGGAATTGATCATCAGGTAAAACCCGGTAGTTCATTTTATCAAAAACAAAGACGGAGTCCAGATCTTCGCTAAAAGTGAGGATTAGCTCTTGATCGCTTAAGACTTGGATATCATTGAGTTGGGGGCCGGTACTATCTTTTGGTTTGGGACCTGCAAAGATATTATCGAAAAGAAATTTATCGGATCGGGTTTCCGTATAGATGCATTTCAGGATAAAATAGCCGTATCCTCTTCCCTCCCAAGTATAACTGGTAATCATCTCAGTATTAAAATTCGTCAATCCGGTATAACTTGCACTAATCTCCCACTCGGTTCCATTTCGGCAGATTTGCATTATATGGGTGATATCCTCCGCAGAAACATTTCCATCAAGACCTCTTTGTACTATTTGGGTTTTACCCTTATCCAACTGATACAATTCTAGTGCATCATTATTTCCTGATTCACCGATCTGGATCATGAGTCCAGATGCAACTTCTACCAAGGGAGTATCTAATAGAAAATATATTTGCAAACGATTCTTATTTGAAGGAGAAAAAAGTAGCTGTGCTTCCCATCGCCACTGCATGGTATCAAGTACAGAATATTTTGTGTAGATTATAGATGAGCCTGATGATGGGCTACTTAATTGTAATTGTTCTTGTGAATTGATAATGAAATGATCTAAATCCCCTTCCCATATTGAACCTGTAGATAGTGCTCCCTCGCTAAAATCCTCCAATAAGAGATCCTGGGCAGTAAGAATACTAGAACAAAATATGACAGCAATGATCCAAGTTGATTTCACTTTGCAAAAATATAGTTTTAAAATCTAGATAGGGTATTATCTTTGCATTCTATTTGTAACATTTAGTGTATAACCATTTTGAAATAAATATAAAATCTTATGAAAGTTGCTCTGGTAGGGGCCACGGGTTTGGTCGGACAGGTAATGCGTCAAGTTCTAATCGAAAGGGAATTGCCGATTAATGAATTTCTCCCGGTAGCTTCCGCAAAAAATGTTGGTAAAAAGTTGGAATGGAATGGAAACACTACCACCATATTATCACTTCAGGAAGCGGTAACCCGTAAACCGGATATTGCCATTTTTTCAGCAGGAGGTTCAGTATCTCTTGAATGGGCTCCCAGGTTTGCGCAAGTAGGTACTGTAGTAATAGACAATTCTTCAGCCTGGAGGATGGATCCAGACAAGCCTTTGATCGTTCCTGAAATCAACGGTGCGATTTTGACTCCGGAAGATAAAATTATTGCCAATCCTAATTGTTCCACTATTCAGTTGGTAATGCCATTAGCTCCCTTACACCAGAAATTTAAAATTAAGAGATTGGTAATTTCAACCTATCAATCAATTACGGGGACTGGAGCCAAAGCGGTTGCACAATATAATTCCGAAATAAAAGGGGAAAAACCCGAAGATCCGGCTTATCCTTTCCAGATTTTTCAAAATTGCTTACCCCATTGTGATGTTTTTCAAGAAGGAGGATATACCAAAGAAGAGATTAAATTGGTGAAGGAGCCTCGTAAAATTCTGAACGATTCCTCTATCGCGATTACCGCGACAGCAGTGCGGGTACCTGTATTTGGTGGTCATTCGGAAAGTGTCAATGTGGAATTTGACCATTCATGTACGATCGAGGATCTTCGTCAAGTTTTGGTTCAAACACCAGGAGTCGTGTTGCAGGATGACCCTGAACACAATGTATATCCGATGCCATTAATGGCTCATGACCGGGATGCAGTGTTTGTTGGGAGGATACGCAAAGACCTTTCAAATCCCAATACATTTAACCTGTGGATCGTAGCAGATAATTTACGAAAAGGTGCAGCAACAAATGCCATTCAAATCGCTGAATTCTTAATCAAGAATAGATTAATTGAAACAACAGTTTATGTATAAATAAACTTATTGCAAGTTTGATTCGTTCTTAGTTAAGACAGGAAAGACATCGGGAAGGAGGTTATCTTTTGCCTTTCTGAAATTACATTGAAGTTGAATTACTTCAATTTATTGGAATGATTGAGAAATACGAATAAAGTTACCATGTTATGAAAACGAAAATTGTCCTTTGGGGAAAAAATGAAAATGAAGAAAAAATATTAATCGCTGCCGAATTAGTCACCAAAGAAGCCAAAGTAGTAGTTTACACATTTCCCGTAGATCAAGTTACCGAAGGATTTGCCAATCAAATGATGCGCGAATGGCGCAACAATAAGGAAGTTCCATTTCCGGAAGGAGTGACAAAATATGAATCCGAACTGACTATGGCCTCAAGCTTCCTTCCCGAAAATATCAAAGCGGATCGCGACGACCTTATCCAACGAGCCCAAACGGAATGGCAATTTATAGTTCTTTCTCAAAAGTTAAAGGCCAACTTCGAATCTGAGCTTGAAGACCTCAAAGAAAAAATTATTGAATTAAAAGAATTTGATAGCAAAATCTGGGAAGAATTAAAAGGATTTTGGAACCGGGTACAGCATCAGGTTAGAGATCGCAATTTATTTCGAGAACATGCCAATAATTTAAGAGATAGAACAAATGAATTATTTGCTCACCTCAAGGAGAAAAGGCGCGAAATGGATGCCAAACTGGAGGAGAAGTCAAAAGAGTTTGTAAAAACATTTAATGCGAAGCTGGAAGAAATTGACCAAAAGATCGATGACGGATTAAGTTTGCAACCTATTTTTGAGGAATTGAAAAAAATTCAAAAATCCTTTAGAGAGGCTACTTTGAGTAGACACGATCGTTCTAAAATCTGGGATCGAATTGACAAAGCTTTCAAAAGAGTGAAAGAAAAAAGGTATGGTTCGGTTAATAAGAACAAATCTCCGTTGGACCGAATACAACGACGATACAGCGGACTTATTCAAGCTATCAGCAAAATGGAAAAATCCATCCATCGGGATGAGACTGATTTGCAATTTGAACAAAAAAGAGTAGAAGATACTCAGGGTCAGCTAGAAGCTCAAATACGTCAAGCTAAGGTAAAAATGATCGAAGAGAGAATTCGGTCAAAGAGAGAAAAGCTAACGGAAATGTTGAAGACAAAGGAGCAGTTGGAAGCAAAAATCAAGGTGGAAAAGAAACGTCAAGCAGCTCGAGAGGAACAAGAAAAAATTAAGGAGGCCAAAAAAGAAATCAAAGAAAAGATCGCTGAGGAAATAAAACAGGCAGCCGAAGCCAGAAAGGAATTAGAGGATAAAATAGAAAAGGCAGCAAATCGAATCACGAAAAATGAAGAAGAAAAGACAAAAGAGGATTCAGACGAAGGTTCACGAGCTAAAGAATCTGAGGCTGAATCGATCCTGTCAGCGGCTGGGTCTGCTATCGGGGAGTCCCTGGAAGATGTGGCAGACACCATTTCTGCGGTAGCTAAGGTGGTCGGAGATAAAATCAGTGAGGTAGTAGATGATTTGACGCAAAGCGATGAAGAAGAATAAATATTTTCGACTTCTCTACCAATTCAATTGTACTCCTAAAACATAGTTTCTTGTAGCCTGTGGATAATATCCGGCTAAATGATAATATGAACTTGATTCTTCCCTCGCGTAAGGATCTTCGGGAATCGGATTATATTCCGAAGATTTGAATCGATATACCCAGCCATTGGAGCTGTACTGGCGGTTAAACAGGTTTCGCACCTGAGCAAAAAGCCTAACTCCTGGAGCTCTACTTTTCCTCCAATGGTAAGCCAAGAATAAATCACTTACGAAATAGGCATTGAGCGATGCCAGTTTATTTTGTGTGTTGTCTAGATATTGTTTGCCTACATATTTGTTTTCAATAGAAATGGTAAGACGTTTCGCTGAATTTTCGAACCCCAAAATATGATAATCAAGTTTTTGAAAGCCGATAAAATCAGGAGAAAATGCGATTCTGGTATTTTTGTGATCGATAGGAATTTGTGTACCTGAGCCCCAGTCATCAACAAATTCAGTAAATTGCGGGATGCGATTCCTGCTTAAGGTGGCATTGCCCGCGAATATCAATTTAGAAGACAGGGGGAATACGAAATTAAACTCAAGACCAAAGCGATAGCTTTTGTCGATATTTATTCTGGTATAAGCTCCTACATCATTGATCTCACCATTGAGAACCAGCTGATTTTTGTAGAACATATAATAGAGATTCGCATCCCAGCTTAACTTTTGGTTTTGAGATTGTACACCAAGCTCTACATCATATAATACCTCGGATGAGGGCCAAGATTTAGGATTGGCTTCCGTATAGTCATCACGGTTGGGCTCCTTATGAGCTACACCTATATAAAGGTTGAATTTCGTGTGTTCGTTATATACAAATTGAATACCTCCTTTGGGATTAAAAAAATGATGACTAACCTGATGTTCCAAAGAATTCCCGTCATCATTCAATCCTAAAAACTGATAGTCCAGATACCGATATTGCAGATCCAGGAAGGGCTTCCATTTGGCCTTCAGCCATTGATACTTTACATATATATTGGCGTCGTTTTTTACAGCATCATTGTCGTAGTAGAGCTGACCTTGAGAAGTATTGCAGCTGAATTGAGCCCACACCACTTCGCCAAAATGCCTGCCTTCATACCGGTTAATGGCAGTGCCGGCAGTAAATACTCCTTTTGGATTTTTTTTGGATATCGAAAATAGACCTCCATAAAAATAATTGTCCAACCAACGCCTGCGGATCAGATCCGTCTCTTCCACATTAAGGGAACCACAATTTATCGAATAATCCGAGAAGGACTGATCTGCTTTGTATTGTTCGAAAAAACCTTTTCCCCTGGTTAAATGCAAGGTTGCATTCCAATCCCAATTATCACTTCGTTGCTTGTATACCAGTTGGTAATGTTTTTGATCATAGTCGTCGACTTCGTCAGGGTGAGGCTCTCCTGATCTTTCTGTCCCTGCTGTATTGAACTTTCTTAATCCGGGATCTCTTATATATTGCGCCGGTACCCCATTCCATGCCTGATAAGTTCGTTCTTTACCACCAAAAGTTAAAAAACTCAATGATTGATTATCGGTGAAATAAGTTCCAGCTAAATAATATGAATTCAGATTCACCGAAGCGCGGTCAATATAACCGTCGGAGCTAATGGTTGAGAGTCTGCTTTCGAGGGTAAAGTTTTCATTTAATATTCCAGAAGAGAGCTCCAGATTGTGCTGGCGAGTATTGAACGATCCAATAGTATGTTGAGTGCTTACATATGGTTTAGTGTGTATTCCTTGTGTATTGAGATTGATACTGGCTCCAAATGCCCCGGCACCATGTGTTGAGGATCCTACACCTCTTTGGATTTGCAGATTATTGATCGACGAACCAAAATCCGGAAGATCAACCCAAAATACATTTTGAGATTCACTGTCATTAAGCGGTACTCCATTAATGGTTACATTGATCCTGGTTGCATCACTTCCTCTGATTCTCATTCCTGTGTAACCCACACCGTGTCCGGCATCGGAGGTAGTAACCAAAGAAGGGGTGTTTCTAATCAGATAAGGAAGATCCTGACCGGTATTGTATTTTTCCAATGCCTTTTCATCCAGACGAACTTGTGGAATGGGGGCATCTTGGCTGCTCCAGTGATGGATAATTTCGACAGGAGTCATTTGTATGATAGCTTGACTCAAAATCTGATCATGAACCAGGTCTTTCATTAGAGAAATGGAGAAGAAACTGTTTTGATAAGCCAGGTGGGACATTCGTATGGTATAATTACCAGGTGGAATGTCTTTGATGGTATAATTACCCTCGTGATCGGAAAGTGCGGATCGATTTATTTCCAGAATCTCTATATACACATTTACAATTGGTTCTCGGGTAATACTGTCGGTTATAATCCCGGATAATTGATATTGAGCAAATAACCCAATGCTAAATATATTGAACCAAAGTAAGACGAAGCCTGACCGCATGGTTTACTTTTAATTAATTTTAAAAAACCAGAAACTGGGGCAGTTGCTGGGTGAATTCCCTTTCCAGAATTACCTGGTCAGGTTCAAAGGGTATGATCTCAGCCGGAAAATTTTACGGCACCCCACATGAGAATAGTCGAATGCAAAAATAAATAATTATTGAATAACTTTCTATTCTTACGCTTTTTGTTTCAATTGAGAAACGGCCCTTCGCTCCTTAGCCAAGACATCGGCCTTCTTATGATTAATAACAAGGTAAGAACACATGGCTTAGGAAGTTGAGGCTTGTATTATAATAGCTGATCAATTATACTACTAGCCTGAAAAAACCTGACGTTTGGATCAACCTCATCGACAATCCCATAATTTTTATTTGCAGTTTGTAATTCTTGCAGATAGATATCAAATAATCGGTCCCGGTCGTATGGATTTTCACGTAAAGGATCAGGTTGCCACTCAAGATTTGGTTTACATAATAGATAGAGGTCAAATTGAATTGTTTTCCATCGGTTGGTGATAAAAGAAGATACACTGGAAAACTTATCTTGTGCCCATACTTTCAACACTAAAAAGTCTGTATCGCAGATAAGTACCTCCTGATTTATTGAATAAAGATTGTAGAGTATCCACTGGCCTTCGGCAATCCGTTCAATATCCTCTAAGTTGTAGGATTGCCTATCATTTGAAAAATAATATCTGGCATATTCCGGTACCGGACTGACCCGAAATTTTCGGCCCAAATCTGTGGCTAAGGTAGTTTTACCACTTGATTCAGGTCCCGTAATAGCTATTTTTATCATGCCTCCAAAAATAAACTGAGAAATTAACTTTTGGTTGAATAATAAATTTTAAATATTAATTATTAATCTATAACTTGGCGTTATAATTAGGATGAATCTTCGTCTGGCACAATTATTGAAAAGAACAAAATGGGTGTCAAACAAGGTTTCAGAGGAATACTATCCCAAAGAAGTAGTTTTCTTATTTTGAGACCTTAGTCTAGAGAGCCTGAATTTGCTTGTCAAGTTCGGGCTTTTTTTATAGGAGCAATTGATGGCAAAAGATTTTCATTTGAACCTACTTAATGAAAGGGATAAAATTGCTCCCAAAACTATTCTTCTTCCTGGACATGGAAATCTCGAAGCTTTTGCAAAAATGGGGATGCGAATACAAATTCCTGGATGTATTGGTTTTTCGCAGTGAGTACTTGAGTATTATTTCCAACCCAAGCTAATTTCCCTTGGCGTAACAACGCTATAGTTTCTCCAATTTCCATCACAGAATTCATATCATGGGTATTGATAACCGTGGTAATATCATTTTCAATAGTAATATCGCGGATTAGTTCATCGATCAAAATGGATGTAGCCGGGTCCAATCCTGAATTGGGTTCATCACAAAATAGGTATTTTGGTTTGAGCACAATGGACCTGGCAATTCCAATTCTTTTCTGCATTCCACCACTGGTTTCACTGGGATATTTGTTATTGGTGCCAACCAGATTGACCCGTTCAAGGCAATGATTAACCCGATTTAATTTTTCTTTTTTTGTCCAATTAGTAAACATATCCAAAGGAAATGATACATTTTGTTCTACGGTCATCGAATCAAATAATGCGGAACCTTGGAACAACATACCAACCTGAAGTCTAATTTTTTTGACTTGCTTTTTGTTAAGTTGGGAAAAGTTTACATCATCATACCATATCGTACCGCTGGTAGGTGTCAAAAGACCCACTAGCATTTTTAGAAACACAGTTTTGCCAGCCCCACTTCTTCCTATCACCAAATTAGTCTTTCCTTTTTCAAAAGATAAACTTATGTCAGATATCACTTCCTGATCTCCAAATCTTTTAAATAACTTCTCCGCTCTGATCATAATTTCAAGTTGTCAACACAATAGCTATAATGTAATCTGCCAGAATAATTAAAATATCGCTAAATACTACAGCTTGTGTACTGGCTCTTCCTAACTCAATACTTCCACCTTTTACCGTATAACCCTGATAACAAGATACGCTCGTGAGTATTATTGCAAAAACTATGGATTTGACGATCATCATCTTAAAATTCAAAGGGAGGAAGAATGATCTTAGTCCTTGTATATATTCAGCATTAGACAACATCCCTGTCGGAACGCTAGTAAGAAATCCACCTAGAATGGCCACAAAAGCTGAAACTATTACCAACAACGGAATAACAGAAATAGCAGCAGTTAATTTAGGTAGAATTAAAAATCCTGGTGTATTAACACCCATTATTTCCATTGCATCTATATGTTCTTTCTGACGCATCCCACCTAATTCTGCAGCCATATTTGAGCCGACTTTACCAGCCAATACCAAACAGGTGAATGTAGGGGCTAATTCAATAATGGCAATATCTCTGACGATATAGCCAATATAATATCGTGGTACGAGGGTTCCATCCAATTGAAAGGCAAATTGTACTGCTGTTACCGCTCCGATGAAAATTGATATGATGGCAACAATCACTACCGACCCTACACCAATATCATGCATCTGTCGCACTGTTTCCTTCCAGTACATGCTCCACTTTTCTGGCCGGTGAAATGTCCGCCCCATCAATAGGATAAACTGCCCAAAATGCTCAATTAGTTTTAACATTTCCTGATTCTTAAAAGTCTGCTACCTTTGCACCTTATTCAAAACTTTCGGAGCCAAAAATAGTTTAATTTTTACTACCGTAAGAATTTGTATTAGTTAATCATTTATCAAAGATCATGCGAGCTATTATTACAGGTGCATCTAAAGGGATAGGGTGGTCAATCACTCAAAAGCTGGTGTCAAAAGGATATGACGTAGCTATATGTTCCCGAAGTTCTCAGGACTTGGCGAGTTGCAAAGCTGACCTGTTGAAATTAAATTCCTCCAGCGAAGTAATCACCAAAACTACCGATCTCAAACAGAAACAGGATGTCAAATCCTTTGCTCATAAGATCAAGCAAAGATGGGGTCATGTTGATGTTCTGATCAATAATGCCGGAACTTTTCTGCCGGGAAAAATAAGTGAAGAGGATGAAGGAACTTTAGAAACCCTTATTTCGACCAATCTATACAGTGCGTATCATTTGACCCGAGAGATCTTACCGATCATGCTACCCCAAAAAAGTGGAAACATTATCAATATGTGTTCTATTGCGAGTATTATGGCGTATCCTAACGGGGGATCTTATTCAATTTCCAAATTTGCCTTATTAGGGTTTTCCAAAGTAATAAGAGAAGAACTCAAACCTACAGGTATTAAAGTTACATCTGTTCTGCCGGGCGCAACCTGGTCTGATAGTTGGAAAGGGAGTGACCTGCCTTATGATCGCCTAATTGAAACAAAGGAAATTGCAGAAGTTGTTTATAATATATTAAGCCTAGGTTCGTCGGCGGTCGTAGAGGAAATTATTATTCGACCACAAAAAGGGGATATTTAATGTGTACTGTAACCTATATACCTACCTCCACTGAATCATTTATTTTGTCAGCTAACCGCGATGAATCTCCGGATCGATCACCTGATTCTCTTTCAATGGACCTGAGTAACGGCCAACGGATTATTTATCCAAGAGATACAAAGGCTGGAGGGACCTGGATCGCGGGTAATGATCAGGGCAAAGCAATATGCCTACTTAATGGCGCATTTAAAAAACACCGACATCAACCTCCATACCGCATAAGTCGTGGGATTATGGCTTTGGCTTTTTTCAATTATCCTTCTATAGATTATTTTGTTCATAGTTATGAGTTTAAAGGCATCGAGCCGTTTACTCTTATCTTATATGATGGCTCAGAGCTAGCTGAGCTCAGGTGGGATGTCAATGAAACCAAACATTTGAAAGTTTTGGACTCCTTAAAACCTCAGATATGGTCTTCAGCCACTTTATATGATTCAAATGTCAGAGAATGGCGCGAACAGGTTTTTCAAAAATGGCTATCTAAAAGTCGTCATATTGACCTTGGTGCGATTCAAATATTACACCAGTTTAGTAGCAAAGGTGACCCTGAGAATGATTTTGTGATGAATCGCAATGGAAAGGTCATGACCGTTAGTATCACTAATTTGAGCTACTCTCCGCATCAAGTTAAATGCAATTACTTCGAATTGCAAAAAGGGGTTTCGGATCAAAAAACACTGTATTTGTAAGGCGCCACCCCTATTCTTAACAGGGGTGTGGAAAACTAATTGGTAAAAATTTTAACAAATACCCCATAATATTTAGTGGGTATTGGTAGAATGCATTACATTTGAAGCTTCATTTTTTTTGATCAAAACTTAATCCATGTCAACAATTCGTAGTCAAGCATTAAAGGAGACATTCTCACGCAGACCGATTATGGTAAATGAGAATGAAAGGAGGTCAACCCTCTTCGGTGAAAATGTTTTCACCGAGAACACCATGAGACAGTATCTGACCAAAGCGGCCTATCAAAGTGTACTTTCAGCGATAGAAAGCGGTAAAAAGATTGATCGTGATATTGCCGATCAAATTGCTGCTGGTATGAAAGATTGGGCATTATCCAAGGGAGCCAGTCATTACACCCACTGGTTTCAACCTCTCACGGGAGCAACAGCTGAAAAACACGATGCGTTCTTCGAACCAACCGGAAATGGGACAGCCATTGAAAAATTTGGAGGTAGTCAGTTGGTACAACAAGAACCTGATGCATCGAGTTTTCCTTCCGGAGGAATCAGAAATACTTTTGAAGCTAGAGGTTATACCGCTTGGGATCCAACTTCGCCAGCATTTATCTTGGGAACCACACTTTGCGTTCCAACCGTATTTGTATCTTATACAGGGGAAGCATTGGATAATAAAACTCCTTTACTAAGGGCATTGCAAGCCGTCGATCATGCAGCTACAGCGGTAGCCAAATATTTTGATAAAAATGTTACTAAAGTAATATCTACTTTAGGTTGGGAACAGGAATATTTTTTGGTAGATAGTGCTTTGGCAGCTTCACGCCCGGATATTGTTTTAGCAAGACGAACCCTACTTGGACATGCACCTGCTAAAGGTCAACAACTTGATGACCACTATTTCGGTTCTATCCCGCTACGAGTAATGGCTTTTATGCAAGATTTTGAACTGGAATGTATGGCATTAGGGATACCAGTAAAAACTCGTCATAATGAAGTAGCTCCAAACCAGTTTGAAGTAGCCCCGATCTTCGAGGAGGCCAATTTAGCCGTAGATCATAATTCACTGGTAATGGATGTTATGGATAAAGTGGCTGCCAGGCACAATTTTAAAATTTTGTTTCATGAAAAACCGTTTGCAGGAATCAATGGGTCTGGAAAGCACAACAACTGGTCATTAGCTACAAATACCGGAGTCAATCTTCTAAGTCCTGGTAAAACACCAATGAGCAATTTGCAGTTTCTAACCTTTTTTGTCAATACGATCAAAGCGGTTAGTGACTATGAAGAACTATTAAGAGCTTCTATAGCTAGTGCAGGTAATGACCACCGACTTGGTGCAAACGAGGCTCCACCAGCGATTATCTCCGTATTTATTGGCGCTCAGTTATCGAAAGTTTTGGAAGAGTTGGAATCCGTATCTCCTGGGAAACTTTCTCCTAATGAAAAAACAGATCTAAAACTAAATGTAGTAGGAAAAATTCCGGAAATATTGCTAGATAACACCGATCGAAATCGAACATCGTCATTCGCATTTACCGGAAACAAGTTTGAATTTAGGGCGGTGGGATCATATGCAAATTGTGCGAGCCCAATGTCGGTACTTAATACCATCGTGGCGAAAACTTTAAATACTTTTAAGCAAGATGTAGATGCTCTGATTGAGGGTAAGAAGATGAAAAAAGATGATGCCATCTTTAATGTTTTACGAGATTATATCAAGAAATCCAAGCACATTCTGTTTGAAGGTGATGGATATAGTGATGAGTGGGAAAAAGAAGCAAAAAGGCGTAAATTAAGTAACAACAAAAATACACCGGATGCTTTAAAAGCAAAAGTGTCAAAGAAAGCGATCGACTTGTTTGAAGAGTTGGGAGTTATGAATGAAACCGAAGTCAAAGCAAGATATGAGATAGAAATTGAAGAATATGCCAAGCGGATTCAAATAGAAGGTCGGGTGTTGGGTGACATTGCTCGTAATCATGTCATACCTACAGCGGTACGATATCAAAATACGTTGATCGAAAATGTACAGGGCTTAAAAGAAGTGTTTGGCAATGATTATATGGTGGTTGCCAGGGAGCAAATATCACTAGTGAAGGAAATTTCGCGTCATATTTCTGAGATCATGAGCAAAGTGGATGCAATGATTGAAGAGCGCAAAAAAGCAAATGTGATCGAGGATCCAGCCACAAAAGCAGATGAATACTGCAATAAGGTCAAACCTTATTTCGACAAGATTCGATATCATTGCGATAAATTGGAAATGATGATCGATGATGAAATGTGGCCTTTGACAAAATATCGCGAGTTGCTATTTACCAGATAATTAGATTTAGCGTGATTCGCTAAATAATTTTGAATTAAAATGGAACGAATTATTCGTTCCATTTTTTTTACAATTACCTGGTTGTCAGATCCTACGACAACTCTTGGTGGAGCACTAACATAAGATGAAGAACATATGAGGGTATCTTTTGGCAATCAATCTTTATAAATCTTAACCTCCCTTTTTTCAGATGTAGCATAACCCCTATACATGCCTGGTGAATTAAAAGTCATGGATACATCACCCTCTTTACTTACAGCGATTAATCCTCCGCTTCCTCCGGCGTTTTTTAGTTTTTGTAGTATGACTTCATTGGCCGCACTTTGAAGACTTAGCCCCTGATATTGCATTAATGCACTTACATCATGTGCCACGGTCCAGCGGATAAAATACTCACCATGTCCGGTACAGGATACAGCACAGGAGTTGTTATTGGCATAGGTTCCAGCACCTATTACCGGCACATCACCAAAGCGGTTGTACCTTTTATTGGTCATACCACCAGTGCTGGTACCCGCGACCAAGTTTCCATATTTATCCAAAGCTACCGCACCTACTGTCCCATGCTTTTGATCGGGAGTCATTTCCATATCACTTTTTTCGGCCTCTTTTGCTTTCTGCAAAGATTCCCATCTTCTTTCAGTGTAAAAATATTGAGGATCTACAATTTCCAATCCCTGTTCCAGGGCAAATTGTTCGGCTCCTTTTTGAGTTAGGAATACATGCTCTGATTTCTCCAGAACGGCTTTCGCAGCCAATATGGGATTCTTTATATTGGTCACTCCTCCTACCACTCCGGCATTTAAATCACGGCCATCCATGATACTGGCGTCCATTTCATTCTGTCCATCATTGGTAAATACAGCTCCTTTACCTGCATTAAAAAGCGGATTATCCTCCATATAAGTAATCGCGGCAGTTACGGCATCTATGGCCATACCTCCTGAATTTAACACAGATTCTCCTCGATCTAGTGCTTCATGCATGGCAGCCAGATACGATTGCTCTAATTCATCCGACATGTTTTCTTTCAAGATTACTCCGGCTCCTCCATGAATAACAATTGCATAATCTACCTTCACCTTATTATCAATTATTTGAGTATTAACCTGGTCTGAATTGTCTCCTGAAAATTGACACATTATGAAGATACACATGAGGGATATGAATCCGAGTTTTTGCATGTTTTTAATTTTAAAGATACCAATATTCCCCATTTAAGCTTTTACTTATATTTCAATTACCAAGTTGGTTGAACATAAATAGTAACTGATTATTCACGGAGATTTTATAACTGTTACGGTGGGGTAATGCATGAACTTCAGGTTATTTTGTATCAGCGGAATGGAATAGGATATTATCAATCATCAAAATGCTTAACCATTGTTATCTTTGCCAGGCAAACAGCGAAAAGTAAAAAATAGCAAGCCATTAAAAGGCGAAAATAAGAATGGTTTGAGAGTGTTCGGGAATCCAGGTCAAGACTCTTATAACTTTGTATTCGGAGTTATGGATAAAAGCACTGAAATTGGATATATAGGTTCTTGAAAACTGAGTACGGTATATCCGCTATATGGATCAAGAAACTATTTTTTTATCCTTTTTGATTACTTTTTGCTGATGGTATTTTAAATAATCGAGAATATGAAAATTTTAATTGTAGGTGGTGGAAATATGGGATTAACGTATGCCAAATCACTTCTGAAATCTCATTTTTGTAATCCTCAGGATTTGATGATATTGGAGAAATCTGAGCGCAAGCGGGAAGAATTGATTGATATGAGGATGGGAAAGGTATTTGTGGATGTCGATGCTTGCGTACCCTTTGCCGATTTGATCATATTAGCGGTAAAACCACAGGATACTCCTAAGCTATTTCCGGATCTAAAAAATCACCTGCAAGAGGAGCAGGTAGTGCTCTCTATTATGGCCGGAATTCCAATTTCTCTTATCCAGACTGCACTGGGAGTGAACAAGATTATCCGTGCTATGCCCAATCTGCCGGCTCAAATCGGGATGGGCATGACCGTATTCACCTCGTCATCTGCTATTACCAGGGTTGAACTGGTAACCGTACAAAATTTAATCAACACGACCGGTAAAAGCATCTATGTGGGTAAAGAGGATGCGATTAATGCGGCTACCGCCATATCCGGTTCGGGACCGGCATATGTATTTTATTTTATGCAATCCATGATCGACGCTGCTGAAAAAATGGGATTTAGCCAGGCGGAATCCGAATTAATGGTGAGTCAGACATTTCGCGGGGCAATTGAGTTGTTTATTAATACGGACTTTACCTGCCCCGAGTGGATTCAGAAAGTCTCTTCACGTGGTGGTACTACTGAAGCAGCCCTTGCACAATTCAACCTGGATGCATTATCTGCCAAAATAGAAAAAGGAACTTCAGCTGCTCTCGACCGGGCCGAAGCTCTTGGCAAATATTAATTGAATATCAGAATCAGCAAGTATTCTCTGAATTCGTTTTTGCCTGGCCCGATTTCGGAATACATCTGTAACCTGGAAGTAATACATCCCTAGAAGAAAAACTAATAATGCGATAATCCAACCGAAAAGCCCTAACCAGATGCTGCCAATAATTCCTATCAACAATAAATAAATCAGATAAAACAGACTGCCTATGCCCCAAAATACCGGCCCATAAAATGGTTCTGCGGTTACTTTATTGTTGGCAAAAAGAGTCGTAAGCTTATAGGGAAGCCAATTGAGACCTCTTGCTAGCCAAAGACCGAATTGAAAATATTTTAACGGCCATTGACGAGCACCTACAGGCAAAGGATTGGATTGCAGCTTTTCACGTAGAGCATCTTTGTGGTCTTTGGTCATTTGATTAAGTTTTCCTGCCAAGGTGAATTGATGTTGGTAAAAAGAACTACTTTTATCAACCACCGGATAAACTTTTAGAAGCTCGTCAGGACAGTGATAATAGGTTAATTCATCTAATAAATATTCATCTTCCGGATTGTCCACATGAATGACCAACTTTTGCATCGCCTGATAAAGATCTGCAGTTAACCTTTTGATTCCATCATGATTGTTTACCTGATACTCGTCAAGATAATCTTTCAATAGGAGTGGTTCACCTATTTCGACCATCACTTCGGATCGCATTCTTTTTACATCGGTGTAATTAATACCGACAGGCAATATCTTTAATTCATCCGATTGATGTTTGTCATAAGTCCCAAAGGCCAGTTTTGCCGTCCCTTTTTGAAGTGGTTTTAGTTTTTTCTCGAACTTGGTAATACCTTCGGAAAAAATTAAAATTGGCTTTCCCGCATTTAACAAATCATAACTTTTCGAAAATGTACTTTCGTTATTGCGCAGATTTTTAAATCCATCACGAAACCGGTAGATAGGAATTTGATTGGTTTGATCCAACAAGAAGTTGATCACCGGATTAACAAAAACATCACCTCTAACCAAAAAATAAATAGGCCTTGGTTGAAAACAAGCCAGAATACAAGCTTCCATAAAAGCACTGGGATGGTTGGCGGCAATTATCAACGGACCCTTACGAGGCACATGTTCCAATCCGTGTACGAAAACCTTTCGAAAATAAATCTTTAAAGAGAACCTGGCAAAAGGCCTAATGATGTCGTATAATTTCATATATAAGTGTAAAAATAACAAAGTTAGGATTCATCCTTAACTTTGCTACTGATACATTTTTTTTAATGAGTAAGAAATTCCTAATTGTAATTGGAGGGCCTACAGCTGTCGGAAAGACAAGAGTAAGTGTAAAATTGGCTCAATATTTTGATAGCCCCATTATCAATGCTGATAGCCGTCAAATCTATGACGAACTGAACATTGGTGTGGCAAAACCGTCGGCTTCAGATTTAAAAGCAGTCAGACATTATTTGATAGGGACCAGGAGTGTTCAAGACCATTATGATGTAGGGATGTATGAACAAGATGTTTTGGATCTTTTAAACCGAATTTACAAAGTCAAGGATCTTGTTATTTTGAGTGGAGGATCAGGATTGTATATCCATGCGGTAATGCATGGATTGGATCGCTTTCCGAAAGTGCCAATGTCCATTAAGAACCAACTTGAAATTGATCTTAACAATTTCGGTGTCGATTATTTGAAAAAGGAGCTAAGGATAAAGGATCCGAAATATTATGAAATTGTAGATTCCAACAATCCACGTAGGTTAATGCGTGCGCTTGAGGTGATCCGGGCTACCGGCCACCCGTTTTCCAAATATTGGAAGGGAAAAGATGTGGTTCGGAATTTTATGTCTATACCTATCTTCTTGAATCTTCCGAGAAAACTGTTGTATCAAAAAATTAATGATCGGGTTGACATGATGATGAAGGAAGGGTTAATGGATGAAGTGGAGAACTTATATGACTTTCGACACTTGAAAAGCCTACAAACTGTTGGTTATCAGGAATTGTTTGCTTACATAGACAAGAAATCAACACTGCCTGAAGCGATAGGATTGATGAAACAAAATAGTAGAAGGTATGCTAAAAGGCAGATTACCTGGTTTAAGAAATACCTATCCCCAGTTGAATGGTCACCCCAAAATATAGAATCGATAATTCAAAACATCAATAAAAATCTACGAAATGAAAACTGATATTTGGACTATACCCTTTACTATGAAGGAATTGCAAGAAAGAGCCCCTAACAGCATGATTGAACATTTAGGTATAGAATATATTGAAAAAGGTCCGGATTATCTAATTGCCCGCATGCCCATTGACCAACGTACCAAACAACCGGTTGGCATACTTCACGGTGGAGCAAGTGTTGCTTTGGCGGAAACATTGGGAAGCGTGGCTTCCTGGTTGTGTGTAAGGAATCCACTGGAAAATACAGTGGTCGGAATCGAGGTTAATGCCAATCACATCAAACCAGGAATTTCAGGATATGCTATCGGCAAAGCATTTCCGATTAAGATCGGATTAAAAATACAAATATGGCAGATTGAAATACGAAATGATGCTGGTGAATTGTTATGTATTAGCCGACTGACAACCATGGTGATTCCAAAAAGAAATAAATAAACGATCCGAAACTAATTTATCCTTAAAAACATGTTATTTTATGTTTTTTATACGTTTGTTTTAAAAAATCCATTAAATGAAAATGTGGAAAGTCATTGCATTCATTCTAAGTCTTGGCATACCAGGACTTGGGGTAGGGTTTGCCCAGGGTGTGAATATTGAATTGTTGGCCAATATCAAAGAAGGTACAGGTGATTACTCTGATATTTGGGGCTTTGTGGACAAGAACGGTATTGAATATGCAATAATTGGACAACAAGCAGGGATATTTATCTATAGTCTTGAAGATCCCACCGCTCCAATTAAACGTGAATTTATTCCATTAGCATCAAGTATTTGGAGGGACTTTAAGTCATATGGTAACTTTGTATATGCAGTAGATGATCAAGGTCGTGATGGGTTAGGGATAATCGATATGTCGGGGGCACCGAATGATATTTCCTGGAAATTTTTGAAACCTACGATCACTGAGGTGAATGGCAGTGATACGATTTTCTCCGGAACTTTGACAAAGTGTCATAATATGTTTATTGACTCTAGTGGGGTTATGTATTTGTCAGATTGTCAGGGTGTACACAGAGGAGTGATTTTTTTTGACCTCAAGTCCGACCCCCAAAGCCCAACGTATTTGGGATATGCTAATCCAAATGTGTGCCATGATGTGGTAGTACGGAATGATACCATGTATACTTCGGATATCTTTGCCGGTTATTTTTCGATTATTGATGTACGAGATAAATCCAATCCGGTTTTACTTGGGACTCAACCAACGACATTCAGTTTTACTCATAATGCATGGATTTCTGATGATGGTGAATATCTATTTACCACGGATGAACAGCCTACTGCCTATGTCCAGGCCTATCGGGTGAGTGATCCTACCGACATTCAATTTCTGGACCAATACCGTCCGGTAAATGCACTTCAGAAGTCAGTATATCCCCATAATGTCCATTTTTTCAACGATTTTCTCGTCACTTCCTATTACACGGATGGGGTAGTGATTCTGGATGTGTCAAAACCTGATAATATGATTGAAGTAGCAAGTTATGATACCTATCCTGACGCACATGGTGGATTTAATGGTTGTTGGGGGGCTTATCCATATTTACCTTCCGGAATTTTGTTAGCTTCTGATATTAATTACGGTCTATTTGTACTGAAACCTCGGTATGTCAAAGCGGGTAGGATGGAAGGCCATGTTACGGATAGGGCTACTGGGGATTTCTTAAAAGATGTAAAAGTCAACTTCTTGGGATCGAAAATAGTAGAAGAAAGAACAGATGCGAATGGAAGATACCAAACCGGACTTTCAGGGAGTGGATCCTTCCAGGTAGAATTCTATCACCCGGAATACCATACCAAAATATTGGATGTGGTAATTACCGAAGGAGGTATTCTATTACAAAACGTAGAATTAGAAGCCAAACCTATCATTTCAATTAATGGAACAATTAAAAATAGTGTCACCGGATTAGGAATTGATAAAGCCCAGATAACTCTAAAAGACCGAGAGCTTGAGATCATAGCCAATAGCGATCAGCATGGTAGCTTCACTTTCAATGCATTTTCAGGAGATTATGAAATTTATGCAGGTAAATGGGGTTATCATACCATTGAGTTGAGTCAGGCTATTATGGCTGATAATCAGATAGAAATAGAATTGAATCCGGGATACCGCGATGAATTCGTTATGGATTTAGGGTGGCAAGTGACCGGCGATGCATCCAGGGGGTATTGGGTGAGAGCCATTCCATTAGGAACATCATTTCAGAATGTCCCTTCTAATCCGGATCAGGATCTACCTGATGACCTTGGAGAATACTGTTATGTAACCGGCAATGGATCCGGCTCAGTGGGGGCGTTTGATGTGGATCAGGGTTCCGTTGTATTGACCTCACCCTTTATTGACATTAGTGTGCATGAGGATCCGGTACTTAGCCTATCCGTTTGGTTTAAAGTGCTTTCCGGAACTATGGAGCCAAATGATACTTTACAAATAGGATGGATAAATCGAAATGACACAATCCCCATCGATCAAATTACGCAAAATACCACGGGGTGGGAGCTTAAAAAATATAATTTGAAAGAGATTCTTGGATCAACTACCTCAGGCAACCTGGTTGTAATTGCCTCTGACTTGCCAGGTACAGGTTTTGGGCATGTAGTAGAAGCAGGAATTGACGGATTTAGCATCACCGAAGGAAGCAGTACCTCAATATTTTCACCAGCACAAAATTATATTCAATGGTCCGTATTTCCCAATCCATTCAAAAACCGGATCCACATAAATTATCAGCAGAAGGGTAAATCAGTTTCCGTGAATTTTGTACTCATGAATCACTTGGGCCAAAGGATTTTTGAAAAAACCGTTTTACCGGGAGAGGTTGTCTTTTTAAATGAAAAGATTGTTCCCGGGATATACTTCGGACTTTTAGAGTCGAATATTTATTCTACTCCCGTAATCAAATTGATTAAAGCGGACTAATATTCTGGCTAATATCAAAGCAGTGCACCATTCTTTTATTCTATATTATTCGGTTTGATTTACCCATACTTTGACTCATATTACCGCTGTTTGATTAAATTTCCGAAAGCAAAAATGGGCCAGAGACTGAGTTTTATCTATTCATTTTTTTTATGTGGGATTTCTTAATTATGCGGAAAGATTTATATTTGCACACGCTTTTAGAGAAAAGTGGTAAAAATTCTTTGAGTAGCTGCTGCCACCTGATGACTTACCGGGGACTTATCAGTATTTTTTGCACCTAAATTATTTGAAGGATTTAAGTGCAAAATCTGATTGTATAAGGCCCCTTCGTCTATCGGCTAGGACGCCAGGTTTTCATCCTGGAAAGAGGGGTTCGATTCCCCTAGGGGCTACTTAAAGAGGTCATTGGTTAATACCGGTGGCCTTTTTTTATTTCTGGGTATATGAAAAAAATTAAGCCCTAGGGAGATGCTGCAAGCAGCCTGAGCTACAGCAAGGAGAATCGAAGTTTATCCCGTAATCGACGTAGGAGATTCGGGAATTCCCCGGGTGAATAATATTTTAGAAATAGAAATACGGAATTAGCCAAATGATCAATATCCAAATCAATAGTGATAAAATTCCGCCTACCTTGAAAAAATCACTGAAACGATAATGTCCGGCACTGAATACCAAGGTATTGGTTTGATATCCAAGAGGAGTAATAAAACTCATATTGGCAGCAAACATTATGGTGAGTAAAAGGGGCTTGGGATCGAGGCCTAAACTCAATGCGATCGAAATAGCGATCGGTGCAAATAAAATTGCAGTGGCATTATTGGAGATCACAGAACTCAATAATGTAGTCACTAAATACAACACCGCTACCAGAATACGAGGTAAAACATCCCCAAAAATGTCCAAAAAGGTAGTCGCAATCAATTGACTGGCGCCCGTGTTATCCATCGCGGTACCTAGAGGGATCACCCCTGCCAGTAAGAAAAATACGTTCCAGTCCACTCGTCGATAGGCTTTTTGTAAATCCAAACAATTCGTTAAAAACATAGCTACACATCCGGCCAGTGAACTTTGCAAAATCGGCAATATATTGGTTGCAGCTAATAATATTACCACAATGACGATAATAGCAGCTAAGTATCGTTTACTGCTACGCGCGGCCAACTCTTCATGTTCTTGAAGTACTACAAATTCAGGACGGTTATAAAAATACTTAAAATTGGCTCTCCCAACCTCCATTAACAAAGTATCCCCAGGCTCAATGGTCAACTCATTAAAATCAGCTGTATAATATTTCAAGTGCTTTTTAACAGCCAGGGGGATTGCATTATATTCTCTTTTTATATCTACCTTCTTCAAGGAGGTTCCCAGTAGTCTGGAATTGGGCTTAATGATAACTTCACAAAGCGTCATGTCTTCAGTGTTCATACGATCGTCGTCGATATGACTCTGTCTTGCTAAAAGGGTAAGATCATTTTTTTGGCGAAGTTCAGCCATTTTTTCTATACTCCCTTTGATTAGCAGAACATCTCCGGCTTGAATGGAGTTGTCTTCATGAGGAAACAAAGCCTCCTCATCTCTTCGAATTTCTATTAGATCAATTTCATCAGCCTTAAATAATTTCGTTTCGTCAACTCTTTTACCGATCAAATCGGAATTATTTGATACTTTTACTTCTGTGAAAAAGCCCTGGATTGCATATTCTTCCACTAAATCTTCGCTTCCTTTTTTTCTTTTCGGTATCAAATGTCTACCCACTAATACCATGTATAGAATCCCAACCAAAAATAGGCATAATCCAATCTGGGTGAACTCAAATATTCCAAATTCTTGAAGCCCGGCATCCTTAGCGATTGCTCCTACTAAAAGGTTCGTGGAGGTTCCTAATAAAGTGCATGATCCACCTAGGATTCCGGCAAAAGATAGCGGCATTAACAGCCTGGACAGGTTAGTAGGGAGCTTTTTTGACAATTTAATCAGTATCCGCATAAATACAATCACAATAGCCGTAGTGCTGATGAAGGCAGAAAAGATTCCTGCAATTGGCATAAGGAACAAAAGTGTTTTCCATTCCTTGCCGATGAGCATCTTTTTTAATCTTCGCCCTAATCCGGTAATGACGCCGGTTGTCTCCAGACCAACTGTCAATATCATAAGTGCTAAAATGGTAATCGTGGCCTGATTGCTCATTCCTGCCAAACCTTCAGATGGTGTGACAAATCCACCAAGTATCAAGACTACCATTATGGTTACTGCCAGGGTATCAGGAGGAAGCTTTTCCCAGGCCATGATGATGACCATTCCTAGAATGATTACAAACAATACCCCTATTTCAACCGTCATGCAGGTATATTTTGAAATTCCAAAATATCAAAAATTCAAGGAGACAGTACGTATCCAATGATAAACCTACCTTCTCAATAAATACACAATAATTTCAATTTATGTTCATTTGCTTCGATGTTTTGAGTGAACCCACTTTTTGGCAAAAAATATCCTTGAATACAAATTCTATAATATGACCTCAATTAACGAATGATTTATTATCTTTTACGTAAAGAAGTAAGGTCCTAACTTACAAAAGTTATCTCCTAATCGATTGACCACATAAACGGAATGTAATGAATTCAATGATTGATAACTTTATCACCCGATTTAATGAAGGGTGGACCCAAGGTCAGTTTGACATTATAATGCCCCTATTGGACGATCAGATCATTTTCATGGCACCGGATCTACAAACTGAAATTAAAGGTAAAGTGTCCTGCGTAAACACAATCAAGGAATATGTTTCTCAAGCAGTCACACACCTATTTGAAGTGACAGGTAAGACTATCCATATCTGGGATCAATCTGCGGTTGTGGTCATGGATTATTATGTTGAATATGAAATGAACAATCAATACTATAAGGAAAAAGGCAAAGAATTTTGGATGCTTAACCGTAAAGATAATCAGTGGAAGATGATTTGGCGAGTAATGGTTGAGAATGAACGAGTTGAGTAAACAAATCAAAAGTATAGTCTATTTATTCGGAACAGATTTGATAGAATTAGGGATTTGATGGTATTGATTTCATGCAGCAAATCAGAATATAACATCTGTCATATATTAATTTAAAGAGTCTAAATAATCTTTCATGACCACATACATATATCAATCCGCCACAGAACTTGCTAGGAACATTCGCAATGGTGAAGTTACCTCAGTTGATGTAGTACAAGCACACCTCGACCAGATTGAAAAATACAATCCCAAATTGAACGCAGTGGTGATGTCTTTTGCCGCTGAAGCGTTGCAGATCGCAACAGAATGTGACCATGAAGTCAAGTTGGGGAAAATCAGAGGTCCCCTTCATGGCGTACCAATGACTGTTAAAGAACAGTTTTGGGTCAAGGGTAAAAAATCGACTATCAATGTCAAAATACTTAAGGACTGGATTGCACCGGATGATGCAGTTGTTGTCAAAAGGTTGAAGGATGCTGGAGCGATCCTCTTAGGTAAAACAAATGTGCCTAAGAATTTGACTGACTATCAAATTTCCGGTGATATTTACCCGCAAGGGAAAAACCCTTATAACCAGGAGTATTCACCAGGTGGTAGTAGTGGAGGTGCGTCAGCCGCTCTTGCTTCCGGTATGACTCCCATTGAACTTGGAGGTGATTTTGGAGGATCAATCCGTAATCCATCCAATTTTTGTGGTCTTTATGGTATGAAACCCACGGAAAATACTGTACCTGGTCATGGTGTCGTACCAAGACCCCGAGGAGCAAAAAGTTTTACTTTTCATATGGCACAGGCAGGTCCGATGGCCCGTACACCTGCAGATATGGAGCTTGTTTGGAAAATAATTCGCGGACCTCATGACAGCGATAGAAATACACCACGGATAGAGTGGATAAACCCTGCGAATAAGTCATTAAAAGATTACAAAATTGCTTGGATTGATCGCTGGCCAGGCTATGATACCAGTAGTTTGACTAAGTCGGTAATCAATGACTTCATAGATTTACTATCAAATCACGTCGGTGCATTACATCAGGGGGGACCAGATAGGGACCTCCATGAGCGCTCACTGTCTTTGTATGTGAGGTTGTTTCCTCAATTGATTTCTCAAGATGTACCCCGTTTAGTTAAACCATTGATGAAAATGCAGCTGAAAAATGGACTGTTAAAAGGTAATAATAAATTTAGTCACGAATTCAACCAGGGTTTTAAGAATAGTTTTATCTATTATTCCGAGACGATGGGTATACGTGCAGGAATCGTGCAGGAATGGGAACAGTTTTTCGAAAATCATGATTTATTAATTTGTCCAGTAGCTTTTGGCCCGGCATTTAAACGATGTAGAATCGGAACTCCCATTGAATATGATGGAAAAAGAATAATTTATTCAAATTACACCTGGCCCTATTTAGCCTGTTTCAATGCCAGCGGACATCCAAGTATGAATATACCTCTCGGCATCGGAAAGGAAGGTTTACCGGTCGGGGTACAGGTAGTTGGACCATATTGGAGTGAGCCAGACTTAATCCATTTTGCCAAATTGATATCAAATTTTACCCAGGGATTTATAATTCCTGAAGGTTACTCATAATGTACTGAAATATTATCAATTTGGGATCCGGTGATATGAATTCTTATGGACATTCTCTTACCATCAAGACTTGTTAGATTGATTGTCTGCATTTCAAGTTGGGTAAGCATGATTCAGTTTCTTGATAAAAGAATTTGGATTACCTAGCAAACTAAAATCCGGTATTATTCGGGCCGTGGATGAATTATTCAATGACTCAATCTTTTCGAATAAAACCTGGAAGTCTTTTTGTAGTGAATATAATTATCATTTATTAATTGATTTTGTATTTACGGACGTGCCTGCTATTCAGCTTGAATTATGCTCAATTCTTTAGGAGTCCAACTCATGAAGGATTAAATGGATATGCTTTGAAAAATTAATTGAATCCATTTCAAAATTGGATTATTTGTACCTGCTCGGTGAGCCTCTAAATCAATGGGCCAGAGAGTCGAAATTATTTTCAAAAATCTATAATTTTCTACCTTTAGTCTTAAAGAAGGCAAAATGTTGAGGTTCCTTATATTCATTGGATTCGGTTTTATAAGTATTTCGGGTTGTAATCATCCTGTGAGAGGGTTAATACACGACAATCCTAATATACTATTTATCGCAGTCGATGATTTGAATGATTGGGTTGGATTTATGCGTGGAAATACCCAAATGAAAATACATACCCCCAATTTAGATCGCCTAGCTCTTAATTCGATGGTTTTCACGAATGCTCATACCCCAGCACCAGCGTGTGCCCCAGCCAGGGCGGCAATCCTTTCGGGAGTACACCATACCCGGTCGGGAGCAGAAAACGTATATTGGAATGACGGTGCTAAATGGCGTAAATTTCCGGGTTTGCAAAATGTATTGACTCTGGAACAATTCTTTAAAAAAAGTGGATATAAAACGTTGGGCGCAGGTAAGATTTACCACTCTCAGGCACCTCCCTGGGCTCCCACCAGTCAGGTGGAACCAGCCAATTGGGATTTCTATTTCCCTAGTGCTTACATTTCTCATCCCTATCAAATACGGGCTCCCAAGGAAACCATATATCCCCCGGAAGTAGACAATTCAAACCGGCCTGGAGGAGAAAATGGTTGGTGGACCTGGGGTCCATTGCAAGTGTTAGATGAGAAAATGGCTGATTTCCATGTCGTTGATTGGGCAAGATATCAATTGAGCCAAAAACATGAGCAGCCTTTTTTTCTGGCGGTTGGACTTTGGAAGCCACATGATCCCTGGGAAGTGCCTCAGAAGTATTTTGATATGTATCCTTTAGAAGAAATTCGTTTACCTGAAATTTTAACTGACGATTTACAAGATGCCTTTGATCACGGCCGACGGAGGATCCACAAATGGGCAGTAGATAACCAGCAATGGGAAAAAGTCATTCAGTCCTATGCAGCAGCTATCTCCTTTGCCGATGCGATGGTTGGAAGGTTGCTAAGTGCATTTGAATCCTCTCCCTATGCCGACAACACCATACTGGCATTGTGGTCGGATCATGGAATGCATATGGGAGAAAAGGAAAATATCGAAAAATTTACCCTTTGGGAAAAATCCACTCGAGTACCCCTGATGATTTCTTTTCCCGGAATGGAACATGCCGGATCTCGCTGCGATCAACCGGTCAGTTTGATGGATTTATATCCGACCTTAGTCGAACTGGCGGGGTATAATCCACCGGTGCATTTGGATGGCCGTAGTTTGGTACCTCAATTATCAGACCCGCAGACGAAAACGGGTGCAGTGGTTACTAGTTATAAATTTAGTTGGGCAGAAATGCCCATTATAGGCCATGCTGTACGGAGTAAAAGATACAGGTATATCTACTATCCGGAAATTAACCTTGAAGAACTGTACGACCATGACAATGATCCAAACGAGTGGCACAACATTGCTTATAAAAAAGAACACAGTACTGTTATCCGTGACCTTCGAAAAGAACTTATGAAATTTTTACCTGAATTGGAGTGGACGGGAGAGAAACCTGTCGGGTATAGTATTGGTAAGGAAGGAATTGTCTCGAAAAATAATTTTACCTCCATCTACAAATGAGTGGTTTTGATCATAATGGATCGTGGCAAGATTTAATATGTTTCCATAGTTGAGGTGAAGAAATATTGTTTATTTTAAGCTTATGAAAAATCGTAAATGAATAAGCCCGGCCCAATCCATATAGGAGATCTCCTCCCCAAACTTGACCATCTACTGATCAATTTTCTCGCAGCACTTCCGGAACAAGATTGGGAAAGACAAACCATTGTGCCAAAATGGAAAATTAAAGATATTGCGGCGCACTTGCTTGATGGTAACCTGAGATCCATGTCCATACTAAGGGACCGGTATGAAGCAGAATTGCCCAATCCGGTTCAGACATATGCTGATTTAGTAGGTCTTTTGAACCAACTCAATTCAGATTGGATAAAAGCGTCAAGGAGATTAAGTCCCAGAGTGATTTTGGATCTACTCAGAACATCTGGCCAGGAATATTGCAACTACTTGTTGTCACTTAACCCATACGAAACCGCAAAGTTTTCAGTCAGATGGGCTGGTGAGAACGAGTCTAAAAATTGGTTCCATATCGCTCGGGAATATACCGAAAAGTGGCACCATCAACAACAAATAAGGCAGGCAGTCGGTGAAGAAAAAGAATTGATTAAGACAAAATGGTATTACCCATATTTAGATACTTCTGTGAGGGCACTACCATTTCATTATCGTGAAGTGAAAGGAAAAATGGGAGATCTGATTAAATTTGTAATTGTGGGAGCATCGGAGAAGTCTTGGTTTTTACAATATCATGGAAGTTGGGACTTATATACCTCAACAACCGAAATTCCTAATTGTGAAGTGAGAATAAATGACCAAATTGCCTGGAGAATTTTTACCAAGGGGATTAGTAAGGATGAGGCAATCAGGAAGTCATTAATTACAGGAAAAAGAAATCTGGGGCTAAAGATATTCGATATGGTCGCCGTAATGGCTTAAGAGATTGGTCTCGGCTCAATAACGCTATTACAAGACACCCTGTATTTATCGAACTCAGCTTATTAGTTTTTCAGGGGTGTAGAGAAAAACTTAGCGTATAATCCATTTGATTACAATTAAACGTACAATCTATCATGGTCAAAATCAAACTGTTTTTCTTCTTATTAACTTTCATTTTCGGAATTGATGTGCACAGTCAGTATTCCGGAACCGTATTTTTGGATGGTGATGGAAATGGATATTTTGATAGGCAGGAAAATGGCATAGCGAATGTTTTGGTATCCGATGGACTCCACGTGTCGCGAACGGATAAGAATGGACGCTTTACCTTACAAGGATGGGAAGATATGAGGTTTGTGCACATTTCTACACCTGCAGGTTACCAATGCCAAAAATTTTATCACAATGAACAAGGAATTAAGTATTCGTATGATTTTGCATTAACTCCTGATACTACGGATCGAAATAATTTTAGTTTCATCCATATTACCGATACTGAAACGAGTAACAACAAGAGCAAATGGATTGAAATTCTTAAGACATATATACATTATGAAAAGCCTGCCTTTCTCATTCATACCGGTGACATCTGTTATAAAGAAGGGATGAACTTTCATGCCCAACATGTAAACTCGTCTACCATGGGAATTCCGACGTACTACTGTATTGGAAATCATGATCTGGTCGCCGGGAAATATGGAGAAGAATTGTATGAAAGTTTATTCGGCCCTTCTTGGTATTCATTTGAAGTTGGAAATTCTGTTTTTATCGTTACCCCTATGTTACATGGCGATTTCAAACCCAGTTATACGAAAAAGGACGTTTATTTTTGGTTGAAAAACCTGCTCACCCATTTTGATAAAGAAAAGCCAAAATTTGTATTTAATCACGATCTGTTGACTGGGGAAGATGCTTTTATTTATGGTATTGATGACGAAGAATATATCAACCTTAATGATCATAATTTGAAGGCGTGGGTGTACGGGCATTGGCACAATAGTTTTTATCGACCTCATGGAAATTCCGGTGTGGTTTCCATTTGTACGGGAGTCGCCCAGAGAGGAGGAATTGACCATTCACTATCTCAGTTTCGCGTTTTCAATCTAAATATTGACGGGAGTTTTACTACCGAACTGGTTCAAACCTACGTTGATCATCAATTGGTCATTGTGTCTCCAGCTCCAATAACTGTTGTCGATCAAAACAAATTGCCTATTCTGGTAAATGCCTATAATAGTACCTCCAGAACACGAGAGGTATCATACACCCTAAATAATAAAACCTGGCACTCTTTGCAGCAACAGACTAATTGGACCTGGATAGGGAAAGAAACAATAAGTGAAAATCAGCTGAGATTGGATTCCCTCTATATAGTTGTAAAAGGAGAATTCAATGATGGTCAAACCCGAGTTAAAAAGAGGCAGTTTGTCATTCGAGATCAAGGCCTAAGTAACCAAGTGGATGCCAGTTGGCCCAATTTTTTACTCAATGGTCAGCATCATCCGGGCCATATAGAAGGACCTCAGACACCTTTGCTTTTGGAATGGGTTACCAATACTGGTGCTAACATCTATATGTGCTCTCCCGTAGTGGCGGAGGGAAAAGTCTTTATTGCATCTTACGACAACGGAGACGCCCGTAACTGTTATATTTTTGGCTACGATTACCAAAATGGGCGACAATTATGGCGCTTTCGAACCGATAATTCGATTAAGGGGTCCATAGCCTACGAAGCTGGAAGTGTCTTTGCCACTGACATGTTAGGAAATGTATATGCGGTAGATGCAAAAACAGGGATGTTGAGATGGAAGATCAAACTTGAAATGAAAGTATTACCAGGTTATGTCGGCGGTACCATTGCAGACCGCGGATTTGTTTATACCGGTGATGGAAAAGGATTTTGTGCAATAAATCAAAAAGATGGTGTAAAAGTTTGGTGTAATACAGAATGGAATTCAGGAGTGGGTGGTCCTCCTTCTCCGACGATTGGAGATGATTTGATAGTCGCTTCTTCCAATTGGAATGCGCTTTATTGTCACGATATACATACGGGTAAATTATTGTGGAAAAAGCGTGAATTAGGCCTTAGGATGCGTGATGCAGCTCCCGTATTTTATCTCGATACGCTTTTTGTGGGTACTCAGAATAATATTTTGGCTATCCAGGCCAGAAGTGGAGAGATGTTAAAGCAAAAGGAGACGGATTTTCGATTTAAAACCAACTCGACCCCACTCATTTATGATAATTTAATGGTTCTCGGAACAGTTGCTGATGGTATTGTTGCTTTTAACCGGAATAATTTTGAGGTAGTCTGGAAATATAAAACTGGTCCTGCTTTGTCGACCAGCTCGCCCTATTCGGAACCCATTCAGTGTACGGTGGAATCAAGCCCGGTGTTGGTCAATGGGAAAGAAATACTCGTAGGAGCTTCCGATGGGTTCTTTTATTGTTTGGATGCAAAATCCGGTTCATTGAATTGGAGGATGGAATTGGGCGCACCGATTTTTTCCACAGTGGCAGTTACCCAGGATCGGATATTTCTTGCTGACATTGCCGGTAACTTATATTCCTTTATACAACAATAGGGGAAAATGCAGTTTCTTAAAATTTATTCGCCAATTCAGTCATGTGATTTCTTCATACGTCCTCAGTTAATAAAAAAGATCGGCGGTTTGTATGGTTACCCCGCGGTAGATCGTTATTCCCAGAGTCATACATTTATATAGTCGACATTTTAATATTCAATCAGAATCATTTAATTTAAGGGCGAAGATTTATTTTTAATTCCGATTTTGACTATTTTACTTTTAATGACTAACGAAACCCCAAGCTATGCTAAACTTTTATAAAATTGTTAAAGACAACCTGAATTTTAATCGCTTTGAGTTCAAAGAAACGGTTTGTCTTGAATACACTTGCCCCATCGATGCCGAACAAATAGGAATTTTTTCTAAGTTCGACTATGTAGTTCATGTCCTAAGCGGTAAAAAGACTTATAAGACGATTAATGGAGAATGGACCTTGACCGAAGGTCAAACCCTCTACTTGAAAAAAGGGGCTGAGATCATACACCAATATTTTGATGACGAATATTGTATGTTAGGATTCTTTCTTTCCGATGACCTAATCCGGGAAACATTTGAAGAAGTTAAAGGACAAATATTATTACAAAAGTCAGCCAGTTCAAAAGGATTTACTGCTACAACAGTTCAAGAAAATGAATTCTTGGAAGGATACTTTCATTCCATGCTTAATTACTTCAGAGGGATCAACCGTCCTCCGGACCATATTATGGTTCTAAAATTAAAAGAATTATTAATTACGTTGATGAACTCAGATCCCTGTCTTGCTGCATACTTTTGTGATTTGCACCAAACAGATAGGCCCTCCCTTCACGATATCATGGAAAAAAACTTTTGTTTCAATCTCAATTTAGATCAATATGCCGAGTTAACTCAGCGTAGTCTATCTTCCTTTAAACGTGAATTCAAAGAAATTTTTAGCGATACGCCTGGAAAATGGCTTACCAAAAGACGTGTGAAACATGCTGCCTACCTGATCGCTAATTCCGATCTATCCATTTCCCAATTGGCTTATGAATCGGGATTTGAAGATTTGTCGCATTTTAGCCGTGCATTTAAAAAGATCATGGGTTTGAGTCCCTCGGATTACAAAAAAGCACCTAAAATGTAATTTTTACCAAAGCGCTAGTTCTTAAAGCTCTAATTATTGGGATTTTCTGTAATCAGTCCACGATCACAATCGAATTTCAAGTAAATAATTACTGAATTTCTACGATTGAACTTTTGAGTCCAATCTTCGGACTTTTCAGCAAAGTCTTGCCTCATTATTGTTCGGTTCTTTGTCTTAAATAAAAAATGAAGAACGATGGAAACAATAATTAAATCAAGATCAAACGAAGAACAAGCTGTTTTGAGCCAAATGCTTCCCACCCACTCATCTATTACCAGCTATAGCATAAAAAGGAATCCTGACTTTACCGGATTGATACATAAAAGTTTGGCCAAGAGATGGTCACGCCTCATTCCTCAGGATTGGATCACTGAAGAGGCTGCGCTGAAGATCGCTTTGGGTCAGATGCCCGATTTGAGATCCTTTTGTCTTTCTCTTTACAATATCTTCGGCAAGTCTGATAAAGTACCTTCTGTACTTCACTCTGTTCCGGTCCTGCAGAGATTGGAAGAAAGACCTATCGGGGATTGGAAAGCTTTTGCCAAAATAGAAGGACATAAACAAGTCCTGATTGATAATAAAGTGATGAAAGCCATCCTGATCTCATGGCCAAAATCTAAAACCTCAGATATTCATGGGCATCCCCAGGGAGGCTGTGTCTTTAAGGTGCTGAGAGGAAGTCTCAGAGAATTCAGATACACTCCGGACGAGTTACAAAAACTACTCGCGGTTAGTAACTATCGCAAAGGAGGCATTG
This sequence comes from Saprospiraceae bacterium, assembly GCA_965223405.1. Taxonomy (GTDB): domain Bacteria; phylum Bacteroidota; class Bacteroidia; order Chitinophagales; family Saprospiraceae; genus CBDCWO01. The sequence goes on from CBDCWO010000006.1 coordinate 3,886,747, forward strand.
GATTCATCAATGATGAAATAGGGTATCACGCTGTCGGTAACCCCTTTGAGATCCCCGCCGTGAGTATACATGTCTACACCCATTAAACAAACAAATAATCATTTAATAACCTAAATAAAATTAATCATTATGAAAAATGAAAGTAGAAAATTAGTAGTCGTTATTTCCCGTGGATTAGATGACGAAAGATCATCAGTAGCCTGGAGTATTGCCAACGGAGGAATCAACAATGGATTGGATGTCAGTGTCTTTTTGGTAAGTTCCGGAGTGGATTGGGTACGTAAAGGAGCCGCCGACCGGGTGCACCTTAATCCGGAAGACCCTACCCTGATGAGTATGATTCAAAATGTGATCGATAACGGAAGTGCTATTGGAGTGTGTCCCCCATGTATAAAAGTAAGAGGAATGTCTGAAGAAGATCTGATCGAGGGTGTAGAGGTGGTAGGATCTACTGCGATCCACAACCCCGTTAAAGAAGGAGCCGCTGTATTAAGCTTTTGAAATCACCATTCGGAAATTGTAAGGAATGTCATCATCTCCAAATGATGGCATTCTTGCATTGAGAAGGGGTGATTCTTAGATTTTTCGAATATATTCAACTTCAAGAGAACAATATGGCTTAAAAATGGATTAAAATAATTAGAAGAACCCAAGACTTATGAGTTATACTATTTTAGAAGTGATTTAAAAACAATTTTTTAATTGATTTGCTTATAATGATCCTGACTGCCTCAGACAAGGCTCCAAAAGAGCCTCATCTTGAAAATCAAGTGCATACAACTCATTTTAACATCTGTTTTTAAACCACTTCTTTGTTTGAATGATCCAAAAAATGAAAAAACTGGAAAAAATTGGACTTGGACTGATGTTGATAGGTTTGATAATAATGGTGGTAGAAAGTATTATTAAAAGCGATTTAATACACCAGATCGCTGAAATAGACGATATCTTAGTTTGGCTCGGCCTGGGAGTATGGGCCTGGGGTTATTCTCAAAGAGGTTCAAAAGAAAAAGATTAATTTTACTCAAGACCCAGTTGAAAACATAGATAGAATTATTTAAAAACGTCATGATGAAACTCATTTTGTTCATTTTGTTGGTTATGCTTACGTTTTCCAATTGCCAAGAAACATTAACCCATACCACGGTAAGTGCTAACCAAGATGGAATTGAAATAGAATATTATACTCCTGATAGTTTAAGGATTTTTGGTGATTTATACGAATTGGATAAAAAGGCACCCACTATATTGTTATTTCACCAAGGTGGTTCAAATGCCCGAGGCGAGTATCGCACCATTATTCCCAAATTGATCAATCAGGACTACAATATCCTAGCCATTGATCAAAGGATGGGGGGGCAGTATTATGGAAGTTATAATCGCACCCTTGCCAATCTCACCAACTATAGTTTTGGTGATGGATATAGTTACTGTGATGCCTATAATAATCTTGAAAGTGCTCTGGATTTTATCATTTCAATGGGATTTTCAGGGAATAAATTTCTTTGGGGTAGTAGTTATAGTGCTTCATTAGCAATACAATTGGCAAACAACAGACCATCCGAGATTCATGGTGTACTCGCCTTTTCACCAGCTTCAGGTGGCCCTATGGCCCCATGTCGTCCGGATGGTTTTTTTCAAACATTAGAAGTTCCTCTTATTATTTTAAGACCCCCAAACGAAATGGAAAATCAAAGCACAAAGGATCAATTTGAGTTGGCAAAAAAATATGGCCATCGTACCTATATCGCTAAATATGGGGTTCATGGCTCTTCGATGCTGGTGGAAGAAAGGGTGAATAATGATGTAACCGATACCTGGAAAGCCGTCACGACTTTTCTTGATGAAAACAAGATAAAACAACATGGTGAGTGACCAATCCGAAAAGGTTGTAGTAGAAGCTCTATCTCCACAGAATTTATCCGAAGTTACCAATATGTTACTGGAGTTTTGGACCGACTCCAATTATGCAGAAGAGTATTCTAATTTTGAGAGGATATTAACCTCTTCAAAGGAAAAGTGCTTTTTACTTAGGAACAATCAGCAATATTTGGGTTTTATATATCTCTCGCTGAGGACTGATTATGTCGAAGGCGCATCCTCTTCTAAGGTGGTCTATGTGGAAGGGATTTATATCAGACCGGAGTTTCGTAAGCAGGGATTTGGAAGATTACTCATCGAATTAGGAGAAGATTGGGGTAAGCAGGAAGGAAGTATAGAGTACGCCTCAGATGTAGAACTTTACAATGAAGCGAGCCAGAAGTTTCATGAAAAAATGGGATTTAAAGAAATTAATCGTACCGTACATTATTTAAAAGATATTAAATAGATAGGAGGTCCAATTGGATCTAACATTTAGAACTGGGTTTGGAAAGATATGAAATAATTGATTGCACATGAGAAACTCGGGTTTGCATTAGGCCTCATAAGAGTCAGAAGCGGGATAAGTTTTAAATAGAGCATCTTGTCTTTTCAATCCTTATGGTTACAGGGAATTCAGAATATTATACTTTGCGGTAAATTCAAAATGAACCATTACCTTCAATCGAAGGAAACTAAAGACTATCATGCCAGACGAAATTAGATTAGGACTCAAGGAAAACTGGAAACAGTTTGCACTTCTGGTCTTGGTCAACGCCTTTGTCGGAGGTATGGTTGGTATGGAGCGTTCAATTTTCCCACAATTTGCTGAGTTGGAGTTTGGTGTAGCTTCCAAGACAGCTATTCTTTCTTTTATCGTTGCATTTGGTATTTCCAAAGCCATTGCAAATTATTATACCGGCCGACTTGCCAATCAGTTTGGCAGGAGAAAGTTACTTTTATTCGGGTGGTTGCTGGCAATCCCCATTCCTTTTTTGCTGATTTACTCTGGTAGTTGGGGATGGGTTGTATTTGCGAATATATTACTGGGTGTAAGTCAGGGTTTGACATGGAGTAGTACGGTAGTAATGAAAATCGATTTAGTGGGTGAAAAAAATCGTGGCTTGGCGATGGGATTGAACGAATTTGCCGGTTATTTTGCAGTGGGTTTGGTTGCTTTTCTTTCCGGGTACATTGCCAATGTATACTACATCACGCCTTACCCTTTTTATATCGGTATATTCATTTCCATTGCCGGTTTTTGTTTGACTTTATTTTGGATCCGAGACACCCGCCGTTTCGTACATAAAGAAAGTATTACAGATAAAACCAAAAGTTTAGAAAATGTTTTTTTGGAGACTACTTTTAAGAACAAAACGTTAAGTTCAATCACCCAGGCAGGTCTAGTCAACAACCTCAACGATGGAATGATTTGGGGTCTTTTACCGATGATCCTGCTCTCCTTTAAATACAATATTGAAGATATCGGCATTTTAACCGCAATTTATCCATCAGTTTGGGGGATCGGTCAATTATTTACTGGAAAGATGTCCGATCATTATTCCAAAAAATCCATGTTATTCTGGGGTATGTTATTGCAAGGTGTCGCTATTCTATTCATTCCTTACCATAGTAAGTTTTGGGTATTGTCGATACTTACAGCCGGTTTGGGCTTGGGTACTGCACTGGTATATCCAACCTTTTTATCCGCTATAGCGGAAGCCGTGTCGCCTGACCAGCGTGCGGAAAGTATTGGTACTTTTCGTCTTTGGAGAGATTTAGGATATGCATTTGGTGCTATTATTTCCGGAATTACAGCCGATGTTTTTGGAATAAAGTACGCCATTCTTCTGATTGGTATATTAACTCTTGTTTCATCACTTGTGATTAAATTCAGAATGCCTCGACATATTAAATCTGAATCTTGATATCCATTAGATAAAATTACTGAAATCAGGATCTTTAAGACTGCGCAATTTATTCAGTATATTGCTCCTATATGTTACGGAGTTTTAGAATGATTAATAGCAAGCAGGGAAGGCCATTTTCGTCCGGCTGGATTTTGATACTGGATTTGCATTAATTTTTAGCCGAACTATCGATTTATGGCATCACCAAAACTATAATTACGGAGTTAAAAAGATAAATGAAAAAGTACTTAAGTTGGAACCTAATGATACCATTGTTAGCTTGGATGGCTTATGGATTTGATCTTCCCAACCAAGGAATATATTTTCAAATTATCACAGTGGTATTACTTTTTGGCTCTGTATTAGCAGCCGTGTATCATTCCGAAACAATAGCTCATAAAGTTGGAGAACCATTCGGAGCAATCATACTAGCCATAGCGATTACTATTATCGAGGTTGCCTTAATCATTTCCCTAATGATATCGGGTGGCGAAAAGGCCATTTTCCTGGCCAGAGATACGGTGTTCGCAGCGGTTATGATACTTCTAAATGGAATAATTGGTATCTGTTTATTGGTTGGAGCGTCTAAGCATTTTGAACAGTTTTTTGAAATGAAATCGATCAATACAGCTATGGTGAGCCTAGTTACCATTATCGTTTTGACTTTAGTATTGCCAAATTTTACAACTACTTTGGATGCCCCGAAATATACCACACCGCAATTATTCTTTGTCGCAATTTCCTGTTTAATAGTATATGGTACATTTCTTTGGGTACAGACCGGAAGACATCAGGATTATTTTGTGCTGGAAGAAAATGAATCTCAACCCAAAGCAGAAAAAACTCCATCAAATCACAGTATTTACGTTAGTCTAATGTTTTTATTGATTGGATTAGGTATTGTCGTATTGTTGGCGAAATCATTATCGCCATTGATAGAAACTGCCGTTGAAGATGCCAATTTGCCCCAATCCCTGGTGGGTATCATAATTGCAACTGTTGTCCTCCTGCCGGAAGGCCTGGCTGCCGTAAATGCTGCATACAAAAAAAACGACATTCAAATCAGCTTGAATTTGGCTCTTGGTTCCGCATTAGCGGCAATAGGTTTGACAATCCCATCCGTAGCAATTGTCAGCTATATATATGACATCGACATTGTCCTTGGATTGGATAGAAAATCAATCTTATTGCTTGCACTTTCCATTTTCATTGTAGTGCTCAGTTTGAGTAAGGGGAAAACCAATCTGCTCTATGGAGTGGTTCTACTAGTCATTTTTGTGACTTATATTTTTACAACTATTTTTCCATAATTAATTCCAGAATAGAGAATTTAAATTCAAATGAAAATTCGAAATGCAAATTGGGAATCTGTGTATGTGGGTAGCAAACAATTGAAAATCATTGATTTTGAAAACCATATTAGTTTTCCTGCACTGGTCCATTATCCTACTATGGAAAAATCGAAACCAACTGCTTTTGGACCATTCACAATGGATGTGAGCCCCAATGGGTCCATATTACAAGGAAGTTATTCACTGGTAATCATTTCACATGGTAACAGCGGTTCTCATTTACTGTATCGGACTATTAGTACATTTTTAGCAAAAAAAGGATATGTCGTTGTGATGATTGAGCATTTCGGAAACAACCGAAGAAACAATGAGTTGGGAAATAGTATTAAAAACCTAGTGTTCAGACCCCTGCATGTAAGTCTTGCTATCGATTATTTGATAAAAGATTCTTTTTTCGGGAGTCACCTGGATGTGGAAAAGATTTCTGTAATTGGGCATTCCTTTGGAGGGTACACGGCTTTGTGCCTGGCTGGAGGTCAACCTTGGACCAGAAGTGGCGAGAAAGTCAAAGTAAAGCAAGATCCACGAATAAACTCTATAGTCCTTATGGCTCCGGCCGCAGGTTATTTTATGCCCCAAAATTCACTGGCATACATACACATTCCTATTCTGCTATTTATAGCTGAATGTGATCGTTTTACTCCAAAAAAATGGACTTCGGATGTGATTATGGAAGGAGTCCCAACCAAGACCAAGGTTATTTTGAAAGAAATCAAAAATGCAGGTCATTTTTCGTTTCTAAGTCCCTTTCCGGCTAGTATGACTAATCCAGGTTTTCTCCCTTCCACAGATCCGGAAGGATTCGACCGGCAGACATTCCATCGACAATTACCCATTGAAATTTATAACTTTTTGAATGACTAACCTGGACGATCTGGTGCTTCGAGAACGAAGTATAAATTAAAAAGAACTAGTAGAATAGTGTTAGAATTTCGTTCCCGAAGCACTAGAACTAAAAAGTGATATAACATTTGTTGGCAAGACACTGTACTATAAAAAATTAAATCCTTCCGAGTAACTCGGTATACGTTTCATAGAAGGTACAATTACAGATATATTTGATATACTTTGATCGCCTCATGCCGGCTGGGCACTTACTTTTTTCCAACCGTCTGCATTTAAGTTTTCTGACCTGAAAGGCAAGGTATTTCTAATTGATTGGTAATTAATTATATTAAAAATCAGGATGTTCATCATAGCCAGAGGACGTATAAAAATGAATATATGTCATTACTGAAAAACTATGAAGTAATTGGGCGACCTCGCTGAGGTCGGTTTTTTAAATATTTTTTTAACATACGATAACCCTTCCGGGGTTTATAGCTCTAATTTCTTTCACCACATCACTGACCTTGGAAAGGTCACCATATGTTAGATACGCATTATATATAATCTTCTGACCTCAGAGAGGTCATCCAATATTATATATTGAGCAGTTAAAAATTTTACAAATTATATTATTATAATCAAAGTTTAGATTTATCAAATATGGCTGATACCTATGGAAAAGTTTATAATTGACTTTTGGTCTACCTGGTGTAGACCATACCGGGAACAAAACCATTACTTATGTAGATTCCTTCAATCCTCAATGACCAAACTTCAGTGTTGATTTTTATTCTTTTTGTACCTAATATTGATCCGTATCTTCTGAGAAGATATGAGGAGGGACCTTTATTTATTCAAGAATGTCGTGGATGTCTGGTATTTAGGATTTCAAAGGTTGGTTTCAGGATTCAGATGACAGGCCTGGACTACCTTTGCTATTCTAAATTTACAAATACTGAATTTAATCATTCAAGCAAAACCCCCAAAAGTCCAAGTCGAACAATAGTAAGACTTCATATTGCAATTGATTATACGTAAATCATTTATTGATGAGCATTAAATGAAGTTTCCATTTCCCCTGGGAATTAATCTCCAATGCAGGAGCTGGAACTTTAAACACATTCAGTACTTGAAATACGGACCGGAGAAAATGACTTTTTGTTTTAATTCGCGTAAAATCAATATCCGGAGAGAGAAAAAATTGACTGGTTCTAGGATAATCATGGGATGGTAACCTATAGGTATTATTTTGTTCATCATTCCAAGAATAACCATAACCCGCAAAGAGATTTTCCGCACCCACACCAAATGCGATATTCAACCAGTCAGGAAAAGAGGATTCTGGCATGAAAGCCTTTATGTTGAAAGAAGCCCAGATCGATTGAGCGTTGTAGTCCTTAAGGAATCGTTCGGCAAAAGAATGTCCATACAATGATTGTGCTCTTTCCTGCAGAGAGGAAGAACCGATTCCGTCAACACTGAGAATTTGATCTGAGGGATAGGATCTTTTCCAGCTTGATACTTTAAAGGTGATTTTTTGATCTTTCCAATATCTTTGCTGAATAAAGAAAGAACTACATCCTAGACCATTGAATAAAACATCACTCCATGACCACCCCCATTGTGCTGAATGTCCATCCAACCATTCAATACTACCCTGCAAAAAAAATCCTAATCCGGTACCCAGCCACAACGCTTTTTCTTCTTTAAGACCTGTCCATTTAGCTCCTTGGTAAAGCAACCTGCTTTCAAAATATGCTGTATACCAGTGTCCGAATTTATCCATATTCCGCCACTCTCGCCAATCATTGTAACTATGCAATTTGGTCTTAGGATACTCTTGATACCAGGCCTGATCGAGACCAATCATCGCCCCGGTATATAGGATAGCCCCACTTGCCAAGGCGGTATAGAATCTGCCTTGGTTGAATGTATCTTTAGGCACCCAGAATCCATTTGTATTTTGTGCATTGACTTGAATTCCCGTAACCATCATTATCAAATAAATCGTACGTTTTAGTATACGGTGGTAGGATCGGCTCTTATTATGTTCCAATGTTTTTGCCATTACGGTCGTCAAACTACGAAATTAATAGAATTAATATCAGGTCGATGGAGTATCTTGTTATTGAACCTTCATTCCGTGCCTGCCTTTGAACGAATTTGGGACCAATCAGGAGTTATGATGGGGTAATACAAATTCAATATGGTAATAATTTTTGATGTATTTTTGGCAACATAAAGAATGCTTTAGCTTATATTTAGACGACTTCTTTAAATAATTGAGTTATTTTCTGACGTTTAGTTGAGGTAATCGTTAAAGAAATAGGACTTTTTCAAAAAAAACTTATCTTTCGAGACAATTTTGAATATGCGGAATACAATATATACATTATTTCTTTTTTTTATATGTTTTGGATTGAATGGACAGGATATCCATTTCACTCAATTTTCATTGTCGCCGCTTACTTTGAATCCAGCCTTGACCGGCAGTTTTGAGGGAACTTTTAGAGTAGGGGGAATATTTCGGGATCAATATAGTAGTGTTTCTCCAGGAGCTTTTCGCACTCCATCAGGATATGTTGATGCCCCCTTAATCAAAGGATTCAGGGATCAGGATTGGATTGGGGTTGGTGTCATGTTTTTTTCAGATCAAAGTGGATCGGGAAGATTGAAATACTCCGCTGCTATGTTAAGCGGATCCTATCACATAGGCTTGGATAAAGATCAAACCCGCGTATTTTCAATTGGTATTCAAGGTGGACAAGGCAAGCGAAGATTAGATCACATGGATGGGCAGCAAACCAGGTTGAGATTCCCCGATGGGATTGCCAACGGTACACCCACCATAAGTGAAGATCTGGGAAGACTAAACGACAATAAATCATTTACTGACTTTTCAGTCGGTCTGTTATATCGCGGCTTGATTAATGATGGTGCAGATATGCAAGTTGGATTATCCGTTGCTCACATCAATCAACCGAAATATGGACTTTTAGGTCAAGAAAAGTTCCCAATGCGAATTACCGGGCATGCCGGATTTAACTTCTTGATGGGTGAAAAACTATTATTTTCTCCGGCCGCACTGGTACAAAAAGTGGGAAATGCGACCGAATTAGCGGTGCAAGGACAATTTGGTTTGATTTTCAATGAAGAAAAACATATAATACTCAACATAGGACCCGGATATCGAGTATTGGATGCTATGGAAATTTTGGTAGGATTGGACTACGGAGACTTCCGCTTTGGAGTAGGGTATGATGTGAATATTTCCAAATTAACGCCAGCCTCCGGATCAGTAGGAGGTATCGAGGTTGCCGCTGCCTATGTAGCAAGAATCTATAAAAAGCCTAAAGTAGACAATATTTTATTCTGTCCTCGTTTTTAAACTAAGCTTACTGTATGAAAAGGATTCTATTTATCATGTTGATGATCGCCTGCGGAGTGATACTTACAGCTCAGCCATTGAGGGAGACTACACCGGAAATGCTGGTTGAGGCAGCAGATCTAAAACTGGCTGAAAAGGATTACTACAATGCAGTAGATCTCTACGAACAAGCTTATAAAGAACTGAGAGATCCGGCATTGGCTTTCAGGATTGCAAAATTACATGGTGATCTAAGAGATTACAAACGGGCCGAAAGTTGGTTTTCAAGAATCGTAAAGCGAGATAAAGAGTTTAAATTTTTAGATGCAAAGTACTATTATGGATTGTACTTGAAAAAAAATGGCAAATTGCAGGAAGCTTATGATCAACTGGTATTTTATATTGACAGCAGTAAAAATGAAATGTTGGTTACCAAAGCAAAAAATGAAATTCTGGGAATCCAACTATCAGAAAGCTTTCCACTCAATGAAGATATTCTCATTCTGAATTTAGGAAGCAAGGTAAACTCGTTTTATACCGATGCTTCCCCCAGTATTGATGCGGATGGAAACTTGTTCTTAACTTCATTTCAAAGATCTAAACTGATTGTCCAGGACGGCAAAGAAACAGATTATCATGCCAAAATATATTCAACCTCCAGGGATAAAAAAGGACAATGGCAAAAACCCCGACCACTGCCTGATATCATAAATGGTGAAGGTATCCATCAAGGAAATGCATCAATCTCCAGAGATGGGGGTACTTTATTTTTTACTAAAATGATCCTGGATGGAAACTACGTAGCCAATTCAAGGATATATATGGCGAAAAAGAAAGGAAGAGGCTGGTCGACACCGGTTGAAGTAGAAGGTATTCATGGCAATTATATTGTCAAACACCCAATGGAAGGGGAATTGTTTGGAGACCCGGTTCTTTATTTTAGTGCCAATATTGACGGGGGTAAAGGTGGATTTGATTTGTACTATGCTCCGCGACAGTCCGAAGCCAAATATGGTTTGCCGGTAAATCTCGGTGAGGTGATTAATACCAGTGGTGATGATGTCACACCTTTCTATAGCGATGGAACTTTGCACTACAGCACAGATGGTCATCCGGGTTTTGGAGGTTTTGATGTTTTTAAAACCAGCTGGGATGGAAGTAAATGGTCGACACCTAGAAATTTGGGACAGCGATATAATTCTTCTGCTGATGATTTGTTTTTCACCTTGGATCCGGTAGGTGAGAATGGGTTTTTAGTATCAAATCGGGCAAATACCAGTGCGCGATCTCTTAAAAGTAAAACCTGTTGTGACGATATTTATTTCTTTACGGAAAAAACAATTCAGATCAACTTGATCACCGGAGTATTTGGTGAAAACGGACCTTTGTTAGGCGCAAATGTGAAATTGGTGGAAAGAGTCGAAAAAGAAGATGGAAAATCCGTTTCAAAAGACAATCCGGATGGCAACCGGTTTGATTTTTCTTTAGAGACTGACAAAGCCTATTTTGTGGAAGTTACACGGGATGGATATTACCCGGAGTCATTTGAGTTTAATACGGTGGGAATTGTTGAAAACCATGATGTTAAACGAAATGTAACCCTAACCCCTAAACCGGTCGAAATCGAAACGGAAACCATTACGGTTACCGAGCCAATCCGGTTAAATAATATTTATTATGATTTTGATGATGATCAAATATTACCGGACGCTGAAAAGGATTTATCCATCTTACAGGATCTTTTAAACAGATATCCCGACATGGTGATTGAACTTTCTTCACATACCGATGCCCAAGGGTCAGATCCGTATAATGAAGATCTGTCTCAACGCCGGGCGGAATCAGCAAGATCATGGTTAATCGATAAGGGTATTGATCCCGATAGAGTAAAAGCAGTAGGTTATGGAGAACGTTTCATATTAAACGAATGTGTAAACGGAGTTAAATGTGATGATGATCAGCATCGTTTTAATCGTAGAACGGAATTTAAAATCTTATCCGGGCCTACAACCATTGAAATTCAAAAGGAAATCTTAAAGAATAATAATCCTGGTCCCAGAGGACCAAATGTTGAAGATGTGGAAGGATATGAATTCGCTCCCAAAATTAGGTTCTCCAAATCCTTTCATGATTTTGGCTTGGTAGATCAGGGTGATTTAATAAAACACGAATTTGAATTTACTAACATTGGAGACGACGACCTGCTTATTAAATTGGTTACCGCCAATAAAAATACCAAATGCAAATGGGAGAAAACTCCGATCAAACCCGGAGAGATCAGTAAAATAAAAGCAGAATTCAATACTAAAAATATTCAAGGGGAACATGAAGTGACTATCCAGATTGTTTCCAATACAAAACCTAAAGTTGCTGAAGCCAGATTTCGAGCTTTTATTTCTCCTAAATAGTTGTAATGTGGGACAATATTTTGCTTACCATCTCCACCTTTAGATGGTACGAATGGCTTGCATTTATTTCCGGGATTCTATATGTAACCTTTGCTGCCCGAGGAAAAAGGATCGGCTGGCTGTTTGGTATACTTTCGTGTGGGATCTGGGCCTATGCAGATTGTTTAGATTATTTACTTTATATTGATGGTTTGCTCCAGGTATTTTATGTCGGAATGGGCATTTATGGATGGATACAATGGACTTCCAACCAGACTCATTCCGGAACATTGGATATTGTATCCAAAAACTGGTTTTATCATTTACCTTATTTAGTTTTTGGCCTTTTAATAAGCTTGGTATTGGGGTATTATTTTAGTGAATATACTCCGGCAGCAGCAACTTATCCGGACGCTATTACCACCGTATTTTCAATATATGCGACCTACTTAACCGTAACCCGACAGTTAGAAGGTTGGATTTATTGGATACTTATTGACATCACCTATATCTATATTACGATAAGCAGGGAAGCTTATCTCTATGCCCTGTTGTTTTTGATTTATACCATCATTGCGGTCTCAGGCTATATTTCCTGGAAGAAAATGCGGATAAGACAAGTAGAGAATTCAACCGGATAAAGCAAACTTTTTAAGTTATTTAGAGTTTGTCTAAATAAGAATAAGTGCGGTATTCTAAAACAATCTACCCAATAATAAACTAAAGGTTTCTATATTTGCGGTGATTTTGCAAAAAGTGAGATATTATCTTAATGGAATCGAAACAAATGATGAAACAAAGGTTCATTTTGATCGCCCTGATTTTTAGTTTTTTCAATCAGAATTCATGGGCGCAAAATTCAACACAAGCAGAAATATTTCCCATTGCGGTACTAATTATTATCGGTGCCTTAATACTGGCGGTTGTATTTGTTTTAATAAATAATTTTCTCTTAGTAGCAGCCCGAAAAAAGGGAGTGGTGAACACCCCTTCCTCATCATTTTTAGGACTCAATGCGCTATTGAAGAAAAAACTACCCTCCTATATTCCCGAAGGTGATCAAGTCTTCAGACTAAATAAAGGACATGACATCTTACTTACCGGCAAAGCAGATCCTAACCAAGTGGATGAAGTGCATCCATCTCGCGTAGCAGTTCAACCACCTAACTTTCGGGGTATTGCTCCTATCCCTAAATTGATGGTTAAAGAAGGGGAAGAAGTATTAGCAGGTGATCCATTATTTTTTAATAAAAATACTTCTGAAATTAAATATGTTGCTCCTGTAAGTGGAGAAATCGTAGCGGTCAACAGGGGAAGCAAACGGGCAATCACCGAGGTCGTCATACTGGCAGACAAACAGGTGAAATATACAGAATTGCCTGAATTGAATTTGGATCAATGCTCGCGGGAAGAGTTGGTTTCGTTCTTAGCGACCAATGGTTTTTGGCCACTTATTATTCAAAGGCCATATGGCATAGTACCCGAGTTAGACTGTATTCCTGAGAATATATTCATCTCGACATTTGATTCAGCTCCATTAGCGCCTGATTATAACCTCATTGTTGAAGGTAAGGAAGACGCATTATACCAAGGTTTGCAAGTACTTTCAAAACTAACTGCCGGTAAAGTTTATCTGGGATTAAATGCAACAAGTGCCAATCCTCCGGCATCGGCTTTCCTCAATGCACCGGCCGAAAAAGTTTGGTTTGAGGGAGCACATCCTGCTGGAAACGTAGGGGTTCAAATTCATCACATTTCCCCAATTGGGAATGGGCAGAAAGTCTGGACCTTGGGTCTTCAGGAGACCATTATACTAGGAAAAATGTTTAAGGAAAGGAAGTTTGACACCAGTAAAATGATAGCAGTCGGAGGTAGTGGAATAAAAAATCCTGGTTACCTTAAGACCTATGCCGGTGCTCATATCGGAGATTTGCTAAAGGATCAGCTAAAGGATGGTAATTATAGGATCATTAGCGGTGATGTATTGACAGGAAAATCTAAAACCACAGAGCAGTTTACGGACATTCACACTGATCTAATTACCGTAATTGAAGAAGGAGATTATTATGATATGTTTGGCTGGTTATTCCGCGGGAAATTTCAACCTTCAATTTCGGGAACTTACCTGAATAAACTTTACAAAAAGCATCGATTTGACGGTGATACCAATACGCATGGAGAAAAAAGAGCTTTTGTAATGACCGGGCAATATGAAAAAGTGCTACCCATGGATATATATCCTCAGCATTTGATGAAAGCCATACTGGCTAATGATTTTGAAAAAATGGAAGGGCTGGGCATTTATGAATTACAAGAGGAAGACGTAGCCCTTTGTGAATTTGCCTGTACCTCTAAGATGCCCTTGCAAAAAATTCTACGTCAGGGACTTGAGACCATGCGCGAACAAGGTTAATGAAATAATAGATACAAGTAAAATTAAATGGCTTTAATAGATTTTGTCAAAAAGTTTGAACCGGATAAAAAGAAAAAACCCTTTCTGCATACGGTGTATGATGGATTTTTCACCTTCCTGTTCACTCCCAACACTACAAACAAAGATGGGGTACACCTCCGCGATAGCATAGACTTAAAACGCACCATGGTTTTTGTGGTAATCGGGTTGTCCCTATGTTATTTATTTGGGACTTACAATATCGGTCATCAACATTTTGTAGCCATAGGTGAGTATACAGGTTATTTTGAAGGATTACACCTAAAGATAATCTATGGATTGATAAAAATAATTCCCATTTGGATCGTAACGCACTTAGTAGGGTTGGGGATTGAGTTTTATTATGCCAATCGAAAGGGACATGGAATAGAAGAAGGATTTTTGGTTACCGGTGCGTTAATTCCTTTGATTATGCCTCCGGACTTACCTATCTGGATTTTGATATTGGCGGTTGTGTTTGCAGTGATCATCGGGAAAGAGGCGTTCGGGGGAACCGGCATGAATATTTGGAATATAGCACTATTAGCCCGTGTGTTTGTATTTTTTGCCTATCCAACCACGATTTCTGGTGATGATGTTTGGGTTTCGGGAATCGCTTCTATTCAACCCGGATCGGCAGTGGACTATGGTTGGGCCCATCAGGTATTTAATACGATTTTTGGTTGGTTTGACTGGAGTACATACGATATCAGTAGTAAGGTTGTAGATGGTTATTCTGGTGCTACTCCATTAGCCCTAGCATTCCAGGGTGGGTGGCAAGCTGCAACGGAAGTATATACTCCGGCTCAAATGTGGTGGGGAGATATCCCAGGTTCGATTGGAGAGACCAGTAAACCATTGATTCTGGTTGGAGCCTTGTTTCTCATTGCCACAGGTATTGCAAGCTGGCGCATTATGGCCGGAATGGTTCTAGGTGCTGCGGCCATGGGCTTACTACTTAATGCCTGGGGAGCAACTCCTTTTATGGAAGTGCCCTGGTATTACCACTTTTACATGGGCAGTTTCTTTTTTGCCATGGCCTTTATGGCTACGGATCCGGTTACCGGTGCCTCAACGAATAGAGGTAAATGGGTTTATGGATTCCTGATCGGTTTTGTCGGACTGATCATAAGAGTTCTTAATCCGGCATATCCGGAAGGATGGATGTTAGCCATCCTTTTTATGAATACGTTTGTTCCATTGATAGACCATATGGTATTACAATCTAATATTACAAAAAGGTTAAAACGTGCATAGTACAAGATATATCATTTTATTTACCTTCATTATGACGGTAGTTTCAGCAACATTGTTGTCTTTGCTTTTCTTCGGGACCAAAGACATGGCTACCCGAAATGAAAAGATCTTCAACAAACGCTCAATCCTGTCAGCAGTAAACCGCTATCTTGATAAGGATGTTACCAAAATGAGCGATGATGAAATAGAAAATATTTTTGCCAATAACATCCAACAGTATGTGGTGAATGTGAATGGAGAACCTGTAACTGAGGCACAGATGCTGGCCAGTAAGTACAAATCCGGTTTGGCAGAAGACCTGGAAATGAAAAAAGAAAAGAAAAAGCCAGAGTCGGATCGGTTTTATCCTGTATTTCTATTTGAACAAGGCGATCAGAAATACTATATCGTTTCGATTCGGGGAAACGGATTATGGGATGAGATCTGGGGTAACATTGCCATCGCGGAGGATTTCAATACGGTGGTCGGTGCAGCTTTCGATCATACCGGAGAGACTCCGGGTTTAGGTGCCGAGATTAAAGATAACCCCTCTTTTGGAATTCAATTCAGGGACAAAAAGCTATACAATAATCAGGGTGAGTACCGATCCATTACCGTCATTAAAACTCCTGTCAAAGATCCCGATCATGAAGTAAGTGGCATATCGGGAGCAACTATTACGGGCAACGGGGTATCTGAAATGCTGTTCGACGGTATAAAAAAATATGAACCTTATTTCGCAAAAGAAAAACAACTATAATACATGTCTGATATTACAGTTAAAGATAAAAGCATCAAGGAAAAGAAACCTCTTTTTGGCAAAGCGGAGAAGAAGTTAATTACCGATCCACTGGATGATAACAACCCGATTACCGTCCAGGTGTTGGGGATTTGTTCTGCTTTGGCGGTGACCACTCTCGTATATCCCTCTTTGGTCATGTCGGTTGCGGTGATATTTGTGATTGCTTTTTCGAGTTTGATAACCTCTATATTAAGAACCTATATTCCAAAACAGGTCAGGATGATCGTGCAATTGGTGATTATTGCTTCTTTGGTGACGGTAGTGGAACTAGTACTTAAAGCTTTCAACTATACCGTGTACAAACAGCTCTCAGTGTTTATTGGATTGATAATTACCAACTGCATTGTAATGGGTAGGTTAGAAGCATTTTCCATGGCCAACAATCCCTGGCGATCGTTTTTGGACGGAATTGGTAATGGCTTGGGGTACGGAGGTATCTTGATTTTGGTCGCACTGGTAAGGGAACTGTTTGGTAAAGGTTCTCTTTTTGCGGGCAGCCCGGTTCCTCTCTATATTATCGGACCAAGTAATGAAACAACCAGTTATTTGATCGATACAACCTCAGCAAGCGGCATTGGAGCTTGGTTTGGATCCTGGTATATGAATAACAATCTGTTGGTATTGTCCTCCTCGGCCATGTTTATCATTGGCATTATGATTTGGATTCAAAGATCTCGCAATCGCAAACTTATTGACATCTCTTAATCGATAATTATGGAATTAGTAAATATATTTATCAAGTCTGCTTTTATCGAAAATTTGATTTTATCTTATTTTCTGGGCATGTGCTCTTACCTTGCCGTTTCCAAATCCATCAAAACGGCATTAGGTCTCGGTTTAGCGGTCATTTTTGTCTTGGGGATTACCATGCCCATTAATTGGTTGATCAATACCTTTTTGCTTAGTGAAGAAGGTCTGTTGGGAACTGATCTTACTTTTCTAAGATTTATCCTGTTCATCGCCGTGATCGCATCCATGGTGCAGTTAGTGGAGATGGTCATTGAAAAGTTTTCACCGGCACTTTACAATTCTCTGGGAATTTTTCTGCCTCTGATCACAGTCAACTGTGCCATTTTGGGAGGATCCTTGTTTATGGTCGCCAGGGAATACAATTTCGGAGAATCGATTGCATTTGGACTTGGAGGTGGTTTTGGGTGGTTTTTGGCGATAGTTGCCATTGCCGCTATCAGGGAAAAAATAAAATATAGTAACATACCCGCTCCTCTTCGAGGTCTGGGAATGGCTTTTTTACTTACAGGCCTGATGGGAATTGCATTTATGAGTTTGTTAGGAATTGATCCGGCCGCATTCGCTGGAAATTAAAAGAAGAAAAAGTTGCTATTATCATGCTAATTAATCTTTTGTACGCTGTCTTGGTTTTTACGATAGTCATTCTAGCCCTGGCTGGATTGTTGTTATATGCCAGAAGGAAATTGGTTCCTCAGGGAAATGTCAAGATAATTATTAATGGAGACGAAAAGAATCCATTAGAAATTCAACCCGGCAGTAATTTGCTGACAGCACTTTCCGATAAAAATATATTTTTACCTTCTGCCTGTGGTGGTGGCGGTACTTGTGCCATGTGTGAATGTAACGTAGACTCCGGTGGAGGTGATGTGTTACCTACCGAACTGAACCATTTAACCCGCAAAGAGGTCGCTGAAAATAAAAGGCTTGCTTGCCAGGTAAAAGTGCGCGAGGATATGCAGATTCGAATTCCGGATGAGATCTTTGGAATCAAAAAGTGGGAATGTGAAGTGGTTTCAAATTACAATGTGGCTTCATTTATCAAAGAATTTGTGGTGAAATTGCCCGAAGGTGAAACCCTTGATTTTAAACCTGGAGGTTACATACAGATCGATGTTCCCAAGATTACAGTCGACTTCAAAGATATCAATATTGATCCCCTGCCCGGAGATCCTGCGGGAAAGGACAAATTCAAATCCGAATGGGACAAATACAAGTTGTGGGGTTTGAAAATGGTCAATGACGAGCCTCAGTTTAGAGCCTACTCAATGGCCAATCATCCTGCTGAGGGTAATATCATCAAGCTTAATATCCGGATTGCGACTCCACCCTGGGACCGTTCAAAAAACGATTGGATGGCGGTTAACCCTGGCGTATGCTCATCCTATGTTTTCAACTGTAAGCCGGGTGACAAAGTCACCATATCCGGACCTTACGGAGAATTCTTTATCAAACCTACCAAAAAAGAAATGGTGTATATCGGTGGAGGTGCGGGTATGGCCCCTCTGAGATCTCATCTATTTCACTTGTTACAAACTCTGAAGACCCAGGATCGCAAAATATCTTTTTGGTATGGAGGACGATCCCTAAGGGAACTGTTTTATGTAGATGAATTTAGAGAATTGGAAAAGGAGTTTCCCAATTTTAAATTTCACATCGCTTTATCCGATGCGCTCCCTGAAGATAATTGGAAATTAAAACAAAGTGTTGACGATGTCAATGGGGATGGTTTTAAAGGCTTTATTCACCAGGTCTTATTGGATAATTATCTGAGTAAACATCCTGAACCGGAAGAAATAGAATACTACTTTTGCGGTCCCCCGTTGATGAATGCAGCGGTTATTAAAACCCTGGATGAACTTGGTGTGCCTGAAGAAAACATTGCCTTTGACGATTTTGGAGGATAACGTTAGTGGTAGGGAATCGAAATTTATGAGCATTTTTTCTGCAATCAGGATTAACCCTGACTGACGTCAGGCAAGGTTATTTGAATGCTGAAGTTTAAAAAACGGAATGAACACAATTGATTAAGAAGAACGATTGAATGAATTCAGTTTTGGTAGTTGAGTTTACAAAATAAATGCCGAATAGTAATGTAGCAAATCATCTAGCAAAACTAATATCACGTTGCGGAACTATGGTTTCGATAAATTAAATTATAGTGGAGCACAAAGCAGTACTTGCCTGAGGTAGGGATTTTATCCAAAAAATGAAAGTTGTACTTAAGGAATTGCGAGAAATTTTATTTGCTTGGAGAATATTGAAGAACCAAACATTTTAAAACACAGGGAAAACCGGAAAAGTGAAATGGGAAAACAACGAATTTATTTCGGTTTTTGTATAAAGTATTGAAAACTCCTCAAAACAATTTGGGTGGTGAAAAATCAAACAATTGCAGGTAAATCTGAAATCGTTAATCGGTGTTCCTTGTTCTTAAATCAAAATGAATGAAAAAGGCTGCTAGGTTATCTTGCATTTTGTTACCCCAATATATTATTAGTATTCATATATTTACTTTCTTATACCACTAGATTTCTGGTACCTTATTTTGAATTCCGGGATATTCCTAAGGAAATAGCATATTTTGCTTATTTGGTTTTAATCTGATTGATATTTGGCAAATAGAAGTCAATTCTGTTGATTTCTACTGGAAAATGGCGTATCTTAAAACATCTCTCATCTATATAAATCAACAGCCATGAAAACTCTCAGATTGAACATTTTATTATGTACGCTTGCCGGATTATTATGTATCAGTTGCCAACCAAAAGATCCAGTCAAAATAATTTTCAAAATGAGCCCGGACAATACGGGGACATTATCTGAGCTAATTGCCAAATTCAACGAAGCACACACCGACGATATCATTGTTGAATACCAGGAAGCGGCTTGGTCTTCCAATGAATTTTATGACCAACTGGCAGTGGACTTTACCATCGAGAATTATGAACTTGATGTCTGGGGTGCTGATGTGGTCTGGACTCCAATATTTGCTACTGAAGGATGGGCGGAAGATTTGTCGGAAAGATTTTATGACGTTTATTCTGCCGAGCAATTTATTCCCGCCGCATTCAATTCGGTCATCTATCAAAATAAGGTCTGGGGAATCCCCTGGTATATTGATGCTGGGTTAATGTATTATCGCAAAGACTTACTCGATAAGCACGGCTTTGATAGCCCACCGGTAACATGGGATGAATTAAAAACGATGTGCGATAAAATTCTTCCGGCTGAGGAGGGGGTTGAATATGGAATAGTATTTCAAGCTGATGCCTATGAGGGCGGTGTCGTAAATGCTTGTGAGTTTATCTGGAACAGCGGTGGCGAAGTGATGGTCGGCGATCTATCCATCTCCGGAACATTTGATGAGGTTGAGCTTGATCCCAATATCGTGACCATCAATTCTTCTCATTCGATCTCAGGTTTAAGTCAGGCTCAGGAATTGTTGGCCGCAGGTTATACAGCACCTGATATCATGAATTACCGTGAGTATGAATCCAGTCAGGCATTTGCCGAAGGTAAGGCATTGTTTATGCGTGGATGGCCCTCGGCATCCGGATTATTTAGTAAACCAGATGCAAAAGTTACTCAAAATATGGTAGGAATTGGACTGCTTCCAGTTCAAAATGCTGGAATGACATCCTATAGTTGCCTGGGTGGATGGAATTTGATGATCAATGCACATTCGACGCAAGCTGAAAAGGATGCTGCCTGGAAATTTGTACTCTATTTAACAGACGCAGCATCTCAAAAATATACCGCCAAAATGGACGTTAACTTTCCCACCTTAAAGGTTATATATGAGGATAAGGAGCTCTTGAAGCAGGTGCCCGTAATGGCAAATGCCAACGAAGCCATTTTACGTACTCGTAACCGGCCCGTATCCCCTTATTATATGGAAATGTCGCCTTTCATCGGTACCATATTTCATAAAATTGTAAAAGGAGATATTACCCCTACACAGGGAGTAGAAGATTTGGAAACCCAGCTATTAAAAATTATCGAACACCATCGTCCTGTGAGTGGACAGTAAGGCGTAAAGTCGAATAATTCGGACATGTTATTTGTTTGATTGGTCCATTCCATAAAAGGTTAACTATAAGTTATTGTTGCTATGAACAGGGGTCTCTCGCCCAGTTTATACCTCTGAACTACACTAAATAGAAATAGTCCTGCGTTATTTCTTATCATTTATTAAACGGATAGGCACAGTATTTGGGGGAGTATAAAAAATTATACACCCATCTGTTTTTTCCCCCTGCATTATTTAAGAATCTTACGATTACGAACTTATGACGAAATGGACCCGTCTGGGGATTTTATATTTATTTTTATTGCTGCCGGTAATGCATTTGCCCATTGCAGATATCCAGGCAGCTGCCGAGCAAACTACTATCGTCTCCGAAAATGAGGAAACTGACTTGTATTTATCCTTTGTCGAGGAGTGCAAAAAAGAATTTACACCTTACATTCGAAAATCGTGGATACCCGGACTGGCTCTATGCATAGTCAAAGGGGATCAAACGCTTTGGATGGAGGGATTTGGAAAGACCAAAGCAGGAGGACCAGAGATTAATTCGGAAACCGTTTTTCGCCTGGCCAGTACATCCAAAGGAATTGCTGGATTACTGGCGGCATGTATGGTTGAGTCGGGCGATATCACGTGGGATACTCCCCTAAAGGAAGTTTTACCAGACTTCACGATGAAAAACCGAGCCTGGAGTGACCGGATAAATATCCAACACATCCTTACCCATACCGCAGGTGTACCTTATCATACCTATACCAATTTAATCGAGGCCGGCATTTCGCTGGATAAGATTTCCAGGGAAATGAAAAAGGTACGTAATATTGCTCATCCTGGAGCGCTGTATAGTTACCAGAATGCCGCCTTTTCGCTGATCGATCCGGTGTTGGAGGAGCGGACAGGCATCTCATATTCCCAACTCCTCAAGCAAAGGATATTTATGCCTTTAGGCATGAATAATGCGGTTACCACTTTCGACGATTTTATTAAAAATCCCAATGCAGCCTATCCGCATTTACATACCCGCAGAGGATGGATTGCCCGAAAGATCAAGTCCAAATATTTCAATGCCATTCCGGCCGGAGGCATGTGTGCCAGTATCAGTGATATGTCCGAGTATCTGAAAGGGTTAATGGGATACCGGCCGGATGTAATTTCCAGACAGGTCTTGGACCAGATGTTTACTTCGTATATTAATACTCCGGTGAGACGAAAGTACTTTAGCGGATGGCAGGGTATTGGCAAAGTGGGTTATGGAATGGGGTGGAGAATTGCCGATTACCAGGATCGCCAGATCTATTACCACGGCGGTTATATTGATGGATATCGCAGTGAAATCGCTATAGATCCCGGTTTGGATCTGGGGGTATGTGTGTTGAGTAATAGCCACAGCCATCTACCCAAAAAGTTGTTAATCCGGATACTGAAAAAATGGGAAAAGTTTATGGCATCCCATCCCCATTCCCACCATGAACTGATCATGCCTTAGTCTATTTTCCAGTGGGCAAATCTGGATTTTCTGGTTCAAAGAATTTCGTTTTGAATATCCTGGTCTTATGATAAACAGCATCCGGTATCCAGGTTGTATTTACAACATCCCTAAAATATTCCTCAAGGACTGAAATTAAATTCTAAGATTGTCGGGATGGTTATTTAAAAAAGTTTGTAAGATTGCCTATATTTAGTACAAGTTGAAGATTTCAACTCATCCCCAAAACCCACTGAATCAATTGTACAATTCTTAAGGACATGCAGGATATCTTACTTCCATTATTGGTAACTCACTATCCAACTGATATTTGGAACGATCATAAGCTTAAATCATCGATCAAGCTACCTCAGTACATTATTTCTAAATGGATTGCCAGTCATCCGGTAATTGGTAGTAAAACCATCTATTAATACACACTATACTTTGGACAGAGCCACCACATATCGAATAGCCGCAAAAATCGTATGCTTATGGTTGTGCCTATTATTACCGGACTCGAACATTTTGGGCCAGGATATCGAAGAAAAAATAAATACGATCCGCTCCAGAATGGTCCAATCTCCTGTTATTGCTAATGGATTTATCGGAATTAGCGGTCAATTCAATGCGAGTGATCTGGACATAGCCAGGGTACCTTCTCTAAGCGGCAGATTAGTAACCGCGATAAGTTTTGATATTTTGGGAATCAGTGCTCCATTTTCCATGACATTAAGTACTGGAGGCAAAGCATTTCATTATTCTCTTCCAGCCTATGCTTTTGCTGGCATTAGTCCTTCGTACAAATGGGTGAAATTCCATCTCGGAGACCGTACTATGGATCTGGGAAAATACACATTCCAAAGATTGTCATTTCAAGGAGTTGGTACCGAATTAAATCCTGGGAAATGGCGATTTAAATCCTTTTATGGTCGTTTACGTAGAGCCAGAGCCGAAGACTATAGCAGTATTCAAAGAGTTGAACCATTTTATCGCAGACTTGGCTGGGGCATGCAGGGAGGATATCAAAGTGAAAACGATCTATTCACCATTTCTCTTTTCAAAGCATGGGATCAACATACTTCTATTCCAGCTCCGGATAGCAGTTTTCATCTCTCTGCTGCCGAAAATGTAGTTCTCGGAGTAAATGCTCAAAAGCAACTTCGGAGTAAATTGTATCTACATTTTGAATATGCTCATAGCGGTTATACGGAAGATCAAAACCATCCGCATCCGTCCGTGAGACACGGGAAGCCATTTGCAGGTTTGCTAGGAACCAATTTTAGTACCCGGTGGGGTAACGCCTTTACTACCGAATTGAGGTACAAGATCAAATCTGGAAATATTCACCTTGGGATAGAGCGGATTGATCCGGGGTTTAAAACCATGGGAGCCCTTTTTTTTCAGAATGATTTGCAAAATATATCGGTGGGGACCCGTTTGAGGTTGTTAAGAAAGAAAATATTTTTACAGAGTAGACTGGGGCTCCAACATAACAATTTGAGATCGAATCAGGCCAATGATTTTCGACGACTTATCGGATTGATTAGATTGGGTTGCCAAATCAATGATAATTTAAATATCGAGGCTGGATATTCCTCATTTAATCATGTCAACCGCCGTTCTGCAATCCTTGATCCGGTCAATCCGGTACCGATTACCGATTTGATATTATCAAATGAGGATTTGCAGTTTGCCATCAATTGGCAACTACAGAGCACCCCACAAAAACTGACCACAATACAGGGATCAGTTCAATACAACCGAGGTCAAAGCATTTTGAATGATCAAATTCAAAAAGATGCGGATTTAAAATCACTGAGTACCCTGGTGTTTTTCTCCAGTCACTTCCTTCCCCAAAAACTAAATTATGGGTTTTCACTAAATCATCAACGAAATATTTTTAGCAACCATAAAATCAATTCTTATAGCCTGGGAGGAAATCTGGGGAAGCAATTATGGGAGGATAAATTAACCATAAATGGGCATTTGGCACTTAGTAGAAACGATCAATCCATTGAAAATAAGGCCAAAATTTCTGGTAACCTATTCTCAAGTAACCTTGGCGGAAGTTGGAAGATATCAGATTCCGGAGTCATCCTGGTTAGTAGTGCCTTTATTTTGAATTCGACCTCTCCGGGGCTACTTCAGAACGAACAGTTCAAAGAGTTTAGAAACACGATAAGTTATCAATTGAGGTTTTAATTATGAAGGGAATTTGGATTAGTTTGTTGGTATTGAATTGGGTAGGTCATGTATTTGGTGCCTCAAATACCAATGTATTACCCGATCTGACCAATCCGTCATTCACTTCTTTTTATACGTTCCTGGATGATCGTATTTCAGGTAATCAAATCCATTTCTCTGAACTGGATAGTATACTGGCAGGAAATCTTGAGTCCGGATTGCGCCCGGCAATTAACATCCAGGATGATTTGGAGGATATTTATGCGCTGCAACAGGAATATGCTCGCAATCCCAAAGTACAACGGGCCGCCGAAATATTTGATGCGATTGGTGAGGCTAAATTATTGGAAAAATTAACCGGGGAGCAACTGCTCAACTTACCGGTTGGTATAAGTAAAACCGTCGGCAATAACACCTTTACGGTGATGATCGCTGCGGCCAGATTATTACCCACTCATGCGGTTCTGGAGGTGTATTGTCGAGCCGATCTTTCCGATGGACACACCTTGTTCTTTGGTGCGGATAATATTAAGTTTTCCAGCGAGGGTGGAATTATTGGTGATGCTTCTTTAGGACTATTTGCGGATTTTCCCCTTTCCAAAGGGACAAGGAAAATGGCCATTACCTTGGACAAATTTCTTCCTCGGAAGGATGGTAATCACACTGGAACCTACATCACATTTGATTGTGATGGATTTGTGGAAATGAAGATTGATGCCACTCTAGATATATCCAGAGAGTGGGTTCTACCTTGTGATTCTGAGGGCGAACCTCTGGAAGGGGAGGGTAGAGTTCAAGCTGACTTTGCGGTTACTCTGGTCGATTGGGATGATCTGGTGGTGGATCTTTCGCTACCCAGTTTTGTCTTGACCAAGGTTCCTGACATTGGATTCCATATTCATAAGGCGGTGATCGATTTAAGTGACGTGCGCAATGCCACAGACTTTACTGCACCACCCACATTTAAATTTGCTTCGCTATCCGGAGAAACGATTCAAGTCACTGACGCTTCACCCAACCGGATCAGCATACGAAAACCAATTGGTTTGGAAAAAAATCCGGGAGACGGAACTCCGGCTACGAATGAGCCGGAGAACCAGGAACCAGATTCTCTGCTCATTAATCTTTGGAGAGGCTTGTTTTTTAAGGAAATTCAAATCATTCTTCCTAAAACCTTTGGTAAAGGCGATAAACAGAGGTTGACCGTGGGTGCAGAAAATCTCTATATAGACAGTAGAGGTGTTACCGGAAAGTTTTATCTACAAAATGTGCTCCCCTATGATGTTGGAAAAATACAAAAATGGCGTTTTTCCATTGACGAGTTTAACCTGCAAATGGTGCATAGCAATGTGATGGGATTTACTTTTCAAGGGCGAATTGGAGTACCAATAACGGATAAAACAACCCCTTTCCAATACTTTGCCAGCGCCAATTTGGCCAAGAAAATTTACAATTTTGGAGTGGCGACGGTAGAGGAAACCAGTTTTCCTTTATGGAAAGCCGGTGAAGTAACCTTGTACCCGGGATCGATACTGTCAGCTTCAGTTAAAAACGATCAAATTATACCCAAAGCACATATCTCCGGGAAAATGCATATCGAGGTAAATCCGGCCAATACCGAAACCAACGCTACACTTGATATTGCTGATATAGACTTCAGAAACCTTTTAGTGACCAGCGAAGCCCCCTATCTAGGCTTATCCAACCAAGGTGGAAGTGTTACGTTACTTTCCGGAGCTGCCTTGAACAACTCCTTTCTATCCATTGAAAAGGCTGCGATAATTCCTAGTGGTAACCAGGAAGTCAAATTTGCACTCGGGATGAATGTAGAATTGATGTCGGAGGAAGATGGTGGTGTCCGTACCGGTGGCGATGTTGCTGTAGTCGGTAGAATGGAAGAACCTGATGGTTTACAGGAATGGACCTTTAAAGGATTGGAACTCAGGTCGATGATGGTAGAGATAAGAATCGGCAAGCATGTGCTGATCAGTGGTGAGATTGAAGCTTTTGATCGGGATCCGGTGTATGGGAATGGATTCAAAGGTAAGCTTGCGGGTGGGTTTATTGGCAGTGGTGATTCCTATAAATTTAACTTGTCGGCAGGGGCTATCTTTGGTACCGCCCACCCGGATAAACCGGAAGCATATAAATATTGGTTTTTTGATGGTTTTGTATCCTCCGAGAACCTGTCAATTACTTTAGTTCCGGGTGTGCTAAATGTCAATGGATTTGGGGGTGGAGCCTACCATCACATGAGAATGGGAAAATTTAATGTAGCTAAACTTATGGACAGTGAACAGGTGGAGCCCTGCTCCGGAGTCTCTTATCTTCCCGACCCTCAGGTGGCCCTGGGGATCAAGGCTTCAGTAGGACTGAAGGGCGTATCCGGTTCATTCAATGGTGTTGCGACCTTGGAACTGGCATTTACTTCCAGCCTGACTTTAGCAGATATCATGTTTTATGGAAAGGGTGAATTTATCAAGTCAGATAGGTTTCCCGAAGTACTTTCCCGGATGGATAAATTGACGTTACCGCAATCAGAGGCCAAAGTAATAGATGAAGCCGAATCCAGGCAAGAGGTTCATGATAAGATAACAGCGGCTTTATTTCTGAGAATGGATTTTGTCGATGGAATTGAAATGCATGGGGCGTTTTCTGCCTATATGGCTGCTGCCAATGGTGCGATATCGGGAGAGGGAACCATTGACTTATTGCTTTCCCCTAAACAGAATAAGTGGCATTTATATATCGGAGGATATTCGGATAACTCGGTAATAAATACGAATACCCAAGAAGTGATACCACCTGTATCTGCTTCGATTAATTATGGGGCTTTCAGCGTGACCGCAGGCCTGTACTTCTTGACAGGTAATGATATTCCCGGTGCACCTCCCATCCATCCCCGGGCTGCAATGTATTTTGGTATTTCAACCAACGCGGATAACCGGGATATTCTCAATACAGGAGGTAGAAGTCCAGCCACCGGTTCGGGATTTGCCTTTGGGGCTTTCGCATTTTTCGACTTTGAACATCATAAAGGTCATTGCAGGAGATGTTGTTTTAGCAAGAAGGAAAAATATGTACACATTTGGGGTGGAGTGGGCTTCGATATTTCCTTGTTAAAATACAACCTGGAGACGTATTGCTCCGAGAGTGGAGACGCTCCACACGGTGCGCAAGGTTGGCGTGCCGGTGGACGGCTGTGGGCTTTTGTAGAAGTAAAAGGAAGATGGAGTGGATTGGGGTGTTGCCTCAGGGTACCCCATGTGGGAGTCGGATTACTTTTGGATGGCGATTTGCCGAATCCCTCGTATTTCAGAGCCATTATCAAGTTTAAAATTATTGGATTAACCATCAAAGGCAGAGCCAAAATTGGCAGGGAGTGTGGTCCTGTTTACGATAATCTGGCGAAAAATTGAAAAGGAATCATACATATCTACTATTACTAGCAATTGCAATCATCGCATCAGATGGTCTCAGAGCGCAGTCTATGCGATTGTATCATAAATATGAAGGTGGAAAGTTGTTGATCAGATGGAATCCTGCAAATGCCGGCAATTGGCTGGAAAGTATTTATCAGGGTTATGTTATCGAAAAATATGAGGATGGGGTATTGGCGATGGAATCGGATATACCGGTTATGGCTAATTCTTTTGGTTATCTGTCGCTGCATCAGGATTCCTTAGGCACTATGAGACATTTGGTGGCCTCGCTTAATCATATTGAGGAAGTAGAGGACTCATTGGTAGCGGAGACCTTTCCTGCTGAGGATTATTCAGAGGTGGAAAGGGAGGAAGCGAGACTTGCACTTCTCAATTACATTTTGAATTTCGATTTTGGTCTGACCCTTTTCGCAGGTTTGGGCTATGTGGATGACGAAATTGAAGCAGGTAAAAATTATAGTTATGTAATCAAAAGGTTTAGTTTTCCTGGCACTATCCCAGGAAATTCAGACACCTTATTTTTTAATACCGATACTTACCAAGAGCCCGGACTACCGCCATTTACGGCGCAATGGTCGAATCGTAAAGTATCCCTTAGCTGGCCTACTATTTCATCCAAAGTATTCTTTTATGGCTATTCCTTGGAAAAATCGGTTGAAGGTGGCCCTTTTCAGCCTCTGGATTCGGTGCCTATCATGAACTTATACGATACTTCTACAAATGAAATATTTCATCAAATAGAGGTGAAGGATATCCTGGACGATAACAACAAGGTATATACCTATCGGTTAAGAGGGCTGGATTACTTTGGAGATACCACCTTTAATTATTTGGATGTAAGTGGAACCGGTAAAATGGAAATCGGATTGAGTCCCATGTTTACCGAATCCAATCAATTGGAGTCCAATGAAGTAGTATTAAAGTGGAAACTACTGGATCAATTTCGCAATCTGGTAAAAGAGTTTCGGCTTTACCGGGCAGAAAGCTGGGATGGACCCTACATTCAGGATACCATCGGGATTTCCCCAGAACTGAGAGAGATAACCCGACCGATTCCATATCCTTCTACTTATTTTCGAATTGCTGCCGTTGACGATTCGAAAAATGAGCACAGTTCCTTTCCTCAGCTTGTGGTGGCGTTGGATACTATGGCTCCGGCAATCCCGGAAGACCTCAAAGCTCATATAGATACCCAAGGGATACTGGAACTTACGTGGAGTAGCAATGACGAGGAAGATTTTCTGGGTTATAAAGTATTCTTCAGTAATGATACCCTTCATCCATTCGGCCTGGCCCACTATGATTTTCTCCCGGAACCGGTATTCAGGGATACCATTTCGTTACAGTCAATCAACGAACAGATTTATTTTAAGATTATTTCCGTGGACGAACGCAATAATCGGTCCCCATTCTCTAAGGTTTTGACAGTTAAAAAGCCGGATATTATAGCACCTGTCCAACCGGCCTTTTATAATTCTATTCCGGGTCCGGGACTTTGCCTTTTGCAGTGGCATCCGAGCATCAGTGAGGATGTCGTCCAATTGAATTTATATCGTCGTATTCTCGATGTGGAGGATTCGTGGAAAGAAATTGCTTCCTGGGTTGGGGACAACTTACCAGTAGAATATTTGGACACTTTGTTGAAGCCGGAACTTTATTACGCCTATGTCCTTCAGGTTACCGATGATGCAGGTAACTTGTCCAACCTCAGCGAGCCGATCGTTGTAAATGTGTATCCGGATTACGAATTGGATGTCAATCAATTCAGGCTGGTTAAAGTGGATAATCCCTCCGGGATACGGATTGAGTTTGATTTTTCCATGGAATCCATCTATCAAGTCTGGATATACAAACAATTGCCAAATGGGCGACCACGAATTCTAAAAAAGATCGTAGCACCGCAAAGGAGTTATGTCGATCACCAGGTAGCATCCGACCGCATGTATACCTACTTTGTGAAAGCCGTATTTATCGATGGTGTGCAATCCGATTTTTCGACACCTAAAAAAATGGAGCGATGAGTCGGGCCCGTAAATCACAATGGTGGCCACATATTTTCACTAGATATGGGTTATACCTGGTCCTTACCTGGATGACATCGGTTCAATTGTCAGCCCAATTGTATCCTGTCACGGCAAATTTGAACATTACTCCTCCTTACAGCCCATTGTTTTACACCTTGTCGGATGGTTCACTTTCACCATTTCGGGCCAATAAAATATTGTTGACCCTGGTGCTGAATGATCTGAATGAACCTTCGTTACCGGTAAGACTTGAGTGGGAGATCACCGGACCTGGTGGATCTTTTAGGACCGAAAGTGCAGTTTTGGATCATGTGTTTACCCTTTTACCCGGTCAACCGGTCGTGGTTAGAAATCAGGATTTAACCGCGTATTTTGATCCGTCGCGACTGCAGGGATTGGATCCAACTGATTTTTACGGATCGGGAGGATATTTGCACGAAGGAGAGTGGACATTTTGCGTGACCGCTTACGAATTGCGACGAAACAGTCCGGTTAGCAACACTGCTTGTAAGACCATTTTTATGGAGGAATTCGATCCTCCGGTTATTATAGCACCGGAGGATAGTGTCCAACCCTCTTTCCCTCAAAATCTGCGCATCTCCTGGCAACCACTGCATTTCGGCGCCTTTCCTGTCCAATACACCATTCGGGTATGGGAGGATTTACCCGGAATGAGTCCGGAGCAGATCATTAACTATACTTTGCCTTATCATACCACGACGGTACCTCAATTCACTACCGTATTTTTACAAGGTGATGCTCCACTTATGTATGTGGGAGAAGCGTACTGGGTCGAAGTTCAGGTGAAGGATCTGGTAAATGGTCCCCTGGGTGCACCGGTATATGCGTTTAAAAATAACGGGAAAAGTGAAATAGTACGATTTGTCTATGGAGTGCAACGTGAGGAAGTGTGTCACCGTCCGGTTGAAGTCGGGTATCTGGAAGATTCCGATCAAAGTGTTTATGTATATTGGGATAGTGGAGAACCTCCACTGCTTGATGCTGTGGGATTGGATACTACTCCGACCCTCTTACCGGGTAACGCACCGGTTATCAATATTGGTCCGCAAAAAATCAGCGGTATTGGTCGGGACGGATCTAACACAAACGTTAATATCCGCACTCAGGAATCTTTTTTTGCTGGCTATTATCGCGTACAGTGGAAAGACTTAGCCACCCCTGTCGAAGATTCCTGGAAGGAGATAACTACTGAAAATAAATGGATCCAGTGGACCGGTTTTAAACGGGGACATAGTTATCAGTTAGTAGTCAGACATGTATGTTCCGCTCAAGAATTGAGTAGTGATACCTTGTTAGTTGACTTTGCGCGGTTACCTCAGCCGAGACCTTATGAATGCAACCAACCTCTGGTGGATGTGGTCATTGAAAATCAGGATCCCTTACCTCAACTAGTTCCCGGAGATACTTTGTTGGCAGGCGATATCCGGGTAGTGGTGACTGAAGCATACGGCCAGAATGGGTTGTTTTCAGGAATAGGTTATTTCCCAGCCCCGATGTTAAAGTCGGTCAAAATCGGGGTTGAATTTTCTGAAGTAGAAATTAATGATGAATACCGCCTGATAGCCGGCGAGATCCAGTCAACCTATGATGAAACCAACAGCAATGTCGTGTCGGTAGATAGTCTGCTGGCGATATTGCAAAAGGCTGAGTTGGAGATCGAAGAGGTATTCCTGGACGGCATTATCGATACCGTCTTTGTAGACTCAACCGGGCAGGTAGTAGTGATTATGGAAGATGGCGGCTCGGAGGCCTTTGGTCACCCGGTCAAACTTACCGATTCCAATGGAAACAGTTTTGTGTTTAGTGGAGGCTATGTCATGCCCACGGTTGATTTAGAAGAAGTTCCCGAAGTGTTTCCTGAGGGCTACCGGGTAACTTTCTCACCACACCCGGATCAAAGGTATGGACTTGATGGATACAAGCCCAAGTTGGAGGCAACCTATGAAGAACTGCAAGGAGGCTACAAAGTTCCTTTCAAAAGTATCGCCCTAGGAGGTAATGACCAGGTTATTGCTACTGCCGAACTGGACCATCCTGAGGCTATCGATTCGATCCTTTTCGTCACCGAATCCGGGGTAAAACTTTCCCATTCGATCTTAGACTCGAACCGGATGCTAGTCAATCTATCCGGCATACAACAGGGTACGGAGCATGTGTTGGCGTTGATCCCAAACAAAGGAATGATCGGGGTGCTTAATTTGGTCACCTATCCTTTATACGATGTCAAGGTACATTTGGTGCCTGTCAATGGGGTGGGGGAAAGCCTGGACTTAGCTGCACTCCAATCTGAGGTGAATCAGATTTTACGTCAGGGTGTGTTTACGGTATCCATGAATAGGGAGCCGGGGATCACCGATAACGATCCGGATGGTCTGATCCAGGCGGAAAACCACTTTTTATCGGCCTATTCTCCCGATATGCGAAGAATATTGCAAAGTTACGGACCGGTAGCGGATGGAAATGATTTTTACTTGTTTTTGGTAGATAATCTCGAGGGTGATGTATCGGGTTTTATGCCCAAAGGATCTAACCGGGGATTCGTAGATATCAGTGCGGAAAGCGTGGCCCGCACCATTGCTCATGAGTTGGGTCATGGGGCCTTTACGCTGGATCACAGTTGGGAGCAATTTCCGGATATACCCCGCGGTACGAGTCAAAATCTGATGGATTACGGATCCCAGGGAACAGAACTGTGGTATGCTCAATGGGAAAAAATGCATAATCCGGACGTGGAAGTGCCCTGGTTGCAGGATGAACGAAGGATTGAACTGAAAAATGGAGTAGACCTGTCCGGTGATCCGTGTATACTATTAACCCAAATGCTGAATCAATATGGAAATGTATTCAATGAACTGGAAGATTGTCAATATTGTGATCATCCGGATCAGGGATTAAGCCTGGTTTGTATCCATATTAAAATGGCTCAGGGAAAGTGCACGATATATTTTAATCGTAGTACTTATGCAGTTCAGGTTGCTCCTATTCCCAACGACTTCATAAATCTTTACTTGGATGGTAAATTAATCTCCCAATGTCCTGAAAAGGGAAAAATACCGGACGATGTGTGCTTGCTGACTTCATCTCAAGATGTCGATGAATCGTATGTCGAGGGACTTCTATCAATCATTGAAGCATGCTTAGACACCAATCTGACAGATTTTCACCCCCATGAAGAATTATTTGATTATGCGAATACACCAATAATTTCTACAAATGGGGACTTCATTATTCAGGAAGTACTAAAAGGAATAGATCAGGCACATTTGTGGGGGTTGACCAATCATTTTTATACCTCGAATCCGGACAATGGGGTAAAAGTTAGCCAGCAGATCGACAATGTGCTCAAAGGAAATGAGGGACCTGATATGGTCACGCATTTAAAATTTTATACCAATCAGCAAGGTGAATCCAAATACCATTTGGAATTTAAATTTAACGCCGATTTTTTCAAAGCGAATCCATCTGCTTTGGCTTCATTGGGCATAGAACAGGCCTCTCCAAGTGAGCAAGACCGGATGGAAGCAGATACCCGAGAGGCTTTAAATTCAATAATAACCAAACGAGGGAACCCTTCTGCCTTTTTAATCCAAAACTTATCGCCGATCCAAGAATCCGATGGCACATCTATTGAGAATTCGGAAGATGAAGAATTGGATATAGGCTTTAAAAGAGAAGTGGGGTTTTTTGAACAGATCTCAGGCGTGGCCGGACTGATCAAGATATCCATTGAGGATGTCAAAGTTCCAGAAAGGGTGTGGTATACAAAGGATCCGAAATACGAAGAAACATTTATTAAGATAGGCCAATTTCCCTCGGGGATTGGAGACGGCATAGTAGAAGAACTAAAATCCATCCCGGAGTTGGTACATCTCGCCAGGCAAGTGGCTACAGACCACCAAACCCGACAAGGTTTAAAGCAGGCACTATCGGATATTCCGGGAATGGTTGGCAAAATATTAGAAGAAAAGGGTAAAAATTATGCAGACCCGGAAAAGAGATTTCATACGGGAACCAAGGATGGAGTACAATTGGTCTCTTTGTTTTTCGGCCCGGCTATTTTAGGCAAATTGAATTTCCTGGTGGATGTAGGAGATGCTGGGAAAGTGGTCCTTGGGTTGTTAAAGAAAGTCCCTATCAAAACCGATATCGTCGCTGAGTTTGGGTCCAAGCTCGGTAGTAATATAGATCGAATTCTTGCCAAATTTCCTGCAAAAATAGATCATCCCTTTTATCAGAAATTAATCAATCAATCCGATGCGGTCCAACGGGATATTTTGGATCAAATCGCAGAAATTGGCAATCGTTCCGCAGAAATTTTAGAAGAGTTATTTAAGGATATCCAGGAATTTCCTAAATTAATGGATGAGATTGTGAGGGATGCGGGGGTGCTCAAAGCGTGGGAGGTTGTAATTAACGCCCCAGATTGGGCACGATTAAATATTGACATTTTAAAATTAGGTGCGAAAGAGTCTGATGATGTAATTAGGAAGAAGTTTGGAGATTTTTATACAACGTCAATGAAGAATCAAACTCCTAATGGATTTAATGGAGGGGAAAAGATTTATGGTGGAGTTTGGTACAATAAGTATGGTTTTCCTGATTTTGAACATTTAAATCAAACTATTGGAAAGCAATACAACTTTCCTGATGCTAAAGGTAATTACTCAACTGATTTTACAGATGCCCGAGATTGGTTGAAGAAACAGCCAGGAGTTGAAGCGGTTGACGATTATAATGGAACTGGCTCTCCACTAAACGTGAAGATTGGTGGAGGTTGGAAGAAAATTACCTGGCATCATCATGAAAACGGTACTCATTTAATTCCTGTTTTTACTGATGTCCATACCGGTCTTTCACATACTGGAGGTGTAAAGACTGTAGAGATGGGGATTAACCATTTGTTCGACTACTTGAATTAAGTAAAATGATTTTTAGAAAATTAGAAGAAAAGTTTGAAATCACTGTACCAAATGATTTTAAGTTATTTCAGAAATTAATAGAGTTAAGTAACCCTATAATTGAATATTATGACCCTATTGAAAATTTTTCGTTTAGACTAACGAAATGGTTAACTTACATTGATAGTGATGTTAGGATCGATGATTTTTTTAATTCATCAAGTTTAGACAACTATTGGAGCAGACAAATAGAAATATGGGGATCCTTAGATTATTTGCCTTTTGGCTCATTGGCAAAACCACATGCTGGTCAACTGTTGTATAGTAATCTTCCTGCAGTATTAGGTAAAATCTACTATACTGAAACAGGGTCGAAAGAACCATTGTATCTTTCTGCAAACTTATTTTCATTTGTTGAATCTATTAAAATTGAGTATAGGGATGATATGAAGAATACGTTATTAAGTCTATATAAAAATTGGGGAGAGGATTTTTGGCGAGTACGGGAAAAAACTCAATAAGAAATTGGTTTCAATTGAGGTAAAGACTTTTATGATGTGTTAAGCTGTGTAGCTTTTCAAATATGAAGTTAGTGGCAGTCCAATGGATTATTTGGATCTTGAAGGTATCAATCAACATAAATCTTATATCCGGAACTTTGGTCCGGATAGCAAGATGTTGGCAGCAAGCAAAACAAAGATATTGCATATGGATACAGATGATTTATCACGAGAATCTTATGAGGGAATTTTAATAGAGGCAGAGAAATTAACACATGACCTGACTTTACATTATGGAGTATTATCAAGTGATTGTAAGAACGAGACTGAATACATTGATGAAGCCGCTAAACTGACAAGGGAACTAATGAATGTAGAAGATTGGGAGTTAGATGATTTGTTTTGGGGAAATCCACCAGATAAAGAAAAATTGAATTTCACTCTTCAAAAAATTATTGATAACATTAACAATATTAAAAATAAATCCGTTAAAGGAGCGACATTATGACTAAACAAGAGATAAAGCAAAAAGAGAAACAACTTCTTGAAATGACTGGAATATTTTGTGCTCAAAAATTGGACGATGATTATTTTCAGTTATGTGAAAAGTTAATTAAAAAACTTGGGCGAAAAAGAGATGTTCCTTTTAAAAGAGGTAAGTTAGAGATTTGGGCCGCTGCCGTGGTTTATGCAATCGGCTCGA
This sequence comes from Saprospiraceae bacterium, assembly GCA_965223405.1. Taxonomy (GTDB): domain Bacteria; phylum Bacteroidota; class Bacteroidia; order Chitinophagales; family Saprospiraceae; genus CBDCWO01. The sequence goes on from CBDCWO010000006.1 coordinate 3,922,938, forward strand.
TTAATTTCCTTTTTGATAAATCGTTCGAACCATATATAACTGCAGAACAGATTAGTGACTATTTTGGAACAAAAAACTCCACTGTCTCTAGTAAAGCAAGGCAGATTAAGGATATGTTTGATATGTGGCAGTTTAGTCCAGAGTTTTCGACACAGAAAATGAAAGCAGAGAATCCGTTTAATAATTTGGTAATGGTTGACGGATTTATAGTGCCTTTGGATACTTTGTCATCTGATTTACAAGAAATGGTTAAGGAAGCAAGATCTCGTGGAGAAGATATTGAATTTCACACAAAACAGAGATAATGTAAGCCGCTAACATTGATATGCAACATAGGGGTGACATTAGTATATTTAATGTTCGTAGCCCGATTCGATATTGTATTAATTGGTCAAAGGAGTATAGAAAGGGGAGACTCTATCAACAAGAACAACCGGTGGCTACCGAATGACTGGCTATCATTGAAACAGTTAAATCTTCCCTAAGCAGATAAATTGGACGAAGCGGAGGGTCAAATTATGGGTTTTGGATTTTTGAATTTATGGGAAGAATAAGAAAATGGGATAGCATAATATTAACTTAACAAGAGTGTGGGATCATATCGAAAATGTCCAACTGAATTCTCAGACCTAATCTTTTAAATGCAGCCGGTATTGATTATTTTCGCGTAGGATTAGGGATCAAAAGATTCCTTTGAGTTGTAGTGCACAAAAAACAATAAAGTTTGATAAGATCGATGTTGATAACGGGATTATTCAGTTCAATATTTGGTTGCAGACCTTATGGTAAATCGAATGAATTAATTAGTATTATAGCCAATCAGACTGCTGAAGAAGGTTGGCAAGATTTGATATTCAACATAACTGAGAAAAGTCTTGAATCTAATGTGTGGAATTTGAAATGTCAAGGATTGTATCAAGGAGAAAAGGTGGGATTTAGAATATTCATTTTGGAAGGCATTGAAGCAGGAATAAATGTTGATGGTATTGATAACACAAAGTTTTTAAATAGTGGGATTCAAATTGAATCGATTGGAGAACAAAGTGATAAACTAATTCAAATTCTATCGAAATTATACAAACAACCAATTAGTCTTAAATTCACAAATGAAAGACTAGATTATACTGTATTCCCATTGAATAGAGAGAAAGCGAATTTAGAAAATGGAAGATTTCATTTTAAACTATTCTTCGATGACGAAGATGAGAGAGGATTATATTCAGAGTTGTTTGTAAATCCCAATTTTCCAAAAGAGACGCTTGAGTTCAATGAAAAAGATATGGAATACAGAACAAACATTATAAAATCAATGTCGGAGAATTAAGAAGTTCTACAACATTAAAGACTGATAATTGTAGCGATCTTGTTAGCTTAAGTTATCAAGATTTGGAAAGCCCAATGAACAGCTATTGTTTGCCAAAGCCAAATAAATCTGCCCAGGCAAAGGGAATTGAATCTTCACAACTTCCAAGAACTCTGAGGTCATAGTATCAGGCAGATCAATGCTATTTATTCACATCTATCTAAAAAAACAATTACAAAACTTGGCAGACCAATGGATTATTTGGATCTTGAAGGTATCAATCAACATAAATCTGTATATCCGGAACTTTCGTCCGGATGATTAGATGTTATGGGCAAGTTGAAAAAAGATTCATAATAGGGGAAGCTGAAAACCGATTAGTGCTTCGGGAACGAAGTAATAGCACTTTAATACGACGTTATTTTTGATTTAGACAAGGCGAAGGTTCGCGCATGTAGCCCTAACTACATAAGGGGTTCTTCAACGAAGTATAAATTAAAAAGAACTAGTTGAAAAGTGTTAGAATTTCGTTCCCGGAGCACTAGTGGAACAAGTATAAAATAACTACCCATAAAGAAACGTTTACTATTACAACAAAAACAAATAATCATGAGAGGGAAATCTTCTGCCCTCCCATTAACAGTAAATTCACGACTTCGTTCTATCATTGAAAGTCAAGTCAATAAAGTAACCATTTCATCACAATTCAAAACACGTCTTGCAATTATACGTGACGGTATTAATGGTAAGAGTATTCTTCGTACGGCAAAGGATTTAAACACTACACGTAAAACAGTAAAGACATGGCGTACTAGATGGAACGAATCAATAAATGATTTAATTGAAGCTAGTCAGCAGAATAATTCAGTGAATGGAAAAAAAGACTATCGTAAATTTAATTTTGGAATGCTATCAGACCGGTACAGACCTGGTACACCCAAGCGTATAACGATTGATCAAGAGGAACAAATCAGAGCATTGGCATGTACCAGACCATCAGAACATAATATACCAATGACAAATTGGACACATGCGATGCTGGCCCATGTAGCCATGATTGAAGGCATTGTAGATACTATATCCAGCAGGTATGTGGGAGTCATTTTAAAAAAAATGAAATAAAACCCCACAAGACTAAATACTGGATGTTTCCTAAGATAGAATGTTGGAAAACATTTAAGTTGAGAGTTACGATGATATGTATGTTAATTATCACATATACGCATGGAAAATCATGGATCGCATTTATTCAGTGTGGATGAAAAGACAGGTATTCAGGCCAAAGAAAGAAGACAGACAAAGCCATCAAATCCTCAACAGATGCGCAGGATAGAATTTGAATACACCAGACATGGCACCACCAGTTTAACAGGAGCTGTAAATGTAGCTACCGGAAAAATGGAGTGTTATCAAATTCAACCTACGAGAAAAGAGGAAGATTTTGTCAACTTCATTGATAAGCTTTGTGGACAAGTACCCAGAGCAGATAAGATCACCATCTTATTAGATCAGTTGAATACACATAAATCAGAATCATTGGTCAGATGGATAGCCAATCAAATAGATTATCAAGGTGATCTAGGCACAAAAGCTTACAAAGGTATACTCAAAAGTCAACAAAGTAGAATGGAGTTTTTAGAAAATAAAGATCATAGAATCAGGATTGTCTATACTCCAAAACACTGTTCTTGGATTAATCCAATAGAAAACTGGTTTAGTAAATTACAAAGACATCGATTAAGAAACGCCAGTTATAAATCGGTGAAAGAATTAGAAAAATCTATAAAAGAATATATTCAATTTGCTAATAGGTGGTTTGCTAAACCTTACGTATGGAAATTTATAGGATTTTCTAAAAATTATCCAATACAATACTAGTGGGTATATATTTCGTTCCTGTTCCACTAGAGTAGGCATAATCCAGTTAAAACCAACAACATGAAACGTTCAATTTTTTTGATCATTGCTGCCATCATTTCTGCACTTTTTGGTGGCATGATGTTTTTTCTTCCTGACATGGTAACTGAAGAATTTGGCTCAGTACCTACTTCTTTTTCTACCTTTCTAATGCGGGAATTGGGTGTAATTATTTTGTGTGCGGGTGTTTTGAATTTTTTAGTACGCAACGCCAGTGACTCTCTGGCGCTCAAAGCAATTTTAATTTTCAACATTGCATATCATGTAATTATGATCCCAATTGTTTTCATCGCAGTGTCACAAGGAGTTTTTGCGTTTGACGAGTCTATAGGTGGATTAGCTGCTCACCTTTTTATTGGAATCGGTTCGCTCTTTTACTTATTGAAGCCTAAAATTTCTGACCGTTGAAATAAGTATTATGATTAATTGTTCGATGAATCAAGCAGATCAATGCTATTTATTTCTATATAACTACTAAAGCGCGTACAAAGCTTGGCAGCCCTTTGGATAATTCAGATATTAAAGGGTATAAATCCACATGAATTAACCAGTATATCCGGAACTTTTTTCCTGATAGCAAGGGGTTGCCAGCAAGCAAATAGCAAAATGGATAAATTAGCTCAACATATAAATAGTCAAGTCGGGATATCGGCCGAAGCAATGGAGCTGGTATTGCGTAAGTTTTCAGAAAAACACTACAATAAAAAGGAGCATTTGCTTCATTTTGATAGCATATCAAATTATGAGTATTTTATCACACGTGGCTGTGTAAGAACCTATATCGTCGATTATAATGGAATTGAACATAATTTATTTTTTTCAATAGAGAATTGGTGGTCAGGAGATTTGAAAAGTTTTATTGACAGAACTCCTGCCTCATATAGCATTCAAGCCCTCGAAAACACATCGGTCTTAGCCATAAGCCATGAAAGTTGGAAAATTTTAATCGATGAGGTTCCCGAGTTTTTGAAATATTCGAGGACTTTGTTTCGCAATGCTGTTATTGCACAACAAAATAGAATTGTCCAAAACCTATCATTTACTGCAAAGGAACGTTATCAATTTTTTATTGAACACTATCCAAATTTGGTTCAGAGAATTGCACAAAAACACATCGCCAGTTATTTAGGTATCACTCCAGAATTCTTAAGCATGCTCCGAAACAAAAAGAATAGATAATTTCTTAAACTACCTTAATTTTTTTCTTCCCTTTTACGTTGACCTTTGTCTTATAAAATCAATAGCCATGATTTACAAGACATTTATTTTGATGACCGCTATCTTGATAGGAGGTGGAGCGGAAACCAATAATCTAAAAACAAAAAGAAATATGAAAGTCAAAGAAGAAAAATTTATTCTACCTATGAGGATAGGAGAAGCTCCAGAAATCGGTAAAGTTCCACCACAGTTACAGTTTACAGATAAAAGTCCAAGAGAGGTTTATCAAAAACTTCATGATTGGATGTTCTCAACTTTTCCGAAGGTAAGAAAGGAGCCAACAAGGATTTCTGTCCCTTCATCTATTGCTATGTGGTTGGATGAAAATGAAAGCGTAGGCCACATAGATGCTTTTATGCCTCCTCCGGGAAGCAGGGAATTTACTCATTTGCACTTAGATGGAAGCATTCATACAGTCCTTGGAACAGAAATTGAAAATGAAATCCTTACTAAGAACTGGGGTGTGAGACACATGTTCTACAACCGAGGTGTAAAGGAGGTTCTCGTTTATGCTCCACGCAATGACGAAGAATTGGAAGTGCTAAAATCAATAATCATTAAGTCCTATGAATATGCTACAGGACTAACCTTTAAAAATAATTCAACAAAAAAAAGTTAAAGAATGAAGATAAATAAAGATTTAGGAATATTAATTCTCAGAATTTCGATTGGAGCATTGATGCTCTTGCATGGTATGGGTAAATTAAATGGTGGTTTAGGCTTTATCCAGGGAATGTTGTCAGAAAAAGGTTTGCCTAGTTTCTTTGCTTATGGTACTCTGGTAGGTGAAATTCTTGCACCTTTAGCTATTATAATAGGTTTTAGGACACGAATTGCTTCTACAATTTTCGCTTTTAATTGCCTGGTTGCTATTTTATTGGTACACAGTAATGAGATTTTTTCATTAAATGAACACGGTGGCTGGACAATAGAACTCCTTGGGTTATATCTATTTGGAGCAATCGCTTTGTTTTTTACAAGAGCAGGTAAATATGCCATTTCAAAAAACAACGCCTGGGATTAAAAAACCAAATACAGCAATTTGACATGTAAATGAATCAGGTAATGAGAGTGTCTCACAGTTTAACAAAAAATCAAGAAAATGAAAATAATAATTTTTGGAGCAAGCGGAAAAATCGGAAAGGAGTTGGTCAAGAAAATTTCAAATCACCATGATCTTATAAGGGTTAGCAGAACCTCCGGAGATGTTCAAGCCGATTATACTGACAAACAGTCAATCATCGAGATGTATCGGCATATTGGTAATTTTGATGCCCTTTGTTGTGTGGCTGGAAGGGATTCACAATTTGTTGATGTCAAATCTCTGAAAATGGAACATTTCCAGTTTGGTGTAGAGCGGAAATTGTTGGGTCAAGTTCGTTTGGTTCTTGAAGGTTTGAAATATATTAATGATGGTGGTTCTTTTACTTTGAGTAGTGGATATTTGAGTGACTACCCAAATGCATATAGTATGGCTACAAGCCCTTTCAATGCATTTATTGATAATTTTGCCAAATCTATGTCAGGATTTTCACTAAAAAATATTCGAATCAATGTTGTAAGTCCAGCGCCAGTAGTTGAAAAACCCGAATATGGAAAAGTTACGGCTCAAATGGTAGCTAAGCACTTTATTGAAAGTGTTGAGGGAAATGAAACTGGCAAAGTATTTAAAGTTTGGAATATGTAGTAAGGATTCTAAATTTAAATACTATCTTGAATAGAAAGCCAGCTGCCAATAATTTGTAAAACAGCAATAACCCCAAAGCGGGGCTACTGTGTTTATACTGTATTAGCAACAATTAAAATAAAGCACATCGAGAAGGCACAAACTAGATAATTCACTTACGCAAACTATTGAAAGTTCTGACCTTCAGAACATTTCAATTGACCTAGCTAAGGTAGATTTAGATTCGATATTCGAAGATGAGTTTTTTGGGCATTTTTTCCGTCGTTTATCCTGTTTTCCGGCAATTAGATACCCTTTTTGCAGTATTATTAGCGGCATGTAATGCTGAATTCTGCAAAAATTTTGTCAGATTCTGGAGAAGGAAGAAGAAGTACGAATTACGTAATTAATCTGCCCCAGCTTAGAAAAACCAATTTTGTGAACTACCTATAATAAATGTTGATCACGGTATACCCAATTGGATACACTGTAAACCACCATACTGTAATTTGTCATTCAAGCATATGAAGTACTTGATCCATATAATTTTAATTGCCTTTCTACTGGGCTGTAACTCCAGACAAACCAGTCAATTTGATTTGGTGATTTCCGATGTAAATCTCATTGACGGTACTGGAAATCCAATTCAAACTAGGGTCTCAATTGGGATAGCTAATGGGAAAATAATGGCCATTGATACTTCCTTATTGGGAAACGAGGATCACCACATTGACGGAACAGGGAAGTTTCTCATCCCAGGGTTATTTGATTGTCATGTACACACTGGGGATTACGAAAGAGATTTTCCCAGGTTCATTCATTATGGTGTGACCTCCATATTCATTACGGGAGGAAATCTGTGTACTAACGATTTCTATGCGGCAATGCGCAAGCAAGGAAATCAGGATACCATTCCGGCACCTTTTGTGTTTCATACGAGTCAACATTTCACTATAGAGGGTCGCCACCCATCAAAGACCTATCAAAGCAGTACCTGGCAAGATGGTAAAACCCTATTTTACTTGCAGGATACCACGCAAATTGAGCATCTCGTTGAAAGAGTAGCTCAATATCCGATAAGCGGAATTAAGTTGACAATTGAAGATGGCCCTGCCCCTCCATTTGTTGAACGATTACCACAATCATTCATAGACAAAACGGTCAAAGAAGCTTCAAAATTCGGTTTGGAAGTTTTTGCTCATGTGAGTGATAACATTGAATTGGAAATGGCTATACATGGTGGTGTTCAGAACCTGGTTCATTTCACCGGAATAAATATTAACCCACAAGACAGTATTCAACGGCAGCTTTTAGAAAAATTCAAAAAAAGAAACCCCTCTTGGGTGACCACTTTGATGATTGATAAGTCATTTTTGTATCCTATCCATCCCGAATGGTTTAAATCCGAATTAATGCTCCCTGAGTATAGAGAAATGGTAAGCGAACTAAATCCGGAACTAATCGAGCGTGCTAAAAGTTTTGTGAATATCCTGATGGAAGAATATGGATTAAAAGAAAGTAGTCTGGAAGCTTTCATGATCCCACAAGTTGAAGATATTTTATTTTTATATGATGAGGGGTTTAATATGGTTTTGGGAACTGATACGGGAAATGATTTCAATTTCCCAGGGTACAGTCTACATGAAGAAATGCAGCTGCTGGAATTGGGAGGAATGGAACAAATAGACATCATAAAAATGGGGACCTTGAATGCGGCCAAAATGATGAATGCACAAGATAGTTTGGGTTCAATTGAAGTTGGGAAAATAGCGAATATGGTACTGCTCGATAAAAATCCCCTGGAAGATATAAGCAACACCTTAGCAATACATTCGGTAATCAAGCGGGGTAGAATTCAAAAACGTCTTTAAATAAACAAGCACCCCCAATAAACGCTAAAAATGGATATGCGGATTGATCTACCTGATAGTACGATGCAAACCAGAGACCTCAGTGCAAAAATTCTAATAGAAATTAAAGATGAAGAATACGGTGGCCGTGGCTATACTTGCAAGGATACTGAAGAATATGTCTGGAACTTTGGTTCATACGACCCTTGGACAGAAAACGAATAGGGAAAAGCTTGCACACAAATAATGAGGTTTCTATCGGTGCGCAGCACTCTGGTTGAAGCTGGGTTGAACTGAATCTGATGGTCATCCGGACCAGGAGTGAGATCAGTACATTTTATACACATATAACAAAAAAAGCACGTACAAAGCTTGGCAGCCAATGGGATTATTTGGATATTGAAAGACATAAATCAACATAAATTATTACTGTATATCCGGAACTAATGTCTGGATAGCAAGATGCTCTGCACAAGCAAGGTTAAAAAGCAATGAAGACTAAAATACCAGAAGTAAATTTTAGAAATGAGTTCTCAAAGTTGGGATTCGAAATAGTTAGTTTGAGTTATTTGTTCAAAGTTAATGAAGATTACAAATTGCAACGTCCACATAGAATAAGATTTTTTGCTATCTTATTTATTACAAAAGGTAAGGGTTTGCATGTCATTGATTTTAAGGAATATCCCTACAAGCGACACGATGTTCTATTTATCGGAAGTGAGCAAATACATTCCTGGTCTCAATATAAAAATGTGGAAGGCTTCGTTATCTTCTTTACAGAAGACTTTTTGCAAAAAAATCAAATAAAATTTAAAGACGTATCATACTCTTATCCATATAACTCTGTATTGTACAAACCCGTAATTAGTTTAATGGATAAAAGATCAATTCTTACATTCACCGGATTAGTCAATTATATAGACGATGAATACAAACAGCCGGGATCAGAAGAAAGACAAGAAATTCTTCAATGCCTATTACGTACATTTCTACTGAAAATACGTGTACACAATCGACAATATGTTTCAATTATTCAGAATGATAAAACAGAGCTTTTTATCCGGTTTCAAAGTCTATTAACCCAAAACATATCTTCTTCACGAAACGCTAAAGATTATTGCATCTGGCTTAATGTCTCTTATAAAAAACTAAATAATATATGTAAAGAGTTAACTAATAAACCTCTAAAGGTTTTTATCGATAGTTTTTTAATTCTTAAAGCAAAACAATACCTAACGGATGGCGACAAAAATGTAAGCGAAGTAGCCTATTTGTTGGGGTTTGATGAAACCACAAACTTTACTAAATACTTCACAAAGCACTCTTCTCTAAATCCTTCAACTTTTCAATCTTCCTTGAAAAAAAGTTAAAAGGAACAGATTTACCATATTATCCAAAGATATACCTTTCACAAGGTTTGGAATCACTCCACCTTTGCTGGATAATTTTCAATAATATAAATATGAACAAAATGAAATTATTCAAAAATCTATTTGTGGTAGCGTTCTTACTCCTATCCTTGAACTTATTCACATCTTGTGATAAAGATGATGATACCAAAGTGGACATCCCAACCAATATCGAAAAGGCCATAGCCGTTTTACAAGCTATTCAAAGTGGAGATGTAACCGCTATGCAAGACTACATTAACCTTAACATGTACACTCAGCACAATTTGTCTTATCCGGATGGTGCAGCAGCGGTAATCGGTGCTACTCAATCCGGAGCATTCAATGGTACTACCATCAATACGCTAAGATCATTTGAAGATGGAGACTACATAGTTCTTCACTCAGAGTACGGAGGAACTTGGAACAATGATACTCCGCAGATGGTATTTGACGTTTTTAAATTTGAAAATGGGCTTATTGTAGAACACTGGGACAATTTAGACAATAAAGTAGATGATGGAGATGGGACCACTCAATCGAACGGAGCATTAACCCCAACTACTGATTTAGACCAAACTGCCGCCAATAGAACATTTATGCAAAACTTTACACAGGATTTCTTTATCCATGGAGATTATAGTGACAACAGCTTTGCTAATTTTTTCAACGAAAACGATTTCGTTCAGCACAGTCTGAATGCCGGAACGGATATTGCCGGTTTAAAAGGCTTTGTTCAGGGTGTTTTAGGTCAAGGTACCCCATTTTATAATTCTATTGACTTTATACATGTACAGGGAAATTTTGCATTAACCATGTCTGAAGGATTTCCTGACCAAAACACAGGTGCTGTGTCTGCATTTTATGATCTGTTTAGACTGGAAAATGGAAAAATTGTGGAGCATTGGGATGTGGTACAAGCCATACCTCCGAAGTCTAAGTGGGCGAACGACAATGGTAAATGGTAAATTTTCAAAATAAATAATAAAATGACAACAGTATTAAAATATATTTTATCCATAGGGTTCTTGTTAGCGGGAGGTGCAAAAGTTTTTAGAGCCAAGCCGATGGTTGAACAATTCAAAGAGTTTGGTTTGCCAAGCTTCGGTGTGGTCTTGGTAGGGGCTTTAGAGGTCTTTGGAGCGATTGGATTATGGTTGCCTAACTTGTCTATATATGCTGCTACCGGTCTGTTTCTGTTAATGATTGGGGCAGTTACTAATCACCTAAAGGTGAAGCACCCTTTCAAACAATATGCTCCAGCACTAATATTAGGTTTGGTTTCCATAGCATATACCATTCTAATCTTCAAATTATAGATATGACGACAAAAGAAATAGGAACAAAAATTATTGAACTTTATACAGAAGGGAAATCTATTGAAGCAATTCAAAGTCTGTATGCAAATGATTCCATTAGTTTGGAATCTGTGCAAGGTGGAGGTCCTTCTAAAGAGTTGAAAGGCAAGGACAAATTATTGGAAAAGGCAAATTGGTGGGCAGAAAACAACACAACTCATAACGCAAAATTGCGAGGCTCCTTCCCGCACGGAAATAGCAAGTTTGCAATATACTTCGATATGGATCTTTTTAACAAAGAAATGGGAAAAAGAATAAGACTAGAAGAAGTGGGTATTTATTAGGTTTCAGAAGGAAAAGTAATCCAAGAGGAATTCTATTATAACTAGGATTAAAATTTTAATATAATAATAATCTAAAACAATGAGTCAAAAATTAGAAAATGCAAAGAATCTCTATCTCGAAGGAATTAGAGATGGCAAAATAGATGTGGTAGACCAATACTCCGGTGACCGTTACACACAACACAGTACAGGCGTAGCTGATGGAGCCCAGGGGTTTAAGGACTTCTTTAAAGGCTTTTTAGAAAGGACTAAAGACAGAGATATTAGAGTAATAAGAGCCATTGAAGACGGTAGCTTTGTTTTCGTACACGTCTATCAAGATATTGATAATGGCACTGCCAAGTGGATTACAACCGATATGTTTGATACCGATGAAAATGACAAACTTGTTGAGCACTGGGATGTAATAGCACCCTACCAAGAACCGGAAAAAAATATGGGGGGCACAGATCAGGTATTAGGAGATTTTGAGTTAAAGGACTTAGACAAAACCGAAGAAAACAAAGCCCTTATCAGAAGTTTCTTTGTTGATGTATTTCAAAACGGAAATCATGACCAGGTGGAAGAATACATTTCTACTGAGGAGTATATAAACAGAAATACACACGTGCCAAACGGAATAGAAGCGGTAAAGCAATTTTTGGCCACACAAGATTTCAACTATGACTTCATATTTAAAGTTATTGGGCAAGGAAATCACGTGGTGAGTTATTCTAAGGCTACATTAGATGGAACTGAGCTTGCGGTATTTGATATTTTCAGAATTGAAAATGGTAAAATCGTAGAACACTGGGATAATATGGAACCGATTCCACCAAGAACGGAATGGGCAAATAACGGAAAATTTTGATTATCTGATGGAATTAATAAAAGTATTTCAGGAGAAAAGAAAGCGTACAGAACTTATCTGTAAGCCTTTGACCATTGAAGATTATGTGGTGCAAGTAGCCATTTTTGCCAGTCCTGCAAAATGGCACTTGGCACATACTACATGGTTTTTTGAAACCTTTATTCTTAAAGAATATTCACCTACGTATAAAGAATTTCACAAGGATTTTAGTTTTCTTTTTAATAGTTATTACAATAATGCTGGCGATAGAGTTTTCCGAGCCGACCGTGGAAATATGACTCGACCGGATGTCGAAGAAATTTATAACTATCGGAAGTATGTAGATGAAGCGATGCTTCATTTCATTTCCAGTAATGACGATACGGCAATATTAGAACTTATCACTTTGGGAATTCATCATGAGCAACAACATCAGGAATTATTGCTGACGGACATCAAATATCTGTTGGGACATAACCCATTGTTTCCTGTGTATGACGCCAATACCTCTTTATTGGAAAATGAAGAAAATACCGAATCGGGTTTTCATTTTGTAAAGGAAGGACTTTATGAAATTGGGTTTAAGGGAGTTGGATTTTGTTATGATAATGAATTGGGAGTTCATAAAGTCTATCTCAATGATTTTGAAATGAATAAATCCTTGGTTACGAATGAAGAATACATTCGATTTATAGAAGATGGTGGTTACTCTGATTTTAATCTTTGGTTGGATGAAGGGTGGTCATGGGTACAAACTAACAAAATTAATGCACCTCTTTATTGGCATAAAATAAAAAAGGAGTGGCATCATTTTACATTGATGGGTTTACAAAAAGTCGCTCCAAAATCTATTGTCAAACATATTAGTTATTATGAAGCGGCGGCTTTTGCAGAATGGAAGGGAATGCGCTTGCCAACAGAATTTGAATGGGAAGTAGCAGCAGATAAGTTGAAATGGGGGAAACGATGGGAATGGACAAATAGTGCTTATTTGCCTTATCCAAAATTCACTAAAGCGGAAGGTGCAATCGGTGAATACAATGGAAAATTCATGATCAATCAAATGGTTTTGAGAGGAGCTTCCATTGCTACGTCACCAAATCATAGTCGAAAGACCTACCGCAATTTCTTTCATCCAGGTGCCCGATGGCAATTTACAGGTATTCGATTAGTGAAATAAAAAGGAATGCACAAATTTAAAAACGAAGTGGAATCAGGTTTGAGTCAATCACCCAAATCTCTTCCTTCAAAATACTTTTACGATAAAATTGGAGATTCGCTGTTTGTTCAAATAATGCATTTGCCAGAATACTATCTAACAAGAGCTGAGTTAGATATATTTAAGAATAAGTCAAACCAAATTATTGATGGTCTTCATGTAAAAAAAGATGTTTATTTCGAGCTGATAGAATTAGGAGCGGGGGATGGTCTTAAAACGAATGAACTATTGAGATGCTTACAAGACAGAGGGTTTTCCTTTGATTATTTCCCAATAGATATTTCTCAAAATGCTTTGGATAAACTTGAAGATTTATTAAAAAAAGATTTACCTGATTTAGGGATACAGAAACAACAAGGCGATTATTTTGAAATATTAGCCTCCTTAAAAAAATCGAATAATCCCAAAGTAATTCTTTTTTTGGGTTCTAATATTGGCAACATGACTGATGAGCTTGCCACTCGATTCATTTATGATTTAGGAGCAAATCTTGTTGCTAATGATAAGTTTTTATTAGGCGTCGATTTAATTAAAGATGCTTCTATTGTTTTGCCAGCCTATAATGACAGTAAAGGAATTACTCGGGATTTCAATCTAAATCTTTTAAGTAGAATAAACAGGGAATTAGGAGGTGATTTTGATATTAAGCAATTTAGGCATCATCCAGAATATTCTGAAATTGACGGTATTGCTAAAAGTTTTTTGGTAAGCCTAAAAAAACAAGAAGTTTACATCGAGGCTTTAAATAAATCTTTTAAATTTCAAAAAGGCGAAAAAATAGCAACTGAAATTTCAAGAAAATATAACAATGAAATCATTGAGAGATTAATTAAGAATACAGATTTCAAAATTGTTGAAATATTAACTGACGAAATGGGATATTTCGCTAATTACATTTTTACTAAATCGTAGATGAATCACAATAACTTAATTGGTGTTTTAGAAATTAAAACACAAACTCAAAATACCTCATTATCAAATATCGGGTAATGGGAATCTGAGGGAAGTATCCAGCTTAAATTTTTCCACGCTCGATGCGTGGTAAAATTTACACTAAAAGTGATCGGCGCCGATTCACATCATCAACCATCGGTTCAAAGGTCACCGTACGCTTGCGCCGAAGCTTCAGCGTAGGAGCACGGTCGTATCCAGCTCCTACAAAGGTAGAGTATTTGATTTATTTTTATTAAACATTGTATATTGTTTGCTTATCAAGGGGGCAAACCAAGCAGTCATTAGGCTCGATCTCCTTTTATTGTTATATCGAGATATCCAAATAAAATGCACTAAATGAAATTAATATAAAAACCTTCAACACGTTCAATTCCTGCTTAGAGTATTTATATCAATTGTCTTGTTCTTTAATTGTGAATTTCAATTACTTTTGGAATGGTAATACCGAAGTGTGCGGATAGCAAGAGGCTGGGGCCATTAAAAAACTATGAACAATGAAAAGAAGTATATTGATATTTACAATCACTCTTTTCCAATATTCCTTAGCCCTTACACAAGGAGAAGCACATAGGATCATAAAGGAAAGAATGGCATCCAAAAATATTCCGGGGATAGCCTTCTTGATTGCAAAAGATGGAAAAATTCTTGATGAAGGATATTATGGCAAAGCGAATGTCGAATTAGATGCTGAGGTTACCAAGAACTCAGTTTTTGCAATAGCGTCTATGAGCAAAACATTTACCGCCGCTGCGATCTTATTGATGGAAGAGAAGGGATTGTTGAACCTGGATGATTCCGTCAAAAAGTACATTCCGGAAGCTCCCGATACTTGGGAAGCTATTACCATCAAGCACCTTCTTATGCATTCTTCGGGGCTTGTTGAAGATTGGGAGTTGCATGACTGGAATAAATCAAATGAGATGTTTCTGGAAACACATACGGATGAGGAGTTCCTGAAAATTCATTTCGATCAAGAATTAAAATTCGAACCTGGAACGGACAACCGTTATGCAAGTGGTCCTTTTGTCTTGGGAATTGTTATTGAAAGAATCAGCGGTAAATCATACGGCGAGTATCTTGAAGAACACATCTTCGACCCTTTATCGCTGAAAGAAACTTTCGTTGACCACCCCTACAAGATTATTCCGCATAGGGTTTCTGGTTATTTTGATTATGATCCCAAAATCATCAACAGTCCTGTTTCCGGAATAGGAAATGGTATTTTAATTGCTCCGGTGGCCTATGGCCGAGGGGATGCTGGCATTCGAACTACGACCGATGAATTATTGAAATTTTACACTGCGCTCTTAGAAACTGATTTTTTAAACGATCAATCCAGGAAATTGATGTTCGAACCGGCAAAGTTGGATAATGGTGATTGGGTTTCTTACGGTGCTGGTTGGATGAATTGGCCTCTAGGAGGAATTGCAATTTCCGAGCACAGTGGAGTGTTCAGAACCGGATTCAGTAGTCAAGCATTGGTTGTTCCCAAAGACAAATTTGTAGTAATTGTTCTAACTAACCTGAGAGGTGGTGCCAGTTTCCCTTTGGCTCAAAAACTGGCGTCATTGTACTATACACAGTTGCAGCCGTTATCAAGTAAAAGTCCGGTAAAGGACACCAACAAAGACCTAACCAATGTTCATTTTGACTTCTTTCAAAATATAAATTCCGGACTGGACAATGTAAATATTAACAAGGTTTTCCCATTTTCCTATTATTCCAAGGAATTGAAAGCCATTATCTCAGAGACCGAGTCTGCTACCTATTTGGGAGAAAGAGATGTCCGGAATGAAGAAGTAAAGTTCTTTAATGTTAAAATTGACACCTTGAGATACTATCGTTTGAATGGAAAGAAAACGCATTATACAACGGTTTATCTTGACGAGAATGATAAAGTAGTTTTTCTTGATTACCCCGAAATAGAATGAATAAATACACCACCACAAAACAAATGTCTTGGAACATATTTTATAATCGCCTACAATTTTGTTCTTGATGTATTAGACCGCGGCTGGTAAAACATTCATACGATCATGAACGTGCTCAGCACCATACTAACTCTTAATAACAACTAAATTTCATAATAGAATGCATCTCTTAATACTTCCAGACTCTTGGGCACGGCGGTATCAGGTGATTCAACCCCTTCAAATTCAAGCGATATCCACCCTTTGTACCCCACATCCCGCATCATTTGACCAATGGCAGGATAATCTATGTCCAGTGAATACCACTTACCGCCACCATAATAGGTTTTGGCCTGAACCAGGGATGTATGAGGAGCCATGAGCTTCAGCTGTTCCTCACGGTTTTCAAAAAAGTTGCCCGTATCCAAAGTCATTTGCAGCCATGGGCTGTCGATAGCATCCACAATTCTCTTCACGCCCTCAGCGGTACGTCCAAGTCCCCAGTGGTTTTCCAAGCCTAGGACCACTCCACACTTTTGAGCAGTTGGCATGCATGCTGCAATGGAATCAATCACCCATTTGAAGCCATCTTCATCTGTATAGCCCTCCAATGTCGGTTCAATACCCTTATTGGCCATGAGGTCGTCGAAGTTCTTCGAAGTTCCCCAACGCCCGGTATTCAATCGCATCGTGGGTATGCCTAAAGCGTATGCCAGTTCTATCTGCCTGATCGTTTTAGCTATGTTTTCGTCACGTTTTTCTTTTTCAGGATAAACATATCCCTGATGTGTGCTGAAACCCATTAGAGCTAATCCAGCGTGGAAGGCGCGCTTCTTGAGGTTTTGCAAATAGCCATTCTCTTCGGAGGTCATCTGTACCAGCAGTAGTTCGATGCCATCAAAACCCATAGCTGCTGCCTTATCAATGCACATTTCGATTGGTTTGTCTTCCTTGGGACCGTTAAACTGCCAAAACGAATAGGTCGAAACTCCAATCGGGTTTCTTCGAATATTACCTTGTCTTTCCACTTTTGGTTCTTCTTTAGGTGCAGAAGGGGTGCAAGCTCCGAGTACGGTTACCATGCCTAACGTGGAGGCGTTTTGAAGGAATTTTCTACGATCTGTCATTTTGTTTGGATTTAATATCCATTAAAAATAGGGATTAATTCCTTCCATTCATAATAGGGATATGCAAACCAATGATTAAGATCCTCTATTGTGATTTGCCCTACCCGGTACCATCAACCTTGTCGGTTTTTTGATATATGTGGAATATGAATTATATGAAGCAGTCCTTATGATATATTTACTAAAAAAGTTGGAAACTGTGGAGTATATTCTGTCAATGGCAACTTATTTTCTCCAGTCAAAATCCATTTCAACATATAAATCAGGAACAACCTGCAAATCAGTTTTAAATAAAATTGCAACAACAGATTAATGAGGTTTGAAATTGAACGCTTATAGCATCACCTACCATCCCATCCATGTCTAAATTTTCCCTATCGGTCAAATATAAATGCATTTCACTCTAGGCTTCATCATGTTTCATATCTTAGTGGAGCGACGTGGACATGAGGTATACACGAACGTTGCACGTAATAAGAAAAAACGAAATCCATCAAACATGAGAAACGTAATATTCATCTTATTCTCTCTAGCTTTGGTTAGCTGTAAGGACCATTCTGAAGAAAGGTATTATCAAATCAAGAATGCTTACCACATCGAATTAAATGAATTAAAGAATGACTTTTTAGAAGCAGTCACTGAAGAAGAGAAAATGGCGTTAATGGAAAAAATGCCGGATGGTGAGGCCTATATCGAAAGTGTCTATAATTTAGTAAGTGTCAATCGAAACAGCAATTATGCCATAGATGCTTGGGTTGAGCTGTTTAATTCTACTTGGTATAAAAATGATTCTATTTTCGATATGACTATCGATGCATTGACAGACAAACACACTAAGAATGAAGACTTAGTCTCTATACTTCCCATGGCGTTATCTAAAAATAGCAATCCTAAAACAGAGGAATTTATTGAGAAAGTTTTAAAAGAGAATTCAAACCAAAAAATAAAAGGCATCTTCACTCTGGCTTTAGCACAAAAATATACACAAAGAAAGGATTCTAAGTTTTACAACTTAGACAAAGGGCTAGAACTTTTCAATACTTTAAAACAAAATTATAGTTCTATTGAAATTGAGTACGGGGATGATCAGAAATTAACAAAACTTGGGACAATAGCAGATAATGCAATTTTTTCATTAACCGCAATGTCCATCGGTAGCAAAATGCCTGAAGTCACTAGTACAGACCTAAAGGGGAATGAAGTGAAATTATCTGACTATTTGGGAAATGTTATTGTTTTAGATGTTTGGGCAACTTGGTGTGGCCCCTGTATCAAAATGATTCCACATCAAACAAAAATGGTAGAGAAATTAAAAG
The DNA here is from genome assembly GCA_965223405.1 of Saprospiraceae bacterium. GTDB lineage: Bacteria > Bacteroidota > Bacteroidia > Chitinophagales > Saprospiraceae > CBDCWO01. The sequence continues at coordinate 3,941,277 of CBDCWO010000006.1, forward strand.
ACAAACCATTCCAACTAATAAGCATAAGTCTAGATGAAAAGGTCTCTACCATCAATAAATTTCAGGAGAAGACAAAGATGCCATGGATTAATTGGCACAACGGGAAAACAGGAGGAGTAATTGATGATTGGGGAATTACGCAATACCCAACTATTCTGATAGTAGACCGTAAGGGAATTATTCGTCACCGTTCTAACGGAGCTATGAAAGGTGAAGAATTGGATAGCATAGTCAATGACCTTTTAAGTGCTGATTAACGAGTAAAATTCAAACATTTACTATGCACAATAGATTAACTTAAATCGACCCAACTAAATTCTTGGTTTCATAGAACAGAACAGGCTCAATGGAGTACTTCAAATGAAATTTTGAGCGATTATCCGAATGCTGGAATCTTAGAAAATAATCGTGTAATAACATAATCATTGTAGATTGATTATATACTATCATTATTTTCAAATTAAGGTGGTACAATTGTTGAACCGTCGTTTAACTTTTATGAGAAGCGTTCTAATAATTCAGATCTTTTTCTTATAACCTAAATGTCTGCAAAAAAATGGAGGTGGAGGGAATGCAGATGGGAATATGGCCTTATGAAGGACAAATGGTAACAGGTATCATAATTCAGGCAGACGGAAACAAGCCCTCAGCAGACGGAGTAACAATATATTTGAATGCAGGCGAAAATCTCCAAATAGTACTTAATAGAGTAAAGAAAAATGGCGGGCAAATAATAGTGCCTAAAACAGCTCATGCGGACGAAAGTGGATATTTTGCTCTATTCATTGACTCTGAAGGAAACAAGATGGCTCTTAACTCTCCAAACTAAGGTAAAAAAATAAACAAGCGAAAGTACAACTTTGTATAAAAGCAATAGCGGTTTGGGGGCAAACTCGAACCGTTTTTGCGTCATATTTGGTTGAAGCCGGAATCTCTAGTAAACACAATTGAATATTTTCTGGAGCGGATTAAAGGTGAATGGCCATAATCGCATCTGCCAACCCAGGGCCATGTGACCACATCGCTCGTTAAAGGATTTCCAAAGAGCTCCTCCTCGGGAATAAATAGCGAAAATGTTTTAATTTGTATCGAAGCACTGGTGAATGAATTGAAACCGTTGACTGAAAGTTGATTAAGGCAAATAATGAATAGAGACATGAGGGCGATCATAACTGGCAAGAGCCAGCTACCCTGCTTAGCCCAAATTGACCATTAACATCAATTAATATGAAAGAGAAAATAAATAAGATTATTAACCTAATTCTTCCGGAAATGTCTCTATCAAATAGAGATAAAATAATTTCGCTCTGTTCCGTTGTTGACCTTAAAGGTTCCTCCACTTTTATTCAAAAAAATCAACGCTGTAAATTTGAATACTTTGTTCTGGAAGGGGTTGTACGAAGTTATTTATCCAATCAGGAAGGTGATCTAATGAGCATTTCTTTCTTTGATGAAAATAAAATAATCACCCCATTTGTCGTTCGTACCCAGGATAATCGTTCCCTTTTGTGCTTTGAGAATATTACACCTTGCAAACTGGCAAAAATGTCTGCTGAAGATTTTGGAAAGCTTATTTCAGAAAATGAAGAGATCAGACGTTTTGCGAATAAAGTTTTACGACTCGAGTTGATCAATAAAACTAAGAAGGAGGTCCAGTTCATTTCCAATGATGCTTCCCAAAGACTGGCTCAGTTTAGGAAAGATTTTAATATGCTTGAAAATAGGATTCCTCATAATATGATCGCTACGTATTTAGGCATTTCACCAGTCACATTAAGCAGACTTAGAAAACAATTATCACTTATTAACAAATGTTAATGGTACTCATAGGCAAGTCTTTTAGATTTGTTTAATGAATTCAAAAGCATTCCGATTCATAATTATTTTTTGTTTAAGTGTATTAGACATGACTGCCATGGCACAAGAAAATTCGTATTCCCAAAATATAGTTTTAAAATACCACCCTTGCCCTGGCTATAATTACCTCTTTTTTAATAAAGACTCGATCCTATACGAAGACATTTATGGAGTTCAAAGTATTGAGCAAAATCAAGCTGTAAATGACAGCACTAGTTTTCATGCATTCTCTACAACCAAAACATTTACAGCGGTTGCCATTATTCAACTTGTAGAACAGGGCCTTATTAACCTAAACGATCCGATTACAAAGTATCTGCCGGAATATTCATTTTCCAAGGTCATTTTAATAAAACATTTGCTTTGTCATCAATCAGGGTTAGCCAATCCAATTCCATTAAAATGGACACATTCCGAAGATGAACATGACCATTTCAGCTACCAGCATTTCTGTGACACATTAATATCAAAATATCTGAAACTAAAACGGAAACCAGGCCGTAAATACTCATACTCGAATTTAAATTACCTTGTATTAGGAAGGCTAATTGAAGTTGTATCTGGTAAAAGTTACCCATCGCATATAAATGATGCTATTCTCAAACTACTCTCAAATGAAAATTTTATCGGATTTAAACTACCGGATACAAACCACTCCTCTGGATATCATGCCAACTCCTGGTTTCAAAAACTGTTATTGGGTCTACTCCTTGACCAAAATAAAAGTATGTACCCTGTGAATGAGAAATGGAATGGGTTTAATCCATTTTATGTCAATGGAGTGGCATATGGCGGTCTTTTTGCATCGCCTAAAGCGATGATGGCATTTTGCCAAGCATTATTGGGTGATAGCGACCTCTTATTATCCAGAAGCTCAATTCAAACGATGCTCACGGAACAGTTAACTTCGAAAGGCAAATCGACAAAAATGACTTTGGGTTGGTTTAGCGGAAAATTTGACAATCACGAATATTACTGCCATGCCGGTGGTGGAGGTGGTTATTATACCGAAATACGAATCTACCCAAAGCTAGGAGTTGGAAGTGTAATAATGATGAACAGTTCAGGAATGAAAGATGAACGCCTATTAGATCAATTGGATAAAAAACTAGTTAATAAATGATAATGAACACGGGAAGTATAAATAACCTAGGTGGGATATTCCCTATACTAACAGCCACATTGATGCTCCTGTTCTGGACATTATTTGCAGTACTCCTCCCGATGACCGAACCATACATTAATTGGGTACAAAATCAATATTGGGTCTCGATAAACAGCATAGGATTTGCAGGATCTTTATTTGGTTTATTTGCCCTCCTGGCGATCTTTTCTCATATACAGACAAAGGGAATACTTGAATACATAGGGTTAGGAGTCGGTATAGCTGGTATTGCCGTTATGACTAGTCTGTTATTCTTTGAAGCTTTTATTTTGAAAGGTATTGCTCAAGAACAACCCGAATTAATTGTTCTAAATTCAGGATTTTATCTCTTTCCTCCTTTTAAAATTATGAGTTTGGTAGGAGGTATTTGTTTTAGTAGCGGTATTATTATACTAGGCATTAAAATGATTAAAGTGAACACTTTCAAAAAATGGAAAATTATTATATTAATCATAGGTTGCCCGTTGTTTGTTATTGTTGCAGTCCCTGGAATCATACGTCTGCTAGGTGTATTTCTATATGTTGTTGCATTTCTATTCATTGGAATTGAAATATTAAAAAGGAAAGATGCTAACCTTAACTAAACTGCCTAAAACGTAGTTGGGCTGAGCGTTGTGTGCAAGTGGAGAAAATGGATAATGACAAAAAAATGGGTAAATCATATGGAACCCATCTTAAAGAACTTACCTACGGAGCCCATAGTCGCTAATAGAAACATTATCACTGATTAAGGGGAATTTTATCTTTGCAACATCCAATAAATTTGAGGACACAATATCAGAGAGACCATGAGTACTGATTCACATATAACTGAAAAATTAGGTCAAAGCTTGGCAACTGTCTGGATAATTAAGATATTGAAGAGTAAATCAGTCTGAATTATCTGTACATCCGGACCGGTTGTCCGGAAAGCAAGATGTTAGATATATTAATGATATGATTAGATCTGCTTTTTGTGGAATACTCTTCCTACTTTTCTCTATTAGTTCTGGATTATCATTTATTCAGAACGAAGTAGGTAGTTAGGATGAACAAAAGGATGAAACCGAAGAAATGATCCTATTTGCATACCTAATTGTTTATTTTCTACTTGTCTTTGTAGTAAGGTCTGTTTTGTTATGGAAGAAGACAGGAATTAATCCATTGACCTTTAACAAAACGGATGACGCGCATGGTTTTAATGGCAAAGTATTTACGGCAGTTTCATGTTTAGAATTGATGGTAGTTGGACTCTATGCCTTCAAAAATGACTGGTATGCATATCTGCTTCCTTTTTGGTATTTGGAAAATCAAACTTTACAAAAAATTGGCTGGGGGTTTCTAATTCTCTCGTTAATTGTGGTTTGGATTGCACAAACTCAAATGGCAAATTCATGGAGAATCGGAATTGATGAAAATAACAAAACTAAATTGGTAACGAACGGAATGTTCTCAGTATCAAGAAATCCAATTTTTCTTGGAATATTGATAGCGAATATCGGATTGTTTCTGGTAATTCCAAACGCATTTACTTTATTGATAATCTCATTATCTACAATTAGCATAAATACCCAAATCAGATTAGAAGAAGATTTTTTAAAACGAGAATTTGGAAATGATTATGTAGAGTATACCAAAAAGGTGAGAAGGTGGATTTAAAAATATGTATAAAAAGAAAACGGGCTTTGATAAATAGGGCTTCAATCGGGCCAACGGACTGAAGTCCCTGCCTGTGCATGCTCCGACGTTGACCGCGTATCGCCCAAAGCTTTAGCGGTGGAACAGGCTCTTGTGCAAGCTTCCATAAAAGACTTTGAAAGGGGGGTTAGGCAGACACCTAGGCACTTGGAAAAAGCAAAACGAAGAGATTAACTTAATAAGGAAATGATGAGATCTTCTGGACTGCGATAGGAAAGGATCTTGATATATTCCTGGGGTGAATACGAATGATACGATTGTAAGAAAGACTACTATTCATTCTCCGAATAGCAAAAAAGTGATGACCAACTGGCAAAAACGTCTCCTAAACAATGTAAATCCACCAAAAAGTTGATGCACGAAAGTCAAAACCTAGATTCTCGACAATAAGTTAGTCCCCAGAGCAGCAAAAAGAGAAGTTGGTGTTATTATAAAGAGAAAATCAATTAGCCTTTTCTTGGTTTGGGATCATGTCGGAAATGTCCAACTGAAATCTCTGACCTAATCTGCTAAATGCCGATGGTATTGATTATTTTCAGGGAGGATTAGGAATCAGAGATTCCTTTACGCAATACACCATATGAGTAAATGAAAGTATGAATAAGGAAAATAAGCTTCTCACGATTAAGTTAATTCATACTCTTATTTGGGTGATCCTTGTTGCGGTAATTGGTTACATTGTGTATTCCGGAGTTATGGACACCATTACAACTTATACATGGGTTGGTATTGGTTTAATAATAACTGAAGGATTAGTTCTCTTTCTCTTCAAAATGTCCTGCCCACTTACGGTCGTGGCGCGAAACTTTTCAGATTCTAAAAAAGATAACTTTGATATTTTCTTACCCAATTGGTTGGCTAAGTATAACAAACTAATTTTCACCTCCTTTTTTGTGGTTGGACTCATCATTGTAGTGTATAGGACGCTGACTTGATCCTGACAATAGATACAGTGCTTAAAAATAAAGGCGACAATTGTGGCGATCACTTGCGCTCAAAGCTTCAAATATTTAACCCGAATTATGCGTTGGGATTTCGACGTGAGAGACAAAAGGCCAACTTGCCTTCCTTTAGTATTGTAATTGATAATATATTATCATATTACTATTATCACTATATGTTTCTTTTTGCTACTTTTTCTTTGTTGAATTAACAAAGAAATTTTAGTAACTTAAAAAATAGTGGAGGTGAACTATCCGCCTGCCTAAGTATATATGACTTATTAGCCGAATTAGTCCTCCGCTGTTTTAGATTAAGCACCATGTAGAAATTTAGGTTTTCAGGCCTACTAAAGGTGATCGTGTTAATCCTTAAAAATTATTCAAATGTATACATTATTTATTGGTTCGGACATGTCAAAACATATTTATGACGTTTCTTATTATTCAGAAGATCGCCCGGTATATCTAGGCCAGTATTCCAACGAAATAGATGGATTCAAGAAAATGGTAAAAGATCTTATGACGATTACAAAAATACATAAACCCTCTTGGTTTGTTTGTTTTGAAAATACCGGAGTTTATTCAAAGGCATTTTTTGAATGGCTTGTATCTCAACAAATACCATGTTTAGAAGAAAACGCATTACAAATATCCAAGTCACGAGGAATACGTAGAGGTAGAAATGATAAGACAGACTCTAAAGACATCTGTAGATATGCCTATGAAAAAAGAGATTCTATAAAAGCAAAAACATTGCCTAACCCCCTGATTGCCAAGTTAAAAAAAACTCTTGTCCAGGCGTAATCTCCTGGTCAGGCAAAAACAATCATTATCCGTATCCTTGAAAGAACAAAAGGAGGTATTGGATCCTGAATTATTCAAAATCATGAATGATCAGAACAACCAATTATTAGAAATGTATACTGAACAGATCAAGGAGTTGAAACAAATGATTGAAGATGCCATGGCGGATGATGAAGAAATGAAAACAAATTATGAATTAGCCAAATCAGTAGTAGGACTTGGACCGGTAATTTCAGCTTATATGATCGCAATTATTCTAATGCATAATTCTGGTTTAACAAAAGTCCAATAATGAGCCCTAGTCTGCCCTGGCAGATAGATCTTCCATAGGTTTCCACAGGCAGATAAATTGAACGAAGCACTAGTGAGTCCACTCTGAAAACTGTCATTTTTGGATTTGCAGAGTTTTCGGAGTAGACTCACTAGTCCAATGGATACAATACTTTACATACTGGGTTGAATTTAGTTTTTAAACGACTTCAATACAAACTTCCTCATCTCTACTCCTTGAATTATTTAAAATTATTTGAGAAAAATGGAAACATGTGGTTTTGAATTCTCCGGCGTATATTATTCGTATGGTCTCCTTCATATTCGGAGTAAATATGTTTAATTCCCTTTTCATGGAGTTTTCGGGAAAAAGCTCGACTTTCATCAACTAGGAAATCTTGGTAACCATGGTCCAGTGCAATATTTAGTTTTCGCCCTGAATTTTTATATTCATCGATTTGGTTAACCAACAAATGATCGATCCATTTTTTCCAAACAATTTGGTTTAATGCTAATGTATCATTCTTTTTGGTATATAAATAATCACTATAGTATGGAGACACGTCATTTGGAACAAAGGCTAAGGCCTTTGATAGTATCAGTTTATCCCAAAGAGTATAGTTTTTTAAGGGACTCTGCTGCTCTAGTTTCTCTAGCAATTCAGGATATTTCAGTTTGGAAATTTTATCTGAAGCCAGATTTACTGAACTCATCGCATAGACTATTCCAAAAACGTTAGGATTTTTCATGGCTATTTTTAGCGCACCATAACCCCCCATAGAATGTCCTGCAATTCCTCTGTATTGTGGATTTGCCTTGGTACGATAATTACTGTCGATAAAAGGCACAAGTTCACTGGTTATAAAATCGATCCAGTAGCCCGAAGTGCTGGAATTTGTGTACCAACTTCCTCCGAACTTATTATTGCAATCTGGCATAATGACGATCATATCCTCAATTACTCCTTTGAGAATCAAACTGTCTACTGATTTTTGGATATTGAATCCTTGGGTATGAGGGCTTTTTATCCATGAATAGGCGTCGTTACCGTAACTATGTAGTAAATATACCGTTGGGTATCTTTTCTTAACATTTCGCTCATAATCTGGGGGCGTGTACACCATGACATCTCTGGTGTTACCTTCATTAATCCTATTTAGCTTTAGGGCTTCGCTAGTAACTTGAATGGATTTTAGATCGCCACTTGTGATTTTTCTTTGCCATTCATATGCTCTCTTTTCCTCCCACAGGCCATCATTTGAAATAGAGTATGATTTAGTTATTTGCTTTCCTGGCATGTGCACACCTCGGTGTCCAAAGTTTATCTTTTGGCCGTAGGGGGTGTAGATGACCTGCATGACTTCAAATGAATCCGTGGCTATTTTTGCCGTACTTAGTCCTTTAGCTAGAGTTCCGTCAGGTCCAATCTGGATGATAACACCCTTATTTATTTCTAAATCCCAATATTCATGAAGATCCCAAAATTTATCTGCCCTTTTACCCTCTTTTATTCCAAATAATTCGCCATAAATTATTTTTTGACCTACTCCCCATTTCCACACGATTTCATATTCATCAAAAGGTTCTGATTCTGATTGATATTTTGCATTGTTTGCTCTCCATATTCCAACTCGTTTAGCTAGATCAGATAAAAACCATTCCGGTATATTTTTATTCTCCTGAGAAAACAATAGCGAGCTTACTATGAGCAGCAAGGATACCGAAATATTTTTTTTCATAAGACAAGTAAAATTGAAAGGTGACTTAATCCTATCCGTGAAAATTCATTTTTTGAGTTGATATTATTGCGCAATATTTATTAAAGTAAAATCTTGTGAATACTCAACCATTGTCGAAAATTGCTATTTTATAATTCAGCTGACAATAGACTACTCTTAACCTAGGAAAGTACCTGGTAAAACGAAGTAGATTTTTTCCAGAAGTAAAGTCCGCGACCAGAAGACATAGGTTTGTCAGTTCCACTCGCAAAGTCGCTTTTACACTCTTGGACCCAGGAACCGTCTGTCGCGTAATGTACGGTGCCGACCGGGTTAGGCTTTTCAACGCCAGATATTTACAATCGAACTGGGGTTTATAACCCTACACTCCTGTTAAATAAACCTAAAATTCCATCAGGAATTTTGGAAATTAGAAGAGGTAAAATATCCAGATATACCTGATTGAATATACTTACCAAGCACCGCTAAACATTCAGGATTGCTTTAGGCTAAACCAATTACCGGAATTATCCTTAAAATTTGCAGAAATTCCTGCAGGGGTTTCTGTTGGAGGGTCTTTGAATTCCACACCATTTGCAGATAGTTCCTCGTAGGTGGCATAAATATCTGTACATTCGAATACACACCATCCTAAAATACCAGCACTGACCAATTGCTTAACTTGATCTGCGGATTTCCTGTCGAAAAAAGGACCTTCACTGGCCTTCATCAATACAATTTCAATATCCCTTTGATTTGGAGGTGCTACAGATATCCATTTTTTTGTAGGCCCCAATGAAATATTGGCTTTCAGGTCAAATCCTAATTTATGGGTATAAAATTCAAGCGCTGCTTCTTGGTCATTGACATAAATAAATGTATGTGTAAGTTTGGTGATCATAATTTTTTCTGCAAAATAAATTATTTTGACAATTCATATTGTTATCGAAAATTGCTATCCTGGCAAAGCATGTTTTTGGCTGAAGATAATGTAACTATTTTTGCCCAATTTTCGCTCAGGTATGGATCCATAAGATCTCAAGCAATTGTCAACTTATGAGCCAATGTAAAGCAACCGGGAATTTGACTCAATGGATCTGATTTTCTTTTTTTTTCGAGGTCAAGAAATGCATTTCTAAATTCGGTTGGGGTTTGTGAGGTTATCCTTTTAAAAAGGTTGCAAAAAGAACTCACACTGTCAAAACCTACCTCATAGCATATTTTTGATATCGAATCATCAGTCCATTTAAGCTGATGTTTAGCATTCTGTAACCTTACTGAAATCAGATATTGATGAGGTGTCATACCATACATTTGCTTGAATAAACGAATAAAATGGTATTTTGAAATATGGGCTTCAGCTATCATTGCGTTCAGACTAATACTCTCGGCAAATGAATGATCTAAATACTTTTTAGTCTTAACAACTCTTAAATACAAATATTTCTTATGGTAATTCATGGTGATTGTCACGATTTATACCTCTCAGGTAGTTTGAAGTTTTGAGCGGTTCAATTTTTCGTAGTGCCTATGTTTTTCTTAACACAGAGCGAATTCTGCCCTATCTCTCCATATCCAACACATCCTGTACAGAAAAATGGATAAAGGTGAAACATTCCGGAACGTGTGAATCCCATACCCCGTGCGGACTCCAGGCCCATCCTCCTGAGTCTTTCACCGGCGGGGCTTCCTTGTACTGATTGAATCTTGAAAAATCCATCCGCCACACATCTTCTGAGTTGGGTGGAATACTGCGATCTTCTCCCTTTGATAGAATGGCAAGACTGGACCAGGGAAGGGCAAGCTCCACCGTCCAGCCGCGATCGCGATCCGAATTATCATTGATCGTTCCATCGGTAGCCACGGCACTCTTTAATCCCTCCAGATCCCAGCGCCAAAATCCAACCCGACGTCCCCGGGGATGGGCTTTGTACCCAACCCCTGGAAATATCCTGCGCCCCGGGGCATCCGGTTCAAATTCCGGCAAGGTGTCCCAGCCATCGCGACTATAAGCGTCTTCCCAGATAAAAAACACTTCGTAGATCGTGCCGTAACTATTGATTTCAAATTCATAATAGGTATCCGGCCCGGCAATAAACAATTCGACATCATTGTTTTGATAAATCAATCCATCCCGCTTGGTAATGGAGGCTTCCAGATTCGGTTCCTCCACCCAATAGGCCACATAGAGGTAGGTGTCGTCCCAGAGTACCGCCGCCCGGGTATCGTGAATGGTTTCCGCCCCGGATACCAGATCTCTGAATCTCGAAGATTTCGGAGCTTTTTTCCATGCTTCTTCGGTAAGGTTTCCGTCGATCTTGAGAGTCTGTGACACCCGGTGTGCCTGATAATGAGGAATGTCAAATTGATCGCATGGCCATTTCAAAGTATCAGTAACAGCCGGACCATTATGGCGGTATAAGCCACTTTTCTCGCAGTCTGTTTCCGGAGTAGACCAACCTGCGATCAACAAAAAACTGTATAATAGGATATTGAATTTTATCATACTCAAAGTTTATTGTTGAAGATGTTTTTACACAACTTCATTACCTATCTCAAATTCACTTACGCTAAGATATTAAGATTTAATTTGTAAAGTAACTCCTCTGCTCAAGGGATTTTTGGCACGGTACTTTTTTCAAAGCGGGTACAACATCAAGTATGGGGATACCTAGCGAAGTATTTGCCCAAAATTTTGATTAGCCTTACGAAATGAAATAACACTCAACTATTCTTGTTATTCATATCTAAAAGTAATATCTTTTATGATCTTAAACTTTCACACGGTTCACTTTCCCGTCACTAATGAACATAGTGCCAATTAATAACACTTAACAAAATATCAATCTGATATGAATTATAGAATTCTCTTACTATTCTTATGTCTCCCTCTGTATTCTTTTACTCAAAATGACTCTCTGGCCCTGGTACAGTTTTACCAGGACATGGAGGGTGAGGATTGGACCAATCAATGGGACTTTAGCAAACCGATAAAATCATGGTATGGATTGGATGTAACTGCGGGAAACAGGGTTTATGGCATTTCTTTGAATGACAATAATTTAAAAGGTTCCTTGTCCGAATCCATTCTTCAATTGACGGAGATGAGAAATTTTGCGATCAGTGAGGACAGTATCTGGGGTACCATTCCCGATAGCATACACCTACTCAAAAAACTGCAATATTTTTATTGCGCACACACGCAAGTTTCGGGAAGTATTCCGTCCAAAATGGGAGAACTTCCGGATGTTACCAATATCTATTTAATTAGTAATCAACTTACAGATACACTCCCATCTTCTCTCGCAAATTTGGACCAATTATTTGATTTTGATGTAAGAGGAAACCAGTTGAAAGGTGTAATTCCAGCAGGAATGGGTAATAATCCCATGCTCAGAAGTTTTAGGATTTCAAATAATGATTTTGAAGGAGCAGTACCTATAGACTTAAAGAATGCAACCGAATTGAAGCATCTGGATTTGTTTGGGAATCGGTTAGAGGATTTTCCGGTAGATTTAATGGTCAATATGACAAAATTGGAACTTGCCAATTTAGGTAATAATCAATTTTCCGGTCCTTTCCCAAATTTGCCTGATAGTATCGAATCATTTGGTTGCGCAGATAATAGGTTTACGGGTGAAATTCCGAATTCTGTGAAAGATTTGATTAATCTAAGTTCCCTGGATATACGGAGAAATTGCTTTACCGGGATCCCTGACTTTACCGGCCACCCTTCCCTTCAGTTTTTAGATGTTGGGGGTAATCAACTTACCTTTACCGATGTGTTGCCCAATATTGGCCTCACGCAATATTATACCTACAATGATATGAAACCGGTTGGGAAAGATACGACGGTATATGTTCCATTTGGATCGGATTATGAACATCGATTTGCAATCGATACATCGATTAATAACAAGACTTTCTTGTTTTTCAAGGACGGGATATCCGGGATGACTAATGCAAACGGAATCTTGGAATTTTCTAGCTTTTCTGCATCGGATACCGGTACGTACCATGTAGAGATTACCCATCCCGATGCACCGGATTTAACCCTTACCTCCTATAAGTTAAGACTTAGAACCAACATTAACCAGGATTCGCTTGCCCTGGTAAGGTTTTACCAGGAGATGGATGGTGATAATTGGATAAACCAATGGGATTTTAGCCAACCGGTTGATACCTGGACTGGGGTCACTTTAAAAGATCAAAGAATATCTGAATTATATTTATATGACAACCATTTAAAAGGTTCGTTATCAACGGCATTTTTAGCTTTACCGGAATTGAAAGAGATTACTTTAGGGAATGACAGTATTTGGGGTACCCTCCCTGACAGTATTTTTTTATTGAAAAAACTTCAATCTATTAATATTACCAGTACCCAATTGTCAGGTGCCATTCCGGTATCTATCGGTGACCTGCAAGAAATGAGCAGAATCAATCTATCCATTAACAACCTTAATGAACCACTGCCAAATTCGTTATCGAAATTAAGCAAACTGACATTTTTTAAAGTCAGTCAAAATCAAATACCCGGTGAAATTCCTCCGGATATGGGAGTTATGCCTGGATTAAGAATCTTCCATATCGGTGCAAATTTGATAGAAGGAGCCGTTCCTTCCGGATTTAAACATGCCACAGCAATGGTGGAGATGAATTTATACCAAAATAAATTAACAACTTTGCCCGTCGATCTCTTGGTTAGCATGGATAAATTGAATCGAATTGAACTTGCTGATAATGAATTCAAGGGATCTTTGCCTTCACTTCCCGCCAATGTATTCTATCTTGGTTGTAGTAATAATCAATTCAGCGGCAAAGTTCCTTCGGCATATGTAGATTTGCAAAATCTTGGGGCTTTGATTTTACAAAACAACTACCTTAGTGAAATTCCGGATTTCAATAATCATCCCGAGCTCAAAACATTAAATATTTATGGGAATCAATTTACCTTTGAGGATGTACTTCCCAATATTGGATCAGTTGAGTTTTACCGATATTACAATATGAAAACAGTAGGTACCGATACCACAATTGGTGTTCAGTTAGGTTCTATGTTTTCTCATCAATTTGCGATTGATACCTCAATAACCAACAAGACTTTTCTTTTTTTCAAAGATGGAGTATCCTGGATGTCAAATACAACAGGTATATTGGAATTTTCCAACTTTTCTGTTTCAGATACCGGAACTTATCATGTAGAGATTACTCATCCTGATGCTCCTGATTTGACCCTGGAGTCTTATCGGGTGATCTTGACCACAAATATTACTACAAGCACCCAAGTATCAACTCCAGACCTTGATATAAAAATCTATCCGAATCCGGTAGCCGATTTCCTTCATCTTAAGCGTTCAATTTCAACGCCGGTTGAAATTGAAATTTATAACCTCTTAGGCAGAAGTTTCTTAAAACGTACATTAAAGGAAGAAGGAGGTGTTCCGGTTGATAATCTGCTACCAGGAGTATATTTTATTAGGATTAAGGATGAAGCATTTGCAAAATTTATTAAAAATTAAATCTGGAAATTCCTTACCATTTTAATAATTAAAAAAGCTCTTGAATCTCACTGACCAAGAGCCTACTGAAAGTATGAAAGATATGTCCAAGTGTATTTTTAAAGGGTGTCCTATGGTGGTGTGTATTTAAAAAAGAAAAAGGTTACCTGGATAAAAAGAAAAACTTCTAAAGTCAGGTTTTTTAATAGCAGAAACTTATTGCCGTATCCAAGAATTCGCAACTCCAATCTTTCTCCTTATCTTAATAGATAAATACTACATCATGCCCAATCTATTTGACTTTCATACCCACACGACCTTAAAACCCTATCATAACAAAGACCAAAACGGAGATTTCCCCAATCCGGATCATTGGGATGAACCGGCATTTGAGACCATGACAGAGCAGGTCTACAACCGGGTAGTAGACAGCCTGGTGCCCCAAATCATCCTCCGGGCTCAGTCTTATTTACAAGCATATCATTGCGGAAATGGACGTTGTATTTGCATCTCCCTCTACCCGCTGGAATACGGATTTGTGAAAACACGTAACTATCTCCGCATTTCACAGGGATTAATCAGTTTTTTGATTAACGTTTTTAATAATGATAGTCTCAAAATCAAACTCAAACTGCGTAAGGTGCTGGCAGCAGTAGTCGGTATTCACCATGAAAAAGTAAAAATTCTTTACGATCGTGGTTACAATTACTACCATGATCTGGTGGGTGAAACTGACAATTTGTTACGACAGATCCCTCGGGAATATGAAGGCCAGCTGATTGTCCCGGTAGTGGTGAAAGATTATCAGCAGATACTGAACCTAGATTTAAGTACTCATTTGGTATTTATACTAAGTATCGAAGGGGTGCATTCATTTATTTCTACTACCCATTTACCTAAAAAGGTCAATGTGCGAAATTTACATCAGCGCAGATACCGGAAATATTTACCTCAGATCTATCAACAAACGGTACAAAATATCCTGGACTTCAAGTCGAAGTATCCTCTATTCCTCATTACATTTGCCCATCATTTTTACAATTTATTTTGCGGACATGCCCGCTCTATACCGGGTCTTTTATTCAACCAAAGAGCGAAATACTTCAGACAGGGAATTACTTCTCAAGGGTACCAATTGCTGGATGTTTTACTCGACCGTCAGCTGGAGAATGGTCAACGACTGCCTAGGGTGTTGATAGATACCAAACATATGTCGGTTCAAAGCCGGATTGACTACCACCGATTCATTGGGAAAAAGCGTAATGCCGGAGATGATATACCCATAATTCAGACACACACAGCAGTATCAGGAAGAAAATCTATGTATGTCCATGATCTGTCTACCGGATTCGTCGAAGATCCCATCGAGGGTGAGGTCATGGCGGAAAACGCCGATACCCTGGTAACGATTGCGTTGAATCTATTCGATGATGAAATTATCGATATACTTAGGACCGGTGGTCTGATCGGTATAATGCTGGATGAAAAACGGATCCTCGGCAAGCGATTTCCAACTTTTACACCTCAGAGCCAATACACACTCACCAATAAACAAGGTAAATCGAAGTCCTATCTAATCAAGAGTCCCAGTAGTTATAAAGAAGCAAAAAAACGACTTGGGAAATATCTATTCCGTCAAAAATACAACTCATTGCACCGGGAAGACTCCCAGGATCCGGATATTCAGGATACCCGTCTGAAGATTAGAGCAAGGACTCAGGATAATATCGACCAAATCCGAAATGCACTAAAACCCATGTTATGTTCGCTCTTTCTCAATCAGCTTTTCCATATTGCCCGTGTGTATCAGGATCACGCGGCATTGGACGACGCCGGAAATGTGATTGTTGAAAAGGCCGGTAAAGTATGGAGTCATATATGTATCGGATCTGATTTTGATGGAGTAATAAATCCTTTGGATGCGTATCCCGATGCAAGTTATCTTCAAGAGTTCGTTAATGATCTGAGCCGATTCTGGCAAAGCCACCTGCAGGTATCGGAATTCAACCAGTACTTATTTGGATTTACGCCGGCGGAGATTGTTGAAAAAATAGCCTGGAGCAATGCTATGGGTTTTTTGAAAAAGTATTTCTCGATGAAATACCGCTATGGTACTTTAGTTGTCTGAAAGAATCTCATGTCATAGAAATAGACTGGTCTAAGTAAAGAAGTGATTAAAAAATAACATGAAAATATCCAAATCCAAATACGGACTGGTTGGCGTATTGGTCATGATCATTATCTCGATGCAAATGATGAATCGAAATAGTCCATGTTTCGGCGACCTGCCCTATGGTTTTTGGTCACGCAATGCCGTTGTCGCCCTTGAATTCATCCAATCACAAGTTGATCTGGATCAAATCTTAAACGGACACGATTCGGAATGTTTTAGTACTCGAAGTGAGCGTCTTGATTATTTTTCCCAGTCCCTTAAATGGGATAGTTTATTCATCATAGGTTACGGCCTTTTGTTTATTCTTTTCACTCATTTTTTTATTCCGAAATCCAGGTTAAAGATGACTAGGGTATGTTTGCTAGGAATAGGGTTGATCTGTATTTTTGACTTTGCAGAAAATTATTTCTTAAGAGAAGTCCTGGAACGTCCCGATAATATTCTTTCCTCACGTCAATGGATGTACCCATTTGCCTTCTGTAAATGGACTCTTCTGTTCGGATTGTCTTTAGTACTAGGATTTTTCAGTATCCAATCGAAAATTATCGGAAAGAGATTTCTCTTACTTTTCGGAATTTCTTTATTGATTTTTATTCTGTGGCCCCTGCGGCCATTAACATGGATTGGCAATCCGACTCAATGGATCCTGGTATTAAGTCTCATTACCTGGGTTTGGATGATTGTTAAGGGATTTTTTAAGTAAATCGCACAGGACGAAAGTAGCTGCATCTTTGGTGTCGGGTTTCATATTATCGGGTTGTAGATGGCTAAATAAGGAGGTCGGTGCTCGGGACGGTTATCGGTGGTCGGTCATCGGTGATCGGTGAATGTGTCAAGCGGTTTTGAGTTTGTCAGTAAAATTCTGGTGCATTCGTGTCCCTGTGTTGAGATCCTGAACCAGTCTGCTAAAGCATCCTGATCAGGATGACGGTATTATTATTTTAAATGCCACATCCACACATTCTCACTACAACTTGCTGACAGCGAAGCTCGTCTATGCTGACAGCGAAGCTCGTCAGTACAATACTCACTACTTTTTTTCCTAGGTTTATGGGTATCAATGGTTTTCAGTTGTCTGTCTTCTGACTTCTGTTTTATATCTTCTCTATTCAATAATTCCTTATATTCAGGCATCATTGTACTATTCAAAGATCAAATTTTCAAAGTGATATGCATCCGATAAAAAATATTTTCAACAATACCTTTGTAATAGTAACGGGTTTATTTCTCTGCATAAGTCATGCAACCGGTTTAGGGGCACAAAAAAGTAATGAAAAGCCCAATATTGTCTGGTTGGTCACTGAGGATAATTCAAAACATTATCTGAAATTATATGATCCGGCGGGAGCACCGATGCCACACATTGAGTCGTTGGCCCAAAATGGTATTGTTTTTAATCATGCTTTTTCACAGGGTCCGGTATGTTCGGTTGCACGAAGTACTTTGATTTCAGGATGTTATGCTCCCCGAATTGGAGCGCAGTATCACCGGAAGATGAAAAAAGCACCCATGCCTGAGGGGTTGGAAATGTTTCCTTTTTATTTAAGAGAGGCAGGATATTACACCACCAACAATAGTAAAGAAGATTACAATTTGATTAAGTCTGATGCGGTTTGGGATGAATCCTCAAGAAAGGCCACATTTCAAAATCGGATGCCGGGACAACCTTTTTTCCATGTGCAAAATTTCGGCATCACTCATGAAGGCCGACTGCATTTTTCTGCGGAAGGCATGTCGAAGAATCCAACCGTATTCCAGGCATCTCAAATGAGGCCTTTTCCTTACCATCCGAATACACCAACTTTTCGCTATACCAACGCCTGGTATAGAGACCTTCATCAAAAAGCAGATGATGAGATGGGAAAGTTTATATCTCAACTGGATAATCAAGGGTTGCTCGAAAATACTATAATATTCTATTACGGAGATCATGGGGGTGTACTACCTAGAAGTAAAGGCTATATCTATGAGAGTGGCATCCATGTACCCTTGGTGGTTTATGTTCCGGAAAAGTGGCAGCATCTGGTTCCTTTGGCCAGGGGCAGTCGTACAGATGCTTTTGTACAGTTTATGGATTTTGGACCGACTGTTTTGAATCTGGCTGGTGTTGAGATTCCAGCTCAAATGGATGGGGTTCCATTTTTGGGTAAAGGGGTTACCAAAAGAGATTTGGAATCGCGAAATCAGGCATTCAGTTATGCCGACCGGTTTGATGAGAAATACGACTTGGTGCGTGCCATCCGTCGAGATAACTTTAAATACCTCCGAAGCTATCAACCATTTAATATGGATGCCTTATTCAATTTCTACCGATACAAAATGTTGGCTTATCAAGAGTGGCAAAAACTATTTGATCAGGGCAGTTTGGATCGAAATCAAAACCAGTTTTTTCTGCCGCGTGCGCCAGAGGCATTGTATGATCTGAAAAATGATCCACATGAATTGAATAATCTGGCCGCAGATCCTGATTATCGTCAGGTCTTACATGAATTGAGGAAAGAACTGCAACACCAGGTCAAATCGATGCCCGACCTGAGCTTTTTCCCCGAAACCGTGTTGATTGAAGACGCCATTGCCAACCCGGTGCAGTATGGACAAGCTCATCGGCAGGAAATTTCAGAGTTGATAGATATCGCCGATTTGAGTTTACTGTCTTTTTCTAAAGCAAAAAAAAGGATCAAAAAAGCTTTAAAATCCGATAATCCCTGGAAGCGGTATTGGGGATTAATCGTTTGCAGTACCTTTGGCAAAAAGGCATCCAATTTTGTGAAAAAGGCTGAAAAAATGGCTGACGAAGATCCGAATAACCTAGTTCGCATCCGAGCGATCGAATTTTTGGGCCTTAGCGGAATTCATGTGGAGGAAAGAGATATTCTTGACCTGATAAGAAATGCTAATTCGGAGACGGAAGCCAATTTAATGTTAAATTCAGTTGCTTTACTCAAAACCGTAAATTCTGGTTTTCAAGGACAGTTGAATCCAAATGACTTTAATCCGGATTGGGTAAAAAGAGAGAATTCTCTGGTCAATCAAAGAATTAAATTTCTCAATCGTTGAACTATACCCATCAATTAAGGACGTTTTGCAAGCTTCGGTTGACGAAATTCAGTTTTTCTAAAACTACAATCATTTGCAAAATCCGAACGCCCAGATTTCTACCCCAGACTTAGGCTATTAGCAAAGTCCCTTGCGCCTTGATAACAACGAATTGTTTTCATCCAGCAGCGTTGAAGAAGTCAAAAAAGCATAGGATCTCAATCCAAAAACATGATCTACACTTAAACAGGAAAATCTAAAGAAGACGAGAAGTAGCCTTTATAAATGGAACGACAACAGATGAAGATTAAATTTTCATATAAATGAGGAACAAGATTACATAGATAAAACTATATTCGATGGTTCCATTTATACGAGCTACTTTTTTGACTTCCTTCACAGGACGGTGAACTGAACCCCTTTTTCCTGACTACGAACCCTAAGAATAAAGCAATTTCTGCTGCCTTATGAAAATCAAGATTTTTTGTTACTTTTTCATCCGAAAAAGTAAGGAGAATAGAGTTTGCCCCGAAACAATTAAACTACAACCACGGACCAAATCTGTAAAATGACATAACCATAGTGACTACTATACAAATGCACTTTATGCTAAATGTAGACCCTGAACATTTGCAAGCAATTTTCAGAATGAAGTTTGCTTTATTGTTTTTTGTTTAAAGAGAAAGCGGGTCTATCCTTTACAAGCAAACTGCCAGCACTGGTTTTATCTATTTGCAAAACCCCGAACGCCCAGATTTCTACCCAGACTTTAGCTATTAGCAAAGTCCCTTGCGCCTAAACAACAACGAATTGTTTTCATACAGCAGCGTTGAAGAAGTCAAAAAAGCATAGGATCTCAATCGAAAAACATGATCTACACTTAAACAGGAAAATCTAAAGAAGACGAGAAGTAGCCTTTATAAATGGAACGACAACAGATGAAAATTAAATTTTCATATAAATGAGGAACAAGATTACATACATAAAACTATATTCGATGGTTCCATTTATACGAGCTACTTTTTTGACTTCCTTCACAGGACGGTGAACTGAACCCCTTTTTCCTGACTACGAATCCTAAGAATAAAGCAATTTCTGCTGCCTTATGAAAATCAAGATTTTTTGTTACTTTTTCATCCGAAAAAGTAAGGAGAATAGAGCTTGCCCCGAAACAAGTAAACTACAACCACGGGCCAAATCTGTAAAATGACATAACCATAGTGACTTTTATACAAATACACTTTATGCTAAATGTAGACCCTGAACATTTGCAAGCAATATCAGAATGAAGTTTAGCTTTATTGCTTTTTGTTCAAAGAGAAACCGGATCTATCCTTTACAAGCAAACTGCCAGCACTGGTTTTATCTATTTGCAAAACCCCGAACGCCCAGATTTCTACTCCAGACTTTAGCTATCAGCAAAGTCCCTTGCGCCTAAACAACAACGAATTGTTTTCATACAGCAGCGTTGAAGAAGTCAAAAAAGCATAGGATCTCAATCGAAAAACATGATCTACACTTAAACAGGAAAATCTAAAGAAGACGAGAAGTAGCCTTTATAAATGGAACGACAACAGATGAAGATTAAATTTTCATATAAATGAGGAACAAGATTACATACATAAAACTATATTCCATGGTTCCATTTATACGAGCTACTTTTTTGACTTCCTTCACAGGACGGTGAACTGAACCCCTTTTTCCTGACTACGAATCCTAAGAATAAAGCAATTTCTGCTGCCTTATGAAAATCAAGATTTTTTGTTACTTTTTCATCCGAAAAAGTAAGGAGAATAGAGCTTGCCCCGAAACAATTAAACTACAACCACGGACCAAATCTGTAAAATGACATAACCATAGTGACTGCTATACAAATGCACTTTATGCTAAATGTAGACCCTGAACATTTGCAGTAATTTTCAGAATGAAGTTTGCTTTATTGTTTTTTTAATGAGAAAGCGGGTCTATTCTTTACAACCAAACTGCCAGCACTGGCTTTATCTATTTGCAAAACTCCGAACACCCAGATTTCTACCCCAGACTTTAGCTATCAGCAAAGTCCCTTGCGCCTAAACAACAACGAATTGTTTTCATACAGCAGCGTTGAAGAAGTCAAAAAAGCATAGGATCTCAATCCAAAAACATGATCTACACGTAAACAGGAAAATCTAAAGAAGACGAGAAGTAGCCTTTATAAATGGAACGACAACAGATGAAAATTAAATTTTCATATTTGAGGAACAAGATTACATAGATAAAACTATATTGCACCGTTCCATTTATACGAGCTACTTTTTTGACTTCCTTCACAGGACGGTGAACTGAACCCCTTTTTCCTGACTACGAATCCTAAGAATAAAGCAATTTCTGCTGCCTTATGAAAATCAAGATTTTTTGTTACTTTTTCATCCGAAAAAGTAAGGAGAAATAGAGCTTACCCTGAACAATTAAACTACAACCACGGACCAAATCTGTAAAATGACATAACCATCGTGACTACTATACAAATGCACTTTATGCTAAATGTAGACCCTGAACATTTGCAGCAATTTTCAGAATGAAGTTTGCTTTATTGCTTTTTGTTCAAAGAGAAACCGGATCTATCCTTTACAACCAAACTGTTAGCACTGGTTTTATCTCTTTGCAAAACCCCGAACGCCCAGATTTCTACTCCAGACTTTAGCTATTGGCAAAGTCCCTTGCGCCTAAACAACAACGAATTGTTTTCATACAGCAGCGTTGAAGAAGTCAAAAAAGCATAGGATCTCAATCCAAAAACATGATCTACACGTAAACAGGAAAACCTTAAGAAGACGAGAAGTAGCCTTTATAAATGGAGCGACAACAGATGAAAATTAAATTTTCATATTTGAGGAACAAGATTACATAGATAAAACTATATTGCACCGTTCCATTTATACGAGCTACTTTTTTGACTTCCTTCACAGGACGGTGAACTGAACCCCTTTTTCCTGACTACGAATCCTAAGAATAAAGCAATTTCTGCTGCCTTATGAAAATCAAGATTTTTTGTTATTTTTTCATCCGAAAAAGTAAGGAGAATAGAGTTTGCCCCGAAACAATTAAACTACAACCACGGACCAAATCTGTAAAATGACATAACCATAGTGACTACTATACAAATGCACTTTATGCTAAATGTAGACCCTGAACATTTGCAAGCAATATCAGAATGAAGTTAGCTTTATTATTTTTTTTAATGAGAAAGCTGATCTATTCTACAACCAAGATGCCAGCACTGGCTTTATCTCTTTGCAAAACCCCGAACGCCAGATTTCAACCCCAGACTTTAAGCTATATGCAAAGTCCTTAGTGCCTAGGTAACAACAAATTGTACTGCATCCTCTAATCTGGAGGATTCGGAACAAGGTTACCGCCAGTCGGCGGACAGGTTTTGTTACTTTTTCATCCGAAAAAGTAAGGAGAATAGAGCTTGCCCCGAAACAAGTAAACTACAGCTACGGGCCAAATCTGTAAAATGACATAACCATAGTGACTGCTATACAAATGCACTTTATGCTAAATGTAGACCCTGAACATTTGCAAGCAATATCAGAATGAAGTTTAGCTTTATTGCTTTTTGTTCAAAGAGAAACCGGATCTAT
Organism: Saprospiraceae bacterium; assembly: GCA_965223405.1. Taxonomy (GTDB): domain Bacteria; phylum Bacteroidota; class Bacteroidia; order Chitinophagales; family Saprospiraceae; genus CBDCWO01. The sequence goes on from CBDCWO010000006.1 coordinate 3,964,045, forward strand.
CCTTTACAACCAAACTGCCAGCACTGGTTTTATCTATTTGCAAAACTCCGAACACCCAGATTTCTACCGCAGACTTTAGCTATCAGCAAAGTCCCTTGCGCCTAAACAACAACGAATTGTTTTCATACAGCAGCATTGAAGAAGTCAAAAAAGCATAGGATCTCAATCCAAAAACATGATCTACACTTAAACAGGAAAATCTAAAGAAGACGAGAAGTAGCCTATATAAATGGAACGACAACAGATGAAAATTAAATTTTCATATAAATGAGGAACAAGATTACATACATAAAATTATATTCCATGGTTCCATTTATACGAGCTACTTTTTTGACTTCCTTCACAGGACGGTGAACTGAACCCCTTTTTCCTGACTACGAATCCTAAGAATAAAGCAATTTCTGCTGCCTTATGAAAATCAAGATTTTTTGTTACTTTTTCATCCGAAAAAGTAAGGAGAATAGAGCTTGCCCCGAAACAAGTAAACTACAGCTACGGACCAAATCTGTAAAATGACATAACCATCGTGACTACTATACAAATGCACTTTATGCTAAATGTAGACCCTGAACATTTGCAAGCAATATCAGAATGAAGTTTAGCTTTATTGCTTTTTGTTTAATGAGAAACCGGATCTATCCTTTACAACCAAACTGTTAGCACTGGTTTTATCTCTTTGCAAAACCCCGAACGCCGAGATTTCTACTCCAGACTTTAGCTATTGGCAAAGTCCCTTGCGCCTAAACAACAACGAATTGTTTTCATACAGCAGCGTTGAAGAATTCAAAAAAGCATAGGATCTCAATCCAAAAACATGATCTACACTTAAACAGGAAAATCTAAAGAAGACGAGAAGTAGCCTATATAAATGGAACGACAACAGATGAAAATTAAATTTTCATATAAATGAGGAACAAGATTACATACATAAAATTATATTCCATGGTTCCATTTATACGAGCTACTTTTTTGACTTCCTTCACAGGACGGTGAACTGAACCCCTTTTTCCTGACTACGAATACTAAGAATAAAGCAATTTCTGCTGCCTTATGAAAATCAAGATTTTTTGTTACTTTTTCATCCGAAAAAGTAAGGAGAAATAGAGCTTACCCCTGAAACAATTAAACTACAACCACGGACCAAATCTGTAAAATGACATAACCATCGTGACTACTATACAAATGCACTTTATGCTAAATGTAGACCCTGAACATTTGCAGTAATTTTCCGAATGAAGTTTGCTTTATTGTTTTTTGTTTAAAGAGAAAGCGGGTCTATTCTTTACAACCAAACTGCCAGCACTGGTTTTATCTATTTGCAAAACTCCGAACACCCAGATTTCTACCGCAGACTTTAGCAATCAGCAAAGTCCCTTGCGCCTAAACAACAACGAATTGTTTTCATACAGCAGCGTTGAAGAAGTCAAAAAAGCATAGGATCTCAATCGAAAAACATGATCTACACTTAAACAGGAAAATCTAAAGAAGACGAGAAGTAGCCTTTATAAATGGAACGACAACAGATGAAAATTAAATTTTCATATAAATGAGGAACAAGATTACATACATAAAACTATATTCACCGCATGGTTCCATTTATACGAGCTACTTTTTTGACTTCCTTCACAGGACGGTGAACTGAACCCCTTTTTCCTGACTACGAATCCTAAGAATAAAGCAATTTCTGCTGCCTTATGAAAATCAAGATTTTTTGATACTTTTTCATCCGAAAAAGTAAGGAGAATAGAGCTTACCCCGAAACAATTAAACTACAACCACGGACCAAATCTGTAAAATGACATAACTATAGTGACTGCTATACAAATGCACTTTATGCTAAATGTAGACCCTGAACGTTTGCAAGCAATTTTCAGAATGAAATTTGCTTTATTGTTTTTTTAATGAGAAAGCGGGTCTATCCTTTACAAGCAAACTGCAAGCACTGGTTTTATCTATTTGCAAAACCCCGAACGCCCAGATTTCAACCCCAGACTTTAAGCTATATGCAAAGTCCTTAGTGCCTAGGTAACAACAAATTGTACTGCATCCTCTAATCTGGAGGATTCGGAACAAGGTTCCCGCCAGTCGGCGGACAGATTCAATTAAGGGGCTTAACCACAATTTTGAAATTAATCAGACCTAAATCCTGTTTCGGATTATCGCCGTAGATTTCAATTCGGGTTGGTATGCCTGGCTCCAGATTTACCTGACCTAAATCCTGATGGAATCGGGCAACCACCACATCATGCTGGACAGTGGTATGGAAAGATCCGGATGTATTGTAGAACTTATAGATTAATTGATTATTTCCGCCTTGTAAAGGAATTTCCAAAAGGACTTTTTGCGGTTTTGGAACAGCTGGGGTTAAGGTTTTTGCTATCAGTTCTCCATTACTCCAGACGACCAGGCCATCATCACTTCCGATTGAGCTCATAAGTATCTGAGGTTCCGGAGAATAGATGCTTTGGGCTACATAAAGAGCTGATAATTCCCCTCCTGGTAATTCCACGATATCTCCTTGCTCCCATCCGGGATAATCCACCCATTCACGTCCTGATCCATATCCCCATTTTTGTTTGAAAGAGAGATTGTAAAGTTGGCCATGAGTATACTCCATAGAGGCGGGTGAATAGGGGGGATTAACATATTTAAAGTCGCTGTAAGCTACACTGTTGGGAGCAGGAATTTCAATGGGATTGGTATTCTCCAGCGTTATCTCTTGCGGTGAACCATTTCCCGCTTTAACCCAAATAGTCTTTCCAGATTCCTGATTCGTGTATTGGGCTTCAACCTGATAAGTCGATGATATATTACTGTACAGGTCCCAGGTAATCCGGGTATTTACCGGGATGGTTTCATAATAATTGGATCCCATAAATGCCTTATAGGAGTTGGCATTTTTTAAAGTAAGTTCATATTGATTTTGCTGTGGATAAACCTGTTTGATAGGAATTATCGTTAAATCACCACTATACTGAATAACAAAGGTATTTATTACCGGATGACGTGTGTAACCTCCCGAAACATCCAATCCAAAATTATTACCACTCCGATTAATGGCAAGTTTCGTATTTGGATCAATTAGAGGGTAGGCATCATCAATAGCACTATTAAGTCCATACAGTTTTAAGATATTATCTTCGGGATAATCGGTCAAGTGCAAGAATAATTTCTTTTGTACTGGATCATGACTAACACCTCCCCAAGATCGGATTCCCCAGGGAGATCTTTGAGAATTGTAAATGCTATTACTGAATTTGTTCATCCAATTACCAATCCCTCTAAGTACATCTACTTCAAACTCAACCAGAGATCCATCTCCCTTGGGGCCGATATTTAGCAAATAACTTCCTCCTTCACAATTGACATTCATGAGTTGTGTTAATTTCTCAGCGACTTTGTCATTTACGTTCCCCCGTGCTTGCCAGGATCTGTAACCCCAGGTTTCATCGAACATGGAAGCCGGCACTTGCCAAGGAGCATCGATTTGATAATCCGGGTATTGATTATCTCCCATCACATAGAAGTCTCCTAGGTTGTTTGAGATCCGGCTACTTATAAAACAATCGGGTTGGTGTGTTTTTACGATATCCCGGAATCTTTGGCTTTGTTCCAAGGAAGGCGATCCCATATCAAACCAAAACTGATCTAATGGGCCATATTGGGTCACCAATTCTTCGATCTGGTTGGCATTAAGTTCTTCCAATTCCGGTGTAATCGGATCGGCATTGTGCGACGATATACCACTACCTGTTTCCAAATGCCAATCGATCAATGAGAAATAGATTCCAAAACCGATTCCCTGCTGGCGACAGGCTTCTGACAATTCCTTGATGATGTCTCTTTTGTAAGGTGTAGCATCCATTACATCAAAGGAAGAATGCCGGGTATTGAACAATGAAAATCCATCATGATGTTTGCTTGTAATTACAATAGATTGCATTCCGGCTTCTTTGGCTAGTGCAACGATTTGATCAGGGTCCCAATTGGAGGGATTAAATTGTGCGGCCAGTTGGGTATACTCTTCTTTGGCAATATTTCCATGAGCTCTGATTTGTTCGCTATAACCTTTGGTGACATTTTTTCCATTCCAAACTCCGCCGGGAATGGAATAGAGCCCCCAATGAATGAACATGGAAAATTTAGGAAGTTCTTGAGAATGGATTGGAGTTGCTGGGGTATTCGATTGAGGTATGGTAGTTTCCTCGGTCTTATCCTGGCAACTAATGATCAGGAATAATAAAAGAAATAATACAGCTCTTAACATGAATTTTCAAAATTTCAACAAAAATAAACGATTCTGGCAAACCTCTGATAAGATCGTGTGAGCACATGGTCTTTATTCTTTCTAAAAAGGAGGATATCAACGTCGGCCTCGGCGTGTATACCAGATTCTACCATCATTTCGAATGACCCAATATCCTCTATTCAAACGACCTTTTGCACTCATAAAATAGCCGAATTGTGAAATATCGATGTGAGGATCGAAAACATAGTTTTCTATATCTACAGAAGGTAGAGCAAGGGATGAAATGGGTTGGTATTTCCCGTATTTTTGATGGGCACTTCTTTGTTGATAATACAATTGCCTTAAGGCCCATTTTATTTTTTCACTTTCATCGTATAAGTCTACCTGGGCATCTTCCTTTTTCATGACAAATTGCACAAAACCCCAGCTTTCCGGCTCATGCATATTGATCCTGCCTTGAGGTGACCACACCCAATTATCCTCAGATATTCGACTTCCGGTTGGGGTCTTCTTCTTTTTATAGCCGCCGGGTATTGGCTCCGTTTGATGTTCTACTCTGGAAAAATTGATGCGCCAAATATCACCCGCTCTGGGCCGTGATTTACGAGGAGACATTTCCGAAATAGAAGTCCAGGGAAAAGCAAGTTCAATGGTCCATCCGGAATCGATATCCGAGCTATTGTTCAGTGTACCGTATAATTTAACTGCATGTTTTAAATCAAGCATATTCCAATCGTTAAAAACTACCTGTGCATCGATGTCGCGATAAGGTTTCATCAGAAATAAATCCCAAAACACGTTACGGGCATTCATCTCATATTCATAATAGTAATGGGTGTCACCATCCGGATCGATAAACACCTCAAAATTGTTCTCATGAAACATAACCGCATCCCTGCGGGTAATAGAAGACCATAAATGTGGTTCTTCGAGGTTAGCGGCGATGTAAAAATAATTTTCATCCCATAGCATTTTTACTTTGGTTTTGAAACGGGGTAAAGGTTTATTGATCCCTTCTATGTCCACAAACGAGTCAGTCCAGGGAGCTGACTTCCAGCATTCGTCATTGTGATTTCCATCAATTATGGGAGAAACTTCAGTAAATAGGCACGCGTAGGATTTAGGATGGTAAGGAATAGGATGTTCATATAATTTTTGCTGTTGACCCGATAAATGAGTTATTACCAATAGATTTAGAAAAAACAGGATGAGAATGTGCATTATGGTTCATTTATTTTTATTTCATCTATAAACAGCCAGGTAGGTTTACCTGCTGCGGGCGAAGCTGAAGGGCCTAACCCATAGTTTTTTGCCACTATTTTGATAAAACGGATATTTGTCATCGAAAGTTCAGCTACAGATTCGTATCGATATACCTTTTCTAGCTCGGTCCTAGGTCTGTCTCTGAATTTTCTTTTCAGATTGTTAAGGTCACTTCCCAAATAAATATTTACTTCCTTCGGACGATAGATCCAACTCTCCGCAGCTTGCAGAAATCCCACCCGAATCGAATTAATTTGTACGGCCTTGCCCAAATCGACAATCGCCTCTACGTCCTGACCTTCAAATCCTAACCATCGATTATTATTGAAGATGATACCGCCTTCTACACCATCGGTCAAGATCTGGCTACCGCCAGAAGTATATTTTATATCCGGAGCAACATTAAGGAGTACTTTAAATTTTGCCCGATTAAATAATTGCATGGTGGGAAATCCAGAAATTCCATTTTTGTTTTTTGCAAAAGCCTTGATTTCAGTAGTGCTCATTATTTCAATCGGTCCGGTATAAAGTGGTGAGCTTGCATCTGGTTCAGTACCATCAATAGTTACGTGAATATCAGCAGTTGAATCATTTGAGGTTAGCTTTACCTCTACTTTGTCCGCAAATGCCATTCCTTTCGGTTCAAAAATCACTTCTGGTAGACGTTGATAAAATCCCAGAGTTGCGATTTGAGGTGTTAATCGTGATTGATTGAATATGACTCTGATCCCGGTCGTGTTTACTGTTTGAGTTCTGAGGATTCTTTTATATCCGATTGTGGTTGCTTCCGTAAGTTTAATCCAGTTTTCCTCCTTTAAATATTCTACGATAAACTTTTCGATCCTTTGGCCTTGTGTAATATTTTCCTGAAGTAAAATAGTGTTTATCGTCTTAGGTTCTTCCCATTTGGCGGTAATACTCGGTGTTCTGTCATTCATTTCCGGTGTCCACATGGTATGTAAGTCATCATCCGTCAGGTCTTCACTTTTAGGTTGTTTTTTGGAACTGCTGAATTTAAGAGTAGCTGAACTGGTTAGATTGGTCTTGAAAATAATCTGCAGTGCCTCAGCGTACTTTTGTAAAGACTTTTGGTCTTCTTCATGAATAAGACCTCTTTGATCCGGAGGTATATTCAATAAGAGAACCGAATTCCTCCCTACGGAACTAAAATATATATCCAATAATTTTGCAGGTGATTTTACAAGTGCATCTTGATTCGAATGGTAAAACCAACCCGGTCGGATGCTGACATCAACTTCAGAAGGGTACCAAACCAGTTTCTCAGCATTCAATAGTTTTTCCCGACTTCCCAAATCAAAATCCATAGGATTAATTTGAGGTTTGGTAAATTCATTCTTTTGCGAATTGGCTGAAATAGAGTCTAATTCCTGAAGGTTGGCGGGGATCACACTCCATTCTGTTTCCCTACCATAACCACTCTCAGTGCCGACCCAACGCACATCGGGCCCCATTACAGCGATTACTGCATCGGGTTGTAGTTCCCGAATGGTACGATAATACCTTTCCCAATCATATTTTTGAACCTTTCCATTAGGTCCTTCACCATTGGCTCCATCCATCCAAACCTCCATTATAGGGCCGTAATCGGATAATAATTCCTGAAGCTGATTAACGTAGTAGTCATTATATTTTTCCGAACCATAAGTCGGTTCATGGCGATCCCAGGGTGACAAATAGATTCCCAGGCGGATGTTATTTTGTTTGCAGGCTTCAGATAATTCTTGGATCAGGTCCCCCTTACCATCCTTCCAGGGACTATTGGCCACAGAATAGTCAGTATAAGCTGATGGCCACAGACAAAATCCATCATGATGTTTAGCTGTGATAATAACCATTTTCATGTCCGCATCCTTGAGGATATTTATCCATTGATCTACATCCAAATTCGATGGGTTAAACAATTTTGGGCTTGTCGTTCCATCTCCCCATTCCTGACCGGTAAAGGTGTTCAATCCAAAATGAATAAATGCGGTAGTTTCATATTTCTGCCAAGTCAACTGCTGTGGCGAAGGATGTATCCTCGCTGCCAATTCCAGAATACTGGATTCAGTAGCGTTTCCTGTAATAAATGCCTGATTGCCAACACTATCCTTGTTGCTCTTGCTACAACAAAAAAGTAGGGCAAGGCCAATGGTGATTAGAATATTCTTAAAGGTCAATAAATTAAAATTCAGTTGCTGCGCGAAAATATTATATTTGTTTGAATTGGTGGTTTTAAATTCATGATTTTATGAAAATATCAAATAGAGACCTGTTGTGGGTTCTTGTTTTGTTCATGGCAATCTTTGGTTGCACGGCCGACAATAAGGAAGAAGTAAACATTCAAATCATTCCTCACCCCGTTGAAATAGAGGCAGTTGGCAAATTTTTTGTCCTGGATAATAAAGTGTCTTTGGAAGGAGATCTGGATTATACCGGCGTTGGTCAAGTAATCGCAGGATTTAACTACTGGCTCTCTGGGGCTACTAACATAGAAATTCAAAAAAGAGTTGGTAGCAAGAAAAAATTTAGTCTTGAACAAACTGAGGATATTCAGGTGCAAGAAGGTTATGCTATCGAGGTTATGGGCGATGAAATAAAGGTTAAATTCCTATCTGCATCAGGGTTATTCTATGCTTTGCAAACCATTAGGCAACTGTTACCGGTAAATTTTGAAAATGACTTGGCTGAAAAGATTAACTCAGTGCACATTCCTGGTGTTATCATCAGAGATTACCCGGCATATGAATACCGGGGGATGCATCTAGATGTCGGACGACATATGTTTCCTGTCGAAACAATCAAGAAATACATTGATTTGCTGGCTATGCATAAGATGAATCGCTTTCACTGGCACTTAACTGAAGACCAGGGTTGGCGTATTGAAATAAAAAAATATCCTAAACTACAGGAAATTTCTGCTTATCGCGATGAGACACTGGTTGGGCATTTTTCCGATCAACCTCATCAGTTTGATGGAATCAGATACGGAGGGTATTATACTCAAGATGAAATAAGAGATATTGTGAAATATGCGCAGGATCGGATGATCACGATTATTCCGGAAATTGAGTTGCCGGGTCATTCACAGGCGGTACTGGCTGCATACCCTGAATTTGGGTGTACCGGAAAGACAGTAGAGGTTTCTAAAATTTGGGGAATTCGCGAAAATGTCTTTTGCCCCAAAGAAGAAACCTTTCAGTTTTTGCAGGATGTATTGACCGAAGTTATGGATCTTTTTCCCAGTAAACTTATACATATAGGTGGCGATGAATGTCCAAAAACCCAGTGGGAACAAAGTGCATTTTGTCAACAATTAATCAAGAAAGAAGGATTGAAGGATGAGCATGAATTGCAAAGTTACTTCATCCAGAGAATTGAAAAATTTGTCAACAGTCATGGACGAAACATCATCGGTTGGGACGAAATCCTGGAAGGCGGATTGGCACCCAATGCTGCGGTTATGTCATGGAGAGGCACAGAAGGTGGAATCGCAGCTGCGAAAATGGAACATCCGGTGGTAATGACCCCAAACTCGCATTGCTATTTTGATCACTACCAATCAAAAGATTCTGGTGAGCCGTTGGCGATAGGTGGATTTCTTCCAGTTGAGAAAGTATATAGTTATCATCCTACTCCGGAGGATCTGGCCCCTGAATTTCAAAAATACATTATCGGAGCTCAGGGTAATGTATGGACAGAATACATCAAAACACCGGAACATTTGGAATATATGGCCTTTCCGAGAGCCATTGCCCTTTCAGAAGTAGTGTGGACCCCAGTAGGGCAACGGGATTACAAAGATTTTTCCTTAAGATTGAGTAATCATTTCAACCGTCTGGATGAATTGAATGTCAATTACGCCAATCATTTATTCAGCGTAGATTATAAATTGAGTAATGATGAAAAGGGATTGGCACTTTCATTATCCTCCATAGCCACTCATGGAGATCTATTTTATACCCTTGACGGTACTTCTCCAACAAATCACAGTACCAAATATGAGAATCCCATTTTACTTAATCAGGATACCGAGATCAGGGCCATTGTATATTCCGGAGAGAAACCAATAAGTAAAGTAAAGGATATCCCTGTATTTGTTCATAAAGCAGTGGGAAGGGAACTTAATCTAATTAATGATCCTCACCCAAACTACAATCTTGGTGGAAGTCAGGCTCTTCTGAACGGACTCAAAGCGAATTCTGTCCAATACAATGATGGAGAATGGTTGGGCTGGAACGGGAGTGACTTTATCGCTGATATTAAAATGGACTCAACTCCATTTGATAAAATTAATTTGCGGTTTTTTAAAGGTATCGGTGAATGGATACATCTCCCTTCAATGGTCAAAATCCATTTATCGGAAGACGGAGAAAATTACCAGCTCAAATCGGAAATCCCAATCGATAACACCAAGTCAGGGCAACCATTCAAAAATATAGGTATTAGCATGCCTGGTACAATTACCAATTTCATCAGAATAGAAGCGACCAATCATGGTATAATTGCTGATGGATTGCCCGGAGCAGGAAATCCGGCCTGGTTATTTGTTGATGAAATTGTGATCGAGTAGTTTGGTGATTAAACTTTTCTTCAATCATGGATCTTCATAAACTTTGGGAACCTTCTGCAGATTTCAAAAAAAAGACAAACCTGTCCAGGTATATTCAATGGTTAGATAAACATCGGGGTTATAAATTCAATAATTATCAGGAAGTATATCAATGGTCGGTAGAAGAAACAGACCAATTTTGGGAAACCATAGCCACATTTTTTGACATCACCTTTCACCATCCCTATCAATATATCTGTGATGATTCACCGATGCCGGATACAAAATGGTTTGGTGGTAGTACTTTAAACTACGCAGAACATTTATGTAAATGCGCCACTGAGGAGTATCCAGCTATTGTTTACAAAACAGAGAATATCCCTGTGCAAACCATGAGTTGGAAAGAAGTCGAGCAACAGTCTGCTTCTCTACAACAGTATTTTCGAACATTAAATCTGAAAATCGGAGATCGAGTCGTTGGATTTATGCCTAACATCCCCGAAGCTTCTTTGGGCTTCCTGGCTGCGTGTGCTTCCGGTATGGTGTGGTCCAGTTGCTCTCCTGATTTTGGACTAAAAAGCGTTTTGGACCGATTTTCACAAATTGAACCCAAAGTATTAATTGCGGCCACGGGTTACAGTTATAACGGAAAATGGTTTGATAAACGTGAGACCATTAAAAATCTCATTGATAATCTACCTACTTTGGAAAAAGTAATACTAATTCCACAATCGGAACAAGACTTGGTTGAACATCCCAAAATGGTCCTCTGGAATGACATATCTTCCAGATCTGAATCCATCTATTTTGAACCGTTGCCGTTTGATCATCCCATTTGGTTACTTTATTCATCCGGAACTACCGGAATTCCAAAGGCAATTACTCACAGTCACGGTGGAGTGTTACTTGAACATTATAAGTACCTGGCTTTTCACAATGATGTACATCCGGGAGAACGTTTTTTCTGGTATAGTACGACAGGGTGGATGATGTGGAATTTTGTCCATGCCAGTTGGCTATGTGGGGCGACAATAGTTCTTTACGATGGTTCACCTGGATATCCGGATCTCAATGTATTATGGCGGTATGCTGAAGAGGCGAAAATAGCACATTTTGGCACCAGTGCTCCTTTTTTAGTGGCATGCATGAAACAGCGAATACATCCGTCGCAAACATTCGATTTAAGTTCGCTGAGGTCCATAGGCTCTACCGGTTCTCCATTGCCACCTGAAGCATTTACTTATGTATATCGCGACATAAAACAGGATCTGTGGCTGTGTTCAATGAGTGGTGGTTCCGATGTGTGCACCGCATTTGTTGGAGGATGCCCGCTCGAACCGGTCTATGAGGGTGAAATTCAATGTCGAGCGTTAGGTTGCTCCATGCAAGCGTATGATGAATCGGGAAATGCTGTCACAGGTACTATGGGAGAAATGGTAATCAACAAGCCAATGCCTTCCATGCCTATTTATTTTTGGAACGATCCCGGGAAGAAAAGATATTGGCAGAGTTATTTTAAAACGTATCCGGGTAAATGGAGACATGGCGATTGGATACGGATTAGTGAGACTGGAACTTTGGTCATATACGGGCGCTCTGATGCTACTCTCAACCGGCAAGGGATCAGAATTGGGACTGCCGAAATCTACCGGGCATTAAATCAAATATCCGAAATAAAAGACAGTTTAATCGTCAATCTTGAAAAACCCAATGGTGATCACTATATGCCATTATTTATTATGTGCCAAAATGGAGTAATCCTAGATGTTGAACTCAAAAAGAAAATAAAATCTACGTTAAGAAAATCCTGTTCTCCTCGACATATACCTGATGCTATTTTTCAGGTAGCAGATATCCCGTATACAATCAGTGGTAAAAAACTGGAAGCTCCGGTAAAAAAGATCCTTTTAGGCATGCCTATTCATCAAGCCATAAATAAAGATGCCTTGCGAAATGCCGGCGCTTTGGATTATTTTTTAGAATTTAGAGCAAAGATTAAGGAGTAATCGTATGGTAGATTTGAATCTGGAAGCTTTTGGGCCCGTCATTGGTTATATTGTAATAACCTTCATCTTGGGATTCATATTTACCAGGATCTATTTTCGGTTTATCCGTAAGGCATCATTTTTAATTCGCAATGATCCTACTAATTATAAGTTTTTAGGGCATTTTATCACCGGGGTGATCTATATCGTTGGGATTGGTCTGGCCTTGAGCAAAATTGACGGATTCAGCAAAATTAGCGCATCTCTACTTACCGGAGCTGGGATTTTAGCCGCAGCCGTGGCCCTGGCTTCCCAACATGCTTTAAGCAACATAATTAGCGGGATCGCTTTAGTGATTTTTAAACCCTTTCGCGTCAATGACCATGTGATACTCAAAAATGGAACCATTGGAATCGTCGAGGATATCACTTTACGACATACTGTAATCAGAGATTTGGAGAACAAGCGCATCATCATTCCCAATACAGTGATCAGCAATGAATCCATTATCAATGCCGATATTCGAGAAGAAGCTGTGATGCGATTTGTCGAAATCGGAATCAGTTATGACTCAGATATTGACCTGGCCAAAAAAATAATGTGGGATGAAATCTTTAAACACCCCGCTTTTCTCAATCGAGCACAGTTCAGTGATGATCCGAAACAACAGATTCCCATTCGGGTAATTAGCCTGGGGGATAGTTCTGTCACTTTACGGGCATGGGTGTGGGGGCGTGAGTTTATGGAAGCGATGTTCATGGAATTCGATTTATTAGAATCGATCAAAAAGCGATTTGACAAGGAAGGCATCACCATACCATTTCCGCAAAGAACGGTACATCTCCATGATGTCAATAAGAAATAAGTTGTTTCATCAAGTCTAGTATCTTCTTCATTCATTGTGATCGAAGGGGATTTCTACGACCATCTCAACCGGTTCTTTTATATTTTGATTTATTTTCCACTTTGGGCCGTCTTCCAGTAGCCGGATAGCCTCTTCATCACATCCATATCCCAATGACCGGGTTATTCTGAAACGATCAATACTGCCATCCGGATTAACCCTGAACGTTACCTGGACTTTACCTGATAGCTTAGCTTCTTTTGCCGCTACAGGTATTTTTCGGTTCTTGCGGATGTATTTCAAAAACGCCTTAAAAGATGGTTTTGGTGAGGCTGAATCTGTTAATCTGGATGGTTCACTTACTCTCTCCTCCTTGGATTTAATCTCCTGTACTTCATTGAGTACAATCTCCGGTTGCAGATGGATCTTGTCTGGTAATTCAGTATCTTCCCGAACTTCCAAAACCTTGGAATGATAATCAGGATGGTTAAAGTTTACTACAGTTGGGAACTTTGATAATGAAATAAGAAATGAACCATCTGATCTGGATGTAAAAGTAGAGTCCATCTCATTCCAGGTAATGTGAACACCTGACATTGGCTGACCTTCCATATCTACAATAGATCCGTTCCACTGGACTGGAGAGGTTAATTCCGATAACTTTGGAAAACGTATCGGGCTACTCTGTCTTTTTGATTTTCCCAAAACATCATCGGTAGATGAAAGGTGAGCATACTCTACTGACGATGAATCAATTTTGGTATCTACTCCAATATCCACCGTGACAAATTGTATCGTATCTACAGAGTTTAATTGCGGCTTATCGGGATTTGGCATGGACTCGCTGACTTGCTCTTCGGTTTGAGCGGCAGATTGCAATCTGGTGCTTTGATCAGTTTCTGTAGTAGCATGTGGAGCAGGTTTTGCCCTCAATTCCGTGCTCCTATTTTGGATAATATGCTTATCCTTTAGTTTAACATCTGGCTTGGATAATCTCGGTTTGTGCTCCTCTTCCAACTCCATGGCAGAGTGTTCCTGCTTTGATTCTGCTGGGGAGAAATCGTACTCCAAGCCCGCAACTTCATTATCTGACAAAGCAAGTAGTGAATCCTGATGGGATAGTGACTCTGTTATTACGGCTATTTCACTTTGCTGACTCTTGTTACTCAACATCAGCCATATAGCCACTGAAATCAATCCAACGGGAAGAAGGATGGCCGCCCAGGTTTGCCACCTGAATTTGGGCTTGTTTGAAACCTGCCGGGTGTGGCTTCTCAATTGATCCAGGTAAGGTGTAGGATCTTCCCTGAACTCTTGGTATCCCTTCAAGGCATGGGCCAGGAAAGGATCTTTTGCTGCGAAATCATGCAAGTCTTTTCGCTCCTCAGGAGACAAAGTATCATTAAAAAATTTAGTTAACAAAATCTTCTTTCGTGCTGTATTATTCTGCTTGCTCATTTTTTTTCTGCATACATAATTTTAAATTTCGTCTGCCATTCTGGATATGGGACCTGACGTTATTTTTAGGGATGTTCAGCTGCCTGCTTATTTCATCATACGATTGATTTTTAAGATAAAACCTGGAAATACACGCTTTTTGATTTTCCGGAAGTTGCTCCAGACATTCTTCCATCCAGCTAAATTGATGTTCCTTTTCTTCCAAAGGATGCTCAACACCATTCAATTGCATAAATTCATAGGAGTTTATTTGCTTAAGGTGGGTGTTCTTCTTTCGTATGAATTGCAAACACTGATTTTTAGTAACCACATAGATCCATTTTTCAAATTCCTGGATGTTGTGGGTTAAGCTTTTTTCGACAATGACTTCAAATATCTCGGCACTAATATCTTGACTTTCAGCAGGGTCTTTCAAATAAGCCAGGCAAACCCCAAATATTCTTTCCAGATAACGATCATATAATTCGGCTACATAGCTCAGATCCCTGGACTTACGATAACGACGCAATAAATCGTGGTCATCATACTTGGTTAATCCCCAAAGCTTACGCATGCTCATGATACGCTCTGATCGTGTTGATTAAAAATAATATCGTTCCTTTTATGCATTTTGTTTTGGTCCTGCATCTTTCAAATAAAAGATATGAAAAAGCTAATATTCGGACTCATTACGTTAGGCCTGGTTGTATTGCAACTTCAATTTAGTGTACATATGGCAGATGTACAAGGACTGGTTGTAGATGCATACAGCCGGGTTCCTTTGGCAGGAGTAAAGGTATCGCATTTGGATCAAATTACCTTTTCAGATAGCAACGGCAAATTTGTTTTGAAAGTTTCCAAGTATCCAACGAAGGTGAAATTTGAGTATACCGGATATGCAACCGTTACCGAGTGGGTGGGCAGTAATAAAAGCCTGATTATTGAGCTGAAACCGGCCCTGGTTGTGGAGGAAGAACTGGAAGTAATGACAGCGGAGCAGAGGAGCCCGCAGATTGGAAAGTCTGAACGAGTGCGACACCTAAATCTAAATATGGGTGGTGATCATTTCACCCCTCCCTTCAATACTGAAAACTATGGATTGATTAAAGAAAATGAATACCACAGTCCTATTCAATCCCCACTTTCAACTTTTGCCATTGATGTAGATGCCGCCAGTTATTCCAATATGCGCAGGTATTTGAACAGAGGTTCAATGCCACCAAAGGATGCCATTCGCATAGAAGAATTGGTCAACTATTTTCAATATGATTATCCAACACCTGAAGGGAATAATCCGTTTTCCGTCCATACTGAATTAGCTCCTTGTCCCTGGAATTCTTCTCACCATCTTTTACACATTGGAATAAGAGGTAAACCGATTCTAAAAGAAAATTTACCGTCTTCAAATCTAGTTTTTTTGATTGATGTATCCGGTAGCATGAGGGATCAGAATAAATTGCCTTTAGTAAAGAAGGCATTTCGTCTATTGGTTGATCAACTGCGGGAACCAGACCGCGTGGCTCTGGTCGTATATGCAGGAAACAGTGGTCTGGTATTACCTTCTACTTCCGGAAGTGACAAAACAAAAATAATAAGGGCCATTGAACAATTAGAAGCCGGAGGGAGTACCGCCGGTTCAGCCGGAATTAAGTTGGCTTATGAAACTGCAGTGAGTTCATTTATACAAGGGGGTAATAATCGGGTCATATTAGCAACTGATGGAGACTTTAATGTGGGAGTCAGTAGCGATTCGGAATTGATTCATTTGATAGAGGAAAAGCGAAAATCTGGTGTATTTCTTACCGTGATGGGATTTGGGACCGGTAATTATCAGGAACACAAGATGCAACAACTAGCTCAACATGGAAATGGGAATCATGCTTATATAGACAACATATTGGAGGCCAAAAAAATCATGATCAATGAGTTTGGAGGGACCCTGCATACAATAGCTAAGGATGTAAAGGTTCAGGTTGAATTTAATCCGGCTAAAATTCAGGCATATCGCTTGATCGGTTATGAAAATAGGTTAATGCAAGCGGTAGAATTCAATGACGATACTAAAGATGCCGGGGAAATGGGGGCCGGCCATACAGTGACCGCCTTGTATGAAATTATTCCCCAGGGTATCCGGTCGCATTTTTATATCAATGTGGATACTCTGAAATATCAAAAGCCGCCTTCAATCAACCATTCCCAAATCGAGTGGGCCCAGGTGAAAGTAAGGTATAAACTTCCTGAACAGAAGCAAAGCCAAAAAATCAGTTTTCAAATTAAAGACTTGGTGTGGCATGCATCTCCTGATTTTAATTGGTCGGCGGGAGTAGCAGCTTTTGGAATGATACTTAGGGATTCGAAATTCAAGGGCGAATCGGACTATCTATTGGTAAGGAAATTGTGCCACTCTTCTACAGGTAAGGATCCGCATGGATACCGCTCAGAATTCCTGAAGATGGTAGAATCCGTACAACTTCTGGCCGGAAGATAAGTTTGCATTATGAGGGAAGTGAGGTTTGGGCTGGCAAAGCGTAAAAGAGACCAAAAATGTTTATCGTTTTGGAGCGTATGAGGTTTGTTGATCTAAGATTTACAGCCTGGCATTGAATTATAAAATTTCGTAAACTCTGTTCATTAAAACAAAATATTATGTTCTATCCGGCAATTCACTTTTTCATAATTAGTTTGTTATTCATTTCGCCATATCCTAATCGCCAAAAAATGGAGTGGAAGAATGTTCAAATTTATATTGAAAATGAGTCTGTCAATGATGATTTCGGTAAATTTGAAATATCTATCAGGAATCAGGAAGATACCAAGTGGGAGTTGGAATTTATAAACTTAACTGTTCTGGCCCCTCATAGAAAAAAGCTTTCTCCTGGCTCATACAAAGTCAACCTACATAGAGAAATTAGTCCCAGGTTTAAATATACTGCCGGTGGCAGATACTTTTATGCGATCCACAATCACAAAATAAGGGAGGGTATATTGAGAGTGGATCAATTTAACGATGGATTTTTGGAATGTGAGTGGTCATTCAAAACGAATGAGCATATACTTAGTGGCCGCTTTGAGGGGACAATAAGCAAGGGATACCCAGAATTTTTATCTGCCAAGTAAAGTGGTAAGTGCAAGTATTATACTGACGAGCTTCGCTGTCAGCATGTTGTAGTGAGAAAGCGTGGGGTGTGCATCCAATAGTTCAGGATCTCAACACAGGGACACGAATGCACCAGAATTTTACCGACAAACTCAAAACCGCTTGATACATTTACCGATCACCGATCACCGATCACCATTCATCGTTGACCGATTACCGATCAACCCTAGAAACGCTTAATACCCTCGACACCTGACACCCGATACTTGACACCCGATACCTGACACCCGATCTACTCCTGAATAGTAACTTCATCCACAAAAAGCCAGGCTTTTGCACCCGCCGATGGATGCCATGTTGGGTTTTTGCCGATATTTTTGGCTTTGATCTTGATATATTTTATCGGCTTATTGAATGTAAATGTTACTTTTTCCCGATGCGTTCCTTCACGGCGATTTTTTCCGGATATAGATTGACTACCCATGGATTCATAATTTGTTCCGTCTTCAGATATTTCCAGTTCGACCTCAGTAGGAAAGAATATCCAGGAATGGGTATTTTGCAGGAAAGAAACTTCCAGTCTGGAAAGATTTGATAATCTGGCTAGGGTCATCACCACCTCCAGGTCCTTCTCTTCAAATCCCAGCCAATTTCCATCGGTATAATTCGTAGATCCTAGCTTTTTATCCACTAATGAAACCGCGCCATTGGCTCTGTATTTTGGCGAAAATGGGTTTGAAAATGACAGTTCCTTCACTTTGCCGTCATGTACATACACCGGAAATTCGAACTGCGGTCCCCACCGGTCTTCATTTTTTACTTTGGCTTTGATGACTGAAGTTTTTTCTAAATAAATAGGAGTTTGATAGAAGGTGTCATTTGAATCGGACTCTGTGCCATCTAACGTATAATATATTTCACTCCCTTCAAACAAGGTATTTAAGGAAACCACCTGTAGCGTGGACATGGGATCATTGTTTAAATGAATGGCAATTTGATCTCCAAGTTGAATAATATGCTCCAGATGACGATCAAAGTTGCCTAGATTTTGATCCAAATAACCGAGTCTGTTTTCATCCTTCCACCGATCTACATACTTAGAGCGCAATTTCAACAACTCAATCCGCACCTCATCGATTTTCTCCTGGATTTGTTCTTTACTATGTTTTTGCTTGTTCATGTGCTGGTTGATCATGACTTGAAGCTCCATTTGGTTCAGTACAAATTCAATCCATTCGATAGCCAACAGGTAATTGTTATAACTTAGGTTACTACTTTTTACTAACATGGCCAGAGACTTGCTGCGAGCTTTCAAATCATTCAATTTGTTTTTTAGTTCTAGGATTGGGCCCAAATCAGTTCCTTGTTCATTAGGAACCAGAGAAGCCCAGGTAAGTGAATGGTTGGTTTGACGAAGGAGTGGATTATTGACTAACTGGGAAAATTCAAGATAGGTTTCAATGACCGAATTTTCCGATTGTTCGTAATACAGAAAATCGATAGCCTGTTTAAAATTTTTTGTGCGATTTTCCACTTCCTCATCGGTAACCGGATTCCATGCACATTCCGCTCCCCAGATCAAAGGCGGCCAGAAATTATTGAACAATGAATATCCATTGTCATCCCAGGTTGTGTTTATCATCCCAATGGCACCATGTTTTATCCCGTCTCGAACATAGTTTTTGATATTGATCATAGCTGATGGGATATCTGGCCAGATCCTATTCCAACCGCTGACTCCAGGGCAAACCATAAACTCAAAACCGTAATCTTTAAAGGGAGTTACGGCAGACTCAAAGGATTCTCCAGGATGATAACCCCAGGAAAGCATGATGAGATCTTTTGGTATTTTGGTTAAGATTTCACGGTGATTTAATGCAATATCACCCCACATCATCACCTTTTTATTGTAGGGTTTAATAATTTCTACTACTCTATTGATATGAGACGCGTAGATCTCTCCAACGGTTTGATTTTCAAGCATAGCCTTTGCCGGACCGGTTCCTAATCCGAAAGTTTCATCACAATTGATATTGAAGTATTCGCTTTCATAGGCCGGAATAACTTCGCCATACACTTCTTTTAGAAATTCGTATGTTTCTTCTTTTGCCGGTGTTAAGACATGGGGGGTCTCGGCTAAATGTGCGTACTCCGGTAGTTTCAAAGTATGGTAGAAGTGACCAAAAGATTGAAAGTTTCCAATAACATCGACATAATACTTTTTGGAAAATTCGATCAAATCACCCAGTTCTTCTTTAGTCAATCCATAGGGTGGAGCAATATGGGGATGTTTTTCCAGTTGGAATACATGTTCGGTATATAATGTGAGTGCGTTTAATTTATAACCAGCCAACTGCTTGACTTGCGATTTCAAAAAATCCAGAGTGGGTATAGGTCCTCTACTAATATCATCTTGCCAGGCTCTGATCTTCAAAGTAGGCCAATCAACGATCTTCATTTGAGGCACGCTTAAACTCTGACATTGGGTCAAAAGTTGACTTAACGTTTGAATTCCATAAAATAATCCTTGGTGGGTATTTGCGCCTACAAATATCTTCTTATCGGTTACATTAAGCACATATCCTTGTTCACCTATTTTGGAAATATCCCTGGAATCAAAATTTTTTGCAAATCGCTTCGCTTTTGAAAAAACCCCAGCTTGGATAACAGCTTTTCCTCCATATCCTTCCTGAGTTTTTAAGATATTAAAGGAATCCCAGAATTTCCGAATCTGGAGCACAGCGGCATGGTCTTCCACTGTAGCCTTATGCTGAAATGAATAGGTAACCGTAGCCGATTCCAGATTTAAGAATCCGCTCGAATACCTCACTTCTTGTGGTTGGGGTAAAAATTTTATCTGAGCCGTAAGCGGGCTAAACAATACTAAAGTTAAAAACCAGACTATGGAGCGTTTCAGATCAAACATCATCATTGCTATAAAACGAAATTTATTGAAAAATGTGAATGTAAATAATATTGATAAGGATTACAAAGATAGAACATCCAAGTAATTATGAAGATTCCAATTTGTGCGGATAGCTCCAATGTATCATCAGTTATCGGAATTTGGACCTGAGTTACAAATATTCTGCTGACTCCTTGCCACCTTAGTCTAATATTCCTATTTTGACTTTTATGTTGGTTTAATAAATTCAAAGATTGATGAAAAACATAGGTGTACTTTTTGCTCTTTTGGCAATCTGGATAAGCTGTAATCCCATTGATGATCAAAGTTTTGAATATAAAATACAGAATAATCCATTGAAGACCCCCTGGACTGAGGCAGTAGATCCTGAGGCTCCGCATTCTCAATATCCCCGGCCACAGATGATCAGGGGTGACTATTACAATTTGAATGGATTGTGGGATTATGCAATATTGGAGGATACCAATTCAATACCGAAAAAATGGGATGGAAAGATATTAGTACCATATCCTGTTGAGTCAGCACTCTCAGGTGTTAAAAAGATGGTAGGTGAAAACCAGGCGTTATGGTATGAAAAAATATTTATTGCGGATTCCAGCTTTATTTTTCAGGATGTTCTGTTACACTTCGGAGCAGTGGACTGGGAGTCTCAAGTTTGGCTTAATGGGGGCAAGTTGGGTACACATCGCGGAGGATATGATCGATTTTCATTTGATATCTCAGGCAAAGTACAAGTAGGGGAAAATACGTTGCGGGTCAAAGTTTGGGATCCAACGAATACCTATTCACAACCCATTGGTAAACAAAAACTCACCCCTGGTGGTATTTTTTATACGCCTACTACGGGAATTTGGCAAACCGTATGGATGGAAACGGTTCATTCGGATATTTATATTCGTGATTTGAAGATCAGTCCGAATTACGATTTGGGAAATGTACAGGTCAACTGCGATCTTGGGGGTACCAATACGGAGGTATTTACCTTGCAAGCTCAAATATCCCTGGGAGATCGAGTGATTCTGGTCCACAATGCCGGAGGAATTCATCATATTACTTTTACCATGCCATCTTTTGAAGGATGGACTCCGGATAATCCGGTCCTTTATGATTTGAAAATAAGAATTATTCAAAATGGAATAGAAAAAGATGTAGTCCAGTCTTACTTTGGAATGCGTAAAGTGACCATTGGAAAGGATAAAGCTGGATTTCAGAGAATTTTACTCAACGACAAATATGTCTTTCAAACCGGAATGCTCGATCAGGGATATTGGCCCGACGGACTTTATACTCCGGCTTCTGAAGAAGCCTTGTGGTATGACCTGGAGATGACCAAAGCCATGGGATTCAATATGCTGCGCAAGCATGTAAAAGTGGAATGGCCGGATTTCTACCACGCTTGTGACCGCCTGGGTATATTGGTGTGGCAAGATATGCCTAATGGGGATAAAAAGATCTCACCTACAGAACCCGATATTATCCGCACTCCGGAATCTGCTGCACAATTTGAGAATGAATTGCATCGGATGATTGACCAGCATTACAATCATCCTTCCATCATCATTTGGGTTCCTTTCAACGAAGGTTGGGGACAATATCAGACTGCCGGAATAGTAGACAAAATTAAATCCTGGGATTCTACACGTTTGGTAATCAATACCAGCGGCTGGGCGGATCGAGGAGTTGGAGATATTATGGATATGCATCATTATCCGGATCCCAAAATGCCTGCACCGGAGAAAAATCGGGCCATAGTATTGGGAGAATTTGGAGGCCTTGGTCTATTCGAGTCAGGACATACCTGGGAACAGAATAATTGGGGCTATGCCAAGTTAAACTCTCAAGCCGATTTAGCGGATAAACTGGAGTCTTTCTACAGCCAAGTGTGGGATTTTGCAAGAGCTGGATTAAGTGCTGCAGTATATACTCAAATTTCTGATGTGGAAACTGAAACCAACGGTTTAATGACCTATGATCGGAAAATAGTCAAAGTGGATACCGCATTCATGAGATCATTGAATACCAACCAGTTTTTACGTGCACCGCTCATTTCACCAAAGACTAATTTATTCAATGAATCCGTTTCGGTAGCGTTGACCTCGGAGCCGGGATTGAAAATATATTATACTACAGATCGCACACCACCCAAGGAGAACAGTGAATTATATCAAGGGCCTTTTGAGCTGTCTGAAGAAACCTTATTACAGGCCATTTCGGTAAACGATGATTTCGAACACAGTAGGATAGCGCATCGCCTGTTCAAAAAAATTGATCGAATTAAACCGGAGTATGGTGCTCCTTATGCTGATAAATATGCAGCCGGTGGTGATTTTGCGCTGGTAGATGGAGTAATGGGCATGCAGGAATATGGACAAGGTGGATGGCAGGGATTTGAAGGAAATCAGGTGGATGTAACTGTAGATCTGGGTGAAGAAACACGTATTTCGAATATTGAAACTCATTTTCTTCAGGATCAGCAGGCGTGGATCTTTTTACCCGTATCAATTGAAATTGAAGTTTCCTCCGACAATAAGTTATGGAAAAACGTTTATTCTGTAACTCATGATATCGTACAAGATGACAATAAATACATTCTCATGGTAAATCCAGAATTGACAGAAACTGCCCGGTATATCAGGATTAAAGCTGAAAATATGGGCATCTGTCCGGACTGGCATGTTGGGAAAGGAGGTAAAACATGGGTCTTCATTGATGAAATTATTGTAAATTAAACTCATGAATAGAGTTTTTTTGATAATTATGGGCATTTTGGCTTCTGTGTCAGCAATCACCCAGGAGTATTCCACTCCAGGGGAGGATAAGCCCTATTTGATAAAAAGCATCTTTTTTGGTGGAGGAAGTTACTTCATCGATGACGATCAAATTCAGGAATTATATCAGTTTCTCGACGAAGTCATCCTGGAAAATTATGAAATTCATCTCCATGGTCATACCGACAATATTGGGGGAGTTGAATACAATAAATGGCTTTCTAAAATGCGTAATGAATCCGTACGGCGGATCCTGATTGAAAAGCCGGTTATCGAAAACACCATATTCATTAAAGATCACGGACTTTTTAATCCGCATTTTGATAACAACACCTGGGAAGGCCGTCGAAAAAACCGTCGGGTCGATGTGGTTCTTTGGCCTAAACCTGCTTAACCGGTAAATCAACCTCTATCTTAATCAAATCAGCTACTGAATCTAAAATATTCAAGTTAGACATAATACACCAGAGCCACTCAAGATTGTGGGCAGTACCATAAGTTGCTTAGATCGATTTTAAAATTGCGAATTTTTAATATATGTCAGCCAAAAATTAGAATAATAGGCACTAAAATTCAAACTTTGCAGTAGATCTAACCGGTTTTGTATTATGATACTATTTTTTGGTGATGTAAATGATCAAATATTTGCCGTTCAGGTAAGTGAACCTCTTGATAATCATGATGTTGAAAAATTAATCTGGCTTTTTGGAAATCAACCCAAGTTAGCGGAGAAAAGCATAGATCGGGGATTTATCGGGCCAAGAGCAACAATGGTAACTCCCTGGAGTACGAATGCAGTCGAGATAACCCAAAATATGGGTATTCCTTCCATCCTAAGAATCGAAGAATTTCATGCGATAGAGAAGAGTAGTGATGGATTTGATCCCATGCTCAGACAAAAATATTCCAAACTAGATCAGATAATCTTTGATATCCATATTGAACCGAATCCGGTTTTGCCGATCGATGATATAGCTGCTTTTAACCAAGCTGAAGGACTGGCTCTCAGCGCGGATGAGATCGAATATCTCCAACAGGTGTCCAATCGATTGGGTCGGCCACTGACAGATTCTGAGGTATTTGGTTTTTCTCAGGTAAATAGTGAGCATTGTCGACACAAGATTTTCAATGGTACCTTTATTATAGATGGTATTCCTATGGAAAATTCTTTATTCAGCCTGATAAAGAAAACCGCTCGGGAAAATCCTAACGACATCGTATCCGCTTATAAAGACAATGTGGCTTTTCTGGCCGGTCCGGAAGCCATTCAATTTGCACCTAAGAATCCTGAAAGAGCCGATTATTATCAAAAGGAGCCCTTCGATTCGATCTTGTCTCTTAAAGCGGAAACGCACAACTTTCCCACCACGGTGGAACCTTTCAATGGTGCTGCTACAGGTTCCGGAGGAGAAATTCGGGATCGAATGGCCGGAGGTAAAGGATCCATCCCTTTGGCGGGGACTGCCGTATATATGACCTCTTATTCCAGATTGTCAGACAACCGGTCATGGGAAAATGGAATGGCAGAACGAAAATGGTTGTATCAAACCCCAATAGATATCTTGATTAAGGCCTCTAATGGTGCTTCTGATTTTGGAAATAAGTTTGGTCAGCCATTGATATCGGGATCGCTGTTTACTTTCGAGCATCAGGAACACAACCGAAAATTGGGCTATGACAAAGTAATCATGCTTGCCGGGGGAATTGGATATGGCAAATTATTGCAAGCTCAAAAGGATACACCGGCTAAAGGCGATCGGATAATCATCATGGGAGGAGATAATTATCGCATAGGAATGGGTGGTGCAGCCGTATCAAGTGCTAACACCGGGGAATTTTCTTCCGGGTTGGAACTGAACGCAGTACAGCGATCTAATCCTGAAATGCAAAAACGAGTAGCCAATGCCATCCGTGCTATGGTTGAAAGCGAAGTCAATACCATTGTATCGATCCATGACCACGGAGCCGGAGGCCATTTAAATTGTCTTTCTGAATTAGTGGAAGAAACCGGAGGGAAAATCGATTTGGATAAACTGCCAATTGGAGATCCAACGCTATCTGCCAAAGAAATTATTGGCAATGAATCTCAGGAAAGAATGGGGCTGGTAATTAGTCCCAAGGATTTAAAATTATTGCAAACTATCGCTCAAAGAGAAAGGGCTCCACTTTATGATGTGGGTGAAGTAACAGATAATGCAAGATTTACATTTCAGGCTGGCAAAACGGGTGAAAAACCGATGGACTTGATGCTCTCCGATATGTTTGGAAGTTCTCCGAAGACTCTTATGGAAGATATCAAACTAAGGAGGAATTATGAGGATGTACATATTGATGGATCTAAAATCTATCAATCCGCTAAACAAATGTTGCGGTTGGAAGCGGTAGCATGTAAAGATTGGCTTACCAATAAAGTGGATCGCTGTGTGGGAGGTAGAGTAGCTAAACAACAATGTGTAGGACCATTACAGTTGCCCTTAAATAACTGTGGGGTTATGGCGCTGGATTTTGAAAGTGTCGAAGGTATCGCAACGTCCATTGGTCATGCACCTATCAGCGGATTGATTGATGCGGGTAGCGGAGCTCGTAATGCCATTGCCGAAGCTTTGACCAATATCATCTGGGCACCCCTTAAAAATGGACTCGCTTCCGTTTCTCTTTCTGCGAATTGGATGTGGCCTTGTCGTAATGAAGGTGAAGACACCCGATTGTATGAGGCAGTAAAAGCAGTTTCTGACTTCTGCATTCAGATAGGAATTAACGTGCCTACAGGCAAAGATTCCTTGTCCATGAAACAACAGTATCCTGACGATCAGGTCATCGCCCCGGGAACGGTAATCATTTCAACAGTTGGGAACTGTACAGATATTACCAACATCATCGAACCGGTTTTCAAAGTGGAAGGAGGACCGATCTATTACATAAATCTTTCAGGAGATGAACACAAGTTAGGCGGATCTTCATATGCTCAGGTTCAGAATAAAATTGGTTCCGAGACTCCAGACATTGTTGATGCAGTGGCTTTTGGAAAGGTGTTCAATCGATTACAGCAGTTGATCAAAGAGAAAAAAATTATTGCCGGTCACGATATTTCGTCCGGAGGCTTGTTGACCACACTTTTGGAAATGTGTTTCGCAGATGTCGATTTGGCGGCTGAGGTAGACCTTTCCTCATTGAACCATCCGGAGATTGTAACTCTATTGTTTGCAGAAAACTGTGGTATAGTCTTTCAAGCGGTGGATTCGGAAATTGAAGAGGTATTCGAAGCGGATCAAATAGATATCCAACGGATCGGTAAGGTAACCAGAGGAAAAACCTTATTTATACAAAATGGCTGGGCGAAGTACCGTTTTGAAATTCCTGAGTTCAGAGATGTCTGGTATGAGACTTCCTGGTTACTGGATCAAAGACAATCTGGGAAAAAATTGGCGAAAGAGCGGTTTGACAACTACAAACACCAACCCTTGCAATACCGGTTTCCCCAAAGTTTTAAAGGTCAGGTAGTCGATAGAGAGGATCTTCAGGAACGACCTAAAGCGGCTATTATTCGCGAAAAAGGCAGTAATTCCGAACGTGAATTGGCTCATGCCTTGTATTTGGCTGGATTTGATGTGAAGGATATTCACATGACTGATCTAATCTCCGGAAAAGAAGACCTGACTGACATTCGTTTCCTGGGAGCGGTAGGAGGTTTTTCTAACTCTGACGTGCTGGGTTCAGCTAAAGGATGGGCAGGAGCTTTCTTGTACAATAGCAAGGCCAAAGCCTCATTGGAAAATTTCTTTAAGCGCGACGATGTACTATCCATTGGAATCTGTAATGGCTGTCAATTGTTTATTGAATTGAACTTGATCAATCCGGAACATTCATTAAAGTCTAGTATGGGTTTTAATGACTCTCACAAACACGAGAGTGCTTTCACCTCGGTGGAGATTTTGGATAACCAATCCATTATGCTCTCAGGTCTTTCCGGAAATAAGTTAGGAGTTTGGATCTCTCATGGAGAAGGAAAATTCCAACTTCCTATGCCTGAAAAAGAGTACCATATAGTTGCCAAATATGGATACAAGGACTACCCAGCCAATCCGAATGGCAGTGATTACAATACCGCTATGATGTGTACTCCTGACGGTCGTCACCTGGTCACGATGCCGCATATCGAACGTTCTATCTTTCCCTGGAATTGGGCTTATTACCAACCTGGAAGGGACGATGAAGTGTCACCTTGGATAGAGGCATTTGTCAACGCCAGGAAGTGGTTGGAAATCCATTAATGACGAAGACAGAAAACAGAGGTCAGAAATCAGTGACTGAGCCACATACAACGATCACCGATCACTGTTGACCGATATTGAGAATGTGTGGGTGTAGTATCCAAAAGGATATATTTATAGCCAGATGACAAAAGTCAGGAAACAGACACTGCCGCATGTACACCCATCCCCTATGACCGACAACCGATCACCTTCCAGATCACCGATCATCTTATTCTGCCATTTACAACCCGAATCCTGAAACCTGAAACCCAATACCTGTATCAACCCCCGACAACCGATCACTGGTCTTGCCAGAGATCTATGGCAGGCAAAACATTTCCACCGGACAGGCTTTAAGTCATTTGATTTATGACATTACACATCCCGATCACCGACCCCCAACCACCGACAACCATCACGTTATTCAGGCATCTACAATCTACCACCCGATACCTGAACATCAGCTTTTGGCCATTGGCGATTGGCCTATTTCTTCATTCGGTTTTCAATTACTCAATTAAGCTTTTTTGATGATTACTAATGAAGGAAATTACATGAGTAAAGTGCAATAATCCGCATTTGTGAAATGGCGTGAAAAATTGATTGAAAATCTAACTAACTCGTTTCCATTTCTAAATTGTGGTATGAAAATCCCGATTCTCGAATCTCGAGGATTCGGAACAATTATTGCGGTCTTCAGCGCTCGGTGTTTTGCTTCAGAGGTATTAGTTCCAGGATTGAATCTGGCCGTTCGGGGTTTTTCAAATTGGATTGAAGCTATCGATCACCGTCCCGATTACCGATCACCAACCACCGACAACCATCACGTTATTTAGGCATCTACAATCACCACCCGATACCTGTCACCTGATACCTGACACCTGAATTATTGCAGCGTATCACAGAACTTCTTCATACGTCGACAGCCTTCCCGGAGATCTTGTTCGCTGACACCCAACGAAACCCTAAAACAAGGAGAACTCCCAAATGCTATTCCTGGAATCACCACAACTCCGACTTCATCCAGCAAAGATTTAGCTACCTCTGTGTCATTTGACAGCTGGTTTCCTTGAGCTGAAGTTTTACCAATTACATCCTGGCAAGTGATGTACATATAAAAGGCGCCTTGAGAACGTACATATTGCAACTGGGGTATTCGATCCAGTTCATCACAGAAAATATCTCTGAGATTCTGGTAATAATTACTCTGCTTTTGATGTAAATCTTGAGGTCCGTTCAGGGCAGCGAGGGTGGCCATCTGGCTGATGCTACAGGCGTTGGTGGTTGATTGGGATGCGAGGGTAATAAGTGCACTGATCAAATGAGCCGGTCCTGCACCGTATCCTATCCTCCATCCAGTCATGTTATAGCCCTTGGATACCCCATTGGTTACCAGAGTTCGATCCTTTAGATCGGGAGCGACCTGACAGATATTATAGAACGGTCGATTATCAAAAATCACATGTTCATAAATATCATCGGAGAGTATAAAGGTATTTGGATACTCCCTTAATACTTCTGCTATAGCGGATAATTCCTCCTTTGTATACACCTTTCCGGTAGGGTTACTTGGAGAATTAATAATTACCCACTTCACGTTGGAGGTCATTTTTTCCTCTAGATCTTCTTTTAACATGGTATATGCCGATTCACTCGTAGTCTCCAAAATGATTGGAGTACCGTCAGCCAATAAGACCATGTCGGGATAGGAGACCCAATGAGGAGCCGGGATAATGACTTCATCTCCTCTTGAAATGGTTGCCGTCAAAGCATTAAAAATGATTTGCTTGGCCCCAACGCCAACCACGATCTCATCACTGCTGTATTCCAGTTGGTTGTCTCGTTTCAACTTCTCAACAACCGCCTCTTTTACAATCGGTAATCCGGCAACCGGAGTATATTTTGTTACATTCTGGTTGATGGCTTCAATTCCTGCCGTTTTGATGTGATCCGGAGTATTAAAAAACGGCTCGCCGATGCCAAAATCAATCAGAGATTTTCCTTGTTGCTTTAAAGCGAATGCCCTGGAACCGATAACATCGGTTGCCGACTGTTTGACCTTAGAAAATCTTGGATGAACAGGGATCATATCGGTCTGTTTTGGATCGTAAATATACTCCAATAATATTTTAGAAATTAGAAATGACACGACAGAAATCAGACTTTGAAATAAGACAATGTCACGCACTATTCGCTCAGAACTCAGCACCAATGACGACAGGTATCAGGTATCAGGTTTTTGGGTGTCGAAGTTCGTCCATGCTGACAGCGAAGCTCGTCAGTACTCTATCCTAATTTTTTCAAAAGGCGAATTATCTTTTTCTGCTTCGCCGGATAGGCTTCGGTTTCTTCCAATCTTTCTGTCAATATCGGACGGATAAGCATGTAGTCTTCCTTTTTTGCAATATCGACGGTCTTGATGGCATAAGTCGGAAATTGATTGATAGGAGCATTGCCTACATATTCCAACAGGATGGGGAAGCAGGTTTGATATAAATCGTCAGAAATTTTTGCTAATTCGATTAGGATAGCCACCCCATGATCTTTGGTAATTACACTACCCCGGTCCATTGCGGAAATGATGACAGCAAGATGTTTTATGATCTCATCAGAGACCGTTGGGGTGATTTCATGCAGTGCAATCATACTTCCCCACACTAACCGGTTTCGCTTGGAGTGCAGTAATTCTATTAAATCCTCGATATAAGGAGTCAACCAATGGGGCTTTTCCCGGGCAATTTCATAAAGTGTTTTGATAGAGTCTTCCGGTACAAACTTTATTTTAGAGTCGAGATGATCAATTAGTTCTTCAACCGCTTTTAGATTGTTGGTTTGGACAATTTTCTGTGCTAATTCAATGTTGGGCTGTTCATCATTTCTGCCCAATTGCCGGGATAAATAGGGAATTACAGTCATAACCATACATTATTCCATGATGGAATCAAAGCCAGGTAGTTCTGCTCCGGTTTCTCCGGCAAAGTCTTTCATTTTTTCCAATAGATTCCGCGCAACCTCCCGATGTTGGTCCAGGACGTTGTATTTTTCCGAAGGATCACGACCCAGATGAAATAATTCCGCTTGTTGATCAATGTTAAATCGTAACTTCCAAATATTGTTTCGTGCTGCTTGCAATTGCTTGCCTGAAAAATAGAATAAGTCTTGGCGAGGGGAATCCTTGGTGCCTTTTAACGTTGGGAGGATATCCATTCCATCTATCGGCCGGTCATCTGGAATCTCCGCTTTGGCAATTTGGACCAAAGTGGTAAAAAGATCAATAGTGGTCATCAGCCCGCGGGATACACTATTTGCAGGAATCTCGTTAGGCCATCGGATGATTGCCGGTACCCGCATCCCTCCTTCCCAGGTAGTACCTTTTGCCCCTCTTAACAGCCCGGCCGATCCTGAGTGCCAGGATTCATTGCCTTTTTGCAACATCCGTATCGGTAGATTTTGCCATGGACCATTATCTGAAGTAAATATGACAATGGTATTCTCTGCTACTCCCATTTTATTCAATGTTTTTAATATTTCTCCGGTACTCCAGTCCATGGTTTGGATCACATCTCCGTACAGTCCGGCTTCGGATTGGCCTCGAAAACTTTCCGCAGTTGAAATCGGTAAATGAGGCATACTGTGTGCCAGATACAAAAAGAAAGGTTGATCCTTGGCCTGCTCCCTGATGAACTGCGTCGCCTCATGGGTGTACCACAAGGTCAGGCTGTCCTGGGCAAATTGAACTTCGTGTAATGGTGTCGTATCGCGGAAGAGATACAACCGGTCCTCTTCAGATAACCAGGGGCACCATGGCAAGATCATATCGTTGCTATACAGCAATCCATAGTACGAATCAAATCCCCGGGAGGTGGGCATCAATTCCGGTTGGGCATGTCCGAGATGCCACTTACCAATAGCCTTGGTCGCATACCCGGCATCCTGTAAAATATTACCAATGGTAATCTCCGAAACGGGTAACCCATGATCCGACTCCGGTCCGATATTATGGGGTAGATTCCGAATCGGATATCTGCCGGTTAATAGGCCGGCCCGGGATGGTGTGCAAACTGCTGCGATGGCATAAAACGACATGCATTTTACCCCTTCGGATGCCAATCCATCAAGGTGAGGTGTTTTGATTACCGGATGCCCATAACTACTCAAATCTCCGTAACCCAGATCATCCGCAAAGATTAAGACGATGTTGGGAGGTGAGTCGGAAGCCGGTTGCGAGGAATCTTCCACACCGGCATTACAGCTCAGGGCAATAACCAGGATAATCAAGTACAAAAAACGAATAGAAACCATGATGGAATATTTTGCCGGGAAAGATAGGGAAATTAGATGGAAGTTGTCAGTCTGAAGAAAGGTGTCGGTTAATCAGTATCAGGCTCTCATTTTTGATTAATATCACATCTCCCCAGAATGACGTGATCCTTTGTTTAGGTCAAACTTTACGTTTACCGGTTTGGTTCTTTGCATTAGAATCTATTCCCTTGCACCGGATATACCTTAGCCCCGTGCAATTTGTCTCTAAACCAACCAATAAACTAAGCTACCAGACCCTCATTATAGAATACGCCTATTTTTTTATAACCTAATTACAGAAGTTTACTTAAAGAGATTGGATTGAAACTCTCAGCTCACAACTCACAACTCATTCCAAACTCTTGCTTTCTGGACATATTGAAAATGTAAATCATATGTAACAATGGTAGATCCCATTTCAATCGCACTTGCTGCTATCCAGATATCATGAGTGGGAATTGGCTTTCCGGATTTTCTTAGAGCGACAGTGATTTCGGAAAATATTTCTACAGTTTCTTCAGTCGGAAAAACCATATGGACTGTGGGTCTTGACATAAATTCCTGTAGGATAGTTTGGTTCCAGGATTCTCTACTTCCATATTTAAATCCAACGATCAACTCTGCAATTACAAAAATGGGCATATAAATTTTTTCCGCCTGATTTGCAATTTGAAGGACTTTTTGATCGCCTCGTAGGAGGTTGCTATAGGCATTGGTGTCTAGTACAATATTTTTCATAACCAAAGATCCTTATCCACTTTTTCAAAAACTTCCATAGATTTTTCAAAATCTGCCAAGTCTTTTTCCGACCAAATTCCGCAAAACTTGTTAAAATCAGGTTTTTTCTTTTGTGGATCATCCAAACCTAATGCCTTTCTCAATAATTTTTTAATCGTTTTATTCTGACTCAAATCAGAAGATTCGGCAAGTTGTTCAATGGCTTGAGCCAATTCGGGATCTAAATTGTGCAGAGTGATGGATTTCATTATTTATTTTTTGTATAAACCAAAACTGAACCAGAATAGTTCAAATTATGAACCATAAAATACAAGAATTATCCAAAACACCATATACAACGCAAATTGGGATATATCAAAATATATGATATTGTCGACTGCTACCGGTGAAAGTACGATATTGAATCCCAAGAGGCATCCAAGTTTTTTTTCAAAGGATCATGACCCATTGAAGGGGTGCAGTTTACTTTGAGAAACTGGAATGAGACTCCCGACCGACCAACTCACAACTCATAGCTCCCAACTCACAACTCACCCCTCACAACTCACCCCTTTCCCTACACTCCCAGCTCCATGATTTTTGGCAAGACTCCAGGTTTCCTCACTTTGGAAATGGGTATTTGATCCTGATTCGAAAGCAGTAAGTATCCTCCCTCTTTTTTTACATAGGAAGTGATGTGGTGTAAGTTCACCAAATGAGACTGGTGGGTGCGAATAAATCCCAGCGGTTCCAGAATTTGTTCGTATTCTTTCAGGGTTTTGGTGATGGTTATTTTCTTGCCGTTGTTCAGGATAAAGTGCGTATAGTTGTTATCTCCTTCACAACGAATAATCTTCCGCAGGGGTATCAACTCGATGCGGTCGAAAGAAGAGAGTGCGATTTTGGGTTCCTCCTGAGTGGATTTCAATATTTGAAACATATTCTCCAATTGGGAAGCAATCTGACCTTTCTTTTTCTCTTTCATTTTGTGAACGGCAGTGATCAATTCCTCCGGATCCACCGGTTTGAGTAAATAATCCAATGCACTGATCCGGATGGCCCGAATGGCATAGTGATCATAGGCGGTGACAAAGATGACTTCGAAATCCGGATGATCAAAATGATTGAGAATATCAAAAGCAGTCCCGGTTTTGAGCTGAATATCCAGAAATATCAGTTCAGGACGGTGTTTCAGTATGGTATCGACCCCGGAAGTGACATCGGCGGCTGTCCCAACGATTTCGACCTCAGGACAGTGCTGTTCCAACAGGAATATAAGGTTCTGCAGGTTGGCTTTTTCATCTTCGATAAGTAGGGTCCGGATCATAGGGCGATGGGGAGTTGAATATGAACAATGGTGCCGGATTCCCCGGATTCATCCTGCCATTCTTTAATAGTTAAGGTAGCCAGACCGGTTTGGTAGATCGTATTGAGTAACTGCATTCTTTCTCTGAGGTTATCCAGTGCTTTACTACGATGACCGGAAATGCTTTGATCTTTGATCTGCTGACTGGCGGCGACCCCAATACCGTTGTCTTTGATGGACCAGGTTACTTGATCATGATTTACCTTCACTTGTATATTGATCCACCCCTCCGAGTGATCGAGATGCC
Source organism: Saprospiraceae bacterium (assembly GCA_965223405.1). GTDB lineage: Bacteria > Bacteroidota > Bacteroidia > Chitinophagales > Saprospiraceae > CBDCWO01. The sequence continues at coordinate 3,998,051 of CBDCWO010000006.1, forward strand.
GTATTCCGTGGATGATGGCATTTTCCACAACAGGTTGTATCATCATACTGGGGATTTCTACTTCTGGATTCTCAGGTGAATCGATATGATAGGTAAAAGGATAACGCAACTGTTCCAACTTGAGATATTTTTCCAGATAGTTAATTTCTTCCTTCAGGGATACAAAATTCTGGGTGGAGAGATTGAGTACTTGTCTCAACATTCCCGAGAGAGAAGTCAAATAGGTGATCGCTGCCTTGGGATTCTGCTGATACATCAGATGTTGAATCGATCCGATAGCATTAAACACAAAGTGAGGATTCATTTGCGCACGTAGGCCATTCAATTTGGATTCGGCAAGCTGTCGGGATCGGGTGGCTTTTTTGAGGAATGATTTTGTGCGGAGGTATTTTACCAATAACCATAATATGAGCAGACCGGTAGCTATACTGGGAATCAGCCAGTACCAAAAATTAATTACCTTTTTAAAATGGATAATCGGCTCTTCTAAATTATTGCGGTCGAACCAGGTGAAGCGGTTGCGATGGTCCGCTTTGATGATGATGGATTTGGAGTCATATTCATCAAATAGATTAAGTTGTACTTTTTGGGTATCAATAACAGGAGCCTCTTCAATTTGCCAAAATCGGTTGTTCAAAAGGATTCCTTCAGGTTGAAAATACAATATGTGATTTAAGTCATGACTTTTCCATTCCCCTTTAAACTTTTCAGATAATTTTGCACTTGAAAGTTCAGAAAATTCATAAGTTAATAAAGGAATACTTGAAAACTTTTCAGGACGCCAACCAGTTTTATAAATTATTTCCCAATTTTGACCATTCCTACTTAGGAATATCACAGTAGGCCAGATTTTGGATTTACCAAAAATTAAATACCCGTTTTGATATCTTTCAATCTTTAAATATTTAAACTGTGTCTGATCAATCTCAAAATAACTATATTTTAAATCTAAATAATGATTACTCTGATTAAAGTCAAAGGTCCATTTTTTAAGTATTTCATGGGGCGGAAAATCACAATTATGGAGAAATAAAGTATCCGAAGGTTTGTAATAAAAAAGAAGAGAGGAACTGTTTTTCAATTGATATTGAACAAATTTTCCTTTATCACTTCTTCCAAAGACATATCCTAGTAAAGGATCTGCTTTTAGAAATAAGTCCGCTTCCATTGTATCGTTATAAAACTGAAACTTTATCATCTTGTTTCCATCTAAATGATCAATAACTTCTGAAACAATAGTCTCCCATCCAAATTTTTTATGAACTCCTTGGGTACTTATTTCAAGATAGTTATTATTAAATTCGATATAATCGGAGTTTTGAGTATTGAGATATCTTAAAGGGTATTCTCTAGTATGTTGCAAAAAGGAATTAAACGATTGATCCAGATTTTTAATTAGGTCATCAGGCCTTTGTAATGGTGATGAAATGTTATCACCCCAGGTTACTCGATAATTTTCAAGGTTTCTGCGAGAATAATTAGTATTTGTTATTCTGAAAAGTCTGTACTCTCCACCCCGTTCAAGTATGATGTTTTGACGTTCCCTTCTTTGTTGTGGTAAAAAAATGTATTTATAATTCCACGTTTCTAAATCAAAGTATACTTTGTTTTCTGTGATATTGATGTGGTGGTATATACTATGCATTAACCCAAAATATACCCACTGTGGTTCAATAGAATCCATTAATTTAATTGAATGCGAAAATTTGTTATGATTCTTAATATTATACCATGTTTTTTTAACTCCATTTGTCCTTACAGTAATGGTATCCCTTGATACATCCAAAAAATGGACGGTTACTGGGTCTTCATACAAACTAGTCAATTGTACAAATGGAATATCACGATTCAGATGCCATTCCACATTAAATTGCTGATCCTGATAAAAGACAAAGTTGGAATCAATACAGAATGTTGGAATTTGGTCATACCCACCACTGGTCCAACAAGTCAAGTCTCCATCTACGATCTGGCCCAGGGCCAGACCCGGAAGGAATAATAAAACGATAGGTGTCCAGTATTTAATCATACTCCAAAGATACGTGATCCGGATCCCGAATTCCCGGCGATTTAGGAAAACCACCATCTGTACAAGATCCTGGTATCCGGGTTCTAGAATTCAGATCCGGTTCCAATCTTTCAATAAGAAAAAACGACCGTCATCCCGAACCTACCTCTGGGCAAGATTTGCAACTTCAGCAGCAAATGTTCGGGATCGGTGTGAGTATGACTGAAACAATGGTTTGATAGTCTTCAAGGAAACAAGCACACAGATCCTGAGTCGAGCTCAGGATGACATCAGGAATAATTCAAATGTTCGGGATTTGTGTTAAGCAGGAGTGAATCAATAGTTAATTATCAAAATCATGGGTGGAAAAAAGTAAGTACCACTACTTCCATGTTTGGTTCTGTGGATGTCGTTTATTCGTGCCGAGTAACTTTTCCTCTCCTTACTTTTTCGGATGAAAAAGTAACAAAAAATCTTGATTTTCATAAGGCAGCATCCGTTGCCTTAATCTCGGGAATTGTGGCCAAGAAAATGGAGTATTAATACTTTGTCCTGGGAATGAAGTCAAAAAAGTGGCTGGAATAAATGGAACGTTATAATGTGGATTTTTGCCTGTATATTAATTACAGGTTTCCAAGAAAATTTAGCTTACACCTTTTGAATTCCATTTATAAAGGCCAGATCTCGAATTTTATAGGATTATACTGATCATTTCTGGTTATTCAATTGGATTGAGACTCTATGCTTTTTTGACTTTTTCAACGCTGCGGTATGAAAACAATTCATTGCCGCTTCAGCGCTCGGTGTTTTGCTTCAGAGGTATTAATTCCAGGATTGAAATCTAGCCGTTCGGGGTTTTTCAAATTGGATTGAAGCTGGTGCTGATCGTTGGACCTTATTTAGGCATTATCAATTGTCATACAACCGACCACCAACTACCGTCAACCGATCACCGGCCTTGCTTGAGATCTATGGCAGGCAAAACATTTCTACCGGACAGGCTTTGAGTCGTTTGTTTTTTACATTGCTATTGCTATTGTTTGCCATTGACATTGCTATTGTCTTACGCCATTCATCGACCATTGTTCCTCGTCAACCTTATTTAGGCATCTACAGATCTCCAACCACCGACAACCGATCACCGTTGACCGACCACCGATTACCGATCAACCCTCGATACCTGTCACCTGACCTGCTCACATCGCCTTTGGCAAAGAGACCGGCAAAAAATATATTTTTGGTCATATCTTGGGATTAATAAAATGGTTTGTATCTTTGCGTTCGCCTTTGCAGAAAGGCGTTTAATTTTTGTGATTATTTGAGAATTGTTTGGTCTCAAGATACATAACCTGACCGGTTAGCTCAGTCGGTAGAGCAACGGCCTTTTAAGCCGTGGGCCCTGGGTTCGAGCCCCAGACCGGTCACTATGAATTCTAAAGGTAAGCAACGATAACAGCTTACCTTTTTTATTGGTGCGCCAGGTATGGCACTCGTCTAATGGGGGCGCCCCGAACCTATATCCTCCAATTAAAAAAGGGCAGTCGCAATACTTTGCGCCTACCCTTAAAATTTTCATCCGGTTCCGATGAAGTACTTTAGAATAAAACCTTTACATGGCTCCTAATTCCTTTAATAGTTTTTCGGAATTTGCTTTTACATTGGGCGGTGGATTCAGAGATAGTGATTTTTTCAAATATTTAATCGCATTTTCCTTATCACCTATTGTCTTGTATGCTTCTCCCAGGCTATCATGTACGTTGGCATCTGTTGGATTATTTTTGACATTTTGTTTAAAAAATTTGAGTGCAAGATCATACTCTTTGGCGTTCAACATTTGGTAACCCAAGGTGTTTAATTGACCTGTATTCGCTAACGAGGCAGCTTCATCGATTAACTTTGCAAAATCTTCAGAATTTCCTTGTTTTTTGAGTATCAAGGCTTTTATTGAAAGATTGTTAAAGTTTTTCTGACTATAAAATTGGCCGGCTATCGCATTGTTAATCCAGTGTAATGCATCATCCAAATCGCCACCGTTATTCAAGGCAAAACGAGCTGCGTTTTCCCAATTTAACCGGTTGAATCCCAATTGCCCTTTTGACTTATTCTTAAAATCATCGAGTACAATTCCGGCAACCGGAACTTCAATAGAAAACGGGATCTCTTTTTGCTCCCAGACTAGTGAAGTAATAGTTGAATTAGCATTAACCGTATTAAATTCGAAGGTTAGCAATTCTCGATGTGGAACTTGTTTGGTTGTTACTTCCGCTCTGAGAACATCATTTGCCTGGTCGTAAAAAAAGCTACCCCAGGCATTGGTATCTTTGGAAAGGATGACGGTGGCTTTATCTCCTTTGTGAATCGCAATATGCAATCCATAGGTACCTGCTTTAACCGGTTGTCCTTCTACCGACATGTCGTGCGAAAAAGTAACTGTAGTATTTTCATTGGCACCAGCTCTCCAGGGCGCCGCTGTAGATGTCCCGAATCCGAGATTATTAAATCCGTAAGGCACCAATTGCCCCCAAATTTCTCTGCCATTTACGCTCGGCCTGGAATAGGTAATCGTGATGTCTGAAATACCTACCCTCTGTGATACGGTGGCTTTCTGACTTCCACGAGGCATGTTTAGTTGTGAGTAGGCACCGATTCCGGTACATAACGACAATAGTAGCAAAGTAGTTTTTAAAATAGTTTTCATTGATTTAGATTTTAGGTTTAGTAATGAATTTTTAATAATTATTCAATATTTTAAATCTAGCACAAATTGAATTTTCGTCTAGTTAGGGATTTGTTAAATGTGATAAATGCACTAAGAATTGCGCTGAAGCATAAGCCCCTCAAAATGAAAATGATTTCAGAAACCTGGTATTTCTTAAATACTTCCTTATAAATAGGGCTTATTTGGGGTAATTTGTAGGAACTCTGAATCAGGAAAGGGATTATAGTAATATGGATTTTGATTGGTATGGATTGCAAATTCCGTTGTAAATGGTGGATCTAACAACTGTCTGCGCTGAAAGCCTTAAAATGCTCTGAATATTTCTTTTGAGAACTCTTTCTTTAATGCATTTGGCTGGCACACCGGGATAACCGTGTCTCAATAGACATAGACCTTATTAAAACTAACTCGTTTAATAAATATAATTGATGAAGTAAAATAATTGGTGGAAATTTTAGGTACCAACAGAATTTTCATTCAAGATACTTCTTTGATTCATTCTGAATTCCATTAGTAAAGGAATTGAATACCTTTAGCATAAATCGAGTCAGTAAAAACTGGGTAAGTGTGGAGATGGCCTTATTAGGGGTGTAATCTGGAAAGACAGACTCCAAAATAGTGCGTTGATCGATGTTGGTTATATTATTTTGGCATGCGGTCTTAGCTTAATTGCTTTTGTTAAACTTGGCTCCTGAACCCACCATTTTAACATAATCCAACTTTACAAACGATACTACTTGGTTGTCGACGTTCTATAGATTATTGGACAGTTTTGTGGGCGTAATGGTAAGGAGAATTCTAAATTTTTCCTATTTCACGATGATGCCTATAATTGATGTAGCTATATTTTTTTTTATTTATGGAATTTGGATAAATTTGAAATATGTATCTAATCAGATAAGAAACTGTGTTGGAAATCAATCCAATAGACGAAATATTAAAATTATTAAAAACAGATGACGAAAAAGGACTTCAGCTCCTGATGATGCATTATGCAGGAAAAGTCTACGGATTTTGTAAGAAATTTGTCAAATCTCCTGAAATTGCAGAAGAGCTCACGCAGGATGTATTTATTCAGGTTTGGAAGATTCGCAAGGATCTGAATTCCAATAGTAATGCAGAAGGACTAATTTACCGAATTGCAAGAAATTATTGTCTAAACTATATCAAATCAGCTGCATCCCAAAAAAGGATAAAGACACATCTTTATGAAAGCAGTACAGACCTATCGTATTCACCATCAGATCAGATACGCGCTGAGGAATTCAACGTCTATATTCAAGAGGCCATCGAACAATTATCTCCGCGTCGTAAACAAATTTTTGTGATGAGTAAAATGGAAGGGCTATCCCATAAAGAAATCTCAGTAAAACTGGGATTGTCGGTAAATACTATCAAAGTAAATATCGTCAAATCTAATAAGCAAATAAGGGAATATCTCCTCTCCCAGGGCTACCCGCAATCCATAACTAATTTTGCCTTACTACTGGGTTTTTTAGTAAATATTTAAACTACTAAGACACTTAATTTTACCCCGATTTAACAAATATTTCACAACTCAGTAGTCCCTGTTGCAATATTTCTTGTATTGTGGATAGAACTGCATAACAAAAAATACTCTTGGATTTAAACTTTGGATCTAATCTTCTGAGTATAAATTCGAGAGTATTTGGTTTTGTTGATTTGTTCAGGTGAAATGAAAAATACTATAGTGAAAGCAGAATTATTAAAAAAATATTTAGACAACAAGTGCACTCCTGAAGAAATAAATACACTCTTTAGGATACTATCAGGTTCCTCGGATGACCAGGATTTAGACAATATCATTCGAGAGTACTGGGAATCTTCTGAAGATAAGGTATTACCTTCAACTCGGCTGGCTCCGATTACCGATAAAGTCTTAGGCAAAATCCGTAAGGATCGGATCTCTGCAAAAAGGTTTAGGTTCAATCGAATGTTGAAATATGCGGCCATATTAATTTTGCCCTTAGGTATTTGTTTATTCTTAATCATTCGATCGCTGTCTGTTATACCTGAAACGTTATATACGACAAGTAATCATGAATCAAGAGAAATTGTCCTTCCAGACAACTCCAAAGTGACACTTAATGCAAACAGTCAATTGACGCTGCGTAAAGACTTCCTGACGGCAGATAGGAGAGAAGTTCTGCTTGAGGGCGAGGCCTATTTTGATGTTTCTAGGGACGATGGGGCTAAGTTATTTAGAGTCATCACAACGGATTTGGTTGTTGAAGTACATGGAACGGTATTCAATGTCAACAATCGTTGGAATCAGACTGAAGTGGTCCTTGAAGAAGGTAAAGTGTTATTGGAATTAAAAAGTGATGAAAACGAAGTTGTAGTTATGGAACCGGGGGATCTGGCTGGGTATTCAGCCGAATTAGACTCATCATGGGTGGAGAAGAAAATGGATCAAACCTATCTTCATACTTCTTGGAAAGATGGGATTTTGGTTTTTACTGAAAAATCGAAATTATCAGATGCTTTTAGAAAACTGGAGCCAATTTATGGTGTCCGATTTCAGTATGACACCATTCATTTAGAAGAAGAACCATTGCAATTCAGTCTTCCAATGAATGATTTGGAGTCAGTACTTCAAATAATGAAAAAGCTTACCGGTCTAAATTATACTTTAAACGAGGATATAGTTAAGGTAACGAAAAGAGAGTAAAAAACCGGGGCAATGCGTGAAGGGCATTGCTCCCAGTACTATTATTAATATTTAAAATGTGAATTTATGAAAATTTCCACCAAAAGTATTCAGCTGGTTTGTCAAATTTGGACAATGGCTCTAGTGATTGCCATTGTCGGTTTGTCAGGGACGCCAGGCTATTCGGATTCTGGTCCGGATACTAGGACTAAAATAAAACTCATTGAAGCATTAGATGTCATTAGTGAAGAATACCAGATTTTCTTTTCATATAAACCCAGTCTGGTAAAAGACATTGTGATAGAATTCGACTTAAACAAAGAACATAGTTTGGAGTATGTGCTTGACGCTGTGTTACGTCAAACAAATCTAAAATATGATTATGTTGGAAATAAGTTCTGTGTGATTTATGAAAATAGTAAAGCGGGGAGAAAAAATGTGAGAAAAGTTAGTAGGAAAATCCAGCAAATTCAAAACCTGGAGGCAAAGGGAAAAATCCAAATCCAAAGCAATCAAATCAATTCTTCAGCCCGTTTTAAAGATCTTGTAAATAGTAAAATTTTTGAAAAAGCGATTCAAGTCACTAAATCAATAACCGGGAAAGTCACAGATGAAGAGGACATTCCTTTGATTGGAGCCACTATACAGGTAAAGGGTACCTCAGTAGGAACTTCTACCAATGTCGATGGCGAATTTAACCTTGACGTTCCTGATGATGCAACCATTCTGGTCATATCATATATTGGCTACACGAAACAAGAAATTTCAATAAATGATCAAAGTGTCATCATTGTATCCTTGCAAAAATCAACTAGTATTCTGGATGAAATAGTCGTCGTGGGTTATGGAACACAGAGGAAAGTGGATCTTACGGGAGCAGTTTCCTCTATTAGCAGTGGAAAAATTAAAGATGTTCCCGCCACCAGTGTTTCTGATGTATTGAATGGTAGAATTGCGGGTATAAACGTTACACCATCCGACGGGAAGCCAGGCTCAGGAAGTGAAATCTTGATTAGGGGTGTAAACACGCTTAATAACTCTAGCCCTTTGATCGTTATTGATGGGATCCCAATCCAGGAAGGAGGGGCCATGGAGGCACTAAACCCGACTGACATTGAGAGTGTGAGTGTACTGAAAGACGCCTCGGCTGCAGCCATTTATGGTGCTCGTGCTGCAAATGGAGTAATACTCATTACTACAAAAAGGGGTAAAGTAGGTAAAGGAGTTATAAAGGTAAATTCATATTACGGATGGCAAAATATAGGCTATAATATGGATGTTACCAATGCTTCCCAATTTGTCACTTTGCAAAACGAGGCAAGAGCAAATTCAGGTTTATCGATATTATTTCCCAACAATCCTGATTCTTATGGGGTTGGATCCGATTGGATTGGTGAGTATTTTGAAAGTGCACCACAACAGAATCATAATGTTAGTTTCAGAGGCGGTACTAAGGGGGTGAGTTATTTTGTTTCTGGCGGCTATTTGGACCGGGAAGGCATAGCTCCTGAAACGGGTTATGAAAGAATTAACTTCAGATCGAATCTGGATTTGAGGCTTTCTGATAAATTGAAAATTGGAAACAGTGTCAGTTTGACCAGTTCCAATCAATATGGTAAAAATGGACAGGCAGGTGAAATATTCTTCTATGCACCTACCATTCCTATATATGATGCAGAGGGCAATCCTGTGCAAGGTCAACATGCTGGTGAGGGAACAGCTAATGCTCATCCAATCATAAACCAACAATTGGGTGAAAATCATAGAAAACAGTTTAGATTACTTGGAAATGCATTTGCCGAATACAACGTAACTGAAAACTTGAGAATAAAGGCCAATGCCAATGTTGATGTTGCCAATGGGAATAATTTCAGTTTCAAAGAAGTGTTTGACTTTGTAGGTTGGGAGAACACTTTAGCTGGTCTTAATACCAGTAGATCTCAACACGTTAACTGGAATGCAGATATTCTTGCTTATTTCGACAAGGTTTTCAATGGCATACATACCATCAATGCCATGGTTGGTTATACAGTCCAAGAGACAGATGATCAGCTTTTATCTGGATCCAGATCAAACTTCGTCAATAATGAAGAAGCTCAATATGTGTTGGCTGCGGGTCTTGAGAATCAACTGAATAGTGGTTCAAGGGTTTCATCAGCTTATAATTCATATTTGGCAAGAATAAATTATAATTATAAAGGCAAATACTTGTTTGCGGCAAACTTTAGGGCAGATGGTTCTTCAAAATTTGCACCAGCCAACCGCTGGGGATACTTCCCTTCGTTCTCAGGTGCTTGGAGACTTTCGGAAGAAGACTTCTTTAATATAGATGGAGTCAGCAATTTGAAAATAAGAGCAAGCTGGGGAACATTGGGTAATGACAAAATTCCACCTTATTCTTATACGTCATTGCTTTCATTGAGTAGTTTCAAGTACATCCTTGGGGCAGGTAAAGTTCTGACTTCTGGTGCTGGAGCTACCTCGTTAAGCAACCCCGACATTCAATGGGAAACCACAGTTAAAACAAATTTTGGGATTGATTTGACCATATTGAAAGATAAGTTGAATCTTACGGCTGAATTTTGGAATCACAAAATTAAGGATATGTTATTCCGAAAACCACTTGGTCAGACTGTTGGTTTACAACCTGCATTCACAAATGACCTGGAAATGAAATCCCAGGGGGTTGAGTTGATTCTTGACTACAATGACAATATTGGTGACTTCTATTATAATGTTGGACTCAATATCGGAACATCAAAAAATGAAGTAACCAATCTTGCTGGTGAGGAATTTAATTCGATCTCTTTATCATGGAATGGGCAAGCTCGACATGCTGTTGGTCAGGAAGCATTTTCATTCTATGGATTTGAAATGGACGGTATATTCCAATCTGTGGCTGACGTTGAATCTTCTCCTACTCAAGCAGGTGCTGCACCCGGAGCAATAAAGTTTAAAGACCTGGATAATGACGGTGACGTAGATTCTGATGACAGAACTTATTTGGGAAGTCACATTCCCAGATTGACATATGGATTTAACTTAAATGCAAACTGGAAGAATTTTGATTTCTCGATGTTTTGGCAAGGTGTAGAAGGGAAAAAACAATTTACACCCAGAACATTATGGGGCAATGCGGGGCATCGCAACTATTCATCATGGTGGTATGATAATCGATGGCATGGCGAAGGTACAAGCAATACAGCTCCGGCTCTGAAATGGGAAGGAGGTCAAACCATGAGTGATTTCCTGATACAAGATGTGAGTTATCTACGCCTCAAAAATATGTCTATTGGTTATCGTTTTGATTTGGATAATCTAAGTAGCATTAGAGTATATGTAGCAGGACAAAACCTGATAACATTTTCTGATTATATCGGATTAGATCCTGAGAGTGCAGGTTTGGCACAATACAATGCTTGGGGTCAAGGATACCCGAATTCTAAGGTGTATTCCTTAGGAGTAAATTTAACCTTTTAACCATTAAACTTAAATGACCATGAAAAAAGTAAATAAAATAATAATTGGGGTTTTAACCATTTTGATGGTAGGAGGATGTTCGGATATTTTAGATGTACCTCCCTATGGAAATGTCACTCCTGAAACATTCTTTACCAATGAAAAAGATGCGACATTGGCGGTGATAGCAGCTTATGCAACGACAATTGATGCTGTAGGTTGGTGGGCCAAAGGATTTGATGCTTATGGAGAGTATCAGAGCGATGACCTGGCATCTGCGGGATGGTATGATGATTTCTTATTCTATACATATGGTGATAATGGTGAAAGCCAAGGTATAACCAATGGTGTTTGGGGTGCCTGTTACGCTGGAATTGCTCAATGCAATGCCACCATTGAGGGAGTAGAAAGCATGATGGATGATCAAATTTCTGTAGCTTCAAGGAACGCTATCATTGCTGAAGCCAAATTTTTACGAGGCTGGTGGCATTTGCGTTTGGCACAACTTTATGGTAATGCTCCCATTATTTTGAAAATTCCAACGGCGGAAGATGAACTTTATCCCCCCAGTGCTACATCTGATCAACTCATTGCTGCGGCAGTCACAGATTTTACAGCTGCTAGTGCCCACTTGCCAGTATCGTACGAAGATTCCCAGTTAGGAAGAGCAACCAAGGGTGCAGCCTCAGCCTATCAAGCATGGGCTGAAATGTATCTTGAAAATTGGAGTAATGCACTTAGTGCATTGGATGGCTGTATTGCCACCGGTGTATATGAATTGGTTGATTATACGCATTTATGGCATGAGAATTATGGCTTCAACAACGAAGTGATATTTGAAACAGGAATCAATGGTGATGTCAGTGAAAGAAATTGGAGGCCCTACTACTATGGTCAGGGTGATGGTAAAAAACTTACCGACAACCATGGAAAATGGAATATTATGACACCCTCTCCTAGCCTGATTGCCGAATATGAGCCCAATGATCCCAGACTTGATTATACTTTTTGGATAGATGGAGAAGTATCTCCTGCTAATGGAAGAGTTTATGTAGCACCTGCCGATTCCAGTCGTACTGGCTATGAGGTGCAAAAAGGCTCCGTATATTATGAATCTAATTTTAGCAAACCATCAATGAATCAGACTTGGATGAGGTATGCAGACGTATTGCTGATGAAGGCTGAATGTTTGAACGAATTGGGAAGGACTGGGGAAGCAAACGAATGGGTAAATATGGTGCGTCAAAGAGTAGGTGTGGATATGCCTCCTATTGATGTGGTCGATCAGGTTGCTATGAGAGAAGCAATTATCCATGAACGTAGAATTGAGTTTGCGATGGAAGGTAGACGAGCCTATGATATCAGAAGGTGGGGTATTGAAAGCGAAACGCTTGCAAAAATGCCAGGTAGTCAGTACACGGGAAAGTATAAATATGTACCTGTACCTAAAAATGAGCTGGAGAAAAACCCGAATCTAATACAGGCACCCGGTTGGTAGCATAATTGTTTAGGGACCATTGACTAAAAATTAAAGTTTTCATACAAACAAACTAACAAAAGAGCTGCTTCTTAAGGCGGTTCTTTTGTTGACTTTTGAAATGTTGTTAATGATGTTTTGGAGATCGATTTTCTCTTTTATAGCCTTAATTGTCAGTGTTAACTGCTCATTATCACAAGACCTGAAAAGGCTTGCCACGCCATCTCCGCAACAGGAATTATGGCAAAATATGGAAATGAGTATGTTTATACATTTTGCTCCAAATACCTGGCAGGCTCAAGAATACGACGATATGAAATACCCTCTGCATGGTATTAATCCGTCTAATTTGGATGCGCACCAATGGGTTGATGCGGCTGAAGCCATGGGAGCAAAACAAATTATTTTTGTTGCCAAACACGTAGGTGGGTTTTGTATGTGGCCTACCAAGACTAGCGAATACAGTATAAAAAATACTCCATATAAAAATGGAAAGGGAGATATTCTAAAAGAAATTTCTGATGCCTGTTGGGAGCGAGGGATAAATTTGGGTGTTTATATCTATCCCGGGGACCGTACATGGGGAGCTTATCTCGGGGGTAGTGGACGTACTAAAGATCCCCTAAAACAGAAAGCGTACGCTGAGATCTTGCGAGAGCAATGGACTGAAGTGCTTTCTTCCTATGGGAATATTACTGAGATCTGGTTTGATGGAAATTGCATTATTCCACTTGAGGATATCAAAGAAAAATACTCCCCATTTTCCAATGCCTTGGCAGGCTCAATGGCAACTTTAAGGTGGGTTGGAAATGAAAGAGGATTTGCTCCTTACCCAGCCTGGAACTCTGTCAGAATAGCGGATAGTCGGGTTGGGGTAGCAACGGCAGCACATGGTAATCCAGATGGAGAAGTTTGGATGCCTCTGGAAATAAATACGCCCCTCAAAGATCATTACTGGTTTTGGTCCCCCGACAATGAACAGCATCTGAAATCATTGGATTATCTCATTGAATGTTATTACAAGTCGGTGGGCCGGGGGGGATTGTTTTTATTAAACGCTGCACCAGATACAACAGGGCTTATTCCAGAAGCTGATATGAACTTATACCGACGATTTGGGAATGAAATCCGGAGAAGATTCTCAATAAGTATAGCTGAAACAAAAGGAAAGGGAGATGTTGTGCAACTTGATCTGGGAGGTGTAACCCAAATCGACCATATCATCATAGCTGAAGATATTTCTTTTGGTGAAAGGGTAAGACAGTACTTGATCGAGGGGTTTTCTGGTGGTGAATGGGTAGAAATAACCCGTGGACTTTCAATAGGACATAAAAGAATCAATAAGTTTAGTTCCATAGATGTAGACAAAATTAGATTTAAAAGTCTCGAACACAAGTATACCCCGATTATTGACAAACTTGCTGTCTATTATGTAGGAGATGACAAAATTTATGATAAGCTGGATAGTACCAAGGATGACTTTGGAAATGCTTGGTCATTGGGTCAAATAAAAAGTTATATCGACCTTGTCGACCTTGGTCATGTTGCCCAATTTGATTCAAAGGAGGATGAAGGGTTGATCGCTATTGATTTATCAAAATATATTGATGCACCTGGACAATACGAATTATTTGTCTCCAAAGCAGAATATCTGAATCCCAACAAACCAAACTCTGCTAAAATATTTTTGCAGGGAGTCGAAACCCCAGGGTTTTGCAATATCGATAAAGTATACGCACGTATCGAACTAAACATCACAGCGGTTCCCACCATGGTAGAGAATTCTATTAATGTTGAATTTCGATTGAATGACAAAATATCAAATGAAAAGGTGTTTCTAAGAAAAGTCGTGTTTAAATAATATAATCCAAATTCATTCTATTATGTTTAGAATTTTGTGGATATTTTACGGACTGTCTATCCCTATATTGCTAAGGTCTCAATCTGAAAAACGATTGGCTACACCCTCGCCTCAACAAATCCTGTGGCAGGATATGGAGCAAACCATGTTCATTTGCCTTGACCCCTGCACCTGGGAAGGATTGGAACAGGATGATCACTCATATCCGATTGAAAAGATTAATCCTTCTAAACTTGATGTGAACCAATGGCTGGATGCTGCAGAGGCGTTTGGAGCCAAGATGGTACTATTTGTTGCTAAACATTCAGGTGGATTTTGTTGGTGGCAAACAGAAACAACCGAATACAGCATTAAAAATACGCCATATCAAAATGGGAAAGGTGACATTCTTAGAGATTTGTCGGATGCCTGTTGGAAAAGAGGTATTAAGTTGGGCGTATATATTTATCCCGGAGATTTAACCTGGGGTGCTTATCTAGGGGGGAGTGGTCGTACCAAAGATCCTTCAAAACAAGAGGCTTACAACGAAGTGCTGCGGAGGCAATGGACTGAAGTGCTTTCCAAATATGGTGATGTAATAGAAATATGGTTTGATGGTAATTATATTATCCCCTTAGAAGATATCAAAGAAAAATATTCTCCCTATTCCAACGCGCTGGCAGGATCTATGGCGACTTTGCGCTGGGTAGGCAACGAACGCGGATTTGCACCTTACCCGGCGTGGAACAAAGTAAAAGAAGAAGACAGTCGTGTCGGTGTAGCAACAGCGGCTCATGGAGATCCCGATGGAGATATATGGATGCCCCTGGAAGTAAACACGACGTTGAAGGACCATTACTGGTTTTGGTCCCCTGAGAATGAAAAACACCTAAAATCATTGGATCATCTTTTGGAATGCTATTATAAATCCGTAGGACGAGGTGGTTTATTTCTTTTAAACTCTGCCCCCGATACTTCAGGATTAATTCCAGAATCCGATATGAACCTCTACCAGCAGTTGGGTGATGAGATTCGCAATCGTTTTTCAACAAGTATTAAAGAAACTTATGGGAAAGGTGAAATGGTAATCCTTGATTTGGGAAAATCCATCCAAATTGATCATGTTATTATTATGGAGGACATCGCTTTTGGTGAACGCGTGCGCAAATATGTCGTAGAAGGATATTCGGAGGGGAAATGGAATATCATAACAAGAGGTATTTCTATAGGTCACAAAAGGATTGAAAAATTCTCCCCAGTTTATGTCGAAAAAATTAGGTTTAAAAGCCTGGAGCATCCCTTCCCACCGATTATTAAGAAACTTGCTGTTTATTATGTAGGTGACAATAACATATATGACCGGTTGGTAAGTTCAAAAGATGATTTTGGTAATGATTGGTCGATTGGACAGGAGAAAAGTTATATCGACTTGATTGAGATTGGAGTTGTCAAAAATTATCAGATTAAAAATAGGAGCGAGGAATTTTCAATTGATTTATCCAAATTTATCGATGCTGCGGGTCAATATGAGCTTTTTATTTCAAAGGGTGAAAAGATCAATCCGAACAAACCTACAACCGCTAAGATATTTTTACAGGGCATTGAAACTCCTGGTTTTTGTAAAATTGACCACGTTTATGCCAGAATGGAGTTAATCATCACAGCCGTTCCAACCATGAAACCCAACTCAATTAAAGTTGCTTTTCAACTACATGATATAGTTTCAAATGAAAAAGTATATCTAAGGAAAGTTGTGTTTGAGTAGTTGTAGTACGTAAAGGATGGATGTAATGTATGGTATCCTTAAATTTAATGGTCTGAATTTATGATAAGGAATCGACATGATCGGAGTTTACAAGTTGTAAATGATCCAAGCTGTAGGTGGAGAAAAAAACTAATGGAAATATCCAAAATCCTGATGCGTTTTCCAATCCTTATATTTCTGTTTCTTTATCCAGTCCACATTTTTACCCAGAACTTTAAAAGAATTGAAACTCGGTCCGGTTTGAATGCAATGATTGATTGTAATGGAGTTGCTGTTGCCGATTTTGATGGAGATAATTATTTAGACCTTTTCGTTGTTCTCAGGCAGGATATTGGTTCATTGAAAAGTATAAGACAAGGAAGTCTTTGGAGAAATGAGAACGATGGGACATTTACAAACCTCGAAGGATTGTCGGCAATAAAAGTTGACCAAGACTATTCAGCGATTCAAATCAATGCCCAGTATGGTGTGACAATGAGTGCCTCATGGGGAGATTACAATAACGATGGGGCTCCCGATCTGTTGCTGGGGAATGTTTTCAATGTCAGATTATTTCAAAACAACGGAGGTACTTTTACAAATATAACAGCGGAAGCAAGATTACCTATTGAAAGCACGTGTCACTATGTTGGTGCAACCTGGTGGGATTACAATAATGATGGGCACCTGGATATTTATTTTACGAAATGGTTGAACTGCGGTTCTAATCAGCTTTTCAAAAATAATGGGGATGGCACTTTTACGGATGTTACCGAAATTTCTGGTATTACCGATCCTAAAGATGAAGATCAATCGTGGATGAGTATTCCGATAGATGCCAACAATGATGGACTTTTAGACCTATACGTTACCAATGATTATGCTATTCCCAATAGATTGTACTTAAATAGCAAAGAGGGATTGTTTAGTGAGGTTGCATCAGATTTTGGGTTGGAAGATGAAGATACTGATGGAATGGGGATAACTACAGGAGACTACAACAACGATGGAAAATTTGATCTATACATAACCAATATCAACAAAAGTTCGCAGTTTGAAAATAATGGGAATAATATGTTTGCCAATCGTGCAACTGAACTCGGGACGGAAAATTCCGGATGGGCCTGGGGAACCCAGTTCGCTGATTTCGACAATGATGGTGATGAAGACCTGATGATTGTGAATGGTTTTGGTTCTGAAACAGAGAATTTTTATTACAAAAACTTATTAAAAGAGGGGTCAAGTCAATTTAAAAATATTACTTCTGAAGTAGGGCTTGATCATAAATCCAACGCAAATGGATTAGCGGTTTTTGACTATGACAGCGACGGTGATCTTGACATGGTTGTTTCCCAAACCATGAAACCACTAATATTTTATGAAAACCTTGTCATTGATGGAAAAACAGATGGAGAGCATAACTGGCTGAGAATAAAGCCAGTTGGTACAACCTCAAACCATAATGCAGTTGGGGCTGTTATGGAATTGGCTACTGAAGAAGGGAGTCAGTTTCGTTTTCACCATGGAGCGAATTTTTTGGCCCAAAATATACCATTTGTGCATTTTGGACTGGGCGCAAGCAATAAAATTGAATCCCTAAAGATCAAATGGCCTTCAGGATTGGAGGAAGTGCACATGGATGTACCTATAAATAAGTCTATTTCAGTAACTGAAGGTGGAAATCTTTCAATATTAAACTTGAGTTCTGCAAAAGTTTATGGGTGTACAGATCCTGAGTCATGTACCTATAATCCGGATGCTACCGTTGATGATGGATCGTGTAGTTATCTTGATATTTATCAAATTACCGGCAAAAAAGTTTCGAGTTTCCAACGGCAGGAGATTTATTCGTACCCAATTAATAGTGGAAGTGGATATACATGGACTGTAGTTGGGGGAGAAATTATCGAGGGCCAAGGGTCTGGATCAATTACGGTCAAATGGAACAACGAATCCAGTGGAAAGATTTCGGTTAGAGAATTTAACCAATGCTATAGCGAATCTGTCGATCTGGATATTATTATTACCCCGACATCAGAAAAAAGTGAGTTCTCGATAGCTAGATTATGGAATGAAGCCCTTTTGGAGGCGATCCGTAAAGATTATGCAAGACCTACTGTGCATGCAAGAAACCTTTTTCATACCGGTATTGCGATGTATGATTCATGGGCAGTTTTTCATCCCACTCATTCAACCTACCTACTGGGTATGCAACTACATCAATACAAAAATGTTTTTGAAGGATTCAAATCTAATATTGATATTGAAGATGCAATACCGATGGCCCTTAGTTATTCTGTTTATCGCTTATTATCACATCGTTTTTCAGAATCACCCCATGCGGATGCAACATTAGAATATTTTGATGTCTTGATGGATGAGCTCGGATATGATAAAGATTTTACCTCTACGGATTATACCGCTGGTGATCCCGCTGCTCTCGGTAATTTCATTGCCGAGACTATTATTACCTATGGAAAGCAGGATGGATCAAGAGAAGATTACAAATACGATAATGCTTATTACAAATCGGTAAATCCGGCTTTGGCCCCAGCACTCCCCGGTAATACTTCAATTCAGAATCCAAATCGTTGGCAACCATTGCGTTTAGACATATTTATCGATCAATCTGGAAATCCAGTTTCTGGGACTATACCTGAATTTCTAAGTCCGGAATGGGGTAATGTTTCCACCTTTTCATTAGGACAAAATGATTATATGGTAAAATCTCGTAACGATAATTCCTATAGAATTTACTACGATCCTGGCTCACCTCCATTTATTGATACATTAAATCCTACTTCTATATCGGATCTTTATAAATGGAACTTTGCTATGGTATTGGTTTGGAGCGCCCATTTAACACCATATGATGATATTCTTTGGGATATCTCACCTCAGAGTATTGGAAACATTGACTATGACAAACTACCTAAATACCTATTGGGACATAAGAATTTTTATAAATTTTTTGAAGGGGGAGATATTGGATTAGGTAGATCTGTGAATCCAGTTACAGGGATGCCGTATGAGGCCCAATTGGTGCCACGCGGAGATTACACTAGGATATTGGCAGAGTTTTGGGCAGATGGACCTGATTCTGAAACCCCTCCTGGTCATTGGTTTGTTTTGCTGAATTATGTTAATGACCATCCCTTATTGGTGAAAAAGCTAGAGGGAAAAGGTGAGGTGTTAGACGATTTGGAATGGGATGTAAAGACATATTTTATTCTGGGTGGCATCATGCACGATGCTGCTGTTGCGGCCTGGTCAATTAAAGGATGGTATGATTATATCAGGCCTATCTCAGCCCTCCGATATATGGCTCAGAAGGGACAATGTACGGATGAATCTATGCCTAATTATGATGTAGCAGGTATCCCACTTATTGAGGGTTATATCGAAGTAGTGAAAGAAGGAGACGAGTTGGCAAGAGGCAATGTAGATAACATTGGAAAAATTAAGTTTTATTCTTGGAAAGGGCATAGTTTTATAAACAATATCAATACCGACGAGGCAGGTGTGGGATGGATTTTGGCTGAAAATTGGTGGCCATATCAACGACCTTCTTTTGTGACACCTCCATTTGCTGGATATGTTTCCGGGCATTCAACTTTTTCCAGAGCAGCTGCCGAAGCAATGACTTTAATTACAGGAGATGAATATTTCCCGGGAGGGATCGGTACGTTTTTAGCAAAAAAAGATGAATTTCTCGTCTTTGAAAATGGCCCCAGCCAGGATGTAACTTTACAATGGGCTACCTACAGAGATGCTTCCGATCAATGCAGCTTATCCAGAATCTGGGGAGGTATTCATCCGCCAGCAGATGATATTCCTGGACGATTGATAGGAGAAGCGATCGGGATTCAGGGTTTTAATTATGCACTGGAATATTTTAAAGGAGGAAAAATTCATCCTGAATATTCAGAGAGAGAAACATTGGCATTCCCAAATCCGGTTAACTCTGGAGGTAGCTTCATAGCAACCAATATTTTACCTGAGGAAGAATTTGAATTTTTTGACCTAACTGGAAAAATGATTTCAATATCTAAATTCAAATACCTTTCCAATATTAAATCAATTGAGATTCAGTTACCCCCAATAAGTTCTGGTATATATTTTCTTAAAACTAAAACTAAAAGCTTGAAAATTATAGTATTGTAAATATTATTGAATATGCGCAAACGGTGGCGACATTCTAGAAATCGAAAGAGCGCAAAAAGCACTTATAATGAAATTCATGGATCGCAGAAATTTTACCGGCACTTGCTTAATTATTTTTCTTTTCACCGCTTGCAAACAGGATTCATATTTGTCTGTTTCGATTCCGGAAATTATTCCTCAACCTGTAGAAATAAATCAATTATCAGGAGTATTTCTTTTAAATGAAAAAACAAAAATTATCTGTTCAGAAGCATTACACTCCAAGGCAGATTATCTGGCAGGGTTATTAAAATCCATCATCGGGCTTGAACCGGAAATTTACGAATCAGGTAGGAATCGCAATATTATTGAGCTAACTGTGGATACAAGTTTAAACAGCCTAAATCAAGAAGGATACAATCTTGATATTCAAAGTAAAAGAATTCTTATTACAGCACCATCTGAAGCTGGACTGTTTTATGGGTTACAATCCTTTAGACAATTATTATTGACCGGATCGAAAATTGAAAATTCGATGGCGATCAAAGGCATATCAATTCGGGATGAGCCCCATTTCAAGTGGCGAGGTTTAATGCTCGATTGCAGCCGTACATTCTGGAGTAAAGAGTATATTAAGAAAACGATTAGGCGGCTTGCACTTTATAAAATGAATATCCTGCATCTGCACCTAACTGACGATCAAGGCTGGAGGATTGAAATAGAAAAATACCCTGAGCTAACCCGAAAGGGCGCAAGGTTTCCGGATAAATGGGAAGAACCGGAAGAAAGACAAGGATTCTATAGTAAGGATGATATCTTGGAGATTGTTGAATTAGCAAAAGACCACCATATAAGCATTATCCCTGAAATTGAAATGCCAGGTCACACACTATCCGTATTGACCTGTTATCCCGAATTATCTTGCACGGATGGGCCATTCGAAATACACCCTTATTTAAAAGGCCCTGGTATACATAAGGATATTTTTTGTGCTGGAAATGAAAAAACTTTTGAATTCCTTGAAAATGTTTTGACAGAGATATTTGAATTGTTTCCTTCGGAATACATCCATATTGGTGGAGACGAAGCGCCAAAAGCAAGGTGGGAAACCTGCAAAAAGTGTCAGAATAGGATAAAAGAAGAAAAATTGGCTGACGAACAGGAACTGCAGAGCTGGTTTATTAAACGAATAGAAAGGTTTGCGAACGGGTATGGTAAAAAAATCATTGGGTGGGACGAAATAATGGAAGGAGGACTTAGCAAAACGGCAACCGTCATGTATTGGAGGGGTTGGAAGAAAGATGTTCCAGATAAGATCATCGCGAATAATAACAACATTATTATGAGTCCTACCTCTCATTGCTATTTCGATTATTCATATGAAGCAATTTCTACTATGAAGGCCTACGAATACGATCCAGCTCCTAAAGGCAAATATCCAGGAAAAATGAAAAATATCTTTGGTGTACAGGCCAATTTTTGGTCACATATCGACCGTAATGAACAGGGAGTTGATAGACAACTATTTCCAAGGTTATTATCTATCTCAGAGATTGCGTGGACCCCAAAAGAAAAACAAGACAGTTTGTTTTTTAAAAGAAAAATCAATAAACATCTGTCCATACTTGACACCTTGAATGTAAAATACCACCCTGATACAAGTATTCTTATAAAACAAAATGCTAGTGGGAGTTATTGAAGAAAACTGTCGTAGTAACAAATTCGCTATATCAATAGATCATTGAGTTTATGGTTAATATTAAGTATTTTATCCTTTTTGTATTATTAATTGACCAAGCATTTGCTTTTGGACAAATTAATCAGGTTCCTGATAAAATAAACGAAGACCATCGAACCCGTATAAGTTTAAACGGAACTTGGAATTTTTCAGATGATAATCTCAATAAATCATTTGACAAGAAAATAATTGTTCCGGGGGAATGGGAAATGCAAGGCTATAAAGTTGATGCCGGTTTTGGGGCAGTTTATCAGAGGTCGTTCTCTACGCCAGATCTATGGCAGGGAAACCAAATCTTTTTGAGATGCGACGGTATCTATAGTTTTTGCGAAATTGTTATCAATGGTCAGAAAATTGGGTCACACCTTGGAGGTATGACTGCCTTTGAGTTTGACGTATCCAAATTTGTCAGAAGGGGCCAGGAGAATGAAATTCTAATAAAAGTCATATCAGAAACACTTGCAGACACCTTATTAAGTGGAAATCAGTATGCTTCACACTCATTGGGGGGGATTACACGTAAGCTATATCTATATGCCAAGCCGAAAGTTTATATGGGTGATCTGGTTGTTAAAACGTCCTTTGACAATGAGTTTAAAAACGCAAAACTTGAAGTAGATTGCCAAATAATTAATTCTTCTATTGAAAGCGAAAAAGTATCTATCGATTATATGTTGGTAGACCAAAATGGAGAATCTATAAATCTTGATAAATCTACTATAGACGAGAATGTTGTTGAGGAAAGCTCGAAGTGGATTAAGACCATTTTTGAAATTATTTCTCCTGAAAAATGGAACCCTGAATCCCCAAACCTGTACTCACTTTTGATCAATGTATCTTCTCGGAACGGGGATGAGACGATTGAGAAGAAAATCGGATTTAGAAGTGTTGAAGTTGTTGCTAACCATGTGTTTTTAAACGGGAAACCCATCAGACTTAAGGGTGTAAACCATCATGAGGTACATCCGTTTCTGGGAAGGAGTCTCAACCTGGAGCTTTGGAAAAAGGATGTCGAATTGTACAAAGGAGCAAACATAAATTATCTTAGGACATCTCATTATCCTTCGACCGAAGAGTTTGTTGCATTTTGTGATAGTATAGGTATTATCGTAGAGATGGAAGCACCATTTTGCTGGGTTGGGCATGGTGCAAATGCTAAATGGAAAGAACCGGGAGCAAATCCTCACAATCCTGAATTCTACAACCTTCTTAAGAAATCAATTACCGAAGTAGTTGGTTTGTTTAAAAATAATCCCTCAGTATTAATCTGGTCGTTGGCCAATGAATCTTTCTGGGGCCCAAACTGGGAAAAGGCTTATGGCTATGTTAAGCGCATTGATCCTACTCGCCTGATAACTTTTCATGATCAGGCTTTTGGAGATTTCAACAATGAAGGAAGTAGTATTATGCCTATTGCCAATTTTCACTACCCAGGATTTTTTACCAATGTAAAATTACAATTCCAAAGACCACTGATATTTGGAGAATACTGCCATCTGAATACTTATAATCGTAGTGAAATTGCAGCGGATCCAGGAGTTAGGGACTCCTGGGGCAGGGTGCTTAAATCCATGTGGGAAAACATGTATTCTACTTATGGAAGTCTGGGAGGCGCTATTTGGTCTGGGATAGATGATGTTTTCCACATGCCTGATGGGCGACTGGTAGGGTATGGAGAATGGGGCCCCATCGATGCCTGGAGAAGAGTCAAGCCTGAGTATTATCATGTGAAGAAAGTCTACTCCCCGGTAAAGATCATGAATACAAATGTTCCTTATTCCGCAGGGATGAATTTCGTCCGATTACTAGTTGAGAATCGATTTGATTTTACCGATCTTTCGGAATGTGACTTTTTATGGGAAATTAATGGTGCAAAAGGAATCGCTGAATTGAAATTAGAACCGAGAAGTGTAGGATATGTAGACATTCTATTTGAGTGTCCAGTAAATAGGGGAGATCATTTAAAAGTAAAAGTTGAAAGAAATAGCAAATTGATTGATGAATATTTGATCTCAATAGGAGAGAAAAAACGAACCAATATCCAAATTGACGTGTACGACAAGGATGAAATAGATGTAGAGGAAAGTATTGATAAAATCATTCTAAAAACAGAGAATTCCAGCTATGAATTCAACAAAATTTTGGGATGTATTGCCAAAATTGTACGCAATGAAGTTGAAATATTATTCGATGGATCAGACTTTATGATCTTGCCACTTTCTACTCAGGAAATTTTACCGGAGAATGAATTAAACATTGAACCATTAAACAATACCTGTCACCTTCGAAATGTAGAGATAGTAGAAGTTGATCGATCAACAGATACGATGAAGGTTTCGGTCGGGATTAGTTATGAAGAGGGAATGCTTGAAGTAGATTATTATGTGCTCAATACTGGAGAACTGGCTCTTGTTTATAGGTTTATCTCTAATATTGAAATAAATCCGCGCCAGTGGGGCATGACCTTTTTTCTGGACAAGAAATTTTCCAATTTATATTGGGAAAGAAAAGGCCTGTGGTCCGTGTATCCATCATATCATATTGGACGTAATGTTGGCCAGGCAAAGGCATTTAATCCCAAAGTAGAGCCCGGATACTCATTTAATAAAGCTCCTGCTCATGATTGGAAATTTGATACAACACCTATGGGAACAAATGATTTTAGATCAACAAAGGAAAATATCTATTTCGCCGGATTAACCAATGAAATGGGAGTAGGAGTAAACGTTAGATCTGACGCCACACATGCATTCCGTAGTTTTGTTGATAGTGGAAAAGTTGGTTTTCTAGTAGCTCAATTTTCGACTGGTGGTGGAGACGTGCTGGTAAGCCCTTTGTTTGAAGATGAACATCAACCAGTAAAAAAAGGAGATGTTTTAAAAGGTACAGTAATCCTGGGAACAATTAACAAAAGTTTGATCATTAACCAGAATTAAGCAGTTTTAGAAATAATCAGGATGAAGAATATTTTTACGGCTGGTATTTTGTG
Organism: Saprospiraceae bacterium; assembly: GCA_965223405.1. Taxonomy (GTDB): domain Bacteria; phylum Bacteroidota; class Bacteroidia; order Chitinophagales; family Saprospiraceae; genus CBDCWO01. The sequence continues at coordinate 4,022,839 of CBDCWO010000006.1, forward strand.
TTTCGCAGTTGTTGTTTATGCGCAACCGGGAAAGTGGTTCCCTGATGAAAAGCTTATTACAACTGGTATTTACTATTACCCAGAACATTGGCCTGAAGAGCAATGGGAGGACGACTTCAAAATCATTGCAGATATAGGTTTTGAGTGGATTCATATTGGTGAATTTGCCTGGGCCTTTATTGAACCAAATGAAGGAGAGTTTGATTTTTCACTCTTTGATAAGGTGATGGCTAAGGCAGAGCGCTATGGGCTAAAAACAGTAATGTGTACACCTTCGACCGCACCTGCCGTGTGGGTGACTCGCGACTATCCGGAAATACTTGCTACAGATGGGAAAGGACAAAAAACCAAACATGGCGCTCGTCAACACGGTTCTCACTACAGCAAGAAGTACCGGGAATTAGTAGCAAAATATGTTGAGCGTCTTGCTGAGAAATACAAGGATGATGATCGGATTGTGGGTTGGCAAATTGATAATGAGCCGCTGAGCAACTTAGATGAAGGAGTAGAAGCTACTGAGAGATTTCGGGCATGGTTAAAACAAAAATATGGGACCAACCATGATTTCACCAAATGTTTGGTTTCACAAGGAAGGGAAACGACATAAATCAGCAGATGAAGTAATGAAAGAGTATGAATTTGCCACAAGCAAAAACCTTAATTATTGTTTGAATATAGGTTTACGTGGTGATGGTTCTATTCACCCTGATGACGAGCGTGTTCTTAGAGAAGTAGGAGGATTGTTGAAACAGCCGGATATATCGGAATAATGCATGATGGTTTGTTCATACCGGTAATAGGATTGGGGGGTTTATCAACTTGTGCAAGAAACTGAAGGTAGTAGGAAGTATTATTGGATGAATTGGACTATTACATTTTTTGTGGTAATCTGTAAATCTTATAATAAAAGATTTGATGATGGTAAAATTGAACTTTTTGATCATAAAAATGATCCGAATCAGGTGATAAATCTTGCATCAGATGGTGAGCATTTTAACATTATTGATTATTTTATTAAACGCATGGAGCAATTACTATTGGAACTAAATTTCCCGGATTCAATACAACCGGACTAAATCCTATTGAAAAACAATGTTTTGGAGGGAACAATGAATAAAAGATATCAAATAGTAGTTGCTCTGCTTTTTGTATTAATGATAAGCAGTTGTGGAATGGGAAAAACCAATTCTAATCATTTTAATAATGAGTGGGATACTTCTCCAAAAGATGGTGCTTTCAGAATGAAGGATTACATGGTTTGGGGCGGTTCGGTTGTTAAAGGAGAAGATAAAAAATATTACATGTTTGCGAGCCGTTGGCCTGAGAAACTAACCATGAAAGCCTGGGTTACTAATTCCGAAATCGTATTAGCTGTTTCTGATAAACCAGCCGGACCTTACAAATTTGAACAAGTAATACTTCCTAAAAGAGGCAAAGAGTTTTGGGATGGAATGATGACACACAATCCACATATACACTATCATGAAGAAAAATACCTGCTTTATTATATAGGGACTACTTATGATTTTGAACAGCCAACAGATACGATTCCAACCCGTGAGATGTATGAAGAAGCCAATAATAATCAGCGCATTGGTTTGGCTGTGGCCGATTCTCCATTTGGGCCATGGGAGCGAATGAATACTCCTATAATTGATTCAAGAGAAGATGAATGGGATGCTGCCATGATTGTGAATCCAGCTGTATCCATTGAAGAAGATGGGAGTGTCATGATGATTTATAAAAGTGCACCTGTGAAGTATCCTGAGAGACGAAAAAACAGAACGATGCGATTTGGAATGGTAAAAGCTGATCATTATCTGGGCCCGTATGAAAGACCAGAAGGCAATAATCAAATGACCTTTTTTCCTATAAATACGAATGTGGAAGACCCATACATTTGGTACGAGTCAGGCAAATATCATATGGTGGCAAAATGTATGAACGATTCTATTACCGGAGAAAAACATGCTGGCTTTATTGCTCATTCATCTAATGGTATAGAATGGGAAATTCCACATAATCCAATAGCTTATTCAAAGACAATTGAGTACAAGGACGGTAGTTCTGAAACATTAAAATTTATGGAACGGCCACCAATATTATTTGATGAAGGTAAACCAACTCATGTATTTTTTGCATGCAGAAATTCCAATTGGGAAACCTACAATCTTGTGAGGCCACTGCGGCAAACAGATAGGATTTTCACTGCAAATGAATAAAACTAGCGGAATGAGTGATAATATTAAATTACCACACAATAATGATATCTACTATGGTGAGTAATGCCGGGCTGGGTTGGATAATGATGAATAGAGCAGTTCTTTTGTTAATAATTAGCATCAGTTCAGCATTTAATAATGTTCAACTGCCGAATGTCCTTATTATTGGAGATTCGATATCAATTGGCTCTACACCGTTTGCTCAGGAGTCTTTAAAAGGGAAAGCCAAAGTGGTGCACTATGAAGGCAAGGCGAAACATACGTTCCACGGTCTTGAAAAATTAGATGAATGGTTGAGTGATACAGAATGGGATGTGATCCATTTTAATTGGGGATTATGGGATTTGGCTTATGTTGCTGATACGTCAGAGCATGGGGGGAATCGTGATAAAACAAATGGAACTGTCACCACAACTCTGGAGCAATACGAGCAAAACCTCAATCAACTTGTTGATAAGCTACATTACACTGGAGCAAACTTTTTTTTTGCTACAACTACATTTGTACCTGATGGAGAACCGAGTAGAAAATACAAAGATAATATCAACTACAACCAAGTGGCCAGACGTGTCATGAAGGAGCGTTGTATAATTATAAATGACCGGGGAAAACTTTCCCGAAAAGTACATAAGAAATATAAAGAAAGGTGATCGAAATGTGCATTATACGGAAGAGGGTTATGAGCAACTGTCAAAAGCAGTTGTCAAAATGATAACGAACTGTCTAACTCAAAGTATTGAATGACCATTGACCAATATTATTTGACTAAAGTGAATAAGAATAATTAAAAAATGGGTAAAAATATTTTTCTACACCTTAAAGCCTTGTTTATGGTGTTTATTGTGACCTCAATCATTATTAGGTGCTCAACTACTAGTGAGCCTGCGGAAGAAGTCAAACTACCTAATATCATATATATCTTGACAGATGATCTTGGTTATGGAGATATTGGTTGTTATGGTCAGGAAATTATTTCAACTCCGAGTATAGATGATTTGGCATCACAGGGCATGATATTTACCCAACACTATTCTGGGAGTACCGTTTGTGCACCCTCTAGATGTTCATTGATGACAGGAAGACATACTGGAAATGCCCGAATAAGGGGCAATAGACGAGATCCTCTGTTAGAGTCTGATACTACATTGGCACAAATGCTCAAGAAAAGTGGGTACCGAACAGCTTTAATAGGGAAATGGGGTCTTGGTGATATTGGAACTACGGGCCATCCACACTTAAAAGGATTTGATCATTTTGTGGGATATCTGTCTCAGACTCGAGCACACAATGCATACCCCGAATGGATTTGGAACAATCAGGATACGCTGTGGTTAGGAAATGAAGTGGAAACGGTAGATCACGGTCATGCTAAAGGTTTAGGAGGATTTGCCCATGTGAAAAAGAAACACACGCAGGATGTATTCACGAATGAAACACTTCAGTTTATTGAGGATAATCAGGACACCTCTTTCTTTGTTTATCTGTCTTATACCTTACCTCATGCCAATAATGAGGCTAAGCATTTTGATAAGATAGGGATGGAAGTTCCAGAAATGATGGGCTATGATACTTTGAAACCCGATTGGACGGAAGCACAACAAGCACATGCTGCGGCAATCTCATATCTTGATCGGGATGTGGGTAAAATTGTCAACAAACTCAAGGAATTGGGCATTGATAAAAATACACTGGTCATCTTCACGTCAGACAATGGAGCACATAAAGAAGGTGGTAATGATCCCGAGGTTTCGAATAGCTCAGGTGAATTAAGAGGTATTAAGCGAGATCTATATGAAGGGGGAATTAGAGTGCCAATGATTGCCTCCTGGCCTGAGAAAATTGCACCCGGACAAAATACAGATCATATTTCTGCTTTTTGGGACATCCTGCCTACTTTCTGTGATATAGCAGGACAAACAACACCTGAAATGGATGGGTTATCCTTTTATCCTTTGTTGATAGGACAAGATCAACCACACCATGATTACCTCTATTGGGAGTTCTATAGTTATAGCGGCGGAAAGCAGGCAGTCAGAATGGGTGATTGGAAAGGCATTTATACCGATTTATCTGGAAATCGCGATAGGGAGATGGAGCTTTATGATTTGAAGACAGACCTTTCTGAGACCAATAATCTGGCAGCAAATAACCCCGATATTGTTCGAACAATAGATTCAGTGATGAATCAAGCTAGGACTAAGTTTCCTAATTACAATTTTGGGTTTGAAAAAAAGAATGCGGAATAAAATGAAGCGAATAAAAACAACACTTGTATTTGCTTTGGCATTGCTCACAATAATTTCTTATAGCCAACAAACGCCGCCAATGGGATGGAATTCTTGGAATAGGTTTCATGAAAACATCTCTCAGGATTTAATAAAGGGAATAGCTGACGCCATGAAGGCTCACAAACTGGATGAATTAGGCTATGAATATATCGTTTTGGACGATGGTTGGCAGGCAGATTCTTTGGACAAGGATGGGTCCTTGCTGGCTTCAAAAGAGAAATTCCCGGATGGTATCAGAGCACTGACGGAGTATGTCAATAGATTGGGTTTTAAACTCGGCATATACTCATGCCCCAATGAACTCACCTGTGCAGGTTTTCCCGGTAGCTTAAATCTGGAAGAATTACATGCAAAGCAGTTTGTCGACTGGGGAGTGAGTTTCCTAAAATATGATTATTGTCCATCCAGAAACAATGAAAAGGAGAATCCTGCAAAATTGATTGTGGATAGGTATCGCATTATGTCGGAAGCATTGGCCGAATTGGATAGTAGTTTGGTCTTTGCGATTTGCGAAAAAGGTTGGTCAGGTGGAATAGCAAAACATTCTCCAGGAAGGGATACACTGAACATTACTGGTGAAATGAGAAGAAAAGCATATAGCTGGTCTCCTGAATTAGGTACGATGTGGAGGACTACTCCAGACATAAAACCTAGGTGGTACAGACTCATGCAAATTTTGGATTCGCAAGAAGGCTTGGCTGAATTGGCTGGTCCTGGTTCGTTCAATGATCCAGATATGCTGGAAGTTGGAAACGGGAAACTGACCTTAGCTGAAAACAGAGCTCATTTTTCTCTTTGGTGTATGCTGACTGCACCCTTATTTCTAGGAAATGACATTGCCAACATGAGCGAGAAGATTCTTAACATTATTAGTAATAAAAAACTCATCGCTATCAATCAGGACAAATTGTGTATACAAGCTCAAAAAGTGTACGATAATAATGAGTTAGAAGTATTCCTTAAACCATTAGCCAATGGCGATGTGGCAGTTTGCATTCTGAACAGAGGAGAGTCAAAACAATTACTCGTGTTGAATGAAAGCCTACTAGGTGTTGAACTAGGAAGGAAAAGCATAATGTGTGATTTATGGGAAAATGGAAAACCTATAAAGCTTAATAAACCAGTTGCCGTGAGTATTAAACCACACGATGTTCGTGTTTTTAAAATGAAGAATATTCAAAAGAAATAAAGTACCGAGAACAATACTTGTCATAAGGAAATAGACGATGAGCAAAATGAAAAATTTACCACTGTTACTATTAGTGTTACTTTCTATGACTTTTGGATGTCAAAATAAGAAGCAAAAAGGTAAGGAGGAAATGGTACCTCTAGCTACGGCACCATTCACAGGCTTGGATACTATTTGTACTAACGACTGGTGGAACAGGCGAGCCAATGAAATTATCGATGTGAAAGTTTCAAGGGAGAATTTAGTGGCATTTGGATTGTACACCGTTTCCAATCAAACCCTGAAAATGACGGCTCAGCTATTTCCACTTTATCCATCAGAAACTCGAGAAGTGAGGTTGGAAATAAAGAAAGGGAATGATTGGGAGGAAATTCAAACTCAGCAAGTCAATGAAATGGGTTGGTCTGCCTTGTTTGTGATGAAAAACTGGGACTCAAATATGGATGTACCCTATCGAATCTTGCACGGCGAATTGGCAAGTTTTGAAGGGCTCATTAGAAAAGACCCAAAGGATAAAAGTGAATTATCAATGGCCGCTCTGTCTTGTAATAGTAGAAAAGATAGAGGAGATCGGGAAAATTTCGTTCGCAATATCAACTACCAGAATCCTGACATTATATTCTTTGCTGGAGATCAGGTATATGATCATTCAGAACATACTGCGGCCTGGCTCAAATTCGGAATGCAGTTTAGGGAAACTTTCAGAAATCGTCCATGCATTACCATTCCTGACGATCATGATATCGGTCAGGGAAACCTTTGGGGAGAAGGAGGGAAAAAGGCAGAAACAAGAAAAGGGCATGGTGGAGGATATTTTTATCATCCAGAGTATGTGAAGATGGTGGAGAGATGCCAAACTGCACATCTGCCCGATCCCTATGATCCGTCACCTATTGAGCAAGGTATAAAAGTGTATTATACAAACTTATTGCTTGGAGGAGTTGACTTTGCAATTATTGAGGATCGTAAGTTTAAGTCAGGTCCATCCGGCAAAATCCCTCAAATTGGACCAAGACCAGACCATATTCGCGACCCAAATTATGACCCTGCCTCGCTGGATGTCGAAGGACTGGTATTGCTTGGAGAAAGACAATTGAAATTCTTAAATGATTGGGCGGATCAGAATGACGGGATGATCAAAGTGGTACTTTCCCAAACCGGATTTTGCGGTGGTGCTCACATTCATGGTAATAAAAAGAACCGCCTCCATGCAGATATGGATTCCAATGGATGGCCGCAAACCGGAAGGAATAAAGCATTAAAAGCGATTAAAATGGCGAATGCGGTTCATATCGCTGGTGATCAGCATTTGGCCACTGTGGTTCAGCATGGTATTGTTGAGTATGACGATGGCCCTTGGGCGTTTGTAGTTCCTGCCATAGTCAATAGCATCTATAGTCGCTGGTGGTGGCCTGAGGATGAGAAAGGTGGAAAAAATGCCAATAACCGACTTCCTTGGACTGGCCAATACCTTGATGGATTCAATAATAAAATCACGATGCATGCTTATGCTAACCCTAGTGGAGAAGGACATGGTGCTGGATATGGTTTGATTAGATTCAACAAATCCAGTGACGAAGTGACATTTGAATGCTGGCCAAGGTTTACCGATGTGTCTCAGGAAGGAGCAGAGCAATTTGCAGGATGGCCTATAACTGTGAAATTAGATAATGAATAGGGAGAATTTAAAAAATGAATTCAGAATAATTATGAATAAAATGAAGTTTGGTGTAGCCCGTAGTATGATCGCTGTTCTTTGGATTTTTGGCTTTGCTTGTAGCAATAAAGTCGATCCACCAGCACCGTATGGGCCACTACCCAATGCACAGCAAATGCAATGGCATGAAACAGAGTTTTATGCCTTTGTATGTATTACCATAAACACATTTACAGACAAAGAGTGGGGATTTGGAGATGAATCACCAGAGTTGTTCAATCCTACCGAGTTTGATGCCGATCAAATTGTATTGGTTTGTAAGGATGTCGGGATGAAAGGCGTAATGCTTACTGCAAAGCACCATGATGGATTTTGTCTTTGGCCAACCAAAACCACGGATCATAATATTACCAAATCACCATACAAAGATGGTAAAGGAGATATTGTAAAAGAAATTGCAGATGCTTGTCAAAGGCATGGATTAAAAATGGGCATGTACCTATCCCCCTGGGATCGTAATCATCCCGAGTACGGAAGGAAGGAGTATATTCCAGTGTTTAAAGAGCAGTTAAAAGAATTGCTTACATGGTATGGAGAAGTTTTTGAAGTGTGGTTCGATGGTGCCAATGGTGGTTCTGGCTATTACGGTGGAGCTAATGAAACACGTGAGATCGACCGGGTATCATATTATGAGTGGGATTCTGTTTTTGAAATGATTCGGGAGCTTCAACCGACAGCAGCTATCTTTTCTGATATCGGGTTGGATGCCCGATGGGTAGGGACAGAAGAAGGTTTTTCAGGGGACCCGTGTTGGCACAGATATACGCCAAAAGGTAGAGAGGATGGCGTGCCTCCAGCCAACGGGCAAACCAAATACTGGGAGTCCATTAATGGTCATCGTGATGGAAAATTTTGGATGCCGGCAGAGACAAACACGTCGATTCGCCCGGGATGGTTTTATCATGCAAGTGAAGATGACCGGGTAAAATCTCCTGAAACCCTGGTGAAATTGTATTATGAAAGCCTTGGGCATGGTACTACATTGATACTGAATTTACCACCCGATAGAAGGGGACTTATTCATAAAAATGACATTGGTTCGCTGACAAAGTTCAAAGAAATCATTGAGGCCACTTTCGCTAAAGATTTGAGTGAGGGCGCTCTTTTCAAGGCTTCGAACATAAGAGGTGAAAGTAATTCATATGATGTTGCTAATTTGAGAGACAATGATCAGCAGACTTATTGGGCTACTGATGATGAAGTGTTGACTCCTGAGTTGATTGTTGAATTTCCTGAAATCACAGAATTCAATGTGGTGAACATTAGAGAATTCATACCACTAGGTCAGCGAATTTGGGGCTGGGCACTTGATAGATGGGAATATGACCAGTGGGTAGAGTTTGCTAAAAAAGAGTCCATAGGTCACAGGCGATTGTGGAAGGGTAGCCTGCAAACTACAGGAAAGATAAGGTTCCGAGTGACTGAGGCAGCGGCATGTCCCGTACTTACAGCTTTCTCAATTCACCTGCAGCCCATTACGATGGAACCTCCAATAATAAGCAGGGACAAATCCGGTATGGTAACTATTACAAGTACTGGTGAAATTAAATATACGATAGATGGCAGTGAGCCAAATGATCAAGCGTTAACCTATGATTCGCCAATCGATTTAAGAAGAGGAGGGATAGTAAAGTCCAAAACCTATTATCGCGGTGAAAGTAGCTCAACTGCTACCGAGATTTTTACCCAGTCAAAGAAGAAATGGAACGTGGTTTCTGTAAGCTCTCATGAAGGACACAATGCACCATGGAAAGGACTGGACGAAAACAGGACAACAGATTGGCACACACAAGTTAGAGATCTTGAACGTGAAATTGTCCTGGATCTTGGTGAAGATTTGGAGCTAGTAGGGTTTACCATGCTTCCGAGACAGGATGGTATTAAAGATGGTATAATCACTCACTATGAATTTTATACCAGTATAGATGGCGAATCATGGCAGCTAGCGAGTAGTGGAGAGTTTTCCAATATTTACAACAATCCGATAGAACAGGAAATAGTCTTGTCAGCAGTTAAGGCAAAGTTCATTAAGCTGAAAGCGATAAAGGTAAATGGTAAGTTTGCTGCTTTGTCGGAGATAGGAGTAAAAGTAAGATGATAATCATAAAAGCAAGTGGATTCAAATACGCGGTAAAAGTTTAGACATGAATAGAGTAGTGATTCTTGTGTCATTGTTTGCTTTGGGAGCATGTGTATTAAATATGGAAGAACAGCAAAACATCCAGCCAAAATTCGAACCCAATTGGGAATCGTTGAAAAAACATGAAACGCCGGAGTGGTTTCGGGATGCCAAATTAGGTATTTTCATCCACTGGGGAGTGTACAGTGTCCCGGCCTTTGGGGGAGAATGGTATCCTCGACAAATGTATATGGATTCAATGAACCTGAGTCCAATAGGTGAAGTTTGGAATACTGAATCACCCAAAGAATATTTTCACTATAAAGAAGTGTATGGAGGAGCAGAGAATTTTGGATACAAAGATTTTATTCCAGAGTTCAAAGGGGAGCATTTTGATGCTACCGAATGGATTAAGATTTTCAAAAAGGCAGGAGCAAAATATGTGGTCCCTGTAGCAGAGCATCATGATGGCTTTGCCATGTACGACTCCAAATTCACCAAATGGAATGCTACTAATATGAGGCCCAAAAGGGATGTTCTTGGTGAAATTAGAGTAGCAGCACTCAAAGAAGATATGCATTTTGGAGCTTCAACCCACTTTGCCTTTCATTGGGGATACTACATAAAAAGACCAGAATATGATACAAGCAATCCTGATTACGAAGAGCTAAATGGCAGGTCCCATGAACCTTTTGCTCCAGCTGATAGTATTTTCATGGATTGGTGGTGGAATCGAACCTTCGATATCGTAAATAACTACAAACCGGAAATTCTTTATTTTGATTTCTTTAGTGATAAGGAGGAATTCGCTCCGTATTTGCCGAGATTGGCAGCTGACTATTACAACAAGGAAACAGAGTGGGGAACTGGGGTTGTTTTACAGACAAAAAACTTTGACCGGGAATCCTTTCCTGAAGGAACGCGTATGCAAAACCTGGAACGAGGCAAGCTGGCTGGTATCAGCGAGGAGCCTTGGCAGACTTGTACATCGCTTGGTGTACAATGCTGGGGATATATGAGTGATTGGGAAACGCGTCTCACCAATGATACCATCGACGATCTGATAGGCATAGTGAGTAAAAATGGAAATATGCTCCTGAATGTTGGCCCCAAAAAAGACGGTACGATTCCGGAAGATCAGGTAGCATGTTTGATGGAAATCGGAGATTGGTTGTCAATCGATTGTGAGGCCATTTATGACACGTGCCTTGGGAAAAATTTGGTGAGGGGCTTACAGGTGTTAGAGTAGGGCATCACTCTGAAGAAGATGATAGTGAGTTTACATCGGAAGACATTCGGTTTACACAAAAAAGAAGGAGTCTTGTATGCCATAGCCCTGGATGTACCTGAAAATGGCCAATTTCTCATAAGATCTTTGGCAGAACATAAGGATATTAATGAAGATGTTATCGAATCCATCACGGTTTTAGGTGAGGTTCCAGTTCCTGAATGGAAATTTGAAGAAACTGGATTTTCCGTAAAAGCTGCTTGTGGGATTAAAAGAAAACAAGCATTGGTCGCTAAAATCGTATTGAATTATTTGGAATGAAATTGTATTTAAATGAAAAACGTAACTAAAATTTCTCTTCTTAGTCTGATCATATTTTGCGCATGCAGTAGTCAACCTGCAAAGCAAGTAGAGAAAAATACACATTATGAATCCAACTGGGAGTCGCTGCAAACTCATAAAGATCCTGAGTGGCTCAAGGATGCCAAATTTGGCATCTATTTTCATTGGGGGGTCTATTCTGTAGCTGCACATAAAAATGAATGGTATTCATACTATATGTACAGAACCCAGGATGAGTTGGGAGCTCCAGACGCCGATAGCGTACGTGATTTCCATATAAAGAATTACGGCCCGCTCGAAGAGTTTTCATATAGGAATTTCATTCCGATGTTCAAAGCTGAAAAATTTGATGCGGACGAATGGGCACAGTTATTTAAGGATTCTGGGGCAAAGTTTGCAGGACTGGTAGCCGAGCATTCAGATGGTTTTGCTATGTGGAATAGTGAATTGACAGAGTGGAATGCATACGAAAAAGGACCTAAAAGAGATATAGTTGGTGAAATGGAAAAAGCCATCAAAAAGCGGGATATGAAATTCATTACCACGTTTCACCATCAGTGGTTATGGGGCTGGTATCCAACCTGGGATAAAAACCTTGAAACATCCGATCCAAAATATTCAGGGTTATACGGTCCGTATGTGCCGAAGGGATTTCCAGTTGAGGGACCACATGATAATTTATTCCCGAGGCCCGACAGTGCATTTAATGCGATGTTTACAAACAAAGTGCTGGAGGTACTCGATAACTACCACCCTGATTTGCTTTGGTTTGATGCCAGGTTGAAACTTATCGAAGATGAAAACCTGAGAAAAATTGTAAGCTATTTTTATAATCAGGGTGTTGAACAAAACAAAGAAGTGACTGTCATATACAAAAACCAGGACTTACCGCTTGGTGTCGGTACCTTCGACTATGAGATGGCAAGGCCGGATAGCATCAAGAAGAATGTGTGGATAAATGACGATACGATTGACTGGATGTCATGGAGTGACGTGAATCCTGCAAATTACAAATCCATCGAGCATCTGATTGGTGAGCTGGTTGATGTGGTAAGTAAAAATGGCGTCCTTATGTTGAATATCACACCAAAAGCCGATGGTACTATTCCCGGGCTTGTGAAAGAGCGCATACTTGCCATGGGTGAATGGTTGAAAATAAATGGAGAGGCAATCTACGGAACCAGGCCTTGGGAAGTATTTGGTGAAGGCCCCACAAAGCCAGACACCCTGGTCAACGGTAGCTTTAGGGAATGGGAAATTGGTGATTATTCGGAAAAGGATATCCGATTCACGCAGAAGGATGGAAATCTTTATGCTATTACACTTGCTGTTCCAGAAAATGGAGAAATGCTAATTACATCATTGGCAGACCATGATAAAATTAACACAAACAGTGTTAAGTCCATCGAGTTACTGGGAGAAGAGGGTGTACCGGAATGGGAATTTGAAGAATCAGGGCTTATGATAAAGGTGAGCGGCGATATTAAAGCAAACCTCGCTTTGGTAGCTAAAATTGAATTGAAGAATTAAGTAAAATGAAACAAATGAAAGTATTCAAGTGGGTGAGTTTTTTTTCGATTGACTGCTGCATAATCTTTTGTTTGTCATACCAGGAGGCTAAACCGGAAAATCCCAAACCCAATGTCGTTATCATAATTGCAGATGATTTGGGGTATGGGGATGTGAAATTATTCAACCCTGAAACATCATTAACGACACCTAACCTGAATCGTCTTGGAAATAATTCAATAACATTTACTGACGCCCATTCTTCATCTGCTGTTTGTACACCATCTCGTTATAGTTTGCTCACAGGACGTTATCCATGGCGGAGCCACAAGAAAAAAGGTGTGTTTGATGGATATGTCAAGGCGCTCATTGAAAAGGATCGCCAAACACTGGCATCCATTTTTAAAAATGCATGGTATAACACCTCAATCATTGGTAAATGGCATCTAGGTGTAGATTGGCAAACCAAAGAAGCAAATCAGGAACCAGGATTTGGCACCATAGATTATTCCAAACCGTTGTTGCACTCACCTAACGATGTGGGTTTCGATTATTCATACATCTTCTCCGCCTCACTTGATTTTAGTCCAGCAGTTTACATCGAGAATGGGATGACAGTCGGCGAAGTGGATTATATTGCTCCATTTGTGGACTTTCCAGCTTATTCCAGAAGGGCAGAGACTACTTCAGACTTGAGTTATGAAGCCGTATTAGATCATCTTCTGGATAAAATCCTGACTTATATTAACGAACATAAAAATAGTGAAGATCCTTTTTTCCTATATTTCCCATTAACTGCCCCGCACAAACCACTACTTCCAGCAGAGCGGTTTAGGGAGGGCTCAGGATTGGGTTGGTATGGCGATTTTATTCAACAAGTAGATTGGACGGTTGGTGAAGTTTTGAAGTCACTTGAAGGGGATGGACTGGCGGAAAATACCATCGTAATCTTCAGTAGCGACAACGGCTCATATATGCATTTGTACGAAAATGGTGAAGAAGATCATACAGTTGCCAACGAAAACCACGGTTATAATCCCGAAAACCACAAACCTAACCTTAGCTGGAGGGGAACTAAAGGAGACATATTTGAGGCAGGTCATCGGGTGCCGCTTATGATCCACTGGCCAGGACAACTAAAAGCACGCAAATCGCATGAAACTGTTTGCCTGACAGATATCTCATCTACCCTGGTAGAAATGCTTGGGCTCTCAGCAGATGTATCACAAATGGAGGACGGTTATAGTCTTGTACCAATTTTTTCCAATGAAGAAATCAACAGAGCACCAGTAATTCACCAAAGTGGTGATGGTGCACTTGCAATAAGAAAAGGAAATTACAAGCTCATTCTGTGTGATGGATCAGGTGGACGAGAAGAACCAAAGGGAAATGCCTTTTCAAAACCTTATCAACTATATGACCTGGCAATTGATCCCTATGAAACAACTAATTTGATTAATTCTCATGCTGAAATTGCTGAGGGGTTAGAGAAGGAATTTTACGAGATTGTTGATGGCGATTTGACTGAAGAGGATATCAGCATATTAAAAATGTAGTCAATACTATTACAAATCCGCTATCGAAATATATGAACAGACAGAAATATGATCATGATTTGAAGGAATTTGTATCCCAATCGGGAATTACTACCCAGCTTTTTATGGTTTTTTGCTTCGTGTTCAACGGAAATATAGGTTAAGAAATTACCTAACAGCAATGTATTTAAGGAAATTGAGATGAAGAAGGGTGAGGTGCAGAAATTTGATCAGAATTTGACCAAGTAATCGGATGTGGTATTGCAACTAGAAAGACGAATTTTATACTAACTTATTAGGGCTGAATTTTGACATTCAATATTATATTATAATTGCAACCTGGTCGGAATAATTGTCAGTGATCTGGATGGTGTAAAGGTTCCCAAAGGAGATGCAAAACGAAGTTTGCCAGGTGTAAGGAACGACTAAGGTTTGAAACGTGGATTTTATTCGAGCAGATCGTAAAGGTTGGGCAAAGGAAGACTGATTAGTGATTGATCTTTAAATTTTAAACAATGTTATAGAGTACAGCCAATAGAAAACTGTTAATCATTACTTCCGGATGGGAATGAAGATAACTTTTGATAAACTTAGAAGCCTTGTGAATGTGCACATTCACAGTGCTTTTTGAAATACCGGTTTTCAAAGCTATTTGCTCGGGATTCATAGAGTTTATGTAGTGTAGTTTGAAAACCTCTTTCCTTCGGGGGGGCAGCTTCTCTATTGCTTCTTGCGCAATATTGAGATATTCAAAAAATGCCAATTCTTTCTCTACATTTTGGTATTCAGGTAAATAGTGCCGCAAAAACTCCTTTTTCAATTCTTTGACTCGGGCAATTTTCTTTAGCGAATTGATGCATAAGTCATGGGTGATTTTAAATAATATACCCTTAACACTTATATTTCGATTAAGGTGTAATCGTTTTTCCCATAACTTTACAAACACATCGCTCGTAATTTCTTCAGCAATTACTGGGATTCTTACTAACCTCAAACAAAATCCATATACCATTTCGTGGTGGCAATTAAAAATCCACTCGAAACTTTTGGAATCACTATTGATTAGACCTGCAATATGATTTTTTTCTTCGGTATTCAACGTCGAAAAATTAAGTCAAATCAGTTGTTTGATGAAATGTTGTTTTCAAAAATAACAAATTGTTTTTAATACTGGCAAAATTAATTTCTGACAGTGCTTATAACATATTGCACTTTACAAGCCGCACGGCAATGACCTATTGAATCAGTTTCCGGGATAGGAGCACTTATAACATCACTGATTGTTCTTAGCGTTAGCTCCTTTGATTGTCTGCTTCGACGAGATAACTTCATTCTTTATTGAATAACACTTCGGTGAACGGCTTCAATTGGTCCCCAACCAATTAGGAGACCTAATAGACTATATATTGCATTCGGTCGTCATATTCAATACAATAATTAATCAATTTAAGTTTTGCCTGTTAACCCTCTTTATTGGGCGATTTCATTTTTTCAACATGACTATTATTTCTTCAAGCTTATGTGTGTTTGGTATATACACTTTATGACATGATAGGTAGTCATTTTCGATGTAAATAGCATACTTCTAATTGAAGAATAAACCAATGAAATAATTAAAAAATAAAAAATAATCGGTGGAGGAGTAAATTTCTAAGGTTTAAAAGTTGGATAGTTAAGTAGAGTGGGGATTGGAATATAAATATTTAAAGAATAATTGTCTTGATATATTGTTATGTGTAACATCAAACATCTGGACGAAGTAAATGCAATCAATGACACGAAAAGAAGAACTAATCCAAAAATTATTTGAAGGCAAATGTTCCCCGAAAGAATTGGAATTGCTATTTCAATTACTCGAGAAGCATGAAAAGAAAGAAATTCCGGTTCTGAAAGAATTATGGCGACAATACAAGGGAGAATCTCGAATAGATACATTGGATTCATCACGAATTTTTGAAAAAGTTATAGGTCAAATTCAGTTACACACTGAGGAAAGTTCTATTGGAGATATTAAAAGAAAATCAAATATTCGGCTCTTATGGTTAAAGCGGGTCGCTTTAGCAGCTTCATTCCTTTTTATTTCTGGGCTTATATTATGGGTCTGGACCTCTGGACCTGATGAAATTAGTATTCACGCTGCCTATGGTGAACGTATTGATTTTGAATTACCTGATGGTTCAACGGTGGTTTTAAATTCCAATTCTGAGTTAACTTATTTCCCAGATTGGGATTCTGACTATACCAGACGGGTGGTCCTTGAAGGAGAAGCTTTTTTTCGGGTAAAGAAAATACCGGAGAGTAATGTAAAGTTTGTGGTCAGTACCAACGACTTGGAATTGGAAGTACTGGGAACCATATTTAATGTGCACGCTAGAGGTGATCGCACTCAGGTATATTTGGAAGAAGGAAGTATAAAACTAAACCTCCCGGAAGGAAAAATTAAAGAAAGATACATGGAACCTGGAGAAATTATCTCTTATTCGGTAAAAGAAAAAAAAATTACTTCCCAGGAAGTTGCGGATTCGAGTGTAACCTCATGGAAATCAGGAGTATTGACGCTTGAGGAAGCACCCATGAAAGAAGTATTTGAACATCTGACAGATTTGTATGGAGTACAATTTGAATTCATCGACTCATCTATTTTACAAGGCAAAGCGGAGGTAAATGTACCGATGGGAAACATTGATTTGGCATTATCCGTATTGGGTCAGGTTATGAAATTTGAATTTACCAAAAAAGAAGAAAAATACTTGATTAGTAGTATTCAATAAATACAGATGGAACAGTTACTGGTATAACTATTCCACCTTAAACAAATTTAATTGTTAACACAAACAGCGAAAATATGAATTTATTAAAACAATGCAAACTAAAATGGAAATCCAGGGCTTTCCTGTTACTCTTGATCCTTGGACCAGCTCTGAATACTGTGGTGTTTTCGGAGAATCCGGACAATAATAAACAACCAAGACTTTTGGTTGACCTACTAGACGAATTTAGTGAAAAGTATCATGTCTTGTTTACCTATAATACTGAATTACTAAGTAAGGTTACCGTCGAATTTGAATATAGAGCAAAAGAGAAATTGGATAATGCAATCCTTCGTTTATTGGATGGCACCAATTTTAAATTTAAGCGTTACGGACAAAAATACTTTGCAATTTACGAGGATACAAAGAAGGGACAAAAGAGAGTTAGAAAGATGGGTCGCCATTTGAATAAGATTAGAAAACTAGAGAAAGCGGATAACGTGGATTTATTCCAACGTGTAAATAAGTTGGATCAACTAAAAATTATCGGAGATGCTGTAATTCGGAGCATGAAATTTTATAATGTGACAGGTACCGTTACTTCCCAGACGGGTGAACCACTGATCGGAGCAAATATCCAGATAAAAGGTACATTTGAAGGAACCTCGACAGATGTCGATGGTAAATATGAGATTGAAGTTTCGGATAGTAATGCGATTCTGATCATATCCTATATTGGTTACCAGGTGCAGGAAGTAGCGGTTAATGGTCGCTCAGTAGTAAATGTGGAGTTGGTCGAAATGGCCAGTCAATTGGACGAGGTAGTAGTGGTAGGATACGGTACTATGAAAAAAAGAGATTTAACGGGGTCAGTGACAAGTGTTGATATTGAAAAACTATCTGATATTCCAAATGTTTCTGTAATCCAGGCTATGCAGGGTACGATAGCCGGATTAAATGTAGGTGCTGTGGATCAAGCCGGAGAGAATCCAACCTTATCAATCCGGGGATTCAATACATTGTCCACTAGTGCTGGAGCCAATGCTCCTTTGATAGTTGTTGATGGAATAATTTATCGGGGCAGTCTGATTGATTTGAATGTAGCCGATATCGAATCGGTGGACATTCTGAAAGATGCCAGTTCAGCATCTATCTACGGTTCTCAAGCTTCAAACGGAGTTTTGCTGATAACAACCAAAAAAGGCAAGGTAACTGATAAGCCAATTATTAATTATTCCGGGAGTTATACTGTACAGGTTCCTTCCAATAAGTTAGAGCCTATGAGAGCTGCGGAGTATGAAGAACATTTTCCTAAAATTTATTGGGAAAATGGATCGCGTTTAGGACCTGATTTTTTGCAACCAAATCCTGATTGGTTGATCGAAAGTGAATTAAAAACCCTTGATATTGCTAATGGATATGCAAAAAGATTAGATATTCCCTGGTGGGATACGTTTACCAGTAATGGGTATATTAATAATCATAACCTGAGCATAAGAGGAAAAAGTAACACCTTAAGTTATTTTATATCCGGAGGGTTAACAGATGTAGAAGGGTTTATGAAAAATGATACGTATACCAAGTATAATTACAGGATTAATTTGGATGCTGATATAACAGACTGGATGAATGTTGGCTTAGAATCATTTCTAACTTCAAGTGACTATTCAGGTGTTTCCCCTCCGATTACCACTTCTTTCTTTTTTCAACCCTGGACACCATCACATGATGACGATGGTAATATAATTCCAACTCCGGAAGGATTGTCTTTAAACCCATATGCCTTTTTAACCATGGACGATTCTGATCTCAGAAGGAATATTTTTGCAAATATCCATGCTGACATCAAATTACCGGTAAAAGGACTAAGTTATCGATTAAATTATTCCCAAAACTATAGGACCATTAATCAAGACAGGTTTAATCCTTGGGGAGCTAGTTTCACCGGATTGGGTTATAAAGATTCCTATATTAACTATGACTGGTCAACTGACAATATCCTTACTTATAAAAACACATTTAACAAAGTACATCATTTAAATGCCACTCTTCTATATGGTGTTGAAAAACGGAATTTTTCATTTACCGAAACTGGGGCACAAAATTTTGTCAATGATTTATTGGGATATTATGCGCTTGAGGCTGGCGACCCTACACTGCGAAGTTTAGATACAGGAGAAGAGGAGGAGCAAAGTTTGTACTCAATGGGAAGGATATTTTATAGTTATAACAACAAGTATATGATTACCGGGACGATCCGTAGAGATGGATTTTCCGGATTTGGAACCAATGATAAGATTGGTATTTTCCCTTCGGTTGCTTTGGGGTGGGTTGCCAGTGAGGAAAACTTTGTTAAAAACAACCTCGACTGGTTAAACTTCTTGAAGCTAAGGGCCTCATACGGGAAAATTGGTAGAAGGGGTGTAGGAAGGTATGATACAAAGGCTGTTTTGCAATCTCATCCCAGCATTGTATTTGGGGATGGAGGCTCTGCCACAATAGGACAATGGATTACCACTCTAGCGAACAATGAACTTGGTTGGGAAACAACTACCGGATTAAACATAGGGCTTGATTTTGAAATTCTTAATTCACGAATATTTGGTAATGTTGAGTACTATAATAATAAAACTGAGAATATCTTGTATCCTATTCAATTACCGACATTGACAGGATTTAGTACTATTAACACCAATATTGGAGAAGTAGCCAATAATGGTATTGAAATAATATTAAATGGAAGGATATTCCATCAAAGTGATTTTAAATGGAATGCTTCCATAAATTACTCCAGAAACCGGAATGAAATTGTTTCAATTTTAGGTTTCGATAATGATGGGGACGGAAATGAAGACGATTTGGTTGCCAACAGATTGTTTATTGGGGAACCTCAAAACGTTGTTTACGACTATGAAATTATTGGTATGTGGCAATTGGCGGATAGGGCTAACGAAACACTTCCGGCAGGTTTTGCACCAGGAACCTATAAAATTGCCGATTTGAGTGGACCGGATGGAGAGCCTGATGGTGAGATTTCGGCCGCTTTTGACAGGAAGATCTTAGGTTATCGGGATCCTGGTTACAGGATAGGTTTGGCCAATACTTTTATGTACAAGCAGTTTAGCTTTTATGTATTTGTAAACTCCATACAAGGAGGGAAAGACTATTATTTTTCAGAAGACAGAGGTTGGTTACACCAAAACCAATATCAAAATTTTCCAGCAGGTGGCTATGATTTCTGGATGCCGGAAAATCCGGATGCACGATATCGTAGGATAGATGCACGCTCAGTTTATTCTCCACAGCGATATATGCAGCGAAACTTTATTCGCCTTCAGGATGTATCTCTTTCTTATACATTCGGAAAGCCGCTCTTAGAGAAAGTCGGTATTTCAAATCTAAAAGTATTTGTTAGTGGGAAAAACCTGGCCACCATTACCGATTGGAGGGGTTGGGATCCGGAAACCGGTATAGGTTTTACCGTAGGTAGGCCTGTAATGGCCAACTATACATTCGGTTTGAATATTGAATTATAAAAAACTTCAATTATGAAAAAAATTAAATATTTATCGATAATTATAATATTGACTATCTGCTTTATTTCCTGTAATGAAGATGAATGGTTACGAGAAGATCCCATTGATTTTTATGCTCCGGAAAATTCATATAATACGACGGAACAATTTAATGCGGCCGTGGCAAGATTGTATGAGGCGACCGATAACGCGATTATGTGGTCAGCTCAGCGGGGTAATTACATCTACAGTTATGTTTCTGATATGACCCATGGAAATAGACCCTGGCATAATCTAAATCCGGTTCTCGATAACCTTATTCCTGAAAACGGGGCAGTATCAAGACTTTGGGGGAATTATTTCAGAATTATATTTGATGCCAATGTGATTATTGGTCGTATTGATGGGGAGAATACGGAATTTACATCAGAGGTTGTAAGAAATACGTTAAAGGCAGAAGCGATGTTTTTCAGGGCATACATGTATCGTATCCTTGGAATTCAATTTGGGGGAGTACCAATAGTACTGGATGAAATTTCAGAACCTAGAAGAGATTTTGTGAGATCGAGCCAGGAACAGGTTTTTTCACAGTGCATTAGCGATCTGGAATTTGCTGCAGCCAATCTCCCCAGTGTTAATGAATTATCAGAAGAAGGGAGATTGACCAAAGCAGCAGCAAATCAGTTGTTGGCTGAGATATTTGTTATTAATGAGGATTGGGACAATGCAATTTCGGCAGCTTCAGCTGTAATAAACAGTGGAAACTATGCACTAATGACCGAGCGCTTTGGTTCACGAAAAGATGAGCCTGGTGATGTGTACTGGGATCTCTTTCGTAGAGAAAACCAAAACCGAAGCAGTGGCAATATGGAATCTATATGGGTAGCCCAATATGAGTACCAGGTCGATGGAGGGGGCATCGGAAGTAACCTTGTCCGTTTTGCAGTACCTTTATATTGGATTATAAAAGACAATAATGGTACAAATGTCTTTTTTTCACACTCAACTCAGAATGGAGGACGAGGAATCGGTTGGATAACTCCTAATGATTATTTTCGACATACTGTTTGGGAACTTGACCCCAATGATATGCGAAACTCGGAGCATAATATTATTCGCGATGTGCTAGTGGATAATCCGGAATCTGAATGGTACGGTCAGATGCTAGTGGCAAGTGGAGCCATGTCCGACTATTTTAACAATGTTGATAAATTTTGGTCTCCTATTTTTACAAAAACCACTCCTATAAATAATTTTCCTGATGAAGCTATGGCTAACCCTGAAACAGGTGAAACCAACACGTTTGCCAATATGACCTATAGGGATCACTACTATATGCGTTTGGCAGAAACCTATTTGTTACGAGCTGAAGCCTATTTAGGAAAAGGAGACCAGACGAATGCAGCCGCCGATATTAATGTAGTTAGGGCAAGAGTAAATGCCACTCAAGTAGCACCCGGCGATGTGGATATAGACTTTATTCTTGATGAAAGAGCACGGGAACTATGTTATGAGGAATTAAGGATGTTAACGCTACAAAGACTTGGTGTATTACCTGAAAGAATGCGGATTTATGATGATTTTTTCAATGGCAAATGGGGAGATAATTTAATTGGTGACCACCAAAATTTGTGGCCAATTCCGCAAAGCGAAATAGAACGTAATACCGAGGCGGTATTAGAGCAAAATCCAGGGTATTAACACTTTTTAAGATTTTAACCATCTTGGTGAAATCTGGAGATAGAGCAGAGATGTTATTCCTGCTCTATCTTATTTTGTCTTTTAATAAAAAAATGAAAACAGGCAAACATCAATTTTTTTTAGTAACGATATTGCTTTTGGTGCTGATCTATGGATGTAGTGAAGGTGAAAAATCGAATTCAAAACATTATAATGAGCATAAACCAAAGCCAAATATTGTATTAATATTTGCCGATGATTTAGGTTATGCAGAGGTAGGTTGCTATGGTCAGGAAAAAATAATGACTCCTAATATTGATGAACTGGCTGAACAGGGGATTAAGTTTACTGATTTTTATGCCGGCAGCCCTGAGTGTGCTCCTTCGAGATGTGTTTTAATGACAGGGTTACACACTGGACATTCCTACATTCGTAAGAATGATGAAATGGGAGCCGATAGTGTAAATTGGGATTTTCGTAATGTGGTAAAAGATCCTTCGCTTGAAGGACAAAGACCTCTTCCCGCAAATTCAGTAACCTTAGGTACATTATTGCAAAATGCTGGTTATACGACAGGAGGTTTTGGCAAGTGGTGTCTTGGAGGACCTCTCACTGTGGGTCATCCTAATAAACAGGGATTTGATCAATTCTTTGGAAATATATGCCAAAGACAGGGACATAATTATTATAATCTTCATTTGTGGGATAATGACAAACAGGTTTTATTAGACAATGATCATATTGAACTATTTAAAAAACTAGATGAAGGTGTTGATCCTATGGATCCAGCTAGTTATGAAAAATGGTCAGGAAGAGATTATTCTCCAAAACGATTTTTAGATAAATCTTTAGAATTTATTGAGGATAATAAAGACAAACCTTTTTTTCTTTACTTTCCAACCATATTACCCCATGTACCATTGCAAGTGCCAGAAGAGTATCTGGAAAAATACAAAGGCAAATTTGAAGAAGAACCGTACTTAGGAGAACAAGGATACATGCCTAGTCCTTATCCGCGTGCTACATACGCTGCCATGGTAACCTACTTGGATGACCAAATTGGAGCAATTATTCAAAAACTGAAAGATGAAGGAGTGTATGATAATACCATCATCATTTTCACAAGTGACAATGGACCAACTTTCAATGGAGGTTCAGATTCCCCATTCTTTGATAGTGCAAAACCATTCAAAAGTGAGTATGGATGGGGAAAATGTTTCGTACGAGAGGGCGGCATAAGGGTACCAATGATAGTGTCTTGGCCTGGGGTTGTTGAACCCGGGCAGCAAACTGATCATCTGGGTGCTTCCTGGGACCTATTGCCTACACTGTGCGAAGTTGCAGATATTGATATTCCAGAAAATCTTGACGGGATCAGTTTCCTGCCTTTGTTGACTGAGGGTAAACAGAAAAATAAACATGGTTTTTTATACTGGGAATTTGCTGGACTTTACCAGGGAGATGAACAGCAGGCTGTGCGAATGGGGAAATGGAAAGCTGTAAGAGGACCTGGTAAGGATTTTGAATTAGAATTGTATGATTTGGAAAATGATATACAGGAACAAAACAATGTTGCTTCTGAATTCCCTGATGTGGTTAAAAAGATAATGGCCATAATGAATAGAGAGCATGTGCCCTCTGAAATAGAGACCTTCAGATTAAAGCAGTTAGGAGAATGATAATTTGTTGTATACAGTAGGAAAAGGTATGACAAAATTATTTCTGAAAAATAGGATGAACAGAGGAATGCTATTGTCAGACATATTCATTTTTTCTGATTTCGTTGGGAAGTGCGCTATGCTCTCTGGTTGAAATATGGAAACTTAAACAAGAATAAACAGCAAAAAATGGCTATAGAATTATCCTAAAACACGGCAATAGTCCTTTTATAGCCAGATTTGTATTTTTAGCAATGGTACCATGAAAAGCACAGGAAAACAAATGGGAATTTCAGCACTTGTTGTTATGCTGCTGTTTAACTTTACAAAGTGTGCCGATTCCGAAAATGAAGATTCTGGCAAACAGGTTGTAATCGACTATCAGATGGTTGATCCATCACTGGATGATCCTGAAAAACCCTGGTGTTACTATACCCATCCCGTTAGCTGTATTGGTGTTCCCTTTATGCCAGATGCTGTAGTGGTTACACCCGAGGGCAATATTTTTACAGGATCTGCGGAACTATGTCTGTTTTTGGGAAAAGATGCCAGACCTATGGCAAGCCGCCAGCGTCAATTCCTCGATGGTTTTATACCCATTGTCAAGGATTCCTGGATAGATGAAGATGGCCTGGACTATCAATGGGAAGCTTTTGGAACTTCCCTCAATGGCTTTGACGAGTCCAATACCCTTCAATTTATAAAGCTGAAAGTAAAGAATACGAATTCTGAAGCAACAGAAGCCAGGATCATAGCTGCAATGAGGCACTCTGCCACCTATGAATGGAAGAGGGAAAATGCAAAACCATTTACCCATTCAACATATGCCATTGTAAATGACTGGTTGCTACGTGATGAAAAAGTTGTCTGTATTTATCCCACACCTAGTTATTGGGAAGCAGTTAGAAACATGCCTTATCAAGAACCTTTCCAGGGCAAAAACATTGGTATAGAGCCCCAGACCGAAGTTGGACTCGCTCACTATATAAAGTTATTAGATCCAAATGAAACAATGGAATTGGTCTTTAAACTTCCCCGTGTCTCAGTGGAAAAGGGCGATAAGGACTACCTGGAAACGATGAAGATTGCAAGCTATTCAAGCTACCGTAATTCTGTTGTGGACTTTTGGACTTCGGCATTGACAAGTAAAAGTATAGTACACACTCCTGGTGAACCACTCATTGAGCAATCTCACAGAGCACTGGCAACCCATGTTATGCTTGCTACCCGAACGTTTAAAAATGGTAAACGCTCACAATCCGATGGACTGCCGTATCCCAATTTGTTTCTTTCAACCATATACGACTATGGACAATTATATACCAATTTTGGCCTGGATAGTTTTGTAACTCTTAATTTTCCACATTGCCTGGACAGGCAGCAGCCCAACGGTTTATTCGTTGATATTGCAGTCAGTCATGGGGCTAAGATCCATTGTGCCCATGGTCAGACCACCTCCTTTATTTGCGACTTCATTGTTAATACCCGGGATTCAGATCGGGGTGAGGAGATGTTTCCTTTCATCACAGAAGCAGTTGACCTTATCCGTGAAGAACATAATACCCAACCTCATGGCTTAATGTCACCTACACGTCCTTACGACAATGAAATGATTTTTGGACAATGGACCAGCCATAACTACTGGACCTTAATTGGTCTTCGTTCAGCAATCCGATTGGCAAAGTTTTTAGACAAAAAAGATATAACAGCCCATTGGCTTCAACTATGCAATGATTTTGAAAAAACTCTTTTGAAAGCTGTCCGTGAAAGTGCTGCGCCGGATGGTTATGTACCAACAGGTTTATATGATTTTCAAACCGGAGCAGAAGCCGTAAACTACAAAGGTAAAAAGTGGGAAGAGTACCGGACTGATCAGGACTGGGAAAATAATATGTTGTTATGGCCTACCGAATTGGTACAACCCAATGATCCTCTTGTCGCTGGAACGCTCAAGCGATTACATGAGACGAAGTTCAGAGAAGGAATCATGACCTATAGAAATGGGCAACACCTTCATCAGTATATCACTACGCGTGTTATTAACCAATATAATGCCAACAAACAAACTCGCAAGGCTTTAATCGACCTATATAGCACCTTACTACATATGGGTAGTACTGGAGAGAGTTTTGAAAATATGATACGCCCATGGACAGACAGGGATGTTGAGTTTTGTCCTCCTCCCCATGGCTGGGGTTGTGCCAACGTATCCAATACCATTCGGAATCTTTTTGTAATGGAAAAAGGTGGCAATGGCGGTATTGACCTCGAAAAGCGTGACCTGATGCTACTTAATGTTGTCTCACCTGCGTGGCTTGTAAACGGTAAACCTCTAGGGATAGAAAAAGCACCAAACTCCTTTGGAATTGTCACAATAATGATGACTCCACGAAAAGAAGGAGCAGATGTCTCTCTTCAGAGTGAATTTCATACACAGCCGAACAAAATTGTTATACGTGTTCCCTATTTCGTCAAGTTAAATTCCTTTTCTTCAGACGCGAAAGAGTCAATTCTTGTTGGTGGTGCCATTCATCTTAGTCCTGATGCAACATCTCTTTCAATGGAATGGGACTTAGATCCAGACGTAGATAAAGATGCTTATCAAAACTTGCTACTTAGCTATCGCCGGGAAGTAGGACACTGGAAAGGCAAACGAAGTGAAATGCCGGTGGCTCCCAAGGGATTCCTCATGAAAGAAGAAAAAGTCCATCCTATCGAAGTACTATCCTTTGAGCTGGTATTGAAAGCCTGGAAAACAGAATATGCTCGTCGCTTTACGGAACATATAAATGCAGGAGGAAAAGTGAAGACGTACTCACCTGTTCCACTTCAGAAATCGCCATCAGGTGGAATTTATACTCAACCTGCTGGTCTATTAGAAGGTAAGCCTGTTAGTTGTTCCGGGGAAACAGAAAAGCACCCTGCATCATTTGCCAATGATGGCATGACATCTGACCCGTTTAACTACTGGCAATCAACAGATAAAGTAGCATGGTGGCAGGTTGACCTTGAAGAAGTGACAGATATCAGATCCATTACTGTTGTACCATATTACAAAAGCCCGGGTCGATTTTATCAATTTGTAGTAAAAACCTCAACTGATGGGAAAGATTGGTATATGATTCTTGACAAAAGCAATAACAAACAAAATTTTGGTAAAGAAGGGATTAATTATACCGGGCAGATAACAGCAGTACGCTATATCCGTGTTGAAATGCTGGGAAATGCGGGGAATGGAACCCAACAATTGGTGGAAGTTATGGCCAAATAGTTTGTCCGGTAAACAATAATATTGCGAAATCAAAATGAATAAATTGATAGATTTAGAAAAATTACAGCTAATACTGACAATTTCAATTGCACTATTCATTGGTGTTAATTTTTCTCCCCGGGAAACCAAAGAGAAAACAAACGTCATTCAGATATTAACAGATGATCAGGGTTGGGGCGATTTGGGATCATTTGGTCACGATTTTATTCAGACACCTCACATTGATAAGCTGGCGGAAAAGGGTATCAAGTTTACACATTGCTACTCGGCTGATGGGGTATGTTCTCCATCCAGGGCTTCTATTTTAACAGGGCGCACTCCCTATAGAAATGGAGTATTCAGATGGATTCCTCCAAATCATTATTGTCATCTTCCAGAAAGTGAAATTACCCTGCCTCAGCTATTGCGTGACAACGGTTATCAAACAGCTCATTTTGGTAAATGGCATCTTAGCCATTACGCTGAGAAAAGAGTTGGCGACACGTATGATTTCAAAGATTTCAGATGGGGTCATCCCGATCAGCCAACAATGAAAGAATATGGGTATGACTATTGGTTTGCAACCGGGAATGTAGCCCGGCCTAATCATAAAAATCCATTAAACTTCTTTCTAAACGGGAAACCATTAGGAAAGATGGAAGGTTTTTCGGCTCAGATTGTTGTAGAAGAGCTCATTAAATGGATGAAGGAATACCGCGATGATAATAGCCCTTTTTTTATAACCCTGTGGTTTCATGAACCGCATGGCCCTGTGAATAGTGATCCTGAGCACATTAAGCGGTACAATAATATAAAAGATCCAAGTTTTCAGCAATATATGGCCAATGTTACACAAATTGATGAAGCTATAGGTCAAATTGTGAATGTATTAAAAGAGCTGGGTATCTATGATGAAACGCTAATTTGGTATACCAGTGATAATGGGCCCGAAGGTCGTCACGAATATGGAACATTTAATACCAGTGATCATGTTTATGGAGGATCTCGTTCTCGTGGGAGCACTGGTGGCTTACGGGGACGGAAACGGCATACACATGAAGGTGGTATTCGGGTTCCGGGAATCATTTCCTGGCCGAATGGATTTAAAGAAAGCCGCATAAAACCAGGGACAATATCGGCTGAACCTGTTATTGGTTCAGATGTGTTTCCAACAATCCTTGATATTGTTGGTATTGAGCTACCCCAAAACCGAGTATTGGATGCAACTTCTATATTACCGGTTTTGAAAGGGAAGAAGTTAAAACGAAGAAAACCACTATACTGGAGAAATACGTTTCAGGAATTTCGTGTTGCCATTCGGGAAGGAGATTGGAAAATCCTGAGTAATTCTGAGCGTACAAAATTCGAAATGTTCAATTTAAACATCGATCCTCGGGAGACTACCGATTTGTCAAAGCATCAACCCAAGATTTTTAATCGTTTGAAACAACGCCTGATTGAATATGACAATGAAGTCTTAAAGGAAGGCCCCAAATGGTGGGATCGAGAAAAAAATGAAAAAACCGGGATGCCAAAACTTGAATAAAGATAAAGTAAGCGATGTAGACTAACTGAAAATTATCAAGTTTCAATGGAATAAATAATGATAAAGAAAACTCTAGTGTTACTTCTCGTTTGGCTTGCCATTGCAGTTCAGGCACAGGACGAAAAGGAAAAAAGTTTGATTGACAGTCAGGCAAGGAAAGAATACAATACTCCTTCATTAATGGTAGGTGAAACCGCATTATCAAAAACAGTTATGCAGGATTATGCTGGCAAAGAAGAACAGGAGGCCTTACTTTCAGCTTATCCTAAAGATAACTTTTTACTTTTTCCTGAAAGACGGGAAAACTCCATTCGGCTGCTGGATGGAATTCCTTCCATCTGGGCCAGGCGCACAAAAGAGGAACTTACTTCAATACAATTAAGTGCACAACCCGGGGAATATTTCGTTTTTCAAATCGGCATATGGGCTGCCAGGGCCGACTTAAGCACGATCAGGTATTCAGCTTCTCCTTTTACAGGTTCTCCGGCATTGGGAGAGTTAAGCTGTTTCAATCTGGAAGGAACAGATTTCAGGGGTCAGGAATTACGCAAAGAGATTGATGTGAAACAAGGTGATGTACAGGCTCTCTGGTTCGGAGTTCAGATTCCTGAATCTGCCACCGGGAAATTCACAACAGAGATTGATATTGGCGCAGAAGATGAAGTGGCAAAGGCTGTTCATGTCACCCTGGAGGTTTCTGGTAAGGCTGTCAGGAATAAGGGATTCGATGACAGCTACAATATGTCACGTCTGGCCTGGCTTAATTCCATGGAAGGCAGAGATGACGATCTTACCAGTGGGTATTTGCCTGTTCAGCGCGAAAAACATGGATATAAAATCCTGGGGCGTGAAGTAAGCATAGCTGATAATGGTCTTCCTGCTTCAATTCTCAGCTACTTTGATAATAATAATCAATCCTTAGCGAGTACGCCTGAAGCCATTCTCAAGGATAAATTGAAATTTGTCGTAGAACTTGCGCACGGAGAAACCGTACTGTTTGAACCGGGAGAGCTTGAATTCCTTTCTTCAACACCTTCGCAGCTGGTTTGGGAGCTTATCAGTCATGCTTCCAATGCCATTCTTAAGGTAAGAGGCAGTGCTGAGTTTGATGGATTTATCAACTATGAGATTGAGCTTACTGCCAGGGAATCACTGGCTGTGAAAGATATTCGTCTGGAGGTACCTTTTACATCAGCCATGTCTAAATACATGATGGGAATGGGTAAAACAGGTGGCTACCGCCCTGATTCCTGGTCATGGACCTGGGATGTTGCAGAAAAAGGCCAGGATGGTGTCTGGATCGGAGGATTAAACGGGGGACTAAAAATTAAATTGAAGGATCAAAATTACCGGCGGCCCCTGGTAAACATTTATTATCCTTTTCACCCCTTATTATTACCGGAATCATGGGGCAATGAAAATAAAGGAGGAGCTGAAATTATTGAAGATGCAAACGAAACCCTGCTGACTCTATATTCCGGCGCCAGGACAATGCAGGCAAACCAGAGTCTCTTTTTTAACTGCGAAATGCTTATTACTCCTTTTAAGCTTATCAATAAAGATGTACAGTTCAACGACAGGTATTTTCATACCAATATGGATAATGTTGGATTATATATTCCCGATGCAAAAAAATCAGGGGCAAACATCATCAATATCCATCAGGGAAATGAAATCTATCCTTATATCAACTATCCATACATAACTGAGAATATTGATGGATTGGCACGATTCATTGAGGATGCACACGCAGAAGGTATTCGTACTAAAGTGTATTATACCACTCGCGAATTGACAGTCAATGCCCCGGAAATATGGGCCATGCGAAGTCTCAAAGGTGAAATTATCTTACCGGGACCAGGAAAGGATGTAAGAACCGTGATTCATAAAAAAGGACCCGACCAATGGCTGCTTGATAATTTTAAATCGGATTTTATCCCAGCCTGGGTAAGTGTATTTAAGGAAGGGCCTTATGAAGGATTGAAGGATCTGTCTGTCATAACAACACCTGATTCACGTTTAAATAACTTCTTTATCGGGGGACTGGACTGGATGTGTGATAATCTGAAAATAGATGGCTTCTATATTGATGATGCAGCCCTGGACAGAGAAACACTTCGACGCGCCAGAAAAATAGTGGACAGAAGGCAGTCAACATCCAGGATTGATATGCACACATGGGATCACTTCAACAGCATGGCAGGATATATATGTTGTATGAATTTATATATGGACCTTTTACCTTATATAGACATGATGTGGATTGGGGAGAGCCGTAACTACAATGCATCCCCGGATTACTGGCTGGTAGAGACTTCCGGTATTCCCTTTGGATTAACATCCCAAATGCTTAACAGAGGTGGGAATAAATGGAGAGGAATGGTTTACGGTATGACAAATCGTTTAGGGTGGTTAGATCCTCCTACACCTGAGTACATATGGAAGTTTTGGGATGAACATGAAATTCAGGCAATGAATATGATAGGTTTTTGGGATGAAAATTGTCCGGTTAGTACAAATAATTCGGAAATGGTAGCTACTGTTTATAAAGGAGCTGAAAAATCCATCATTGCGGTTGCCAATTGGACGGATAAAGATATTACCGGAAAACTGGAAATAGACTGGGATAAACTGGGATTGGAAGCTGAAAACAGTAAAATATATATCCCCGCTATTGGGGAATATCAGGATGCCCGGCAACTCAAACTGTCAAGTCAACTGACTATTGAAGGAGGAAAAGGTTTTTTAATAATAATTGAAGGCAGATAGTGATGAAGATAAGAGTAAAAATAAGCCTGATAGCTTTACTTATTATTTTGTATGCGTGTAATTCTTCGACTAAACAGGTGGTCCGGTCAAAACCTAATATCATTATTATTCTTGCAGATGATTTTGGGCTTGGCGATATTCAGTCATATTACCCTGGCAACAAGATTTCTACACCAAATCTTGATAATCTTTCCACAGAAGGAATGAATTTTTATTCTGCTCACAGCAGTTCAGCGGTGTGTACTCCTACAAGATATGGGTTATTAACTGGAAGGTATAATTGGAGGACTGCTTTACAAGAATCCGTAATTACCTGTTATGAGCCTCCACTTATTAAAAAGGAAAGAATAACATTGCCGGAAATGCTAAAGGAAAATGGATATAATACGGCCTGTATTGGAAAGTGGCATTTAGGATGGAATTGGGAAGGGGAACGTCCAAATGAAAGAACTAACGAAGGAAATATACTGTACAAATACAGATGGGATTATTCAAAATCAATTAAGGGTGGACCAAATGATCATGGTTTTGATTACTATTTTGGTACTCCAGCTCCTAATGTTCCTCCATTTGCATATATTGAAAACGATCACGTTGTTGAGTTACCTACAGCCACTTATGAGTATGAAGAAGGCCCCATTTCTATGCCAAAAGTATTTGATGGTTCTCCAATGGCTCCAGGGTGGAAATTTGATCAAATTTTACCTGATATTACAAAAGCAGCTGTTGAATATATTCATGACCAGAGTCAAACAAAACAACCATTTTTTTTATATTTTTCAATGACCTCCCCACATGAACCGGTTGCTCCAAGTAAGAATTTTGCTGGTAAAAGTGGTATTGCTCCTATTGCTGACTTTATAATGGAAACCGATTGGTCGGTTGGTCAGGTTTTAAAGGCTGTGGAGGATGCAGCTATTTCAGAGAATACATTAATCATATTTACTGCTGACAATGGTCATTCGTATTATACTGGATTAGACAAACTTCTTGAAGCAGAACACTTTCCAAATGGTATTTATCGTGGGTATAAGGGCGATATTTGGGAAGGTGGGCATCGCGTACCTTTTATTGTGAAATGGGCAGGAAAAGTTGAAGCAAATTCATCAACAAATAATCTTGTATCCGTCAATGATATTTTTGCTACATGTGCTGAACTTGTTGGTAATACTCAGCTACCAAAAAATACGGCTGAAGACAGTTTTAGTTTTCTAAATATGCTACTCAATAATAAAAAACCAGTTTGTCGAAATAGCTTAATAGCTCACTCGGTTCACGGTGAATTTGCATACCTGCGAGATTCGATGAAGATTGTTTTTGCTCTACCAGAGAGAAATTTGAAATTATCCAGAGGCAAAGCTGCAAAGCAAAAACTATATAATCTTAATATCGATCCTGGAGAAAAACAGGATATAGCACTGGAATATCCCGAGCTGGTAAGAGAATTAACTAATGAGTTAAGATCAATCGTAGAGCGAGGAACAAGCCGTAACGAATCCGGATGTTCTAATGATGTAAAAGTTTTATTTGATACAATTCAAACTCAACGTTGGGCAACACCAATTTTAAATTGAAATTGTTAATGAGAAAATTATCCTGCAAAAGAATGAAAAACCTGCTAAATCTGGTTGTCTTTGCACTATTAATAGTTGCATATTCTTGTGAAAATTCAAATGATAAGAGCAAAAAAACAAATGAGAATGCTATAGAAGAGCCTTTCGAATATTTCGAGAATTCATGGCAGGTAATCGGACTTCAAGACTACAATAAAGGGACACGTATTTCTCCGGACAATCATCTTTTGTTGTCCGGAGGAAAGTGGATAAAGATAAAAGTTGGAACTGATCTTGATACCCTGCCCAGAACGTCGGTAAAAACACTTGAGGAAGGTTGGTTACCCATTGTTTTATTAACTACCTGGGATAACGAAGTCCGTTACAATATAAAAATATGGGCAACACCTCTGAAGTCGACAAAAAATTGGAAGAAAGCTTTTAGTTGGCCTGTGGAAGGTGAAAATTATCTGAATTGGGTGCAATTTACAGCTTCAAATACGGGCAATAAGAATTTCGAAGCCAGATTCAATCTTGAGGGCTTTGAAACCCCGGCAGATAATCAATCATTTTCCTGGAATCTGGCACCAGGTGAAAGTGAAGCTGTTGCAGTAAGTTTTCCTTATTCTCCGGAAGGAGGAAAAGTCACCTACGATGACATGGATTCGGAATTGTGGTTGCAACGAACGGTAGATTTTTGGATCTCAGCTCTTGATACCAGAACGATTATTCAAACACCTGACAAAAAGGTAAACGAAGCTTACCTGGCATCTCACGTTTGCCAGTTGATAGCGCGTGATCACCATGTACTTAAGGGTGGTGAAGGATTTTATGATAAGTTCTTTTTAAGAGATGCAGCTTATCAGGTTATGGAGTTGGAAGAAGCAGGCATGTTGGAAGAAGCAAGGTTCATGGTAGAGAAATACCTTGAGCACCAGTTGGAGGATGGTCGCTTCTCCAGCCCATCATCTTTTCAGCATATGGAAGATGTTGAATGGGATGCCAATGGACAGTCGCAATGGGTGTTATGGCAATATTATAAAATTACCGGAGATGTGGAATCTCTGGGCAAGTTTTACCCATATATGAAACGAGCAGCTGAATGGGCCATAAAGACTCGAAAACCTGAGGATGAGATAGAGAAAAAGTATAAATCATTATATGGCATGTTACCGGGCACACATGCTGATGGCGAAAATTTACCTCGAATGAAATACCATATAGTGGGATACGATTTTTGGAATCTCAGAGGGATGGAGTGTACTGCTGATGCAGCTAGAATATTAGATCATGCTGCAGATTATGAGTATTTTACGAAAGAAGCCGATGCCTACCGTCAGGATATTAACAGGGTATGGGAACGTCAAAAAGCACCCCATTTTTTACCAAGCTGGGAAGGAGCAGGAACACATTGGGGGAATACAGAAACATTGTGGCCCACAATGATTTTTGAAAAAGATGATCCGCGTGTAAAAGCACTTTGCAATCATGTCAGGAACGAGTATCATGCAGGCTACATCGAAGGAACAATTCAATGGATTCGTGGAGAAAGGCAAGGTTCCAAACATCCCCCGGCCATTCATCCATACATGGGAGCCTATACAACCATGGTTGATTTAACACTGGGGAATCATGAGCGCGTGGTAAAGGATTTTTATTGGTACTTGCTTCACTCCAGTGCTTCTCATGCTTTTCCAGAGGGCATTTTTTATCAAACAAAAACGGCATGGGTTGATTTGATTCCTCATGTGACCGGCGCATCTAATTATGCAATTATGTTGCGGCATATGTTGGTTCATGAGGAGAAGGATGAACTTCACCTTTTAAAGGCCATTCCTGATTGGTGGTTTGAGGAAGGAAAAGAGTTTCGCATTGAAAATGCACCCACCCATTTTGGATTTATAAATTTGGTAGTCAAGTCCGAAAAAGATGGAGTAAGTATAAAAGTAGATTTGCCTGAAAGAAATCCAGCAAGTAAAGTAATTCTTTATCTCCCGGAGTCAGTTAATCTAATAAATATCTTGGATTCAATTGAAGTTATTAAACGATCCGATCAGAAAGAGCGATGGGATATGGAGAAAGTTATTTCTCTGTATAAGAAAAACTGGTATAAAGATGGAGAATGGATAGGTCCAACTCCTGTCAAGGCCAGGTCTGATTTTTCCACCAGAATAAATTAAACTGGTATAAGCCAATAAACTCGTAAACAATGAAAAGGAATGTATTCCAATTAGTAAATGCGATCTTATTTACAGTTGTTTTCTCTTTCTTAATTACATTAAATACAGCAAATACTCAGGGTTACTTTTACAAAGAAGTTCCAATTGCGGATGTAGCCGATAAAGACAAAATAAGTTTTGCAATGTATACAGTGCATAATAACATTATGAAAATGATGGTACAACTTTACCCTCTGGCAGATGAGGACAGCCGTTTGGTTTACTTAGAAATCAAAGATGGGAATAAGTGGAAACGTATCTTGGAGGAGACTGTACGTGAAAATGAATACGGCTTGTATAATGCTAAAGCATGGAATCTTCAATTTCGTGTTGAAAATTGGGATCAAACCAAAGACTGGCCTTACCGTGTTGTCGCATTAGATGGAAAAGCTTCCTACGAAGGACTGATTCGACATGATCCAATAGAAAAAGAAGAAATTGTTGTTGCTGCATTTACAGGGAACTCTCGTTGGGATCAAGGTCCACGACAGGATCTGGTAGATGCTATCAAGTTTCAAGACCCAGACTTACTATTCTTTTCTGGAGACCAGGTATATCATCATACTTGTCACTTGGCTGAGTGGTTAATTTTTGGACGGGATTTTGGGGAAATTATCAAAGACAGACCCACCGTCTCTTTACCAGATGACCATGATGTAGGGCAAGGGAATTTATGGGGATCTTCAGGAAAGAAAGCAGAAAGAATAGGTGGTCCAGACGGAGGCTATTTACAGACTCCACAATATGTTCGAGAAGTTGAATTTGCACAGACAGCCAATCTACCAGATCCATACGATCCAACACCAGTTCAAAGAGGGATAAGTGTGTATTATACATCGCTTAACGTGGGAGGAATTGATTTTGCAATCATTGAGGATCGTAAGTTTAAAACCAGTCCATTGGAAGCACATCCGTGGTTGAACAGGTATAAACGACCAGACCACCCACCTTTGGGTTCTGATTTGGATAGCTTAGATGCTCCGGATGCTTCCTTGTTAGGGCAGCGCCAGTTGAACTTTTTAAATCAATGGGGAACAGATTGGCAAGATGCACAAATGAAGTGCGTGCTTTCAGCTACAATTTTTTGTCATGCAACGACTACTGGTTACCCGGATAGAAACATAAAAGGATGGATTGATATGGATGTAAATGGTTGGCCACAAACAGGACGTAATAAAGCACTGAATACCATCCGTAAAAGTTATGCCTTTATGCTGGCAGGAGATCAACATTTGGGTACAGTGGTACAGCATGGTATTGATGAATTTGGTGATGCAGGCTATTCGTTTAGTGTACCTTCTATTGTAAATCATCACCCAAGAAGGTGGGAGCCACCTTATCCAGCAGAGCGTTCCATTGAAGGGCCTTTAGAGCATTTGGGAGATTACTATGAAGAGTTGGGAAACCGTATCACAATGTATGCGCATGCCAATCCAGATGCCTTTGAGCAACCCATTGAAACCTTGCACCCTCGAACAAAGATGGCAACGGGGCATGGAATCGTGCGTTTTAACAAAGTGAACAGAACCATTACCATGGAGTGTTGGCCAAGAGGAATGGATCCTCAAGATCCAGAAGCACAACAATATCCCGGATGGCCATTTACCATTGAACAAACCGATAACTATGGAAGAGAAGCGAAAGCCTATTTGCCTGCATTAAAGATGGTTGGAGAAATGGATCCTGTGGTTCAGGTCATAAAGGCGAAGAATAAAGAAGTAATTTATACGCTTCGAATCAAGGGGAAGGAATTCCAACCGAAGGTTTTCGCAAAAGGCAAATACGATGTTATAATCGGAGAGGGAGAAAATAGAAAAACTCTGCGAAGTATCAAGGCAAGGAAGAATGGCAAACAAAAAGTTATTGAGGTTACATTGCAAATGCAAAAATATGATAAAAGTACAGGCAAGCATATCAAAAGGTTGGCTGAATAAAAATGGTGGATTCAGTTTCAATGAACGCTATTATCTGGACCCCTATTACCGAATGAAACAAGATGAAGCATGCCATCAATATATAAAGAGCAAGTTTTCTGATTATCCCATATATAATATGGAGGATAATTTGGTTCAGGCAGAACATGTTGTTCCTAACATGATGTTGGTTGGAGCAATACAACCCAATATGATAATTGCCACAGCTTTAGGAGCGGAGTTTATTTATGCTGACGATATGGATTCAGATGTGAAAGGCTTTCCTCTAAAGGATGTACATGATGTAAAAGATTTACTCACGGTTAAAGAAGTTCTAACACTTCCATTCATCAATAATCTGGTACAGCAGGTTTTAATTGCAAAAGAAAAATACCCGGAATATCGTGTTATTCCTCCCTTCTTCTGGGACCTGTCTGGTAGAGCAACCATCCATGGAATAATTACGACTTCCATGAAATTTATAGGTCAGGATATATTTACTCTCATGATGATGGAACCTGATTTGGTAAAGGGTATCCATCAGTGGATTACAGATGTTTATATTGCGGTAATAAAGCATTTCTCACAGATTGGTGAAATTCCGGTTACTTCAATTCATGTCGGCGAATGTTCTGGAACCATGTTGGATGAATTTTCATATCAGGATTTTGTAACTCCATTTATTAGTCAAATGGGAAATGAATTTGGAGCAGTAAGGCTACATAGTTGCGGTAATGCTAACCATATCTTAAACGCTATTTACAACATCGAAAATTTACAGATTATTGATACAGGTCCAAATACATCAATAAAAAATATTCGGGAGAATATGGGAAAAGACTTTGAAATCAATGTTTTTCCACCTGTAGATGTTTTGGATGAAACGGCTGAAGCGAAAGATATTCAAGCCTGGCTGAACCGCACTCTTGAAGAAAATGACGGGGGCGAACTAAAAATTGAATATCATCTGGAATCCAGGTATAAATGGGAAAACTGCCAATATATTCATGAGGAGTTACACCGTAGGGGTATTGTTAAAAAAAGCCGACTTTATTAAATGCAAAGCTCAGATAGTGTAAAGATGAACAATATTGTAAAATGAATACAGATAAAGGACATTGTTTAGATCTAACTCAAACGCCATAAATTATGGGTAAAATACTGATTGTTTTGATAATTCTTTGCATAGGGTCAGGTTGTAAAAATGATAAGACTGAAATTTGGGTATTCATTTTGGCTGGGCAATCCAACATGGCGGGTAGAGGTGTGGTTGAGCATCAAGACACTGTTACGAACGACAGGGTGTTAACAATTAATAGTATCGATTCGCTTATTCTGGCACAAGAACCAATACACTTTTATGAACCAAACCTCGCAGGATTGGATTGTGGACTTTCGTTTGGTAAAAAACTGGTTGCCAATATTCCTGAAGATATTTCAATATTGTTAATTCCAACCGCTGTTGGCGGTAGCTCAATTACGAAATGGCTGAATGATGAGAACCATAGAATGGTTGATCTCCTGACTAATTTTAAGAGGAAAGTTGCCCTCGGAAAAAAACATGGGATTATAAAAGGAGTATTATGGCATCAAGGTGAGAGTGATGCCAATACCATGGGCATTTCAGAATATAAAGAGAATCTTGAACAATTGTTTTCAAAATTCAGGAATATTATAGCAGATCAAAACCTCCCCATAATTGTTGGAGAGCTTGGTTCGTTTTCTGAAAAGGATGAAGAATGGCAGGAAATAAACAGAATTATTCATGATTATGCAAAAACAGATACAAATACCTACGTTATTTCAACATCAGATTTAGAAGATAAAGGAGATAGAGTACATTTTAATTCTGAAGGTCAAAGAAACATGGGTGCAAGGTTTGCGAATAAAATACTGGAATTAAAACAAATCAATAAATAATTTCTAATGAATCATCGCAAATTAAGCGTCGGTCCTAAACTAAAAATCAAACCTAAAGCTATATTCTATAGGCTGATTTCTATTTCAATCATTTTTGCTTCATGCAACATTAAAAGGGTTGAAGTAAAAAGCCAAACATAATCTTGATTTTAGCAGATGACCTGGATTATAATGACGTATCCTGTTACAAAAAGACGAATCTATCTTAAGGAAATGGCAAATCTGGCTGAGAACCCTGAATACAAAGATGTTTTGACAGATATGAAAAAGCAATTGGAAGAGCGTAAGCAGATATGTGAAGAAAAACCAATTGAGTTATAAGAATTTGTCTATTACAATATAGATGAAGTTGAATATGAGTTTTACAAAATTTGGTTGTTAGTTAAACAGAAAACAATGATATTATTATTTAATAACTCGATTTACTATCAACCGTTTTGAATACGAATCTTACAATATACTTACTTGCATTATTGCTTGTAAACTGCAGCAGAAAACAAGATGAAAATTATTATGTCGCAGATGTCTCTGATCCGATAATCAGCTTAAATGGTGTCTGGAAAATAAATACAAACCCACCTGTGAAATTTTGGACAATAGATACACTCAATGAAGAGTGGAAAGAAATTCAAGTGCCAGGAGAATATACCATGCAGGGAATATCCATAAAGCATGATATTCCATTCGTTTATAAGAAGCGTATTGATATCCCAGGCGATTATGACGGGAAAGAAATAATTCTCCAGTTTGATGGAATATATAGCTATGCAAGGATTTGGGTAAATGGTGAGTATGTCCGTGATCATTCGGGTGGTTTTACGAGATGGAGATGCGATATTACCCCTTTTGTTGAAGCGGGAAAAACGGCCATGCTTACTGTCGAAGTAACTGATAAAGCAGATGAGATCTCCTTCGCAAGTGGCTATGCCAAGCACCTGATAGGAGGAATTCTTCGAGATGTTAAGCTGTTAGCATTTCCAGGAAATTACCCGGTCGACATTACTATATCAACTGATTTTGATGAAAATTTCGAACATGCTGCACTTGTTTTCTCGGGTAATACAAAAAATCCTAGTCACGATTCGAAGATCAATATTGAGCTATTCGACAGAAATAATCAAAAGATCAATCTTGATAACAGCTCCATAAGCTTAGATGATGAGCAGGGTTTTCTAATACTAAACCAGATACGTAAGCCACAAAAATGGAATGCGGAGCACCCTTACCTTTATTCATTGAAGGTATCATTCTTTGAAAATGACAGGCTGCTTTTGCATAAGGTATACCAGGTTGGATTTAGAGAAATTACCATAGATGGAAACAAATTGTTGGTAAACGGGAAAAAAGTAAAACTAAGGGGTGCAAATCGGCATGATATTCACCCATTGCTGGGCAGGGTCTCAACACCCGAATATGAATTAAAAGATGTTCTTTTAGCGAAAGAAGCGAACATAAATTTCATCAGGACATCGCACTATCCTCCAACGGAAAACTTTTTGCAATTATGTGATGAATATGGACTTTATGTGGAAGATGAAACAGCGGTTTGCTTTGTTCACCCTCATAGAAAAGATGAGTATGCTCCAGGCGATTCACAAGATAACCTGGGGTTTACGGATCGATACCTGAGCCAACTTGAAGAAATGGTTGCGAATCATAAAAACCACCCTTCAATCATTATTTGGTCCATTGGAAATGAAAATTATTTTGGAAGCAATTTTAAGAAGTCATATGACTGGGTAAAGGCATACGATACAACCCGGCCTGTTATTTTTAGCTATCCTGGTCATGTCCCTGATACAGTGAAAGCCTATGATATATTGAGCATACACTATCCTGGTATTTCAGGTAATGTAAACCAACGAGGAAAGATTACAAAAGAATTCGGATATGAAGAAATGCCTGTTCTCTTTGATGAATGGGCGCATGTGGCCTGCTATAATAAATTCACTTTAAATGAAGATCAAAATATTAGAAGTTTCTGGGGAATAAGCATTGATAGCTTATGGCAAAAAACCTTTGAGGCAGATGGCGGATTGGGAGGTGCTATTTGGTGTTTGATAGATGAAGTCTTTACTCTTCCTCATTCAGATTCTGATACAATTCAACAAAAGGATTTAATATCTGAAAAGCAAGAAGGGATATCAAATGTTGTTGGTTACGGAGAATGGGGAATCGTTGATAATTGGAGAAGAAAGAAACCAGAGTTCTGGATTACCAAGAAATCTTTTTCGCCAGTTAAACTGCTAACAACAAATTTTGAGTTGCCTACAGATACAACAATCATATTCTTACCTATTTATAACCGATATGACCATACAAATTTAAATGAAATACATGCGTTTATTACGATAGATGGCGTTACCAAAGAACTTGAAATGGCAAGTATTACTCCTCATACTAAAGATAGTATAGTGGTTTCCACAGAGGGGTGGAATCAGACTACTGAAGTAATACTTGAGTTTAAAGATAAACGAGATCAAGTCATTGATAATTTAAACTGAAGATGAAAAATGAAGAAAATCTTATCATATGAAAAACTGTAAAAAAATCACGAAAATCTTCATACTTCTTCTTCTAACAATCATTGTACTAGCTCAGAAAAACAAAGAAATTATCGGATTTAATGTCGACTATAAAAACTACCTTTCAAAGCACGACATTGTCTTTCTATCACCCAACTACGAAGGTTTTGAAGGGTTGAACATTGGAAATGGAGATTTGGGGGTATTGTCTGGAAACTGTAAGATTCAGAACGTTCAAAAACAATTATGATTTCAGGTATTTTTCTTAAAAAAGTGATTAAAAAAATAGGATTGAGAATCTTGATGATTACTTGTGCTTTTGGATGCATCCTGCCTGGGTGTAAGCAAAACCATTCGGAAGGAGCAAAGCTGGATGAAATCCCCAATGTTATCATCATTTATGTTGATGATATGGGGTATGGTGATTTGGGGTGTTTTGGAAATGACGATATTGAAACGCCCCGTATTGATAGAATGGCTGCCGAAGGGATCAAGTTTACAAATTTTTACAATTCGGCATCGGGTTGTACTCCCTCACGGGCTGCACTTTTAACTGGGCGTTATCATATGAGAAATAATGTCAATTTCATACCACCTCCTCATAGTCCAAAAGGGATGGATACTCGCGAAGTAACCATTGCAGAGGTACTTAAAGCCTCAGGCTACACAACTGCTGCATTTGGAAAATGGCACCTTGGAACCCAACAACAGCATTTGCCGAAAGCACAAGGTTTTGATTATTTTTATGGTACTCCATCGGCCCATACTTATCACCTACCTTTGAGCTATAACCCTGAAGATGACTTAAAGGCACCGATTTTTGAAAGTACTTTGACAACAGGCACGAGAAAAATTGATTCGATTCCCACACGTGATAGAATGAAAAAACTAACGGATAAAGTCGTAGCGTTTCTTCAGAAATGTAAAAAGGATAAGGCTTCCAAACCATTTTTTATTTATATCCCCTATCCTATGCCACACACACCTATTGCAGTGCCTGATGAGCTACTTGGGAAAGCGAAATCCAAACGAGGACTTTATGCCGATGTAATGTTGGATGTTGATCAAAATGTGGGGAGAATTTTAGACAGTTTGAAGAGTTATGAATTGGAGAAAACTACCTTAGTGATTTTTGCTTCAGATAATGGGCCTGCTACTGTTTTTGGAAATCATGCAGGTTCGGCCCATCCGCTAAGAGGTGCAAAGTCAACTGAATTTGATGGAGGTGTGCGTTCACCTTGTATCATGTATTGGCCGCAGACCATTGCTCCTAACCAAGTATGTGCGGATCCAGTTGCTACGGTTGATATTTTGCCAACATTGGTGAATTTAATCCCTGCAGCTCGAATGCCACCTGAAATGGTGGGGGATGATCGGGTCATTGACGGGCGTGATATTCGTTCTTTGTTTTTACAGGGAACAAAATCAGATTATGACGCAGATCATAGGGTAATTCCGTTTTATGAAATTGGTGAGCGTAGCCTGCATGCTGTTCGTATTGGGAAATGGAAAATGATTTATCCTCATAGTAATCACATTATTGCTGAGCCGGGAATGGATGGGAAATATGGAAAGTACGGGATGGAGGATTACCCCAAAGCACTCTATGATATGAGAGCCGATCCGGGAGAATCAACAGATGTGCAGCATAAATACCCTGAAGTTGTAAAGATGATTGATCGTTTGGCAGATTCTGTTCGACAGGACTTGGGGGATAAGCTGAAAGGGATTGAGCCAAGTAATCGTGTTGGTTTGCCTGTTGAATCAGAAGAATGATTTAGCCTAATTAAATTCACAAAAATGGAATACCTAATGAAAAAAATAATCACAATTTCTATCCTTATTATCGGAGCGGTTGTTTTGGCAACCCAGTTTAATTACTCTATGCAAGAGAACTCAATTCAAGAGTCTCTACCACCTAGCACACTAGATTTTAAAAAACTAATTCCAGAAAAGTATGATACTGCATGGAAGTTTAAATTAGATGATTGGATAGTATGGGGAGCAGATATGGTTCAAACGGATGATGGAGTATGTCACTCAGTATTTTCACATTGGCCGATAGAAACAGGTTTTTTAGCATGGGTGACACATTCTCGTATTGGGTATGCAACGGCTGACAATCCAAAAGGACCTTATCATTATCAAGGTTCCATATTACCAGTTCGCGAAGGAGCATGGGATTTTGTCACACACAATCCTTCCATTATTGAGTATGAGGGTAAGTACTACCTTTATTATACCGGTACGCATGGAGCGGGAGAATGGAAGTGTAACGAAAAACTAAAAAATCGCAGAGAGAGATGGAAGTACAGAATGAATATGCGTGTGGGGGTAGCTGTTGCTGATCACCCCTCTGGACCGTGGAAACGTTTTGATAAACCGCTACTTGATGTAGGTGAGTTTGGAGAATCTATTATTGCAACACCATGTGCTATGGTTACACCGGAAGAAAGGGTACATCTTTATTACAAAACCCAAATACCAGGTGAAGGAAAGTTTGGTGGAGGTATTATGCATTTTGTTGCCACAAGCAACAACCCATTAGGCCCTTTCAAAAGATATGAAAAGCCGATGATTGACAAAAGAGAGTACTTTCCTAATGACAAATTCACATTTCATATTGATGACCATGAGGAGTGGTATCAAGGTGATCGCCATTATGCCGTTGTTAAAGATCATGACAAGCCCTATCTAACACCATATGGTCGAATTCTTCACCTTATGGAGTCAGTAAATGGATTGGACTGGACACGATCTCAACATTCCTATGTGGCGGATTTAACCATTGATTGGACAGATGGGACGATTAATGATTACCGTCGTCTAGAGATGCCTAAGATTTTCTTGGAAAAAGGAAAGCCTCGAATATTATTTTTAGCAGCTTTGGAACGTGGTGATACAACAGGGCATGCTTACAATATAGCAATTCCTCTCAATGAATTAAATGAGGAGAAGTAGGTTTGTGTTTATGGGCTGTTGATGTAAAATTTATAACCTTGAAAGAAGAACCTTAGAATATTAATACGAATTATAATGACTAAAAAACTTAAAACTTTACTATTGCTTTTTCTTGTTTCAACCCTTGTTTTTGGACAAGAAACAAAAGAATTTATAGGCTTTAATGTTGACTATAAAAATTACCTTTCAAAGCATGACATCGTATTCCAATCGCCCAATTATGAGGGGTTTGAAGGATTGACCATTGGAAATGGAGATTTGGGTGGTAT
Source organism: Saprospiraceae bacterium (assembly GCA_965223405.1). GTDB lineage: Bacteria > Bacteroidota > Bacteroidia > Chitinophagales > Saprospiraceae > CBDCWO01. Next base: position 4,067,516 of record CBDCWO010000006.1, read on the forward strand.
GGTTTGGAGTACCAATACAGGAATTGAGATGCAAATCAATAAAATAGATTTGTATGATGACCCGCATAAGAATAGTGAGAGTCGAGTGACTTTACGTGCAGCAGGACGGTTGAAAATTGATTTTGGAGTTCCGACGAATGAATGGCTTTACATAAATGACTTTGAGGGGCGATTAAGTATGTATGATGCAACGGCTACATTTAGGAGTAGGACTCCTTTTAGTGATGCGAAGGTTTCAACCTGGGTAGATGCCCATGACAACGCATGGGTGATTGATTGTGATTTAAAGACCATGGGAGAAGTGGAGTCAGGAACAAGTATGAAAGTGGAGCTGGAACGTTGGGGGAGTCGATCATTTAGGGGCTGGTATGGTCATTATAGCAAGGATGTTTCAGCAGGATTGGGACAATCAAGGGCACATATAAAAGATGGAGATATTTACCTTACAGAGCATTTCAATGGATTGGATTTTGTAGTGGCTTGTCGCTTGGTAGGAATGGATGCATCTGCTAAAATGGTAAATAGTAAACAGGCGGTTCTTGAAACAGAAATGAGTAATGCCATATCATCTAAGGTAATTGTTACTGTTGTGACATCAAATGAGAGTGAAAACTTATTAGAAGATGCCATAGTTATTTTGGATAAAAAAGAGAAAGAGGTAAACCTTAAAGCAGCACACGACAAGTGGTGGAAGAAATTTTGGGAGCGCTCGTTTGTCAATATTCCGGATGATTATATAGAGAATCTATACTATTATAGAAGGTATGTCACGGCAAGTGCTTCACGTGGAACCTATCCAATTGCTTTTAATGGAAGCCTTTGGGTATGGAATCACGATATAAGACACTGGGTTTCACCTCATCATTGGAATACACAACAGCAATATTGGGGAGTGGCAGTTCAGAATGACTGCGACCTGATGAAACCCTATATGAATACTTACTTCCGTTTGATGCCTCAAGCAGAGGAGTATGCCAAGGAAAGAGGTGTGGAGGATGCATTACTATGGTGTGAGGCACATGATTTTCATGGAACAATGGTGTATAAATATGCCAAAGCGATGATTAACAACTTTACTCCAGCAAGTCAGATAGCATCGGTATTCTGGGAGTATTATCAGTTTACAGGAGATGAGGAGTTTCTCAAGGAAAAAGCCTATCCATTTATGAAAAAAGCAGCTCAGTTTTATGTGGGATATCTGCAATGGGATGAGACAAAGCAAGAGTATTACTCCTATCCTTCTCAACCTTATGAACATGCCCCAAACAGTGACTTAAAAAATAGTAATTCCGATCTGTTTATGATTGAAGGGTTGTTGTCCTGGTGTGTGGAAGCAGCTAATATTTTAGGAAAAGATAAAGCTAAGGTAAAAGAATGGGAGAATATACTGAACCACTTATGGGAACCAGCTGTGATTGAAACTACAAAACGAGGAAAGGTATTTGGTTTAGCTTATACTAAAGATGATAAGCCTTATCCTGAAGATGGGAAATTTCAGCCAGGTAGATTTTATCATTTCGATGCCCATTCAACACAAGTGTTCCCTGCAAATGTTGTTGGTTTAGATGAAAAAGGAACAGAAGAATTTGAAATACTGGAAAATGTTTCAAAAGGTCATCCTGTAACTAAAAATGCCATTACTCCGGGCTCTATTGTATCAGCGAGGTTAGGGCACGGAGACTTAGCCTTAGAGAAAATATCAAGGTCAATCAGACGCTTGCAACACTTTCCACAAGGTCTTTTTTTTAACATGGATACTTGGTACAATCATTCCAGGTATGCTGATTCTGTAACAGCACCCGATATAAACACTCAGCGTGATTACATTTATGATAAGCGAAACTATTATAAGAGAACAGGAATACCTACTGAACCTTTTGTACAAGCAGGTATGGAACCATTAAGTATTGTGAGTACCACCTTATCCGAAATGCAGATTCAAAGTCATGAAGGGAAAATACGTGTATTTCCAGCAGTACCTCAAGGATGGGAGGGAGCCTTTTCATTAAGAGCAAGGGGCGCCTTTTTAGTATCCTCAGAAATGCGTAACGATGAGGTTGCCTTTGTTGGAATAGAAAGCCTAAAAGGGAATCAATGTAATGTGCAAAACCCATGGACCAGTACAAAGATAGAAATCAGAAATATTGAAACAAACAAAAAAATCAACTACAAGATTTCAGCTCAAGGTGTTATTTCATTCAATACAAAAATGAATAAACAGTATTTAGTGACTAATGGCTTTCAAAATGATGTAAAAACATTTTCTGGAGAGAAAAACAATGTGCCTAAATTTTACCATGAAGCAACGCTTGGAAAAAAACAGGATTTTTAATTATACCATCGTATATACAAAAACATAATATAGAATTTATAATACACAAACATGTCACAAATTTATATAAGAAAGTACAATGTCATTACAGCATTAATGTTCATGGTCTCTACATTTTTATCTTGTAGCGATTCTAAAAACTCTTCTACTGATATAAACCCCAAACCCAACCTCATTGTTATACTAACGGATGACCAGGGTTACTCTGATGTTGGTTGCTATGGAGCCAAAGGTTTTTCAACACCTAACCTGGATCAAATGGCTGAAAGAGGTATTCGCTTCACTGATTTCTATGCTGCTCCAACTTGTTCTCCGGCCCGGGCATCGCTTCTGACAGGAACTTATGCAAATCGTATTGGAATTAATCGCCCTTTAAATGGACCTGATATTGGCCTACATCCCGATGAAATTACAATTGCTGAGAAGCTAAAAGAAGAGGGGTACGCAACTGCATTAGTGGGTAAATGGCACCTTGGCATCCCGGATGAAATGAGTCCTGTTGCACAGGGATTTGATTACTTTTCGGGAATACCTCTGAGCCACATAAGAAAAGGACGTACAGAACATACTCATGGCCCCGAAGCATATTATAATAGGCAGTGGAAAACGATGGGAGTAGGAATCGAAACAGAGGTTGAATATGCCCCGGATGAAACCCTTTTCACACAAAGGAGTACAGCAGAGTCGTTAAAATTCATCAAAGAGAATCATAAACAACCTTTTTTCCTTTATCTGGCTCATCCTCAGGTGCATAGAGAAGTATTATCATCGGAAGCATTTAAAGGCAGGTCTGAGGTTGGCCGTTATGGTGATTCTGTTGAGGAGCTGGATTGGTCAGTAGGAAAAATACTAAACTTGCTTAAGTATCTTAAAATTGAAAAAAATACACTCGTTGTTTTTGCTTCCGACAATGGGCCATGGCTCAACCAGGGAGATGAGTCCGGATCAGCAATACCTTTAAGAGGTGGAAAATTCTCAACATGGGAAGGAGGAGTACGGGTTCCATGCATCATGCAATGGCCAGGGAAAATTCCGACTGGAACCGTAAGTAGTGAAGTTGCCGGTATGATGGATATATTTCCTACTTTCATGAAGCACATTGGAGCTAAAATGCCATCAGATAGGGTAATAGATGGTAAAGATATCTGGCCGTTGATTACGGGGCAAAAAGATGTAAAACCTCCTCATAATAAATTCTACTACTATAATTTAGGGTACCTAAAAGGTGTTCGAAGTGGTAAATGGAAACTACATAGATCTGACAATAACTGGGCTTTATTTGACCTCGAAAATGATATATCAGAAAGTATCGATGTAAGTAAAGACAACCCTGAAGTTCTTGCCAGATTACATAAGTATCTGGAAGAAGCAAGAATTGACATGGGAGACAAGTATGAGAAGGTCAATGGTATGATGATGACTGAAGGTGAAAATTCAAGACCATTGGGACGATTGTCTGAATAGTGCTTTTTTTGTTCAGAAAGAGTGGTTTATTCATTTTTTAGAGACCTGAAAAATATTTGATAACGTGTTTTTTCTAATAGCAAACATTCAGAGGATTTGAAATCATATGACGATGTATAAAAAAGGCAGGAGAAAGTTTATTAAAATCAATGCCATTGCAACTGCTGGTATTGGCATGTTGAGAAATCCTTTATTTGCTATGAAATCAGAAGAAAAAGGTGTGAAACCCGTTCGTATTGCCATTGTGGGTACCGGAAGGCGTGGAACTAGTTTATTACGAGAATTAATGGTCATTTCAGGAATAGAAATACCTGCTCTTTGTGACATTAATTCAGAAAATCTTGAAAATGCTTGTAAAATTTGTGAAGGAAAAGGGCTGCCCAAACCAAGAAAGTATGGGGCCAATGAAGAAAGTTGGAAGAAGCTCATCGAGAAGGAAGAAATTGACACCGTTATCATAGCAACTCCGTGGAAATGGCACACTCCAATAGCAGTACATGCGATGGAAAATGGAGTTCGTCCTGGCATCGAGGTTCCGGCAGCTCTAACTGTCGAAGAATGTTGGCAATTAGTGAATACTTCGGAAGATACGGGAGTTTCTTGTATGATGTTGGAAAATTGGAGTTTTCGCCCGGATAATTTGGCTGTTTTAAATATGATAAGAAAAGGATTGCTGGGTGAAACTATACACTGCCATTGTGCCCATTCACACGATGTTTTAGGTCATTGGTTCCATCGCTTGCAGTGGCCATTTAAATATTTGGAAACCCAAAACTGTGATTTGTATCCAACCCATCAGTTAGGCCCGGTATTAAGTTGGATGGATATTAACTGTGGTGATGCCTTTGATTATTTGACTTCAACTGCAACAGGTACTTTTGGCCCGCCGGATTATTTTGCTAGAACCAGGGGTAAAAATGATCCTTTAGCGGATAAAAAAAGGTACACACAGGGAGATATTGTAACCACGGTTATTAAAACCAAAAGAGGAAAAACAATAGTCAGTAATTATGATATGCAGTTGCCACGACCCTATGACAACCGGTGGTTGATTCAAGGTACTAGAGGTATTTATAGTGAGATGAGAAATGCTGTATATATAGATGAAGATGCTGCTGCACCGGCAAATGCTGAGTACTGGAGTCCATTTCCACCTTATCAGAAAGAGTATGAACATAAATGGTCAAAACTTGCCGGAGGAACTCATGATGGAGCTGATGGACTAATGCTCAATCTTTTTGTAAAGGCAATCAGGTATAATCAACCAATGCCATTGGATGTATATGATTCGGTTATTATGAGCGTAATTTTTGATTTATCCGGGCAATCGATCGCCAATGGTTCTCAACCAATTAAGATTCCCGATTTCACAAAAGGCAGATGGGAGTCAAGGACGCCATATTTTGGGATCTAGTAATATTTGGGGAATTACCATGAAAAAGCACAAACTGTAATGACGAATTTTAATTTACTCATTGACGGAGGTATTGTTCTATTCTATTTGATCGGAACAATTGCCGTAGGTTTACTTATGCGGAAATACGTTACGAGCGTAGATGATTATTTGGTTGCGGGACGTCAGGTAGATCTGTATTTGGGCATAGCATCCTTGGCAGCAACAGAATTCGGTATTGTGACTTGCATGGCCAACGCACAACTAGGATTCAAGTATGGTTTTGCCGGAGTTACCCCCGGAATAGCATTGGTATTGGCTATGTTTATCGTTGGGAAAACAGGTTTTTGTATCAACCCATTACGTCATCAGAAAGTGATAACCATTCCTGAATTTTTTGATCGAAAATTTGGGAAAAAAGTTCGTTGGGCAAGTGGTCTCGTGATTGTTGTGGGAGGATTGCTCAATATGGGTGTATTTCTGCGTATGGCAGGCGATTTCTTAGTTACTACTATTGGGATCAATCCTCAATACCTGGAAATCATGATGACTATCCTGCTGTTGATTGTTGTGGTATATACCATATTAGGGGGTATGTTGTCAGTATTGGTCACTGATTATTTGCAATTTATTGTAATGGGGTTTGGCCTTCTGGCAGTCACACTTTTGTTCTACTATCAGTTTGGATGGGAGAACCTGAGCAACCACCTGAATGATCAATATGGTTCTGCAGCCTTCAATCCCTTTTATCAGGGAGCTTATGGCCTGGAAAGAATTCTATTAGATCTATTAGTGGCGTTTGCAGTCGTACTTTGTTGGCAAACCATCATTGTCAGAGTTTTAGCATCCAAAGATGCACGTACCGGACAGCAAATATACACTTGGACAGCTCCCTTTTTTTTAGTTAGATTTGGCCTTCCTGCCTTCATTGGGATTGCGGCATTTTACTATTTTTCTCAGACAGGGGATGTGCCGTCAGATACAATTATGGTAATGCCCAATTTAATCGCTTTGACAGTGCCGGTAGGTTTAATGGGCATATTAATTGCAGCAATGCTTGCTGCGGACATGTCTACTAACTCTTCTTATCTTCTTGCCTGGAGTTCAGTTATTTATAATGACATCCTTGAACCGGTACATAAGAATAAATGGTCTGCAAAAAAAGGATTATACGTCAATCGGGTTTTAGTTGGATTGATAGGTGTTTTTCTCCTGTTATATGGTCTTTGGTATCCGTTGAAAGGAGATTTGTGGGTATACTTGCAAGTTACAGGAACGATCTATTTATCAAGTATGTCTGTATTATTAATTGCTGCATGTTATTGGGATAAAGCCAATGACTGGGGTGCAATTGCAGCAATTGTTTTGGGTAGTGTTACTCCAATTGCCTTCTTAATATTGCAGGAATTGGACAGTACCAAAGCAATAGCCCTGGAAATAGGGCCTTATAAATCGGGTATTGCTGCCTATTTACTTACTGGAATGGCAATGATTGGAGGATCTTTACTTAAACCCGCACAAGAGTAATTTTTTGGATGAAGAGATGAATTTTGTATGCGATTATAAATCTTGGTTAAATTAGAATAATATGGAAGATTGGATATGGTTTATCATCTTTGTGACTACAATTTTATGGTATTTTATTGTCACGATCATCGTTGCATTTCGTGGTGCAAAAAATATTGTAAGTTTGATTAAAAACAACAGAAGAGAATGAAGTCTTTATTTGATTTTTTTGTTCCTTTCGCGGTTAAATAATTCCAGGAACAACCATTTGCTACATGGTAGCGGGACTCCGTCGCGGAGGAAGCATGAAGGAAATCCAAAATTTATTGATTAATGAGACAAAAACTACCATTTGTTTTGATGCTTTTCATCTTTTTTTCTTGTACCAGGGAAAAAGGTATAGAGTACGTGGAAAACTCCTATTATGAAGGAACTTCAGTATTGATACCGGAGAATGTGACGAAAGAAGAAATGATTAAGTTGGCAGCGGAGGTAAGACCCTCCGCCAAACAACTTCGTTACCAGGGGTATGGTACTATGGGATTTATTCACTTCAATATGAACACTTTTACAGGAAGACAATGGGGAACAGGAGTAGAAGAATTAAGCATCTTTAATCCTCAACACATTGATGTTGACCAGTGGATGGAAGCTTTTACAGCTGCCGGTATTAAGTCAGTGATCCTGGTGTGTAAGCATCACGATGGATTTCGTCTTTGGCCCAGTTCATATCACCCAAGAAATATTTCTAAATCACCATATAAAAACGGAAAGGGTGATTTGGTAAAAGAAGTTTCGGAAGCAGCACAACGGCATGGACTTCGTTTTTGCGTGTATTATTCTCCGTGGGACAAACAAGAACCTTATGGGACACCAGCCTATAATGACTTGATGGTTAATGAATTGACAGAATTGTTAACCAATTACGGTGCGGTGGATGTCGTATGGTTTGATGGTGCCGGTATCAATCCTAAAGTTAGTGGTGTGGAGATGGATTTTGACTGGGATAGGATACACGCGACCATTCATAAGTTACAACCGTCAGCTATTATATCAGGTGTTGGTCCTGATGTCCGCTGGGTTGGAAATGAAGCCGGACGTGGTCGTGTAACCGAGTGGTGTGTTCAAGGAGTTGTTTACGGTACCAAGGATTTTCCTGGTGCACATGCCGGAGTTCCAGTTATGGCACCTGAATTGGGTAATATAAGTCAATTAATGAAATTAAAAGGGCTTGATGATATGACTGGAGAGGCCCCCTTACTCAAACAACTGACGTGGATGCCGGCCAGGGGTGGTTTACCGGTGCATACCAAATGGTTCTGGAATCCATTGGAGAAAGTACGTTCTTTGAATTATCTTACTGAGTCATTTTTTAGTACCATTGGCAGTAATTCCGGTGTAATATTAAATATGTCTCCTGATAGTACGGGATTAGTTCCTGAAGAAGATATGGCAGTGATGAAAGCCTTTGGTGATTGGAGAAGAGAATTGATGGGGCATGATTACGCCACAGGCGCTCAAACTGAAGCGACTAAAACCCGTGAGGGTGGCTACAATGCAAGCTATGTGTTTGATGATGATATACGTACCGGCTGGGCGGCTCCTGAAGGGGTAGAAACTGCAAAGTTAGTAATTAACCTTTACGGAAAACAAACTTTTGATGCTGTTTACCTGCAGGAAATGGTGGCCAATTTCGGTCAACGAATTGAGGCGTTTGCTGTGGACGCCATGGTAGATGGTGAATGGAACGAATTGGTAGAAACCACGACCATTGGTTACAGACGAATTCAAAGAGTAAATTTAACCACCACTGATAAGATTCGAATTCGAATTATTTCCTCTCGTTTGTCTCCAAGTCTGGCAACCATAAAACTATTGAGAGTTCCTGAATTGAAAGAACCTAACGAAATCAATCAAAGAAAAGAAATACCCAGAAATAAATGGAAAACAGATCCTGCAATTATCGATGGAGACCTGAATACATATTGGACCGGAAAACTAAAAGATGGAGAACCTGCTTACATTGATATTGATTTGGGACAAGAAACAACCATGTCCGTTCTTACCTATATTCCACCACAGGGAAACCCCGAAGAAGCAGGGCGAGTGGAGCGCTTTGAGGTATATGTAGGCGATGATCCTGAAAAGATTGATTTTAAAGTGGGTGAAGGCAAATATGGAAACATTGATAACAACCCTTTGCCACAGTCGGTAACACTTCATAAACAGGCAAAAGGCCGGTATGTACGTTATTTAATGCTGTCTGCAACCCGTGAGCAGAATGTAGTGAGAATAGCAGAAATTAAGATTGAGTCTTAACTGGTTTTGTAGACTTTTCGGAGAAGACTCAACTTTTATCAATCATGGACAGATGCACTTACAGCGATTAATTTGGCTGTTTCCGAAGCAGATATCGGTGGACATGGATTAGTGGATACCGATAATCCCGGTTCTGATTATCAATCCTTGTTTACAGAATCGAATGAGAATAATCCTGAATTTCTTTTTTCAGTAAGAAATAGTTCAACAGATGTAGGCTTGAATCATAAGGAATTATTTTCCTGGCAGCAGGTTTTTTAAATTGTTATATTCATCCGGATGCCTTTGATTACGCTGATGGTTCAGACTATAGTCCGACAGATAATACTTTTGTCGGAAGGAACGATTTGAGTAAAATGGATTATAGATAATCAATAGCAATTTATTGTAGAGCACTATTTATACCCGATACACTTTTCCCTCTTCAGAAGCATAACTTTTGGGAAAAACAGTGCGTGCTTCCTGTTCTAAGATAACGGGATCTTCATAACGGGAAGAATAATGTCCCAACAATAAAGTGCCAACGTCGGCCTGCTTGGCAATTAGTGCTGCTTCTTTGGCCGTGGCATGTTTGGTGAGGTGGGCTTTTTCAATATGGTCTTCTGCAAAGGTTGCCTCGTGATACAACAGATCTACCTCCTTCACTCTGGCAATGACTTTTTTATGATAACACGTATCCGAACAATAGGCATAACTTTTATCAGGTTTAGGTTCCAAAGTTAACTCACTATTTGGGATCATACCGTAGTTCTCATGGTATAGGTCCTGACCCTCTTTGACAGATCTGATTTGTTCGTAACTCAACTGGTATTGTTCGATTTTCTCAGGTATGATATTGACTAATGGAAACTTTTCGATAAACTTAAAACCCCAGGTGGGTACGCGGTGGTATAGGGGGAAACAGCTCACCTCAAGGTCGGTAGTTGAAATAAGTACATTCGATCCGGATTTAAGCTCCTTCCATTGAATATCATAGTGAAGGTCTACCTTGCCATACTCCATTTGAAGCTCAGTAATTTCTTGTAAACCATCGGGAGCGTAGATGGTCAAAGGCCTAGTTCGACCGAGGTGATTAAACGAGGTAATCAGGCCCGGCAACCCATATACATGGTCTCCGTGGAGGTGGCTTATGAAAATAGAGGAAATTTTATTTCGCTTGACATGATAACGGGAAAGTTGTAATTGAGTACCTTCTCCGCAATCAACCAGGAAATGATGTTGATGAATTCTAATCAGTTGAGAGGAAGGATGACGATCATGAGCAGGGACAGCAGAATTGTTTCCTAAGATGAGAACTTCCATGCTTATGCATCCTGAGACTCTTCTTCAGCGTTTATTTCTCTTTCTATTTCTTCCATCATCACAAAGTCTACTGATTCATCTATCGTAGGGATAAGGGTCAAAATACTATCCAGTCGGGAGATTTCTATTAATTTGATAACCGCCGGGTGTACCACCCCGGTAATAATAAAGGTGCCATATCCTTTCCACAATCGATTAGCGGTCAAGATTGCACTAAGACCACTGGAGTCAACAAATTTTACCGCTGACAAATCAAATATCAGATTGCGTACCCCTTCGTTGCGTAGGAAAATAAATTCGGATTTAAGGTCCGGGGCAATGACTGAATTCAGATTTTCTTCTCCGAGGGAGAATAGGGCGTATTGGTCTTTTTTATCTAAAGTAAATTTCATTTTTTATCTTTCTTTCAAGTGATAAGGGTACAAAAATATCCTTTTTTATCGAATTTCTAATTCCTTAACAGGACTACTTGATAATTGTTAAAGAATATTGCCTTTTTATGGGGCCTTAGTCGGTCATGAAACAAAATTTTTATATAACAAAAAAGAACAATATGTTATTTTTTACTTAAATACTTGCATTTTGTGGTGCCAATTCGTCATAACATTTGTTAATAAGTATGTCAGAATGCTACAAATTGGTATTTGGCATACTTTTAATGGATCATAATTTATATCTTAAGACCTGATTTTCAATATCCTAAATTTTTGCATAGAAGTGAATTCAGCAAATTTACTTGAGAGATAAATTGGGGAGGTAAGAAATAATTATGATCTTTGATGTAGATCGATTTTTTAATTAATACAGGAAGTATTTAATGAACAGCAAGTTTTCATCGGAAGTTAAAAAGATCTTGGCTCTTAGTCGTGAAGAAGCCGTAAGGCTTGGTCATGATTATATCGGAACCGAACATCTTCTGTTGGGTATTCTCAAAGAAAAAGATACGCTGGCAGTAAAAGTCTTGGATTTTATGGATGTAGATTTTCCCGAATTGAGATATAAGATCGAAGAACATATACCACCCAAAAGTCAACCCAGCGGTAACAAGATGAAGTTGGGTAGTGTGGACTTAAACAAGCAAGCTGAGAAGGTTTTGAAATTAACTTTTTTGGAAGCCAAAGTCCTGAAAAATGAAGAAATCAGTCCAGAGCATTTATTGCTGTCCATCTTAAAGCATAAGGATAATATCGCTTCAAAATTATTAGAACAGTTTGATGTGGATTATGAAGCTTACAAGACGGAACTGGAATATGTGAGTCAGGAGCAGGAGTTTTCAAATTCTGATTTTTTCAGCCAATCTGCTTCAGATCCCGATCTGCCCTTAGAGGAAGAAGGTTCTTCTACCAAATATGCTAAAAAAGGAAATTCAAAATCCAAAACACCGGTTTTGGATAATTTCGGACGTGACATTACCAGATTGGCTGAAGAAGATAAGTTAGATCCGATCATCGGAAGAGAACAGGAAATAGAAAGAGTATCTCAGATCCTGAGCCGGAGGAAAAAGAACAATCCCATACTCATTGGAGAACCAGGAGTCGGGAAGACAGCGATTGTGGAAGGATTGGCACTGAGGATCATGCAAAAGAAAGTATCTAGGACTCTATTCAATAAGCGCATAGTCATGCTGGATCTGGCAGCATTGGTAGCTGGTACTAAATATCGGGGCCAGTTTGAAGAGCGGATGAAGGCGATTATGAATGAGCTGGAAAAATCGCGCGATGTGATTTTGTTTATTGATGAAATCCATACAATAGTGGGTGCGGGTGGAGCAACCGGGTCCTTAGATGCATCGAATATATTTAAGCCTGCCCTGGCGAGAGGAGAATTGCAGTGCATTGGAGCTTCCACTCTGGATGAATATCGCCAACACATTGAAAAAGACGGGGCACTGGATCGACGCTTTCAGAAAGTATTAGTAGATCCTCCTACAGCTGAGGAGGCCATCTCCATATTGACCAATATCAAATCTAAATACGAAGAATTTCACAATGTAGCCTACTCTGATGAGGCGATAAATGCCTGTGTCTCATTCAGCGACCGTTATATTTCAGATCGATTTCTTCCGGATAAAGCAATAGATGTTCTCGATGAGGTAGGGGCGAGAGTCCATTTGAAAAATATTCACGTTCCCAAGCATATCGAAGATCTGGAAAAGAAGATCGAGGAAGTAAAAGAATTAAAAAATGCTGCGGTAAAAAACCAGCAGTATGAAAAGGCTGCCGATCTCAGAGATCATGAATCCAGACTCTTAAGACAGTTGGATAAAGCTAAAGAGGATTGGGAAGAAGAATCAAAAAGCAAACGATATCCGGTAACCGAAGAACATATTGCCGAGGTAGTGAGTATGATGACCGGAATCCCGGTGAAGAGAGTGGCTCAAAGCGAATCCAACCGATTGGTACATATGGCTGAGGATCTGAGAAAGGAAATCATCGGTCAGGATGAAGCGATATCAAAAGTTACCAAAGCGATCCAGCGAAACCGGGTAGGATTGAAAGATCCTAAAAAACCAATCGGTAGCTTTATCTTTTTGGGTCCGACGGGTGTCGGTAAGACTGAATTGGCAAAGGCCTTAGCCCGGTATCTATTTGATACGGAGGATGCACTGGTCCGTATTGATATGAGTGAGTATATGGAGAAGTTTTCAGTAAGCCGTTTGATTGGCGCACCTCCTGGATATGTGGGATACGAAGAAGGCGGACAATTAACCGAAAAGGTAAGACGTAAGCCCTATTCAGTCATTCTCTTGGATGAAATTGAAAAAGCACACCCCGATGTGTATAATATCTTGCTTCAAGTCCTTGACGATGGACAGTTGACCGATGGATTAGGTCGTAAAATAGATTTTAAGAACAGTATCATCATCATGACTTCCAACATTGGAGTACGTCAATTAAAAGACTTCGGGCAAGGTGTTGGTTTTGCAACCAAAGCAAGAGAAGAAGCCAAAGAAGATCATACCAAGTCCGTAATTGAAAGTGCCCTTAAAAGAACATTCTCTCCCGAATTCTTAAACCGGATCGACGATGTGGTAATATTCAACAGTCTGGACAAAGATGAAATTTTCTCGATAATAGATATTACACTCAGAGACTTGTTTGGACGTATGGATAAAATGGGATTTTCATTCCAGTTGTCAAAAGCGGCCAAAGAGTTTGTTGCAGAAAAAGGATTTGATCCAAAATATGGAGCCAGACCCTTGCATCGTGCCATACAAAAATATCTTGAAGATCCGCTTGCTGAGTTTATATTACACGAGAATCCGGAGGAGGGTAGTATTTTAGAAGCGGTTATGAATAAAGAAAAATCTGGTATTGAAATTGCCTATTCAAAGAAAATGAAATCGAATTTGAAGGAAAAGTAGTGTCTTTCTTTAGAGTCTATGGCAACATTTCCATTATTCAAGTTTTAAAAATAAAAAAAATGACTACCGGGGAGCTAAAGTTTCTCCTCGGTGGTTAATATATTTGAGTAACTTTTAAATAGTATTGTTCATTAAATTATAATCATTTGGCAAAAAGAAGATATTTTAAACCAAGACAAGATCCAAAATTCAACTTTAGAATCAATGAAAAAATTCGCATCCCGGAAATTCGCTTAGTTGGTGATAACCTGGATGAAATAAGCGAAGAAATCGGACAAAAAATCGAAACTGGAATTTATAAAACCCGTCAAGTATTGGGTTGGGCCAATGAGGTTGGACTCGATTTGGTGGAAATCTCACCCAATGCCAAGCCTCCTGTATGCAGAATAATTGATTTTAAAAAATTCTTATACCTCAAGAAGAAAAAGGAAAAAGAAATTAAAGCTAAAACAGCGAAAACCGTGGTTAAAGAGATCCGGTTTGGTCCGAACACGGATGATCATGACTTCCAATTTAAACTAAAGCATACCATTAAATTTCTTGAAGATGGAGCTAAGGTGAAAGCCTATGTACATTTTAGAGGAAGGACTATAGTATATAAAGACCGCGGAAGAGATCTTTTACAAAGATTTATCATAGAAGTAGAGGATTACGGAGAACCTGAAGGTAATCCGAGAATGGAGGGACGCAGGATGCACGTAATTATTGCTCCTAAAAAAGAAGCAATCAAAAAAAAGAAATAACCTTCTCAAAATCATATTCGCGGTATCAACAAATTATTCCTGCAATCGGTTAACGGGATTCGTGTCCCTGTGTTGAGATCCTGAACCAGTCTGCTAAAGCATCAGTCAGGTGTCCGGTGTCAGGTATCGAAGGTATCAAGGGTTAATCGGTCAACGCTGATTGGTGATCGGTTATCGGTGGTCGGTAATCGTACCAAGCGGTTTTGAGTTTGATGATAAAATTCGTGTGTATTCGTGTCCTTATGTTGGGATCCGGAACTATTCTGCTCAAACATCCTGATCAGGATGACAGTATTATTATTTTTTTTTGAAAAGCTGAAACCGAATTAAGCTAATGGCCAAAGCCAAAATCTGTTTTTGGTGTAATTAATTATGTTATTTTCGTGTTTCACACCTACACCTTCTCAATACTCAATACTTGCTACTCACTACTTTTTAAGTGTTTGTAAAATTTTTTACAATCTACATACTATCATACTTCCAACAATTTTTATACCTTTGCCGACCACTTGAAAAAGTTGTAGTATTATGCCTAAAATGAAAACACATTCCAGTGCTAAAAAACGCTTCCGCGTTACCGGTTCTGGAAAAATAAAAAGATATAGAGCAAATCATTCGCATCTCTTGCGTAAAAAAAGTAAAAAACGCAAAGCTAGGTTGGCCAGCGCTACATTGGTAGCTCCAGCTGACGAGAACCGTGTAAAAGCTTTATTAGGTCTAAAATAATTTTTTAACGAGAATACAGGATTACAAGTGCTTAGTGAGAAAGCCTCTGTATTGAACTAAAAAGGATAAAATGGCAAGATCAGTAAACTCCGTTGCCTCCCGGAAAAGAAGAAAAAAAATCCTCAAAGCGGCTAAAGGATATTTTGGTGCCAGATCAAAAGTTTATACCGTAGCCAAAAATGCGCTGGAAAAAGCGTGGTTGTATGCCTATCGTGATCGGCGTAATAAAAAGAGAGCCTTTAGAAGATTGTGGATAACCAGAATCAATGCTGCGGCAAGACAAGAAGGTCTCAACTATTCTACCTTTATGCACAAATTATCGCAAAAAGATATTCAGTTGAATCGTAAAGTGCTGGCTGATTTAGCGGTCAATCATCCGACGGCCTTTAAGGCTATTGTTGATCAGGTGAAATAGGTGGATCATAGGTTTTTGACAAAATGTCTGAAGTGGTCGCCTTACAATTTAAGCATGTGACCCATAATTTTCTTTTTGGTTTCCAGATACTTACGGTTTTCATGACGAGGAGTAATCTCCAATTCAATTCTTTCTACAACTTCAATATCGGATCCGTTAAAGGCCGTTATTTTCTCGGGATTATTGGTGAGTAACTTGATCTTTTTTATGCCCAGGTCTTTAAGGATATCTCGACCCATTTCATAGTTCCTTTCATCTACTTCAAAGCCCAAATGGACATTGGCATCAGCAGTATTGACCCCTTCATCCTGGAGATTATATGCCTTAAGCTTATTTATGATCCCTATCCCTCGACCCTCTTGCCTAAGATAGATCAGTATTCCTCCCTGCTCAGAGATGATTTCCAGTGATTTTGCTAGCTGTTCTCCACAATCACAACGTAGTGAACCAAAGACATCACCCGTTATACACTCGCTATGAATTCTTACAATCACCGGTTGAAAAGCATCAAAGGTATCATTTACTAAAGCAAAATGAGGTGAAGGATCACCGGAATGCTTTGCATAGGCAATCATTTTAAAGACTCCCTTTTCGATAGGAATTATTCCGGTGGCTTGTGATTTTAAAGTCATACGATACCTGGATGGCAAAATTAAATAATATTCAAACAAAATACGGGACAAGGAGTTGTTATCTGCACAAGTTATTTTTTTAGACGTGCATAAATATCCCCATGGGGAGCATCCGGGTGCCGGTTTTTGATCCACGTAATTATTTCTGTAGGAGTCAACCAGGTGTCAAGAGTCCACCAAAATTTTTCACCGGTTGAATAATTAAACATATAATTACCAAGTCTAGTGATTTCCTTTATACACTGTAGACTATCTGTGGGAAGGTAACTAAAATATTCAAAACTTATCCAGTTGATGGGGTGATGCAATCCACGTAATGCACGAGATTCAAAACTCTCGATATCCAGCTTGATCAAATGGGGAACCCCATATTTTTCTATTAATTGATCAATAGTAGTAGTTTGTACTTTCATCGGTTGATCCCATTCAAATGAGAAAGAAGATCTGTTTTTTATTTCTTCTTGCCATTCATCATCCGCCAGTGTACTAACCGTGGGAGCAATACTACTAAGAAACATAGTTGTTTCCTCCTCCTGATCTGAAATTGCAAGATCCAGGACATGAATTGAAGGTCGATTCTTAAATCGACGTACTAATTTTTTGTAAAATAGTGGATTGGGCTCAACTGCCACTACCAGCGCTCCTAGTTTTTCCCAAACAGCAGACTGAATTCCAGTGTGGGCTCCAATATCAAAACACAAATCTCCTGAATTGATAATAGGCCGGTAAAATCGACTCAACCGGATACGCTTTATCGGATTAGCCTCATAGATAATCCAAGACCTCAGGTACCCGATATTCCGCTTCCAATTCTTCATTCCCAAATAAAAGATTTTCCAAGGTAATCAAAGAAATGACGATTATAAGGCTTAAAGAAATCCATTAAATCCTTTCTGATAGTCGGAGACAATTTGGATTTAGGGGCTTTGTTAAACATTCGGAAATCAGTGATTTGGAAAGATTCAATTTCCAAATAGTCACAGATTTGATTCATCGTTTGATTGGCTTTTTTTTTAGTAGCAAAGTCACTAAGATCGAATACTCTCAATTGGTTGGGATTGAATTGTGATTTCCACTCCCTGAACTTGATGGCGTAACAGGATGGGCTGATAAAATATCCCCATTTACCTTTTTTCATGTCTTGAATTTCTTTCGATACTTCGTCCTCAAAGCTGCCTAGATTCCAACCTATATCCCTTCCTTCAGCTACAAATCTTTCATACATACGGAAATGGGAATAAGCTCTATCCACAGGATTTCGAACTAATAATATCAATTTGATTTGGGGTAGAAAGCGCTTGATAATGTGGGGTGGAACATCAAAGTAAGTGTTCGCACTAGCTTCTCCAGTGATATAAGTGGTATTGGTATTGCGATTAAAAAATATTTTTTCTTCAAACAAAATCCCATTCTCATTGAGTTCCGGCCAGTCCAATTCTTCTGGCTGCTCCGATCTCTTTAAAGGAAAATTCATTAAATACTGATCAAAGTGTTTGGTTATATATTTTATATCATGGATAAAGAAATTAGGTTCCTTCACACGTCCTGGTAAGATTCTAGGGTGATCTACTAAGTATCGAAAAAGTGATGAGGATCCACATTTCCTTTCTCCGATAATAAAAAATGATGGTATTAAATGTTTGTTCATGACTTGCGCAATACTAATCCTCTATAAGTAAGCCACCCTTTAGATAGCGCTCTTTGCCTAGCTAAGCCCCCGTATATTGATTGCAGGTAATAACTTTTTTTATAAATAATACGAATGATTGGTTCAAATAATTTTGCCCAGCGGTCACGGGTTCTAAATAAAGTCAAATATTCTGTAAGTTCTTCATTTTGTACCACGGTATAGCCTGATTTTTTTACTTCGACCAAAAATTTATCCAATCTGTTTAAGTTAGGCAAGATCCAACCTTTACGATATTGAGCGATGGTTTCTTGAGAAATACCTTGGGATTCTGTACTAATAAAATCATCAAAAATTATCCAGAGCCCACCTGGTTTTAGAAGGTGATCGCTTGCTATTAGCATTTCTTCAAGACTTCTGGCATGATTGAAAGATTCAATTTGGTAAATCATATCAAAGCCTTGAGGATCTTTATAGTCGAGAAAATTTCCACAGATTATTTTCACATTGGACGACTTTGGCCACATGTTCCTAGCCTGATTCACTTGTCGACTACTGATCGTTATTCCCACAAAATCTAACTTTGTTTTAGTAAGGTGTTGATTGAGGTATGCAAGGGTTCCGCCCACACCGCAACCTAAATCTGCAATCCTCATCGATTGAGAATCTTCCAAAAATTTCAAAATCCAATCTTTGATTACTTGGTGGGGATAATGCAATGCTTCCTGAATATTTTTTGAATTCTTGTATATAGGTTGATGGATACAGGTCGTTTTGGCATGCTTACCCCATTTTAAAAATTTAAAGGTATTGCGGTTATAATAGGTTTTTATCTCATCGTCTATCCAACTATTGGTCTTTGTCATTTGATTGGATTGGAAACTTATGCGAAGCGATTTTACTTTAGATAAATCAGATAAATTTTGTATATCGCGACATAAGTTAATGGTAAAAATATAAAAACGTACAAAAGTAGAATTTGATAAGTAAATCTTATTTTGGATTTGTAAAGTTTTCAGAGTGGTCTCACTAGTACGAGTTGTTTAAAGAATTCAAGAAATGGGTATTATCAGACAGGAATTAAGCCATATAATTGTTGATGGCATGATCACTTATCAGGGTTTGCCGGCGCCCATAATCTGTGATTTTATGTCCCGTGAAATGTCCAGTAAGCATTATGATGGGGAAACGACATTTCATATTGGAAAAATAGAAATGGTTGGTAATACCGGCACTTATATGGATTGTCCTTTTCACCGATACGCTGATGGGAAGGATTTTACTCATTATCCATTGAACCGATTTGTTGATCTACCCACCTGTGTAGTTCAACTGCCCATACATCAGGGAGCTATAACTCTAAAAGAGTTGAAAGGGTATGATGTAGAAAATAAAGCCGTTCTATTTGCTACTCAGTGGGACAGACATTGGAACACGGAAACGTATTTTAATAACCATCCCTATCTTGAAGGTGAAGTTGCCAGCTATCTAGTGGATAAAAGAGTATGCCTAGTAGGGATCGATAGCTACAATGTGGATGACACACAGATCAATACTCGCCCGGTGCATACTATACTCCTGAAAAATGAAATTTTTATTCTGGAACATCTCACACAACTGAATACTCTGCCCACCGCTGTAAATATGACAGCTTTACCTTTGAGAATCGAAAAAATGGGATCTGTACCGGTCAGAGCCTTTGCAGAATACAGGCCTGTTTTGTAATAATTGTTAAAAGTTGATCATTGTGTAACCATTTGATAGATTTATCCGTCAAGAGGATTAAAGTAGTTAAAATCTGATTGTAATGGCACTTTTATCTATCAAATCCGGACTCATATCTAAAGAAAGGTGTTTTACATTCCCGAAGAATTACTTTTATGTTCAAATTCATATAGAAGTGATTAGACTCAAATAATTTTTGTCAGATCACTTCAAAAAACTAAATCCTGACATGAAAAAATTCATACTAACTTTTCAGGCAGTATGCCTGTGCGTTATGTTCTTAACCGGACAACAACACGCTTCACTTAACGGTAAAGTAGTCGACCCTGGTGGCAAAGTTCTTGCTTTTTCCAACGTTTTGTTATTTAATCATCTGGATAGTCAGATGGTTAAAGGGGAAATCACCGGTGACAAGGGAGAGTTTGAGATCACGATGGTTGAACCTGGAAAATATTGGGTAGAAGTAAGCTACGTGGGTCTTCCGGATTATAAGGTTGCACCTTTTGTATTGAAGCAAGGCCAGAGACTTTCCTTGGATGAAATTCGTATGCACGCCGCTGATAATCAATTAGATGAAGTGGTGGTTAAAGCTACTAAACCGCTGATTGAAGTTAAACCTGATAAAATGGTTTTCAACGTCGAAGGAAGTATCAATGCCACCGGTTATGACGCTATGGAGCTTTTACGAAAATCGCCAGGGGTCATGATTGATAATAACGATAATATTATGTTATCTGGGAAAAATGGGGTACAGGTGTACATAAATGGAAAAAAATCTCCCTTGGGAACCGATGATCTTGCATCTTATTTGCGTACCCTACAGTCTTCAGAGATCGAAGCCATTGAAGTAATAACAAACCCCAGTTCTCGCTATGATGCCGAGGGCAATGCAGGTATTATCAATATTCGTTTAAAAAAGGATAAAAATTTGGGTGCCAATGCCAATATTGATTTAGGATATTCCATTGGCAATCTGCCCAAATATAACGGTAAAATCAGTGGTAATTATAGAGATCAGAAATACAATGTTTTTGGAAGCTATGGTTATGGTTATGGGGAGAATGAAAACATCATGAACCTTTATCGAGAGCAAACAGGAGGCGTATTCAACCAACACTCCGACATGGGTGGCAATTATGATTACCATAATTTTAGATTAGGTAGTGATTACTTTTTGTCCGAAAAAAGTACCATTGGCTTTCTTGCGAATGGTAACATTAGCGATTACATTTGGGGAAGTCAAAGTAGAACTGAAATCTCTTCCTTTGGTGGTGCGCAACCAGATAGTTTCCTGATTGCCGCCAGTAATAGTGATGGAGTCCGGGCAAATTATAACTTTAATGTAAATTATCAGTTCCGTAGTAAAGAAACCAGTTGGAATATCGATGCAGATTATGGTATTTTTCGCAATGACCGTGAAGTCTATCAGCCTAATAGTTATTTAGGTGCGGACGAAAAGACTTTACTTAATGAAATTGTGTATCAAAACAACTCTCCTACGGATATCAATATTTACACGTTTAAAGTAGATCATGAGAGGTCTGCTTGGGGTGGAAAACTCGGTTCCGGAGTTAAATTGGCTTTGGTAACCACCGATAATATATTTGATTTTTACAATGTTGAAGATGGAACGCCTATTCTCAATACAGATCGAACCAATCAATTTGAATATTCAGAAAATGTAAATGCAGCCTATTTGAACTATGGCCGAAAGGTTAAAAAATTCAACTTTCAGGTTGGATTGAGGGTGGAGCAGACCAATTCTGAGGGAATATTAACGGCCCTCAAACCGGTAAACGATGAAAATGTAAAACGATCATATTTTGATCTATTTCCTTCCGGAGGAGTGACCTTGCAAGCCAATCAAAACAATAGCTTTCAATTAACCTACAGCAGAAGAATAGATCGGCCGAATTATCAGGATCTAAATCCGTTTGAAAGTTTGTTGGATGAATTGACTTTTCAAAAAGGGAATGCATTTTTGAATCCTCAGTATTCTCATAATGTGCAATTAACTCATACTTTTAAATACCGGTATAATACTTCTCTTTCTTATACAAAGACTACCGATTTAATAACCAGAATAACGGATACTAGGGGTGAAAAAGAAAGTTTTATAACCTGGTTGAATCTGGCTGATCAGCAAAACATTAGTTTAAATTTTAGTGCTCCTGTCCAGATTACAAAATGGTGGAGCTCTTTTGCGAATCTATCCGCTTATCATACAATTAATCGGGCTGATTATGGTGATGGAAAAATTGTCGACCTGGCGGCAACGGCGTTTAACATATATAGCCAACAGACCTTTTCAGTTGGCAAAAACTCGAGATTTGAAATTTCCGGTTGGTTTAATTCACCGGGATTGTGGGGAGGCACCTTTAAAATGAATAGTATGGGTGCCCTGGATATAGGGTTTCAGCAAAAAATATTGCAGGGGAGAGGAAACCTGAAAGTTTCCGTATCCGATGTACTGAAAACCAATAAATGGGGTGGTACCAGCCAGTTTGGTAAATTATATATGAAAATCAATGGGGAGAGAGATAGTCGTAGGTTAAAGCTGAATTTTTCTTACCTGCTTGGTAATGATCAGGTCAAATCAGCCCGGCGCAGAAAGACCGGTCTGGAGGATGAGCAGCGCAGAATTAAGTCGGATAATTAATATAGGCTGATGCAACCTTAATTGTTTGTATTATTTTCAAAGCCATCTCGGTGTAAAATTTAGAAGAGCAAGAAGTGACTTAGTTTGTTAGTTCTTGCTCTTAATTCTTCCATATTTTGAAATACTTAACCGTATTTCCCTTCCTCACCACATGTAAAATATAAGCCCCGGATGGCCATGCCGATGTAGACAAAGTAGCTTTATTAGAGAATGCTGACTGATCGATTAAATGACCTGAGATGTCATATACCCGGATAGTATAATTATAATTTTTCTGAGAAGTTAAATGGATTTGGTGGTCAAATGGATTTGGATATTGAATGATGACATCTTCGATTTCATTGGTAACACTAGTAGAAATAGGGTTTAAGATAGCCTTCCAGGTTCCACGACCGTAAGTAAATAGGAACAAGGTTTGGTCGTGCTCCCGGTATCTGATTTGATTGATTGCGGTATACGGAATATTGGATTCAAGAATCCAGTGTGCTCCACCGTCAATAGTATAAAACAGCCCCAAACTGGTACCAGCCAATATCAAATTATCCGGATCCTCAGGGTATACCCAGATATCGCGAATCCGTGTCTCAGGTAGGTCTCCGGTCAAATCTTTCACCTTGGGTTTTTGATCCAACAAGTCAATCTGTAATACCTTACCCGAGGTCGTTCCGATCAAGACGGTATTGGGTGAATTGGAAACCTCAGAGATTTCTAAAGGATAGCCAAAGTGGATTGGAATCGCGTTTTCAAAATCAGTTACTATGGGATTGACTGTATTTGCCGAAGTGATCCGGATAAGGCCATAAGTATTATTCTGTATGTAGACAATATACAGAGTAGGCTGATTTCCAGAAACAATGGCCAGATCCAGGACCCTCTTACCATTAAGCGTATATATCGATTCCCAATGATTTCCCTGATCAAGACTGGCATAGATATTTTCTTTAGTGGGAAAATACAACTCATCTCCATTTGATTCATTTATCACAAACTTGGTAATAAAAAAATCTACTCCTTCATCAATTTTTCCATCATGATTTTGATCGAGATCATCCATGATGAAAGTAAATTTGTTCCGTGCGTACCCAGGAGTTAGAGTAGAAGTACAACGATAAATTCTTCCATATTGAGTACTGGCATAACTAATCTCCGGATTTTGTTTATGGATGTATGCAGATCCACCATCTCCTGCCCGATCCCTTTCGGTAAAACCGTCATCATAAGTAAGTTGAAATCCCCAATCCTGAGCTCCCATAATAAATCCGTTTCCGGATGGAAAAAAGTCACCGTTATATATCTGA
Organism: Saprospiraceae bacterium; assembly: GCA_965223405.1. GTDB lineage: Bacteria > Bacteroidota > Bacteroidia > Chitinophagales > Saprospiraceae > CBDCWO01. Next base: position 4,091,021 of record CBDCWO010000006.1, read on the forward strand.
GCTGCAAAAAAAGTACCTGCTTTTCCAATTTCAACGGCTTGCGGGTCGTTGATTTGAACCTTTTGGTTGTCCTGAATGACCTGTTTAACTTTTGTGCTGTCAAAGTCCACCATCCCCATTCCCTGATCGTAGCCAACATACATTCGGTTCGGAGATTCAGGATCGAAAACCATGGTGTGAAAATCAACTTCAAGACTATAGCCCCGCGTCCAACTTTGTCCTCCATCGCGTGAATAGCCCCATAGTAATCCTCCAGTGGCAATTAGTTCCGGGTCTTGAGGAGAAACAGTTAAATTATACGCAAATCCTGGTTGCGAATAAGGGATCCTTTTTCCCGGATGGGAAACTTCTTTCCAGGTTTTGCCTCCATCCTGAGTTTTATAGATCCCGGGATCTGGAGTGGAAGCATTATTTATATCGGAAGCAAATAAAGCATAACCAGTGGTTGGATTGGATTTACAAAATGAAATATCGATACCCTGATAAAAATTGGGTTTGGTTTGATCTGGATTATTTGGGAGCGCTTTGATGAGGTCGAAAGATCCCGCCACGCCATTGTGTTCCGAAATAAATATTCCCTGTCGGTTGGAGGTTACGAATACCCTGTTTTCAGAGCTGTAGGCAATATTGGAAAGTATTCCTTGACAATTCAGGACTTTAGACCATGTCTTACCCTGATCATCTGAACGATAGAGGTGGTCATTGCCATTTTTGCCTACTCCCCAAAACAGAAGGCCTTCAATGATCGGGTGGTAACTAATGAATCTTGAATAATAAAAGTCGGTGTTTTTCTGACTACCGGTGTTTTCCATTAGCACGAAAGTGGCTCCCTGATCATCAGATCTAAAGATTCCTGCACCAGGAATTCCCATGGTCGGATCACCGGTAGTTGCCAGGATGGTATTGGGGTGATGAGGATCTTGGATAATTCCCGAAAATGCTAGGTTAGGAAACTGGTCATTGACAGGAGTCCAGGAGTGATCGATTGGTGAAAATTTCCATATACCACCTCCAGTGGCAATAGCCAGGTAGATCTTGCGTACGGGATCGATGACCATTGATCTTACTCTACCCGGTACATGCATGGGGCCCAACTCCTGAATTTGAGTAAGTGGACTAATTTGGCCTGAAATGCGTTGATTCCAGGCTTGAGATTTTTTAAAAGCACGCCATTGAACCAGACCTTGGTCTGCATATGGATCGGTGAAATGTTCATCTTCACCAGGCAATGAAATGATGGGTTGAGCGGATAATAAACCCCAAAAAAGGAATATTATAATACCAGCAGTGATCTTCAGTTTGTGCATCTTTTTAAAATTTTAGATGGCTTAATATATTCTGATGACTTGCCCGGTAATGATGCCCTCTACACTTTTCACATAGCCCTTGGTCGTTCTTTCCATACTTACAGGCATGTGTCCCGGGAAAAATGGCCCATATTTTTCAGCGGCATCTTCGACCATTCCGGGACTGACTACATTGAGACGAATTTCCCTTTCCAATTCTGGTGCCGCCGCCATAACAAATGCATTGATCGCCCCGTTTGCAACACTTAGTCCTAAACCATTTTTAATGGGTTCATCGGATAGGATTCCAGTAGTCAATGTGAATGATCCTTTGCTGTTTATATATTCCTTTCCTACCATCACCAAGTTGATCTGTCCCATCATTTTAGATTTGATTCCAACATAAAAGTCGTCTTCCGTCATTTGGTTGAAAGGACCGAAGTAAGCACTTCCGGCGGTCACCACCACAGCATCAAATGGGCCTGTCTGTTCATACATATTCACAATAGATTCACGGTCGGTAAGATCAATTTTGAAGGCACTATTATTTCTACTGGCAGTAATTACTTCATGGCGTATGGAGAACTCGTCAACCAGTTTCTTGCCAATTGTTCCGGTTCCTCCTACTAAAATGATTTTCATAACTCTGTGGTTTTATTCGCATGAAAAGAATAAGCACTCTTTTCATTCTTTTTTTCCATATGTGTAAACATTTGGTTCTGACAGAATTAAAAATAGAAACTATTTGCATATAATTATAAGAATTCGATGAAAATTTATCCCTTTGATGCATAACTATCTGATAATTAAGAAAACATCATGCAAGCCATATTTTTTATTCGGACCAATAAGGAATAAGGCAGGATTATTTCAAATTGCCGATAAGATTATAACAATCCCATATTTCCCAAGACGTACTTTTTTAGGCAGAAGACAAAATTTCAGAGTATCTATAGGATCTTATGCGATAAACAATGTAACTTCAACTAGGTCAAAACCAAACCAAAGCAGAAGGGCATCTAAGCGCAGAATATCTAGTATAAATAAGTGAGTTAAGTTTTGGTCTGGGTAACCGACCCGTAAATGCAGAAATTAAATAAATCCAGCTGAAATGAGATCATTTTTTTTTATCGGAATGCTTATGAGCGGTATGTGGAGTGCATGCGGATCAAAGTCTGATTTTGAAGGAACCAGGATGTCTGAATATGATATTCTTATTGATTCCGCCACCATTTATGATGGTCTTGGTCTTGAGCCCTACATAGGTCAGATCGGAATTCAATCCGATACAATTGCGGCTATTGGCGATTTGTCCTTTGCTACAGGTAAACAAATAATAAACGCCAAAAATATGGCTGTATCTCCGGGATTCATCAATATGTTGAGTTGGGCAAGTGAAACTTTAATGCATGACGGTAAAGCCCAAAGTGATATATATCAAGGGGTTACACTAGAAGTGATGGGGGAGGGCTGGTCTATGGGCCCCTTGAATGAGAATATGAAAGCGTCCATGCGCGCCGGAATGGACGATCATCCTTACCCGATTTCCTGGACCAGCCTAGGGGAGTACTTGGAAGCCTTGGAGAAGAATGGTGTGTCGGTCAATGTAGCTTCTTTTGTTGGTGCAGCCACTATCAGGATTTATGAATTGGGATACGAAAATCGATCTCCCTCACCTGAAGAATTGGTGCGGATGGAAGCACTGGTGGATCAAGCCATGCAAGAGGGGGCCATGGGCGTGGCTTCTGCGCTAATTTATGCTCCTGGAAATTATGCAAATACTGAAGAATTAATTGCTTTATGTAAGATAGCTTCATCTTACGGAGGGATGTATGCCACACATATGCGTAGTGAAGGAAATGCTATCTTTAATGCTCTGGATGAGACATTCCGGATTGCAAATGAGGCCGGAATAGATACTGAAATTTATCACTTAAAGGTAGCAGGTAAACAGAATTGGGCCAAGTTGGACCGGATAAAATACTTAATCGATTCTGCCAATTCAGCAGGGCTGAAAATTACAACAGATATGTATAATTACACTGCCGGAGCGACAGGACTAGATGCGGCCATGCCTCCATGGTGCCAAGAAGGAGGATATACGCAGTGGAAAAATCGTATTTCGGATCCCATTACCAGAAAAAAAATCTTAGCCGAAATGGAGATTGACGCTCAGGATTGGGAAAACCTTTATAAATCTTGTGGACCGGATGGAATGATCACCGTTAGTTTCCGCAATAAAGATCTGAGAAAATATATTGGGATGACCATTAGTGAAATCAGTAAAGAGCGAGGTGTTAGTCCTGCAGAAACCTTATTGGATTTGGTGATTGAAGATGGGTCCAGAGTGGGAACAGTTTATTTTTTAATGAGTGAAGAGAATATCACCCAAAAAATCACTTTCCCCTTTATGAGTTTTTGTTCGGACGCAGGTGCACTGGCACCGGAAGGCCTGTTTTTAGAATCAAATCCACATCCTAGAGCTTATGGTAGTTTTGCTCGTTTACTTTCAAAATATGTGAGAGAGGAAAAAGTAATTACCTTACCTGAGGCTATTAGGAAGATGACATCCTTGCCGGCTGAGAATTTGAAATTAAAAAATAGAGGAAGACTCGCACCCGGTTATTTTGCGGATATTGTAATTTTCGATCCGGACTCCATTGCTGATCATGCGACTTACTCCAAACCTCATCAATTGGCTTCCGGAGTCCACTATGTCTTAGTAAATGGTCAGTTTGTGCTTGCAGATGGTAAACATACCGGAGCTACACCCGGACGGGTAGTACGAGGACCAGGATGGAAATCGTAGTGGAGATTATAAGATAGGAAGCTGAGAATTTCTCAATAAAGGTAATAGGTAATACAGAGAATTTAGTCAGCGATACTATTTATTTTGCTTGAAATGACCACCTTGAAGTTACCTAAAATCTGACTTGGAGTCATAAGATTATTAATAATTGCAAACTTCTCTTCTGATGCATTTATACATTTTTCCTATCTTTCAAGCTTTGTTGTTAATAAAAATTGAATTATGGCAGAAATAAGCGGTAAAAAGTGGTTTGGGCAACCTCGTGGTTTGGCGACCTTGTTTTTTACGGAAATGTGGGAAAGGTTTAGTTATTATGGAATGAGGGCGATACTGATTTTATTCATGACTACGGATGCTGCCCAGGAAGGTTTGGGATTGAGTGTAGAGGAATCTGCCGCGATATATGGATTATATACGGCTGCCGTTTACTTATTGACGTTACCAGGAGGTTGGCTGGCAGATAACATTTTTGGCCAAAGAAAATCGGTATGGTATGGCGGGATATTAATCATGATAGGACATTTGATTTTGGCAATTCCCGGGTCTAAATTCATATTTTTTGGAGGTTTGGCTTTTGTGGCAATGGGAACAGGGATGTTAAAACCCAATATCAGCACTATTGTCGGAGACTTATATCCGGAAGGTGGAGCGACTAGAGATGCCGGTTTTTCAATATTTTATATGGGCATCAATTTGGGATCATTTCTGGGCCAGATATTGGTCCCCATCTTAGGAGAGGGTGTCAACTGGCACCTGGGCTTTGGTTTGGCAGCCTTTGGAATGTTTGCAGGTCTTGTTCAATACAGGTTGACCGAATGGCATCTTGGAGACGCCGGAAAAGTCCCCAAGGCAAAAGAGGATAAACCTGTAGGTAACTCGAAAAAATCAAATTGGTTTGCCATCGTTATGGCCTTATTTGTGGTCCTCCTGATCGCAGTACTTCAGCTGACGGGCTTGATTGATTTAGGTACGGCTACGGGACTTGCCCAAAGCTTGGGAGTAGTTATTATTGCAATTACCATTTCCTATTTTGCCTATATACTAATTGGAGGTGGTCTTACGGTGCCAGAGCGAAAAAGGATAGCCATCATATTTTTGTTATTTATCGGAGCGGCGGTATTTTGGTCAGGTTTTGAGCAAGCCGGTTCCTCTTTAAATTTATTCGCTCGGGACTTTACCAATCGTAACTTACTGGGTATGGTCCTTCCAGCCGGATTATTGCAGAGTGTCAATGCTGCATTTATCATCATTTTTGCTCCCATCATCGGAGCCTTATGGGTGAAACTGGCCGCTAGAAATCTGAATCCTTCCACACCTTTAAAGTTTGCCTTTGGTCTCGCTCTGATGGGTTTGGGGTTTCTTGTAATGGTGTTTGCAGCTAATTTGGCATTAGAGGGCATGAAACCAGGAATGCATTTCTTAGTAATCACCTATTTCCTTCATACCATTGGTGAATTATCATTGAGCCCGGTTGGACTCAGCGCAACTACTAAATTATCACCGAAAAGATATGTTGGTCAAATGATGGGTATCTGGTTTGTGGCCACCTCATTGGGAAATTTGATAGCCGGATTGTACGCCGGAGGATTTGATCCAGAAAATATTGCGGAAATACCCAGTTTATTCAACACGGTATTTCTGATTGCTATCGGCACTGCAATATTTTTTCTTGCCTTAAGTCCTTTTGCTAAACGCTGGATGGGTGATATCAATTGACGGTAAATTTCTTTACCCAATATGACGGAATAAAACTTCTCTACATATTAAAGATAATACTCATAAACTATTTTTAAATTTGAGCTTCTTAGTCTTTCGAACTTAAATTATTCTGATGTTCTATTTAGCCAATGTTGTCGGAGGAACCTATGTCATGATCATAGTTGCCTCTATACTGGTGGTATTATCCTTTATCTATAATATCATTGCAAAAAAGACTAATGTTCCATCTGTACTGTTACTGATTGGTACGGGAATCTTACTCCAGCAAGGATTAAATGCGTTGCATTATGAGCACGTCGATTTGATGCCGGTATTGGAAATATTAGGTATCATCGGATTGATCATGATTGTCTTGGAAGCAGCTTTGGATCTGGAATTGAACAAAGATAAAATGCCAATCATTGGAAAATCATTCATAATTGCTTTGGTCTGTTTGGTGGGATCCACTTTGATTATTGGTCTTCTTCTTCAGCAATTCATAAATATGGATTATCTGAAAGCCATTCTGTATGCAACACCCTTATCCATTATGTCCAGCGCAATTATAATTCCTTCGGTTTCTAATCTGGCTAGAAATAAGAAAGAATTCATGGTTTATGAATCCACGTTTTCTGACATTTTGGGAATAATGTTCTTTTATTTTTTGATCAACTTGATTGAATCTGGTGGAACCTCAGCCAGTACTCAATTTGGGATCAGTTTTGTATTGACCATGATAGTTGCAGTGGTAGCCAGCTACTTATTGGTGTTTTTCTTCAAGGATATGAAAGGACACAAGTTGTTTTTATTGATTTCCGTTTTACTGCTTCTGTATGCCCTTGGCAAACTGCTACACCTCTCTCCACTGTTGATCATTTTAGTGTTTGGAATGGCATTGTCGAATCATCAAAGGTTCTTCAAAATGTTTAAAAATGATTTTGACAAAGATGATCCGATTGAAGCGATTGAGAAAGATTTTCATATGATTACGGCTGAAACTGCATTTGTAGTTCGAACTTTTTTCTTTGTGATTTTTGGAATGACCATTGATCTGGCGGCCCTGGTCGACGGACAGGTGTTTCTGGTAAGTTTGGGTGTATTAACTATATTATATGTCATCCGGTGGATTGTCCTGAAGTTGTTTCTTAAAAACGGGATCTATCCTGAATTGTGGATAGCCCCACGTGGATTAATTACCATTTTGTTATTTTTTGCTATTCCGGTTTCGTTACAGGTTTCAGAGTTTAGCAGTGGAATCCTTCTTTATGTCATACTTATAAGCAGTTTATTGATGTCTTTCGGATTGATTAAAGACGGACGTAAAAAACCAAATGTTCAAGTGGAAAATTCCGCTGAAGCCGATTGAAAAAGGAGTATTAAGAATACGTGAATATTTTTATTCCTTAATATTTTCTAGAATTTTTTGAAGCCGGACGATGTACAGATCTCCCGGAGGTCTGCCTGTAGTACTATCCTTAGGCACCATACCAGGTCTTTCACTGGTGAAGAATAAATACATGCCATCCGCTGATATTCCAGGAGCAAATTCGGTATAACTAGAGTTTACTTTCGGCCCTAGATTTTGGGGATTGCTCCAGTTTCCATCTAGAGTTGGATAACTAATATACAGGTCAGCTGAACCATAACCCACCAAATTTCCAGAAGTAGTGATCAGGAATGACTCATCGGGGGCTATGGCCGGATTGGTCAATCTGGCGGTGTCGTTTTTGAAAATTAGCCTTTCCGGATCGGAATTAGAATGAGCTGTTTTTTTATAAATTGCCACATTACGGGTTCCAAATTCGAATACCGAGAAATACATATTTCCGTTTTTTGACAGGGTAACAAAAATCTCATCGTTTTCGGTGTTGACTCCTAAGCCCTCTTTTTGCGGTATGGTCCATTGGCCATTTATCAAATCGGAAAAAAAGATGTCATAATTATCTTTTTCAGAGGAGGCGGAGCCAGTTGGGATCCTGCTGAAATACAATCGATCTCCAAATAAGAAAGGATCAATATCCCGGGTTGTGGAATCAGAGTAGGGAAAAGAAATGGGTTTTGACCATCCGCCCTGGTCGAATGACGAGGTATACAAAAAGATGACCGACCGATCGGGAGAAGTTCTGTTAAAAACCAGTTGGTTTAGCTCAGGATTCCAGGTAGTGGCGAATTCCGGATTAGGTCCCGAAATATTGCCTGGTGCAATCATTACGGCCGAATCTTGTATTTCCGGAAAGGGATTTATTGCTTGTAGGGATTGATTTGATTCAGACCGGTCACAGCTAGTGATAACCAAGATGGAAGTAACCAGTATAGTTAGATAACCTCTTTTCATTTTCATATTTTATTCAAGTTCTTTAAATATTTGATCCAAAATCCGGATAAATTGCCATACTTCGGTGTAGGTATTGTATAGAGGAACCGGGGCAACCCGAATGACATTGGGTTTTCGGAAATCAACGGTTATATGATGCTCAACCAATTTTTGGAAAACCACATCGGCAGATCGGTGGAAATAAAGGGACAACTGGCATCCTCGCTGATCGACCCCGACGGGTGTAAGAATCGTAAAATATTTATTGTTGATTTTCTGTAAGGATTCGTACAAAAAGGTTGTCAATTGAGAGGACTTATCATAGAGCTTTTTCATCCCAATCTGGTCAAATATTTGGAGAGAGGCTTTGAGTGGAGCCATGGCCATTATCGATTGGTTGCTAATGATCCACCCTTCTGCTCCCGGTATGGGGTCGAAAGGAAGACGCATATCAAACCGGCTTTCCAGTTTCTGTGACCACCAACCCCCCAATCTGGGAGTATTGGTATTATGACTGTGTTTTTCATGAATAAAAATTCCTGCCAGACTGCCAGGTCCAGCATTCAAATATTTGTAAGTACACCAAACAGCAAAATCTACTTGATCCTGGTGCAAATTAAGAGGAATATTGCCCACAGCATGCGCTAAGTCCCATCCTATGAGGGCTCCATGCTGGTGTGCACATTCGGTGATCTCAGCGATCGATAGTGCCTGGCCGGTATAGTAGTTCACATTCCCCAGCAATACCAAAGCAGGTTGAGACTCTGAAATAATTCTTTTCAGAATGTTTAAATCAATTAATCCATCATCGTTCGGTGGAATGAACACCAACGCTTCCTTAGGATCAATTCCTCGCAAATGGAGCATAGATTCCACTGCATACCGGTCAGACGGAAAAGCATCATACTCCATAATGATTTTAAATCGATCTTGAGATGGACGGTAAAATGAAGCCAATGCCAAATGCAGGTTAATGGTAAGTGCATTCATTAAACTTACTTCTACTGGCAAGGCACCCACAATTCTAGCCATCATGGCACTTAGGTTGCGATGATAACCTATCCAGGGGGGATCAGCCTTAAAATGTCCGTCCACTCCCAACCGGGCCCAATCGGAAAGTATGGCATCCAACTCATAAGCAGCAGTTTTAGGTTGCAATCCCAATGAATTGCCGCAAAAATAAATATGCGGGTCGCCATCGCTGCCGGATGGATAATGAAATCGGGATCTGAATTCAGCCAGGGGATCGGATCGATCTAGTTGCAGAGCATGTTGGGAGGATGGCAAAATGAGGTCATTCATGATTATCGATACTAAATAGTCATATCCAATTCAGCAAATTGCATATCGTAGAGCTTCTTATAGTAGCCATTTTCAATCTTTAAAAGATTCTCATGAGAGTCAAATTCTACAACTTTGCCTTTTTCCAGAACTAGGATTTTGTGAGCATGGCGGATGGTTGATAACCGGTGAGCAATAATGATCGAAGTCCTTTTTTCAATGAGCGTTTCAATAGCAAATTGGATAACTGATTCTGTTTCTGTATCTATAGAGCTGGTGGCTTCGTCTAGAATGAGAATATCCGGATTATATACTAATGCACGTACAAACGAAATCAATTGTCGCTGACCCATGGACAGATTATTTCCCCGTTCAGTGACAATGAAATCATACTGATCAGGAAGTTTGATGAAAAAGTCATGAGCACCTATCGTTCTGGATGCCTCAACTACTACTTCTAATGAGATGTCTTTATTCCTCAAGGTGATGTTGTCATAGACCGATCCGGTAAAGAGAAACACGTCTTGCAAAACTAACGCAATCCTCGATCGCAATGAGGTGATTTCAATTTCTTTCAAATCATATCCGTCGAGATAAATATGTCCTCTCTGAATATTATAAAACCGGTTGAGTAGATTGATAATGGTGGTTTTTCCCGATCCTGTACTTCCGACGATTGCCAGAGTTTCACCGGGATTCAAATGGAAACTCACATCTCTCAATACGAAGTTTTCCTGATCATAGGCAAAACTTACCTGATCGAATCGAATATTGCCCTTGCATTTATTGATTACAACAGATCCATTATCTGTTAAGCCATGGTCAACATCCATTACCCTAAACACCCTTTCAGCAGCTACAAGTCCCATTTGCAAGGTATTAAATCGGTCAGCTACCATTCTGATCGGTCTAAGGAGCATAGAAAGGTAAATTGGAAATGCCACCAGGGCTCCGATAGTAATATCACCGGTCAAAGCACCTCGGGCTCCCCACCAAACCATCAGAGCAAGAGTAGCTGCTGAAATAAACTCCACTACCGGGTAGAATATGGCATAGTATAAATTGGTGTTCAAATTAGCCTGGGTATATTCTCGGTTTATTTGCCGAAACTTGTCCATTTCTTGCTTTTCCGCATTAAACAATTGCACAACACGCATACCAGTTATACGTTCATTTAAAAATGCATTCATCCTGGATATTTGAGTGCGGACCACTTGGAATGAAGCTTTGGCCTTTTGCTTAAAGACAAATCCCGCCACCACCAAAAATGGCATGGCCAGCAGGCATATTAATGTTAATTTGATCGAGGTGAAGAACATCACCAGTAACACTGCCAACATCCCTAAAAGGTCAGCTATGATGGTCACCGTTCCTTGAGTGAATATGGTATTGATTGTTTCAATATCGTTGATCGTTCGGGTTGTCGCTTGTCCAACCGGTGTTTTGTCAAAATAGGGGAGTGGTAAATGTACAATATGATCAAATATCTGAACTCGGAGATCTTTAATCACTAGCTGACCCAACAAATTAGAAAAATAGTTGAAAGAATACCTGGCAATGGCCGTTATAAATAGGATAACCATCAATATGGATCCAACTCTCAATAATCCTTCAATATCACCCACAATGATATAGTCATCGACCATGACATTGATTAAATAGGGTCTGATAACCCCTAATGGCGCTAAAGCAACCGCTAGAAAGGCAGTCAGAAATAGGAGCCCCCTATACGGTCTGGTAAGCTTTAAAACCCTTCCTAATAGTTTGATATCGATTTTGCCTTTAGCCATTTGGTTCAGTCATGAATGACTACAATAATAATAAATATTCCCTCCTCACAATCACTAACGGAAACATTTACATAAAGTTGCCGGAAAAAAGGTTGTCATATTAGAACAGGTAGCAGTGATAAAGTTATTAGACAAAGGCTTCCTATCCAAATATGAATAACCCGTTCCTATTCTTATAAGAAATCAATAGCGCTTGTAAAGAGTGTTGTCTCAAATCTTTTAAACACTGAATATTTGATAGAAAGAAAGTGAAAAAACTGCTGAGCCATTTTTTAACAAACGCCGAACCTTTTGAAATTCTGACCGGTATCAAATTATTGTGGTATAAAGATTTAGATAGGTAGATTTTTTTATTCATCTTTAAGACTTCCTATCCATCAAAACACAAACAACAGGAATTATGAAGCAAAAGAAGATCTTATTAACTGAAAAAGAAATCCCAACCCACTGGTATAATATTGCCGCGGATATGCCAAATAAAACACTACCTCCACTACATCCGGGTACTAAAGAGCCAATTGGCCCCGATGCATTAGCCCCCTTATTTCCGATGGCATTGATAATGCAGGAAGTCAGTCAGGATAAATATATTGAAATTCCCGAACGGGTACGGGATATTTACAAAGCTTGGCGACCAACACCGATGTTTCGCGCCTACGGTCTGGAAAAAGCGTTGGATACCCCGGCAAAAATTTATTATAAGTACGAGGGAGTTAGTCCGGCCGGCTCACATAAACCCAATACAGCGGTAGCCCAAGCTTACTATAACCTGCAAGAAGGGGTGAAAAGAATTACGACTGAAACCGGAGCCGGACAATGGGGATCGGCGTTGAGTTATGCTTGTAATCTTTTTGATATTGAGTGCGAAGTCTACATGGTGAAAATAAGCTATCATCAGAAGCCGTATCGTAAGAGTTTAATGAATACATGGGGAGCTAAAGTACATGCTTCTCCTTCAACGGTCACTCAGGCGGGAAGATCAATTTTAGCAGATGATCCGGATTCTCCAGGCTCTCTGGGCATTGCTATTTCAGAGGCCATTGAGAGAGCTGCTACTGATGATAATACCAAATATGCCTTGGGTAGTGTACTTAACCATGTATTGATGCATCAGACTATAATTGGCCAGGAAGCCATCGTGCAAATGGACAAAGCGGGGGATCTGCCCGATATCGTAGTCGCTCCTTTCGGGGGAGGATCAAACTTTGCTGGAATTTCTTTTCCCTTTTTAAGGATGAATTTTAAAGAGGGTAAGAATATCAGGTGTATTGCGGCAGAACCTTCATCTTGTCCTAAATTGACCAAAGGTGTATTTAGATATGATTTTGGGGATACGGTCGGAATGACTCCTTTAATCCCAATGTATACCCTAGGTCATACTTTTGTGCCGGCACCCATCCATGCAGGTGGATTGCGATATCATGGGGCCGGAGCCCTGGTAAGTCAACTACTAAAGGACCAGTTGATAGAGGCTACGGATCTGGACCAATTGGAGTGCTTTGAAGCTGGAATCCTGTTTGCCAAGACCGAAGGGATTCTCCCTGCTCCTGAGACCAATCATGCTATTGCGGCGGCCATTAATGAAGCCGAAAGATGTAAGCGCGAAGGTAAGTCTGAGACCATCCTCATTCACCTATGCGGACATGGGCATTTTGACTTAGGAGCCTATGAAGAATTTTTATCAGGTAACCTAGTAAAACACGAGATTACATCTGAAGAGATTGCCGCCGCATTGGCAAAAATCGATACACCAATTCCTGAGTAATTGCTTGAAGACCTTGGTGGTTAAATTAATCCGTTATCCAATCAGATCTGTCTATTATTCTTGGTTTGGTCTTTAAGTATAACTAATCTTTGGAGACCAAACCTTGAATTGTTTGATCTCGGCTTGAATTGGTTTTGTTGATTTACGATTGCCTATAAACGACAAAATAATAGGGTTGTAAGCAAACTTTTTCAATGGTTCCAATATTGATTAAGTAGAAATATTGAGTAATGACAAACTTAAGATTTAATACAAATTTTTGGATCGGAATGATCTTTATGGTATTTGTAGTTTTTATTCTATTTTTTATTGCCCGTGGAATTTTTACCATTTTAGCCTGGCTCGCACCGATCTTATTTATACTTACTCTCATATTCAGATATAAAGTCGTAGTCCAATACGGAAAAATGCTAGTCAATCTGGTCAAACGCAATCCCATTGTGGGAATTATAGCGATTATCTTGACCGTGGTTGGCTTTCCAATAGTTGCATTTGCTTTATTTGCTAAAGCCATTATGGACCGTCAAATCGATAAGGTACAAGAGCAACAAAGGGAAGCTGTTGAAGGTAAACTTATCGATTACGAGATTATAGAGGATGAAACTTTAGATCTACCTGAAATAGAGCCAGTAAAACGGAAGAAACGAGAAAACAATGAATACGAGGATTTGTTTTAATCGAATTTATAACCGCAATCCTTGACTGCGATTTTTATAGCAGGTTTTGCAATACTTTTGATGTATTTGTTGTTTATCATCATTATCCTATATTATTGGATTAAATCTGAAGAGTATATCAAAATTCCCGGGTTTGTTCCACAAAGGTTCTACTGGATTGTAATTCCAGCACGTAATGAAGCAAAAAATATCAGGAAGTGCCTGACTGCATTAAACCAACAGGAGTTTCCGGCAAACCACTGGTCGGCCGTTGTGGTAGATGATGATTCTCAGGATGAAACGGCTGCCATTGCTGCCTCATTTTCCCAGAAATTAATACAGCTGAAAGCAGTTGATAATCAAAGTGTGGGTAAAAAATCAGCTCTTCAAGCCGGAATAAATGCCTGCCCTCATCCCAATGCGGTAATTGTAACCTTAGATGCTGATACCTTTGTAAATGACAAATGGTTGTTGAGTTTGGCCGCTTATTTTGAAAGTCGTCAATTAAAAGCAGCTACTGCTCCGATCCGTAATTATTCATCAGGAGGAATCTTAGCAAAACTGCAGACTTATGATTTAATTGCAACCATGTTGCTAACACATTTAGGCTTTCAAAATAGACGCTGGTATCTGGCCAATGGCGCCAACATGATGTTTGATTTGCAATGTTTTCAAGAAGTCAATGGGTATCATCATGGAGGATTATTTGCATCTGGTGATGATCTCTTTTTGATGGAGCAAATTGCCAAAAAATGGCCTGGTCGGGTAGATTTTATCAAACATAAATGGACAGTTGCAGAAACCTATCCGGTAGAAGGTTTGAAAAATCTTATCAAACAAAGAGTCCGCTGGGCTTCAAAAGTAAGAGGTCTAAAAGGTGCGAATATCAGGTACATCTGGCTGTTGATATTTTTTACACTTCTTGTGCCCTGGGCTTTTTTTATGCTTGGATTTTTCAAACCGGTCTTTATGGTTTACTTTCTAGTCTTTTGGGGCATAAAATCGATCGCTGATTGGCTTTTTCTCAATGGAGGTGGTGAATTCTTTGAACAACGCATAACCTGGTGGAATTCCTTACTTTTACAACCCATATACAGTCTACTCATATTGAGGGTTGCAATACAATCCATATTCACAAATACCTACGAATGGAAAGGCCGTAATTTACACTAAAACCATAAAACACGTAATATTTTGGCGGTGGATCAGATCAACTATTCTTCGCCCTCAAAAAAAGATTCTTCCAATCCAGGAATAATTTTACAGGCATTTTTGTAATACAGCTTTTTCAATATTTCATCCGGTAAATTCAGCCCGTACATTCGCCAGAAAGCATGGTATTTCTTATAATAGGGGAAATACTCGTCATCGGTTTCCAATACCCTAAAATAGGTAAAATATTCTTCAGGGTTGTAGGAATCCTTTCCAAACAATATCCGGTCTTGATATTTTTCAAAAAAGCGATTTGCATTTCGAGGTTGGCGTCCCAATTCGGCAATCACAGCTCCAATTTCGGTGTACATATTGGGCATTTCATCCAGTAACTTACCCAATGTATCCAGGTTATTGGCAAACCAACCTAAATGAGCATTAATGAAGATGGTATTGGGGTGGTTACGGAATATGTTGTGTTGTTCAGAAATAATTTGTTCCCAGCTGGCTTCAAAATCATGTCTTTGCCTTCGACTCCTTAGTTTTAATTCCAACCAGCGCTCGTTATTTGCGTCATGAGGTTGCCAAAAAGGTGCCGGATCCGCACTGTGAATCAGGACAGGAATATCCAGTTCTCCACATTTTTCCCATACGGGACCAATCCGTGGATCATCGATTGGGATCCTTTTTCCATCGCTATCCTTGTGATCCATACCCTGACTTTTATAAATCTTCAACCCCCTGGCCCCGTTTTGATAATCATTTTCTAATTGTTTAAGCGTATTTTCAATCCAATCGGGATCATCGATACTTCGAATATTGATGTTGGCAAAAGTGATAACTCTTCCCGGTAAATATTCCGCTATGGTATCTACCGTGTTTTTCAACGGAAGTCCGGTGCCTCCACTTAGATTGATCAATGCTTTCATATTAAGCTCGTCCATTTCTTTTCCGAGATTGATGTAATATGAACCCTCTTTTCCACGCCAATGGTGGCTGTGTACATCCAGAAATGGAAACTTTGCCCGGGTTACAGGATTTTCGGGAACCACCAGGGTAGAAGGTGGATCATATTTTTCAAAATCCATCACCGAACTATTGGTGTTATCCTGTGCGTAAATTAAGGTTACAAAACAACCAAGTAGCAAGAAGAAGAACAATTCTTTTTTCATATTCAATTTGTTTTCACAACTGTAAATGTACGCAAAGCAAAATTTTCGAAGATTATTAAGCCGTTACATTTTTTGATTTCCTCAAGTTAGCAATCAGATGAAGCTGCTCCTGTGGCTCATTTTAGGCTATACATTGATTAATACACTAGGGGTAAATACAAAAAACCAGGATAGTCATCCTGGTTTCAAATTCTGAAGTAAAGTGGTCGGGTTTAGCGAAAACCTTAGTGCATTAATTGCAAGCTGGTGCACATTTTTGAGCTTGCTTGCTGCATGCCTTGAGGTCTTGATCACTTAGTTTGCAAACCTTTGCATTCACAGCGCATTTTTGTTTACAGTATTCCTCGGAAACCACAATGCACTTTTTTGAAGCCGGATCTTCCATGCAGCATTTTTGAATACCCTCAGTATTCTTTTCGAGAACTTCTAATTGCGGTGATGTCATAGCTCCTATCACCAATAGCCAGCTAAATACCATTTTAATTGTGTATGTCAGCATAATTTGTTATTTAATAATTCACTCAGAACCGCTGAGTTACCGGGTTGAAAACAAAGCTATATCAGTTACCTTTTAGTTTTTGTTGACCAGCTGTTACGGACTTGTTAAGAACTTGTTACCACTGGGTTTTTATGGTTTGAATTCGTTTCTTTTGTAATCGAATATGAAACTTTCGCCTATCAATAGTGTCGTTGTTGCAGCTTCCGTGGCTTTAATTACTTTGATCCTATTTCAGGTAAAATGGTTAAACCAATCCAGATCAATGATTGAAAAACAGTTTGACCAAAAAGTACAAATGGCTTTATGTAGTTTCGTAGAAGCATGCGCTACAGATAGTTCTTTGGCAACCTCTTGTCAAAAACTATGTGATTCTGCAATCGTTTTGGATGCGACCTTTTGTCAGAATATTGAAAGTAAAATGGCCTTGTACAAAGTGGATATGGACTATTCGATACACTTATTGGATAGCATGGATGTGACATCAGAAAGTATCCCTGTGCATAGCTCGGTAATGCCTAATGTAAAAGGATTGGAGGATAAGATTTTAGCATTACAATTCCCGAAATCCGCTTACGTAGCAAGGAAAATGGGATTCATGCTGTTTTCTTCCCTATTCATTGTGCTAATTATCTCCAGTGTATTCATTTATGCTATCCGAGCTATGATTAAGCAAAGGAGATTGCATGAGATTAATAAGGACTTTTTTAATAATATGGCCCATGAATTTAAAACTCCGTTGACCACGGTATCATTAGCCACAAAATTGTTGGACAAGTCCGAACCGAATCTTTCGGAAAATTCGTATTTCAGAATATTACGCAAAGAACATCAGAAACTTAACCAGCAAGTAGATCAGATGCTGACCCTTGCAGCAGTCGAAAATGGAGACTATAAGTTATCGAAGAGTTGGTTTAGTCCGGTCGAATTAGTACAAACCTTAATTAAAGATTTGGATTTACAGCTCAAAGATCATCGTGCCAAAGTGCGTTTAAAAGCAAACGATGGGGTGGACAAAGTTTTTGCCGATCCAAAACATATCTATCAGGCATTGAGAAATCTAATCATCAATTCATTGAAATATTGTAACTGTGATCCGGTTATTGACATTCGAATTGACAAAGATGACAAGGGTGTATGGATGTCTTTTATTGACAATGGTGTCGGGATTCCGGTACAGGATCAACAACTTATTTTTCAACGATTTAAAAGGAATCATACCGAAACCAATGGTTATGGTTTGGGATTGCATTATGTAAAATATATTGTGGAACTACACCAGGGTTTTGTCAGAATTGTCAATGATCTAACTAGGGGCACTCATTTCGATGTATTTATACCATCACCGCAAGGAGTATGAATAGAATGGAACCTAAAATCCTGATTGTGGAAGATGATCGTAACCTGGGTTGTTTATTACGGGATTACCTAAATAGCGAAGGATTTGAAGCATACTGGGCAGGATTACCTCAAATTGGATGGAAAATCCTAAGCCAACAAGACATTGATCTGTGTATTTTGGATGTGATGATGCCGGATATCGATGGTTTTACACTCGCTAAACGCATTAAGTCCAAATATGCAAACATTCCATTTCTGTTCCTTACCGCCCGCATTATGCGTAATGACAAACTCAAGGGATTTGCAGTTGGAGCAGACGATTATATTACCAAACCATTTGACGAAGCAGAATTGGTTTGCCGGATTAAGGCCATTTTAAATCGGAAAGTGGCGCAGATTCCGAAACTAGAATCCAAGACTTTTCAAATTGGTAATTATACTTATCGACCAGATATGCTTGAGATCTCGATTAATGAAGAAATAATAAGATTGACAGAAAAAGAAAATGCTGTTTTGTGTTTGTTACTGAGATTTAAAAATCAATTATTGAAAAGAGAAGAAGCCCTAAAGATTATTTATGGGAAAGCAGATTACTTTCTCGGTCGTAGTTTTGATGTATTCATTACCAAATTACGTAAAATTCTTAGTCAAGACGATCGCATTAAGATTGAAAATGTATTTAAAGTGGGGTTTATTCTCAGGATACCAGAAGAACAAACTTCTAGCTCAAATAGCCAAGATGACCGCGATATTTATAACCCTGAATCATATCCCAATTGATTGATTCTTTTTCTGATTTTCTTTATTCTACTTTGAATTGCATAGGATTCATCATACTCGATAATTTCCAAATGCTGCAAATATTCAGGGATTAAATCCGGATGCTTCATTGCAATATTTCCGGATACGGAGATGCTGTAAGCTCGTATGGCAACAGCTTGATTGGGAGTCGAGAAGAAATGTATGCATAAATCGTAGACTCCTCCGGTATATTCATCAGGAATCGGCAGCACTTCCAGGATTCGTAGGGTATTTCTTTTCAATGCGTCATGGACTGGATAATTCAAACTCTTGATCATAGCAGGAAAAAATGGCACCAACCATTTCGGGTGATTCCTTCCAATCTCATAAAGACTACCGGCAGCTCTTTGGCAAAGTCGATGGTCTTTATCAAAAAAACAATTGATTAAATCATTAATCTTGACGGGATTATCAAGGATGGCTTGTTCGATTTGAAACATTGCTGCTTTGGAATGTTCTTTAATTAATATTTGTTTAATTTCAGACACCTTTTCTGTCAAATTATAGATTTATAGTATAATAATAAAATATATATGATTAACATTGTAATCTGAAGAAAGACGAATTTTATCCTTTTTAATAACAACCAACGGAACTTTGTCTATGTCGGATTTTATTCACCTGCACAATCATACTCAATTCTCTTTACTGGACGGCGCTACTGAAATCGGAGCTATGATGGAAAAGGCAGTGCAAGATGGTCAAAAAGCAGTTGCACTCACTGACCATGGTAATATGTTTGGTGCTTTTAAATTTGTGGCGGAAGCTGAAAAACGAAACATTAAGCCGATTATTGGTTGCGAATTCTATTTAGTGGAAGATCGGTTCCGTCAATCATTCCTTAAATCTAAAGGAGAAAAAGATGTACGATATCACCAGCTATTATTAGCAAAAAATCAAGCCGGATATGAGAACCTCTCAAAATTGTGTTCGTTGGGGTATATCGAAGGATTGTATGGCAAATATCCAAGAATTGATAAAAAGCTGCTGGAAAAATTCCACGAAGGCCTGATTGCCACTAGTTGTTGTATAGGAGCGGAAATCCCTCAGACTATTGTAAAGGGTGATCTGGGAAAAGCCGAATCGCTGTTGCAATGGTGGATTGATCTATTTGGGGAAGATTTTTACATCGAGATACAGCGCCATCGAGGTATGGAGAATATTGATGGTACCGGTGTGAGTCAAGAAGATGTAAACAAGATACTATTGGAGTTTGCCTCCAAATATGACCTTAAGGTAATCGCTACAAATGATGCCCATTATTTGGAAGAAAGTGATTGGAAGGCCCATGATATTTTGCTCTGTGTAAATACCAATAGCAAGGTTGAAGAACTGGATCGATTTAAATTTCCTTCATCGGATTTTTATTTTAAGACCCAAAGCGAAATGTCACATTTGTTTGGTGACGTACCACAGTCGCTGGTCAATACAATGGAAATATTCGACAAGGTGGAGGCTCCAAAATTGGCCAGAGATATTTTGTTACCTAACTTCCCTGTTCCTTCAGGATTCAAAACACAAGCCGACTACTTAAAGCACTTAGTCTATGAAGGAGCGAGGTTTCGTTACAGTGAAATATCTGAAATCATAAGAGAAAGATTGGATCTGGAATTAAATATCATCAAATCCATGAGATTTGAAGGGTATTTTCTGATCGTTCAGGATTTCATCAAAGCGGCTAGGAAAATGGGGGTGGCTGTTGGCCCGGGTAGGGGATCGGCAGCTGGTTCCGCCGTAGCTTTTTGCCTTACCATCACCAATATAGATCCTATTCGATACAATCTGCTTTTTGAACGTTTCTTAAATCCGGAAAGGATTTCCATGCCGGATATAGATATTGATTTTGACGATGATGGCAGGCAACGAGTAATTGATTGGGTAGTAGATAAGTACGGTAAGGATCAAGTTGCTCAAATTATTACTTTTGGTACCATGGCTGCTAGGTCTTCAATTCGTGATGTAGGCCGGGTTATGGCCTTACCCCTTTCGGATACAGATAAAGTCGCCAAAATGGTGCCTGGTCGGCCCAATACCAAGTTGAAGTACATTCTGGAAAAACCACTCAAGGAACAAATGAATGAATGGCAATCCAGAGAGTATAACAACATTAAAAAGCTGAATGAGTTAAAATCCAAAGAAGATCTTACCGGTGAAACCATAAAACTTGCCAAACATATCGAAGGCAGTGTTAGGAACACAGGAATACATGCAGCTGGGGTAATCATCGCTCCTGATGACATTAAAAAATATATACCGGTCTGTACCAGTAAAGAAACCGATCTGTTAGTGACTCAGTTCGACGGTAGTATTGTAGAGTCAGCGGGTATGTTGAAGATGGACTTTTTAGGATTGAAAACATTGTCCATTATTAAGGATGCCTTAGTCAATATCAAGATGAGGAGTGGTACCTCCGAACTAATAGACATCGATGTCATTCCCCTGGATGATGAAAAGACATTCCAGCTTTTTCAACGAGGCGAAATGATCGGGATATTTCAGTTTGAGTCCGAAGGAATGCAAAAATACCTGAAAGAGCTGAAACCAACGACAATTGAGGATTTAATAGCTATGAATGCCCTGTACAGACCGGGACCCATGGATTATATCCCTTCTTTTATCAGTCGGAAGCATGGACGTGAGCAGGTAGAGTATCCACATGTCTGGTTAGAGGAGATTCTCAAACCTACCTATGGGATCATGGTTTATCAGGAACAAATCATGCAGGCCGCACAAATCATGGCAGATTACAGCCTTGGAAAAGCCGATATGCTGAGACGGGCAATGGGTAAGAAAAAGGTAAAAGAAATGCAAAAGCACCGCAAAATATTTACCGAAGGTGCTGTGGCTAAAGGCGTAAATGAAGAAAAAGCCCTGGAGATATTTGATATCATGGCCAAATTTGCATCCTATGGATTTAACCGATCGCATGCTGCGGCCTATTCAATTTTGGCTTATCAGACAGCTTGGTTGAAAACCCATTTCCCTGCAGAATTTATGGCTTCAGTTCTTACCCATAACAAAAACGACCTGACCAAACTAAATCTGTTTTTAAGAGAGTGCAAGCGTATGGGTATAGAAGTCTTAAGTCCTGATATCAATGAAAGTGATATAAACTTTACTGTCAATCAGAGAGGCCAGATCCGATTTGGCATGTCAGCACTAAAAGGTATTGGTGAAGGTCCGGTAAGTGAAATTTTGAAAAACAGACAAGAAGATGGTCCATTTCTGTCCATATTCGATCTGGTGAAAAGATTAAACTTGAGAGCTGTAAATAAAAAATGTCTCGAAAGTTTAGTGTTGGGTGGTGCGTTTGACTCATTTCCAAATATCCATCGGGCTCAATATTTTGCTCCCAGTCAGAAATACGATACGTTTATAGAACAAGTATTACGTTTTGGCCAGTTATATCAGTCAAGAGAGTATGAATCTCAAAACTCATTATTTGCGGGAATGGAAGCAATGGAGATTCATGAGCCCGATCCACCACAATGCGAAGAATGGAGCCTTTTAGAAAAATTGACCAAAGAAAAAGAGGTGGCTGGAATTTTTATTTCTGGTCATCCACTAGATGAATATCGCCTAATAGTAGACAACTTTGTGACTTGTACTCTGGATAAACTGGAATACCATCGGGGACAATCGGTGAAATTAGCAGGATTTGTAGTACTGGCGGATCATCGGATATCCAAGCGGGGTACCGGGTGGGGCATTTTTACCATTCAGGATTACAATGGAACTTTGGAAATTATACTCACCGGGGATGATTACCAAGACTACAAGGGGAGATTAGAGGCCGGTCAGGCTGTATTTATCAAAGGAGTTTATCATAGAGTTAGAGATACTGAGGAATTTCGTTTCAAAATTGATCAGGTCAAACAATTGGCAACCATTGGCAATAACCTGGCTGATTCCATTACCTTGAAATTGGCTGTGGATGAACTTTCGGAAGAAGTGGTTCACTACTTGGAATCCATTTGTAAAAAATACAAGGGTAAACATCAATTCAAAATGAAATTAATCGATTATCAAAATCAAGTATTCCTGGACCTTGTGTCAAAGGATAGAAAAATTAACGTATGTAATGAATTGGTCGATGAATTGGAGAAAAAAGGAGTAGAATACACGATCAAATAAGGCTCAGACTGGCCTGTTCGGATACCCATAGCTCCTGATCTCTCAAAAGATACCTTGATTCTTAAAAGTGTTCGATTTAACCTCCATCAACTCTAAAATAAGTCAGAATCTATGAACGAAAAGCTCAATCGACGAAAGTTCGTTTTCAGGGGATTACTGCTTTCCCTGGGTTTGGTTTTTTCTGATGCTTTCTGGTTGGAAAAAGTCTGGATAGATTGGAAGCTTTTTGATATTTCTAAACGAGCAGATTCTAAAATTTCCATTATTCAGTTATCCGATTTACATCTGAAGACAGTAAAATCAGTCCATAGAAATATTGCAAAACGAATAAACCGGAAAAACCCAGATCTCCTGCTGATCACCGGTGATTCGTTAGACCAACCAGACAGCTTGAATGCGCTAAATACATTCCTTTCTATGATTGACATATCGATACCCAAGTTTGCTATCCTGGGTAACTGGGAATATTGGGGAAATGTGGATATTATACAATTAAAAGAGGTCTACCAGCAGCACAATTGCAAGCTACTGGTCAATGAAAACTACGCTTTGAGTTTAAAGCAGCGCACTGTGGTTATCATTGGCGTAGACGATTTTATCGCCGGTAATTCGGATTTTGATAAAGCTACACACGAATTAATCAACGGCGATATCTGTATCGTCATGACTCATTGTCCTCAACATCGAGATTTTATCAATTCAAAGCCTAATCATTTGGATATTGATTTGGTTCTATCCGGGCATACTCATGGAGGTCAGATCAATTTATTTGGTTATACGCCTTTTTTACCCAGAGGGAGCGGATCTTATCTAAAAGGATTTTATAGTAACAATGGTCCCTTACTATACGTTTCTAAAGGAATTGGCACAAGCATGTTACCGATCCGGATTGGTTCGCGGGCAGAAGTTGCTGAGTTTCTGATTTGACTCTTTCCGGAATGGAGTATTCGTACATGCCTCCGGTAATTTGAAAGGATAGCCGGCTCTTTAGCATTTAATAAACAGTATTAACAATGAATTCTGAAACACGTTTTAATGCAATTGTTGAAAAGATGGTGAACAACGAACAGGGTGTTATTTTGGGAAAAATGATGAGTTCTCCCGGGCTCAAGGTCAACAACAAAGTTTTTGCCTTTTTCCATAAAGGTGAAATGGGATTTCGGTTAGGAAAAAAGTTTGATCCGGCAAAATTTGGGTTGAAACACTTTCATCTCCTCAATCCGTTTAAGACCAAACCTCCTTTAGCCGGATGGTACGTTGTGTCTGGTACTGAAATGGAATATTGGGAAGATCTCAGCGATTTGGCACTTGATTTTACGCGTACTTTAAGGTAATCTCTGTTCCTTTTGTATAATAATTTCAAACAGTCCTCGTTTCTACGATATCCAGCTATTTTTACATGAAGTATATCCTTTTGGCTACGATTGTTTTTTCTTGGTTCGGTTGCGGATCTGTAGATGCGGATCAGAAACATATCCCCTTTTACACACAAATATCTTCAATGGCTGATCTTCCCATCTATGATAGTTACGATGATTTGACCAGACTCTTTATAAAAGATAATGATACCACCTACCTGGTAAACTATTGGGCAACGTGGTGTAAACCGTGTATTGAGGAGCTACCTTATTTTGAGACAATCCATAAAACCTTGCTGAAGGAAAAAGTGCGAGTAATCCTGGTCAGTCTAGATTTTCCGGATCAAATTGAGACAAAACTTATTCCATTTATAAGAAAAAATAAAATTGCAGCCTCAGTCGTTTTTTTAAATGATCCTAAATCCAATTACTGGATTGATCAGGTAAATCAAAACTGGTCAGGAGGACTTCCGGCGACCATCACTTATCGAATCAAGGAGACTAAATGGTTTAAGGAAGGTTCATTCAGCTCGTATGACGAATTATTTACTATGCTAAAACCATATATAATCAAAAGTTAAAAACATGAAGCAATTAATTAGTATTCTTATTGTAGCCTTAGCAGGTGTTGGCCTTTTTATCAGTGCTAAAACCAAATCACCCATTCCAGAATCCGCAAAAGAAGCCTATAAAGTGGGTGATAAAGTGGAAGATTTTAGTTTGAAAAATGTAGACGAATCAACAGTTTCATTGAGTGATTATTTTAAGAAAAAGAAGGCCAAAGGGGTAATTCTGATCTTTACTTGCAATACGTGTCCGGTTGCAAAGGCTTATGAACAAAGGATTATCGACTTACATAATAACTATGCGGAAAAAGGGTATCATGTATTGGCAGTAAATCCCAACGATCCTGAGATTAAACCTGGTGACAGCTTTGCAAAAATGCAAGAAAGAGCTAAGGAAAAAGGATTTCCATTTGCCTATATATTTGATGAATCCCAAGAGGTATTTCCAAAATTTGGGGCCAAAGTCACCCCTCATGTATTTCTCGTGGATAATCAGATGGTGTTAAGATACATCGGAGCTATTGATGATAATCAAAGATCTGCATCTAATGTTTCTGAAAAATATGTGGAGAATGCCATTGCAGCTATTGAAAAGGGCAAGGATCCGGATCCCAGTAACACCAAAGCAATAGGATGTGGGATTAAGTCCAGGAATAAAGTATAATCTATCTTGATTTAAGTTTTTTTGGATCCTACTTGAGTTGAAAGAAGAGGGTAGATTCCTGCTTCCCAAAAATGAATTAATTCGAGCTCTGTGATCATTTTACCATTGCAGATTTTGTGCAATCCTGCCAGATCTATGGCTCTATCCATTATTTTGGTGTGACCGGAGTTTACATAAGCTTACTATCTCTTGGACTTTGTGAAGTGAGGTTTCATAGTGATCTTCCTCGGGTAAGCAGGGTGCACTTAAGGAAACATCGGTGGTCACCTGATATGGACTTTTTATTAATTCTCGGGCACTAAGGTGAACTTGCCTGACATTGGTTTGATCTAAAATCTGCAAAATATTTTGCGCATTTATTCCGCTTCCTGGCATGATTTCAATCCGACCGGCAGCATAAGCCAAGAGCCTTTTTATTTCAGGAATGGCATTGATGACCTTCGTTTTTCTCCCTGAGGTTAGAAGTCTTTGATAGCCCCAAGAGGATAACTGATCTATAGCTTTGGTGGGATTTATGCACTTATCAAAAGCCCGATGGAATACAACTTTCATAGGGGAGGCCCATTCAACAATGTTTCGCAGAATATCTTCTGGCAACGATCCATCGGCATTCAATACGCCGGTTACCACACCATCCATTCCAATGGACTTGCAGTATTTGATATCAACTTCCATAAGTCTCAATTCCTCTTTACTATAAACGAAGTCTCCACCGCGAGGTCGGATAAGTACCATAATCGGTATATTTAGCTCATTACGAACCAAATCCAAACAACCTTTTGATGGGGTAGTACCTCCGTTTTCAAGATTAGCACATAATTCTATCCGGTGTGCACCGCCTTTTTGTGCGATCATAGCTGAGCGATAGGATCCTGTGCAAATTTCAATTGTGACCATTAGGATTGTTTAATTCGATTCGAAAGTATTTAAAATTTATAGTAAATAAAAAACAATTTGATCAATTTGATGGATCTAATGTTATCTTATAGGTAGAACATTTTATTCGACCTTTATACGTATCTTCGTGGTCTTTCCATAATTAATGATATGAAAGATTTGTTTTTTATCAGTTTGATTTTATTGCTTTTATCTTCCTGCTCAAGCGACCGGACAGAACCTCTAAAATCCCTGGATTTGTTAAAATACGGAGTGCCGGTAACTATACTTGCACCCGATAGTCCGGAAGTGAAAACAATGGATCTCATTGTACAAAAGGATATAACCATACGTAAAGGCAATGACTATTTTGTGCAAATTTTTATGTCAGATGCGGTAACTACTGATGTATCCAAGGTTTTGAAGGAACAAATGGAGCAAACCAAAACCAATCCCTATTTTTCTAAGTTCCTGACTGAGGATGCACATGGATATATTTATGAATTACAGGTTGATTCGTCGGCAACAACATATGGATTTAAATTTGTGAAAATACAAGGGGACAACGAATTCGTATTCCAAACAGGCTTGAGTGGACTATTCAACGAAGAACAAGTCAGACGGATGTACCAGGCAGTCCAAAACAAACAATAATGGCCGGATTTAGGCTTGTTTTAGGATTTGTTGGCCGAATACTAATAAGATCATCAACAAAAAGGCTAAAATGATCATGGATTATATATTTGAGTTTAAATTATATAAATTTTAGGTTTGTATCAAGTTCAATTTAGTGTTTTAACATCCTAAAGAAACATGATGAATAATTATAATGCATACAATTATTATTCCAAATGTTTTAAGTATTAAGATTTTAACTTAACTTTTAAATTTTAACATTACCGGTTAAGCTAAAATTTTCTAATATCTGCACTATAGAATCGATTCGTATATTAATATCTCACTATATAATAATGTTTAAGTAGGATTGATATTCAAGAATTTACAATCCCAATTCCTAATCGAGTACATCTGTATGATATGTTCTCAGGTATGATTTTCCCTTCAACGCTACTTGTTGAAGAGATTATTGCAAAGTAGCTATTCATTCAATCAATCAACTGTCTCTCAGCTCAGCTTCGATAGAAACAACGACTAAATAATATTGATAAGAAAAGCACATGATGGTGTTCCGAATTCAGTATCTTAGAATTTTAACAATTAAAATTAGATGGTAATGCGAGAATTAAAATACCTTGAACCGGTCTCTGTTGGAAAAATTTATGGATTGACCACCTGCATTTTTGGATTTTTAATTGGAGTTTTTATTGCTTTGTTTGGAAGTTTACTCACTTTGGGCTCCGAGGAGCTTGGAGCAGGGTTTGGTATGCTTTCCGGAGGCATGGCCATGATTTTTTTTCCCATCTTTTATGGCATTTTAGGATTTGTGGCAGGAACTATTGGTGCCCTGCTGTATAATTTATTTGCCGGATGGGTTGGAGGTATCCAGTTTAAGATTGATGATGAAGAGGAGTATAGGGATGAGGTGTAATCGTTAATTAACAAACCACAAAAAGGCCGGCCTCATGGGCCGACCTCCGATTCATTAATATTGATGAATTTATTAACGAACATTAATTTTATAGCGCCGCTGCATATTTTCGTGACACATTTTCCCAATCGATTACATTAAAAAACGCAGCAATATAATCAGGACGGCGATTTTGATAATTCAAGTAGTAGGCGTGTTCCCAAACATCTAATCCCAATATCGGGGTGCCTTGAACATTGGTTGAATCCATTAAAGGATTATCCTGATTGGCTGTATTAGTTACAGCTAAATGGCCCGCTTTGTCAACTAGCAACCAGGCCCATCCGGATCCAAATTGAGTAGCCGCAGCTCTTGAAAAAGCATCCTTGAAATCATCAAATGAGCCAAAACGATTGTTAATTGCCAAAGCTAGGTCTCCACTCGGTACTCCTCCACCGTTAGGAGACATGATTTCCCAAAACAGACAATGATTAAAATAGCCGCCCCCATTATTTCGTACAGCACCACCATGGTTTGAGACCTCAGCTAGGATCTCATGAATAGATTTATTTTCCAATTCGGTACCTTCTATCGCTGCATTTAACTTAGAGGTGTAGCCAGCATGATGTTTCCCATGATGGATTTCCATAGTCTTGGTGTCAATGTATGGTTCCAAGGCATCATGAGCGTAAGGTAATTCAGGTAATTTGAAAGCCATTGTTTAAGTTTTATTTGATTAAATTATAAATTTCCAACGTTTTATCCTACAATATGTTCAGGGTTTTATCACTTATCTTTTTAAGATACAAGCATCCTTTTTTGATAATACCGCGTCATTCCAGAATCAACATTTCTGCTCTAAGTACCAATGTTATGCTCGATTTATGTTTAGGCCAAAACCAATCACAATTACTCAAAAGTATATAAACTACTGAGCATGATCAGTGGTAATTTCTCGCTAATGTATTTATTTTGTGACAATAATTATTAATTGATGAAATACAGGAAGGAAAAAGACAGTTTAGGGTACATTGATGTGCCTGCGGATAAGTTTTGGGGTGCACAAACTCAACGCAGCAAACAAAATTTTAGGATCGGTGGACATATCATGCCATTGGAAGTAATTCGGGCGTTCGCCATTTTAAAAATGTCCGCCGCCAAAGCAAATGCAGAGTTGGGCGTTTTAACCCACGCCAAGGCTTCCCTGATAGAAGAGGTCTGCCGGCAAATATTGGCTGGAAAATGGGATGATCAATTTCCATTGGTTGTATGGCAAACCGGAAGCGGAACTCAATCCAATATGAATGTCAATGAGGTGATCGCCAATTTGGCACATGTGAACGAAGGAGGAAAACTTGAGGACATTGATAAGATTTTGCATCCTAATGATGATGTCAATAAATCACAATCAAGCAATGATACTTTTCCTACTGCAATGAATATTTCTGCCTATAAAATCTTGGAAGAAGTTACCCTACCGGGATTACAAAATTTGTTGGACACATTTAATCAAAAGGCTGTAGAGTTTAAAGATGTGGTCAAAATAGGAAGGACACACTTCATGGACGCTACCCCAGTAACCCTAGGACAGGAGTTGTCAGGATACGCAGCTCAGATTAATCATGGAATTCGGACTATCCGCCATAGTCAAGAACACCTTTCAGAATTGGCACTGGGAGGCACAGCAGTTGGAACAGGCTTGAATACGCCGAAAGGATATGATCTGTTGGTAGCTCAAAAGATAAGTGAACATACCGGGCTACCTTTCAAAACGGCTCCAAATAAATTTGAAGCCATGGCTTCTCATGATGCTATTGTAGAAGCTCATTCCTCTTTGAAAACCGTAGCTGTTTCCCTGATGAAAATTGGAAATGATATTAGAATGTTGGCCTCAGGACCCCGCTGTGGAATCGGTGAGGTCATTATTCCGGCCAACGAACCAGGATCTTCGATTATGCCTGGAAAGGTTAACCCTACACAATCGGAAGCGATAACCATGGCCATGGCCCAAGTAATGGGCAATGATGTGACAATAAACGTAGGTGGAATGAACGGGCATTTTGAGTTGAATGTGTTCAAACCGGTAATCATCTATAACTTTTTGGAGTCAGCCCGGCTGATAGGTGATGCCTGTATGAGTTTTAATGACAACTGCATTAAAGGATTATTGCCAAATTATGCCAGAATCAAGGAAAACCTGAATAATTCTTTGATGTTAGTGACTGCATTAAATACTAAAATTGGTTATGATAAAGCCTCTGAGATCGCCAAAAAAGCCTATAAAGAAGATACCACACTTAAAGAGGCTGCTCTGGCTTTGGGATATTTGACCGGGGATGAATTTGAACAATGGGTTAGACCTGAAGATATGATTTCCGGATTGTAGAATCACACTCACTACGTCGAAGCGACCTCATAGGGATGTTTAGAGGTGAATTTGTTTTCACTGCCGTATTGATTTGATTGGAATGCTCTAATTGTGAGGAGTTAGAACAAGATGCCATCTTACCAAATAATCATTACCTCCCGAAAGATTTGATATTATGTGTTGTTTTCCAATATATTTAGGGGTACGAATATCAAATTATGATCCCGGAAATACCCAGAATAATTTATACATTGATCCTAGGTGCTATTACACTTACTGGCTTTAGTGCAGATTATTATTGGATTGGAGGTTCTGGAGACTGGTCCGATATCAGACATTGGGTGACTACATCCGGGGGAACTTCACAACATACTTCAGTACCTTCATCTGCGGATAATGTCTATTTTGATGCCAACTCATTTACTGGTCCGAATCAGAGGGTTATTATTGATTTTCCCAATGTATTTTGCCGGAATATTGATTGGACTGGAGCCACTGGAAATCCAGCCCTAGAAGGCGATGCTAATGTCAATTTGAATGTAGGTGGTTCTATTGTGTTTACTTCTATGATGCAATGGAGCTTTTTAGGGAATGTCATTTTGGTTGGTGTGGAAAGTGGATTTGTCATCAATACCTTTGGACATCGTTTCAATCAAAGTTTGATTTTTGATGCGGGAGGAAATGGTGCTTGGGAATTGACTTCGAAATTGGAGGTGGATTCCATGATTTTATTTAAGGGTGGAGCCTGGAATACCGGCAATCAGGAAGTCATTTGTGAACGTCTATTTGCTTTTCCAGGCACCGGAAGTGTGATAGACTTTACGAGCTCACATATTACAATCACAGGAGAGACTTTAGACAAAAGAATTTGGAATGAGGAAGCGCCTTGTGAAATTGAAGTAAGCAACCTCACGTTAAATGCTGTAGATGCGACTTTTGAGTTTACCGCGTCGATAAGCGATATTATAGTCACCGGAGGAATAAGTCCGGTTCAATTTGGAACTATATTGTTTTCAAACACTGATGGAGGTGGTCATATTAATGATTTGCGTTGGAGATCCACTTACAGCCCTATTTCCGATATCCGTTTCAAAGGAGTCACCTACCAGAATAATGGATATATTGGTCCGGTCTCAGGAATTGAAACGTTGGAGTTGGCACCCGGGAAAAGCTATATATTTTATAGTGGTATGTCAATAGATATGAAAACCGTAACAGCACTGGGAGATTGTGCAAATCCAATCAGGATGATCTCGCAGCATAGTGGTCAGCAAACTACATTTAAAGTCAACCAACCTCAAACTTTGGATTTCGTAAATCTAAGGGGAATTAAGATTGTTGGAGCGCAATACACGGCGAATAATGCCTCCGATTTAGGAAATAATGAAGGCTGGACCATTAATCACAAGACATCTCAAGATCTGTATTGGATCGGAGGTAATGGTAGGTGGTCGGATCCTTCTCATTGGTCCTATTCCGATGGAGGCGCATCGAGTGGTTGTATTCCCAGCGCATCGGATAACGTATTTTTTACTGACAACTCCTTCCCAGGGGTGGCTAACCGTGTGATCGTTGATATCGATAATGCCCTGTGTAAAAACATGACCTGGCAAACCACCACTAGAAGTCCGGTATTATCGGGAGGAAAAAACCGGAATATTCACTTATTTGGGTCCTTGGTTTTAGAGCCCAATCTTTCCATGGCCTTTTTGGGGGATTTTCATTTTGAAACCAGGCAAATGGGACAAACCATTATATCCGCCGGGATTGTATATCCCAAAAATGTTTACTTCAACGGTCCCGGTGAATACATCTTACAAGATCTATTTGAAGTAAGAGATTCAATCGTATACAACATCGGAACACTCCGAACAAATGATCAGGATGTAGTCGGAGAGCGATTTATGTCCTATTCGGTTTTGCCACGCAAATTGTTTTTAGGAAATAGTACCATTACCATGCGTACTTTGGATTTATACCATTATGTGGCCTGGGAAATAGATGGAACTGAATTTGAACTGGATGCCGGAACTTCTACCATATTTTTGAATTCCGCTTTTAGTGGTAGATTCTTTCAACGGAGCTATGATAAAGCCTTTAAATACCATCGACTGATTAATATCAATGGATATAAAAATCTTGACCATTCGAATAATAATTCGGAGCCGGTAAGATTGTATTTTGACTATGTCAAGTTTACCGGTTATGGCAACTTGTTTGGCGAGTTAAATATCAAAAAGCTCGAATTTCAACCCGGTTATGCCTATAAGTTTGGAGATGATGGTAATGAAAATATTTTTGAGGTAGATACGCTTATATCAAATGGTTCCTGCGATGCTTATATTACCATAGAGTCGTATAAAGAAGGTGATTTGATTACGCTTACCAGTGATGTGCCCTATCGTGTACAGTATACGTTGTTACATTATATCCGATTTGAAAGCCCTAATGGCGAGTCGTTTGCAGATAATTCACTGGATTTAGGTTGGTCTCCAGGATGGATCATCCAACAACTCCCTACTGGCCGGGATTTGTACTGGGTTGGAGGGGAAGGCAATTGGCACGATCCTGCCCATTGGTCATTGGCTTCAGGAGGTCCGGGGGGAGAATGTATTCCTACTCCTTCAGATAATGTGTTTGTAGATGATAATTCTTTTACCGGTGACAATCAGAAAATAACCAATGACTCCAGAGACCTTCCAGTGGAGTGTTTAAACTTTTTGTGGACCAATTCGAATAATACCTCAAAGCTGGAGCTTGATAACTTAAATCTCTATGGATCAATATGGGTCCGGTCCGATCCTGCTAACTTTTATATTCAAACGATCAATTTACGTGGTGAAAGATCAGATAATGAGATTGATTTACGAGGGTATTTAACCTGGACCATCCAAGTACTGGGGAAAGGAGACTGGACTTTCATCAGTGATGTGGAATGTGGATACATTTATATGACCAATGGCCAATTACATTTAGGTGATCACAATAACATTCATGTGCAGTACCGAGTCCAGGCCAACCAAAATGCTAGCCAAGATGTCAAAATGATCGGGGGTCAATCTAAAATGGCTATTGATAATACTGGATTTATTGTCTATGGCAAAGGATTTACATTAGTTCCCGATTCATTAGAAATTGAATTCACTGGAATAAATAATCAAATCTATTTAGAGACACCACAAAAGTTTCATAACGTAATTTTTAGTAATTCAGAAGGTGAGGGGTTAATTAGCACAGACATGGATGACCCTGAATATGGAGCCAGTACTTTCAATAAATTGACATTTAACAATGATGGACGTATTCTGCAAGCCAATCAGATCGATTCTCTCCTATTTACCCCAGGGCATACCTACACATTATTAAGCGATCAGATTCAAACCATTAATGAATATTGGAGAATCAGAGGAAATAATTGCGGACGTATTCAACTGAGAGCGTCAACTCCGGGAAGTCGGGCTATTACCTCGATGGCAACCGGGGAGGTTAATGGTGACTTTATCCAGATGCAAGATCAAAATGCCATAGGTGGTGCAACTTTTTTTGCAGGATTTAATAGTACCAATGTAAACAACTCAAATTCCGGGTGGAGTTTTGATACTAAAGAGGAATTTGTGGACTTTGGGATCTTGGGTCAGGATATAGTTCTTTGTGAAGAATCATCGATCATCTTGAATGAAGAGAATAGTATTGGTGCCACCGCTTATGAATGGCAGGATGGTAGTACTGGTTCATCTTTTGAAGTTAATCAACCTGGAGATTACTATTTGGTTGCAAAGTTTGCTACGGCAGGGAGTGAATGTGTATTCATCGATTCAATTAGAATTCTTTCACCTCAGCAGTTTGAAGTAGATCTTGGACCGGATCAAGTTCTTTGTGAAGGAGATTCTTTCTTCATCGATGGAAATCTGGATTTAGTAGGAGCCACCTATCAGTGGAAAGATGGATTGGATCAACCTCACAAGATTGTAAAATCAGGCGGCACTTACACCTTGTCTGCCACATTGACCGGGTGCTCTTCAAGTGATAGTATAGCAATCTCCTACGTGGCCATTCCTACCATTGAATTATCGGAAAATAAACAATTTTGTGAGGGGGACACCTTTGTGGTGGATGTTACCAATCCCAATGCGAGCTATCAATGGAATACCGGAGCAAATACGCCTGTGGTACAGATCACAACCGGCGGAACCTATTCCGTTCAGGTCGAAAGCAATGGCTGCATCGTAGGCGATACTTTTGCGGTGACATTTATCGATATCCCCAAAGTTAATCTTGGCAACGATACGCTTCTTTGTGAAGGAGAAATAGTGAATGTGGATGGTAGTGTGGTATTTGATAGTATCGTCTATTT
The DNA here is from genome assembly GCA_965223405.1 of Saprospiraceae bacterium. GTDB lineage: Bacteria > Bacteroidota > Bacteroidia > Chitinophagales > Saprospiraceae > CBDCWO01. Next base: position 4,125,430 of record CBDCWO010000006.1, read on the forward strand.
ATGGAGTGATGGAAGAGCCGGGCCGGTACGCACGATTTCCGAACCTGGATTATATCAGATATCCGCAAGTATTAATCAATGTGCCTCAACCGATTCTATCTTGGTTGAATATGTATTGCTACCGCCTTTATCTGTAGAAAAAAATACGATAGCTTGTGAAGGAGATACCCTCATTGTGGATGTAACTATTCCGGGAGGAACCTATCAATGGAGTACCGGTTCAACCGATCCTGTGCTGTCGATCAGCTCCACTGGTAATTATGGCATCCAGGTTGAGCGGCAAGGATGCACAGTTGCGGATTCATTTTCTATCAACTTTATCGCTCCACCAGAAGTTGATCTTGGCCCTCCATTGACCGTATGCGCCCATGAGAATGTGGTATTGGATGCATTTGTGGACAACGCAGAATATCTTTGGGATGACGGTGCCACAACCAGTACACATTCATTTATGCCGGTCCAGGACCTTTGGAAAAAGGTGACGGTCAGTTTTGGATCCTGTGCCTCAGTGGACAGTATTCAGATTACGGTAAAACCTCTTCCAGACCTAATGATCTCAGAGGACCAAACCATTTGCCCCGGTACTTCTACCCATTTTTCGGCTCAAACCAATGGAGATTCTTTAGTCTGGAGTACTGGTGAGCGGGCTGAGAAAATAGATGTATCGCAGCCTGGACCATATTTCGTGGATGCCTACTTAGATGGTTGTGTAGACCAAAGAATAGTAAATCTGGATTTGTTTGCAACCCAATTTAAAGCTCTGATAGACGACACCTTGATCTGTGATGACAAAAGTATTATTCTTGATGTTCAAATTCCTGGCGCTATGTATAAATGGAGTGATGGAACCATTGATCCCACTCTGGAAGCCACAGAAGGTACCTATTCTGTCGAAGTATTTGATGGCAATTGCTCTTTTAGAGATACCGTGTTGGTTACAACGCGGGAGTGTACCTATTTTAGTCTATTTGTTCCTAACATTTTTACTCCCAATCAGGATGGCAGCAACGATAATTTACAGGTGAATCTACCTAAAAATTTGATTGTCAATGAATATATAATCCAGATCTTTAATCGATGGGGATCCTTGGTATACGAATCTTCAGATCCTTCCGATCAATGGAATGGAATATCCCAGGGTAAAGAGGTTCCTCAAGGAGTGTATATGGGACGGATATTTATTGATTATATCGATGATAATGGTCCGGCACAATACCGAGGTGGAATGGATATCACTATCGTCAGATAATAGTTTATTCCTAAATTGATGGTATTCAAAGGAATGAGATCAAGGATAGACAGAAATACTAACGCTTCTTACATTTTTTCTTAATTTTGTGATTTGAGGAACAATTATTGCCTTTTTTATGGCTTAAGATGTTTTTTCCACCAATCACCCAAAAAATTAGCCCCCAAATTATAATTTAATTAGTCGTAGGATGTGTGTGACATTCGTCACTCACGTCATGACTAAAAAGAGGTAGAGGAGATCCTTTAATTAATGACCAGCCATTCTGCAATTCGCTGTATATGAGAGGATGTATAATCTTTGTTATTAGCCTGATCTATAGTCTAAACCTTTTAGGTGCAGATTATTATTGGATTGGCGGGAGTGGTGATTGGTCTGACATTACGCATTGGGCCACTTCTTCAGGAGGTTCAACCCAACACATTTTAGTACCTGGTGTCAACGATATTGTTTATTTTGATGACAATTCTTTTAATAGTCCTAATCAAATTGTAACGGTTTCTGACCACATCTTTTGTAAAGAACTACATTGGGAAAAAGTAAACAATAATCCCGCATTTGTCGGACCAAATTCCTTCAATATCAATATATATGGCTCTATTTATCTTTCCGGATCTATGTCCTGGCAAATTAAGGGAAGTATCTATTTAAAGTCTTCAAGTCCGGAAACTCATATCAGTTTGCAAGGTATATTACTGAGCAGTGATGTGATTGTTGATATTTCTCCCGGTACTTGGGCCATTTTAGACAACTCGTTTCAATCACAGAGTGGATTAATATTCCTTGCCGGTAATTTTGATGCCAATCAGCAGGACATCAACGCGCAAAGTTTACAATTTAATTATCAAAGTGGAATGCATCAAGTTAATCTGCAGGGAGGCATAATGAGACTTTCAGGTACCATTGCAAATCTTAGTTTTGCTTCCGATTTCATCGATCTTGATGCATCCGGGACTTCTATTACAATCGACGCTGGTCAATCATTCATTCGGAATACAGGAAGCCAATTGATTAATTTGGAAACGGTTCGATCGGTTCACTCCAATGGAGAAACAGTAATAATGAATAGTCCTTCATGGCCCGACAGTCCGCTTTTTAACATCAGGCTTTTTGAATTTGGCAATGCCGGAATTATCAATGGCTCGAATCGTTTTGATACCTGCAAACTTACCGCCGGATATACCTATGAATTAGCAAGTGGTAATACCCAGTATGTTGATTACTTGACGGCAACTGGTCTTTGCAGCGCACCTATCCTTATTAATTCTTCTACAGAAGGAGCTCACGCAAGTATTAACTCAAGTGAAGATCAAATTTGTGATTTTCTAAGGATCAAAGATATTCATATCGTCGGGAGTGGAAAATTTCAAGCAAAAAATAGCCGGGATTTGGGCAATAACTCGGGATGGCAAATTACCGGTCCCACTAATTTGGACTTGTATTGGGTAGGAGGAAGTGGCGACTGGGGCGATCCCAATCACTGGTCTCTTACCACCGGAGGTCCGGGAGGAGCGTGTGTACCTACCGCCTCTGATAACGTTTATTTTGATACCAACTCTTTTACCTCGCCAGGTCAATCCGTAGCGGTTAATCTTGCTTACGTGGAATGCAACCACATGACCTGGTCTAATATACCGGCTAATACCTCAATTACCGGAGATAGTGACAAAAGTTTCCATTTTCAGGGATCCCTGATTCTAACCGATAATTTGAACTTCTCATTTGCAGGGGACCTTTATTTTGAAGGTAATAATGGCAGTCAGCAGGTCCAAACCAAAGGGATTGTAATTCCCGGGGACATCAATTTTGAAGGAGTAAATACGACTTGGACTTTGCAAGATGAGTTAAAATCAAACAGTTGGATAAAACTCAATCAGGGGAATTTAATTACACAAAATTATGGGATTGAATGTCTTCAATTTGAATCCACCACTACTTTGAATCGATCTTTTGATTTGGGGACATCCAGATTGAGTTCAAATGCCATCGATATACAGTATATGGGATTAAATATGGTTTCGGCCGGTGCCACAATCGAATTAGTCGGGATCTCATCCAGATTTACCAATATTGGTAATTTTGGAACCGTTGTATTTGATCGTTTCATCGGCAGTGCTGATGAATCCGCAATTAGTAAATTTGGATCCATAAATATAGTAATCAACGAATTGATTTTCAATGCTAAAGGTGTGATATCAGGTGATATTACCATTAATAATCTCACTTTGGCGTCGGGCTACAAATATACCTTCTCGAACAATACCCCATCAACAGGTATTAAAATAAAAAACATTCAAGCAACAGGTAGGTGTGATGGATATATTATCTTAGAATCTGCCAATAAGGGAATACCCGTTGTGATAGAATCCTCAGCCAATCAATCCCTGTCCAATGCAATCGTTAGTGATGTGCATATCGATGGAGGTGCTACTTATATTGCTTCTAACTCTGTGGACCTCGGCAATAATGCAAATTGGTCCTTTACAAACTCCTTAAAAAGCCGAGAGTTGTATTGGGTAGGAGGTTCTGGGCAGTGGGAAGATCCGGTTCATTGGTCATTGACTAGTGGAGGACCCGGAGGGGAATGTATTCCTACTCCGATGGATAATGTACATTTTGATAAGCTTTCATTTAATGGCGCTGGGCAATCAGTAACCACAAACCAGAATTTAATAGGGCAATGCCACAACTTTACTTGGGAGGGTCCACCCCAAGACGCTTCTATTGACCTATTTGAGTTGGAGGTCTATGCATCGCTTAATTTGTCTACTCTTTTTAATAATCAAATCAACCGTTTTCTGATGAAGGGTGATCAACCCGGATTAGAAATAGAAACAACAAGTCAAACACTAAATAATCTGAACTTTGCAGGCCAGGGAGAATGGACCCTCATGAGTCCTCTTAATTTCTCCGGTATCGAAATGACCAATGGCAAACTAATAACTATGAATCAGCCATTGGATGGAGGTCATATCTGGTTGAAGAATAGTGCGGGTATAAGTTTGGGTAATTCGTACATCAAGCTCTCAGAATCCGGTTTTGTTGGAACAGGGACCTTCGATATCGGCTCAGAACAAGTCCAATTCGAGGGTGGTAATTCTATCATAGAATTCACCCATGAAAATGGTCAACTTCACGCTGTTGGCCCGAATCAACTTCACAATGTTTACTTCTCTAATTTCCGAGGAACCAGCTCGTTACATACTGACAATATCAAGGTAGGAATGAATCCTCCGGTGGTAACATTCAACTCTGTCGTATTTAACAATAGTGGGAAAATTATCGGTAACAATGTATTTGATTCTCTGGTGTTTTCTCCTGGTAAAACCTATACCTTAGAAAGCGATGCTGTCCAACGGATCAATTCTCATTGGAAAGTAAGAGGTACCAATTGCAAACCTATTCTGCTATTTTCCAGCTTAACAGGAAAACAAGCTATTGTAGAAAAATCCAGTGGCACCGTCAATGGGGACTTTGTGATATTGCACAATCAAAAAGCAATTGGTGGAGCAACGTTTTTGGCGGGCCAAAACAGTACAGACCTTGGAAACAACCAGGGATGGGATTTTCAACAGAAAACACCTCATAATGGCGCCGGGATTTTGGGTAAAGATCAAATACTGTGTGGAGGAGAAACCCTAACGCTAAATCAAGGCAATTTCATTGAAGCCAGTTCTTACTTCTGGAATGGGAATCCTGGTTCGGAAGAGTTCACAATAAATTCTCCTGGGACCTATTATCTGCAAGCTATTTTTCCAGGGAATTGTACTTTGAATGATACTATAAACATATTGCCAAGCCAGGATTTTGATTTGGCTCTGGGATCTGATACCATGATATGTCAGGGTCAGTCTATAGAACTTAATGGAGATGTAGGAGTCCAACAAGCTACCTATTCTTGGTCTACTGGAGAGACTACAAGTAGAATATTAGTGGATTCCATCGGTGTTTTTCATTTGCAGGTAACAGTGAATGGTTGTTCACAATCAGATACTATAAAAATAAGTCAGGCACAATTTGCCGGATTTTCATTAAGGGATACATCCACTTGTCTTGGAGATACTTTATCTATTACTGCTCCAATTTCTGCGGACAATTATTTATGGAGTACCGGTGATAACTCATCGAGAATCAAGATATTCAGCAATGGAATGTATTGGTTGCGGGTTGATATGTCCGGATGTACATTTATAGATACATTTACCGTTGACTTTGAAGTTATGGAAATGCCTGACCTGGGTCCTGATACTTCACTTTGTCAGGGATCCACAATGGACTTAAAGGTTAAAAATTTTGATCCCACATCCAATTACCTATGGTCCACAGGTTCATCCGGTTCTCAAATTGTGATTGACCAGCAAGGAACTTATTCTGTGATTTCCAATGCAGATGGGTGTCTTGGATTTGATACTATTGAGGTAGTTGAAAATGTACCGCTTCCCCTTCTTCTTCCCGAAAGTGATACTATTTGTTCTGGCGATTCGCTTTTGTTATCAATTACGCAAAATGGATCGGTGTTATGGAATGATGGTTCCACAGAATCAGAGATTCTTATCGTCAATGGTGGCGATTATCACGTCACTCTTAACAGGGCCGGTTGTTTGTCTTACGACACTATCCAGATTATCGAGATAAGTATCTCCAAACCTGACTTGGGAGGAGATACCAGTTTGTGTCAAGGGGAAAAACTATTACTGCAATTGCCGGTTGAACAAAATGTAAATTATTTTTGGTCGACTGGGGTATCCGGTCCATCTCTTACCATCGATAAACCAGGAACCTTCACGGTGTCAAAGGAACATTTTGGATGTACCTCTTCAAATACTATTGAAGTATTCTATTTAGACCAAATCGAATTGAATTTAAAAGATCGGGACACGCTATGTCCTATGGAAATACTCCATATCGATCTTGGTCTGTCACATGGAAACATTCAATGGAGTAATGGAGCCATCGGGTCTAAGATCGATATTGATGCGCCTGGAAAGTACCTGGTTCAAGTCCAACAAGCTAAATGTAAACTTGTTGATTCCATCCTGATTGTTGAATCCACTTTACCCTTACCAAACCTGGGACCGGATACGGCGATTTGTGGAACTGATTCATTGGTTTTAAACATTAGTTCTCCGATTTTTCCTGAAACCATCTGGAATGACGAATCTACTGGAGGTAATCTTGTGGTCAATACTTCAGGATTGTATTGGGTTAAGGTCAGTGACGGCAAATGTACGCTTAGTGATTCCATACAGGTTGCCGCAATACAAATGGCTGAAATGAATCTTCAGGATACCCTAATATGTAATGGCGATTCCTTAAAAATCGATTTGGGAATAACGGGTTACGATATAAGCTGGAATCATGGATTGAAGGATTCGAAATTAACGCTTGTAGACCCGGGACAATATAGGGTTACGATCACCTCAACGGGTTGTGAAATTATAGATTCATTTTATCTGTCTCAACACCCACCGATTGCTGTGGATTTGGGGAACAGTCTATTACTATGTGCCGGAGATTCCTTGGAACTGAATGCTTCGACGGGCGAGTTTGGGATAAATTATTTATGGTCAGATGGGACTCAGGGCCCGATTATGAGGTCCATTGCTTTAGAGTCAGATTATTATTACGTGTACGTAAGTGATGGTATTTGCAATGCTATGGATAGCGTCTTGGTTTCGGTGATTCCCATACCGGAATTGGACCTGGGAGCGGATCGTCAACTTTGTGCTGGAGATTCGGTGATATTAGAAATCGATGAGTCGTTTCAATCTGTTATGTGGCAAAATGGAAAAAGTGACTCGCAAATTACAATTCATCAACCGGGAAAATATTATGTGGATGTTTTTCATGAAGGTTGCCTGGCATCTGATACCGTGATGATCGATTATCTGGATATCTCTTCCCTAGATTTAATTGGTGATTCTGTTGGTTGCAACTCATTTCCAATATCATTGACCGTGGATATTCCTGGTTTTTCTGTTGAGTGGAGTACCGGATCTATCCAATCCACTGAAACTTTCACTCAAGAAGGCTCCTACTTTGTAATTCTTGACAATGGATTATGTTCCATAGTTGATAGTTTCAGGCTATCTTTTAAAAATTGCGATGCCTTTCAGATTTTTATACCAAACATATTTTCACCTAATGGGGATGGAGTCAACGATCAATTTTCAATTCATCTAGACCCTGAAATTGAGGTCCTGAATTTCGGTATGTATATTTATGATAGATGGGGTAGCTTGGTATTTGCTCAAAATCAAATGTCCGGGTGGGATGGTTTAAAGAATGGTAGTTCAATGGCTACCGGATCTTACATCTATAAAGTAGAGGTTGAATATTTGTTAGATGGTGTACGTGAGAAATGGAAACAATCAGGAGATGTCATGTTGATAAGATAGTTTGATATTACCTGATATATCTTATATAAGGGCATCAGTCATTTTACGTGCCAAAAGTACTTGATTCCGACCACGTGCTAAATTTTGATCGGCATAGCTTATTTTGTAATAAATATCTCCCAGCACATAGTCGGTGAGAAAACGGATTCCCATCAACATGGTCATGTATATACAGGCATAGGGCAAATATTGATTCTCTGCCGGAGATAATTTAAACTGAAGGTTTTCAGTGTACCCTCGATAAAAGGCATGGTATGCCTTCTGTTGAAAAACCATTTCATCCAGTTGGATTCCATCTTCATCCAGATTTGAACCGATATTCCTTAAACAGTCTCCAAAATCATATAAAATGGTTCCTGACATCACCGTATCCCAATCGATAAGAGTAAGACTTTTGCGGTTTTGGTCAAAGAGAATATTATTCAATTTGGTATCGTTATGAACTACAAACTGACGGATTTTTCCTTCAGAAATGGCAGACTGCATCGGAGTCAGCAGGGATACTAAAGCCTCAATTTCTTCGGATTCGTTAGAGATCTTTGCAAATCTGTTTTGTGGATCTTTTTTTATAGCGGTTAGCCACTGTCGGTACCGAACTTCCAGATTGTGAAAATTGGGCAAAATCGTATAAAATTTCAATGGATCCAATTGCACAGCTGAATTGTGAAATGACGCGATAATCTTTCCCGCATCGTAGGCCATTTGGTCATCGACAGCCTTATCAAATGATTGTGAATTAGTAATAAAGGTGGTTAGTCTCCAATAGGAATCATTTTGATCGTTGTAGATGTAACTTGCATTAGACTTGGTGTGAATTAAACGGACGTTCTCGGGAAACGTTTTTTTAGTATGCAAAAAATTCAAAATCTGGCTATAATTTTGCATTAGTTTATCCACCGGATAAAATACATGATGATTTATCTTTTGCAAAAAATAGGAGCCATCTGGAGTATTTATTCGAAACGAATCATTGATATGTCCACTTTGGATATCTGCGATCTCTCTAGTCGAATGAATAGTATATTCGTTAAGTATTTGGTTTACTTCTTGGTGAATTATCCGTTTAACCATTTATGGAGAGATTTATTTGGCCCACAAATTTTCAGGATAGATCCCTTTAGATATCAAGTCATTTAATCGACTTTTGACCATTGGTTTATCCTCCTGATAGGTAACTCCAAACCATTGTGCTTCACTTGAGAGCATTTCAACTTTGGCAAATTCATTACGGATCAACTCATCGATCGCCAGTGGAATATAGTATTCGGACCTTAACTCGTGGCCTTTTTGGATTAAAAAGGTCTCAAAATACTTCGAAACCTCGGCAAAAAAGGAGGGTTTAAATCCCCAAAAATTCATCGAAACCACGGTTTTAGGGTCCAACTCCACCTCTTCAGTACCTTTTGGGTAAGAGATACGTCCAGATGTGGATTTATTAATATTGATAATTTCCACAATATTCTGCAAATAATTGTTCTGGGTAATACAAACTCCCCGGTTTACTGACCCATAATCACTTAATGTGTTTTCAAGTTGATACCCAACAAAGCTATAAACATTAGGATCCAAATTACTTTGAAAAAAATGGATCATGTCGGTATATGCGCTGACGCCGTAGTAGTCATCCGCATTTATTACTGCAAATGGTTGATTATTTACCGCTTTTTCGGCTACTAATACAGCATGTGCGGTACCCCATGGTTTGGTTCGTTCCGAATCCACGGAGATCCCTTTGGGGATCTGATCCAGTTCCTGATTAACATATTCTACTTCCACCAGATCTCTTAAGATCGGATTAAATTTCTCTTTAAAAGATTCTTCAAAAGACTCCCTGATTACAAATACTATTTTCCCAAAACCGGCTTTTATTGCATCATAGAGTGAATAATCAATTATACTTTCACCACCAGGACCAAAGGCATCCATTTGTTTCAGTCCTCCATACCGGCTTCCCATTCCGGCTGCCAAAATCACAAGTGTCGGGTTCATATTGAAAAATTTTCGCAATTATAGGGCTTTTTAGACTAGAACGGGGAATTTCATTCTTATTTTGTTTGAGTGATTGGATTAGTAAATCCGTATGGCTAAGTTGTGAACACCTTTCGTATTCAACAATTTCTAGGATTCTTGCGAGTGTTTCACCGGCTTTGGCCACACTTGGGATTCAAAATATTTTTATGGTACTTACTTTATGGCATTCTCACTCTTGATTACCAATTGTCAATAGTTTTCAATTAGTGGAGTTGGATTGGGTGGACCTGTAATTTGGAAATCAACAAACTCTAACGTTCCCCAATTGGTAATTAATGGCTCTAATATGGTGCTCTCATGGATTAATTCCAATCCTTTGATGGTTAATTTATTCGAATGGGAGATGACAGCAAATCCTCCTGGTTGCTGAACCTTTAGTTGGATATTTTGTATGGTATCGGCGCACAGGGTCAAATTTTTGCTGACATAAAAGCTCCCCTGGTATAAGGATATTGACTGATTGTTGAGTGAATTGGAAAATCTAATGGTATCCCCATCCATTGCGCAATCCATCATTTGCCGTAAACTTCCCGTTGATCCATCGCTCAAGTTATTGGTTACCGTCAGCGCAGGGCTGCTTCCGGTGCATTTATTCCCACCATGGATGAGTGAAGCCAACAGCTTGATGTAAGCGGATTGATAATAGATTCCCGGTTCGGTGACTTCCCAGGAGTTTTCCGGCCAACTGGTGTTCCAGTCAAAATACGATTTCTGTATGGGTTGATTTTGTGGTGGTTCAATCGGCGGGCCTGTATAGGCTCCATCAGGGGAATAATGGGGATTAGCACCTCCGGTGACATAACCCGGGGGAGGGCCATAGGTGGATACTCCGGTCTGATCCCACAAAGGATGGCCGTCATGAAACCAGGCATGATACATAGTAGACGCTGATTGTTCTCCACCCAGGCCTTGCATGTTGGATAAATAGACCAAATTCAGGGGATTGACCCCATGAAGGTAATGCAGGTACCCGAAAGCGGCAGCAGTATAAAATGAATCCATAGTTGGATTAAGCTGATAGTTTACGAGGTTCATAAATAAACTTCCTTTCGCCGACTTATCCCGGTTATTGCCCCACACATAGTTGTTGTCTATCAGATATGCACGATAAGCATCCAATTGATTTGAAATGGCAGGAAGATTTGCAGCATTGTTCTCCAAAGAGGATAAGTAAATGCTTTTAATTTCATTCGCAATCGATGGGGTAGCATTGGGCAAACTGGCATAATACAGCAAAGCATCCTGAATCTCAGATTCGAAAACGTAGGCAAATTGCCATTGAAATAAGTGAATATTCGGCCATTCGCTGTCTACATATTGCTGGTGGATTGAGTTTCCGGTAAGTGCGAATAAATAAATAGCAGCCTTGACCCGGTTCACTTGTTGAGTGTATGCATCGTCTTCGGCTGCGACATTTACAAATCCATTATTGTTATAATTAGACGTTCCGGGATTTGCTGAAAGCCAAGTCCATGCCAATTCTGCTGCAGTTTGCAAAGAAGAGGCATAGGTGTTCATCGCGGGTATTTGAACTGAACCATACACTATAGCCGCATGAGCAAATGCTCCACAGGCAGAAATGGTTGCCGATATAGTCGCCGGTGCATACCTGCGTATTTCGGCATCGGTGCTAGGCGGAGATGACGAATTAAAAGTCAAATTACTGACTTTGTGGAGGCAAGAACCATCCGGATTTTGCATCTTTAACATCCAATCCAATTCATATTTAATCTCATCTAGAATGTCGGCTATTCCATTGTTGCTTTCAGGTATTTCGAAATGATCCGTCCAAAGATAAGGTGCAATTTGATAGGCAGATAACAACTGATGTACCACACCATCTGCGAAGTTCATATACTTATTGTAATCGCCGGCATCAAACCAACCACCGGTTAGATCACGGGAATTTACAGGCAAAGGGTTAGTTGCCAGCCGACAATCACTATCTTGTTCAGTTCCGGTAAAACTGGGATTGGGATCGGACCAGGAACCTGCCCAAGTGGTCAATTTTGCGTAGTTACATCGCTGAAAATAAAAAACTTTTAATGTGGTTTTCAGGACTTGGTGATAAACATATGGATGTATCTCAAAGCGAACCGAACGTACATTATTTACCGTATCCAGAAGATAAAAAGATCCTTCCGTATTCAGAGGTGTAAAATCAAACCACCAAACCTGATCCCCGGATTGTAAATGCATATTACCAGCATTCCAAGGTGTCAATGAAGCACGAAAGACTGTTTCATCCGTATCCCATTTTTTCACTAGATATTTGAGTGCCGGAGAAAAAGAATCTGAAGCATTATATCCACTCATAGGATTGGATATCACGGCGACTTTACTCATTTCCGGCAGATATCCAAATTGGTCCACATGTATATGTGATGAATCCATCGCTGTGGGTTGACTGGAACCAATTATACAACAGAAGAGGCAAATTACAGCAAGAAGATATTTGTACATAGAAAATAATTTGAGGTTGATCCGGGATAAGTCTCAGACTAGGGTAATTGATGGATACGACGCGTCAGGGAGAAAACCCTAATACATTCCTTGAAATGAATTTCGGTCACGAAAAGTAATCGAAAGTTTTAGTTTCCTCATGATACTATTTGGTACCTTAGCAAGAGGAAGGACATCGGGTTTTCTCTAAAACGATAAAATATACAAATTAAGTATTTACAAACTTTATGGTACATGAGAGGAGGGGTGTCCAAGGCAATAGGACATTCATCCGGGAAGTGAAGATAAATCCCTGCTTTAATGCCTCATTTAAAAGATAGGGTTTAAAAGAATAAAGAGTCATATTAGGAATTTTTGGGACTTGTCAAATAGAATCTTCTTTACGGATTCTGAATCTACCAGATTGGGAAAACTTACAATTGGTCCGGGAGGATCCGGAATTGGACCTAAAGGAAGATACCACCAACTTACATCACACCATTTTCCGTGTTTATATCCGATATTAGGATAATTGCCGATGTAAGAAAATCCCAAACTCTTATGGAATGCCACACTGACGTCATTGGGCATTGAAATGCCTGCCAGGGCCTGTACATAACCTTGTAATTGTAAAATTTCTATAATGGCAAGATACAAAGCCTTGCCTATATTTCGACCGTGGAAATCAGGAGAAATATATACAGATAACTCTCTATTCCATCGATATGCAGGCCTGCCGCGGTGAGGGGCGGCATAGGCATATCCAATGGCTACATGGTTATACCGGCATACCAGCCACGGATCTCTTTTTAAGTATTTATGGACACGATTATCCCATTCTTCGGGGGAAGGAGGAACCTCCTCAAATGAAACTATACTGTTTTTGATATAATAGCTGTAAATATCAAGTGTATTTGCCGAATCATAATGTCTTATCGTATCCAGAGAAAATACCATAACTAATCATTGCTTTTTTTGTAAATGCCACATAATAATACATAAAAAAAGGCCACAGATCTATCATCAGCGGCCTTCTTATATCTAATTAGAAGAATGATTACATCATCCCACCTGGCATATGTCCACCTCCTGGCATGGCAGCTGCCGGATCTGCTTTTTCCGGTTTGTCACTAACCACACATTCAGTCGTAAGGATCATTCCAGCGATTGAAGCTGCATTTTCCAAAGCGATTCTAGTTACTTTGGTTGGATCGATTACTCCGGCTTTTTTCAAATCCTCGTATTTATCGGTACGTGCGTTGTACCCATTGGCTCCTTTACTTTTTAGTACTTCTTGAAGCACTACAGAACCTTCTACTCCGGCATTATTAGCGATGATACGCAGCGGAGATTCAAGGGATTTTTTAACTATTGCCACTCCGATTTTCTCGTCTTCGTTGACGGTAGAAATCGCATCCAGTGCGTCGATGGTTCTAACGAGTGCCACTCCACCTCCGGCGACAATTCCTTCTTCAATTGCAGCTCTGGTTGCATGCAGTGCGTCATCCACGCGGTCTTTCTTTTCTTTCATCTCAACCTCGGTAGGTGCTCCTACATGAAGTACTGCAACTCCTCCTGACAATTTAGCTAATCTTTCCTGCAACTTTTCACGATCATAATCTGAGGTAGTCACTTCAATTTGTTGCTTAATTTGGTTGATTCTTGCAGTGATCATTTCATCAGTCCCTCCACCATTTACAATGGTGGTGTTGTCTTTGTCCACAGTGATCTTCTCTGCTTGACCTAAATGTTCTAATTCGGTATTTTCCAATTTATAACCTTTCTCTTCTGAGATAACTGTTCCTCCGGTAAGAATCGCAATATCTTCCAACATCGCCTTTCTACGATCTCCAAATCCAGGAGCCTTCACAGCAACTACCTTAAGCTGCGCACGAAGTCTATTGACAACCAATACACCTAACGCCTGACTTTCGATATCTTCGGCAATAATTAATAGTGATTTTCCCGCTGAAACCACTTTCTCCAGGATAGGTACAATTTCCTGCATATTGGAAATTTTCTTGTCGTGGATCAGGATATACGGGGTTTCATATTCCACGATCATATCCTCGGTATTGGTTACGAAATAAGGTGAGAGATATCCTCGATCAAATTGCATTCCCAATACTTCATCGACATAGGTATCGGTTCCTTTAGCCTCTTCTACGGTGATTACGCCATCTTTGGTAACGCGCTTCATGGCATCGGCTATCAATTTTCCGATTTCTTCATCATTGTTGGCAGATATTGCAGCTACCTGTTGAATTTTTTTGAAATCGTTGCCAATTTCTTCTGATCCTTTGTGTAGTTCTTCTACTACCACTCGTACCGCTTTGTCAATACCTCTTTTCAAATCCATTGGATTTGCACCGGCTGTTACATTTTTCATTCCTGCTGATACCATAGACTGAGCTAATACGGTAGCTGTGGTAGTACCATCTCCTGCCATATCAGCTGTTTTGGATGCAACCTCCTTAACCATTTGTGCGCCCATATTTTCAACAGCATCTTCCAGTTCGATTTCTTTGGCAACCGTTACTCCATCTTTGGTAATATTAGGGGCTCCAAAGCTTTTTTGCAATACTACATTGCGTCCTTTTGGCCCTAAAGTTACTTTTACTGCGCTGGAAAGAGCATCAATTCCAGCTTTTAGTTTTTCTCTTGCTTCAGAATTATAATGAATTTCTTTAGACATTTTTTTAATATTTTTCTCGTTTTAAAATTTGATAGCGTATTAATGAATTAACTGAGGACTTCATTTATAAAATGACCAAAACGTCATCTTCACGCATGATTATGTAATCTTCACCTTCGTAGTGTAACTCCTGTCCGGCATACTTTCCATACAGTACCGTGTCTCCTTCAGACACAGTCATCTTATTACCATCTTTTCCTGGTCCCACCGCGATTACAGTACCACGTTGAGGTTTTTCTTTTGCAGTATCCGGAATAATGATTCCACCCTTCGTTTTTTCTTCTGCTTGTGCAGGTTTAATCACTACCCGATCGTTGATAGGCTTCATATGTTTTTTCTTTTAGTTTAATAAATTATTAATTGATTATCGATGTCCTTTCTTCCTCATTTCTTGTGCCAATCGCATATTTGTGTCTTTATGTCATTTTGTTGTCAGGTTTTTGACAGATCCTCTTGTCAATTTGACATTTGTCGTAAGGCACAAAAAAAGCTGTATTCATAAAACACAGCTTGTGTATATTATCTTATTTTATCCTCCTCCGGGAACCGGAATTTGATTGGGATCTCCTCCTCCAACAATTATTGCGCTTAATATGCATAGTGCAAATAATACTGCAACTAACCCCCAAGTTAGTTTTTCAATAAAATCTGAAGATTTTGCAGCTCCAAACATTTGGTTTGCACTTTGACCTCCAAAAGTAGAATCAATCCCTCCACCTTTGGGGTTTTGGATTAGGATTACAGCCATTAAAAGAACACAAACTATTGCTGTTAGTACGGTCAGAAATGTTAACATTTTATTTATTTTCTTTTAGGTTTCTAATTTTTTCCGCAAAGAAAGAGTTTTTTTCCGGATTTAACAAACGCAGTTTTTCATACATTTGAATCGCTAGATCCCTGTGTCCTTGTGAAAGGAGAATTTCTGCCAATGTTTCTGAGGCAATTCGCTCTCGCATCACATTACTCGATTTGGCCAATTCGGATACATTTCCTTTGATTAACTCTTTTTCCGGAAATTCGGAAGATTTTGATTCTTTTTTCTTTTCATTTTTGGGCTCGTCAATAATTTTATCCTGGGTAATAATCTTTTCTGTGTCGCTCGGGATTTCTTCGTTTGGTATCTCTGCATCGGGATCAACGACTTTTAGGTTTCCATTTACTTTAAATGGTTTTTTTAATTTTTGTAACCACTGGGTGTAAGAGGATAATATCAAGTCATCCGGTTCTTTGTTAGTAATTGCTACGTTGGAGTTTGTATCGATAGATTCGGTAAGAGTAAAATCAGAAACGATATTTTCAGTTTCAGTCCTGTCGTCTGGTTTAGAATCGGATTCGATCAAATCGAGTTCTTCCACAGCTTCGGGAATAGTTTCTAAATCAGTCCTTAGCGCTGTAGACGAAATTTCGTTGGTAGGAGACTCAAAGGGTAGAAGAGGTATTTCTTGGGAAGTCAACTCCCTATCCGCTTGAATTAATTCTTCCTCTTTTTTTGGTGGAAGAGATTCTACTGGTGAAGTCTCTGTTTCAATTATGGGTCTGGAGCTAGGAATCGCCTTTTTCGTCTTTGGCTTCGGGCTTAATTTCCTTTGCACAGCCTCGGGAGACCATATTCCATGGACATGGTGGTCGAGACTTTCAGTTTCGATTTGTCGAAAAAAATAAGGTCTATCCACTGCATAAATGGCATCTGCTTCGGTAAAGAAAGATTTTCGCACCATTTGGCTTTTTGCCCGGATTAAGTGTAGATTTTGACTGTAGGGGTACAGATCTATAGTTTTTTCCAATGCCGAAATGTCAAGATCCTTTACATCAGTCAAGTTTTGTAAAATATTCGTTATGTCCTTCTTTTCAAGCACGTCTACCAGTTACCAAAAGCCTTACGGAAGATATCTTCCAAAATTCGCTCAAATATACTATTTATTAACTCATCCTGAACATCGAGAAGATTGGCATCAATCGGGAAATCTTCATACTGCGTGAAAGATTGAGTCCAGTCTTTGTCAGAGTTTAAATTGTTCTTAAAAGTTACACTCACGGATACCTGGAGCCGATTGGTGCTTGCTTCATTGTTTCCAGTAGGGGCCACATAAGTTTGGTTGTAGTTGGAAATTGCCCCTGATATTTCTAAATGGGGTGAAGTCGCTGTTTGTTTCAACCTGGTTTCCGATCTAATTTTATCACGTAAGGCCTCTGTAAAGTCTAAAAAGACATTTGGAGGAGGTGCGAGCAATCCTTTGGTTTGATCCTCAAAAGCAGAAACATTGATGGTCTCCGTATCCGCATCTATGCTAATTCCGGTAAATCTGTAACAACAGCAAAAGGTCAATATTATGAAAATTCCAATCTGAAACTTCAAACTATTCTAATTCGTATTGATTAATTTTGCGATATAACGTTCTTTCTGAAATTCCAAGTTCCAAGGCCGCATTTTTTCTTTTTCCCCGGTGTTTCTTCAGTGCTTTTTTAATTAACTCTTTTTCCATGTCTTCAATGGAAAGATTTTCTTCAACCATTTCGACATTCCGGTAGTTTTCTTGTTGTTGACGGTCCAATATTATCGGTTTGTCAAAAGTAATTCCCGGAACGGTAGGAACAGGTTGCGTCGCCGGTAATGTCGGCTCTTTATAGGTATGGAGCTCGGGCATGTGTAAATCATTTGATCTAATCAAACCAAACACCAGATTTTTAACTTCATTCAGGTCGTTTTTCATATCGAACAACAACTTATAAAGAATCTCCCGTTCGTTGAGGTCTTCAGATTGGTTGGAATTATACTTGGTCGGCAAGTTTCTTTCCATGAGGTAGGGAAACTGACTGACCAGGTCATCAAGTTCAATTATCCGCTCATCACTTAGTACGGAAAGTTGCTCCGCCATATTTTTTAATTCGCGAATATTTCCCGGCCAACGGTAATTATCAAGGAGCTGTCTGGCTTGATCGGTTAGTCTTATCGGCTCCGTTTTATATTTTGCAGCAAAATCACTCGCAAACTTTCTAAATAAAACATGAATATCCTCCGGTCTTTCCCGCAAATTAGGGATGTAAATAGGTACTGTATTCAGCCTGTAATACAAATCTTCACGAAATTTGCCTTTTCTGACTCTTTCCAGTAGATTAATATTTGTGGCGGCTATTACCCTCACATCTGTACTTTGAACTTTTGAAGAACCTACCTTGATAAACTCGCCGGTCTCTAATACTCTGAGTAAAAATGACTGAGTATCCAATGGCATTTCTCCAATTTCATCTAGAAAAATGGTGCCTCCATCTACTGTTTCAAAATAACCTTTTCGATCGGCCGTGGCACCAGTAAAGGATCCCTTTTCATGGCCAAATAATTCTGAATTGATGGTTCCTTCCGGGATTGCTCCACAATTTATTGCAATAAAAGGATTGTGCTTTCGTGGACTTAGACCATGAATAATCTTGGAAAACACTTCTTTGCCAACTCCGCTTTCACCACTGATCAAGACAGTCAGCGTAGTAGAAGATACGCGCATAGCCGTGTCTAATGCTCTGTCTAACAAAGGAGAGTTTCCTATAATGCCAAAACGTTGTTTTACCGATTGATATTTCATGGTTATAAACTTGTGTGGCTGATGATTTGACCTATGAGAGTGGCACTAGTTGCGTTCGTTACCTTCACAAAAACGTACTCACCTGGTGATAAATCGTCTCTTTTAGGAAATACAATAACTTTGTTTTGTGAATTCCGCCCTTTAAGATAATCTATAGACCTTTTTGAATTTCCTTCGATCAATACCTTAAATACTTTACCAATATCTGCTTGATTATGTGCTAATGAAATTTGGTTTTGCAGTTGGATGACTTCTTGCAATCTCCTCTTTTTTATAGAGTCGGGTATGTCATCATCAAGCTTTCGGTTGGCCAAGGTCCCGGGTCGTTCAGAATACTGAAACATATAGGACATACTATATTTAGCCCATGCCATTAGTGACAAAGTATCCTGATGCTCTTCTTCCGTTTCACTACAAAAACCGGTGATGATATCTGATGAGATGGCACAATCCGGGATGATCCTGTATATGGCTTTCACCCTTTCAATGTACCAACTTCGGTCGTAGGTGCGATTCATTAATTTCAAGATTCTGCTATTTCCCGATTGCACCGGTAAATGGATATAATTACAAATGTTCTCATATTTAGCTATCGTATGTAGAACTGAATCCGTAATATCCTTTGGGTGAGATGTGGAAAATCGGATCCTCAATTCGGAATTGGTCATGGCTACCATTTCCAGGAGTTGATCAAATCGCACCGTTTTGCCGGATTCGGGGTTTTTCCACTTGTATGAATCCACATTCTGCCCTAAAAGGGTCACCTCGCGATACCCTTGACGAAAAAGATCAGTGGCTTCTGCAATAATTGAAAATGCATCCCGGCTCCTTTCCCGTCCACGTGTAAAAGGCACAACACAAAACGAACACATATTGTCACAGCCGCGCATGATGGAAATAAAAGCACTGACTCCGTTACTATTTAATCTCACCGGACTTATGTCAGCATAGGTCTCTTCCCGGCTGAGTAATACATTGATACCCTTGTCTCCTTCCGTAGCACTACTGATTAATGAAGGTAGATCCCGGTATGCATCAGGCCCAATGACGAGATCTACCAATTTTTCTTCTTCCAGCAATTTGGTTTTCAACCTCTCGGCCATACATCCCAAAATACCGACCAGAGTTCCGGGTTTCTGTTTCTTTATTTTGGTAAATACCTTCAGCCTCTTCCTAACCCGTTCTTCTGCTTTTTCCCGAATAGAACAGGTATTTACCAGAATTAAATCACTGCATTCCAGTTCTTCGGTAGGCATATAACCTACATCTGAAAGAATTGAGGCAACAATTTCGCTATCATTAAAATTCATCTGACAGCCATAACTTTCGATGTAAAACTTTTTAGAGTCTGGGGTAGGTTGAAATTCCTTAGAAGTAAAAACTTCTCCTTGCCGTTTCTCTAATACTTTATGGTTATCTATTGTTTTTGTTGTCTCCATGTACTGATTTGGAATAAGGGACACAAAGATAACCATTTTAGAATAAGTATGCCATTTTGACAGGGAAAGGATATTATCAATTTAATATTACTATGGATTGCTATTACTATTTGCTCCATTCAAATTCAATGGCAATTCTTCGCTCTTTCGCTTCCATGGTGGGTTTTCATTGTCATGGTCTTGGTATTGGGCATTTTTGTTAGTTCATTTCAATGGTAATTTCTAATCTTAGATAAATTGTTGCCTTTTATTCATTGTTATTGACATTGTCAATGCTATTGCTCTTAACTCCATTCAATTCAATGGCAATAGTCCATTTTTAGTATATTTCAAATTAATGTTTACGGATGATGCTAATTTTCTAGTCTCTATTTTCATTCTCCATTATTAAGTGCAATTTTATTCTATAAATTGTGGTTATTTCAAAGAGATATACTTTGGATCACTTCAATATATCCATAAAGGAACGAATTCGCAATCTGATTGAATCGAACAAACACGCATGAAATTATACGGACTGATTGGTTACCCATTATCGCATTCTTTTTCACAGAAATATTTTACCGAAAAATTTCATCGGGAAAATCTTCATGAGGTAGCATATGAGTTATACCCCTTGCCTTCAATTGACGCCTTTCCTGAACTACTGAGGGGCAATCCAAGCTTGGCCGGATTAAATGTAACCATACCCTACAAAGAAGTAGTTATTCCTTATTTGCATGATTTGAGTCCCGAAGCTCAGGCTGTAGGTGCGGTAAACGTCATTAAATTTACCAAGAATGCACTGATCGGATACAATTCGGATGTGTTCGGATTTGAAAAATCATTGAATAAGTACAGCATGACTCATGATTTAACCGCATTGATATTGGGAACAGGCGGTGCTGCCAAAGCAGTAGCATATGTGCTTTATAAATTGGGGATTGGATACCGCTATGTGTCTCGGAATCCCGGACCTAAAATGCTGGGATATAATGACTTGGATAAGGATGTGCTTCAACGTGTTTCGATAATAGTCAATTCATCCCCCTTGGGTATGCACCCTCATGTGGATCAGGCTCCCCCTATTCCGTATCATCTCTTGACCAAAAATCATTTGTTGTATGATTTAGTCTATAATCCTGAAAAAACATTATTTTTAAAACTGGGAGAAAAACAAGGCGCTCGCATTCAAAATGGTCTGGAAATGTTGTATTTTCAAGCTGAAAAAGCTTGGCAAATTTGGAATGAATAAATAATTTAGTTTGTGTTTTAGAAAGTCGCCCTAACCGGAATCAGGAAGTATACTCTGCGTTCTTTCCTGGCTCATTATGAAAGATCATAGATTTTAAGGAATACCGGTTCTGCGATTGATTATCCCAATCGGGATTTTAATGGCATTTTTGACTTCCGAAATACACCTTAGCAACCTGATACTGAAAAATGAGTGATAGAAATTCCATTGTATCTCACACGAAATCTGAAATAGACTTTTCGAATACGGAAATTGCATTCTCAAGCAAAAGTGACCGTCATCTTAAATTTACGACCAATCTGTTTAAGCTTATGAACAGTCCGACTTTGGTCAATATTGGGACCAGAGCCAGTATGTGGTCTTTGAAGTTGCATTTGCCATTGGTCAAATCTTTGATACGCAATACAATATTTAAGCAATTCTGCGGGGGTATTGATTTGATGGATACGCAAAAGACGGTAGATGAATTACAAAAATTTAGGGTATTGACCATTTTGGACTATGGAGCGGAAGGACTTAGCGAAGAAAAGGACCTTGATGAGACGAAAAAAGAATTTCTTCGAGCAATTGCATTCGCAGCTTCAAACAGCAGTGTCCCGGTTGTAAGTATTAAGATTACAGGGATTGCGAGTAATGATCTCTTGATGAAAGCTCAACGGGAGCAACCTTTAAATGAAAAGCAGCGCATTGCATTAGCCAGAGTTGAAGACAGGTTAGATGAAATTTGCCGTAAAGCATCCGAACTGGATGTGGGAGTATTTGTCGATGCCGAACAGAGTTGGATGCAAACCACTATCGACCGTTTGGTAGTAAAAATGATGGAAAAATATAACCGGAACAAAGCGATTGTCTACAACACTTACCAAATGTACCGTCATGATCATTTGGCACTGCTGCAACATACCTATGAAGAAGCCAAGGCCAAAGGGTATCTATTGGGAGCAAAAATAGTACGGGGTGCTTACATGAATAGGGAAAGGCAATTGGCCAAAGAAAAAGGGTATCCATCTCCGATACATAAGAATAAAGTGGCAACTGACCGTGATTATAATGCAGCCATAAAGTTTCTCGTAGATCATTATGAAGACATTGCCTCTTGCAACGCCAGTCACAACTTGAAAAGTAATCAGTTAATGGCGGAGTTAATTGCTAACAAAAACATCCATCGCAATCATCCTCATTTAAACTTTTGTCAGTTGTATGGCATGAGTGATAACATCACTTTTAACTTGGCTGCGGCGGGATACAATGTAGCTAAGTATGTAATATATGGTCCGGTTGAAAAAGTTATTCATTACTTGATGCGACGCGCCCAGGAAAATACTTCGGTTACCGGTGATATGAGCCGAGAACTCGCATTGCTTTCTAAGGAAATGAAGCGGAGAAAACAATCGTAAATGAGTTATTTGCCCGTGTCGATCTTGATCGACGGATATCATGTCTCCCAATATATTACTAAATTGTCAGAACTGGTTATAGCATAATTCTTATCGCATTCAAAATATATGTATGTCTAACTTATTAATAATCAAGCTAAAGAGGAACCTTGCTTTATCCTCAAAGCTATTGATCCTTTTTTTAATCACAATTTTGCCTTCTTCGTACAGTCAGAATATTTGGGCCGACCAGGTTTCGTCCACGTTTGCCGATTATCAGGAGTCAAATATTAAAGACCGTAGAGTAAAACATCATGATTTGATGCCGCTGATATCCAAATTGAAAGAACATGCAAAAATTAATGTTTCGGAAATTGGCCAATCCGTAGAAGGTCGCGAAATATATTTGGTTAAGACAGGTGTCGGACCAACCACCGTACTTCTTTGGTCACAAATGCATGGTGATGAGCCAACTGCAACTATGGCCATATTTGATTTCTTAAATTTTTTGGTTGACGATGATCAGTTCAACAAGATAAGAGAAAGTATATTTAAGAACCTTACACTTTACTTTGTTCCGATGCTCAATCCGGATGGTGCGGAGCGATTTATGAGGCGAAATGCCTATCACATTGATATTAACCGGGATGCCCTGCGGTTACAATCCCCTGAAGCACAAATTTTGAAGAATATCAGAGACTCCCTAAAACCACAATATGGTTTTAATCTGCATGACCAAAACCGCTACACCTCAGCTGGAGTCAGCCAAAATCAAGCTACTTTTTCGTTTCTAGCTCCAGCTTATAATTGGGAAAAAGAGGTCAATGACCAAAGGGCTGAGGCCATGCAATTAATATCAGTATTTAATCAATATTTGCAAAAGAGAATTCCCGGTAAAGTGGGTAGATATGATGACACTTTTGAACCCCGGGCGTTTGGCGACAACATCCAAAAGTGGGGTACTTGTACCATACTGATAGAGTGTGGAGGTTATCCGGGTGATCGGGAAAAACAAACCATTCGCAAACTTCATTTTGATTTGTTTTTGGTGATGGCCCAATCTTTAATCAATCAATCCTATCAAAAACTACCCATACGGTCCTATTTTAAGATACCGATGAACCGCAGATATCTGTACGACCTGGTTGTTCGTAAACTGATTTGTAAAACCCAATACGGTGAGATTTTGTTGGATTTGGCATTTAATCAGCACGAGCGCCAGGATGATCGAGCCAAAAATTTTAAATTGAGTGGGACCTTGGTTGACCTTGGAGATCTTTCCACTTATTTTGGATATGAAGAATTTAATGCTCAGGGGTATCAAGCCATTCCGGCTAAGGTGGTCCCAGAGCCCGCCATGAAGAGAGATCATTATAAGTCACTTGATGAACAGGCGTTGATAGACCAGGGGTATTTGTATATCCGGGTCGCTTCACCCGCTATTGGTGACACATTTAAATTATTAAAGCCAATACCACTTGCTTCGAATCCGGTAAGTAACTTTCACCTGGGTACGAATCCGGACTTAATATTGATAAAGGAGGGAAAAGTCCGTTATTTGCTTCGTAATGGGAGCCTTGAAAAGTACTGACGACTTCGGAATGTAGGTAGTTTGGTTGTAGAAGAAAGATCCGCTTTCTCCTCAAACAAAAAAAGGAACGTCATCCCGAACCCACCTCTGGCGGGCAGGATTTGCTGCCTCCACCAATCTCCATCGAAATTCGAAATTTGTAATTTTTTCCCCTGCCCCATGCTCCCAGCTCCATGCTCCCAGCCCCCTGGTTTCAAGGGTATCTGGGGTGTCCAGGGTTATAATTTCTTCGTCAATCCTGGCATATTGAAACTAGGGTGTCGAAGGTGTCGAGGTATCTGGGGTATCAAGGGCCAAAATTCTTTTGTCAATCCTGGCATATCTTGAAAATCCTTTAAATCTTGTTCTAAATGACCTCTTAGCTCTTCTACTCAAACTCCCATTTGTAAAACCAGGGATCTCCGGTCTGTTTTTGGAAATCTTTCATGGTTTCCAACATGCCATTTAGAATTTCCGCATAGTTTCGGTCGGTAGAGAGGTTCACCGTTTCCCAAGGATCCTCCTCTATATCGTAAAGTTCAAATTTGGGACGATATAAAAATTCATTAATTGGTTTTCTACCTAATGACTCCAACCTTCCTTTAAGTACACTTTGCCAGGTTTTCGAAGCATACAAATCTGATGCAAACGGATATTCCAGACCAGAGGCGATATTCAAAATCAACTTATATCGCTCTCCCCGTACGACACGCATCGGATAATACATGGTAATTTCGTGAAATGTATGAGAAGCAGTCACGAATTTTCTTTCCCAATTTTGATTTTCCAACACCGGTCTAAATGAAAGTCCGTGGAAATCGTTAGAGTCAGGAAAGGCTTCTGCATAATCCAGAATCGTTGGGGTAATATCCAACCAACTGATCATCTCTTCCTTCACTAATCCAGATTTCTGTCCTGGTGCCTTAACCAGGCAGGGAAGTTGCATCCCGGCTTCATAAAGAGTAGTCTTTGCTCCGGGGAAGGCCATACCATTATCCGAAATGTAGATAATGAGGGTATTATCGTATTTGTCAGTTGATTTGAGAATTTCGATTAGCTTTCCAACACCCTGATCCAGGCGGGATATCGATTGATAATACTGAGCGATTTCCGCTCTGGTTTCTGGGGTATTGCTCAAAAATGGAGGTACCATAACTTCATCAGGATCATATATATCTGGTGATATACCAGGATACCCTTCCAGTCTATTTCCAAACCGGTCGGGAGCATAGGGAAGTTCTTCCGCAAATCCCCCGCCTCGATGTGGGTCGGAGAAGCAGAAATACAGGAAAAAAGGTCGATTAGAATTTTCTTGGATTAGAGGAGTAGAAACATCAGCCATTTCAATTGGGCTGCGAGCACTAGCACGTAATACCTGATCGAACTTGTACACTTCTTCAGGTGCCAAATGGTATTTTCCAACCCGGGCTGTGCGATATCCTTTTTGGGATAAGTATACCGGCAAGCTTTTAATTCTTCCAAAGGAGCTGAAATGATGAAACGAGTGTTGATGACCATAATGGCCATTACTATGGTTATGCATCCCGGTAAGAATGACCGAACGACTGGCACTGCAACTGGCGGTAGTGCAAAAAGCCCGATTGAATCGGGTTCCTTCACTAGCTAGTCGGTCCAGATGTGGTGTTTTGATGATCGGATTACCATAACAACCCAGTGCATCCTTGCCATGGTCATCGGCAACCATTAATACAATATTAGGAAGTTTGGGACTTGTTTCTTCTCTTATCGGTGCTACTTCTGTCGCTGGTGATTCTTTTGTCTCCGTAGTTGGATTGCATCCAACCAACATAAATATCACTAAAAATAAAAAATACGAATTCTGCATTGAAGTCATTTTAATGTATTTGCCGGTGATGAAGGATTGTATATCAATGGACATCCTAAAATAAATGTAAGAAATGGAAAATCAAGTAAAATTGCAACTGGACTAAAAATAGTTACATTTTTTGTCAAGACACTCACCCTGTGGTAAGATATACCCAATGCTTACAAACCTGATCTTAGGAATGAACATGATTTGGAAGAAAAGCCTATTTTAATGGCTATCTCTTTTGAAAAAGTAGGATATATAAACCCCTTTACCTTATCTTGGCACCAATTAATAACTTCAGATCCATACCTCTTTTATGAACCGGTATCTCTTAGGATATGACATAGGGAGTTCGTCGGTAAAAATTGCCTTGGTTGATGCAAATACCAAGTCAAAAGTAGGTATTGTCCATACTCCTTCCACATCGATGAAAATGATTGCCCACCATCCGGGATGGGCAGAGCAGCATCCGGAGGATTGGTGGAAATATGTGGTAGAAGGGACCAACAAAATTCTAAAAGAAACCCAGGTCCCTCCCGGTAACATTGCAGGGATTGGTATTTCTTATCAAATGCACGGGATGGTATTGTTAGATCAGCACCAAAAGGTCTTAAGACCGGCAATCATCTGGTGTGACAGCAGGGCCACGGAATTGGGACATAACGCGCAACAGGTGCTGGGAAAAGAATATTGCCTGGACCATTATTTGAATACTCCGGGTAACTTTACTGCTTCGAAATTGAAATGGGTCATTGACAATGAACCTCAAATTTATGAAAAGGTCAGATGGCTGATGTGGCCTGGAGATTATATTGCCATGAAATTAACCGGAGAGGTTAACACCACAGCATCAGCGTTATCCGAAGGTATCTTGTGGGATTACCGGGATCATACACCGGCTCAGCGATTGATGGATTATTACGGTATCCGTCCCAGGATACTGCCCGACCGGGTTCCTGAAGTGGGACTACAAGGAGCTCTTTCCAATTCTGCATCAGCTGAATTGGGAATACCTTCCGGGATACCCCTTGGATATCGATCTGGTGATCAACCCAATAATGCGATGTCTCTGAATGTATTGGATCCGGGAGAAGTTGCGGCCACTGCTGGAACTTCAGGTGTGGTTTATGCCGTCACGGACCAATTGATATCTGATCCATTTCAACGAATCAACAGTTTCGTGCATGTCAATCACCTTGCAGGCCAGAAAAATCGCATAGGTATTTTACTATGCATTAATGGTGCAGGGATTATGCATAATTGGCTAAAATCTCAAATAGGCCAAGAGCTTGACACATTTTCTGATTTTGAGAAACGGGCGGCAAGAATAACCATTGGTTCTGATGGATTGGTGACTTTACCTTTTGGCAATGGCGCCGAACGAATGTTACAAAATCAGAACCCAGGAGCAACTCTGGTCGGAATCCAATTGAATAGACACACCCGGGATCACCTATTCCGATCCGGTTTGGAAGGTGTTGCCTTTTCGTTTGCGTATGGACTGGAATTGTTGAATGAAATGGGAATTGATACTCATTTGATCAAAGCAGGAAACGACAATATGTTTCAATCTGCAATCTTTAGTCAGTCCATATCCAATGCCACCGGTAGTGAAATCGAAATTGTGGATACTACAGGTGCTTTAGGTGCGGCTTTGGCATCTGGGGTATCAGCTGGACTCTATGCGGATCTACGCACCGCAATGAGAGCCGACAAAAAAGTAACTTCTTGGAATCCAAATGATCAAAAAGAGGAGACCCGGGCAGCCTATGAACACTGGAAAAAAACCTTGATTCATCACCTTAACAAGTTAAAATAGTCAAAATGAACATCGTAAGCGGAGATCAAATCTATTTTCCCAATATCGGAGAGATTAAATATGAAGGAACAAAATCCGATAATCCTTTGGCCTTTAAATGGTATAACCCGGATCAAATGATTCAAGGAAAAAGGATGGAGGATTACTTTAAATTCGCCGTAGCTTACTGGCACTCCTTCTGTGGCAATGGCAGTGATCCTTTTGGATTACCTACCCGACCTATGCCATGGTTGAATAATCCGGATCCGATTCGTCAAGCTAAAGATAAAATGGATGCGGCATTCGAGTTTATCACCAAGATGGGGATTCCCTATTATTGTTTTCACGATGTGGATATCGTGGCAGAAGGAGATTCATTAGCCGAATTTGAAAGAAGACTGAATATTATATCGGATTATGCTTTGGAAAAGCAAAAAGCTTCAGGTGTAAAGTTATTATGGGGTACTGCAAATTTGTTTTCACACCCTCGATATATGAATGGGGCAGCTACCAATCCCAACTTTAATGTGCTTGCTTTTGCGGGAGCTCAGATCAAAAATGCCCTGGATGTGACTATCAAGTTGGGTGGGGAGAATTATGTGTTTTGGGGAGGAAGAGAAGGATACCTTTCCCTCCTGAATACCAATATGAAACAAGAGTTGGATAATTTGGCGATGTTTTTACATATGGCTAAAAACTATGGTCGAAATCAGGGATTTGCTGGTAATTTTTTGATTGAACCCAAGCCTGCCGAACCCAGTAAACATCAGTATGATTTTGATGCCGCAACCACCCTTGGTTTTTTACAAGAAAATGACCTGCTCGATGACTTTAAGTTAAATATCGAGGTCAACCATGCTACCCTGGCCCAGCATACCTTTCAGCATGAACTGCAAGTGGCTGCCGATGCAGGAGCATTAGGAAGTATTGATGCCAATCGCGGAGATTATCAAAATGGATGGGACACCGATCAATTTCCCAATAATGTATATGAATTGATAGAAGCTTGTCTGGTCATCCTGACCAGTGATGGACTTCAGGGGGGAGGTATTAATTTTGATGCCAAAATCCGACGCAACTCCACTGATCTGGAGGATTTGTTTTTAGCCCATATCGGAGGAATGGACACCTTTGCGCGTGCTATAATTACTGCGGATAAAATATTAGAAGATTCGAATTATTTGGAATTACGTCAAGAGCGCTACGCCAGTTTTGGTAAAGGTAAAGGCAAAGAATTCTGTAAGGGTTTGCTCACAATGGAAGATCTACATACCTATGCACATCAACATGGCGAACCCAAACAGATTAGTGGCAAACAAGAGTTATTTGAAAACATTATTAATCAGTATTTGTAGATAACAATTGACAAGTGACAATTGGAAATCTGCAATTTGCAATTTGCAATTTGCAATATTATCCCTGGAATTGAAAAGTTGTTATTGACAAGTGACAATTGGAAATCTGCAATTGGCAATTTGTAATTTGCAATATTATCCCTGGAATTGACAAGTGACAATTGGAAATCTGCAATCGTCAATTTGTAATTTGAAATATTATCCCTGGAATTGACAAGTTGTTATTGACAAATGACAATTTGCAATCGGCAATTTGCAATTGGTAATATTTTAATACCCAAGTTTAAATACTTACTAATCAATCAGACCCTACTTTTTGGATTGGTATTTTGTTCATAAAGTGAATTTTCCTAATTTCATTTGTGAGACAGTTTACATGAAGAAACGGAAATACACAAATGAGGAGATTCTTGCTGGGATACGTGCAGGTGTTCCGCAAGTACTGAGCTACATTTTTGAACAGGTATTTCCCAAACTTGTCTTATGGATTCAGCAGAAAGGAGCAACCAGGGAGGAAGCACAGGATATATTTATGACCTCGATTGAAGCGGTATACAAGAAACTTCTTCAAAGTGAAATAATACTGGAAAATACACAATTCAACACCTATTTAAGTCAAATTTGTTATAACCAATGGTTAAAAGTTTATCGTAAGAAATCCAGGAAAGTAGAGGTAACCATAGGTTCACCAGAGGTATTCAGGGGTGACATTACCTTGGAAGAAACCATGTTAAAAAAGGAACGATACAAGCTTTACCTGGAAAAATATGAACAGTTGGATGAGAATTGTCAAAAACTGCTGGAAATGTTTTTGATCGAAAGGAAGTCCTTACGTGAAATTGCCAACTACTTTGAGTATACCGAGAAATTTGCCAAGAAGAAAAAATTTCTTTGTAAGGAAAAATTAATTCAGCTGATCAAAGAGGATCCGCGTTTTAAAGAATTTGAGGATGAAGCATAAAGAAGAGAAATATGACTTGATCGATAAATATTTGCTCGGAGAATTAACTCATGAAGAGCAAAATAAGTTTGACCATCTAATGGAGACAGACTCAGAATTCAAAGAAGAACTTAAATTACATCGGGAGGTAAAAGAAGCGTTGATCGAGCGAAAGGTGCAGGAATTTTCTAGTAACGCTAAACATTACATCGGAAATCCAACCAAAATCAACAAGGGATCTAGGCATAAATTTTCAAAATATTGGTGGATTGTAATGATCTTGATTTTGATATCACTGGCTTTCTATAAATTTAAAGATCGACTAATTAAGCCTACCCCGGTGGAATTATTCCATAAATATGCAGCTGCTCCGGAAGAGTTTTATCTGACCAAAGATTATTCCATTACGCGAGATGCGCAAGTAGAACAATCCAATGATCAGGATAAACTTGATCGGTTTTTGGAGGATTTGTATCGACAAAAAGACTATCAGCAATTGATTCAATTTTTGACGGATCAGGGGGAAAGATTTTGGCCGGAGCCTTCTGAATATCACTTTCAACTTGGGGTGTTGTATTTGTTAAGAGATTATAATGAACTGGCTATTTATCATTTGCGTAAGGGATCCAATTCCCGTCCAGAAGCCACCCACTGGTACAAAGGACTGGCTTTTCTAAAGACATCTCAGTTGGATTCCGTAGCTGTAGAGCTTTTGCCTCTCACCAAATATAAAAATCCGTATCAGGAGATGGCGGTAGATATTTTGAGGAGGGTGGAATAGGGGGAGTCTTGATTTCTTAATGGACCAATCTTTATTTAAAAATTTATTATGTATCCTTATTAAAGAAAAATTTTCCTTTCTTTCTGAGATAAAATATAAACCATATAGTAAATAGCAAAATTGGAATCAACCAAATCAACTGACCTATAATATCGTGATTTATAACTAGTGAAAGATCGTTTCCTATTAATACAAAACCCGCCCAATATTGAGGATCAAGATATTTTTCATTTTGCTCATTTTGTAAAAAATTTAATTTTGATTTTCTCAATGCTGAAGAAACACCATATCCTTTAGAAATATTCTTAAAATAATCAGTGATGATCTGGTGAGTGACATAATCATTAGCTTTCCATTGGCTCATCAAAATATTTTGAGCTCCTGCGTAACGAAATGCCCGGGCTATACTGCTAAGACCTTCTCCAGGTTTAAATTCTCCATATCCAGAATTGCAAGCGCTAAGGACTAGGAGCGAAGCATTGAGGTCTAATGGATAGATTTCATAGTTATTGATAATTTCATATTGACCTTCATTGTTTTGGAGAAAGAAACCAGATTTTAAAAATGAATTGTGTATGTCAGCAATTGCATGGGTTGCAAGATGAAGTATGGAATGACTTTGTACCTCTTTGATAAATGTTTCCTTTGTAGCTTCCTTTCCATAATACGCTTTACCATCAAAATGCCCAGCTGCTTGTTTAATTTCATCTCTACTATAAGGGAGCGCTTCAAATCCGTCCCTATAAACATTAAATCCATGATTAGACGCGTATATTTTGGGCAGACCGTCATTGCCAATTGGAGCAAATCCTAAGTAACTTAATTCAGTATCTTGTTTAACTGAATTCAAGAAATATTCAATAGACAATTCGTAACAAATCTGGTATTTTTCAATTAGGTATTTCGTTCTTCGTGCTGACTTTGGCCCAGAATACTGTGTTACCAACGCATCAAATGGAATTCTTAGGAGTTCTCCATCAGGAATAATCAATAACTTTTTACTGGTAATACTCTCATCTATTGGTTCGATTAATTTTTGATACAATGTATATAAGTCTTTATCATTAAATGTATCAGTTCTTTTGTCAAGATCATAAAGGTTGGTAGAAAGGCTATTTAATGCATTGAGATATTCAATATCCTTTTCCAAAACTTGTACATCAATACTATTTTGGGTGATTAGGAAAAGGAATACTTTTTTCTCCCCTTCAAAAAATTCAATTATGTTAAAGTTATCAGACTTTAATTTTCGCTGAATTTCCACAATTGATAAGTTATCAGAATCGACACTCTGGGGTTCATCTTGCGATTTATCTTTTAAATAAAAGTCATACAAATACACTGCTTTTTGCAACCGTAAATAGAGAAGTTTCTCACTTAAAGGATGGAAAACTTGATCAAGAATAGGTAGATCTATTAATAGATCATCCAAGAGTTTCTGGTTCTGCCAAATTTTTTTATTTAAATTGTTAAGTACCTTAACTTTTTTTGGTGATTTGGTGTTTAAATTTGATGCGAAGGCATTTTCTAGATTATTGTTTTTGTAAAAACGACTTTTACTATAAGCATTTATTATAAAATCATAATTTTTGTAGTGGTTAAAGGCAGCTAAATCAATCATAATCCCACTTTCAATGATTTTGTTATATTCTTGAAATAAATTTTCTTTGGAAACGCCATCTTGCGACATATCGTTTAATTGATCTAAACATTGAATTGATTTTTGAATTTGGGTTTTGGATTTGATTAGGTAACCTGGTTTTTTTCGTTCATAAGTTAGTAATGCCATCTCGTAGTGTAGATCCAATGTCTGTTTAACGATACTCTCATTCCTCAAACTGGTCTCATATTTTATATCATTTGACAAAGAATCCAGGATTAACTTGGTCTTCTCGAAACAATTTTGTGCTTTTGGAAATAATTTAATCTTACGGTAAAGTGAACCCAAATTAAGAAGCGCTAATGAGGACCAGGTATGGTATTCGCCTACTGCTTCACTTAGAGTATTAATTGATTTCTTTAGGTGATTTATTCCATCCGTAAATTCATTGTTTGCAAAAAGAGCCTCACCTAAGTTTAGGTAACATAATCCTAAAATCCACATTTCATCAGCACGATTTCTTTTTGACAAATATTCTATCCCCAAATTTAAAGTGAATATAGCCGAATCGTATTGTCCCGATTTTATAAAAAAATGACTCAAATTTAAATTTGATGTTTGTGTAAAGTCGAATCCACTCATCCGATAACCTTCCTTAATGTATTTTATCCCTTTTGCATATTTATCGTTACTATCGAATGTACTTCCTATGCTCATAATCGAAATAGCACCTTCTTCTATTTTCCCACTGTTATCAATAAAGAGTCTTGTTGCCATTTCATAACATGATTTATAAAGATCTAAGTCTGTTTTATTAAAATGAGTTGCGAGACTTTGATAAGTTATACCTAAGTTATAGTGTGATCCTTTGTAATAGGTGTCCAATATTTGTGTAATCATAATCGCCTTCGCGTGATTGTTTGCTAAATCACCTCTTTGGAGTGAAAGTAAAAACTCATTCAAAAAATCCAATTCCCGATTTTCATTTTTTGAATCCTGCCAAAGTTCCATGTAGTGATCAAGCGAATCTGAATACGATCCAAGATCTATATCATGAATGGAATTCAATTCCTTCAATTCTTGAGCTTGTATTGAGCCCAAAAGGTGAATGAGAAAGAAAGAAAGGTATCCAAAATATTGAATTACCTTAATTGGATGTATATTTAAGCTTTTCAAATTCTGATACTTTCAATTTTCATTTTCTTTAGAAATATGACCTTAAATTAGGATTTATTTTGGTTATTATGACCGATGTCGATCTAATATATTTGGCAAATATTAAAGCACCATTATTTTTCCAACTTTAGAAAAGTTTTTCTGCCAATTCACACACAGAAGGGATTGCTTAGCAAACTCACAGGAATTAGAAGGATATTTAGCTAATAGATAAACAGCCCCCCTTTTGTCGCCATTTAGGGTAAAAGTGGTAACCTTTTATTCATTTAGGGTATCAGATAAGTACATTCTTGTTATCTATCATGATCATTCCACGACGGAAATTTTTTCCATTGTTTGTTGTCGGATGATTAGGATACCTGAAAATCCTTTAATTAAGGCAATGTTGAATATATGCTAAATAATTATGATTGTGCAAATATGACATATAAATACAAATGGCAAAGCTCTTTCTTCACCAATAAAAGAGATATTTACATGAATAACCAACTGATTGGATGCTTTAAAGGAAGGACATTTAAACGATCTGCAGAATGTATACTAAACGGGCAAAAATTTAGTTTTAAAACGACTGGGTTTGTTAGCCCTCAAACACAAATTTTTGATAATACACAAAAAAAGGTAATTGGAAAAATAAGCCACACTTGGTTTATGGGTGCTAAGCTCACATTTCCAAATGAAAAATTGAGATGGAAGTGCGATAATTTGTCAGGGACAAAATGGCGCATTTTTAATTCGGATAGAACTTTGCTGAAATATAATATTCATATTTCAGGTGGAGGAAAATTTGTTTCCACTACAGATGACAATGCTCTCCTCCTAAGTGGGTTATATTTAATTCATTACTACACTAGCATCAGTGGATTAACCCTGATTTTAGTCATGCTTCCACTTTGGATGGGCATCTTGAAAGAGCTACTTGATGGGTTTATTTAATATTTTTTTCTTTACCATCATACGGACTTCATTCGGCAATTTTAATAGCCAGTAATGAAAGAAATTACAATTACAACTGCTATTTGAGAAATAACACTTGAGACCAAATAAGACTTTATTGGATAAGAGGGTAACCTTTTTCTTCTTTCTGGTATATACCTAAAAAAATCAAAATAAATATTCAGTAACCTAGGTGAATTTGTACCGATATGAGATTGTGTTGTGCTATCATAATAATTGTTTTTTGTTCAATGCCATATTTTCTGTTATCCCAGAATTGTATTGATGTCAATGTTTCAACAAATACTTTACAACAAAGAAAAATATTCAAATCTCACCATCCAATTAATCAGGTAAAATACCAGGTTGGATTACTATCAGTCAATTTCAATATCAACCAGGAATATTATGCTTTAGAAGACCATTCTGGTTTCAACGAACAAATGGAGTCTGTGAAATTATTTCCCAATCCGGTTGAGAATACACTAAATATCGAATTAAATAATAATTTTTTTACACAAAAATTAAAGGTCGCTGTTTTTAATATTTATGGTCGAAAAGTTTTTAGTGGATCGTATAATGGTTCGAAATTTTCAGTGCCATTCCAGAGATATCCGAATGGCAATTATTATTTGAAAATATTTTCAGATCATAATAATTACAAACAAGTTAAATTTTTGAAAATCAATTAAATCAAGATGAAAGTAATTTATTTATTCTGCCTTTTGCTTGGTTCTTACGGGATGTTTGCTCAAGCTCCTGAAGGATTTAATTTTAGTGGATCATTTTTGTCAAACGGAATAAGAGTTAAGGGGGATCGCCTTCTAAATGTTCGATCAACTATTTTAGAAAAATCCAATGTGGTTTACGTTGAAGAACATGACAATGTAAAAGCAAAAGATGGGAATTTTTCCATAACAATTGGATCCGGAAATCCGACACTCGGTGTGTTTTCTGGAATAGATTGGGCTAATGGTACTTATTACCTAAATACACAAATTCGAATTTTGCCTAAATCCAGATACATTGATTTAGGAACAACACAGTTTCTATCCGTTCCATATGCATTGCTGGCGAGCAGCACTAATGCCTGGACATCACTAAATAACAACATTGTCTTTTCTAAAAACAAAGTAGGGATAAATACTGAGTCACCTGAAGCAAACTTAGATGTTAATGGAGAAATTAGTGCCAATGTTCTTGAAGTTAAAGGTACAGGTGGTAGTGATGAGATGGTATTAGTTGTAAATGGTTATACCCGAACTAAGGTTTTGGAGATTACTGGTGGATCTGATATAACGGAAAGATTTCGATCGAAAACAAAATTGGAGCCAGGAGATGTGGTTGTTATTGATAGAGAGAATCCGGGATTTATTAAAAAGTCTGATCAGAAGTATGACCAAGGAGTCATTGGTGTGGTAAGTGGGGCGAATGGAGTAAAACCTGGGATTGAGTTAAGTCAGGCTGGTGTTTTAGAGGGGGACCAATTAATAGCAATTGCTGGAAGAGTTTATGTGAAAGCTACAACTAGAAATGGGAAAATCAGTCCAGGAGATTTAATAACTTCAAGTTTTTTAGAAGGATATGCGATGAAGGCAACAAAGAAAAGTAAAAGTAGAGGAACAATAATTGGTAAAGCACTTTTAAGTCTTGAAGAGGGCGAAGGGTTAATACTTATATTGATTCAACCTCAATAGAATTATAATGAAAATTGTGAGATTTATTTTGTTATCGGTTTTGGGTGTATTTTTTAACAACGTCCTTGTATCTCAAAATATTCCAACTGAATCCTATGAAGGAAGTTATCTTTTTCAAGGTATTTATCCTTCAGGGTTACATAACAAAGATTGGTTTCCAGATGATTATGAAGTTCAAGGGGTTACAAATGATGGAGAAAACTGGTTTTTCACATTAACCGATCAAGACAAAACTCATGGAATTATGTGGCGAATTCCAAGGCAAGTAGATTTAAATGGAAGCATAATTGGAAATCCTGGTGTTATTAGTGTGCATTATGATAATGTTGTTGAGCTCAATAACCTTGGATTTTGGCACTGGGGCGACCCTGACCATTTTAAATATGATAGAAATGGCGACGGAATAAAAAAAGGTTATATCCTTGTACCAGTTTATGGAGATAAGACACCAAAAGCCATAGCTTGTTTTGATGCTGAGAAATTAAATTTCATAAATTATTCTATTATAGAGGGTATTCATGGAGGTTGGTGTGCAGTAGGTACAGATGGAGATTTATATTCCTCTGATAATCATCCTACTAAGATAAAAAGATATAACATTTCTTGGGAAATCCTAACAGATGAAAATGGAATTAATAGGTCAATTACATTTGACACCGCATATCCATTAAGCCATAATGGCAGTTCCCTACACCTTATGAATATGCAAGGTGGAGAGTTTTCGGACAGTGGAGAAATTTTATATTTGGTGAATGGGAGAGGAAAATGTCTATTATGGGGAGATGAATGGAAATCGAATGATGGTATACATGCTATCGAAACATATAATTGGTCTCAAGTGGCCCATTCAATAAATAATTCTGAAACAGATAATTATTTTAGATATAATTATAACCCAACCTGCATTAATTGTTTTTATCCGAATCCGTTTCTCATTCCACCTCTTGTACCAATACCATCCGGTTCGGATACGCCTGAAGGTTTAACAGTTTGGGATTTAGAAGATAGCAGCGTGCGTGGTATAGGAGGTAGTTTGCATGTGTTGATAAACCGTTATACATATGCTGAGTTTGGTGCTATTGATTGCAATGACAAGATTTATTTTCATCATTACAGCTCAATAATCAATGTTAATAAGAATGTAGATGAAGGTGTAGGATTGAAGGGTTGTCTGACCAATCCATTCAGAAGGATAATAGACGCGTACAATTACTATCCAATATGGGATGGAGCTCAATTAAATATAAAATCTGGGGTTTACAATGAAATTGGCGTTTTTAAAAAACGAATTAAAATAACGAGTAATGGGGGCTCAACTATCATTGGTAAAAATTAGATCTCCTCAAATAGGACAGTAGGAAATGTGCCAATTGAATCTGCTATATTTTAAAGGTTGATCAACATTATGCACCTGATACCTTTAAATTCCCCAATAACCGGTTAGAGATATTTCATTTAAGGATTGAATTCTCGATCCTCAAATTGAATCTTTTGCCATACAACCAAGTATTAAAGTCTTATAAAGAACAAATAACCAAGATTTAAATTACGATGGATTTCTATACTTAAAAACTTAAAAAACTTTAAAAATAAGTGCTAATCAAAAGAGAAAGAGGTGAAAGATGCAAAATATAGTTCAATTATTGTCGGTAATTCCTTGGTTTAAACTGCTATTCATTTATTGAAAACTTTAATAATAATCTTCATTAAGAGGGTAACCTTTTTTAATTATTTGGTATGAACTTAACAGTTATTAATTTTTAAATTAAATGTCATTACATGAGAATCTCAAACTCGGTGATCCTTATTATATTTATTTTCCATGTGATTCATATAAGTTGTGGATCAGAAATGGAATTCCCTCAACTGGAAAAGCCTTTGATTGAAGAGGAGATACCTTTAACCTTGTTATCCTCTGAGCCTGAAAAGAAAATTAATGATTCTGTAAAATGTGTGACAGAATCTTTTGAATATGCTCCAGGCTATGATGAGCCTAACTTATATGACCCAACAAGTGATATAATTTACCCTGGTAGTATTTTAAAGGCAGAAAGCGTAACGGATGGATCATATGTCCCAATTATTGGCAACCGAAAACCTATTGTATTATCTATCAGCGATCCAAACACAGCTAATGGTGTTCTGAAGGAAATTGAATCACCATCTTTGTCTTCTGTTAGAAATGCCATTCAGGAATTTTTAAAGCAATCTCCAAAGGGATCTACAGGGTCCAATTTTACCTTATCTGTGCGAGAAATATTCTCAGCCGAACACTTTAAATCTGAAATAGGTGGTAATTATGGTAACTTATTGGGAAGTATCAGTGGATCATTTAAGTATAGTGATAACTCAATTTTGAGCAGATATATTTTGGAATTTACCCAAGTATATTACTCCATTGATATGGACCACTTAGAGCCCGGATTAGAGAATTTCTTTACAAAACCGGTAAATAATTTAGGAAAATTTAGTCCTGTATACGTTTCTTCTGTTAAATATGGTCGAAAAGTGATACTAATTATTGAATCGCGAAGCCTTTCTTCCGGAATTTCCGCCCAACTGGAAGCTAGTTTTAAGTCCTTTTTCGGAAGCGGGGGGGTATCAATTTCAGCTGAATTAGACAATCTTATGAGTAATAAGAGCATAAAAGCTCTGGTATTGGGAGGTGATAGTCAACAAGCCATTGAAGCAGTCCTAAACTTTGATAAACTATATGGATTCTTAATAAAAGGTGCAAACTATGGACCCAATAGTCCAGGAGCACCTTTGAGTTATGCTTTAAGATTTGTTAATGATAATTCTATTGCAAAAATTGTAATAAAGTCAAAATTCCAGGCTAGAAAGTGTACAATCATTCCAGCTGAAATTTACACATTTAGACCAAAAGATATCATTCGTAGGTGTCCCAAACTCATAGGTGGTGATAGAGATTTTGTTGGTCATGGCCCAGATCAGAGATATGAGATAAAGTTTGCATATAATGATAAAAACCAAATAACAATCTGGTACACATTGCATTTAAGAGAAACAATTCAAGACCATTCAGAGGCAAAAGAGGAATGGACTAAATTAATCGGTCAAGTTCCCAAAGAATTTGATATATTAGGGTTAGAAACACAATTACAAATAAAAAATGAACAGAGAGACAAGGATCATCAACGATGGATAGATTATCCGAAAAGAAAACCGAGTTTTGTCGATCGTATTGAGATAATGGGTGATACGAAGGGAAATGATATTGGCAATTGCACCGCTGATGATTCTTATATTTCTATCTACTTTACCGATTGTCATGTTCGGGTTAGGAAGAAATGATAAATATGGTAATTCAAAGGGCTAGTGTATTCATTCATTTTCGAATTCTAAAAAGAAAATAGTTTATTGCTATCTCAATTTTGAAAATTCTACACTTTTTATATATTAAATTGTCAGATGATAACCGAGTTTATACTCAGAAATTAATCCTCAGGTAGTAATCTGCACCAATTGAGTCATCACACTTTAATCAAAAGCCTTGACAATCAATTTGTAGTAAATCTTCCTACGATGTTAAGAATCTGTTAAGTACCCCAAAAAGGTCATTCTTTACGTTATTTTTGCGCTGTTATTACAAACTTATCAAATCAAAAATTAGACAAAAATGAAGAAATTATTGTTATCAATGGCCTTAATAGCTGGAGTTGCTTGGATGATGCAAGCCCAGATTCAAACCCCTTCACTTTCTCCAGGTGCAGAGCTAACTCAAAAAGTGGGACTGGTAGATGTGACAATTGAATATTCTCGGCCCTCTATCAGAGGACGTAAAATTATGGGTGACCTGGTTCCCTTTAATACTATTTGGAGGACCGGTGCCAACCAAGCTACCAAATTTACATTTAGTGGTGATGTAAAGGTTGGAGGTCAAAAATTGAAAAAAGGAGCATATGCCGTTTTGACTAAGCCTGGTGAAAAAGAGTGGAAAGTAATGTTTTATGCCTTCGAGCAACCTGGATTTAATTCGTATGTCGAAAAAGAACCAACGGCTAGTTTTATGGTTAATTCTCAAAAACTGCCGATGACTATGGAATCCTTTACTATTGGAATAGGAAACTTAAGTGCCACCGGAGCGCAGGTATGGGTTATGTGGGAAAATACCATGGTAGGGTTCCCGATTGAAGTAAATACGGATAAAGCAGTAGAAGCCAGTATCAAAAGTGTAATGGCAGGCCCTTCTCAAAATGATTACTATGCTGCCGCCAGTTATTATGAGCAAAATGATAAAAATTTGGAGACCGCCCTTGAATATATTAATAAAGCAATTGATATGGGGTATAAGAGATATTGGACTGTGGGTACAAAAAGTAACATTTTGAGTAAGCTGGGAAAAAAAGCCGAGGCCATCTCTGCTGCCAAAATGAGTGCGAAATTAGCTTCTGAAGCCGGAAATAAGGGATGGGTTAAAACCATGGAAAAAAATATCATGGCCTGGAGCAAAATGTAAATGATAACCATTGAAAAAGAATGAGTATCAAAGAGCTGTCCCATCGAGACAGCTCTTTTACTTTCAGTCAGCATGAGATTAACCCTCCGCAACCTATATTATTCTCTGCCGTTAAGATCGCGTTATGCGATCAGACGAATATTCTACTTACCTTATGATCTGTTTGTAAAAAGGACATATAACGACCTTAGAGTCCCTTCTAAAGGGAGAACTTTTACCGGTGGTGGTGATTTCATTAAAAAAGGTGAAAGCTTCTGTAATATTTTGCGTAACCAAACATTGCTTAAGCCTGATCATCGTGTGCTCGAAATTGGTTGTGGTTTGGGAAGAATGGCCTATCCGTTAACTCAATATTTGGATCCTGTCTCTGGTGGAAGTTATCACGGTTTTGATATTGTTGAAGAGGCCATTCGCTGGTGTAATCAGGAGATAAACGCGAAATATCCACATTTTGACTTTAGTCATATACCATTACACAACGACTTGTATCAATCTGCCGGAGCGGATGCATCCGGGTATGAATTCCCTTTTGCCGATTCTACTTTTAATAGAATTTTTGCAACCTCCGTATTCACCCATTTGTTACCCGCTGAGTTGGAAAACTACCTGCAAGAGTCTACTCGGGTTTTGCAAACCGGCGGTATGATGTTGTTTACATTTTTTGTAATGGATAAATCAGAAAAGCTGAAAAATTTTGATTTCCACCACGACTATGGACACTATTTATTAATGAGTAACAAAGTGAAAAGGGCAAATGTAGCTTATCGCCAGGATTACCTCTTTGACTATTTGAAATCAAACCATTTGGAAATAGTACACTACAGCCCAGGTAGTTGGCAATATGGTCTAAATCCGTTAGATTTTCAGGATATCTTGGTTCTCCAAAAACTATAAGTCCAAATGGTACAACATCGACTTGATCGTGGACCGATGACGATAATTAGGATCAAAATGATAGTAAATAATGGCCCCGCTTTGATCAACAACATAAGTTGCCGGCACCGGTAAGAAGGCATCCTTGGCATCGTTATTTTTGGCAATACTGCATCCGGTAGATTTTTCAATCCTCTTATTATAAACATTGTTAACCCGAAATATTACATCGTAGGACTGCATGATCCTTCCCCCTTTGTCAGAAATCAATGGAAAGGATATTTTGGCTTTTTTTTCCATTTTGGCAATCCCATATTCTGATTCCGGAGAAATGGCCAGAAGATGCGCTCTTTCAGAAATAACCTCAATCGAATCTTGAATTTTCTTTAAATATCGATTGCAGATGCCACACCAGTTCCCTCGATAAAAAACTAAAATAACGGGTTTCTCTTTAAGTAATTTTTCGAGATGAATTTCATTTCCATTTTGGTCTTTAGCCTTAAAATCAGGAGCACTGGCTCCGACGACTAATCCATGCGGGATATGAGTAAGCGTATCCATTCCCATTTTGTATAAGTATTCATCATCAACACGGAAAAATTCTTCAGAGGCCACTCCAATACCGGTTTGTGCAATGGCAGAGGTAGATAGTACTAATGCGAGCAAGAAAAAGAATTTGTTCATTTTAGTCAATTTAGTCGTTAGAAGTAAAACGTAAACAATTCTAAGATATTCTGGTTTAGAAAGATAAAAATTTTACGATGGAAAATTGGTCTGCTCCAAGACCAATGACGGACCCGATATCAAGTTGAATTTCAAAGCCGTGTCTATTAGTACCGTCTGTAAGTACTCGACTATCGCTGGGAGTTAAAAAATGGAGTCCGGATCTGAACTTTAGTACCGGTGTGTATTCCGTAGGTACATAAATCAATTATTTCGATGGATTGGTTAGTAATTTTTTGATTATACCATTTGGATTGATCTAAAATAATTGAAATTTCATGATTAGCTTCTCTGGGGGTAAGCTTTGGAAATTTGCTCTGATCTATCTCACTTAAGATGTTTTGGTCGGATATTTCGATTTGCAGCATTTTCTGATGTGGACTTATATTGATCATTAATTGGGACTGATGAGTTTTAGTTGAAACACAGTTTAAGATGGCATTTTCCACAAACGGAAGTAAGATCAAATTGGGAATTTTAATTTTACAATTGAGGAAAATAGGGTGGACATTAATCTGATAATCAAATGGGTGAGCATACCTTAATATTTCCAGCTGAATAAAGTCATCGAGGATTTCTATTTCCTGATCCAGATCTATCCTAGAATGATCAAACTTTTCCAGAGTACCACGGATAAACCGACTAAATATATTCAAATATTTCAGAGCTGGCTTTTCATGTTTTTCTGCAATCAGTTTTTGTATTGAATTAAAGGTGTTAAAGATGAAATGTGGGTTCATTTGTGCCTTGAAAACCTGATGTTCATTATTGAAGAAGTTTGCCAGTAGTTTATGTGATTCATCACTTTTGCGGAATTGGAAGAAACTAAATTTAAATAGCGCAAGAATCATGGCAATTAGGACCACCATTAAGGTCAGGAGTACCCAAATTTGACTTGCCGTAATCGATTCGAACGTGATCATTCCAAATTTCAATTCACAGTTTCCGGAATAAATTAAAGTTGGGTTTTGTGAAAGTCTTTTTAAATCGTTTTATGAAAACCATTTTTTTCAATGCGAAGTTTTGTACTAATATCCGATTGGGATTTTCATCTAAGGGAATTTTCCCTAATCCTCATTTTTTGTTGTTGCCACGCCTGAAGGTAAAAAGTACAACTACCTACTGATATTAATGAGTGTGAAGATATATCTGGTCAAACTGATTTAATAACTGGTATTGGAGTTTTGTAAACCAAATATTTTGAAACAAAGGAACAAATTACATTTATACTACACATACTACCAGTTAGTAAACCGATTCCAGCCACTTATTAAATTACCTGATAATTTTCTTCAATAATCTCTGAAATTAGAGAGGTACAGAAACTTTGATATTTAAAGTAGCTGTAGGTAGAGGATGAGTTTTACCAAATGTGTTTTGAATACTTCATTGGGGATTCCAACTAATTGGCACATCCAAATTTAATTAAATCCTATGATGAAAACCTCAATTGTAATTCTGATTTTTTTGGGCGCTTCGAACTTATTGTTCAGTCAATTGGAACTGCCTCTTCAGGTATTGTGCATTGGTGGAGGTACGGTTGAGAACAACGACATAAAATTGGAATTTACCATGGGTGAACCGGTAGCCGATTTGATCGAAAACAGCAATTTTTATATCAATCAAGGTTTCCAACAGGCCCACTTTGGAAATGTGGATTTGACTGTGCCCACGGTAATTATTAATTCAGGCTTGATAACCGTTTACCCCAATCCTATCAGAGATAGGATTTACATCCGGAATTCAGGAAATCTGAAGATCGATCGAATTGCTTTCAGAGATATTTTGGGACAGACCTTATTGCGAATTGCCGGAAGTGGATCGCAAGAATCCATTCGGACGAATTCATTGCCAGCCGGTATTTATTGGATGACTATTTATCTCTCTGACAGACCTCATGAATTGATAAAATTGATCAAAATTTAATGATGAATATGAAACGTCTATGTCTCTTTCCCACATTCATGCTTGTCT
Source organism: Saprospiraceae bacterium (assembly GCA_965223405.1). Taxonomy (GTDB): domain Bacteria; phylum Bacteroidota; class Bacteroidia; order Chitinophagales; family Saprospiraceae; genus CBDCWO01. The sequence continues at coordinate 4,169,606 of CBDCWO010000006.1, forward strand.
TTTGTGGATTTTTCCATTTGGAGGCTCAGGAAGGCAGCCTTGGAGGATTTAAATATCAAGCAGTTGCTCGTGATGGCAGTGGAGTATTGTTGGCAAATAAATCCATGGGAATTCAATTAAGTATCGTAGATGAAGACGGTACTGAATACTATTCCGAAACGCATCACGTTACTACTTCTGATCTGGCGATATTTTCTATTAATGTAGGAATAGGGGAGACCTCCTCCGGTTCGTTAAAAGATATTCCCTGGGGAAAAGGAATGTTAAACCTGAAAGTAGCAGTAGATCCTACCAATTCGGGAGAATACACTGTAGTAGGCATGAGTCCAATATTAGGTGTCCCATATGCCTTGTATGCGGCAAATGCCGGCAGTGTCAATACGGATGAGGATCCGGATCCGACCAATGAATTACAATCATTAGTTGTCGATGGAGACCAAGTCTACCTTTCCGGAGATACCATTGGAACCATATTGAATATATCTCAAATAATTGAAGAATACAACCAAACCATAGCAGGAGACTGGGATACTCTGAACGAAATCCAGACCTTGATTTTAACTGATAGTCTATTAAGTTTGTCCAAAGGAGGTGGCAGTGTGGTTCTTCGATTTGAACGTATAGTTGGGAATATTGATACCTCCTTTAGTAATGAAATACAAACACTCACTAAAAGCGGAAATCAAATTGAACTTAGCAAGGGAGGAGGATCGGTCGAGGACGAGGTCAATGATGCCGATGCAGACCCGGTCAATGAGCTTCAAAATCTGACCCAATCGGGCGATACGATCTTTTTATCCGGAGGAGGGGGTATGGTAATCTTAGGAGACCGGGATGCAGACTCCGGCAATGAACTACAGACATTGAGCAAAAATGGTAATCAAATCATGCTTAGTCAGGGTGGAGGGACAGTGATTGATGAGGTCAACGACGGTGATACCAGTGGGACCAATGAATTACAGACTATTTCGCAAAATGGGAATGACATTACACTCTCCAATGGAGGAGGTACGGTAACAGTGACCGAAGGTGACGCAGATCCGACCAACGAAATTCAAACTCTGGCCAAAAATGGAGATCAAATTATCCTAAGCAAAGGTGGTAAAAGCGTAACCGACCGGTATGAAGACGATGATGCAGATCCAACCAATGAGATCCAGACGCTTTCAAAAAATGGAGACAATGTGTCTTTGTCCCAAGGAGGAGGAACCGTTTCAATCGAAGATGATGATGCCAATCCTCAAAATGAATTACAAACCTTATCCTTAAATGGCAATACCTTAAATATCTCTAACGGAAATTCTGTAAATTTAAATAGTATATCGGATGGAGACAGTGATCCCACAAATGAGTTACAAACTTTGTCCGTTAACAATAATTCTATTTCCATTTCGGGTGGGAATACGGTCAATCTGCCATCTTATTGGGTATTTGAGCCCGGTGATCCGATCGAAGGAATTCCGGATGAAATTGATGCCGATTACCAGATTAAAGCTCCTGCATTGCAAATAGAAGGTGGACCAACCATAAAAAGTACGGGAATTCAAAGTACAGATGCCATTACCATTTTTAACAACAGTTATTACGTAAAAACGAACAATTCCCAGAATCGTATCCGGCAGTGGATTTCGAGTGGAGCAGGGGTAGCTGTCTATTATGGTCCGAATAATAATCAGAATGTTGTTATCAAGGGCAACTCTGGAAATCGTAATAACGGTCAGGTATCTGTGTATGATCAGAATAATTCTATCCAGGCATCCCTGTATGTGAATACGTCAAATCAAGGCGTTGTGACGGCAGATGTTAAGAATTTTCATATGGACCATCCGGAGTTATCAGAACATCAGATTTGGTATGCCTCGCTGGAAGGGCCAGAAGCTGCAGCATATGCCCGTGGACAAATAAAAATAGTCAATGGAGAAGTGTCTGTTGTTTTTCCAGACCATTTCGTACAGGTTGCTAACACCAAAGGCATGACCATTGTACTGACCCCTCATTCAGCAGATTCTAAGGGTCTTGCTGCTATTGAAAGGACATCCAAGGGCTTCAAGATAAAAGAGCTCTTCCAGGGACAAGGCAACTATATGGTCGATTGGGAAGTCAAATCAATCAGAAAGGGATTTGAAGATTACCAGGTAATTCGCAAAAAAGAAAAATAATCAGCCACACATCGAATTATTAACAACATGAAACCCGTTTGTGCAGCCTTGTTGATCCTATTCATGTGGAGTACCTGGTCGTCCGCTCAAGATCAATCCGGTTCAAAATTGAAAATACCGGTATCCTTTCGAGGAGGTATCCGTGCTGGATTATCCACTTTTTCAAGCAATCGGGATATCAATTACTATGCTCCATTTAGTTATAATATTGGTGCACATGCCACTGTGATTACCGCAGGAATAAGCTTACCATTCAGCTTGGTATATAGTGATTCCAGACGATCATTTTCACAACCATTTAATCGGATCGGAATCAGTCCGACTTACAAATGGATCAAAGTACATCTTGGTCACCGTAACGTACATTTTTCCAAATATACCTTGGCAGGTCATACTTTTTTAGGTGCTGGAATTGAATTGACACCGGGCATTTTCCGTTTTGGTTTTGTCACTGGTCGCTTTAATAAGGCACTTAAAAATGTACAGGGAATTGAAAACTTTGTTGGCCCTCGATTTGATCGCAAAGGATATGCATTCAAAATAGGAGTGGGCAAGGAAAATCATTATTTTGATATTTCGCTATTAAGTGCTAGGGACGATATAGAAAGCGGTGATATCAATTCTTCAGAAGGTGGTCGATTTATTCCTCCTGCTGAAAATGCGGTATTGGGTTTAAAAACCCATCATAGACTGTTTAAAGTATTCACCTGGGATGCAGAAATTGCGGCCAGCGGTTATACAGAAAACACGCTCGCAGACCCGATCGAGGATGACTACTTTGCCAAAAATTTAGTCAATAAAATCCTTGAGCCCAGATTCATTACTACTTTGCGATTTGCCGGTGAAACATCAGTTGGACTCAATCTTACCAATTTTTCGCTGCAATTGCTATATAAAAGGATTGAACCGGAATTTCAATCAATGGGAGCTTATACTTTTTACAATGATGTGGAAGACATCACAGTAAATCCGAGTTTTACTTTGCTAAAAGGGAAAATTCGTCTTTCAACTTCTTATGGTATTCAGCGTAATAATTTGAATAATAAAAGACTGCAAGACTCTAAGAGAAAGATAGGAAGCGCCCATACCAACATTACATTTAGCAAAAAGGTATCCGGAAACTTTAGTTATTCAAACTATCGATCGGATATTGCGACCACCAATTTAGAATGGTTAAGTGATTCATTTGATATCATTCAAATATCGGAACAAATACGTGGTGGTGTGTATTTAAAGACAGGTCCACTAGAAAATCCTGGATCTTTAAGCTTTTCGGTATATCGGCAGGAATTTGCCCGTGAATCCGGATTCATAAATAATTTCAATGATCAGACCACACAACTTGGTTCAAGCTTGTATTACCATAAACGAGGGAAGTCAAATAAATTTAGTTGGCGTACAGGATTGAATTATTCTGGAACGAAGAGCGACCAGATTTCGTCCCGTCGTATTTCTATTTCCGGAGGAGTTGACAAAAATATCAGGGATAAATTTAATATAAATGGATTTGTTTCAGCAGGCCAGACCAAGGAGGTGAATCGCGATGGATTTTTATATGCGCATATTCGTTCTGGCTTACAATACCACTTGACCCAATCTCAGCGTGTAAACTTTACTCTTTCATTGATCCATCGGAAGAATCCCAATTACAGTACTGCCACAACTGATATCCGGACACAATTAAATTACGCCGTCTCTTTTTAAAACTAGTAAGATGAGTTCAAGATTATGCATATTTTTCCTTTTCAGTTTTTTAATGAGGATCAGTTATGCACAATCTATCCAAATTACGACTTCCATCATGCCACCATACCCGGCAAAATGGACTGATTTAACCGAAAATCCGGATAAAGCGAATAATGTCAGGATCTCGATTCAGAATAATGAACAAACCGAAAAAGAGTTTATTCTTTCTATCAGACTCAAGAACCTGAATACCGGTTCAATCGCAGAAACAGATGACCTTAATTTTGGTATTTGTAAGACCATTGGTCCGGGAGAGAACCTGGAACTTATAGGCTCGGATATCGATAGTTATATCAATTTGGATGAAGCAGCGGTGAATGGTCAGAAAGTCTATAATATTGATCTCACCGATCCCGATTTTGAGGAAGGTATGTATGAGTTTTGTGTTCGAGCTCTGGATTGCAATAATCGAACTACTGTGTTGTCAAATTCGGTTGGCAATTGTGCTTTTTTTGAGGTTCGCTATTCAGACCCTCCGGTCAATATCAGCATCTGTAATCAGACTATTAATCTGGAGGAAAATCCACAATTATTTATCAACTGGCAGCACGATATTCCCGGGATGATCGATGGATATATGGTGACCATAATTGATGTGGAGGAAGGTGTTAACCCGGCGGATGCCATGGAATTTCCAAGGTCAGGTAATTTTTTCTTTGAACAGATTACTGAAAGTCAATCCTTGGTATTAAGTGTTCCGGATCAACTGGAACTGGAAAAGGGTAAAAAGTATGCGATCCAGATACAGGCAATTGACGAGCGAGCCCAATTTAACTTTCGAAATAATGGTAAAAGTGAGGTTTGTGTTTTTGAAATCGCAGCGGAAGGGATAGGCCCTCCGAAGAATATCAATATTTGCAATGATAGTATCGATGTAGATCAAACGCCCATTTTAGCTATTAGTTGGGAGCATGATTCAACGCGGGCAACGTATTATGAAGTGTTAATTGCCGATGTCAAAGAAGGAAAGATTGCTGAAGAATCCATTCTGACGGCAAACGCTGAGGATATAGTTTACCGAGCGACGACGACTAATAATTTTTCATTTCCCGATATTCCAGGGCAGGTGGAATTGAAGAAAGGAAAAAAATATGCCATAGTCATTAATGCGTATACTAAGCCCACCGGAGTAGAAACCAGTAAGGTATGTACTTTTTTTACCAAAGGAATTGCCATTGGCCCTCCTCGGAATATTAATATCTGTGATGATAGTATTGCCGTAGATGAACTACCAGGATTGGCAATCAGTTGGGATCATAATTCTGAAGGAGTAAAAGATTATCAAATTATTATTACTCAGGTAAAGGATGGTAAAACACCCCAGGAATCGATTTTGGAGGCCAATGCAGCTGATCTTGTTTACCAGGGGACAAGCAAGGATAATTATGCTTTTTTGGATATACCGGAAAAATTGGTTCTTGAAAAAGGGAAAACGTATGCCATTGTCATTAATGCCTATACTGAAGATAGAGGTGTCGAGGCAAGTAAAGTATGCACTTTTTACATAAAATCTGAGCTTGAATCGGGAGACTTTATTCCCCACTATCCATTGGCTGGGGATTATATACCGTTTGATATGTTTCCTGTCGTTATTCAATTTCAACCCTATGCAACCGCACCAAATAAGAGTGATTATAAATATCATGAATTCAGCTTTAGTATGACTGAATCAGATGAATTGATTGGGCAATTTGGCATCCCAATCGAGAATGATGGATCAAACAATTGGCCTCGGGGACCTTTGGTATCACAAAAAAGAAATTTGGAAAAATGCAATTTCAAAGTGGATCCCTTTCCAGAAGTTCGTGCTTCCTTATTGGCATATAATCATACACAGTACGGATTACCTTATTTTCAAAATGCAATAAAGATATCAGAAGACAAGTATGAAGTGAAATTTACTAACGGAAGTAAATATGATGTGCGTTTCAAGGGAAAAATTAAAACCAGCAAACGGAGTCAAACTTCCATCTTAGAAGGAAATTTGGATTACATCTTTCACGTCGGAATGGCCAAACCCTTGTTAAACTACCCCGAAAATCAGGATACGGTACAAAAGGGTATAATCAAATTTGGTTTTAAACCAAGTGAAAATCGACCTAGAAAACTATTTCCTGATTATTATATCTATCGTGCAAATCCAAACGAGGATGATTGTGATGCCTATAATGGTCATGTTTTTCAAAAATGTGTGCTTCAAGTCAGGGATAGTACTAGCAAATTGATCCACGAACAATTCTGGACTTTTGGGGATACGTTGAAGGAGGATTACCAATTTAGATCCTTTTTTAAAGAAAATGGTGAACGAGACCCGGAAAAGGTCTCCAAGCTAATCGAGGAACTTTATCCGGAGGAACTCACTTCCATGGATTCGATATTAAATCCTGGTGTATACCAATGGCAAGTGGTATGGGTAGCAAGACAGCTCCAGGATGAAGACGCATTTATATTTTATGTTTCCAGCGATACGTTTTCATTTGTCGTCGTAGAAAATCTGGAAGAAGAATTGGCAAAAAAGGATACTGCCAGATGCAGTGATATATGTGAAATTCCCTTACCATCAAATGTTAAGGATACCCTTTTTAAAGTGGGAGATACTTTACAAATAGGGCAATTTGAAATGAAAGTTACCCAAGTCAGCAAATCCGATGGACTGGGTACCATCAAAATTCCTTGGTTAAATAATGTTGTCGTCAACGTGAAATACTCCGGAATCAAGGCCAATACCGAAAAGCAAGTTTTTGCCGGTAAGGCAGAGGCGGTGAAAGACAATAAATTGATACTTAAGACCTCCGTTGCCGGAACAAGTCTGGATTTGAACCAGATTCCCTCCGATCAGCTAAAAAATGCAATTCGGACCGCAAAAAAAGTATCACAGTTCTTTCAAGACGATGTGCTCAATTTACCATTGGCCTTGGACCAACAATATGAGGGTGAAGAGTTTCTCTTGGGGATTATGGATATGGTATTTACCCCAGGAAAAGCAGAATTACAAGCTGTGATGAGTATCGACTTGCCATTTGTAGATGGAATTGCTGATCAGGTACTTTCCTTTGGTAGTCAAGCCTGTTTTGGTCCTAATGGATTGGGAGCAAGTTGGAAAGATTTTTTGATGTTTCGCATCGGAGATCTTACCATTCCTGATATTAATGAGTATGAAATTGTAATAAAAGGAGCTACGGGAAAAGAGAGCATCTCCGAGTTAGATACAACTAAAGTGACTTATCTGGATTGGGATTGTAAAGGTTTTAGACGACTGCATTTGGCAGCGGAAGTTTCTTTTTCCAGGAATTTGATTCTACCTGTTGATAAAAATGGCAAAGTGGTAGATGGAGATAAAAAGGTGAAAGGTTTTTTCCGGGCTTTAATTGATAATCCTCTTGGATTATTGGCTCAGGGAAACATGGAAAGTCGCTTTGTACACCCCGAAAGAAAAAGTATCATATTTACTGCTAAAGATATGGTTCTGGACCTTTCAGATATTGAAAATCCACCTGGAATTAAGTTTCCCAAAGGATATGATCATCCTTCGATTAATAAAAATGAGATGGCTAATACCTGGCAAGGATTCTATCTAAAGGAGCTGAGTATCCAATTAGACAGTTTATTTGGCAAAAGTGTCAAGAGAGGGGTTTCGGTGACGAATTCTATTATTGATCGATCGGGTATTTCCAGTAATATAAATGTTCTGGATTTACTTCCGTGGGATGAGGGTGAGGGAGTGGATGGATGGGGAATTTCGATGGATACGCTTAGAGCAACTGTTGTTCAAAATTCATGGAGGGAATTCAGTGTAATGGGAAAATTGGGAGCACCGGTGTTGCATGAAGATGATCATCTGAAATACAAAGCTCTAGCCAATCTCAAAGAGGAAAATGCCTATGTGGTCTCAATTTTTGCGGATAGTACACTCCGGTTACCGATTGCGCTTGCCGAAATGAAATTAGACAAAAACTCCAATATCACCTACGAGAAAAAGAAAGGCAAACACAATTTTAGCGCAAAATTAAATGGATACCTATTTATTACTGACGAATCGGTAAAAAGTATTGCTCAAACTACCGGGAATTTAATCCCCTCATTGGATTTGGATAGCATACGGTTTGAATATTTTGAAGCCACTGGTGACAACAGTGGAGAAGGGCTAAAGTTTTCAAAAGCCAGTCCGCAAAAATTTATGGGAGGGTTCCCAATTTCCTTAGATGATATTGGGTTTGGTTTAAAGAATGGAAAGCCTTCATTCTTTATAGTCCCCCAGATAACTTTGGTAGATGGGATCAATGCCTTTAATGCCAAAACCAAGTTATCGGTAGTAGGAGCCTGGGAAGGGATCAAACGACGACACTTAAAAGTGGTAGATGTAACCTTGGATGCAATAGCTGTTGATGCCGCCTGGAGTGGCATTGGTATGAAAGGATCACTGGAGTTTTATGAAGAAAATAATAAAGAAGGATTTAAAGCAGACAACTTCCAGGTTAAACTACCGATCCTTAAAGCTCCTATAAGCTTTAATGCTGATTTTGGAACCTATGGAGCGGAGAATAAAAAACAATCGACATTTGGCTCGGACCAGTATTTTAGTTATTGGTATGTAGACGGAATGTTGCCTTTTCCTGCAGGTGTAAATATTTTTGCCGGTTTTAGCATGTATGGATTAGGTGGTGGGGCATATTATAATATGAATTTGGTTGACACGGCCACATACCAATATGGTGCAGGAAAGCCAGGTAGCAAATCCTCAGCCTCTTATGAACCTAAGAAAGGATCCATGGGTGTGAAGTTGGCCACGATCATTGGGACTACAGGAAATCCGGATGCATTTAATATGGATGTGGGTTTGGCTGTAGAATTTAGCAGCTCATTTGGACTGAAACATATTCAACTTACAGGAGATAGTTATGTAATGACCTCATTGAAAAAACGAGATAATCCCAAGATCTATGGAAAACTGAATGCTCGCTATGATTTTGCCAAGGAAATTTTAGATAGTGATCTTGAAATCAAAGTAAATATAGAATCTCAAGGAGTAAAAATGGTAGGAGGCCATACCGGAAAGAAGATGGCTGAAGGGAAATTTTATATTAATGGTCCGGAAGATAAATGGTTTTTTAATATTGGAACCCCGGATAAAAGAGGTCTGTTAAAGGTAGATTTGTTTAAAGGTAAGGCCTCAGTAAATTTTGATTCATACCTGATGGTGGGGCATGATGTCCCTTCTGAAATACCTGATCCTCCCGCTGGATTGATGCAAATATTGAATGGCGGGGCAAAAACCAGTAGCGATCAGGGATCAATTGAGGGCACCGCTCAATATCAAAAACAACATCGCACCAACCTGCAAAGTTATAAAGACGCCAAGGGATTTGCATTTGGAGGTGGATTACATGTAAATCCAAAGACTATTGATTTTTTGATATTTTACGCCCAAATTGAAGCCTGGCTAGGTTATGATTTTAATCTTACCAAAACCAAAGATCCTGTCTTTTGCACGAATACAGGTGAAGATCGGGGAATGAATGATTGGTATGGCCAGGGACAGTTGTATGCGGGGTTAAGAGGAAATATGGGCATCAAGGTCGATATCGGCGGTTGGAATAAGAAAATTAGCTTTTTAGACTTTGCGGCTGCACTCCGGATATATGGAGGTACACCATCTCCCACTTTCTTTGCTGGAAATGCCCGAATTAGGTATAGTGTGTTGGGAGGAACAGTGACCGGATCTTCTTCCTTTGCTTTTTCATTTGGGAAAACGTGTATTCCGGAAGATTCCAGTCCGCTGACAGGTATTTCTGTGATTGGTGATACCTATCCCAATGAACAGAACAATCAGAATATTTCTCCCTTTGCAGACTTGGCTGTTACCTATAACCTACCTGTAAACACAGACATCGAGATTCCTGAATTTGATAAGGTAGGTAAGCCGGTTAAATTAAATACGTACCGATTTATACCTTCCTATGAAGTTAAATTGAATTCAAATGGAAAATTAGTTGCAATTGGTGAGGAAGCATACGATAATTCATATAATCAGGTTCTATTGACACCTCAGGAACCATTAAATGAAAAAACAGCCTATAATTTTATGGTAAAAGTTCAGGCAGAACAGTTGATTGACAATGTCTTTACTCCAGTGGAGGAGGATGGAAAAGTGTGGGAAGAAAAGGTGTCAGTAGGATTTAGCACTGATATTATGCCTGATTATTTACCTTTCAACCAAGTAGTTAAAAACGCGTATCCGGATTATGGACAGCGTTTCTTTTTGAAAGGAGAAACCGATCGTGGCCTGGGATTTATCCAATTCAAACAGAACATAGCAAAAACACATTTATTTCAAGATGTGGATAATAGTGGTTTATCTTTTGATTATTACCATAGATTCATTTCCAACCCAGGTATGGATACATTGGAAATACCATATAATGTGAATACATATGATCCCGCCAGCAACACAATTCCTTTTGATGTAAGTCATCTGAAAAAGACATCTATTTACCTCTATGAAATAGTAAGAAAACCAGATCCCTTCAACAGGTTTGCCGCATTGGCCAATGTCAATATTCCTACAGTACTCAAAGCTCAGGCAAGTGTGTCATCAGTTAAAAAAGAATTTACGAGTTATGGAAAAGTATATGATTATCAAGCCAATATTAATCAAAATGTAGTCGGAAAACTACCGGATAAAAAATATTTTGAAGAACGGGTTGTTTTATCCTATGTTTTTGGCACTAGTAAGTATGATCACTTTCGGGACAAAGTACCAGAAACAATCTGGAAAAGATATCCTACCAGTAGTTCCAGAGGATACACTACCTATACCATAGCTTATCTGGAATTATCCGAAGGAGTAGATAAATATGATATTGAACTTAAAAGGGGAGACCCCATCGATGGTCCGGGTATTATCCGGTTTTACGAATTTAATCTGAATCCAAGATATCGTCGGAAAGGAATTAATCCTGATCCCATGATCAAGGATATTGGATACCCTTGGCACTTTAATCAAGTCCGTTATATTAGTAGACATAATAAAAAGTATAAAATAAAGGTACAAATTGGATTTAATCAGTTTTTTCAAACTGTTGATTTAAGAATCCCTACCATGGTTGCCGGTTTACGAAGTCAAGTGCAAAGTTCCTCGTTTTATGGGCATATTTATAATCGGACAAAACCTGAAAAATTACTAACAATGGAAGATTTTACCCCGGCCAAATCGTCCTCCCGATTTACCAGATTTCGTGATCTTTCCCTTTCCGCTTCAGGCTCTTCCGTAACTAAAGCTTCAACGAGCCCCGGATCAACATCAAGTTCTCCCAAGTATGCCTTAAGAATGACTTACAGAATTCCTTATTATCTCATGAAATTGAACCGTTCTCTGAGTAGGAGGATTGTTGGCTTTTTGAATAAGCGGAAAACAGTAGGAGGGAAAAGAGTTTATTACCGTAATATTCTTGCAGACCATGATCGAACCTTTTATCGCCGGTTGAATCGACAAAAAAGGTTGACCAACGTCAACTTCTCACTTGAAAGTGGCCGGACATATCCTTTTTTAATCAATTATGCCTATCCTTTAGTTCCAAGAAATAATGGTAATCCGATATATCGCAGTAGTGGTGTGAAAGGTTCTTTTGTTACGGAATTCAAATTTATTGCCAGATGAGAAGAATTGTCAAGTTGATTTATATAGCAATGAGTTATTTATTCCTTGGAATGGGTCAATTGTATGCACAGGAAACTGAGATTAGAGTGATTCACAAAGTTGACCAAGATAAATTGATATTAAGATGGTCCCCTGTTGACGCTACTTCATGGTTGCATATGAACAAAGTGGGGGTCGAAATAGCATTCCTCTCATTCGATACTACGGATCTGGAATTGGGTGAGTTCCAAGTACTTGACTCTTGTGTAAAACCATGGTCTCTTGAAGTTTTTGAAAAAGCCTCCCGCATCGATACCGTTGACCATTATACAGCTGTAGTCGGACAATGCCTGCATGCCCCATATGAAACCATTCTTTATGGTGTCGATATTAATGCCAAACTCAAACAAAAAGAGGAACTGGAATCACGTTATTCGATGACCTTACTTGCATCAGACTTATCACGGAATGCATCATTTGCTTCTGGAATGCGCGCGGAATTTCGAATTGATACCTCAAAGGATTATTTCTATCGCTTAGTGATTAAATCTGATTCGGTACAATTTGATGCTGACACCACCTATTTTCAGGTCATCCCGCAGGAGGTCCTTTGGCCTAAACTGGCTCCTGATCTCGAAGTGGCCTATGAAGGAGAAAAAATGGTCTCACTTTCCTGGGATAGGTTGGTTAATGAGGATTTCTTTACAGCGTATCTGATTGAAAAATCAGTAGATGGAGGTAACACTTTTACTCAAGTAAATGAACAACCGTATATCAGCTCGACTCCCGAAGGAGAAGATTATGTTTTCCTGGATTCCTTGCAAGAAAATTATCTTCCATACTATTATCGCCTAATCGGTATAGATCCTTTTGCTAAACGTTCCGCAGCGAGTGCGCCTGTACTTGCGATGGGAAGAGACCGTACTCCGCCTCCAGGCCCAACAAACCTGGCGATTTCATTAGACACCAATGGTGTTCTAATAAGTTGGAATTGCGACAGTGTGGTTTCGGATTTGGGGGGCTTTGTGATTAGTCGTAGTCCATGGATGGATAGGGGTTATGAGCCCTTGGATTCCGTTGCTGCGATTGAGCGAAATTACTTGGATCAATGGTATGATGTGGATACGAGAAATTATCGAGTTTCGGCCTTTGATACCTCTGGAAATATCTCACATAGTAATGGCATTTATCTTTTTGTTATTGATTCGATTGCTCCAAGGATCCCTCAGTGGGTGGGAGGTAGTATTGACAGTCTGGGAAATGTCAGCCTGGATTGGCAGTTGGGAAAAGAAGACGACTTAAAAGGATACAAAGTAATGTATGCACATCATCCTGATCATGTTTTTACACCAATCTCAAAAGCACTTTATTTCGATACCACTTTGAATTATCAGATAAATCTTTATACCCTAAGTGAGCAAATTTACTTCAAATTGGTAGCGGTAGATATGTATTATAACCACTCAGATTTTTCTGAGTTACTTATGCTGAAAATTCCTGATGCAGTGCCACCAACCAAACCAATTTTTACTTCTTATTTGGTAGATGAAAAAATGATTTCCTTAACCTGGACAAGGAGCACGAGTAAAGATGTGAATAAACACATTCTTTTACGTAAGCATCCCGGACATGAGTTTCAACCCATATTTGAGTCAACAGATAATCGTTCCACGGCGTATATCGATACGTTGATTCAATCGAATACGGCTTATCAATATATCATCTTAGCAGTTGACGATGATGGGAATCAATCCGAATCAAACGATACGCTGTACCTACAATCCCGAAAATTGTTACCCAGACCACCAACTACCTCAATTCAACTAATCAAAAAGGCAGATGGGGTTGAGATTAGTTGGGACAATCAAATGAAAAGTGAGTATCGATTTAAACTCTACCGTAAGATCAATGAATTTTCGCCGCGGGCGTTTACTTCGACTAGCGCGGGTTTCTATTTGGATACTGGCGTGAAATCCGGAAATACCTACACCTATTGGTTGCAAATAATAGATGCGGATGGGAATTCTTCTGAATTTAGCGAACCGAAAAAGATTGTTTACTAAGTTTTTTTGTCCTTCAAGTTGCCTATTGGCTAATTCTCTGCATAGCTTTCAGAAATTCATCTTTTTTCCTGCGGGATACCGGAATTGCATCACCTGATTTTAGCACAACCGAGCCCCCATCTCTCTTAATATATCTTTTCACTAATTTTAAGTTTATTATATGTGAGTGATGAACACGGAAAAAACCATGAGGTGTCAATAATTTTTCAAATTCCTTTAAAGACTTAGACGTAATTAACTTTTTTTGATTTTCTAATAAGATCAGAGTGTAGGGCCCGGAGGCCTCCAGATGAGAGATATTTGAAGTTTCAACAAATTCAAAGGAGTCTTCCGTAGAAATGCACAATTTTAAGTTTTCATGATATAAATTATAGAGGAGATTTTCTACTGTCGAATAGTTTAGCCGGTGATTGTTTATACTTCTAACTTTCCTAATTGCATTTTGCAACTCTTCAATATCAATGGGTTTCAATAAATAGTCGATTGCGCTAAATTTAAATGCTTTAAGAGCATATTCGTTGTAAGCTGTGGTAAAAACTACGCTAAAAGAGATGGCTGGAATTCGTTTTAGGACATCGAATCCAGTACCTGTTTTAAGTTTAATGTCTAAAAATACCAGATCTGGCTTGGAGTCAATTATCCCTGAAATCCCATTATCAACATCATCTGCAGTCCCTATAACGACTACATTTTCAGTGTATTTTTCAATAAGGGTTCTTAAGGAGTCCCGGCTCCCTTTTTCGTCATCGATAATATAGGCCCTGATGTTCATATTTCTTCTTTAGGGATTCTAATAATTACTTTAGTTCCCAAGGCTGTTCCATTTTCTCTAAGATCAATAATTTCCACCGGATTCTCGACCTTGCCCTTGCTTGCCAGTTCAATCCTCTCACGTGTGACTTGCATCCCGAGGGACTTGTGGACATGATTATCATTTTTGTGCTTCTGAGAAGCTTGTCTACCAATCCCATTATCAGCAATATCAAATTGCAGGAGCCCATTATTTTCGGATACGGAAATTGTCAGTTTTCCATCATAATCTTTGGGCACTAGCCCATGATGAATGGCATTTTCGACATAAGGTTGCAATAATAAATTGGGTACGATAATTTCATTAGTATCCAATTTTTCATCCGTTTCAATACTGTAGGAGAATTGATTTTCAAACCTTAATGCTTCGAGTTGGATATACTTTTCTAAAATATTTAACTCTTCGGCCAAAGGAATCCTTGACTTTTCAGAGTTTTCAAGAACTTCGCGGATTAATTTTCCGAATTTATTGAGATAAATAAGGGAAGAACGATCATCACCTTTGGTAATTAAACTTTGAATAGAATTTAAAGAATTGAAGATGAAGTGCGGATTCATCTTGGCTTTAAGCGCCCGCATTTCAAGCTGCGCCAATCGTTTGTTTATGGATGTATTTCTTTTTTCTTTTTCCTTAATTTTATTGATATTGATTTTATAGATAGCAAAGATGCCCGTTAGAAATATGCCGGTTAAAAGAAATTTGAATAGGCTGGTTTGATAAAAAGGAGTAGCAATAATGAAAGTCCAGGCAAGCTCATCACTCCAGGTACCGGACTGATCCATGGACCTTAATTTGAAAATGTATTCACCTCCTTTTAAATTGGAATAGGATACTACGTGTTGATTTTCAGTAAATTTCCAATTATCATCAACGCCGGTTAAATAATACGAGAAACGCATATTAGGGTAGTTTAAATAGCTTACTGCAGAGTATTCTATAGTCAGTTGTTTGGTAGAGGATGGAAAGTTTGCTGTCTGGGGGAAAAACCAATTTGTTCCGGTATATGCCGGCAAATCTTTGGAATGGACTGATTTAAGATAAGGGTGGTTGAAATGTCCTCCGGATTTGATTTCTGAAGGTGAAAATATGAGGATCCCATCATCAACACCGTACGCCATTTTTCCTTGAGATATACGTCTCATTTCAGAATATTGATTGTTCGACTGAAAGCCTATTAATGGAATATTTTGAATACTACTGTCCGCGAAGTTGAAGCAAAGAATATCCTGATCGGTGCTCATCCACAGGTTTCCTTGGCTATCGAAATCCATCAATCCAAGTTTTTTATAATTCGACAATGATTTACTGATCAATAATTTACGGAGGCCGAAACCCGGAGAGGAGCTTGGTTTAATGCCTAATCCATCATCACTGCTTACCCAAATGTTCCCGCGATCATCTTCCAGGATGTCATTGATGCCAAGGAAAGTAGAATCCGGAGTGAAGGAATAAGGATAATTATGAGTTTGTTTTTTTTTCAATTCGATAACGGTATGTCCGGTTCGAGTCCTTATCCAAAGATTGTTGTTGTTATCGATTAATAATTTGTAAACACTGGTTCCATGGTAAGGATCTTTTCGGTTAAGATCAGCTCCAAAGGCTGGAAGTATCCCCCCGGATGTCCATCTGGATAAGCCTTTGTCCCTACTGCTAATCCAGATGTTCCCGTCATGATCTCTCATTATTTGAGTTAAATAATCATTAATTGGATCATGTGTGTCTGTTGCACTAATTTCATTATTCACCAAATCAAGTAACCAAATTTGGTTGTGGCCCAATAACAATACCGAATCCGAATTCAAAAATAAAAAATGGTTTAGACCAAAATAACCATGACTTTTTAAGTCTACTGGCGATTCATACCTCGTCCAACCTCCGGTTTCCAAGTCTAGTCGATAGAGTCCTTTGCCACTATTCAAGCAAAACAATTGGTTTCTGAGAGAATCTTCAAATAGGTCTACCAACGAATTTGGCCATTTCATTTGGCCAGGCAATGGATAGTGCTTAATGCCCTTTAATCTGGGCATAACAATTTCGATTTTTCCTGGTTTGGCAAAGTAACATATCGAGTCCTTATCGATAAATTTGGGAACTTTCGCTGATGCGGCTAAACTGACCTTTTGGGTGTTAATATTATAGAAGATCGTTTTCCCATTTTTTAATGTTATGTTCAAAGCACTCTCATCCATTTTTTGTAACCTGGCAATCGTACTTCTTCCCGTGTTATTGTCCATAAAATTACGATCAATGCCTGTCGCGTGGAACACTTTTTTCTCTTTGTCAAATATAAAGGAACCCCAACTATAGGTTTGATAAAATATTTCCTTACTCGTAAGAGGATAAAGAAATATCTGTTGGTTGAATCCCCGCAGATGAACCTCATTCGTTTGATTGTATATATATCGTTGATACGAATTTGTTCTTTGATCCAAATGCACCAATCCAAAATTGGTTCCGACCCAATAGTAATTTGGATTTTCAGAATCTTGAATTATAGACCTCGAGATTCGACTTAAATAGGACATCCATGAATTAGAACTATTTTTGATATCATTTAACTCAATTTTCTGCCTGGTTTCATTATTAAGGTCAAACCTGACCAGATCCTTACCTAATATCCATACCTGATTATCTATCAAGACGATATTCTGTACACCGAACCCTAAATTATTCTCGGACGAATCAAAGACGAAGTTTCTTATTTGATTGGTTTTGAAATCATACACCCCAAGACCATTGTGCGTACCTATCCAGATTTCGTTTCTTGAAGCAATTTCTTCAATGCAAACTGTATAATTGCCAGGCAGCTCTTTGAATGTGCTGGTGTTATAGTTTTGGGTTTGAACCCCATCATATTTCCATAAACCTTTATCTGAAGCAATCCATATGAATCCATATTGATCTTGTAAGAAATCTATAGGCCTGGCCCTGCCTATTTCCAGTGATGTGGTACCGGTCGGATTCCAATTTTGGGCATGAATCCAAAGCATTGTAAAAACTATAAATCCAATTACAAGAAGTAACTGCTTCGATAAGGACCGATAATTTTGATAAAATGCCATCTGGGAATTATCTAGCTTTAATGAATTTAGGCAAACGGTTATCTTAAATTAACATTTTGCCTTGAATTCAAGGCAGATTTCATTAACAATCTTTACTCAATGAGTTTTACCAGATTTTGGACATTGAATAAGATTTCTATCAATCAATTTATAGAACTGCGCTTTTCAAATTTGATTCGAGGTCATCGTGACATTAGCTGAGATTCATAATCCCTGTCGATGTGTTCATATCCCAATTGGTTCGCTTTTAATAAATGCACTTTAGCTTCGGTGAATCGATTTTGATTGAAGTAAGCTTGGGATAGGAAATAGTGATGACTGCCCTGTTTAGGATAGAGGGAAATTAATCGTTTATAATCAGAAATTGCTTCTTTTAATTTACCGCTGACCAATTCAAAATAGGCTCGATTTTGTAGGACAGAACCCTCATCTGCCTCTAGTTCCAAAGCTTTTCTAAAATCATCAAAACCCTGAGAATAATTTTGGGAAAGGCAATTTGCGATGCCCCTGTTTACGTAATAGGTAGGTTTGACTCCATCAATTCCTATAGCTTGATCATATCGCTTTTTTGCTAAGGTATGATTCCCTTGCAAGCCGGCAATATTACCTAGAGATTCATAGATGTCTCCGTCATTAGGATTCAGTGTGAGACTGGTATTCAAGTCTTTTTCAGCAGCTTCAATATTCCCCAATTGTGCTCGGTGATTTCCCCGGTTTTTATAGGCTACAGCGATACGATTCGGATATTGGTTGATCACGCTGCTCCATAATGTTTCATTGTCCTCCCATACTTTTACTCTTTGTACGGTTTGGTAAGTTGTCCACCCCAACCATAATCCTACTATACCCATAAAAATACGGTTATTGGTTGTATTCAGATTCTTAGTTCCGGCTAGCACAAAGGATAAAAAAGCAAAGGCCAATCCCGCATAAGCCAAATAAGTATAACGATCAGCCATAATTACTTGTCCCACTGATATGAGTTGAAGCACCAACAGTACACTGAAAATAAAAAACCAGAATCCAAAAACAATAGGTTTTTGCTTTTTGTATTTAATCAAAATATACACAAATACTCCGGCAATCGCAGGATAAAAGTAAAATGCAAGAGGAAGGGGTAAGTTCTGGGGTGGGTAAGGGTAAAAAGCGCTTAAGTTGACGGGGACGAAAAACTTAATTATATATTGACCCAATCCGTGAGTAGCATAAAGTAATCGTTGAAAAATAGTAAAGGTGTCCATAGTCGATACGGCCCCTGCATCGGTTTGTACATTAAGAGCGATGACTCCAAATAGTACTGACAAAAGAAAAAAGGGTGTTTTGGACAACCAAACTTTGATATCTAACAGAGATTTTGAAGATTTGAATAAATCGATCAGGACAAGCAAGAGTGGAAATATTACCGCCATCGCTTTGGCCAGAATCGCCAGGAGTGCAAAAATGAAAGTAATGAAATACCATTTTAGCTTTTTATTAGCAGAATATTCAAGGTAGGAGATCAACCCACTCATGAGAAAAAATACATACAATACATCTTTTCGTTCCGCTATCCAAGCTACACTTTCCACGTGCATGGGGTGAAGACCAAATAAAAAAGCAGTGCCCAATCCAAGCCATCGATTGTTACTCAGTCGAGATATGAACCAAAAAACCAAAAAGACATTAAGGATATGAAATATCACATTGGTTAAATGGAATTGTCTGGCGCTCATACCGGCGATTTGAGAATCTATCGCCAGGGATAGCATCGTGATGGGGTGATAGTTACCTGAAACTGGGGTATTAAAAAATGAGGATAAATTGATTCCCCGATCACTATTAATTAATATATTTTCTGTGGTATAAACATTATCATCCCAATTGGTAATAGAAAAGTCTAAAGTTGGCCAATAGACGATCCCTACTAATATCAAGATCACGTAGATTCTCCAATCCTGCCAGAAGACCTTATCAACCGGTAGTTTTTTAAGACGTTTCTTTTTTGTCTTTTGTTTTTTCACACTTATCAATATACAAATTCAAGGCCAATTCAAAGGTCTTTTATTGGATGATGAGTTTAAGGTAATTGAGATCAATGTTCACTATATGTCCGCTTTCAAAATTTCAGTTTTGAAATCATACCTTTCATCCAAAAAGAAAAACCCGGCTTTCCAGACCGGGTTTTCTAAACCAAAAAATATGATGTTACCAATTACTCTTATTAGTATACGTATTAAAATTCCCTTCCCCTTAACATGCCATGCCAGTACATTCTGGGAAGACCATAGGCCTTAAGGACATACATAGAATACCTTTCTTTACTTTGGTCAAAAGGAAATGATTCTTTAGGGTTGCCGTCATAGTCAAACTCAGCCAATACTAGGCTTCCATATCCGGTGACGACCGGGCAGGAGGTATACCCATCATAAGCTTCTCCGGGAGTATTTCCTGACATTACGGCCAATAAGTTTTCCACCAATACCGGAGCCTGTTTGCGAATGGCAGCGCCGGTTTTGGACGTAGGAAGATTACTGCAATCGCCCAGAGAAAATATATTTGCAAAATTGATATGTTGGAGCGTTTCCTTATCGACACTCACCCAGCCTGCTTCATTTGCAATGGGACTGTTCTTAATAAAATCCATGGGACCCTGTGGAGGTGTAACATGGATCATATCATAGTGTAGCTCAACTTGAGAACCATCCTCCAAATTCTCAAATATTGCAATTTTTTCCTCTGGTTTTAGAGCCAGCAGATTGTGCCGGAATTTAGTGGTAATTTCATGTCTTTCTACTACTTTCTTTAAGGTTTTTGCATATTTCGGTACAGAAAAAATACCTTTTCCGGCGCTGGCAAAAATAACCTCAACCTGATCTCTGATACCCATTTTTCTAAGGTGATCGGCAGCGAGGTAGGTGATTTTTTGAGGAGCTCCTCCGCACTTAATTGGTGTTGCGGGCTGGGTAAATATTGCGGTTCCTTTTTTCAATGAACGCAAATTGTCCCAGGTAGAATCTACGGTTTCATAAGCATAGTTGCTACATACTCCGGTTCCCGGCTTTCCTACACTTTCCTTTAACCCTGGAATAGCATCCCAATTGATTTGGATACCTGCTCCGACCACCAGATATTCGTATCCGATTTTTTCTCCATTTCGCAAGATAACTTGATTGTTATCGGGATCGAATTCCTCCACATATTCTTTTATCCAGGTGGCGCCCGCGGGAATGTAATCCGCTTCATCCCTCATGGAATCTTCTTTGGGAAATACTCCTGCCCCGACCAGTGTCCAAATCGGTTGATAATAATGTTTGTCTGCAGGATCTATGATCGCAATATCCAATTTTGGATTTTTGTTTAAAAGTAAAGCTGAAACAGATAATCCGGCTGTCCCTCCTCCTACGATAACTATTTTATAATTTGCCATTATTTTATGTTTGATGAGTTATATAGTTTTTCCAAGTTCTTTTAAAAAATTTAACAAAACACCGATAGATTTTTGCCTATCCGGATCTTTGAGTGATCTGATGGCACCGAAAATACCTCCCACTTTCGCCGGAGGTTGATTGCTGGCAATATTTAATGCACCCAAACTATCTTTCATAAGTTGAAGTGATTTTTCTCCAATCAACTTGTTGCGTGGAATTCCTTCGTCGATGGCGTCAACTGCCATTGCTGTAAACCCTGGAATCTGGTCACTCAATTTCAGAAGTAAGTCAAGTTTTTCAATGGTATCCGATTCAGTCATTTTTGACAATAATTTAAACCCATTTTTCATTCTTTCATCCAGATTCAAATCCTGTTGTTGCACTTTTTGAACCTCTTCATCAAAGATATCAGCTCCCATACTTATCAATCCGGGAAGCTGTTGGGTCAGCTTAAGGAGCATTTCCAGCTTTTCGATGGTCTCTGGTTGTGTCAAATGCAAGATCAGATCAAGACTTTTTCGAAGGTGTGAGTCAATATCGATACCATGCTGCCTTTTACGTGTAATTTCCTCATCGATTGAATCAGCGGCTATACTTAGCATGGATGGGGCTTGGGAAGCAGCATGGTCAAGTTTATCCAAGGTAGCTTCGATCCGGTCCATTTTGGTCATTAACCTGCCTATGGCAGCTGCGATATTTTGATCATTGAGCTTTTCTTGAATTATTTGACCTCCAGGGGTATTATTGAAAGATCCATTTTGGGCCATGGTGATGATGTTTTTACTTGATTAACTTATTGAGGAAGATTTAATAAATGTGACTCTTACCGCCGGAATAAAAGTGCAGGGGTATTATCCCCTGCACTAAATTACTAGTCCTAGCGCGAATGAAATCAATATTGTTACGCAGAAACATGGTCATCCTGTAACTGCTTTTTTGCTAGATAAAAATCTACTTTTTCATAGGTGACATTAGCCATACGCTCCTCCATTTCGTTTAGTGTTTTAGGTGGAGGTACAATGACCTTATCTCCTTTTTTCCAATTAACCGGAAGAGCCACCTGGTAGTCATCGGCAGTTTGTAATGCAATTAATGTCCGCTTTATTTCCTCCATGTTTCGTCCGACATTTAATGGGTAATACATGATAAGACGGATGGTTTGTGATGGATCGATAAAGAATACGGCGCGGACTGCGGCGGTTGAACTTTCACCGGGATGTAACATTCCGTACAGTTGGGCTACTTTCATATCCAGATCAGCAATGATTGGAAAGTCCATGTACACGCCTAAATTTTGTTTGACATTATTAACCCACGCCAAATGAGAGTGTATGCTGTCGATGCTTAGTCCGATTAAGCGGGTATTCCGGTTAGCAAACCATTCTTTTTCCTGTGCGAAAGCACTTAATTCCGTGGTACATACCGGTGTGAAATCGGCCGGATGTGAAAATAGTACCACCCAGTGATCTTTGTTGTAATCTGAAAACTTCAGATTACCCTGTGTAGTGACAGCCAAAAAATCTGGAGCTTTGTCTCCAATTCTAGGCATTACCGCTTGGTTTTTTATCATTTCTCCTTCCATTATTTATACGACTTTTCTATTTATTAAAATATGAACATAATTTCATATATAGAACCACAAATTTACTCATTTTGTTTTCTAAAAATCTGTGATCTAAATCACCGTATTTGGTGATTCAAGCAAGTAATGTAAATACTGGACAAACGTTTCCCAATAAGCGGCGAAATCCTCCGTTAATGGCCTTGCTTGTTTCAGGATGCCCATTGGTCTGCGAAATTTATTTCGCAGTCTGAAACCAAATAAATTTGGAAATTTGGTTCACCATTGGGTTTAATGTTTTGTATTGCAGTTGAGAATATGTTAAAGATGACTAGCAAGTCATTTTCCAAAAAAGGTTTGTCTTTCTTGGATACCCATTGGTCTGCACAACCTTCCTATGCAGACTGGGTTTAATTTAGGATGCCTTGTGGTCTGCGAAATTTATTTCGCGTCTGGAACCAAATAAATTTGGTTCACCATTGGGGAACAAACCAACTAAACCTGCCGGCCTGGAATTGTTTAGAAATAGCAAGACTATAAATGGAGTTATTTACTGACAGAGTTAGATTGACTAAACGATCACTGGCTGCCCACTGACTGCAAAATCTACCTACGGAAGACTGGTTTATTTCAGGATGCCCATTGGTCTGCGAAATTTATTTCGCAGTCTGGAACCAAATAAATTTGGTTCACCATTGGGGAACAAACCAAATAAACTTGCCGGACACAGCTTGTTTGAATTACCATTAGGCTTAATGTTTTGAGAATATGGTTATAGATTATATTTTTAGATAAAAAACGTTTGGTAATGAATTCGGAAAAGATTAAAACATATTACAGACGTAAACTTCCACATATCCAAGGTATCGGAGAAACTTTTTTTATCACCTTTAGACTGCACAATAGTATTCCGAAGATAAAGCTAACTGAATTAAGACAAAATCTGGAATACAGTCTAGCTAAATGTGAAAGCATTCCTGACTTTAAACAAAGGAATATTGAAAAATATAAATCAAGAAGGAAGTTTTTCAATGATTACGACTCTTTGCTTGATAAAATAGAAAATGGTCCCACTTACTTAGCACATCTAGAGGTAGCAGAAATGATTAAAGAAGAATTACACCGTCATGATGGCAAATTTTATGATTTGCTAGCATATACAATCATGTCGAATCATGTGCACATTCTTATTGATACAGCTATACAACTACCTCAATATTTTGAGGAGTTTCATCAACTTGATAAAGTTGTTCCTCTGGACAGAATAATGAAAAGGATCAAAGGGCCTACAGCTGTCCGCGCTAATAGAATTTTAGGAAGAAACGGACAATTTTGGGAAAGAGAATCATTTGATGTCTATGCTAGAGACACCAAAATGTTTAATAATATAGTCAGTTATATACTAAATAATCCTATTAAAGCTGGAATTGTTAAGAAATGGCAAGACTATAAATGGAGTTATTTACTGACAGAGTTAGATTGACTAAACGATCACTGGATGCCCACTGACTGCAAAATCTACCTACGGAAGACTGGTTTATTTCAGGATGCCCATTGGTCTGCGAAATTTATTTCGCAGTCTGGAACCAAATAAATCTGATTCACCATTGGGCATAAAAAACCGAATAAACTTGCCGGACACAGCTTGCTTGAATTACCATTGGGTTTAATGTTTTGTATTGCAGTTGAGAATATGTTAAAGAAGGCCAGCAAGTCATTTCCCAAAAAAGGTTTGTCTTTCTTGAATACCCATTGGTCTGTACAACCTTCCTATGCAGACTGGGTTTAATTCAGGATGCCCATTGGTCTGCGAAATTTATTTCGCAGTCTGGAACCAAATAAATTTGGTTCACCAATGGGGAACAAACCAAATAAACCTGCCGGCCTGGAATTGTTAAGAAATGGCAAGACTATAAATGGAGTTATTTACTGACAGAGTTAGATTGACTAAACGATCACTGGCTGCCCACTGACTGCAAAATCTACCTACGGAAGACTGGGTTTATTTCAGGATGCCCATTGGTCTGCGAAATTTATTTCGCAGTGATGAACAAACCAAATAAACCTGCCGGCCTGGGGTCGGTTTGGCTCACCATTGGGTTTAATGTTTTGTATTGCAGTTGAGAATATGTTAAAGAAGGCCAGCAAGTCATTTCCCCAAAAAAAGTTGTCATTATTGGATACCCATTGGTCTGCAAAACCTTTCTATGCAGACTGGGTTTATTTCAGGATGCCCATTGGTCTGCGAAATTTGTATCTGATTAGCGTATTTAAGTGAGATTTATCTGGTTATTTAATTGGGGTTTGCTGATTTTTTCAGAAATGCGGCATAAATATTTGTTTATCAACATATTGTGTTGATAACAAAGTAGTGATTTATAGTTATAAGTGCAAGGTATTGGTTATTTTACTATCAAAACCCTTGCAGTTATGATACGATATACACCTGCTAATCAGCTTACTCTTGAAGGATTTAAACATCCATTTGATCAAGATCTGAGTCCTGATAACCGTTGGGTAATTCTAGCTAAATTGATACCATGGGATGATTTGGCTTCTATTTATGCACGTAATCTGAGGACTGATTCTGGACGAGAAAGTGTAGACATCCGAATGGTAATAGGAGCAATAATAGTCAAACACCGATTGGGACTTAGTGACCGTGATACGGTACAAGAAATTTCTGAGAATATTTATATTCAATACTTTTGTGGATTGAAAAGTTTTCAAACAGCCCTTCCATTTGATCCATCGCTTTTTGTAGATATACGTAAAAGAATGGGTGCTGAAATGTTTGATTCGTTTAATGATCTGATCATTTCTCGAACTGAACAACTCAAACCAAAACACAAACGGATTATTAAACAAGAAGGAAAGGATAATTTAACGTGAATAATGGATAAAAAAACTGTTGTTTTAATTTAAAACATAGGAGGATATTTAATATATTAACAGTTGAAACACAATTAAATAATATTAAACTCCTCCATATGTTTGATGATAAAATTACAGAAATTTATGTTGCTGTGGATGACTTTTATAAAGAATTCTCTCAACAAATTCAATATTTCAGGCTTCAAGACGGTAAAAAATGTACACGCAATAGGAAAAGTAGACTATCAGACTCTGAAATGATGACCATATTGATATGCTTTCATCATAGCCATTACACTAATTTCAAGTCATTTTATAATGAAATGGTTAGACGATATTGGATGCACTTGTTTCCTGATCTTGTTTCCTATGAACGGTTCAACCAAACACAGCAAAAAGTAATAATTCCTCTACTATTATTCCTCAAACAGTATGGATTAGGTTGTAGTAGAGGTATCAATTTCATAGATTCTACTACGATTAAGGCATGTCATATTAAGCGAGAAAAACAACATAAAGTAATGAAGGGGTTTGCAGCAAAAAGTAAAGGTACCATGGGTTGGTTCTATGGTTTCAAGTTGCATTTAGTAATTAATGATATGGGAGAAATTCTGAGTTTTTACCTAACAAAAGCCAATGTAGATGATCGTAACCTACAGGTAATCACTTCTTTAACTGAAAACATATTTGGAAAACTTTACGGGGACAGAGGCTATATTTCAAAAGCTCTGGCCGACTTTTTATGGAATGATGGTGTACATCTAATTTATAAAACACGCAAAAACATGAAAGATCAAAATCTATCAGATATCGATAAAATCCTCTTGAGAAAAAGAGCTCTTATCGAATCGGTCAATGATGAATTGAAAAATATCTGTTCTATTGAACATTCCAGACATCGAGCCCCTAAAGGGTTTTTTATAAATCTGGTTGCTGGGTTAATAGCATATCAGTTCTTACCAAAAAAACCTTCTTTGAATATCTCAACTGAAAAAACTGATAATTTACAGCTCCTCCTTACAGCCGCTTAAACATTATTCACGTTAATTTACCAAACAAAGGTCCTGGATCTCCAACTGAAAACAAGTCTTCTGTTTGCGAAGAACCAATGCCAGAACAAACCACTTCAAAAATTACTCACAAAGGGAAGCTGAAGATAGATGCCACCGTGGCCGATCAACAAATCAAATATCCAACCGATTTAGGATTAATTAGTGAAAGTCGTTTAGAAAGTGAGCGTCTGATAGATATACTATACAAAATGACTGATTTAAAGGTTAAGCCTCGCACTTATCGAAGGATTGCCAAAAAGGAATACTTAAACCTGGCCAAAAAGAAAAATAAATCTAAAAAACAGATCAGAAAGGTAATTGGCCAACAACTCAGATATTTAAGCAGAAATATCAAAACAATTCACAAATTGCTAAACATTATTTCACAAAATTCTATTCCTTTTACTCGTCGTGATCAGCGCATCTTTTGGGTAATTCAATTGATTTGCAATCAGCAAATGAGGATGTATGATAATAAAACACATAGTTGCCCAGACAGGATCGTAAATATTTACCAACCTTATGTTAGGCCAATAGTCAGGGGTAAAGACAAGGTTACAGTAGAGTTTGGAAGTAAAATAAGTGTCAGCGAATGTGAAGGGTACAGCAAAGTAGATCACATCAGTTGGCATGCCTTTAATGAGTCTTCAGATCTGAAATTGCAAGTAGAAAAATTTCGAATTACATTTGGTTATTATCCAGAGTTATTATTGGCTGACAGGATCTATTTGAACAGAAACAACAGAGCATGGTTAAAAGATAAAGGAATCCGAATTGTAGGAAAACCTTTGGGTAGACCTCCTAAACAATCTCTCACTCCCTATCAAAAACGAAAACTCAAAAAAGAACGTAATCAACGTAATCATGTGGAAGGAAAAATTGGTCAAGGTAAAAATGGTTATGGCCTCAATAATATAAAAGCCCGAAGACAAGATACCTCAGAAAGCTGGATAGGCGCAATCTTCTTTGTATTGAACCTGGTTAACTTGTGGAAAATTGTAATCAAATATCCTAATATTTTATTTCAAAATTTGCAATCCGAAATTCACCTTCCGATAACTAGCATTGTTAATGACTTAAACAAATTGATTCCCAAGTTCAATTTTCAATTCGTCTGGCATCCTAAAAATAGAAAAGAAAAAAAAGTAAGACAATTTGTATTTAGAATATAAAATCAGCAAACCCTAATTGAGTTATAGTATAGAAGTATTGACTATTGCTAATACCTCTCAATCGGTTGGTGTTTATAACACTGGTCAAAATTTGCCAAGTTTGGGCTCCTTTTTTGGTTTTGTTACCGCAGGATATTTTACGGCTGATCACCGCAGGTCTTAGCATGCGTTCGGCCAAATTGTTCGTTGCATCGACTTGATCATGATGTAAGAAGGTGAATAAATGATCCTGTTGTTTACGAAGTCTTTTGGCTATTTTTTCTTCAATGGGATTGGATCTTTCCTCTGCTAGTAAATCAGCGGCTTCCTGTTCTAAATGACGGATCATGGCTTTGTACTGATCGCTATGGATTTCCGGTTTTAAGGGTTTAATAACCATCGCTGCTTTTAATACAGCCCGTACTTTTTCAATAAACACATTTTTGCCTTGATCACACCAGACTTATTTCTTTTAAGTGGTGTGCATAACATTTTTGTTGCAACTCATTCACATCATCATAAACAGCATAACAATCACTTACTAAAACACCTGCAAAGGTTTTTCCCAAGGTATTGTATACATTTTCGCGGCTGCGATTATCGCTTACTTTGTAAACTGCCAAGTTCGAATTCCCAAAAAACCATAGATAACTCTTAGGAGTACCGACATACCAAGACGTTTCGTCTGCATGGATAACCTCGCTTTCAGCAGCTCGGCGGATTAAATGTTCATAAGTACTTTGGCATTTGTTTCCAATCCGTTGGCTCAATTGTGCCAGGCCGCCTCGACTGATATCAAGTCCGTATACTTCGTTCATTAGTCGGGAGGTGGTACTTAAGGTGAGGCTATAGTCGTAAAGCAACTGTATAGCCATCGCTTGTGCACGGGGACCGAGATGACACTTGGCCGCACCTGTAGCATTACTGACTTTTAGTGGGTGATTACTTTGAACAACTCCACATTGATTACAAGTCCCATGATAGGTTAACAAACGGGTTACTTCCTTACGTGGAACTGGAATTTCTTCTATGTATTGCTCTATTTGACGAAGATCACTTACCGGTCCCTTACAATGCGGACACTCTGATAGTGAAACTTCGATTTCATAATCTACTATTGGAGGAACAGGCCGATAATTACCCCGATGTCCTTTTTTACGGCCTGGTCGTTTTTGATGCTTCTTGCGTTTCTTTTCCGATATCCTAAAAGGAGCCGCTTGTCGTTTTGATGCACGTGTGAGCATATCGATTGACTTTTGTGCTTGCCCTAGAGCTACTTCTAATTCTTCCACTCTTTGTTGAAGGGCACTCGTTAGCCGATCGGTTTTTTTATCTTTTTTTATATGCTCATCTATAATCTCCTTTTGCTTTTCTATGATCTTATCCTTTTGTTGTATAATCTTTATTAATTGTTCTGAACTTAAACCATCAAGCGTTGTCTTCTTCTTTGATCTAAGGCCCTTTTTTGCTTTGTTCTTCACCGATTATAAGATTACTTTTGTATCTACAATTTTACAACTTTATTGTTGTAATTAATTGTATTACAATAGTTTATTGCTAACATGTTTTAAACAAAAAGTGGATAACACAGCGAAATTTGGTCAACCCGCAGTCGTTATGTTAATAACTCATGGAAAGAATCCATTTTATGCAATATTTACGCTAATCAGATACCGAAATTTATTTCGCAGTTAGGAACAAACCAAATAAACTTGCCGGCCTGGGGTCGGTTTGGTTCACCATTGGGTTTAATGTTTTGTATTGCAGTTGAGAATATGTTAAAGAAGGCCAGCAAGTCATTTCCCAAAAAAGGTTTGTCTTTCTTGAATACTCATTGGTCTGCAAAACCTTTCTATGCAGACTGGGTTTATTTCAGGATGCCCATTGGTCTGCGAAATTTATTTCGCAGTCTGGAACCAAATAAATCTGATTCACCATCGGGCATAAAAAACCGAATAAACTTGCCGGACACAGCTTGCTTGAATTACCATTAGGTTTAATGTTTTGTATTGCAGTTGAGAATATGTTAAAGAAGGCCAGCAAGTCATTTCCCAAAAAAGGTTTGTCTTTCTTGGATACCCATTGGTCTGTACAACCTTCCTATGCAGACTGGTTTATTTCAGGATGCCCATTGGTCTGCGAAATTTATTTCGCGTCTGGAACCAAATAAATTTGGTTCACCATTGGGGAACAAACCAAATAAACCTGCCGGCCTGGAATTGTCAAGAAATAGCAAGACTATAAATGGAGTTATTTACTGACAGAGTTAGATTGACTAAACGATCACTGGCTGCCCACTGACTGCAAAATCTACCTACGGAAGACTGGGTTTATTTCAGGATGCCCATTGGTCTGCGAAATTTATTTCGCAGTGATGAACAAACCAAATAAACCTGCCGGCCTGGGGTCGGTTTGGTTCACCATTGGGTTTAATGTTTTGTATTGCAGTTGAGAATATGTTAAAGAAGGCCAGCAAGTCATTTTCCAAAAAAGGTTTGTCTTTCTTGGATACCCATTGGTCTGTACAACCTTCCTATGCAGACTGGGTTTATTTCAGGATGCCCATTGGTCTGCGAAATTTATTTCGCAGTCTGGAACCAAATAAATCTGATTCACCATTGGGCAAATAAAATAAACTTGTCGGACACAGGTTTATTTCACAGTTTAGAAAAACATGTACATTAAATTATCGTTTGCGCCAGGTATTTATTAGATTGTTTTGATGCATATTCACCAAATTCTAAAAAATACCTTTGGCTTTAACCAATTCCGAGGTCAACAGGAGGAAATTATTAATGCTGTAATAAGCGGGAATGATGCATTGGTAATTATGCCAACCGGCGGGGGCAAATCACTATGCTACCAAATTCCAGCTCTAAAATTGGAAGGATTGACGGTAGTGGTTTCTCCATTAATTGCACTCATGAATGATCAGGTGGCTGCTTTGAAACAATTGGATATCGCAGCTGAAACATTGCACAGTAATATCGAATCCTCAACGGAAATCTATAATAAAATCGAAAGTGAAGGATTAGATCTACTTTATGTGTCGCCTGAAAAGTTACTCTCAGATCGTTTTCTAGGTTTCTTAAAAAAGCAAAAGATCTGCCTATTTGCCGTTGATGAAGCGCATTGCGTCTCCGTGTGGGGAAACGATTTTAGACCGGAATATGTCAAGCTTGCCATACTAAAACAAGAATTTGCACATGTTCCAATAATTGCTTTGACGGCTACCGCTGATCATGCCACTCAGCTGGATATTATCACTCAGCTCAATCTAAGTATACCGAAAACTTTCCTCGCAAGTTTTGAAAGAACCAATATCAAAACTCAGGTTAAACCCGGTCAACGTAGGGTGGAGCAAATACAAAGGTTCTTACACTCTCATTCTAATGAAGCTGGAATAGTCTATTGCCTCTCCCGAAAAAGTACTGAAAATATTGCTGCCAAATTAACCGGGATGGGATATCAGGCAGAAGCTTATCATGCCGGACTTGATTCCAACATCAGGCATAAGGTGCAAAGCGATTTTCAGAATGATCATCTGCAAATAGTCTGTGCGACGATTGCTTTTGGGATGGGAATTGATAAACCAAATATTCGTTGGGTGATACATTATAACATGCCCAAAAACATTGAAGGGTACTATCAGGAAATTGGTCGAGCGGGCCGAGATGGACAGGAATCAGAGGCGTTGTTGTTCTACAGTTGGGGAGATTATCTGAATCTGCAAAGATTTATCAAAGAAAGTGATGCTGATCAGACATTTAAGAATGTACAAAAAGCCAAATTGGATCGCATTTGGCAATTTGCAACAGCCATGAGCTGTCGAACCAATTTAGTCCTTAACTACTTTGGTGAATTTCGGAATACCAAGTGCAATCATTGCGACAATTGCCTTAATCCGGCCAAACTATTCGATGGAACCACCTATGCGCAGATGGCACTATCCGGAATTATAAGAACGAATCAATCCGTAGGAATGAACTTGTTAATTGATATTTTGAGGGGATCATATAAAAGGGAGATCACTTACCAGAATTTTGATAAAATCAAGACCTTTGCTGTGGGTCGGGAAATACCTTTCACACATTGGAGATATTATATTACCCAATTGATCAATCAGGGGATTATTTCAATAGACTTTACTGATTATTCCAGGCTCAAAGTCACTCCATTGTCCAAAGAGGTATTAAAGGGACATGTAAAAGTGGAACTGGCAGAGTACATTGCTCCCGAAAAGAAACCCAAAGTCGTTATTCCAAAAATTGAAATTGATCTTTCCGAAGTGGACGCTTCTTTGATGGAAAAGATGAAATCCTGGAGAAGAGAATTAGCGCAAAAGCAAAATGTGCCGGCTTTCGTAATCTTACATGATAAAACCTTGATGCAAATAGCGAGTCTGAAGCCGGATTCTAAAGAGCAGTTATTAACAGTCGATGGAATTGGCAAGGCTAAACTGGAAAAATACGGGGCAGATATTTTGACTTTGATTAGAAACCAATAAAAGCATGTTCGACAACTGCACTCAATGAGAATCTCAAACTTCGATCTTGAAAAGATATGCTTGGTTTTACCATGCAATTAATTAAATCACCGTGAAAAATAAATTCTTAACCAAGGGTTTTAAAACACCGTGTAAATCGTTATTCTATTAGTCTCTCACTAGGACAAAAGCATGATTGCTTCACCTTTAATCGATATTTATTATGAAGGTTTTATCATTCCTAATTCTATTGACAACGCTATTGGGATGCAACAAGTCGGAAGATGATTTATCCGCTCAAAGATTTATGGAATTGGTTATCGCAGATGCATACAATAAATTATATCTACCGGATTTAGAACCATCGGATATTTCAGATCTGCTTAAATATCGCAATGATAAAACACTATTAAGTAGTCCTCCGGTCAATCCAATATCTTCATTTTTGCCAGATAGTGTCACTGCGGGGATAATCGCCCTTTGGACCATTGAGTCCATCAGGATTACCGAATTGAAAGGTGATGATAGTGAATTTGAACGCTTTCCTTCGCTCAATCCGGTGGTAAGAGATGCTACCGGCCTGATCAAAGATCGATTTGTAATTCAGGATGGAGTAGCAACTCGTTATTACAACTGGTGGTTCCAGGGTGATTTATCAGAGACAGAAAAACTAAAAATTGATCCGTTGATGGGGACAAACTTTTCATGGCAATAGTATTTCATTGCAAAGAGTGAAGCCAAATCTCCATTCTGTATGAACTAGAGATCAGTTATTGAGAACAGGATGATTGGAACTTCAATGCATATAAAAGACCCGAACTTTTTCGGGTCTTTTATCAACGCAGTGATATGAATTTAAATGAATTGTTTACAATTAATAGCCCGGATTTTGTGACAAAATATCTGCTCCAATCAGGTCTATTTCTGTTTGAGGAATTGGCCATAAATTGTGCTTGGCCGGATTGTAAGTAAAAGTTGCTATTTTTCTGTACTCCCCTTCTGCATTTTTCGCGCCAAAGACTTCCCCATTTAGCACATTTTCGGCTATACCCCATCGGCGAATATCAATCAACCTGGTATCGTTGAATTCCAAGCCAAGCTCAACATGCCTCTCTCGTCTAATAATCTCTCGTAAATGGGATTGATTCAAAGTGGTAATGGATGGATATTTGTCCAGCTCAGTAATTTGAGCATTATATGCACGTGCTCTTATACGGTTGATAGCATCTAATACACTCTGGTCGATTGAATTTGATTCGATTTTTGCTTCTGCATAGGTTAGAAGTACTTCAGCATAACGAATCAGAACTAAATCGGTGTCATATCGATCCCACCCTTTGTATTGATTGAATAAAAGTTTGCGAGGATAATACCCTGTTCTGCTGCCATCATCCACTACAGGTCCCAATAATTCCTGATCTGACAAAATATCTCCTTTTCTAAGTACGGCCATCTTTAATCTAGGATCTCGATTTGCAAATTCATTATCAGGATCAAATAGAGGCGACTGGTCAATAGTTTGACCATCAGTACATTCGAAAGCATTGACGAACGACTGCAAAACTTGCATACTTCCCCAACCTTCGAAAACATGTTCAGGAGGATATATTCTAGTTTGAAAATAATAGCCGTGATCGGGCATTTGATATTTAATTGCAAAAATAATTTCTTGATTATCTTCATTCGGTTGCTGCCCCAGACTAAAATAGCCATCTCCATTATCATCCTGGAATAGGTCATATCCCAAGTTCATAACCTTTTCAGCAGTTTCCGCTGCTTCAGTAAACTGATCGTTATAAAGTAGCACCCTAGCTTTAAGTGCAAGTGCCGCACCTTTAGTTATCCGACCCAGATCATCTGCCCCATACGAGGTAGGAAGTGCTGAGCTGGATAAATCAAGTTCACTGATAATGAAGTCAATAATTTCCTCCTTATTACTTCTTGGTACTTGTAATTCCGAAAGGGTCAAAGGTGTAGTTATCAGAGGAACCGATCCCCAATTATTACTCAACAATGAATAGTAGAAAGCCCGTAAAAATCTAACTTCAGCTTTAAATCTAGCTCGTTTATTTTCATCCATTTCAGGTTTATCAATATTAGCCAGAAAAACGTTGGTACTTCTGATAGAGGTGTAAAAGTCATTCCAAAGATCTTTTACAGTGCCATCCGTTGAGTTTAATGAACCATTTTGGAATTGCCCAAAAGTGCCAACTGCATCGTCTGTCATACAATTAGCGCCCCAAAGATAGGAAGTCCAAATATTCCAAATGCTTCCTTTTTCACCCAACCGTCCATATACTGCAGTTAGTGCATCAAAGGCATCTTTTTCAGTTTTCCAAAATGTTACATCACTTAGTTTGTCTTGAGGAGAAACCTCTAAGAAGTCATTACTGCATGCTGCAAAAGCGAGTGATATGAATAGTATGCTTATTATGTTTTTCATGATTATTGCTTTAAAATGTGATATTGATACCTGCTAAAAAGAGCCTGGCAGAGGGATAGTTTGAATCATTCCATGCAAATGGGTTACCATGCGCAAACTCAGGATCTATATTTTTAAAACCGGAAATATGTAATAGGTTTTCACCTGAAGCGTAAATCCTTACTTTTTGAATTTGGACTGATTTTGCTGCATTCAGATTATTCAAAGTAAATCCCACTTGCATGTTCCTTAATTTTGCAAATGCGCCATTTTGCATCCAATACGTGCTACGTTGGTAGTTCCGGCCCTGTGCGGTAAAAGAAAGACGTGGATATTCAGCCCCTGGATTTTCCGAAGTCCAAAAATTATCTAACATTGCTTTCAATGGACGTGCACCTCCATTAAATGGTCTGACCACGGGGCCTGTTGTCAGAACATCAAGTCCTGCAAATCCTTGCCATACCATAGAGAAGTCTAAATACTTCCATTTGAATCCTGCTGTAAATCCAAATGAGGTAGTGGGGAAATAGGAACCAATTGATTTTCTGTCATCTGCATTTACAATTCCATCTGGTTCTCCCGTAAGTTCTCCATTTGAACTTCTTCCATTAATATCTGCATATCTGATATCACCTGGAACTGGAGTATTTCCAAAAAATGATTGGTCAGGGGCACTTTCTATCTCTGTCTGATTTTGAAAAATACCATCGGCTACGTATCCATATATATTTTGGATAGGATCTCCTACCTCTCTACCGGGAGCATCTGTGCCTTTCAGATCGGTAATCTCATTTTCTACAAAAGCGATATTGGCATTCAAATTTATCTTAAAATCACTTCCAATCGTGTTTCGGTGATTAATGGAAATTTCAAAACCCTTATTGCGAACGGAACCCGCATTGGTAACCGGAGGTTGAGCACCCAAAATCAGTGGCTGGGGTAGACTAAGCAGAATGTCATTGGTGTTTTTTACATAGTATTCCACCGTAATGTCGCATTTGCCGCCTAAAATACCCGCATTGAGTCCGATGTTTGTACTTGTGAGAGTTTCCCAGGATATTTCCGTATTTGCCAATCGCGACGATTCACCAATCCCAGTATAATTAATAGTTCCGAAGACATAATTATCACGGACACCGTAAACATTCAGAAATGCATAGTTACCGATTTCTTGATTTCCGAGTTGACCCCATGATGCTCTAACTTTTAAGTAATCTATAAATGAGGAATTAAAAAAATCCTCTTCTGAAAGTCTCCAGGCAACAGAAAATGAGGGGAAAAATGCATATTTATTTTCTTGGGGAAACCGTGTCGTTCCATCATATCGAAGGTTTGCTTCAAAAAGATATTTTTCTGCTAAATTGTAATTAACACTTCCAAAGCCAGATCTAAAACGGTATTCAGTTAAATTACCCTGTGCAAAATCATTGGCATCAGATACACCGTTTAGTTGTGTGATGTTGTTGTTTCCACGCAAACTACTTCTGCCAGCATTAATATATTCACTATCTACTTTTCGTTGTTCGTATCCCAACAATGCCGATAATTTTTGATCTGCCCATGACAAATCATAGGATGCTAATAACCTACTAGTAATATCCCAGGTAATATCTGACCGTCGGATAATTCGACCGGAAATAGTTCCGGCGATTGGGTAAGAATCTGAAGACTCTTCATAGCGGTAATGTGTAAAGAAATTTCTAAAATATTTTTGTTTCCTATTATTGTTAGTTGCAGTGATGTGTCCTTTGATCTTAAGATCATTGAGGAGCTTATATTCTGCAAAAGCTGAATTTATGAAATCATTATGAAAGAAGTCATTGGTCCCTAATGGTGCTGAGACATAAGCCACCATATTGCGAGTTCCTCCCCATCGTGAATTGACAGGCCAAAGTCCGTTTTCAAATTGTATCACATCGCCGGGATGATGGCGATAGGCCTCTGTAATTAATTGACCAACACTTTGGGTATTTCCTTTTATTTCTGCGATCGACCCGGCTAGTTTAACTCCTACATCAATCTTATTATTGATTTTCTGATCCAGATTTAATCGGTAGTTGGTTCTGGTGTAGCCATGAGTGGCGATCAATCCTCCCTCATAATTGTGACCAAAAGATAGGTAAAAATTAGTAGCATCGGAACTACCTGAAATACTTAAGTTGTGAAAATATCGTGTTGGATCACCACTATTCAATAGACTCTCAAATTGATCATTATCAGGATGAGTAGAAGGGCTATTGCCAGACTTCCATTTATCCAAATCTTCCTGTGTGTATCTTAAAGCTTGACCATCAACCTCTCTAGCCGCATTATGTAATTTTGCATAATCATACGCATCTACACGTTTCGGAATCTGGAAAGGAGATAATGTTCCTATTCCTCCATGATATCTAATGACCGGATCGCCTTCACCTCTCTTTGTGGTTACTAGAATTACCCCGTTAGCAGCTCTTACTCCATAGATAGCGGCAGATGAGGCATCTTTTAATACAGATATATTATCAATATCGTTAATGTCAACATCTTGTAGATCACCCTCGATTCCATCAATGAGAATTAATGGATTTGAATTTCCAAGTGTACCGATACCGCGAATTCTTAAAGTACCCGCATTCGCACCAGGCCTACCCGATTTTTGAACAACAGTAAGCCCTGGGATCTGACCGGCTAAGGCAGTAGATACATTCGTGGCCGGACGATTTTCCAAATTCTCAGAACCTACAGTGGAAACTGCCCCGGTCAAATCAACTTTTTTTCTGGTACCGTACCCAACCACGACAACTTCCTCTAACATTGATGCTGATTCTTGCAGGACTATTTCCAAAAACTCTTGATCTAAAATAATAGCTTCCTGGGATAGGAAACCTACATATGATACTACTAAATGCAATTCTCCACTGTCGGGAATTGATATTGAAAATGACCCATCAATATCTGTTGTCATTCCTTGTCCGGTTTCTTTAATTTGTATTGTAGCACCAATTAATGGATTGCCGGAAGCATCTTTTACTACCCCACGAAGTACTCTATCAAGAGTAATTGTATTCAATTTTTTTGTAAATAGGACCTTTTCCGATTCAGTATTTAATTGAGTATCCAGTCCTAAAGCAGGAATCTCGATGGTGTGGATTTTCTTTCTACTTTTTGAAGTAATTAGTGGATCATGTTTGACAAAAATGATGTCTTCATTCTTTTTAAAACGAAGTCCAGTCTCACGAGTGATATACATAAGAAAGTCCATTAATGAAACCCTCTGCCTTTTAAAGGATATCTTAAAATGGTCAATTATCCTTTTGTCATATGAGAAAAAATAATCGGTTTGGAATTGAATATCTCCAAACGCAACGGCCAAATTGGTCTGCTCCCAATTGGCAGAAATGAAAGTTTCATCTAAATCCTGTGAGATGCCTTCGTTGGCTAAAGTAGTAGCCATAAAGGCCACTTGTACCCAGAAGATGTACAAAAATGCCTTGGACATTTGCCATAATTTTGTAAATAGTTTTAACTTCATGTTGGGTTAATTTTAAGTTGATAAATAGAATACTTCTATCACTTGGAGTTTGCTGATTCACGGAGCGGCAATTCTACGTATTAGCAACTATCCATGTGATATGTAATTAATCCAAACCGGTCTCTTTAGACCGGCTTTTTATTTTGGTTTGACCACAAATTGATTTTTACCAATTTGCTCAAAGTAATAGTCAGTAACTTCCGAAATATCTTGCATAACCTTCAAAGGGTTCTTTTCTGCTTTCTTAATTTTATGGACCGGGACTGCCTTGAGTTGATCTGAATCCTTGATTTCAATTGCTATTGGAAACAAGTTTTGAAGAATGGCTACTACTTCATGTATGTTGCTTCCGTCTAATATAATGTGATCGTATTTCCAGGCTGTTTCAGCTACTGGATAAAAGGAATCTATATTAACTTTTTGAGTTGTTTTGTTGTAATCAGCTTTTTGGCCAGGAGATAACGTTATCGATTCCTTTTTAACATGTTGTGGAATATTCAAATCTACTTTCCCGGTTACAAGTGCTACCGATACGACAGAATCACTATTGTCTAAATTGAATGAAGTTCCCAATACTTTGATTTCAACATCATTTGCCCATACCGAAAATACCCTTGAGGAATCTTTACTAATTTCGAAAAATGCCTCTCCGTGTATAATTGCTACACGATTGGTGTCAGAATAGCGGTATGAAATTGATGATTCAGAATTTAGCCATACTAACGAACTATCAGGCAGTACTAAGAATTTTGGCCCACTATTACTATTTTCAAGCAAAGTCAATTTATTGGATATTTGGTCGCCAGAAAAAAATCTATTTGAGAAAAAATATAGTCCTATTAATAGAAGTATGGCTGCGGCATAGGGCATAATACGTTTCCATAGATATGGTTTCCTGGTTTGAATTTTTGATTCAATATCATTCCAAATAACAGACTTTAATTCTGAATCAAATTTTTCAGGCGATAAATTCCATACATCTTGAAGAAGAACTTCTTGCTCAGAGGGAGGGAGTCCCGATATATAATCTCTTAACAGTGTGACCTCTACCGAACTACATTGTCCATTTATGTATCGCTTTAATAAGTCTTTTATGTCCTCCATAAAAAGACATACGAATCAGAATTCGAAAACCCGTAATTACCAATCAAAAATTATAGGAAAATTTTTGCACCTTTTAAGAGCAATTTTTTCAAAGCTATTTTTGCTAACCTAATATTGGTTTCTATTGTCCTGGGAGAAACTCCTAATTTTTCAGCTATTTCATAGTGGGTCAGGCCATTTACTTTCGACAATATTATTGCTTGTTTTCTTTTTTGCGGAAGTTGGTCTAATGCCTGTCTTAAATCAGAATATGGAATCGAAAAATTAATTTCGTCAGCCGTTACATCTTCGGATATAACCGAATCAATAAATTTCTGATGCAATTTCTGCTTGCGATAATCGTCAATGATTAAATTCTTAGCTATCCTAAATAGCTGAAATTCCAAGTCTAATTGCATTGAAAGATTATGTCTTTGATCCCAAAGCTTGAGGAAAGTACTTTGCGTCACATCCTTAGCTATTATTGGATCTTTCAGCATCCGTATTGAAAAACTCAATACTATTTCATAATATTGCTCGTAAATGGTTTTTAATGCCTCTTGCTTTGAGTTTTTCAGTCTGGTTGTCAAATCTGCCATGGACCGATTATCAGAGTAATTATGATAATACAAGTGCTAAAAATACATAATTCAGATAAAATAATGATAACAAGAGATAAATGATTGCCAACCATTTCCATTGTATTTTTGAATACTATTTATGACCATATTTCTTTTTTAGAATTTTAGATGATGAGGAAATTAATCCCTGGAATAATATTATTGATTTGTGTACTCGGACGTAATGACATCAATAGTCAAAATATTAAATCCTATTTTAATACAGTTAAATTTTCATATACCAAAATCTCAGGTATAGGCCATGAAGAGGGATGCACCCGTCGGGATCCCAGCGATATCATTAAGGTAGGGAATACTTATTATGTTTACTATACGAAAATATATGGGAGGTCGCCGGGATATTGGGGTACTGTTTGGTATGCAACCTCACAGGATGAAGGTATTACCTGGAAAGAACATGGCGAAATCCTGGGATTGGGAAAGACAGCGAAATTTGATGCGCAAGCCACCTTCACTCCAAATATTTTATATGCCAATGATAAATATTACTTGTACTATACCGGCGTCAAACCTACACCGGGTAATGAAAAAGGTGAGTTTGAGAACAATTCCACTACAGATATTACGGCTATTGGTGTAGCCATTTCCGATTCTCCAGATGGTCCTTTTGTCAGAGTGAGCGATGATCCAATTCTCAAGGTTAGTGTGGAGCCGGAAAAATTCGATAGCTACCGGGTTGATGACGCCGTGTTGATGTTTCGAAATGGACTTTACTGGCTTTACTATAAGGGACGTAGCCGGGGTCATGGAAAAGGAGGACCAGGACATACCCAAATGGGAGTTGCCTTCTCCAAATATCCTGAGGGGCCCTTTACCAAATTAGATCATCCGATACTTCCCAGGAGTCATGAGGTCATGTTGTGGCAACAAGGTTCAGGCATCGGAGCATTGGCCTCATTGAGTAGTACCTTTGAGTATGCTCCAGATGGTATTGATTTTCTTAGTGATAAAGTGGCTATAAAAGTCGCTAACCGTCCTATAGCTCCAGGAGTATTCAGGCAGGATTTAACCGATCCTTCGATACGCGGTGAAGGATTGAAGTGGGGAATATCCATGGTGATGAATGGGAGTGAGTGCTATTTGCAAAGATTTCAGCTTGACACGAAGTGAAAAGGGTAGCCTCACGGTCTCAAATAATACCAGGGTGAGAATTTAGATTATATAGTTAATGGTCTGAGCCAAATGAGTTCTGTTAAATACCCAATCAGTAAAAAAATAAAGTTAGAAGAAATGAAAAGGGTAAATCGATTTCTACTTACACTCCTCGTGAGCTTTAATTTATTTTATTTGGTACGATCACAAGTTTCGCAAGTCGATTTATTTACTGTTGACCAAAGTTATATAAGAAAACACGATATTGTCTATCAAACACCGGCTTATGAGGGTTATGAAGGATTTCCAATCGGGAATGGAGATTTAGGAGGAATGGTTTGGAATCATAAAAATGGCTTCGAAATACAGATAAACAAAAACGACCTTTTCGATCAACCAAATCAAGAAGCCAGGACTACGCTGCGTGGAGGAGTCCGCTTAAGTATTGATCTGGGAGTACCTGCTTTTGAATGGTTGTACCTGGATGAGTTTGAGGGGCGTTTATCCTTACAAAATGCGGATGTCACGATTAACTCGGAAACCCCATTTCTGAATTGTTCTATGAATTCCTGGGTATCAGCTGACAAAAATGTGTGGATTGTTAAATTAAAAACTCAAAGTAAGGATAGCAGTTCTACAGGTACCCGAATGGGTATTGGGTTGGAGAGATGGGGAAGCCGGGCTTTTCCAGGCTGGTATGGTGGGTATAGCAAAGATACCAAGCAGGGTTTAGGAGATACCCATGCCTTCATTCAAGGAACAGATATCCTGATTGAGGAGCAATTGAATGGAATGGATTTTACAGTGGCAGCACGTATGATTGGTGCAGAAGTTCAAGCGCAAAAAATAAACTCCAATCGAGTAGAACTTAACACGAGCAGTAACAGGAATCATGAGATCATCGTGATGATTGCAGTAGTGACATCACGGGAATCTGAGACCCCCACATTATCTGCAATAAAGTTACTGGATCAAACTGAAATGGAAACCCCTGCCAAGAATCAGGAAACCCATCATCAATGGTGGAAAGAATTCTGGAGTCGCTCTTTTGTACATCTCAGTGACGATTACATTGAAAATATATATTATTTGAGAAGATACCTCATGGCCAGTTCTTCTCGAGGTCGATATCCGGTGGTATTTAATGGGGGTTTGTGGACCTGGAATCACGATGTCCGGAATTGGGTCACCCCTCACCATTGGAATACGCAGCAGCAGTACTGGGGATTAGCTGCGCAAAATGATTGTAACTTAATGTTGCCCTATTTGAATACCTATTTCCGACTTATGCCTCAAGCTGAAGCGCATGCTAACCTGAGAGGAGCCGAAAATGCAATCTTGTGGAGTGAGCCACACGATTTCTTTGGCAGTATGACCTTCTGGGATCGTGGAGATATGATCAATAATTTTACTCCTGCATGCCAAATTGCCGGATTTTTTTGGGAGTATTTTCAATTTACAGGTGATCGTCAGTTTTTAGTTGAAAAATGCTATCCTTTTATGCAAAAAGCAGCTGAATTTTATGTTCAAACCCTTCAGTGGGATAAAGCTAAAAATGAATATTTTCTTTTTCCTTCTCAGCCCTATGAAAGTCCCCGGTCCAATAATCTGAAAAACTCCATCACTGATCGGAATATGATTCTGGCTACCTTGAATGCTTGTATTGAAGCTGCACGGATACTAAACTCAGATGCTGAGAAAATAAAAAAATGGCAACATATTATTGATCATATCTGGAACATACCTTACCGGATAGAACCGGGTGTTGGAGAAGTGATGCAATTGGCCTATAACCAAGATGGTTCGATTTACCCGTTACCGGAAGACTATGGATCCTGGACTAATCATTTTAGTGCCAATACTTCCTTGGTTTTTCCAGCAAATCTGATTGGACTGGAGGATAAATCCAGCCGGGAATTTAAAGCGGCATCAAACGTGGTTGTACATCATGCACCTGAGAAAAATGCTATTTCACCTGATCCTATTGTCGCGGCTAGACTTGGTCTTGGTGATGTCGTATTGGATAGAATGAAAAATGGGATTCGTCGCTTACAACACTTTCCGCAGGGTCTCTTTTACAATATCGATCATTGGTATAATCTGTCCCTCTATATGGATTCTGTAAAACGACCGGATATTACGACCCAACGAGATTATATTTATGATGCACGCACCCAATACCCTTTGGGACATCCTGCTAAACCTTTCATCCAATGTGGTTTGGAGCCCCTCAGCATTTACGGAGCAGCGGTAAACGAAATGCTATTGCAGAGTAATGAAGGCAAAATTCGAATTTTTCCAGCAGTTCCAACGGGGTGGTCTCCCGCATTTAAATTAAGAGCACGCGGAGCATTTATGGTTTCTGCAGAGATGAATAAAAAGGGCTCAGTAAGGAGGGTACAAGTCGAAAGTTTAAAAGGTAACGATTGTAAGATCGTCAATCCCTGGGGTCAATCGATGGTAGAGATTTGGCGCTTAGGTGAAAACCAAAAGAGGATCAAAGCTGAATTGTCGGACCGAGGAAATACCATTACGTTTGAAACGTTACCCAATACTACCTACATGATTTTCGCAAAAGGTACAGACCTTTCTCAGGATCCAACCTTGTTTAAAAGTGAACCCAACCAAGCTCCAAAATATTTTTTTGAAGCCAGTTTGGGAAAAAAGCGTAATTTTTAATAAGATGCCTGGTTGTCAAGTCATATGCTGAATTCTGATTTTATGATTGCCACCTTTCTGAAGGATTGTTAGCCTGAAAGAAAACATGCTTTGCTCAAGATTAGGTTTTCTGTATCGGGAATACAACCACATCCTTTTTTCGTTCCTGAGGTTCAATCGACCATTCGTCAAGTATGCCGTTGGTAACTTTTCCCTGGATAACGGTACCCTTAGATAAATGGAGTTTAAACTCGGTATCCCAACTGGATGGCCAGGCTGGTAGCAACAATATTTTGTTGCCGGATTCCTGTACCAACATCCGTTGTAAAGCAATACTGCCGGCGCCAAAATGATCAAAATCAGGACATGAGTCGGGACCCTGGCTTCCATATACAGGAAAGCGACATTGTGTGGAGGCATGGCGAAAGCGGTGTATGAGTCCATCCTGAGCTTTTAAAGCTTCTCCGGCATAGGCCCAATGGATTTGATCCTGAGTCCAACATTTGAAATCAAAACTATTTTTATTGGTACGGTTTTCCATGGTCGCTTTTACAATGTCCTCGGAATTATACCCGAGACCAAATAAATTAAACGGGAAAACCGGGTATAGTTCACCATTTTCAGCATTCCGTTTCATCTCCCAGTGCTCAGCAGGTGCAATGGCCTGCTGTCCCTCAATTTCATGAAGAAAGACCGATGGAATTTCCTTACGAAATCTTCGCCAGGCGTCTCGATCCTTTGCAGTACCCGCTTCCATAGCCAAAAGTTCATCCAAACAGAATAGAAGCCCGGCAATGTCGGGTGCCGGATTTACGGCAATCCAAAATGTTTCCAATACCATTGCCGGGTCCAACCTTAATTTTCCGTCAGAATCTCTTTGATAATGCACATCGAAAAACAACAAAACTTCCCTGGCAAAAGGTGCTAAAACCTGATTTTGAAATGTTGTATCCTGGGTATATTTTACGTATTCTATCATCATGGCAACGGTTTCCAGACCACATGTAAAGTAATAACTATGGTAATAACCGTTGCCTTTGTTTTCGCCGGGTTTGGTTTTTGGGGGCTTCCCTTCTCTACCACAATCTCGTTCTGCTCCGGTAGGTTCTATATTTTCTCGATAGTAGGCTCCATCATGACCGAACCATGCCTTGGTTATCGCTTTGCGAACCGGTAACAGGTTAAAGTAATAATCGAAGAAGGGTTTCATCAGATCGAAATCTCCGGAATTTAACAACGGCCAGTACAGTAGTCGTTGATTTTGATAGGTAAACCTCCGTCCCCAATCCCGATCATCTTCATGGCTTAATAACGTTCCGTCAGGTTGTTCGGAAACCACTTTTTTCCATTTGTTTTCCTCTGTGCACCGCAGTTGTTGGGTGAATAATCCTCCGTTAAATTTAGCTTGAATTTTACCTCGACTTTGACTAGCCATCAAATACCGAAACACATTGTAGCTTTGGGCAACCAATGCACCGGCATCTGGGTCATGTCGGGTATTCTTATACCCTTCACCGGAAAGTTTCAGTTTTTCGCCAGGGGGAAGGGTATTATCTGTAATCGAGATCCAACTCCTGTTCCAG
Organism: Saprospiraceae bacterium; assembly: GCA_965223405.1. Lineage (GTDB taxonomy): Bacteria > Bacteroidota > Bacteroidia > Chitinophagales > Saprospiraceae > CBDCWO01. The sequence continues at coordinate 4,214,604 of CBDCWO010000006.1, forward strand.
AATTGGGACCACCATCGCAGATGATCATTCCAATCTTCATTAACATTTCTTCCATCTTTTGCTTGTTCCTCGATCGTTTGTATCCATTCATCAATGTTTGGGAATTGTGCGGTGAGTGAATGAATGCGGATGTCGAATTTTGAACCTCTACCCTTCAAAGCTCCATTTTGAAGTGTCAAGTCTGGGCTTTCGAGTAAATTGCCAAATGTGTTAAACCGATAGGGATCTGGAAATTCAGATATCATGTGTCCAACGTCATAATACTCCATATCCGATTGGAATACACTTCGGTCCCCCACGTTATAATACCAGATAATATGACCGTTTTGCTCTAGTTTAGTATCCTGAGTCGGGATATCAGGGACTTGCTCAGGCATATTAGCTCCGGTCACGTCAAAATTATTAAAATTGCATGCATCGAAGCGCTTCCAAAATTCTGGAGTTGTCTGGACTGAAATGTCATGAGGTGCATCGATTTCAATATGATACACAGGACGATTTGCATCTGTCCATATTCGTAAATTTACTTCATCGGCTTCTATCTGTATGGACCCTGTCGCCAAATCCAGAGTTTGTTTGAAAGCTTTTCCTTTAATAAATGGATTTGGGCTCAAGGAGACCCTTAATCGACCTGTTTTAAAAATATCACCGCTATAAGTAAATGCATCATTTTTGGCAAGCAACAAATAAAGATCACCATCCTCAATGGCATAAACACCACCAGCTATATCCCCATTACCCATAGGCATTTGACCGGAAGCGTCTCTTGAAGGACTATTCCAAACTACATTATAGTTTTCTATCAGCGTCTTTCCAGTTAGTGGTGTTTTACTATGATCACAAGAGGTATAACAAAGGATTGCAAGGAGTAGAATATTTGTGTTGATGATAAATTTGAGATGCAATGTTGGATAGTAATGGCCAATTTTAAACATATTCATTTTGTTTTTATCTCAAGTTAATAATTTACTTGTGAGCAGGGAAGCTTATTGATTTCAAACGGAATTTGAAAAATTCTAGTAAGAGATCTATGCAACTCAGCTGATAAAAATTTTCCAGGTTTGTTTATTCTTGTCTGAACCTGAAGCCTAGATCGGTTATTTTAATAATGTGATTTGATTTCTTCCTAATTTAACATTTCCCTTATTCTCCAACTTTTTCAACAATCTACTGACCGCTTCACGCGAAGCGTGTAAATCACCGGCAATTTCTTGATGCGTGGTGGTAATTGTGCGCAATCCGGTGACTCTTGATTTTTCATCCAGGTAATTGACCAACTGCTCATCCATGTTGGAAAAGGCGATGCGGTCGATTGCTTCGATCAGGTCGTAGATGCGCTGGTCATACATGTTTAAAATAAAATTACGCCAAACCGAAAAAGTGCCTAACCATTGGTCGGCATATTTTAAAGGAATAGAAATCAATCGGGTATCTTCTTCAGCGACAGTTTTTATTTCGCTCCGCTTTTGAATTAAACAACAACTAAAGGATGCAGCGCAAGATTCACCTCCGGACAAATAGTATAGTAAGATTTCTTCGCCATCCTCATTTTGCCGCAATACTTTGATGACACCATCAATAATCAATGGAACAAATCGAATATAGGCACCATAGTCCATTACGATCTCTCCAGCCTTAAATTGATGTATTGTTCCTGCATTGGCAAGTTCCTCTCCGAATGGAGGATGACTGAGGATGGAGAACTTTTCTTTGATGATATTTCGGATTTCCTGTTTCTCTAGAAGATTGCTCATATTCCTCCGTTATAATTTATTCGATTTAGTTAAACATAATACTATTTTACCTAAGTGTAGTCAGGAATACCTCAGGAAAGTGTTCAAATTTTCCGGTTATTCCCTGGTCTAAATTATACACATTTTTAAATCCACTTCGTATCATCATAATACCAACGCGTACACTTCTTCTTTCACTATTACAGTAAACAAAATAGGATTTGTTTTTATCCATCGCCTCCAATTCATTAAGAAAACCAGCTCCCAGATAGTCCAAATTTAGTGCCCCTGATAGACGGATCATCTTAAATTCTGCGGGTGTTCTGGCATCGATTAGCACGCTATTCTTGACCTCCTCAGCCATAGAAACAAATTTCTCAAACGGCAAATTATTAAGTTGAGTTTTAAGAACCTGCCATCTGGGTATTTCACAATTACTATACTGTTGGTTCATCTATTCGTTTGTTGAGATATAAAATAATTCTTCTTTGGGTCGCAATACTCGCTTGAACCACAAAGGTCTTCTTAAATTATCCGGACCTGGTGCCGGACGGGTCATTTTGAGCCATTCCAAATAATTTTCATGGGCTCGATTGGTATCAACAAAAATATCTCCATATTGATCATTTGGTCCGGGTTTTTCAATACGTACCCGTTGGTGCCAGCAATGCATACCGCTGATGGGATCCGGATGGACAGCATGTGTTATATTTTGATGCACTCCACCATCCATCCAAAATACTCTGGAGCTGTCCGCATCTGAACTTTTGAACGGACGAATTCCTGATATGGTATTCATTTTCCACTCTCCCGGATTGGGATTATCTATTTTGACCAGATTGGTTGCCCACCGGTTGCCAAGATCCTGTTTTCTGCGCCATCTTCCCAGATGATGGGAGCAAGCAATTACTCCGGGTTTCATGCCCTGTGTAACCCATACCTTGTCCACAAAATAACCGATATCCGTATTGAGTTTGACCAGGTCGCCAGTTACAAATCCCCACTTTTTTGCATCATTTGGATGCATCCAGATTGGATTTCGGTTAGATATTTCGGTTAGCCATTTAGCATTTCCCGACCGAGAATGGATTAAGGTCGGTAATCTGAAGGTAGGGACCAGGCAATATTCACCTTTTTTTGGATTTAGTTTTTCCGGATGGATATGACTTTTGATATAGGTCGGGATCGCATACTCTGGCCATTTCCAGTCAACCATGGTCTGGGAATAAAATTCATTTCTACGTGAAGGGGTGGGGAATCCCACGTAAGGAACCCCATCGATCATAACTCCCAGATCTTTTCCCTTTTTGCGAATTACACCTGAGCGCGGATCGATTTCTGCATTGGCCAGTTCCTCATCGGTCAAAGTTTTTAGGTGATTGTTATAACTATTTTTTTCTACTTCGAATGCTCCATATTTACGCATGAATTGTAATTCCGAAAGACCCTCTTTAGTCGCTGCTTCAGTTAATCCTTTCGTATTTTCAAAGATATATTGGTAATATTCATCAATATTGATCTTTTCACCTGGCCGGTATGGGGATTCAAAATGCTTGCGAATTCCCATTTCTCCATCAGGATCAATTCGCCAACTCAATTCAATCCAAAATTCATCTTCTTCCCATACTTCTCCGGGATTAACTTCATAGGTGAATTCTACTTGGCGCCCCGCTCTACGGGCAACTTCTCGCAATACGGGTTGGCGGAAAGCAATCCAGACACCGGCATGAGTAGCATAACTGTTTAAATCATGGCGTTCGGCTGAATGTCCCATCGGTAGTACGTAGTCGGCAAAAAACGCCGTTTCATTCCAGGTGGGAGTCAAGGCGATATGAGTGCCAAATAGACTCTCATCGTTAAAGGCCTCCATCCAGGTAAATCCATCGGGATAAGTCCAAACCGGATTAAATACTCTTGAAAAATAGACATCCATTTTTCCACGTCCCTCTTTGAGAAAATGGGGAAGAAGAAAACTCATTTCAAAAAAGGCCAGGGGATATTCTTGAGGAAAATGCAGTTCGTTCCAAAACTTTTGAGCCGGAGGAACATCAAAAAATTTTGGTTTAAACTTGTTCCAGCTATTAGGCGAGGTTCCTCCAATAGTGCCGATACTTCCTGTGATTACAGTTAAGAAATGCAAGCATCGGGATACGCACCACCCTCCTAAATTACCACTGGCGGCACTGCGCCAATTATGAGAAGCAAACCTGGACCCTGCTTTTCCTATCTCGCGAGCTACTTTGGTAATTATTTCTGCTTTTACGCCACTTTCGTTTTCGGCAAATGCCGGTGTGTATTGTTGATATTCTACCTTCAGACAGGAGATGAAGGTCTCGAAACTTACCGTCAATGTAGGGTGTCTGGCGCGTAGATATTCTTCCCAGTTTATCCACTTTTTCATGAATTCCTGATTGTATAAGCCTTCGTCCAGAATAATCTTGACCATAGCCAATAAAACAGCAGCTTCGGAACCCGGATAGGTAGGCATCCAGTAATCAGACATACTTGCTGTATTGGATAACCTGGGGTCCATACAGGCAAGTTTTGCGCCTTTCATTTTACCCTCAATGATACGCTGGGCATGTGGATTGAAATAGTGCCCACTTTCCAGGTGAGCGGATATGAGTAATATAAACTTCGCGTTAGCATGGTCGGGTGACGGGCGGTCATATCCGTACCATAAATTGTAACCAAACCGCGCACCGGAAGAGCATATATTAGTATGACTGTTGTGTCCGTCAATACCCCATCCTTGTAAAACTCGATTGGCATATCCTTCGTGTCCCGGACGTCCTACATGATAAGCAATTTCATTATTTCTACCTTCTTTTAGCGCTTTGCGGATCTTTGAAGCAATTTCATCCAATGCTTGATCCCACGTTATTCTCTCCCACTCACCTTCACCTCGTTTGCTTTTCCTTTTTAACGGATACAGAATCCGATCGGGATCGGTGATTTGGTTGATCGTGGCAGGTCCTTTGGCACAATTTCGTCCTCTGCTACCGGGATGATATGGATTTCCTTCAAATTTGCGAATTGTTCCGGACTCTTTATCGACATATGCTGTGAGTCCACAGGCACTTTCACAATTAAAACAAGTAGTCGGTACTATGCTGTAATGCTTTTTAGTTTTTTTCGGCCAGTTTGTAGCTTCATATTCAATCCAATCATCCCATTGATCAGGAGGAGGAAAATTAATTAGTTGACCGGCATCCGTGATTCTTTCCACCTCTTGCTGAGAAGGTTGATGTAAGTCAGGAATGAGTTTGAGCTTTTCAGCAATTTTTTCAATAAATGAAGCTTTTGACTGTCCCATATTTATATCTTCCAAATTTGAAATGATTAGCTAAGTGATATCTTTTGTGGGGCTTCAACCCATATGTGATTGATGAAATAAACGCCTAAGAGTACCAGTACTCCAGTCACCGCTAGTGATCCCTGGAAATCAAACCTGAGTATTAACATTGGAATCAGGTTTCCCAAGAGTATCACTACCAACCAAAACCGGTTGCGATATTTTCCCCTTAAAATCGAGTTTACCACGGTTTTGGAGTCTTTGGTTGGATGGCTTGTATACAATTCTGAAGCAATGGTAAACAAGTTGATTCCAATAACGATCCACATCATGGTTTTTAGCCATGGGATCCACATGTTACCCGTACTAACGAATGATTCCAAAATCAAGAACATGGAGATACCCGCCATAAAGCTATGGACTAGCATGTGGATAGAAAGGGTAGGGGATTGCCAAAAATCCCGTCCTTTGGCCTGAGCGAGTAAAAATGCGGTGTATGTAGCAACGATTACGGCTATTAAAGCGGTAAGTATGCCCAGCGTTGAGATTGCCACACCCCAGTCAAAATATATGCAAATTGCCATCAAGGTCAACATGCCACCATACAATGAAATGGCATACCCTCCCCGGACTAACCATGAATTCCATTGAGGTCTGAGCAAAACATTTAGAAACCGGTCCGGTCGGTCCAAGTCCTTGACCAGAAACAGTCCGGTGGCCAACAAGAAAAAAATTCCCAATCCAATTGACCAGTAAGCAGTAATTCCTTGAAATTCTAACTGGTTAAGTAAGAAACCCAGAACAGCAACCAGGATTACTCCAGCTGAAATCGCTTTGGTCCAGATATAAGCGGAAACTTCCCATCCCCACAGAATACCTTTATCGGGAGCATCATATATTCGTTTTGGATTTCCCATAAGCACATCGATAGACTTGGGAATTCCATTTTTTGAGTCATTTTTAATGATTTCCTCGATTACATCGTCATTGGTATAAGCCATTTTTTCTGCTTCTTTGGCATAATGACCGACACCCAAAGTCTGTGAATTCCAAAAATAATTATCCTGCTTTTCAGTAATAGAAGGATTCAAAGAGGCATCATCTGCATCAATATAAAAGACATTGGGTTCTGTATATTTTTCAGGTTTGCGAACTTTAACCGCCTGTCTTGCTAAAAGCTGAGCTATCTCAGAATCCGGATTGTGCATATCCCCTGAGATGATAGCATGTTCCGGGCATACATTCACACAGGCTGGTTCTAGCCCTATATCGATGCGGTGAGCACAGTAATTACATTTAGCCGCAGTATGGGATTGCGGGTCGATATACAATGCATCATAGGGGCAGGCTTGCATACAAGATTTACAGCCGATACACCTCCGATTGTCAAAGTCAACAATGCCATCCGGACGAAAATAAAGGGCTTCTACGGGGCATATTTCAACACATGGAGCATCGGTACAATGGTTACATCGCATCACTGAAAACAAGCGCCGAGAATGAGGAAATACTCCCTTTTCCACTTGCTTGACCCAGGTTCGGTTGACTCCTATGGGAACCTGATGCTCTGACTTGCAAGCAGTGGTACATGCATGGCACCCAATGCATTTTCGATTATCGATGATGAATCCGTATTTCATAATTATTGTTTACTGCCAAGAGTCGATTTAATAGGATTATCTCCGTTGTTTTCAAAATGTTGATTGATCGCTTCTTGGGTATGCATCAATTGATCATCTGAAGAGATTTTTTTAATTAGTCCAGACCGTTCCAATGTGTCTCGCAATGGACCTATCGCATGAGTAATTACAAATTCAATCCCTTTACTTTTACAATAGTCAAGGACTTCGTGCATCGCATCCACTCCGGTTGAATCAATATCTGTGATCGCCGAGGCATCCAGAATGATTAACTGTAAGGTAGAACGTGCTTCGATGATTTGTGAAAGGGAGTCCCTAAAATAGTTGGCATTACCAAAGTAGATTGGCGCATCGAAACGAAATATCAGGATATTGGTATATTGTACTGCTCTTTTAAACCGGTCAATATTCCTAAATTGCTCTGTGTCAGGGAGCTTACCCAGAACGGCGATATGTGGTTTGGTTGACCGGTAGAGAATAAATCCGATGGAAAGCAAAACTCCAGCCTCAACACCCGCTACGATTCCAAATCCCAGGGTAAAAAATATGGTAGTTAAGCAAACCAAGAAATCTCTGAGATCGGTCAGGTACAAGTGATAGATCCTCTTTACATTGAGTAGACTAAAAATAGCTGCAATGACAATTGCCGCTAAAATAGCCTTTGGTAAGTAATAAAAAATTGGAGTTAGAACCATAAGGGTCAGTCCTACAAACAAGGCAGCGATGATGGAGCTTACCCCGGTTTTTGCGCCGGCAAAATCGTTAATGGCGGTACGGGTAAAACTACCGGTGTTTGGAAATGCTTGAAACAATCCTCCTCCTATCTTCGCCATACCAAGTGCCCAAAGCTCCTGATTGGCATTGATTTTTTCGGATTTGTTTTTAGATGCGATTGTTTTGGCAATGGATAACGATTCGATAAAGCTGATTAAGCATATCGCAAAGGCCAGGGGAGTGACTGACCAAAGTTTTGCAAGGGTTATGTCAGGAATATGAAAATCGGGTAGGCCTCTGGGAATATGTTCTATGACAGCAATACCTTTCAGGTGCCAATCAAACAGGTAGGCCAGAAATAGAGATACTAATGCGGCTATAAGAGGCCCAGGTATCGCCTTGGATATTCTACGGCTGATTACAATAACGATGATACCGGAAATGCCTAGTATAAATGTAGGCCAGTGAATCTCGGGTATTGATTGTACCAATCCTTTAACGGTATCAAACACCGAAGTGAGTCGTTGGGTCTGGACCCCCATCAGGTGATTGAGTTGGGACAACCCGATCATCAGGGCTGCAGCAAAAGTAAACCCCAGGATTACGGGATGTGATAAAAAGTTGATCAAGAATCCCAACCGGAAAAGAGACAATAATATTTGGATTAATCCGGCAACGATACCTGTCAATATAGCCAATTCAACAAATTCCGGAGAACCAATCGGAGCCAGCTCTCCCAGGCCTGTAAATAATAAAATAGAAACCAGTGCTACCGGACCCACGGAAAGTTTGTAGGAACTTCCAAACAAGGGATATACTAACAAGGGGATGAATCCGGAATACAAACCATACACAGGAGGCAATCCAGCCAACATGGCGTAAGCCATACCCTGAGGAATCAACATAACAGCTACGGTAAGACCGGCAAGTAGATCATCATTGAACTTTGGTTTGGTATATCCTTTAAGTTGCTCTTTCAGAGAAAAATATTGCATGCAAATCAGTTTATGAACTACTGCAAGTACTTGTCTTTATAGGCAAACCGGAATTTTCAATATCCTCATAAGTGGCATGTACATTTATCAAATTCTGAAAACCTCTATTTTTCAAAATTGAGGCAGCTATGGTAGAACGGTATCCACTACGACAATGTAGAAAATAGGTTTGATCTCGACTCACCTCTTCCATATGCAGATTTATATAGTCAAGGGGAAAATTACGGGCGACTTCCAAGTGACTGCTTTCAAATTCACCCGGTTTACGTACATCCAAGATTTGAATGGTCCGATTTTTGGTAAATGCAGATTTGAATTCATTCAAATCTATAGTATCTATCCGGTCGATTTCCTCTCCAGCTTTTTGCCAAATCTGAAATCCACCTTCCAAATAGCCAATGGCATGATCATACCCAACTCTTGATAGACGCATCACGGTTTCTTCTTCTCTACCTACATCAGCGACAATCAGGATCTTTTGTTTGAGATCCGGAATTAGGGCTCCAACCCAGGGTGCGAAGGTGGAATCAAGTCCAATATATACAGATCCAGGAATAAAGCCATTGACAAAATCGACTTTGTCTCTGACATCCAATAACAAAATATCATCTGCAAAAAAGGCCTTAAATTCAGTTAGCGACAGGGCTTTCGTTCCTCTTTCCATTACGACATCAAAGGATTCGTAACCCTGTTTATTCATCATAGCATTTTTTGCAAAGTACTGTGGAGGGGGAGCTAGTCCCGTGGTAACTTCTGTGATGAATTCTTCTTTGGTCATATCTACTCTCAAGGCATAATTTGATTCCTTTTGATGGCCTATGGTGTCCCATGTTTCGCTGCTCATCTTTTTACCACAAGCTGAACCCGCCCCATGTGCCGGATATACGATTACATCATCCGGAAGGGTCATTACTTTTTCCCTTAAACTATCAAACAACCACCCTGCCAAGTCTTCTTGGGTCAGTCCGGTAGCTTTTTGTGCCAGATCAGGCCGCCCTACATCGCCAATAAATAAAGTGTCACCGGTGAATACAGAATGAGGTTTGCCAGTTTCATCAATGAGTAAATAACATGTGCTTTCCGGTGTATGGCCAGGTGTATGCAACACCTTGATTGAAACTTTACCTAGCTTTAGAACTTCCCCATCTTTTGCTTCGTAGATGTCGTACTTCGTTTTTGCCGTCGGACCATACACGATAGTGGCACCGGTTTCTTTGGCCAAATCCACATGCCCGGATACAAAATCTGCATGAAAATGGGTTTCTAAAATGTATTTGATTTTTGCCTTGTTCTTTTCGGCTCTCTCCAGATAAGGGGATGTTTCCCTTAAAGGATCAATTATCGCTGCTTCTCCAGCAGACTCAATGTAATAAGCCCCCTGAGCCAAACATCCCGTGTAGATTTGTTCTATCTTCATTTTTGGTTTTTTTCGTTATTTTGTTAGAAATAAATAATGATCTAACTGCCCAAGTTTTGATTCCATTTTTCTTCAAGCTGTATAAGTCTTTTTTCTATTTGTCTGAGTTTTTCAATTATGATAATGTGGGTCTTTTTAGCATCAATACCCACCGGACTTTGGTCGCTGGCAATTATTTTGCGTATTTCTTCATACGTGTTCTTGTCAATTTCTAGATCTTTCATTAAGTATTGTTTTTAACATGAATATATGATCTTATATTCATTTAATTTATTAAAAAAACTTCATTACATATTACACTGACAATTTTCAAGACACTCGATGATTAAAGAGACATCTCTCTCTTTAAGCGAATAAAGCATGCTTCTACCGTCTCTCTTTACACTGAGAATGCCTTTGAGTTTCATATTTTGCAGATGGTGAGAAGTCAAAGATTGTTCTGATCCCAGCAGATCACATATTTCTCCAACCGACAATCTGGGATACTGCTCCAATAGATGAATGATACCTAGTCTTAATGGATGAGCTACGGTTTTTAAAATGAAAGCAATGCGCGTAAGCTTTTCAGCTTCCTGCGGATTGATCATCGAATGATTGCCTTTAGTATGCATATATGATAATATTTTCATAAATCTAACAAAAATTCTGGAAAACGGTTTGCAAATTTACTTGCATAATCTAAAAGAAAGATAATGCGACTAAAACTTCTTTGTCAACTTATCCGAAATATTACAACCAATAATTTTTGGTGCTTGAATTTCGCTGACGTAGAACTTTGTCTCTTTAAACTGACTGAGTGAACCAGAACCAAAAAGTGACAAAGCCTTTATTGGTAAAAAGGCATAGAAGCTATGATAATGACTGGGTGCGTTAATTAATCACTTCACTAAACTTATTTTTATTTGCACAAATGAAGGGTTGTTTCTACGATAAACCTATCCGTTGATCGATTCCTTAATAGCAGCCAGGTATTTGTTCAATTCTTCCTTCACTTTAGGGAACAGGAACAACAATCCTATCATATTGGGAAATACCAGTGCCAGTATCATTGCATCGGAAAACTTGATCACCGCATCAAGGGTTGCCGCTGCACCAATAACCACGAATACTAAAAATAATATTTTATAGGTTAAGTCTGCCGTTTTACCTCTGCCAAACAAATACTTCCAGGACTGTAGTCCATAATACGACCAACTAATCATAGTAGAAAATGCAAAGAGCACAATGGCGATGGTTAAAACATACGAAAACCCAGGAATAACCGAATCAAAAGCGGCCGATGTAAGATCTACCCCCCCGATGTATTGTTGTGTTTCGTTAATTAGCACTTGGCTATTGGCTGAGTTACCATAATCAAATATGCCATTCATGTTGAAAAAGATAATCACCAATGCAGTCATAGTACATATCACAACCGTATCGATAAAGGGTTCCAACAGAGCCACGATACCCTCGGAAGCGGGGTATTTGGTTTTTACGGCGGAGTGAGCAATTGCTGCTGAGCCAGCACCGGCTTCATTAGAAAAGGCAGCTCTTTGAAAACCGACAATCAGTACACCCATGAATCCACCCAGTCCTGCGACCGGTGTAAATGCCTGACTAAAGATCATGCCAAAGGCATCATCAATATAGCTGAAGTTGGCAAATATAATTACCAAAGCAGCCAGAACATATATGATGGCCATAAAAGGCACAATTTTCTCCGTTACACTGGCAATTCGTTTGATACCCCCTATGATTACCACTGCTACAATTAGGGCTAAAAGCAATCCAATTACAAATCCAGCTGAACCACCGGAAAGACCAAGTAAAGAACTGATTTGTTGGGCTGCCTGGTTGGACTGGAATGCATTTCCTCCTCCGAAAGAGGCACCAATACACATCACCGCAAAAATCAAAGCCAGGACCTTACCAACTCCACTAAAACCTCTTTCTTTCAAACCTCTGGACAGATAGTACATGGGTCCTCCATGGACTACTCCATCAGCAGTCACATCTCGATATTTGACACCTAAAGTACATTCCACAAATTTCGATGACATCCCGATCAATCCGCAAACGATCATCCAAAACGTTGCTCCCGGACCACCTACCGCAATGGCTACAGCTACACCTGCAATGTTTCCCAGACCAACGGTCCCGGATACTGCGGTTGCCAGCGCCTGGAAGTGATTCACTTCTCCATGATGACTCTCATCACGAATGGTATCAGGTAAATCTCCAGCAACCACATTGACTTCACCATAATCCTCCACCGGACCGGCACCTTCCAAGTCGTCGTATTTACCTCTGACTACATTGATCGCAAGCGGAAATCTGCGAATATTAATAAAAGAAAAATACAAAGTGAACAAAGTGGCACCGCCTACTAATAATATTAAGACAATCGGAATATCCATTGAGCCTACTGGAATTGTGGTTAAAATCAAACCTTCCCACCATTCTGCAACGGGCATGAATTGCTCATTTATTCGTTCGTCCAATCCTTGATCTTGCTGGGAAAACAGAAGTATTGGGGCCAATAACAAGGCCAGAGAAAATTGAATTTTCTTGTTCATTCGCTGCTATTTAGTTCAATTTTAATAAAGTGCTTTTTTAGGATAAGCTGTCCAAAAATAGAAAAAATGTAATAAGTGAGTACCTTTATAGGTGTATTATGTGATCAAAGGTAAAATTTGATTTTATGATTACTTAACTCAATATTCTCAATCTCCATTCCTTGGGGTAATAATTATTTGATCGTTTTCCCAATCCTTTTAACCAACCCAATCTTAAGTTTTTATAGGTGGAAATTACCCATCCCTTTTCCGAAATGTGGATCGGCATTTTCCTCAAGAATTGCAACGCAGTTCTCCGGTCCAGTGATAAATGAACTATTTTTTGAGAACACGCCGGGGTCATGGCTAAACTATGGTCAGGAACCAGGTTCTTTTTGAAGAGCTTACCTATCTTCCAGGGCTGGTCCAGTGAGGGAATGGATTGTGATAAGATTTGATATCGAGTGAGGGTATCTTTTGGTAAGAAGCCAATTTCACTTTTCTGAAGTGTAAGCTGCCATTCTTCATTACCAGTTAACCACTCTTCGGTGGGAAACCGTTTTATGATCGTGGAGGAATTGTCAGATCTTTTTATTCCGTGATATTTATGGGCCGATTGCTTTTTACCTTTATTTTGCAAAATGGAAAAAAAGAAACCTTCTCCTGGCATGCGATGGGGGAAACATTGATAACCGGTACATCCGTCTCTTAATATCCTATAGACTGGCCATCGTTCCAAGTCCGGTACCTTTATAGACCGTAGATCAAATTCTTTCACCAACCACTTTACGTTTTCGATGTTTTCCTGATCATTAAAGGTACACGTACTGTAAATTAGAAACCCATCTGGTTTTAAAGAAGGTAGAATTTCGGTCAATATTTTCTTTTGACGGTTACTACACAGTTGAACTATACCCGGGGACCATTCTTTGCGGGCTACAGGATCCTTACGAAACATTCCTTCTCCGGAACAAGGGGCATCGACCAAAATCACATCAAAAAAATGGGGTATTTTATTAAAATTTCCAGGATTTGTTCTAGTTAACCAGACACGGGAATTTCCCCATTTAACGATGTTTTCTTTAAGGATTTGAAAACGTTTCGGATGGATCTCGTTACAGATTAACAAATCTCCTAATTTTAACTTACCGGCAATCAGTGTAGATTTCCCTCCCGGGGCTGCACATAGATCTAAGATGGTTTGGTTGGCGTGATGCTTAAGGCAGAAATCCATGACGGGAGAAAGTATCATGGAAGCCGCTTCCTGAACATAATACGCTCCGGCATGCCACCAGGGATCGAGTGCAAATTGAGGTCTTGCTGATAAATAGGCCCCTTCGGAACACCAACCCACTTTATGAAGCGATTCCGAGTCAGTATTAGTTACTTTATCGCGATTCCAGCGAATACTCACCGGAGGGTGAGAGTCAAGGGCATCAAGCAAGGCATTTGCTTCGGATCCCATTTGAGCGGTCATTCTGTTGATAAAACCTGGCGGAAGTGGTTCGACCATAGCTAATAATTAGTTAAACCATTTTTTTTAAACAATTGATCCACCTTGGCTGAAACTTTAGGATCTGTCTCTAATTCCGGAGCGTGGTGAGGTTTATTTCTGGCATCAATAATTAGAGGACCTTGGCACCCCCAATGTTTGTGAATTGTGGCGGATTGAATGCCATGAACATCTGTAGCCGGATTGGACCGGGTAAAGGTCACCCAGAGAAAGTTGGCTAGGTTATGGGCTGCAAAGTCGGCATCATCAACCAATACGAGTAGTGGAAATGTCTCCATTAAAGTAGGATCAATGTGGCGATTCAAAGCTTGAATGGTCTCCAGAGTGCTCTGATGATTTTGGTACGTCTTAATTTGTAGACAAAGAATCCCGGGTAAAGGGATTTTGATATTTTTTACCTCAGGGGGCCAGTGGAGTGAGGGAATTTCGGTGCCCAGGTTGCGGTGTTTTGCCCCTCTACAAGCCACTACCAGTTTGGAGCCGGCATTCCAGCCACTACCTGAGTAATCCAAGGTGTCGATGGTTGTATTGGTTTGAAAATGTAAATCTCGATTCCAGTTGACTCGCTCTAACACATGTTGTAAATACCCTCCGATGTCATGGGTATTTAGATCCGGGTATTCATCTTGAGCAGCAATAAATAGAAACTTTGCCAATGAGGTTTGTCCGGTTCCGAGGATGCGGTTGGCAATGGTCAATATTTCTTCCGGCTTTTGATCGCGGAAGGGCATGTATCGCTCCTTGCCAATAGCCAGCAGTAGCGGATGGACACCAGCGGCATCAACGGCATTCAATTCAACCAATCCTGGAAATTCCTGGGGAGTGAGCTCTTTGACTAAATCATGGATTAACATGCCGAAAAAGGAATCCTCCTGAGGTGGTCTGCCGACTACCGTGAAATGCCACAGAGGATCTTTTCGATGATATACAGCATCTACTTTCAGGTAGGGAAAATCATGTTTTAGACTATAATAGCCCAAATGGTCTCCAAATGGGCCTTCCGGTTTTTTTGATTGTTTGATTATTTCTCCGGTAATACAGAAATCGGCATCGTTAGAAATTACAAAATTATTATTCCAGTGATACCTGAATCTTCGACCTCCCAACATTCCGGCAAAGGTCAGTTCGGACAGGCCTTCCGGAAGGGGCATAATCGCCGAAAACGCATGGGAAGGAGGCCCTCCCACAAATATGGAACATAAGAATGGATCGTCAACAGAATTAAATGCACTATGATGAACTCCGATACCTCGGTGCAACTGATAATGCATTCCGACTTCCTGATTCGGGAGGTATTCATTTCCACTCATTTGGATGCGATACATTCCCAGATTGGACTGCATAAGATTGCGTGAGCCAGGGGCTAAGGTAAGCACTTGAGGAAGGGTAATAAACGAACCTCCATCCATAGGCCAGGATATAATTTGTGGTAGTTTGTCGATAGTTGTTTTTCCGAAACCGATTGCTCCTTTATGTCGGGTTCTTTTTGGCAACCCGGTACTTGCGGCCACTGCGGCTTTCAGTCCCGTAATGGGTTTTTTAAGAACTAGGGAAGGATCTAGTTTAAGTTGAATTACCCGTTCTATTTTGCGAATGGTATGACGGAATAGGTAATGAATTCTTTCTTTACTACCATATAAGTTGGATATAGCCTGGAAAGGGCTTCCTTTTACATTTTCAAATAAAATTGCCGGGCCCCCTTGGGCAAATATTCGGCGATGGATTTCGGCCATCTCCAGGTTCGGATCGACTTCGTCACGAATTCGGAGCAATTGTCCTGAATGCTCCAGGTCATTGGCACAGGCTCTTAAACTTTTATACATATCGCAATTTGAAATGGACTTGAATTTAGGAGTTCTGATTGATAGAAAAAATTTTTAGATAAAATCTATGCTAAACATACTCCTAAATCTATAGGAAGTCTGATTCTGGGTCCGATAACAGGGCGTTTTATATCAATTGGTGCATATTTATACTCCGAATCTGTGTTTTCTTATCATAGATATATTTTTTTTTAATATTATGTTTTTATCTTGCGGCAAATTTATACCGACCATTTTATGCAGGCCTATTTGGATTTGTTAAACCATATATTAGAAAATGGTGAGCACAAGCAAGATAGAACCGGAACCGGCACTATAAGTGTCTTCGGGTATCAGATGAGATTCGACTTAAATGAAGGATTCCCCTTATTAACGACTAAGAAGGTACACTTAAAATCTGTAATTCATGAGTTGTTGTGGTTTTTGGCTGGCGACACCAATATTCGTTACCTTCAGGAGAATGGGGTAAGGATTTGGAATGAATGGGCTGATGAAAATGGTGATTTGGGACCAGTATACGGGAAACAATGGAGAAGTTGGACGAGCCACCATGGAGCACCAATCGATCAGATCGCCAAGGTAGTGGATTTGTTAAAAACGAATCCATCCAGTAGAAGAATGATCGTCAATGCATGGAATGTGGGTGATTTGAAAAAAATGGCATTAAGTCCTTGCCACTGCTTGTTTCAATTTTATGTTGTCAAAGACAAATTATCCTGCCAATTGTACCAAAGGTCGGCCGATACCTTTTTAGGTGTACCCTTTAATATTGCTTCCTATTCATTATTAACTATGATGTTGGCTCAGGTCGTAGGATTAGGTCTGGGTGAGTTTATCCATACCTTTGGAGATGTTCACTTATATACCAATCATCTCGAGCAGACCCGGCTGCAGTTAACCCGAAAACCAAGGGCTTTACCCAAGATGAAAATCAATCCGAAAGTAGCATCAATATTCGATTTCAAATTTGATGATTTCCAACTTGTAGACTATCATCCGTATCCACATATTAAGGCTAAAGTGTCCGTGTGATCGCAATATTTATTTAGATTTAATCTAAATAGATGATAACTTATTAGTTTTATTGTATACTATTATTAGGACTTTTATTTTTGGGCTGTTTTTAACATAGGGTTAACATTTTATACATATTTTTTTTTGATCCAGACCATAATACACAGAGCATGATATATAAGTCATATTTGACAAGGGTATTATTTGTAGGTAGCTTGATTTTCACTTCTTTAGCTTTAATTGCTCAACCCAGTAGTAATGAAGGAAAGACTTTGTTCCGTACGAGTTGTGGAGTGTGTCATGCCAAGAACATGAAGGATCCATTGACAGGACCGGCTTTGGGTGGCACAGAAGAGCGTTGGGCCGACTATCCACGTGAAGATTTGTATAGCTGGATTAGAAATTCACAAGCGCAAATCGTGGAGGGCCATCCAAAAGCAGTGGAATTGTGGAATGAATGGAGTCCGGTGGTAATGCAGCCTTTCGAAAACCTTACCGATGATCAGATCGAATCGATTTTACTCTATGTTAATGAAGTATTTACCGGTGCGGGAACTGCGACAACAGCTACTGATGCGGAAGAAGTTGTTGAAGAATCATCCAACAAAATATACTATTGGTTACTCATTTTCTTATTGATCATTCTCGTGTTTGCCTTGAACCGAGTCATTGGCAACTTAGGAAACATCATCAAAACTTCCGTCGGTGAGCGCCCGGTAGAAAGACCTTCCCTACTCAGCATGCTGACCAATAAATCCTTGATTAGCTTTGTCATTTTTGCGTTAATTGTTCTGGCCGGTTATACCACCGTTAAAAATGGATCCAACCTTGGACGTCAGCACAATTATCAGCCGGACCAACCTATCAAGTACTCTCATGAAACCCACGCCGGAATTAATCAAATTGATTGTAAGTTTTGTCATGATGGAGCTCGCCGTAGCAGACATGCAGTAATTCCCTCCGCAAATACCTGCATGAGTTGTCATGAAGCCATTAAGACTGGAACCGAATACGGTACAGCAGAATTAACCAAGTTATTTGTTGCAGCGGGCTTCGACCCAAACACAAATACCTATATTGAAAACTATGATCAACTGGAAACAGAAGAGATAGAAGCCATAATGAAAAAGTGGATCGGTGATCAGTACCAAAATGAAAAAGACATTGTGGGACTGGATCGGGAAGGAAACAGAGTGGTAAATGATCAATGGGATCATATTGTTTCATCATTGACTAATAATACAAAGAGCAAATTGCAAGGTCCTATCGAATGGATTCGCGTGCATAATTTGCCAGACCACGTATATTTTAATCATGCTCAGCATGTTTCAGTGGGAAAAATCGAATGTCAGGAATGTCATGGCAAAATAGAGGAGATGCCGGTGGTCAAGCAATATGCTCCTCTTTCAATGGGTTGGTGTGTCAATTGTCATCGCCAGACAGAGGTCTCTGGATTTGGCGATAACAATTATTACTTAGAATCCTACAAGGATTTTCACGAACAAATCACCAATGGGCAGAAAAATGGAGTTACCGTCGAAGAAATCGGCGGGCTGGAATGTCAAAAATGCCATTACTAATCCTATAATTTTAGTGTATAATTCCGTAGCAAACAGATCTATGAAAGAAAATAAAGTAAACATTTGGATTGGTCAGAAAGATCTGGAACATGACCAGGCCTTTTTGGAAGATGCAGGAAATGAATTTAAACAGCTTCCAATTGCTGATATTTTGGAAGAGTCGGCAAAGGTTGAAAATTATCAACCTTCACGCCGAGACTTCTTAAAATATCTGGGATTTAGCGTTAGTGCTGCAACTGTTGCAGCCTCTTGTGACATTCCGGTACGTAGAGCGATGCCTTATGTGGTTAAACCCGATTCAATAGTCCCAGGGATAGCTAATTACTATGCTTCCAGTTTTGTGAAAGGTGGTGATTATTGTTCCGTATTGGTAAAGACACGAGAAGGAAGACCAATTAAAATCGAGGGAAATGAGTTGTCACCTGTAACTCAAGGAGGTACATCTGCCAGAGCTCAGGCTATGGTACTTGATCTATATGATACGAACCGAATTAAAAGTTGCGGTAAGGTAGAAGGTGGTGAAGTAAGACCTACCTCATGGAGCGATCTGGACCAAGAATTGATCGGAGCTCTTAGGCCGGATTCTCAAGTGAGAATCCTCTCTAATACTATCCTGAGTCCCAGTTTAAAGGCTGCTTTATCTGAATTTACCCAAAAATATCCAAATACCAAGGTTGTGCAGTACGATCCGGTATCCAGTGCAGCAATTTTGCTTGCCAATGAAGAGGATTTTGGCCGAAAAGTTATCCCGGATTTCCATTTTGACAAAGCGGACGTAGTTGTAGGAATAAACTCTGATTTTCTGGGAACCTGGATCTCACCGGTTGAATATACTAAGCAGTATTCCCAAAATCGCAAAATCGAAGATGTACACAGGGCGAAAATGTCTCGGCATTATCAGGTTGAATCTTACATGTCTTTGACGGGCTCGAATGCAGATAATAGGATCCTGATTAAGCCCTCTGAATTAGGGGCAGCAATAGCTCATCTGCACAATGCAGTTGCCACAATTGCCGGAGCTCCTAAAGTATATACACCTGCTATAAATGAGAAGGCAACCAATGCCATCAACAAGGTGGCTCAGGAGATTATGGCAAATAAGGGCAAATCTCTAATTGTATCCGGATCCAATCGGGTTGGTGACCAAAAAATCATCAATAAAATTAATGCGTTAGCCGAGTCCTATGGAAATACCATCACCTTTGATCGTGCCTCCATGTTGCGGCAAGGTGATGAGTCCATGGTTACCGAATTGGTGCGTGAAATGCAGGGAGGAACAGTGGATGTTTTGTTTGTTCTAGGATCAAATCCCATATTTACTTTACCAAAATCATTAAATTTTGCTGATGCAATTACCCAGGTTCCGGTCAGAGTATCTATGAATAGTCACCTGGATGAAACTACAAACTTGTGTCACTGGAGTGCTCCAGATCATCATGTCCTGGAGTCGTGGGGAGATGCAGAACCAAAATCTGGCTTTTTGAGCTTGATACAACCTGCCATTCATCCCTTGTTCAATACCCGACATGCTGGAGAATCCTTTTTGAGGTGGGCAGAAAGCACCTCATTTAATGCGAATGTGGAGCAGCCGTATATGGAATATGTCAAGAAACAATGGCAAGAAAATATTTTTTCGCAACAAACTAGTTATGCTCTATTTCAGGCTTTCTGGGACGCCTCTTTACACGATGGAATAGCTGAAGTCGCAGGAGCCGGAGAGCCCGAATATGGAAGTCCCGATATCAGTAGTATAAGAGTCAATGATCCCACCGACAATGGTCTGGAGATCAGTTTATATGAAAGTGTAACCATAGGAGGAGGACAATATGCTAACAATCCGTGGTTGCAAGAGATGCCCGATCCCATAAATAGATGTGCATGGGGGAACTATTTGGCGATTCCGGTATCATTTGATGGATGGAAGGAGATTACCGGAATGAATGGCTTGTCAGATGGAGATTATGCAAATCTCGTGGTGGGAGACCAATCTATAAAGGTTCCTGTAATTTCCCAGTTTGGTCAAATGGAAGGAACCGTTGCCCTGGCTGTGGGCTATGGCAGAGAAATGGGAGGTAGATGTGCTAATGGAATTGGCGTAAACGTTCAGGATTTGGTACAGGTAAAGGACGGATTGTTCCAGTATCAGGTCGATGGAGCTACCCTGTCCGGGAAAGTTGGAGAAGAGGACCACTTTTCTTGTGTCCAGTATCATCATACCATGGGAGTCAAGACCGAAGATAGGAATGGCGACGAAATCAACGCTGATGAAGCAGCCCTAGCCACCGGATCAATCCCATTTTTTAAGAAAACAAGACGTGGTTATCAGGGAGCTCTTACCGATAGAACCATTATTCGGGGATCCCATTTAAACGATATCGAAAGTTATGTAGAAGAATTGCATCATGAAAGGGAACATCACCAACATCTAAATGATCAAGGATTATATCCGGATTATTCAGATCAGTATGAAAGAGGCCATCATTGGGGTATTCATGTAGATTTGAATGCTTGCACAGGATGCGGCGCCTGCACTGTTGCGTGCATGGCGGAAAATAATGTTCCGGTGGTTGGGAAACTCGATTTATCCAGACATCAGGAAATGGCCTGGCTGCGTATAGACCGGTATTTTTATGGAGATTTTGAAAATCCTAAAACGGTCTATCAACCGATGATGTGTCAGCACTGCGATAATGCACCTTGTGAAAACGTCTGTCCTGTAAATGCTACAAACCACAGTTCTGAGGGATTGAATCAAATGATTTATAATCGTTGTGTGGGAACGCGATACTGTGCCAATAATTGCCCGTACAAGGTTCGAAGATTAAATTGGGCGGATTATATGGCTGCAGACTTGTGGCCAGCAAATGAAAGAAAAGTCAATCAGGAGAAAGTTAACATTTATGCTGATAACCTGACCAGAATGGTTCTGAATCCAGATGTCACGGTAAGAGCGCGAGGAGTGATGGAAAAATGTAGCTTTTGTACTCAGAGATTACAAGAAGGAAAATTAGCTGCAAAGCTGGAAGGTAGACCACTTAAGGATTCAGATGTCAGTTCGGCTTGTCAAATGGCATGTCCGGCCGGAGCAATTACTTTTGGTGACCAGAACAACAAAGGAGGTGATTTGGCTGCCAAACTGAAGTCTCCTTTAAATTATATTGTGTTGGAAGAAACCAATGTACGATCGAGTGTGCAATATTCTTCTATCATAAACAATGCAAACGAAGAGCTTAATTCATAAGAAAACGGTAATAAATCAATATGAGTCATATACCTGTTTCTCCTATACGTAAACCACTTGTTGAAGGTAACAAGACGTATCATCAGATTACAGAAGATCTGGCGAGTCCCACCGAAAAGACACCGGGTATTGCCTGGAGGATCGCATTTACAATTGCTGTGTTGTTCCTAACCCTAGGTGTAATCTGTATACTGATTACCATATGGAAAGGAATAACCACCTGGAATTTAAATCGTACCATAGGATGGGGATGGGATATTACCAACTTTGTTTGGTGGATCGGAATTGGTCACGCCGGAACTCTTATTTCGGCCATACTTTTGTTATTCAGACAAAAGTGGCGAACAGGTGTAAACCGAGCTGCCGAAGCCATGACTATATTTGCCGTGATGTGTGCTGCACTTTTTCCTGCCATACACGTAGGAAGAATTTGGGTGGTTTATTTTTTCTTCCCATATCCGAATACAAGAGGCCCTTTATGGGTAAATTTCAATTCACCTTTACTTTGGGACTTATTTGCGATTAGTACCTATTTCACCGTTTCCCTCTTGTTTTGGTACACTGGATTAGTACCGGATTTTGCAACCGTACGTGATCGTGCGAAGGGGTTAAGAAAAAAATTCTACAACTTCTTATCGTTCGGATGGACCGGATCTGCCAAACATTGGCAAAGACACGAATCCTTATCCTTGATCTTGGCCGGATTGGCTACACCATTGGTACTTTCAGTACATACCATAGTGAGTTTTGACTTTGCTACATCAGTGATTCCCGGGTGGCATACTACAATCTTTCCTCCATATTTTGTGGCAGGAGCGATTTTTTCCGGCTTTGCCATGGTACAAACATTAATGGTAATTACTCGAAAAGCCCTGAATTTACAGCAATATATCACTGTTGAGCATATCGAGTCGATGAATAAAGTGATTTTAGTTACTGGAACAATCGTTGGAGTAGCCTATCTCACCGAGTTATTTATAGCCTGGTATTCCGGATATGTATATGAACAATTTGCATTTTTCAATCGGGCATTAGGTCCGTATTGGTGGGCTTACTTTGCCATGATGTTTTGCAATGTATTATCTCCTCAGGTATTTTGGTTTAAAAAGATCCGCAGGAGTGTTTGGTGGACGTTCTTTATGTCCATTTTCGTAAATATTGGGATGTGGTTTGAAAGGTTTGTGATAATAGGAACCACCTTGGCTCGCGATTATTTACCTTCAAGTTGGAGTTATTACGTGCCATCCTTTATAGAAATCGGAATATTTCTAGGTACTTTGGGCTTATTCTTTACCTTATATCTAGGATTTACGCGGGTCGCTCCAGTAGTAGCAATTGCCGAAATCAAACATATACTTAAAACAGCAGGTGATCAGTTTATGGGTAAGAATGCAAAATCCCATGATCACAATACTGAAATTATTGAAGAAACAAACTAAACTATAGCTCAGACTATGGCTGCTAATAAAGAAGTTTTATACGGAATTTACAATGATGAAGAAGTTTTGCTTCATGCAGTAAAAAAGGTCCGTGATGCACATTTAGATATTATGGATGTTTTTTCACCCTTTCCGATACATGGTTTGGATGAAGCCCTGGGCCTGAGTGAATCCAGATTGCATGTGGTTGGATTTATTTTCGGTATGATAGGGACATTAACCGCCTTATTAGGAATGACCTGGATCTTCACCAGTGATTGGCCGATTATTTTCGGAGGTAAACCCTATTGGTCACTACCTGCGTTTGTACCTATCATTTTTGAGCTCACAGTATTGTTTGCCTCGATCGGCATGGTAGTTACTTTTTATACTATTGGAGGCATGGCTCCCGGAGTTGTGAATCCAGTCCTGGATGATCGAATTACCGATGACAAGTTTTGTTTGGCATTTGATCAAAGTCAATTATCCGATGAGGAAATTGAAAAGATTAAGACATTGCTGGATGAAACCGGAGCTGAAGAAATTAATAGTAAAACGATTTAAAGGTAATGAGCATGAGACAAGTGAAAAATATATTTATCGTTATTGGGTTTGCGCTGATCGTTTACTCTTGCTCACCGGCAAAGGGTAACCGCACGGGTCATGAATTTATGCCCGATATGGTACATTCAACCGCATATGAGGCCAATTATTACACCTATTATTATTTTAATACTTGGGGATCTGAGGATACATATAAAGAGTTTGCATTTCCTCGTAAACCGGTGCCTGGTACAATTGCCCGCGGTTTTACCGGAAAGGCTACGACTTCTTACACTATTCCGTTAAATGGAAGTGTACCTTATTATTATGAAGACACCGAGGAAGAAAGAACCCGAGCGATCAACGAAATCATTCAAAATCCTTTTCCCATAACAGAAGCCGGATTGCAAACCGGGAAGGAGCTGTATGAGATCTTGTGCGGAATATGTCATGGAGAAAAAGGTGATGGTGCCGGATATCTGGCCAGAGATGGTAGTCCATATCCTGCACAACCGGCTATCCTGACCAGTGATGAATTTACCACATCTTCAAATGGGAGATTTTACCACGCGATTATGTATGGTAAAAATGTAATGAGTGGATATGCCGACAAACTATCTTATGAAGAAAGATGGCAGGTAATACATTACATTAGGTCACTACAAGCCAAGAATAAAAACCTGGTATATAACGAAGAAGAGAATACCTTAAACGAAGTGGATATCCCTGCTGCTCAGATACCGGTTCCATTACAGGAAATGGAATCACAAGGTCACTCAAATGAAGATCATGAGACAGAGATTCAAGGGGAATCCACAAATACACATAACAATCATTAATTGACATTAAGCAGAAGGAATGGATTCATTTACTTTCACCACAAAACAAAGAAACTTTTTCCTGATATTAATCGGAGTGGGAATTATTTCGGCCATTTTCACTTTCATTGGGGATGATGAATTTCATACTCGATTCTGGACTAACTTTCTTCTTAATTCGGTTTTCTTTACCGGGATATCAGTGATGGCCCTATTTTTTACTGCTGCCTGTGTCACTGCATATGCGGGATGGTATACCGTATTCAAAAGAGTGTGGGAAGCGTTTTCTCTATTTTTACCCATTGGGCTGGTTGCCATGATTATAGTGGGTTTGGGCAATTGGTTTGGATTTCATCATATTTATCATTGGGCAGATAAGGAATCTGTGGCAAATGATGTACTGTTACAGGGAAAAGCTTCATTTCTCAATAGTGGATGGTACTTGTTTGGCACTGTTGTTATAGGAGGGGTATGGTATTTCTTTGCCCGTAAAATGAGATCATTGTCCGTCGATGAAGATCAGCATGGCGATACAGATTTTTCTCATCATAAGAAGTTAAGAGTATTTGCTGCGGCATTTCTACCAGTGGGTGGTTTTAGTACTGCCGCATTGATCTGGCTTTGGGTGATGAGTGTGGATGCTCATTGGTACAGTACACTATTCGGATGGTATACTGCAGCGAGTTGGTTTGTGGCAATGATAGCTCTTACCATTTTAGTAATGATCTATCTTCAAAATCGAGGTCATTTTGCAGATTTTAACCGCGATCATTTACATGATCTGGGTAAATATTTATTTGCTTTCAGTATCTTTTGGACTTACCTCTGGTTTTCACAATATATGCTGATCTGGTATGGAAATGTGGGAGAAGAAACCGGCTATTTTCAAACTAGAATCCAGCAGTATCCCGTGTTGTTTTATGGCAATCTACTGATCAATTTTGCATTACCATTTTTGGCATTATTAAGAAATGATACTAAAAGAAAGAATGGAACCATGACCGTGGTTGCAGCATTGGTATTTCTAGGCCATTGGATTGATCTGTTCTTAATGCTTAAACCAGGAGCTTTGCATACAGCTCATGAATTAATGGGACATGCGGATCATGGACACGGAAGTGAATTTACATTGGGATTTAGTTTACCAGGATTTCTGGAAATAGGTATGATGTTGGGCTTTCTGGGTATTTTCCTCTTTGTGGTATTTAGCGCATTGAGTAACGCCAGTTTAGTTCCCAGGAATGATCCTTACTTGGAAGAAAGTCTTCACCATCATGTGTAATTTGAATTATATAAAATAAAATAGCATTATGTCTACGGCATTACTGGTCTTAATCATAACAATCTTAGCTCTGGTAATTTTATTCCAGATAGGTAAGCTCACTGAGCTTTCCAAGCAGCTCAGAACCGAAGAAGAGGCGGAAACCCGAAGTATCGGAATACAGGCTAGATGGCTGGTTATTTTTATGATTTGCTTTTTGGCCTACTGTATTATATCTGCAGTTTATTACAAAGACTATATATTGGGTTATGGTCCGCATTCATCAGCATCTGAACATGGGGTATTATTGGACGGGCTTTTTAACACCACATTGATTTTTACCGGTATCGTATTTTTTATTACTCAAATTGCTTTGTTTGTATTTGCCTATAAGTACAGGAGGTTGCCGGGAAGAAAGGCCCTGTTTTTATCACACAATAATAAACTCGAAATTTGGTGGTCGGTAATACCGGCAGTGGTCATGTGTGGTTTGGTAATCAACGGCTTGTTTGTGTGGAATAAGGTAATGGCAGATATTGAAGAAGGAGAAGATCATATAGAGATAGAAGCCACAGGCATGCAATTCAGTTGGACGATTAGATATCCGGGAGCTGATGGTGCTTTGGGTGCTAAGGATTTTAAGAAAATAACTTCTATTAATCCGTTAGGACAAGATTGGACGGATGTGAAAAATCTGGATGACATTCATGCCGATGAAATTGTGCTTCCCATAAATAAAAAGGTAAGAGTTCGAATCAACTCTAGAGATGTATTACATAACTTTTATTTACCTCATTTTCGTGTAAAAATGGACGCGGTTCCAGGTATTCCTACCTACTTTGTATTTACACCTCGTGAGACCACTGAAGATTATCGAGAGAAATTAAGGCGGTCTGGGAAATATGATTTTCCCTATGATGAAACAGATCCGGAAAGTCCACCCTTTTGGCAGGAATTTAACTATGAACTGGCTTGTGCTGAATTGTGTGGTAGTGGTCATTTCTCGATGAGAAAAATAGTCAGAATTGTCAGCGAACAAGAATATGAAACCTGGCTGAGCTCACAGAATTCTAAATACCTTTCTTCAATCCGAAATACGGATGAAGATCCTTTTAAAGGAGTACTATTAGAAAATGAAGCGCAAGAATTGGCAACATTGCTGACTGCAGATTTTGAAACCGCAATGGCAGCAGAAGATGAGCTGGAGAAAATTGTCACTTTCAGACATGTACATTTTGAAACCGGTTCGGCTAAGCTGAAATCTGATGCTAAATATGAGCTGAATGCATTAATGAATTTGTTGGTTACTTACCCGAATACCCGCATTGAATTGGGAGGTCACACAGATAACACTGGAGATCCGGAATCAAACCTGGAGTTATCTCAACAAAGAGCAGAGGCAGTAAGGCAATATTTGACTATCCGGGGTGCAGACGAAAACAGGATTTCGGCACTGGGATATGGATCTACCAGACCGGTCGATTCGAATGATACCGATGAAGGACGAGCCAACAATCGGAGAACAGAAATTAAAATCTTTAACTAATTAAAAAACTCATTCCAATGGCGGAGGTTGCAAAACTCGACCCGGATGTAATTATTGAAGAGCAGGGATACGATGATCATTTTCATGACCATCATCACGGCGATAAATACCAATCCAATTTCCTTTCTACTTATGTTTTTAGCCAGGATCATAAGATTATTGCCCGTCAATTTCTAATTACCGGAATTTTTTGGGCCATAGTGGGCGCGGCAATGTCGTTAGTTTTTAGGTTCCAACTCGGCTTTCCGGAAGAAAGTTTAACCTGGATAAAACCCATACTCGGTAAATGGATTACTGTTGCCGCTGATGGAACCGGCACATTATCACCTGAATTTTATTATGCACTGGTTACTATGCATGGAACCATTATCGTGTTTTTTGTATTAACAGCTGGATTAAGTGGTACTTTTTCAAACCTTTTGATACCATTACAGGTGGGAGCCAGAGATATGGCATCACCTTTCTTAAACATGTTGTCGTATTGGTTCTTTTTCCTGGCTAGTATCGTCATGTTCCTTTCGCTATTTGTTAGTACGGGACCTTTTTCTGGCGGATGGACCGCCTATCCACCCCTTTCTGTTTTACCTCAGGCATCATCAGGATCAGGGGCGGGAATGACGCTGTGGTTGGTAAGTCTGGTATTCTTTGTGGTATCCGTGCTATTAGGAGGTATTAATTACATTTCGACAGTGTTGAATTTGAGAACCAAAGGAATGAGTATGTGGAAAATGCCATTAACTATTTGGGCATTTTTTATTACCGCTGTAATAGCTTTATTGTCATTTCCGGTTTTGGTTTCTGGATTTTTACTCTTGATCTTCGACCGTAATCTTGGTACCAGTTTTTATTTAAGTGATATCTATATTGCAGGGGAAGCATTGGAATTTTCCGGAGGAAGTCCAATACTTTTTCAACATTTATTTTGGTTCCTGGGTCATCCGGAAGTTTATATCATCATATTACCGGCCATGGGAATTGTGTCGGAAGTCATGTCCGTACATGCCCGTAAACCGATATTTGGATATCGGGCCATGGTTATATCAATGATGGCCATTGCCTTCTTATCGTTTATCGTATGGGCACACCATATGTTTATGGCCGGATTGAATCCATTTATTGCAAATTTCTTCGTGCTGTTTACCTTGCTTATTGCGGTTCCTTCTGCAGTTAAAGTATTTAACTGGATTTCGACACTTTATGGAGGGAACTTAAGGTTAAATACGCCCATGCTGTTTGCTATTGGTTTTGTTTCTATGTTTATATCAGGTGGTCTAACCGGCATTTTCTTAGGAAATTCAGCAGTTGATATCCAAATGCACGATACGTACTTTGTAGTGGCTCACTTTCATATCGTGATGGGAGTAGCCGCATTTTTTGGTATGTTTGCCGGAGTATACCATTGGTTTCCCAGAATGTTTGGTCGTTTTATGAATGAAACACTGGGTAAAATTCATTTTTGGGGAACGATGATAGGAGCTTATGCGGTATTCTGGCCTATGCATTATTTGGGATTAGCCGGTGTTCCCAGGCGTTATTATCAGTTTGATTTGTTTGATACCTTTCGACACTTTGATACCATGAATAAATTTATCACCATTGCCGCGATTATTGTATTCATACTGCAAATGGTATTCGTGATAAACTTTTTCTATTCCATATTCAAAGGGAAGAAGATGACAACCCGGAACCCCTGGAAATCTACAACACTGGAATGGTCTACTCCAATTAAACCAGTTCATGGTAACTGGGTCGGCAAGATTCCAACAGTACATCGATGGGCCTATGATTATAGCAAGGATGAAAGAGAATTTGTACCACAATATTATCCACTTGAGGATCATGAAAAAGATGAGGTACATTAACAACAGACGATAAATATAGATTGATAGATTTTGAGCAAGTCAAAGACACAATCGGTAGCCATTGAATCAGTCAGTAAGATTGCTGATTTAATGCTTTTATTCAAGTTTAGGCTGAGCCTTTTGGTGGTATTTACGGCGGTCATTGGGTATGTTATTGCGGCAGGAGTACTACTCAATTGGGTTGACATTCTTATGCTCGGATTGGGAGGATTCTTTGTAACCTGGTCAGCTAATTCACTAAATCAAGTGCTGGAGAAAGAATTTGATCACAAGATGGATCGAACTAGAAATCGACCTTTGCCCACCGGACGCATGTCTGTATCCGAAGCGGTGATTTTTGCCGGCTTATTGGCCGTGGCAGGATTATTGATTTTGGCATTATTTAATCCCCTTACGGCATTACTGGGATCTTTGTCGTTAGTATCCTATGCATTTGTTTATACTCCATTAAAGCGATACCACAGTATTAGTGTATTCGTTGGTGCCATTCCCGGAGCGTTACCGGCAGTGATCGGTTTCGTGGCTTTCAATGGTGCACTTACGCCTTTGGCACTAGTCCTTTTTTCCATTCAGTTTATGTGGCAATTGCCACATTTCTGGTCCATCGGTTGGTTGTCTTTTGATGATTATAACCGAGCAGGATTTAAATTATTACCCAATATGGAAAATGGACTTACCAGGCAGATTGGGCTCAACGCATTTATTTTTGCGGTTTGTTTAATTCCTATCAGTATTCTTCCTATATGGATTGGTCAAATGAGCATTTGGGCTATGGTCATCGTAGCTTGTTGTGGATTATACTATGCATTAAAGTCATTTGACTTTTACCGGTATAACAATGTAGAGTCCGCACGTAAGTTGATGTTTGCATCGTTCCTGTACCTGCCGGTGGTTTTTTTGATCATTATGATTGATAATTTTTAAATATTAACTATTTGGTATATACCAGACAATATACACGATCTAAAATACATCCTTTGAAATTCGCTTTATGGATTTCACTGGCCAGTATACTTATGATGTTTGCTGCTTTTACAAGTGCCTATGTTGTACGTAAGGCAGCTGGAAATTGGCTGGATTACGAAATACCGGGTGTATTTTATTTGAGCACAATTGTCATTATTCTAAGTAGTATTACATTACATGGCGCTTATTTAAACTTTAATAAACAAAAAGAAACATTATATAAATCACTGCTAGGTGCCACATTTGTTTTAGGTCTGTTGTTTATTATCCTGCAGTACCAGGGTTGGATGACACTGTTCGGATTAGGAATTGAGTTATCTGGTAACCCCTCAGGATCTTTTTTTTATGTAATTAGTGGCGTTCATGCAGCTCATGTGCTAGGTGGTTTAGCCGTTTTATTCGTAGCATTAATTCATGCCTTTGGACTTCCTTTTGTGCCATCGCTGCGAAGGAAACTTAGGTTGGAGTTGAGTTTGCATTATTGGCACTTTGTTGATTTACTTTGGATTTACTTATTGATCTTTTTACAATTACAATAGTATGGCTGAAACAGTAACCAGTCCTGATATCACACAGGGAGATAAGAAAATTTGGGAAGGGGGTAGATCACCCTTTAAGACCAGTTATGGAAAGATTATGATGTGGTATTTCCTGCTATCGGATGCTTTTACATTTGCTGGCTTATTAATTTCCTACGGTGCTTTAAGGTATAGTTCACCTTCATGGCCGGTTCCTGATTTTGTATTCTCAAAATTTCCTTTTGCCGGTGACACCAACCTTCCCTTAATATTTGTAACCTTCATGACCTTCGTCCTTCTAGCCAGTTCGTTCACCATGATGCGAGCGGTTCAGGAAGGACATCGGGAGAATAAGAAAGGAGTAACATTTTGGATGTTACTAACGATTATTGGTGGATTGGGGTTCTTGAGTTGTCAGGCATGGGAGTGGAGTACATTAATGGGAAAAGAGTACATGACCATTTCCACTAATCCATTTGGAACTCATACAGAGGAAGGACTCTATTTAAATGCAGATGGATCAGTTAATCCCAACGATCCGGTAGTGGTTGGCCAAAGTTACTTAATCCACAATGTACATCATGCCGCAGGGCATGGGGATGATCATTCCAATGACGATCATTCTGCGACATCCGAAGAACATGCGGACGACTCGCATAACGGACATGCTAGAGCGGCAGGAGATTATCCGGATGCAGTGGTGGATGACCAAGGATTTATACATCGCAAATACCGGGTTGAAAAAGGCGAAAATGCAGGTGCCATTCAGGCCGAATCATTTGGACCAAAAGCTTTTGGCGGATTGTTTTATTTTATCACCGGTTTCCATGGTTTTCATGTATTTTCCGGGGTACTGTTCTTGGCAATCATTTTGATCAATGTGATGAGTGGCATTTATGTGGCCAGGCAAAATGGCTACGAAATGGTTGAAAAGATAGGTCTATACTGGCACTTTGTTGACTTGGTGTGGGTATTTGTATTTTTAGTATTTTATTTATTGTAAAACATTTGAATTTTAAATAAATGGCTCAGGATTATACAGCAGGTAAAAAAATTGCCCTCAAAACAATTTTGATATTGGCAGTTGTAACGGTGGTTGAAGTAATTATTGCACTTACTGGGAAAGGATATATTATAGAGGGATTTCATTTACCCCTACTATTAACCGGTTTGGCAATGATATGCCTTAGCTTTTATAAAGCCTATTTGATTGTATATGAATTTATGCACATGAAGCACGAGGTAAAAGGTTTAAGGTTAAGTGTTTTATTGCCCATGTTATTATTGGTTTGGGCTGTAATTGCATTTATGAATGAAGGAGGAGCATGGTTGAGTAGCCGGGAAAATATAGAAACCAAGGATAAAATCGAGGTGGAGGAATCACTTGCCCCCGTATCTACTCCGGCTACCTCGGGTCAGTGATTTATTTTCACTATCCGGTAATTAAGAATAAATTTTAAAATTATGCCAATGAAAAAGTGGCTCACTGGTGCGGCAGTCATTTTACTATTGGTCGTTTTTCCTATTATTTCCTGGCTTTATCTGAAAAAAGGATATGATTACCAAAAGGCTAGCTTTGCCGAATTAGCAGAATACAAGCAAATTGATAAAAAAGCACTGGCATCTGTATCTTTTACTTTGAGCAAATACTTCCAGGATGGAAAAACAAAAGTAGTTTCATTTCTAGAAAAACCTGCCTTAAGAGATACAATTATACCTAAGATACTGACCCAATTTGCCAAAGCAAATCAATTCCAATGGATTCAAATTGTAGACTCCGTTTCTATCATCAATTGGAACCTGGAAAAACCATCACCGAGTTTTGTAGTTTTTTTTATTAATAATGGCGAATACCAGCGAGTCAAGGAGTTTCTAAGTCATGCTGATTATGATTTATCCAATGAAGTAATAATTATCGATACCCAGGATATGATCAGAAACCATTATAACTTGGATCGTCCCGATGATCAAAGAAAGTTAGTAGTACATATCGCAATGTTATTACCACGAGATGATAAAGAATGAACCCAGACCGGAATTGGCCAAAACTTTAAATAAGTGGGCCTATGCAATCTCTACAATAGTCCTAATCACCGTATTGTTAATGCGGAGAGTAAAATTCGACTTGGGAATTGATTTTAATTGGCTTCCGGGTATTCATGCTGGCTTGAATAGTCTGACTGCAGGCATATTAATACTAGCTTTATACTACATTAAGGCAGGGAGAGTTGAAGTACATAAAAGACTTATGTTTGCCGCCATGTTTTTATCTTTCTTGTTTTTAATCTCATATGTACTTTATCATTTCACTACCCCGGAGACCCGCTATTGTAACACTGGAACCATACGAATTGTCTATTTTGTATTGTTGATATCGCATATAATTGTTGCGGCCGTATCATTTCCATTCATCCTTTTTACTTTTATTCGGGGATATACCTTACAGGTGGAAAACCACCGTAAAATGGCAAGATGGGTGTATCCAATGTGGTTATATGTGGCACTTTCGGGACCTATTTGCTATTGGATGTTGTTACCTTGTTATGGAAATTAGTGAACTATGAAAAAATTCAGAGAATTATTTTTTATTGCAAGTCTAATCACTCTATTTTCATTTCCTGTTGAGGATATATCAGCTCAGTGTCCAATGTGTAGGATGAGTGTGGAATCCAATTATAAAGATGGAGGAACAGCTGGACGTGGTCTGAATTCCGGAATTCTGTATATGCTGGCCATGCCCTATTTGTTGGTTGGCGCTATTGCGTTTGTATGGTGGAAAAACCAAAATACAGATGAGGATGAATTGGAATATCCTCAAATAGGTCCTGACCAAGTAAATTGAATCCAGAGGCCATTTCATTCTTTTTAATTTGAATAAATAGTTTTTCGCTAATTAATCATCCGGGATGAACATTCTGGTTCAGCGAACATCACTCCAAAATCCAAAAATAACTACAAATGCAATCCGGTATCAGAATTCTTTTGGTCTGTTTAGTATTCTTAACAGCGATAGGATGTAAGCCTAGTATGCAAGTTCCTTCCTATTTGCAAGAATATCAAACCAAGTATTTGAAGAAACCCCGGGCGGCCAATCTCGATTGGTTTGTTGATGCCAAATATGGTATGTTCATTCATTACGGATTGTATAGTCTGATGGAAAAGGGGGAATGGGTTCAGTTAAGAGATACCATACCAGTTACCGAGTATGCCAAGTTAAAAGATCGGTTCAAGGCGGAAAACTTCAATGCGGATGAGATTACAGATCTGGCACTTGCTGCAGGGATGAAGTATATAACTATTACAGCAAAACATCATGATGGATTTTGCCTTTTTAGTACCCAAGCGACGGACTTTAATGTAATGAGTTCCCCGGCAAAAAGAGATCTGATAAAAGAACTATATGAGGCTTGTGTACAAAAAGGCTTAGGCTTGTTTTTGTATTACTCCTACGGAGCAGACTGGAAACATCCCTATTTTTATTCCAGAGAGAATGGTTGGCAACATGCCAGGCCGGCATATTCTGAGCCACAACCTGAGTATAAGTTTGAGAAAGATGACGACTTCAAAATTTATGTACGGTTTGTTCATGAGCAGTTGATCGAAATACTTACTCAGTATCCCAGTATTGCCGGGATATGGTTTGACCCGATAATGGGGTATTATCATCGACCTGATCTATTTCCAATTGACTCAACGTACGCTTTAATAAGAAGAATTTCACCACATGCTTTAATTTCATTTAAGCAAGGAGCTAACGGTGATGAAGATTTTATGGCCCCTGAAAGAGGTGGTAATGCCAGGGTAGGACAACAGTTTGAAGTGGCTAAACTGACGTATGAGAAAAATCAAAATAAACCTCGTGAAATCTGTAATACGTTGCAGCCTCATGCATGGGGATACAATAAAAAGCATGATGGCAAGCACAAAACAGCAGACGACATCCTCAAAATGTTGAATGATGCCCAAGCTATGAATTCCAACTTATTGCTCAATGTGGGTCCCAAGGGTGATGGCTCTTTCCCTCAGGAAGATATTACAGCACTCAAGGAGGCGGGGAAAAGATTAAAGTTAAGGTGAGACTTAAATTATAAAATCGTGATACATCATGCAAAAAAGTGCCATTTTTTGAATTTTTTATTCCGGAGATGTTTTGATTTAGCTAAGTTAGGAAGTCCCTGGAGCTTTGGATTTGGTTCTGAATCCCAATGAGGACCTTATTTGTATTACTCGATTCATTTTTTAAATATTGTTTCTAAACTATTAACATTTCAAACTAGTTTAAACATCAGTTTGCCAATATCTTCATGTTTCCAAATAAGAATTTGGAGGCTGATAACCAATAAATTTCGTAATCAACAAAACAGTTCATGATCAAATCTACTCTAGAAAAAAGGCGGATACAATTCCGAAATAATGTAAAAGATATCCTGGCGATCGCCATAGGCGTATCCATGGCAAGTATTGGTTTGAAAGGATTTTTATTACCCAATGGATTTTTGGATGGGGGAGCTATGGGGATCGCACTACTGAGTCAGATCCTTAGTGGTATTGATCTCTCAATCTTAATTGTACTGGTAAACCTTCCTTTTATTTTGATTGGTATTCGGCAAGTCTCCTGGGAGTTTGCCGCTAAAAGTTCGATAGCCATTTTGGCCCTGGCGGTGTTGGTCCATTTTATAGAATTTGCACCAATTACCAATGACAAATTATTAATAGCCGTATTTGGAGGATTCTTTTTGGGAGCCGGTATCGGATTTTCAATTCGGGGGGGAGCGGTTATTGATGGTACCGAAGTCATGGCCATAACGGTCAGCAGAAAGTCGAGCCTGACGGTTGGTGATTTTATTGCCGTTTTTAATGTGATCCTGTTTGCTTTTTCAGCTATTTTGGTAAATGTAGAAACAGCTATGTACTCCATGCTTACCTATTTGGCAGCCTCAAAAACCGTGGATTTTATCATTAATGGTATCGAAGAATATATCGGTGTTATGATAGTATCTGAAGAAGCAGCTGAAATCAGGCAAAAAATTATGTATGATCTGGGGCGTGGGCTAACCGTATTCAAATCAGATGATTGGTTCGGTAAAAACGAAATTGGTACCAGCGACAAACGAATTCTCTTCTGTGTGATTACGCGTCTAGAAGTAACTAAACTTCTTCATGAGATAGAAAAAATTGATGATAAGGCATTTATTGTGCAATACCCGGTGAAGGATACGAAGGGAGGAATGATCAAAAGACGGCCATTACATTAATGTGTTGAGGGAGGTTGTCAGTATTTGTCAAAGTGCGTGATTATCTTTTGGGTTAGACTACAAGTTGTCTTTCGGCGATAGAGATTTTCTGGTTTAGTAAAATATTATTGACTTAATTCTAATTCTAAGAGTACAGTAATAATCTCAAATAATAACCAATGCAATTATCTTAGCGAGTAAAATGCAGGATTCCGTAAATTTGTACACAGCACGATCTATCCGTGATAGCTAAATAAAATAATTGAATACAATCATATAGACTTTTGTTCAAATTGATTCTGGAATATTCGACCAATGAATCAAGGGTAAAACATCAAGCATTAATCTTGAGATTTCCTTTGACAATGTTATAAAACTGATTGTAGCGATAAACATTTTCTTTCAACTGTGTTTTTGACAAAATTATCTTACTAATTTTTACACCTGCGTCCAGCAGAAGTTTGATCGATATTATGAGTGAATAATTTTGATTATTGCTTTGAGAAAAATTGTCTATTTAAATATCCTTGAATATAATATCGGATTATCACTTGGTGCGATTTGCCTCAAAGAATGAGAATTACTACCAGATGAAAAACTATTTTCCAAATTCTTTAATACGAGATCGGCAGAAACGACATAAATTAAAGTATCAGCATCTATGGCTTTTGGTAGGTTGTCAAAACTTGTCTTTTCAATTGCAGGTAAGAATTGAAGATCTCCAATAAACTCATTTATAACTATTGATTTACCATCGTCTTTATCATACATAAAATGGAGATGTTGATCCCCGTAAAAAAAAGAAGAATAGATTTTTTTGGAGGACTCAAAAAAACCAAGTATTCTATGGGCATAAATATGGCTATTGATCTCTTCCATAAAAAGCTTTACGTTGGCATATTCATTCTCTAAGTAGGACTCCGGAATGCCATGGTTACCAAAGTCAATAGTATATCTTTCAGTGATGGCATTATTTAAAAGTTGATATACAGTTGTTCCATATCCATATAGAAAATAGGTTTTATTTTCAAAATGATAAAAATTTGTTAAGTCGAGTACATGCAAAAATTTGGCATGATTTTGTTTAATTGGTAAAAAGGCATTTTCAATATTAAGTGTTGTTTTACTTAAGTAATTCAATCTATTTTTGGATGCTATATTTGATCCGGAATAAATTACATATCTGCCCTCAAAGATTTCTATATCGTATCCATGAACGGGGGTTGGTTCTTCATTAATAAACTTCCCAGTCAAATCATAATTCAATATTTTCATAGATCTATTGTCGAAAATAGTCAATGTCTTCTCTTGTGTATCAGAAACAATACTTGTTATCTCTAAATATTCCCCTGGACCTTTTCCTACCCCATCGATTTTGAATAATATACGTCCAGATCTTGAAAATGCGATGCATTTTTTACCATCATTAATGTAGAAAGCACCATTGTCAGTCTCAATATTTTTTATTTCTCCTAAAATGTAATCTTCTCTGCTTTCAAGTATTACGACAGTGTGAGGATGAAAGAAATCCTTATAATCATAGGTTGTGGCAATATTAGGGTCTAGTCTGATTGAAGGTATTTCATCTGAAGTGGGCTTATCTCCAACACAACAAATGGTAATAAGAGAAATGCACAATATTCTACTAAACTTATATTTCATTATTGTTACATGTGATTTTTTTCAAATTTTGGTTATTAACTATATTAATTATGAGTGTCCTAATTATTGTGAACACATCAATCATCTATTCTATTTCGGGAGATTGAATTGGCGTATTGCTCTTCACGATTATAAAACTAGATAAATTATAGTAAGCATTTTTGCTATCAGCTGACGTCATAAAATCATTGGTCCAATCTTGGAACAAGTACTCCAGGCAAAATGACGTTTCTGAAATAGAACGGCCTACAACATCTATCCGGGTTGGTACCTCCATCCCAGGACACCAACCGGCACGGTCGGGTTTCCAATTACCATTTTGAGGTTGAACCGGATTTTGGTTACATCCTATTCCATCCATAACATGAAGGAATGAAAGTCCATTATCCAAACTGAGCCGGTGGGTTCTGAAACACCATTCAGCACACCTTCGTCCTCCAACATCGGCCGGTGTGGCATGTCCCCAACCTGTGATGATGGTTCGGAAGGCGATCTCGTCGCTATTTTCAGGAAGGCTTATACAGCGGTCTAAATCCTTGTTGTGATCTTCACCGTACGGTATGGATTGATACGTAAAAATTGGGGCTACGGCACTATATGAGAATTCTGGTTCTCCACCGATTAACTCAAAGTCTACCGAGACCAACCATCCACTGGGTACCCAAGTATCAATGAAAAGTTGTAGGGAAACCTGATCAACCAGCAAGGATTTAAAATCGGTAACATCAATTTCAAAACCTTTGGACCTTTGCTGATTCCCGACACCATAAGGTGTGATATATCTTCCCATTTCAAACCATTCTTCTGTTTCTGGTGGACGGATACTTACATTGGCCGTCCGGTCCCAGGGATCACATCCTCCATCCGGACATTTCAGTTTAATATACATATTGATCGTCTCCGTCTTTTTTGAAAATGGCGGGAAGGTAAACTCCTTCATCACTTTTCTGGAAAAGCCATTGCCAAAAGCGATCCGTTCATTAGCAAAGGTATTCACCAAATCGAGCTTCGGTACTGCATAGGCCAGTAATTGGACTGTATGAGAAGTTTCCAAATGTCCCGTGATGACCAAAGTTCCCTTTATTTCTCCTAGACTTTTGGGATGTGCACGTACCCGAATACGGACTCCCTGATCAGTAATTTCAGGCGCCAGGATAACTTTCTTACTATAGTCGTTGGTTCCGTCAGCCACGATCATTTCAAAATCTCCGGTTATACTCAATTCCACATCTTCGGTATTGGCATTCCCAAGGAGGTGAAATTCTCTGTCTGGAGAAGGCTGATTTATTTCCACAGTGCTAAAATCCAACAAGTCATTGTCTAAGGATATGGAACCCGGTAATATAACTTCATCCTTGCATAAGAGCAATAGGCAAATAGTAAATGGAAAAATGACTAATTCTAAGAGATACTTTGTTATGGCCATGAGGAGTAACTATCGTAATGAATTTTTTAAAGCAAAATAGGCCTAATTAGCTATAATTTAGACAACGAAGTGATTTAAAAACAAATTGTTATTTGATTTGCATACCATTGATCCTGACTGCCGCAAGCAAGGCTCCAAAAGTGCTTCATCTTGAAAATCAAGCGCAGACAACTCATTTTATCCTCTGTTTTTAAACCACTTCAAAAATAACTATTTAGTATCAGGGTTTTTTACAACAATCTACCAACTTTTTTGCAACTCTGTTCGATTGTCAATTCCAAATTCTTATCGCTTGTGGGCACGATCCAAGTAATAGAATTCGGAATGAAAAATTTCCTACGATGCTGCAGAAATACACAATTCAAGAACCCGATACGATTCGTTTTCACGAGGATTGATTGGGTCGCATTTAATCACGACAATCAAGTCAAGAGATGGTACGATAGAAATCATCTGACCACCCCATCCATCTGCTTCAATACATATCTTCCCGTTCCTTCTTGATATAACCCAATGAAGCCCAAAACTTTTGTTTTTATTTCTGAATATATGTGCTCGGGTAGATACATCAATCCACTTTTCTGAAATCAACGTACGGTTGTTCCACTTACCTTTATTTAAATATAAAAACCCAAATTTGGCCATTTCACGGGCACTCAAATGCAGGCCATAAGCACCGATTTCCAATCCGTTATTGTCCTGTCTCCAACTATTGGGAATGGGTAAATGGAGTTCCTCCCATTCAGTGTACATTTCCTGCCTTTTCGAAGGTTTAAATCGGATACCCAAAGGATCAAACAGGTTTTTTTTGGCAAATTCACCTGGAGACATTCCTGTAGTTGCTTTTATCAATTTGGATAGAAAATGGGAATTTGCAGAACTGTAAAAAAAGATGCTATCGGTTGAAGTAATCAATCCTCTGTGTAGTGCCTCTGAAACCCAATCGTCAGATTGAATCCAAGAAAGTTGATTGTTTTCATCCCAATTCAAACCGGTAGTATGTGTCAAAACATCCCGGATTGTGATGTTATTAAATTCGGAATATTCAGGTAAATAATCAACCATACGTTTGTCAATACTTTGGATATAACCCTGATCTATTGCTATTCCAATCAATGCAGAGGTAATACTTTTAGTTACCGACCAGACCTCTGTGCTATGGTACTGTTTTCCCTCATTATAGTAGTTCTCAAATACTATAAAGCCATTTTTTACAATAATTAGGCTTTGGAAAGCATTATCAGATCCTGCTAAACTATCGGCAAGTAATAATAAACCTGGTTTAATCTCATGAAGATGAAAATGCTCATTTCTCCATTCTTTCGTAGGCCAATAAATTCTTTTAGTTTTTGGCCATTGATATATTTCAGATGTAACCTGATTTACCAGATGATTATTTTCTTGGATAACCTTATATGTGTTTTGGTCAGCACAGGAATTAAAAAATAGGATACAAAGCCAAATTCGAAATATCTTCACAGCATTTTTTTTATGATAATAGGATTAAAGCGCATTTCTAACAATTTACAATGCATGTCACACTATTAATCATTCATTAAGTTGAGCGTATTACGGCATATAATTTAAAAGTTCAGCGTTTCTTGTTTCTAGTAATGGTCAGGTTACTATACCTGCCAGCAAGATTTATAATATCTCCTTTTTTAAATTTTAAATATTGGTCAAAGAAATTTCTGATAACCTCTCTTTGCAGGTCAATCATTTCATCATTACCCTGTAAAAAATAGTCTAAATCTGTAAAGCTACTATGAGTAAAACCTTTGATTACTACTTGGTAGCAAACCTTTGTTGAACTTTCCATAAAATTATTTGCTCGCAAATACCGATTTCCTTCTGGATTGCTGGATACAAACATAAAGGGGATTTTCAATTTAGAATTAATTAAATCACCGAACTGAAATCCATCCAAATTGATTCCGGCGTGTATAATTTCACTGTTAAATCCGAATTGCCCAGCAGTGGCTCCACCTAATGAATGCCCAAAAATTCCTACTGATTTGAAATCAAATAACCCGGCTAATACTGAATCATTCAGATTAAGTTTCTTCAACTTATTATAGACTGCTTTTGTATCGGAATGCCATAACCGGGTACTTTGGTTGTGCAAAGGACTTAACTCGAATAATTTGTTATAGGCCTCTTGCAGGTATTTTGGATCGTTGCTACTTAAGATTATGTTTTGAAATTCACCGACTTCTATGCCATCTAATTCAGATGCCCTACTGACATAGAATTTATTTTCGGATTTGTTAGGGATTACTTTTCCATCCCCTTTTAAGTAAAGTGCGGATTCATTTTTATGAGCTATACTCACCACGATATACCCATGACTAACTAGGTCTTCAAAAACAGTTTGGTAAACAGATGTGAATCCTCCGTATCCATGATTATAAAGCAGAATTGGAAATTTTTGATTTGGAATTGCACGGGTATTTAAATATGAATTACTCTTCATTTTCGAAAAATATCTAATAGCGAAAATTGGGATATTCAAGAACTTGGACGATGCCTTTATTACTTCGTCGCTTTGATACACGGCTTGCTCAGCAGATTCAAGCATAGTGGGATACCAAATTTGAAAAGAAAGTAGCCTATTGTTATCTGAATCATTCGCTGGGTAAAACCGAATTGTTTGACCTACCTGATATTTCCCAGTTGGCTTAGGAAGCTCCGGTATTTTCTTTTTTAATGATTTCTCTTTTCCGATTGATAATTCGGAAATTATGTA
Organism: Saprospiraceae bacterium; assembly: GCA_965223405.1. Lineage (GTDB taxonomy): Bacteria > Bacteroidota > Bacteroidia > Chitinophagales > Saprospiraceae > CBDCWO01. Next base: position 4,256,106 of record CBDCWO010000006.1, read on the forward strand.
CCGACCATTTGATTTAATGAACTCCGCTTTGAAGTTCGTTGTATCAGTGGGAATATTTGTTCTTTTGCTAATATTTTTTCCTTGTTCTACATAACCGTGTTTATTCTCATAACTTGTATCAACAATGTATTCCGCAAATTCACCATTGCCTCTAGTGAAAAGATATTTGTACAAAGAAATTACTTTTTCTTTACCAACTATGGGCATTAATTCGGTAGTGTATAATATAATATGATCTGCAAAAATGGAGTCTAAAGACTCAATCTGTTTTAAATTTTCTGCTCTCTCTAGTTTTTGTATTTGTGTAGTAGAACCCGGAAGGATTTGGCCAAAGACCAAAAATTGCAATGTTTGGCAAAAACCGAACAAAATTATTGTCTTCATAACCTTTTTTTTCCTATACATAGAAGGAGTAGTTATTCTTTTTCGAATACTGCCTTTCTAAAGCCAAAAGATGAAGTTATTGTGCTGACACTTCCTTCATCTGTTCGCTTGAAAGTAACTTTAACTGGTAAAATATGCAATACGCTACCAATAAATTCAACCTCCGATATTGGACGCAGCTCGATTTGAATTCCGTCACTTCCGGTTAATAATAATCTATTATTTTGGACTGAAATATTGACAAAATTATTGGTTTGAGATGAAATATAACGACCGGCAAAATCAATTAAGTTTTTGTTTTTTATATTAATATATTGTCTTTCTGTACTAGTATTGGTAAGAGCAGGAATAATGTAGTTCGAAATCATGGCAATACTATTGAGTTCTCCCAGTGGATTGTCAAATACCTGCTGACATATGACTATTACCGTCTTTAAATCCGGTACGACAAATATATGTTGTCCCCCATGACCAGAAGCCAAATAAACAAAAAAGGCAGTGTCGATGGTGTGAAATTCTCCGCACCACCATTGAAAACCATAATCCGGTCCGTTGATATTTTCCATATGAGGAAAAGTGGATTTTTCTATCCATTCGTTAGGTACTATCTGCTCACCTCTCCAGTTTCCTTGCCATAGAAACAGCTGCCCTAATTTGGCCATATCAATTGGTCTTAGGTAAAGTCCACCGTCAAAATCCGTTAATCCACATACAACATTATCCCAAACAAAATCTTCAATTTCCAGTGGTTCGAACAAGTGTTTTTTGGCATATGCTAAAGCGGGTTTGCCTGTGGAATTCTCAATTAAATAGGACAACAATATACTATAACCTCCATTGTAGTTAAATCTTTCACCAGGTGCATTAACCATTTTCTTTTGCAATAGATAGGCTATAGGATCATTGCTATTACTGGCGGCATTCCAATCATTCCTGCGATCATCATATGGAAAACTTTGTTCATTCCATTCTAGTCCTCCTGCCATTGATAAAGCATGTCTGAATAGAATTTGTTTCTTTACGGTATCCTCACTAAAATATCTGGAATATTCCGGAAGTAATTCAAATATAGGCTTGTCAAGAATGTTATCATTTAATCCAGGAAATACACCTTGACCCATAGCAATCCCCATCAATACCGATCCAATACTTTTTGACACAGATGCAGTGTACTGTTTGTCTGTTGCTGAATATCCACTAAAATAATGTTCTAAAAGAAGATTTCCGTTTTGCAGAATAACCAGCGCATGAATATTTTGGATTTTCCTTTCATCAATATCTTTGATAAGAGTAATGATAAGAGGTTGGTTTATATTTTCTAATTTAATCTGTTCAAAAGCAGGACTAGTATTATTTGTTTTGTTTTTGCAGCTAATAATGTTCGTTACGATTAAAAGCCCCAAAATGTAGTTGAATGTACTTTTCAGGATTTTCATAAAATGGCAAAAATTTGGTCATCAATACTTTGGTTAAACATTAGGATTACCGTAAACTTTATCATTCAATTTTACATGTATTCAACTGAAAATAATACCTGCCTTATCGGGAAGTAATAAATTAATTGATATTTAGCCGATATTAACTAGCAATCGGATTGGTAATCGAGACTTAGCTAGCTTGAAAATAGAATTCGACCAGAATAATTGTTTGTATCAGAATACTCGACGCAACAAGCGGAACCAGACTACGATATCTGTAGTAAACAATATTAAAGGTTAACGCTATCAAAATACCTGTAATAATACCTGCCGGGCCATTATCCAAATTCATTAGACCAATAAAACCAGCAGATGTCACCATAATTATCCATTCCCAAAATCGATTATGGTAGCAATCCCAAAGATTTTTCAATAGAAAAACTCTCGCATACTCCAAGTTTATTTGAATGACCCAAATAAAGGGGCCGAAATAAAATATGCTGTAATACGGATTATTGAAGATCTCCAGTAGTACATTTATTAAGGTTATTCTATCTGCTTCATGATTGAACCAATACACATAAGTAATATTTCCAATACTGTAAATGAGATAGGTCGATATTAAAAGGAAAAAGGTCAAGCTGACGTCAAGCAGTATTGGCTCCTTAAAATGGATATAATCTTTAATGTTTTCCTGAAGAAAATACCTTGTAAGTATAAGGAGAAATGCAAAATTAAACAGTCCAATAGCAAAATAACGACCCAAAATATCGGATACTGTGATTTGATCGTAGCAATACAGCTTTTCAAAAATCACGAATATGAAAAATGGACAAGCTCCTAGAAGCACTGCAAGGATCTTACGGGTTTTGATATTCATTGCCTGTATGTTTTCTAAATTGAGCAGGAGTTTCACCCGTATTTTTCTTAAAGCTAGCGTAGAAGGACGAAATGGAATTGTATCCGACATCAAAGGCAATATCTGATATTTTTACATGGCTAGACTCCTGCACTAGTAGCTCTTTCGCTTCTTTTATTCGATAATGAGTTAGCAACTCATAAAAAGTCTTTTGCTTGTATTCATTGATTACCTGTGATAATATGTGGGTAGAAGTGTGAATTTTCTTTGCTAATTTTGAAAGTGATATAGTGCAATCCCGATAGATTTTGTCTTGTTCCATACATTGATTAAGACTTCGTAAAATGCGCTCCCCTTCTTTGGCATCCAATCCAGTCTTTTTATATTTTTCGTTGTAGTCGAAGGTTAAGATCTGGCCTTTATTAATTAACAGTGCCAGGGTAAAATAAATCATTAAGCTATAAATAATCGCACCCGATATATAAGGAAAACTAGAAGCGGTGTCTAAGAAATACGAGAACCAAATGATCAGTAAAAAAGTTGTTACAATTTGCAACGGTCGCCTGAGATGGATGCGATGTGTTGGAATTCGATTTATTCTTTCGATTGTTATTAATATATATACTATATAATAAAGCATGATTGAACGGTAGACTACCGGCCATATTATATTGTTTTCTCTTAGACTTTTCCACGAACTCCAGATGATGAAAAACAATATGGAAGGAATGATGTGAACAATGTCCTTTTTGTGCAGTCTATACTTTTCTTCGATGACAGAGTTGGTGAATAACATAAAAATTGGACCTATTGATAAAAATCCCGCCAAACTGGCTGCGAAAAATATATCGTGAAGGTTAATGGAGTAAGTGATAACTATTGACTTGGTTACTCTCAAAGAAAGAACAAATACCAATAATGCAAATAACTGATTTGTAAACTTGTTTCCCTTGGGAGATAAAACACCATAGACGATCAGAATAAAGCTATTTATTATACCCATTGCAGTCAAAATAAGTATCATACTATCGTAGTCTAACGACATAATTTTGTTTTTTGGCTAACAATCAAAATAAAAAAATGCTATATGAACGTAACAAAAAAGTTTGTCAGTACCTATGCACTCTTGCGATACTTTTTATCTATGAGCACATTCAAATTTTCTTTGACATTAATGCATTCATTGACTTGGATTATTATATTAATTATAATGAAAAATTAAATATAATTTTCATTCAATGCATCTGAATTATGGATTTCCGGATTTAAACACTCAGCAATGTCAAATTCAATGACCATCTCCTATATCCTCTATGACATGGATTGGATCCTCAGAAGCAATCCGTGCTATGAATTCTTTTTATCTATATTTAATAAATCCCAAATCAGCAAATCTTGTATTTTTGAGATATTCTGGTTAACCAGAGAAATAGCAAAAAATGATACAATTAGTCAAAATAGTACGACCAATTTTTTTAGTAGGTATTGGGATGATTTTTGTATGCTGTGCATCAAATCATGCTGCTGTTGAGAAACAAGATACTCAGCCCAATTTACTAATTATTCAGACCGATGAACACAACTTCAGGACTTTGGGTTGTTATCGTAGACAGTTAAATACTGATCAGGCCGAGGTATGGGGGAAAGGTAATGTAGTGGCAACTCCGAATATTGATTTTTTAGCTGAAAATGGCATCTTGTTTACCAAGTTTTATGCGGCTGCACCCGTCTGCACTCCTTCCAGGAGTAGTTTTATTTCGGGATTGTATCCTCAGAATACTGGAGCTCCTGCCAACAATTTACCGCTACGTGACAGCGTAATTACTTACTCACATGTGCTAAGTGCAAATGGCTATAAAACAGCATTTGTAGGAAAGTGGCATCTGGATGGAACCGGAAAACCTCAGTGGGCCCCTGAGCGAAAATTTGGATTTGAGGACAACAAATACATGTTTAATCGGGGGCATTGGAAGAAAATGGAGGATTCACCTCAAGGGCCGCGAGTTGCTGCCAGAAACCAAGCAGGCAAACCTACTTATAATTTGGATGGGGCCGATGAGAGGTCCTTTACAACCGACTTTTTAGTCGATAAAGGAATCGAATTTATTCAGCGGAATAAGGAGTATCCATTCAGTTTGTACATTAGTTTGCCGGATCCTCATGGCCCGGATCGTGTACGACCTCCATATGATACTATGTATCAGCACATGGAATTCATTCCTCCGGCTACCTATCATAAGCAATCAGAGGACATACCAACATGGGCCAAACCGGCACCCAGAGCGTCTGTTGATCAATCCCAGTATTTTGGCATGGTAAAATGTATTGACGATAACGTGGGTAAAATCATCAATTACCTCAGGCAAAATGATTTACTGGAACGGACGATTATTATTTTTACTTCTGACCACGGGGATTTGAGAGGTGAACACCATAAGGATAACAAAGGGAATCCATTGGAGGCATCGGCAAAAGTTCCTTTTATCGTTTATTATCCTCTGAAGATTCCTTCTGGTGCAGTGGTGAAAAATGCTGTAAATACAGCTGATTTTTCACCGACGATATTAAGTTTTATTGGCTTAAGGGTACCCAGTTCGATGAGAGGTAGAGATTTTTCCGAGTTTTTACAAAAGCCGGACAAAGGATGGGAAGATATTACATTTATGAGGAATGCCGGGGCAGCCGGAAATGGACAATGGATGGCAGCGGTCACCTCACAATATAAATTGATAATTTCCAATACAGATAAACCATGGCTTATTGACATGGAGTCCGATCCGGATGAATTAATCAACTTCATCAATGAGACCGGAAATGAACAGGTAACCGTAAGTCTAGCTAAAAAACTAAGACAATATGGTTACGAACATAACGATCCTTTTTTAAAGGAATCCAAAATGGCAACTGACCTGGAATTACTTATTTCAGGAAAAAAATAAGCAAATCCTAAAAATTTTAGATTACCCTATGAAGATTGATAGACAAAATCTAGTGTCCCTTTCTTATTGATTTTGTTTGAACTATTAATTCGGGGACTTTTCAACTTTTCAAGTTCCGGATAATTGTAGACTAAGGTCAATGTTTTTTCTAAATGGGTTTTCATTATTTTTGATTGACAATGATTAACTTGATTAATTAATACATGTTATTCCAACACCACCATCTTGAATAGTCTTTATGCTGCGAAAAATCCTTGTGCTTATTATTCTTGTAGTGTTGCAGCACTCCTGCTTTCGGGGACCGGAAAACATTCCCGAGCCTAGGGACAACCCCCATGTGCTTAAGCCGGGCAAATATGTTCCAGCTAAAGGAGAGGTTGTTGACATGGATTCGGTGGCTAAACCAAAGTATTATGCCTCCCGAGGCAGATATGTAAAAGCAGGCCGACCTGAATATATTCCGGAAAAGAAAAACTACTATATAACCGGCGAGTCAAAATATATCACTGCAAAGGGTCAAGTGATTAATGTGGAATCCGTGTCCAAACCCGAATATATTTCCTCCAAAGGAAAAAGAGTACCCTCATCTTGGCCGGAATGGACTCCGGCCCAACCAGGCTTAAGTGATGACACCCGTTTTCATTTCTCTTACCTCAACGTAGAGCATGGATTGAATTTCGATTATATCCACTGTTTATTGGAAGATAGTGAAGGGAAAATTTGGATGGCCGCTGGTGGGACTGTGGATGTGAGTGTTTGGGATGGGGCCGGCTTTACCAAGTACACCAAGGCAGAGGGATTGAATCTGAATGTCGTTTGGTGTATGATGGAAGATCGAGAAGGAAAGATATGGCTCGGTGGCAATGGGGGTGTTTGCGTGTGGGATGGTACAGGTTTTATACACTATGGGAAAACGGAAGGCTTGAATAAGTTTTCAATCCGAAGCCTGATGCAAGACCAAAGTGGTAAAATATGGATTGGAAGCTATGAGGGTGTTAGTGTCTGGGATGGGCAAGGTTTTACACATTACACCACCCAAGAAGGCTTGTGCAATAACATGGTTTTTAGTTTACTGGAAGATCGCGAAGGAAAGATATGGATCGGTACCAATGGGGGGGTGAGTGTTTGGGACGGCTCTTCGTTTACCAATTATACTACTGAAGAAGGTCATTTTTGGAATGCCGTAAAATGTTTATTGGAAGATGACCAAGGAAGAATCTGGATAGGTACTAGTGGTGATGGAGTAGGCATTTGGGATGGCTTCGGTTTCAGGCAATTCAAAACACGAGATGGATTGACCGACAATAACATATTGAGCCTCTGGAAAAGGAATAACGGAGAGATATGGATTGGTACTTATAAAGGGGTGAGTGTTTGGGATAAAGTTGGATTTACCCATTACACTGTAGAAGAAGGTTTGAGTAGCGGTCCGGTCTATGATCTGATTGGAGACCGCAACGGAAACATATGGATAGCTACTTTTAGCGGAGTGAGTATTTGGTCTGCAACCAATTTTTCGCATTATACACCGGTACAGAAGGATTAAGTAACTATTTAGTTAGCAGCCTTTTGGAAGATAAAGAAGGTAACATATGGATCGGTACAGAGGGAGGAGGTCTAAACATGTGGGACGGGACAGGGTTCAGACACTATACAAGTGAACAAGGTTTGATTAATGATGTCGTCCACTGCTTGCTGGAAGATCGCGATGGAAACATATGGATCGGCACAAAAGAAGGTTTAAGTGTTTGGGATAAAGTCGGTTTTACCCATTACACTATTGAAGAGGGTTTGGGCAGCCGTCCGGTCTGGGACCTGTTAGAAGACCGTAATGGAAATATATGGATCGGTACTTTTTATGGCGTCAGCGTATGGGATGGTTTCGGTTTTACCAGATACACTATGGAAGAGGGTTTGGATAACAATTTTGTCAAAAGCATATTAGAATACCGTGACGGAAGCATTTGGCTCGGTTACGGGGCAGGTGGTCTGAGCAATTGGGATGGCTACGGTTTTACTCTATTCACAAATGAGGATTTGGACAACAACCTGGTCAGCACCAGTTTGCTAAAAGATGCTGAAGGTAAACTTTGGATAGGTACCTTTAACGGAATTAGGGTATGGGATGGCGCCGGTTTTACTCAATATACGACGAAAGAAGGCCTGAGTAATAATGTAATATTAAAGGTTTATCAAAAAAAAGGAGGAGATATATGGCTTGGTACGAATAAAGGATTGAACCGGCTAAGTAGCACAAAAGAAAAGGGAGTTATGGATATACAGGTCATCCATAACCAGGATGGATTACAGGGAATTACGATTAATGATATCCTATTGGATCGCAAAAATAGGCTTTGGCTGGGTACTAAAAAAGGTCTTAACAGAATAGATCTGGACTCATATAACTCTGACACCTCCAGGCCAACTCTGTTTATCCGAGACTTGCAACTCTCACATAATTTTATCGACTGGCGCCAAACGCACAATGCGATCCAAAAGGGAGAAAACCCCGTGATTGGACAACAAGAGCTTTCTCTAAAAAAAGTGGATTTCGATTCCGTTATCCCGTTTAAAAATTTACCGCTGGATCCGGTCTTTTCTCATGATTTTGATCAGTTGATGCTAAGTTGGCAGGCGATACATTGGTCTGCACCTCATAAAATACAATATAGCTATTTACTGGAAGGAAGGGATCGGTCCTGGTCACCGCTTAGTAAAGAAAACAAAATTATTTACAGAGATCTACGTCCGGGAGATTATACTTTTAAGGTAAGGGCCGTTGGTGGCAATGGTCTTTGGAGTGACACAGCGGCCTACGCCTTCTACATTCGTCCTCCTTGGTGGTTTGCTGGATGGGCATATGGTCTGTATACCTTTGTTTCTTTCTTAGTGCTCACGGGCCTTTATCTTTATCAACGTCGCCGTTGGTTATTGCAAACCCAACTTCAGCTGGAACAGGAAAAGGCAGAAAGGTTTAGAGAAATGGATCAGTTCAAGAGTCGATTTTATACCAATATCACCCATGAATTTCGTACCCCTTTAACCATTATCAAAGGGATGGCCGGTCAGATAAGCGGCCATAAAAAAATAAAATCTCTGATTGGCCACAATAGTGACCGGCTGCTTAACCTGATCAATCAAATGCTGGATCTCTCCAAATTGGAAGCAAACAATCTGGCCGTCAATTGGGTGCAAGGAGATATCATACCTTTTATACGGTACTTGACCGAATCCTGCCATTCTATGGCGGAAAATAAATCCCTCAATTTGACATTTTCTTCCAGGGTAGAAAGCCTTGTAATGGATTATGATGAGAACAAACTAAGGCAGATCATTATTAATTTATTATCCAATGCCTTAAAGTTTACTTCTGAGGGAGGTCGCATAGATGTTATTGCAACCCAGGTTCATGAAAAGGGCAACCCCTATTTGGAATTGGCTGTTAAAGATACCGGCAAGGGAATTCCCCAGGAGCAACTTCCCCATATTTTCGATCGATTTTACCAGGTAGATGATTCCCCTACACGACAAGGCGAAGGTTCAGGAATAGGACTTTCCCTAGTCAAAGAGCTGATTCGGCTGCTCGATGGCCGCATTGAAGTGGAAAGCAAACCAGATAAGGGTTCACTATTTGTTGTTTACCTGCCCGTTTACAGGAGGGCGCTCGCCAAACCGACATGGGAACTTTCTTCATTATCACCACGAGTGATCAGCAATTCAGCCACTGACTCGAAGATGATTTCCAACTCACCATCATTTAAAAGTAAAAAACCACTGGTTCTGACCATCGAAGACAACCATGATGTTGTTGAATATATCCAATCCTGTTTAGTAGAAGATTATGATCTTCAAGCGGCTTTTGATGGAAAAGAAGGAGTTCAAAGAGCCCTGGAAAGCATTCCGGATGTTATTATTTGTGATGTGATGATGCCAGAGATGGACGGTTTTGAAGTTTGCCGACTATTAAAATCAAACCGGATGACTAGCCACATCCCGATCATTTTGCTTACTGCCAAGGCTACTCAAGAAGATAAAATCTCTGGCCTGACCCAGGGAGCGGATGCCTATTTGACCAAGCCCTTTGATCAGGAGGAATTGAAGGTTCGCCTCAAAAATCTCACCCTGCAAAGTAAACGTTTACGGGATCGATTGTTGTCATTAGTGGATTCGGATGACCTGAGTAGCGAATTGGAAGAACAAGAAGTGGCTTTTCTAAAAGAACTTCACCAGATCATACTATCCAACCTGGACAATGAGCTTTTAGATCCTGATTTTCTTTGCCGGTCCCTTGCTGTGAGCCGCTCCCAACTGTTCCGTAAACTGAAAGCGCTGACCGGTCAATCTCCCGCTTCCAGCATCCGATCCATTCGCCTGCAAAAAGCCAGGTCTCTTTTAACTACAACTAATTTGACGATCGGAGAAATTGCCTTGCAGGTGGGTTTTAAGGACTTTTCCCACTTTAGCCGGTCATTTTTCAAGGCATTTGACCAGAAACCATCGGATATTCGCAAGTGAGAGATATATCAATATCTAATTCAATAGATTATCACTGATTTCTTGTTTCTTTTCGAATAATACCATTATATCTTGAGATAAATATTCCAAAAATTGATCAGAATAGGCTAATGCTTCACATGAGGTTTCCTCTAAATTTGTTCCGGTGCCTAGTACTACTACTTCAACTGATATTTCGACAAAGAACACCTTTGTAACACATTAAAATAAAATAAGATGAAAAAAATTATCATTACACTATTTGCATTCGTTCTCATTTTAAATGTCTCCTTGGCTCAGTATCCGGAAGGAAAAGTTGTTTACGATTACCTGTATTCAGCATTATTGGAAAACCAGGCTGGGGAAAACCCAACCCGCAGGGTGACCGTATATCTGCCACCTGGCTATGAGAAAAGCGAACAAAGGTATCCGGTTATTTACTTTTTACATTGTTTTACATGTAGCGACAGTTTGCTTATTGCCTGGAATCATTTTGACAAACTGCTCGATAAAGCCATAGCCACTAGGAAGATCAGACCAGTTATTTGGGTTATGCCAGATAACCATACGTTATTCAGGGGAAGTTTTTATACCAATTCATCCTTTACTGGTAAATGGGCTGATTTCACGGCCATCGATTTGGTTTCATATATAGATAAAAATTACCGTACCATTCCAGTCCCTGAAAGTCGTGGGCTTGCTGGCCATTCAATGGGTGGTTTCGGAACATTGAAAATTGGCATGATGTTCCCTGAGATATTCCCAAATCTCTATGCCATGTCCCCGGCCGCGCTGGGATTATTTAAAGACAATGGGATAAAAAACAGTGGATTTAGAAGGGTTCAGGAGTTAACAACAAGGGAAGAAGTAATAACCGGGTATAAGGAATTCGGTGCCAACGCTAAGGTTGCATTAGGTCAGGCTTTTTCTCCGAATCCTGATAATCCTCCGTTCTATGCCGATATGCCTGTGACATACGAAGGAGATACTCTTCATATCCACTACGATATTTTAGAGCTTTGGAAGAAAAATATGCCCTTGGAAATGGTTGATTCACATATTGAAAATCTCAGGAAAATTAATGCTCTTAAATTTGACTGGGGAAGAAATGAGGAAAATGATCATATTCCTTTTACCTGCAAAATGCTAAGCCAGAAACTGGAAAACCTGGGGATTGAACATTATGCTGAGGAGTATATTGGAACTCATATGAATAAACTCTGGACAGATGACGGAAGAGCCTTAAATGATGTGCTCCCATTTTTTGATATGTTTTTGAAATTCGAATGAACCAAACGTGCTACAACACCAGCTTTGCGATAATGCTCCCTAATCGGTCGCACTTCGCATAGTCAAACCGATTTGATAACTAAAAATCAATGTTATGGAAAATTTACCTCGCATTAGCCTTATGGTAATTTTATTTTTGGTTTACTCATGTTCCGGACCTGCTACCTCTGGTGAGTTGTCAACCACAAATGAGGTAACTACTGCCTCTTTTCATATGGCCTGTGATAAGATCCCACCCAATCCCAAAACAGGATTTATCAATCTATCCGGTATTGGAGGAATGTCTATTGGGTATATAGATATTCCCGGTCCGACAGATTTCACCCCCTTATTCAAAGGCCTGCCCGGAGACCTATGTATATCGCCACATTGGGGTTATGTCCTTGAAGGGGCCATTCGCATAAAATATGAGGATGGCAAAGAAGAAACGGTAAGAGCAGGTGAAGTATTTTACTGGCCAGCGCCCCATACGGCCATCGTTGACGACAGTGTAAAGCTCGTTGACTTCAGCCCTGACCAGGAATTTGTTTTTCTGATGGATCATATTGCGGAGAAGCTGAAAGAGCAGTCGGAAGAATAGCCTTTATTGAGTATTCCCCTTTTTGTATTAATACCGAATAAATGAAATATCAAAAAATCACAACGATAATTCTCACAACTGGTTGCAATAATCTTGTTTTCGATGTCATGGTAGGCATGTACTTATATGGGGGAAAACCATTTTGCAAAACGACTAATGGCTAGGTGAAATAAGGATGTGGATATTGCATTGTACTGCTACTTGAACTGGATTGAGGCACTGTTAGAAATTTCTAGTCATTAATAAACCTAAGTTGCTGGTTACTTGCATTAAAAAATAATAAAATGAAATCATTCCCATTGTACTTACTCGCTGTCATTATTCTTTTTCAACCTTTGTAAAGTCAAACGCAGGAAGATGCCGCATGGTGGCCGCATCCAACGTGGGGTGCGGAAGATCAAGCTGGTGCCTCCAACTGGATAACACCTGAGAAAGTATTGGAATCCGTTTCACTGGTTAAAACGGGTCAAATCTATGAACTGGGCTTCCTATTTGAGAATACCATGCCCTTAATGGGGACCAGAAAATATGAATTGAATATAACCTCATTTGGCCCTACCCGATCCGGAATGATCGGACACTTGGAAACCCTCACGGCCTCCATCGGCCATATAGGTACCCAGTTCGACGGCTTGGGCCACATCGGTAAAAGAATGAACATTGAGGGGAAAGAAAAGGATGTTTATTACAATGGTTTTGAAAGGGAAGAAGTGTATGCTCCCGGTGGATTGAAAAAAATAGGTGTCGAAAATGTGAAGCCAATTGTCACCAGGGGAATACTTATAGACATTGCTGGTTATAAAGAACAATCAACCTTAGACAACGGATATGTCGTTACCCTAGAAGAAGTAAAGGAAGCGCTCAAATCTCAGAATATTGATGAAGCTACGATCAAGGAAGGTGACGCTGTTTTATTCAACTTCGGCTGGTGGAAGATCATTAAAGATAAAGATAGATACGCCAGTTTCAACAAAGCACCGGGTATAGATAAATCCGTCATAAACTGGATCATCGAAAAGAAAGTCGTTTTGATCGGTTCCGACACCTATGCAGATCCCCCTGGTAAATGGGACGTTCATCTCGAACTTTTGATGAAGAATGGGATATATAACCTGGAATTTATGACTTTTGAATCTTTACTAGAGGATGAAGTTTATGATTTTCTGTTTATCGTTACTCCCCTTCGGCTGAAAGGTGCAAACGTTCCCCCCTGCGCCCTATTGCAATTCACTAAATTAATGAAAAATTAAATAACATGAAATTATTCAACATTACTTTCCGATCCTGGCTATTAGCCGCTTTTTGTATTGCATTTATGGGAAATGCTGCTTTGGCACAAAGTACATCTGACAAAGAAGGAAAAATCCGCAAGAAGGTATTTATTTTTATTTATGCCGAACACGTTCAATCTGTGCAAATTGACTCCGTTAAATCTGATTTCCTCGCATTGCCTGAACTCGTTGACGGAATGATCTCAGCAGAGTGGGGAAAGGATACTAATAATACTCAGAAACACTGCCTCATCCTGACCTTTACCATTGACGAAGCCCACGAACGATATGTGAACCATCCGATTCATAAGGCAATTCCAACGAAGTTTGCTCACCTGACGAAAGAAGGATTCGAAATGAAAATCGCCAATTTCTGGGCGAAACCTTAGAAAAAGTAAATGTTTGCGCGATCGGTTGTTGTCATGAGTCGATTCGGATGACCTAGGTGGCAAATTGGCAGAATAAGATTCGGCTTTTCTAATCCACCAGATCATACTATCCAACCAGGACAGTGAGCTTTAGATCCTGATTTTCTTTGCCGGGCCCTTGCTGTAAGCCGCTCCCAATTATCCGTAAATTGAAAACGCTGATGGGTCAATCTCCCGCTAACAGCATCCCGATCCTATTCGCTTGCAAAAAGCCAGCTCTCTTTTGACCACAACTAATTTGTCAATTGCGACTTCTCGAGTAAAACCATACTATCTTGAAATAAATATTCCAAAAATTGATCAAAATAGGCTAACATCTGACAGATACCTTCCTCTAATTTTGTTTCAAGACATATTTAAATAGGTCAAATTAATGAATGCCATAAAAACCAATAAATACAAATCCAAGAAAATGAATAAATCCGAATCACATAGCTTTCGGGTAATCAAGGTATTGATTTTTCTGTTAACCTTTACTACCGATACTATCTGCCAAATAACAAGAACAGATTCTATCAAAAATCCTTTGGAAATGTTTGAGGGGGATTGGATTTTGAAAGATGGCAAATGGAAATCAAGTTTTGATGGAAATGCTAGAGAGACGACATTATCCGATATGATAATCTCCGCAAAGCTGATTGGTCCAGAATACACAATAATTCTTTCAGAGGATTTTGGCAATGGCGAGCTTGCTGTCGATGTGTGGGCATACCAAAAAGAATCAAAAGTTGTTCATGTATTATCAAATAATAGTTACAATAATATCGGAATAGGAGAGGGGTATTTTGATGAAAATAATAGTCTTAGAATCAAGCGTGAGTTCCCAAATATCTGTGAAACGTGCTATTATATGTATGAATATATTTGGGTTTCACTGGATGAATTTGAAATAAAAGCAACTGCATTCAAAGATGATAATCCTACAGGCGACTTCTATGGAGGTACATTTATCAGAAAAGTAGACTGAGGTAGGCTAAATCAAGTGTAAATCGAAAAAGTCAATAAATCAAAACCATGATAATCATTTAAATTTTTTAATAAAAAAAGTAATTACAATGGAAAAAATATCTAAATATCTGGTGTTCGTAATAGTTATTGGTCTGGCTGCTGTGAGCTGTGAAAAACCATTGAGTCCTACTGAAGTAGGGATTTCAGATGATTTTGTAAACCTAAGAACAGATGGAGAGACCAAGTTTTTTGATAATTTTGAAAATGGTTTGTCGAAATGGACTGGAAAATTCTACGGATCGCACAATGGCGTCATTGTGGAAGATCCACTCCGGCCGGATAACCATGTTTTAACTTTTACCGCATTGAATTTCGGGGGCGATGTGTTCAGTTCTGAAGTAACTGTACAGGAAGGTGTAACATGTATTCTCACATTTGAATATTTGGGTCTGCCAGTAGAGGGAAGCGTGGAAAATGACTTGGGCGGTGCTATCGGTTTTGCTACTGATTTGAATTATGATTATGAAGGCGATTGGATTCGGAACCGATTTCTGGCTGGCACATCATATTTCGGTAGCCTACCACCGGGTGATTACGGTATAGAAGACGACATGCTGATTGATGATGGTCAATGGCACAAATACCGAATCGAGTTTGATCCTTACAAATCGGCCAAGTTTTATGAAGGCCCGGTGGATGATAAAATTGTGGTAGAAATCGAGGACTGGTTCGGTTCTGCTGGTGTCCCCGGAGACGCCTATTTTGATAAAGTGAAACTAAAAGTAAAAAAGAAATAAGTAAGAATGCAGATTATATTAAACAGCAATTTCCCGGATGTGGATTACTAAGCTGACCGATTGAATGGAGGTGGGACTGGTAAGCCTTTTTAGGGCTTATTTTCTTCGTTTTTTATCAGCTTACCTAGGGTTTGCTGATTTTTATAAAAATTCAGTATAAATATCTGTTTATCAGATTGATATATTGATGACCAATTAATGATTTATTGCATAACTGCAAGGTGTTGGTTATTTTAGTGTCAAAACCCTTGTAATTATGATGCGATATTACACCTGTTGACCAGCTTACTCTTGAAGGATTCTGAACATTCAATTTCTTACAAATCATATATACCTTTTGATCCCCTCATGCCGGCTGGGCACTTACTTTTTTCCAACCATGAAAAAAGTAAGCAAAAAAATCTCCGCTGTACTGAAATGGCTAAATTGATTAAGCATTCCCTAAAATCAAAAAACTCGGCCTTTTATGCACTCATGTATACTTTAAATGGCAAATTTCCAGACCTCATTAATCTTCATGGGCTTAAAATTACCTCTCTGTTCAGTGCATAACGGCCTCAAACACTTTTGATTTTTTAACGCTTTGTCTGCCGAAGCACCGAAGGCAGAGGAATACCTAATCAATTTTTGACGCCATTTCACTAATGCGGAACTTTCCGCCTATAATGCATATTCCTGCTAGCCTTAAATACCAAAATTTTGAGCTGATTTTTTAATCTGCCAGCTGATCAAAATTAGCCTCCGATTGTATGTAGAATATAAAATCAGCAAACCCTACCTCTCCTTCACTCTGTTCAGGCTTATAATCTGGCTAGATTTTCGACAAATCATGGCATATCGGAAATCGCTGTCAAATAACAAACTTACATTCTTACTTAATACTATTGGTCAATTTGGAAGGAGAAGCTGATCTTATCTAGTGAAATGTAGACAACTTCGAGTATAATTGATGGAAGGGCTTTTGACTTAATTGATCTTAAGTTGGATTGACAGGTAGATGTCTTTAAATATGAAGTCAATATTTTGACATGCTTGAATCATATGCCGAAAATTTCAGGAAGAATAAACATGCTACAATCGAGACAATTTGTGAATTGTTTTGATAGAAAGTTTCACCAGCGGCAGAGTTGATAATGTGCGCTTATTGACGAAGCTATCCCCATTTAGGTAAGGGTAAGGTTCTCCACGATGATCCTAGCGATTCATGTCAGGATTCGATAAATGTAGGGGTAATCTCCTCAGGCGGTTCATCTAAATTGAGGTTTCGATTTTAACATCAATTCCTCTAAATCCAAAGTTATTAGTGCCGCGCAAAATCATACGGTCTATAGCTGGTAATCCTTCGTTGGAGCTAAAAGTTAATTCCAGATTGGGCTCAAATTGGGAAGGGATATACTTATTGTTTCTGATTTTATACTCCAAGTAGGGATCTTCGACTGGAAAAAGCCATAAGATAAGCTCAGTACAGCCAGCATGATATTGGTTACGGGTACACTGATCTTAAGTATATTTTTTAAAACACTCACTTCCATCTTTTACAAGAACTTGTAAGGTTTGAGAATTAGGTTCCTTTTGATAAAATCGAGATGTATCTGGTCCAGGGACCGGCCTCAACCTGATAATTTTTTGCCATTACTCTGGTCATCTGGTTAATATGACTCAGATCGTGCACTACCCATGTAGCTAGCAGTTGTCGTAAAGTTACCTCCCCAAAATCCGGATGAATCCCTATTTGGCCTAACTGTTCTGGCTTAATATTCATTTGTTTTAAGGTGACTATATTTTCCCGTCTTAATTTTTTGAACTCATCAATCAAATCAACGATGGATTTGCCTTTACTTTGTTCAAATTGTGCAAAACGGTCAAACGGAATGAAAGTTTTGTTTTCTTGATTACCGAGGATGATTCTTGCCCTCGGTATCCAATCCGTCTTCTCTCCATGTATTAAGTGCCCTAGGATATCAAAAGGGCTCCAGGTGTCTGTACCTTCATTTGAAAAAATCCATTCATCGGGCAATCCCAATAACAATTGCTTGATCACCATAGGAGTTTGACTTAATATCTGGATAGCATCTGGCAAATTAAAGTTCATAACTGGATGATTGTTGTGAGTGATGATCTTTTAACCTGAGTCCATTAATCTAACATGTATAATTGGCTGTAAAATAACACTATAAGATCTTAAGATTTCTATTTTATTGAAAACACTCATTTATATTAGTGAAGTTTTAAACCATTTAGTCATAAGATTTAGAATCAATTCGTCAATAAGCACAAATCTTACACAATAAATGATGCATTGACCTGAAGACTATTTTGATTGGATAACATTACTGTATTCTTTTTATAATTAATCTTATTTGTCCCATATGATTGGCCTGATGCTCCATCACATGGTACCAGGCCCAGTGATTATTCATACTGCTTCCTTTCACTTTTGCTTCAAACCACTTGTCGTCTTTTCTTCTCAATAACCGCAATGATTCCTTGCGGACTTCATCCCAAATATTGAGATAGTATTCCATCGGCTGGTTCTTGATGGTTTCCCGGGCTGCATTGCCTAAGTTGAGTGCAGTTTCCCATATTGCCTTTTCTTCTTTATTGAATCCCCGGTTTTCAAAAGTATATAATTGATAATACTTTTCAGTTGCTGCCAAATGCAGAATCAAAGCACCAATACGATTGGCATTTTTGTCCAAAAGAAAATCGGTTTCCTTTTGATTTAAGTTCTGTACACTCCTGGTTATACGGGCTTTTAAATCTTGCATCATTGAGACCATTGTTCCGATTTGCGTAGTATAACCCTTTACCGGCCTGATGATATTCTGTCCATATGCTGATAATGCAAAAGTAGAAAGTAGGGTTATGCTGATAACGTGTTTGGCATGGTTAATCATGGATTTTCATTTTTATACATTCCATAACGAGAAATATTTCATGCAACAGTTTAATGATTTTGCACGAAAAACACTGCAAATGTTGAAGATCTTTTAATCATTAGGATTATCATACCTCATTTATGTCGAAGCGCCCACCTTATGATTAGTTTAAATTTACCGAAAATGAAAATGCAATTGAACTAACCCGAAATCTAAGTTTGTGGATAGCAGCGATTTTGGATTAGAAATGAATACCGACTCACTTTTCTAAATAAATGACATTCAATAATATCAAGATTGGAGTAAGACACTTATATGAACAGTAGGTGCAGGGAAAAAAATAGCCACACTTTTAGGGTGTGGCTAACAACCGAACGTTATAAGAAATGGATCAGTGAAGAGGGATTTTGTAACCTACATTTAGGCCAAATCCGTAATTTCTTAATTTTACATCCACTATGGGATTATCTAAAAAGTCAGTGACTTTGTGTTTATATTGAGCTTCGATCAGAAAGCTACCATTACCAGCCGGGAGCTCCAGACCACCGCCTAATCCTACACCAAAACCAAACCGGTTGTACGTGTCATTATTAAGGTTAAGGTGATGTTCACTTACATTGAAATCGAGGATAAAACTGGCTTTGGTTCGAATTCGTGCGAAACTGGCATAGTCTAGGGTGGGTCCGCCAGTAATATAAGCCTTGACCGGTCCATCATTAAATGTGTATTTTAACCACATCGGTGTTTCTACAAGTCCGATTCGAGTTTCCGCTTTAAACGACATGTCAATTGGTAAATTGAATAAGTTCATGTCAAATCCTTCCTTGACTATAAATCCTTTCTCCTGATAGTTTACGGAAGGAACAAAAGACAGGCGGTTTGTTATCGGAATTTCATAAAACACTCCAGCTTCAAATCCAGCATACAATTTCCGATCCGGAGTAATTGCATCCTGGATTCCATCTACTGAAATTGTTGAAAATAGGGGTCCACCCTTGATACCGATCGCCTGTTGAGTAAAACTGGTAAGAGCAAATAATAGCGTCGCGCTTAATACGATTATCCTTTTCATGATCCTAAATTTTAAAAACGATATAAATATTTTAAAGGAGACCGAATTGAGGATTGTTAAAGAGCGTTAAGGTGTTGTTACGGAGATATTAAGGTGTAAAATATACTACTCGGTGGGAAAAGTGTGTGATAGATGGATGACTACTACTGAGCAAGATCGCATGGATATTCAATATCAAAGTCTGGATTTGGCATGATAAATGCAGTAAAAATGATATTCCCAACCATTCTACCCATAAGTCAATTAACCATGCTACGGTAAATAATGTAGGAACGATGTTTCAGAAGCCAAATATTTTGGGCAAACTCTTTCTGATGGTTGGAATTTTTCTCACTTTAGGAAACACACAACCTAATGTAGGAACACCATCAAAAAAGAAAGTTCTGATTGATTCCGATGAATTTGAAAAACAAGTTGAAACCGCGCGATTTTTGGCAACAAGTGAATTGCTAATATCACGCGCAACCGTGGTTGTTAAAGGTGAATTTGCAGCCAGATTACAGGGTAACCGTGCAATTAAGTTTGCCTTTGTCGACCAGGAAGGCAAGTGGCATGTTGTATTGGGAAAATATGATCAAATTGGATTTGAACCATTTAACCACCTCATTTATAATGCTGACCATCAATTAATGGACCGGGATGCTCCTTTTGATTTGGAATTGATTGCCAGATATGCAGACGCATTGATCAAAGCACAAAAATAT
Organism: Saprospiraceae bacterium; assembly: GCA_965223405.1. Taxonomy (GTDB): domain Bacteria; phylum Bacteroidota; class Bacteroidia; order Chitinophagales; family Saprospiraceae; genus CBDCWO01. The sequence goes on from CBDCWO010000006.1 coordinate 4,276,169, forward strand.
TCCGAATCTAAATTAGATTTTACCGGAGTGATCATGGATACTTATCTTAAATCCGGGGAAAACCAAATAATGGCTTATTCTTTTCCAGCTGTGCAACAAGACAGTATGGTCTATTACGGAGCCGAAATTGTGCATGAGTTTGATCAAAATGGTATTTTGATTACTGAACATAATGGTAAAAAGAAAAAGAAAAAAGCCAATCAGGATGCTGTTTTATGGGGAGTGCCACTCAATAAATATATAGGTCAAAACTTGGAGCTTTGGATGAACTACCAAAAGAATGAAGAACCTCCGCTAAGTAGCATATATTTCGCCTGGCGCTATAAGGACGTATTTGATGAAATATATATCGAGACCAAAAATTCGGTGACCAGTTTGCGAGAAGTTGAAATTGGACAATATGAATGGTTACATTATTACAAAACAAAAAAGCGCAAGGAGACCTGCTATAGTTTTAATGTCAATTAGTCTAGAGTTCAATTTTTACCCCTTTGAGTAGTCCACCCTGTTTTGACATCCGTCCACATTATTTATCAACGTGTTTTTGTTTTTCTTCCAACCTGAGATCGATTAACGCGAGGTATTTGACCGTGCTCAGACGCCATAAACGCTGGTACAAGTATCTGTGCGAGATTTGGCAATCTGGGATTCCTGAGGATAAAGCACAAGATTTCTAATATCCATGTGAATTATTTAATAAAATGGAGTAATGTAAGGTTTGAAGTCAACCTTGTGGAGTAATGTGTGTTGAATATGAAAATTTTCTTAAATAAATAGCTCTAGAATGGAATCATTAAGATTTCCTATCGGTCGCTTCACTGCACGTCAAAATCCGGATCAAAAATTTTTAGAATCTCGTGTAGCTATCCTGAAATCTTTTCCCGATAGATTGGCGGTATTGGCAAATTCGTTCAGTGAGAAAGAATTGGATACTCCTTATAGACCAGGAGGATGGACAGGACGTCAGGTAATTCATCATCTGGCCGATAGCCATATGAATTGCAATATTCGGTTTAGATGGGTACTCACCGAAAATAAACCGAGGATCAAGGCTTATGATGAAAGAGCCTGGGCTTTACTTTCGGATGCAAAGTCTTTGCCGGTGAAGAGCTCGCTTCTAATTCTCAGAGGTGTTCATGAAAGGTTATGTACTTTAATCGCATCATTTTCGAAAGAGGATTGGGATAAGTATTTCATCCATCCTGAAGGTGATATCCGCTATACGTTGAGTGATATGGTTCAACTTTATGCCTGGCATGGGGACCATCATTTGGCACATTTACAATTGATCAAGGGTGATAAAGTCTCTGATTCTGAATCCTAATTCCATTTGTATATTTTGATTCATCAATTAGAGGACAATTGAAGTTTATAAACAACTTCATAGTAAAGATGATCGTTAAAACAAAAAACCACCTCAAATCCTATTGAGGTGGTCAATTATTATTTTAAGAGTCTCGGTCTTGGCTTAGGTATTCATTTTAACTAACCAAATTACCAGACATACGGTACCGAACAACCAGGCTAATGATCCCAACAGTCCCAATACACCGAAACTGCCAATACCTCCGCTTGTCAATACCGTCCAACTGAGTATCCACAACAACAAACCTCCTGCCCATCCAAAGATCCAGAACCACATCCATTTTTTTACTGGATCGTCAAAATCAATTGCTGCATCCTCTCCATATTTTTTGACTAACTTTTTATTGAGCCATGCGAGTCTTTTATTCATCCTCTGCTCCTTGCGTTCCATTTTTTTCATGGCACGAACATCCGCCTTGGTAACCGCCTGAGATGTGGTAGCATTGATCTCAACCGTTTCAATTTGATCTTCGCTCTTTAATTTCTTTTCATTTAAAGGAATTCCCCAAGCAGTGGTGGATATCATGGCAAAGCTTAAAAATAGTATTACTCCTTTAAGATTCATAGGGTAAAAATTTAAGGTGATGAAATTAATTATCCGCGGTTAATATATGAATTAATTTTATATTTCTAATTAGAATTCAACGTTAAATATCGATTTTGAAAGCATTTGTAACCTATTTAGGATATGTTGCAAACAATTTATTGGGATTTGTAAAAATCCAAGATTGCTGTAATTACCGATCCAATGCTTCAATTTCTACATTAGATGATTGCTTTTTAATACCTAATAATATGGTTATCCAACCCAATATTAACAAAATACCACCAATGGGTGTGATTGTTCCCAGCCAACTGATATTGGGTATTAATCCCATCAAATACAAAGAACCACAAAAAATACTGATTCCAAGCAGGAAACACCAATATCCTCTGTTGAGCCATTTTATCTGTACATGAGGTTGTAAAGCTGCCAACAGCAGAATGGCCAAGCTGTGAATGCTGTGATAATACTGAGCGGTATTCCACCAATTGAATTGTTCGCCAGCAAAACGGTCTTCTAATAAATGTGCTCCAAAGGCACCCAGGATTACAGCCAAAGCTCCCAGTAGCGCACCAGTATAAATGATTTTTTTGATCATATCTTAATATTTGTTCTTAATAAAGCGAATCGTATTTTTACAACTTTTCCTAATGTAAAATTATGAAGATACAAACAATCATTTTTTTATTGATACTTTCTGTTTTTCTTCAGTGTGTCCAGGAAAAATCAGGGGAAGAACTGGCGCAAAAATATTGCTCCTCATGTCATCTTTTTCCAGAACCGGAACTGGCCAATAAGATGAGTTGGCATGGAGAAATTATGCCTAAAATGGGGCATTTTTTTGGCATCTACGAATATCCATATGCCAAAAATACTATCGAGTCTGGAACAGGTGGCTTTAGGTTGGATACTGCAGGTATCTATCCGGAGGAAATTACTATTGAACTTCAGGAATGGCAAAAAATGAAAGATTTCTACCTGGACTACTCTCCAGGTAATCTGATTACCGATACCTTGGACGTACCCTTTGATCTAGATTTATTTAAAGTTCAAACCATAGGTTCTCGATTGAAGCCTCCATTTACAACTTGCGTGAAAATTGATAAAAAGCATCAAAGAATTTATGTTGGCAACCATCGAGAAATTGGAGGATCCCTCGGGGTATACGATTTCGGTGGTAATTTTTTATTTGAGTACAGCTTTCCAGGTCCCGTATCTGATGTCTATTACAGGGACAGCTGCTATTGGGTACTGGTTCCAGCTAAAAGGTTGACCTTCAGCGACGATCCTCAAGGTACTTTTTGGAAAATGAAAATTGACTCTGATGGGATAAGAGATACCACTTTAATCTTGTCAGGGTTGGAACGCCCTGTAGATAGTGAATGGATTGATCTTGATCAGGATGGTATGGCTGACTTGGTCTTGGCTGAACATGGTAATATGTTGGGAAAAATAAGTATTTACTGGGGGGATAATTCGGGTGGCTTTGAATCTCCTCAGACTTTATTGTACTCTCCTGGTGCAGTTTCCATCCAGGCTATTGACCTTAACCAAGACGGCAAATTAGATCTATCTGCATTGTTTGGACAAGGGGATGAAGCCCTCTATAGTTTTGTGAATAAGGGAGATAGGAAATTTTCGTCCCATCAAGTTTTGCGTTTTCCTCCGATATATGGTTCTGCTTTTGCCCAACGTGTGGATATTGATGATGATGGTGATCTTGATATATTGTATGTCAATGGAGACAATTCGGATTACAGTAAGGTTTCAAAACCATACCACGGGATTCGAATCTATGAAAATATCGGAGAAGAAAATTTTGAATTGAAAACTTTCTTATTTACAAATGGTGCAGTCAAGGCACAACTTTTAGATTATGACCAGGATGGTGATCGTGATATGGTATCTGTTAGCTATTTTGCCGACTATAAAGCATCTCCACAAGAGGGATTCATTTTTTGGGAGAATTTAGGGGATGGTGAATACATCCCCAAAACTTTTCCCGAGGTAAATATAGGCCGGTGGATTACTTTGGAGACAGTGGATTTGGATGGTGACAAGGATCAAGATTTAATCTTGGGATCTATGCCTGGTTTTGAATCTGTAAATGATGCATCTTTATCCATAAAGTGGTATAAAGAAAGTCCGTCGATAGTTTTTCTGATCAACCAAAGTCATTAACAACTATCCCATTCGAGTATTTCTGTTATTCAATTGGTCCAAAAGTTCGATCAACACATCACCATGGCATAGCTCCGGTTTGCACCAACATCCCAATACCTTGCCTTCCAATTCAGAAATGTTTTTAAGCAATCCGGGTTGATGTTTTATGTAGTCGCGAAACATTTGGATACATTTATGACGACCATATTTTTTACGGGAAAAAGGATTTGCCCATTTTGATTTCTTAGCTCCAGTAATAAATCTTTGCGTTCTGCCAATGTATATATGATCGGGAAATTCCAGCCAGTGTGCTAAATCCCTATATCCAAGCTTTTGCAATTCCGATTTGCTGATGTTAATGACTGTTGTCTTTTTCATCTTTGTTAAGATTCCTTAGTAGGATATTCAGTTTATTCTCGATTTCGGATTCGGAAGATGCGTGACCGGCATCGACCAAAAAAAGACGGGATTGTTTTAACCTCTGGTGTAATTCAATTGCATACTGCGGAGGACTCATCCAATCGTAATTTCCTTGGACTATAAAGATAGGTATAGTGTCTAAAGCGCTGGAATGTTGATTAATATACTGATCAGGTATGAAAAAATCATGATGTGCATAATGAGCCTCTATTAGAGCATTAATTTCATATGAAATATTTTTAAGTTGATTGATAACTTCTGTTTCGGATACCTTTTTCTTTGCAAGCGAGCGGCTGTAATATTCCCATTCAAACGCATAGTGCTTTCTCACATTAGAATCGGCAGATAACATTTTTTTAAGGTAATAACCGGCTATTTCGGACCGACATTTTCCGGGAACTTGGGAACTAAACCTTGACCAGGCATCGGGATGATGTTTAGCAACTCCCCCATTGAAATAGTAATTAAGACTATGTAAAGTCGCAGGAAAGTATCCCCGAAGGATCATAGTATTTACTCTGTGCGCATATTTTATACCAAATAATAATGCCAGAGTACTACCCCAGGATCCGGCAAAAATGGCAACTCGATCTATCCTGAGATAGTTAAGTAACTTGAGGATATCTTCGATTAAGGCCTGGGTATGATTCTCATTCAATTCTCCCAAAGGCAGGCTTTTACCACATCCCCTTTGATCAAAAAATATTACATGAAATAAATTTGGATTAAAGAATCTTTTGTCTACATCTGTAAATCCGAGTCCAGGTCCACCATGAAGAAACAGTACGTCTATCCCATTGGGATTTCCAAATGTTTCAAAATAAATCTGATGTGGACCCCCGACAGAGAGATAACCATATGTCAATTTATAATCACGCACCAGCAAATCGACTGCCTAATTGGTAGGCAGTCGAATATTTCTAGTTTTTACAACCTTAATTATTTAGGTCCAGCCTCTAAAATTTCGGGATTCACGTTAGCAGCAAATGCTTTGAAGTTGTCCTGAAACAGGCCGATTAGTTTTCGTTTGGCTTGATCATACTTACCTTTGTCTTCCCAAGTATTTCTTGGTATGAGCAATTCTGCAGGGACATGTGGACATTCCGCAGGTATTTCAAATCCAAAATCAGAATCTAAAACAAAATTGGCTTGGTCAAAATCCCCATGATGTATGGCGTCAATGATGGCTCGCGTAAATTTCAATTTAATCCGTGATCCTACTCCAAAAGGACCTCCGGTCCAACCGGTATTGACCAACCAGGCTTGAGTATTGTGCTTTTTGATTTTGTGAGCTAGCAATTCAGCATATTTATTAGGATGCCACATCATAAATGCAGCTCCAAAATTAGCTGAAAAAGTAGCCTGTGGTTCGGTTACTCCCATCTCGGTGCCGGCGACTTTGGCCGTATAACCCGAGATAAAGTGATAACTGGCTTGTTCTGGACTTAGCCTGCTGATTGGAGGCAATACACCAAAGGCATCACACGTCAGAAAGATAATATGATTCGGATGACCTGCCAAACAAGGAATCTGGATATTATTCATGAAGTTTATGGGGTAGGATGCTCGGGTATTTTGAGTAATTGATACATCACTATAATCCACTTCTCTTGTATTCTCATCGTAAACTACATTTTCAAGAACCGTCCCATATTTGATAGCATTATAAATATCCGGTTCTTTTTCCGCTGATAAGTCAATAGCTTTTGCATAACATCCTCCTTCGATATTAAATATTCCATCGTTCGTCCAGCAATGTTCATCATCTCCAATTAATTTTCTTTTCGGATCGGCACTTAAAGTGGTCTTTCCGGTACCCGATAATCCAAAAAGCACAGAAACATCACCTTCATCACTTACATTTGCAGAACAATGCATAGGCAACACATTATGCAATGGCATCAGGTAATTCATTACCGAGAAAATGCCTTTTTTCATTTCACCTGCATATTGGGTTCCCAGAATAACAATTTCTTTCCTTTCCAGATGTACATCAATACTGGTTTTTGAGGTCATTTTGGTCGTAAACCGATTGGCAGGAAATCCACCCGCGTTAAATACGACATAATCCGGTGTGCCAAATTCTGCTAACTCTTCCTTTGTCGGCATAATCAGCATATTCTGCATAAATAAAGCGTGATATGCCCGCGTGCAGATAATTCTTACCTTGATTCGATACTTAGGATCCCAACCGGCAAAAGCATCGACTACAAACAATTGGCTTCTAGTGTTGAGGTAATCAATTGCACGTTCGTGGTTAATAAGATATACCCTTTCATCTATTTCGATATTTATCGGACCCCAATCTATATTGTTTTCAGAATCAGGATGTCTGACGACTCTTTTGTCTTTAGGACTGCGTCCGGTCTTTTCTCCTGAATATACCAATAGTGCTCCAGTATCAGAAATAGCCGTCCCTTTTTCACGTCTTAGCCCAATCTCATATAATCTCGGGACACTACTGTTTCGAAAAATAGTTTCTACATCAATGTTGTACTCCTTCAAGTTAAAACTCATAATATATGTTTTTAAAATTTTTGGCAAGATATTGAATATCTCAAGGGAAAAAAAGTGATTGCTTTATTTGTTCCTAAACCAGGAAGTATTTTTTTATAATTACGTCAGGAGCAGCATTAGTGGTAAGTTTACTCGGAATTAAACGTGCGACGCTTAAAGCGTTATCCCTTAACAAAAGTATCGCATGAATAGCCTATTTTAAATCAATTTTAAGCAAGTAGTTATCCGCCGTGGCAAACAAGGTTCGCTCGTCTGGTGTCAAAGTACAGTTGGAAGTAAGTTCACCCGTTAGAAATTTTCCCAGAATTTGACCATTGGGATTAAAAATCCATACACCACCCGGTCCGGTGGCAAATATCCAACCGTTTTTAGCTACCGCCATACCATCTGGTAATCCTTTATCTTTTGATGCCTCACTTTTACAATTGTAGAATATGCTAGCCTTTTTTGCAAGCCCCTCGGAATTGAGTTCATAAACCATCCACAATGGTCTTTCTCGATCAGAATTGGCAACATATAGCTTGGTCTCATCAGGTGATAAAGCAATTCCATTAGGATAGTTTAATTCTTTGGAGATCAAATCCAGGTTGCCACTTGTGCGAACTCGATAAATGCCCTGAAAATCCAATTCTTTAGCGTCATCATTCATCCGGCCTGGGAGCCCATAAGGTGGATCAGTAAAATAAACATCACCATTACTTCTTATCACAGCATCATTCGGACTGTTAAGTCTTTTCCCCTGGAAGCGGTCAACCAAAGTGATATACCTAGGTTTAATGTCAGATATCGGGTTGGCTGAAATTGCGATTCTCCTATCTCCATGTTGACACAACAAGAGATGTTTATTGGGAGTCAGGAGCAATCCATTCGATCCTTTCTCCCAACCCTCACTCATAAGCTTTCCTGTATATCCCGCAGGTTCTAAATAGACATCGATTCCCATGTTTGGTCTCCATCGGAAGATTTTATTTTGCGGGATGTCGGAAAAAATCAGAAAGTTACTATCTGGGACATAGAGAGGTCCTTCTGTCCAAACAAAACCTTCACCAATAAACCTAATGGTAGGGTTAGGGCTAACCATTTCCAGTATTGCGGAGTCAATTATTTCAAATCGAACCTGGTTTGATTTTATTTCCAGAAAATTTGCCTCCGTGCCTTGATTCGAAGAACTTGATGGTGAACATGCTATTATAAATAAGCAAAACAAGAAAATGAACCATAGCACGAATTCAAATTTGGGTATTGCCCGGTTTGATTTTAGATCAGAAGCGTATTTCGATATTATACTATTTGCCAATCGATAGGAGTTTTGCCTTGTTTTTCTAATAGTTCATTGGTTTTGGAAAAGTGGTAGTTTCCCATAAATGCCCCTCCGGCTAGAGGTGAAGGATGTGCCGATTCCAGGACATAGTGCTTCATTTCATCAATTAAATTAACCTTGCTACGGGCAAAGCGTCCCCACAGCAAAAAAACCAGTCCATATTTTTCTCTGGATAGGATTTCAATGACCCGATCAGTGAATCTTTGCCATCCAATTTGTTTATGCGACCCTGCCTTTTTATGCTCTACGGTAAGAATGGCATTTAATAAAAACACACCTTGTTTTGCCCAATGAGTGAGGTCTCCATGTGTAGGAAGTTGGATACCTACATCATCGACCATCTCTTTGTAAATATTCTTTAGTGAAGCGGGAATGTTTATACCTGGGGGTACACTGAATGACAGACCCATAGCCTGACCCGGGCCATGATAGGGATCTTGTCCGATAATAACTACTTTGACCTGATCGAAAGGAGTAAGATTAAATGCATTGAAAATCAAGTTTCCGGGGGGGTATATTTTTACTCCTTTTCCCTTTTCTTTTGAAAGAAATTCTTTGATCTTTCCAAAATAGTCCTTCGAAAATTCATCCCCTAAAACATTCTTCCAGCTTTCATCAATTTGGACCATTTATTACCTTATTATTATTTAATTTACATGAAAATAATGGTAATCCAATAGTATGTCGATAAAAATTAATAAACAACTATTAGATGAACTAAAGGAAAAGATAAACGGTGAGTTGAAAACCGATTCACTACATAAGGTGATTTATGCCACGGATGCTTCCGTATACCGGGTTTTACCTGCTGGGGTCGTCTATCCCGCTAACACTCATGATGTTAGGGAAGTCGTCCTATGGGCGGGTAAGCATTGTATTCCCTTAGTACCGAGAACTGCGGGAACCTCCCTCGCTGGTCAATGTGTCGGTGAGGGCTTAATCGTAGATTTATCTAGGCACATGTGTAAGATCCTTGAAGTTAATCGAAGTGAAAAAACTGTGGTTGTGCAACCTGGAGTAATTCGTGACGAATTAAATTTACATCTTGCTCCTTTCGGCTTGTATTACGGCCCTAATACTTCAACAGCCAACCGGGCCATGATTGGCGGTATGGTTGGTAATAATTCCTGTGGGTCTACCTCAATTGTCAGCGGCACTACCAGAGATCACGTTTACCAACTTGAAACCGTATTGTCCAATGGTCAAATTGTAAATTTTTCACCAGTTACTACTCTCATCGCCAGGAATAAATCCAATCAACAAGATCTGGAAGGAAAAATTTATAAGCAACTACTTACCTCTTTAAGTAAAAAGGAAGTGGTAAGTGAAATTCGAAATAATTATCCCAAGAGATCCATTCACAGAAGAAATAACGGCTATGCCATTGATACCCTACTCACGATGCAACCTTTCAGTGAAAATGGCCCTGAATTAAATCTTTGTAGTTTGTTGTGTGGTGCTGAGGGAACATTAGGAATTTCAACTGAAATTACCTTGACCTTGGAAGCTCTTCCACTACCAGAGATTGCCTTGGTATGCGGACATTTTAAGGATGTTCAGGAATCGTTACTAGCTGCCCAAATCGCCATGACACATCGGCCTGAAGCCTGTGAACTGATGGACAAAGTCATTTTAGATTGTACCTTGGAAAACCGAGAGCAAAGAAAAAATCGATTTTTTGTTTCCGGTGAGCCAGGATCGATCTTAATGGTTGAATTTCGTGATAAAAAACCAGAGGATGCCCTGTTAAAGGCCAACAATTATATATCCACCTTAAAAGCAAAAGGAATTGGTTATGCTTATCCCGTATTGGATAAATCCCAATCCGGAAATGCCTGGGAATTAAGAAAAGCTGGTTTGGGCCTATTGGCAAATATTCCTGGTAAGAGAAAAGCCGTAGCATGTATTGAAGATACTGCGGTAGATATTGCTGATTTGCCTCAATATATAGCGGAATTTAATCAAATTATGGAGCAGCATGGTCAGCAGGCCGTATATTATGCTCATGCTGGGGCAGGAGAATTGCACCTGAGACCTGTTTTAGACTTAAAGGATCATGGAGATGTAAAAGATTTTAGATCGATTAGCCATCAGTCTGCCAAATTAGTTAAGAAATATCAAGGATCATTGGCCGGTGAACATGGCGTAGGTCGCGTAAGGGCTGAATTTTTGCAAGAGTTTATCGGGGATAAAAATTACAACCTGTTATTGGAAATCAAAGAGACCTGGGACCCACTTCACATTTTTAATCCAGGCAAGATTGTCCATGCACCACCAATGGATGAAGCACTTCGCTACACCATAAATCAACCGGAACCCAAGTTAAATACCCTATTTAGATATCCACATGGAGAAGGGATATTAGGGATGGCCGAAAAGTGCAATGGCAGTGGAGATTGTAGGAAATTACCTTCAGCCGGAGGCACCATGTGTCCAAGTTATCAAGCTACACACGATGAAAAAGATACTACCAGGGCCAGGGCTAATGTACTGAGGGAATATTTAACCCGTCATCATCATCATACAAAAAATCCCTTTGGCCATCCTCAAATCAAAGAGGTTCTGGATCTGTGCTTGAGTTGCAAAGGCTGTACTTCGGAATGTCCATCGAACGTGGATATGTCCATGCTAAAAGCGGAATTTCAATATCAATATTACCAATCTCATCGGCGTCCATTGAGCCATTGGTTTGTGATTCACAATCATTTATTAGGGAAATTTGGTTCGTGGTGGCCTGGATTAACCAACCAAGTTCTAACTTCGCCATGGTCACGGAGATTGCTTTTTAGAGTCCTTGGATTTCATCACAAAAGACTCCTTCCGCTGATAAGCTCTAAAAGTTTGAGCAGAAAATATCAAGATTTTAAAAATCAGATATCACCTAAAACCAGACCACAAAAAGTATATTTGTTTTGTGATGAATTTACCCAATGGTATGATGCTGATATTGGATTAAAAGCGGTGCAATTGCTTACTGGATTAGATTATGAAGTGGTTTTGACTCCTCCTTTAAATAGTGCTAGGGCGCATTTTTCTAAAGGTTACTTGTCCAAAGCTAAAAGAATTGCAGAGCAAAATGTTTCTTATCTTGACCGCATCATTAGCTCTGAGAATCCCCTATTGGGAATTGAACCTTCAGCAATTCTGAGTTTCCGTGATGAATACCCCAAACTGGTAGATCAAGAGTTGGAGTTAAAGGCTGCAAAATTAGCTGCAAATACTTTTTTAATCGAAGAATTCTTGGCGCAGGAAATTTCGGATAACAAAATTTCACCGGAAGGATTTAGTGAACAACCGTATCATTTGTATTTGCACGGACATTGCCATCAGAAATCCATTACCGATCTTTCAGCCAGCATAACTTGTCTTAGTTTACCTAAAAAAGCACACGTTGAAGTAATCCCTTCCGGATGTTGTGGGATGGCCGGTGCTTTCGGATATGAACGTGCAAATTATGAAGTGAGCATGAAAGTTGGAGAACTGGTTCTTTTCCCGGCGGTAAGAAAAGCAACGAAAAATTCTTACATCGTTGCTTCAGGTACCTCATGTCGCCACCAGATTAGAGAAGGAACCGGCAAAACCGCTATCCATCCAGTGGAATTCTTATGGCTGGCTATGAATAAGTGAAACTTCTAAACTTATTCTTATGTATTTTTATTAATAATTTGAGTACAAACATGTTGATCTTGACTTTTATATAAAAAAAACTATGCGCTTCCAGCTTCTGTTTCTTGTCATTTTCTTATTTGCTTGCGAAAAGGAACCTGTCAATAGCATTGACCAGGAATTGTTGCCCTATATCGAATCATTTCAATACGAAGCTCAAGCCAGAGGTATAGATATTGGAGATTTAAGTCGAACAATCTCCGCCGAATTGCAGACCATAGTTGGTGATGTCGTGGGACAGTGCAACAACCAAAAAGACCATCCCAATCAGATATTTATCGATTATCAGTACTGGAATACAACTTCCGATCTTGAACGTGAATTTCTGGTTTTTCATGAACTTGGACATTGTGTGTTGAATAGAGCGCATTATGATGCAAAAGACCAGGAGGGTATTTGCCTAAGTATTATGCACAGCAATGGACAGGCATGTGAAAACGACTATCGACAGGATACGCGTGCAGCCTATCTCGATGAATTATTTAGTAAATAAGAAAGCTAAAATAGTTTTTGGGTTTAGGCTAAAAGTTAAAAGTTTATTTACTCCTTTTGAAAAATTTGCATGATTGTAGAAATCATATGGGTTATTCTTTATTTTGCAAAAAAGGTTATATGAAAAATATTAGACACTGCTTTGCTTTGGATTTACAAGATGAACCCATGCTAATCGAAAAGTATAAGGAATACCATGCTGCCGGAAAAGTATGGCCGGAAGTCACTAAAAGTATTCGGGATAGTGGTATCGAAAAATTGGAAATATTTCTCACCGGTAATCGTTTGTTTATGATCATGGAAGTAAACCAATCTTTTGATCCGATTTACAAAGCGCAAACCGATGCTGAAAATACCCACGTTCAGGAATGGGAGGAACTGATGTGGAAGTTTCAAAAACCACTACCATGGGCTGAAAAAGGGCAAAAATGGGTTCCCATGGAACGAATCTTTAATTTGGGCGATCAATAGGATCTGCCTATTCTAAAATGAAAAACTAATAATCGATGATGTCACTGTTAGCTTGTGCGGTCTATAAACCCTACGACAGGGAAGACCAAAGATTGTTAAAATTAGTAAAAAAGCATGGACCTTTATTAAAGTCTCAAAAGTTGATTACCGACGGTACTGTCTATGTAGCCACTAGCGAAAATGGTTGTATAGTAGAAATATTCGAATGGGCATCTCCAACTTCAAAGGATTTAGCACATCAGACTGCAGTCGTACTGGATCATTGGGACAAAATGGCCGAAGTTTGTGATTTTGTTGCATTGGATGAGCTAGCAGAGGCAAAAAGTACTTTTGCCAACTTTAAGATCGTTTCCTGATCATAAATTTATGGGCAATTTGCAATCTCTATTCGTGAAGTAATGGCCGTATAGGGTTAGGCCTTGACTTATTAGCAGTGGAAAATGACTGATAAAATTATTGTTAAAAACATGACTTTAAAAGGCAATATAAAGCACTCAGCTTGCAGATGGTGTTATGAATCGATACCATTGGAAGAGTTTTGCAAAGAATCTGTACAAATTGGTTTAAAGGGTATTGATTTACTGAAACCATCGGAATGGCAGACCGTACTAAATCATGATTTAGAGGTAAGTATGGCAAATCCGGAAGAATTTAGCTTGGAAGTTGGTTTCAATCAGCGAAATAATCATCGAGAATTGCAAAAAACCTATTTGAAGTTGATCAAACAAGTAGCGGATCACGGTATCAAAAATTTAATTTGTTTTTCGGGAAATCGAAATGGAATAACCGATCAAGAAGGGTGGGATGAATGTCTTCGAGGTTTGGAGCCACTGGTTCTTCTTGCTGAAATCAAGCAAGTCACACTTTGCATGGAATTACTAAATAGTCAGGTGGATCATCCGGATTATCAATGTGATCACACAGCTTGGGGTATTGAATTATGTAATAAAATTAATTCACCAAACTTTAAATTACTCTACGACATCTACCATATGCAAATAATGGAAGGCAACATAATAGCAACCATTCGCCAAAATGCATCTCAGATTGCCCATTATCATACTGGTGGCGTACCAGGAAGAAATGAAATTGACTTTACCCAAGAACTAAATTACCCGGCAATAATGACGGAGATAGTCGATTCCGGATATGAAGGATATGTTGCTCAGGAATTTATTCCCACCGCGAAAAACCCCCTGGCTTCCTTGCGGAAAGCCATTTCTATATGTGATGTATAAGAAATTCTTATATGTAATTTTGGTCCTTCAACCACTCCGTGTAACGATTGAAAAGATGTCCGGCTTGGGGATATGCACTTTGAGGACTCATGAAGTGACTAAATTCAAAGGTGATTGCTTTTCTAATTCCCGCCATCCGGGCAGCTTCAAGTTTTAATCTCATTTTTTCCCATTTGATGGGTAAAAACTTTATTGGCATGTCTCGATCGAAAGATTCGATATTTGACCAACTCGATAATTGGTTTTGATCCGCCAGCTTTTTGTTTATTTCTAAAAATGCAGGTAATTCGTGGTAGTTCACATGACCATCTTGAAAGGCCACGATATCTACACTCCCCTTGATGGTAGAAAATATTTCGGACCACTCCCTTTCGTGTTCCCGAAGAGATACTTTTTGTTCCTTTGATAGTTTTTGTTCTTGGGCCAATATGGCCTTGCTCCCATCAATATATGGAGATATTAGTACAGGCAATCCCTGTGAGACTTCTTTACAGTGAGAGCCTAAGTTTTGGTAAAGATTGATTGCTCCTTTGGTGCGTCTGCTCACTTCCTGAGTCAAATACCAGCCTTTAAAGGCCGGATGATCGCCATAAGTTTTCCACACTTCATCGATAACATGTAAGTTTATTTCCGTTTCTTTTTCAAAATCACCTGATTTCCACCAATACTTTCCCGAATCATAAAGACCAAACCAAAAGCTTATGTCATATTTAGCAGATAGGTCTAAAAAAATGGAGACTAAATCGACTGCAGGACTATAAGCCCCTTCTTTATTCATTAAGTATTTGGAAGGATAGGTAAGCCATCGTTGGTATCCACAACGTATCAGGATGACGGTATCAATCCCAATTTTTTTCATATGTTGAAAATCCTGTTCCCATTCGAGTATACCCCAGTTTTGATGTGGTATGTCATGCGAAATTTCATCGATAAAAGTGCCGGTAATTTTCATTTTAATCAGATCTGATTGGTGTTAGGATCATTTTTCTATCAAGAATTACTGCGGACATTTTTTCAAAACCATTTTTACTGGATTCTTGATATTTACGGTCATCATGGATTGCTAAATATGGTATTGTAATCGAAATGAAGACTTTGACTTGGTAGTTGCAGGGATAAAACGGATGTTACCGTAAAGCAAGTACAAACAAAAAGATGTTTACGGTAGAAGGTCATCTTATGTTTTTTCAATATTAAATTGAAGTCCTATAGGACAGTGATCGGAACCCATTTCTTTAGATAACATATATGAATCTATCACACCACTTCTTAGATCTTGGGAGACAACAAAATAATCAATCCTCCATCCCACATTGCGTGCTCTAGCGTTAAACATATAATTCCAATAGGTATAGGCAATTTCCTCAGGATAGAGCTCACGAAAAGTATCTATCATTCCATGATCCAACAGCCTCTGAAAACCATCAATTTCTTTTTGGGTGTATCCGGCAGTTTTGTTATAATTGGTCTTGGGATTAGCGAGATCGATGGCCTGATGGGCTACATTGAGGTCACCGGTAAGAATAACCGGTTTTTTTTGCTCCAGAGCAAAAAGAAATGCACTAAAATCCTGGTCCCATAATGTCCGGTAATCCAATCTGGACAAGCCCCGACCACTGTTAGGGACATATACATTAACTAAATAAAAATGAGGATACTCAGCGGTAAGGACTCGACCTTCATGGTCATGAATATCTACCCCAATGCCCTGAGCGATTGACAATGGAACCTCCTTGGATAAAATAGCTACTCCTGAATAGCCTTTTTTAGTTGCTGAGTTAACATACAGATGATAACCACTGAAATTGTTCAATGCACTAATTACCTGTTCGTCTTGAGCTTTGGTTTCTTGCAAACACAGAATGTCGGGGTTGATATTTTGGATTTGTTGATCAAAGTCTTTTTTTTTAATCGCACGGATCCCATTTACATTCCAAGAGATAAGTTTCATCTGATCAAAATTAGGATTTGAAGTAAAGATAAAATTTATCCTGTACTAAAAAGGGGTGTGTGTCAAAAGTCAATTCTGAATTTAAATTACCGGTAATCCCCAATGAATCCGATATAGGTATTCAATTACCTGGTTGCAGAATTAGCCATAACCGCGAAACTTCCTGGATCTTCTTACTTTTCACACACCCCTAATAAAAACCGCTTTGGGATCCCCTTTATCCTATTTCATTTTACTAATACGGAGAAGGTTGAAAATCTAGTATTGACAGAATCTACTCCAATAGGAAATCCGATAAGGGAGCACTTTTGCCTTATTCGCAAGCTAACGAACAAGCACGGATGTCAGATTCAATTTTCCAAGTGTATCCATTCTCTTTGCAACTACACACCGGAGCCTCTTCTGCCATGGCCTTTGCCTTGTCCATTTCGATTTTGAAAGAAACCGGCTGTTCGGCGTGTGAACCGGTCACAGAATAATAGATTTTACCACTTTCGACAGCCTGTACTACTTCCAGAGTATTGACTTTTGAAAGGTCATCAAATAAACCGGTGATAGCACTGGCCAGCTTGATGTTATCTAATTTTTTAATCACTTTGTACTCGGTTGCATCCTGAGTCAGCATAATTGGTTTGAGCGGATTAAATGCCATCAGCCCTAAAGCCATCAGACATACGATTACTAGTTTGCTCATAATTAATGCTGTTTTTGATTTAAAAATAGAATTCAATAAATAAAAGATGAATATGAATGGGAAGGATTGCCTATTAAATGCAAAGTTGCACCGGTTTATTATTTTCCTGGTAACATTTAACGATAGTTAAAAAAAGGGTTGGAAGCGCCTAATACAAACCGTATAAGGTTATCCCATTGATTGCTTCTTTTTGGCCATTTCGTCAGGAAGTCGATTGTACCAATATTTTTTGAGAAACCAACTGGTGACCAATAATATGGCCACACTGATGCCTAGCGCGGTTTGTTCCCTGATCATTAAATACATAGGGATAACCACCATGCTCATTTGCCATACGATACCAACAATTATGTTTACCATGTCCCTTTTAAAATCCTTGTTAGGCTTGAATTCGGGATCTTCTGCCATAACTCTTTCTTTGACCGGTTGCCAAAATCCCCAGGGGTTGGTACTTTTGTAAAAATTCTTTAATGTTTCCATGTTATCCGGCGGGGAAAGCCAAGTGCCTAGAATACATCCGATCAAAGCGATAATCAAAATGAATGGAAATAAATAGATTGAAGAAACTTCAGAAAATATCAGAGGTAAGAAGGTGGAGCCAATCAGCCCGCCAAGCATACCAAGGAAATATCCCATTCCATTAAATCGCCACCAAATCCATTTCAGCATATTCGCGGCTGCATAGCCCCCATACAGACCTGATGTAATCCAAATGGTAAGTGAATTTATGCTATGTGCATAAAACCCGAAAATCAATCCGATTACCACCAGTAAAAATGAAGAAAGATAACTCAGGTTGACATATTTACGATGGGAAGCATTTGGGTTAATATACTTTTTGTATAAATCATTTACCAGATAAGCTGGGGCTGCATTGATAAAAGCAGCAAATGTACCCATAAATGCCGCCAACAATCCAGCCAATAAAAGCCCCTGAAATCCGACAGGGACAAAACGTTCAATTGCCAGAGGCAGTACCGTTTCAAAGTCTACTGCACTTCCCATCTGCTGAAACTCAGGAATTAAGTAAACCAAAGCCAATACGGCAAATCCGGCGATCATTAAGTACCTAGGTATA
Source organism: Saprospiraceae bacterium (assembly GCA_965223405.1). GTDB lineage: Bacteria > Bacteroidota > Bacteroidia > Chitinophagales > Saprospiraceae > CBDCWO01. The sequence continues at coordinate 4,294,089 of CBDCWO010000006.1, forward strand.
AAAAGGACCATCACAGTCAAACCACTCATCTTAGCTGCTTCCGACGGTGTTCGAGTCGAAAGCACCCTTTGCATATCATAGCTTGGAACAGGTCCTGCCAGACTGGCAAAAATGCCTTTGAATATCATCATCATGAAAATAAATCCAAACATTGAAAATCCATCCGAATCAATCTTATCGTTGATACTAGGTAAAATACCGGACCAGTCCAGGTCCAATTCCCATCCAAAAAATAAGGATTTCCATCCATCCGGAATGGCGGAAGATATCTGATCAGCGGTGGTCGTAGTATAGGCAATGTACGCTATGACCACACAGGAAATCGTCATGATTATAAACTGTAAAACCTCAGTTGCCACTACACTGTACATCCCTCCCTTAATCGTGTATAAGGTGGTAATGGCAATGATAATCAAGGCATAACTCTGTTCACTGGTTACCTGCCAGTCACCAAGATGAAATGCCAGGTCCCAAGGAAAAAAAATGGTGGCAAACTTGCCTATACCCTCAAAAAAATAGGCGATAAACCCGAATACCGAGATGACTGCAAAAATCGTAACTATAATGTGTGATAACCGGCCTCCTTGTCCTTCGCCAAACCTAAATGTGATCCATTGAGCTCCTGTCAATACCCCTGAACGACGCAACCATAAGGCCAAGAAGACCATAATGAATATCTGATTCCAAACCGGCCATAACCAAGGGATAAATGCACTTTTCAATCCATATACGAACAATATGGTAACAGTCCACATTGTACCGCTGATGTCAAACATCCCAGAGGCATTTGATAGACCCAGGAAATACCATTTGATTTCGTTATCACCTAAAAAGTATGATTGGAGACTCTTGCCAGCCTTCTTTGAAACATAAAATCCAAAGAAAATGACTACCAAGATATACAGGGCAATGATCAGGATATCGATAACATGTAGACTCATAAGGGAACAAATTACTTAAAAGGATCTATTAAGAAAAAAATCGAAGAATAAAACTTAAACTTTCTATTCTGATCCTTATCAGGTCAGTTGGAATACATTTCAATCATGTCACAAATCATCAATGTAATTTATGGATTGGAAATCAATAAATTGAATTACGGGTATACAAAAGCATCCTTGATTTGGAAGAGTAACTGTGTATCAGGATAGTAGACCAAGAATCAAGCGATAGAATGCGATCGGTCCAGCTGGATGACCGGATGACTACCGGAATTTACTTGGTATAAGATCCAAAAAGCTTAATTTATTTGAGGAAGGGCTTTGATGTGAGCTCGAACATCCACTCCGCTTATTGTTGTCTCCAGATTGTCCTTCTTCATCTTTATGCCCTTTACATCGTTTAGTTGTCCTTCTTTGGAAATGGCTTTAATCCCATAAAATGCACCTGTATTATCTATCGCCTTAATATGGATGATATTTCCGGTTTGACTTACACCTTTAACATCTAATTTGTTTCCTTCTGGAGTAAGCGCTTTGATATCATAAATGGTTCCATCCTGTCCAATAGCCTTAACCGGGGCATATTTATCATCGCTGACCAGAATCTTTACAGGAAGTTTTTGGTCAGAGACCAGGGCTTTTATATCCATTAATTGTCTTTGCCCGGAATCCTGGAAAGCTTTTACATCATATATATTCCCATCCTTATCCAAAGCTTTTACATTCAGTATTCTACCATCCGGATGGATAGCTTTTATGTGCCAGATTGAATGTTCACTTAGGCCCCCTGCCTGAGGTAATGCTTTAATATGTGCTCGTACAGCGACTCCATTAAGTGTTAACTCGAGGTTGTCTTTTAACATTTTGATTCCTTTTACATCATTCAACTGACCCATAGGAGAAATAGCCTTAACTCCATAAAACTCTCCATCCCGGCTAATCGCTTTGATATGAATAATGTTCCCATGTTGTGCAACACCTTTGACATCTAGTTTTTCCCCTTCAGCGGTAAGCGCCTTGATGTCAAGTATCGTCCCGTCTGCCGTTATGGCTTTAACCGGAGCATATTCATCATCGCTAACCAATACCTTAACTGGAAGTTTGTCTTCTCCCACTAATGCCTTGATATCCAATAAATGCCTTTGGTCGTCATCTTGTAGTGCCTTCACATCGTAAATGTTGCCTGCTTGATCCAAGGCTTTAACATTGATGAAGTATCCATCTGGGTGTATCGCTTTGACATGCCAAATAACTTCTGAAAAAGAAGACTGCTCCTCGGTTATGGTTTCAACTTGGTTTTCAGTCTCCGGAACTGAGCAATTGGTACAAGCACAAAGAATGATTAATGCTAATATTATCTGTGATAACCTAAAATTTGTAGCTTTTTTCATGGGTTGAAAATAAGTAATCAATTAAATTAATGAAGACAAATAGTTCCAGTATACAATCAAAAGATTCCAGTCTATTGGTTGGAAGAACTAACATTGCGCAAAATTACGAATTGAGGACCGAATACTTATGTTTTAATCGCCTTCGTATCAATGATTTAGGTCACTAAACCTGGGTATTATGAAATGTTAATGCTAATATTTAAACCTTGATGACTGGTTTTTCCCTAGATTCTGCTATTTTTCCTTGATGAAAATAATAAATAAATTCTTAATATCAGTGCTACTCCTATCTGTGCCAAGTTTCAATATGTTGGTTGCTCAGGGCTACACTCAGTTTGTCAATCCATTTATAGGTACTTCAAATTACGGAGCTACACATCCCGGAGCTGTATTACCTCAAGGTTTAGCATCGGTAGTACCATTTAATGTGGCTTTTAAAAGAGGAGAGGGTAATGTATTCGAAAAAGATAGCGAATGGCACTCAAGACCCTATGTTTATGAAAATAGTTATTTAACTGGATTCAGTCATATTAATCTAAGCGGCGTTGGTTGTCCTGATTTAGGCAGTATCTTGATTATGCCGACAACCGATGAGCTGGAACTCAATGCAGAACTACATGGAAGTACCATCTCGGATCAAAAGGCAGTTCCGGGCTACTATTCCTGCGCGCTTGACAAATATCGAGTTCATACCGAAGTGACGGCGACAACCCGATGTGGAATGACACGGATTACCTATCCTCCTGGGAAAGCCAACTTGTTATTAAATCTGGGCTTAGGTCTGACCAATGAGAGTGGTGCAATGCTCCGCATAGTCAATGATAGGGAAGTAGAGGGATATAAGTTGATTGGCACGTTTTGCTATCATCCGGAGGATGTGCGTCCAGTCTATTTTGTGATGAGGTTAAGTCGACCCGGGAAAACCTTTGGAGCTTGGAAAAAAATGCCTGATTATACGGCGGAGGCAGCCTGGACCAAATACGACAATACCTATAAACCCTATCCCAATTACAGGTACGAAATGGCTGGGGAAGATATTGGCACTTATTTTACTTGGGATTTTTCTGAAAAATCAGAGGTTATTGTAAAAATCGGTATTTCTTATGTGTCGATAGAAAATGCAAGAGAAAACCTGGACAGTGAAATGCCTGATTTTCAATTTGCAAAATATCAGAAACAAGCGAGTGATACGTGGGAAGAGGCTCTCAGTAGAATTAGGGTAAAGGGGGGAAGTCAGGAAGATAAAATTGTATTTTATACGGCTCTTTATCATCTGTTACTGCACCCGAATGTTTTACAGGATGTTGATGGAAGTTATCCTTTAATGGAACAATATGGAACCAATGTTATTTCCGGTAGAAACCGATACACGGTATTTTCTCTTTGGGATACCTATCGTAATGTGCACCCATTTTATAGTTTAGTCTATCCCAAATTACAATCTGATCTGACGAAATCGATGTTGGACATGTACAGGGAGGGAGGGTTTATGCCTAAGTGGGAACTGTTAAGTATGGAGACCGGAGTGATGGTGGGTGATCCAGCGGCACCTGTAATTGCTGATACCTATCTAAGAGGTATCCGTGATTTTGATATCAAGCTGGCTTATGAGGCTTTGATCAAAGGCGCAAGTTTATTGGACAATAATCCTCTCAGACCAGGGATAAGACTCTATGATTCACTAGGTTATATTCCAGAAAACGCTCCTGGAGGTGTAGGTGGCACTGTATCAACGACTCTTGAATACAACATTTCCGATTGGAATATTGCACAATTGGCCAAGGAATTGGGGAATGAGTCCGATTATAAATTCTATCACCAACGAGCTCAATCGTTTATTAATTACTTTGATCCGGTAACTCAAATGCTCAGACCCAAAATGGAGGATGGCAGCTGGTTAACTCCTTTTGATCCCGAGGCTGGTAAGAATTTTACCGCCGTCATTGGCTTTATAGAAGGAAACGCCTGGCAATACCGATTTTATGTACCTCATAATATTCCGAAAATGATCAATTTGCTGGGAGGTGGAGAAAAATTTGTCCAGGCTCTCGACGAATGTTTTAATACTGACAATTATGATATGGCAAATGAACCGGATATCACTTATGCCTATTTATTCAACTTTGTAAAAGGTTTCGAATGGAAAACCCAGGCTAAGGTGAGAGAATTGATTCGCAAATATTACAATAACACACCGGCGGGAATTCCTGGAAACGACGATACCGGGACCTTATCCTGTTGGTTATTATATGGGATGATGGGTTTTTACCCTCATTGTCCGGGGGATATGAGTTATGCACTTACCAGCCCAATCTTTGATGAAATATCAATAGATTTGGATCCACAATATTATTCTGGTAAAAATTTGACCATTAAAACCATTCGGGATAATGATTCTCAATTATTTATTAAGAGAATAAAATGGAATAATAAAAAACACCAATCTTTTTTTATTGATCATGATCTTTTGACTGAAGGAGGAGTGCTTGAATTTCATCTTAGTGATACTCCGAGGAAATGAAAATTCTTCGTTATTTAATTATTGGATTGTGGATTTTGCTCCCGGTGGTCTGGGATTCCAGCTTGTCTGACAACTACTTAATTATTCGCTTCGTTTGGGCTGGAATACTTGGGCTTGTAGTAATCGGGATGTTTTGGACATCAAAATATAAGTCCGGATCACTTATTAGTAATACTACTAGTTTAGATATTATATTGGGAATAATATTAGTTATACATTGGATCTCTACATGTTGGTCCATCAATCTTAGCGAAGCTATTTTCAATAATGTGCGATGGACTTTACTAGTTGCAGTTTACTGGATTACAAAAATCTGGATCCACCAAGACAAAGAGTTTTTATCGAACTTTAAAAAATTTACCACACTTCAGGCGGGAATTTATTTTGTCATCATATTTGTCGGGGTAATTTGGATGGGTTCGGAATACAGTTTCAGCAACAAGGATCTTTATAGATTGCAGTTTCCGGCAGGCCATAAATCGCTGATAAGTGAGTATATATTGCTTCTATTGCCAATTGTATATGTAGTACGTGTAAATCATGTAGTGAAATGGATCTTGTTGAGCTTCGGAATAGTATTGATTTTGGTTTTGCAGAGTAGAGCAGCTTACCTTGGGCTTACAGTTTTAATTCTCATTGCCCTGCTTCTACAGTTTTCAGATAAGAGTAAGATTCAATGGAAATTTGTAGCAACAATCAGCCTGGGTTTAATCATGCTGGTCATCATACCAATGATCCTTCCCCGGTCAAACATCCTATCTCGTTTGGATATAAGACAATATGCCCAGTCCGAAACCGCGGCTCACCGTTTTCAAGCCTGGGATAAATCGGTACAAATGTTCAGGGACTATCCGCTGAAAGGGGTTGGAAGCGGCAATTGGAAAATTTATTTACCGAAGTATGGAATTGAAGACGAATGGGTGATTCCAGACCAAGATCGTGAACTAATATACACACGAACCCATAATGATTTTTTGGAAATTGGTTGTGAAACCGGAATTGTCGGTATTCTGTCATACTTGGCATTGTTTATCGTAGGGATTGTCTATGCTGTCAAGTTAGCTGATCCAGAAGATCGTATCATGGGATTAATGGTTGTCTCTGGATTATTTGTTATCAGCATTTTTGATTTTCCCAAAGAAAGGATTGAACATATGATCCTTTTTATGGTGATTTTGGCTATAATGGCAGCCAGGAGAACTCGTTGGACCATAGAAATTCCCAAGAAGTGGGTTGGGTTGGTGTCTTTAATATTAATTACAATAATTATCTACAGTAGAGTGCGCTATGAGCAGGAATTAAGCTTAAAAAAAGCTTTGATTGCCAGAGCACAGGGGATGCATGAAGATGTAATTGAAAATCTGGATCAAACCTATAGTTCCATTTACTCACTGGACTTTGCATCTATTCCCCTTAAGTGGTATCAGGGAAATGCTCATTTTGAATCGGAGCGGATCGAACAAGCCCATAGTCACTTCATTGGAGCTTTACGGGATCATCCTTATCACTATCATAGCTTACACAATTTAGGTACGACTTATTTTCTGCAAAATAACCTGGATAGTGCAATCTATTATTATCAAAAGACATTGGCCATCTATCCACGGTTTGATGATGTCAAGTTCAATCTGTCCATAGCGTTTGCTTCGATTGAAGCATTTGATCAAGCTCAGGAAATCCTAAACTCTGTAAAAGATACTAACAGGAAATTTGAATTTTTGCGAATTATAGAGCAGAAAATGAAAGATAAACTAAGTGATCAATAACCCTCCAATGAGATCTTTAATCGAAACACAAAATGAGTACCTAATATTAGGTTATTACCACTCAATGAAAAGATTTAATTTAGTGCCAAAAGAATATTATGGATAAACGAATCGGCTTGGTAATTGCTATTCTTTTTCTTATTTGTGATTTGTTCACCGCTCAGGAATCTATTCAAACATTGAATGATTTTCTCAGGTTTCGCAATGTGGGACCTTCGCGAGGTGGGAGAGTGACTGCGATCTGCGGAGTAAACGATTTACCCGAGACATATTATATGGGTTCGACTGGAGGCGGATTGTGGAAAACGGAGAACTATGGACAATCCTGGCAGAATATTTCAGACGGCTATTTTCAAACGGGTTCGATTGGAGATATTGCGGTTTATCAAAACGATCCTCGAATTGTATATGTGGGTACCGGATCAGATGGAATTCGGTCAAATGTGATCACTGGTAGAGGAATGTACAAATCTATGGATAGTGGACAAACCTGGCAGCATATCGGTTTAATTAATTCCGGACAAACTGGTGCAGTAGTGATTCATCCACAAAATCCTGATATGGTATTTGTAGGAGCTATTGGGCAGGCATTTGGACCTTCTGAGGATCGCGGTGTTTTTCGCACAAGTAACGGAGGAAAAACTTGGGAAAAGGTCTTGTTCTTATCCGATACTCTCGGTTGTTCAGACATTGAACTTCATCCTACAGATCCGAACATTATTTATGCTGGAATGTGGAGGGCTGAACGGAAGCCATGGACCATTATAAGTGGATCTACGGAAGGTGGAATCTACAGGTCAGCAGATGGAGGTGACACCTGGGATAAAATGAAATCCGGATTGCCTACAGGCATAGTAGGTAAAATTGATTTTGCCGTAAGCCCTCAAATGCCAGATCGAGTGTGGGCCTTGATCGAGGCTTCTGAGAAAGGTGGAGTATACAAATCCGAAGATAAGGGTATCTCCTGGAGTTTGGTTTCCACGAAGCATGCGTTGCTTGATCGCCCGTTTTACTATTGCAACATTGACGTAAATCCTCAAAACTCAAATTCGCTGTATGTTAGCGCGACCCAATTTCATCATTCCATGGATGGAGGAATTACCTGGCAAAGAATCAGTACTCCGCATGGAGACAATCATGGAGTATGGATAAACCCAAATGATACAATGCTTTGGATTCAATGTAATGATGGAGGAGCAAATGTGACCCGTGATGGAGGAAAGACCTGGTCTTCTCAAACAAATCAAAATACAGCTGAACTCTACCAGGTGGAAATTGACGATGATTTTCCTTATAATCTATATGCCGGACAACAGGACAATAGCACGATTATGGTTCCCAGTACTCCTCCTTATAACTCCATAGCGGGCTATCAGGGATTCTGGAAAGCCGCAGGTGGATGCGAAACCGGACCGGCGGTACCCCAGCCAGGTAACCCCAATATTGTTTTTAGCAATTGCAAAGGTAAATTTGGAGTGTTCAATAAAAGCACCGGACAGGAACAACAATATTATGTGGGTGCAGCAAATATGTATGGACACAACCCCAAAGACCTCAAATATCGGTTTCAGCGTGTGTCTCCTATCCATGTTTCACCTCATGATGCGGAGACCATTTATCATTGCAGCCAATATGTACATCGCACCAGAGATCGTGGGTTAACCTGGGAAACCTTATCTCCGGATCTTACAGCTTTTACACCTGAAACTCAACAAATCAGTGGATATCCAATCACACGAGATATTACCGGAGAGGAATTTTACAGCACTATTTATGCTATTCGGGAATCACCTCTCGAACCTAGTGTCATTTGGGTGGGAGCAAACGATGGGCCATTTCATATTTCAAAAGATAATGGCAATAGTTGGATAAATATCACTCCTCCTGGTCTGGCCCCGGGTGGACGGGTGCAACAAATTGAGGTATCGGAACACCGGCCAGGGAAAGCTTATTTTGCTGTTTACCGTTATTTACTGGGAGATTGGAAACCCTACCTTTATCGCACCACAGATTACGGTCAAACCTGGACTCATTTGACCAACGGCAGCAATGGGGTACCTCTTGATTATCCTACTCGAGTGGTTCGGGAAGATCCAACTCGTGAAGGATTGTTATATGCCGGTACTGAATTTGGATTGTTTGTCAGCTGGGATGATGGTGCCTCCTGGCACCGTCTTCAGGGTAATCTGCCGGTTACACCTATCACAGACCTCAAAATTAAGGAAGGTGATTTAGTACTAAGTACGATGGGTAGATCCTTTTGGATCCTAGATGATCTTACACCGCTACGTAATTGGGACTGGAATAACACAACTACTTTATTTGTGCCGAGAGATGCCTATCGTATGTCTTATCGTACCTATCGGGGGGCAGCAAGCCCGGAATATCTTCCACCCGGAGCAATGATTCAATACTTAATTACCGATACTTTGGCTTCCAAACTGGAGTTCGAAATTAGTAATGATCACGGTTCGATCCGTACCTTTCAGGTACCCAGGTCGAAAAATGTAAAAAATACCAATTCCAATCTGATTGATTATGCACCCAAATATTCCATGGGATATCATCGGTTCTCCTGGAATATGCGCCATCGAGGTAGTCGCGGACCTCTGGTAAGTCCTGGAATTTATACTATAACTATGAAATTAGGAAATCGTAGTTGGAAAGAACATTTTGAAATCAAAATGGATCCAAGAGTAGTAGAAACAGGTATGGAGGTGTCGGACTTGAAACAACAGGAGTTATTTTCTTTGCAGGTAAGTGATTTGAGAAATAAAACAGACACATTAATTCAAGACTTAGCCCATTTCAAAAACAAAATTGAGGCGACCATATGGAAAAAAAAGAAAGATCAAAAACTTATACCGGATGTATTGAAGCAAATTAACAGCTTAATTAATCAGACCAAAACCAAAAGCGGGCGCTATCCCACACCTATGTTAAGAGATCAACTTTCTTATTTGTTGGGAATGGTGTCCCGAGCAGATCAATTGCCTGGGAATGAAGCTTTATTCCGTTATTCCGAATTGAAAACCTGGTATGACCAGGTTCAAAAAGAATTTGAAACGGTAAAAAATAAAATAACTTTTCCAAAAGAACATAAGAATCAGAAAAGGGTGTAAGAAGCAAATAGTTTGAACTGTTTTATAAACTAATTAGAATCTAAAGGTTGCTTATTTGGAATAAACTGCAGAGAAATTGAATTAACACAATGCCTGGTATTCTTTTTTGTTAGTCTTTCTCCTGTGAACACATGGCCTAAGTGGCCTTTACAATTATTGCAGATTATTTCTGTTCGGCGCCCATCTGCATCGGGGATCCTGGTCACAGCATCCGGGATCTCGTCATCAAATGCCGGCCACCCACATCCGGAATCAAACTTATCCCTGGAATGGTATAATGCCGCATTACATCGTCGGCAATGATAGGTTCCCTCCCCGAAATGTTTATCATATTTTCCTGTGAATGGTCTCTCAGTACCTTTGTTGACAATTACATGCTCCTCCTCGGCGGTGAGCTTATTCCATTTTTCCATGTATTCCAGCTTTTAATTTATTTGCAAATTGTTCTCGAAACTTGATAAGTTTCGGATTGATTATTGCCCGGCAATAAGGTTGATTAGCGTTTGATTTATAATAGTTCTGATGGTAGTTTTCTGCGCTATAGAATTTTTCGATTTCCTTGATCTCTGTTACGATAGGGTCATCCCATAACTGTGTGGCAATCTCCAGCTTACTTTTTTCGGCTATTTCTTTTTGAACATCACTATGATAGAAAATAGCTGATCGGTATTGGGTCCCCACATCGTTTCCCTGCCGGTTATGTGTGGTAGGATCATGTGTAAACCAAAAAACTTCCAATAGTTCTTCATAGCTGATAATCTGAGGATCAAATGCAATTTGTGCAACTTCCACATGTCCGGTATCTTCATAACACACCTGTCTATAAGTTGGATTGTTTACATGACCACCGGTATATCCCGAGGTCACGGATTTTACACCTTTCAACTCCTGAAACACGGCTTCTACACACCAAAAACATCCGGCCCCAAAAGTGGCTAAATCTAAATCCTGGGCGTTGGAGTGGTTAATCATCATATGGATTGATATTTTACGAAATTCATAACTAACCTTTAACAGCAATCGACATTGGAAAGTTTTAAAAGTATATTTTCGTATTAATAAGGAAAGTCTATCTTGCCCATTTCAATATACACGGTTTTTAATTGAGTATAGTGTTGGATAGTGGCCAAACCATTTTCCCGCCCAATACCTGATTGTTTATATCCACCAAACGGAATCTCCACCGGAGTAATGTTGTAATTGTTGACCCAGATGACACCGGCATTCAGCTGATTTACAACCCGGTGAGCCCGTTGTAAATTATTGGTAAACACACCAGCTGACAAACCATACGGCGTATTATTTGCACGAGCGATCACATCCTGTTCTTCATTAAAACTCAGGACCGACATAACCGGACCAAATATTTCTTCATTGACTACCCGGCAATTGTCCTCTTGAACTTCAAAGATGGTCGGCTCAACAAATGAGCCTCCCGAAATCTCAGGATCGTCGGATTTATATTGATTTCCTCCACAGAGCAATTTTGCCCCTTCTTCAATGCCAATGGAGATGTAGCTTAACACTTTGTTCAGATGCTCTTCGCTAATCAGTGCACCTATCTGGGTTTGGGGAGCCTTTGGATTACCAATAATCAGTTTTTGAGTCTTTTCAATTAATCTTTCTAAAAATTGAGATTTGATCTTTTCATGCACATAAACCCGGGTTCCGTTAGAACAGACTTCTCCCTGCGTATAAAAATTGCCCAACATGGTACCATTCACAGCCTCTTCAATGTTGGCATCCTCAAAAATGATGATCGGTGACTTGCCTCCCAATTCGAGGGTAACCTGTTTGAGCGTTTCTGCGGCGGCAGCCATGACTTTTTTGCCGGTACCTACTTCACCGGTTAGGGAGACCTTTGCGATCTGAGAATGTCTGGTAAGTAATTTCCCTAATTCAGCATCTCCCTGCAATACATTAAAAACTCCGGGAGGAAGACCAGCCTCTGTATATATTTCCGCCAATTTTGGAGCAGTTAAAGGGGTTAATTCTGCCGGTTTGAAAATCATTACATTTCCACAAGCCAAAGCAGGTGCTGATTTCCAACAGGCAATTTGGATGGGATAGTTCCAGGCTCCGATTCCAGCACATATACCCAGTGGTTCGCGTCTGGTAAAGGCAAATGAATTGCCAAAATCAAAATGTTTTCCATGGATCGCAGGAGCAATACCAGCATAGTATTCGATCGCATCAGCTCCCGAAAGAATATCAACCTCTATTGCTTCGGCGATGGGTTTACCGGAATCCATAACTTCTAATTCCGCTAACTCTTGATTTCTTTGACGCAGGATGTAGGCTGCCTTTTTCAGTATCCTGCCCCGGTCAGTTGCAGACATCTGAGACCACTCTAAAAAACCGGCTTGCGCTGCTTTGATGGCATACTCCAAATCCTCCTTCCCAGCGATTTGCACATCACATATTTTTTTTCCGGTCGCCGGATTATAGGTTGGGAATGTCTTGTTACTTAATGAATCCCGGTATTGTCCGTTGTAATATAATTTTTGCAGCTCCATGATACCAGTTATCTTTTATGCGTGTAAAAATCAACCTGCTCCGGTGGAAGCGGAGTATTTCCCAATATTTCATCTGCGGCCTTTTCACCGATCATCATCACCGGAGAATAAATGTTCCCATTAGTGATTAAAGGCATGACTGCGGCATCGGCCAACCATAGGTTATTCACCCCGTGGACTTTTAATTTGGAATCTACAACGGACATGCTATCATAACCCATTTTACAAGTACAGCTTGGATGATAGGCGCTTTCTCCATCACGTGCTACAAAATCTAAAATCTCCTCATCACTTTGGACTGAATTTCCGGGGGATATCTCACGACCTCGAAATGCATCCATGGCTTTGGTCTCGATTAATTTTCTGGAACAGCGAATGGCCTCGCACCATTCTCTGCGTTCCTGGGAAGTGGATAGATAGTTGAAGAGAATGCTGGGATGATCCAAAGGATCAGCAGACTTGATCTTTATCCTTCCCCTTACATCCGTATTCATGGGGCCAACGTGCAACTGAAAACCATGTCCTTCACTGGGAGCTGTTCCGTCATAGCGGATGGCCAGGGGAAGAAAATGGAATTGTAGATTGGGGTATTCAACTTCATTATTACTACGGATAAATCCTCCGGCTTCGAATTGATTTGAGGTGCCTATGCCTTTTCTGCGAAACAGCCAGTTAAACCCTATTAGAGGAGCTCGCCATGGACTTAACGCCGGGTAAAGGCTGATGGGCTTTTTGCATGCCCATTGTACATACACTTCCAGATGATCCTGCAGATTTTCACCTACCCCAGGTAAGTCCTGAATCACATCAATGCCAAGTCTTTTTAACTCCGCTCCATTGCCTACTCCTGATAGCTGCAATAGTTGGGGCGAGTTGATGGCTCCTCCACAAAGAATAATCTCCTTGCCGGCTACCTTCACTTTTTTACCCCGTTGGATATATTCCACTCCGGACGCAGAGTTACCCTGGAATAGGATTTTGGTTGCCATTGCCATGGTCTTTACAACCAGGTTTTTTCTTTTTTTTACAGGGTGTATATAAGCTCTTGCTGCATTGAAACGTCTTCCTCTATATATCGTCTGATCGAATCTTCCGAATCCCTCTTGCTGATAGCCATTAACATCCTCTGTCAGCGGATATCCAGCTTCCTGCACTGATTTGAAAAATGCAGCAAACAAGGGATTCTTACATTCAGGAGTCGAAAGATGTAATGGCCCCTCATCTCCCCGATATTTATCCCCACCGATGAGCCGGTTTTCTACTTTTTTAAAATAGGGTAAACAATGAGAATAACTCCAGTTTTCCAAACCTTCGATTTTGGACCACTTCTGAAAATCCATTGCATTGCCCCGGATCCAAATCATTCCATTGATGCTGCTGGATCCGCCAAGTACCTTTCCTCGTGGCTGAAAAATTTGTCGATTGTTCATAAAGGGTTCCGGATCAGATTGATAAGCCCAATTGTAGAATTTACCATTCAACGGGTAGCTTAAAGCAGCAGGCATATGTATCCTAAAGTCCCATGTATAGTCCGGCCTTCCTGCCTCCAATACCAAAACTTTGTGATTCGAATCATCACTCAGGCGGTTGGCCAATACGGAACCTGCTGAACCACCACCAATAATAATAAAATCGAAATTCATATTTTTCCGAATTTTTATACTCTTCCGAAAATGTGAGTATTACTTTCGATTCAACAATCAGATATTATTTAAACAGTCTAATCTATTCTCATCATACTTTTTGAGGTGCGCCCCGTGGTGTTAAAGTGCTTAGGCAATTTGCCAGGTTTGATATCTGGATTCATGAAATTCGACAATTATTTGTCAATTCGAAAATAATAGACCTAAATATTTCCCTTTTTATTTGTGAGAATTTTTTCCCAACGACTAAATCTAATTGAATAGGAAACCAATTGACGGTTGTGTTGATTTTTATCTTATTTTAACGACAAAAATATACGAATAATAGATGAAGAGAATTATCCTCGTATCAGGGCTGTGGATATTTATATGCAACCTGGTATTTGGCTTTCAAGACTCACAGCAAAACAGTGAAACAGGGCGTGATACCCAGATTATTTTTGATGAGATAGTCATTACTGCTTCCCGGCACGAAGAACGCAAAGTTGATCGGCCGGAGTCGATTGCCACTCTCGATTCGGCAGGTATTTCTCTTCTTTCACCATCTTCTGCTCCAGATGTCCTGGCAATAATACCAGGTGTATGGATGCAAAAAACTAATCTTGGAGGAGGTTCGCCATTTATCAGAGGATTGACCGGTTACCAGACATTGATCTTGATAGATGGTATCCGGTTAAACAATTCCACCTTTCGGTCCGGACCTAACCAATATCTCAATACCATTGACCCATATATTATCAGTAGGGTAGAAGTAGTCCGAGGGAGTGGGGCAGTGCAATATGGAAGTGATGCTATTGGAGGTACAATCAATATCATGACCAAATCTCCGCGATTTGGAAATACCACTCCATCTCTAACCGGTAGATTGCATAGTAAGGTGTTGAGCAGCAATATGGAGTATGGGGGAAGAACTGATTTGGAATATTTAAGTGAAAAAGTCTGGATGTATGGAGGCGTGAGTGGTAAAAATATGGGCAACCTCAAAGCCGGAGGTCAATTGGGTGTCTTATCTCCTACGGGCTATAAAGAAGGATCAGTCGATATCAAAGCAGCTGTTAAGATTGGTAAGAATGGAATTTTAACTGCTGGATTGCAATATTTAAGACAAACCGATGTGCCGCTCTATCATAAATTAGTCAATGGGGATTTTGCAACCTATCTTTTTGACCCGCAGCAACGCCTGTTGAGTTATGTAAAATTTCACAGAACCTATTCATCAAAGTACTTCAAAAATGTACGATGGATGTTGACCTATCAAAAATCTGACGAGCAACGAAAAAAGCAACGTTCCAGTGAATCAGAAATAGTTACCGACCATGATAACGTAGAAACACTGGGAGCGAGCATGGAAATTCATTCCCAGCCCATCTCATTTTGGAATATATCTACCACAATAGAATGGTATGTGGATTGGGTAAATAGTGCAACTCAAATCAAAGATGAGATGAATGGAGCACTTCAGAATATTAGAGGTTTATACCCTGACAATTCTTTTTATTCGAATTTTGCAATTTCTTCTACTCATAACTTTTTATTTGGCCCATTGAAGATTTCACCTGGTTTGCGATTCAATCTGATACAATTAAAAGTAGAAGATCCAATATTTGGAGTCTCCAACTTGAAACCTACTGCATTGATTGGAAACTTAGGCCTAGTTTATCGGCTTAATCCAAATCTTAATTTTGTTGCCTCATTGGGAACAGGTTTTCGAGCTCCCAATATCAATGATGTTTCCAGCCTTGGGATAGCTGACTTTCGCTATGAAATACCCAACTATAATCTCAATCCGGAGAAATCGACACATTTTGATGTTGGAATTAAATCCCTGTTCGAAAAATTGGAATTATCACTGCAAGGTTATGTGATTAAATTACAGGGATTAATTGCCAACGTGCCTTATCTGTATAACGGGCAGGATTCCATTGAGGAATTACAAGTCTATCGAAGAACCAATATTAATGAAGCTATTCTCAAAGGTATCGAGATGGAATCCAGGTTGCAATTCGGCAGGCGATGGTTGGCATTTGGGAACCTTATTTATACTCATGGGCAAAATCAAAGTAAGGACGAACCGATGCGCAGGATCCCACCTTTTAATGGGCGATTTGGTATTGGGCATCATTTAAAAAAAGTGATATTCAGAGTGGATTGGAATTTTGCAGGTAAACAAAACAGACTTTCCGGTGGAGATAAAAGTGACGATAGGATTGCGGAAGGCGGTACTCCGGGCTGGCAGGTTGTTAATCTGACCACGTCATTGGATATGGGTGGATTTCAAATTGGACTAGGTGCTCAGAACCTATTCGACCAACCGTATAGAACACATGGTTCGGGTATAGATGCGGTAGGTCGAAGTATTTGGCTCTCCGTTCGCACCAATCTCTTTAATCTAAAGTTTTAGTACTATTGGTATAGTGAATAGTTTTGACCACCTAATTTTTGCACAAGACAAACCATATGGCAAATGCCATCCTGAAGTTAGTCTCCAAATGCTTTACCGAATGAAATAAAAAGGTCTATTGGGTTGGTGTTTCTTCAGGTCTCGCCATTACCGTATTAAGTTTTAAGGATGTTGTTTGATAATAAGCAGGTCTTTTTTGCTCGTTGAAACAATGGATTACTTAAATGATAATTATAGTTAATTATAGCTTATAATACAATAATTTGAACTGGCACGTTTAGACATACCAATACATACCTTCATATTTAAGTGCAGAAAAGAGCTGTGCAAAAGAGAAGAATTATCCATAGTACGGTTTCCTTTTAAATTGTGTTTTTTATTGTTACCTATTAAATTTGAATAAAATATAAATAGTAAAAAAAAATAGCGGCAGCTGTTGATTGCACCGTATAATTTATTAATATTTATATACAATAAAAAATCATATTATTTTGAATTCTAAATAATTATTAGGAAATTTAATGAGGCTGGACAAAAATATTCAAATACTACTTCCCATCTCTTCATGAGAAAGAATACATATTGGTATTACCAATTCACTAGTCTCATTAATTCGAGCAAGCTATGTTTTGACATCCTAATTTTAAGTATTGAATGATTAATTTACTAAACATAAATGGCTTATGAATGCTTTTTATAAAGATTATTTTCAAAATAGAAAATTATCTAAAAAACCAAAACTGGATTTATTACTTAAGGGATCCATTTTCTTATTATTACTTATAATAAGTGTAGGACTAACTGGGCAAATTATGGTAAATGGCAAGGTTACCGGAGCTGGTGATGGTCTGGAGTTAATAGGAGTTAACATTGTCCTTAAAGGAACTAGCCAAGGTGCGATCACTGATGCTAGCGGGAATTATGAAATAAGTGTGCCTTCGGCAGAAAGCATTTTGATATTTTCCTATTTAGGATATCTGGATCAGGAAGTTACGGTAGGTAATCGGACGGTGATTGATGTGGTAATGGCTGCGGACGTAGCTCAATTGGATGAGGTTGTTGTTACTGGATATGGTGTACAAAAGAAAGCTAATCTATCCGGTGCTGTGGACAACATTTCCGTGGAACAATTTGCCAGCAGACCGATTTCCAATTTATCTCAGGGATTGCAAGGAGCTTCACCAAATCTCAATATAGATTTTAATAGCGGAAGTCCGGGACAGGCTCCAAAAATTAATATCAGAGGTTTGACTTCTATTAATGGAGGGGAACCACTGGTCTTGATTGATGGCGTACCCTCAGATGCATCCGAACTCAATCGGATCGCACCTGAAGATGTAGCTAGTATTTCGGTACTAAAAGATGCTTCTTCAGCAGCCATATATGGAGCTAGGGCTGCATTTGGCGTAATTCTGATCACCACTAAAACCGGCACCGGTGACGGAATTAATGTAAGTTACAATAACAATTTTTCGTTTGGCAAGCCGACGGTGTTGCCGGAAAAAATCACTGACCCTTATATTTTTCTGCGTGTCTCTGATATTGCCACCAATAACACTCCTTGGGATTATAACAATTACAACGATGAGAGGTATCTATGGGCCAAACAACGTTCTGACAATCCAGGCTCTACGCCCGGTGTGAGAGAAAGTACTACGTCACCAGGTAGTTGGGAATATATGGGGAATCGAGATTGGACTTTATATTTTCTAAATGATTATACCAATTCTCATAATCACAACCTAAGTATAAGTGGAAAATCTGAAAAGACTCAATACTATCTTTCAGGGTCTTTCAACCGGCACAATGGAGCGTTGTCTCTAGCTGATGATTATTTCGATAGATCAGGATTTAGAGGTAAAGTAAATTTTCAAATATCTGAAAACCTGAGTATTGGCAACAACACCTACCTGACCACGACTAACCGTCTTGTGCCCAATGCTTTTGATATCAGAACATTGTACAATTTTTGGCCTACGGAATTCGATAAGAATCCGGATGGATCTTGGGCAAATACTGGCGTAGGAAGAGAAGCTGCTCAACTTACAGACGGTGGAACCTGGGATAATAAGTACAATAGTTTTCAAACTACATTCACTGGCGAACTTCAGGTGATTAAAGATTTACTACGGGTTAATGCTGACTTTACGACTCGTAGAGGAACCGGAAACCTAAATAGTTTTAATACCAAGTATCAAATTGGTTACGGGCCCAACGATATTAGAGAGGAAGGTAGTAATTCGGCGCGACGAAACAGCAGTGCAAGCAAGTATGACATATTTAATGTCTATGGAACCTTATTTAAGAATTTTGGTGGGATCCATGAATTTACTGCCATTGCCGGCTACAACCAGGAATATTTTAAGACTGAAAATATCAACATTTTTAGAGATGGGGTTATTTCGTCTTCACTTCCGACTATTGCTTTGGCCACCGGCGATCCTCAAGTATCTGAATCTATTGCGGATTGGGCTGTTCGAGGTGCATTTTATCGTTTGAATTATACCTTAAAAGGGAAATATATTTTTGAACTGAACGGTCGTTACGATGGATCTTCTCGATTTCCGAAAGACAAGCGATTCGGGTTCTTCCCCTCCGCCTCGGTTGCTTGGAATCTTGGAAGAGAAGATTTTGTAGAATCAATGGGTTTATTTAGTTTGCTTAAATTAAGAGCCTCATACGGATCGCTTGGAAATCAATCAGTATCCAATTACGGTTATATACCTAGTATTTCGGCCTCCACCGGTAATTATATTTTTGGTGATAAATTAGGACAACGGGTTATTCCTCCGTCTTTGGTATCAGCAAATTATACCTGGGAAGATGTTACTTCTTATAATTTTGGATTGGATGTCGGTTTTTTTGATAACAGACTAATTGCCAATTTTGATGTTTATACCCGGGATACTAAAGGAATGCTAACACAAGGTAAGGATCTACCGGATGTGCTGGGAGCTTCTGAGCCAGCCGAAAATGCCGCAGATCTACGAACCAAAGGATGGGAATTGTCTCTGGAATATAGAAACTCGGTAGAAGTATTTGGCAAACCAATGTTCTTAAATACCAGACTTGTGTTGTCGGATAGCCGATCAAACATTACAAAATTTGACAATCCCAATAATAATTTAACGCAATTCTATGTAGGCCAGGAATTGGGTGAAATTTGGGGGTTGACCAGTGATGGCTTGTTTCAATCCGAAAATGAAATTGCAGCTTTAGATGAAACCTCCCTTATTCCATGGGGTGCGTTGTCAATAGTTCCTGGATGGCCAAAATTTAGAGACCTGGATGGGAATGGAGCGATTGAAAAAGGATTGACCACTGACGATCCTAAGGATTTATCCGTAATTGGCAACTTTACTCCCCGTTATCGATTTGGAGTAAATCTGGGTGTAGACTACGGTGCCTTTGATTTAAATGTTTTTGTCCAAGGTGTAGGTAAAAGAGATTATTATCCTCAGGATTATTTGTATTGGGGTTTTTACCAACAGCCTTATGCCGGAGGATATGAACATATATTGGATTTCTACCGGGCATCAGATGATAGCGGAGGTCTCTCTCAACACTCTCAATCTTATATAGATGCGGGTTTGGCCAATGCCAATACAGATTCGTACTACCCCATTTTACAGGCCTGGTTAGCAGATAGAAATTTGGGAGAACGAGTTGACCAATCCAAAGGTCTTGCGATTCCTCAAACCCGTTATTTATTGAATGCCTCTTATCTCAGATTGAAAAATATAACCTTGGGTTATACCTTACCAACAGATCTGACTAGAAAGGTTAAAATATCAAGCGTAAGAATATTCATTAGTGGTGAAAACATTGGTGAATTTTCCGGAGTTAATGACTTTTTCGATCCGGAGGCAATAAGTGACACAGATAATTTGTATGATCCTGGTTATTCTCCAGGAAGAGGTGAAGCCAAAGGGTATGCTTATCCCTTCCAAAGGCGATATTCTTTTGGATTAAGTGTTAACTTTTAATGGTAATTTTTAAAGTTTAAGAATCATGAAAAACAAAGTAAAACTTATTATATGTGGTTTGGCAACCCTACTGTTCATTTCTTGCAATGATGATTTTTTAGATCGGGTTCCCAAAACTTCCATTGGAAAAGAAAACTTTTTTAACAGTGAGGAAGATTTGCAATTATATATTAACAACTTGTATAATTTTCCAGGATCGGGCCTATACGATTGGGATGATGCTACCGACAATGCGGCAACTACCGGTTCACGGGAAATCAAAATCATCATGACCACCGATGCTAGTTCCAACACCATTACTGGTGGTTGGTCCTGGGGTACCCTGCGTACCATTAATTTCTTTTTGGAAAATTTTGGAAAGGCAGAAATATCTCAGGAGAGCCTAAATCACTTTGAAGGGCTGGCGAGATTTTTCAGAGCTCAGTTTTATATGGAGAAAGTACAAAGATTCTCCGATGTCCCCTGGTATGACCAGGTAATTGATACCGATGACGAGGATGAACTGTTTAAAGCCAGAGATCCTCGCGACTTGGTAGTAAGCAAAATTTTTGAAGACCTTCAGTATGCTGCTACCCATGTATTCGCGGATCAACCTCCCGGAGCTGTTAATAAATGGGTAGTTAAAGCGTTTCAGGCACGTCATGCACTTTATGAGGGTACATTTAGGAAATACCATGACGAATTGGGATTGCAAGGTAGTGCCAATCAATATCTAGAGATGGCAATGAATGTATCCAAGGAGATTATGGATAGTGGGTTGTTTGATATTTATAGTTCCGGAGATCCGAATAGTGATTACAACAATCTTTTCGATAACCCGGACCTTAACGGAAATCCGGAAATTATCCTCAACAATATCCATATTACCAATGTGAAGAACAACGGTAACTTTACTTCTATGTTTGGAAATTATGAGATGTCTCCAAGCAAAGATCTGCTACAATCCTATTTGATGACCGACGGAAGTTACTATACTTCTCAACCGGATTTCAACGAAAAACTTTTTGTAGAAGAATTTCAAAATCGAGATCCAAGACTTTCTCAGACCTATGTTCCACCAGGATGGCAATTGGTAAGATCGGGTACATATGAAACAGGAGCTGGATCCTATATCCAACAATTGAACAAAAACTTTTCAGGGTATCACATGCAGAAAGGATTTGTAAATCTGATTGAGGCTGAATTAATTAATGAAGTAGATGTGCCCATATTGCGTTATGCAGAAGTGTTACTGACATTTGCCGAAGCAAAAGCGGAATTGGGAAATTTATCCCAAAACGATTTAGACAATACGGTTAACTTGCTGAGAGCCAGAGTTGGGATGCCCGATATGACTATGAATCCTGAAGTGGATCCGGTCCAGCAGGCTAGATATCCCAATGTGAATAGTGCTGAATTACTGGAAATTAGAAGGGAACGCAGAGTAGAACTGGCATTCGAAGGTCATCGTTTTACAGATTTGATGAGATGGAAGGCAGGCAAATTATTGGAAAAAGAACCTGTCGGCCTCTATTTTCCAAGTTTGGGGAAATATGACTTAACCGGTGATGGAATCGATGACATCATATTGATTGCTCAAAGTGCGACTATACCTTCTGGTGATGAAAAGGAAAAGAACGAGTTGGGTATTCAACTGCTTTATCATCGCACTGGCTTTCTAGGTGAAGACGCCGGGTTCTATCTGACGGAAGGGAGTAGCGGATATATGGTCACTGTTGGTGAACGAGGAACCTTCCAGGAACCTAAACATTACTACCGTCCTATACCACAGACCCACGTTACGGTAAACTCAAATCTGACCCAGATATTTGGTTGGGATTGATGCATGAATGATCTCAAACCTTAGATAATTAAGAAAGACCTGGGCGATCTGTTCAGGTCTTTTTTTGAATCTTTAAGTACACATAAGGTTTTAACCTGAGTTCACTTATCATTGCGAGGAACCTTCCAAGCTCCGTTGCTGTCAACTCAGGAGCCTGTATCCTTATCAGATTTTGCCTAGCGGGAAATTGTACGGGATAAAGTATAAGTTGATAAATAATGTTGGTTGTTTTTTAATTAATTGAATAGAGAAATATAATATCTTATAGTTTTGATTTACAGCTAATTATACAAGCAAGAAAAATCGAACTCAAGATATTACAAAGCGCATAGTAAAAATGTATCTGGCTAATCGTTATAAACTTGTGGATTGGGATGGAACGCAGCTATTGCAAAATAATATCCAATAATGAACTCGACAGTATCTAATTGTTCTCCTTGGTTAGGACCTGTTGCGACAAAGCCAAAGCAATCATATTTGTTTCCTAGATTGTCTTTGACTACCAGCGGCAGTTCATTCTGCAAGGGTTTAAATTCATAGGCTTTTTCAATACCGGATGGTTTGAATGCAACCATAAAATCCATATTGCCAATGATCAACAGATGTTGTGGCCCAAAATTGTCATGAATCAAATTTATTTTACCTGAATTATTGGGGTCAATGGAACTGAACCGATACACTTTTGCTCCCCACTCAAGAAATACACCCAGTACTCGTTCTTTCGCAAATAGCTGATCATCCTTTGTGCTAACCGGAAATATCAGCTTTTCCGTATCACGATAATTCCCATAGGGGTAAACTCCATATGGCATGGCATAATCAGTTTCATTGGAAACTACAGTTGAGTTGGGATACATTTTTTTCCATGTTCTCCAGGTGGTCTCTAAAAGAGGAAATACTTTGATTGTGGTATCTTTTAACTGTCCGTTTACACAAGAATTTAATAACTGAGACCATATGCTCTCGGTATTCCGGTCATAGGGCATCAAATTGGTATTGTATAATAGTCCCGAAACACCAAACGTGGTTTCCTGACCGTCGATCACTCTGTTCCAACCTAATCCGGTGCCGGTCAAAGGACAATAAGTAATAGCGATCTTTTCCTGATCTAATTCATCATTAATGATTTCATGCCAGTCCAGAATACTGTGTGGGTAGGCTCTGACTTCATCTCCGCTTTTATATCCGATAACCAAATCATTGGGTTCTAAATGATCGGCAATATCAGTAGAAACTACTTTTGGGTAATCCAAAGCAGGAATTCCATCCTTTCCCGGACCTCCGCTATACACCTGACTGAAAGGAATAGACCAGAGACTATCTAATACAACGATGTCAGGTTCCATGGTGGGTGAAACAGGCACTGTTTCATTCGAACAAGACCAGATTATAAAAAGGGTCAAAGTCAAATACTTCGGCCACAATCGTAAATAGTTGTTTTCAGAAATCATGCGAAATTGGTATAATTAATTTCTGCTGTGTGTACTCGCAAAGTACGACATTTGCACTAAACCTGCTGTCCGCGGGCCAACAGATAATGTTCCAAATTATTGAATTTCTGGCTACGCGCCCTCTTATTCATTGTATGATTTGAATGGCCTTTTCCAATATCAGATCTTGACCGTTGATAATTGATTGATTACTCATCTCTATAGGATAATCAGGGGCTATGCCATGGTCTTCAATCAGATCAAAATGGGTATTTACCACTTGAACTGTGGAGATTGAATATCGCCAATTTCCGGTTTCAAATATTTGTGGATTTCCGGTGGCTCCCCCGGTGGTATCACCTACAATTTGCACGTGAGGAAGTGTTTTCATCATTAGCACAAAACTCTCCGTAGCACTGTAAGATCCCCGGTTGGTCAAAAGAACAATTGGATTATTATACTTTATAGGATTGATCGGTATGGTAGTTTGTTCTTGCCAATGGTCAAATTGATTAATGTCTGTCCCATTTCTGGCTCTAATGTATTTATAGATCTTTTTACGGGAGGCAAATCGATTGGCAAAATCTTTGGCAAAATCCTCTTTACCTCCCTGATTATCTCTCAAATCTATGATCACACCTTTTTTCTTGGAGATGGCACTTACAATGGTCTCGGTGGGAAAGTCTACATAATTATTAACACTACCACTAAAAGTGAGAATTTGCAAATAAGCAAGGTCGGTGTTTTTAATATTCGCAAACAATACCCGCTTATTATCCACTGATATGTTGTCAATATAATGTGATACATTATCCTTGGGATTTGCACGGTAATTGGTGCGCTTTTCGAAGCCACTCAAATGATTTGGCGTAGAAATATATACATGTATATCTCTAAGGCTATTTAGCATCTCAGATAATAATGCGCATAGATGCACCTCATTATTAACTTTTTTGATTTTAGGTCGATAGACTTGATAAATGGAATCCCAGTCGACTTGTTTCAACTCGAAATAGGGGTAAACCCGATTAAAGTCAGACCACACTTGATCAAATATGTGTTCGAATTCTATAGAGACCTCTTCTCTGGAGCACCGTAGTGAAAGCAAGAGCAGAATTCCAAGGTAAATTATTCGAAACACCAGAATCTTCAGTTTAGGTTATCATAATCCCGACCCTATTAAGATAATACTATCTTTCTTCAATTCCAACTGTACAGAATAATTCCTATTTGGTGTCAAGCAATAGGTTGGACTTGCCTTATCCATGAAAGTTGAATAATCCAAATATCGCCAATTTGGATATTTCTCACAAAACCGGAGCAAACTTTGAAAGCCATTTGGAAGATTCAAGTAAGCCACCAAATGAAAAAAGGTGTAATCGATCTGGTCCTTTGATGTTGGACACCAGAATGTCGGGCTTGTTAATTAACAGCTTTTTTAATCGATTGAATCCTTGGTTTTTGAGAACCTTGGCCGATGTTCGTACTCCACAAATTTTTGCATAGAACATAAGGGTTTTCATTTTAGCTGGACCTGGAATTCCAATGTGTAGGGGTTGAGTAACTCCAAGTTCTTTCATTTTTCGGATCCAATCATTAATTGCAATTGCATTGAAAGACCACTGTGTTACTATGCGCAATTTAACATCATTTTTAGTTGCCCAGGCTACTTTCTCCAAAAGGTGGTCCTCCGATTTTACATCATAAGGATTTCCTTCCGGATGTCCTGCCACATCGATAATATCAATACCCATTTCTGATAAAATCCCGGTATTCATGAGATCCATTACACTTGAGTATGGACCAGCCGGCTGACTTACAGACCCACCTATAAGTAAAACCCTATCAACTTTACTGGCAACCAGGTCGGCAAGAAGATTGCGGACCTCAGATTGACTCTCAAGCGAACGTGCTGCAATATGCGGGACCGGTATTTTACCGAATTCTATCAATTTCTTAGAGGCTGACGCTAGATTCCTATGTTTTGATCCGGGCAGACTAGGTATGTATACTTCCTGCACAAAATCAGGTATCAAATGAAGTTGGTGTGTTTGTCTCGGTAGAATTTCTATTGACCAATCCATAATAAGATTAGCCTTAGATGGTGTATTCCTCCCCTTTGCTTTTTGCGATTTCCCGAGCGCTTGGGTTCACGCTTTTACGGAATGGGACCTCACAAACCTCAGCACGGACAGCTTCACCAGCAACCGAAGAGTAGATGTCGGGGAGCTCGACTTTAAGTTCCTGCCCGATGTTTGAAAATTCAATAGGTACAAAACACAACGCGATATTCACTTCCAGTTCTGGAGAATACCAGGGAGAGGTTACATATCCTACCTGCTTTCCTTCTGGATTTTGAATCAACCAAAAATCGCTGGCATAATCGACAACAGGTTTGCCTCCAAATTTTATTCCCACCTGTTTTAATGCAAATGGATAATTTCCAGCTTCTATTTGTTTACGCTGTTCTTCCAGTGCTTTTTTTCCGATGTAATCTGCCTTTTTCTTTCTCGGGACTTGATAGGCCAGATTGACCTGAAACGGGCTGGTTTCAAAATCCAGATCTTGTCCCCAGCTCAAGATCCCTGCGGCTATCCTTCGATGATGTGCGGGGGCAATGACCATTAGTCCAAATTCCTCACCTGCCTCCTTGACCGCATACCAAACCTTTTCGGCATTTATACTTGCATTTGGTGTAAAAATTTCATAACCCTTTTCCCCAGTAAATCCTGTCTGAGATACGATACATGATACGCCTCCAACTTCTGCCTCCATTAATCCATAATAGGGAATTTCTCTTACTTCTTCTCCCACTAGTTTCGCCATAAGATCTTCAGAAAGAGGGCCTTGTATTTGTAACGGACAAACATCTAATTCGTCAATTTCTACCTTGTAGTTTCCAAATACATTGACACCTTGTACCCAAAACAACAAGTCGCTGTCGGATATGGAAATCCAAAACTCATCTTTGGATAATCTCAGCAATATGGGATCGTTGAGAATTCCACCTTTTTGATTACAAAGAATGACATATTTAGCATGCATAGGTTTTATCCTTGTCGCATCCCTGGTAATAATGAAATTAATAAATGCCTCAGCATCAGGACCTTTTACCTGAATTTGTCTTTCTACCGCTACATTCCACATTGTGACTCTATTCACCAATGCTTCATATTCTACCATGGCCCCACCTTCTTCAGGACGAACATATCCTCTTGGATGATACATGCGATTATAGGTGGTTGCTCTCCAGCACCCTTCTTCCATAGATAGATGCCAGTATGGAGATTTTCGTACGCGAGTCGAAATCAACATTTGTACAGGGGTAGGACCGCTTTGTCTCAAATTATAGGGAACTTTCCGGTCTGATTGGTCAACAGATGGTACATTAGGATGCATATCTTTTTTGTTTAAAATATTACTAATTATTTAACAGTATGAAATAAGAAAGCGGCTACCATATGCAAAAAGTAGGCCGCTAGGAAATTTCTTATTGAAAATAAAAATTAAATTGAAGTAAAGCAAGTACTTTTTTAAAAATTCGACGTAAATTTTCAATGATATTGAGATGAGAATTAAGGAGTGTAAATGTTCACTGATTATTCTTAAAATCTTTTAAAATATCAATCTCACTAATAAGTCTAAAAAGAAATTAAATGCTAAATTGTTTGGCAGTTGGTAAAGGCAAAACCAAATATGTTTTATGGGCAAAAGGCTGTAAAAATATGAGGGCGGTTAACTGAAAAATTATTGGTCAATGGCCTGATTTGTAAAATGCTCACAAATGAAATCTATCAAAATAATTAAAAAATTCAACCATGAGTAATTTACCCAAAAATGCGAAAGTTGTAGTTATTGGAGCCGGAATAGTCGGAAATTGCTTAGTCTACCATTTGGCCAAACTGGGTTGGAAGGATATTGTACTTTTGGATAAAGGGCCTCTTCCAAACCCGGGAGGATCTACGGGACATGCTTCCAATTTTTTGTTTCCGGTGGATCATTCTAAAGAAATGACTATGCTTACTCTCGACAGCATAAAACAATATAAGGAGTTAGGAGTATTTACGGAATGCGGTGGAATTGAAGTGGCCCGCACGGAAGCGAGGATGGAAGAACTTAGGAGAAGGATGGCTTCCTCAACGGCATGGGGTATAGAATCTCACCTCCTTACACCAGATGAGGTAAAGAAACTAGTCCCATTTGTAGATACAGAAATTCTGTTAGGAGGATTTTACACTCCTTCTGTTGGGGTCGTAGATTCATTGCGTGCGGGAACTTTAATGAGAGAATATGGTATGGAAAAGGGCGCTTTGACTGTAGTTCCAAATACCGAAGTGGAGGATTTGACTGTGGAAAATGGAAAAATTGCTCAAGTTATAACCTCTCGAGGGACCATTCGCTCAGAATATGTGGTTATTGCATGTGGTGTCTGGAGTCCGCGGATTGCGAAAATGGCCGGAGCTAAAATACCGCTTACACCTGCCGTTCACCAGATGATTTCAGTCGGACCTTTAAGTCTGTTTGAAAAGACTACCGGGGAAATCGAGTATCCCATTGTTCGTGATATGGATACTTTTTGTTATGAGCGTCAGCATGGTAGTGATATGGAAGTGGGTTCGTATGCACATCGGCCCATTTTACATGATCCTGACGACATTCCATCGATAGAAGAGTCGCCTCTTTCTCCTACCGAATTGCCATTTACTCAGGATGATTTTGATCCTCAATTGGAACAAGCATTAGAGTTAATGCCCGAATTATTAGGTGACGAACGAGCTGGTATTCGTCATGCTATAAATGGCCTCTTGTCACTGACGCCCGATGGTTATCCTCTACTCGGTGAAACCAGTGAAGTGAAGAATCTGTGGTCGGCCGCGGCAGTTTGGATTAAAGAAGGTCCGGGTATTGGTAAAATGGTCGCAGAGTGGATGACGCAGGGATACTCTGAGATAGATCCTCACCATTCAGACATTTCCCGCTTTTATGATTACGCCAAATCCAAAGTGCATGTAAACGCGCGAACATCGGAAGCTTTTAATAAAACCTATGGCATAATCCATCCCCGAGAACAATGGAATTCGAATCGCAATGTGAGAGTCAGCCCTTTCCACTTCCGCGAAAAGGAATTAGGGGCAGTTTTTTTTGAAACTGCGGGATGGGAACGACCGCAATGGTATGAGTCTAATCGAAACCTACTAGAAGAATATGGAGAGAGGGTTAACACCCGACCGCATGAATGGGATGCCCGCTGGTGGTCACCGATTATCAACGCAGAACATTTAGCGATGCGGGACAGGGGGGCCATGGTTGACCTAACCGCCTTCGCCATTTTTGATATCTGCGGTCCCGGAGCTTTGGAATATATTCAATATATGACAGTCAATCAGATGAATGTCAAAATTGGAAATGCGGTATATACTCCGTTACTCACACCGCACGGTGGTTTTAAAGCCGACTTAACTATTATGAGGACTGGAAAAGACAGCTTTCGAATTGTCACCGGTGGAGGTGATGGAGGTAGAGACAAAAAGTGGTTTGCGGACCATTTGCCTTCCGATAATTCGGTTCAATTTGTAGACCATACTTCCGGGATATGTACGATAGGTGTGTGGGGTCCAAACGCTCGTAAATTAGTGCAATCGGTCTGTGATGACGATTTATCCAACGAAGCCTTTCCCTATGGATCCGCCAGGGATATTCGCATAGGAGGAATGCGTGTTTGGGCATTGAGAATATCCTATGTAGGTGAATTGGGTTGGGAATTATATGTGGCTACCGAACATGGATTAAAATTATGGGATATTCTGTGGGAGGCCGGTAAACCGCACAAAATAGTACCTGCAGGTATAGGGGTGTACGGCACGAGCGGCCGCATCGAAAAGGGGTATCGGTTAATGGGTGCTGAACTGGAGTCGGAATACAATCCCGTGGAAGCCGGGTTAGCTAGGCGCAAGGTGAAAAAAGCAAACTTCATTGGAAAACAAGCCTATATGAAGGCCAGAAAATCGGATCCAATAGCTCATCTCTGTACGCTATCGGTAGATAATCACCAATCAGCATCCGGTATGGAAAGATTTATGCAGGGCAATGAGCCTATCCTGGATTTAGATGGTAATTTGTTGGTCGATGAACATGGAAGGAGCTCCTATGTAACCACCGCAGGTGCAAGTCCTTCGACAGGCAAATTCCTATTGATGGCCTATTTACCTAAAGAACATGCAAAAGAAGGAGCCAAGCTATCAGTTTACTATATGGATGAGAAATATCCAATAACGGTAGAAGTTGTTGGCAGCCGACCTTATTTTGATCCTTCGAACAGCAGAATGAAGGACTAAGGAGGTATTTTGTCACGTGTTGAAAAGAAGAGAAGTCAATTATATATCATATGAATACTTTAGTCTGTATTAAGCGGGTGCCTTCTCCCGGTATGCGTATTGTCTTGACTGAAGATAAGCAGGAAATAGAGACTCGAAATCTGGGTTTTACTATTAGTCCTCATGAAGAGTGTGCGATAGAAGAGGCAATCCGTATGAAGGAAAAATTCGGTGGTACGGTTACGGTACTTTCATTGGGATCCGAATCAAGTTCAGAGCAATTGAGGTACGCAATGGCCATGGGAGCCGATAATGCCGTCTTATTGAAAACTGAAGGAAAGGAATGGGGTCCGATGGCTACAGCTGGTGCTATTGCAGATGCCATAGCTGATATGAAATTTAATTTAATCCTAATGGGAAACGAATCAGCTGATTCAGGTGGATATCAGGTGGGGATACGAGTAGCGCACCAATTAGGATGGCCCTGTGCTACCGGGATTAAATCTATAGATATAAATGAGAAACTAATGACCCTGAAGAAAGAAATTTCCGGTGGATTTGAAATCTATGAACTTCCTTTGCCGGCTGTTGTGACGGTAAAAGAAGGAATCAATCTGCCACGCTACCCTTCATTACCTGGACGAATGAAGGCTAAACGTAAAACAATAGATATTTTTACTCCCACAAAAATTGTTGGAGATATAGAGACTTTACAATTTGACACACCACGTCAGACTGGGAGCAATACTGAAATACTTGGAAAGGGTGTCGAGGTCGCTCCCAAAGTGGTTGATATTCTTGATGAATTGGGGCTTTTAAAGAGGCCAACATAGCATATTCTAATAGTTTTAGTTATTAACTTATTCGCAAACCATGATCATAGCAATAATAGAACATAACAGAGGTACTTTGAACCAACAATCACTTGAAGTGCTGTCACTGGCACGAGAACTGGATGAAGTACAAGCTGTAGTTGTTGGTGAAAACGGGAGAATCGTTGCTGAAGAATTAAAGAACTCGGGAATTAAAAAAGTGCATCTACTACTACATCCCGAACTGGATGAATATGCCCCGGTTGCATGGGCCAAATCAATTGTGCAGCTTGCGGGATTGTTGAATCCAAAGGCCATCATGGTAACCGCGACAGAGCGAGGCAACGAAATTATTGCACATATTGCCTCACAATTAAATTTGCCCCTGGCTGCTAACTGTACGGAAGTTGAATTTCAGGATCAATCTTGTTACCTAACCAGAATTAGATGGGGTGGCAGCTTGTTAGAACGCGCAAAATTCCACAGCAGATTATTTTTATTGTCATTGGCACCTTTTACTAGAAATGTAGAAGCATTCGCAAAGGTTGAAATTGATATTGTGGAGACCAATGTAGAGCTTGATGCTATGGATCTAGAAGTCAAAGTAGTTTCAGAGTCGGCTCCTGAATCTGAAAAAATCCTTTTGACCGATGCCAAAGTGGTTGTAAGTGGTGGTAGAGGAGTGGGCAGTAAAGAAGGGTTTGAGATACTTGAGGAATTAGCTGAATCACTTGGAGGTGCCGTGGGGTGTTCAAGAGTAGTAACGAACAACGGTTGGCGACCGCACTCAGACCAGGTAGGTCAAACCGGAGCGCGTGTGGCTCCTGATTTGTATATCGCTTGTGGGATTAGTGGAGCCATCCAGCATTACGTTGGATGTAAAAGTTCAAAAAAGATTTTAGTAATTAACACGGACCCTGAGGCACCTATAGTGCCAAAGTCGGATTATGCAATTATTGGGGACTTACATCAAGTCGTACCGGAGATCAATCGGTTGCTAAAAGAACGTTTATCGAGCCTAAAATGAATACTTCGATGAAACAAATAGTTCTTGTGAACACTTCTAACGTGTGATAGATAGGCAAAGTGTTCAGATATCGTCTGCAAATAAATTTGTACAAATCACTGCAATTTGAGGAGGAGCAGTTGAAAGGAGGCGGTATATAGCGAAGCGAGAATGCTTTATTCCTTTGAGTGTCGTCAGAGCAAATGCTAGGTTCGCATTCCGAGGCACCGTGGTACTAGTACATACGATTAATTTTAACGCTAATTTTTAAGTAACTTCATCCAAGAAATACGCAAGACTGAAGAAATGATCCAAGATTGTTACCATAAAATACATTTGTTATCGGTTATAAGAGCATAGTAACATATCACAATGGATGTTTTAATTTCATCTTCAGTCTAATCGGTTGGTTTACGAATTTGATTTGCTTTGCAGATATTGTTATTCGTTCCTTCAGGACCTGCTGGACAATACAAAATATACAATTTGCCCCTGTATGTATGCCCGAATCTTTACAAACTCCAACTAATTATGAGCATTGAAAAATCACTTATTAAAAATTTAAAGCCAACGATTGTTCTGGTCACAGTTCTTATATTGGTAGGATTCTATCTCCAGTTATATACTGATTCTGATGTCTTTTGGCCTGGTTATTATTCAATGATATTTTTCTATGGAGTAATATTCTTTATGGGCACTTATGCTAGCAATCTTAAAAAGGAAAATTCGGTTACAGAGGTTATGTTAGCTGGAAGAAATATACCCTTGTGGATCGCAGTTTTTACCATGAGCGCTACCTGGGTTGGAGGGGGTTATATTAACGGAACAGCTGAATTTACTTTTGATTCTAACTATGGATTGATGTGGGTGCAGGCTCCATGGGGTTATGGATTGAGTCTCATAGTAGGTGGGCTATTCTTTGCACGCAAAATGCGCGAAATGGAGTTTAAAACTATGCTAGATCCACTTTCGCAAAGGTTTGGAGTGCGTATGTCGGCAGTTCTTTTTTTACCCGCGTTATTAGGAGAAATTTTCTGGACCGCTGCAATTCTCACTGCACTTGGAGCTACATTTGCAACTATTTTAGGTTTGAATATTACTACTGCAATTATTCTTTCATCACTAATTGCTATTGCCTATACCGCAATCGGAGGTTTATGGGCTGTGGCATTAACGGATGTAGTACAAATGATTCTGCTAATTGTGGGTTTGATAGTGGTAATACCATTTGCTTTAAAAGCTGCCGGTGGTTGGGATTATATATGGGAAAACTATCAAACGAAAATGGGTGATCTGGCCTCGTTTATTCCCTCCAAAGAAGTACTTGGAAACTACTATTTCAATTGGTGGGACAGTATACTATTGCTCATTTTTGGAGGTATCCCCTGGCAGGTTTATTTTCAGCGTGTACTTTCAGCAAAAAATTCCAAAACTGCGGTGAGATTATCGCTTATTGCTGGATTTGTTTGTTTAGTCGCAGCCATACCTGCCATAGTTATCGGAATTATAGGTACTGCCGTGCCTTCATGGCAGAGCCTTGGAGCAGCAGATGAACCGACCGCAGCGCTTATTCTTCCCTTCGTAATTCGTTATCTTACCCCTTGGGTAGTAGCCACAGTAGGTTTAGGAGCGGTAGCTGCAGCTGTAATGTCTTCAGTCGATTCTTCTATTTTGTCTGCTTCCTCAATGGCCAGCTGGAATATTTATCGCCCACTTGTAAAACCTAATATCAATAATAAAAGTCTAACCAAAGTTATTAAACGATGTATCTGGATTATAGGTATTACAGCAACCATTTTGGCTTTAAAAATCCAAAGTGTTTATGCCTTGTGGTTTTTATGTAGTGACTTCGTGTATACCTTGCTTTTTCCGCAATTAGTAACTGCTTTATTCGATAAGAAAGCAAATGCTATCGGTTCTTTTGTGGGATTTATGGTGGCTTTTTGTTTGCGGATTGGAGGAGGAGATCCAACTCTTGGTATTCCCATAATTATAAAATATCCGATGATACAAGATGGAATTGTTCTGTTCCCATTTCGGACACTAGCTATGGTTTGTGGACTGATTACCATTATTGTAGTATCCAGGCTTACACAAAAATTAGCTCCTCCTAAAATATTGATGAAAGCATAAATACAAAATCACAATCAAAAGTCAATATTTTTCTGAATTGTCAGGGAGAGGTTCAGTCTAACAAGTAAAATATTAGATTTTCGTATTTGATTATAACCCATGGAGAAAAAATATAAAAGAAGTGATAGGAGTGTTTTTTGGGGAACAAGGGTTAATGGTCCGGTATTTATTGTCTCTTTAGTGGTAATTCTAATTCTGGTTGTAACTACTATTACCATCGGTAAGCCAATGGAGCAATGGTTTGCACGAGTACAAGCTGGTATCTCAAATTCCATAGGATGGTTTTTTATTGTACTGGTCAATATTTTGCTAACTTTTACTATATACCTTGGGTTTAGTAAATTCGGAAAAATTAGATTGGGTGGTAATGATGCAAAACCCGAATTCTCAAGGGCCTCTTGGTTTGCTATGCTTTTTAGTGCAGGCATGGGAATAGGACTCTTATTTTGGAGCGTTGCTGAACCCGTAATGCACTATCATACCAACCCATTCGCTACCTCTACTGATGCTGTCGAAAGTGCAAGATCAGCGATGGGAATTACTTTTTTGCATTGGGGTGTTCACGCTTGGGCAATTTATGCAGTTGTGGGGTTGGCATTGGCCTTTTTTACCTTTAATTTGAAGCTGCCACTTACTATTCGATCTATCTTTTATCCCATTTTTGGAGATAAAATTTATGGATGGCTTGGCCATATTATAGATATTGTTTCGGTAATTGCCACATTATTTGGTCTGGCAACATCTTTGGGTTTAGGAGCCCAACAAATAAATGCCGGATTAGCTTTCTTATTTGATATACAGTATACTTCCGGGATGCAGACTGTCCTAATTATTATCATCACTGGACTGGCTACGTTTTCTCTGATTTTAGGGCTCGATAAGGGAATCCGAAGATTAAGTGCTTGGAATATGCGTCTAGCTGTTACCGTACTTGTTTTTATAATACTTGTTGGTCCTACCCTTTTTATTTTTAAATCTCTTATCGAAAATATAGGCTATTATTTGTCTAATTTTTTTGAATTAGGCTTATGGATAGAAGCCTACACGGGAATAAGTGAAGAAGAAAGCTGGCAGAATAAATGGACTATTTTTTACTGGGCGTGGTGGATCGCATGGTCTCCGTTTGTCGGTATTTTTATTGCTAGAATATCAAAAGGAAGAACGATAAAAGAATTTATTTTAGGTGTAATGTTGGTTCCAACTCTTTTAACATTTTTATGGTTAAGTGCTTTCGGTGGCTCAGCATTGTACCTTGAGCTTGGGAGTTTAACTGGAATTTCTGATGCGGTAAACGAGAATGTGGCTACGGCAATCTATAAGCTTCTCCAGCAATTTCCATTTTCATTTATCTCTTCGTTCTTAACCGTTCTGCTGGTGGGAAGTTTTTTTATAACATCATCGGATTCCGGTTCGTTGGTTGTCGATGCCCTTACTTCAGGAGGAAGGCACAATTCTCCAGTGGGGCAAAGAATATTTTGGGCATCAATGGAAGGAGTCGTGGCAATAGTTTTACTTATCGGTGGAGGCCTGACAGCTTTGCAAACTGCAACGATAATAACTGGTTTGCCATTTGCGATTATTCTTCTGGTCATGTGTGCAAGTTTCTTTATGTCACTACAATCTTACTATAATAATCATTTACCAAATGCACTACATCAGAATCGGTCTGGCAATAGAGAGTAAGGTGTTGTGATTGCCTTAGAATAGTATGGGACTACACATTTCCAAAGTTATTTAGGTTATAACCGTTTAAACGTTCATTTGAGTAGGTATGCAATTCCGAAATTTTGTTGCGAGGAGTAGCTGTAATCAATGATGCCTAAAAAGATAAATAAATAGATCTTGATCTAAACCAGTAGAAGCTGGGAAACCAAAATTATTCCAAAGCATCAATTGGAAAAGTTGTGAAGAAAGTAGTTGTTAACCGTTATAACCGTTATAACCGTTTAAAGGGATAACGGAGGGAGTTGCTCAGTTCCCAAATTATCTTGCCAGGAATAATAATAAGCGATTGACATCTTACCATTTAAATTATAAGCAATCGATCAAAAATGGTTGAAGAAGTAGAATACTTGGGCAGCCAAGATATCAATGGGTAAGTGTTAAGAGTAGTTGTTAACCAATAAAACGGTTATAACCGTTATAACCGTTTAAACGGATAATAGAAGTCGGGGAGTTTCCAATAGAAAACCGACGCAATTGCAAGCCATCGAATGGAAAGGTATGTAAAGTAGTAGCTAACCGTTATAACCGTTTAAACGGATAACGGAGGGAGTTGCTCAGTTCCCAAATTATATTGCCAGGAATAATAATAAGCGATTGACATCTTACCATTTAAATTATAAGCAATCGATCAAAAATGGTTTAAGAAGTAGAATACTTGGGCAACCAAGCTATCAATAGGTAAGTGTTAAGAGTAGTTGTTAACCGATAAAACGGTTATAACCGTTATAACCGTTTAAACGGATAATAGTTAGGAAGTTTCCAATGGAACTACTACGGTAATCCAAGCCTTCGATTGGCGAAGTTGTATAAAGTAATAGTTAACCGGCAAACCGGTAATAATTATTGTTCTTTATTGCTATATTAATTCATCATTAGATTATTAAATCCAAACCGATGCCTTTACCCGCTCCTGCTAAATTCTGTCCTATCTGTGGTAATGAAATTCAGGGTAGAATAGATAAAATATTTTGTTCTGTATCCTGCAAAAATGTTTATCATCAAAAGAGAAAAACACAACATACACCAATACCAAACCAATTGACTCCATTACCAAACCAATTGACTCCATATTACTTCGTAATTGGGTCATATTACAAGAAAAATATGAAGTAATTGGAAAGAGAAAATTCTTTATCTCCAAAGCTGATCTTCATAAAAGTGGTTTTCATACCGCTTATCATACTACAATGAATATCAACAAGGCAGGAAAAACATACTTTTATATTTACGATTTTGGGTGGATGGATTTTTCGGAAAAAGAGCTCATGGTGATTAAGCTTAATAAAGCAAAATAAATCCTATCTATCGGGCGTTAACTTTAGATATTTGCACCTTCCAGAAACCCCTCTAGCCGGCAAATATTATTCTTAATCCATTAATCCCATTACTGTTCTGCAATTTCTGGTCAACTCGTATTTGGAACATTGGAGTTGGTTAAGTAGGAAGTCACTAAATCATGTGTCCTTTCCAATTATCGGAGATCTCTATTTTTGACCGCCAAAAATTTAACCAAACCCACCCAAATATTAATAAACTAA
Source organism: Saprospiraceae bacterium (assembly GCA_965223405.1). Taxonomy (GTDB): domain Bacteria; phylum Bacteroidota; class Bacteroidia; order Chitinophagales; family Saprospiraceae; genus CBDCWO01. Next base: position 4,331,156 of record CBDCWO010000006.1, read on the forward strand.
CCGAAATCCTATCCTCCTATGAAATTAATTAAACTTCTTGCCTTGGTAGTTTCATTTACCTATTCATTATCACTCGTCGCACATGGAGACCTACATAAAAGAATAAACTCCGTGACCAAACTAATAGCTATTTATCCTGACAGTTCAAATCTATATCTAAAAAGAGGCAAGTTATATTTGGAACATAATGATTTTGATTCGTCGATACAGGATCTCAAAAAATGTGGAATACTTAATTCTGGTGCCTTTTATCGACACTACTTATTAGCCAAGGCCTATTATTGCCAAAGTGAATTGTCAAAAGCCAATCGGGAAATTCAGCGATTTCTAAGACAAAAACCCAACCATGTCAAAGCATTAAGATTGTCGGCAAAAATTTTATTGGCAAAACAAAAATATCAAAGTGCTGCCCTCACTTTTGAAAAGATCATTCAAATAGCCAGGGAGAAAATACCGGAAAACTATCTTGAGGCATGCAACGCCTGGAAGGCTTTGGGTAAAAAGGGTCATTATAGAGCCAAAGTTGTATTGTGTAGAGGTCTGACAGATTTGGGTGATCTCACTCTCTTTTATCAAGAACTACAGTGTCTGGAAGTGGAGCAGGGCAATTATTTTCAGGCCATTTTGTTAGCATCAAAAGTCCTTAATAAGGCCAATAGAAAAGAATGGGCTTTTTATCAAAGAGCATTAATTCATTATCAATTTGAACATTTTGAATTGGCTTATGCTGATTTTAAAAATGCTCAAATCGCTATTGATCTCTTACCTGCTAGAATTAGGAATATACAATCATGTAAAAAATTATTCGAGTCCATCAAAAAACACATTTTTCGACTATCCATTGATAAAGTAAATTATTGTCAAAGATGAAAAAGGTTTTAATCATTTACCTTGTTATCTCATTTATTCCAAATTTCATAAAAGCTCAATCGACACTGGTTAACTATGGGTCAACCTGGGCATATTATGACCAAGAAATGGAACCACCGAACCAATCCAATCTGGATTGGAATGATATAAACTATAATGAGGACACCTGGAATAATGGTAATACACATATGGGATATGGTGATAATGATGAAGTTACAGAGGTTAATAGTTCTACACTTACCTTATATACACGAAAGTCGTTTTTAATATCAGACCCCTCGATATTTGGAAATTTGATTATTGATCTGGTATATGATGATGGAGCAGTGGTCTATTTAAATGGATTGGAAGTTGCACGAGTTAACATGCCTGATGGTTCTATTAATTATGGAACATTTGCTTCATCTACAAGTTCAGATAACTCCCAAATTTCTATAAATATTGCCAATAGCCTAGTTATAGGATCCAACGTGATTGCGGTCGAGATCCACCAACGCAGTGCAAGTAGTTCTGATATAAGTTTTGATCTGCAGTTGGGAGCCACAATACCAGGGGCTGTTGATGTGACTCGAGGACCTTATCTGCAGAAAGCCACGCCCAGCAGTGTGGTTATACGCTGGAGAACCTCCGTACCAACTGAATCCGTTATCAATTATGGCACCTCGATAAGTTCTCTCAATCAGACCGTAAATCAGAATTCCATAGTAACCGATCATGAAATCGAAATAAGCGGTTTAAATGCGGGGACAACCTATTTTTATCAACTTGCCAATGATACTATGGTCCTTTATCCACCTGGTGTTGATATCTATTTCAAAACTTCTCCTATAGCAGGAACTAAACCAGAGATGACAATATGGATCCTGGGTGACTGTGGTACCGCCAGTACTAATCAACGGAAAGTTCGAGATGCCTACTATAATTATATTGGTGAAAATCATACAGATATGATTTTGTTTTTAGGAGATAATGCCTATGAGGATGGTACGGATTTGGAATATCAAAGTGCCCTATTTGAAAATATGTATGAGCATAAACTAAAAAATACGGTTTCCTATTCCTGCTTGGGGAACCATGATGGACATAGTGCCAATTCTAATTCGCAAACAGGCCCGTATTATGATATTTTCACATTTCCTAAAATGGGCGAAGCTGGAGGTACACCTTCCGGAACCGAGGCCTATTATTCCTTTGATTACGGGAATGTACATTTTATTTCCCTTGATTCTTATGAAACGGACAGGTCGGCGGGAGGATCAATGTACAATTGGTGTGAGAATGACATCCAAAATACCACAGCCGAATGGATTGTTGCATTCTGGCACCATCCAGCATACTCCAAAGGGTCCCACGATTCTGATACCGAATCTAGATTGAAAGAAATGAGGCAAAACTTTGTTCCGATGCTAGAGTCTAATGGGGTCGATTTGGTGCTATCCGGTCATAGCCATTCCTATGAACGATCCTATTTTATCAATGGACATTATGGGCTTTCTTCCTCATTTAATAGTGAGGTGCATACGGTAGGCTATAATGGAAAAGGGGATGGAAAACCTGAAAAAGGTGGAGCTTACATGAAGTTTACTTCTGGTGCAAATGCTCAAAAAGGGACTGCCTATATTACTACAGGTTCATCCGGGAAAAAATCAAGTGGAGATCTTGATCATCAAGCGATGTACTATTCAGTAAGTGAATTAGGGTCCTGTATTTTAGAAATTAAAGAAAATCGGATGGATGTAAAGTTTATCCGGGAAAATAGATTTGTAGAAGACTATTTTACCATATTTAAAGATGTGCAAAGCTGTGAAGCATTAAATGCATGGGTGGGAGACTCAACGGGAGATTGGCATAGTGATGAAAACAATTGGAGCCAGGGGCATTTCCCCTTAATTTGTGAACAAGTCATAATACCTTCGAATACCCAAATAACCATTTCTGCCGATAATAAAGCCTATGCATATTCTCTGAATTTAGGATCGTTTTCAACACTACATGTATATTCCGGAGGAAGTATCGCTCTGACAGAACAGTATGATCCGTAACATAAGACTGCCCATTTGTAGAATTTAACATATCCTTATGGGTAATCACCTGTGGAAAAACGTCTTAATATAAAAGGAATAATATGGCAATAAAATATACTTTAATATTCACCATATTGGGATGGACTTCTTCAGTGCTTAGTCAGAAATCCATCACACTAGATTTGATCGCACAACTCAATCAGCTTGAGGATGATGAAGAGCTGGTGATGACTTACCATTTTGTCGGCTGTTTTGGAGCCTATCATAAAGGAACTATTACTATGCTTAAAGAACAAGATAACCTAAGCTTTACTTCTCGAAGTTTTGATGCTCAAGCGAAAAAATACACCGATCAAACGGCAACCCGTAATATTTATCATTTAACCGAGGCACTGCATGAGGCGGGAGCAAAGAAGTCTCCGGAAATATTGGGAAACAGCATCCATTATACCTTTAGGAAAGAAAAGAACATAGTAGTCAAAGGATTTGCATATATAGATCAAAGACATTTTATTGAACTTTTTCATCCTTTCAGCTCCTTTTCAAACAACTCCGGATCATTCAAATGGAGGACCAAAGGAATCACTAATTAAAAGTGAGAACATCTCTGGGCTTTGTAGTAATGCGAGTAGAATCATAAACCTAAATCCACAATAGATAGGTTTTATAAATAAGCAAAATTGAGTGCCTCTTCGACCTGAATAAGCCAATTCCATAGTATCTTTGTGATCGTTATGAAGGCGAAACGACACTTGGTATTTATTATATCCACACTTTTTTTCTTGACCATGGGTAAGGGGCAGGTTATTGACCTGGCAGGAAAATGGGAAGTCCGGCTGGATACATCAAATTCTTTGGTTAAAAATCATGTCCCAAGAAGTTATTTGTCAGGATTTATCCAATTACCTGGTTCTTTGGCAGAACGAGGATTTGGTGTAAAAAGTGAAGGATCGGATTACGGGATTCTTACTCCGGAGTACAAATATATCGGAAAAGCATGGTACAGCAGAAAAATCACCATTCCAGCAGAGTGGAGGACAAAAGATGTTGTGATTTTTCTAGAACGAGTATTGTGGGAATCCAGAGTATATATAGATGGGATGGAATTGAGTTGCCAGGATGCCTTGGGAACTCCGCATTATCACCATGTGGGTCAATTGGATCCTGGAGAATACAAACTGACCATCCTGGTAAACAATGAAATGATCCACAACATTGGAGATAAGGGTCATGCGTACGGCAGTTATACTCAGAGTATCTGGAATGGAATTATAGGTCGAATTGAAATGAACTCCTATGACCCTTTTCGTATTACGAGCACGCAAGTTTTTTCCAGTCTTGAAAAGGATGAACTCCATTTGAAGATAGATCATTCTGCTCAGAAGAATACATCTGCAAATGTCTCGTATGAAATCTTTCCTCTGTACTCTGATCTTGCGGTCTTGACGAACGCCAAAAAGTATGGAATAAAGGCGGGAAAACCACTGATTATCAAGGTGCAAAATCAGGGTAAATTGAAAAAATGGAGTGAGTTCACTCCCCAGGTTTACATTTTGAAACTTAGAATGGAAACCGGAGACTATACTGCCCACTATGAGACCGAATTTGGTTATTGCCAAATAAGTAAAAGTAGGTCTAAAATACTGGTAAACGATTCACCTGTGTTCTTGAGAGGAAATCTGGATTGTGTTCATTTTCCACTCACTGGGTATCCATCTTGTAATGTGGACGACTGGGTTAGAATATTTGAGACCTATAAGGAATATGGTCTAAATCATGCTAGATTTCATTCCTGGTGTCCACCGGAGGCAGCCTTTCGTGCAGCCAATAGAGTAGGTATTTATTTGCAAGTCGAAGCTTCCATTTGGATTGATTGGTGGATGAGTACCGATATGATTGCTCGTGGTAGACCCGAAATGGATACCCAGGGACATCCCAAAGGTTTGGGATATGATCCGGATAGAGACCAATTTGTGATTTCCGAAATGAATAGAGTGGTTCAGGAATATGCGAATCATCCTTCCTTTACTATGTTTTGCATTGGTAATGAATTAGGGAATTCGGATTTTGAAGTTATGAAAACCTGGGTGTCTGAATTAAAGCAAAAAGATCCCCGGAAATTGTATGCCGTATCCACAGCGAGGACTATTACTGAAGTGGATGACTACAATGCCACTCATTATATCAAAGGTCTTGGATCGACCAGAGGCTTACGTGGAACTCATACCAATTGGGATTTTGATACGGTTTATTCGAAAATGAATATACCCATCATCGCCCACGAAATTGGACAGTGGCCGGTATATCCTCAGTGGTCAGAAATTGCCAAATATCAAGGTGTCTTGAAAGCTAGAAATTTAGAGGGATTTATGGAAGTGTCTAAAAGAAATGGGATTGGCCATCAGGATGTAGAATTTGCAAAAGCTTCCGGTGCTCTAAATCAGATTATGTATAAATATGAAACCGAGTCGTTTCTCCGTACTGCAAGCTGCGCCGGAGTTCAACTGTTGAGCATGCAAGATTATCAAGGACAGGGAGAAGCATTAATTGGATGGTTGGATGCTTTTTGGGATAGTAAGGAAATCACTACCCCAATAAAATTTCGAAGGCATTTTAATACCGTGGTTCCTTTGTTACGAATGGATAAGTTTATCTGGAAGGGCAATGAGGAATTTACTGCGAGAGTACAGTTGGCTCAATATGGTGCATCAGCTATCACAGCCAGTTGTGAATGGGAGATAGCCGGTACTAATAAAGTGTATGCTTCCGGCCAATTTGATGAAAGAACTTTTGCTATGGGAACTCTCACCGATATAGGTGAAATTAAATTCAACCTAAGTGAGGTCCAGAAATCTGAAAAACTGACAGTTCGAGTTGGTTTACCTGGTTTCCCTTATGAAAATCAATGGGATATTTGGATTTATCCGGATATTTCTGGCACGGACCAGAAATCTGAAATTTTAATTTCCGAAGAACTAAATGACCAGACGAAGAAAGTATTGGATGAGGGAGGTAAGGTATTGTTATTGGCTCATGAGTTAGGTACTGAAGAAACCTCGGTATTAGCTCATTTTTACCCGCTGTATTGGTCGCTGACCTTTTTCCCCGGACAGGGAAAGACATGTATTGGTCTTTTGGTGCAGAATAATCATCCGGCATTTGATGATTTTCCGACTTCATTTCACAGCGATTGGCAGTGGGAATCTATCAGTGGAGAGGCAAAAGGATTTATTTTGAATGATCTGCCTCCATCGTATCAACCAATTGCTCAACCAATCGATGATTTCCATCGCAACAACAAGTTAGGGTCGATTTTTGAATTCGCGGTTGGTAATGGAAAAATGTTGGTTTGTGGATATAACCTTAAAGCTGACCTTCCCGTTGCCCAACAGCTTAAGCATAGCTTATTAAACTACATGGACAGTAAAGAGTTTGCCCCAATACAACAAATAAAATATGCGTCATTAACACAAATGCTTCCGGCTATTCCCAAAGTGGAAATTTCTGATTTACCGCCCGAATTCAAAGAATCTATTTTGTATGTAGAAGCCGCCGGAAATGTAGAGTCACCAATAGCTAACCTGCAGTGGGACAAAAGCTTAGATAATGTTATCATCGCCAAACAAGCTGCATATCAACTTAAAGCTGATGGGGTTTATCGTGACGCCATGGGTGCTGCCTGGCACGGTAAAAACTTGGAATTGGAAATAGAGTGCCCGGAGGGAATTTTAGGAAGTCTGTTTATACATTTTGATGATTGGAATAACCAACAACGAACTGGATTACTGGAATTTGAAGGTAGAAAGCATAAACTAGCTCATCATTCAGGCTCCGGCCAGTGGGTTAAATTCCTGGTAATGCGTGAAGATAGTAATGACGGTAAGATCGTAATCAAAGCCAAGTCTTTGACAGGATCCAACCTGATGATAAGTAAAGTGGCCTTAATTCCTGATCGTTAATTCGGTTAAACCTACTCATAGAATTGATGACGACTGATTTTTAGTTGCTGTCAATAAAATAAACTCCAGTAATGTGACTATCGGTGCTCAATTAGAGGTTTGGTCAATGGATAGTCGTCTTCAGAGTGTCTTTATTTGCCAAATTGTGTTGAAAATACTTTTCTCTTTATCAGTGGTATTCGCGATTATTCCTAAGGAATAATTGAGATCAGGCCAAACCATAGTTACGGGCATAAATGTTTGTAGGCATCCAACCGCTGCTTTGGTGAAATACCTGACGGAGGTTGGGATCAATGGGTGTAATCAATTTACCCTGATGACGATATTCGTACTGAACGAAGGATATTCGATTGCGGTTGTTAAGCCGGTCAATTTGTTTAATACGTTCTACTATTTCAGCATAGCCGGATTGAATTATACCACTGAATACTTTGGCTTTACTTCCACTTCCATAGGCGAAGAAGCCAATTTTATGCCCATTTATATCAATTTGGTCCTGAGTTGCACCTTCCAAAGTACTAATCAGGCTGATAAAAATGGAAGCGGTGTATACATTGCCAATATCAGAGGATGCACGTTCCCCTTTTTCAATTTTGTTTCTGACGAAATCTCTATAAACTGGAGTTTTGGTAATCCATTTAAGTAAAGAGGATTTGGGCTGATTGTTCACAAGTTCCTCGAGTTGATTGTTTTGTAAAAAGGGGATCCATTGATCAGAATCTTGCAGATAACTCATGTATATTTCAGAGAACATACGTCGCGCATGAAAAGCATAAGGCAAATGGAAAACTAAGTGATCCCAATATTCCAGCAATGGCTTATCTTGCTTTGCAAGCATTACATAATGTTGATAAGCCTCGGTAATTCGATCCCGGTAACATTGGTTCGAGAATTGGCCGTCATACACCGGAGTATCTTTATGAGTATAGATGATTTCATTTGCCAATTGACTTTTATCAATTCCATTTGAAATGGTTAGATCATCACGGTTCACAGAGCGACGAATGGGTTTGTAAAAATCGTGTTCACATTGCGCAGAAATGCCCCATTTATTCTCTATGGAGAGGAGTCGAGGCTCGGCTGAGACCAACATGGCAATAGCACCGGCACCTTGAGTATATTCTCCAGGTGAGCCCAGGTCGTATTTAGCCCAATCACTGGCTACAATTATGGCTTGGGAGGATGGGTTCACTCGGATCCAGTCTAATGAGTTTTGCAGGGCATCAGTAGCGCCAATACAGGCAAATGTCATATCAACTACATCGCATTGATTGAGAGATGATGTCGAAATTCCCTGCGAATCATAATACTTTTTTATTATTCCCAGAACATATGAGGCAATGGGCTTAGACCCATCCACCATGCTCTCTGTCCCGACATAAATTCTTTGGAATGACCCTGGCAATAAATCATTTTTTTTGATCAATTCCAATACGGCCTCGGCAGCCATGGTCACGGCATCTTCTCCAACGTCTGGTACGGCCATGTTGATCAATCCTAATCCCTTTTCTAGTTTGTCGGGATCAATATCTCGTTGTTGTGCCAATTGACGAATGGGTAGATAGATCTTTGGGATGTAAACAGAGATATCATCTATGCCGACAGTAACTTCAGAGAACGGTTGATTTTCCATTTGATTAAGTAATTATTTGTTGAATAAACAGGACTCCACTTCAATTTGTTTAATAAATATGTAATAAAATTAAACAAAATAGCAATTGGATTTCCATGAAGGCTGTTTTCTCCTTCTTTCCACAAGATGAAAAAAAAGTCTAATTCCAACAACACTGTTCTGGCGATATCATTTTAGAGTATATCCAAATCAAAAGTTTGACATGGGATGCTAGCCGTCGGATTGAGTAAAGGTATATTCGTGGATAATTTGATTCTAAAATTATTAGTGATAAAGCCAGGAATGATCTCTGCGGAACTTTGCCATTACCAATATTTGTTTTACATTTGCAATCCCATCGAAGGATGGTAATATCGCGGAGTGGAGTCCCGCAGTACAGCGGGAGTAGCTCGTCGGACGATAAAAATATATCGCGGAGTGGAGTCCCGCAGTACAGCGGGAGTAGCTCGTCGGACGATAAAAAAATATCGCGGAGTGGAGCAGTTGGTAGCTCGTCGGGCTCATAACCCGAAGGTCGCAGGTTCAAGTCCTGCCTCCGCTACAACCTAAAGCCTGGCACGAAGTGCCGGGCTTTTTTTGTGAAAGCCTCCAAGCTTGCTTGAGAGGTTGCACAAAAAAGCCCAAGATGAGCGAAGCGAATCAGGCTTTGCGTTGATAGTCATCCCCATATGGACTCGCGATATCCACCGGAGGTGGATGAGCAATTCCTGCCTCCGCTACAGATTTACAAGAACCCAGGTTAACGATTTGTTGGCAAGGTTTTGTCTTCACTCACCCCAACCGTACTCAAGTACAGGAAGTTTATTTAGCCTAGTTCACCATTTGCTTAGTTGATCCATAAAATCCCTACGTTGGGTTTTCTACGTCTCCTTTATTTTCAAGCTAAAGAATGTATACCAAGGATTTTATTTTCACCCAATTTTGGAGTGCTGAATAACTATCATAAACATTGGTTATCGATTTTTATTCCATAAAAATATTTTGGAATGCCCTTTAATTATCCATAAAAACTGATTGTTTCACCAACTAGTCTACAAAAATTTGAAGTCAGAAGAATGAAGATGTTTGGTTTGATCTAAGGATATTCGTGGCCTGCCGAAGAATAGTTGTAAATGTTTGGATATTATTCAGTAATTTTCAATGGATTTACTAGCTGATTCATCTTAATGTGATCACGATCTAATTTCTTGTGGCTGGAATTAGGAAGAGTTCCAATAATGATAAGGCACAGGGTCACAGCGGTATGAAGAATTTATTTGTACATATTATTCAGAAATGGATTGTCCCTGGACTTATCTACCTGATATTGGGATTGAACACCCTAATCGCACAATCATTAAGTTCCCTTGAGCAATTACAATATTTAACCGTGGATAATGGCCTGTCACAAAATGAAGTGACCTCTATTTTGCAGGATAGTAGTGGCTTTATGTGGTTTGGCACTCGCGGAGGGTTAAATCGTTTTGATGGGTACTCTATTACTCAATTTCGTAACGAAATTAACAATTCAAATAGCCTCCTCAATAACTCAATTGAGTGTTTGTATTTAGACCACTTGGGAAGGATCTGGATTGGCTCTAAATCTAGCGGAGTCAGTTTTTATGATCCTTCAAACGAAGGATTTACTCACTTTAGACATAACGTAAACTGCGAAAGGTGCATCAGGGGAAGTCGAATTTTAAGTATGGCAGAGGGATATCCAGGTGAATTCTGGATTGGAACCTGGGAGAATGGTCTTACGATTTACAAAGAAAAATCTGACGCGTATCAGCATATATTGAACCAAAAAAGGGTAAATGATATTTTGGTGACGGATGAGACAGTTTGGGTGGTTACACTTGAAGGATTATTGAAGTTTGATAAAAGTGGTAAACAGGTAGGATATTTTAAGCCTGGGAATGACATTCCGGAATTTGGAAGTGTAGTGGAAGATCCAAAACGGAATTCCTTATGGCTTTCATCTTGGCTACATGGACTATATCAATTTGATTTACAATTCGAATCATTTAAACTTTTTAAGCCTTCATTCAATACAAATGTAACCAGTCTCCAGGCTTACAAGGTCTCAATAGATCAGAATGATGATATTTGGATGGGATCCTGGGGACAAGGACTTTTCAAATTAGAGCCTGAGTTAGGTAAGTTTTCAACCCTAAATATATCACCAAGTCGGATTAGTGATCTCAATAACGATTATCAGATCATCCTAAGTATTTTTCAAGATAGCCAGGGAATTGTTTGGATCGGTACGGATGGAGGAGGTGTGGGTAAACTGGATCAAATTAAGAATCAGTTCGGTCTTATATCCAGTAGTAGATCCAGAGCAGGTGCTTTGAACAATGGACACATTTTGTCCATTCTAGTTGATCACAATAATATTCTTTGGGCAGGAACAAAAGGAGGAGGATTAAATTATAGCAAAACAGGCCAACGATTTAAGGTTTTTGACCTGCCGGAAGATAAGCAAATCATAAAATCATTATTTGAAGACAAGCAGGGAGATATTATGGTCGGCACAGCATCAGGTTTGTATAGAATCAAGAATCTAGACCAACATTTTAGTCTAAAGACCTTATACTCGGTAAAACAGGATGGACCGTCAAACCTGAGTGGTGGCCGAGTGAATTCTATTCTTGAAACCAAGGATGGCACACTCTGGGTGGGTACACAACAACATGGATTAAACAAGCTTGTAAATTATGATAAGGAGGGCATCCCGGTATTCCAAAAATATAAGATGTCAAAGGCCCAGGGTAGTCTGAGAAATAATCGGATTAGTTCAATGCTGGAAGATAGCCAAAAAAGACTTTGGGTAGGGACTTATGGGGGGCTGCATTTATATCGACCACAATCGGATGATTTCCTATGTTTTAACAAAAACCCTGATGAAATTAGAACACTTAGCAGCGATATTGTCATATGTTTGCATCAGGACAAGGCAGAAAGGATTTGGGTGGGAACTCCCAATGGACTCAACATGATGATGCTGGAAAAGCAAGTGGGAAAGAGTCATGTGATTAAGTGTTATCAGACCTCAAACGGCCTGCCAAATGATTATATCCACGATATTCTTGAAGATGATAAAGGAAACCTCTGGCTTAGTACCAATAAAGGATTATCAAAATTCAATCCCAATTCAGAAGAATTTCATAACTTTTATAAAAGCGATGGATTACAAGCGAATGCTTTTTCGGAAGAAGCTGCTTTCAAAACTGATGGAGGGTATATGTATTGGGGAGGCACCTATGGCATTAATTATTTCCATCCCGATTCGGTGCATACACATACATCATATCCCAGGGTTATCATAACACAATTAAATATACATAACAAAAAGGTTAATGCTGGCCAGGAAATTAATGGTAGAATACCATTGAAAGAAAGCATTTCTCTTTCCCATGAAATAAAATTATTGCAGCGTGAAAATGTATTCTCTTTGAGTTTTGTTGCACTAGATTATCATGCTTCAGATAAGTTGCAGTATGCTTATATGTTAGAAAATTTTGATAAAAACTGGGTTTTTGCTGGACAAAAAAGAGATGTTACCTATACAAACCTTCCTTCGGGCGACTATAAATTCAGAGTGAAGTGTGCAACAAGTAGCAACCTGGATGGGTCAAAAGAAACGCAACTGAATATCACAATAATTCCTCCAATCTGGGCTACTTGGCAGGCGTATTTTGCCTATTTCATTCTGCTCTCAACCATATTTTTCTTTCTATTACGGGTAAGAATGAAGCAAAACAAACTTAAACGTCAGCTGGAAATCGCTGAAATTGTGCATAAAAAAGACCAGGAACTAGCAGAATCCAAAAATCGTTTTTTTACTAATATTACACATGAGTTAAGAACTCCTCTTACCCTTATCTCCGGACCAATTGAAGTACTGTTGAGTCGGAAAATATTTGAACCTAATCAAGTTAGGAACTCTCTTGTAGGTGTTCATCATCATTCCCAAAGACTGTTGAGATTAGTGAATAGCCTGCTTGATTTTAGGAAAGCTGAAACCGGTAATATGAAACTTGAAGTTGCGGAAGGGAATATTATACCTTTTATAAATGAGGTGGTTCTTTCATTTAAAGAAATGGAGCTTAAAAATAATATTATGATGACCCTCCATAGCGATCAAGATGAAATTCTCCTCTTCTATGATCGGGACAAAATGGAGATCGTTTTGTGTAATTTAATTGCAAATGCCTTTAAGTATGCGCCAGAAGGCTCAAAGATAGACATTAGCATTAGCGTTGATGAAAAAAGAAATCCACCGAACTGTGAGATTCTTGTTGCTGACAATGGTATCGGTATGCCTTCAGAATTGGTAGACAAGGTTTTTAATAGATTCTACCAAATAACTATGACAAATTCACTGAAAGTTGTTGGTACTGGAATAGGGTTGGCTTTGGTAAGAAATATAGTCAATTTGCACAATGGAGAAATTTCTGTGAAAAGTGAGCTAGGGAAAGGCACAGAATTCAAAATTCTTATACCTCAAGGCAGAGATCATTTTAATCCCTCTGATTTTATCCCGAATTTTAAAGATAGTGAACACTCAAGTCATTATATTTCAGATCATCCTAATGTGGAATTTACAGCCCCAGCACCAGTGAGCTGTGATGACAAAGAAGCTCCTTGCATCCTAGTTGTAGAAGACAATAAAGAAATTAGAAAGTTTGTGTGTGCCGTACTAAGTTCTAGATATAAAGTATTAGAAGCAGAGAATGGCAAAGTAGGTTTGGAAATGGCATTTCTACACCTTCCTGATCTTATTGTTAGCGATATTATGATGCCGCTGCTTAATGGCATCAATATGTGCACATTGCTCAAAGAGGATCAGCGAAGTTCGCATATCCCCGTAGTGTTGCTCACTGCTAGAACTGGGAATGTTTTTAAAGTGGAAGGGTATTCCTCCGGCGCCGATGCTTATATAACCAAACCCTTTAATTCCGAGGTGTTTTTGGCCCAAATAAATAGTTTATTGGTGACACAAAAACGATTGGCTAAACATTACGGTAAGATTATTACTTTGCAGCCTTCAGAAGTAAAAATTACACCTCTTGACGAACAGTTTTTGATGAAATCCATAAAAATCATAGAGGATAATCTGCAGAACGATCAATTCGGAGCTGAATTTCTGGCCTCAGAACTGGCCATGAGCTCCTCTACGTTATATAGGAAAGTAAAAGCATTGACCGGCGGATCAGTGAGTATTTTTATCCGGTCCGTCAGGTTAAAACGTGCAGCTCAATTAATATCCAAAGATTCTTCATTTAATGTTTTTGATATTGCCTATGAAGTTGGATTTAAAGAAGTAAGTTATTTCAGGAAGTGCTTCAAAAAACAATTTGGAATGGCGCCGACACAGTATTCAGAAACAAAATTGTGAACCGCACCTAAATTTCTCTAACCTGACCATTAATCCACACATTTGACGCTTTTTTACCTGCATTCTGATCTATAGTTACTAATACAAAATGTGATTTTATCCTGAATTTTGTTCCAAGAATAGGATTAAAAGATGACCTGTTTTATCGGTTCACATGTACCCCCAATTTATTCAAATCTTTGATAAACTAAAAAAATATTCGTTATGAAAGGATTAATCTTATTTAGCATCTTTATACTTATCATTCCCGGAATGATAATCTCCCAAACAACAGTGACCGGGAGTGTGTATGATGAGGCAAACATGGGATTGCCGGGCGCTACCATTCTGGTAAAAGGAACATCCAATGGGACGACTACAAATTTAAATGGAAATTACACAATCTCCGTTCCTTCTGATGGGGTGTTGATATTTTCCTTTGTAGGATACGATAATCAGGAAATAGAAGTTTCTGGAAGAACGGTTATAGACGTACTCATGAAGGAGAATGTTACTGCACTGGATGAAGTAGTAGTAATAGGCTATGGATCACAAAAGAAAGTAAATCTAACTGGTGCTGTTGAGACGGTTACATTTAAAGGAGCAGTAAACCAGCCCGTCTCCAATTCCGCTCAATTGTTATATGGCAGATTCTCAGGAGTACAATTGACTCAATCTTCAGGAAATCCAGGAGCTGATGGTTCTTCTATTGTAATTCGAGGTATTGGAACATTTGGCAGCAGTACGCCATTGGTGGTTATTGATAATATTCAATATGACAATTTATCGGCTTTTAATAATTTGGCGCCATCCGATATTGAAAGTATTTCAGTATTGAAAGATGCTTCCGCAAGTGCTATTTATGGGGCCCGAGGAGCGAATGGAGTTATAGTAATAACTACAAAGAAGGGAGACTCAGACAAATTTGAGATTTCATATAATAGTTATTTGGGAAGTCAAGAAGCCACTGTGATTCCGGAATTTTTAAATTCTTTCGATTATGCCACTTTGATAAATGAAAAGTTTAGAAATGAGGATGGACCCGGGTATACTCCAAGATATTCGGTGGAACAATTAGACGCCATTCGAACCGGTTCTCTACCGGATCAATTCACCGATACAAAATGGACGGATGAGGTTCTTATTGCGGCACCTATACAGAATCATCATTTATCGTTTTCTGGAGGCAATGAAAAAACCACTTATAGATTGTCACTGGGCTTTAAGGATCAAGATGCTATTGTTAGAAGCAAATTCAATTCGAAGAGGTATAATCTAGGTATAAAACTGAACTCAGACCTTAGTGATTGGTTTAATATAACCAGTGTCACTAATGCGTTTTGGTCTAGGAACATAGGTCCATCTGGAGGGCAGAATGCGTTCAGTGGAGACCACGGAATAATTTATTCTTTTCAACGAAGTGCACCTACCATTCCTGCCTATTATAGCAACGGTGAATATGGTGTTGTAGATGGAGCCTATGAAGGAACGAACTTTTCATTCCAGACCAAAAATCCTATCAGAGTAGGATATCTGGGAAATTATGAAAGCGATCAAATCAATATTAGTCAACGATTGGGATTGACCTTTACATTGTCTGAAAACCTTTCTTTTGAAACTAGCGGAAGTGCAAACATCATAAATAGTAACACTTCCAACTTTAGCCCCACACAATTACAAAATGATTGGGAGGACAATCCGGTAATATTAGTCACATCTAATAACCTTTCCAATTCCACTAATCTTAGTTACAGACTTTTAGGAGAAAATATTCTACGATATAATCAAGTATTATACGGGGATCATCATTTCGGTGCTTTGCTAGGGCATTCTGCAATTTACTATAAGACTGATGGGTTTTCCGGATCTTTAGGGGGATTCCCTACCGATAATCTGGAAGAATTTAACGCTGGAGGAGTAGTAGATCCTGCAGTAACAGGAGGTGCCCAGGAAGAGGCATATCAATCCTTTTTCGGTAGGGTAAACTACAACTATGCGGGTAAATATTTAGTCGAATTTAATTTGAGAAGAGATGGATCCGGAAAATTTGGGAAAGGTAATAGGTATGGTAATTTTCCTTCTGCCTCCGTTGGATGGAGAGTTTCAGAAGAGCCTTTCTTCCAATCTTTGGGACTTATAGATAACTTGAAAATAAGAGGTAGTTGGGGTATTAGCGGGAATGACAGAATAGGTAATTATATCTTTGAGCAGACCTATAATCCTGGAATTGACTATGTCTTAGGAACCGATAATACTGTTGTTGGGGTAGGAATAACCAACCTGGCCAATCCAAATATAAAATGGGAAGAGACAGAACAGTATGATATAGGATTGGATGTGGCACTTTTCCAATATAAAATAGCAGTTTCAGCAGATTATTTTAAAAGAAATAGTAAAGATATCCTCTATAATAATTTTCCTGTACCCTCTACAATTGGAGTGTCTAGTTTAGGCTCCCAAAACGCAGCATCGATGATCAATGAGGGTCTGGAAGTTTCTTTATCCTATAGAGACAACATTAAGGACTTATCCTTTGTCGTAGGCGCTAATATGACTAAATTTTTTAACAATGAGGTTACTGGACTAGGTGAAGGTGGAGAGGAAACCATTAGTGGCACAACTATTATCAGAATTGGAGCCCCTTTTAAAGCCTATTATGGATATCGGCCATCGGTGTGTTTCAAGATCTGAATGAAATTGCGAACTCTCCTACCCAATTTGGCAATGAGAATACAGCACCTGGGGATCTCAAATATGCCGACTTGTCCGGACCGGATGGAGTTCCTGATGGAAGCGTTAACTCCTTTGACAGGATGGTTATTGGGAATCCTCATCCCGATTTATTAATAAATTTTAATGGGTCCCTTGAATTTAAAGGTTTAGATATAAACTTTCTGTTTCAGGGTGTAAAAGGAGTGGATAGATTAATGATGGGTAATGGCAATTTGCCTATTAATGATAACAGAAGTAATGCGCTGTCTTATTGGATCGACAGATGGACTCCTGAGAATCCTAGTCCAAATTTACCAAGGGTCGGGGGTCAAAATAATGCCACTGTATCCACATTTTATATTCAGGATGCCTCTTATTTACGATTAAAGAATATAGAGGTAGGGTATACTATTCCTCAGCGAATTACAGAGAAAATTAAAATCAAAAACCTTCGCTTATTTGTTGGGGGGCAAAATCTAGCAACATTTACCGGTCTTGAGCACTTTGATCCTGAGCGCGCCAATGGAAGTCTAAGTAATAGGAATGTACCACTATACAAGACCATTACTGGCGGGGTGAATTTAACTTTTTAATATGTTGAAGCTGATTATTGCGTCAAATTTTCGCGATCAATGGAAACATTTCAATATGGATTATTAAAATTATTAATGATGAAAAAAATATTTTATTCGATACTTATCACTTTATCATTAGTTAGCTGCAGTAATGATTTTCTAGATATCTCGTCCTTGACATCTATTGCAGAAAACAATTTTTGGCAATCTGAGTCAGATGCATTTTTGGCCCTTAATGCAGTGTACTCCACCCTGCAGTCAAAAAGTTTGTTTGGAGGAAACTTAAACGGAGGCCAGGGGATTCCTGGATTTGATGGTTTTGGAGACAATGCTTTTAACGCCTGGAAGTGGGAAGGCCCTGGCAAATTTATGGAGGGTACTTTGGGTTCATCGCATTGGTTTTTTAGCAATATCTGGTCGGACTTATATCAGGGGATAAACCGGGTAAACTCAGTTATCCAAAATGTAAAGGATGCCTCGGAAGACTTATTATCGGTGGAGACAAAAAACGAATTGCTGGGACAGGCAATGTTTCTCCGCGGCTTGTTTTATTTTAATTTGGCTGTTTATTTTGAAGAAGCTCCATTGATTTTGGCCCCTCAGATATTAGCTGAAGCTCAAGTACCAAAAAACAGCTACTCAGATATCACCAACCAGGTGATTGAAGACTTGAAATTTGCTGCCAATCATCTGCCAGAAATGCATCCGGTTGATTTATACGGCTATGCTACAAAGGGAGCAGCCCTAGGTTTATTGGCCAGAGTCCAATTATATAATCACAACTATACCGGCGAAAATGGTGTATTGACTACTACTGAAGAAGTAATGAACTTGGGCTATTCATTGCATCCTGATTATGCTGAACTCTTTACTCCAGACGGCGAATATTCTCCGGAAGTTGTTTTCGCTATTAGGTTTTTAAGAGGAGATGATACCAATAATGGAGAAATTTTTTCAGGTACATATAAAGCGAGTCCTAAAGTGGATATACAACCATTACCTAATTTGGTAATGATTACTATTGCGTTGATGGCTTGCCAATTTCCAGTTCCCCTTTATATGACCCTACCAATAAAAAGGCAAACAGAGATCCCCGTGCCATAGCGAATTTCTTTTTCAAGGGAGATGTTTTTAACTATGACTTAAATAAAGTTTTTAACGAAAATCTCGCAACTAAATTTGGTCAACGAAAATACATTCGGACCCAGGCCGATCCAAATGGCAATAATCCTTGGGATGAAGGTTCTCAAGATTATTATGTAATAAGATTTGCTGACATATTGCTAATGAGAGCGGAAGCAATGGCTGAAACAGGCGATATTGCAGGAGCAATAGAGATGATCAACCAGGTAAGAGAAAGAGCAGGAATGCCTATGGTAGAAGATGTAGAAGGATCAGGATTGACCCAAAGTGAAATGATCAGCATTGTCAGACATGAAAGAAGAGTAGAATTGGCTTTGGAAGGCCTACGATTTATGGATTTAAAGCGTTGGGGAGAAATGGAAGAAGCAGTGCAGAGAGCTGCTTCTGACCCGGTGGGGCCTTACAATCCTAAATATCTTGGGAAAAGAACAGAGGTATTTCCAATACCTCAAGATGAAATAGATGTCAACTCAAACCTCACGCAACATGCTGCATGGAATTAATAATAAAAAATCTTAAAATCGATATAAAATGAGAAATATCATATTGATATCAACCGTACTATTCTTAATCGGTTGTGAAAAGAATATAATAGGTGATTTTGAATCACAGGAAATAACCTATAGCTCAGAGGTAGTCACTAATAAAAAAGGGACAGCCTACTCGTATAAAAGCAGAGCATGGTCTCATAAAATTCATGATCTGGGAGCTCATTGGATGTACCATTGGGGAAATACTCCACGGGAAGAAATCCCGGAAAATGTGGAGTATTTGCCCATGTTTTGGGGTAAAAATAGTGTAACTGATGCGGAAATAGACAGGATTAAAGCCTTAAAGAATGAGGGGAAAGTAAATTATGTTTTGGCTTTTAATGAGCCTGATGGAGCAAAACAGGCCAATATGTCTGTGGATGAGGCTATTGCTCTTTGGCCAAAGCTTGAGGAAATCGGATTGCCCCTGGTCAGTCCTTCCGTGGTGGGGACTGGACCGAATAATGCATGGCTTATTGAGTTTATGCAGAAAGTGGAAGAGCAAGGACTTCGAGTGGATTATATAGGATTTCATTCCTATGGGGGATTGAATGTATTGAGCTTTATCAACAAACTAAAGAGGACTTATCAGGCATTCAACCGGCCCATTTGGATCACAGAGTTTGCAGTGGCCGATTGGAAAGCAACCTCAGCAGAAAACAATAGATATTCTGAAGAAGATGTGCTGGCATTCATGAGTGAGGTGTTGCCTGCTCTTGACGAAATTGAATGGGTCTATAAATATACCTGGTTCGATGGGCATGGACGTCCCCAATTGAGTAGTTCTGCGCTTTTTGACGACGATGATAATTTGACACCATTGGGAGAATTGTATGCCCAACATCATCCGAACGAAATAATTGGCCCTGGAATGGATACAGAATATATTGATCCAGAGGAAGAAGGGGAATTGATAATAAATGGAGGTTTCGAAACCAACAGTATTGAACCTTGGGCTGGATTTAAAAACGATGTCGTGAGCGAAGCAACCACTGAGCCACACTCAGGTAAATATTCCGGTAGAATTAAAAATGGGGATGGTTCATTTGTTTACATTCTTGATATAGAAAGTAGTAAGACATATACACTAAAATTTTACTCCAAATGGAGTCAGAATGTTACAGATACTTTTACAACGATTATCAAAAACGATACCGGTGGATCCGGCAAAGGTAAGTTATGGACCCTTGCACCAATGCCCAAGAGTACTGACTGGTCTGAGAATACATTTGAGTTTACAGTCCCAGATGGAGTGGATAAGTTAAAATTTGTGTTTTACAAAGGTAAAGGTTATCCTCCATTCTTTCTGGATGACGTTTCTGTGAAAGAAAAAAACTAAAGGAAGTATAATGGATGATAATTTGGTTAAATTAAGTTTTGGATTCCTACTATTCATTTTACTTGGAATCTTTTGGGGTTGTGAATATAATCAAGGTGAATCGACAAAACATTTACCCAATATTATCATATTTTTGGTTGATGATGCTGGTTATGTAGATTTTGGTTTCATGGGAAGTCAAGATCTTGAGACTCCAAATATTGACAAACTGGCACGCGATGGTGTAGTATTTAGGGATGCTCATGTTAGTGCTTCGGTTTGTGCTCCTTCTAGAGCTGGTCTGATTACAGGGCTGTATCAGCAAAGATTTGGCTATGAATGTAATGATGTGCCAAAGGATAAAGGTCTAGATCTTACGACACCTACATTAGGAAAGAAACTTAAAGAAAAAGGGTATCGCACGACTGCTATTGGAAAATGGCATTTGGGAATAGGGGATGAGTATCATCCCAACGCCCGAGGATTTGATGAGTTTTATGGATTCTTGGCGGGTGGGCGTTCTTATTTCCCAGATGAAACACAGGACCAGGAAGGAAATCCGAGGGCTATACTTCACAATGATCAGCATGTTCACTTTGAAGGATATTTGACTGATGCGTTTGGGGATCAAGCAGTCAAATATATAGAAAGGGAAAAACAAAATCCATTCTTTATGTATTTGGCTTTCAATGCCGTACATACTCCCATGCACGCCAAGGAAAAAGATCTTGCAAAATATGCGGGCCACCCTCGTCAGGAATTGGCGGCAATGACATGGTCATTAGATGAAAATGTAGGAAAAGTAATTGATAAGTTAAAGCTTGAGGGTTTATACGAGAATTCCTTAATATTTTTCCTGAGTGACAATGGAGGCGCTCATAATAATCAATCAGATTGTGGTGAATTAAAAGGTTGGAAGGGCAATAAGTTTGAAGGCGGCCATCGTGTCCCATTTACATTGACCTGGCCAAGGGAAATAAATGGATCTATAACCTATGATGGACTGACTTCTTCCTTAGATATTTTTTCGACTAGTTTGAAAGCAGCTGGTATGGACTTAGATACTAGTCAAGTTGATGGAGTAGACCTTATACCCTATATTAATGGTACCAATGAAAGTGAGGCTCCTCATGAATTCCTTTTTTGGCGGAAAGATAAAATGGGAGCAATCAGGCGAAATGCTTTTAAGCTTGTTCAGCTAAAAGGGTATGGACATAACCTATATAATTTAAATAACAATCTGGGAGAAACAATAGATATATCAGAGTCTCATGCCCGAGAAGTATCACGTTTGGCTGATCGCTTTAAGAAATGGGAATCTGAGATGGAAGATCCACGGTGGTATGAAGTAGAGGATTGGAATATTGTAACCTATGAAATACATCGGGCACTTCTTGAAAACAGAGCTCCTAATTATACTGACCCTGATGAAATGAGGGCATACAACAAGACTTTAACGGAAAATAAGTTGAGGTAACTCAAATCTATTTAGTAATCGATTTGGAATTGACCCTGCTAATTTGCTCATATCAAAAGCGCTGATTAACCTTTATTTCGATAGAAAAAATAATACTGGACGTTTCATGAAGGAGTATTTCTAACTGATTAATGGCATCTTGATTTATCCAATAATGAATCGCTGAATTAATTGTATAATCGTCCTTTTCATCACATCAAAGTATGCTCCCCACAAACCCCATTCTAATCGAACATACTACGGTCAACTTTATGTGGTAACCAGTTATTTAATAATTAACTGCTTATCAACTATTAATATATTAAATATATTTGACTTCTTTTGAATCTCTTGTGTTAAATTATTTGGTCGAACTCAGGTTTATATATATGTCTAACCTAAAACCTAATCTGAAATGAATAACTGGAGTAACCTTATCGAGTCCGAGTTCCTTAGCCGAGGGGAGGACTTTACCAAAATGATTACAACACTCACAGAAGAAGATTTGCATACAAAGTTTGACGACGGATATGGACGCATCTGTGGTAAGCCATTTACTACCTGGGGAGAGAAGTACGCATACTTTCCAGTATCGCAGGATGGAGCAGAGTGGGTTGAATCAGCACCGAGATATGTTTGTGAGGAACCTACTAAGCATATTGGGATTATTTGATAGATCCACACATAAATAGATTAAATAGCCGTTATACGATCGTTAAATATTATAACTTATTGATTTACAGTGAATATATTAGCGCTGCCTCCGCTACAACCTAAAGCCTGGCGCGAAGTGCCGGGCTTTTTTCATGAAAGCTGTTAGTTTGATAGATCGATATTGGGAGCATGAACAAAAGTTTAACTAAAGTCGTAACACTTCATTTGGTTTATAAGTGCAGGTTATTGATCTCATTAGCTCAACCGCCGATTGATTTCATCTTGTAGTTGTCTTTTTATCTTTTGCTCCCTCTCCAAAGTGATACGTTTATGCTCTGAAAATTCATTTTCCACTTCAGACAATCTTTTCTTTACAGCCATTGTGAGTTGCCTGCTACCTTTATATTTAAAGATGAAAATGAAAAGAAGGACAAGAAGACCACCTATGATTGTCCAGGTGATCAATTGATAAGTTGACTTAGACAATTGCTTGCCTATAAAAGTCATTCTGTCTTTTTCTTTTTGCGTGGCATCAAGATTTGCTTGAACCTGGGTGAGTTCGGCTGTGAGTCGTTTGATTTCCAACTCCAGGCTTTTCACGGTTCCATTGGCGCTGTTCAGAGTTGCCTGAATGGTCTTCAAGGAGTCTTCTACGTGGGCCTTCAATGTAAGAACCACGTTTCGTCTGATCACTTCATAAGCCTGCCCCTTAGGATCTTTCCAATTATTGGACTTTCTGATTACAAAATCAAATTGATCGCTAATTGAACCTTCATCAATAGACTGCGTTTGTTGCTGGTCTTGCGCCGCTAGTCCGATCGATAACAGACCAAACAATAAGAATAGAGTCGAGTTCTTTAACAATTTCATACAAAACTGAATTGGTTGATTTAGGGCCGAAAGATGGTATTCATTTCTAACTAAGTCATTTAACGTTTTTATGTGAAGGTTATTGCAATTGACCACACGTTTGGTTTTTGCCGTTGCCGTCGATATTGCTCACAAACCAACGGATCCGGGATCTTTTGTTCCGGACAGTCCAAAGGCCACGTTTAATCCTTTGTTACATTCCTTTGTGTCATTTTCACATCTAAGCTAAACATGATTGACACGAATGTTAGTAAAATTACAATGTATTATATTCGAATATATGTTCTGTTAATTCATTCGTCAACTAGAATTTTTTAAAGCCGTAAACAGAATATTGAAACTTTATTCTCGCGTTCGACTTAATTCTGCTGGGTGATTAGATAAATTACTCCTTATTTTCTTCCGTATTCAAAGATATCCTAATAGCTCTCCTTTTATTATATTTGGAATAACATAGATTCAGATCAATAGAAGCTTAATTATCCATTAATATCAAAAAAAGTGAAGAAAACGAAGAAAGTAACGGGATTTAATACTTTCAAATTGGTGGCACTATGTGTGGGTTTGGTGATTATGTTCCAATGCAATCAAACCAAAGAGCAAAACCGTCTTAAAGAAGAAAAGCTTCCGAATATAGTTTTTATCCTGGCTGATGATCTGGGTTATGGAGATATTCAAAGCTATAATCCACAATCCAGGATACCAACACCTAATCTTAACAAACTAGCTGAGATGGGAATGCGCTTTACCGACGCACACAGTCCCTCCACTGTATGCACGCCCTCGAGATATAGTCTGCTTACCGGTAACATGGCTTTTCGCAATGGCATGAAAGGAGTCTTTACCGGTGCTGGTGGCCCTTGTTTGATTAAAGAAGATCAATTGACTTTACCTCAGATGTTAAAAGACGTAGGATATACCACTGCTATGTTTGGTAAGTGGCATGTGGGACTGACCTTTTTGGATGGGGATGGCAAAGTGATAAATGAAAATGGCTTGGAGGCGGTGAAACGTATCGATTATTCCCAAGCTATTTCAGACGGACCGCTTCACCGTGGCTTTGATCAGTTTTTTGGCACAGCATGTTGTCCAACGACTGATTGGTTATATGCCTATATTGAGAATGATCGGATTCCTATACCCCCCACTAAAATGCTTGATCGCGACCCTCTCCCTAAGCACCCGTATTCCCATGACAACCGACGGGGGTTGATTGCTGAAGGATTTGATCTTGAGGAAGTTGATGTTTTGTTTATGGAGAAAAGTATAAATTTTCTAAAACAACATGTAAAATCCAAACCTGATCAACCGTTTTTTCTTTTTCATTCTACTCAGGCGGTCCACCTTCCTTCTTTCCCATCAGATCAATTCAAAGGAAAAACCAAAAGTGGTCCGCATGGAGATTTTATTTTTGAATTAGACTTCATAGTTGGGGAAATTATGAATACGTTGGAGCAACTGGGGGTTTCAGATAATACTCTGGTTATATTTTCTAGTGATAATGGTCCTGAGGTTCCAACCGTAATTAACATGCGCAAAGATCATAATCATGACGGAGCAAGACCCTGGCGGGGAATGAAAAGAGATCAGTGGGAAGGTGGGCATCGTGTACCTCTAATTGTCTCTTGGCTAGGTAAAATTAAGCCAGGATCGGTAAGCAGTCAGATGATTAGTCTTATAGATGTGATGGCGACCTGTGCTTCTATCATAGGAACTGACCTCACTTCCTCAGATGCCGTTGACAGTTATAATATGCTGCCGGTGTTATTAGGAACACAGGGAGGTAAGCCGGTACGTAAATTCCTCCTACAGCAAACGATAAGTTTAGAGTTATCCATACGTAATGGTCAGTGGAAGTATCTTGATCATAAAGGCTCGGGAGGCAATAATTACGAGCGGAAAGGGCTTCAACAATATTTTATTGCAGATATTGATCCGGAAGCTCCAGGACAACTCTACAACCTGAAATCTGACCCGGGTGAGACCAGTAATCTTTACAGTATGCATCCAGAAATTGTGGAAGAATTAAGTGTACAACTTGAAAAGTTTAAGCTACAAGGTCATTCAAGACCCTTAAGCAAATAGATTGATGTAGATGTAGCAGAACTTCAAGCAGAAAAGTGAAATTAACTTTGAACTGAATTTAAATTGATCTTCCAGTAGAAAGAGAAAACTTATTTTAAGCAAATAAATAGATAATTTACACATTTCACATTCAGAAGGCTGAAACAAGATTTATTTCACAAGGTTATTTTCCTTTAGAAAGTTCGAAAATAAGGGTGACACTTAACCTCAAACTAACACTATATTATAAAAACCATATGAATACCTTCAGAGTAGCAACCTTTAATGCAGAAAATCTATTTGCGCGAGCCAAAGTATTTAACAAAGAGGATAAACGCATTGGCGACAAAATCCTAAATGCCATTGATGAATTGAATCTTTTACTTAGGAAAAGGGAGTATACCGATCCGGTTAAAAATAAAATCCTGAAGATTTACACGGAGGATGACTTTGATGGCGAGAAATTGACACATTATATCAATATCAGGGAAGATAGGGGTAAACTATTTACCAAGAGTAATTATAAAATAACCGGGATAAAAGCCTATGGATCTGAAAGCTGGGATGGCGCAATTGAACACAAAAAAGCAAAATTTAATGAAGTGGCACGGGAAAATACCGCCAAAGTGATCAGGACGGTCAAAGCTGATGTGGCATGTATAATCGAGGCCGAAAATAGACCATCTTTACAAGCTTTTAATTCTGCATTGCTTTATAGCAAAAAATTTAGTTATGCCATGGTTATAGATGGAAATGATAATCGCGGTATAGATGTTGGACTTTTAAGCCAATATCCGATTAAAAATATCATCACTCACATCTACGATGGCACCAGCAGATCAAAAATATTTAGTAGAGATTGTTTAGAAATCACGGTTGAATTACCCAATGGTGAAGACTTAACTATTTTATGTAATCACCTTAAAAGTAAAGGCTATGGGCCCCAAGCAACCAGCAATGCCAGGAGAAAAAGACAAGCAGAACAAATCGTTGAGATATTAAAAAAATATAAACTCTCTCAAGATAATGTCATGGTTGCCGGTGACCTTAATGACACTCCCGAGAGTACTCCGCTAGCGTCATTGATGAATAAGAGATATTTATATGATGTATTGGAACTACAATTCGGTCATGATGGAACCAAGAGATGGACATACCACTACAAAACTAATGAGCAGATTGATTATATCCTGGTTTCGAAACCACTCAAAGATAAATTTTTGGAAGCTGGTGTTGAAAGGAGAGGTATCCATAAAGTCGGAGAATTCAGTAATGGGGAGGTAACCCAATTTTCAACGGTTACATCCTGGAAGAACCAAGCCTCAGATCATGGAGCGGTGTGGGCTGATTTTGAACTTTAAAGAGCCATTATTAAGCATTAAATCTTAAAGCGTAGATTTAAACAAATTTATCGAAGAAATCCAGGAAAATAAGGGAGCCTCCATATTATTAAAGCTAATCCCTGTAAACTAAATTAGTTCCTTATACAACAAAATTTGAAGGCTCCCTACACTTAATCATGAAGTTATCTTAGAGTGTAGTGATCCAGTTAGAAAAATAACAAATTCCAGAAGGTAATATTTATACGTTTATTCCAAACAAACCAGTTACTATCTAGACCTGCCCAAATCCTATCTTACCATCATCCTCATATCCGTGTCAAAGGTTAATTATTCATACCCCTCCAGAGCACTGATATCATCCTGATGATGTTTCCATTTTGGGATTTAGTTCGTTTAAATTTCAGATGCCAACCTCGATTCTATTATTTTGCTTCGATTCACACAATTTTTCCAAGTAACTAATAGACAAAAACGTAAATTAGGGCGTGATAGTCAAAAATCCTTGTATTATTCATGCTTTTAGGAGAAATCGATCTATCTTTTCTTTAGGGTTTAGGAATTATCAAAAATGAAATATCTTACATATCTGTTTGTATTTTACGCCACCATACTCACTGGTCAAGATCAGAGAAACGATCATTACATAACCAATCAGGCTCCATTAGTGGCCCAGCCCTTTACTGCGCTACCCCTTGGAGTTATACAGCCTGGAGGTTGGTTAAAGAGAATGTTGGAAATTCAGCGAGATGGATTGACTGGAAATATGGATAGCATCTATCATAAGGTTTGCGGTCCATCAAATGGTTGGCTAGGAGGTGTAGGAGATGGTTGGGAAAGGGGGCCTTATTGGTTGGATGGATTAGTACCCTTGGCCTATATTCTCGACGATAAAGAACTACAAGAGAAAGCACAAAAGTGGATCGAGTGGAGTATCCGGAATCAAAGGGAGGATGGGTATTTTGGACCACAGCCCCTGGAAGAAGGATATGAAAAAATACCGGGCACTCAACAAGGCAATCGTGAAGACTGGTGGCCTAAAATGGTGATGCTCAAAGTTCTTCAGCAATATTATATGGCCACAATGGATGATCGGGTAATTAATCTAATGACCAAATACTTCCAGTACCAAGCCCATCATTTGAAAGCTCAACCCTTGGATCACTGGACCTTTTGGGGTGCACGTAGAGGTGCAGATAACCTGGCCGTAGTCTATTGGTTGTATAATATAACCGGAGAGAAGTTTTTAATAGAGTTAGGTGATCTCATTCATAAGCAGACCTTTCCATGGCATGAAGTATATACTGATGGACGAATACTCAGTACAAACCCATACCCTCACTTGCATTGTGTCAATGTGGCCCAGGGTATTAAAGCCCCCCTGATATACTATCAAAAAAACAAAGACCCGGATTATTTGAAATCTGTAAAAATAGGTCTCAAAGCTTTACGAGATGTACATGGATTTGTTAATGGGATGTATGGTGGTGACGAACGTTTGCATGGTAATGACCCCACCCAGGGATCGGAATTGTGTTCGGCTATTGAAATGATGTTTTCTTTCGAGAGCATATTACCCATTACCGGAGACGTTTTTTATGCCGATTATTTGGAGAAAATAGCCTTTAATGTTTTACCAGCTCAACACGATGACAATTTCCTGCGAAAACAATACTTTCAACAAGTCAATCAGGTGCAAATCACTGATGCCAGACGCAACTTCTTCAATGATGACTATGCAAGGTTAGTGTACGGAGTACTTACCGGCTACCCTTGTTGTACTACCAATATGCACCAGGGGTGGCCAAAATTTATCCAAAATCTTTGGTACGCCACTGCGGATAATGGATTAGCCGCTCTCCTTTATGGTGCTTCGGAAGTAAGGGCTAAGGCCGGGAAACAGGGGGAAGAAGTACATTTTATTGAAGAAACCAACTACCCATTTGATGAAACCATCATCTTTACGTATAGTACTAAACAAACAGTAGCCTTTCCATTTCATCTCAGAATCCCATTATGGTGTAATCAATATACTTTAAAAGTTAACGGTCAAATGTGGACAACTCCGCTCAACAATGACAACCTGGTAGTTATCGAACGAAGTTGGAAAAAAGGAGACCAGGTGAAATTGACTCTGAATATGGATATTCGCACCAGTGCATGGTCAGAAACTTCAATCGGAATCGAAAAAGGCCCATTAGTTTTTGCATTATTGATCGAAGAGGAATGGAAAGAAGTTAGATCTGAGCATTGGAACCATAGTTATTATGAAGTTTTACCTCGAAGTGATTGGAATTATGGTTTGCCTCAAAATACATTTCGAGAGAAAAAATTTGAAATTAGAAAAAAAGAAGAGATTTCTGCAATGCCCTGGAACCTGAATAACGCCCCGATTACCTTGTATACCAAAGGATGCCAGTTGGAAGAGTGGAAACTATACAATCATTCAGCCGGAAAAATTCCAGTCCGTAATTATAAAAAGGAGGAAGAATGTCAGGAAGAGATAACCTTAGTGCCTTATGGATGTACCGCTTTGCGTATTTCCCAATTTCCTCAGGTGAGGGTTATCAAGTAAGATCCGGAGAAATTAGTTGGTAAAGTCATTTGAAATTACAGTTATACACCCCTTCAATGAAATAGGGTACTTCAATAAGTAGGTTTTTATTTAGGAAAACCTACTCTGTACAATAATTCCCGAAATCAAGGATAGCTGCTAATAAGCTCGAAGGGCGGTCCAACTTTAAGCCAATACATTCCTACTTCATGGGAACCAAAAGATCTCCAGGAATTGATTTGCTACTAAATATTGGTATAGATTGTACAATGAGATTGTTTGGATAGTCAATAATCTCGGGGATTTTAAAATTGGTTTTTCCTCGAGTGATTGCTGAATCACATCGAGCGATTTTTCAAAATCTTGCCAGAATTTCTTAATATCCATTGCTTGAAGAAAAAGATTTATTATGGAACAATATTTGGCTGGCCAGATTGCAACAAATTTAAAAGTCGAAGGGGAAAAAGTGTTGATTTTTTCATTGGTCTCTTTGCAACCTTCTAAAAAAAGCCGGGTCTATCCCATATTTAATCCGATTGTTTTCCAATCTTTCTTGTTGCGATTTTAGAAACCCAGGAAAGTCGGGATGTAATGGAAGTGTTTCATAGGCTTTCAACCAATCTGCATTGGTGTGTAAACTATCTCGATCATTGATGGTGCTCCACATTGGATATCCGCAATAATCCGTTTTAGAATACATATTGGCAAAATATTTCAAATAACCGTCCCAATCTTTTAGAACCAAGTAGGCTAATGGACGGCCACGAAAGTATTTTATCACACTATCCGGTTCGTTTTGAGCTCCATAATAAAAAGCTCGTATTGGATTTAGATTTACTTTTGTGTTCAGGGCTATCAATTTATCCAGTATGGGTTTTATGAGGTCGGGTCGATTTTCGAAAAAATATGTTTTTGCCAATCCGAATAAAGCAAACTGGCTTTTTTCATTAATTAATAGCGCTTCCAGATATATTTGTTTTGCCTGATCTAGGTTTCCAATTTCTGTTAGGATTCTGGCTTTAATTTGCTGGAAATAGGCATTGGAAGGATTTTTGGTTAGGGCAAAATCAATCAGCTTCGTGGCATCCTCTATCAAACCTAATTGTAATTGTTTAGTTGCTAATTCGCTAAAGGAATAGATTGTTTTGGTAGGAGCTAAATTAATAGCTTTAAGGAAAGCCATTTGACCCTCTTTGACTTCCTTATTCCAAAAGTGATATACTCCTTTAACTTCGTATAAATAAATTGATTTAGGATTTAGTCTGTAGGCAACATCTATTTCTTTACTGATTTTTGCCACGTAGTCTGTTTTTCTTCCAAAGGCAGCAACATAACTCAAATATAAATCGGCTAGACCGGTATGGGCTTCCGAATAATTGGAATCTAAATGCAAAGCGACTTTGTATTGCTTTTCAGATTCAAAGAAATACATGGTATCAAAATTGTTCAAGAATTTGTCGTAATGCAGAAACTCCCCCTTTTGCAAAGCCTCATAGGCCTTTTGATTCTTTGTACCGTTGGCTTTAGTATGTGGAACTGGTTCTTTAAAGAATTGAATTAAGAAAAATACCAACATCAGCACAAGAGTGAGTACCAATAACCATTTTAAAGTGCCATCTCTGCGTTTTTTCCGGCTATATAATTTGAATAAATATCTGTCATATTTGTTTTCCGATATATACCGATAACAAGTATCTATAAAACTGGATCTGAAGACCGTGGTAGCGTCACTTGTGTAGTATAGTAATTTACGCAGTAATCCTCTACTAACATGTGGTACATCTGTAACTACCGCACGAATATCATTTTCTAGAGTCTCATAAGAGTCGAGTGTAGATTTGACTTCAAACCCCTGATTATTCCTTTCAATAAAAGTAGAAATAACCGATTGTTTTAAAAAGATAAGTTCTTGGTCGTTTACTCTTAAATCGCTCATATTTTAGGAACTATATATTAGATAAAATGCGATATATAAAATGAAAATTATATGAATACATTCATTTCTAATTTTTTCTAACGGTTATTAAATTACCGCGACTAGAAATTAAATTAACACATTTATAGTAATTAATGAACTAATAATTGAAATATATTAGAATTTTATGCCTTCTATAAATCCTTGATTTATAGATGGAAATGTATTGTTGTTATTGAAAGTAATAATTCATTCAATGCTGAATGTTAAAAGACTGGCAAAGGTTTTCATTACAAATATCCTGAGTAGTTTGGCATCAATACCCGTACTGATTCATATCCGAATGGGATAAATAATCCATGTGAGATAGTATTGCATTTTCTGAAGGACATGTTGATTAATGATTACAAACTGGAAGGGAAAAGGTAATTCACACGATAATATCTTAAACATTTAAATACTCATATTATGTATTATTTGCGCATGCTTCTTATTAGTACCTACTTTTTCTTGCAAACACCTGGGTTTGCACAAATTGAGCGTGAGTATAACTTTCCAATTCCCAGTATTGGTGAGAAAACTACTGCACCTGTTTTGGTCTATTATCCAGTAGGTTATAATGAAAATGATTCAATCCGATATCCACTATTTATCTATCTACATGGCGCCAGAGGATGGGATGGGAATGGAATGTCAATTAGGGTTAAAGGTCCGGCTACCAAGTTAATTGGGAATGGGGAAATCGAACCAGCCGTATTTGTTTATCCAACACTATGGTTTGAAGAAACACCTCAAAAACCACAATATTGGAATTTGCACATGTTTACCAATTCTGAATACTTTGGTGGATGGGAAGATGTCATTACTAAAGACTTGATCTCATGGTTAAAATCTACAACAGACTTTAATCTAAAAGACAAACTTATTTTGGAACGTAATTCTATGGTTTTGGCAGGATTTTCGATGGGCGGTACGGGCGCCGTTAATATTTGTGCAAGGAACCCAGATATGTTTTTGGGAGCTATTTCACATGGCGGTTTGCTAAGCCTTGCCGGTCCAATTTTAGAAGAACAATACATTCCACCTGTGTTGGCTCAAACTTCAAAAAATACTCAAGGTGAATACGAATATAAAGCGGAGAATGGAGGAAGTTCCATTGCGATTTTTGGACTATCAGCGGCCTTCAATGATTTGGATGCAAGTGGGAAAATACAGTTTTTATTACATCCAAGTGGTGATTACATCAGCAGTATATTGGATGTATGGAGAACCAGGGCTGATCCTTACATCATTATGCGTTTGAATAAGGATATTTATACCGACGTTGCAACTAGTCCATATTTCTTCATTGAAATTGGTGACCAAGACGAAGATAAACGCTCCAATGATCGATTCGTAATTAACGATTGGCCAAAACTCAATGTCGAGGATGGTTATCTAAAATATGTAGTGACCCCTAACGCCGGCCATGATATTGAAAATAGTCGGCCCATTGAAGCCATCAAATGGATGAGTGACCGAATGGAATCATTAACTACCAATTACACAGCGTTGACAAATGATTCAGATATAAGGATCTATCCCAATAAGTTAAGGAGAGGAGAAAAAATCAATGTATTCTTGGACATAACCCACCAAGGTGATGCATTGATAAATATGATAAATCCAAATGGAGCAATCATCACTAAATCAATCAGGAAAGTCAATACGAATGGCACTAAATACATTGATATTAATGCTCCAGAAGTCTCAGGAGTCTATTATGTGCAGGTGGTTTTGGGAAACAACAAGGTTTTCCGAAAAATTGTGGTTTTTTAATAAAATTGTATTATTGAGGGATAAATATTATGGAAATCAAAGTTGTTTGGCAGATCCAAAAAATTTGCAAACAAATATCAGGATGACGTTAGTTTTTTATTTCGATGAGATGTGATATTTAATATAATAAAAAGCAACTAATTTGCTGCTGATGACGAAGTTCCTACCCTGGACTTATATCCATTTGGGTGAACCAAGAACACCAAGTTGTCATAATTAAATGGAAACAAACTAAGTTCTAACCTTTTGAACACAATGGTTTGTTACCAATCCTCAATAATCTGAGGTTTTTCCATATCGATTGTTAAAGTCCAAAAACACCGAATTAGAGGACATCGGAAGGCCCTTACATTTCTTTATCCTTAATTCATCATTCTTATTACTTCATTTATCTTTGTACTACCTTTGCCCAAATCAAAATTTATGGATTCCAGTTTTCTAATTGACGGAATACGAACACCAATAGGCCAATTCTGTGGATCTTTGTCTACAATCCGTACGGACGATCTGGCGGCTATGGTGATTGCAGAATTGGTCAGGCGCAATCCATCGATTCCAACAGAACAAGTTGACGAGGTCATTTTGGGTTGTTCCAATCAAGCGGGAGAGGACAATCGTAATGTGGCAAGGATGGCTTTGTTACTGGCAGGATTACCTTGGAGTATTCCAGGTGAGACGGTCAATAGACTATGCGCATCAAGCATGTCCGCAACGATACACGCTCAACGTGCGATTCAATCGGGAGATGGGAATATCTTCATTACCGGTGGTGTGGAAAATATGACCCGTGGACCTTGGGTTATATCCAAGGTATCCAAAGCCTTTGGTAGAGATTCTCAAATGTACGATAGTAGCTTTGGATGGAGATTTGTCAATCCGAAAATGAAATCATTATACGGGACGCATAGTATGGGTGAAACAGCAGAAAATCTTGCACAACGGTATCATATCCAGCGTGAAGCTCAGGATTTATTTGCATATAAGTCACAGATGAAGGCTACTCAAGCTGCTTCCAATAGAAGACATGCACAAGAAATAATGCAGATTTCCATACCTCAACGTAAAAAGGAACCAATCGAATTTGCGAACGATGAATTTATAAAACCGCATACCACCCTGGAAGGGTTGTCCGGATTAAAGCCGGCATTTCTGGCAGAAGAAAACGGCGGAACGGTCACCGCAGGTAATTCTTCCGGTTTGAATGATGGAGCGTGTGCTTTATTGGTGGCTTCAAGTACTGCCATCAAAGGATATGATCTGTCACCAGTAGCACGGATTGTTGCTTCAGCCGTGGTAGGTGTGGAACCCAAAATTATGGGCATCGGTCCGGTACGGGCCTCAGTTCGGGCTTTGGCAAAAGCCGGACTGACTTTAGATGATATGGGTATCATTGAAATCAATGAGGCATTTGCCGTTCAATGTCTCGCCTGCTTTAAGGAATTAAATTTGAGCCCCGATGACCCTCGAATTAATCCCAATGGAGGAGCTATTGCTCTCGGTCATCCATTGGGAATGTCCGGAGCAAGAATTTTATGGACTGCGGCATTGGAATTGCAGCAGCAAAACAAACAATACGCTTTAGTAACCATGTGTGTAGGAGTAGGCCAGGGATATGCTGTCATATTAGAAAAAGCATAAATAGTATTAATGGACAAGTTAGGAAATTATATATCCGGGGAATGGGTAAAAGGAGAAGGAGAGGGTAGATTGCTTTTTGATGCAGTTACCGGTGAACCCATCAGTAAAGCGAGTACAAAAGGACTCGATTTTGAATCTATTCTAAAATTTGGAAGAGAGGTAGGAGGTGCAGCTTTAAAAGATATGACATTTCAAGAACGGGGATTAATGCTTAAAAGGCTGGCTTTACACCTATTTAAGATCAAAGAGAAGTTCTATCCAATCAGTTATCAGACAGGAGCTACCCGGATAGATAGCTGGATTGATATTGAGGGTGGTATTGGAAATCTGTTTTCCAATGCCAGCCTGCGGAGACAATTTCCGGATACCCCTTACTATGTAGATGGAGAAATGGTTCCCTCTTCGAAGGAAGGGACATTTATCGGACATCACATTATGGTGCCAAAAGAAGGTATTGCTATTCATATCAATGCGTTTAATTTTCCGGTATGGGGAATGTTGGAGAAAATAGCAGTGAACCTATTGGCTGGGATGCCGGCACTAGTCAAACCAGCTACGATAACTTCATTTCTCACCGAAAGTGTAGTGCGTGAAATCATAAAATCCGAGATCCTTCCAGCAGGTTCCTTGCAACTGATTTGTGGATCGGCAGGAAATATGTTAGACTTCGTACAATCCCAGGATGTAGTTACTTTCACAGGCTCTGCAATTACCGGTAAAATGCTTAAAAGTCATCCGCGTATTATCAGCGAATCGGTACCCTTTAATATGGAAGCGGATTCATTAAATTGCGCTGTATTGGGAGCGGATGCGCATCCTAATAGTGAAGAGTTTGAGTTATTTGTCAAGGAAGTCCGAAAGGAAATGACAATTAAGTGTGGTCAAAAATGCACCGCCATTAGGAGGATTCTGGTTCCTCATCAATATCTTGAAGATTTTCAAGATTCTTTGGAAAATGCACTTTCCCAGACACCGATTGGAAATCCGCAAGTGGAAGGTGTACGAATGGGCGCCCTGGCTGGAAAAGATCAGGTAAAGGAGGTCAAAGATAGAATCCATGAACTCAGAAAGTCTGCGGAGAAAGTCTTTGGTGATCTCAATGATTTTGAAGTTAGAGGAGCGGACAAAGAAAAAGGTGCTTTCCTGCCACCGATATTGCTTCGAGAAGACGATCCATTCAATAATCTGGCTGTCCATGAAGTGGAGGCATTCGGGCCAGTAAGCACATTGATGGGATATAACGATTTGGAAGAAGCCATTACCTTGGCAAAGAAGGGGAAGGGATCTTTATGCTGCAGTATCACAACGTATGATGATCAAATAGCCAGTGATTTTGTTTTGAATACCGCTTCACACCACGGACGGATACTTGTACTCAACCGGGATTGTGCCAGTGAAAGCACAGGGCATGGATCTCCATTGCCGAGGCTTACCCATGGTGGACCAGGAAGGGCAGGAGGAGGAGAAGAAATGGGAGGTGCCCGGGGTGTTAAGCACTATTTACAACGATGTGCTATTCAGGGTAGCCCAACAACCATTTCTGCGATTACCAAGGTATATCAGCCCGGGGCCAACATCTCAGAACCTG
Source organism: Saprospiraceae bacterium (assembly GCA_965223405.1). Lineage (GTDB taxonomy): Bacteria > Bacteroidota > Bacteroidia > Chitinophagales > Saprospiraceae > CBDCWO01. The sequence continues at coordinate 4,367,179 of CBDCWO010000006.1, forward strand.
GGGAGCACTTATTCCAGAAATATTTTGAGGAGTTGCACATTGGAGATACCCGGATTACAGCGAAGCACACGGTTACAGAGGCCGATATTTCAAACTTTGCCAATCTCAGTGGTGACCACTTTTATGCTCATGTCGATGATACTTCATTAGATGATACCATCTTCGAGCGCAGAGTAGCTCATGGATATTTTATACTTTCGAAAGCAGCGGGTCTGTTTGTCGATGCCCGAAAAGGACCGGTCTTATTGAACTATGGAATAGATAGCTGTCGTTTTACTAAACCCGTTTACCCTGGGATGACCATAGGTGTAAAGTTGACGGTTAAAGAAAAGATTAGACAGGAGATGAAAGATGATGATCCAATACCCAAAGGAATTGTTAAGTATTTAGTGGATGTATATGATGAAACCGGAGAGACCGTAGCTATTGCTACAATCTTAACCATGGTAAGGATGAAAAACAAGCCTAAATTATGAATCAAAGTTTAGATGGAGCCGTAAAGACCCGTGTATACAACCAGATTGGAGAAATATGTTTTTCTCACCCAGCTCATAATTCTATGCCGGGTTCACTGCTGGCTCAATTGGTCAAAGGAATTGAAGAAATGGATCTTACTCCAGAGGTTAAGATCATCTTTTTAAAAAGCGGGGGGAATCGTACTTTTTGTGCCGGTGCGAGTTTTGAAGAATTGGTTTCAATATCTACTGTCGAAGAAGGGAAGCGGTTTTTTTCAGGATTTGCTTCCGTAATCAATGCATGTCGTCTAGCCTCAAAGTTAATTATAGGTCGAGTGCAGGGAAAAGCGGTTGGCGGCGGTGTAGGTCTGGCTGCCGCAGTGGATTATTGTTATGCCAATTCGTTTGCAGCCATTAAATTAAGCGAATTAGCATTGGGAATTGGTCCTTTTGTGATTGGTCCGGCAGTAAAGCGTAAGATCGGATTGGCTGCGTTTGGCCAACTGTCATTGAATCCGACCGAGTGGTATTCTGCAGAGTGGGCTTTGCAGAAAGGTCTGTATCAAGAAGTCTTTGAGAAAACCGAACATATGGATCACGCTATTCAAATCAAATTGGCAGAATGGACAGAGTACCATCCCGAAGCTTTGTTTCAATTAAAGAAGATCCTCTGGGAAAACACAACGCATTGGGATCAATTATTGATGGAAAGGGCTGCAATTAGTGGTCGATTAGTCCTTTCGGATTACACCCGTGATGCCATTTTACGTATTAAAAAAAATCAAAAATAATAAGATGAAGGATGTATTTGTTGTTTCAGCTGTAAGAACCCCAATTGGAAGTTTTGGGGGTATGCTTTCTGGATTTACTGCTATAGAATTAGGCTCTCTGGCTATTCAAGGGGCATTGGAGAAAGTAGCAATGTCCGAAGCTGAGGTAGATGAGGTATTTATGGGAAATGTGGTTCAGGCTAATCTGGGTCAAGCTCCGGCACGTCAGGCTGCCATTGGTGCCGGATTAGATCCTCAGGTTCCCTGCACAACCATAAACAAAGTCTGCGCAAGTGGGATGAAGTCGATTATGGTGGCTGCCCAGACCATTCAACTTGGACAGGCAGATGTAATTGTGGCAGGGGGAATGGAGAGCATGAGTAATATTCCCTTTTATGTGCCCAATGCCCGCTGGGGTTATAAGTACGGTAATAGCGAATTCATCGACGGTTTGCAGAAAGACGGATTAACGGATGCATACGGAAATATGGCTATGGGTGTTTGTGCAGATCGAACCGCTACCAAATATGATATTTCGCGTGAAGACCAGGATCTATTTGCGATCCAATCCTATCAACGAAGTTCCAGGGCTACAACAGACAAAAAATTTACTAGTGAAATCATTCCTATTTCCATTCCGCAAAGAAAAAAGGATCCGGTTATTGTCGACGAGGATGAAGAATATAAAAGAGTCAAATTTGATAAAATTACAAATTTACGGCCTGCATTTACTAAAGATGGAACGGTAACTGCGGCGAACGCTTCGACCATCAATGATGGCGCTTCTGTATTTGTACTTTGTTCGGAAGAAAAGTTAAAATCTTCTGGGATCAAACCATTGGCACGAATAATTGCGTATGCTGATGCAGCTCAGGAACCGGAATGGTTTACAACTGCCCCTGTACTGGCAGCACCAAAGGCATTCAAACGAGCGGGGTTAAGTAAAGAGGATATCGATCTGTTTGAAGTAAACGAAGCTTTCTCTGTGGTTACATTAGCATTTAATAAGTTGTTGGAGGTGGATTCGGATCGAGTCAATGTCCATGGTGGAGCGGTTTCACTAGGTCATCCTTTAGGTGCTTCCGGGTCACGAATTAGTTGCACCTTAGTGCATGCTTTAAAAGATCGCAACGGAAAATACGGACTGGCAACACTCTGCAACGGGGGTGGGGGAGCCTCTGCTCTGATCATTGAAAATCTTTCATAATAGTAAGAAGGGTTAGATTCAACAGTCCGGTATTTAAAAAAGCAAATATGAAAATGACATTTACCTTTTATTCTAGTGGAAGTAAGATAAAGAACCGATGACCTGATATCATATTATCGCTTTTTGCCCAATATAGACCTTGATATTTTATTATACTTGAGCAAAGAATAGGTAATTGATCCTGATGATAATCGCCTATTGATTTGGTGCATTCTGAAAGTTCATTATTTCATTATCTTGACCTTGTAAATGTCCATGGGCTCTTCTTTCCCCTTAAAACTAATATCACTTACCTTTTCCATTTCAAATGGAGGATTATCTATAATTGATACCACATCGTCCGTAATGGCTAATTTGGCACCAATCTTACCACAGACTTTTTCTACCCGGGCGGTTGTATTTAACACATCGCCTGAAAATTTTATGGACTTCTTTATTTTGCCCATTTCACCAATCATGACATCTCCACAATGGACAGCAGCTTTAAACTCAGGGACAAGCCCATATTTTTGCAAATAAATATCTCGTTTTTTATTGATCTCCAGTTCGAATTCGTGAAAACAGGTCAAACACTGCGTTTTATAAGTCCCTACAGGGAATGTCCAGGAAATAACCACTAAATCTCCCACATACTCCACTACTTCTCCTTTGTGCTTTATGATTACATTCGCAATATCATGAAAGAAGTCATTCAGAAAACGATAAAACTTTTCATTACCGAGCTGTTCAGCAATGGGAGTGGAGTTATTAAGATCAAGGAACATAAAAATTCGTTGTTCTTCCTTAGGATTAAAATATTTACCGGTAAACATTTTCCACATTTCATTGGGACCGAATCTTTCAGCCAGTTGTAATATAAACGATGTCAGCAATGCCAATACTAAAAAAGGTAGTGCGGGATGCCAAAAAGCAGTTGAAAACAAAAACTCTTGAGTATCCTGCCAGACCGAAACCTCACTAATTGATCGGTCTGAGAGAATACTGTTATAGGTCAGGGAGATGCCGGTGATTAATAAAAAAATGACTACCGTATAAATAATAAATTTCTTAAGCACAGCAACCCAAAATTTTTGTCGTGATAACCTTTTCTGGAAAAAAAAGATCTCCAATAAACCAAAGACCAGACCACCAACAAACAAACCACCTACAGCGGCGATTAAGTTTTTACTAAAACTGTATTCCTCCATAGGTTGGGTTTCGAACACTCCGGGGTAGTTGGCAAGAAAGAAGTATTCATGGAATGTAATTAGTAATCCGGCGATGATCCACAGTACGGAAATTGTAATCAACCAGATTAGACGATTTTGTAAATACATGGTACTGATTAAGTCAGGTTATAGTATAGACGTTGAAACCTTGCAATTAGTTGCCCTTTCTGCTGATCACTGGGCATTTCGGATTGCTTGATTGAGGACTTTATAATCAATTTTACCCTTATACTGTTTTAGGTGTTCTATCACAATTACAGAACGAATTACCTGGCGATCTTGCGATTTGCCTTGGTTAATGATATATAATAATGTTCTTTGTTTGCCTTTGGTCAAGGTATTGAAAAACTTTTCGCCTTCAGGGTCCTGCAATAATACTTCTCTAAGCGCATCCGGAAAAGGCAATCCATATTCACTCTCATCTTTCTCCAAGGTGATTTTGACTGTTTCTCCCACGATGAGTCCCAAATTTTTTTTGAGTTTTTGATTCACTTTGATCACATAGGTACCTTTTTTATAAGCGGTTAGGGCACATTGAAACGGTTCACATCCATTTATGGTAGCCACAACTCGCTTGGTTCCTACATCCAAAAAGTAATTTGTGATATATGGAGGGACAGCGGCATGGTGAGCCCATAACTTGTTATGACTTGGTTCCAATTTAGATTCAAATTCTTTAATTGTCATTTGTCACTCTTTCGCTAAAGTTAAAAAAATGAAATAACCTCTATTTCCAAAAAGCAAGAAAAGCGGTTACTTCCCCATTGGATATGAAATGTTTCGATCTTCTGACACCGCTCACTATTCTCAATGTGTTAAACCCAAATCAGCATGATTCTGGTAAAGTTCAAATTACTCTTTTTTTCTTTTACTTGAACCGGCACCTCCTAAGTCAATGGATACAGCAATTACCATAATGAAAATATTAAAAAAACCCCAAGATCCTCCCTTTTCCAACATGACATATGAATACCATAGAAAAGTCGTAGGCGCAAAAATGAATCCGAGTACCGGCCAAAGATAGGAGTCGTAAAGACCGTTGAACCAATCAGTAATAAAAAATAAGGTCAAGATCAGTACACGTGGAACGATCAAAGCGATCAAACCGAGCAAACAAGGCATGTCAATTATATTTTAATGTCTGTAACTTATTGAGGGCGACTGAAATCTAAAGGATAAATTATACTTCCTTGATTATTTCATCGACGAAATGCCCGAATAAACAAAAAGGGAGCAAAATAGTATTTGCTCCCTCAAAAAATCTTCTTAAAATATTATTTATTCTACTCGGATCATTTTTTTGGTAATGACCCTATCTGCCGTTTTCATCTGATAATACATCAGTCCGGTACTGTTCTTCAACTGCAAGTTGTTGAGATTCCAGCTATGTTGACCTTTGGCATAGTTACCTTCGGTAAATGCAATAACTTTACCGGTTACATCAAATACTCTCAGTGAAACCTGTTGAGCTTTTGCAACGAAGAATGAAATCTCGGTTTCACTATTGAAAGGATTCGGACGGTTTTGGTACAATTGTATTTCTCCTATCTCATTATTTCTAAGCTGGAGACCTGATTGACGCTGATTAGGCTCACCTGACCGCTGTCCATCTACCTTTACATTCATTACTTTATCTCCGGCATTAGCCGCAATAATTTGATCGGGGCATACATTACCGCTGCCATCTTGAAGTAGGATATATGTAATACATTTGTCCACATTTCCCGCTTCATCCCATACATAAATTTCAACTTCTATTTGTTCCATTTTGCCATCCGGGATGTCATCACAAGTAAAGACCCTGTTTTGTTCAAGTCCGTCAGCATCAAATGTAAAGGTCAGATTTTCTTTTATGGTGCAATTGTCAAAGCTTCCTGCATCAAGATCTTTGGCCCAAACTTCGATGCTCAGGGAAGATGGCATTACTACTGTAGCCACTCCATTATAACAATAAGGTGTTGGTGGTTTGCAGTCGTTAATTGCAACTTGTGTAGTACACGTGTCGAAATTACCACAACGATCTTCAGCAATCAGGTAAACATCATGAATTCCGAAAGGTAATTCCCCGGTAAACTTATTACTATGTCCGTATAGATATCCGGCAGGATCGGTTACACCTTCAGGTTTTATTATATATCGATACCGAATTTCATCAGCTGGAGTGCAATTGTCGGTTGCTGAGCCAAAATCAATCTCTACTATTTCAGGTACACAATCTTCAGTATAATTACAAATAATCTGTGGTAACACACATGTAACCTCAGGAGCCTCGTAATCTTGGACTTTGATTACTTGTAGATACTGAATATAACCGTCACCATCGTCTTTTAGATTGCGATATACACATGGACGGTCTTCACCGGCAGTGATTCGGTCATCGACAATTACATCAGGATGACGGAAGTGTTGGTCCGGATCGTAAACACACCAATCGATTATGGTCCAGGTTCTCAAAATCTTATAACACGCTCCATTTACGATGTCGAATTTCTGATCAACATAATTAATACCAACCAATTCACAGTCATCGTCGGTGATGGTAGGTTCACCGGTTGTTTCAGGACTTAAAGCATCAGCTTCTTCACAATCAGCTACAACATCAGCAGGGAAGATGACTTCAAAGTCAGATCTTGGTTTGATAATTACCCGCTGATAGCAAACACTTTGATTTTCGCATTTATCCGTAACAGTCCATGTCCTAGTCAAAACGCCAACTCCACATTCATTCAAAGAACCTTCAGTTGTTGAATCAATGGTAGGATACCAGCAATTGTCGTAATATTCGGGAGTTCCAAAATATTTTTCAGGATTCGGTTTCCCATAACTAGGATCATCGTATGCATCCAGAAGTAACCACACCCTGCAATAGATGGGTTTCCAATCATAATCATATGCAAATCCATTGATACCCCAGGGTTTTTCATTACAATCGTTATGGTAGTCGTCTGAGCTTGGACCACCATAATATCCATGTTTTCCACCATCCCAAGGAACTTTGACACACCATCGAGCCGGATAGGCTATTGTTCCATTGGATTTACTCAATTTATCTGTACCTCCATTTTTCACATCCCATACTTGTGCCGGAGATTTATCCAAATCACAATTACTTCTCAAAACATCTGTTTCATAACAGACATCATGAGCATAACGGGCTCCCCAGCCTTGCACTTGATCTACTCCTACGGGAATGATCCAATGATAGGGAACTCCATCACAGTAATATGTCACATCATCCGGAGCATTACATACCGGAGGTGTTTTATCGTCTTTGATCACTTCGATCATACAATCGTTGTAATAGGGTAAATCCAATACATGTTTACTAATAATGCCTGAATAAAAGAAGTGGACCAAATTTCTATCCTGCGAAACAAACGAAGCCAACTCCGGATTGTTAGCAATATTTTGATAAATCTGTAGCTTTTTCGCTGTATCATCCTCGAAGCAGATCAGATAACCAAGCAAATTGATCAGTTGTAGTACATTGGTCACCTCGATAGTCGCACCTGCAGTAGCCGGAGCAGCTAAAATATTACCTATAATCGGGTTGAAGGGAGGTGTAATCATGTCGTCCTGTGGACTGATCATAAAGGAACCGTTGTCCACATTGATTTCCACGTTTATTCCCAAATCAATTACAGGAATATTTTCCAGGACACTTTCAAAATCGAAACATAGAATTCCATCTTCAAAGATATCATCTAGTGGAGTCTCACAAATCTGAGAGCCCAGGAAGTATAGAAATTCATCCACTTGATCCAATCCGAGATCTGCACCAAAAGCATCTTCAATAGTCATATTCAATCTATCAAAGTCAAACGTTCCCAATGCTCCGAATAAATCGACCAGGAAGTTTTCAATAGTTTCTACCACATAGGCCAATTGAATATCACCGCACTGGATGGGGGGATAAATCTTCTTATACTGATTGAGGGAATCATAATAGTATACATAGTTACAACGGAATCCTCCATATCGCAACACCGGTGCTCGCCACCAGTTGAACCATTGATGCTCGGAACCTCTGAATACATGCGGATCATAAGGTGGTGTATTCAGATTTTCATAGACTCTTAACACTACACTATCCGTTCCACACTCGGTAACATCTAAATACGTATCAAATACATAAAGATCTATCCACTCCTCAATGAGTTCATGGATGGTTCCTTTGAAATGATTGTATTCATAAGGATCCAGGCAGGCACCTAGTTGAGTATACCAATAGTTCCTCCAGTATTCGATATCATTCATATGGGCAATTGCAAAATGGACTTCATCGCAATTGTCATGGCTACCGTCATCCAGGTCGTTCGCATATATTCTTGCCCAACAACTTTGAGGATCAAGAGTGACCTGAGTGATTTCATCACATACCGGAGTAGGTGGATCATTGTCATGAACCATTATGGTTTGACAAATGGTAGTACTATTCCAACAGGGATCGGATACAGTATATTTCACCTGCACATGGGGTAGTCCTAGAATTTGACCGGTTTTTGGAATGTAAACCGTTGCGGTTTGACCGTATTTAAGCTCACCGGTTTTGACGATGCGCTTGCCGGGATGCGTATTATCTGGGTAGTCTAGTTCATATTGTACCCTCATTGAAGCTAAAGCCGCTTCAGGGTCCGTTTTATTGCTTTTGATTACACAATCATTGTATATAGTAGGCCACTTTAGTTCGACATGAGCTTTACATTCATGCGTCTTGGTGGTGGTGGCAACAATAGGAGGAAAATCAGGACTGTAGAATACCACCGGTGGATCATCGTCCAGAATTTTAATCCATTGCACACAGGTCAATTCGGTATCGTTGCACCAATCTTTGATAAACCATTCCCGTCGAATCTTATAAGCTGCACCACATGAAGGGATTACGTGATCTTTATATTTAGCTACGATGTTACAATGTCCTTCAGTAGGTCGGATATAGAAGGTATCCATACCATCGACTACAAAAGGAGCATCTACTAATCCGACACTGCGGCCATTTTCATCTATAATGACTTTTGGATGAGAATACCCATTTTCGTCAATATCCACATAGTGGGGATTCCATAATTTATAATCATTGGCTATACCGATCGGGCTGTTTGGATCCGGTACCGGATCTCCTTCACAACAGTCTATTTCGGTCAGGTCCGGACAGGTCAGATTATCTAAAAAGATTCTTCTGATATAAATTCTATGTGTATCCTGAACATAATTTCCCCAAAGATCGGTAGATCGAATTAATCGGGTATGCATACCCACGAATAAGCGATCATCGCAATCAAATGCCGTATATACTTGTTGCAACAAATCGACTTGAGTTACATTGGCACATCCGTCACTGGGACTTGGTAGTGAGGGCAAATCCATAAAACAGGAAATAGTATCGTCTCTCAGGATAAGTTCCGGTGGATATTTGTCTTCGACTTTGATATATCCCCAACAGGAATTACCGGTTTCGGTATTGATCGCCCGATACACCATTTTATAACCGCGGTGAGAATAATCCAATTTGGTAGCGGGAGTAAAATGATTGGTTCCGGAAGGATAAGCGATTGATACTTCCCATCCGGTACAAGCGGCCTGATAATTATTGAGGACATCTGCAGGAGTCAAAGTACGCATGCAGGTGGCATCTAGCGAAATATTGACGAGGTCGTTGCAAGACATATTGTCACAACCCAGTACAGCACCCACTATTAATTCCATACTATCGCGGATATTAGAACATCCTGCCAATTCAAAATACAGAGTAATCGTATCTTCAGCTTCACTGACATCCGGTGTATAATCCGACATGGGATCAGTGGCATCGCTGAATACTCCAGCTCCTCCTGTCCACATTCCCGAAACCGTTGGAGTAGGTGTAATTGAACCACCCAGAGTAACCGGAACTGCTGGATTTCCCATCATGTCGGGTCCGGCATCCAGAGTAAATTGTGCAGCGACAATAGTACCACCTGCTCCGGTGGTACCGGCGGCTTTAAAAATTATACCAACGTTGACCAATCCTATCTGAGACCAGTTTTCAGCCCCTGTGTCATTGATATAGCCCACATTATTAAAGGGTGCAAAGGATTGGATGATGTCATCCATATCGATTAAAGCACATACTGCATTCAAAAAAGTAGCTCCACCAAAATTTTGAATGGCATCGGTAGTCACATTACTAATCCGGATTATATTAAAATTGTTAAATGATGCCGATCCACCACTATTCATAATTCCATTATTGGCAGTATTTATGGTGAGGATACCATCAGGAGCATTATTATTAAAACTACCAGAGTTGAAAATACCATCCCCACCAACGTTCATAATATTAATGGGACCATTGTTTATTGTAATCCCCATATTAAAAAGTCCTGTTGCTCCACCACTTATATTAATTGTTCCATCATTATCCAAAACTGAACTCGTCACATCAACATTCAAAGCGGTGTTTGAAACAGCTGTAATGTTCAAGACCCCTCCAAGGTGGATGTTCAGGGTATCTTCAGCTTTCACCTGTACAGCATCAGTTGCCAAAGCATTGACCACAGTTAGAACACCACTTGAGGTAATGGTTAGGCTTGTTGAGGTCGCTGCTATAGTTGGTTCTCCAATAACCACCATTTCCGCTACAGCACCAGGAGCATTAATCCGGACAAGCGGATTAGGGGTTCCATCTTGGATGTAGACTTCATGTGCAGCCGTAGGCACACCCAAAGACCAGTTAGAGGCTGTAAACCAATCGTTGTTAGTTGCGCCGGTCCAAGTATTAATTTGTGAAGATAAAGTGGTAAGTATTAAAAACGATAATAAGAAAGAAAGGGTAAATCTTTGTTTCATGGAATTACGTTCTTGGTTTTGAGTTTAAAATTCGTTCAAAGATCAAAAATAGCGGAATAATTGGGTTCTACAAACTATTATCCATGAAATGTTTTGGTAACTAGAACCGATCAGGTTAAAGATAAATAGGTATTTCTAACCCAGGATTAACGTTAACAAAATGGAAATTAGATATTACTATTGGATTAATATATAAAAGTTAGGTAACTAATGCTTTATGAAGATTTGTTCAATTAAAGAATACTTACAAGATAATAATAAAAGATGGTTTAGTCCGGTATTATTCTTTTAGATTTCTCCCATAGTGCCGTCTGGGTGCCGAGCAAAAACTTGGTATTACCGATCATTACAGCAAGGTTCATAAACAAAAAATAAAATGGCACATAAAAGACTTTACTAATCTTCTGTCTCCTCGCCTGCATCCATCCGACAATTGCTGCTGCATAGACCAGGATATGCCCGATTAACAATAGGTAATATATTCCCTGAGTGGTTATACCCAAATAGATATTCGATAACAACAGCAAGATCAACGATAGAGGGGCCAATGTCCATCTGAGTATACGGTGTGAAAACAACAAAAAACTAACCAGCCCATATTCAAATGGATTTAGCAACGGTAAGAATCGAAAAGTTGCTTGCATTCCACCAGCGGCTATTCTGGTTTTGCGTTTGAACTCTTCAGTAAGGTCCATACTCGCCGTTTCACTGGCAATGGCCGTTGGTGCATACCGTATTTCGAATCCCTTTTCAAGCAATTGCATGGACATGTAAAAATCTTCGATAATGGCATTATCAGGTACATGTTGAATCAAATCGGTGCGAATAGCAAGCAATTCACCGGCAGCGCCTACCACTGTTTTGAGATCCGAATCCCACTGTTTTAGTTGTGATTCGTAATACCAGTAAGCACCCTCTCCCTGAGTAGTAATTCCAGCGTGATTGGTTTTACTAATAGATTTTTCTCCGGCTACAGCGCCTACTTGAGCATCACTGAAATGGGATACCAGGTGTATCAATGCCGTCGAATTCAGCATAGCATTTGCATCGGTAAATACCGCGATTTCACTATTGAGAAAAGACATTATCCTATTGATGGCTCCGACTTTACCTTCACGCTTTTGTTGGTGAAAATGTTTAATCCTATCCGGATATTTTTCCAAATATGAATTGACGATATCGACACTTGTATCATAGGAACCATCTGAAATGATGTAAATTTGATAGAGACTAGGTGGGTATTCCAACTGAATGCTATTTTCGATTTTCTTTGCAATCCATTTCTCTTCATTGTATGCTGGGATGATCAAGGTAATCGATGGTTTGTACTCTCCTATTCTTGTTACTTGAGAACCGCTTTTCAAGAACGTTTTTTTAAGAAAAACCAATAACCACAAGATAAGTGGATAGCCCAAATAGGTATATACCACTACCAATAAAGAAATCCAAAATATATAGGTCATAGAGGTTATTGTAAAAAGGTCACAAGATAAAATTAAACTTGAAAATGGAGGTTTAGCTATTGCTAATATGGTGCCGCAATCACTGGATTGTAGCATTTTAAGATATCGGAATAAATCGGGTCCTTTTTACGAATTCTGAAATTATCCAACAAAAATCCTTAGTTTTGTTAGAGAGGATGAACTATGTTGGGAGAATACCCAAAATAACCAAAGTACCAAGAGTTGATGATTCCATTGTACCGAAAAGCCATATCCGGGCATACGAAAATTGCTGTGGTAGGAGCTATTACTCCAAGGATAAGGAGTAAACTAAATTCTACTTCTTTTATTCAGTTTAATTCTGCCCAGGAATTACTGTCTCAAGTGAAAGAAAACCAATCTCGTTCGGAGTGGGATGCCGTAATAGCACCCTTAAAACAGCTGGAAGGCAACAATTTTGATATAGTAGAGCACTTGAGAAGGATACCGCACTCATCCAAGGTTAGGATAATTTCAGTAGGCTCGATCAATGGATATCAAACTTCCTATCTAAAAACCAAAGGTATTGACCAGCATTTTGCCAATTACCAAAATCTGATAGCCCATTTTCAAAGAGAACCCGATGTCACCAGATTGCCATTTGATATGTTACAATGGCAACTGTCAAATGATTTTTCACTTCCAATATGGAAAAGGGCGATGGATCTGACCATGGCCTGCGGTTTGTTGATACTATTTTCTCCGGTAATGATATTAATTTCACTGGCCATATTGATTGAACGAAAAGGAAATATCATTTATGTCTCTAACCGGATAGGACGAGGATATAGAACATTTCGTTTTTACAAATTTCAATCCATGTACCAAGGTGCGGACGCTGTGCTTTTTAATTATAAGCAACATAATGATTACCAAAACGGGAGTCATTTCTTTAAGATGAAAAATGACCCCCGTAGCACCTTTGTGGGAAAAATAATTAGAAAAACAAGTCTGGATGAATTGCCTCAGCTCTGGAATGTAATTAAAGGAGATATGTCTATTGTGGGTAACAGGCCCCTTCCGTTATATGAAGCCGAGGGATTGGTACAACCGGATTCTATAGATCGATTCAAGGCACCCGCGGGTATTACGGGCTTGTGGCAGGTAAGTTCCAACGGAAGAGCACAGGTTTGTGGGCAAGAGCGAATTGCCCTGGATCTGAAATATGCGCGAGAATACTCGTTTTGGCAAGATATTAAGATCCTTGCGAAAACATTACCTGCTATGGTACAAGGGGATGCCTGATGAATGCTGATCTGGTTACGATAATTATTGTCAATTACAATGAACTGAAAGCAACCATGGACTTGCTTAATTCATTGACCAATTCGACTCAGGAATATGAGATTTTCGTCATCGATAATGCTTCAATAATAAATCCAAAGCCTTCAATTCGCCAAGCTTTTCCAGCGGTCAAAGTAATTGTAAATCCCCAAAATTTGGGTTATGGAGCTGCTGTAAATATTGGACTTCAACTTGGCCGTGGTCAGTTTTATTTGATTTTAAACAATGATTTGGTCCTTGATGACAAAGATATTCATATACTTCGCAATCAGCTTTCTTCATCTACTACATTAGGAGCGGTTTCACCTGTATTGTTAAATGTGGATAAGGATAGACATGGGTCAAACAAGTCTATTCAATATGCAGGTATGACCAGGATGCATCCTGTTCTAGGTAGGAATAGAATGTTGAAAATCCCAATTCGGTCCCAGCGAGATCCAAATATTGGAAAAACTTCTTCCTTACATGGTGCATGTATGATGGTTAAAAAGGAAGTCGTAGAAAAAACTGGGAATATGAATGAAGACTATTTTTTGTATTACGAAGAACTGGATTGGAGTCAGCGAATAATTGCAGGAGAATTTGAAATTGGGGTGGTGTTAAATACACAAGTGCTGCATAATACCTCATTATCGATAGATAAAATTGGTGGTAAAAAATTCTACTATCTTTACCTAAACCGGTATCGCTACATGTATAATTTTAGTAAATCATTCGATTTTCTACTCTTTAAATGGTACTTTAAATGGATCGCGTTACCCAGGGCCCTATGCAAAATGACGATCAATGGAAATGCGGAAGGTGTTAAGGCCATTCGGAAAGTTTATCGGGATTTGAAAACTATAAGCAGAGGTTGATGATAAATCCATTAGTTCTGTTATCCTTTTTGGTTGGGTTGGTCTTAATTACACCTTTTATCCTAACATTGGCGAGTAGATTATACAAAAACAACCAGGGCGAAGATCAAAATACTGGTGTGTTGGATTTTGGGATAATTATTACGGCTTATCGCAATGCCCAAATTTCCGAACCACTTATTGATTCGATCCTAAGTCAGGGTTATCCATCCTACCATATTTATTTGATCGCAGACCATTGTCATGATAATCCTATAGTTAAGCAGCATCAAAATTTAACCATATTTACTCCAAGCCCCGCTTTGAATTTAAAAATTAGATCCATCCGTTATGCCTTTGATCGTTTGATAAGAAACCATCATTATATTTTGGTTTTTGATGCTGACAACCTGGCCCATCCGGATTTACTTTCAGAATTCAACTCACACTTGGAGAATCCTAAAGTAGCCGTTCAGGGGAAGCGAATTGCCAAGAATTTGGATACTTTGTATGCCAGATTAGATGCCGCCGGCGAATATTACAAAAACTTTACCGATCGATATGTTCCCTGGAGCCTTGGATCCTCAGCAGTCTTGTCAGGCTCCGGATTGATAATAGAAAAAACTTTGTTCCATTCTTTCCTGCATAGTAAAGAAATTAGTCAAGGACATCTTAAAGAAAGGAAAATGATGCAGGAGGATAAGATCTTACAGAATTATATTTTAAAAAATGGCCATCGTATCCATTTTTGTACCAAGGCCATCGTATATGATGAAAAGATTCAGGAAAGTAAGGCGGCGATAACTCAACGCAGTCGCTGGATGTATTCTTACTTTCAGAATATTTTAAACTCATTAGGTCATATTTTTTATGGTTTTTCTAGGCTAAATTGGAATCGCTTTTTGTTTGGTATAATAACCGTGCTACCGCCTTTGATCATTCAAGTGGGTCTGGCCTTGCTATTAACGTTCATTTGGTTTTGGTTTAATCCATTCATGAGCTGGTTCCTTATTTGTTGTTTGGGTATATTTTCCATTAATTTTGTATGGAGCTTATATCTGGCTGGAGCTCCACATGTCGTAGTAAAATCATTGTACGGTCTTCCTTCCTTTATGTGGGCGCAAGTCAAAGCGTTGCTAAAGATGAATAACCCTGAAAAAAATTTTACTCCCACTGTCCATACTCATTCCATGAAAGTGGATCAAATAAATATCAAAAGATCAACCCCTAAATCCAAATAACTGAAATGCAGTTTAACAGTTTAGTTTATTTGATATTTCTAGTGGTGTTTTGTTTTGCCTACTTTCAACTGCGTGGTAAATGGCGAATCTATTTTTGCCTCCTGAGTAGTTATTTTTTTTACGCATGGTGGGATTGGAGGTTTTTAGGACTCATTTTGACATCGACTTTAATTGATTATGGGATTGGACTTAAAATTCAAGGCGAGGAGAATCCTGGCACGCGAAAACGGTTTCTATGGACTAGCATATTGGTCAACCTTTCCATTTTAGGGTTTTTTAAATATTTTGATTTTTTTACTGAATCCCTGCAGTCGGCATTTTCTGTTTTTGGGGTGCAATTATCCCAACCAACACTTACCATCATTCTTCCCATCGGAATTTCATTCTATACTTTTCAGTCGATGAGTTATACCATTGATGTATATCGTAAAAAAATCTCAGCCGAAAGCGATTTCATCTATTTTGCAACGTACATCGCATTTTTCCCCCAACTGGTAGCGGGCCCCATTTTGCGCAGTAAAGAATTTATTCCACAATTAAAAGTACACCATACATTTAATAATGGGTTATTAACCAGTGGGTTGGTATTGATTCTGTGGGGGTATTTTCAGAAAATAGTGGTTGCTGACTCTTTAGCACCCTTTGTAGATCAGTGTTTTGATACACCTGAATTCTTTAGTGGTCTTCACCTTAGCGTTGGTGTCTTTTTCTACGCCTTACAGATTTATGGAGATTTTGCAGGCTATTCCAACATAGCTATCGGAAGTGCATTGATATTGGGATTTCGATATCCACGCAATTTTCACAACCCTTATTTTGCTAAAAGCTTTCAGGAGTTTTGGAGGAAATGGCATATCACACTTTCGTTCTGGTTGCGAGATTACCTTTACAAATCCTTAGGTGGAAACCGTAAAGGCATGATATTTACGTTGCGGAATTTGATGATTACCATGTTTCTGGGAGGATTATGGCACGGGGCTGCCTGGACATTTGTCGCTTGGGGAATACTTCATGGAATTTATTTGGTCGCTGAACGCATAGTCCTTGAGATAGGACAAAACTTAAACTTTAGAACACCGGAAATTGTCCTAAAACTTTTGCAAGTATCCGTTGTTTTCGTGTTAGTATGTTTGGCTTGGATATTCTTTCGTAGTCCCGATTTTGAAACTGCCTTTAATATAGTTCATAAAATTGGAGTAGGCTTGCATTCTGGCCCCTATATTGTAATTCAGAAGTTGGTAATAGCCAAGGGTCTTTTACTAATTGGAATACTATGGATTATAGAAATCGCTCAAATGTATTATCGATTGGATAAAATGGTACTTCGCAACATCGGATTGAGGGTAGCTGCATTGGTAACTTTGGTGATGTTAATTTTCTTATTTGGAACCTTTGACCAAGAATCGTTTATCTATTTTCAATTTTAATATGAGAGAATATTACTGGATCCTGTGGTTTATAGTTATTACCTTTTCAGCGGATAGGGGAGTATCTTTTTTAGCCAAAAAGACTCTCGATTCCAATTCATTCTTGCTTACTGAGATATTCAAATCTGCACCTAAACGGGATATACTAATGTTGGGAAATTCTAGAATATTTTCGCTAGATAAAAGATTTATAGAAGCAAAAACCGGCAATACCATATTTCAGATTGGCTACAATGGACTTCCGGCAGACTTGGCCGAAGTGTTGATAAAAGATTACTTCAGTAATCACCCACCACCTAATAAATTGGTCATTGATATTTCTTTATGCGATCGAATAAATGAAGGATTGATTCGTCAATTCTCCCCGTTTATGGAACGCAGCGAAGGATTGGAGTCTCTAATTCGTGATACTGATCCAAACCTCCATTTTTGGATGAGAATGTTCCACTCTATACGCTTCAATTCAGAAGTGTTTTATCGGAGCCTGGCTCGAGACCAGCAAAAGTCAGGAGTAAATTATATGGCTGATCGAATTATTTCCAAGGATGCGATAGAAAGAATCCAAAACCTGGATTCATGGACCTGGTCTGTACATCCCAAAATGCTGGATGCCTTAATCGATATCATTGAGTATGCCGAAACCCAGGGTGTACAAGTTATTTTGATGATATCACCAGTCCTTCCACACATGAAAGGCAAGCTTACTAATCTTGACACCATGGTGGAACAGATAGAAACCAGAACTTCACTACCCGTACATGATTTCCTCTTTACTTTTAAATCAGATACTTTGTTTAGCGACAATCTGCATGTAAATCAGGTTGGATCCGAAAAATTCACACAGTTGTTTTTGGACGCTGGGTTGCTGGACTAGTGAGGGTGCTCCAAAAAGTCAACATCAATACCATAGGAAAATATGGTTTGGTTTTACCATTGCCCGTACTCACCTCTGACTCTTGGCGCCTCTGTGGCAAAATCAGTGAAGTGAACACAAGCGTGATGGAAATAAAAATAAGTTACCCACAAAACTCGATCCCTCTCTGCTGCATGCGGACCCGCATGCTAGTAAGCTGGGTTTTTCCAATATCTGCAGTTTGTGAGCCCAATGATGAACAAACCAGTCTGCGCCTGGCAGGTTTATTTGGTTTCTTCGATAATGCAAATAAATTTCGCAGACCAATGGCCAACCCTTGCTAATCTTGTCGCTCTTGTAAAATCCACTCATTAATTTTGCTCTGGATTTCCAAGGACTTTTTCATATAGGCTTAAAGTTTGGCGTGCAATAGTATCCCATGCAAACTTTTCTTTGACCATTTGAAAACCCGATTCACCCATGTTTAACATTTCTTGGGGATGATCACAGCAATATTGGATACAATTCGCGATTTGTTCGATATCTTCCGGATCGAAAAATAATCCATTTTTCTTTTGTTCTACACCTTCACGTATGCCCGGGCGGTTGGAAATGAGTACCGGGCGTTTGCAGGCGAAGGCTTCTAATTTAACGATGCCAAACACATCATGGAGCGACGGAATGATCAAGGCTGCTGATTTTTGAAGCCACTTCCAGATCTCATTTTGGTTTTTCTTGCCGAGCATATGAATCCGGGATTGTAATCCCAACCTGTTTATATGGGCATTAAGTTGATCGGACTCCCCTCCGGATCCGATGATATTTAAGGTAATAACCGGATCCACTTTAGTCATGGCTTCTACCATTTGGAATATGCCTTTGATGCTTCTGACCCTGCCGATATAAAGGATACTATTGGGATCTGGTCGGACATCCGTGGTCAGGTCAGGAATATTCACACCATTTGGTAACACAGTAAGATTCTCAGGCGGAATTTGTACCTGATTTTGCACCAATTGAGAAAGATAACTACTTACACAAATGATATGACTTGCCCCGGTAAAAAGGGATTTTTCCAAATGAGTATTGATGTTTTCATGAATTTTTCGCTCTAAACCCGGATAAACCTCATTGTAACTATTTTCTATCTGCAGCAATCCATGAACTGTTGACACTACTTTAGGTCTGTTTTTCATTTTGAATGGAAACCAAAGTCCACTTCTACCATGGAGGTGGATAATATCAAATTGCTGACCGTATTTTTTGATCCAACGGTGTGCGGCCAGATTAAAAGCCATTTCTTCAAAAAATACTTTCCAAAATGGTAAATGTCTTCCTGGGAAATACGGAATATTAATAATTTTTTGTGCTGATAATATGTCTCCATTTTGATGGGGATGGGGCTTTGTCCCAGTCAATAAGGATACATTATAACCTAAAGCATCAATATTGCTAACTAAATTTTCGACCGCGACTTCTATACCACTCAGAAAAGAATAGGAACGTGATTTACATACATGGAGAATTTTCATCGGTATTTGAGGCCCAAATATTTTTTTGAATTAACTATTGATAATAATGTAAAGCCGCATTTTCCAGCGGGGTTCCGATGATTTCTTCAAGCAGAATTTCCTTTAGTTTTAATTCATTCTTGGCATGTTGATGTCTTTGTCGGAATTGAGAGTGTGCGCTTTGTGCTGAATTGAGATCAGAGATACTGGCTTTGTTTTGTTTAAAGAGTTCTTTTATCAAATCATAATTAATTTCCGATTCCGCGAGCATTTCGGTCTGGATTTTCATAATCTCCAGAGCACCCTGATAGGAATGGTAAGCTTGCCTGGTTTTTGATTTTACAACTATTTTCTGTTGATTGGCTTCTGAGATAGCAATTTTTAATTTTTCTTTCTCGGTTTTTACGACATTTCCCTGTTGGATAATTCCACCCAAACTGATGCCTAGTCCCATGTTTACACCTGAATTGAGGTTGTAGTTATCTGGATCGGTGACATCATTACTTGATCGATTGTTGCCAAACCCTATGGACAAGAAAGTACCACTCAACCAAAATTTACGAGCTTTTTTAATATCCTGCTCGGCTACTGTTATTCCGTGCTCAAATACTTTGTTTTCAGGGGAGTTCATCCAGGCAAGTTGAACTAAGAACTGTTCAAAGCTGGGAGGTCTTTGGTCAAGAGGGTAAATGACAGAATCCATTACCAGTTCCTGGCTTGTACCTTGAGCTGAGAAAAGCATAAAAAGTAAAATAAAAGGATAAATTTGGCTCGCGATTTTCATCAGGTTATTGTAAATTTTGAATTGAGTCCATCAAAGGAATTCAGTCGGATAATCATTCCGATGACGAAATAATAGATCATATTTATAGGTGCATACAAGGTGGCTTGTTGAGGATAATTTGCTATCGTGATCATAAAAATAACAATAATAAAGCTCAAATATAAGGTTTTAAACCGCGGATTATCCGTCTTAAAATATCCGGACGCACCATGTCTGAATATTACCCACATCAGGATTAAATACAACAAAAGTCCGATGATCCCGGTTTCAACGGCAATTTGTACATAGAAGCTATCGGGTGGAAAATTACCTAGTTGTGTATGTGGACTAAAGCGTTGCCCTATGATTCCGGTTGACCCAATGCCTCCTCCAATGGGATGACTTAAAATGTAAGGTTGTATATAATTCTGATTCTCTAATCGCACCTGAAAAGAAGGATCTTGAATTGGATAAAAAGCGGTTTTCATCCTGGCAAGCAAAGGATTATTGGTGGTAGAGGATGAGAGCCATACTATGGCTGCAATGAGTAAGAATCCCAGAATTACGATTTCTTTGATTTTTTGACGCATGATTACCAATAATGCTATTCCAAATGGAAGAATGATAAACGGTGTTCTAGCTCCTGAATAAAACATGTTAAGAATCATGATTACTGCCAGCCCTATCAGTACCATTTTAATCCACTTATGCAGCCTTGAATTGAGAGAGAATACAATGCACATCAAGGCACCAATCGCCATGACAATGCCAAATGTAGTTGGATCGGAGAAAACTGAAAATGTCCTAAACCTACTCCAAATTACAATCAAATTAAATCGGGTTGGATCCGCATACAACCAGTTAAGCTCCATTTGCGAAAATCCCAGATACTCCTGTTTCAACCCATAGATTGAAGCGATCACGGAAAGAAAAATGATAAAATAAACCAAATGGTAAACCTGTTTCACGTTTACAATGGTCAGGGCCAGTACAATTGGAATAATATGATAGATTCCCATCATTCGAATACCTACCAACCAAGCCATTCTTGAATTAGCCCAAGGATTCAAAAATTGAATTAAACAATAGGCAATCCAGACTAAAAGAAATAGGGCTATCGTATGGTTAAATATTTTGAAATCACGATTTCGGATTAACTTGACCAGTGAAATAATTAACAATAGCAATAACATGGCGTCAAGTGTGGTCCCAATTGGGAAGGGTACTGTCTTAAGAAAAAAATTATTAAAGTAACTGAGAATCAAAAGGATATAAAACCCCAAAATCGGGAATGAAATGGTAGCAATAACCACGAAAAATGCGATGATCACGATAGGAATAACAACCAGGATGGGAAAAGGCAGGTAACCGATACAAAATGCAATTAAACCGGCGGCAATTGCAATTAGAAAATACACAAACAACCTTATAGAAAATAGCCCCTCCGGAAAGAGGAAAGGTAGAATTTTTGGGATTCTATTTTGCTCCAGGTTGAACATGAATTATAAAAAAACTACTTTTAGGAAAATTGCGATAAGAGCCAGAGCGTATAAAGACAAAATTGCGAATTGCATAATTCTAGGAGACATTCGTTTATTCATTATAGATTTTTGGTTATAGGTCATCGTTTTTTTAAAATTAAAAATTCTTTAGTCACTAAGTATTTTAGCGGACCAATATTAAAATTGATTCGCTCCAGGTATTTATACTTGTTGAACAGCACATGACTTTTGCGCCAAACAATTTCGAATGGTGATAAGCTGATTTTACGCGCCAACATTGGATGATTGATCTTATTCAAGGTTTTATAAGCTTCCGAATAATTAGTGACTTCACTTCCCTCCAATGGTCGATCCCTTCTGGCAATTAGTTTTAATAAAAGAGATTGTGGTAAATATTGGCACCAAGGAATCTTAAGTAATTGAGTTACATGAGAGGCATAAGGGCCTTCCCAGGGAGGATAACTGATGTAAACTTTTCCACCGGTTTTAAGATTCTTTTCAAGTTGTCTGAATATAGGTAGAATCAATTGTTGTGGAATGTGTTCGATAACATCTGTAAGAAATATTGCATCAAATTGGCCGGAAGGTGGGTTATTAATGATGTTTTGGTTATAAAAGTTTACATTATTAATTTGATATTTCGCTTTAAGATTATTGGCAATTAAGATATGATTCTGGTCAATATCGATTCCCACAACCTCACATTTCCATTGCTTTGTCAACCAAATAGCAAATCCACCTGTACCACATCCGAAGTCAAGAATTCTATGCCCATCTAGTTCAAAATGCTTACGAATCATCATTTTGTCGACTTGCAGATGATTATTCCTATTCAACAATAAATCTTCACCATATCTTATCCCTTGCTCCAGTAATGCTTCATTCATAATCTCGGATTCTTTTGGAACTGGTGAATAATACGATCAAGTTGGCGGATTCGATTGGTCCAGCTATTACTTTGAGCAATTTGAATCATTTTTGATCGATCTTTGGGATCATTTAAAGCCTCATTAATGCTGGTTAAGAATTCATTGTGATTCTCAGCTAAAAAGATCACATCCTTGAATGATTCGATATCTGTTGAAAACTTGGTCGCTACAATAGGTTTTCCTAATGAAAGGTACTCATTAATTTTTAAAGGGTAAATTTTGGCGGTTTGGATATTGCAAAGAAATGGAATCAGTACACAATCCATGTGGCTGAGGTATACAGGAACCTGATCCGGATGCACAGGACCTCCGAAAAGGAGGTTTGGGATTCCTTTGCCATTCAATTTTATCGCCTTTTGACTGTTAATGGGACCAATTAATAAGAGAATTTTATCCTTATTAGCTAATGCAATTTTTTCCAACAAGTGAAAATCAATTCGTTGTATATCCAGGTTACCAATGTATCCAATGATTTTTTGACCTAATGATTTAATGAGTTTAGGCGGTGGAATAATTTGTTGATTGAATTGGCTGAAATATTCAAAGTCAACCGCATTATTTAAAATTTTGGTTTTCTTAGCATATTCGGAACGGATAAGGGATTTGGAGGTTACCAAAATCAAATCTGCCTGGTCCATATTCACTTTTTCGTGCCGAAGTCCGTGTTTTGCTGAATAAGGTACCTGACTTAATTCATCGATACTCTGATAAATCCTTATGTAACAATTCGGGTCCGCGTCAAGATAATATGGGCTAATACAATTTAGATAGATATGTTCTCGTAGAGAGAATTTTTTAAATATTCGTCTGGAATAATTTTGGATACGTCGACGATTGAATTGGAACGATAAATTGTACAACCTTCCCGGAGTAAGCCAATTAATAGAAATAGCAATTGGAGGATCTATGATAATAATGGGATGGCTATAAGTTTTGATTTCAGAGACCCTGCCTTTAAATAAATTAATCAAGTAACTCAACTTCCAACAGCTGGGCTTAGACAAAATATCACGCCAGGTAAGTGGTTGATTGACAAAAAAGATCCGGTTGCTTTTCGCCAGTTTCTTACTCAAGTAATAGGGAACAGAACCGTATTCATTATCCCATCGAAAGAGTGATAAATAGACAATGTCATAACCTGTAATTCCTTTTTTAGTCATGATCGCCTTTTAGATATCAAAAGTGGAAAATCCTTGCTTACCCAGGTCCAAATATGATAAAAAATATTCCACGGCTGGATTGCAAAATTCCGGTATAAATAGGTTTGAGATACAAAGAAGAATAAGACAAAAGAAGTTAAGGTTCCATAGGCGGCACCCATTACTCCAAATTGTCGGATGAATAGGTAGTTAGCAATTCCATTTATTACCAGAGAAAAAGAAGTGAAGTAAAAGTTTACCGAAGGTTTTCCAATAGAATCCAGGAGGGTTCCGAATTGTACTCCAAAGGGGATGAATAAGGCATATAAAATGGTAATTCTCAAGACAGGAACTGCGTCCAGATAAGATTCACCGGCGAAAAACAAAATAATGGGTTCGGTAAAGAGTAAAGTCAGGATAACAAATGGTAAAACGAAAATGTAAATCGCAGCCACCGCTTTTTCGTAGATATTTCTTAGGGCTCCGGTATTGGTTGGATTTATTTCGGCGTTTTGAGGGTAAACTAAATTTGCCATCGCCCGATTAGGAATACCGACGATTTGTGTAATCCGGATTGCCAATTCGTATATAGAAACGGAAATAGGATTGAGCATTGCACCTAACATATATTTATCGAGACTCTTATATAACATGGTACTCAGATTCGTACCAAACACAAATTTTCCAAAGTGGATTAACTTTTTAATCCAGCGATAGTCAAGTGCTTTAAAAGCAAAATAATCTCGGCATAGTAGATAAGTGACTATCGCTGTAATCCCTACTCCTAGTAGTTGGAGAACAGGCAATACGATTAAACCTAAGCTTAAAAATTGGTATACAAATAGTATACAAATCAAAAAAAGACCACGGTACAAAATGTTAATCCAGAAAATGAACTTGAACCTGTGATTAGCCTGGCAGAGAATAGTCCCATGATGTATTGGAACCATTAGAATTGTAGTGACTAAGTATATGCTAAACATCTTTTGGAGTATAGGAGCATGCCACAAAGATCCTAACCATCTTGCAAATCCTAGCAACAGTAAGGCAGATCCTATGGCGGATATCAGATTGAGTAGGAAACTTGCCGTCGAAATAGCTACTTGATCTTGTTTCGAACCTTGTACCAGGTACTTTACGGTTCCGTTTTGCAGGATGCCGATGCGGGCTATTTCAATAAATGTGGTTACAGATAAGAATAACGTCCAGATTCCAAAATCTTGTTTGGAGAGAAATCTGATCAGAAAAAAAAAGGTAACGAATCCAATCAACGCTACTGAGAACTGTTCCCCAAATGCAAACCTGCCTTGTTTAAACCAATAGTTGGAGAATAGTTTTCGTCCCATTTTCAATTCAACTGAAAAACGTGATGCTTAAATGGTCTTGGGATCTACCCGGTTAAGAATCGCACCTACTTTCTCCGGCACAGCCGAATTAAGGTATGATATAGACTCACTGTCTTTGGATTTTAATGATTGATCTGCACTGAAGATCATTACAACCTGATCGACAAAGGGTAACAATTCTCGAGAATCGGCATAATCATTTAATGCAGGTCCCTCCATAAATACATAATCATACCGGTTCTTTGCATATTGGACAAAGTCCTGGAATGCAGATTCACCGCAGATATCTATAGGAGTATCTTCGGAATGATTATGGCTTATGTAATCCAAGGTGAAATTCCGAATATTCCAATTGAGGTTTGAATTTTCGGATAGGTTGGTCTGAAAAGTTTCCAGTTCATTCAAAGAAACAAAAATAGGATTAAGTTGGATGCTGGAATTAAAGTGTTCTGATAGCTGTTTTTCTAAAGGTTGGTCTTTAAGATTGGTATCAATGATTAATACACGTTTTCCTTTTTTTGTAAGTAGTT
This sequence comes from Saprospiraceae bacterium, assembly GCA_965223405.1. Taxonomy (GTDB): domain Bacteria; phylum Bacteroidota; class Bacteroidia; order Chitinophagales; family Saprospiraceae; genus CBDCWO01. Next base: position 4,392,489 of record CBDCWO010000006.1, read on the forward strand.
CGGCTACCTTTATCAAAACAAGGGATTTGCCGGTGTGAGGAGCTGAGCTGGTAAACAAAAATATATTTCCAGTTTTATTTTCGATGCTATTTCTTAACATTTTCAAGGACTCAGTAAAGGCTTTTCTTATTGATGCTTTACTCTTTTCACCTCCTAATTTTGGAATTTGCTGTAATAAGGGAATGGAGACCTGTCGTTTAAAGTTTTGTGCATCTCTGATATTTGGATTGATAAGAATGCCAAGCAATAGGAACGTGGCTGTAAAAATACTTCCACCCAAACCAGCGATCAAAGCCACTAACCCGCGATATTTTGGTGTTGGTTTATTTGCAAGTTGCGGATGTTCAAAGTAACTCATCGGGAAATAGGGACTTTTAGCCTTCACTTTGGCTTCGTTGAGGTCCTGTACTCCTTGAAGATATTCATTTAACACAATCTCTTTCTCATTATCCAAACTGGAAATATAAGCATCCGCAGAAACCAGTGAACTGGACTTTGACTCGAGACGCTGGATTTCATTGTCCAGACTTCTGACACTTTCTTCACCAAGGGCTAGGTTCATTTCTTCAGCAATACGTTTTTCTAAAAGATCTTTTTGTTGGTCAGCCAGATTTTCCTGAGAGTTAGAGAATTGATTGACCATTTCACTTATCAACTGTTTTTGTAGATTCTGTTTTTGTTGTATTATGCTATTGACCTGTGAAGAAGGAGATTCACGGACTAAATTTTGTGTTTTTAATGATTTGATTTCATCTTTCAGAGCCAAAAAATCATCTTTGAGGGAGGAATTCTCAATTAATTGGTTTACGGATTGCTGTTGTGTACTATTTAGATAATCGTTGAGGTTCTCGATATTTCTTTGATACCCGCGGATATTTTTGTTTTCTTCTTCTTTTTTAACTTCCAATTCAGAAATCTGGTTTACGAGCGCAGAAGATTGCTCAGCTAAGTCGATGATTTTTTCATTTTTTCTATAGGTAGTGATTTGATTGTTTAACTCATCCAAACGGGTTTTTTTCTGAATTACTAAATCTTCATAAAACTTTACTTCTACACTGTCCTCTATTTTCCATTTTAAATTGCTCTCTACCAGGTAATTATTGCAGAAGCTGGAGACGACATACTGTGAAAGTTTGGGGTTTTCGGAATGATACCCCACATGGATCAAATCGGATTGACCAATTCTGTAAATACTCAGGTTTTCTCCCAAATGCTCCGGATCATATTTGTAAACTTCAGCCAATTGCTCATATTGATTATACAGATCCGGATCATCAATTGTGTTTATTTCGCGATTCACCAATTGTTTCATCAGCGGAATTAACGCTTCCAAGTTAATGTCTTTGTTATCCAGCTTCTTAAGATTGGATGATTTTTGAAATGAATGGTTATTTTCGGGAAGGTCGTGCAGCAGCAATTGATAAGATACCTTCCTTAGCATCTTTTGGGCTTTTAGGTTTTCAATGATATTGCTAAATCTGCTACTGATTTCAAATTGTTGTTTAAACGAATTATCTATATTCAAAAAATCTTCATTATTGGTGATTCCAGTGGTCAGTACGGCATTGGAAGGATAGTTGTCTTTGCGCAAGTGGGCAGCTAAAAAACCCAAAAGGCAGCAAAGGATGAATATTCCGGCCAGAAAGGCAAAGTTTTTTTTCAAAAAACCATATAGATAGGCTATGTCCATATTACCACATGCATTATTGATCTTGAATACTAAGAGTTTCCGATCGTGAATCTGTCAAAGATATTTAAATAAACTAAAATTGAAATTAGTAGTTAATCAAAACCTCTCGAAAGTCCTTATATATTAGGAAATTAGGTAAGCGTAAATATCAAGATAATGTAAATTCTAGATGAAAATATGCACAAATGGATTAATCTTGTATTTATGCTTTGATTTTAGAACTCTGCTTTGTTTTTACCTGCGATTACTTCGTTCCTAAAACATTAGATTTTCTGCATTTTACTGTTGTTTGATAATTTGCCAGGCTTGATTCCCGGACTGCAATTGTGCGGTAATTAAATGAATGCCAGCAGGGATTGAACTGCCATCAAGGTGAACTTGATATGTACCTGCAGGCAATAATTGGTCCAGCACTGATTGTACTATTTGACCATTGATCTGGGTGATGTCCATCCGGATTGGTTGGGATTTGGCAACCGAAAAGTGAATGGTCAAATAGTCTTTGAATGGGTTTGGATATACTCCAAGGAGAGCCAGATCAGGAAGATTATCAGTGCTGCTGGAGCGACCAAAAGGTTGCAGGGGTGCAGGTGTATCTTGAACAGATTTTGGATTGCTGGATTTATTTGCCATGGAAAGGTGGTTGGTTTGATCAGCAGTGTACCACATTCCTCCCAGTTCTTCAGATGTAGAATGATTAAGAATTTCCGAAAAATACCAGTCAGATTGAACTGTATCCGAGGTAATATTTAATATCAGATAGCCATGTTTTGACAATTCATTGTACTTAAGGTGAGGGTTAGGGTTGCCTAAATTCAATAGTCCGGGAATTAGGTTGATGGTGTTGTTTATGCTTTGTTGTATGATACTTGCCTGCGTGGGACTAAAGTTTTCGTCATAGTTAGCTGAAGTTATACTGGGAGTGCCAAATTCAACAGCTGCAGAACCAGCTCCGGTGGCAGCATTATAATTTTCATTGGAAGAATAAATTGGAACATCTCCAATACTGGGAAATGCTTGAAAGCTAAGATTGACGGGTTTGTCCGCCACATCAAATGCAAATGAGGCATGAGAATCCCCAGTAATGATAACCACATTATTAATATCTTGATCTTTAATGAAATCTATGATCTGAGTTCTTTCAGCAGGGTACCCATCCCATTTATCTTGTGATGCTCCTTCTACGGAACTAAAACTAATGCTATTGTCAACAATAGAGGCCCAGCCAACATTAAATTCTGAAAAAATAACTTGTTGGCCAATGACCTTCCATTTAGCTTTTGAACTCATGAGCTGATCGAAAAACCATGATTTTTGTTTAGCACCCAGAATAGTGCGAGAACTATCCTGCAATGCCGGATCAAAGAAGTCCAGAATTTGTTTATCACGGCCCTCTAAACGGGTATCCAGCATGATCAAGTCCATCAGATCGCCATAATGAAAAGTTCGATAAATGATGGTGTCTTTTGTTTCCCGCACCGGCATCCATTCCAAGTAGGCCTGTTTGGCCATCATTTTTCGTACTTGCCAAGAACCTTCCGAAGATTCCTGATGATTTTGCGCACCATCCTTATAAGCATCATTGGCGGTTTCGTGGTCATCCCATACGGTGATAAATGGGTGTTGCTGGTGTACCCGTGCTAAAGAAGTATCCAATTTGTAATGTGAATACCTCATGCGATAATCATTTAATGTGATTACCTCATTCTCCGGCTTTAAGGGTCTAGCTGCCCTTACTTGATCGTTGGCAAATCCGCCCTCTTCGTATTCATAGATGTAATCACCTAAGTGAATAATGGCGTCGAGATCATTCCTTTCAGCCAAACGCCGGTAGGCGTTAAAATATCCGGATTGATAATTACTGCAAGAAACGACTCCAAATCTCAAATGGTCGGATTGACTTTCCAGCGGAGATGTTTTGGTTTTTCCGACTAATGAGTACCGGTCTAAAACCCGAAATACATAATAATAAACTGTATTGGCAGTTAACCCCATCACATCTACCTTGACCGTATAATCCTTAAGTTGATCAGTCATCACACTACCTGTGCTGATAACTTGTTTCATTTGTGGATCGGTGGCGAGAGTCCAATGGACTTCGATTGATTTTTCATTTAATGTATCAGGCGTTACTCTGGTCCAGATAATCACCCGGTCGTGCAAAGGATCTCCGGATGCGACACCATGAAAAAAAGGTGCCCATTCCGGTTGGATTCCTGAAGGGTTGTCTCGTAGTGTCAATTGATCAACAGCAAAAAGTTGAACGCCTTCCTGAGCCAACAGTCCTACCTGAACGATGAAGCTCAAAAAAAATAAAAAGCTGAACCGGTGATAATTGCTTACTTTCATAATTCTAATTAAATCCCAATTCACAAAGATGGAAAATTCTCTTAAGCAACGAATAAACCATGGTCGAATAATGTGCTTAACCATTATTTATTCGTCAGGAATGATATTTAGACTAGCCCCGGCACCCACCACAATTTTGACTTGATCGTTAGTAGTCATCGATTTAATCTGAATCTGCATCCCAGGGGGTACGTTAATTTCATAACCAGAAGGGGAAGATGGGAATACGACGTGGTTGCAGGGGTCAGGAATTTGATTTGTACTCCAGTTTCCCGGATCTTGCCAGTTTCCCGAACCAGCGGTCCACTGATTGGTGCTGGAGGTGACAATATTGATGTCCAATTGAATCTGATTTCCGCGTGCCCCATGGCAACTGTAAGGAGTAACCAGGAGTTGATGATTCCCGGCCGTCTCGTCCCAGGATACGATGACTTCATTGGAAGCTGGAGAATGTTGTATAAATGCCCCCCCTATGATTTGCCAGTCGTAATAGGTGGCCAGATTGGCCTCCACCTGATACGTTTGAATCGGATCCAGTCTGCACACGTTTATAGGTCCACTTAAGTTATGGATAGGTGGTTTCAACTTTTGCTGATAAAACCAATCACTAATACCGGGTACAATGTCCGGATATAATGAAGTGGAACCATTTTCATGAACCCCATGACCACGAGTTGCATATGAATTTAAGTGGTGAGGTAATCCCAATGAAGAAGCTCTGGCCGAGATCGGACCACTTCCAAATACGATGGGCAATTCAGAGCCAACTATCAATCCGGATACATCACCAAACGGTTCTCCGGAATAGTAAGGTACTGTTCCATCGTCGGTACTATGAAACATGATTACAGGAGGATCACCAGCCGATTCTAAAAATCCGGTTGATCCTACAGCACCGGCTAGACTAAAAATGGCACTGGCATGGCCACTATGCCCTAAATTGTCACCCACGGCATCCAATTCCAGCAAGTCCGGAATGGGATTGTTTCCTTGAAATCCGGCATAAGTAGATAAAGGCCTTTCGATTTCCGTATCCAGATAGGCATTGTGGAGGGCGATAAAAGCCCCTGCACTGTGACCTCCGATAAATATTTGATCCGGATCAATGTCATAGGTGTTTGTGGTTGCTGCATCCGCTCGAAAAAATCGCACTGCCGATCTTCCATCCTGCAATCCACGATATACCGCTCTCTTGACGAGACTTGAATCAAACATATTCATACCCAGGCGATAATCAATAGCAGCAGTGACAAAACCTCTCTTCGCCAACTCTTCCGCCAGAAGCACAATACTCCAATGGTTTCTGCTTCCCGTTAAAAAACCTCCCCCAAAGCAAATGATAATGACCGGACGAGCGCAAATGGTATCACCGATGGGTTGATAAATATCCATGGTCAAATTTTCGTTGGTAGTCTGATATTCTCTGGCATTTAATGGATATCCCGTTATTAACTCATAAAAACCACCTCCCGGCACAGGCTGTGGAACACCCGTACTAAATAGCACATTCGTTTTTTGAATATTGGTAAAGATGGATTCATTGTATCGGTTCGGTAGCAGCTGACCTATACCCAAATTACTACTCATACTAATACATAATATACACAGGATCCAACCTTTATTCCTTTTCAATCTTGTTGTGAATTTTAGTATTAATCTTATTTCTTATGTTTTGGGAAGTATGAAATTTAGTGAGGATCCATTCATACTTCTCACTACTGAGACCAATTGATTTGCATAACTTTTGAAACGCTTCGGTTCGTCTTGTTTCTTCGATCCGGGTGGCTTCAAGGATAGTATTCAAACCCTTTGTTTCCTGGGAAGTTAATTCGATCTCTTTACCAATAATCCGGCCTCTTATATATTCTCCGTATCGTTCGGCGGTAATTCCAACGGGAGAAAAATACGATTTAAGCCAGTTTTCATCTTTACTTTGATCCCTACTTTGCTTCAAATAGACTTCCGTAAATCTTTCTAGGTCAGCGTCGCTAATCATCGTATCCTGTTGTCCCCATCCAGGAAGGGATCCCGCAAAATGGATTAAGATTACCAACCATAAAGCTCTAAGGAATTTGAGAATCATGTGTCGAAGTTACAAATTCAGGTTAAAAGCCAAAAACTTAATTTAAACCAAAACCTTCACCTTCGCGAAGTTACCTAACCTGCCGATTCAGGTCTGTTTTGACCGTTTTATAACCCTATTTTTCCTACTTAATTACCCTACTTATGGTCTTGATAGTATATTTTTATTATCCCGAATCGCAAATAGTATCAAGAAATTTTATAAAAAAAATAATTGTATTGTCTATGCAATTTCTTAAACTAATGTTGATCGTAATTGCCGTAATTTTAGGGAATGTTACCTCATCCGCCACCAGCTACTATTTTGATAGTCAAAGAGGGCATGATAAAAATTTGGGGACTTCAGTGGTATTTCCTTTTCAGAGTTTGGACAAAGTCAGGACGTTGAAGCTCAAACCGGGTGATGTTATTTATTTGGTAGCCGGCAGTAATTTTACCGGTACCTTGAGCTTGAAAGATGTTAGAGGAACAGCTGACCAACCTATTACTATTGAAAGTTATTTATGGGGTAAGCATCCTGAAATAAGGAATGCTATTATTGATGCCAAAGGACATCCAAATGGGATTTATTTGGAAAACTGCAGACATCTTGTCATTAAGGATATTAAGATTTCCGCAGATGGGGGAGGAATGGTAAACCTTGAAGCTCACTCGGGACGCATGCGCTGTGGAGTGCTGGTACTGACGACTAATTCAGGTGATTGTGAGAATATTACTTTAGATAATCTGGAAATTTGTGATATTTTTTTTGAATCAGCTGGATTTACCAGAGGAGCGGATGAAGTGAAAACTGCCAATGGTACTCAAAGTTACGGGTGGGGAATTCGGTTTATTAACCGCACGGAGGGTTCAGTGATGAGAAATATTGTTGTTCAGGATTGCAAAATCAAAAATGTCGCTCACACTGGGATAAAATTTACCGGTCGCAATTTCAATATCCAGGATGTAAAAGTCTACCGCAATCAAGTCACAGAAAGTGGAGGACCTGGAATCCAAATGTCAGGCATATTACGAGGGCATATCGCTGAAAATTTTGTCAATAAGTCGGGGAGTCACAATGACTCCAGGAAATGGGGAAGAGGTAGTGGCCTCTGGACCTGGGGATCTATGGATGTGGTGATTGAGAGAAACCGATTCATGAATGCCAATGGTCCGGCAGATTCTGCAGGCTGCCATATTGATTTTAATTGTAAAAATGTGGTGGTCCAATATAATTTCAGTGCTAATAATGCGGGTGGCTTTTGTGAAATTCTTGGAAATAACCACAACTGTGCTTATCGATACAACATTAGCGTAAATGATGGTTACCGGATCAAAGGGGTCAATGGTGCATTTCAAGAAGGGAAAACCTTTTGGTTGAGCGGGTATGTAGGCAAAAATCAGCAAAGGCATGGACCCTACAACAGTTACTTTTACAACAACACCATATTTGTGAGTGAGGAAATTGTTTCCAAAATAGCCATAGCAAAAACTGCTCAAGGAATACTTATTGCGAACAACCTATTTTGTGTAGAGGGGGAGAGTCAAGCTGTATTGGGAGATCAATATAATCCGGATAATGGTTCCGGAGGAGCCATCAAAAATTTCGTTTTTGAAAATAATCTCTTTCTAAAGGTTGGAAGCTGGCCAAAAGATGTACTTATTCAGCCTGGTCAATCAGTGATAGGCGATCCGGGATTTTTCAAAAAAGGAGGTTCCCGACTCACAGATTATATACCTGCCAATCATGATTTGATCAGCAATAAGGGGATGGTAATACAGCACATTCCCAGTGATACCATTGGGTTGACGACCAATTTAAAGGTTGATCATGACATATTGGGAAATAAGATCTCCGGAAAACCTGATTTGGGAGCCATAGAGCTGCCGATTACTGGTTTTCGCACCAAAAATGATAAAAAGTGAGTCCACTCCACAAACTCAGTAAATCCTAAAATGTATTCCTTTTGAGCATGTTATCTGTTGAAAGGGGAAAATATCTATATTAATATCACTTAAAGGGTTGCGATATTCCTTCAAAACTATAAACCTGGTTATAAGATTCTTACTTTCCGAGAGGAATCACTATTCCAGTATCCATTGCAAATTAAAAACCGCTACACTGGTTTCATCGTATAATTTATCTTCACCTCCTTCATAAAGCAAATAGATCATGCCATCTTGGTCCACAGCCATAGATGAGTAAGCACTAAAGCCTGGATCGATTAATTTTTTGACAGACCAGGTGGATGCTCCGTTGAAGCTGACCCAGACGGTCATTTGGTATCTCCATCCTCCTTTCCAATCCGGTGCACTATAGAACAATACATCATTACTACCTAGGATCCCGTCTGGTAACTGGGCCAAACCCGACCTACAGCCATAACTCGGTAGAGTACCATATTTGAAATAAAAAGGTTCTCCGATTTCAAATAGATCGTCAGATATGCTCCAATCGACAAACCTTTTGCCTCCATCGTAACTCCAGGCGATTCGGCGATGGTGATCAACAGACATGTGCGACCTGGAATTATAATAAATTCTTCCGTCAGACAATTCAGCTAAGGCGGCTTCGCCGGTTCCGGTCATGATTCCATCACTTACCTGCCAGGTTTTGCCTTTATCATCGCTGTAGAGAGCGGCATTGTAATTGTACATCCAGTATTCCTGTGCATTATTACCCGCAGGTGGTTGAACGCGGCCGGCAATTAGTAGTCTGCCTTTATTTTTTCCATGGCGTAAGGTGATTCCTGTCTCCATCGCAGCAATATTGATGGGCACTTTGCCAATTCCATGATTCATTACATTGGGTAGAATCCGAATCTCTTCTTTGATCCAGGATTTTCCGTTATCTTTACTTCTATATAGATGAGGATTTTTAGGGTCATCGGCTATGATAAGTAAATCACCGGAATCCTCATCAAGAATTACATTTTGACCTTTAAATCCTAATTCCTCTTCAGCGGACCAGGTCTTTCCTTTATCTATGCTGCGTCGCAGCACACTACACCAACGTCCAAATGCCAATACCGATCCGTCCTGCGCTACAATTATATGTGGCCCCCTGGCAGAAATATTTTCTTTGGATCGAAAGAGTACCTGTGAATGGAATATAGATGGTTCACTATTTATTTTACTATTTTGGAATGTATGAAGTGCAAACTTTGTATCCGTTTCCTGAATTTTAAATTGTGTACTTACCACGGAATGTTTATTGGCGCCATTTCGATATTTGATATATGTAGTGGCAATTAGGGTTCCATCCGGAAGAAGTTCCATACCTGGATAGCCACAATCTGACCCTGCATGACTATGTAAAAGCTTAATGCGATAGGATCCCGGTTGTCGGTTTCGCAGTTGCCTGTAGGTGCCTACCCAGGCTACAAAATGGCCCTTGGACGGACTTTTGGGAGCCATGTCGCGAAAAGCTACTACCAATCGTCCATCAGGAGTATATTGCCCCATATGCCGATCTCCGGTAAGACCCCAAGGTGTATCCTCAGGATCACTCCATGTCCTTCCTTCGTCCCGGCTAAACATCATGAGACTCCTGCCGGTATGCGTGTTTTCCCGCATCAGACAACAGAGTTCTTTCTGATTAGGAGAACGAAAAACAAAGGGCTCACAAGGTTTTTTTCCATCTACATCAGCAATCACTTCCGGTTCACTCCAGGTCATACCGCCATCGAAAGTTTTTGTTTGTAATACAACCAAAGAAGACTCTTTGCGACGGTGATAAAATCCCATGTAGCTGCCATCTCTAAGTCTTACGATGCTACTAAAAGTCATGACACATTCGAATCCAATTGGAGACACCTCAAACCAGGTTTTGCCATCATCTTCACTAACAATGCGCGGCATGTCGGGTCGCGCAGAAAAAACCCAAATTCGGTACTTACCTGTCCTCATATCCATCAGCCGATAAATACTTGGACAGTTAACATGATTTTTAAAACCAGGAGGTAATTGATCATCCAACCTTTCCCAGGTAATTCCTCGATCACGACTCACTGCCATTTGGCCGGCTGGTCCACCATGACCGAGACTCCAGACACAAAAAATGGTTCTTCCATCCGGCAGCAATAATGTGGTAGGGTGTCCTTGGTAGGTATCAGGCGTTCCTTTTGCTATAATGACATGTCGAAAATTCTCTGACGAAATATCTATTAAAGGTAGATCACTCCTATCCTGAGTGTAGCAGATGGTGCCTATTGAGATGGCCAAAATAATTGGGAAGAGTGTTGGTTTCATTTTTAGCATTTTAAACTTTAGTTAGGAATTAGAAATGAATAAGGCAAAACCAAGTGAAGTATCTTCATTTTCATTTGGTTTTATTCTAACATATTTTGCTTAAGTCTTAAATCTTTAATTAATTATACAATCTGATTTTTTGAATGGTTACGACCGGTTTGGATTAATCGTTCCAGATTTTCGGGAGGCGTGTTGGATGGAATGGCACACCCGGCATTTAAGATAAACCGGTTGGTATTCGAGAAGATGTTCAATAGATCTATAGTTTTAATCTCAACCAATTCCGGATCACCCATGGCCAAAACTCCACTGGGGTCTATGTTTCCAATGAAACAAGCTTTATCGCCAATCTTTTCGCAAGCGGTGGTGGAATCTGTTTTATAATCTAATTCTAAAGCATCGGCACCAGATTGTAACATCATGTCAAGAATTATTTCAGTATTTCCACAAATATGCAGTGTATAAGGTAGTTGGTGACTGTGAGCTTCCTGAATGACTCTTTTTTCATATGGCAAAGCAAACTCTTTATACGTTTCCGGAGATACCATTTCCGGCCCTGCCGGGCTGTCACCATTGGAAACCATATCACAACCGGTTTGAGCCATTAGTCGAATTAATTGACATGTGATATCGGTGCAGTATTCGAGTAATTCCTTCACGAAGCACGGCTCTCCCATCATCAAATCCAACATCCACTCCTGGCTCCCACGGACCATACTGGCTAGTGAAAAAGGAGCTTGATCGCAATTGCCCCGAACAAAAATCTCATCCCCAAAATACGATTTGATGTGTTGTACCGACTCCAATAGATTTTGAATGTACTGGTAATCTTCAACATTGATCTTTTTTAAATTCCTTATTTCTCCCAAGTCATCTAAACATCCTAGGTGAGACCGTGCAGGTTCATAAAGCGGGAAATCCACTGGAACACCTACGGCACCGGCAAGTGTAACTGTGTCCATATCAACTACAATTCCATCAAAGTGATATTTTTCAACAGATCGGATAAATACATCCGCCATGATATGTGGGTTTTCACGGTATGCTTCCATGGTAACGCCCGCTTCATGTACAGCCATCATAAAATTATGTAGCATGATAGGCGTTTGATCAGTAGGGTGGCCAGCTAAGGCAGCTTGGATTCTTTGGTATCCATTCATGTAAGTTGGTTTAAAGTAGATTTAATCTGCTTATGTCCAGCATCAGAATTTGTCTTCCATCCTTTCCGACCGGGCAATCTATGAATATCTTTTGGCTATCGCGACTTTGACGGGGGTGTAAATCCACGCGCCACTCACCGGTATATTCCGGGGGTGAATATACTTTGCCCAGAATGATCTTTTTCTGCGTTCTGGTATTAAACAAGTACAGTTCTATTTGCCTGTTTTTGTCCGGATAAGTATCGTTAATGATCCATTCATTGTTAGGGAGATAGCTACAATGTCCGTCTTTGGTTAAGATACCTTTGCCCACAATTTGGTATTCTCCAACCTGCAAATCTTCAAATAAATAGAAATGATTTCCAGATTTGGGTCGATTCGCCCAGGCGAGGATTTGAGAGGAATTTTTCCACCAAAAATGAGAAGTCATGCGGGAATCATTAATTATATGAATGTTTTCACCCTCCAGGTTGGCACTAATAAACCTCGTACCTAGTGGGGAAATCCGGGCTGCTTCGCCCGGTCTAACCCAACGATGCAAAAATACAAAACGCTGACCATCAGGGCTAAAACTTAAAGCATTGAAGTAGTGCTTATATCCCGACAAATCTTCTAAAGGGTAAGGAATGGCGGCAATTTCGCTTAACGATAAAATTAATTCGCTGCTCCCATCTTCTAAAGACATCAGGTAAATTCCAGCATCATCTGGCGCAAGAAGGGCCTGATTTTTATCCCGAACACCGGCATATCCATAACCGGCACGCACATCCTGAATTCTCTCAAAATCTAAGGTGAGAGCATATTCTCCATTCGGACTTATCGTATAGAATGGAAGGGGCAATGTCCGCCTGGCTTTGGTTTTGATGTTTAATATATGACTTACAAACTTGCCCTTGACACGATCATTCCAGATAATTTCATCTTCACTTCCTGGTCTCCATTGGAGCATACAACCCTGTTGCCAGTTCCAAGCCGTAGAGGCCCCCAGTTCCATCCATCGTCCTTGATTCTTTAGGTCAATCATACCCACTTTTATAGTATCCCTGGGCGTTGGAGAACGGTGTTGAAAGGAGGTGCGCATGGCAAGCACGAATCGATCAGTAGGATCTGTTTGAAATTTATCGTAATAAGCAAACCAGTGATGATCAGGCCCTTTGGTCAATGGATATACAGGTACTTTGAACTCGGATTTCGACATAAAGTCATTGTACGCACCGGTTGTATTCGCTTCCTTTATAAGATTGAGGTGTTTTTCAGAGTTGCAGGATAGACTAGCCAAGGCCAAACCAAAGAAGGTAAATACGAATATTCGGTGATTAATGAGGGATTGAACGACTTTCATCTTTGACTGCTAAGCATTACGATATGTTCCGCAATTTGTTTTCGATATCCCAGGATGTCCTGAGGATCCTTGGTATACGTTGTCTCATTGGTATAAATACGATCTGGAAAAGCGAGCAGTTGAGTAGCTTCTTTATTCGATCCTGGTTTTGACTCTGGTAACTGCTTAAGAAGGTTTTCTAGTGCCACAAAATACTCATAGTCTTCAATTCCATCTCTTAAGATTTCCAATCGGAGAGAAGGTATTGGTTTTCCTATATAAGTATTTTGATCCTTATTGGGATCTCGATTTAATGGATAAAAGAATCTTCCATCACCATTTCCCCATATGGTCTGTTTTCCTAACGGCCACCCATAGCCTGTTACAAATGACATGGCTTGTTCCCAGGGATTTTGTAAATGGCCCTTGGGTGAGGCCGAGAGCGAATTCCAATAGGTGGTTTGCCAGATTAGTATGCCCTTGAGTTGATGGTAGTATGAAGCCCAAAGCCACATTCGAAGGTTGATCGCATCGTGGTCAATAAATTCAGATATCCAGGGGGATTTTGGCCAACAGCACAGATATGACCAATGTTCTAAACCCAGTTCATTCATCTTTTTAATCTTATCATGATCTAACTTGTGCCAAATTGTGCAACTGATATCGGTTACATCAGATATATCCTGGCCTGCTACGTGTTCGGTTAGAAATGTGGTTATCTTGGGTGCATATTTTTTAATTAGTGCATTGGTTTCTTTTACAAAAGGATAGTCCTTTTCTCCGGGTTCGTCAAACCAATAAATGTATTCTTTACCTAGCCAACCATTTCGTTCCAGATTATTCTGCATCTGGCCGAGATAACTGCTCATTAACTTGGTATACTCCGAAGTACCTTGTTCGAAACCGGCAAAATTTCCATTCCGGCGACTGTAGTAGGTACCCCCACCTAAACCTTTCAACGATAGTCTGTAACCATTGAAGCCGAATTCGTCAAAATATTGTTTGCCTGCTTGATTAAACTCATTAAAGTCCAGAGTAATGGTTATTTTATCGGGATTAACTTCAAAGTTTCCGGGTTTGAATATGTTTTGGTTTGTGGCCAGGTTGGTAAGCTGTAAATCGTCAAACCACACAGTACCTTGGTTCTCACCACTTAAAGTACGATTGGATGGGAAAAGCCTTATTTTGAAATACCGTACTTCCGGGTTTAATTTTCCCAACTCCAGTTTATAGGACTTCCACTGATCAGAAGCCGTAAAAACCTCAAATCGGTTTTCAAATACCAACAATTTTTTTTCATTATTGTAGCACTCTATACCGGCTACAAAGGATTGGTTATCTTTAAGAGACCTTGAAAACCAACTTAAAAGGTAATCCTCCTGGTAATGCACAGGTATTAAATGGATCGTTGAGGCTTCAAGATTGTCAGTTGTTGAGTTGTCTACAACTTTGAATGCATACCTTCCGGAATATTTTGTAGCGCTATCATAATATCCACCCTGCCATTCAATGCCATTGATAGATTCTTTAATTGCCGAATAAGCAAACGGATTATAAGGTGAGATTTTATAATCGCGGAAACTTTCCATATACAATTCAAAGACTTCCTGCTCCTCTTCAGAGGTCGTCAGGTTTTCATATTCAATCACGTTTTGCATGTTAATTCCAAATCCGGATCTAATGGTTGGAGTGGAAGGAAGCGTAAAGTCCCAAACGGTTAAAGTCAAAGGGACCACCAGTTCCCAATCACCTGCATTCAGGATCATGTTGCCGGAGTACTCACCAGCGATGCAGGAGGCAGGTACTTTTAAAGTGATCCAGAAAGGTTGATTTTCTCCTGGTAGTAACGTCTCAGGAGATTGGTAAGGAGCCAATGGGTCAGGCCACAATCCTGCAAAGCCATATTCATCTGTTGGTTTAGTTACCTTTACATATTCCACTTTTTTGATACCAATGTGCTTTTTATCCAGCCTATTTCCATTTGTATCTTTCAAGTCCGTAAATTGGATTCTGAAATGCTCCAATCTTTGGTGAGGATGTAATACTACAATAAAAGATTCAAACTCATTTTTAGCGGACCAAATATGGACTTTACTTTCTTGACGGGATGGGACCGGTGCATCTTTCATTACCTTGTAAGCACCTTCTGCCCACCACACGGTGGTAATGGGACTTTGGTTGACGAGATATCCGTATCCTCCTTGTTGTAAATGATTCGGATCCACCTTTGAATTCGGCTGTGACCAAATCAAGTGAGAGAATAAGGTGAACAAAAAAAACAGAATTGTATTTTTCATATGGTCAAATCTGTAATTTACAAATCAAAGATAGTATTGAATAGCCTTTATTTCATCTTGTTTAGATTACCAAGAATGCTTCTTATTATCTTAATCATGAGACCAAATCGATTTCAATTCATTTACCTCAAAATGGTGTACTTTAATGGCATTTGGGTCGCCAATTATCTCCAGACCGGTTCTCTTTTTGGGATTCTTTAATGGATGAACAAAGACAATTTTACCTTTTTGAACAAAAGACTCGATCGAGGTTTTATCGATAAGAATTTCGATATCGAAAACCAGAGAACCCGGATTCGAGAGCGGTGTTTGTATCCGATTGATTTCATCTCCATCCATATCCAGAATTCGATTTCCTTGATAATCTAGTGAAATTCTTCTACCATCTAAGGATTCTAATTTGGCTTTCACCTGCAGTAAGTCGTGCTTAATATTTATCAGACTCGCATTTATTTTTTCTGCGTCCAAAGTCGATAGATTGTGCGTTTTAGCATGCAATTGTTCTATTGCATGGAGGGGTTCGCTAAACATACGCACTCCTTCATTGGTAGTTCTAAGGGTCAATTCGGTTGGGAAGCACATCAATTGATTAAACGGCATTCCTTTGGACTCAATACGTCCCCAACCAATTTGTATACGTTTTCCATCTGGAGTATTGTTGTAAGTTTGGGCGGCGTAATGACTTCCGTAAGTATTCCGGTACTTTCCAAATTTAGGATTAAAATTTCTACCATCAAATTCACCAAGCATATAGGAGCCTGACCCTCCATACATTACCCACAGAGTTTGCTCTTTTTTCCCGTCTATTGGAAGTTCAAACAGTTCAGGGCACTCGTAAAACCCTTTGGTATAACCCTGTTTTTCCCAGTCTTTGAGGTTTTTGGAAGTATAAATCCTGATTCCTGCGTGTTCATAAAGAGCCATTACCCATTCCCGGTTGGGTTCATACCATATGACTTTGGGATCCCTGGTCCCCCCTAGTACCGGATTTCCATCATATTTGGTAAATGTTCGACCGCGATCATTGCTATAGGCGACACATTGCGTTTGTTTTTTACCGGCGGCAGTATAATAAGCCACCATCGCATTCTTCCCCCAACCTGATGTATTGTGCTTGTCGATAACAGCACTTCCGGAGAACATGGTACCTAATGGATCAGGAAATAGCGCATCATTCAATTCTTTCCAATGGACAAGGTCTTTGCTCACAGCGTGTCCCCAATGCATGTTTTGCCAGTGAATTTCATACGGATTATGCTGGTAGAACAGATGATATTCACCATCAAAATATACCAAGCCATTGGGATCGTTGTTCCATCCACGTCGCGAAGAAAAGTGAAATTGTGGTCGCCATATCTCTCGGTACAAGCTATCAGCTCCTGCAAATCTATCGGACAAATAAATTTTCTCAATTCCTTTTACAGATTCTGAAAAAACCAATTGAAGTTTTTCGCCAGTGTACATTGAAACCTCTTTAAATACCCAATAATCCGGTTCCTCATTTGCGATGCGCATAACGGAATAGGTCAGCGTATCTTCGTTCATTACAAAATGAACCATTTGTCGCTCCTGTTCCATGTCGATCGGAATATTCAAATATTTCTTATTTATAAAGTAATCCTTGACTATTTCCTGACCAGATAAAGTGAAGTAAGCTATTGCGAAAACGACCGTAAATAATTTCTTCATGGACTACGGATTAAAATAAATAAATCTCAACAATGAAGTACGAAAAAAGGACATCTGAGTTTCAAAACTAAATTGCTATTGGTTTGAAAAACTTTTGCCTAAGCCCGAAAATCAAAAGTAAAAATTACGTAATTTATATCCTGCAATCTGCGATATTATTTGCAAATTCTTAGCATGTTGTGCGTATCATTGTATTTTTGATTTGATCAAAATGGATTCATAATAATCGGATCCCAAATAAATGAATGAATCTAGGGAGGTGTCTACGGACGTAGCGTCGGTAGATAACGAATATTTAATTGGGAGCATGGTCGGAAAAAGTTGTAAATCAATTTCAATACTAATTATTCAAAAATCTAAAGATATGACTACACAAAAGATATGGCAGTTTGGAGCGATTGCTTTTATACTTAGTCTATGCACTTGGTCAAATAGTATTTTCGGGCAAAATTTTGACTTCACTAATTTGCACTCCCTTTATAGTCCGGTTGATCCTTCTGTTCGTACCCGATGGATCAGCCCTGAGAATCCAACCGGAGCAAAAAGCAAAGGTGGAATGACCAATAAGGGAGCCAAGGGAAATGCTTTTTATATTGTACAGCCAGGTGAGGAAAAGGTGTTGATGGATGTGAAAGGAGCAGGAATAATTCAGAGATTCTGGATGAGTGGAACCATTGGTAAAAACCGACAACAACGTCGAGCGGTGCGAATAGATATGTTTTGGGATGGAGCTAAAAAACCTGCTGTTTCCGCTCCCATAGGTGATTTTTTTGGAGTGGCGCATGGATTACTATTTCCCTTTGAAAATAAATTGTTTCTCAGCCCTGAGGGTCGCTCATTCAATTGTAATGTACCGATGCCGTTTAAGCAATCCGCACGTATTACCATCACCAACGAATCTGATGAAGAAGTTTGGATATGGTATGATATCAACTATCTCGAGGTCGATCGCTTACCTGATGATATTTTGTATTTTCATACTTACTGGAATCGGGATACCGCAACCACGCCGGGATTGGATTTCACTATTTTGCCCAGAGTGAAAGGTAGTGGGAGGTTTATCGGGACCAACATTGGAGTGATTGGGGGCGAAGCATATCGCGGTACCTGGTTCGGAGAGGGAGAAGTAAAAATTTATCTGGATGGTGACAAAGATCTACCTACACTGGTGGGTACCGGAACCGAAGATTACATCGGAAGCGGCTGGGGACAAGGAGAGTTTTCAAATCAATATGTGGGATCCTTAATATCCAACAAGAAATGGGATATATATGCCTTTTATAGATTTCACTTAGCAGATAATGTGTATTTTCATGAGGATTGTCGGGTAACGATTCAACAAATGGGAAATTCAAACAAAACTAGACTTTTGGATATTGTAAAGAACGGTGGTGAGATTGTTCCGGTATGGTTTATTGATACCCGGGATTCGGTTACTAAACAGGGAAGACTTCTTGACGGTAGCAGTTCGGTTTCCTTTGAAGACCCTGATTTTCCAATCACAAGCACGAACTATTACCGATCTGATGATGTCTGCGCCACCGCTTATTTTTACTTAGATCGGCCAGCTAGTAATTTGCCAGTTCTTCCCAATCTAAAACTGAGGACAGAAAACTTGGAAAAGCGTGTATACAAACCCTTGTCTGAGCAATAAAATCACTCTAAAATTAGCTCCTCCGTATCGTCAAAATTGATCCCTCTTATGGAAGTAAAAAGTTCCTTCATTTCTTTTAGTACGTCGGGATGTTGTTTGGCGAGATTGTTTTGTTGACCTAAATCCTCGCTGAGGTTGTAAAGTTGAAATTCTTTTGAATTCCCCAATTCTATATTCACATTTTTGCTGATTGGTGGTCCATTATAAGGGGGTATAAGGATCCAGTCCCCTCTACGCAGTGCAGTTCTGCTGGTCGCTTCCAAGATCAACACCTCCCGGCCTTTTTTACTTTTGCCTAAAAGGACCTCACTTAAATCTTGGCTATCATGGCCTCTGACCTCGCTATTCACTATGGCTGCCAGCGAGGACATTAAATCTACCTGGGAGATTACGGCATCAGATACTCCGGGATTTATACGTCCTTGCCAATAGGTTATAAAAGGAACCCTTGTTCCCGCTTCGAAAAGACTATACTTCCCACCTCTGAGCGGTCCCCATGGAGTATGATCTCCTAACTTTTCTACGGCGTCATCATAATAGCCATCATTAATAACCGGACCGTTATCGCTGGATACGATGATTAAAGTATTTTTCAGAATTCCTTCGCTATCCAATGTTTTTACTAATTCACCTATGCACCAGTCTGCTTCTACGATTACATCACCTCTTGGTCCCATGCCCGAGGATCCCACAAACCTTTCATGAGGGGTACGCGGAACATGGGGTTGTTGCAATGCGTAATAAAGAAAGAATGCCTCCTTTTTATGCGCTTTGATATAATTTTGAGCTCTAACCAGAAAGGTATCCGCCATATTTTCATCTACCCATTTTGCATTTTCTCCTCCTTTCATATAGCCGATTCGAGGTATACCATTGACAATACTGTGGTTGTGCCCATGGTGCCATTTCATTTTTAACATCTCTGGATTTTCTTTACCGGTAGGCTCTCCGGGGAAATTGGATTTATAGTCAATTTCTATGGGGTCCTCCTGATCTAATCCTACGACATAACCGTTTTCAATATATACTGTTGGAACTCGATCCTGAGTAGCCGCCATGATGTATGAATAATCAAAACCGACTTCATTGGGACCAGGTGATATGTGTTGATTCCAATTGACATTACCCATCCCTAAACCAAGATGCCATTTCCCCACGATTCCAGTATGGTACCCCTGTTCTTTTAACATTTTAGGAATAGTAGTTTCTGCCGTATCAATAAGTAAAGGTGCGGTACCTGGTAATATTCTAGCGCGTTCATTACGCCATGGATAGATACCGGTTAGTAAAGCATACCGGCTAGGAGTACAGGTTGCTGAAGAGGCATATCCACTGGTAAATCGCATTCCTTCTTTAGCCAATTTATCGATATTTGGGGTGGGAAGTCTTGTTGACCCGTAGACTCCTACATCGCCATATCCTAAATCGTCAGCATAGATGATAATTATGTTGGGCAGTTCCTCGTTAGAATCTGAATCAACCGTATTCTTGGCAGCAGGATTGCAACAAATAATACCTAATATGACGATTAAATAAATACTTAAGTTCAAATTGGTTTTTAAAAACATACTTAGTTCCTGATTTTTGTTCCTTATTTTTTGAAGCATCGTTTATCTTTTAATATGCTAATACCACCGAGGATAAAAATGGTATTTATTGAATTCAATCAAGGGGTCTAAATTAGTCAAATAGGGTGTAAAAATTGAGAATACATAAAGTGTTGAATCTACTTCGAAGACTCTACAAATCCAAAAATGATTTTTTAGGCAATGCTGGCCGAACGCATGATTCTTTTCATTTTTCTCAATTAGCTCAAACTTGGGACTCATCGAACATGCCGGCAGGTAAAGACCTATTTCCATAAATAAAAAATCACATCTAAAATAATTCAATTTTATGAAAATCGACAGTTTTCAGAGAAGCACCATTGTTGATTGATAAATGGTTTGAATAAATGTGATTGATGTACATATAAAAATTGAAATTCTGAGAGTGATTCGACATATTTTTTCAAGGTCTTCGAAGAAATAAACTTTTGCGATACATTTAGATGATATTCGGTATAATTATTATCTGGCTGACAATGGATGATTTCTTCAATATCAAAAAAAATGCGCCCTCCCCAGAGTTGAAACCGCTAATCTGGACTTTTATATTTACGTGATATTAGATTTTTAAGAGTTGATTGTAATCATTGGGCGCTGGTGGTTGACTGACAAAGCAAACACTGACCAGCTACATTTTGTAGGAAATACTTTCCAGGAACAGTCTGTTTTGGCAGGCTGTTTCAGGATTCTTTTTAGTTTAAAGGTTCTTGACCGTCTATATTAAATAAACTTGTGTTTTTAAATGAATAATTTCGGCAAATACTCTGGTGTATCATTGTAGGGTAACACTTTGCCGGATGCAATATCGTAGACTGCTTCATGGCTTTTGATGGCTGCTGCACAAAGAGGTTTATGCGGTTTATTACAGATATCCAGAAACCCAATATTATAATTTTCGCCATCAAATCTACCAAGTGCAGATTGATCATATAATACAAACCAATGGACGCCAATGCAATATGGATTGGCAGCAGCATCTTCAAAATATACTCGATAAGCTTTTCCTCTATCTTTCTGGGTTCGCACATGTCCGATTCCGGAGGATGGTAAACCTACATCCAATGCTCCAAAATGCCATTCTCCTATAATAACTGGCATCTGCAGTAAATCATGAATTTCTTTGGTTGTCTCAAACGGTACTTTGTCCCGGTAATTATTCATACTGAAAACATCAAAAGAGTTCATTCCGGAAATGGCCCATTTGGGAGGTACTCCAGCATATCTGATACCTAGGTTTAGGTGATTGGGATCTACTTTTTTACAGGCTTGTGACAGAGTAGAAAAATATTTTTTAACCATGATTTCACTAAAACCTTCCAAATCTGCCAATGCTTCATGAGTAAATTCGCCTTTCCATCTTTTTTGTTTTATCATTTCAAAACTTACTTCCATTCTCCACTGAGTTGCCAACTGTTGGCTAGACGAATATTTGCCTTTTAAGAAATCAATTAATTCATTTTTGGTAGCACAATACGTACAATTATATAACATTCCGACGGCAGGTAATTCATGGGAAAAGGCCCATTTTGGCTCATTCATCATGAAATAGCCAATTAGGGCCGGATCGTTCTTGGTACTCGATAAAGTCTCAGCATACTCCGCTGCATCCTTTTTGAAATCAGGATGGAAGACATCTGGAAAATCACGATACACACTTTTGGTCAAATTTGGTGAAAAACTCATCGGTATGACATAAGGAAATCCGGCCTGAGAAGCGTATTCCCAACTAGACCAGTTACCTACTGTATTAAAACGCAGTCGGACTAATTCATCTAACGTCAATTTAGCCCATTTTCCCTTCCAATCCGGTCCAAAAGTTCTGATGAAATTGGCAGCCAAATAATTGATATGGAGTTGATTGGTATGACTGGTATAAATATCAGCAAACTTACCATCCCGGGGGGGCATAAATTCAAGAGCATCTTCTAAAAGATTGATATTGGCACTGGTATCTACCCTTACTGAGTTCACTCCGGCACTCCAGAAGAGGTATCCATCCGGATCTATCAACCACCAACGGTTATTATACTTATGGGTTTGGAAAAAACCAGAACCTGAACTTACTTTTAGATCTTTTAACCCTCCCCACTTCGAAAAGGATGTCGGGAAAGTATGATTTGTACTTTTTAAGCGCTTCTTGAGATATGAAGTCATTTGTTTTACATGATGCGTTTTACCTTCCCAATTGTGAATAGTGCTTTGTCCAAGGTCATCTAATAGTTTACCTTTCGGCAATACAGGATGTTCAATTACTGGGATTTCTTCTTTCGTAGCAATTACCGGTGTCATACAAAACTTGGACGTTTGTTCACTCTTTCTATTAATATAGAATCGCATTCTATCCACCTTCGCCAGGTCAACGCGATTTCCCCAACACATTGGTTTTAGGAAAGCTCCTTCTCGAGGAATTCTCCAGGTATTTTGATCCACTAACTCCAATGGAAGTCTTACCCTTAGAGAACACTGATTAAGTACGCCAAAGGCGAATTGGAAAACACTTCCCCCTTCACCTTCCTGCAATTCTATGTTGAACTGGATCATGTTATTACCAGCCGCTAGCATATCCATGGTGATATATTTTTTGTCTGCTAGACTCCCGACAGGAAATGAGTAAAAGAAACCATCCTTTACCTTTTCTCCGGCATACCAAGTAGACTTATTTAGATGGTTCTCTCCCTCAAATTCTTTTAACCCATTGATCTTTGAGGGATGAAGAACCAATCCATCGAATGACCAATTAAGGAAATTTTGCTGTGGCGATTGTATAGCTACTGCTGTTCCTAAAAGAATGCTATTTTTTACAAAATCTCTTCTACTCTGTAGGTTTTTTTTAAAAATATATTGCATAAGTTTTTATTCAGTTAACAATTTACTAAGTGAATCTTTAGCCATCATTTTTATCCATAAGTCATTAGGATTGAGATCATAAGCCTTGGAAAGGTGTGGTTTTGCTTCATCAGAATCACTTTGTAATAGGCTGGCTAGCCCAAGCAGATAATGACCTTTGGCTTCATTTTGTGATCCGGATTGTCCTTCACCAAATTTTGCAAAGAAATCTATCTGGTCCATTTTGGATAATATGGATTTGCCTTTTTCAAAAATCTCTTGAGCTAGATTGGCAGTTTGATCAGAATTGCCAAGTTCTTTGTATGCCAATGCTTGATAATATTTATAAATTGGTTCGCCGACCTTTAATTCGCTTACTGCATCCAGTAAAGTAGATGCATCATTATGGTTTTTTAGTCCTTTGTGTGCAAGAGCCTGAAAAAAAAGTATTTGCGCCAATCTGTCGTCATTTGGCTTTCTGGCAATTTGATGATTGTCAGGATAAGTGTCTGCTTTTTGAAAGAAAATTATGGCCTGCTCATAGTTTTTGGATTTCAATTCGTTGATACCTTGAGATAAACAAGCATCTACATATATTCCATGCAAATTATCTACACCCTCTTGTCTGGGGAAAAAATTAGACTCCAAATAATTAAGAGCCTTTGTGCTTTGACCGGACAATAGTAAGACTTTAACCTCTTGCAATAAAGCATCAGGTCTTTGACTTACGAACTCATGATTTTTTGTCAGTAACTGGTACCGTATTGCAA
The DNA here is from genome assembly GCA_965223405.1 of Saprospiraceae bacterium. Lineage (GTDB taxonomy): Bacteria > Bacteroidota > Bacteroidia > Chitinophagales > Saprospiraceae > CBDCWO01. Next base: position 4,416,164 of record CBDCWO010000006.1, read on the forward strand.
TTGGTGTACCGTAAATTTCATAGAGTTTATCAAGTTCATAATAATATTTGGCCTGCCTATTATCATGAATTATAGCTTGGTTATAAGCTGAAATGGATTTTTCAAAATCCTTGACAGTTTGATGATATCCCCATCCAAGGTTTCGGTATGCAATGGCTAAAGTTGGTTCCAAATTGACCGCTTTTTCCCAATGTTTAATTGCCAATTCGGGTTGTTTGTCATAAAGCAAATTGCCCAGATAATAATGTGCTCGTGAATCCTTTGGGTTAAACTTAAGTGCACTATAGTAAATTGTTATAGATTCTATTCGAAAGGGAAAACAATAATCGGTAGACATGGTTCTTCCTTGATTAAAATGATCAATCGCCTTTTGTTCTTTTCCCTCTAAGGCGAACAGATATCCAAGATAATAATGTATGGTTGGGTATTCTCTCAATTCTTTCTTTGTCGAAATAAGTGTACTTGTTAAGATTGTTTTGGCTTCTTGATAAAGGCCGGAGTTGAGATACCCTACTGCTAGTTCGAGATATGATTCTGGGTTATTTCGCATTAAATGCTCTAACTCGGTCCTCTGATTTAATCGCAGCAAGACTCTTTCATTAAATGCATAGTAATTTAGTGCATCCTTGTTCAACACTATTTCAGTCAGACGTTTAGCTTCATTTTGTCTATCCATCAATCGGAGGATAGAGGTTTTTAAATTTAAGGCTGGAAGGTTACTATTATTGTAATCTATAGAACGGTTAATTTCAGATAAAGCCATCCCATAATTATTACCTGCAACTGAAATCTGTGCTAAATGAAAATAAGCTGCAGAGGCAAAATCCTGATCCCAAGCTGCTCTGTACAGTGTATCATATGCTGCTTCTAACTTTTTTTGATGTTTCAGGATAACACCTAAATGGTAGAAAGGCTCGCAGTTTCTAGGACGAGTATAGTTAGCGGTTGAACGCTTCAGCGCCGATCTAAAATACGCAGCCGCTTGTTGATGTTCAAAATTGTTTTTTGACAATATTCCCATCATAGTGTTGGATCTGATATCCATTGGGTCTCTTTTCAGGGCTTCTCTAAAATATATTTCCGATTCAATTCTGGCATTGTGAAATTGTTTAATCCGCAAGCCTGTGATATACAATTCTTCCAAAGACTCGATCTCATCCGGGTTTGCCGGAGGGGTCACTACATCCGGTAATGTCAATTCCGGTTTTTTCTTAACAGGTTGGTATTCAATTAGACTATTTCTATTTTTATCTAATAGTGAAAGTTTTAGTCTAGCTTCAAGTGTGTTTGGAATTTTTACCTTGGTATCAAAAGGTGCTTCGGGAGCTATATTGATTATCGAATCAAACAAAATATGATCTTCTACCTGTAATATTATTTTGGCATTTTGGTAGGATTGTGTAGTATTTGCGGCAATTAGAAATTCATTTCCATTCAAACTCTTGACATTCAGTGTCGCATTAATATTGGCTGATACTGCACCTTCAATATTACGTAATGGGTACCAATATTGCTTGAAGGTCTTATACTCATAGGGCTTGATCCAACTATAATCAGGTTGATTGTCTGAGTATGCTCCGGTCATCAATTCCGCATAGGGACCATCACTATCTGTCAGTACCTTTGAGTCCCACATAGCACCATATGCCCCGGGTCCCCATTCCCACAATTTAGCTCCTTTTACAATGTGCCGGTTAGCTATATGCATGGTGCCAGCTTTTTTTCCAAAGTCATATCCAGCCAGGAATCCTTCCTGTAATTCATGAGCGAACATAGAAATTGGATCTGGATGATTTTTCCACCAACTTGCATCAATATTATTTTCATAGTATTCTTTTCCTAAATAGGCCGTTCTGGTGATAGGCCAATGGACAAAACTATTTTTAGCATGGTAAACTGCAAAATCAGTACTTGGAGGGAAGATGATCTGGTAGTCATTATTCACATGCGTGGCCACATTGGCCCAATATAATATAGAGTTTATATTTTCAGTAGGATTGACTAAACGGCCGTCTACTTCGAGATATGATTTGTCAGGATACAAAGAAATTCCTAATGTCCATTTCATACGATGGCGGAGCTCAGTTTCACCGATCCAGATAGTAGCACTACCATCATCATTCTGTTGGAGATGATAATCCACTGGAATATTAGTAGAGGCTCGATGATGATGAAATACGCAAAATTCAATTCCACCGGAAATCCATGCACCTAGCATCCCGATATTTGCTGGTTTAATTACGTTTTGCCTATAAAACATCTCATACCCATTTGTTTTATCAGTTGCATAAAAAAGCCTGCCACCGATTTCAGGTAATACACATAGTTTGATATATTTATTTTCAAGGTATAGGGCCTTATAGGTTTTATTTGTTTTAAGGTTAGAAATGTTATCCTGTAAAGCATAAGGATATATATAACGACTGGCTCCCTGATACGATTGATGATTAAAAAACATAGGACTTTTTTCTGAAGGTTTGATTTCATAGGTGGGAAGTGTCAAAGGTTCTTCCCAAATACTCACTGCTTCTTGCCCAGTCGATGAATATGAAATAGTCAGTAACATGATGGATAGAGTGGAAAATTGAATTAAGTCCATTAGCTTTTTTTTCATTGTTTGTTGACGAAGTTCGGTAATGATTTATATGTCTATAATTTTTGTTTGTAAATCATATTCCTCTATTCCTCAGTTAATCAGAATCTTTTTCTAGTCTTAAACTCAGCAGGAGGAATAGCAAAATACAAATTGGTAGAGTAATTTGTAATCATTGATATATGATCCTAGTCATTTTCGATATCGGAATTAGATTTATCCATTTAAACTCTTGAGAACCAATAAGAACTTTGGATACTTGTCAGTAGAATTCCTTGATCCATTATGCAATACCTGTCCTATGTGCATAAACCACAGATTGACTTTTGTCGATTTTATGCATTCAATCTTCAGAAAACGGCTTAATTGCTTAAGTTTACTATAGTTTCCGACTGTCTAATTCTTGTACGGAATCTTGCCTAGAGTTTTCAGTGTCGGAGCGGGGGTAGGTACTGTGCAATAATAATCGATTTCCGGTATTTAAACCATTAATATTTCTTCACCATTAAAGTTATAGTATCACGCAGCCAGAGAGCACTCCTACACCCAATTATTAACTATTCTTCATTACTTCCCTTTTCCCTGTAGCAAGACCAACGCGGTATAGAACATTATCTTAAAATCCAAAGCCAGGCTCATGTTTTCAAGATAAAGGATATCGAATTTCATTCTTTGCACCATTTGTTCCACTGAAGAGGCATAACCATACTTTACCTGGCCCCAGGAGGTAATACCGGGTCTGACCTTGAGTAAATGTTTGAAATGGGGATCCTTGGTCAATATTTTATCGATATAATATTTCCGTTCCGGTCGTGGTCCCACCAGGGACATATCACCACGCAATACGTTGAGAAATTGAGGAATTTCATCCAATCGCCATTTTCTCATTTTCCTACCCCATGGAGTACACCGATCATCATTGATATGCGAAAGCTGAGGACCGTTGGGTTCAGCATCGACGTACATCGATCTGAATTTAAGAATTTGGAATGGCCTCCCATGGATTCCAATGCGCTCCTGAGTAAAAAAGATGGGGCCAGGGCTGGATAGCTTAACCCGAATCCAAATATAGATGATTAATGGAAGTAGGATTATTAATGCGATGACGCTAATGACGATATCTAAAATACGCTTGAGCACCTTTTGCCAGGTAGGGATTAATTCTTGCTCTATCTCAATCAGTATGGCGCCATACACATGATTCATTTTTACCGTACCCAACATGATGTCATACATGTCAGGGATGATTTTTACCAAAATACGATCGTTGTAATCGAAAAGAATATTCAAGATCCCCTTTAACCGGTTGTGTTCAGAGGTTTCAATTGCGATTAATACTTCCTCTATTTCATGTTGATTAATGATTTGATCCAGCTCGTTTACCGAACCGAGATGGGGCATAAATTTTTCCAATTGACTTGTACTATAACCGTTGGCGTGCACAAATCCTTTGAAGTTATATCCCAACCTTTTAGGTCTGGATTGAATGTCTTCATACAGGTCAATCGCTTTTTGATCCGCGCCGAGCAATAGGGTATTGTAGGCGACCAAACCCGCTTTTAATTTGAGACTGGCCCGGGTCAGCAAGATCATCCTGGAGGTAACAGTCAACACAAAGTGCAAAATGAACAGGGTGAAAAACGACTGGTAATAGGTGCGGTAATCAAGGATAAAATCGTCGAGTATCAGTGTAAAAAATAAAAAGAGAACCCCCATAAAACTTAGGAAAAAGGTTCTGGTGATCGTGGCCATTCTGGATAGCCGGTAAATATCATGGTATTTGTCAAATATGAAATAAAACAAAATCCAACCAATCGGAATGACAACCACCCCAAAGAAATAATTAGAGTCATTTAGATCTTCGATCCAATTGACATAACCGTTTTCCAGATTTTTACGATAAAGAAAAAACAAAGTCCACGCCACCGCTGCCATGATAAAATCGGCGATTATATAAATCTTTGTATCAAGACGACGTTGGCTCTTATTCATTAGAGATGCAAGAATTTTAAATTATCAAGATAAATCCGGGATTCTTGCTCCGGGGATTCCTTTTCAACTCTTAAGATGATATCATACTCTGTCAATTGCGACAATTGGATTTCCGGCGTAAAGTTAATATATATTTTATTCCAATTTTCACGTGGTCGCAAAGCTAATTTATAATTTTTAGTTGGAGGCAAACCTGGGTTGTATCCGATTAATCCGATGGTAAAAGGGATTTCATTTTTATAATTCAGTTCCAAAAAGACCGAAGACCCATCCTGTGGGAGGTTTCTAAATTTTTTGAGTGTACTCAATTCTATTGAACCTTGGCCGGGTGACAGAATTAGCTCACCTGAACTTTCACCTTCAATTTTTTCCTGATGAGAGAATTGCCACTGAAAAGAGGAATCGCCAGATAGAATATTGGTAAAAGAAGTTTCCCCTTCGAAAGGATCTATTAAACGGATCTTAATCTTGTTTTTGTAGGTAAATTGAGGAGTAACGCGTACTACATTATCCAGGCTAAGGTCCACTGTAGTTTCGTACTTATCCAAGAAAGGATAAATTAAAGGAGATTGAAAAATCCCATTTTCACGAATTCCGGGAAAGACCACAATTTTTGGATTTTGATTCCGGGTCTGAAAAGGAATCCGGATGGGTATTCCCGGAGCTCCGGCAAATACATCATCAATATAGATGTAGAGTTCTGGAAAATCATGATATAACCCGCCTAACTGTTGATGGAGGGTGATATGGTATTCCTCAATTTCCAAAGATTGGATAGGTTGGGTCTTGTCCTGACAACCCGCAAAGAAAATAATTAACCAAATGTTGAAAGGTAGTATAAACCTCATATTCCGTGCTTCGAATAATAAGATTGTTGATTTTTTTGGATTGCAATTAATATTTCTTCTGCGATTTCCAAGGCCCCGATGGCGTCTTTGATCGGTACTTTTACCGGCTGGTTATTCAATATACTGTGATAAAAGGAGCGCAGTTCCTCCATGATGGCATTTTGAGGCTTAATTTCTGGAATATCCACCTGGATATATTTGGTGCCCTGGGTGGTTTCCAAAGGAAATATCTGCCCTTTGGTAGGCACATCCTCGGCATCGTAAAGTTTAACCATTTGAGCTTCTTTCTCCAGGAGGTCAATACTTACATATTCATTAGGTTGAAAAAACCTTAGTTTACGCATGGTTTTCAGCGATATACGGCTGGCGGTTAGATTGGCAACACATCCGCTGGTAAAGGTAATTCGAGCATTGCAGATATCCGGCGTATCACTGACCACAGCTACGCCATTGGCCAGTATTTGTTCGACAGGTGATTGTACCATTGCCAAGACTAAATCAATGTCATGAATCATGAGATCCAGGACTACAGACACATCTGTACCGCGGGGATTAAACTGTGCCAGGCGATGCCCTTCGATAAACACTGGTTGTAGAGATCGCCCAGCCAGTGCCATAAAGGCCGGGTTGAATCGTTCCACATGTCCCACCTGGATGAGTGCGTGGTTTTGCTCTGCTATTGCTTGTAACCGATATGCTTCTTCCACTGATTGTGTAACCGGTTTTTCAATAAAAACGTGTTTACCTGCGGAAACCGCTTCTTTGGCCAGCTCATAATGTGTAGGAGTAGGTGTCACAATATCGATTATGTCGGCCACGGAAATCAGTTCTTCGAAAGACTGAATCGGCGCCACATCAAATTTAGTTGAAACCTGAGTTTGCACCTCTTGATTCAGATCAAAAAACCCCACCAATTCCAGCTCTTCAATTTGTTTGATGCAGGAGATATGAATTTTTCCCAAATGTCCTGCACCGGCAACTGCTATTTTCATGGATTAGGATTGTAAACTATTTATGGTAAATGCCACGACGATAATAATTAAGATCATTCCCAACATCATTCCTAAAGATCTTTTGACCAGGTTGGCAAATAGGAGTATATCCTCTTTATATTCCGGGAAGTTAGGGAGTACTTCCCGGGCCAATTTCTGTCTGTTCAACAATTGAGCGGGTGTAAATTCTACTCTACTGTTAGCCAGTCTTTTATATACTTTTAAAACCTTAACCCTAAAGTAAAAATTCATGATTAGGATGGTTAGAAAAAGTCCGATGATGATCACTTTGGTCATAGCCATTCGTCTTACAAGACGTAAAAGTAATGATTAATTGGAATGGATAATTGAAAATAAAAAATGGAATAGAAAATAAATCAATATTCCTCTTGTCCTCAATAAAACTTTGCGTTTTGAGATTCGCTAAATGTTCTAAACAAAAGCTTATTAGAAGGTGAGAATTATATTTATAAATGTATAAAACGTTCCATAAACGCTTTACATTTGCTTCTCGATACATTAAAGCAGCTACCGTCCTTCATGACCACTTTACAAGGATTATCCTTAATCATCTTCTCAATTTGGTAGATGTTGACAAAATGAGAATTATGAATGCGGCAAAAATCTTTGTTTATCAAAGAAATAATCACATCTTTTATTTTCTTTGCCAAGGTTATTTTACGACCATCAACCAGATAAATATGTGTATAGCTGCCTTCAGACTTGCCATACATGATATTCTCCTTTTGTACCAACAAAAAAATACCATTATGCTTGAGTGCAATTCCATTAGTAATCATGAACAAACGATATTTTGCCGCCTTATTCAGTTTTCACTCTTCCCTTCGAGTATACAACTACTCTTTCACTCATGGTAGTAAATATCTAATTTGGTATTTTGGGGTGTACTTTTATTCAATGCAGATCGATCTATAAAAAACCCTCTGATTGAAGCGTTTGAGAGATGTAAATATTGGTGCCCTTTCTTGCTGATTTAGCCAAATCGTTAGGACTTGGTTCAAAGAATTTTGAATTTATCGAACAAAAGGATCCTTTTGTTCTTTGAAACCATTAATTCCTCTCCATTACTCATGGTTACCGTGTTATTCGACCCATTCTGATAGACAATAATTTTATGACTATTTACTAAATGACTTTTATGAATACGGATGAAATCATAAGGTTCTAAAACTTTTTGTACAATTCCCAGCGGTTTTGAGATAGTAACCTTAAGGCCATTATTAAGATAAAGCTTGGTGTAATTTCCTTCGGCTAAACAATACAAAATGTCCTTAGGCTTGGTAACCAGAATTTCATTGTATTGATGTATAGCCAGTAAATCACCCATATCCAAAATCGTGTACTCTATCTTCTATTAAACAATCTCTATTCTCAAAAAAATATTGGAAATAGATAACCCAGGGAGCTACTGAAAATTGCAATCTACTGACAACTATTTTCAATAGCTAATTTTTAATTACCTGGATTTATCATACTAAACATGGCGTTGATTCCAGTGCATTCAAAAAACTTCTTGCAATTTTGATTAGTGTTTTACTAATGTAAAAATAAAGCATACAGGGATTAAAAAAATATAACAAAAGTTATAACATTGGCTATTGGCATTGGCTGTTCGCTGTTAGCTATTTGTTTTATCCAATAATTCATACCGCGTCATTCACCACTATTAATAATTATCTTTAAGTCAATTACACTCTCCTTCTCCAAGGGTATAGAGAGCGAAGCATAATTTGTAATATCGTAATTGTCAGATTATATCTCACTGTACTCTTTAAATATTTACCAATTACAAATTACAAATTACAATTTCAGGTTAACGTTTCCTGGCATTTATAAGGTCATTGTTTGTTACTGTGTTTATTTGCTTAGATCAAAATTTACATATTATATATTACCATTGACAAATTACCATTTGAAGGCAATTGGTAAATTGTAAATGTTAAATGGTAAATGGTGTAAATTTGAATTGGTAAGTTGTAATTTCTAAATGGTAAATCTAATTTTTAAGCATTGATTTAAGACTTTATACTTACTTTATATTTTACCAACCATTTGAAGGCACTTGGTAAATTGTAAATGTTAATTGGTAAATGGTGAATTGTGTAATGTAATTTCTGAATTATTTTGCCACCAATTGGAATCACGTTTACCTATTTACGTTTCCAGGCATTTATAAGGTCATTGTTTGTTACTGTGTTTATTTGCTTAGATCAAAATTTACATATTATATATTACCATTGACAAATTACCATTTGATAGCTATTGGTAAGTGGTAATTTCTAAATGGTAAATCTAATTTTTAAGCATTGATTTAAGACTTTATACTTACTTTACATTTTACCAACCATTTGAAGGCACTTGGTAAATTGTAAATGTTAATTGGTAAATGGTGAATTGTGTAATGTAATTTCTGAATTATTTTGCCACCAATTGGAATCACGTTTACCTATTTACGTTTCCAGGCATTAATAAGGTCATTGTTTGTTACTGTGTTTATTTATTTACTTAGATCAAAATTTACATATTATATATTACCATTGACAAATTACCATTTGAAGGCAATTGGTAAATTGTAAATGTTAATTGGTAAATGGTGTAAATTTGAATTGGTAAGTGGTAATTTCTAAATGGCAAATTGTAATTTTATAAGCATTGATTCAAGACTTTATACTTTATATATTGCCATTGACAAATTACCATTTGAAGGTGCAATTATCAACTCACTCCTTTCTCCACTTATTGATCGCCTCCGTCCTATTGTTTACATGCAACTTTTCATAAATTCGATGAATGTGTTGTTTAACAGTTCCCAGAGTAATTCCCATCTCAGGAGCAATTTCTTTGTACAATAATCCCTCAGAAAGTAATCCCAACAATTCATTCTCACGGTCTGTAAGTCGTGGCGAGGAATGACCTGTAATGGTGAGTTGTTGCTGTTGAAACACATCAATCACTCTTCTGGCTATCGTAGGACTCATCGGAGCACCACCCCGGTGTAATTCGCGGATGGATTCAATGATCCTATCCGCAGCGGCACTCTTTAGAATATAACCTTTCGCTCCGTTTTGCAGAGATTCAAATATTTTGTCGTCATCCTCATATACGGTAAACATACAAAATGCGGTTTCATTATCCGAACCAGCCAATTGTCGGATCACCTCGATGCCAGAGGCACGCGGTAAACCGATATCAACCAAAACAATGTCTACCTGATGACGTGGTAAAAAATGTAAAGCGTCCTCTGCGTTATGGTAAACCCATTTACAAGTCATATCATCCTCATTATTTATTAACTCTTGCAATTCTTCAGCAATTACGACTACATCTTCAATAATAGCAGTGGATATCATGATTTCAAGTTGTTTTAACGTTAGGGTAGAGCAAACTAATTCTCATTCCCTCGGGTAATTTACGATAGGTTATGGTTCCATTGATCTTGTCCATTCTTTGCTTCATATTGTGGATTCCATTTCCTTTGTTTAATACATCTTCCACTTTAAATCCCACTCCTCCTCTTTCGAAAATATGTATTTGGAATCCATCTTCCTGGATCATTTCGATCTCAATTTTTTCAGCCTGACTGTACTTAACCGAGTTATGCAATAATTCTTTGCTGATAAGGTATAAATTTCTTCTTGCTTCACCTCCGATGTGCATCTTTTCATTATCGATCCGGGAGTTGATCTGATAAGGGATTTGATGTTCACCTAAAAATTTAGATATGTATAATCGGAGATAACCTTTAAAATTACCAATCGTATCATTTTTACTGTTCATGGCCCAAATGATCTCTGACATTTTCTGAACAATGGATTTGGAATACTGCGAGATCTTGGTAATTTCTTCCTTTTCACCAGGATCAGTGGCCCGCTTAAGTGCCTTTTCGCTTAAAAATTTAATGGTAGTAAGTCCCGCGCCCAAATCATCGTGCATTTCCGCTGCTATACGCGTACGTTCCCGCTCAATGGCTTCTTGTTTTTCGATGATAAGCGCCTGTCGTTTAAGCAACAGATCTTTTTTTTCCATTTGACGGATCATGTACGCCCGAAACCCCAAATAGATCAGAATACCGATTGTAACCAATGCCAGCAAGCGGAACCACCAAGTTTGCCAGTAGGGTGGGTTGATCACTATCTGAATATCCATTGATTTTTCATTCCATACTCCGTCGGTGTTAGCTGCCATCATCGAAAAAGTGTAATTGCCAGCGGGGATATTTGGATAGCGGGCAAAGCCAACTAAACTATTTGATTCCACAAAATTTGGATCGATACCTCTTAATTGAAACTTTGTTTTGGTGTTGCGGGGATCCGTATAATCAATGGCATAAAATTCAAAGGACAACGTATTATCAGCGAACGGAAGTACCAGCTTCGAATCTTGAATTCGTTGTTCGGTACTATAAATATCTACATCGTTTATCCTCACTGAAGTTAAGTCAATTTCAGGAGTATAGTCGGATAGCTTAATTGCGTATGGATTGAATGTGTTGATCCCATGGGTTCCACCGACCACAAAAGTGTTGTTGTCTGCAATGAAATAGGCATGGGTATTGTATTCCAATCCTTGTAGCCCATCTTCCAAACTAAAATTGTGGATATAATCGAGGTGGGGACTATACCGCAATATTCCATTATTTGAGGTAATCCAAAGATTTTGTTGTGTATCCGGCAAGACACAGTAAATATGTTGTGCTAAAATTTTATTTGAATCCAATACCCTTTCGACAGCATAATCCTGCTGCGGATTGATCATAAAAATTCCCTGGGTATTGGTAATATAGATTAAGGAATCACTTAATTCTGTCAGACTGGACAGGCCTCCTGATACCGGAAGTGTTTTGATCAGATTATACGCCCCATTGGTTTGGCTACAAATATAAATCTGCTTTTCGTCTTTGGAGATGTAGAGTACACCTTTGGAGTCGATAGCAAAATAGGTAAGATCATTATCATTTAATAGAGTGTCTCCGATGGGAATAAGGTGAAATTCGTTACCCTCAATGCGGATGTCTACCAGTCCGTGACTAATTGTAGAACATAGTATTTTACCTTCAGGGGTATTTTTAATTTGAAAATAGTATTGCGGGTTTAGTTTGGTTTTCTCAGTCAATTGCTGAACTTCACCGGTATGAATATTCAGCAAATGTAAACTTACAAATTCGGAATACAGGATGTGATTTTCATCGTAAAATATTCCGGTAATAATGGAAGAATTTGAGGTTGAATTTTGAATTTTTTGATAGTTGGATGCCGGTTGCCCGGTCTCATCCAGTACATGAATCCCACCATCTCGCGTTAATATATAGAATGAATGATTTTGATATAAGATACCGGTAGTGTTATTCTTGTCCTTATACTCTGAGTGACCTATCCAGTGAGTGAACTTTTTCGTACGGATACTGCCAAAGTAAACTCCTTTACCGTCAACACTGATCCATAAAATAGAATCCCGATCCAAATAACAGGAACTCATTTCCCGGATGGGTTCCAAATGGTTCTTTAAGAAAGGCTTGATTTCCTTAACTTTCAAGTCTTCGTATGGGTCATAAAACAGTATTTTCGCAGCCAACAAAATCATCAAATGATTTCCACAAACTTTGATTTTTCTGACATTCCGATTGGATACTTTTTTTTTCAGTAGAATCTTTTCATTCTCAACGTGATAGGCGAGGATTTCTCCATTGTCGGTGCCCATCCATACTATCGGAAAAGTTGAGAGCTCAAGCGATGTGGCCACAAGGTTTTCTAAAAGGAGTTTAGTTTGATTAGGATGGCGAAATGAAAAATGCAGAACCTGTTCATGACTTGCCACCACCAGATTGGTGTCCACTGGGGAAATATGAATATCTGCTATTTGATAATCACTTATGTCAATGGGTACTCTTCTTTGAATGTCATTTGTTAGGGTGTTATACAGGGTGATGTTCTCGGATGTTCGAATGAAGAGGATACTGTCTTGTTGATCCAAAATAGTAAAATCGGTAGTTAAAACTCCACCGGATTCCCCTGTTATGAAAATGGGTGTAAATTTTTCCTCGGCACGATCGTATTGGTGCAAACACCGGTAAGTTGTAAAATAGATCCGATTTTGTTTATCCTCGTAAAATTCGCTTTGAATATTATTGCCAACTAGGTTGTACCGGCCTGGTCTATAAATTCTGGTTTCTAACCCATTGGTAATATTTAATCCATCGGTTGAAGAAATGTACACCTTTTTATCGGAACATTGGGTGATGAATATATTATTCTGCTGGGATAGTTTGGCTACTTTTTGAAATGCCATGGATTGACAGATTCCTGTATGAGGAATGCATAAAAATGCGAGTAGCCATGAGACACTATTTATGTGGATTCGCCTAAGAAAATGTTTTTGGCCCATGGTGATAGTATTGCAGCAAAAATTTTAGCTTGATTAAATGCTTTCGGAATATCATCAGTGGAAATTAATATACGAAAAAAAGCAAATGCAAAAGGGAAAATAGTACGAAAGTCCATATTTCCGGAATAAACGATGCTGTATTGGAATCGAAGGTTGGGAATTAAAGATTTGGTGTTGCAGCTAAACCATAACAGGCTTTTGGTTTGGATGTTTTTTATTTGGTGTAATAATTCGATAAAATTAGGGAGTATAATCTTTGAATCTCGATCTTTAAAATCCATCGCGACATGGGTTATATTATCTCGATCTCTCGACACGGTATGGCCAAATAAACAGATCGTATTGCATTCCGAATAGTATTGGTTAATTGTATCAATTAGTTCGCTAAGATTTGAAAATGACCACGTGGTTAGTGTATTTACTTGTGTCATATGGCCATTCTCACAGGAATCAATTTGCATAATTTTTTCAAGTTCGAATTGCCATCTTTTTTCTGCACTTCCAAACGCCCGAATGCATTTTATATAGATGATTTTAGGAGTATTGGCCTTATAATTGAAAGGTTGGCTTTTATAGTTTATAATTCCGATTAGGTCCTCGATCACCTCTCTATGTTTTATTTGGTTATTTAATGAGGTCTGAGCATGCAATTCACGGGCACCTTCAAGGAAGCGTCGAGCCGGATCAAATTGTTTGGCATAAAAATTCAAAACCCCAAGGGAGAAGAGCAGAGAATAATCCGGTCCCACAGTTTGTAGCAGAAGATTTATTCTTGAAATCAACCATTCTAATCTTGGAATAGTGAAGTGAAACGGAAACTGATCTTTGATTTCTTGACTCAAGGATTGGATTGACTTTATATCGCTTGGGCTAAGAATCAAGGAGCATTTATTTTTCGCTATGCAAACTGGCTTGTTAGTACCTTCTGCAAGAGGATCATGGTGTGCAAGATAGAAATTCAGAAGGTTGAATAAATGAATTCTACGGTAGAATTCCGAGCCGGTCTGTTGGTGGCTGCCTTTCTGACCGCACTCTTCCTGAGATATTTCATCGGACCAGTTACAAAGCCCATCCTCAGAGACTGAATGGTCAAATTCAGTTCTTTTATCTATCACTGACTTCTTCACCGGGGAAATTTCTAATTGAAGCTATACAGTACCGGTAATCACAATCCACCCCCACAAAATGGAGGGCAAGGAGGGACTGCCAGATCATTTGCTCCGATCAACTCATTTCCCTTGGCATCTTTACAAATGTTGAATAGATGCAGATCGTTTTTTATGTCTTCAATTTCTTCATCCTTCATCTTGTTGATTTCCTCGGAGTAGTCTTGAAGAAATTTTGTGGTGACTTTTCCAAGTCTGGTAAAATAATTACCATGACCGTCCATATTGCGGACTTCAATTCTTTGAATTTGCTCATAATAATCAAGCATGTAAGTCTGGGCATTTTGATTGTACCCGTAAGCTTGATTTTTTGAACTTCCGGATACGTTCCAATCAACATAGGTAGCTTTAAAGGGTAATTCTAAAAACTTAGGCATATCAATCTCAATTTTGGGTGAATAATTTGCTATAATATATCAATTTGGAATTTTTGATATGAAATATTTCCATATCTGGTAATAATAACTTCGCAAAGTTTATTTTAAATTTCATATTCAAAAAATTTGCGTTCATGGTAAAGATGATTTGAATTTTGGTTATCTGGTCTAAATTGTAACATTAGTAGAATTCCAGAAAAATGGAGAATTTCACAAATACTGAGGTGATCAAAAACAACCAGCTAAAATTTCAAAATGTTAACTCAACAATAACTATTTACAAGTATCACTCCTTATATTGCTCATAAATAGATAATAATAATTTAAAATAAAACGTAATATTTGATGGAATTGCACTATTTTTGTATTTCTATATACTGGATGGAGTACGAGAATCGTTAAACAACTTCAATGTTCATATTTGTTAAAATCTTAAATACTTAACATGTTATTTTTGTTCCAAGACGTAGCTGCCATAGATAGCGTAGGATCCCAAAGTGCGCTGGATGTAATAATGGAGAGCGGTACTATGGGTATGGTGATCATGGCGATTTTATTCGTGTTGTTTGCATTGACCATATACATATTTATCGAACGTTACTTAACGATCAAAAAAGCAGGGCAAATTGATGAAAACTGGATGAATAATATCCGGACTAGTGTTCAAGCTGGCAATATCGAAGGAGCAAAAGCACTGTGCATGAATACCAATACTCCCATGTCCCGGATGGTAGAAAAAGGATTGCAAAGAATAGGGAAGCCCTTACGGGATATTGATGCGGCGATTGAAAATGTTGGAAATCTTGAAGTATTTAGGCTGGAGAAAAACTTATCTCGCCTGGCAAGTATAGCCGGAGCAGCTCCCATGATTGGATTCTTTGGTACGGTAACCGGTATGATAATGGCATTTTATAAGATGGCATCGGAACAAAATGTAACGCCTAATCTGTTGGCAGGAGGGATTTATCAGGCATTGTTGACTACCGCGGGGGGACTTTTTATTGGGATCATCGCTTTTGTAGGCTACAACTTTTTAGTGTCCAATGTGGAGAAAGTTATTTTCCAAATGGAGCGAACTACCGTTGAATTTATGGACTTGTTGCAGGAACCTGCTTAGTCCGGGGAGTCTCTTTTAAATGGAGTTAATTGAAAAATTAGTTGATTTATGCCGATTAAGAAAAGAAATAAAGTAAGCGCAGAGTTCAGCATGTCGTCCTTGACGGATATCATCTTTCTCTTGCTCATATTCTTCATGCTTACCTCTTCTTTAGTAACTCAAAATGCGATTAACTTAAAACTTCCCTCCTCCAGCTCCAAAGTGGTAGCACCTAAATCAATAGCAGTTTCCATTGAAAAAGGAGGTAAGTTTTATCTGGATGGCAAAAGGATGCCTTGGAGAACTGTGGAGAAAAGTATCCGCAATGCCAAACGGCGTGCTAGTGATCCATCCAGCGTCACGGTGACCATCTATGCCGATCAGGATACCGAATGGAAATATATTACACAAATCTATAATTTGGCAATCAGGTTAAATATAAAAGCAGTAGCAGCTACTGTTCCTGAAAGTTAATAATTTGTAAAATAGGTAAGACTTCGTATCTTTTAGTAAATAACTTCGTTCTAACAATAATCATGGATTACAGGGAACAAATATTAATTCAGCAAGAAGTAGATCACAAGCGTAAAGCCAGAATAATTAGTACGATTGTTAATGCTTTAATATTTGTACTATTGCTTTTACCGTTACTTACATTCCCAGTACCTCCTCCCGGACAACCCGGATTATTAGTTAGTTTGGGCCTGCCCGACATGGGACAAGGAGATGACAAACCGGATATGCAAAATAAAGAACCGGTGGAGGAAGTAAAGCCTAAACCAGTTGCTGAAAAGAAACCTGAAGCCACCAAACCGAAACCGACCAAATCAGAACCAGCGAAAGAAAAGAAAATATTGACCACTGATGATCCCGATGCAGTAGCGATAAAGAAGAAAAAAGCGGAAGAAGACGCGAAACGAAGAGCGGAGAACGAAAAGAAAAGAAAAGAAGCTGAAGCGGAGGCAAAACGACAGGCAGAGGAGGAGGCTAAACAAAAAGCTGAAGAAGAAGCTAAGCGCAAAGCCGCCGAGGAGGAAGCCCGCAAACAACAGGAATATGAAGATGCTAAAAAGCAATACGGCGATTTATTTGGCAAAGGGAAAGGAAAAACCAATACCTCTGGTAATCAGGGTGATCCGAATGGAGATCCGAATGCCTCAAATCTGGAAGGAATTAGTACCGGTTCCGGAACTATAGGCGGTGGATTAGGTAATCGCGGTGTAGTTTCTGAGCCAGTAATAAAAGACAACAGTCAGAAAAAAGGCAAAGTGGTAGTTAAAGTCTGCGTTGACGGAAGAGGTACGGTAGTTAGTGCAGAGTATACGCAGAAAGGATCAACTACAACTGATGCGCACCTCAAAAGCATTGCCATTCGCAACGCGAAAAAGTTCAAATTTACCAAAAGTACGATCGACAAACAGTGCGGAACCATAACTATAGATTTTAGAGTAAGGTAATTAGTTGTGAGATTTGAGTTGTGAGCCCGCCATCAATACCAAAATAAGGAACTAACCAAGTCCAAATCAATTTTCCTCTTGGTTTCAAGTTAATAGTACAATCTTGGACCGCTATCCTTCCAAGTTTATCCCCCTTAAGATGGCAGGGGTTGGAATTGGCAAGTCACATCACTATGTTACACCTTTTGATCTTCCACGCTGCCAAATAAATTTTGGCACCTGTGAAAACTAATTTATCTTTTCTGAGTCCCGGGAATACTTTGAGGCGGAATACCTCAAACCACACGGGTTCCGGGTTTGAAATGATGAAAATATCCGAAAATACCAATGACAACCATAGGTTGTCCCCCTTGAGGTTAGGGGGCACCTTTTGATCTTCCACGCTGCCAAATAAATTTTGGCACCTGTGAAAACTAATTTATCTTTTCTGAGTCCCGGGAATACTTTGAGGCGGAATACCTCAAACCACACGGGTTCCGGGTTTGAAATGATGAAAATATCCGAAAATACGAATGACAACCATCAAGGCCAAACCAGGAAAAGCCAGGTTGCCCCCTTGAGGGGCCCTTGAGGGGGCAGGGGGTGGAATTGGCAAGTCACATCACTATGTTACACCTTTTGATCTTCCACGCTGCCAAATAAATTTTGGCACCTGTGAAAACTAATTTATCTCTCCTGAGTCCCGGGAATACTTTGAGGCGTCCCACCTCAAACCACACGGGTGTTACTTTAGGCGTCCTCACCTAAAGTCAATAAACGTTGATGGGGAAACCAAATATTTGTCCCTTTTTAGGACATGGGAGATACAGTGTCTTCTCCTAAACCAGCAAAAAAAGGATGGTGAATAAACTATTCGGCGATATTTATTTCGATAACGAACTCCTGTCTCCTTACTCACTCTCTTCTCCCCAGCGAAAGGATTTAATCTCAAAACCAGCCAATGTCAAAACACGGTCAACAACTGTAGAAACCATTTCCTGTATATTCGCCGGACGACTATAAAACGAAGGGGATGCCGGTGCAATGATTGCACCTGTCTTAGACAGAGTGAGCATATTTTTAAGGTGGATTAAATTATACGGAGTTTCCCTGGGAACCAGAATTAATTTTCTCTTTTCTTTGAGCATCACATCAGCGGCTCTGGTAAGCAGGTTTTCTGACCTGCCTTGAGCAATTCGACCAAGCAACCCCATTGAACATGGACAAATAATCATGGCATCGTATGCTGCCGAACCACTGGCAAAAGGAGCGTTAAAGTCTTGACGATCGTAAAAATTGAAGGGATAATCATCAGAATTAATGGAATCAGAGCCAATTTCTAATTGCCAATTGGTCAATGCATTTTGTGAATAAGTCACTCCCACTGTTGACCATTGATCTGACATAACGGCAAGTTTATCCATGAGGGCTTTCGCATATATACTACCACTGGATCCACCAAGGCCAAGTACAATTTTTTTCACGTGTCAAATTTTAATTGTTGTAATAATAAACAATAAATGCGCAAAGAGTTTGGTCAGGAAGAGTATTGAGTATCATATGAATATTTAATGTAATTTTTATTTATTTGAAAAAAAATTAATTACACATTACGAATAACTGTAATATTATTCTATATTTGTTTTACAATCATTTGACATAAACTATATTAGTTATTTATAAAACAAAGAAAATGAGAGGGATATTGATCATATTGGGATTAGTTGTGTTTCAAATCAGTAGCATGGCTCAGGAAAAAGCGGCCCTGCCGCTGAAAGATCAAAAGACCACTTCTGTGGTTACTCATCAGGAAGTAGTACAGAAAATGCCGATTTTAAAAGATGGTCCTTATCATATTACCCATAATCAAACACACAAAAGCATTGAGATTCTAATGGAAAATGCCTTTGACGTGTTGGTATTTACCCTCACCAATAAAGATGGTAAACAAGTGAAAGCTAAAGGAACAAAAAAGGACAATTTGTATATCCTTCCTATGGAACATTTGCCAGATGGCAAATATACTTTAAGACTTAAATCTGCGAATAAAATGTATTTAACTCAAGTTTATCATAGCCGATAAACTTTCAATCAAGCATGATAATTGAACCTAATTATTTTTAAGCACTTAGGATGATAATAGAACCCGGTGGATCACAGTACCTCTGCAACCACAAAGGTACTGCCACCAACAAAAATCAAATCCTTTGCGCAGGCTGTAGCAATTGCTGCAGCCTTTGCTTTATTCACACTACTGTATGATTTTCCCAGAAGATTATTCTGTCTGGCCATTATTCTCAAATCATCAGCAGGTATTGATCGTGGAACTTTAGCCGCACAGAAGTAGTACTTTGCTGAGGTGGGTAAAAGGCTTAACAGGCTTGCGACCTCTTTTTCTTTCACCATTCCCCAGACCACATGGAGTTTATCAAAACTTAGTGATTCGATTTGTGCAAATACCGCCTTATAACCCTGAGCATTATGGGCGCTATCGCATAATATCCTTACCGGAGACCGTTGAATCCACTGCCACCTGCCTACATAATACGTATTGTGAATCAGATTTCGCAATCCTTTTAGAATTATGTCTTTATCGATAGACCATAGGGAGGAAAGCTTTTCAATGCCGGCCAATACGGTAGTTATGTTGTTTCGTTGATATAACCCACCTACTTGTACTGACATCTTTTCACACCATGTTTTTTGGTCTTTGCTAACCAAATAATGAGAGTATTCTTCAGGCTGATCCAACAACTCAAGTTGCCAACAATCCTCAGCAAAAACAATCGGACTCTGATTTTTCTTCGCCGAGTCGATGAATATTTGTCGTACTGTTGGGGTAACCTTACCAACGACGACCGGTACCTTATGTTTAATGATACCTGCCTTTTCACGAGCTATTTCTTCAACGGTGTTGCCTAAAAACTGTTGATGGTCTAGGTGTATTCCGGTAATTATAGAAAGCACTGGAGTAACAATATTGGTGGAATCCAGCCTTCCACCTAATCCAGTTTCAATTACTGCCACATCCACTTTCTGAGATAGGAAGTATGAAAAAGTCATCGCTACCGTTATTTCAAAGAATGAAGGATTCAAATTCGATGCTATCTTGCGAATTCGGTCAACCAAGTAGATTACTTCACGCTTTGGGATTAGATCTCCATTGATCTTAACTCTTTCCCTGAAATCGCGAAAGTGAGGTGAGGTATGAAGACCTACTTTTAATCCTTTTTCTTGCAATATACTGGCTAACATATGAGCTACCGATCCCTTCCCATTAGTTCCGGCAATGTGAACAATCGGGTAGCGGCGATGAGGATTACCCAGATGGTCTACCAACTTTTCGATGTTATCTAAACTCCATTTCATTGCCGCCGGACCAATTCGCTGATACATCGGCAATTGAGTATACAACCAATTAAGTGTCATCTCATAATTCGTCATTCTCATTCATTATTTTTATAATCCACTCTTGATTTGCCTTTTGGAAGCAAAAGATGGCACCAACTCTCAGCTCACAACTCTTCATTTTTGATTATTTCTTTATTCATGACAATACTGGCGTTGAGCTCAAAACCAACCAAAAGTATGAATGCATTAACTTTCATCCAGATCATGGTCACTATAATCGCTCCAATCGATCCATAGATCTTGTTGTAGTTGCCAAAGTGATCGATAAAATAGGTAACTAGTAATGAGGTTAATATTACCAATCCAGTAGCCAAAGTTGTACCCGGCGAGAAGAAGTTAAATCTTACCTTAGCGGCAGGTCCGTAGCGGTAAATCATCGAAATGATAAAATAACAGACCACAATCACCAGGATCCAACGGGTTATCCATAGTATTTGCAGATTGAGATTCGTGAGTCCGATCTTGGCAAGTAGTACAGTTATCCAACCTTCACCAGCCCCAATTAAAAACAGAATAGCCAGGATACTGATAGTAAATATTAATGTAAGAATCATAGCCACCAGTCTTTGCCTGAAGACAGACCGCTTTCTAAATGCCGTTTGATAGCTTTTTTCAAATCCTTGTAATACACCCAGCATACCGTTAGAAGCAAAATAAGCGGTAAGAATAAAAGAAATCGACAATAAATCCCCCCTTTGGGATTCAAAGAGCCCAAAAATAATGTTCTCAAAAATAAATTTATCAGCGGCCTCGGGTAATACCGGTCGTAGTGAGTCGTGTAGTGCAATTAAATATTCCTCGATATTGCTGAGTGGCAAATAAGATAACAGAGTAAGAATGAATAAGGATAAGGGAAAAATGGCAAGGAAGAAACTAAAAGCAATGCTATTCGAACGAATATTTAGACTCTCCTTCCGGGTTTCTTCGATGAAAAATTTCGCGACATGAAAAATACTAATACCTTGAGAACCAGGAAAATGATGATTTTTTGCCCACTTCAGTAGTGTATTGATCAAAGTAAGATTCCAAAACCATATTTTAAGTTTTTCAGAATTTTTCAACTTTTTTCAATTAGCTCCATGAAAAAATCTGGGGTATCCACTCTACGTAAGGTGTCTTGGTCCAAAAAACACAGTTTGATTCTGCTAGAATTTAGGAGTTTGGCTTTTTCATTATAAATTTCCGTGAGGAATATTATTGAGAAATTGGATAACTCCTTTAGTGATGTGCGTACGGTAAGTAAATCGTCATATCGAGCCGGACGAAGATAGCTTACTTCCATATGGATTACCGGCATGATGACACCGTATACCTCTTCCAAATCACGGTATCGAATTCCTAACGATCGCATCAGTTCGACCCTCCCCACTTCGCAGTAGGTGGCATATTGCCCATAATATACGACACCCATTTGGTCTGTCTCGGCATATCTAACGCGAATTTGAGTTTCGTGTTGAATCATAAAACTAGATTAATTTTTATTCCCTTAAAATGGGACAGGTCATACAATGAGAACCTCCCCGGGCCCGGGCCAATTCATTCGAGGGTAATGTAATAATAGTATTTTCTATTTCTTCCGGTATTATCGTATGATTTTCAACACCTTTTATTAAATCATAGGCGTGCAAAATAGTATAACCGGCTGCTTCAAAAGCCTTTTCGGTACGTGGATTCCGATCATAAGTTAATGCCACACCGGGTTTTATGGCCACTAGGTTACAACCATCCGTCCATTGTTCACGTTCCTGGTACGGAGATATGCCATTGCCGCTAAAGATGAATTCCATTTCACGGTCAATCTCCCCATGAAAAAAATCTTTTATCGACGGATAAAAAGCCTCAGCTCCATTTTTACGGTAGACATTTACATAGGAACTTAAACCATCATAGACAATGGGTTTATAGGCAACAATGTGGTGCTCGTTGATTTGTGTAAATATAGTGTCAATATGCATAAATGAACGCTCATTAGGGATATTCACCTGCACAATATTCTTTATAGTTCCCTTCTTAAATAATACATCCCTTACCGTATGTATGGTGTGTTGATTGGTTCGTTCACTACATCCAATTAACAGGTAGTCCTCATTAAGTATCATGACATCTCCTCCCTCCAGGCAAATAGGTTCGCCTCGACGCGATGGTGGAAATTCATTCACGTAGTTAAGATTTATGATGCGGTCATCTTGCCGAACAGGTGAAAATAAAGGATGAGACCAGAAAATACAGCGCGTCAAAAAGTTCTCTCGGTACCGAGCAGTTTTGGCCGCTTTGGTAATGATGACCTGATCGTTGATAACTGCAGCGATATCCCGGGTAAAGATAAAATTCGGAATTGGATCAAAATATATATAATCCTCTTTAGCATCGTGTCCCGTTATCATTACTTCAGCTAGATGGGCATTATCCCATTTTTTAAACTTTTCGGCATAGGATGTCGGTAATTCCTCAAAATCGACGATCCATTCGGTAATTAATTCCCTGGTTCCCGGATCATGCTCCAAAGCCTCTGTAAGCAGATCTCTGACTTCTAAAACGTTATTCTCGCCAATTAATATTTTTAGGATCTTCACGAATAACCGATGTTCTTCGATCATCTGGGGAAGGAACACAATGTCATCGAATAGTAACTCGTCCGATCTTTTCGGAGAAACTCTGGAAATTCCACTGTCTGGTTCGTGGACAATGACCGTTTTAAGTCTACCTATTTCTGATTGGACATGTACTGATTTATGCATTTGTTCAAGACTTTTGTGCTGGCAAAATTAAAGAATTATATGGCATCTGCTGATTTGAAAAGTTGATCATTTTGCTTATTGACTTTTTTCTTACTTTTGTAGGGCTTTTCAATTTTAATTATATGCTGAAAAAACTAAAGTCTCTTTTCATAATCGAGGAAGAATCCAAGGGATCGAAGGATACCAAATCCCAAGTGGATAGAAAGCCCACACGAGCAGCTAAAGAGCAGAAACAGAATACCGGAAATCCTGCGAATAAACCCGTAATTCGTATGGATGAAACCAATTTAAAAGGAAAAGTGACCACACGATTCCTCAATATTTTGTTGGGGGCCATGGATAAGAATAATTTGGAGGGATTTGACTATCTCGAGTTTAAACAATCCTTACAGTCACTTTCCAAGATGGAAATGGATGAGGCAACACAATTTAAATCAGCCTTTGCTATGGCTCAAACCATGGGAGCCGATGCGCAGGCCTTGAAAAAAACGGCCAATCATTATTTAAAGGTGTTGGCTGATGAGGAACATAAATTTGAAGAGGCCCTGGCAAACCAAAGAGAAAAGCAGATATTAGGAAAAGAACAGAATTTTAAAACGCTCTCAAAAAAAATAGCAGAAAAAAACGCACAGATTCAAAAAATGAATGAGGAGATTCTGAATGCGAAGAAAAAAATGTCAGCTTTAGAAGAGGAACTTGCACAAACAAAAATTAAAGTAGAATCAACCAAAAGTGATTTTCAAGTCACATATCAGACTTTAGTCGATCAAATTCAATCAGATATACAAAAAATGAATCAATATCTAAAGTAAATTGTTTCATACAAAAAGGAAAAAATTAAGAATGACAGAGGTTAAATCGAAACCATTTTGGAAAAGACCAGAGGGAGTAACCGGCATTTTATTTTTAGGTGGGATACTTATTGGCGGTGGTTATTTATTGTTCAAGGCATTACCTTTTTTGGTTACATTGGCCAATACTGTGCTTGGTCTGGCGGTGATGTTATTGGTACTCGGTGCCATCATTTATATGGTCCTTGATCCCAAGATGCGCGCCTTGGTTGGCTACATGTATAAAAGTGTGATGCGCTGGATCACGGGTTTGTTCATACAAATCGATCCAATCGGGATCCTAAAAAGTTACATTGATGACCTTCAGGATAATCTGAAAAAAATGAATCGTCAGATTACACAATTGAGGGGACAAATGCATAAACTTAAGGAGATCATCATCAACAACAATAAACAAATCCAAAGTAATCTACAGCTTGCCAGTAAAGCGAAAGCTACGAATCAGCAAAAAGTGATGATCTTAAAATCGCGAAAAGCCGGACGGTTAAGGGATTCAAACATAAAACTGGAGGACCTTTATCGTAAGATGGAGATCCTTTACCGGGTACTTAACCGGATGTACGAAAACTCATCCATTATGCTGGAAGACATACAGGACCAGGTAGAAGTAAAGGAACAAGAACGCAAAGCAATTCGCGCCAGTCACTCTGCTATGAAATCAGCTATGTCAATACTGTCAGGAGATAAGGATAAGCGTGCCATGTTCGATGCTGCTCTAGAAGCAGTGGCAGATGACGTAAGCCAAAAAGTAGGGGAAATGGAGCGCTTTATGGATATGTCTGAAAGCTTTATGAAATCTGTAGATCTTCAAAATGGAGTTTTTGAAGAGGAAGGATTAAAAATGCTGGAGAAATGGGAAAAAGAAGGAGTCTCGTTAATTCTGGGAAACGAAAAACAATCTTTGTTGCTCGAAGCAGAAGATACAGGAAACGTGCTGGATCTTAATGCTCCGGTAAAAAAACCCATCAGAGCTGGAAATCACCGCAACCAATACGATACATTCTTTGAATAATATTTAAAAATACAAATACAATGGCAAGGCGTTTGACAACTTTCTCAAAAATTTTAATTACCCTCTTGATATTGCTGGCGATATTTTTTGGAGCCCGGTATATCTTGAATAATACGGAATTTGGCAAAAATCTTTCCCAGCAAGCTAATTCCGGGAACGATACTAGAATCGAAAACAAATCACCCGGGAAATCAAATTCTCAAAGTGGAAAAGTATTAGACGATGACGGTGATGTCTTGAAGGTTCAGTTGGTGACCTGGGGTGGCTATGCGCCCGGACTCTATTTTAATGAAGGCTCTGAACCTACCACGCGCTCCAGATATTATACCGATTATGGTCTTAAAGTACAGTTTATTCTTAATGACGATTTGATTGCAGCGGAAAAAGCCTGGGAAGCGGACGAGTATCATGTATTAGTTCAAACAGCAGATGCCTTTCCTTTGTATACCGGCATCCAGGAGATCAATCAATTTAAACCCAAAGCCTTTATGCAGGTGGATTGGTCGAGAGGAGGAGATGCGATTATCGCCAAGCGCGGAATTAACAGTATTAATGATCTCAAAGGAAAACGAGTAGCGGTTGCCGTACCTTCCCCTGCTCAAACCCTCTTGATCACTGCACTGGAAGCCGCCGGACTGAAGTATAGTGATGTTCAAGTATTTGAAACCACTGATAATATCAAGTCGGCGCTTTCGTTCGAAGGACCGGATATTGATGCCGCAGTGGTTTGGGCACCTTATGATGAGACGCTTAAGAATGTTCCCGGATCCAAAACTTTGTTGACCACTCAAGATCAGTCCCATATTATTGGAGACATTATGTTTGCCAAAGACGATTACATTAAAGCCAACCGGGACAAGCTGGCTAAGTTTTATGAAGGTTGGATGAGAGGGTTGGCAGAAATTAACTCCAATGAATCCAATCGTGAAAAGGCTGGAAAGTCATTGGGTGAATTTTTAAATTTTCCAACCGAAGACGCTCTGGGAGCGATGAGTTTGGTGCGTTTTGCTACTCATGGAGATAATATTAATTTCTTTGGGTTGAATCCTGACTTTAGGGGACAAAAAGGAGCAGATATCTATCAGAAGATGAATAAGGAATTTGCACAAATGACTGCTATCCCTAAAGAAGCTCCTTACTGGCGTGCAGTAATCAATACTTCACCCATTCAAATTTCTCTGAATAACCTTACGGGTCCTCAGCATGCTGCGGAAGAAGCGAAAACGTTTTCTCCTCCCAGCCCGGATGAAATTTCTGCGGAACCCGTGGCGTCCAAGCCAGTAAGTATAAATTTTGCGACCGGCCAATTTGCTTTAACCGAAAATGCCAAGACAATCATCGATCTACAATTTGCGGATGTGGCAAAAACATTTGCAAATGCCAGGATCCGGATCGAGGGGAATACCGATAATGTGGGAGCTAGACAAATGAATATTGAGCTATCCAAGAAAAGAGCCCAGGCGGTTGCTGATTATTTGAAAAATCAATATCGCATGGATCCCAACCGGTTTATCATCATTGGCAATGGTCCCAGTAAGCCGGTACCTGGCTGTGAATCCAATTCGACAAATGAGTGCAGAGCCAAAAACCGGAGGACTGATTTTCAATTGTTGACCACAGCGGATCAGGCCCTTTAAAGAATACGAGGTTAAAGACAAGGAATGTTTAAACTAAGAGGTAAGCTCACTACAACTCAGAAGTGGATCCTATTTGTTGCAGGCCTGGTGTTTTTGTTTATTATTTGGATGATTTTGTCTTGGGGTGAAAATCCCATAGCCAGGCCAAATAGTCTGCCCAGCCCTAAAAGAGTGTTTTTTGCTTTTGCGGATTTATACTATGACAATGATTTAATCCAGAATACATTCTTGTCGATAGGGTTGAATTTAGCGGGATATGTTGAAGCTTTATTAATTGCTATACCGGTAGGATTTATTATCGGACTTTTGCCGATCATGAGAGGGCTTTTTCATAGCGAGACCGATGCATTGAGGTACATTCCTCTGACCGCCTTGATCGGTTCATTTATCATTTGGTTTGGAACCGGTACGCCAATGAAGGTTCATTTTTTGGCCCTGGGCATTATCATCTATCTGCTACCTGTGATCATCCAACGGATAGACGAGGTGAATGACACCTATTTAAAAACCGTATACACCCTGGGAGCTACGGATTGGCAAACGGTGAAGACGGTATATATACCTTCAGTATTATCCAGGGTATCCGATGATATTCGAGTATTGACGGCTATTTCTTGGACTTATATTATTGTGGCTGAGGGACTTGGAAATCAAGGAGGTTTGGGCGCTTTGATTTGGAGGGCTGGATTAAGGCAAAGTCGTATGGATAAAATATTCGCAATCCTGATTATCATCATGTTGATTGGTGTGCTTCAAGATAAGCTAGCCATATATCTGGACCGCAAACTGTTTCCTCACAAGTACCAGCAAGCTGACAGTCATAAAAAGGGAAAAATCGAAAAGGAAACCGTTTTTCAGGTTCTACTCTCCTATGTAGGAAATGCTTTTGTCTGGATTATGATAGGAATCTATGGTTTATTATTCCTGAATGAATGGACTGGAATGATTACCGATATCAAGATATTCGAATATCTGTTCAAAGATACTTCATGGGCTATTCATGTGATCTCAATTACCTTGATCGCCAGTAAACTTTATCTGATGTACAGAAAAAAGAAAACAGTACCCAAAATTGCGGTGTCACCTCAAACAAAGAAATAATGGAGTATAAGGTCACTGACAACCCGGATCAACACAACATTATCGAGTTGCGAGGTATTCGACAAAGTTATGATGGAGGTAAAAGTTTTATTATTTCCGGTTTGGACCTGATTATTGAAGATAAACCGGAGCAAGGTCAGTTTGTCGTTGTATTAGGTATGTCAGGAAGTGGTAAATCTACGGTGCTTAGGTACATAGCCGGACTACAGGAACCTACACAAGGTAAGGTACATATCAAAGGGCAACCCGTGTCCAGAAAAAATAGGGTGGGAATGGTTTTTCAGCAGTACAGTAGTCTACCGTGGATGACCGTACTTGATAATGTGGCGCTAGCCCTACGCTATCAAGGAGTGTCACGTGAAGAAAGGAACGAGAAAGCCATGGACTTAATCCGTCTGGTTGGATTGGCTGGCCATGAGTATAAATATGCTCAGTATCCTACTTTGTCAGGAGGGCAATTACAGCGAGTTGCCATTGCAAGGAGCCTACTATCCAACCCTGAAATACTGCTAATGGATGAACCCTTTGGCGCGTTGGATGTCCGTACTAGACTGCAAATGCAAGATTTATTGCTGGAGATCTGGCATCGCTTTCATCTCACGATAGTTTTTGTCACTCACGACATCCGGGAAGCAGTTTATCTGGGAGATGATATTTATATCCTGAAAGCTCAACCCTCCAGGTTTGTCGAACATATCCATGTGGACCTGCCATTAATCCGAAATAAGGAAGTGAAACGTAATCCACATTATACCGAATTGGTACATGAGGTAGAGGATACCATGATGAAAGTTTCCGAGATCAAAGAATAGGATTGGGTATTGTCCCACAACCTAATGCACAAGCGTATCAAGAACGAAGTAAATATCGAATAAAACGAAGTAGATTTTTTTCAAGATCAAGGCGAAAAAAGTAGGCATAACCGTAGTTATGTCGAGCCCGCCTGCCATGCAGAGCATACAGTGCTTGGACGGGCAGGGCTTTTCAACGATGATATGGGGAAAAGATCGAGTTTTAACTATTGAAGTGGTTTAAAAACAGTTGTTAAAATGAGTTGTATGCGCTTGATTTTCAAGATGAAGCTCTTTTGGAGATGCATAGCCGTAGCTAGCGGCTCCGCTGAGTAGCTTTGGCGCTCGCGGATGGATCGAGAAAAAGCTGATATATTGAGGATCAATGGTATGCAAATCAATTAACAATTTGTTTTTAAATCACTTCATTAATTTATTTTATACTTGATGCACTTGATTTACACAAACGCTGCATTCAACCACTTCTCCACAATTTCTCCTTCCTGGCTGGGTTGATAGTTGTAATGAATGTATTCATTAAGTTTGGGATCATAGGTATAGTCCTTAGCCCAAGTTGAGGCATTGTCCAGAATTTGTTGCAATGCGTCCAAAATGGTTCGAATTTCCTGATCAGACATTACCGGGTGAATCGACAAACGGACCCAACCAGGTTTTACCGAATTGTTACCTGTATTTAATTCATGGTAGATTTGGTAGGAAGTTAACTCATCAATATGTAGTAAGTAGTGGCCATAAGTTCCTGCACATGCACACCCACCTCTTACCTGGATTCCATAGCGATCATTCAATAATCGAGTGATTAAATTGTAATGTAATCCTTCCACATAAAATGCGATGACTCCCAAGCGTGACTCATGCTGGCCTGCCATGATCTTGATCTGATCCATTTTTTTTAATCCGTCAAACAACTGCTTCAAAATTTCTTTCTCTCGAGCCAACATGTTATCCACGCCCATTTCTTCTTTTAACTTTACCGCCATTGCAATTTTTATCCCCTGCATGAAAGGTGGCGTGCCTCCATCCTCCCGCTCCTCAATATCTTCCAGATATTCATGAAATTTCCAAGGATTTGTATATAGCACAGTACCTCCTCCCGGTTGATCTGGGATTCGGTTTTTATAGAGTTTTTGATTGAATATCAATACACCGGAAGTACCTGGTCCTCCCAGAAATTTATGTGGTGAAAAATAGATTGCATCTAAATGTGCTTCTGGGTCTTCCGGATGCATATCGATGTCAACATAAGGTGCAGAACAGGCAAAATCCACAAAACAATAACCTCCGGCCGCATGGATCATTTTGGCCATTTTGTGATAAGGTGGTTGCAACCCCGTTACGTTAGAACAGGCAGTTATGGCGGCAATCTTGAGTTTCCGATCTTGATATTGATCCAAAAGAGTTTCAAAATGTTGTAAATCGCATAGCCCATCGTTATCTGGGTTTATGATCACTACATCTGCTACAGTTTCCAACCAGGAGGTATGATTGGAATGATGCTCCATGTGGGTTATAAATACAACAGGACGATCCTTTTCAGGTCTGAGGTGATGGGCAAGAGATATTTTATCGTTGCCATTGAAATCCAAATACCGCAGCGCTTGCTCAGGTACTTTGAAGCCCAGGATTCGCTGTAATTTATTTACAGCTCCGGTCATTCCAGAACCAAAAAATATTAATACGTCTTTTTCCGAGGCATTTACATGCTTTTTAATAATTTTTCTGGCTTCTTTGTAGGCTCTGGTCATCAGGCACCCTGTAATAGTGGTTTCAGTGTGCGTGTTGCCTACAAAAGGAGCAATTTCTTGTTGTAGTCGTTCTTCGATAGGGCCGTACAATCTTCCACTTGCGGTCCAATCCGCATAAATTATCTTCTGCTCTCCAAAAGGAGTGTGAAAGGTTTGATCATAGCCGATAATTCGTTCGCGAAAAGGTTTGAAATAATCTTCTAACATTATTTTTGGCTTTGGCGAGATAAAGTTACTAACTTTTTATGTGATCAAAGCACAAAAAAAAGAGTCCGGAATTTTTCCGGACTCCTCATAATATTATTTACTAAAAGTTACTTAAGTTTAAATTTCGTGTTACCCGCTAAAAACCCTTTGTTGTACAACTCGATCGTATATTCACCAGGTTGAAAGGTTATGGAAGGAGCCCAATTGAAACAAGTTCTAACCTCTTCATTTTCATACTGAAGACCTTTGATATGAGTGTATTTAATTTGCTCCCCTGAATCCTGGTCTATCATGACACCGGAACCAAAATTTTCGAATGACATGGTTTCCCCATTGGGATCAATCATCACAATAAAAAACTGTTCGATTCCACTATCGGTTACTTTGTTTTCTTCAGCGGTGAAACAAATCTCCAATTCATTAACGCTTTTTGCTCTGGCCTTGGTGACCTGCTTTCCATTGTCACGTAATTTAATCCCATTGACTTCTATGTCTTTGGTTTTAATCACCGATGCAATATTTACTTTGGCACTCAGGACTTCGCGTTCTTTTTCAAGAATCTGCTTTTCGCTCACCAATGTAGCTTTAGCAGTGGTAAGTTCATCATTCATACGACGCTCTTCATCAACAGCTAATACCAATTGACTTTTTTCATCACTCAAAACTTCGTTAGCACTAACCAGTTGTTCATTTTCAGTCTTCAAAGTTTCAATTTCTGCAAGGTAACCACTCACTTGTTCCTTAAGTTTTCCAAGTTCAGCACGTGCTGCTTTCAAATCTTTGCCATTACGAATAAGTCCGGCAATCTTTTTCTTTTGTTCGTCCAATTCCAATTTTTGATCATCGATGAGTTGATTCAACTCTTCATTTGTACCTCTGAGTGATTCCAAATCAGAGACTGCTTCGTAGTATTGTTTTTCCAATTCAGCATTAAGCTGTTCTGCCTCAGTAAGTTGTGAGGATTGTAGTGTAATTTGATCGGCCTGCTTAGACCGGTCTACCAGAAGATAAATATTACCGATAAATGAAGCGGCTAATAATACCCAAAGAATGGTAGACAGACTTGACTTTTTGTTTTCTGTCATTGTTCTAATGATTAATTTTTCTGAATAAAATTAACTTTGTAACGCAATTTTATCGCAAACAATTGCCCTTTACCAAAATTTTAGGCAAATTTTGTATACCTATGAGCAAGATTATTGATTTTCAAAAAATACTTTTTTTTGATTTGGAGACGGTTTCGGAACAAAAAAATTGGGACCAGCTTTCTCCGAGGAAGCAAGAACTTTGGACCCACAAGAGTAAGTATTTATTGAGAAAATATGATGAAGATCTAAGTAATGAAGAGATTTCAGCTTGCTATGAAGAGAAGGCCGGTATTTTTGCAGAGTTTGGCAAAATTTGCTGTATCTCCATGGGTTATCAGGTAGGGGATGGAACATTGCGCATCAAATCTATTTACAATCATGAAGAGGAAGAACTACTGCAGGAATTCGCCGGTATCTTAGAGAAATATTTTAATGATCCCCAGGTACATTTTCTATGTGGACATAACATAAAAGAATTTGATGTACCCTATCTTTGCCGCCGTTTGATGATACATGGGAAAAAATTGCCTGAAATGATTAATTTGAGTGGGAAGAAGCCGTGGGAGACAAAACATCTTTTGGATACTATGGAACTGTGGAAATATGGAGATATTAAACACTATACATCTCTGGATCTCCTTGCAGAATGCTTTGGTATCCCTACGCCAAAGGATGATATTAAAGGAAACGAAGTAGGCAAAGTTTACTGGCAGGATAATGATTTGGAGCGAATAGCCGTTTATTGTCAAAAGGATGTGGTCACAGTAGCCCAAATCCTACGCAAGTTTAATTTTCTTTCGGAATATGCGGAAGAACAAATAAAATATGTCGATTAATATGGATCATTTGGTGGCACCCTCTATGCTGGCAGCCGATTTCACACATCTGGCCAAGGATATAGAAATTGTAAACAACAGTGCAGCAGATTGGTTACATGTAGATATTATGGACGGGCGTTTTGTGCCAAATATTTCCTTCGGAATGATGGTGGTGCAAGCAGTCAAAAGTAAATCTACGAAACCTCTGGATGTGCATTTGATGATCGTCGAGCCGGAAAAGTACATCCAGGCATTCCGGGACGCTGGTGCCGATATCATTACGGTTCATCTTGAAGCTTGCCCACATTTAGACCGCACCATACAACTTATCAAAGAGACAGGGGCCCAAGCTGGAGTCGCGCTAAATCCACATACTCCGGTCAGTCAGTTGGAAAATGTACTCGAACAGTTGGACCTCGCCCTCATCATGTCTGTCAATCCGGGATATGGAGGACAGAAATTCATTTATCAATCATTACTAAAAGTTCGACAACTTAAAGACATGATTGTCACACGAAATGCTGGTACGCTTATCGAAATCGATGGAGGAGTAGGATTGCAAAATGCCGAAAAAATTGTACAAGCCGGAGTGGATGTACTGGTTGCCGGAAGTAGTGTTTTTAAATCCGACAATCCTTCAGAAACCATTTCCAGATTAAAGCATATCCGTCAAGATGCACAGTTGGTATAAATTGGTTATTGCCGGATTACTGTGTATTCTCAGTAACTCCTTATTCGCACAAAAGTCTACTATAATTGGCCGAGTCACCTCCGCTACCGATGGTCAACCCATCGAATTGGTTACGATCTACATTGAGGGAACCAATCACGTGACGGAGTCCAATGAAAATGGAGTATATCGAATAGACATTCCTCCCGATTCTACAGTAACTTTGGTTTTCACCCGCATCGGATTTGAAGAATTAAAGACACTGGTAGGTCCGCTGAAAAAAGGCAAAAGAGCTAGAATGGACGTTGAAATGAATGCCCAGGGGGCAGAAATCGAGATAGAAGTTAAAGGGCGTCAGGTTGAAGAAGCTGCTATCATTAAGCAAAATGTAGAAGAGTTAAAACTACTCCCCACAACTACCGGAAATTTTGAAAGTGTGTTACCTCATATTGCACTTGGAGCCAGTTCAGGGAGTGGGGGAGAACTCACCTCCCAATACAATGTAAGAGGTGGTAATTATGACGAAAATCTGGTTTATGTCAATGATTTTGAAATATATCGACCGCAATTAATCCGTAATGGGCAACAAGAAGGGCTTACCTTTGCCAACATCGATATGATACGCGATATCAAATTCTCTTCCGGTGGATTTGAAGCTAAATATGGCGATAAGCTGTCTTCGGTACTTGATATCAGTTATAAAAGACCTGATTCCAGTAAATATTCCCTGGGTTTCAGTTTGCTGGGTGCTTCGGCCCATTTGGAAGGTTCTGTAAACCGCAAAAAGGATGCGTATCAAAAATTTAGGTACCTGGTAGGAGCTCGTTATAAGACTACAAAATACCTTTTAGGATCACTGCAATTGACCGGTGAGTATACACCTAATTTTGTAGATGTTCAGGGATATTTCACGTACGACCTGAACAGAAATTGGCAGTTGGGCTATCTTACCAACTTCAATCGCAGTGAATATCAGTTCTTACCTGATGAAAGAAGAACTGCTACCGGCTTGATTGACTTTGCACTGCAGTTGTTTGCAGTGTTTGAAGGTCAGGAACAAGATCGTTTTACAACTACTATGAATGGATTATCACTTACATACATACCCGAACGAGATCGAAATCCAATGTTTTTAAAGTTTTTAGTCTCACATCAAACCAGTGACGAAAAAGAAACTTTCGACCTGTTGGGTGCCTATCGACTGAGTGTGATTGAGACGGATTTTACTTCTGAAAGTGCCGGTGAAGAGATTTTGACTATTGGTACAGGATTACAACATCAGTACGCCAGGAATTTTCTATTTTCCAATGTGAGTTTGCTTGGTCACAAAGGAGGAATCGAATATGGGTCCGGAGCTGACAACCATTTCGTTCAATGGGGGGTTAATGCCAGATATGAATCCATTACGGACCGTATCAACGAATGGGAGAGGCTGGACTCTGCAGGATATTCATTACCCTATGATCCTGCTGCTGTTCGTATTAAGTATCAATTAAAAAGTCAAAATGAATTATCCTCAACCCGGTTTCAAGGATATATTCAGGACACCTGGACCAAACTGACCGAAAACTATGAAATGCGATTTTCCTACGGCTTGAGATTGGGGTATTGGACTTTAAACAAAGAATTATTATGGGCCCCGCGAGCACAGATTTTGTATAAACCATTGCAATGGAAAAGAGATATCTCGTTGAAATTCGCAGGAGGCTTTTACCACCAACCGGCTTTTTATCGCGAATTAAGAAGGACAACTGGGATTGTCAATCCGGATATTTTAGCGCAAAAATCAGCTCATGTAGTTGCAGGCTGGACCTGGGATTTTGAAATTGGGGATAAAAATCCCACACCGGTAAGGTTTATTTCAGAAATATACTTCAAATATCTATGGGATCTGGTTACTTATGAAATTGAAAATGTTCGCATCAAATATGTAGGTGAAAATAACGCCAAAGGTTATGTGATGGGATGGGATATGCGATTTAATGGCGAATTTGTGCCGGGTGCCGAATCATGGGTAAATTTATCCTTACTCCGGGCTCGGGAGAAAATTCTGGGCATTGATCATTTACGCCGGGAGGTCGGTGAAGCAGAAGGTAAGGTGGTCAAAGATGTTCCGCGGCCTTCGGATCAATTGTTGCAATTGTCCTTGTTTTTTCAGGATTATCTTCCTAAGAATGAAAATTTTAAAGTACATGTCAATCTTACTGTAGGAACCGGACTTCCCTTTGGAATCTTAGGCAATAATGAAATCCATCGCAATACCTACCGATTTCCGGCTTATCACCGTGTGGATATCGGTTTTTCATTTTTATTGTGGAATGAAATTTGGAAAACCCGTAAACCCAAACATTTGTTGCGATTTACAAAAAATACCTGGATGAGTCTGGAAGTATTTAACTTGATGAAAATCTTAAACGTTGCTAGCAATACCTGGATCAAGTCGATCTATAATGTTCAATACGCTATTCCTAACTATTTGACCACTCGTAGAATTAATCTGCGATTCAAGATCGACTTTTAGCAACATTTGGTAATTCAACTGCAGTCTCCATTCTCCATACCCCATGCTCCAAGCCCCAAGCTCCAAGCCCCATGCCTCATTCTCCACTCCCTGCACTGCATTCGTAACTTTTTCGCATCGATCACCAATCACCGACCACCGATCCCCGACCACCGATCCCCGACCACCAATCACCGATCCCCGTCCACCGTTCTCTTATCCGTAATTCTTTCTCCGGCCTCCCAGCCCCAGCTCCCTGCTCCCCGCTCCTTGCTCTAGTTCCATGCCCCTTGCCCCATGCTCCACCCCTTTGCACTTCATGCGTAATTCGAACTATTCGTAATTCGTAATTTTTTCGCATCGACCACCGATCCCCGTCCACCGTTCTCTTATCCGTAATTCTTTCTCCGGCCTCCCAGCCCCAGCTCCCTGCTCCCCGCTCCTTGCTCTAGTTCCATGCCCCTTGCCCCATGCTCCACCCCTTGCACCTCATGCGTAATTCGAACTATTCGTAATTCGTAATTTTTTCGCATCGATCACCAATCACCGTCAACCGATCCCCGACCACAGTCCACCGTCCACCGTCCACCGTCCACCGTTCTCTTTGCAATTAATTCTCGCATAACCATTTGACATTACTAACTATTTATTTACCTTTGCCCTCCGTTAAAATCCCGCGACTTGTTGATCAAGATCATGGGTAATGGTTAATCCAATTAAATTTTAGCAAAATGGCAGTAAAAATCAGACTTGCGCGAAGAGGGCGCAAAAAAAAACCTTATTATCATATCGTAGTAGCGGACGTTAGGGCGCCAAGAGATGGTCGCTTTATTGAAAAATTGGGAATTTATAATCCCATGACTAAACCGGCTACCATAGAACTTGACCGGGAGTTGGCCTTGCAATGGTTAATGAATGGTGCTCAACCAACGGATACCGCCCGGGCAATTCTTCGATACAAAGGAGTACTATACAAAAAACATTTGCTGAGAGGTGTAAAAAAAGGCGCACTTTCTCAGGAACAAGCCGATTCTATGTTTGAGGAATGGCTGTTGAAAAAAGACTCGCAAATAGCAAAGAAAGTTGCTAAATCCAAAGCCGATGAAAGATCTTTCCACGAAAAAGTTTTTGGTATAATCCAAAAACCCAAAACAGCGCCAGCTGAAGATTCCTCAGGCGACGTAGCGGAACAAACTGCAGAAATTCCTGCTGAAGAGAAAGTGGCAGCAGCTGAAACCGTTGAGAAAAAGGAAGATGTAGTAGCGAAAGCACCAGCTACAACTGATGCCGGTGCGTCTCAGGCAGATGAAGTGAAAGAACAGGATTCACAAGAACCTGAAACAGCTGTCGAAGCAAGCAAAGAAGTTGCCGAATCTGCTCAGGAAAAAATCGAAGAAGTTGCCGAAACTGGCAAGGATGTGGTCGAAGATTCGGCCGAAGCAGTTGAGGTTGTAACTGAAGCGGTCGCTAAGCCCGTAGAAACAGTCACAGAAGCTGTGAAGGAGGCGGTAGAATCTACTTCCGAAGCTATAAAAGATGCTGTAGCCGAAGTTGAAGAGAAAGTGCAGGAAAATACTGAGGAGGCTGTGGAAACAGTTGCTGAAGCGGTAGAGGAAAAAACTGAAGTAGAATCGGAATCGGAGGAAAAGGGAGCCCAAGCCGTTCAGGAAGCTGCACAGGAAGAAGAATAGTATCTTGGAACAAGGATAAATAATCCTCACATTTAGGGTAACATTCAAACCTAGTAAGGTCCTGGGCGGTTTTGCTGGGTTTGTCATATTTTTAGATCAACACGTTATAAATCTTTGAAATATGGAAGGTCTGTTAAAACAATATAAAGATCAACTAGATCAAATCGGTGAAGCAATACAGAATTCTAATGAATTGACCGCTTATCTGGATAGTGAAGAGGAAGAAGACTATTTGGCTTTGAAAGAAGCTTTTGAACCCTTGATCCATGAACTTCATGAATCCGTGGCCATCCATCATCCTCTTCAGATTATTTCACTGGAAAAAGAGCTGTTAGACTCTAAATTTGAAGGCCTTTATCTACCTCGAATACTAGGTTATTCGGTCTTGCGGGGAGAGGTAAACGAAAAATATAAATATTACCGCCCCCAGGAACATTTCAGAGAAATCTTATTAAGCATCTGTAATAGTGCCAATTTTGAAATGCTGAGACAACGTATTGGACAGGCAATTCAAATTGGTTTTGCACTCAGTAGTCGGATCTATATTTCACACTTACTAAATGATATTGAGAATAAAAAGATACACAGTTACCTTTTTAATCAAATATTACCGAAATACCAAGAGCCGTATGAACGTAGGGTAGGACTCGCCAAATTCAAAAAGCAATTTGCTAGCACACATTATCAATCCGCGGAATTTCCGGAAACGATAGAACAACTTAAAGTGCTGTACCCGGCCCTTAGAACCTTCCTTCTCGAACGTATCCGAAGATATGAAGACAACAATAGTTTTCTTTATAAAATCATTCAGATGTTGCAAAATCCTAAAATCCAAGGGACTAAAGAATACAATCAGGTACTGGCAATTGTGGCAAACTTTTATGATCTGAATGAAAGCGATGACAAAGTGTTAAGAGCAGATCTTAATCGGGCACGTAAAGAAGGGGAAACTTTTAATGAAGAGTATTTTGAATTTCTCATCGAATTGATAGAAAGTGGTGTAAACATCGAAGGGAAATGTCACAAAAGAGTTCATAATCTCACCGATCCCAAAATTAAAGATAACTTCGCTGGCTTTTATAATTTGATGGATATTATCTATTCCAAAGGTTATATCCATGAAGACACCATCAATGAGGTCCGAAAATTTTACGATGCTCATGAAGGCCTTTCTACCATCAATGAAGCACTAAGACAAACTATACTCCTGAACTTCAAAAAACTATTACTTAATTTGCCGGAATCAGATTATGCCGAGTATTTTGAGTTCAACAAGGTATTTGTAACCTACATGAATATTTTTGTCAATCAGGAATTTAATCAGCACGTCAAAGAATACAGTCTCAAATATATTAAGCGTTTGTTAAAGGTCTTTACCGACAAAAGAGGCAAAGATTATCAGGATATCAAACGCTTTGTATCAACTACATTTGTAGATCTGGGTTTCCTTAAGGAAAAAGAAGTGGTAGAGCTATTCAAAACCAGAAGGAGGAAAAAACCTAAGTAGATTAATTTGATTGCCTCATTCGGCTAAATTACTGGTCGAATATTTATTGAAATTCGCATAGTTTTATGGAAGCAAAATGGTGTTTAACCGATATTGCTCTTAATTAATTTATGCATCTATGATCCGTGATTTTGTTCTTTCTGTCACAACCTATGCTAAAGCGCTGCAATTTATTCGACAGCATCGTCTTTGGTCTTACTTTATAATTCCTGGTTTATTAGCCAGTATTATTTTGTTGGCCTTGTTTGCTGCTTTGATCTATTTTCTTGCAGATCCGTTTGGTACCTGGTTGACCGGATTTTTAGGATTTTTGCCGGAGTCTTTTTTAGACCGCATTGATCAGTATGTGGGAGGAATTATTTTGGGTGTTTTCGGAATGATTGTATACAAACATTTGGTAATTGCTCTGTTATCCCCATTTATGAGTCATTTATCCGATCGGGTAGAAACCATCCTCTATCCTAATAACCCCACCGCAAAACTTACTGTTAAAAGAGCAATTTATGAATTCTACAGAGGACTGAGGATTGCCCTCTCCAATGTTATTAGAGAAATACTATTGGTTTTGTTTCTTTTGATCTTGGGATTATTTCCGATTTTCTCCTTGTTTACAACGATCCTGATCTATTTGGTGCAAGCCTATTTTGCCGGTTTCGGAAATATGGATTACACCTTGGAGAGGCATTACAACGTTTCCGAAAGCAGGCGGTTCGTCAGGAGTAATCGAGGGTTGGCCTTGGGCAATGGGGTATTGTTTTTGTTGTTGATTCCGATTCCTGTCGTTGGTATTTTGCTGGGATCTCCCATAGCAACGGTTGCCAGTACGCTGAATATTTTACCCCGGATACCGGAGGTAGAAGAATCGAATGAGGTGTTCCTTTAATCCTCACATTATTTAGATAAAATAGTCTACAAGAAATAGTATATTTGCGCTTCGTAATCGAATTCTTACACACTTGTATTTGCCAGATGTAGGTAGATTGAATGTGAATTTTACTGAAATGGGGCCTTAGCTCAGTTGGCTAGAGCGTTTGACTGGCAGTCAAGAGGTCAGGGGTTCGACTCCCCTAGGCTCCACAAATTGGGAGTGAGTGTGTGCTGACGAGCTTCGCTGTCAGCATTTTGGTGTGGGTGTGAGTGCGCATTTCTCTCCGAAGCACTAGGGCGAATGAGAGGGTGTGCTTCTGAAAAAGTGATTCAATTACCATTTAGAATTAATCATACCGGATACCTATTAACAAATAGATGGATTATCATACCTATGTATTGTACAGTGTAGGTTATAAAGGATTTTATATTGGAATTGTTACTAGCCAGATTCGTGGATTGGATATTCCGGAGAATATTGATCCATCTATTCCGGCATAAGTTGACCCTGTGATCCTGGTGAAAACTGACCAAACTGCTGGGAAAGACGATGTCTTAAATTTTTGTATGAAGTTGTAATAAAATGATCTTTTGAGACTCTCAGTTCAAATTCTGGGTTATTAAACTCAATTTCAATTGACATACTTTTCTCATCAAGTACAGCAATAGTTTGAGACTTTCAGTTAAAGCAGCACCGGATAATGTACCCATGGAAACACCACCTCCCATGGCTAAGCAGATTTTTATTTTTTTTGGAGGCATCGTGGGTTATTTATTATTTATGAAAGATTTTGGAATAGGTAACCCTTAAAAATAATAAATGAAAATCATCGGAATAAGTATTATATACGCACACTTTGCGTAAAAATTAATTTTCAACCTTTTAAATTAGTTGGTATTTTATCTGATTGTGGTTATGCCTATTTATTCGGCACAGATACGTTTAGAAATTACAAAAATGGTATGTCGGTTATTCTGATGACCAACAAGAATAAACCAAAGCTACTTCCTGATTTGAACAATGGAGTTCTGGCTATTTTGAATACCAATAAAATTAACTGATAATCTGAAAGTGAACAACCGTTTCATTGGGTAATGAGGTATTTAGCAAAAACTAACTCAGCCCTATCACATCACTGGACTTATCGGAGATCAGATTTAATAGGTTAGAAATTTAGTTCTTACCCACTAGTGAGTATACTCCGGAAAGTCAACATCAAATCAGTGGTAAAATATCTATGTTTTTGAGCCCAATGGTAAACTAAACCAGACGCGTCTTGCAGGTTTATTTGGTTTTTTCGATACTGCGAAATAAATTTCGCAGACCAATGGGCAACCACTATCGTTTTACTCTGTATTATTTAATTTCTGAAGCATTAGTATAGTCTAATTCCTAGAGTTCACTACCTATCGAACATATACAAGTATAGCAAGCTATTCTCTTACAAATTGTATTTTTAGGCACTTTCAAAGATGACCGGATGCCTATTTTGAAAGACAAGGTAGTGGAATTTGTTTTCAAAGAACAGGTCATTATAGATGATTATTCTACTTTTGTAGAAGGAACTCGTAGTAATAGATTATTGAGACTGAATCAAGACAATTATCGGGGAGGACTGGTACGCATTACAAATACTATAAAAACCATTGATAGAATTGAGGAGTTATTGAACAGTGAGCTCAACAAGTAAGTTTATAATTAATTAAAATACTCAGGGACTCCTCCAAGGGGTGATGACCCCTTGGACAACAAATACAGGGATGCAATTCATAAACCTTTTACCACATTTACCGTGTGTGGTGCCGAGGATCATTTATTTTAATTCGTGGCAACTTGATTTAATTAAGAAATACGAAAGATGTAGAAAACCATGAGTTATTTGTCTCCATCACAAATTGATTTTTTTCAAAAAAAGGGTTTTTTGAAAGTTCCGGGATTGCTGGATGAAAAGGTCGCTTTAAAAATTCAAGCAGAGATTTGGGATGAACTGTATGCTGAGTTTGGGATAGAAAAGTCGAATCCGGAATCTTGGAAGACCCCTCCACATTCTCCAAGGAATACCAAACATAGTCACACAAATAAAGAATTGATTAACAACAACTTTAGAAGTGTTATTGATGAGCTTATCGGAGCCGAAAACTGGAATGAACCCTCGACATGGGGTGGATTTCTGATTACTTTTCCAGATCAGAATCCTGATAAATGGAATCTGGGTAATAAGCTTTGGCATTGGGATTACGAGTTGTTCAGAACCCCTGAGTTGGGTGGACTACTAATACTTAGCTTTTTCTCTGAAGTTCGACCCAAAGGGGGAGGAACCTTAGTAGTGAGTGGTTCTCATCGAGTTCTCGCAAAATATTATCGCTCACTGACTCCTGCCCAGAAGAATATGAAACACGGTAAACAAAGAAAACATTTCATGTCCACCCATCCCTATTTTGTAAAACTAACGGCTTCGGACATCACTTCTGCTGACCAGATTGCCGAATTTATGGATAATGAAACCAGCGTAGACGAAGTGCCCCTCAGGGTTTTTGAATTGACTGGGAAACCAGGAGATGTGGTGTTTTGCCACCCCAGAATCGTCCATGCCCCTGCGGGTATAAACCTCAACAACTATCCGCGGTTTATGAGGACAAAATTTTTATGGTAGGGTGCCTATTTCTCCTTTCTAAACCATAAATTCCGTACCCGCCCATTGCTGGCTTTTACTCCTTCAATTTGTTGGTTTGCCGACCTTTGAACATGCAGGATTCCCCAGGGAAGGTTGGAATCGAACCGGTCTTTTCCCAGATACTTCATTTCACTTTTCCCATGCCGGGGATGGAATGCAAAAAGCTGACGGTGATCCCCCTCAATCCAATAGCTGGTTCTTAGTTCAGGGCTGAAATATTCACCGACCAGTTCCATGGCTAAGGGTGAAGGGATATCGGGTGGTTGTAGGGAATTCCTGGTAGTACTGTTCGAGTTGATTTGAAGAGGGGGAAGATTGGATAATATTTCTATGATGCGATTGATCTTTCCCTGTATACCTGCACGGTTAAAATTGGTTATAACTGCGATGTGATATCCCAAGTCCGTCAACGATGCAGTTCCTGAACGATATCCCCCTATAGATCCACCATGTCCATACTTGTGAATACCCCGATAAGTGCTGTGCCTAACACCCAATGCATATTGCAGCGTATCACCATTGTTTAGAATCCCGGGAGTTAGCATCTTACGGATCATTTTCCGGGAGCCGACAACCGGTTCTTCAATATTTCGCATCCATTTCAGCAGGTCAGGAATATTGGTATGTATATTGCCGGAACCGGTGTATCCCCAATAAGGTACCAAGGCATACCAGTTTTTGTCAACCTGGTTAAAATAATAGGAATTTGCCAGGTTCTTATTTACCCGGTGATACTTATCTTCCACATAGGTATGATTCATATTTAAGGGTCGAAATACATTCACTTCCATCCAATCCCGAAAAGATTGACCACTAATCCGCTCGATAATCATCGCACAGAGGATGTATCCTGTGTTGCAATAAAGATATTCATCCCCTGGAGTGAAATTTAAATCTTGCTGATCCTGCATAAATCGTAATAGATCCTGGTTAGTCCTGCTATCATCCCCCCTCCATCCGGCCATGCTCAACAAGGCATGCAGACTCCTCAAACCGCTGGTGTGATTAAGCATTTGGCGTATGGTTACCGGATGGGCAAATTCAGGTATTTCAGGGATGAATTTTTGTAATGGATCATCCAAGGAAAGCAATCCTCGCTCCTGTAAAAGCAATATTCCGAATGCAGTGAACTGTTTGGATACGGAGGCCACATTAAAGCGGGTGGCAAAGTCATTCGGAATTTGATACTCTAAGCTTGCCAATCCGAATCCTTTCGCATATATAATCCTTCCTCCTCTCATGATCCCTACCGCCCCTCCCGGGTGACCCGGGGAATTCCAGGACATAAAAATCGAATCCACTTTAAGGTCGAAATCTACCGGTTGGGCCTCTATACTCCAAGCCGAACATGTAACAACACAGCTTAAAATGATCCATTTTTTCATAAGCCATAATATTTTTATTTAGAATTGGCGGTTTTTAGCAATCACGGAATCCAATGGACTAATAAGGATCCACATCAATATTGATTCGGATATTTCCATATCCTGTCTGTTGTCTTATTTCTGCCGTAAATTCATGGAGATCCTGCTTGATTCGATCTATCAAGATCGGATTTTTTTCCATTTTTATATACACGTGACGAATATATTGATTTCTTACTCTACTAATGATTGGTTCGCTTGGACCCCGGATACGTCCTCCGTAGGTTTTACGCAACATATTTGACAAAGATTTGGCGGCCTCCTGGACTAATCTCGGTTTCTTATGCTTGAGGATGATCAGTATAATCCGGGTATATGGAGGATAAAGATACTGTTTTCTATCGGCCATTTCCTTGGCGTAGAAGGAGGGGTAATGACCTTTGATCACATCTTTTAAGACAGGATGCTCAGGATGATAGGTTTGGATCACCACCTGTCCTTTTTTATCTTTTCTACCTGCTCTGCCGCTGACTTGAGTAATTAATTGAAAGGCTCTTTCGGTGGCTCTGAAGTCCGGATAACTCAACAATTGGTCTACCAGTATGATCCCAACCAGGCCGATCCCTTCAAAATCAAGGCCTTTGGTAACCATTTGAGTTCCTATCAAGATATCTATTTTTCCGGCACTCAGATCATTTAGCAAGTTCTCCTGAGATCTGCGGGTCCGAACCGAATCAAGATCCATCCGGGCTACTTTTGCCAACGGGAATAGTTCTTTTAAATTGGATTCCAACTTCTCCGTACCAAAACCCTTTAGCTCAAGTTGTGAACTTCCACAGTCAGGGCAAAATTTGGGAATTTCCGATTGATAGGAACAATAGTGACAGACCAACTTGTGTAAATATCGATGGTAGGTTTGGCTAACATCACA
This sequence comes from Saprospiraceae bacterium, assembly GCA_965223405.1. Taxonomy (GTDB): domain Bacteria; phylum Bacteroidota; class Bacteroidia; order Chitinophagales; family Saprospiraceae; genus CBDCWO01. The sequence continues at coordinate 4,460,691 of CBDCWO010000006.1, forward strand.
GTGGATACATTGCGCATGCCATTTACAGACTTTACAGTGTAAGTAGGGCGAAAACCCTCTCCGGTTTTGAAACAGGATAATTTGTCTTTTTTCCAATAGCGTTTTCTGTATCCTCTCCAGAAGAATGGGACTATATTCATGTACCATCAGTCTTTTCTTCACATAGGGTTTTAGGTCGATGATCTCTATTTCCGGAAGCTTGGCTGATCCGATGCGTTCGGAGATTTCAACCAGCGCGTATTTGTGATTTTGCGTGTTGTAGTAAGATTCAAATGCCGGAGTGGCGCTGCCCAGAACGATTTGAGCATTCCAAATCTTTGCCAATACTAAAGCAGAATCTCGGGCATTATATCGAGGAGCAGGGTCATCCTGTTTATAGGACGGATCATGCTCTTCATCAACGATGATCAATCCCAAGTCCCGAAAGGGCAAGAATAAGGCGGACCTGGCCCCCAATATCAGAGGTTTCCCGGCGTGAGTCGATTTCCAAACCTCAACTCGTTCGTTGTTATTGAGTTTGGAGTGAAAGATCAGGGAGTCCGAGCCAAAAACCTTATTTACTCTTTCAATAATTTGCGTGGTTAATCCGATTTCGGGTAATAGATAGAGGACTTGTTTTCCTGAGTTTATAACTTCCCTGGCAAGCTCCATGTAGATTCGGGTCTTTCCACTACCAGTGATGCCATGTAGCAAGACAGGCTGTTGTTTGCTGAAATGCAGGTTGATCGAGACTAAAGCATCTTGCTGAATGGCCGTTAAATCGGGAAGTTTTTGGATTTCACCTTGCATCCATGAGATCCTGCTCACCACACGTTCGGATAAGACAAAAATACCTTTCTTTTCCAAAGCTCGGATAGTTGACGAATTGATGGAATCGTTTAGGTATAAATCTTTCTTTTGGATGTCTGTCGTTTGGGTACGCAACTTAAAATAATGTAACAGTACCTCTGTTTGCTTTTCTGATCTTTTAGTTAATTCGAATACATCTTGGGGATTAGTAGAATAATCCGGATGTAGTTCTACAAATTCTGCTTTACGAGGTTTATATTTTTTGTGCAGCTCTTCCTTGATTAAGAGTATGCCTTTCTTCAACAAAGATTGAATAGTTGGGTATACCGTCTTTTGCTGCAAAATATCCTGAATATCCTGAATTTTTAGTTCGTGTTGTATCGAAAGGGCCTCGGCGATCAGATATTCCTTATCATTCAAGTGCTCAAAATCTTCCTGATAACCAGGATTCAGGATAATGGTGGTTTCACTCGTCAATTTCAGACTAGCTGGAAGAGCGGCATTCATAACTTCCCCCAATGTACACTGATAATATTGTGAAATCCATTTCCAGAATTGTACATCTTTCGAACTAATAATAGGTTGATCGTCGAGTAAGGTCAGAATGGGTTTGACTTTATAGGGTTTTGTTTCAACGTTTTCAACAGAGATAACTAATCCGGAATACAGTTTACTTTTTCCAAATTGGACCTCCACACGGATCCCAGGCTTTACCTGATCTTTTAACTCTTCTGGAATAGAATAGGAATAGGGCTTGGGAATGGCCAATGGCAATATCACCTGTGCAAATAACAAGTCCTCCGACGAAAGATTTGTGCTCATTAAATTTTACAAAAATAGTGATACAAAGATGATATAATTTTGCATATCTACCTTGTAGCTTGAGCTGGATTGATAAAGGATAACATATCCAGTGCGTTAAGAACGAAATTTAATATGACAGAGAAAGCCAAAATCTTTTGGTTTGGACTCACCAGTGAGATCATTCTGAAAAGTAGGTTTAGGGATAGAGTTACTAGGAATACATTTAGTATATTTATAATGTGTTTAGAACGAGCAAAAAGTCAAAAGAAGCAAAGTTGCTTGAAGGGATGACCCAAGACTTGGAATTGGTGAGACAATCTTGAAATTCCTCAACAACTATATTACTCAACAAAAAAGAACACCATTTGAAGTTAACTTTTCAAAAGGAGTATTCCAGTTCTTAATTGAAAATCAAATTAATGTGGATCGGGATTATTTACCCAAATTCTTTAATGGATTGTGAAGGTACCGCTCCCCTGGAGCTCCTAAACAATAAACCATCAATATCCAGGGTCTTACGGCCCTGGCAACAATCTTTCGTCCCGATGGGACAAGCACTAATCACAATTAACTGCGAATGGCCTCTACCGGATCCATCTTGGCGGCCCGGAAAGCGGGTATAATGCCTGATAAGACCCCGATAAAAACACTTATTGATACTCCAATAATGATATTTTTTACCGGAAGGAAAAAGGTAAATCCAGAGGCTGCAGTGGCCGCTTTTGTAATTCCAAATACCAATACCAAAGCTATTGCTCCCCCTATAAAGCAGAGAATCACCGACTCAATCAGAAATTCGGTAAGAATTACACCCCGTGGTGCTCCCAACGCTTTTTTTACACCGATTTGATTGGTCCTTTCCTTTACAGATACAAACATAATATTGGCTACACTAAACATGCCGACTAGGAGGGCAAAAGAGCCAATAACTAATCCAACCATACTCAAGATGGTAAATATTGGCTTCAATAAGTTGGTGAGGGTGGAAAGTTCGTTAATCGCAAAATCGTCTTTTTCTTTCGGTTTGAGTCGACGGTGAGATCTTAGAACTCCGGTGATTTCTTCTCGCAGGTCTTCCAAATTTGATCTGTTGTTTGCTTTGACATTGAGCATAGTTCCCCAAGAATATCGCACATTAATCATTTTTTTAGCCTGAACATAACCTATGATTACAGCACGGTCGAATGGAATAACATTGATAAGTGAATTCCCCTCTTTCTTAAGTATTCCAATCACACGGAGTTTCCTTCCTCTGACAGTAATATATTTACCAATGGGATTGATTCCCTTAAATAGATTTTCAGCTATATTATATCCCAAAATCACCCTATTTGCTCCAGTTTCATATTCGAAAGGTGTAAAATACCGGCCTTCTTCAAATTCCAGCTGAAATATATCACCCCAATCGAAAGTGACACCGGCCATATAGGCTCCTCGTATACTATTATTTCGGTATTTGATCACATTCGTGGGCATAAAAACAGAAAGTGAGGAAAGTTCGGAAGACTTTACTTTACGTTTGATGGCGTCATAATCTGCGAAATCAGGCTCTGGTCGTTTTGCATATTTCCAATAGTTTTCATCCGGGTTTTCATTCCAGGGCCATTTATCAACATAAACCACATCCTTACCCAACTTTTCAAAACTATTGGCAATATTTTGCTCCAACGAATCAACTGCAGAAAATATCAAAATGATAGTGAGTACACCAATCATGATGCCAAGTAACGTAAGAAATGACCTCAATTTATTAGACGCCAATTGTTGAAATGCGATTCGAATACTTTCAATTATCGTGTGGAAAAGAATTTTCATTAGCTCAACTATTGACACCAAGATATGGTATAATAAGAGGAGAAAATAAATTGATCGATCAATGATCTAATATATTCTGCCAACGGATTTTGCGAATAGCTGAGTAAAAGACCGGTTTTTAATTATGTTTGATTAATTTTGCCCAGATTTTTATAAAAGGAGTTATTAATGAGGGCAAAGCTATCAAATTTTAATTTTGAATTACCGCAAGAATTGATTGCACAGAGACCAGCTGATGAAAGGGATGAATCCAGGTTGATGGTCGTGCATAAAGATACTGGTAAAATCGAGCACAAAATATTTAAAGATCTAATAGACTACTTCAATGAGGAAGATTGTTTGATTTTCAATAATACTAAGGTATTTCCCGCTCGGATGTATGGAAGGAAAGAAAAGACCGGAGCTAAAATCGAGGTATTTTTATTAAGGGAATTAAATAAGGATGCCCGTCTTTGGGATGTATTGGTGGATCCTGCGCGTAAAATCCGGGTGGGTAACAAATTGTATTTCAACGACAAAAACGGCAATGAGGTTTTAGTGGCGGAAGTTGTAGATAATACAACCTCCAGAGGAAGAACTATTCGTTTTTTTTATGATGGCCCCGACCAGGAATTTTATTCTGAATTAAAATCTTTAGGAAACACTCCACTACCCAAATATATTAAAAGAGAATCGGAAGATCTCGATAAGGAGAGGTATCAAACCATATTTGCTAAGGTAGAAGGTGCTGTTGCCGCTCCTACTGCAGGATTGCATTTTAGTAGGGAATTGATGAAACGCTTGGAGATCAAAGGGGTTGATTTTGCCGAAGTAACCCTTCATGTGGGACTGGGAACATTTAGATCCATCGATGTAGAGGATCTTTCCAAACATAAAATGGATGCCGAATATTTTCATATTGGACCAAATGCTGTAAATACGGTTAATAAAGCCATTCAGGAAAGGAATCATCGCATATGTGCAGTGGGAACGACCACCATGCGCTCCATTGAATCATCGGTTTCCGCAAATGCATTGTTGAAAGAAAACGAAGGTTGGACAAATCTGTTCATCTACCCACCGCATAAATTTAGCATTGCAAACAGCATGGTGACTAACTTTCATGTCCCGAAATCAAGCTTACTGATTATGATATGTGCTTTTGGTGGTTTTGAGTTGATCATGGATGCTTACCAGGAAGCAATTAAAGAAAAATATCGTTTTTATACTTATGGCGACGCTATGTTGATTATTTAGATTCATAATTAACAAAGGATTTCAGCTGAATTGTCCGTCTGAAAATGTCTTCTATTTTCCTAAATTGTCCGGGGTATAAATTATTTATTGCAAAACAAGATTTAGTTTAATACATTTGCACGATTAAAAAATCTATGTAGTGAAACTATTTAAGTAAAATGCTAGTTAACTACTTTGTTTTTTAACCTTATAAAATAATTTTGACTTAATGTATTGGACACTTGAACTAGCTTATCATTTAGAAGATGCTCCCTGGCCCGCAACCAGAGATGAGTTGATCGATTATGCGATCCGGTCTGGAGCACCTTTAGAAGTGATAGAAAATCTTCAGGCAATAGAAGATGAAGGTGAGATTTATGAAAATATGGAGGATATATGGCCCGATTATCCCCGTAAGGATGATTTTCTCTTTAATGAAGATGAGTATTAAAATGCAAAAATGATAACTTTTCTGTATTCAAGATTTAGTTAATATTTACGCTTTTCTTTTTTAGTTATCTTACCACGAAAAAGTACCGTGACCAACTCACAATTAATAATTGCCATTGACGGTTATTCGTCTTGTGGTAAGAGCACCTTAGCTCGCAGTTTGGCAGACTCCCTTGATTACTTATTTATTGATACCGGTGCAATGTATCGTGCAGTAACTTGGTATTTCATACATAATGAATTGGATACTAGTATGACAAGCTCAGCATTGAAGACGGTAATGGAACAAATTGATATTCGGTTAGATCGCCAAAAAGGAATGACGGTAACCTATTTGAATGGCAAAAATGTGGAACAAATGATCCGAACCAAAGAGGTGACAGATCAGGTAAGTCAGGTCAGTGCCTTGTTTGAAGTAAGAGAAAAAATTGTCGCGATGCAACAGAAAATGGCCGGTGAAAGAGGGTTGGTTATGGAAGGTAGAGATATTGGTACGGTTGTATTTCCCAACGCGGACTTAAAAATATTTTTAACAGCCGAGCTGGAGGTTCGAATCGATCGCAGGTATCAAGAGCTTCTACATAAAGGAATTACTATCTCCAGAAAAGAAGTAAGCCAAAATCTACAGCAAAGAGACCATATCGACAGCTCTCGTGTACATGGCCCACTGAAAAAGGCTTATAATGCGGTGGTGATAGACAATAGTAATTTAAATGTTGCCGAACAAGTGGCTATGATCTTAGCACTTATTAAAGTTCGGTTCAACGTTATGAACATATGAAAGAAGGCTATTTGCCAATCTCGGGTTCCTCGATCATATCATTTCCGGTAGCCAGAAATTCGATATAAGCTCGTAAATCCTCCACTTGTTGATTACTCAGTCTTTCCTTTGTGTACTGAGGCATATAGGCTTTTTTACCGTGCATCGGAGGGGTGCCATAGCGAATAATCTGATAGATAGAGTAGCGAGTGTATTTAGGAGTGTGCTTTTTCAAAAATTGAAAATCCAATTGACTATCACTGAGATTAAAGAAGGAATAACGTTCTTGAAAATGACAGTGCTTACAAGACAGATCGTAAATCAATTTACCACTATGGATATCTCCTTCAAGTCCGTAACCTTCTTTCCGGTTTTCCGGAGGGTTGATGAAGGTGGCTGGTGAATGATCAAGATATTTACTTTTCAGAATATCAATTGCATTTTGCTGATTTGAGTTTTTTTGCAGGGCATTTTCCACAATTTCCAGCTCAGAAGAAGAGAGACTTAAATCTTTTAATTTAAGATCAATAGACCAGAGGTAGGCAACAATGGATTCCATTTCCCATGGTTTTAATGGTCGTCCCTGGCTGCATTCTACTGCACATAGTTGAATGGCTTCCCGAAGGTCATCCCGTGCTTTGGCTACCAAATCTCCATATTTCTTAAAATAATCTCCATTATAAAACCGGGTTCTGTTAATGGCTCCATACAATGCGGTACCTTGTAAATAGGGAAGGTGATTTTCTTTGGCATATTGTAATCTTGCTTCAGCATCGGGATGTGCCAGATCAGGTTCATCTTTGACCACATTATGGCATGAGGTACAGACAAAATGATTGCTTTGTTTATTGGTCCGTCCACCTTTGGGATCAGAAGTGATACCGTAAAGAACCAATTCTTTGCCCCGAATGGCGGAGGCACCCGGAACGGTCAAATCAGCTTTATGGGAAAGGGGCTCATCTCCCAGTTCCTCTAATACCAGGGCCACTGACCTATCTTCATCTACATGTGAAGATTCACTTGGTATAAAAAATAACATGCTTGATACCAATGTCAAAATTAACCAGGTCTTAACCATAACGCCTTGATTATAAATTAAATATTCGGGAAACTGTAAATCCCAATCTAAACTCTCCGTTTCCCCAATTAGAAGTAGTATTACTTATAAAATCAGTTTCTGCGATTCCGGTGGCATTCGTAAAATTTATTTGAAATACATGTCCTCCGGTTTCGATTTCCAGACCAATGCCCAATGGGAAATAATATCCATTGTCAGTAGTGCGAAGTTCTGAAAATGGGAAAGTAGCATCAGCGATGATCCCAAATGCTTTGTTCAATTGAATTCTGGTGGCAAGGCCGATTGAGATGATGTCATTTTCATCATTTAATGCCGTAATATTTCGATGTGTGAATCCAAAATTGCCCTGTAGGGAAAATCGGTCTGAGAATTTTCGGGCAACCATAAGTTGGGTGTGATAATTCAGACGATGCACAAATTCTTCAAAAAAATTAATGGCAGTCGGTTCTGTAGATTTGGGCATTGTAGAAATAACAGCCAATCCATGCCATGCCAAAGATATCGGAGAACCATTTTCTTTCTGGGTAATAAATCTGTATTTCGCGCTAGCATGGACCAACTGCCGTAAAGCACCGGATCCCTTAGTTCGACCAATACCCATTGTCAATTGATCCGAAAGTCCATATTCCAGCCCGATATATATATCGGTGGCATTTTCCAATCCATAAAAAGTATTCCAACCTCCCCGATCACCGGCAAAATCTCCAAAACGGTGACCTACTCTAAAATCCAACTTTCGTTTTTGTACAGTTTCTACGGAATGACTATTGATAATTCGAGTGTCTTTAAACGTTTTAACTCCATCCCCTTGGCCATGGACATACAGTGCAAAACTGAAGATAATTAATATGGTGGTAATCCTTTGATTCATACTATTCAGGATATTGCTTATTCACCCAGCATTGAATAATTTCGAATTGTTCGGGAGTTAAATCTTTGGGGCCCGGATTAGTATCCCAGTTTGGGGGCATACCGGTTTCCGTATCATCTTTCAAATCAATTACATAAAGTTTAAATTCACTATCCTTTAAATAAGGTGTAAGTCCGGCAAAATTTGAGAAATCTCCAGGTGCCTTGGTCCCACTTACGTGGCACCCGGCAATGGCACAGGTCAAATCGATAATTGGTTTAACATTGTGGGTATAGGATACTTCAGCGGTATCACAAAATGAACCAATCTGAGGTTCAGGTAACTGATCATAGGTACAACCAATTCCCATAAGCCAAATGAATAGTACCGGTGCCATCAATCCAAGACGCATAAAATTCTATTTCTGTCTTAAAGTTTGCAAAATACCCTTATCCGGACAAACTTTATTAATAAATTAAATGTTTTTAACTTTGCTAAATATTTAATCTAAATCTAAATAACGAATAAAATATCTAATATGTATCCAATAGAACTAGTAGCTCCAATGGCTCGTGACTTAACTGATCACGGTTTTATTTCTTTGTCAACAGCAAAAGAAGTAGAAGAGGTTCTTGAAAATCAAAAAGGAACTACTTTGTTAGTGGTGAATTCCGTCTGTGGTTGTGCTGCTGGTATGGCCCGACCTGGTGTTAAGTTAGCTTTACAAAACGAGAAGGTGCCGGAACATTTATTTACTGTCTTTGCTGGAGTAGACAAAGAGGCTACAGCAACCGCACGTGAATATTTATTACCCTATCCACCTTCTTCACCTTCCATTGCACTTTTAAAAGACGGAAAACTTGTGCATATGATCGAAAGGCACCACATAGAAGGACGGTCGGCTGATATTATTGCCGCCAACTTAAAAATGGCTTTTGATGCCTATTGTTGATTAAATACTTCACCTAAATTAAGCCTATAATTTGCCTCTTTTTTTTCGTGATAAGAGTATCCCAAAAGTGATATTGCAATGAGGCCCGAGATTCATTTGGTCGGACTCCCTTTTGATCAGAAATCTTCATTTCTAAGAGGAGCTGCAGATGCCCCTGCGGCAATAAGAAAGGTATTACACTCTGGAGCTTCCAACTACTTGACCGAAAATGGAATCCATATTCAAGAGGATCTTTCATTGATTGATCATGGAGATGTGACTATTTCAAGTTATCTTGAGACCACTGGAATTTTAAAAAACCAATTGGGAAATAAGTTTTGTAAAACGCTCTATTTGGGCGGAGATCACTCTGTTACCTATCCTATAGTCAAGTATCTTAGTGGTATTCATCAGGAGCCGTTTGATATTTTGCATTTTGACGCACATACGGATCTTTATCATGAATACTGCAACGACCCCTATTCACATGCCTGCCCATTTGCCAGGATTATGGAGGAAAAGTTAGTGAATAGGTTAATACAAGTGGGAATTCGCACCGTAAGCGCTCATCAGCAAGCTCAGGCTGAACGGTTTGAGGTTCAAATCCTAACTATGGGGCAACTTGAGAATTGGAAAAATCAAAAATTTTCTAATCCGGTTTATGTTTCGCTTGACCTGGATGTATTTGATCCAGGGTTTGCTCCAGGCGTAAGTCATCATGAACCTGGGGGCGTATCTCCACGATTTGTCATGGATTGTATAAACTCCTTAAGTGTTCCAGTCGTTAGTGCCGATATTGTAGAGCTCAACCCCTCCAGGGATTTTCACGAAATGACGGCCGCTTTGGCTGTTAAAATGTTAAAGGAAATTGTAGGCAAAATGGCCGATGGTTAGGCCAAATCATCCAGTCATATAAAAACCATGTTTTCAGTTTTATGATAGGATACACAGTTCTTTATTTCCACTTACAAAATACGAAATGTGATCCCGAACCCACCTCTGGCGGGCAAGATTTGTGACCAAATAGAGTAAATGTTCGGGATCTGTGTTAAGCCTTAATGAAATGGTAATTTGGGCTGGTTTGATTTACCAATGATCTTACATAGAATCATGTTGTTTTGGCTATATAGCTAGACTAGTATTTCATACAGAAAAAACAGAGATTTATATTGGATTTTGATAAATTCACCAGGCCCTGATTATGATAATTTTGGAAAATCAGCAAACCCCACTATAGGTTTTCATGACTTCAAATCATAGGAATCGTAGTGATACATCCCGTCCTATACAGTACAGTTCCTTATGCTCCTTTTCGAATGTATATATTCCCATGATAGTTTTCCAGTGTAATTTCTGGTCCTCCACCATTTATTGATCCTTTTTGCCAGTCACCAATAGAAACTTTATAGACACCTGCTTTCGCATCCTTTTTAGTTTCAGGTTTGATCGGATCTATTTTCATATCATAATCTGTATAAATATCTCCGTTGGAGGTTTTCATTTTGAATGAGGCCTTTATCGACGGAGGAAGTGTCAGATCAATTTTCCCATTATAGGTAGCAAAGGACATCGGTGAATTGGGTAGAACGGAATTGAACGATGCGGTTATACTTCCATTATACGTATTGGCGATAAGTGATCCACTTATATTTTCTGCATTAATCGGACCATTGTAACTTTGGATTTCAAGTTCACCATCCACGTTCGCCACTTCTACAGTTCCATGGTTGTAAGCCTCGATACTGACATTAAATTTTACCGGTACTTCTATTGTTAATGAAGTTGGAACATTCCAACTGGAACTTTCAATATGGATTTTGTTTTGGTGTTCACTGATCTCTAAATCAAGAGCCGAACCACCCACTTTTTTCAATCCTTCAACAGCACTTGATTTGGTTTTGTCTGTTTCCTTTTCTTTTCCTTTATGTTTGTGAGTTTTACTTTCAAGTCTTTGGTATTTGATCAATACGTCTTTACGGTTGGTGCCTGTCAAGGTAATCGGACCACTGTGGAGTTCGACTATTAAAGATCCAATTTTATCAGGTGATGAAAGTGGGATCGTGACCTCTCCATTTTCCTGTGCCCATAATCCCAAACCCAGGATGAGACAAATAACTAATTGTGCGTATTTCATAATATTTTAAATTTCGAAGTTTAATAATTTATGTTTTCTTTAATAAATACATCTCCATTGAAAGTCTCGAACGACCAGTTTACACCGCCTTTACCCAATTTTATTTTTTTTCCGGTACTGATTTTGTATTTCGTTTTTCCGGATGATTTAGAAATAACCGGTTTTAGAATGGGACTAAACTCCTCCAACTGAGCTACGTTGGTATATAGTTCGCCATGGTTGGATTTAAACAATACATTTGCAGAAATCGAAGCAGGATGAAGCGCATTAATATCGCCATTTAGAGTATATGCTTTAATACTTTCTAAGTTACCGGGATTGGGATGGATGGTTAAATCACCATTGATGGAAGACACTTCTACCTGACCGGAATTTCTGGTAATTTCTATTGAGCCATTAATGTGGTGCACCTCGATAGATCCTTTTATGTTATCCAGAGATACATCTCCCTGGTTAATGGTGTTTACATATACGTTCATATTCCGGGGTATCCGAATATCCAAATCCACAGAGAAATCATACTCAATGTGACAATTGCTCCAGTCTTTGCAACTTTTGTTACGTTGAAGACGGGGCTTAAAATCGCCACACTTGGTATTCAAATAATACCATATCGTATCGTTAATGGTTTCAGTGACGAAGTCAAACTCGGATAATGAGCTTTCAAATCCCTCCTCAATGTGTTTGGTATGATTAAACTCAATCTGATCACCATTGTATCCGGAAATGGTAATTTCTCCACTTAGATTTCCAATTACTAAATGATGTACATCCTGGATATGCTCATTGATGGGAAGCAAATATTTGGTTAGATTAGGTATTCCAAGCGCAAAAACGAATGCAAAACTGAATACGATTGAGTTTTTCATAATTTTTAGGTTATAGAATAATTTGATACTGATCGGATATTTGTTTTTGTATCTCCTGTGGGATGGGATTATGTTTCCAATTGGATTGAAACAACTGGTATGAATTTTTATCTTTCAGACTAATCATCAGTTCAGCCAATGACAATTGTACTAAAGGAGAATCCTGAGTGGTTATTGATTGGATTAGTTTGGCGCGAACCGATGGAATTTGAATATATTCCCGTATTACTTCTAAGGAGGATAGCCGTACATTAATGTTTTCATCGTAATTCAAAGTGGCGAATAGTGCTTCAATAATTTCGGGAGTAGGTTTTTTAAGATCGTGAGCAATCTGAACTGCTTTGATCCTATCACTACTGGATTGTTTATCAAGCAAAGCCATCATCGTATACTCCTTTAGATTTTTAACTTCCTGTTCTAATTTGGTGTATTCGTGATGCTGATTTTGCCATTTACCACCCAAAAATCCGATGCCCAGACCCAATAGCAGAGCAATTCCAGCAGCTATGGCAACCAAATTGTAGCGTGGGGAATGGATGGATTTGATTTTTGGGTTGATTTCCAGGCTGGACGATGACCTCAGTTCTTCCAACCAGTTGTTAAATCGAAAATCAGCAGAAATTGGGAAATCCAAGCGATTTTCATGTTCCAAAAGGTTAATCACTTTAGAAAATTCTGGGATTTGATTTTCTGTAATCTCTCCATTTAGCATCGCTTCCTCAAGTAGTAGCCATTCGTCCGGGGTAATCTGGCCGGACTTCATTTTCTGGAGGATGTTTTGAATTTTATGCGATTTCATGGTTTAGATAATTTTTTGGCGTGTAATCTCATCTTTTAGTTTTTTCAGCCCTCGAAATACTTTTATTTTAATAGCGTTTTCGGTTAAACCCATCAGTGTACTAATTTCTCGATATTTAAATCCGTGCATTTTGCTGAGGATGATGACCTTTCGATCCTCTTCACTTAGACATAACAGTGCTTGATGGATTCTTTGAGAGGTTTCAGATTGTAGCGCTATTTTTTCAGGGCTTTCATTATTTATCGAATCCTTAGCATCATATAATTCTGTAGTTTTTAGCTTTCCCTTTTTACGACCGTAATCTGCATACACATTACGGGCTATATGATAAATCCAGTATTTGAAAGCACCTTCTCCCCGAAAATTATCCTTGTATTTTAGAACTCTTTCAAAGACATTGTGAAGTAAATCTTCACTGATTGATTGGTCGGAGGACATGCGATAAAAAAAGCTATACAGGTTGTGCTTATATCGCTCATAGATGATACCCAGGGAGCTTAAATCCCCATCCTGTACATGTTTCATGATTTGATTATCAGTTCGGTGATCCAATCAATTTGTTTTTCGCTGAGGTAAACTCGAAATTATCGCAAATGGTTACAAAATGTAATTATTATTTTTGAGATTTATTTCAGATGGAGAAGCTCTCTTTTATTACACAAAGTTATTCTGGGTTAAGCAAAAAACAATTGTATGAACTAATGCAGTTAAGACAGTTGGTTTTTGTAGTCGAACAGGACTGCCCTTATTTGGACGCGGATGGTAAGGATGTATACGCTCATCACATACTGGGGTATAATCCGGAGGATCTGCTGGTAGCGTATGCTCGGATTCTAGAAGACCCAAAATGGCCGGGATATATTTCTTTTGGACGGGTGTGTACACATCCGGACAGCAGGAGGATAGGAATGGGGAGAACTTTAATGTCACAGATATTGGAGGTCATAGGAATTCACTATCCAAAGCACACGATTCGCATAGGAGCCCAAACCTATCTGATTGATTTCTATGCTTCATTTGGGTTTCAGATATTGGGAGATACATATATCGAAGATGGAATTCCACACCAGGATATGATTATAAAAAAATGAGACAGCCTTCAGACTGTCCCATTTAAAATACTCCAAACCTGAGTTCGATTATTATTGTACGTTCAAAACAAAAACTCAGATTGCTAATCCACGATAATGTCCTGAGATACTGATTCATGACCTGGAAGTTTCTGGCACGTAATCACTAATACACCTCCTTCATATTTCGCTTTAATCGAATCTTTATCGATTTTCTCATTCAGAGAAAATTGCCGCTTAAACGTTTTGGGTGTAAACTCACGACGTTGCCATTGCTCCTGTCCAAAAGAATCTGGCTTTGGAAGAACGGCCTGGATAGTTAACAGATCATCTCGTATCTGCAATTGAAAATTGGTTTTGTCATACCCGGGGGCAAAAACCGATATTTCATAATGATCATCCAACTCTTCCACATTTACCGGAGGATAATTCCAGGAATGTTGTTGAAATTTATTTGCCCATTTGGATCTGTGCCAATGTTTGGGATGACTTCCCCAGTGTGCGTGAAATGCTTGTCTATTACACATAGCTAAATAGTTTAAATAGTTAAAAATAATTGGATAATTCCAGTACAGTTTACTGGCCTTGAGAACTGAAATCGTTGTTATTGGATTTCTATGGTTCGGAAATTTTCGAAATATTGTTTCCGGTTATAACGGTAATCGAACAGTTCTTCACCGTTTCTATTCCATCTTGGAAATTTTTGACCGGCCGGAAATTCATATTCATTTTCATATTCCTCGTGGTCCCAATCCAAACGTAACAGGAATTGTCGAAGTTTTCGGAATGCGTAGAATAAAAGACTAAGGGCACCGGCAATGATCATAGCCATAATTAAGAATTTGGCCAGAAACAGAAACACAATAATGCTTAGAGAAACTGCAAAAAAGAATTTAAATGGTCTCATGATTAATAAATTTTAGATTGTAAAAAATGCGATGATTCAAAAATGTGTTTCACAAAATGGCCATGTATCTTAGAAGACGTGCAGGGTAAAAAATTACTTTAAAATTTATTGAATTATTTTGAAAAAATGATAAATAATTCCATAATTATCAGATATTCAATTATATATGAATTTACTTTAATGTGAATACGGTATTGGTATATAAGCCTTAATACCAAGAATAAAGAAGGGCCGAGGATGTCAAAAGTAGGTTCCAGAATGAGAGTATCGGTTCTTAGGAATGACGACCACCGGCAAAAGCAGATCCTGAAAATTTACAAACAAATTTCAGGATGACATTCATTTTTTGTTTTTGTTTGAGGAGATAAGGAACGGAAAATTGAGGAGCGGATCCATTCCTAAGGACCAAACTACAAGTGCTGGTATCTGTCTATTTGCAAAATCAAGGAGGTGCAAATTATTTCCCATGTATACTGGAGACAAAACAAACGACCGAACTCATCTATTGCAATGAATTGTTATGGTTTGGATATATTCAAGAGTTATCAAGTCCTAATCTCTTTTGGATCGACATCTTTCTTTCCACCTTTCTTTAAATTCTGCTCTTTCTTCATTGCTCATGTTTCTCCATTTATTTGCCCAAAAGGATTTGGGACCTGGACCTCCTCGCTTGGCTTTCTTACCTAGGTGAAAACTGCCAAACAAAATACGTGACAATGCCAGTATTCCCATAGCTTCCCACCATTTGATTTGTCTTACTCCTGTCAAATCAGGAAGAATCGCATTCCAAAGCAGCATAACTATTCCACTGATCACGATCAAAAAAAGAATAGCAGCCACGACAAAAAATAATATTTTGGCGGGACGAAAATGAGGTCGATGTGATTTTTCAAACATGATGAAAGTTTTATTCCGGTTAAAATTGATCTTATCAATAATTCAAAAATTCTTCATATAACAATTGAAGACGCTCGCGTAAATGTTTTACTGCATATCGTTTTCTCGAGATTAGAGTTTTAATATTTTCTCCTGTTCGGTCTGAAATTTCCTGAAATGTCTGATCTTCCAGTTCATTCCAAATAAAAATGTCCCGCTGCGGAGGCGGAAGTTCTTCCAGTGCAATGAATAGTTCTTCCCAAAATATTTCACGTAGATTTTCATCCTCGGGAAGTTCATTTTCTGCAATCAATAGATCTGCTGGCAGGATTTGCTCTTCTTCATCACTATTCCCAAAGTCCAAGAGCTGAGGCCTTTTCTTCCGGTAATTATCCGTAACTCGGTTACGCGCGACCCTAAAAAGCCAACTGCTGATTTGTTCGATAGGTTCGGTGTTGATCACTTTGGTAAACTGATACCATACATCTTGTAAAATGTCTTCTGCATCAGCTTGTGAAGCTACTCGACTGCGTATAAACCGTAACAAACGACCGCCGTATTGTTGTACGGCATTGGTAACTTTTTTATCGTTTTGTTCTGCCATTTGATAATTCATCCACGCCTCTTTTTACAGTAGACGGATGAATCTTAAAATTACTTTAATAAATTTATTTCTTTTTAATGGGAGGCCGCTTACATGATCTAACCACCACCTTAATCCAATACTATACAAATGCAGGTTTCATACCTTTTCTTGCATCAAGTAGGTCTGGTTTCAATGCAATTATATATGATCTTGAGGGCATCCTCGCGCTCTTTTCCAATCAAGGGTAATCTAGGAGGCCTGGTGAGTTCACTTCCATAGCCTACTGCCGCTACCGAGAGTTTGATCAATTGTACCAGCTTAGGATGCGAATCAAAATGTAACATTGGCATGTACCACCGGTAAATTTCCAATCCTCGTTCCCAATCGCCAGATATTGCAGCATCCCATAACATGCGATTTTCTTTAGGAAAGGAATCTACCAGGCCGGATACCCAACCTTTACAGCCCAGCATAACACTTTCAAAGGCGACATCATCCAATCCTGAAAAAAGTATAAAGCGATCTCCCAGGGCATTAAATAAGTCGGTAATTCTACGAACATCTCCGGAGGCCTCTTTGATACAAACTATGTTTTCCAAATCGGTCAATTGGCGAAAATTTTCCGGTGTAATATCGATCCCATAAACCGGCGGATTATTATAACACATTATTGGTAGATCAGTAGACTGGGCCACAGTTCTAAAGTGAGTAATGGTCTCCCGATCATCCGCATTGTACACCAGGGCAGGTAACAGCATGATGCCGTCCACTCCAGCTTGTCTAGCAAGTTTCACCGTTTCGCTGGCAAATGGTGTGGTGTATTCTGCAACTCCACTTAAAACAGGGACTTTTCCTTTGGTCACTTCAACTGCCGCCTCAAGAACCTGGCGTTTTTCCTCTCTGGTCAAGGAACAGTTTTCACCAATGGTGCCTAGCATGATCAGTCCATGAATACCATTGTTTAATAGTATCTCAATATGATTTTGAGTAGCTTCCAGGTTTAGTGAAAAATCATTATGAAAGTGGGTCGGAACGGCAGGAAAAACTCCATGCCAATCGATTTTCTGACTCATAAATTGTGGTTTTTATATATTCAATTATTCATCGTTCAACAGGATTTTTAATCCTCAATGGAACGATAAGCAAAATGAGCGGTTACTAAATCGCTAAGAGCACTTCCAACCGACTTAAACAATGTGATCTCCTGAGTATTTGCTCGCAAGGGTGCTTTCCCGGAGCAGAGCTCCGCCAATTCGCCCTTGACATCCTCCTTGCTAAATACACCTTCTTCAATTGGAACCAGGATTTCTCCGGCTTCCTTAAAACAATTTACGCGAGTATCAACATATACATTCGACTTCAGGATCAAATTTGTATCGCACTCTCTTTTATCGGCGTGGTGATTCCCCAGGAAATCTGTATGTGTACCTTCTTTTACCCATTCTCCTTGCACCAGAATGTCAGGTGATCCGGTAGCCGAAACAATGATATCGGCTTTTTGACAACCGGCCGCGATGGATTCGGTAACCGAAAATGCCAACGCTGGTAATTCCTGAGCCATGTTATGGATTACAGATTCTGCTTTTTCCTTACTTCGTCCCCAAACGATCACCGACTCCAGGTCTCGAACACTTGCATGTGCTTTTATGAGATATGTCGCAAGGTTTCCGGTGCCCAGTAAGAACAGAGTTTTCGAATCCCTCCGGGATAAAAATTTGGAGGCTAAGGCAGAGATCCCCGCGGTACGCCAAAAAGTAACAATGGTGCCGTCCACCAGGGCTAATGGTGCACCATATTGCCTGTCAAACAACAAGATTTTGGAGTATAAAGACTTGTTTGGTAATTTATTATGAGGAAAATAAGTGAATGCTTTAACGCCTATGACTTTATCATTCCAGGAGGGAAGTAAAGCAAACGCATCGTGTGATCCGCTTTCCTCATCAAGTAAAAATACTTTCCTCGGAGGCATATTAAAGGAGCCTCCATAAGCATTCTTCAAAATGTCAATAAGATCCGGATATTTCAATACGGCATTAACCTGCTCCGCTGAAATTATTTTCATATTCTAGTTAAGTTTTTGGTTTACAAATGACAATCATACATTGAAGTGGTTTAGAAAAGCCAAATATAGAATTTATTATACCAAGACGATGTACTTGTCAAGATAAACATACAGGTTTGGTATCTTACAGGTTAACAGTAAGTAATTTCATATATGAAAGAAGGAAAACTGGTTGAAGTATTAGTTATCGTAAACGTCTTAATAATTTACTATTTTAACATACAATTTGTTTTATGCAAAAATTGAACTGGAGTACTCCAATTACACAAGGATTAGGCAGCATATTTATAGTTCTTTTTTTATTGCTCACAATAGTATTTTGTACCCTACAATGTACTTCAAATACGACAAAAGACTTTCCTAATGTATTGTTCATTTCTGTGGATGATCTTAATGATTGGATCGAGCCTTTGGGAGGTCATCCTCAAGCCCAAACTCCAAATTTGTCCAAACTGGCCCAACAATCGGTATTGTTCAATAATGCCTATTGTGCATCACCATCATGCAATCCGTCTCGGACGGCACTTTTAACCGGTAAACATCCTTACCGCACCGGATTGTACAACAATCCTCAAATCTGGAGGCATGTATTACCTAAAGAAATAACCTTACCTGCATATTTTCAGAAAGCAGGCTATTGGGTTGCCGGTGCCGGGAAAATTTTTCATAACAATATGCCGGATCCTATCTCTTGGGATCAGTATTTTCCATCGCTGATAAAACATTTTCCGGATTATTATCTTCCGGTAAGGGATTCAATTACCGGTAGGCCCTATTTCAAGTTACAGGATAATGAAATTCGAGAAGATGATCCTAAAGGAGTTACTTTTAATATGCCGGTTTTTGATCGGATGTATGTTGCTTTTGACTGGGCTCCGCTTCCGTTTGCGGTTGAGAAAACCGGGGATTACGCATCCGTGGACTGGACAATTAATCAGTTGGGAAAGGCTTATGATCAACCATTTTTTCTAGCATGTGGCCTTTATCGTCCGCATCTTCCCTGGTATGTTCCACAGAAATATTATGATAAGTTTCCAATCGATAAAATCCAATTGCCGAAGGTGAAACCACGGGATTGGCTCGATTTACCCCCCACGGGACAACGAATTGCTAATTCAGTATCATCATCAAGTCACGGAAGCCGGAGAATGGGAAAATGCCGTACAAGGATATTTAGCAGCAATTAATTATGCTGACGATTTGATTGGAAAATTGCTTGGCGCGTTGGAGGAAAGTGCATATGCCGATAATACCGTTGTGGTCCTGTTTTCTGATCACGGCTGGCAACTGGGAGAAAAAAATCATTGGAGAAAGTTTGCCTTGTGGGAAAATGTGATCCGAAGCGTACTTATGATCAAAGCACCACCCTCATTAGGCTTAAGTAAAGGGACCTGCAATAGAAATGTATCATTGGTCGATATTTTTCCCACCCTAACCGAATTATGTGATCTGGCGACAAAACCGAATGTTTCGGGTAAAAGCTTGCTCCCCTTATTGAAAGATCCAAATGCCATCTGGGATCATCCGGTTATTACCATGCTCGGAGATAAGCATTTCTCAATTAGGAAAAACCATTGGCACTATATATTATATAATCGCACAGATGAAGAATTATATAATCTCGATAAGGCTCCTGATGAGTGGCACAACTTGGCAGATCTACCAGAATTCCAGAATATCAAGTCGCAGTTACATGGATTTATACCCAGCAAGGAGGAAACTCATGAACTGGTACCCACAGATGGTCTGAAGTGGGCAGACGTTTTGAGTGGAAAAACGAGATTTTACCGGGAATAAAAAGATTTAGTGCTATTACTTAGTAGGCAAATCGAGAATTTCAGTCCTGTTTAAATTTCAAAGTGGTAATTAATTTAATGGAATAATATGAGACGTACAATTTTCAGATGTTTTCTAATCCTGGGACTAGGAGGAATTGGATCTCTAGTTGATTGCAATCATGAATTTTCTCAACCGAATATTCTCTTTATAATTACTGATGATCAATCCTGGAAACATCTCAGTTGTTATGGGGATCCTGTTGTGCGCACACCTACTATAGATTCCCTGGCTCAAGCCGGCCTGCGTTTTCAACATGCTTATACAGCGGCGCCATCATGTTCTCCTTCCAGAGCAGGTATTCTCACCGGACAAGATATATATCGGTTGGAAGAAGGTGGAGTTTTGACCGGGTTTATCAGAGACAAATTTGTTGTATTTCCCTCCTTACTGGAAAATGCGGGATATGCAGTGGGAGGAACAGGTAAAAAATATTGGCCAAAGACCAAAGATGTTCCCAATGCGCATAATTTACCTGTGGGAAAAACGTATTCCAAAATTCGGTTAGAAAAAGTACCGGAAGGCATTAGTAAAACAGATTATGCTGAAAATTTCAGGGTCTTTTTAACCCAAAATCAAAGCTCAAAACCATTCTTCTTTTGGGTAGGCATTTCGGAACCCCATATTCCACATCCTAAAGGACTGGGTGTTAAAAAAGGTATCAATCCTGAAAGAATTAATGTCCCATCATTTTATCCGAACATTCCTTTAGTCCGGTCTGCATTGGCTGATTACCTCTACGAAATAGAATGGGCAGATCAATCCATTGCCAAAGTGCTGCAGGTCTTGGTCGCAAATGGTTATCAGAATAATACTCTAGTGGTATTTACGTCTGATAATGGAATGCCTTTTCCCAGAGCTAAGGCAACGCTTTACGATTGGGGGGTACGAATGCCATTGATCATGGCCTGGGGTGATCAAATACACAACCGGCGGATTATAAACGCACCTGTAAGTTTAATTGATCTAGCTCCGACATTTTTAGAACTCGCCGGAGCTGACATTCCCGGGCAGATGACGGGAAAAAGCTTAGTAGATATAATGCTTAATGGAGCATCTGAAAAATTAGACTCTCATCGAAATTTCGTAGTAACAGCTATAGAAAAGCATACCCATGCCAGGAGAGATAGTCTGGGATTTCCCCGACGAGCGATCCATACACAGGAATGGACCTACATCATTAATTACGAGCCGGATCGATGGCCTGCGGGGGACTCAGCAGTCTTTATTCCAAACTGGGATTTTTATGGCGATATTGATCCAACAGATATTAAAAAATATATGGTTTCCCATAAATACGATGAAGATGTTTTATCATTATTTAAATTATGTTTTGGGAAAGTAGTTGCGGAAGAACTGTATCACAAAGCTTCAGATCCGGATATGACCAATAACCTTTCTGATGTTCAGAGGCATCAGGAAATAAAGTTGGAGTTGAAAGATAGGCTAAACCAGTATTTAATCCAGACTAAAGATCCCAGAATGGAGGGCAAGGCACCTTGGGATCACTATTATTTGGATTTCTAAGCTATATTAGTTTTCCACTGGATTGATGTTATTTATCTCACCATGGCTATTGATTGAATCGTTCTACCTCTTTTATCGTTTTGGGTTTGGGCTTGCCTAATAAGCGATATCCCGATTCAGTAATCACAAAGTCCTCTTCATTGCGGATTCCACCAAAATCTTGGTAAGATGCCAGTTTGCTGTAATTGATGAAGTCTTTAAACCGGTTTTCAGATTTCCACATATCGATAAGTGTTGGAATAAAATAGATTCCAGGTTCAATAGTTAATACCATACCCGGTATTAAGGGTTTTCCTAGCCTTAATGATTTGAGTCCGAAAGTTTTGCTTTTTGGACTTCCATCATAACCGACATACACTTCTCCCAAATCCTCCATGTCATGAACATCAAGCCCCATTTGATGGCCTAAGCCACATTGAAAAAACAAAGCATGAGCTCCTGCTGCCACCGCATCATCAACATCTCCTTTCGCCAGACCGAGTGCTTTCATCCCATCAAAGATGGCTCGGCAGGCCTGGAAATATATTTCAGTGAACGGTATCCCTGGTTTCAACATGGCAATGGCTGATTCATGAGCGTCAAGGGTAATTTCATATATTTCCTTTTGCCGGCTTGAAAATCCGCCTCCCACAGGCATTGTACTGGATAGATCTCCGGCATATCCCATTGCTGTTTCAGCTCCACAATCCAATAGAAAAAGATCTCCGGTTTTCAGAGTATTTCGATGATGATGGTTATGCAAAATTTCACCATGAATAGTAGCTATGATGGGAAAAGAAATATTTCCACCTGCTCGAACTGCGATATTTTGGACCGTAGAGGCGATTTCCAATTCAGTCATTCCAGGGCAAGCCATCTTCATGGCCATAATATGCATATCAACTGAAGTATCCACTGCTTTTTCGATTTCGGCGAGCTCTTCATTCGATTTAACTTCACGCTGGGCCACTACGGACTTGATTAAATCCACCGAGGTTTGTTTCTGAACTTTGTTCGGAGCGATATCCAACCATTGCCATAATTTCAGTTTATTCCCGGATCGGTATGGCGGCAAATAGTGGATTGTCCGGTCTTTATGAAGGGCTTTATCCAAAAATACCAGCAGATCATTGATGGTTCCGGTACTTTCGATGCCGACCGCAAATGCTCTTTCCTTTAGTGTCGGAAGCGGGCCCATCCATACAATATCTTCAACGGTAACATCATTTCCAAATAGGTATTCATTGCCTTCATCGAAATCGATTACACCGACAAGTCCTGGATCTTTTAGACCGAAATAATACAGGAACGTGGAATCTTGGCGAAAATGATATGGATTTTCCTTATAATTCATTGGACTTTCCTCATTTCCCAAGAAAAGTGCGATGCCGGAACTTAACTTTGATTTAAGTTGATTTCTACGCTGGATATAAACTGCAGTATCAAACATTGAACGCATAATTTTGACGAAAAGAAATAGGAGGATAGTATTCCACAAAATACATAATTCAATGCGGGTTATTCAGTAAATATTAGAGATTTATGGTTACATCAATCCGGTATTCCTGAAGCAATACATTTTTACAAGTTTCAGGTAAATTAGTCATTTCTAAACCTTATCTTCCCTTATAATTCAGATAGTCATGCGACGCTCCGATTTCCCATTTTTTGGACTGATTGTACTTTTGGTATTCTCTTGTCGTGTCGATTTGACATCAGATAAAGAATGGTCGGAATATGCTCAAATCAGTGGAATTTTTCCCCATTTGGCTTATTATAACCAAGAAGGGGAATGTGGCACCGGAGCTGTGGTTCCCTGGGCCGGACAACTGTGGGTAATAACTTACGGCCCTCACAAACCTCAAGGGTCTACTGATAAACTGTATCAAATTACACCTGACTTAGAACAAATTGTGCGATCTGAGAGCATCGGAGGAACACCAGCCAATCGCATGATCCATAGAGAAAGCAGCCAATTATTCATTGGGCCATATGCGATAGATACCAGCGGTAAAGTACGTGTTGTTCCATATTCTAAAATGCCTGGACGTCATACAGGGAATGCGCGTCACCTTTCAAAACCTGCAGAATTGATCTACTTTGGTACAATGGAGGAAGGGTTTTATGAAGTCAACGTCAATACGCTTGAAATAAACACCTTATACAAAGACCGGAATCAGACAAATAAAATGGTGTCTTCTGACTCGATTTCACTACCTCATAAAGTGGCTGATTTGCCAGGAGCACATGGGAAAGGATTGTATTCAGGCCAAGGAGTTGTAGTGTATTCAAATAATGGGGAATCCGGTCAGACTGCGTTAGAACAATTCGACATAGAATCCGGATCATTATCCGAATGGAATGGTGAAAAATGGAAATTGATACGACGCAATCAATTTGTCGAGGTGACTGGCCCGGGAGGAATCTATGGGAATGAACATCCGGATACCGATCCAATTTGGGTAACCGGTTGGGACCATAAATCTGTCATAATAGGAGCCAGAAGCCCCGATACTTGGAGTTTTTTTCGCCTGCCCAAATCCAGTCACAGCTACGATGGGGCCCATGGTTGGAATACTGAATGGCCAAGGATTAGAAATATTGGAACGGAAGACTCTCCGGATTATTTGATGACCATGCATGGTATGTTCTGGAAGTTTCCCGGGAAATTTGGGATTAATAATTCAACAGGTATCCGTCCCCGCTCTGCATATTTAAAAGTCGTTGGTGATTTTGCACGTTGGAATGAAAAGTTGGTTTTTGGTTGTGACGATTCCGCACAAAAAGAATTTTTGAACAAAAGAAAGCAAAAAGGGAATATCGAAGGTCCAGGTCAATCCAATTCCAACCTATGGTTTAATGCTTTGGATAAGCCCGACCGACTAGGACCAAGCACCGCATCAGGCGCAGTATGGTTAAATGACCAAGTGGAGGCAACCGAATATTCCGAATCCTTTCTTTTTTCAGGCTGGTCGATAAGAAGTTGCTGGATTCAACACTCTTCCTCCTCGCCGGTGGAAGTTGTTTTTGAAGTTGATGAAGATGGAACGGGCAATTGGGTACAATATAAGTCTTTGTTTGTAAAACCATCAGAGCCTGTATTCATTGAGTTCGGGCCAAGTGACCAAGGTGAATGGATCCGGGCCAAACCACGATCACAATTGAAGCAGGCAACTTTAAGTTTTCATTATACCGATTCAGAAAAAAGAGGAACAAATCCCGATCCCATTTTTCAGGGATTGACACCTATCGAAGATTCAGCATCGATTGGAGGATTATTATACGGATTAGGTGCTAACCGCAGGGTTTTGGGAGTTTCAACTTGTCATTTCGAAAAAGATTCGATGCGATATACCGGTTATTACGAGTTGGATGAAAAGCTGAATCTGAAAGCTAAAAACGATCCGGAAACCTTAGGATTTATTCAACAGAAATTTAAGATCCCAATAGGGGTAGTTGTCGTGGAAGAATCGTCGGTACTGGTTGTCGATGATAAGGGTAGACGATGGAGATTTCCTCTAGGAAATCAAGAATTTACACCTTTGACCAATGAGGGTTATTTGCGAATCTGTCGGGAAGTAGCAACAGAACGAGATCTTTTTAACTGCCACGGAACCTTTTACGAGTTACCTGCCGAAAATGCCGATGGATTTGCAAAAGTCAGACCCATTGCTTCACATCAATTTAGAATTCATGATTATGCTTCCTATCGCGGACTTTTAGTTATGACCGGTTTGAATAATGCCGATAGAGATAATCCTAATCCTCACATCATCCGTTCCGAGGATGGCAAAGCTGCTGTTTGGGCCGGGGTTATTGATGATTTATGGCGACTTGGGAAGCCCAGAGGGAAAGGTGGACCATGGAAAAATAGTCCGGTAGAGGCTAATGTACCCTCTGATCCATACCTGATTGGATATTATGAGCAAAAAACACTCAAGATTTCTCATAATGCGGATGAACCGGTCACTTTTCAAATTGAAGTTGAACCCCTGGGGCATGGACCATGGATGCTGTACAAAAGGCTTACCATTCAACCTGGTATGGAATTTCTGCATGAATTTCCTGAAAGTTTACAGGTGAGATGGATCAGGTTCATATCGGATAAAAACTGCGAGGCAACGGCCTGGTTGGAATATAATTAATTTGTGTTTAGGTGTCATTTTGCTCATTGATATATGTGGAGTATCTCTATCTCTAAATTTACTTGAAACCATAACCAACTATGGGCTTCTTAATACATCTGGTAAAGATTGCTTTAGCTACCAAATCCCTATGGAAATACTTGTAAATATCGTTCTTTGATTGCTGAAAGGTACAAATTACAAATTGGCAAACCTTCAATCCATTTTCTCCATTACGCGCTCATATTGCGTTTCCAATTTCTTGACAACAGCCGGAAATGAATCAGCCAAATTAGTTGTTTCGGAAGGATCTTGGTGGATTTGATACAATTCCCAAGCTCCACCATTTAGCCTCACAATTTTAAAGGAATCACTCCTGAACATACGGAATTTTTCCAATCCGGAAATAAAAAAATCGGGCTCTGGCCGCGTGTTACCCTTGAAGATGGGCAATAAGGATTGACCATGCAAAGGAAGCGTGGGATAACCATGAATAGAATCCGGATATGAAATATCTAGTATATCTAAAAAAGTGGGTACTATATCCACTACATGACCAGGCTGATGAGTAATTGAGTTGGCTTTAATGGAGTTTGGCCAATAGGCGATGAACGGGGTATGACTTCCTCCTTCGTGTCCGGATTGTTTAAATTGCCGATAAGGAGTATTGCCTAAGTTAGCCCAGGAAGCACGGAGGCTCCAATACGAATTAGCAGGTCCTGGTTGGACTGTCTTGATTTTATTGGAATAAAAGGGGCAAGATCCGTTATCGATTAAAAATAGGATCAAGGTGTTTTTTAATTTTCCCCTTTGTTCCAGTGTTGCCAATACTCTGCCAATATTTTGGTCCATCCGATCAATCATGGCGGCAAAAACGGCCATTTCAAGATCCAGAGAATCTTGCTGAGAATCAGACAGGGTATCCCAGGGATAATAATCAGTGTAAGCCGGAATTAAGGGTCCCCGAAATTGGTTTAAGTTTCCCTCCGGAGGACTTAATTTGGTATGTTTGGGCAAAACACCAAAATCTTGCATTTTCGAAAATCTTATGGAGCGCAACTCGTCCCATCCTTTTTTGTATTTTCCTCGATATTTGTGGATATCTTCTGGTCTGGCCTGAAGAGGGTAATGGGCGGAATGATAAGGAAGATACAGAAAAAATGGGCCATCTTTTTCGAAAGCTTCATCCAACCAGTCCAGGGCATAATCCGTGATAAAGTCGGTTTTGTACATCGGAGTTTTTTGATGTTTAATCTGTTCGGTCTTTAACTCTTTGCCCTCTAAATAGAAGGGTCGTTGAAATTTTCCGGAAGGAGGAACGAAATATTCGGTCGTTGCCCAAAAATAAAAAGAGTGATCAAATACCTTTTCTGCTTTGCAATAATCCGGAACCCATCTGGAAAAGTGTTCCTTACCACTCATGATATTAAAATATCCTGCATTCCTGGTGTGTTCTGCCAGATGTACGGCCCCATTTCCTCCCTGGTACAATCCGGTGAGCAAGGAGGCTCTGGTTGGATCACATTTTGCCATATTATAAAAGGTCGTAAACCTGAGTCCTCCTTCGGCAAGCCGATCTAGGTTCGGAGTCTGAATTTCACTTCCATAACATCCAATATCAGAAATTCCAATGTCATCAGCCATTATCAGCACGATATTGGGTTTTTCAACTTGTTTGGAACATTGGGTTAATCCAAAACAAATGAACAAAAAGTAAAAAAATCGGATTGCGATTTTAGGATATAAGTTCGCAGCTATATTTGACATCGTTTGTCACTTTGTATTTAGAGAAATACTAAAATTAAAGTAGTCCGGATAAGATAACTGATATGCATATATAATGAAACATTTTTATTAACTATTTTGGGATATCAATTCACAGCCGTCCGAAAGTTTTAAGAATAGAATGAATTATGATCTGCAGCCCAATAAATATGGGAATTGGGATTTAAAGCTTAAGAAAAAAAGTCGTTACGTGGTACAAGTTCAGGTTGTTTAAGGATATTGATTTCGGCTGCCTTTGGATTGACATGCATATTTTTATAAACTAAAAAGATTAAATTTTGCAATAAATGGGCATTATTCATTTTATTCATTATTCACTTGATTTCTAAAGTTGCGGATAGTTATGATATCAAATATGGAAAAACCTCTCATGTTAAGATCAGTATTCTATTTAATTTGTTTGAATATCAGTTTAGGTTCTACATTATTCTGTCAGGAAATTCCTCTCCCGGAACATCCTCGTCCAGACTTTGAAAGAAAGGAGTGGATAAATCTGAATGGAGTTTGGAATTTTCAGTTTGACTCCGTTAATGCTGGAATCCGGGATCAATGGTATCGCCAAAAGACTGCATTTAATCAACAGATAATGGTTCCTTTTCCATGGGGATCGAAATTGTCTAGAGTAGAGGACAATGCGGATATTGGATGGTATCAAAGGGATATTACGGTTCCGGATCATTGGAAAGGGAAGCGCACGTTTTTAACAATAGGTGCTTCCGATTGGGAAACTACTATTTGGCTTGATGGGAAGTTGGTTGGAAAGCATCAAGGCGGATACGTGCCGTTTTCCTTTGAATTGACCGATATGATCGAAACCGGTAAAACGCATAGGTTGGTAATTCGCGTAGATGATGCACGTCGCGATTTCACCTTATATGGCAAACAAGGCTATGGTAATGCCCGTGGTATTTGGCAAACCGTGTATTTGGAAGCAAGGGGACCGGAATATATTGAAGCTTTACATTTTACTCCTGATATCGATGAGGAAAAGGTGAAAGTCACTGTCTATTTACCTGAAAAAACTGTCCGGGACCTTACCTTCAATTTGGAAATCCGGTTGCCTTCATCAACAAAAGGGATAAGTGAAACCATACCAAAAGGCAAAATCAAATACTTGTTTGAAATACCATTGCCCCAACCTAAATTA
Organism: Saprospiraceae bacterium; assembly: GCA_965223405.1. Taxonomy (GTDB): domain Bacteria; phylum Bacteroidota; class Bacteroidia; order Chitinophagales; family Saprospiraceae; genus CBDCWO01. The sequence goes on from CBDCWO010000006.1 coordinate 4,489,084, forward strand.
TGGAGTATGGCCGATCCTTTTCTATACCATGTAAAGGCGACATTAGCCCAGGATGAAGTACATACCTATTTCGGTATGCGTAAAATTTCTGTGGTCAATTTGCCCGGAACGGAATATCCGTATATCGCATTGAATGACCAACCTGTTTATTTACAACTTGCTTTAGATCAATCTTATCATCCGGAGGGGTATTATACGTTTCCTTCCGATAAGTTTATGAAAGAGGAGATCGAAAGGAGTAAATCAATTGGTCTAAATGGGATTCGAATACATATCAAAGTCGAAGTACCCCGTAAATTGTACTGGGCTGACAAGTTGGGACTGTTGGTAATGGAGGACCTGCCCAACAGTTGGGGTGAACCCGATCAATTGGCACAAAAGGAATCGGAGTATACCTTGCGTGAAATGATTAAACGAGATTATAATCATCCCTCGATATTTTCTTGGGTGGCTTTTAATGAAACCTGGGGATTGAGGACCAAAGTGACTGAAAATGGAAAAACTGAAAATAAATATTTGCCTGAAACTCAGCATTGGGTTGCTTCGATGTATTATCTGGCTAAATCACTTGATCCAACCCGTTTAGTAGAGGATAATTCGATTTGCTGTGGACGTGGTCATGTAGAGACGGACATCAATTCGTGGCATGCCTATAAACCGGGATGGGAATGGGAGGAACTACTAAAAGAGATAACGGAAAACACCTATGAGGGAAGCTCATATCATTTTGAAAATGGATTTAAACAGGGAAATCAGCCAAATATCAATTCCGAATGTGGCAATGTTTGGGGGTATGCGGGCAGCACCGGTGATGTAGACTGGAGTTGGGATTATCATCGCATGATCAATACCTTTCGAATGTATCCCAAGGTAGCAGGTTGGCTTTATACCGAACACCATGATGTGATTAATGAATGGAATGGGTATTGGCGATATGACCGAACAGAGAAAGAAACCGGTTTGGAAATGTTGAATCCGGGGATGCAGATCAATGATTTTCACGCTCCGGTCTACTTGTCAACCGGTAATGAAATCTGTGTTACTCATCAGATAGGTGAACCCGTACAGATTCCGCTTTTTCTTTCAGTAATGACAGGTCATGATTATGGCAAGAATCTTCAGATAAATTATTCCTTAATGCATGCCAACTATATTGGAGAAACTGAAAAAAATCTAACCGGCACCATTTCCGTTATTTATAAAAGCTGGATGCAGCAATCCTTAGACCCTCTGGTGATAAAATTGCCTGAAGTTCCTGGCCTGGCAATCTTAAGATTGGAAGTAACCTCCGAAAATGGAGAAACTTTACATCGCAACTTTATGCACTTTGAGATTAAAGGAAGCCAAGAGATCGAAAAAGTTCAAACTGCCAGTATTTCACCGCTTAACTTTGCAGATGCAAACTGGAATAAAAAACAATGGGATGTATTGGAGGGGAAAAAAGTCAATGGAGCGGGGTCTGGATTTTTTACATATCGCATTGAAATTCCCCGAGACCTGGCCTGGAAAGGACTGACTGAGTCTTACTTTTTGGCAGAACTATCTGCTAAAGAATTGTTTGTAAAGGATCAACAAGAATATCAGCGGAATCAGGATTTTATGAAAGGATCACGAGTAGCTCCCAGCGGTAATCCTAATAGTTATCCCATGACTGACCAAACCCGCTATCCCTCAGAGATTTCAATTTGGATTGATGGTCAGAAAAAATGGACTACAACGCTCCAAGATGATCCTGCTGACCATCAAGGAGTCCTGTCTTGGCATCATCAACTGAAAGATCGTAAACTTCGCGAAGCCGGATCTTATGGCTATTTGGTAAAAGTTCCGATCAGCAAATCAGAATTGCGCAGAGCAATTAAAAGGGGGTTTATTACGGTCAAACTCCAAACGGAAGGAGAAGGTGGCATCGCAATTTATGGTAAAAATTTTGGCAAATATCCTTTTGATCCTTCGATTGTAGTCAAATTGAAATAATCTACTGGAAAACACCAATTATACTCTTACAACCTTGACATTATACCCCGTTCTGATTAACTTTAAAAGAGTTAGAGGGGCAAATAATTGATAGATAGAATTTTGAGAACTTAACAATTATTCGTCTGTTTTATCATTCTGTCTTAACGACAAATATTTTACGATGAAGGAAAATAGAATTTTGGAAGAAGCACAAAAACGGGTGCGGGATAAAAAAGATTTTTTTACACATTTGATAGTGTATATCAGTACTATCCTATTCCTTTTTATGATTAACTATATGACCTCTCCGGATTTTTGGTGGTTTCTCTTCCCATTAGGAGGTTGGGGTATTGGAGTTATCGCGCATTATTTTACTGTATTTGGATTTTCTGCCATAAAAGGTCATAATTGGGAGCAAAAAGAATTGGACAAAGAAATCTCAAAGTTGAAGGAAAAGAAAGCTATCGAAGACCAGGAAGAGGACGTTTTGGAATTGTCCGATGATGAATTACGCCTTAAGGAAAGAGTGAAGCTCCCTAGAGATTGGGATGAAAAAGATTTTGTTTAAAGCTTCCAATACTTTGGGGTGGACATTATTACCTAAAGATTGAGCCATCCTTTGAAAGCTTCATTTATGGTTAATCTCAACAAGGCTAAATAAGGACTGTATTTTGGTTTCAACGTTTTCTGCTTCGCAATTCGATGGATCTGATAGTCGTAAAATGCACCTTCAGCCATATCTGCCAAAGATTTGGGCCAAACTTGAAATTTTGCATCATCGATTCGATGCATTTCACCATCTAATAAGCAGTTAGGAAACTGCTTATGATTTAAATAGGGTCGGGCAAATCCGATGAAGTCCAATTCATTATTGGTAAGAACTTCATTGCAAAAGTGTAAACTTCGGAATCCTCCGGTAACCATCAGTGGAATATTGATCTGCTTTCTTATTTTTTGGGCAAAATCCAGGAAATAGGCCTCTCTTTGGCGCGTAGATTCTTTTTGCAACCTTTTAGTCAAAAAAACTATGTTTTCATAAGTTCCCCCTGAAATCTCTAACAAGTCTATCCCGAGTTCTTCCAATTTTTTTATGACAAAAATTGAATCTGGCTCTTCAAATCCACCCCTCTGGAAGTCAGCGGAATTTAGTTTCACAGATATTGGAAACGATTTGCCCACTACTTTTCTACTTCGATGGACGATCTCCAATAATAACCTCGCTCTGTTTTCAATGGGACCTCCATATTGGTCGTTTCTTAAGTTTGTTAACGGAGATAAAAATTGATTCAAAAGATAGCCGTGGGCAGCATGAAACTGAACTCCTGTAAATCCAGCCCTTTGACATATCTTGGCCGCATTGACAAACCTGGTGATTACATCTTCGATTTCTGTTAGAGTCATTGCTCGTGGTTTCCTGAACAATCCCAGTTTTCTAAGTTTTACTGAAGATGGTGCAACAGGTGTCAAAGTAGAAAAAATGGTTGCTTGTCGACCTGCATGACTGATTTGTGCCCAGAAGTGCTTGTTTTTGCGGGTGACTACTTCGGTAAGTGAGCGCAGTTCTTCAATTCCTGATTCATTTTCCACTACAATATTGCCTGCCGCTTCTTTGTATCTTTTGTCCACCATGATATTACCGGAAATGAGTAAACCCGAGTCGAGACCAGCCCAATGTTGATATAATTGTTGATGAAGTTGATTGACTTTTCCGGCTTTTGCCAACCGTTCAGTCATAGCAGCTTTGGCGATACGATTCGACAATACTGCTCCACAGGGTAAGGTGAACTTTTCTTTTATCTTCACATCAATAAATATTCAGAAGAATCAATTCCTTTTCTTTTACCAAAATAGGTTCAGTTTGAAAACTCAGATTTTTAGATCGTCTTACAAAATCCAAAAAACTCAATTTGTATTCTTTTGAAAATTAATCTCCTTGATGGAGATTCCGCTGATAAATATATCTTTTATCAAAGCTTCACCGTCTTTAACCATTACCACGGCATAAGTCTGGCTACTCGATGAAGACATGGAGTCCAAATAGATTTTTTCAGTTTCAGCCGCTTTGGATTCTTCTATATAATATCGGTTAAAAGGATATTCTACAATTAATTTGTGGTTAGAGCCTTGTATTATCTGCCTGACCGAAGCTTGAATATAGTCTGAGTCACCTCTTGGACGTTCATGTGTAACGGCCCGGATTCGCGCATAACCTTGTTGATCTGTGTCCAGTAGTACAAAAACGGGATCATTTTTCTTCCAATCATGGCTTGCTTTTATTTCAATAGCATTTGCCTGGAAATTAAGCGATATATACTTACCCCGAAATGGATCTGTAGGATCAATTGGAGCGGTTAAAAACTTATATTCTTTACCAGATCTCAGCAAACCTCGGCTGTCCAAAATCATTTTTGACGGGATATACAGCTGGGCCAATATCATGAGAAAGAATGCTGGAAATAAAAGGTTAGTCTTCATTGAGATTTCTCTTTTTTAGAATCCAATAATTGGCTACAAAAAAACCAGCACCCACAGTTACAAACAGGATGCCTCTTATAACAAAGCTTAGGTCTGAATCGAAAAAACGACAAACCATCAATGCGGCTATTATCAATAAACCAAGGTTTAAAACACCTAAATCAGTCGATCTGAATCCCTTCAATATCGTCATTAACCCAACCACAAATACGAGGATATTAATTAACAGAATAGAAATGGGAGAAGACATTCCTATGGCATAAACCGGGATAAAAATCAGAAAAATAATTCCGAATGGAATAATACTTTTTGTATTGTGTCTTTGAATGATTCTGATTAGAAAGTAGATCCCGGCAAATATCCATGCAAGTGAAAAAAGAAACTCCGGGGAAACTAATAGGTCATTCAGATTGTACTCTACAGTTCGCAACTTCTCCCAAAACCAACTAAAGCTCAGCGTTAACAATAGAGACAGCGTACCCAATACGCCAACTACTTTATATCCATTTTGTACCTTTTTATATTTGTCGAAAAATGTCGTATTTCCCATAAGGCAAAATACACTGAAGAGGCTAAAATAAGCTAGGTACATGAATTCCTCATGGGTATTGGCCACACACCCTAAAGCGAAAGTAATCGATAAAGGTACTGCCCAATTATGGAACAATGTGAAATTACTTTCAGGATATTTTTTGAGTAACAAATAATAATGTGGAAGTGCACTGAGGAGTAATATCCAATACCAGTAATCTTCAGAATTGGAATGGTTCCAATAATTAACTTCTCCTGTATAATAAGTAATCCCAATCAAGTATAGAAGCGAGACCATAGATGAGCGCATGATGTATACTATAGGCAGCGCCAACAACATCCAGGTGAATAAAAAACTACTCATTGATCCCGGAATCTGATAGATCTGACTGATCATTGAAATACAGGCTCCGATTGCACAAAACAATAGAACCGACACTCCCTCTCTCCAGGCTGAAGAGTCGAATTTCCGGAACAGCACATATCCACAAAGTACCTGGCTTATTGTTAGTGGAAGGAAAGCAATGATGGTTTTACTTATAATAGAAAGATGGTCCCAATTATGAGCTATAATCAAAATAATTCCAAAACCTACTAATAAAGCTCCAAGAATTCCAAATGCGATTACCAGACGGTTAGGAGATTTATTACTTTTTTGACGATAGAATGCATCGATTTTGTCAGCAGTTTCTTGAGAAATTACCTGAGCTTCGATAAGCTCCGATAATTCTTTGTGTATACCCATGCTTTTTTGGTTTAATCCTGCTGGAATGAATTCGTGTTTTTAATATATCCGAAATAACTTATTAACCAAAATAATTGTGTTTAGGATTCCGTTTTGAATCAATATCTTGCTGCTTTAACCTAATTCGTGCAGTGGAATCAGTCTCACATATGCTGATTATATTACAAAAGTAATTATTCATTGGAAAACGTTATCCTAATGCAATGTATTTAAAAAATTCACTGGAAAAATGATCAAATTGTATGATTTAGATTGTAAATACCTAGAAATCAAACTTTTATGACTTCATTTTGGCCAAATCATACATGTGTGAAATTTCCTATTGCACTAATTGGGTTTAACAAATATATATTTTTATATAGCATATAATCCGAATTTTGACTGATAACCAGCAATAATGAAAACGTATGCAATTCAAAAGTATAAACCCCTTTAACAACCAGGTATTAGGCATTTATGAGGAGCAAAACCCACAACAGGTGCAGACCATATTAAAAGATTCGGAAGCTGCCTTTCTTGAATGGTCACAGGTGCCCCATTCAGAACGAACCAAATTGATGAGTAATGTCGCCCAAATTCTACAGAATGATGTCGATAAGTATGCCAAAACGATTACCCTGGAAATGGGCAAAATCATTTCAGAATCCAGGTCTGAAATAAAAAAATGTTCCTGGGTTTGTGACTATTATGCACAGAATGCATCAGAGTTTCTTGCTAGCGAAAAAATAGATACGGGTAGTCGATTGAGTATGGTCAGAAACGATCCGATTGGGACTATCTTAGCGATTATGCCCTGGAATTTTCCCTTTTGGCAGGTATTTAGGTTCGCAGCTCCGGCTATAATGGCTGGAAATACTGGGCTATTAAAGCATGCCACCAATGTTTTTGGATGTGCGAAATTGATTGCTGAACTGTTTGAAAAAGCCGGATTTCCTGCAGGTGTAATGCAAAATATCTACGTTGACCATGACCAAATTGAAAAAATTGTCGCCCACGACAGCATTGCTGCAGTATCCCTGACAGGGAGTGAACGTGCCGGAAGAGCCGTGGCATCGTTGGCTGGCAGATATCTCAAGAAATCGGTCTTAGAGCTAGGTGGAAATAATGCATTTATTGTTTTGCCGGATGCTGATTTGGAACAGGCGGTAAAAATTGGGGTAACCGCTCGAATGCTCAATGCTGGACAAAGTTGTATCGCTGCCAAACGATTCATCCTGGTTGATGAAATATATGATGATTTTGTAAGTGGATTTCTGCATGAGGTCGCCAAATTAAGATTGGGAGATCCTATGCAGGAATCTACCCAGATGGGACCATTAGCCAGAAAAGACTTAGCAGAAAACCTCAACCTACAGATTATGAAATCTGTAGAGCTTGGTGCAACTATCTTAATAGGGGGTAAGCGAACAAGTTGTTTCCATGAACCTACTATTTTAGAAAATGTAAAACCTGGCATGCCTGCTTTTGATGAGGAAACATTTGGTCCTTTGGCTGCTATGATTAGAGCTGAAAGCCCGGATCACGCGCTCCAATTGGCAGGAAATTCAAAGTATGGACTCGGATTAACCGTATTTACGAAGGAAATCAATAAAGTACTTAAATGGTCTAGCCAAGTCAAAGACGGCGCATTCTTTATCAATGAAATGGTCAAATCAGACCCTAGATTACCTTTCGGAGGTACCAAATGCTCGGGATTTGGCAGAGAATTGGCAAAAGATGGTATTTTGGAATTTGTAAATCGGAAGACGGTTTACGTCTTGTAATGAAGTAAAGGTATTTTAACTATAGGTGGTTGATTCATTGGCGGGAATGAATTCTATGTATTGGATATTAGCATGCAAACTGAGAATCCTAATGTTATAAATTACATTACCTTGTATTTCTTATTAAACAAGTAAGAGTACTATGAAATGGTTGAAATATTTTAATCCTAAAAGTATTTATTGGCAAAAGCTCAGTTTGGAATTGATTGTAGTATTTCTTGGAGTCACTGCCGGATTTCTATTTGATAATTGGAGGATGGCTAGGCAACAGTCAATACTTGAGCAAAAGTATATCCAAGGTTTTTCTCAGGATCTTGAAAGCAATATTAAGGAATTCAGAGAAGCGCAGTCTTCGGATAGTGTATGGATAGCCAGAACTACCCCCTTATTAGAAAAAATTAAGAATGACGAAATTCAATTGGATTCGGCTAAAATAATCATGAGTCATATCGTGCAAATATCACGGATTAATGCGACGACCGGTACCTATCAGGATATTACCAACAGCGGTAACCTGAACTTGATTCGAGATTTTAATCTCAAAACAAGTTTAGTTGATTATCATTTAGAACTGGACGGAATTCAATTTATTGATGATTATTTTTATCAGTTTTTTGGCGATTTTGTAATGCCCTTTGTATTTCGCGAGTTTAGTGTTTTAACTGGAAAATTCAATAATCCTGATGTAATTCATTCGGGCCAATTTGCCAATGTTTTTGCAGGATATTATTCTCTGGTTCAGCAAAGAATCCAAGCCTATGGTGACCTTCTGAATAAAAGTTATACCATAAAACGGATGCTTAACTAATTGGCACTAGAAGAAGGTAGTCACTAGTGGTCTTATACTTTACCTCTCTATTAACAAATTAAAATAGTATTAACCTTTATCAAACCACATTATCTAAGTGCAGCTACTGATGCACTCAAATATTCCAGTTTGTCAGAATCCGACAATCTGCCAGAACCGATACCCAGCCTGAGTTAAGTAACATTTTGATTTATCCATCTCAAACATTCATTGAAACTTTCAAAAATTTGTTCTTGGGATATTAAATCTGGAATTATATCGATTCGCTCCAATAAATATTGAGGTTGTCTGTTAATACCAACCAGCAATATTTTTTTTCCATTGTTGATAAGATCCACTAAAATATCTTCCATTGCGTATAACCCGGATTGGTCCATGTAGGGCACTCGGTCCATTCTTATGATGATTGTGGCGGCCTCATTAGGTAACTGGGAAGCGAGTTGTTGAAAATCACTAGTAAATCCGAAAAATAATGGTCCATTAATATGTTTGATAAAAACTTTTTCGCTTAGATGCTTAGGTAAATCGAATTCATCAGGCCATGCTTTTTCTTTGATTAGGGGAGTTACCTCTGAGGTCTCTGAGGTGAGATCCCCAATCTTTTTCATGAACATCAATGAGGCAATTACCAAACCAATACCTACCGCATAAATTAAATTCCATACTGATGCCAATATTAACACGGTGATCATAATGGTTACTTCGGCTTTGGGCATATACGGAATAGCCTTTAGACCTTTATAGTCCATAACTCCAATTCCTACTGTAATCAAAATGCCTGCCAATACGGCAGCCGGTATTTTGGAAGCTAACGGACCTAGCAGCAGCAATACTATTAGCAAAAGTATTCCTGCTAACATACCGGATAGTCTAGTTTTACCCCCAGCATTGATATTTACTACGGTCCTGATAGTGGCTCCGGCTCCAGGGATTCCGCCAAAGATTGCTGCAATGCTGTTACCAATTCCTTGCCCGAACAGCTCTTGGTTGGGATGATGTTTTGTTTTGGTCATATTGTCTGCAACGACTGAAGTCAATAGTGAATCAATAGCACCCAATAGAGCCAAGGTCAAGGCTGTAAAAACATAGGGTGTAATACTCGACAGCTCAAATTGGGTGAAGATTTCCCAGTTCGGCAATGGTAGACCACTAGGGATTTTTTCTATTGGCCGATAATCCAATCCAAGACCAATAGCAATGCCGGAAACTATAAATAATGCTACTAATGTGCTGGGTATGATCTTGGTAATTCTCTTGAAACCGTAAATTATGCATATCGTTACCAGCGCTAAGAATAATTCCAGCCAATCGATATTTCTAAAGGCATTCGGTAATACTTTGATTGCCCCAATTACTCCAGAAGCTTCTTTGGCAGCTAAGGTTTGGGATTCTTTTAAAATATCATCATCTGAAATATGCTTCGCTCTATCGATGGTTTCTTGGAAATCTTCGAGTACCAATATCCCCTCTTCACTTTCTTCATGCAATATGTTGTTTAAAATAATTTCTTCAGCCTGTGGCTTGTATTGATTCACAAATTCCTGGTCCTCTTTGGGGTAATACCCTAAGCTTGGCAAGATCTGGGTTAAGATGATAATTACACCAATGGCCGTCATAAAACCAGATACTACCGGATAAGGAATAAACTTGATATACTTTCCTAAACCCATGAGTCCTAATCCTATTTGCATCAATCCCGCTAATAAAAACACAGTCAGGATTGCCGGTAGGGCTTTTTCTACATTTCCATCATAGGCAGCTACTATTCCTGCAATAATAATCATACTTACTGCAGTCATTGGAGCCGTAGGTCCTGATATTTGGGTATTTGTTCCTCCAAAAAGTGCCGCAAAAAAGCTAATAAATATGGCGCCATAAAGCCCCGCACTAGGTCCTAATCCTGAACTTACCCCAAAAGCGAGTGCCAGAGGAAGTGCCACAATTCCGGCGGTGATACCACCAAAAAAATCTCCTTTTAAATGTGAAAAATCAAAGTTGATACGCTTTATCATTTGTACTTTTTTGAAAATTGGTTATGTTAATATTATCCGATGTAAATATGCTTTCAAATTCAGCAAAACCTTGAACTTCCGAAAAGAATATGGAACTTACTATCCGGTAGTACCGGTAATATAGGTCTTGTTAACTTACTATAGTTTGAGGTTAGGAGGAGGAGGAGTATTTAAACTGGGATAGAAAAGGGAGTTCAATATTCTTACTCTTACTGGGGATAAATGAAATTCTATTGGTCGCGTAATTCCCAGTACAAAATATTGACGTACAATATTGTCTAGGTTTGTGTTCTGTTTTTGGTCAGTCTTCATTTCTGATTCACCGCAAAATTCTATCAACTCAGCTTTGCCAAAATGAAGTACTTTTGACTTTATTTGAGCAAAGGTTTGGAGATGTCCAATGACAAAAATCCAGATAAGGATTTTTAGAAGATTCGTGGTTAATTTCATTTTGTATTTGAATCCAGTTGTGACCAGGCCAATCAGCAGCCTTTTAAAGAATCTCAACAGAAACATCGAATTAACAGATCTTATTTCTAAAGTGTTCAAACAAAGCGGTGTTTTTTAATGAATTCAGTTGATGAGCAGGTTCTAATTGTGGAGATAAGTTTTAGTTTTGCGATTCTCACAAAGAAATGAAATTCTATTATTGTTTAACTACGACAGGCCCATCTATTCATGGCATTATCATGACTAGTTCTTAATGCGCTTGGACCAAAAATTATATTTATTCGATGTGGATATTGTATTTTTCCAACAAACCCGAAACACCTGATAAAGTGAATCTGGCCTCAGAAATCCGATTGATTTCCGGATCGATCGTATAATTATATGACGATCGAAGATCAGCTTTTTCCAAATTCGTATGTAGAAAGATAGTCCTTAATAAATCGCAGTTGTCAAACCGACATCCGGATAAATTGCTTTCTGTAAAATCAGTTTCCTGCAAATTACATTTCGTAAATAAGGTATTTTTCAGGTTCATTTTCTGAAAAGAGGCAAAATTTAGATTACACGATGAAAATTCAAAAGATAGAAGCATGCTCTTACATGGCTCAAAATTGACTCCTAAAAGCTTACTGTTTGAAAAAATGACTTTTCGGAATGAGGTATTATCTAATTTGGCGAAACTAAAATTGCAATTTTCAAAAATACATTCTTCAAAAATCTGGTTGGACAATTCTGAATTGGCAAAATTACAATCCTTGAAAGTGCATTCTATATATTCCGCAATTTTTAATTTATGGATGGTCGACTCTAAATTGGTAAAAGTTTGGTTTTCAACAGTTGGTTTATGCATGACAATTTTTTTATTCAATTATCCTATTGTGCCATTTATCTGGTATATTGTAATATACTATTTTACTGGTATTTCTTTTTTGATAAAATGATAGGGGAGCAAGAATATAAATATTTGTATTATTATAAAGATTCTATGAGAAATTATAAATAACCTATGGCACAGACTCGAAAATTGGTCGCAATTATGTTCACAGATATTCAAGGTTACACGGCCTTGATGCAACAAAGTGAGTCTAAAGCTATCCAGTTTCGAGCAAAACATCGCTCTGTTTTTAATAAACTAACGGCAAAATATCGGGGACGAATCATTAACTATTATGGGGATGGCACTTTAAGCATATTCGATAGTGCGGTAGATGCAGCAACCTGTGGGTATGAGCTACAATTGGAATTTTTAAAGGATCCAATGATACCAGTTCGTATAGGCATACACATGGGTGATGTAGTTATTACTCAGGAAGATATTGTAGGAAACAGCGTTAACATTGCTTCCCGAATTGAATCGCTGGCAGTTCCAGGAAGCGTGTTGCTTTCGGAAAAGGTTAAAGAAGAAATCAGTAATCAAGATAATTTAACCACAAAAGATCTTGGGAGTTATCATTTAAAAAATGATCACAAGCCAAGGCAGATCTATGCATTGAAGCTAAAGGGTTTGAGGATTCCGGAATATGGTAGCCTCCAGGGAAAATTATATAATATGCCATCTGATACTGTCGGAGATAAAAGTAAACCTCCGATGGTATGGATTGACCGCATTAAAGGTTTGAACAAATCGGCTCTGGCTGCTTTTCTTTTAGTTTTTATCGCTGCACTTAGCTTATGGATTTATTCAAAAAGTAATAGAGAATCTCAGGCAATTGAAGAAGTGCTTCCTAAATTGGAAGTTTTTTATGACAACTTTGATTTTCTACAGGCTTTTAAGAAGGGTCTACCGGTGAAAAATAAACTAATTGAGGATTCCAGATTCCAAAAGATATGGGATAGGGTTTCACAGAAAGTCACGATAACTTCACAACCAGAAAAAGTAAAAGTATATCGTAAAATATATGATGCGCCAGATGAAGACTGGGAACTTTTAGGAACGACACCTTTAAAGGATTTTGAGACTTATTTTGGCCCCTCGTTATGGAAATTTGAAAAGGAGGGTTTTGAATCTCTTGTAAAATTGGTTGATAAGTGGCATCAAAATTCATCGACAATAATTTTGGATACACTCGGTAACATACCGGAGGGTATGGTAAGAATCGAAGAGAACAATTCTGCTATTGGAAATTTGAATATTGATGTTAAAGGTAAAGTTAAAATCAACAGCTTCTATATTGATCGATATGAAACTACCAATTTACAATATCAAAAATTTGTGGACAATGGAGGTTACAGAGATTCAAGTTATTGGCTTAATCCATTTGTATTAAATGGCGATACCATTTCTTTTACGAAAGCCATGACACTGCTTGTGGATAAAAACGGTAGGGCGGGACCTGCGGGATGGGAATTGGGAGAATTTCCCCATGGAAAGGAAAATTTTCCAGTTAGTGGTATAAGTTGGTATGAAGCGGCAGCATACGCCGAGTTTGCTCAGAAAAAATTGCCCTCCGTATTTCATTGGGACCTTGTGGCGGGTAATTGGCTTGCCAACCTGATTATTCCAAATAGCAATATCCAAGGTTACGAATTAGCTCCAGTGGGAAGGTTTCAAGGAATTACATCTAACGGAGTCTATGATATGGCTGGTAATGTGAGAGAATGGTGTTGGAATGCAAGCGATAGAAATAAGGGTCGCTATATCTTGGGTGGTGCCTGGAATGATCCTACCTATACATTCAATGAAGGAGGGACTTTGAATCCATTTGACAGATCTCTAACCAATGGATTTCGATGTATAAAATATTTATCCCAAAATGATATACAAAAGAATTTATTGAAAGATATTACCGCTTTACCAAATATTTATGATCTTGGAGAATTGGTGTCAGATGAGGTTTTTGCTCACTTTAAAAGGCAGTTTAACTATGATCAATTACCCTTGGACGCTGTTGAAGAAACGGTGGGGGTTAAAGACAAAGATCGAACTTGTGAAAAAATCGAATTTACAGCAGCTTATGAAAAAAGGATGTTTGCCTATTTATTCTTACCTGTAAATGCTTCACCTCCTTACCAGACAGTAGTTTTTTTTCCTGGCACTGGAGCAACCTGGGCTCCTACGTTTAATCCCGATAAGGATACGGAATTACCTATTGTGGATTTTGTGTTAAAAAGTGGTAGAGCTGTTTTATTTCCAATATTGATCGGGACATATGATCGATCTCACGAGTGGGAAGATGATGATTTAATTCAGGAGAGTGTGAATTATCGGAATTATGTGATACGTTTAGTACAAGATATTCGGAGATCAGTGGATTATTTATCAACTCGGGATGATATTGATACAGCTCGTTTAGCTTATTATGGTTTTAGTTGGGGAGCTACGAAGGGAGCTCTAATGCTAGCTTTGGAACCAAGATTTGAAACTGGAATACTTGTGGCAGGTGGCATTGCCAGATTGAAACCTATTGACGAAGTGGCAGAAGTGAATTATTTGCCCAGAGTATATCAACCGGTGTTGATGCTAAATGGTCGACATGATCTTTGTTGCTTTCCTGTAGAAGACTCGCAAAAACCATTTTTTGACCTGTTGGGCACTCCTCAAAAAGATAAAAAGCACATCATATTTGAAGAAGCTGGGCACATACCAACCCGAGGTAGTTTAGGAACAGAGACTATAGCCTGGCTTGATAAATATTTGGGCACAGTTGCCATTGATTGAGATTGAACTTTCCGTTAGTGTACATTACAGCTAATAATATAAGCCAACACGAAAATGAATAAGACTTTTTACGGCGAAAATTCTCCTTTCCAGTTCCTAAGGGGTAAGATTTCCATGATTTCATTTTTTGGAGGTACTTTTTCTACCCTTTTGACCTGAGTCCGATTGACAATTTATTCACAGAAGTTATTGAAATAGATCAAAGTCTGACACACTCGCAGAGTGAAAGTACGAGCACACCTGTTGGAAGAAATATCAAAAATGGTTACGGCGGCATCGTGAGACTCCGTAGCGCGAAAAACCTGTTTGGAATCGAACTCAAGTTATTACCAATAAATAGGGCCTTTACCCAAGTACTTTTCGGCAATTGGTAAATAATACTCACGGATCTCCTGAAGATCGTATGTTTTGGAACATTTAGTATACAGATCGTAGCGATTGAAATCCCTAATCCAATCGAGGTATTCATAATCACCTTCATTTTGAAAATCTTGATAACTACCTCCTGTATGCCAGGGATAGAAAGAATGATATCGGATCATGATCATTCCCTTTTTGGGAATGGTATTGGAGGGATGGTGCGATAATACCTGATAAAGATACTCATCATGCCCCCAAGCCAGATTCAAATTATCAATTCCACAATTAGCAGAATAGATGCCTAATCCTGCATTGTATCGTGGATCCTGCATATCAGGATTTAGCGAATTAAATTCAGGAAAAACACAGCTATCAGGTAGAGGACAGCCTACTGCAAAAATGTCACCTACCATCCCCCATTGTTCTGCTTGGCTGGTACCATCTTCGTCACAACCCCACATAAACATGACTTTGCCTAGATCATGGATGAGGCCTACCAACTGCATCCATTCTGGCCGACCATCCTCCCTAATTGCTTCAGCACTTTGGATTAAGTGATGGACATTGGGTAAATTAATATCCGGATCACTAACGTCAATTAAATCATTTAACCTTTCAATGGCATCCCAAAGCATTAGTGGTTTATCAAAGGTTAGATATTTATGATGCATTCTTTGGACATAATCGTAAGTCTGGTTTTTACGCATTTTCCGATAATGATCTCTGACTGCGTCGTCTATTGCCAATTGATTATAATTCCGAAATTCCTTGGTCTCTTTCATTTACCGATTATTTAAACATTTCCAAGCAAAAGATACAACATTACGGTAACAAATACCAAGATCATACTGAAAGGTTTTGCATATTTCCATGGTTCCAGGTTTAAAATTTCAGCATCTTGAATCACGAACTTTTTTTCCTTTGCAAATATCTTTGAGGCTATATGCATGACGGCAATGTTCAAAAGAAACTCAATACCCCAAATATGTACAAAGTGCAGATTAAGTTCAATAACATAATAAGTGAACACGTAAAATGCGAGGCCAAAAAGCAATCCGGTTTTAGCACCGGAGGAGGTTACCGTTGGAAACAGGAATCCAGCAATAATTACACTAGCAATAGGTATAAAGAATATTCCATTTAATTGCTGTAAAAGTTGATAAAGTCCCTCCGGAGCATTAGCAACAAATGGAGCAATTCCAATGGCAAAAATAGCAAGTATGGCCGAAGTCCATTTACCAATAAATACCAGTTTGTTTTCACTTGCTTCCTTGTAGATATATCGTTTATATATACCTAAACTAAATACGGTCGCAGCGCTGTTTAGTGCACTATTAAATGTAGTAAGGATTGCTCCCATCATTACCGCAACAAAAAAACCGGTCAGCCAAGCAGGAAGTACCATCTTAACTAACTTGGGATAAACACTATCCGCATTTTCATACAATGTGTCACCAAAATAATAGAACCCAATAATACCTGGTAGCACAATTACCAACGGTACTAAAATTTTTAGTACTCCGGTAAAAAGTAATCCTTTTTGGGCTTCTTTGAGGTTTACAGCCCCTAAAACTCTCTGGATAATTGATTGGTGCATTGTCCAGAAATAGATTTGATTGACCATTAGTCCAGTAAATAATACTTCGAATGGTAGAATTGCTGATCTGGCACCTGGCCCAATACCTGATTCTTTGCTGACAATGTTAAATTTGCTGGGATTATTCTCAAAAACCGTTGATAGACCGGATAAAAGATTTCCATCTCCAATTGCATGGAGAGACATAATTGGGACCATCAATCCGGCTACTAATAATCCAAATCCATTTATCGTATCCGTATAAGCCACCATCTTAAGACCTCCAAAGATGGCGTAAACCGCACCAATACCGCCAACAACAACAATGGTGAGCCAGATACCATGCTTTTGACTTATACTTAGCAGGTTAGAAATTTCAAATATAGCTTCAATGTTTAAAGCTCCTGTGTACAATACAATTGGAAGCAAGGTAGCCACAAAGGAAATGATCAGTAATAAAGCAACCAACGTACGAGTCAATCCATCAAATCTCTTTTCCAGAAATTCAGGTATAGTTGTTAACCCCATTTTTAAATAGCGCGGAGCAAAGTAAAGCGCAGCAACCACTAGGGCTAATGCAGAGGTAACCTCCCAAGCAATGATAATTGCACCATTTTTATAGGCAGATCCATTCATTCCTACCAAGTGCTCCGTAGAAATATTGGTAAGCAACAAAGATCCTGCAATAACTATTCCGGTAAGAGACCTGCCACCCAGGAAGTATCCGTCTTGGGTATTCAATCTGTCTTTCCTCAATTTCCATGTGGCAAATAGGGCTACAAATGCTGTAAATAATAAAAAGGTAAACAATGTCATGTCAACAAAATAGTGATTATCTAAATAATTATTGGAAGGGTGTGGCAAGGTATAATACTTCTAGTCGTTTTTCGATTTTGAGGTCATCCTGATTTATTGTAACTTTAATAAAAGATGTAAGCGGGTTTTCTTGAATTTGAGGTTATTGTTCTTGCCAAATAATTGGCTTATATCTATTCTCGTATCCCATACGCAAATTACTCAGGCTTTTAGTCAATTGAATTATAACCTAAATTATGCTTTATGAATCCGTTAAATATTGCTATTATTTTGTTCGCACTGTTCATTCTGAGTGGAATACGAATCATTTTTGAATATAAACGTGCTTTGAAATTTAGATTTGGGAAATATATCAAAATCTTAAGACCAGGATTCAGGTGGATTATTCCGCTGGTAGAAACCATCCAAATTGTTGATATTCGGGT
The DNA here is from genome assembly GCA_965223405.1 of Saprospiraceae bacterium. Taxonomy (GTDB): domain Bacteria; phylum Bacteroidota; class Bacteroidia; order Chitinophagales; family Saprospiraceae; genus CBDCWO01. The sequence goes on from CBDCWO010000006.1 coordinate 4,506,659, forward strand.
AATTACAATAAATATTGTTTCTCAGGAAGTGATGACCGAAGACAATGTACCTTGTAGCATAGATGGTGTTGTATTCTTTAAAATCAACGATCCTGAAAAAGCAGTTCTTGAGGTTGAAGAATATAAATTCGCCATCACACAATTGTCTCAGGCTGCCCTTCGTGATGTCTGTGGGAAAGTGGAGTTAGATACCATTTTATCCAAACGAGAGGAAATGGGAAAAAATATCAAGGAGATCGTAGTCTTAGAGACCAAGGAATGGGGAATTGAAATCATTGATGTGAAGATTAAAGATATTCAACTTCCTGAAAATATGAAGAGGATGATGGCTAACCAAGCGGAAGCAGAAAGATCCAGAAGGGCAAGAATTATTTTAGCACTAGCTGAGGAACAAGCAGCCGATAAATTACTTGCAGCTGGAAAACTTATTGATCAATCTCCTTCTGCCATTAAATTGAGGTTGTACCAAACTCTTTCAAACATTGCAGCTGAAAAAAATTCTACCATAGTGTTTCCATTTCCCGAAGAGACTCTATCAAAAAAATTGATAGAATAAGTAACCTCTTTGTTTATGAACTTTGTTTTCAAGGTGTTTGTCAACCAGGACGCGAAAAAACCAGATCTATCTACATTAGGACAAAGTCCTCCAATCAGGTTAGTACTGTTAGGGTGATAAGTGAGTATTTAAAATAAATGGACTTTAATTTATGAGGTCTTTACTTGATCACTGTAACATTACCATTGAGAAGGAATGAATCCCCGGAGACACATTTTCCTTCAATTATATATAAAAATACACCGCTGTTAACCTTCATGTTCCTAAATGTCCCATCCCACTTATTACTTAAGTCTTTTGATTCAAATACTTTCTCTCCCCAACGGTTGAAAATACTTATTTTCTCAATCTCAGACTTACTATTGTTTTTGATTTCAAAGAAATCATTGTATCCATCATTGTTTGGAGTTAAGGCATTTGCCACTTCGATTTTGTCCAGTTCACAATCATCCTTGACTACGACAATAAACTCATATTCTTCAATACATCCTGCTTCATTGGTAGCTACTACTGTATAACTTGAGGATTTATTAGGATTAACGGTAAATTTAGGACAATCCTCGCAAAGTAAATCTCCTTTTTCATTATACCAATTAATTTTACTATCCGGATTTGATAATTGTGCAAAAAGATCAATTTGTTTACCTTTTTTTACCTCCACATCTTCTATTGGTGACAGACCTGGCATTTCTACTACATTGACTTTAATTGAAGTGCTTACTACTTGGCCCTTACACCCGATAGCCGAAACGGTATAGGTGGTAGTTTCTTTGGGAGTCACTTCCGGATTTGAACAGTCTGTACATGAAAGATCCGAATGATATTCCCATTTTAAATCCAATCCAACTCCACCGGTCACTCCGAGTACAACACTTTCACCCTGACATATTGTGACCTCTTCTGCTATTAAGAGTATTTCGGGAATAACAATTATCTTATAATTCACAACACTGTCACATCCATTCACAGCTAAATGAAAAACGGAGAACTGGGTAGCTTGAGTATAAAAGTTGTTATCGATTTGAATCGTATCTCCTAAACAAATAGTATATTCAAAACTATCTTTGAATGAACTTAAAACTTTAAGATTTAATATAACGAGGCTATCGCACCCAAATCGGTTGGTTAGAGTATCTCTATATTGTCCTGAGGCAGTAAGGTTCTTTCCATCGAACTGATAATACTCGTCCGAACAAAGGGTAATACCGTATTCGAAAACCGATGGTTTTTCTACCTGGATATATAACATCACTATACTATCGCAACCATTAATAGATTGTAAATTGATTGTATATTTTCCTGGTTTTGTGTAACGATCATTGCCAAGTACAAAGCTTTCACCTTCGCACAAATGTTTTTGAAGGTATACGGTATCCATGTTTTGGATAGTCAGGTTTAATGTAATTATACTATCACAGCCAATAATAGAAGTAAGGGTATCATGATAAATTCCACTCTTATTGATTTCTTTTTGGTTAAAATGAATGGATTGCCCACCACAGATTTGCATTCGGATGGTATCGGTGAGTTGATCTGTAACAGTTAGGTTGAGAGTTACAATGGAATCACAACCGAGGCTTGAAATGAGGGTAGCGGTGTAAGACCCGGTGGTGTTGTAAGTGGTACCGTTAAAGTCTACGGATTGACCATTACAGATTTGCTGATCGATGACTTCGGTCAGGACCTCTTTGACGATGAGGTTAAGGGTGACGATGGAGTCACAGCCGAGGCTTGAAGTAAGGGTAGCGGTATAGGTGCCGGAGGTATTGTAATCGGCACCATTGAATGAATATGAATCGCCGTTACAGATTTGTTCGTTGAGGATAGTTTGGATGGGTTGGCGTACGGTTAAGTCAATCGTGACGACGGAGTCACAGCCGGTACTGGAGGTTAAAGTAGCGGTGTAGGTTCCTGAGGTATTGTAGTCAGAGCCATTGAAAGAGTAGGTATCACCGGCACAAATAGTGTGAGCTGTATTTTGATAAATGATTGGATTGACGGTCAGGTTGAGGGTGACGATGGAGTCACAACCGGAACTGGAAGTGAGGGTAGCGGTATAAGTTCCGGAGGTGTTGTAGTCGGTACCATTGAAGGAATAAGCTTCACCTTCGCAGAGGGTATGATCGATGGATTCAGTGAGTACATCGAGTACGTTGAGTATGAGTACGGCGGTGGAATCACACCCTGAAGTGGAGGTAGTATTAAAGGCATAGGTTCCAGTCTGGTCGTACACTTGTCCGTTAAATACCTGTGATTGTCCGTTACAGATTTGCATTCGGATGGTATCGGTTAGTTGATCGGTCACAGTTAGGTTGAGGGTTACGATGGAATCACAACCGAGGCTTGAAGTGAGGGTAGCGGTGTAAGACCCGGTGGAGTTGTAAGTGGTACCGTTAAAGTCTACGGATTGACCATTACAGATTTGCTGATCGATGACTTCAGTCAGGACCTCTTTGACGATGAGGTTGAGGGTGACGGTGGAGTCGCAGCCGGAGCTAGAAGTGAGGGTAGCAGAGTAGGTGCCGGAGGTATTGTAGTCGGTTCCATTGAATGAATACGATTCTCCGTTACAGATTTGTTCGTTGAGGTTAGTTTGGATGGGCTGGCGTACGGTCAAGTCAAGCGTAATGATGGAGTCACAGCCGGTGCTGGAGGTTAGCGTAGCGGTGTAGGTGCCTGAGGTGTTGTAGTCGGTTCCATTGAAAGAGTAGGTATCACCATTACAGATGGTATGCGTAATATTTTGATAACTGATTGGATTGACGGTCAGGTTGAGTGTAACGATGGAGTCGCAACCGGAACTGGAAGTAAGGGTAGTGGTATAAGTGCCGGAGGTGTTGTAGTCGGTACCATTGAAGGAATAGGTTTCACCTTCACAGAGGGTATGATTGATGGATTCGGTAAGTACATCGAGTACACTGAGGATGAGTACGGCGGTGGAATCACAACCTGAAGTGGAGGTGGTATTAAAGGCATAGGATCCGGTCTGGTCGTACACTTGTCCGTTAAAGACCTGTGATTGTCCGTTACAGATTTGCATTCGGATAGTATCGGTGAGTTGATCAGTCACAGTTAGGTTGAGTGTTACGATGGAATCACAACCGAGGCTTGAGGTGAGGGTAGCGGTGTAAGACCCGGTGGAGTTGTAAGTGGTACCGTTAAAGTCCACGGATTGACCGTTACAGATTTGCTGATCGATGACTTCGGTCAGGACCTCTTTGACGATGAGGTTAAGGGTGATAGTGGAGTCGCAACCGAGACTTGAAGAAAGGGTAGTAGAGTACGTTCCGGAGGTATTGTAATCGGTACCATTGAATGAATAGGAATCGCCGTTACAGATTTGTTCGTTGAGGATAGTTTGGATGGGCTGGAGTACGGTCAAGTCAAGTGTAATGATGGAGTCACAGCCGGTACTGGAGGTTAAAGTAGCGATGTAGGTACCGGAGGTATTGTAGTCAGAGCCATTGAAAGAGTAGGTATCACCTGCACAGATAGTATGAATAGTATTTTGGTAACTGATTGGATTGACGGTTAGGTTGAGTGTAACGATGGAGTCACAACCGGAACTGGAAGTGAGGGTAGCGGTGTAAGACCCGGTGGAGTTGTAGTTTGTACCATTAAAGGAATAGGTTTCACCTTCACAGAGGGTATGCTCAATGGATTCAGTGAGTACATCGAGTACGTTGAGTATGAGTACGGCGGTGGAATCACACCCTGAAGTGGAGGTAGTATTAAAGGCATAGGTTCCAGTCTGGTCGTACACTTGTCCGTTAAACACCTGTGATTGTCCGTTACAGATTTGCATTCGGATGGTATCGGTTAGTTGATCAGTCACAGTTAGGTTGAGGGTTACGATGGAATCACAACCGAGGCTTGAAGTGAGGGTAGCGGTGTAAGACCCGGTGGAGTTGTAAGTGGTACCGTTAAAGTCTACGGATTGACCATTACAGATTTGCTGATCGATGACTTCGGTCAGGACCTCTTTGACGATGAGGTTAAGGGTGATAGTGGAGTCGCAACCGAGACTTGAAGAAAGGGTAGTAGAGTACGTTCCGGAGGTATTGTAATCGGTACCATTGAATGAATAGGAATCGCCGTTACAGATTTGTTCGTTGAGGTTAGTTTGGATGGGCTGGAGTACGGTCAAGTCAAGCGTAATGATGGAGTCACAGCCGGTGCTGGAGGTTAGCGTAGCGGTGTAGGTTCCTGAGGTGTTGTAGTCGGTACCATTGAAAGAGTAGGTATCACCTGCACAGATAGTATGCGTAATATTTTGATAACTAATTGGATTGACGGTCAGGTTGAGCGTGACGATGGAGTCACAACCGGAGCTTGAAGTGAGGGTAGCAGTATAAGTACCGGAGGTGTTGTAGTCAGTACCATTGAAAGGATAGGCTTCACCTTCACAGAGGGTATGCTCAATGGATTCGGTGAGTACATCGAGTACACTGAGGATGAGCACAGCGGTGGAATCACAACCTGAAGTGGAGGTAGTATTAAAGGCATAGGTTCCGGTTTGGTTGTAAGACTGTCCGTTAAACACTTGTGATTGTCCGTTACAGATTTGCATTCGGATGGTATCGGTGAGTTGATCGGTAACGGTTAGGTTGAGGGTAACGATGGAATCACAACCGAGGCTTGAAGAAAGGGTAGCGGAGAAGGACCCGGTGGAGTTGTAAGTGGTACCGTTAAAGTCTACGGATTGACCATTACAGATTTGCTGATCGATGACTTCAGTCAGGACCTCGTTGACGATGAGGTTAAGGGTGACGGTGGAGTCGCAGCCGGAGCTAGAAGTAAGGGTAGCAGAGTAAGTACCGGAGGTATTGTAATCGGTTCCATTGAATGAATAGGAATCGCTGTTACAGATTTGTTCGTTGAGGTTGGTTTGGATGGGCTGGAGTACGGTCAAGTCAAGCGTAATGACGGAGTCACAGCCGGTGCTGGAGGTTAGCGTAGCGGTATAGGTGCCAGAGGCATTGTAGTCGGTTCCATTGAAAGAGTAGGTATCACCTGCACAGATAGTATGAATAGTATTTTGGTAACTGATCGGATTAACAGTCAGGTTGAGGGTAACGATGGAGTCACAACCGGAGCTTGAAGTGAGGGTAGTGGTATAAGTTCCGGAGGTGTTGTAGTTTGTACCATTAAAGGAATAAGTTTGGCCATCACAGAGGGTATGCTCAATGGATTCGGTAAGTACATCGAGTACGCTGAGGACGAGTACGGCGGTGGAATCACACCCTGAAGTTGAGGTAGTATTAAAGGCATAGGTTCCAGTCTGGTCGTACACTTGTCCGTTAAATACCTGTGATTGACCGTTACAGATTTGCATTCGGATGGTATCGGTGAGTTGATTGGTCACAGTTAGGTTGAGAGTTACAACGGAATCACAACCGAGGCTTGAAGTGAGGGTAGCGGTGTAAGACCCGGTTGTATTATAAGTAGTACCGTTGAAGTCTACGGATTGACCGTTACAGATTTGCTGATCGATGACTTCGGTCAGGACGTCGTTTACGATGAGGTTGAGGGTGACGGTGGAGTCACAGCCGGAGCTTGAAGTAAGGGTAGCAGAGTATGTTCCGGATGTGTTGTAATCGGTTCCATTGAATGAATAGGAATCGCCGTTACAGATTTGTTCATTGAGGTTAGTTTGGATGGGCTGGAGTACGGTCAAGTCAAGCGTAATGACGGAGTCACAGCCGGTACTGGAGGTTAGCGTAGCGGTGTAGGTGCCTGAGGTATTGTAGTCGGTACCATTGAAAGAGTAGGTATCACCTGCACAGATAGTATGAATAGTATTTTGGTAAATGATTGGATTGACGGTCAGGTTGAGCGTGACGATGGAATCACAACCGGAACTGGAAGTAAGGGTAGCGGTATAAGTGCCGGAGGTGTTGTAGTCGGTACCATTGAAGGCATAGGTTTCACCTTCGCAGAGGGTATGATCGATGGATTCGGTGAGGGTGTTCAGCACATTGAGTACAAGCACCGCTGTAGAATCACAACCATTGGAAGAAGTAGTATTAAATGAATAGGTTCCGGTTTGATCGTAAACCTGTCCGTTAAATACCTGTGATTGTCCGTTACAGATTTGCATTCGGATGGTATCGGTGAGTTGATCGGTAACGGTTAGGTTGAGAGTTACAATGGAATCACAACCGAGGCTTGAAGTGAGGGTAGCGGTGTAAGACCCGGTGGAGTTGTAATTGGTACCGTTAAAGTCTACGGATTGACCATTACAGATTTGCTGATCGATGACTTCAGTCAGGACCTCTTTGACGATGAGGTTGAGGGTGACGGTGGAGTCGCACCCTGCACTAGAAGTGAGAGTAGCAGCGTACGTTCCGGAGGTATTGTAGTCGGTTCCATTGAATGAATACGAATCGCCGTTACAGATTTGTTCGTTGAGGTTAGTTTGGATGGGTTGGCGTACGGTTAAGTCAAGTGTGACGACGGAGTCACAGCCGGTGCTGGAGGTTAGCGTAGCGGTGTAGGTTCCTGAGGTGTTGTAGTCGGTACCATTGAAAGAGTAGGTATCACCATTACAGATGGTATGCGTAATATTTTGATAACTGGTTGGATTGACGGTCAGGTTGAGGGTGACGATGGAGTCGCAACCGGAACTGGAAGTAAGGGTAGTGGTATAAGTTCCGGAGGTGTTGTAGTCGGTACCATTGAAGGAATAAGCTTCACCTTCGCAGAGGGTATGATCGATGGATTCAGTGAGTACATCGAGTACGTTGAGTATAAGTACGGCGGTGGAATCACACCCTGAAGTGGAGGTAGTATTAAAGGCATAGGTTCCAGTCTGGTCGTACACTTGTCCGTTAAATACCTGTGATTGTCCGTTACAGATTTGCATTCGGATGGTATCGGTGAGTTGATTGGTCACAGTTAGGTTGAGAGTTACGATGGAATCACAACCGAGGCTTGAAGTGAGGGTAGCGGAGTAAGAGCCGGTGGTGTTGTAAGTGGTACCGTTAAAGTCCACGGATTGACCGTTACAGATTTGCTGATCGATCACTTGGGTCAGGACATCGTTGACGATGAGGTTTAGGGTGACGATAGAATCGCATCCGGCGCGTGAAGTAAGGGTAGCAGAGTACATTCCGGAAGTGTTGTAGTCGGTTCCATTGAAGGAATACGAATCGCCGTTACAGATTTGTTCGTTGAGGATAGTTTGGATGGGTTGGAGTACGGTTAAGTCAAGTGTGACGATGGAATCACATCCTGTGCTGGAGGTTAAAGTAGCGGTGTAGGTGCCTGAGGTGTTGTAGTCGGTTCCATTGAAAGAATAGGTGTCACCAGCACAAATAGTGTGAGTTGTATTTTGGTAAATGATCGGATTAACAGTCAGGTTGAGGGTGACGATGGAGTCACAACCGGAGCTTGAAGTAAGGGTAGCAGTATAAGTACCGGAGGTGTTGTAGTCAGTACCATTGAAGGCATAGGCTTCACCTTCACAGAGGGTATGCTCAATGGATTCGGTGAGTACATCGAGTACACTGAGGATGAACACAGCGGTGGAATCACAACCTGAAGTGGAGGTGGTATTAAAGGCATAGGTTCCGGTCTGGTTGTACACTTGTCCGTTAAATACCTGTGATTGTCCGTTACAGATTTGCATTCGGATGGTATCGGTGAGTTGATCAGTCACAGTTAGGTTGAGTGTTACGATGGAATCACAACCGAGGCTTGAAGTGAGGGTAGCGGAGTAAGAGCCGGTGGTGTTGTAAGTGGTACCGTTAAAGTCCACGGATTGACCGTTACAGATTTGCTGATCGATCACTTGGGTCAGGACATCGTTGACGATGAAGGGTGACGATAGTCGCATCCGGCGCGTGAAGTAAGGGTAGCAGAGTACATTCCGGAAGTGTTGTAGTCGGTTCCATTGAAGGAATACGAATCGCCGTTACAGATTTGTTCGTTGAGGATAGTTTGGATGGGTTGGAGTACTAAGTCAAGTGTGACGATGGAATCACATCCTGTGCTGGAGGTTAGCGTAGCGGTGTAGGTGCCTGAGGTGTTGTAGTCAGAGCCATTGAAAGAGTAGGTATCACCATTACAGATGGTATGCGTAATATTTTGATAACTGATTGGATTGACGGTCAGGTTGAGTGTAACGATGGAGTCGCAACCGGAGCTTGAGGTTAGGGTAGCGGTTAAAGTGCCGGAGGTGTTGTAATCGGTACCATTGAAGGCATAGGTTTCACCTTCACAGAGGGTATGATTGATGGATTCGGTAAGTACATCGAGTACACTGAGGATGAGCACAGCGGTGGAATCACAACCTGAAGTGGAGGTGGTATTAAAGGCATAGGTTCCGGTCTGGTTGTACACTTGGCCGTTAAATACCTGTGATTGGCCGTTACAGATTTGCATTCGGATGGTATCGGTGAGTTGATCAGTCACAGTTAGGTTGAGTGTTACGATGGAATCACAACCGAGGCTTGAAGTGAGGGTAGCGGTGTAAGACCCGGTGGTGTTGTAAGTGGTACCGTTAAAGTCTACGGATTGACCGTTACAGATTTGCTGATCGATGACTTCGGTCAGGACCTCTTTGACGATGAGGTTAAGGGTGACGGTGGAGTCGCAGCCGGAGCTAGAAGTAAGGGTAGTAGAGTACGTTCCGGAGGTATTGTAATCGGTACCATTGAATGAATAGGAATCGCCGTTACAGATTTGTTCGTTGAGGTTAGTTTGGATGGGCTGGAGTACGGTCAAGTCAAGCGTAATGACGGAGTCACAGCCGGTGCTGGAGGTTAGCGTAGCGGTGTAGGTTCCTGAGGTGTTGTAGTCGGTACCATTGAAAGAGTAGGTATCACCTGCACAGATAGTATGAATAGTATTTTGGTAGCCGATTGGATTGACGGTCAGGTTGAGCGTGACGATGGAATCACAACCGGTACTGGAAGTAAGGGTAGCGGTATAAGTGCCGGAGGTATTGTAGTCGGTACCATTGAAGGTATAGGCTTCACCTTCACAGAGGGTATGATCTATGGATTCGGTGAGGGTGTTCAGCACATTGAGTACAAGCACAGCTGTAGAATCACAACCATTGGAAGAAGTAGTATTAAATGAATAGGTTCCGGTCTGGTTGTACACTTGTCCGTTAAATACCTGTGATTGACCGTTACAGATTTGCATTCGGATGGTATCGGTGAGTTGATCTGTAACGGTTAGGTTGAGAGTTACGATGGAATCACAACCGAGGCTTGAAGTGAGGGTAGCGGTGTAAGACCCGGTGGTATTGTAAGTGGTACCGTTAAAGTCTACGGATTGACCGTTACAGATTTGCTGATCGATGACTTCGGTCAGGACGTCGTTTACGATGAGGTTGAGGGTGACGGTGGAGTCGCAGCCGGAGCTTGAAGTAAGGGTAGCAGAGTATGTTCCGGAGGTATTGTAATCGGTTCCATTGAATGAATAGGAATCGCCGTTACAGATTTGTTCGTTGAGGTTAGTTTGGATGGGCTGGAGTACGGTCAAGTCAAGCGTAATGATGGAGTCACAGCCGGTACTGGAGGTTAGCGTAGCGGTGTAGGTGCCTGAGGTATTGTAGTCGGTAGCCATTGAAAGAGTAGGTATCACCTGCACAGATAGTATGAATAGTATTTTGGTAAATGATTGGATTGACGGTCAGGTTGAGCGTGACGATGGAGTCACAACCGGAACTGGAAGTAAGGGTAGCGGTATAAGTGCCGGAGGTGTTGTAGTCGGTACCATTGAAGGAATAGGTTTCACCTTCGCAGAGGGTATGATCGATGGATTCGGTGAGTACATCGAGTACATTGAGTATGAGTACGGCGGTGGAATCACAACCATTGGAAGAAGTAGTATTAAATGAATAGGTTCCGGTTTGGTCGTACACTTGTCCGTTAAATACCTGTGATTGGCCGTTACAGATTTGCATTCGGATGGTATCGGTGAGTTGATCGGTAACGGTTAGGTTGAGAGTTACGATGGAATCACAACCGAGGCTTGAAGTGAGGGTAGCGGTGTAAGACCCGGTGGAGTTGTAAGTGGTACCGTTAAAGTCTACGGATTGACCATTACAGATTTGCTGATCGATGACTTCAGTCAGGACCTCTTTGACGATGAGGTTAAGGGTGACGGTGGAGTCGCAGCCGGCACTAGAAGTAAGGGTAGCAGAGTACGTTCCGGAGGTATTGTAGTCGGTTCCATTGAATGAATACGAATCGCCGTTACAGATTTGTTCGTTGAGGTTAGTTTGGATGGGCTGGCGTACGGTCAAGTCAAGCGTAATGATGGAGTCACAGCCGGTGCTGGAGGTTAGCGTAGCGGTAGGTGAGGTGTTGTAGTCGGTTCCATTGAAAGAGTAGGTGCACACGGTCAGCGTAACGATGGTCACAACCGGAACTGGAAGTAAGGTATAAGTTCCGGAGGTGTTGTAGTACCATTAAAGGAATGTTTGGCCTTCACAGAGGGTATGATCGATGGATTCGGTGAGGTGTTCAGTGAGGACGAGCACGGCGGTGGAATACCATTGAAGTAGTATTAAAGCATAGGTTCCGGTCTGGTCGTACACTTGTCCGTTAAATACCTGTGATTGACCGTTACAGATTTGCATTCGGATGGTATCGGTGAGTTGATCGGTAACAGTTAGGTTGAGAGTTACGATGGAATCACAACCGAGGCTTGAAGAAAGGGTAGCGGTGTAGGACCCGGTGGAGTTGTAAGTGGTACCGTTAAAGTCTACGGATTGACCATTACAGATTTGCTGATCGATGACTTCAGTCAGGTGACGATGAGGGAGGGTGACGGTGGAGTCACAGCCGGCACTAGAAGTGAAGTAGCAGAGGTCCGGAGGTATTGTCGGTTCCATTGAATGAATAGGAATCGCCGTTACAGATTTGTTCGGAGTTTGGATGTTGTAGTCGGTAGTCCATTGAAGCGTAGCGGAGTAGGTGCCTGAGGCTTCACCATTGAAAGAGTAGGTATCACCTGCACAGATGGTATGAATAGTATTTTGGTAAATGATTGGATTAACAATCAGGGAGTGACGATGGATCACACCGGAACTGGAAGTAAGGGTAGCGGTATAAGTGCCGGAGGTGTTGTAGTCGGTACCATTGAAGGTATAGGTTTCACCTTCACAGAGGGTATGAATGGATTCGGTGAGGGTGTTGAGTGAGTACAAGTACGGCGGTGGAATCACAACCATTGGAAGAAGTAGTATTAAATGAATAGGTTCCGGTCTGGTCGTACACTTGTCCGTTAAATACCTGTGATTGTCCGTTACAGATTTGCATTCGGATGGTATCGGTGAGTTGATCGGTCACAGTTAGGTTGAGAGTTACGATGGAATCACAACCGAGGCTTGAAGTGAGGGTAGCGGTGTAGGACCCGGTGGAGTTGTAAGTGGTACCGTTAAAGTCTACGGATTGACCGTTACAGATTTGCTGATCGATGACTTCAGTCAGGACCTCGTTGACGATGAGGTTAAGGGTGACGGTGGAGTCGCAGCCGGCACTAGAAGTAAGGGTAGCAGAGTACGTTCCGGAGGTATTGTAATCGGTTCCATTGAATGAATAGGAATCGCCGTTACAGATTTGTTCGATGAGGTTAGTTTGGATGGGCTGGAGTACATTTAAGTCAAGTGTGACGGCGGAGTCACAGCCGGTACTGGAGGTTAGCGTAGCGGTGTAGGTGCCTGAGGTGTTGTAGTCGGTACCATTGAAAGAGTAGGTATCACCATTACAGATAGTATGCGTAATATTTTGATAACTAATTGGATTGACGGTCAGGTTGAGGGTGACGATGGAGTCACAACCGGAGCTTGAGGTTAGGGTAGTGGTATAAGTTCCGGAGGTGTTGTAGTCAGTACCATTGAAGGTATAGGCTTCACCTTCGCAGAGGGTATGATCGATGGATTCAGTGAGTACATCGAGTACGTTGAGTATGAGTACGGCGGTGGAATCACAACCATTGGAAGAAGTAGTATTAAATGAATAAGTTCCGGTCTGGTTGTACACTTGTCCGTTAAATACCTGTGATTGACCGTTACAGATTTGCATTCGGATGGTATCGGTGAGTTGATCGGAGACAGTGAGGTTGAGAGTTACGATGGAATCACAACCGAGGCTTGAGGTGAGGGTAGCGGTGTAAGACCCGGTGGAGTTGTAAGTGGTACCGTTGAAGTCTACGGATTGACCGTTACAGATTTGCTGATCGATGACTTCGGTCAGGACCTCTTTGACGATGAGGTTGAGGGTGACGGTGGAGTCGCAGCCGGCACTAGAAGTGAGAGTAGCAGAGTACGTTCCGGAGGTGTTGTAATCGGTTCCATTGAATGAATAGGAATCGCCATTACAGATTTGTTCGTTGAGGTTAGTTTGGATGGGCTGGAGTACGGTCAAGTCAAGCGTAATGACGGAGTCACAGCCGGTGCTGGAGGTTAGCGTAGCGGTGTAGGTTCCTGAGGTGTTGTAGTCGGTACCATTGAAAGAGTAGGTATCACCTGCACAGATAGTATGAATAGTATTTTGGTAGCCGATTGGATTGACGGTCAGGTTGAGCGTGACGATTGAATCACAACCGGTACTGGAAGTAAGGGTAGCGGTATAAGTGCCGGAGGTATTGTAGTCGGTACCATTGAAGGTATAGGCTTCACCTTCACAGAGGGTATGATCGATGGATTCGGTGAGAGTGTTCAGCACATTGAGTACAAGCACCGCTGTAGAATCACAACCATTGGAAGAAGTAATATTAAATGAATAGGTTCCGGTCTGGTTGTACACTTGGCCGTTAAATACCTGTGATTGTCCACTACAGATTTGCATTCGGACAGTATCGGTGAGTTGATCGGTAACAGTTAGGTTGAGAGTTACGATGGAATCACAACCGAGGCTTGAAGTGAGGGTGGCGGTGTAAGACCCGGTGGAGTTGTAAGTGGTACCGTTGAAGTCTACGGATTGACCGTTACAGATTTGCTGATTGATGACTTCGGTCAGGACCTCTTTGACGATGAGGTTGAGGGTGACGGTGGAGTCGCAGCCGGAGCTAGAAGTGAGAGTAGCAGAGTACGTTCCGGAGGTGTTGTAATCGGTTCCATTGAATGAATAGGAATCGCCGTTACAGATTTGTTCATTGAGGTTAGTTTGGATTGGCTGGAGTACGGTCAAGTCAAGCGTAATGACGGAGTCACAGCCGGTACTGGAGGTTAGAGTAGCGGTGTAGGTGCCTGAGGTATTGTAGTCGGTACCATTGAAAGAGAAGGTATCACCATTACAGATGGTATACGTAATATTTTGATAACTGATTGGATTGACGGTCAGGTTGAGCGTGACGATGGAATCACAACCGGAACTGGAAGTAAGGGTAGCGGTATAAGTGCCGGAGGTGTTGTAGTCGGTACCATTGAAGGCATAGGTTTCACCTTCGCAGAGGGTATGATCGATGGATTGATAAACGGGATCAATAATGGTTAGGTCTAAATAAATTATTGAATCGCATCCATAAGATGATATTGTGCTGTCGATATACTGACCGCTTTGATTATATAGAGTACCATTAAAAACAAATACATGATCGCAAGTAACTACAGTTATTGTTGTATCCAAAGTGGGAATAACTGTCAAATTCAAAGATACTATCGAATCACACCCATTGATTGAAGAGAATGAGTCGACATAAGTTCCAGATTCAGAATACGAATGACCGTTAAAACTGAAGATCTCCCCAGAACAAATCTGCTCGGAATGATAAATTTCAAATTTGTCATTGACTTGTAAATTTAAAGTTACGAGACTATCACAGCCATTTTTATTTTGAAACGTATCAACAAAAGTACCTGAGTTTGACAATTGTTTTCCATTGAAATCATAGTAGTCACCATTGCATATACTTTCATTCAATATTGTATTGCTTTCTGGAGTTACAATTAAATGAAGTGTGAGTATACTATCGCATCCTGAAATTGCTGTATAGGTGTGATCATAATAGCCTTGGTTGAAATAAGTGTTTGTATTAAACGTATAGGGTTCATTCTCGCAAATGCTTACCGATAAGGTATCTCTTAATACATTTAGTAATTCAAGATGCACAGTTACAATGCTGTCGCAACCATCTTGAGAAGAGAATACTTTTGTATATGAACCTGCAGTAGTCAGAGTTGTATCAAAAAATTCATAACTACTTCCGGAACAAATGTTGATATTAAATTCTAAGGAGGAAGTGTCTAACAAATTAATAGTTAACAAAACATTACTGTCACAGTCGTTTATAGATACATAAGGGATTGTATAAGATCCAGGATTGTAGTATTGTTGACCAGCAAAAGAATAAAAATCTCCAGGACAAATATTAGCAGAAATATGAGTTAGTATTTCATCTTGAACAGAAACATCATAAATTACAATACTATCACAACCATTCACCGTATTGTAATTCTCTTCAAAAATACCTGTTGTGTTATAGACTCCTAAAGATGTAATCAATGAATCTCCATAGCATAAGATAGTATCTATGTTTTCTGATGAGGATTGATGGACCATCAATTGTAGTGTGATTACGCTATCACAACCATTATCTGCTATTAAATTAACTGTGTATTCACCACTTTGATCAAAGGATTGTCCACCGACAGTAACATAATCACCTTGGCAAATTTCACTAGATATAATGGTATCTTTGTTTTCAAGGACAAGTAGAGTGAGTAAAACGATACTATCACAACCACTTTGAGAAACGAATGAATGATAATAGACTCCGGATTCATCATAGGTTTGGTTACCGATTGAATGAGTTTCACCATCGCAAATTGTGACTTCAACCTCCTGATAAAATTCAGATAGGACTTCCAAATCAATATAAACAGTACTGTCACATCCACTTGATGAAGTTAATTTTATACTATGTTGTCCAGTAGTATTTAGGGTGGTATCGCCAACAACAATAGAGTCACCAGAACATATCTGTTGACTTAAATGTGTTTCAATATTATTTGTCACTAAAAGATGAATAATAACCAGTGAATCACATTGGTCTTTTGAAGTAAGGATTACTGGATAATCTCCTGAAATATTGTAAATGACACCTTCGTATTCATAGGATTCACCTTGACAAATGGTTATATACATTTCTGAAATCTGATCCTCAAGAACTTGAAGGTTTAAATTGATAATACTATCACAACCAATTGCGGTATTAAGAGAAATTGTATATATACCAGTAGCGTCAAAATGATCATTACCAATATGGATGCTTTCTCCAAAACATAGAGTAGTATCAATATTCGTAAAAATGTTGTTTTGAACTTTTAGATCTAGTTCCACTATGCTATCACATCCATTGGAAGTGCTTAGCGTATCCATATATATGCCAGTAGAGTTATAGATATTTGTTCCAATAATTATATTGTCCCCGGCACATATTATGGTATCCAGATTTGTAATTGAAGGACTATTCACTGATAGTTCTAATTTTACTATGCTGTCACAACCACTGGCAGTTACAAAAGTGTCGCGGTATACTCCTGGTTCCGTATAGCTGTTCAATCCGACTTGATAAGATTGACCTTGACAAATGGTGATATTTAAATCAGTTTTAGAATCTTTCAAAACAGTCAAGAACCTAGAATTCGAAATTACACTACAATCAGGGTTGGTTATGTTACCTTGTGTATCTGCAATAATGAGTCTATAAAAACCATCATTACTTTGGTTTGCTTTGGAGATTATGAACGGAACAGTTGTTCCTTGATTAATATCTTTCCAAGTAGAATTATCAGTACTAAATTGCCACTGATAAAAAGGAGTTGAATAATTATTTGTTATGGTTGCATTTAGAACCACATCTTCACCCTGACATACTGGATTTGGATTTATTGAAATTGTTACATCTGGCTGGCAATCAATTACAGTAATAATTTGGTCTTCTGATGATTGATTACCACAATTATCTGTTGCGGTCCAGGTTCTAGTCAGTATCTTTTGATTTTCACAAATGCCTGGTGTTACAATTTGCGTAAACTGTAGTGTTATGATGTCACAATTATCAATTGCAAATATTACAGTATCTTTTGATGGAGGACTAGGAATACTTTCGCAGTTTACTGTTATGTCATTTGGAACATTAAATATAACCGGAGCGCTGATGTCCTGCACGGTAATGGATTGGATGCAGGGAGCGGACAGATTGCCGCAGGTATCGGTAGCGATCCAGGTGCGTTGGATGATGTAATTGCTGGGGCAGTTTCCGGGAATGATGTTATCGGTAAAAGAGACATTGGGATTGGGGTCGCAGTTGTCGGTGGCGGTAGCGATACCGGTAGAATCGGGCGTATTATTTTGGGTACATGCGATGGTGATGTCCGGAGGGCAGGAGATGGAGGGAGCGGTAGTATCCTGTACGGTAATGGTTTGGATACAGAGGGTGGCGATGTTACCACAGGAATCTGTAGCGATCCAGGTCCGTTGGATGGTATAGTTAGCGGGGCAGTTTCCGGGGTTTTGGGTATCGGAATATTCAATCAGCGGATCGGGATCACAATTATCGGTAGCGGTAGCGATACCGGTAGCAGTTGGATCGGTTGATTGATCACAATCGACGGTGATGTCTGTGGGGCAGGAGATGGTAGGCGGAGTGATGTCCTGCACGGTGATGTATTGGATGCAATCATTGGAGTTACCACAGGAATCGGTAGCGATCCAGGTGCGTTCGATGACGTAATTATTGGGGCAGGTACCGTTGATGATGTTATCGTTAAAAGAGATATTGGGGTTGGCGTCACAGTTGTCGGTAGCGGTGGCGATACCGGTAGAATCGGGCGTGGTATTTTGTTGGCAGTTGAGGGTAATATTGGGAGGGCAGGAGATGGTTGGAGCGCGGATGTCCTGAATGGTAATGTTTTGGATGCAGGGAGCGGATTGATTGCCGCAGGTATCGGTGGCGATCCAGGTGCGTTGGATGGTGTAATTGTTGGGGCAGTTTCCTGGGATGATGTTATCGGTAAAAGAGATGTTGGGATTGGCGTCGCAGTTGTCGGTAGCGGTAGCGATACCGGTAGATGAAGGATCGGTGGGTTGGTCGCAATTGATGGTTATATCACTGGGGCAGGCGATGGTAGGAGGGGTGATGTCCTGCACGGTAATGGATTGGATACAGGGCGTGGACAGATTGCCGCAGGTATCGGTAGCGATCCAGGTGCGTTGGATGATGTAATTGCTGGGGCAGTTTCCGGGAATGATGTTATCGGTAAAAGAGACATTGGGATTGGGGTCGCAGTTGTCGGTGGCGGTAGCGATACCGGTAGAATCGGGCGTATTATTTTGGGTGCAGGCGATGGTGATGTCCGGAGGGCAGGAGATGGAAGGAGCGGTAGTATCCTGTACGGTGATGGTTTGGATACAGAGGGTGGCGATGTTACCACAGGTATCGGTGGCGATCCAGGTCCTTTGGATGGTATAGTTAGCGGGGCAGTTTCCGGGGATGATGTTATCGTTAAAAGAGATAAGCGGATCGGGATCACAATTATCGGTAGCGGTAGCGACACCGGTAGCAGTTGGATCGGTTGATTGATCACAATCGACGGTGATGTCTGTGGGGCAGGAGATGGTAGGCGGAGTGATGTCTTGGACGGTGATGTATTGGATGCAATCATTGGAGTTACCACAGGAATCGGTAGCGATCCAGGTGCGTTCGATGACGTAATTATTGGGGCAGGTACCGTTGATGATGTTATCGTTAAAAGAGATATTGGGGTTGGCGTCACAGTTGTCGGTAGCGGTGGCGATACCGGTAGAATCGGGCGTGGTATTTTGTTGGCAGTTGAGGGTAATATTGGGAGGGCAGGAGATGGTAGGTGCGCTGATGTCCTGAATGGTAATGTTTTGGATGCAGGGAGCGGATTGATTGCCGCAGGTATCGGTGGCGATCCAGGTGCGTTGGATGGTGTAATTGTTGGGGCAGTTTCCGTTGATGATGTTATCGGTAAAAGAGACATTGGGATTGGCGTCGCAGTTGTCGGTAGCGGTAGCGATACCGGTAGATGAAGGATCGGTGGGTTGGTCGCAATTAATGGTTATATCACTGGGGCAGGCGATGGTAGGAGCGCTGATGTCCTGCACGGTAATGGATTGGATGCAGGGCGCGGACAGATTGCCGCAGGTATCGGTAGCGATCCAGGTCCGTTGGATGATGTAATTGCTGGGGCAGTTTCCGGGAATGATGTTATCGGTAAAAGAGACATTGGGATTGGGGTCGCAGTTATCGGTGGCGGTAGCGATACCGGTAGAATCGGGCGTATTATTTTGGGTACATGCGATGGTGATGTCCGGAGGGCAGGAAATGGAAGGAGCGGTAGTATCCTGTACGGTGATGGTTTGGATACAGAGGGTGGCGATGTTACCACAGGTATCGGTGGCGATCCAGGTCCTTTGGATGGTATAGTTAGCGGGGCAGTTTCCGGGGATTTGGGTATCGGAATATTCAATCAGCGGATCGGGATCACAATTATCGGTAGCGGTGGCGACACCGGTAGCAGTTGGATCGGTGGATTGATCACAATCGACGGTGATGTCTGTGGGGCAGGAGATGGTAGGCGGAGTGATGTCCTGGACGGTGATGTATTGGATGCAATCATTGGAGTTACCACAGGAATCGGTAGCGATCCAGGTGCGTTCGATGACGTAATTATTGGGGCAGGTACCGTTGACGATGTTATCGTTAAAAGAGATATTGGGGTTGGCGTCACAGTTGTCGGTAGCGGTGGCGATACCGGTAGAATCGGGCGTGGTATTTTGTTGGCAGTTGAGGGTAATATTGGGAGGGCAGGAGATGGTAGGTGCGCTGATGTCCTGAATGGTAATGTTTTGGATGCAGGGAGCGGATTGATTGCCGCAGGTATCGGTGGCGATCCAGGTGCGTTGGATGGTGTAATTGTTGGGGCAGTTTCCTGGGATGATGTTATCGGTAAAAGAGACATTGGGATTGGCGTCGCAGTTGTCGGTAGCGGTAGCGATACCGGTAGATGAAGGATCGGTGGGTTGGTCGCAATTAATGGTTATATCACTGGGGCAGGCGATGGTAGGAGTGCTGATGTCCTGCACGGTAATGGATTGGATACAGGGCGTGGACAGATTGCCGCAGGTATCGGTAGCGATCCAGGTGCGTTGGATGATGTAATTGCTGGGGCAGTTTCCGGGAATGATGTTATCGGTAAAAGAGACATTGGGATTGGGGTCGCAGTTGTCGGTGGCGGTAGCGATACCGGTAGAATCGGGCGTATTATTTTGGGTACAGGCGATGGTGATGTCCGGAGGGCAGGAGATGGAGGGAGCGGTAGTATCCTGTACGGTAATAGTTTGGATACAGAGGGTGGCGATGTTACCACAGGTATCGGTGGCGATCCAGGTCCTTTGGATGGTATAGTTAGCAGGGCAGTTTCCGGGGATTTGGGTATCGGAATATTCAATCAGCGGATCGGGATCACAATTATCGGTAGCGGTGGCGACACCGGTAGCAGTTGGATCGGTGGATTGATCACAATCGACGGTGATGTCTGTGGGGCAGGAGATGGTAGGCGGAGTGATGTCCTGGACGGTGATGTATTGGATGCAATCATTGGAGTTACCACAGGAATCGGTAGCGATCCAGGTGCGTTCGATGACGTAATTATTGGGGCAGGTACCGTTGATGATGTTATCGTTAAAAGAGATATTGGGGTTGGCGTCACAGTTGTCGGTAGCGGTGGCGATACCGGTAGAATCGGGCGTGGTATTTTGTTGGCAGCTGAGGGTAATATTGGGAGGGCAGGAGATGGTTGGAGCGCTGATGTCCTGAATGGTAATGTTTTGGATGCAGGGAGCGGATTGATTGCCGCAGGTATCGGTGGCGATCCAGGTGCGTTGGATGGTGTAGTTGTTGGGGCAGTTTCCGTTGATGATATTGTCGGTAAAAGAGATGTTGGGATTGGCGTCGCAGTTGTCGGTAGCGGTGGCGATACCGGTAGATGAAGGATCGGTGGGTTGGTCGCAATTAATGGTTATATCACTGGGGCAGGCGATGGTAGGAGCGCTGATGTCCTGCACGGTAATGGATTGGATGCAGGGCGTGGACAGATTGCCACAGGTATCGGTAGCGATCCAGGTCCGTTGGATGATGTAATTGCTGGGGCAGTTTCCGGGAATGATGTTATCGGTAAAAGAGACATTGGGATTGGGGTCGCAGTTGTCGGTGGCGGTAGCGATACCGGTAGAATCGGGCGTATTATTTTGGGTACAGGCGATGGTGATGTCCGGAGGGCAGGAGATGGAAGGAGCGGTAGTATCCTGTACGGTGATGGTTTGGATACAGAGGGTGGCGATGTTACCACAGGTATCGGTGGCGATCCAGGTCCTTTGGATGGTATAGTTAGCGGGGCAGTTTCCGGGGATTTGGGTATCGGAATATTCAATCAGCGGATCGGGATCACAATTATCGGTAGCGGTGGCGACACCGGTAGCAGTTGGATCGGTTGATTGATCACAATCGACGGTGATGTCTGTGGGGCAGGAGATGGAAGGCGGAGTGATGTCCTGGACGGTGATGTATTGGATGCAATCATTGGAGTTACCACAGGAATCGGTAGCGATCCAGGTGCGTTCGATGACGTAATTATTGGGGCAGGTACCGTTGATGATGTTATCGTTAAAAGAGATATTGGGGTTGGAGTCACAGTTGTCGGTAGCGGTGGCGATACCGGTAGAATCGGGCGTGGTATTTTGTTGGCAGCTGAGGGTAATATTGGGAGGGCAGGAGATGGTTGGAGCGCGGATGTCCTGAATGGTAATGTTTTGGATGCAGGGAGCGGATTGATTGCCGCAGGTATCGGTAGCGATCCAGGTACGTTGGATGGTGTAGTTGTTGGGGCAGTTTCCGTTGATGATGTTATCGGTAAAAGAGATGTTGGGATTGGCGTCGCAGTTGTCGGTAGCGGTGGCGATACCGGTAGATGAAGGATCGGTGGGTTGGTCGCAATTAATGGTTATATCACTGGGGCAGGCGATGGTAGGAGTGCTGATGTCCTGCACGGTAATGGATTGGATACAGGGCGTGGACAGATTGCCGCAGGTATCGGTAGCGATCCAGGTGCGTTGGATGATGTAATTGCTGGGGCAGTTTCCGGGAATGATGTTATCGGTAAAAGAGACATTGGGATTGGGGTCGCAGTTATCGGTGGCGGTAGCGATACCGGTAGAATCGGGCGTATTATTTTGGGTACAGGCGATGGTGATGTCCGGAGGGCAGGAGATGGAGGGAGCGGTAGTATCCTGTACGGTGATGGTTTGGATACAGAGGGTAGCGATGTTACCACAGGTATCGGTGGCGATCCAGGTCCTTTGGATGGTATAGTTAGCGGGGCAGTTTCCGGGGATTTGGGTATCGGAATATTCAATCAGCGGATCGGGATCACAATTATCGGTAGCGGTGGCGACACCGGTAGCAGTTGGATCGGTGGATTGATCACAATCGACGGTGATGTCTGTGGGGCAGGAGATGGTAGGCGGAGTGATGTCCTGGACGGTGATGTATTGGATGCAATCATTGGAGTTACCACAGGAATCGGTAGCGATCCAGGTGCGTTCGATGACGTAATTATTGGGGCAGGTACCGTTGATGATGTTATCGTTAAAAGAGATATTGGGGTTGGCGTCACAGTTGTCGGTAGCGGTGGCGATACCGGTAGAATCGGGCGTGGTATTTTGTTGGCAGTTGAGGGTAATATTGGGAGGGCAGGAGATGGTTGGAGCGCTGATGTCCTGAATGGTAATGTTTTGGATGCAGGGAGCGGATTGATTGCCGCAGGTATCGGTGGCGATCCAGGTGCGTTGGATGGTGTAATTGTTGGGGCAGTTTCCTGGGATGATGTTATCGGTAAAAGAGATGTTGGGATTGGCGTCGCAGTTGTCGGTAGCGGTGGCGATACCGGTAGATGAAGGATCGGTGGGTTGGTCGCAATTAATGGTTATATCACTGGGGCAGGCGATGGTAGGAGTGCTGATGTCCTGCACGGTAATGGATTGGATACAGGGCGTGGACAGATTGCCGCAGGTATCGGTAGCGATCCAGGTCCGTTGGATGATGTAATTGCTGGGGCAGTTTCCGGGAATGATGTTATCGGTAAAAGAGACATTGGGATTGGGGTCGCAGTTATCGGTGGCGGTAGCGATACCGGTAGAATCGGGCGTATTATTTTGGGTACAGGCGATGGTGATGTCCGGAGGGCAGGAGATGGAAGGAGCGGTAGTATCCTGTACGGTGATAGTTTGGATACAGAGGGTGGCGATGTTACCACAGGTATCGGTGGCGATCCAGGTCCTTTGGATGGTATAGTTAGCGGGGCAGTTTCCGGGGATTTGGGTATCGGAATATTCAATCAGCGGATCGGGATCACAATTATCGGTAGCGGTGGCGACACCGGTAGCAGTTGGATCGGTGGATTGATCACAATCGACGGTGATGTCTGTGGGGCAGGAGATGGTAGGCGGAGTGATGTCCTGGACGGTGATGTATTGGATGCAATCATTGGAGTTACCACAGGAATCGGTAGCGATCCAGGTGCGTTCGATGACGTAATTATTGGGGCAGGTACCGTTGATGATGTTATCGTTAAAAGAGATATTGGGGTTGGCGTCACAGTTGTCGGTAGCGGTGGCGATACCGGTAGAATCGGGCGTGGTATTTTGTTGGCAGTTGAGGGTAATATTGGGAGGGCAGGAGATGGTTGGAGCGCTGATGTCCTGAATGGTAATGTTTTGGATGCAGGGAGCGGATTGATTGCCGCAGGTATCGGTGGCGATCCAGGTGCGTTGGATGGTGTAATTGTTGGGGCAGTTTCCTGGGATGATGTTATCGGTAAAAGAGATGTTGGGATTGGCGTCGCAGTTGTCGGTAGCGGTGGCGATACCGGTAGATGAAGGATCGGTGGGTTGGTCGCAATTAATGGTTATATCACTGGGGCAGGCGATGGTAGGAGTGCTGATGTCCTGCACGGTAATGGATTGGATGCAGGGCGTGGACAGATTGCCGCAGGTATCGGTAGCGATCCAGGTCCGTTGGATGATGTAATTGCTGGGGCAGTTTCCGGGAATGATGTTATCGGTAAAAGAGACATTGGGATTGGGGTCGCAGTTATCGGTGGCGGTAGCGATACCGGTAGAATCGGGCGTATTATTTTGGGTACAGGCGATGGTGATGTCCGGAGGGCAGGAGATGGAAGGAGCGGTAGTATCCTGTACGGTGATAGTTTGGATACAGAGGGTGGCGATGTTACCACAGGTATCGGTGGCGATCCAGGTCCTTTGGATGGTATAGTTAGCGGGGCAGTTTCCGGGGATTTGGGTATCGGAATATTCAATCAGCGGATCGGGATCACAATTATCGGTAGCGGTGGCGACACCGGTAGCAGTTGGATCGGTGGATTGATCACAATCGACGGTGATGTCTGTGGGGCAGGAGATGGTAGGCGGAGTGATGTCCTGGACGGTGATGTATTGGATGCAATCATTGGAGTTACCACAGGAATCGGTAGCGATCCAGGTGCGTTCGATGACGTAATTATTGGGGCAGGTACCGTTGATGATGTTATCGTTAAAAGAGATATTGGGGTTGGCGTCACAGTTGTCGGTAGCGGTGGCGATACCGGTAGAATCGGGCGTGGTATTTTGTTGGCAGCTGAGGGTAATATTGGGAGGGCAGGAGATGGTAGGTGCGCTGATGTCCTGAATGGTAATGTTTTGGATGCAGGGAGCGGATTGATTGCCGCAGGTATCGGTGGCGATCCAGGTGCGTTGGATGGTGTAATTGTTGGGGCAGTTTCCTGGGATGATGTTATCGGTAAAAGAGATGTTGGGATTGGCGTCGCAGTTGTCGGTAGCGGTGGCGATACCGGTAGATGAAGGATCGGTGGGTTGGTCGCAATTAATGGTTATATCACTGGGGCAGGCGATGGTAGGAGTGCTGATGTCCTGCACGGTAATGGATTGGATGCAGGGCGCGGACAGATTGCCGCAGGTATCGGTAGCGATCCAGGTCCGTTGGATGATGTAATTGCTGGGGCAGTTTCCGGGAATGATGTTATCGGTAAAAGAGACATTGGGATTGGGGTCGCAGTTATCGGTGGCGGTAGCGATACCGGTAGAATCGGGCGTATTATTTTGGGTACAGGCGATGGTGATGTCCGGAGGGCAGGAGATGGAAGGAGCGGTAGTATCCTGTACGGTGATAGTTTGGATACAGAGGGTGGCGATGTTACCACAGGTATCGGTGGCGATCCAGGTCCTTTGGATGGTATAGTTAGCGGGGCAGTTTCCGGGGATGATGTTATCGTTAAAAGAGATAAGCGGATCGGGATCACAATTATCGGTAGCGGTAGCGACACCGGTAGCAGTTGGATCGGTTGATTGATCACAATCGACGGTGATGTCTGTGGGGCAGGAGATGGTAGGCGGAGTGATGTCCTGGACGGTGATGTATTGGATGCAATCATTGGAGTTACCACAGGAATCGGTAGCGATCCAGGTGCGTTCGATGACGTAATTATTGGGGCAGGTACCGTTGATGATGTTATCGTTAAAAGAGATATTGGGGTTGGCGTCACAGTTGTCGGTAGCGGTGGCGATACCGGTAGAATCGGGCGTGGTATTTTGTTGGCAGCTGAGGGTAATATTGGGAGGGCAGGAGATGGTAGGTGCGCTGATGTCCTGAATGGTAATGTTTTGGATGCAGGGAGCGGATTGATTGCCGCAGGTATCGGTGGCGATCCAGGTGCGTTGGATGGTGTAGTTGTTGGGGCAGTTTCCTGGGATGATGTTATCGGTAAAAGAGATGTTGGGATTGGCGTCGCAGTTGTCGGTAGCGGTGGCGATACCGGTAGATGAAGGATCGGTGGGTTGGTCGCAATTAATGGTTATATCACTGGGGCAGGCGATGGTAGGAGTGCTGATGTCCTGCACGGTAATGGATTGGATGCAGGGCGCGGACAGATTGCCGCAGGTATCGGTAGCGATCCAGGTCCGTTGGATGATGTAATTGCTGGGGCAGTTTCCGGGAATGATGTTATCGGTAAAAGAGACATTGGGATTGGGGTCGCAGTTGTCGGTGGCGGTAGCGATACCGGTAGAATCGGGCGTATTATTTTGGGTACAGGCGATGGTGATGTCCGGAGGGCAGGAGATGGAGGGAGCGGTAGTATCCTGTACGGTGATGGTTTGGATACAGAGGGTAGCGATGTTACCACAGGTATCGGTGGCGATCCAGGTCCTTTGGATGGTATAGTTAGCGGGGCAGTTTCCGGGGATTTGGGTATCGGAATATTCAATCAGCGGATCGGAATCACAATTATCGGTAGCGGTGGCGACACCGGTAGCAGTTGGATCGGTGGATTGATCACAATCGACGGTGATGTCTGTGGGGCAGGAGATGGTAGGCGGAGTGATGTCCTGGACGGTGATGTATTGGATGCAATCATTGGAGTTACCACAGGAATCGGTAGCGATCCAGGTGCGTTCGATGACGTAATTATTGGGGCAGGTACCGTTGATGATGTTATCGTTAAAAGAGATATTGGGGTTGGCGTCACAGTTGTCGGTAGCGGTGGCGATACCGGTAGAATCGGGCGTGGTATTTTGTTGGCAGTTGAGGGTAATATTGGGAGGGCAGGAGATGGTTGGAGCGCTGATGTCCTGAATGGTAATGTTTTGGATGCAGGGAGCGGATTGATTGCCGCAGGTATCGGTGGCGATCCAGGTGCGTTGGATGGTGTAATTGTTGGGGCAGTTTCCTGGGATGATGTTATCGGTAAAAGAGATGTTGGGATTGGCGTCGCAGTTGTCGGTAGCGGTGGCGATACCGGTAGATGAAGGATCGGTGGGTTGGTCGCAATTAATGGTTATATCACTGGGGCAGGCGATGGTAGGAGTGCTGATGTCCTGCACGGTAATGGATTGGATACAGGGCGTGGACAGATTGCCACAGGTATCGGTAGCGATCCAGGTCCGTTGGATGATGTAATTGCTGGGGCAGTTTCCGGGAATGATGTTATCGGTAAAAGAGACATTGGGATTGGGGTCGCAGTTATCGGTGGCGGTAGCGATACCGGTAGAATCGGGCGTATTATTTTGGGTACAGGCGATGGTGATGTCCGGAGGGCAGGAGATGGAAGGAGCGGCAGTATCCTGTACGGTGATAGTTTGGATACAGAGGGTGGCGATGTTACCACAGGTATCGGTGGCGATCCAGGTCCTTTGGATGGTATAGTTAGCGGGGCAGTTTCCGGGGATTTGGGTATCGGAATATTCAATCAGCGGATCGGGATCACAATTATCGGTAGCGGTGGCGACACCGGTAGCAGTTGGATCGGTGGATTGATCACAATCGACGGTGATGTCTGTGGGGCAGGAGATGGTAGGCGGAGT
This sequence comes from Saprospiraceae bacterium, assembly GCA_965223405.1. GTDB lineage: Bacteria > Bacteroidota > Bacteroidia > Chitinophagales > Saprospiraceae > CBDCWO01. Next base: position 4,533,635 of record CBDCWO010000006.1, read on the forward strand.
GATGTCCTGGACGGTGATGTATTGGATGCAATCATTGGAGTTACCACAGGAATCGGTAGCGATCCAGGTGCGTTCGATGACGTAATTATTGGGGCAGGTACCGTTGATGATGTTATCGTTAAAAGAGATATTGGGGTTGGCGTCACAGTTGTCGGTAGCGGTGGCGATACCGGTAGAATCGGGCGTGGTATTTTGTTGGCAGCTGAGGGTAATATTGGGAGGGCAGGAGATGGTAGGTGCGCGGATGTCCTGAATGGTAATGTTTTGGATGCAGGGAGCGGATTGATTGCCGCAGGTATCGGTGGCGATCCAGGTGCGTTGGATGGTGTAGTTGTTGGGGCAGTTTCCTGGGATGATGTTATCGGTAAAAGAGATGTTGGGATTGGCGTCGCAGTTGTCGGTAGCGGTGGCGATACCGGTAGATGAAGGATCGGTGGGTTGGTCGCAATTAATGGTTATATCACTGGGGCAGGCGATGGTAGGAGTGCTGATGTCCTGCACGGTAATGGATTGGATGCAGGGCGCGGACAGATTGCCGCAGGTATCGGTAGCGATCCAGGTCCGTTGGATGATGTAATTGCTGGGGCAGTTTCCGGGAATGATGTTATCGGTAAAAGAGACATTGGGATTGGGGTCGCAGTTATCGGTGGCGGTAGCGATACCGGTAGAATCGGGCGTATTATTTTGAGTACAGGCGATGGTGATGTCCGGAGGGCAGGAGATGGAAGGAGCGGTAGTATCCTGTACGGTGATAGTTTGGATACAGAGGGTGGCGATGTTACCACAGGTATCGGTGGCGATCCAGGTCCTTTGGATGGTATAGTTAGCGGGGCAGTTTCCGGGGATGATGTTATCGTTAAAAGAGATAAGCGGATCGGGATCACAATTATCGGTAGCGGTAGCGACACCGGTAGCAGTTGGATCGGTTGATTGATCACAATCGACGGTGATGTCTGTGGGGCAGGAGATGGTAGGCGGAGTGATGTCCTGGACGGTGATGTATTGGATGCAATCATTGGAGTTACCACAGGAATCGGTAGCGATCCAGGTGCGTTCGATGACGTAATTATTGGGGCAGGTACCGTTGATGATGTTATCGTTAAAAGAGATATTGGGGTTGGCGTCACAGTTGTCGGTAGCGGTGGCGATACCGGTAGAATCGGGCGTGGTATTTTGTTGGCAGCTGAGGGTAATATTGGGAGGGCAGGAGATGGTAGGTGCGCGGATGTCCTGAATGGTAATGTTTTGGATGCAGGGAGCGGATTGATTGCCGCAGGTATCGGTGGCGATCCAGGTGCGTTGGATGGTGTAGTTGTTGGGGCAGTTTCCTGGGATGATGTTATCGGTAAAAGAGATGTTGGGATTGGCGTCGCAGTTGTCGGTAGCGGTGGCGATACCGGTAGATGAAGGATCGGTGGGTTGGTCGCAATTAATGGTTATATCACTGGGGCAGGCGATGGTAGGAGTGCTGATGTCCTGCACGGTAATGGATTGGATGCAGGGCGCGGACAGATTGCCGCAGGTATCGGTAGCGATCCAGGTCCGTTGGATGATGTAATTGCTGGGGCAGTTTCCGGGAATGATGTTATCGGTAAAAGAGACATTGGGATTGGGGTCGCAGTTGTCGGTGGCGGTAGCGATACCGGTAGAATCGGGCGTATTATTTTGGGTACAGGCGATGGTGATGTCCGGAGGGCAGGAGATGGAAGGAGCGGTAGTATCCTGTACGGTGATGGTTTGGATACAGAGGGTGGCGATGTTACCACAGGTATCGGTGGCGATCCAGGTCCTTTGGATGGTATAGTTAGCGGGGCAGTTTCCGGGGATGATGTTATCGTTAAAAGAGATAAGCGGATCGGGATCACAATTATCGGTAGCGGTAGCGACACCGGTAGCAGTTGGATCGGTTGATTGATCACAATCGACGGTGATGTCTGTGGGGCAGGAGATGGTAGGCGGAGTGATGTCCTGGACGGTGATGTATTGGATGCAATCATTGGAGTTACCACAGGAATCGGTAGCGATCCAGGTGCGTTCGATGACGTAATTATTGGGGCAGGTACCGTTGATGATGTTATCGTTAAAAGAGATATTGGGGTTGGCGTCACAGTTGTCGGTAGCGGTGGCGATACCGGTAGAATCGGGCGTGGTATTTTGTTGGCAGCTGAGGGTAATATTGGGAGGGCAGGAGATGGTAGGTGCGCTGATGTCCTGAATGGTAATGGTCTGGATGCTCTCAATACTATTCCCACAGTTATCTTCCAAATACCAGGTTCTTCTAATAATTCCAGTATAACTGGCACAGCCAGATTGTTCGAATTGATCACTAAAAATGGCCTCTAAGTTGACTGTGCAATTGTCACTTTCATCTAGTACATCTCCCGTAATATTTAAATCTAAAGGATTTGCATTACAATCAATGGTAATGTCAGCCGGTGGTGTAAAAGTAGGACTGGTAGTATCTCGAACAGTGATGGTTTGGACTTGGTCGTTGGCGGCGTTTCCACAATCGTCGACCAGTGACCAGGTCCTAGTTATAGTCCACTCACCTTCACAGGCACCGGCCACAGGAACACCATCCACAAAAGTAGCATCGAGTACGGTAGTACAGTTATCGGCTTCATCGGTTACATCCCCAATAAACCCGATCGTAATATCATAGTTACACGAGGCATCGGCATAGATGGTAACATCACCTGGAGCGGTAAAAGTAGGTCTGGTACTATCCTGTACTGTAATAGTCTGAATTTGATCGTTGGCTGCATTTAAACAATCATCGATTAGAGACCAGGTACGGGTGATAATCCAAGCTCCTTCACAAGCACCAGCTACAGGAGCAGCATCTACGAAAGTGGCATCGAGTACCGTGGTACAATTATCGGCTTCATCGGTTACATCGCCGGTAATGCCTACGGATACATCATAATTACAAGTGGCATCGGCATAAATGGTTATATCGGCAGGTCTGGTAAAAGTAGGTCTGGTGGTATCCTGAACCGTAATAGTTTGATCTTGATCATTGGCGGCATTACCGCAATTGTCGACCAGTGACCAGGTTCTGGTGATTGTCCATTCCCCTTCGCAAGATCCAGTGACAGGAACACCATCCACAAAAGTGGCATCGAGTACGGTAGTGCAGTTGTCGTTTTCATCGGTTACGTCGCCGGTAATGCCTACGGATATATCATAATTACAAGTGGCATCGGCATAAATGGTAATGTCGGCTGGTGGTGTAAAAGTAGGCCTGGTGGTATCTTGAACGGTGATGGTTTGGACTTGGTCGTTGGCGGCATTACCGCAATTGTCGACCAGTGACCAGGTTCGGGTGATTGTCCATTCACCTTCGCAAGATCCAGCTACAGGAGCAGCATCTACGAAAGTGGCATCGAGTACCGTGGTACAATTATCGGCTTCATCGGTTACATCGCCGGTAATGCCTACGGATACATCATAATTACAAGTGGCATCGGCATAAATGGTTATATCGGCAGGTCTGGTAAAAGTAGGTCTGGTGGTATCTTGAACGGTGATGGTTTGGACTTGGTCGTTGGCGGCATTACCGCAATTGTCGACCAGTGACCAGGTTCTGGCGATTGTCCATTCCCCTTCGCAAGATCCAGTGACAGGAACACCATCCACAAAAGTGGCATCGAGTACGGTAGTGCAGTTGTCGTTTTCATCGGTTACATCGCCGGTAATGCCTACGGATACATCATAATTACAAGTGGCATCGGCATAAATGGTAATGTCAGCCGGTGGTGTAAAAGTAGGACTGGTAGTATCTTGAACGGTGATGGTTTGGACTTGGTCGTTGGCGGCATTACCGCAATTGTCGACCAGTGACCAGGTTCGGGTGATTGTCCATTCCCCTTCGCAAGATCCAGCGACGGGAGCGTCATCTACGAAAGTGGCATCGAGTACCGTGGTACAATTATCGGCTTCATCGGTTACGTCGCCGGTAATGCCTACGGATACATCATAATTACAAGTGGCATCGGCATAAATGGTAATGTCGGCTGGTGGTGTAAAAGTAGGACTGGTAGTATCTTGAACGGTGATGGTTTGGACTTGGTCGTTGGCGGTATTACCGCAATTGTCGACCAGTGACCAGGTTCTGGTGATTGTCCATTCCCCTTCGCAAGATCCGGCAACAGGAGCGGCATCTACGAAAGTGGCATCGAGTACGGTGGTACAGTTGTCGTTTTCATCGGTTACGTCTCCGGTAATGCCTACGGATACATCATAATTACAAGTGGCATCGGCATAAATGGTAATGTCAGCCGGTGGTGTAAAAGTAGGACTGGTTGTATCTTGAACGGTGATGGTTTGGACTTGGTCGTTGGCGGCATTACCGCAATTGTCGACCAGTGACCAGGTTCTGGTGATTGTCCATTCCCCTTCGCAGGACCCGGCGACAGGAACACCATCCACAAAAGTGGCATCGAGTACGGTGGTACAGTTGTCGTTTTCATCGGTTACGTCTCCGGTAATGCCTACGGATACATCATAACTACAAGTGGCATCGGCATAAATGGTAATGTCAGCCGGTGGTGTAAAAGTAGGACTGGTAGTATCTTGAACGGTGATGGTTTGGACTTGGTCGTTGGCGATATTACCGCAATTGTCGATCAGTGACCAGGTTCTGGTGACTTCGCCTTCACAGGTTCCGGGTGCGGTGGCATCGGAGAAGGTGGCTTTGAGGGTGGTGGTACAATTATCGTTTTCATCAGTTACATCGCCGGTTGCTGAAACAGAAGCATCGTAGTTGCAATTGGCATCGACAAAGATGGTGATGTCGGCAGGGATTGTGACGGTGGGTGGGGTATTGTCTTGACGGTAATGGTTTGGGTTTGGTTAGGGGCTGCGTTTCCACAATCATCGACTAAGGACCAGGTTCGGGTAATGATGACTTCACCTTCACAGGTTCCGGGTGCAGTGGCATCAGAGAAGGTGGCATTGAGGGTGGAAGTACAATTATCGTTTTCGTCGGTGACATCGCCGGTAACCGAGACCGAAGCATCGTAGTTGCAATTGGCATCGGCAAAGATGGTGATGTCGGCAGGGATTGTGAAAGTGGGTGGGGTATTGTCTTGGACGGTAATGGTTTGGATTTGGTTAGGGGCTGCGTTTCCACAATCGTCAACCAATGACCAGGTTCGGGTAATGATGACTTCGCCTTCACAGGTTCCGGGTGCGGTGGCATCGGAGAAGGTGGCATTGAGGGTGGAAGTACAATTATCGTTTTCATCAGTTACATCGCCGGTATTGGATACAGAAGCATCGTAGTTGCAATTGACATCGGCAAAGATGGTGATGTCGGCCGGGATGGTGAATGTGGGTGGTGTATTGTCTTGAACGGTAATGGTTTGGGTTTGGTTAGGGGCTGCGTTTCCACAATCATCGACTAAGGACCAGGTTCTGGTAATAATGACTTCACCTTCACAGGTTCCGGGTGCGGTGGCATCGGAGAAGGTGGCATTGAGGGTGGAAGTACAATTATCGTTTTCATCGGTTACATCTCCGGTTGCAGAAACCGAGGCATCGTAGTTGCAATTGGCATCGGCAAAGATGGTGATGTCGGCAGGGGCTGAGAAAGTGGGTGGTGTATTGTCTTGAACGGTAATAGTTTGGGTTTGATCAGCGGCAGCGTTGCCACAATCGTCAACCAACGACCAGGTTCGGGTAATAATGACTTCGCCTTCACAGGTTCCGGGTGCAGTGGCATCGGAGATGGTGGCATTGAGGGTGGTGGTACAGTTGTCGTTTTCATCAGTTACATCTCCGGTATTGGATACAGAAGCATCGTAGTTGCAATTGACATCGGCAAAGATGGTGATGTTGGCAGGGATTGTGAAAGTGGGTGGTGTATTGTCTTGGACGGTAATGGTTTGAGTTTGGTTAGGGGCTGCGTTTCCACAATCGTCGACTAAGGACCAGGTTCGGGTAATGATAACTTCGCCTTCACAGGTTCCGGGTGCAGTGGCATCGGAGAAGGTGGCATTGAGGGTGGAAGTACAATTATCGTTTTCATCAGTTACATCTCCGGTTGCTGAAACCGAGGCATCGTAGTTGCAATTGGCATCGGCAAAGATGGTGATGTCGGCAGGGATTGTGAAAGTGGGTGGGGTATTGTCTTGAACGGTTATGGTCTGGGTTTGGTTAGGGGCTGCGTTTCCACAATCATCGACTAAGGACCAGGTTCTGATAATAATGACTTCACCTTCACAGGTTCCGGGTGCGGTGGCATCGGAGAAGGTGGCATTGAGGGTGGTGGTACAGTTGTCGTTTTCATCAGTTACATCTCCGGTTGCTGAAACCGAGGCATCGTAGTTGCAATTGACATCGGCAAAGATGGTGATGTTGGCAGGGATTGTGAAAGTGGGTGGTGTATTGTCTTGGACGGTAATGGTTTGAGTTTGGTTAGGGGCTGCGTTTCCACAATCGTCGACTAAGGACCAGGTTCGGGTAATGATAACTTCGCCTTCACAGGTTCCGGGTGCAGTGGCATCGGAGAAGGTGGCATTGAGGGTGGTGGTACAGTTGTCGTTTTCATCAGTTACATCTCCGGTTGCAGAAACCGAGGCATCGTAGTTGCAATTGGCATCGGCAAAGATGGTTATGTGGGCAGGGATGGTGAATGTGGGTGGTGTATTGTCTTGAACGGTAATAGTTTGGGTTTGATCAGCGGCTGCGTTTCCACAATCGTCAACCAAGGACCAGGTTCTGGTAATGATGACTTCACCTTCACAGGTTCCGGGTGCGGTGGCATCGGAGAAGGTGGCATTGAGGGTGGAAGTACAGTTGTCGTTTGCATCAGTTACATCTCCGGTTGCTGAAACCGAGGCATCGTAGTTGCAATTGACATCGGCAAAAATGGTGATGTCAGCAGGGATCGAGAAAGTGGGAGGGGTATTGTCTTGGACGGTAATGGTTTGGGTTTGGTTAGGGGCTGCGTTGCCACAATCGTCGACTAAGGACCAGGTTCGGGTAATAATGACTTCACCTTCACAGGATCCGGGTGCGGTGGCATCGGAGAAGGTGGCATTGAGGGTGGAAGTACAATTATCGTTTTCATTGGTTACATCTCCGGTTGCTGAAACAGAGGCATCGTAGTTGCAATTGGCATCGGCGAAAATGGTGATGTCGGCAGGGATGGTGAAAGTGGGAGGGGTATTGTCTTGAACGGTAATGGTTTGGGTTTGGTTAGGGGCTGCGTTGCCACAATCGTCAAATAAGGACCAGGTTCGGGTAATGATGACTTCGCCTTCACAGGTTCCGGGTGCGGTGGCATCGGAGAAGGTGGCATTGAGGGTGGAAGTACAATTATCGTTTTCATTGGTTACATCTCCGGTTGCTGAAACAGAAGCATCGTAGTTGCAATTGGCATCGGCAAAGATGGTGATGTCGGCAGGGATTGTGAATGTGGGTGGTGTATTGTCTTGAACGGTAATGGTTTGGGTTTGGTTAGGGGCTACGTTGCCACAATCGTCAACCAATGACCAGGTTCTGGTAATAATGACTTCGCCTTCACAGGTTCCGGGTGCGGTGGCATCGGAGAAGGTGGCATTGAGGGTGGAAGTACAATTATCGTTTTCATCGGTTACATCTCCGGTTGCAGAAACCGAGGCATCGTAGTTGCAATTGGCATCGGCAAAGATGGTGATGTCGGCAGGGGCTGAGAAAGTGGGAGGGGTATTGTCTTGGACAGTAATGGTTTGAGTTTGGTTAGGGGCTGCGTTGCCACAATCGTCAACCAATGACCAGGTTCGGGTAATGATGACTTCGCCTTCACAGGTTCCGGGTGCGGTGGCATCGGAGAAGGTGGCATTGAGGGTGGTGGTACAGTTGTCGTTTTCATCAGTTACATCGCCGGTTGCAGAAACCGAGGCATCGTAGTTGCAATTGGCATCGGCAAAGATGGTGATGTTGGCAGGGGCTGAGAAAGTGGGAGGGGTATTGTCTTCGACAGTAATAGTTTGAGTTTGGTTAGGGGCTGCGTTTCCACAATCGTCAACCAAGGACCAGGTTCGGGTAATGATGACTTCACCTTCACAGGTTCCGGGTGCGGTGGCATCGGAGAAGGTGGCATTGAGGGTGGTGGTACAGTTGTCGTTTTCATCAGTTACATCGCCGGTTGCTGAAACAGAAGCATCGTAGTTGCAATTGGCATCGGCAAAGATGGTGATGTCGGCCGGGATTGTGAATGTGGGTGGTGTATTGTCTTCGACAGTAATGGTTTGGGTTTGGTTAGGGGCTGCGTTTCCACAATCGTCGACTAAGGACCAGGTTCGGGTAATAATGACTTCACCTTCACAGGTTCCGGGTGCGGTGGCATCAGAGAAGGTGGCATTGAGGGTGGAAGTACAATTATCGTTTTCATCGGTTACATCGCCGGTATTGGATACAGAAGCATCGTAGTTGCAATTGACATCGGCAAAGATGGTGATGTCGGCAGGGATTGTGAATGTGGGTGGTGTATTGTCTTGAACGGTAATGGTTTGGGTTTGGTTAGGGGCTGCGTTTCCACAATCATCGACTAAGGACCAGGTTCTGGTAATAATGACTTCACCTTCACAGCTTCCGGGTGCAGTGGCGTCGGAGAAAGTGGCATTGAGGGTGGTGGTACAGTTGTCGTTTTCATCAGTTACATCTCCGGTATTGGATACAGAAGCATCGTAGTTGCAATTGGCATCGGCGAAGATGGTGATGTCGGCCGGGATTGTGAATGTGGGTGGTGTATTGTCTTGAACGGTAATGGTTTGGATTTGGTTAGGGGCTGCGTTGCCACAAGCGTCGACTAAGGACCAGGTTCGGGTAATAATGACTTCGCCTTCACAGGTTCCGGGTGCAGTGGCATCGGAGAAGGTGGCATTGAGGGTAGTGGTACAGTCGTCGTTTTCATCAGTTACATCTCCGGTTGCTGAAACAGAAGCATCGTAGTTGCAATTGGCATCGGCAAAGATGGTGATGTTGGCAGGGATTGTGAAAGTGGGTGGGGTATTGTCTTCGACGGTAATGGTTTGGGTTTGGTTAGGGGCTGCGTTTCCACAATCATCGACCAATGACCAGGTTCTGGTAATGATGACTTCACCTTCACAGGTTCCGGGTGCAGTGGCATCGGAGAAGGTGGCATTAAGGGTGGTGGTACAGTTGTCGTTTTCATCAGTGACATCTCCGGTTGCAGAAACCGAGGCATCGTAGTTGCAATTGGCATCGGCAAAGATGGTGATGTCAGCAGGGATAGAGAAAGTGGGTGGGGTGTTGTCTTCGACAGTAATAGTTTGGGTTTGGTTAGGAGCTGCGTTTCCACAATCGTCGACTAAGGACCAGGTTCTGGTAATAATGACTTCGCCTTCACAGGTTCCGGATGCAGTGGCATCGGAGAAGGTGGCATTGAGGGTGGTGGTACAATTATCGTTTTCATCAGTTACATCGCCGGTATTGGATACAGAAGCATCGTAGTTGCAATTGGCATCGGCAAAGATGGTGATGTTGGCAGGGGCTGAGAAAGTGGGAGGGGTATTGTCTTGGACGGTAATGGTTTGGGTTTGGTTAGGGGCTGCGTTGCCACAATCGTCGACTAAGGACCAGGTTCGGGTAATAATGACTTCACCTTCACAGGTTCCGGGTGCGGTGGCATCGGAGAAGGTGGCATTGAGGGTGGAAGTACAATTATCGTTTTCATTGGTTACATCTCCGGTTGCAGAAACCGAGGCATCGTAGTTGCAATTGGCATCGGCGAAAATGGTGATGTCAGCAGGGATCGAGAAAGTGGGAGGGGTATTGTCTTGGACGGTAATGGTTTGGGTTTGGTTAGGGGCTGCGTTGCCACAATCGTCAACCAATGACCAGGTTCGGGTAATAATGACTTCGCCTTCACAGGTTCCGGGTGCGGTGGCATCGGAGAAGGTGGCATTGAGGGTAGTGGTACAGTCGTCGTTTTCATCAGTTACATCGCCGGTTGCTGAAACCGAGGCATCGTAGTTGCAATTGGCATCGGCAAAGATGGTTATGTTGGCAGGGATTGTGAATGTGGGTGGTGTATTGTCTTGAACGGTAATAGTTTGGGTTTGATCAGCGGCCAGGACTAAGGACCAGGTTCGGGTAATGATGACTTCGGGTAATGATGACTTCGCCTTCACAGGTTCCGGGTGCGGTGGCATCGGAGAAGGTGGCATTGAGGGTGGAAGTACAATTATCGTTTTCATCGGTTACATCTCCGGTTGCTGAAACAGAAGCATCGTAGTTGCAATTCATCAAAGATGGTGACTGAAGGACCATGGTTTGGGTTTGGTAGGGGCTACGTTGCCACAATCGTCAACCAATAATGATGACTTCGCCTTCACAGGTTCCGGGTGCGGTGGCATCGGAGAAGGTGGCATTGAGGGTGGAAGTACAATTATCGTTTTCATCGGTTACATCTCCGGTTGCAGAAACCGAGGCATCGTAGTTGCAATTGGCATCGGCAAAGATGGTGATGTCGGCAGGGGCTGAGAAAGTGGGTGGTGTATTGTCTTGGACAGTAATGGTTTGGGTTTGGTTAGGGGCTGCGTTTCCACAATCGTCAACTAAGGACCAGGTTCTGGTAATAATGACTTCACCTTCACAGCTTCCGGGTGCGGTGGCATCGGAGAAGGTGGGAGCAAGGTTATTGTCACAATTATCATTTATGTTGAAAGGAGAACCCGTATTCGAAGGAGAATCATTGTAATTACAATTGGCATCGGCATTTATTGTTACATCCGATGGTGCGGAAAATGTAGGAGGTATATTATCCAGAATGGTACGTTTGAATTTGGTTTGGTGCCGCATTGTTGCAATCGTTTGAATTTGGTTTGGTGCCGCATTGTTGGAGAGAGACCAAATTCGTGAGATGATAATTTCACCAGCACAGCTTCCTGTATTTACATTGTCTACAAATGTTGCATCAACACTAGGATCACAGTTATCATTTTCGTCAGTAACATCTCCAGTTAATGAAATAGGCGCATTGTAATTGCAATTGATGTCGGAATATAAAGTTACATCGGCTGGTATTGTAAAAGTAGGAGGTATAATATCTTGAACGGTTATGGTTTGTTGGTGATAGTCGATATTTGCACAATTATCAGTTGCGATCCATTCACGATTTATTTCATATGTTCCGGTACATACCTGATTTACAATGGTCTGAACCATATTTACATCAACATTAGAATCGCAATTATCACTTGCCGTGATCGATGGTGCTGGTGGTACATTGCTACAGTCAACGGTGATGTCGGCAGGTTTTAGATCTAAAGTTGGAATAATATTATCCGGACCTACATTTAGTGTGGTGGTATTTTGACAACCATCTAATTCAGTGGTCAAGGTTATGGTTCTTGAAGTACAATTGTTAAACTGTACATTATGGGGACCTCGTCCTGTGGCAGTCGACGGGCTGGATCCACTACCGAAATCCCAGGAATAGGTAACTCCAGGTCCTTCATTATTCGCTTCATACTGGAATGTTTCATTTGGACAAATTGTAGTAGGCCCAATGATAGTCGCACCGGGAACTGGTTTGGTAGTGACGTCAAAGCTGGTTGAATTTCTAGAGCAGATACCATAGTTAGGTACTTCAACCGCAACAGAATAGCTTCCCGGAGAAGAAACATTAATAGAAGTTATATCTGTACCTGACGCTATGATATTACCTGTTTCATTTGGACCATCATACCAGTAATAATCATAACTCCCGGGAGGACTTATGTTTGCTGTTATAGTGTATGGGTATTCATCAGGACAAATTAGTACATCATCTATGCTAATGTCGATGTAAGGAACAATAATTACCCTAGCCACTTTACAAACAGGAGGCAGGGTGCTCACACAAATACTATTGGCCCAAACGCAAACTTCATAATCAACATAAGCGGGGATACCTCCTCCCAGATCAAAGGGTGTAACATTAACAACGGGACATCCTGTAGTACAATCTAGGTAAGCATCATAAATACCTCCACCAGTAATATCTCGCCAAATAATGGTAGATGGATCAAAATCTCCGGCAATGCTAAGTGTTTGAGTACATCCTTCGTTGGTAGTGATAGTTGGCGTTTGCAGCTCGGCGTAAATTGAAGAAAACTTAAACGTATGGGTGTTATTTCCTGGTTTGCAAAATGTGATGCTAAAAGGTCCTGTACCGGATACACAGATGGATTCAGAAAAGGTATATTGAGGGCCGCAATCGACCTGGAAAAAATCAGATCCATTGGATATGGACCCAGAGGTTACATCTATACTAAATCCAATTGCATCGGGATGGAGAGTAAGAATAAATTCAACACAACTACGGTTGCTAGCCACTCCGCAACATTGATTACTTCTTGTGATTATCGGAGAATTCCAGACACCAGACGGATCCCCAGATAAGTCAACTGTATACGAAGGAACACCTGGATCACAGGGTTGAGCTTTGAGTTTCTCCGTTATAGAACAAAATGTAACTACTGCACTTAATGCATACATTAAATACCTATACCATGTCATATCACCTTAATTCAGGCGTATGATAGATCCCAAAATATTAGCGTGGGGTTTAATATCTGGGTAAATGTAAAACTGCTTTAGTAATGAATCTATCTATACACAATGTTTATTATATCTTAATAATCAACTATTATGCCAATAGAAATCGCGATTTCTAGTGAAAATCGGTAAAAGTCACATTTATGTTTTCTTAATGTATATTATAGCTATATTGTCAATGAGTTATTCAAATGGATTCTAAATCGATTACTAATAACATCATATCAATTAAAGATGAGTTTGTTTAAAAAAATAAAAGTTAGTATGAATAAAAGATTGCACAATCAATGCTTGATAGATTGGAATGCTTTCTTTTCTACTTGATTTTGACAATTACTTTGCCATAATTGCCACCTGTTCTAGTAATATAATCTCAGTTCCAAAGGGTAACATGAGAAATTTCAAACAGACTTCCTATTGATCAATTTAAGAATAGTCATAGAGGATACCGCGACAAACATTAATGTGAAGAGGAAGCTGGCTCTCACCACATTCCACTCTGAAGTCAAATTGGATTCATTTTGATGGTAGATATCCGATAAAGCCAGCGCAGAAAATATTAGACCTATGAGGGTAATCACTGCCAGGGCCAAGGCCATCCTGATCAATCTTTTGGAATTATTCATGTTTGATAATTATTTTTTATAGAATTTAAAGTAGGTTGCACATTCAAAAATACAACGAATTCTAGCCTGATCCAACACTTGCCCTACAACATGATTCAAGATAACTGAGGAAAGTTAAGACCTAGTCAATCCACACTTTATCAGGGCCGTAACCTACCTTTTCATTGGGTAAAGTAATTTTATACCTTTTTGCATATTTTTCCCACTCTGAAATCATATCCCTTAGCATTTCAGGATAACTGGCGGCCAAATCAACCAGCTCACCAGGATCATTTTCCAGATCATATAGCTCCCATTTATTCTGACCGTGTGGAGGTTCGTACCATTCTGCTTTCCACTTCCCTTTACGAACTGCCCGACGACCGTATAATTCCCAACAATGTGCATTCTCATTAGCGTAAGGACTGTTTTGCTGACCTTTCAACCAGGGTAATATCGAAATGCCATCTATAGGAAATACTTTTTTTCCTCGATAGATGTTTCCCGGATGGGTAATACCTGCCAATTCAATAATTGTAGGAGCAATATCCTTAACCGATATAAATTGACTATTGATAAAACCGGCTTGAAATTCAGTTTGATTATATCTAAGAATTAAAGGACATCGAACTCCTCCTTCGGTAGAAAACCCTTTATACCACTTGAATGGAAGTGTACTAACCTGAGCCCAGCCGGGTCCGGTATAAACGTATGAGTTTTTCCTTCCAATATTTTCTAAACTGTTGTTAAAGTTCTCATCCACCCAGTTTTCAGTATCTGCAATTGCCCCAACGTTGTTTCCTTCCGCTCCATTATCCGACATAAAGATGACGAGCGTATTTTCATATTGATCTTTGGACTTTAAGTAATTAACAAGTTTGCCCACATTGGCGTCTAATCTTTCAATCATAGATGCATAAATTTCCATTATACGGGCAGATATCTCTTGATCTTTTAGAGTAAGCTCATTCCAGGGCATTACATTTGGTGTGAGAGGAGGAATTTGAGTATGGGCTGGAATTATACCCAGTTCTTTCATCTTTGCCAATCTCTTTTTAGCTAAATCTTCATATCCATTGTCATATCTTGTATGATAGACATTTAGATACTCATCAGGTACTTGCAATGGCCAGTGTGGGGCCGTAAATGAGAGGTAAGTAAAAAATGGTTGGTCAAGTTTTTGACTTTCCTCAATATAACTAATCACTTTATCCGTATAGAAATCACTTGAATAAAAATGGTCGGGGAGGCTATCTACATAATTCCCATCCTCCACATACATTTTACCATTATAAAACGAAAATAGTGGCTGCATATCTGAAAAATGACCAGCCCCACCTGGGAGTAAACAAAACGATCGTGTAAATCCTCTTTGATTTGGCCATAAGTCCTGTCTAGAAGTGGGAAATGCCTGATGCCATTTTCCCGCCATAGAGGTATGATATCCCGCATCTTGCAACAATTTTGGGAAAGTCACTACATCATGATTCAGGTGTCCTTCGTAGCCTTTTACTCCTTTTTGGTTTTCGGCCCAATCTCCTTCCATAGTGCCATAACCATTGCGGTGATTATCCACTCCCGTTAAAAGCATTCCTCTGGTAGGTGAGCAGGTGGGTGCTGTATAAAAGGCCGTATTTCGAATGCCTTCCTCAGCAAGTGCATCCAGATTTGGAGTGTTGATTTCACTACCAAAACAACCTAAATCAGTGAACCCAAGATCATCGGCTACAATTAATACAATGTTCGGTCTTGGATCACCTTTTGGATTAGTGAAAGGTCCGCAAGTGAAACCTAATGCAGCGGATATGAAACAAAGAAGTAACTTTCTTAATGGCATTTATTAATTATTGCTGGGGTAATCAATTTATGAATTAATCCGTATTTAGAATGACTAAGTTTTGATCAATTTTTGGGTTATTATTATATCAGGACTGATTAATTGTAATACGACAAACCCTGTGGGAAGAGTTGAAGTATTTAACCAAATATCTCGTTGAGTTGCTAGTCTCTTTTGGATTAGCACTTTTCCATTAAGATCAGTCAAAACCAATTCGGTATTCACCATGGGTTTTAGGAGATGTATTTTCAATTGATTCTGGAATGGAATTGGATAAATCGTCAGAAAATGATCGGAATCAATTATCGGTACGGATACGAGAGGGTTGATCAATTCGTCCATGACAGACAAAAGAGAATATTCTCCCAAATGATCCTGTCCTAATTCCCAAATCATCATACCACCTAATTCTTGTTGTAAAGCCAATTCTGTTTTATCAGCAATCGTTGAACTGCCATTGTAATAAATTTGGCCGGTGCGATCTTTTGCCGCATTGTTTGGATCAAGTCCAACAATATGGTTAAAGGTCAATGCTTTGACGTTACTGGGATTGGTAAAATCCCAACCATAAAAGGGGACTCCTAAAGTGAGCCGCTCCTTTTCTACACCTTGGTTCGTCCAGTATTGAATGGCATCGATTGCAAAACTGTAGGGCGAATGAGGCCCTCGATTGGTGGGATCCCAAGGACCACGGAGGTTGTATACCATCATGTTGATCCAGTCAAAAGCAGCTAGTGCGTCATCAGACACTTCAGGATAACGATGTTTACCGGGTAAGGCTGCTGAAAGTTTTAGACCATGTTGAATCATAGAATCTCTTAGCTCAAGGACAAAACCGCTGTAGTTTTCATCGACATGACTCCACTCAAGATCCATATCTATTCCCTGTAGTTCGTTGTGAAGTGTATATTCAATTATTTTTTGAATAAATAGTGATCGATTTTGGGGTTTCGTAAGATTTGTCCAGTTTTTGGCAATTGCTGCGGGGATAGCACCTCCGCCTAAAGATATAAACACCTCTAAGTTATGGTCATGGGCTTTTTTGATAATAGGTGCCAAATCTTTGCCACTAACCGATAAATAGCCTTGTTCATCGGGATTGGCGAAAGCAATGTTTAGGTGGGTGATTTTGTCTAACTGAATTTCATCAATAAGCTGAAAACGATAATAGGGCAAATATCCTATGGTCTTAAATTCCTGAGCATGAAGTTTAAGGGAACAAATAATAACTAAAACCGCGATATGTGATCTAAAATTGAACAAATGTTTATGGTGCAACTGTCAAGAACTATTGGATTTTTACGATTTTATAAATTTCTTTCAACTAGGATTTGCGATAGTCGAGATTCACAATACTTTTTATTCCTTCCAGGTATGGTGTAGGCTTTAAATCGAAATGTTTTGCAAATTTTCCACTATCAAAGACATAATCCCGATCATATTGGTAGGTCATTTCTACCATTTCTTTCATAATCGGCATAAACAAGCCCATGATTCGAATCAGCATTTTGGGTGCAACCTGATACTTAGGATCAACTCCAAGTTCTTTGGCAATGGCGCGTATCCATTCTTTTCCGGTAAACGGGTTCGAAGCAGTAGGCAAATGCCAAACTTGATTATAGGCGTCGCTAGTATTCCCCAATAGTGCGGTTGCTTTTCCGGCATCCGGAGTAAACGTGAACGAATGCCTGTATTGATCAGAACCTAACCAATTGGCCTTTTTACCATTACTTAATGGGTTAAAAACGGTTTCGGTAAGCATACTGGTTTTCGGAATGGCAGGTCCATAATAATCTGCGCATCTGGCCACCAATGCAGTCAGATTACCAGCATTTACTTCACCCATGATCTTTTGAAATACATCGGCCCTAACTTGTCCCTTTTTGCTGGGAGGGAGAATCGGAGCTTCTTCCGTCATGCCATTTAGAGAATCTTGATCATAGAGATAGATATTATCGAAGAAAACTAATTTACAATCATGTTCTTTGCACGCTTTGATCACATAGGAAATACATTTTGGCCAATTGTTTTGCCAGGATTTGAGATTGTACGGAAAACCAACGGTCAAATAGACAACGGTAGATCCTTTCACCGATTCCCTCACTTGATTTTCATCCAACAGATTCGCCGGAAATAATTGATCAGCAGGATTTACTTTTTGAGGATTTCTGCTTACTAGCTTTATGTTTTGAGTGAACTCTTGAAGTGATTTTGCCAGTTCGATGCCTATAGCTCCACCTGATCCTAATATGGTTTGCATAATGTAAATTTATCAATTTGTCTAGTTGTTTCCAGTGTGGTTGAACCTTGTAAATTTATTTAATTGTCAATTAAGTTATCTTTCATAAATAGTTGATAAACAGGCAAATATTTTTGTCAATCTTACTCAAACCGAGAGTTTTCCAAAACAATATTTTTTTCCATTTGTCGTACTTATGTCGTACTTCAAAATTTTGCAGTTAAGGGAATAACCTCCAATTTTGTAGCCATGATTTAATCATTTCCATGTGTCATAACGGGTTATCATGACTTATGAAAAAGTTTACGATGATCAACTAAATGACATTCGGATTGCACCACATAAAATTAATGTTTTTAAACAGTTATTGAAAAAAAAGTTTTAAAATGAAAAAAGTAAAATTTAAGTTCAAACTCCTTCCTTTAGTTTTGGTGGGATTCTTTGTTATTTTATCCTGCAACAAAGATGAGGATCCAGAACCCGCTCCGAACCCTGTGGCGAGCTTTCAGTATGAGATCAGT
This sequence comes from Saprospiraceae bacterium, assembly GCA_965223405.1. GTDB lineage: Bacteria > Bacteroidota > Bacteroidia > Chitinophagales > Saprospiraceae > CBDCWO01. The sequence goes on from CBDCWO010000006.1 coordinate 4,551,389, forward strand.
GAATCAAATTACCTGGAAGTTACATTTGCTAACTTTTCTCAAAATACAACTACTTATAGTTGGAATTTTGGAGATGGTAATAGTTCGACCGAAAAAGATCCGGTGCATACCTATGCAGGGCCGGGAACCTATGAAATTGTTTTGACAGCTTCCAATGCAGATAACGTAAATGCTACCTTTAAAGAGACCATTGAATTAACTGATCCAAATGCAGCCTTAGCTTTACTTGCCGGAGAAGAATCAAAAACGTGGAAATTGTTCCGGGAAGGAACGTGTATGTCTTTAGGGCCTGATGCAAGCAATCCGGCAGGATGGTGGTCAGGACTCTCTAATAATGGAGCAAGGCCATGTTTATACCATCAAACCTTCACTTTCCACCGGGATGGTAAGTTTGTTTTTGACGATGCCGGTATGTTTTGGGGCGAAGATGCTCCTTATGCCGGAACTGCATTACATGAAACCTGTTTTGAAGCAATCGCAGCAAATCTCGTTAATAAAGAAGGACAAGACATCAGCGCTTGGCTAGGTGGTACACATGCTTATTCATATGATCCGGCAACCAATCAGATAACCTTAACAGGAAATGGTGCTTGGATTGGTATACCGACCTTGGGAACTTCTGAGGCAACAATTGTTCCGGTAGATTCAAAAACCTTTACGGCCAAGATAACTGAAGAAACAGGTTATGACTTAATGACCATAACCTACGATTACGGTAGCAATGGATTGTGGACAATTATTTATGTAAATTATTCTAACCCATCCCTAGAACCTGATGTTGAAACCGTCAAACAGGAGTATGGTGAAGATCTAGATGATTTTGCCCCAACCAGATTGTTTAATACATTTGCGTCGGCAGATACTTCCGATGTTCAGGAATTGGTACCTACAGAATCAGAAGTTTCGCTTACCATTGGTGTAAATGATCCGGTGGATAGTACTGCGGCAAAAGTTGGTCATTACCAAAGAAATACGGGATTATTCTCAGATTTAAAATTTCAATTACCCTACGATTGTCAATTTACCAACTTTGATTCGGTCTCAATTGATGTGTATTTACCAAGCACAAATACATATTCCGAAGGTGGTCTGGCGAAAGCAATTCAATTTTGGATTGCAGATGCAAGTCAGACCGAACAGTTTTGGAACAACTGGGTTCAATTTGATGTTGAAGCTGCTAATATTGAATTAGATAAATGGAAGACTTATACGTTCCATTTAGGGGATGCATTGACAAGAAATGAATTGGACCTGGTAGGGCTGGTAGTTGGAGGATCCAATCATGCCGTTGATGGCGAATTTTATATCAGAAATTTTATTTTTAAATAATAGAATTAGAGGCATGCTTTTAGCCATTAGATACTCACGGTGTATTTTAATGGCTATAAGCGTCCCCATTTGGATTCAACATACGTAATGTTTAGATTCTTATACTTGCTTATTCTTTACTTAATCAATTTAGGCTGCCAGGGAGACACGGTTTCCCCAGACGACACCATGCCTAAGAATTTGACGGTTGAGGTAATAGTCAGTGAGGATGGGTCTGGTAAAGTAGATATTTTAGCTCAAGCTGAAAATGTGGTGGAATACAGGTTTTATCCTGGAGACTTAAATGCCGACGAATTTATTTCCAACACAGGAGGTTCCTTTTCATATAACTATAGCAAGTCTGGAAGTTATAATCTGGAAGTGAGAGCTTATGGAAGTTCGGGTATGTTTTTAAAGAAAGTCAAGAAACTTACTGTTCAGGTAGGTGATGATGATGGCACCATTGATTTGAATAAAGGATATATGACACCACTTACCTATGATGGAATGAATTTGATCTGGGGTGATGAATTTGAAGGTACTAGCCTCAATAATTCAAAGTGGTCTTATGAACTGGGAGACGGTTGCCCCAATCTTTGTGGTTGGGGAAATAATGAACTTGAGTTTTATAAACGGGAAAACGGTATAGTCAAAGAAGGAGTAGTAATACTCGAAGTCAAGAAAGAAAAGTTTCAAAATAGCGATTATACATCTGCGCGAATAAAAACACAAAACAAATTTTCTTTCAAATATGGGAGGATTGACATTCGTGCCGTACTTCCCCGGGGACAAGGCATGTGGCCAGCATTCTGGATGCTGGGTAATAATATCTCTTCGGTAGGATGGCCGGCGTGTGGAGAGGTGGATATAATGGAGATGGTAGGGGGTAAAGGACGTGAAAATACAGTACATGGGAATGCCCGATGGGACCAAAGTGGTTTAACTGATAAAAGTGGCAGTTATGTATTAGAGTCAGGTACCTTTGCTGATGAATACCATGTGTATTCTCTGGTTTGGAATGAGGAAAGTATTTCCTGGTATGTTGATGATGTTAGGTATCACACGGTATCCATCCTTGATCCGGATATGAGTGAATTTCATCAAGAATATTTTATCATTTTGAACTTAGCCATAGGCGGTGATTGGCCCGGTAACCCGGATGCCACCACTGTTTTCCCACAAAGAATGGCAGTTGATTACATAAGAGTATTTCAAAAATCCTGACTTAATACGGATTGGTCGGTCCGGAATCAACCGATTGCAATAGCCGAGATTACTCGTTTTGAATAGATTTACAGGAATAAAATTTAAGAGTTCCTTGCTGATATAACAGGAACTAGGAAAATAATAAACATTCTCATGGAAAACTCATTTTTTAAAAGCTTGGCAGGAGTAATTATCCTGCTAATCTCTATGCCTAGTGTTGGGCAAAACAAAGAAGTGTCAGGAACGGTACGAGATTTCGACAATGGAGAAACTATTCCGAGTGCTACTGTCGTGATTAAAGGAACTACCCTGGGTGTTACCACAGATTTTGATGGCACCTATACGATTTCTGTTCCTGAGGATGCTGATACTCTGGTATTTTCATTCCTTGGATATCAGCAACAAGAAATTGCAATCCAGGGGAGGTCGATGATTGATGTAAACTTAGTATACGAGACTAATGAATTGAGTGAAATTGTGGTAATCGGATATGGAAGACAAAAGAAGAAAGTGGTTACTGGAGCGATTGCCAGTATTTCATCCAAGGACATCACTTCCACCCCGGTGTTACGCACCGAACAAGCATTACAAGGGCGAACTGCGGGAGTACAGGTAACCAATCTTTCCGGCCAACCAGGAGAGGGACCTACAGTGAGAGTTAGAGGAATAGGAACTACCGGAAATTCCAACCCCCTTTATATTGTGGTACATGCTACCTGGCTGCGCAACTATGTCGGTATCAATCGTGCTAATTTGCTATTAGAAGTGATTGATCAAATTGAGGCCAGTGATGCATTCAAAACCCGAATTGTAGCTGAGTGTAAATTTCTTAGAGCTTATTTCTATTTCGAACAAGTAAAGTTTTTTGAGAATATACCACTCTTGATAAATACTATCAAGGGGCCATCCGAATACAGTCAGGAACAAAATAGTCCTGAGGAAGTGTATAATCAAATTGCTCTTGATTTGGTGGAAGCTATCGAGGATCTCCCTACTGTAATTGATGGTAATGAACTCGGACGTGTAAGTAAGTGGGCTGCAGAATCACTTTTAGGCAGAGTATTTTTGTTCTATAACGGTGTCTACAATAAAGATTTAATTGCCGGTTCGGTCACAGTTGATAAATCCAAAACATTAGAATATTTGGAAGACGTCATTACCAATAGTGGACATGCCTTACTAGATGAATATGGTGATATTTTTAGATTGGCTTCAGAGTTTAGTGCTGAATCCGTATTTGAAATATCCCACGGAGCTACACCAGCCTGGTGGGATTGGGGATATGTTAGAGGTGGTGAGGGAAATCTTGCGGCTCAAATGCAAGGTCCCAGAGTTACCGGATCCGACAAGTGGAACCGGGGATGGAGTTTTGCTCCCGTTAGTCAAAAATTAGTCGATGATCTGAATAATGATCCGCGATTTAAATTTACCATTTTAAAGCAAGAAGAACTGGATGGTTCCTTAGCCATTGGCTATCAGCATACCGGATACTATTCCAAAAAATACACCTCAGATGCTGAACATTGGGGGGCTAATGGCCAATTTGAACTCAACAGAACCTGTAATTTTAGAGTAATTAGATATTCAGATGTCCTTTTGATGGCAGCTGAATTGGGCAGCAGTAATGCGCAAACCTATTTGGATATGGTTAGATCCCGAGTAGGCTTGGAATCCATACCAGCTACTTTTGAAAATATTTACAATGAAAGAAGACTTGAATTTGCTTTGGAAGGGTTAAGGTATTTTGATGTGATAAGGAGGGGATTGGATTTTGCAGATCAAGAATTATCTATTTCCGGGATACGAGGGCCTAATTATATCGGCGATCAAATAATATTCGACGTTTCCTTTAATCAAGCCACTAGAGGATTCCTTCCAATTCCTCTAGTAGAAATTGACTTGTCAGCTGGGATATTCACTCAAAATGCCGGGTATTAATTATCATAGAACACACAAATTCATAACATAACTAAAACCCCTTTATTTCACTGCTAAATTTCATTGACATGATATTTGTTAGAAATAAGTCTGCCTACTTGTTGTTGGTTTTATTATTTTTTTCTCTGATAATATTTCAGAACTGGTCTAAAACAGATGATTCCGTCTATATAGAAAAGGCCAAAGAACGATTTATTGGCAATCTGATGAAACAAATGACCATCGAGGAAAAAGTAGGACAACTCAATTTACTAGTCGGGGACTTATTTTATACCGGTCCCACAGTTGGAACTGTGGAATCAGATAAGTTTGATGAACGGATTCGTAAAGGAGAGATCACCGGGTTATTTAATATTTATGGAGCGGAATATACCGCAAAGTTACAAAAGATTGCCATCACGGAATCCAGGTTGAAAATTCCATTAATATTTGGTGCTGATATTATTCATGGATTTAAAACTATTATGCCTATTCCGCTGGCAGAAGCAGCAAGTTGGGATTTGGATGCAATTGAAAAAAGTGCCAGGATTGCAGCAGAAGAATCCAGTGCCTCAGGGATACACTGGACATTTGCTCCAATGGTTGATGTAACCAGGGATGCTCGTTGGGGTAGGGCTGCGGAAGGAGCCGGCGAAGATGTTTTCCTAAACTGTGAAATAGCACAAGCAAGGGTCAGGGGATTTCAGAATAATGATCTTAGTTCTTCTACTTCGATGGCGGCATGTGCCAAGCACTATGTGGCCTACGGCGCCGCAGAAGCTGGAAGGGATTATAATACGGTAGATATATCAGAACGAAGATTGAGAGAGATTTATATACCTCCTTTTAATGCAGCTATTAACGCGGGTGTTGCGTCCATCATGACTGCATTCAATGAGCTTAATGGTGTTCCCGTTAGTGGAGACAAATGGCTTATTAATGAAGTCTTACGCAATGGATTAGGATTTGATGGAATGGTTGTATCGGACTGGCAATCCATTTTTGAAATGATACCCCATGGTAGTGTAAAAAATCGGGAGCATGCAGGTCAACTCTCAATTGAAGCTGGTGTAGATATGGATATGATGTCAGAAATTTATCTCCGGGTTTTGCCAAAATTGATTCGAGATGGAAGTGTGGATATTAAACATGTAGATCAAGCGGTAAAAAATGTTTTAGACCTGAAATATGACCTGGGACTATTTGACGACCCGTTTATTTACTGCGATACCATCAAAGAAGCCTCAGAAGTAAGAAGTTCGGATCACTTGGAATTCGCACGAGGTATGGCCAGGAAAAGTATGGTCTTATTAAAAAACGATCATAATACCCTACCCTTGTCCAAAGGAGTAAATAACATTGGGTTGATAGGTCCATTGGTAAAAAGTCAGGCTGAATTAAATGGAACCTGGTGCTTTTTTGGTGAGCCGGACCATGTAGTTGATATTTATCAGGGTATTTCTAATGCAGTATCAAAGGATTGCAAAGTACTTTACGATCCAGGTTGTCCACTTTATGCACAGTGCGAGAATTTTGCCAATGCGATCCACATTGCCAATCAATCTGATGTAGTCATTCTTGCTTTAGGAGAAAGTTCAATTTGGAATGGAGAAGGTGCCTCCAGAGCAAATATTGGATTACCAAATTCTCAATTAGATCTAGTAAAAGCAATGAAGGAAACCGGTAAACCTGTAATAGCCCTGGTATTTTGTGGAAGACCCTTGGATCTGAGTAGATTGGAAAAATATGCGGATGCCATCATAGTATGTTGGGCATTGGGCTCAGAAACCGGTCACGCCATATCCGATGTACTTTTCGGAGATTATAACCCTTCTGGGAAATTACCCATTTCATTCCCAAGATCAATAGGACAAGTACCGATTTATTACAGTACAAAAAATACGGGAAGAAAATACGAAGGGCACCATGATGAACCCCAATATGAAAGGGTATATCGCTCACGTTATATTGATGTTCCAAACAGTCCTTTGTACCCATTCGGTTATGGTCTGAGTTATACAATTTTTAAATATGATACAGTGAAATTAGATCGGAATACTATTAGTCCGGGTGAGAGTATTGAAGCAAACGTATTGGTCAAGAATACAGGATCATTTGCCGGAGAAGAAATTGTGCAAATGTACATTCGAGACTGGGTGGGAAGTGTAACCCGTCCTGTTAAGGAACTGAAAGGTTTTAAAAAAGTGTTCCTTAAGCCAGGAGAAGAAAAAGCAGTTCATTTCAAGATTGATCAAAAAACCTTACAATTTTTACGTAAAGATTTATCATGGGGAACGGAGCCTGGAAAGTTTAGCGTTTTTATCGGACCGAATTCAGATACTGACAATAAAACTGAATTTATTTTAGAGAAATAATAAATAATCATCATATCGTATTGCAAAATGAAAGCTATTCTCTTGGGATAGCTTTTATTTGTTTTAGTGACCTGCATAAAGCTTTCAACTCATTGTTCCTATAATTTTAAAACAAGGTGAGATTTTTAGGATTACTCTATTTGGATTAACTTTAATCGTTCTTAAATGTATTCCTAAGCATGAGATAGTTAATGAGTAGGTATCAAGACCAGGTTGAAAAATTATCGAGTTATTTGATTTTTATGCTGATCTTAGGCTGTTCATCTGCCTTATCTCAGACTTTCGATACAGAAAAATTTAGCTTCGAACAACTTACCATAAAGGATGGACTAACCCATAATTCAGTTCATTGCATTCTCCAGGATCGGCATGGTTTTATGTGGTTTGGCACTCCTAATGGACTTAATCGGTTTGATGGCTACTCATTTCAACTTTTGTCTTCATTGACTGGGGCAGTTATTCAAGATGAAATCAGATATATTCATTGTCTGTATGAGGACGGTAAAGATAATCTATGGATCGGAACAGAGAAGTCAGGTATTTATATACTAGACCGTAATAGTGGAAAAATTAGGCATCTGCAAGATCATGAGACGTTTTCAGATATTAAAGGAACCTGGATCACTAAAATTTTCGAGGATAGGAATAATAATATTTGGATCGGAACGCTCGACAAGGGAGTACTAGTTATCCGACCGGATCTGTCCAAAGTTTTTCATCTGTCAACAGTAAATAGTACCCTGAAATCTGTTCAGATTATGGACTTTGTTGAAGATATAAAAGGTAATGTTTGGATAGCCACTTCAGGAACCGGAATTTACAAGTATAATTTGCAATCGGGAGCACTATCTGTACATCATTCTCTTGACGATCAAGATGATTTTGAGGGTTTCAGGAAAGTCATGTATTCGGACACCGACCGGAACTGTCTATGGGTAGGAACGGAAGGATCGGGACTGTACAAAGTCTTATTGGATAGTTTCCAGGTTTACCAATATAAAGTCAATCCCGGTAAGAATAGCATCAGTCATGAACGGGTACGAGATGTTGTTGCTTACACGGATAGCCTTTTACTCATCGCCACAGATGGAGGCGGATTGAATGTGTTCAATATCAATTCAAATCAATTTACTCGAATATATACACGAGGCAATTACCCCGGTCAGCTTAATACCAATGCAATTCTTAATATATTTGTCGATCAACATGAAAATATTTGGTTGGGAACCTTTAATGGTGGCATTAATGTCCATAAAAAGGCAAAAACCTGGTTTAACTCCAAATGGAATGAATTTACGGATATTGAAATCTTATCTGAAAACTCAATTCTTAGTATGTTGGAACCAATTCCTGGGGAGATATACTTTGCAACCGATGGTGGAGGCTTAATAGCTGTCAATACAGCGGATCAAAACCATATTATCTTTCAGGCTGGTTTGAATCCGCCTTACCAGGTGAAGAGCGATGTGATCAAGGTTCTATACCTGGATGATAAATCGCGTACATTGCTTGGTTTCTTCAATGCGGGCTTGGATGTATTACAACAAAGGAATAAGTCCGATCCAGACATCCAAATCCTGAACGAATTAATCCCACGTAACGCTAATATCTGGGCGCTTGAACAAGACCAAGAGGGTGGATTGTGGATTGGCACCCTTGGTTTAGGGTTATACTATTATAATCCGGTCTCTGATTCGATAACAATTTATACGAATACCGGCAAAGAAGGCGATTTGTCCGATGACCACATCATGTGTATATTTCAGGATAGTAAGGATCGTATATGGATTGGGACTGCTGATGGTGGACTTAACCTATTTCTGCCAGACCTGAACAGGTTTCAAGTCTTCAAGGTCACCACAAATGACTTGAATAGTATTTCATCAAATGCCATTCGCTGCATTTATGAAGATTATAATCATACACTGTGGATCGGGACAGAAGGAGGGGGGCTCAATTATATGGATACCATTGGTGATTTTAAACATTACGGAGAAGAACAGGGGATATTGTCTGAAGATATTATGGCCATTTCGGCAGATGAATTTGGATACATCTGGTTTTCAACCCACGAGAATATTTCTCGTCTGGACCACTCAGATGAAGAAGTCATTAATTTTTATTTTACTGGAAATGAAAGCAATCAGTTTAACCAAAATAGTGTCTTGAGAAGTTCTGACAAATCCATCTATTTTGGAGGTATTAATGGAATTGTTCACGTAAAACCCTCACAAGTAAAAACGAATAATATAAAACCGAAAGTGGTAATTACCAGTTTAGAAATTAATAATGAAAAAGTGTTTCCAGGAACCAGTGATCATCAGGTAATGACTAAATTTATTGAAGATAGTAAGCAGATTGTTCTGAGGCCTGGTGATGATGTTTTTTCTATTGAATTTGCTTCGCTCGATTATACCGACCCTATACTTGTTGATTACAGATATAAAATGATTGGATTTGATGAATCGTGGAATTATGTCAGTAGTGATTATCGCAAGGTTACTTACACCAATTTATCTCATGGTGATTACCAATTTTTAGTTGAATCTTCCAACGCTGACGGCCAATGGAATTCAGAGGGAACAGCACTGGACATTTCCATTTTACCTACTTTTTGGAATACAGTTTGGTTTAAGTTAATTATTCTCTTTACAATAGGTGCAATTACTTTTGCAGTGATCCGAATCATTGTAATACGACGTGAATACATCTTAAAACAAAGAGTGTTGAAGGCCGAAGGTGAAATCCTGAAACTCAATAATGAAAAGCTGGAAACTGAGGTCTCCAACAAAAATGCTAGATTGATGTCCACTACACTACAGATGGCACATAAAAATGAAATTTTGAGAAAGATAAAGATGCAATTGGATCAATGGCCTAGTGGATCGAAAGAGAATGTATATCCAAAACTAAGAGGAATTTCAAGATCCATTGATTTAGAATTGAAGAATGAAGACTTCTGGCTACAGTTTAACTTCTTTTTTAATCAAGTGAATACAGATTATTTGAAAAGATTACAGGCCATGCATCAAAATCTGACTCAAAATGATATTAAATTATCAGCATTGATTAAAACTGGAATGAATACTAAAGAGATTGCCTCAATTCTAAATATTTCAGGTAGGGGTGTTGAGAAAAGCCGGTATCGCCTTAAAAAGAAACTAAACCTCAATACTGGCCAGGACCTTAACTCTTATTTACTGCAGTTTTAAATCATTGATAAAATTATTTCTAAGTTTTGTGAATTAATACTTGAAAAAGAACAGACATGTTTATTTTCCTTATTGCACCTATAATTGTATGCATTACAGGTCAACCTGAATTACAGCGGCCATACCGCTTTGCGCCATTAAAGATCTATGGATCATATCCTTATGGGTAACTCTATCATGTAAAATATTTATCTGAGTAGGGGATTGAATATCTGGATCGTCTACATACAATGTCATGGAATATGAATGATCTTCAGACAAAAAATCAAGAGGTATTTCCATATTTCGCTCTCGGTTTCCATTGAGAACGCCGATATACCAGGATGTACCTTTTTTGCGTGCTATTACAGCATATTCCCCAGGATAACCTGCTAACACTTTGGTGTCGTCCCAAGTGGTAGGCAATCCATCAAAAAAGGCCAATTCCGGAACATCCTGAATATAATATTCATTTTTTCCAGCTCCTCCCACTTTCGCTGGTGATCCCTTCGGACGATCATACCAGTAGAGAAATTGCCAGGGACTGTAAATACAGATCGCTTTTGCAAGCTGTGAGGCGTGGGAGCCCATCTTTGCAGATACCCGCTCAGCGAAATAGCAATTAGTTTGATCCCCGGCTCCGGCTATCATCCGGGTAAAGATGGTGTTTATCACCATAGCATTATCCGGGGACTCTTCATCTCCACGGATGCCCTCCTGCGTCATTAAATTGGGAAAGGTACGTGAATATCCGGTTGGTCGGTATTCATCATGGATGTCAACCATCAATTGGTATTTCGCCGCTTTCCTCACCGCTTCATGAAGCCAGGATGTCCATTCTTGGGAACCCACTTGTACAAATCCGTATTTTACCCCTTTAACTCCCCAGGATTGAAGCGTTGGTAATACCTCATCAATTTGTTTTTCTAGTGCCCGCCGATTCACGTAAAGAATAATCCCAATCCCTTTTATTTCTGCATATTCAATAACTTGGTGTAAATCGAGCGGACCGGATGATCGTTTGGGATCTACTGTAATGGTGGTAGCATCAGAACTTTCATCATATTCGTTGCCATACCATCCTGCATCAAATTCCACATATTGCAGATTGTGATTTGCTGCGAAATCTACACAGGCCATTCCTCCCTGGGTCGTGAGCGTAACTTCCCGGATGACTTTTCCGGGACGTATCCAGTCCGTTTTTTCAATTTCGCATGGTTCGTTGAGATTTAATAATAGGAAATTATTTTCTAAAATTTCTCCTGCATTCTTCCCAGCCATTACATATCTCCAAGGAAAATTTGAAACTCTATCAAAATTAACTTTGCTATCCAAAAGAGTTACCACAGTACTTGAATCATGATCAGATAAAGCAAATTTCATTCGAGAAAAGTCGACCAATGCGGCTTCACCAATTGCAAGAAAAAGGTCTTCCTGAAGCTGAGCCAATAACGGTCTCTCCACTCCGGCAGGAAGACTTTGAATCTGCATTTTCTTAACTGGACTTTGTGCTCTGGTGGAGGCCCAAACTATAGAATTTTCCGGTAAAGAGAATTCTGTAAATTCCTTTTCAATAACATTAGGCCATCGTCCATCAAAATGATACCTAAATGCGATTCCCTCATTATATGCTCTGACTTCCAGTCTAAACATAAGGTTGTCATGTGAGGAAAGGATGACCGTATTTTGATGGTAATGATCGCGATATTGCTGCTGTTCCCCATGTGCTGGATTCCAAACGGTATCCTTTTCACTATAAGAAATGGATATAATTTTGAATTTTTGGTCTGAAAAGTTGCGACCTTGAAATTGTATTCCTAAAGCTGATTTCTTGACAATGAGTTTGTCCATGAATTTCACAGAATAACAAGGCTCAGCTGTCACTGGATCCAATTGAAACTCAAAGTGGTACCGACCATCGGGGCTGGAGGTGATACATTTGTTTTTATCTGCACACGATACAAATATCCCAATTAGGACGATCAACAAAAAAAATGATATTGGATTTTTGTTTTTCATCATACTCTTACCTAATAATATATGTGTTTGGAGAAAATATTTGGATTTACTCCTGTCATAGGTATTTGAACCAGATTTTATTCGATCCTAAATGTAAACTCCAGCTTTTCCCCCTCCCTAAGTACCCGAAATTCAATGGTGTCATCCCAGTTAACAAAATGAAGATGTTTCTTAATGGAGGTAAGGTCATTAAAGGTTTGATTATCAACCGAGATGATAATATCACCAGCCCTGAGTCCATTTCTATAGGCAATAGTACTCTGGAAAAGGCGCTTAATAGCAAAACCTTCATCGACTTTTTGTTCCAGACTAATTCCCAGTGCAGGATATTTTTCCCGCTCCATTTCAGGTTTTCCCCAGATATAATCGGCATAACTTCTCACTACGATCCGGTAGGCTATATGGTTGGATGACATCATTCCATGGGCATCGGCTTGAATTTCAGATTCTCTTTTTTCCTCAATATCAATGGGAACGACTGAGGCAAAAGATAAATTACTTTGATTTTTAATTACTCTACCTATGCCCAGATTGTATATGACATGACCGCTGCCTGCCAAAACGATGATAGTTGCATCAGGATGTTCATGGGCTGCTTTTATGGCCCCCTGTCCCATAGCACAATCCCAAAGTGATTGTGCAGGATACATGTTGGTAAACATTTTTGGCATCGTGGCATCCATACCTTGCATAAGGACCTTGATTAAAAACTTGTGCTCGTTGTTTGAAGTGTCAATGTGGGGAAGCATTCTTATTTCTTCATTTGTGAGAGCGCCAAGTCCTCCTCTACCTATCTTTGAAGCATATTTTCTTTCCACATTGGCTCCATACATGGGAATGTTCTTTTCCCTGGCATATTCAAAAATGGCTTGATAATATCGATAATTATGACCCCATGAAGTTAAATAGTCGGTCTGTTCAATAAAGGTATCCGGATCCGTTTTACCACTGCTCCATGTCGCTAATTGTTCATTTTGTGAAGGGTTATACATTTCCAACGCCAAAACTACTTTTTTACCTGCTTCTGTCAGTGCTTTAATGACTTCAAACTGAACATCATGATGATTTTGATTGGTGTGCGTTTCACCAATCATTACGATGCGTTTATTGCTGAGCTCGGCAATTAGATTTTCAAAAGATATTTCTGTGTTGGCCTGGGTATCCATGATTTTGTCCAGCTCAACTTTACAAAAATGTAACTTCCGCTCCGGATCACCGATAGGTAGCTTGTCCGATTCAAAAGATTGGGTACGTGCTTGTGGAAGTAATAGCCCCCACATCATAAACATCAGATTAACCGTTTTCATACTAATTTTTAAGTTAACTCGATCATCCTATTGATCTCCATTAACTTCATACATCCATTTAATCAATCCTTTAAAATAATTTTTGTGGTCGTCATACATGACCATATGGCTTCCATTGGGACAATGCAAATAACTTCCATTAGGGAATTGCTGGGACATCCATTCCATATGCTTTGGATCCATAGTGTCATATTCGGCACCAATGGTCAAAGTAGGTGTTGAAATCTTTTTTAAATCTTCGGAGGTATCCCAATCCTTTAAGGTGGCATCTCCAGCGATACCAAATTCGGAAGGACCCTGCATCTTTACATAGATATCATAATTAAGATGGGCAAAAGCCCGGTTAACTGGTTCCGGCCATTCCTCCAGCGGCATTCGCAATACATGTTCCGGATAATAGTGTGTAGTAATTAGGTCTAAATAACGGGGATTGGTAAAATCTTCTTTAGCCTCAAAAGCTCTGATTTCTGCAAGAACGTTCGGATCTAACCTAGGCCCTAGGACTTCTGCTGCATATTTGTTGTATTCCGTTATTGAGCACATCATGTTTGATATGATCATTCCTTTTAAATGTTGCTGATACTTGAGTGCGTATTCGATCGCCAGTATTCCTCCCCAGGAATGCCCTAACAAATAATAATTATCGGAAGTTAGGTTCAAAGATTTTCGTACTTGTTCGACTTCCTCTACAAAGCGATCTATTTCCCAAAGTGACTCATCTTCGGGATGATCACTCAGATAAGATCCTAGCTGATCATAATAGTAATATTCGATGGCAGCTTCTGGGAAATAACTATCAAAAACCTGAAAGTAGGCATGATTTGCCCCAGGTCCTCCATGAAGAAGGAGTAACTTGATATCCGGATTATTTCCTGTTCTTTTAGTCCAGACATTGAAGGTTCCGGAAGGGGTCTTGATCGGGATCGTTTTTATACCTCCGGTTAGAATATCTGATCTGCCTGTTTGATCAAAATACTTTTCATGTAGTGATGAGTTACCGTTATCCATAGTATCTGGTGGCTGGCAATGGAGGAGCAGTAAGGAGAAAGAAAACAATAAAAAAAATCTCATGGTTTACAAATTTATAACTGATATAGCACAAGTTAAGAAATTTGGAGGTGAATCTATTTCCTATTGCGCATTAGCGTATATTTATGAGGGTTATCAGACAGGGCGATGACTTTGATCACCCGTCATACCATTTGATTCGAATTATCTTTGATATCAGATATAAAAAACTAAGCTTATGAAGTTTAAGTATTTTCTTTTGTGTTTGATGATTTACCTTCCGGTTTTTACATTTGCACATCCCGGACATGGTGTATTACCGGCAGATCACGCTGGACATTATTTAATTTCACCCGTACATGTAATTCCAGCCGCATTACTGTTTGCAATGATTGTCATATTCAGAGTTAGAAAAAAGCGAATGGTTAGCAAAGCTCCATGAATATGCATGAACTTTCGATAGTCAAAAGTATCGTTGATATAGCGAGTGAGGAGGTAAGGAAGCATCATGCAGCTGCAGTAGAAAAGATAAACCTTGAAATTGGATCCTTGGCAGGGATAGAGTTGGATGCGCTTAATTTTGCCTGGGAATTGGCTGTGAAAAATACCGTACTGGAAGATGCCGAAAAGGAAATTCATTCGGTTCAGGCTATTTCTAAGTGCAAATCCTGTAATCAGATTTTTCCTTGTCAGACTCTTTATGATCCTTGTCCTCACTGTGGAAACTTCTTCAACGATTTGACTTGCGGTAGAGAATTAAAGATTAAATCATTAACCGTTTCATAAAATTTGTAATACCATGTGCAGCACATGTGGATGTAATCAAGTAGAAGAATTAAAAATCATCAAAATCGGTGATCAAGAAATTTCAGTTGATGACAAAATAAATACGTCCTCAAAGGTTATAGACTATCATCATCACCACCATCATAACCACCCTCATTCACATGACCACAGTCATATGCATCATTCTCATAGTCATGACCATTTGGAACTCCTTTTGGAACAAGATATTCTAAATAAAAACAACTTATTAGCTGAACGAAACCGGGGCTATTTTGACGCGAAGAGCATACTGGCCATCAATCTGGTAAGTTCTCCGGGATCCGGAAAGACCTCTATTTTAGAAAGGACCCTACATGACCTAAAAACTGAAATCCCATTTTACATCATCGAAGGTGATCAACAAACTACCCGAGATGCAGATCGTATTTATCGTACCGGTAGTCCGGTTGTACAAATCAATACCGGGAAAGGATGCCATTTGGATTCCTCCATGGTGCTGGAAGCAACTAAAAAGCTGAATCCTGAGCCCAATTCTTGTGTTATGATTGAAAATGTAGGTAACCTGGTGTGTCCGTCATTGTTTGATTTGGGAGAAACTGCCCGTGTCGTAATCATCAGCGTAACTGAAGGGGATGATAAGCCGATAAAATATCCGGATATGTTTTTATCTTCCCAACTTTGTATAATCAATAAAATTGATCTGTCACCCTATGTGGATTTTGATGTTGAGAAGGCAAAAGAATATGCCTTGCGAGTGAATCATCACCTTGAGTTTATCGAACTCTCTGCTACTCAAGGTGAAGGAATGGACATTTGGTATCAGTGGTTAAAGAATAAAATGGCTGCAGTATGTGTTTAGCAATCCCTGGAAAGATTAAATCCATTGACCATAGTACAGATGAAGCTGACTTTCAAACGGGCATGGTAGTTTTTGGAGGGATTTCCAAAGAAGTAAATTTGTCTATGGTCCCCGAAGCCAGGGTCGGGGATTATGTTTTAGTTCATGTAGGAGTGGCCATTAGCAAAATAGATGAAAAAGAGGCACAACTTACGTTGCAATATTTAGATAAAATGGGTGAACTTGATGAGCTAACCGAGTAGAAACTTAAATTTGCAATAGGCTTTTGACAAAATGCTGAATAAGATATTATAATCCTTTTAACCAAACACCATGAGCGCTTCCGAAAGGCCATTCTTCATTGCGAGGGTGGCTTTTTTCGGTTTTAACTACAATTTATTTATCCAGCGTATCATTTCGTTTATCACCGCATCCTTTCCAAAATCATTGTGAATTTCATGAAAGTATTCAGGCCATACTTTGTAAAGTAAATCTCCAGAAAACTGATCAGCAAATCGTTTGCTGGATGTAGGCAAGCAAATTCTGTCGCCACTGCCATGCATCAAAAGGATCGGAACATCAGATTGATGACTACGTTCAAGACGAGCTACCGCCTTAAACATAATGCTTGCCAGGTTAAGTGAAATTCGGTTGTGCACCAATGGATCATTGCGATACTTTTCAACCTCTTCGGGATTCCTGGACATATGGTCCACTTTCAAGCCATTGGGTGTCGAAAATTTTGGGAGGAATGACGCTAGCTTATGAATCGCATTTACCAGGAACACCGGTGGATCAGCAGATGTTTTTATCCAAGGGGAGGTAACGATTGCTCCATCGATTGGTTTTCGGTTTTCGAGTATGTAATTTAGAGTGAGATTCCCTCCCATGGAATGTCCATATAATATCAGTTTAGCTTTTGGGTAGGTGGCGACTGCCAGTTCCAACATTTGGTCAATTTCAGCCATCAAGGCATCCCAGGATTCTGAATGCCCTCTTTTACCCTCCGATAAACCATGTCCGCGACGGTCATAAGCGAAGCCACGGATATGGTGATCACCCATTTTCCGGATCACTGGATCATACCTCATCGCATGTTCACCAAGTCCATGGACTACACAGACGACAGCTGGTGCTTCAAAATGATTGTGCCAATGGTAATAGTTTATTGAACAGCCATGAATTGATATTTTAGATTGCTCTACTTGCATTATTGGCGATTATAAATGGCTCTAAACCAGGTTCGTGGATTTAATTTGGGATTGTCATCTCCATAGTATCCCCAACCGATTATTGTGTATTGGTTTCCATTGACTTTTTCTTTGAAATACTCAATTTTGGTTGGATTAATTTGGTGTCGTTTCCAAATAAGGTATCCATCAGCTGTAATTTCACCGTCATGGATTACCAGTTCATCAGGCTTTTTAACCATACATTGTAACTTTCCATTAACTACTTTGTTCTCTCCGGTGCTGACCACCTTTTGGTTATTAACAAGATCCGTTATTTGCACAGATTGTAATGTAGGAGAAAGAGATTGGTATTCCTGAAATACAATCACACTGTCGACTTTGATCATCTTGTTTTCTTCAATGATCTCCATATGAATATTCCGGGGTAAAGGATGTTCGCGCTTTTGACCTTCCGGATCAGAGTAAATGTAGAATACTCCTTTCCATTTACCATCCCAAGATGAAAATACATGTTGTACTTCTTCATCGGAATATTGGGGAACAGAAGTGAAATCTTGTTGAACTGAAGTGCAAGTAGATATCAGGATAATGATAAGTAAGTTTTTAGTCATATTTAGATTTTATAAAAGTCAGGTTTTTTACTCTTCCTGCATCAATGGTAAATTTTGAATAATCCGGGGCGAACTTTACTTTCATTCCTTCACAATCCAATTGGAATTCTACTTCCTGGTTACAGCCGATTTCAATTCGTTTTACCTTGATTTTCCATTGATTTGTTTCGTTATAAAAATGATAATATGTCTGTAATTCCTCAGAAAAGTATTTTCCCTCACCCGAGGAAGGTATTTTCCAATCCGCATCATCGGCTTTTATTTCTTCAGGGTCGTAGGGATATTGATCTATTGGATTGGAGTTGGCTGATATTGGAAGATCAAGTAATATTCGGGCCACTTGTTCTGCCAGGTTTCCCGGTTGAAAGTTTGCGAGGTTACTCAAAAGAATGATACTGGTCCGATCATCAGGAAATTGTAGGAAATGGGCTCGGTAGCCTGCCAGGGCTCCACCATGAGAGATTGTCTTTTTTCCACTTAATTCACCATTAACCAGTGCATAGGCATATCCTGCAGACCGACCATCGTTTAGTTTGCCATCAGTGGTCATTTTCGTTATTAACTCTTGATTCCTTTTTCCCAACCGATTGTGATAAAAATTTTGATCCCATTTGTACAGATCTTCAATGCATGAGTACATCCCACCGGAACCTACAAGATCGTATCGCATTAGCATGGTTTCAAAAGTATCTCCATTTTTGACGTATCCCCAGGCCCGGTTATTGATGATATGATTTACATGATCATGAAAATGGGTAGACGCCATGTCCAAAGGGTTGAAGATGTGGGTTTCAGCATATTCGCGCAATGTTTGGCCGCTGACTTTATGGATTATTTCAGCCAGCAAAAGATAACATGCATTGCTGTATAGGTAGCGGGTTCCCGGAACAAAGTTTAGCTCTTTCTGTCGATAGATTAGGTCCAACATTTCATCTTTATCACAGTAATCAAGCACACTATTGCCCATAAGACTCCAAAGAGTCAGGTTGTCCCGGATACCGCTGGTATGATGAATGAGATTACGAATGCGAATCGGGTATCCATAGTCAGGAAAATCCGGTAAATATTTTTTAATTGGGTCGTCTACCGCCAAAAGACCCTCTTCTTGTAACAACAGAATGCAAAAAGTGACAAACATCTTGGATACTGATCCACAATAGAATACCGAATTACTGTTAATCGGAACGCGATTCTCCAGACTCGCCATTCCATATCCTTTAGTATAAATTAATTTTCCATTTTGGATCAACCCCAGTGCACATCCAGGACTATTTTCGCGGTTCCATTCAGAAAATAAATTATCAATCTGTTGCTTTTTTTCACTTGACAACTGAGCAATTCCACAATTCCATACCGCGGTTGTTAGGATCAGAAATCCAATAACTTTTGCTGGTTTCATGCAAATCATATCTTAAACTATAAAAAATTGCAATGAAGCTACGAAAAGAATACAAAAAAGCTAGGGGCCGAATGGAGGTAAAGGACATAATTTATCTTTGACTACAGTTGGGGAAAGCCTTTATTAGGATAATAACTACTTCTCAGTGGTCATATCCCAAAGGAAGCCTCTAAATTTTTCATTTCATTCAATTTTTCCATAGCTGCCTCATAACCAATCTGATAGGCTTCATCAAGGTGGTTCATACTAAAGGTTCCCAATTGGGCTAATTTTTCCGGACTAATCAGCAGATGACAATCACTAAACTTGGGTAAGGACATCGTTACCATTCCTATTTTGAAGGCTCTATCCATCATGGATAAGGTAGAGCTTAATTCATTGGCCGTTATGGTTTTAAGAGGATTAGCATATACTCCGATGATTTTGTCACAATGTTCTAACAGGGGTTCGGTAGGAAAATTATTGGTGATTCCCCCATCAGCATAGAATGTTTCACCGATTTTTAGAGGTGAGAGTACCACCGGAAATGCGGCTGAAGCGAGAGTTGCACTAATCAGTGATCCTTCATGGAAGATTTTATTTCTACCGGTGAGCATATCCGTTGCTGATATGAATAACTTCCGGGTCAAGACATCAAATTGATCTTCAGGGAAGTATTCTTTGAGAATATTATAAAACTTCTCAGTATCTAAGATACCTGGTTTTCGAAAAGCATATTTATTAATTTTGAAAATTGAGGTATGATGAAAAAAGTCTAACATCTCTTCACAGGTATAACCAGCAGCATAGAAAGTACCGACAATGGCTCCAGCACTTGCTCCGGAGATATACTCGGGTGATATACCATGTTCTTCTAACGCTTTGATAGCACCCACGTGAGCTAAACCTCTAACCCCACCTCCTGACAGAACCAATCCATATTTTATATTTGACATGACGCTGGTATTAACGATCGTTTGTAATTCTATATTTCAAACAAGTTATTCGCCAGTGAAATTCACCATAATTCTTTAAAATTTGAATATTTAATGAATTATGAATAGATATAAAGTATCTAATTTGGGAATCGAATAAGCCCTATTACTCATCATCAAAAAAAATCATTCAAAGAAGAATATTTTTCATTTCTAAATTTATTTGAAATTGAATTCAAAGATGATTATGTCTTCGATTTTATATATTGAAGTGATTTAGAAACAAATTGTTAATTGATTTGCATGCCATTGATTCTCAATACGTCAGCTTTTTCTCGATCCATAACTGTGGCTATGAATCTCAAAAAGAGCTTCGTCTTGAAAATCAAGCGCATACAACTCATTTTAACATCAGTTTTTAAATCACTTCATTAAAATGGACCTCTAATTCGACCCCGCTGGGGTCGGTCCGGTAATTCCTTTTATGCCTAACGTATTTTGACTCCGCTGGGGTCATTAGTCTACTCCTAACCAATGAATCCAAAAAAGAATTAACCAAAATACACTGAGAGATTAACTAGTACTAGTGAGTCTACTCTGAAAACTGTCATTTAACAAGAATACTTGAAATAATGCAAAATATTGTATACTCCCCCGCCACCCTAACCCTAAAGGGCCTCCGCCCACAAATCCATTCTTTACCCTAGCCCAAAAGGGAATGCAGTCGCGCATTCATTTACAGCAAGTTATGCGGGAGGACTTTCCTTTAGGAGTCGGAGGCGAGCGTGGGCAAATTCTAAAACCAAATTATATTTACCGAAAGCTTTGATGTTGACTTTTCGGAGTAGACTCACTAGTGAGTCAGCAACTAAATTCATTACCAATAAAACTTGATCTGTTTTTCAATCTCTTCGTTACAGAACCTTGCCCATAGCTATGGCTATGAACGAGAACCTGCGCCTTGACATTGGAAAAAATCTACTTCGTTTTATACGGCACGAACTTAATTTCTGACCCACTAGGATTTTTCCATACGACTATAGGTTTTTGGACTTAAAAAACCTGAGTTGGATCAATATTTTACTCACAGCAAATAAACAATCATGTCTTTATAAAATTTGGTTATTTTATCTTTTGAATCTTTGGAATATTGACTGATTTTTTAAGGTTAAAGCCATTGAAAGAGCAATCTTTAGTAAAATAAAGTCCTGCAAATAGCGCTGCTATTACTGCATTTTTATGGTCTAAATCTCACCATTTCACTGACTTTTGTGATCAAATTATTAATCCAACTCAGGTTAAAAGAACCTGGAAATTTGATTACGGTCCTGATTTAAATAGGCTTGAAGAGGTTCGGATTGATTTTGCAGGTACCTTTTTATTATACCTTTGAAGAGCCAGGTAATTGGTTTTTGGATTGGTTTGAGACTGCGTTTTGTCATTTGGTAGAAGTCTTCTAAACTTTCACTTCTGAATTGTACTATGTCTTCCAGGATGTCCCCATCGGCTAAATATCCACAGTGGAAATTTTTTTCTGCAAAGGCCATCTGATGAAAATTTACCGAGCCCAGACCAACTATCGTGAAAGTCCTTTCAAGAAATTTGTAATATGTTGTTCTACAATTTTCACCACCTCCCAGATTAAAAAGCTTTCCTACTAGTTTCTCCTTTTTATCGATCCCATTTACAAAAGCTCTGGCCGCATCCCCAGGTGTTGCGATCTCGATTTTCGTGGCTAAAGGCATATGGAACATTAATTTGGAAATCTTATGATTATTTGCACCCATAATAGCTGTAAGTCTGAAAATGGTCCATTTCAATTTGCAATTTTGGATAAATCTTTCGGCATTAATTTTAGAGTCTGCATAGACATGGTTCTGAAGTATTGGTATCGAATCTGATACGGTAATAATGGGGTTGGTCAACCGATCTCCATAGACTGCTATTGATGAGCTAAACATGAAAAATACGTTTGGGCTCGTCATTTCCAAAACCTGAATTAGGTGAGCGGTACCTTCAGTATTTACCCCTCGAGTCGATTCGGGATTTATGTCCGCAAGTGGCGGGATCACGGCAGCCAGATGGATAGCTATATCAAATCTATCGGTAAGTTTTTCGACATCGGCATATTTCGAAATATCGCCAAAAACAACTTTAACCGTTGATCTAAATTTTCTGAACAGTCGGCGATTCCTTTGCGTTGGCCTTAGGAAGCAGGTTATTTTATACTTGTTTGTTTGCAGCAATTGACTCAATACAGCCCTTCCAATCGTACCGGATGATCCAGTCAAAAGTACATTCTGTTGGATTGCAACTGTCATAAGTCTTTAGATGCTAGTTACCATATGAATGGGATCAGGATTTTTCTATGATCCGGGTAATCCGAAAAATGTTGTTTGTACCATTGATGGTGATTTATCGTGCGGGGTATTAAATTACAGTATGTCCAGATAGCGAAACTGACCGCAGGAAGATTCCATGCCATGATCGCAAATCCGGTCCATTCTATGATTTCACCCAAGTGATTCGGGCATGAAACATATTTAAATAACCACCCTTGAGGCACCTGGTACTCGACATGGTTGTTTCTCAGTTCGATTAGCTTGTGATCAGAAATACGGTTAATAATCATTCCAACCAGGAAAATAAACATTCCAATCCCGACATTCGCACTGAACAAAGAAGCATTTGCAGGTGCCTGATAACCCAAATAATAGCCATTGAGGAATCCATTAATCCCATTAAAAAATATACCGCTGAGTACGATTAGCAAGGGAATTTTTTTGCCCGTGGTCCGTATCTTAAATGGAAATACTAAAGTACGATAACTATAATGCAGGACCCAGACCCCTGCCAACAAAAAAGATAGATCATTGCGTGGATTTGACCCGAGGAAACTAAGCAATGGCATAAGAATTAAGGCCGGAAGTTCCATCCAAAACCATCCCCATCGATTACTTATCGTTTTACCCCAACCTGATTTGATGTGTCTTCCATAGGGAGCCTTTATATTATATAGAGTCAGAACGCAAAAAGTGAGAATGGCAAGTACAATCCAAATCCAAACTATTACATTAAAAAGGTCCATCTATATTTAGACAAAGGAAAAAATCCAGAAGATAATAATATGGTTAACAAGATATTGAAAAACTTCAATTTTCTGATCATAATTGATCATTACATATTCCAGGTCATTGCACAGTTGAAGTCAATTGGAAAGCAATGGTATGCCCTATCAATGATGTTTTCCTTCCCCTATACGAAAAGGGGTAGCGTCCAGGGTCAATTTGTCAATCCGGTTTTCACCTTCTGTAATTTGAATGATCTGGTTTATTTCGACATTTGTAAATGTAGAAATCGATTTACTTCTGTTGGGCCAGCGAATTTCTAACTTTTCTATAGTCTTGGCTTTACCAATACCGATTTCGGCCATCAAACTGTTCCCACCAAAACTGGCACCTGTTCCTATAGTATGGTGAATATTTCTTCTTAGGCCTTCCTCAACAATAGTAATTTTGATTCTGGCGCCGATGGCAGATCGATTACTCTTGGTACCGTTAAGAATGATATGAATCCAATTGTTGCGATTTCCAATAGGATTTTCGAATAAGATGTTTTGGAAGTTATCTCCGTCATAGGCTCCTCCCATCACCGCGTAAATATCCTGGTCACCATCCATATCCAAATCACCGAATCCGATAGCATGACCTTTTTGGATGTGCCCAAACCCTCCGCTGAAAGTTACATCTTCAAAACTTTTACCCTGGTGGTTGCGATACATCTTATTGGGTACAATGGATATAAAACTGGGATCACCTGTAGCCAGGTAAAAGTCGGGAAATCCATCATTATCGAGATCTCCAAAGTTGCAGCCCATGGTCGTGACCGGTTCATGAAGTCCGGCATCATGGGCAACACTGCTGAAAGTACCGTCACCATTGTTTTGAAAAAGGAGAGGCCTTCTATTAAAAAATTCATCTCTAAGATTGGCCATTAACATATTGACCGGTGTAATGTTACCGGAAGAATAAGCGGAAACAAAAATATCCTCAAGACCATCATTGTTGTAGTCAAAAATCCATGTTGAAAAACTTTCTGGCGGAAAAGAAGTGGTCACACTGTCAGCTGTCAAGTAAAAAGTAAGCTCGTCAGGATTACCTGAATTAATATACAATTTATTTTTTCCATTGAAATTGGACAAATATATATCTTGAAAACCATCATTGTTGACATCTCCAGCGGTTACACCTTTGAAGAATCCAATGGCGTCAATACCTGCCTCGCCAGCTATGTTACGAAAAGTTCCATCCTGATTATTTAAATAAAGTTCACAAGGATTTTGACCGAGTGGAGTAGATTCGTTACCCACGAAAAGATCCAGCCAGCCATCTAAATTAAAATCAGCCCATACAGCAGTTTGAGTTGGATGAGGCTCATAAATTCCCGCTTCCAATGTCACATCTGTAAAAGTCCCATCGCCATTATTTCGAATTAGGGAATTAGGGATATTTCCATAATTTTCTAACCATGCTCCACGTAAAATGATAAAGTCTAAAAATCCATCATTGTTGTAGTCGGCGTGCTTTAAATTTAGCCCTCCTGTTACACCGACTAACCCTGTATGTGAGGTCAGGTCCGAAAAGCCACCTTGTCGATTGTTTTCATAATACCTGATCTGATCATGGATACCCCATGATGAAACCATGAGATCCAAATAGCCATCTTGGTTAAAATCATCGACGCATATTCCTCCGGATAGCTCATTGACATCGACTCCCAGACCTGAGGCTACATCTTTGAATTTGGGAAAATCTCCCTGTTCAAAGTAGGATTCTGGAATTCGAAATTGCTCAGGTACCAGATCAGGATATTGCCCCAGGGTCATGTGTGCTATATTTAATAGATACTGAACTTCATAATCATTGGGGAATGATTCCAAAAATTTTTCGATATACTTAATTGCTTCAGCAGAGCTTTCTCGCAGTTTATGTTGGGCTTGACTGCTTAAGGGGATGATTCATTGTTGTGATTATTCACACAATTTTCCAATTCTGCCTTTCGCATATAACAGACGGCCAATTTCCGGCTAAACTCGGCCAATGTTTCTTTCTTTGCCATGATATCCTGATCCTTAAAAAAGTTCAAGAAATCTTTAAATATTACGATAGATTCAGTTACTCTCCCTGCTCGCAACAGCTCCTCTGCGTAGTCATACAACACTAGATTCATTTCATTTCCCGGCTCCATTTGGTCAAGCTTGTTTTGTAGCAACTTAGCTTTTTTACCATTCAATATGTAATTCACTCGTTCCGGATCAATGGTTTCGTAAGCTTCCTCCACTTTATTAATCATGTCCCTGGTTTGGTGATCAGGCTTAACAATGGCTTTGTACTTTGGCTTTTCGGTTTCATCACTCTCCAAAACATTACATCCAAAAATGACGATCAAAATGGCCAGAAACGGGATTAACAGTCTATGACTTTGTAAGCTCATCGATTCTGTACTTTTTGCAGATTATTAGAATTTAGTTTTCCACCTGATTGGATTGAACGCGAATGGCTTGCAGATAATCACTATTGTTGCTTACCAGAATAACATCGTAGTTATTTACGCTGATCAGTTCCATATCTTTTGCATCATTTCGTGCAAAAAATCCACTTTGCTTAATGGATAAAGGTTCAAAATGTCCCTGGCCATTCCCTTTTAGCATCATCCCGGTACCGGCATCATTACGTGGTGTTTCAATTTCAGAGGAATATAGATTGCCGGAAATGAGTAAATCCAGATGACCATCTTGGTCAAAATCCCGGATGAGAATATTATTTATCGAGGAAACTTGAGCGATATTGGGAAGGGGATGTACAATAAATCCCTGTTGACCCTTATTCTCGATAAATGCTGATGCAAAAGTTTTAGCTTTCAGATTTAATGCATCATTCAAAGAAGGTCCATAAATATCAAGTAAGTTGGAATTACCGAACATTTCGTAGGTGGTAAATTTGTCTGTAAATGAAGGGATTTGTTGACTGGAGCAGTCTTTACCACGCACTGGAAATATTTCACCATGCTCGTAGTAGCTCAGTACAATATCCAGACTGCCATTGTTGTCAAAATCATGACTATATACTTCGAATGGTTCTTGCGGAGAGGCCTTGTATTTGTAATTTAATCCAAGATTTCCTACTACCAAATCTTCATCTCCATCCATGTCTACATCATCGGCGGCTACGGCGTAATACCAGCCTTCTGTATCTTCAAGTCCTGGTGCCGTTTGTTTTTCAAAGTTGCCATTAGGATTTTGAATAAAAGTAGTAACCGGCATCCATTCCCCTACAATGACCAGGTCCATCTTGTTATCTTGATTTTGGTCCGTCCAACATGCGGCAGTGACTAGACCGAGTTGGTTTAATTCAGCTGCTTTTTCTGAGGTGACATCAAAATATTTTCCGTTTCGATTTTCGAGTAAATGACTGTTCGCGGGCTGTGGATATTTTCCCGGAACAATCCGGCCCCCAATAAATAAATCTAAATCGCCATCCAGATCATAATCACATGGAACTACACAAGACCCGCTGGTTAAGTACGAAGGGACGGCCTCCAGGTCTCTTTTAAAATGGCCCTGACCATCATTGAGGTAAAGCCTATCTTGGAGTTCCGGACTTTGAGGTAGGAATTCATTTCCTCCGCTTACTATAAAAAGGTCCAAATCGTTATCCCCATCGACATCGAGTAAAGCAACTCCCATATCTTCACAGCTTCGGTCTTCGGACCAGTCTCCTTGTTTAAATTCTTGAAAACCAAAGTCTTGTTGAATAAAAAGTGCTCCGGATACTCCAGCTGATCCACCGATAAAAAAATCTTCTTTAGCATCTCCATTCACATCTCCAACTGCCAGCAAAGGGCCAAATTGGGACATTTTATGCGGTAGTAATATCTCTTTGGCGTAGTCATCATATGGATTTTCCACATGAAGTACTTCATTGAGATTCATGGCTTCAGAAACTTCTTCGAATAATTGATGATCTGAGTTACTTTCCGGTTTTGTAATTTCTTTAAAATGGGTAATATTCACTTCGTAAAGTTGATTTCCAGCTACATTCAATCGGGTAGAGGTTTTCCCCTCTATTGTTTCAAATACCACTTTGTCCACTTGGGTAACATCACCGAGTCCAAAATGAACGATATCCTCACTTTTTGAGATATAACCCCTCGTATTGGTTACCTCGAATAGTTGCCACAATTGATTGTTTTTATACAAACTCACCCGGGTACCATAAATAGATTGATTGTTTTCCGCCTGGAGTTTGAACCGAATGAAATTGCCAACCTTATTTTCAACTGTATTGTTTTTATACAAATACACATAATCATCAATATTGCTGATTATCAAATCGAGGTCTCCATCTAAATCAAAGTCCGCATAAGCGGCCCCATTGGAGAGTGTGGGTTGGTCTAATCCCCATTCCTTTATTTTTTTAGAAAAAGTGAGATCCCCATTGTTTTTATACATGTAATTAGCCAATTTGTCGGTGGGAGCTAGTTCAGCGAATTCCATCACATCGATAAGGCTTTGTGGATTTCTACCTTGTTGCTGAGCGACTTTGTTTATACTATCCAATTTTCGGTCATACACATCCGTTAAGTCACTCAGCCGGTTGTTGTATTTAACACCATTAGTAACAAATAGGTCTTTATATCCATCATTATCAAAATCAGCGAATAAAGGGGCCCAACTCCAATCGGTACTCGTAACCCCGGCCAATTGAGCCAGATCGCTAAAAGTACCGTTGCCGTTGTTTCTTTGTAAGGTATTGAACATATATTGATAATGACCTCCACTTTCAACCTGTCTCCAAAATTCTTCCGGTTTCATCGATCCCATGTGGGTTTTTATTCGTTTATGATCCTCAGCCATCATGTCTAGGACCATGATATCCAGATGACCATCATTGTCGTAATCGGCAATATCACTACCCATGCTAAAATTGGAAATATGTTTGGCGGCATATCCTATTTGGTCTTTAAAGGTGCCGTTTTGCTGATTGATGTATAGATGATCAGGTACATCAAAATCATTGGTGACATAAATATCAGGCCAGGTATCATTGTTGACATCACCAATCGAAGCCGAAAGACCAAAAGCAAAATTCCTCAGATCAGCTTGATCCGTGAAATCGATAAACTCACCGTTCCCGGAATTTTTATACAATTTATCACTAAATAGTCTATTCGAAGCCATGGACATATTCAACTGTCCACCCTGACCAGGTAAGCTGGGTGGTTGATTGACCAAGTACATATCAAGCAACCCGTCTTTGTCAAAATCAAAAAATGCCGCCTGAACTGAAAATCCGTTATCCGCTAATCCATATTCTGCAGCTTGTTCGGAAAATGTCAGGTCCCCATTGTTAATATATAGTAAATTTCCACTTTTTTCATCTTCCAGATACACACTCCGGCATACATATATATCCTGATCTCCGTCCTGATCAATGTCTACAAAAGTCACCCCGGTCGACCATAATTCTTCAGTCGAAATACCTGCTGCTAAGGATATATCCTTAAATTTTAAGTCGCCTTGGTTTAAAAACAATTGATCTTTAACCTGGTTGCCGGTTAAAAATACATCTTGTAGACCATCATTATTAATATCTCCGACACCCACACCGGCACCGGATATGAACTCAACATTAACCATGTGATTGTTTTCCCTGGTTTGCTTTACCGGGTTTTTGAAATCCAGTCTCGAATATTCTGTGGATACCAGAGTGAAAAGTTTAGTTCCTACCTCTTGAAACTGGGGGTCTTTTTGACAACTTATTGCAGCAAAAAGCAATAATAGGAAGATGACAACCAGCCTTCTTGAATTCAAAATCATGCGGCTCAAATTAGTTTTAATTGGAACTCAAAGTTAGTAAAGATTGGGTATACATCGTGCTTTAGGAACGAAGTAATTGCAGGTGATAACAATGCAGATTATATCTGATTGCAACTGTTACTGGTACTTGTTTTCATTAATCTAAAGATGACTACCAACACCATATTTTTTTGAAAAGTAACTCTGAATTGGATTTTTATATTCATTGAAAAAGAAAGAGCTGTTCGAAATAGATCCAAACAGCTCTTTTTTTCATTAAATTATTCTTCTAGAAATTGGGGCCTCCTGTATCCCACCACAAGCGGGTACCAATTTCATCAGGTCCACCCAGTTTGGCAGTAGCGTCAGCTACCCCATCCGGATTATTGCTTCGTTCGCCCCCGACAAATGGCATACGCCTCAAGAAGTCATCTGCTGCGATCAATCCCCACGTTGCATCACTATCATTCTTGTAGTTAAATGGGAGTTTGGGATAATCGGTTCTGCGATGATCTACCCATATTTCCATGGTATTGTGTACTGCTGCAATCCATTTCTGGGTCATAATTTTTTCCAATTTCACCTCGTTATCAGCTGCTTCGTCCCACTTCACAGTCACTTTAATCCTGCTCACAAAGTCATTGACATCTCCCTCTGCTTTAGGATCGTTATAGTCCCATGGAAGGCTGCTGTCGTCCTGTAAATAGGCATCTGCTCCTCCGGCACCCCATTCATCAAAACCCTCTTTCACACCGGTCTCATAATGCTCCTGCGCGGAGCCGGTACCGGCCCAACCTCGCAAGGCCGCTTCAGCAAGCAGGAAATGTGTTTCACTGGAAGTAAAACACCTTCTTCTTGGGTAACCATTACCATCAAAGCTGGAAGCGATGGTGGAATAACTAAGTCGGTCCCCTTTGGCGCCCAACACTGAGGCTGCATGAATTCCTTTATAAGGAAACTCGGGATGATCGACATATACAGCAGGATCTGTAGCGGGATCAAAATACTTCGAAACTCTGGGATCATTGTACCCACCCAATACAGATTCCATGGTGGCACTCATCCGGGTATCCCCCCATCCAAAACAAATTCTAGAAGGCCGAAAGAAACCATCGTAGTTCTTGATCATAAAATTATCAGCGGTAGTCATGATTAATCCACCCGGATCTGAAATGGCTTTTTCGCCTTGTGTCTGAGCTAATTCTGGTGCCACTTTCGAAAGACGCATGGCCAATCTTAGGCGCAAACTATTTGCAAATTTCAACCAGGCACTGATATCACCTCCGTAGCTGGCGTCAAATTCGGAAATGCCGGTAAAGTCCGTATTAGCACTCAGGGCGTCAACGATTTCATCCAACTCGGCAAACCAGGTATTATATAGATCCGGTTCGCTGTCATATAGTATGGTCTTATCCGAAGACCCGAAATTGGAATAGATGATCGGCCCATGCCAGGCGGATAATCTAGATGCGGCCAAAATTCGTAGCAGTTTTGCCCAGGCTACAAATACAGTGTTTCCTTCAGCCTCAGCTATTTCCAATACCGATCTTACCGGGCCAAATACGCTACCATAAACACGCCCCCAATAGGGGTTCCAGCGGATAAAGTACGTGGTATTATTGATGTTCGAACGAAATGGTGTAGGTGTTGCTAAGTGACGCACAAATGCTTCGTTGGTCAGGTTGTGCTCCACCTGATCCCCAAAAATATTATTCAAAATCTGTGGGAAAAAGGCTCCTACGTGATTGTTATTTTGTCGTAAAGATTCACCTGATATTTGATAAGGATGGGTATTTGTTTCCTCAAAATTATCGGTGCATCCGATGAGCAGGGAAATAACTACCAGATATTTTATTAATGTTATCTTTTTCATAATTTCTATTCTTAAAATTTAGCGTTGATATTAAATCCAAACGTCCTGGTAGCCGGCAGGTTGAAATTATCCAGGGAAGCTGCATTCCTGGTGGTGTTGATGGCCAGTTCAGGATCAAATGGCGCCTCTATGTGGAGAAAGAATAAATTCTGTCCCACCAGTGAAAAAGTCACCGGGATTGAGCCGTTGAATAGCTTAGTATCATAGGATAACGATAGCTGCGTCAACCTTATATTCGTGCGGTCATAAAGATACACTTCCCCTATACCATTTCTACCCCCAATCTGTCTGTAATAGGTTTCCGGATCGATACTACTTACGGGATTATCTCCCTGCACTGCATTAATAGATACACCTCCTGCATCCCGAGCATCGGCGGTCCGTTTTGATACACCGGCTTCGTCAAGCATGGACTCGGTTTGGCTGAAGGCCAATCCACCAAACTTTCCGTTTATTATAAAATTCAAAGCAAAATCTTTATAATTCAAGTTATTGTTCCAACCTAAACTCCAGTCGGGATTCAAATTACCTGCAAATTCGACAGCTGCCGTTTTTAACGGTCTACCCGTTTTTTCATCTAATATGATCCGGTCCTGTGCATCTCTCTGGAATTTAAATACTTCGACATCTCCAATTGATCCTCCGGCCTGGAATCTTGCGACATAACCTTCAGAAGAACCTGTGCTAATAGGTCCCAAATCGGGATGCGTTTCCACTACTTCATTCTTATTAGACCAGAAGTTGAAAGAAGTAGTCCATAAGAAATTGGGTGTGTATACAGGAGTTATATCCACGACCAATTCTACACCCTTATTGACAATCTCCCCAGCATTGATGAAATAAGTCGAAAATCCGGAACCTGATGGTGCAGGAAGACTTATAAACTGGTCGGTACTTACGGTTTTGTAATAGGTAAAATCAAATCCAAGACGGTCATCAATAAAGCGCCAGTTAGTACCAAATTCATTACTAGTGATAATTTCAGGCTTTAGGTTGTCAAATGGTTGTTGCAGATTTCGGTTAACTCCTCCTGATGGAGCGATTGTATTCTCTGGATCTACCCGATTGAAAGGTACTTCATTACCTACTCTACTATTCGAAAACCGTACTTTAGCAAAAGAAACGAACTCCGGCAAAGTAATCATCTTGCTGAGGATAGCCGTGGCTCCAATGGAGGGATAAAAATAAGATTCATTTCCAGTACCTGCTAAGGAAGAAGCCCAATCGTTTCGACCGGCAAGATCCAGATATAACATGTCCTTATAGCCAATAGTAGCGTTACCAAATACAGCTTGCTTAATCAGTCTGCTGCCAAGTGTTGAGGACACTTGTACGTTGGTGCCTATATTCTGAAAGTAGAATTCATTAGGATACAATAGTCCAAACTGTGCATTTCCTGGAACACTTACTCCCAAACCAAAAATGGTCTTCTGGTAGCTGGAACCCGCAATAACACCAAGACTAAAATCCCCAAAATTATCATTGTAATTCAGGATGGCGTCCGTATAGATCAATTGATCCGTATATTTTGCATAAGACCAACTCCCATTTGGGTGTACGGTCGTAGTATTTCCTCCGGCGTGTTGTTTTTCTTCCCGGAGTATGGAAGCAAAGTCATAATTACCTCTGGCGGATATACTTAATTTTGCATTAAATTGGTAATTCAGGTTGATACTTCCAATCATGCGTTTAACATCGTGTACCTGGCTCTCTTTATTCAACAACCAGTAAGGATTGGATTGGTGGTGATCGATCACAAACCAATTTTGACCCTCTAAGTTGGTATTTGCATCAAGTATCGAGTAGTTGGTTTTAAAGGACTCAAAGTCCCGGTCTCTCGGAAATCTGTAAAGACCCGTGAGCGGATTGTCATAATAACCGGCCCGGGGACGATTCAAGGTTTTCTCATTGGACAGGATCACATTGGATCCAATGGTCAGCTTATCGTTTAGCAATTTGGTCGATTGCTTGAATGTAAGATTGTATTTTTCGTATTCATGCTTAGGGACAATTCCTTTGGCGGTTACATTGCCAAAAGAAAAGTAGGCTTTCGTTTTTGCGGTTCCGCCACTGATCGAAAGTCCATTTATCCAATTGGTCCCGGTTTGGAAAAAGTCATCTACATAGTTGTCAGCATAATTGCCGGGTGTTGAAGACCAACTTTCCTTGACTCCATCGACACTGCCGTATTTGAATTGTAATTCCGGCTTCAGCATTCTGTTTTCAAACGTAAGTCCGGTATTTACGCTAATTCTAGCGGTACCTTCTTGACCTTGTTTAGTGGTAATCAATACTACTCCATTGGCACCCTGGCTACCATAAAGAGCTGCCGCATTGGAGCCTTTTAGTATAGAAATACTTTCAATATCCTGCGGATTGAGTTGTGATATACCATCACCTCCATCCACTCCATCCCACATGCCGGCTTGCGGACCTCGATTATTGGCCATTGGAATACCATCAATTACAAATAGTGGATCGCTACTACCGTTCAGAGATTTATCGCCCCGCAATACGATTCGGGTAGAACCACCTGCTCCACCACTACTCTTCTTAATTTCCACTCCGGCTGCTTTTCCAGAAAGACTATTGAGGAAATTAACATCACGTGCTTTGGTCAAATCATCACCCGACACAGTTTGTTGGGCGTAAGTCAATTCACTTTTTTCTCGTTTAATTCCCAATGCGGTCACAACCACCTCATCGATTGTGATTCCCTGTACCAGTGATACATCGATCACAGATCGGTCTCCTACAACGATCTCCTGGGGTTCAAATCCTGAATAGGAATAGACTAATATTGCGTCTGCTGAAGTGAGTGTCACAGAATACGTTCCGTCTAGTTCAGTTACCGCACCATTACTGGTCCCTTTTTCAAGGATGTTTACCCCGATCAACGCTTCTCCATTCGCATCGGTTACGGTTCCGGTGACAGTTTGTGACCAAAGATTTCCTGCCACCAAAAGGCAAAAAACCGTCGATAGAAATGTAATTTTTAACATCAATTTATCAGATTTTGGTTAAAAAGATAGATATTTTTCAAGCCCAAGATGGCAATTTGACTTAATTTGCGATTACGATTGAATTATATTTTGAAATAAATTTTTCAAATTAGAAAGCAATACAAATTGATTTTTCCATAATATTTATTTTACCATAAAATATTATTTTCAATAGCTCAAATTTTGAACAATAAATATTGTATTTCATGCCATATTCTGATGTCTGAAAGAATATTATTTTGTGAGAGGATACCATGAATAAACTTGTCGATTGGGTTTGCTTTGATTGTTTTACCAAAATTCAACTTATTTAGCCATTTTAAAATTGAAAATCAAAGTTGATTGATAATTTTGAGAGCTTTATGCCACCTTCTGGATGATTCCTCCTAGTTTTATATTTTATCCATCAAAAGAACAAAAGGAAAATGAAGATTTCCAAAATAAGTTATCTAATACTTGCTGTTGCTTTCGGTCTTTCATGTCATCGATCCCAACCTCAAAATCATTTACGATTATGGTATCAACAACCGGCAGATGCTACTGTCCAAGATAACCCTAATGGTTGGAAAGATGATCCGGAATGGTTGAGTGCACTTCCGATTGGGAATGGATCTTTAGGAGCTATGGTGTTTGGAGACGTCAACTACGAAAGAATTCAGTTAAATGAAGAGAGTATGTGGTCCGGAAGTCCCGACGAGAATGACAATCCCGAAGCGTATCCGGCCCAGGAAAAGATTCGTGAACTCTTATTTCAGGGGAAATTCCGGGAAGCGACGGAACTAACCAATCGCACACAGATTTGCAAAGGAGCCGGATCTGGTCATGGCAATGGCGCCAATGTCCCCTTTGGCTGCTTCCAAACTTTGGGAGATTTGTGGATCAATAATGGAAAGCAAGCACCTTTTGAAAATTATTATCGGGAATTGGACCTTGAAGATGCAGTGGTGAGGGTGAGTTATCGTCAAGCGGGAATCTCCTATAAGAGGGAGTTGTTTGTAAGTCAGCCTGATCAAGTATTAGTGGCTCGATTTACAGCGGATAAACCGGGAAGTATTTCCTTTTCTGCTACGATGACCCGACCGGAGAGATATCAAACTTATTCGGAAAACAATCAATTGATCATGCAGGGTGTTCTTACCAATGGCAAAGGTGGCGATGGATTGGAATATTTGGCCAGACTGGCGGCGAAAACAGAAGGTGGTAGTGTGTCTTTTCAGGATTCTCTATTGGTGGTACAAAATGCAAATGAAGTAATTCTCTACTTATCAGCCTCGACCGATTATTTATTTAGCTACCCAAAGTACAAAGGACGGGATTACCATGCGATAACTGCAAGGAATCTTGACCAGGTTACATCTAAAGACTACAGTACTGTTTTCGATGATCACAAACGAGAATACCAACAATACTTTAAACGTGTGCAGTTTGATATTACTCCGGAAGATATCATACCCTTACCAACCGATACTCGCCTGGAAAACTATAAACAATTAAAGCAGGACCGTCATCTTCAGGAATTATTATTTCAATACGGTCGCTATTTACTAATTGCTTCATCGCGACCTAATACGTTACCTGCAAATCTCCAAGGACTTTGGGCCAACGATATTCAAACTCCCTGGAATGGAGACTACCATACTGATGTCAATGTAGAGATGAACTATTGGCCGTCCGGAGTAACGAATTTGGCAGAAATGCATATACCTTTGTTTGATCTTATTGAATCCCTGGTTCAACCGGGAACAAAAACGGCATCCATACATTATAAAAATGAAGGTTGGGTTGTGCATCCGATTACCAATGTGTGGGGATATACTTCTCCCGGTGAGAAGGCCAGTTGGGGAATGCATACAGGTGCCGGAGCCTGGATCTGTCAGCATATTGGAGAGCACTTTGCCTTTACCAGAGATACCTCTTTTTTACGACGGATGTATCCGGTGCTTAAAGGTTCGGTACGCTTTTATATGGACTGGTTGGTAGAAGATCCTCGCTCCGGAAAACTGGTATCGGGACCGGCTGTTTCTCCGGAAAATACTTTTCTGGCTCCGGATGGGAGTCAATGTCAAATAAGCATGGGGCCGGCTCATGACCAGCAGGTTATCTGGCAATTATTTAAAGATTTCCTCCTCGCATCTCAAATTCTTGGTATTGATGATGAGTTTACGAAAAATGTGGATTGGGCTATTGACCGGTTAGAAGGACCAAAAATTGGAAAAGACGGACGACTGATGGAGTGGTCAGAGGAGTTCCCGGAAGCGGAGCCGGGACATCGTCATATTTCACATCTTTTTGCGGTGCATCCGGGATCCCAGATTTCAACCATCCAAACGCCAAAATTGGCGATAGCCGCAAAGAAATCACTAGATCATCGTATTCAGAATGGCGGTGGTCATACCGGATGGAGTGCAGCTTGGTTAATCAGCCAATACGCGCGACTACAAGAATCGGAATTAGCCAAACAGAGTCTTGACGTAGTTTTGACGAAAAGTACCTCCACAAATTTATTTGGACAACACCCACCTTTCCAAATCGATGCCAATTTTGGTGCTACAGCTGGAATTGCTGAAATGTTGTTGCAAAGTCATACCGGTGTGGTCCATCTCCTTCCCGCACTTCCGGAAGACTGGTCAAGTGGAAGGGTTAAAGGACTTTGCGCACGCGGAGGATTGGTGGTGGATATGAAATGGAAAGATGGTGAATTGGTGCAATCAAATATTCATGCCTCTGAAGCATCAGATTTTCAACTCAAATACAAAGCAATAGAAAAAACAATATCCCTGCGTAAAGGAGAAACTTTTGAGTATATCGTAAATCAATAGAGATTAAAAGAAACTTGGGTTAAAACCTTAGAATATCAGATATCTTTTTGATCTATGAGTCAGTTACATGAAATCAAAAATTCAAAATATTATTAAATCTATCTAAAATGATCGGAGTGCAAAGAGTACAAAATAGAAAATTGACCACCTTGATTTCACTGATGATAATTTATATGCTTACAGCGTGTTCGGTGCAAAAGGAGCTATCTGAAACGCGCCCATCACATCCAAAGAACATCATATTATTGATTGGTGATGGTATGGGATTAACTCAGGTTTCAACCGTTTTCTACTATCAGGATACACCTAGCAATTTCCTTAGATTTAAATATATCGGACTACACCAGAACGAACCAACAAGTCATAAGGTAACGGACTCTGCATCCGGCGCGACTGCCTTTTCGGCTGGAGTCAAAACGTATAATGGGGCCATAGGTGTGGATCAGGATACCGTATCCGTACCAACTATATTGGAGATAATGGCCAAAAAAGGATACAGTACCGGATTGGTAGCAACTTCCTCTATTGTTCACGCCACTCCGGCTTCCTTTTATGCTCATACCGACTCCCGTGGTAATTATGAGGAAATCGCCCGGCAGTTGGTTTATGCGCCTGTCAACTTCTTTGCCGGTGGTGGAATTAAGTTCTTTGCAAAACGTCTGGATCAAAAAAATTACCTGGATACCTTAACAGAAAAAGGATTTTTTGTTGATACTTTAGGCCTTGGTTCGAAAAAACTTGAATTCAACAAGAAATATGCTTTTTTACCCGCTCAGGATGCCATGCCTAAAATGCAGGATGGCAGAGGAGATTTTCTGCCCAGAGCCACCCAAATGGCCCTCGATCATTTATCTCAAGATGAGGATGGATTTTTTTTAATGGTTGAAGGGTCACAGATCGACTGGGGAGGCCATGCCAACGATGCGGATTATGTGATTCAGGAAACGTTGGACTTTGATAAAACCATTGGATTGGTGCTGGATTTTGCCAAGAATGATAAAAATACATTGGTAATAGTAACTGCCGACCATGAAACGGGTGGTTTGTCATTGTCTGCGGCTACCATATTTGGGCAAGGAGATTATTCCAAAATAATTCCTTCCTTTTCCACAGGAAACCACTCGGCCACATTGATTCCAGTATTTGCCTATGGTCCCGGAGCGGAAGAATTTATGGGAATTTATCAGAACAGCGATATTTTCGGGAAAATGCTGAAAGCAATTAAGATGGATAGACTGAATTGATCGGAGTGACGGATACTAGTGAGTCTACTCCGAAAACTCTGCAAATCCAAAAATGATTCTTTAGGCTTTGCCTGCCGTAGGATGCGATATTTTCATTTTTTTCAATTAGCTGATACTCAGGCATCCACGAATCTCAAAAAATAAAAATCTCATCCAAAATAATTCATTTTATGAAAATTGACAGTTTTCAGAGTGGACTCACTAGTTGAGCGTGCTCATGTGTTATTTGGAACAACTTGCCTCAAATTCTTGCGCATCAACTAATAATTCTTTAGGCGAGGACACTTATAGCAACATATAGGTTATTTATGTACTTCGCTGTGTTGTTTGGGGCGTCTCACCTCAAACTTTTATACATTATCTGGATTTTTTTAGGCGAGGATGCCAAAAGCAACAGATAGATGAAAATTTCCGGATTGCAATCGATAGATAAAATGCTTCTTTAATTTTGCAAGATTCCATGCAGTTCAATGACCTCTTGATCGGGAGGTAAAATCGAAACTATTACCTGCTGATTTTCTTCTATAGGCATTGGGATGCGTGCTTTCATTTTAATCTGGGTTTTTTCAAACGGAGCTAAAGGAGGTACATTTCCAGATACAACAACTTGGGGTACATTGCCCTGGACTAGCTTGATTTGAAGCTTACTATTTTTTTTTGAAGATACCTGACCAAAATTCTGTACTTCAACCTCGAACTTGAGTTTCTTTTTCTTTTGAGAAAACTTGGGGAGCCTAGCTGATAAGCAAGGTTGTAAATAATCGACCCAGGGAAGACGGGAATAAGCAAAAAGTAATTGACCGGATGTGGTCTTACCAATTAGTTTGGCGGCGAAATTAGTTTTTGAAAACCCATTTCCAGTGCCATCAAATGTAATTATTAAATCATCACCTGACCGAACGACTCTAAGTGGTTTACATCCTCCTCCAAAGTTAACTGCTTCCGGCGCCCCAAACCGCAAAGAATTAATATCTATATCCTGATGAGGATTAAAACCGGGCTCCGCATTTATTTGTACTCTGATTTCAGCTGTATTGGCATCTATTTCATTGTCATTTAGAATAGTCATTAATTTGCCCACAGTTAGTGGTATGCAGATGTGTTTTGAACTATGATGATCGTTACTTAGATCATTCCATTTGATGGTGTCGATTACTGCAAAATGGGCCTGAAACGCCCTGCCATATTGGTCCTGAAGCATTTTTATTCTTTCATATTTAAACCAGTTCACTTTAGTTCCATCTTCATATTTTGCTATTCCTGGCATATAAGCCTCACCGGGATCTATTTTCCAATGTATGCCATCTTTGGACCTTAGGTAATAGGCAATCCGGCCCAGCCAATCATTTACAATCATATGATATTGAATAGAAGTGCGCCAAATTACCGGATCTTCAAACTTACCGTCGACCGGAGGGTATACGCTACCTTGAGTAACTTGATGATACGGTGAAATTCCATTTTCACTGATCCAGATTCCTCCACCTCGGCATACCATTAGAATGGATCCATCTTCTCGTCTGGTAAATGACAAATTGGACAATCCTTCAATAATTTTTCGATCTCTTGAATTAAAGTCAAATTGCTGGTATTTCCAGGGGCCGCTCAAGCTGTTTGATAGGTAGTACCCTTTATAGACATATAAAACAAACCTGCCATCTTCCAATTGAAATATTTCAGGATTATGTCCTTTTCCTATGGTTTCTATTACTTGATAGGGTCCCGTAGATACTTTGGATACCGCATGGACCACTTCTGAATTTGGCCAGGCCATATGACCTTTCTCGGCATCTTCTCTCCACCGGCAAACGAACAAATGATAGTTGCCATCTTTTCCCAACAAAGCATTTCCTCCCCAATAGGACCAATCATTATCTTCGATACCATTTTCAACGTATCTTGGTTTGGTGTAATATGCCCCCCAGGTATTATGTTCTAAAGGACCTTGAACAGGCATGGGTAAAAAGCGATCCATAAATCGACCTCCGAGGATTAGATCATTCCACTTCTCAGGTCGCGAGCGTTCGGTAATTTGTGA
Organism: Saprospiraceae bacterium; assembly: GCA_965223405.1. Classification (GTDB taxonomy): domain Bacteria; phylum Bacteroidota; class Bacteroidia; order Chitinophagales; family Saprospiraceae; genus CBDCWO01. The sequence goes on from CBDCWO010000006.1 coordinate 4,591,294, forward strand.
ATATCCCTCCGTAAGTGTGACAGATAATATCAATAGAAAGATCCAATGTTTTTGTTCTATAATTTTCATTCTAATTAATTTTCTAGTCCGACAAATGGGTTTTTATTGTAACAATATTATCCATCCTTTTCTAGGCTGAATAGTAATTGATTCATTTAGCTTAAATTGGGTGTGAGGCTGAAAATCTTCAATTTCCGGACAGGTCATCTGAACATTTGATGCATTTATTCCTGTTTTTTCCCAATCTATTTTTAGATTTATTTTTTGTTCAACATCTGAAAAATTGCCCAAAGAGATTAATAAAGAATCTTTTTTTAAATAGGCCGTTGCCTTTACATCTTTGTTATTGGTAGTGACTATTGGAGTATTTTCCCAAAAGCCTACCATCCTAGAATCATGGATGCCAAAATGATCCCAAATTTTCCAGATAGGTCGGGGATCGCAGATTACACCATCTGTGTACCACGGATGGCGAACGGTCATGCCGAAAAGCATACCCAGCCATCGATTACCTCCCCTGTGAAGCATATCTCCCATAAGTCCAAAGGGAATACCTGAAACTTCAACCAACCAGTTTTCAGGTGCCATCTCATCGTATTTAAAACTTTCACCAAACCACAACTTATCTACAAATGGAATGAACTCTGCATACTGAGTTGCCGGACCTTTGGAAAAACCAGTATTGGAGTGAAGATCAATAAGACATCCTGGTTTTTCTTGATCCAAAACCTTTCTTATCCTTTTCAGGATTCTACGGTCATAAGATACATCGTCAAGATACAATCCATCAATATCCACGTTGCGAATTAACCAGGCCAGGCCTTCAATATAATAGTTGTACCACCTGGAATCACCCGGAGCATTCACGATAGAGGCATCAGCGCTTTTGTCCGGAAAATACTGATACCACTGAGGTCGATAGTTGGATACTAAATGTTCACGCAACCAGGGATAGCCGCCTCCTCTTCCATTTCCCAATATTTCAAAACCCAAACTTCTCAATGCCCAAAGTTCAGTCGTGTAATTGGTCAATTCCCGAATGGTATAATAGATTTTGACTTTCTGCCCCTTTCGATGCATACTGTCCACAAAAAACTTCATTTCATCAACCGCAATAAACGGATAATTGATGTGTGGATTATACTCATTGGCATGATGCAGGTTTACCACTTTAACACCACTTTTGAGATCCTGGTTTGATGGTAGTGGATCTCCACCATTGTGATAGTATCGGTTGATAAACTGACTGGGATAGTCAATATTTTTAACAGGTGTGATCAGAAAAGACCATTCAAATTCTAATTCTTCGCCTGCTTTTAAATTCCTTTTTCCACTGTAAACTATGGCTTTAACTTTGTTAGAATCTTTGATTATCCTGAATCCCCCTAGATTTTGATTGTACCAGGAATCAGGAAATTCAGGTTTGTAAAGATTAAGCAGCGGACCATGGTATGCCCCACCTCTTAACTCACACCAGACCCCACCCTGATGGTTGCCAATCCAGAAACTGTCATGTGGCCCGTTCCATTTGGCTTCGTGTTCGGTAGGAACCGCTGCACCTGGTAATTCCATTCCCATTACATACTTCGCGACTTCTGCTCTAAGTGGTATCTCCAGACGAATATCTTTTAGATTTACCTCATTAAGTGCTTTAATTCTAATCTTGTAATTGAGATATCCATCGGCCTCGAGTGTTTTTTCCCCTAAGAGAATAAGACTTCGGGAGTGATTTTCCCAGGAAGTTATGAAAACTCCCGATTCCTGCATTATAGGATTTAGGTTCTCAAATCCGGAGAATTGGTTTACCCCCTCATCCGTTTCTATTTGCAGCGCTATAGGTTCAGCTAAAATTTCGGTGCCAAAAATATTAATTGAATGCGGCATCAATTCCTGACCTAAGCTTACTGTCTTACCAGATATATGGTATGTCAAATCATCCTGAGTTTTAATTGGTTCATAGCCTTTGCTTGGTTGGTTATTCAATCCCAAGGTAGAATTCAACCATCTCAGCCGGGAGTGTCTCCACAGTTCCCCATCACCACGATCCGACAGGCTCTCGTCGTTAATATGGAGTTTGAGTTGCACGGATTGAGTTTCGGCATTTTCTGCTAAAATTTTAATCGAACCTTCATAGATGCCCGGAATTACTTCGTCAGAAATATCTATGCCGATCCAAAGAGGTTGGACTTTCCCCTGCGATACATTGATTTCCTTATCAAAAGGGTTTCCATAGGGATCGATTCCACCGGTATTAAAACAAGTTAGGGCTGATGACTTGATGATATGATCCTTTTGTTTGAGGTCCGTGAAAATGACCTGGAGTTTTTGAATATCTTTTTGAGACGCAAAGAGGCCAATTTGTAAGGTGTAATATTCATTCCTCAGTGCCTGGGCGTAAAACTCTTTGGAAGGACCTTCCCGATACCATTTCCAAGGGATGTGGTCCAACATGCGGATCGGATGCCTTCGGTCTTGCGGAAATAGTAAAAAATCATCCGGATGTTTTTCTATCAACTCTTTCTTTTCCTCCTTTAGCGCTGTAACTTCCATGGGATAGAAGGAATCGAAATGGGTCCTGGCCTGAAATTCAACCAATTTTGCGGTTGCCATTCGCTTTGATTTTCGGGTTCTTTTTTTGACCCATTTAGGATCGGGAGTTTTTTCTTTTGAGAAGTATCCCCGGTTGTAAAATCCATAGTTCGTTTGAATTTGGTAAGGTAAATAGTAGAAATAATATATCCCGGCATTTTTTACTGGTCCAATAACCAATTCACATTTTTCGTTGTTTACCCAAATTCGCTTTATATTTTGAATCGTATCACCGGTGGCAGCCTCAATGATTAGATAGTGTTTTGACTCAACATGTGTATCGTGTCTGCGCCAGGTAATATCCAAATGGACCGCAGGCGCTGGCTTATTGATCCGGAGTACGGCGCGATGATTACCCAACGATTCCATCCAAGGTTGATCGGGAATGGAATATATCGGATCCCTTGATTGGGTCCATCCGAACTGAACTAAAATGAGCAACAAAAGCCAGGTTATCGAGTTTTTAATTCTCTGATTTTCGTTCTGACGCGTTGGTTTCATTTTTTCGGATTTTGATCTTGTTATAATGGTAGTTACCATATCAATGAATGTTGAAATTATTTGATTATTTGGCGGGAAGTATGGTCAACTGTTCCCCGGGTTTAGTTTCAATCGACAATCTGGGTCCCTCCAATTTTTGATTACTAGTTTTTCTTTTAACTAATACCTGATTATGTACCCATGGATTTTGCAAATTCAAAGTGTAGCCTTTTTCACTTTTTATCCTTATATGGGTTACATGTCCATCCAGTAATTCACTGGAAACGAGAAAAGCACCATAGACTCGAATATCATTGAATTTAGCATCTTGCTGCCTGGGCCAGACGGGAAATACCCTCACGATTTCTTGATGACCCATACATAACATTTCATTAATTGTATTAGGTACGGTACTCAGGTTTTCAATTCCATGGGGATTATCCAACTGAAATCCATTGGGATAGGTGTTATCCGAATATCTCCGCAGATAATAGAGTAAGGTATCCGGATTAAATCCAACTCGTACAGCAGCTGGAAAAAAGCTGTTGGTTCCATTATAATCTGTCCATCTACTCATTACTTCAATCGTATTATGAGCTACACGAATTAGACTTGAGTCGCTGTCTAATCCTATGCGGCCGGCAGGATATATATGCTGAATACCAAGGGTATTATCACCCCACCAGTCCGTACCTTTTTCAGAATATCGAAATACTTTTTTACCCTTTCTTTCCTGGTAGGTGTACTCAGCTAGGTTATCGATGATGTGCTGCCATTTCCCATGCCGATCTTGGTCGATTCCCAGGAATTTACTCATGTCGATGGCCGTTTGCATGACCATTGGAACCAGACCCAAAGATAAAACGGGATTTATAGTGCCGATTGTCCCTTCATGAATGGCATCATCATAAATGTTGTACTGATCATTTTCATATTTTAGGTAATGTTCCCAGAAGGTTGCAACTCCTTTTATAAAAGGATACACATCCCTTGAGTAGTCCTGGTCGTAAGTACAATAAAAATGGTTTGCCATATTGGTAACACAATAGGCCGAATTACTCTTTTGGCCAAAAAAAAGACCCTCATCTTCAATAGATCCCGCTTCAATCCAATTCTGCCGGTGCTTTTCTATCAATAAATTTCGGCGGGTGGTTTCGATACCCAAGGGACCAATACCAACCGGTAGCATAATTCCATCCGCTATTCCGGTTATTTTATTACCGTAATATTTTCCTCTTTCCATAAATGCCAAAATAGGGGCATTGAAGGGGATAGCCTGTTCCAGACGATTGGCGGAATACAATCCATAGTATGGAGCCATGTGATTGTAATTGAGGTGGTAATCTCCATTCCAACGTGGTCTTTCCCTGGTAATCCAAGTGCCGAAGATAGAAGGGGGGAACTCGGCATCTCCACTGCAGCTGGCCATGGTATATAATGAAAGATAATACTGTTTTTCAATTTGCTGATCTGGTATGGATACGATTGATTTGCCCCAATATTCGGACCACCATTCTTTATGTTGTTTCTCCAATTGATCGACCTCCGGTTCTGCGATATCCTGAACTTTTTGAATCACAGAATCCAGACAGTTTTCAGACTTAAAACTACTGGAAAAGGATAGAATCACCGTTATGGATTGCTCCGGTTCAAGGTTGAATTCAGTATTCGCATTTTGTAAAACGCGCATCGCGGCTACGGCTTGTGAGGGGATATCGACGTCCTTGATAAAAGCCCTTGAAATCCAATAAGTACCGTGATGGTCTGTACCTTGAATCCGTTCGTCCTCGAAAACCAGGTCGAATGGAGGTTTGTTGGTATGTTCGTTTTCTCCCGGCAATTGGAGCCGAATGTTACCGCTTAAACCTTCAGTTCCCTTCTGGGTGATTCTGAGAACCAAGAGATCTTCAATGGGGGAGATAAAGGCTTTTATTTGTACATGGGAACGATCTTTTTTAACTGTTGAGGTAGTGATGGCAGTAAAGAGATCTTGCTCAACCAGATAGGTAGCATCAATTAGACCGGGAAAACGAATAGATAATTTCCCTAGTACTGCTGGATAGCTTTGGTTAAATGATGATTTTAATCTCCAAAAATCATTGCGTGCCAAATAATAGACTTGATGATCCGGGTTTCCGGAGATGGCAACGCCTGTATATCCATTCCCAAGCAAAGGAGCATCTACGGCATAGGGTACCGGTATTTTTGATGGTGGTGTATGGACCAAAATTTTGTGTTTACAAATAATGTCTTCGGCTTTTAGCCTCTGGATATGTATCGGTTTCGTACTATCGGAACAGAATACCAGAGAAATCAGCAAAAGAATTATACAATGGAATGAAGACCGGATCATGGAATGCTAATTTGATTTGCAGATATTTACTGCTGAACTCATTAGTAATTTAGGATTATGTTTATTGATTGATTCTCTTTTAAGACGACTTGATCAAAGGTTATTGAAAGTTTGGAATGTTCAAGATTGGTGTTAACCGTTAGGGGTTCGCCATTTAAATCCACTGATACCTTTTTTAATGCAAACTGTCCTCCCATTTCCAATTTGATCTGGCCTATTTTCAATTCACCATATTTTAATTCTATTTTATTTACTTGTTCCGCTGTACTTCTAACTTGGGTAAAACTACCCCATCCATTTCCAGTGATGAAGGCGCCCTGGAAATTTTCAGGATTAATTTTCGGATTAAATCCAATAGTCCCATTTGGTCCATTAAGGGTATAGCCACAGGCTGAGATATAGGCCCCATAGCTGGACATAGCTCTGGTATAGTGATTGCCATATTCAACTTCATTATAAGGGTTACGTTTTGATGGATGATACCGGTCATGAATGGCTTTAATCATTTCCAATCCCTGATCCACTAGTCCTTCTGCAATCATATGGGCTGCGACCTGATAAGTAAATCCTGTCATACATTCACTAAAATATCCGACTACCAGTTTTTCCCATTCGTTTTGTACCTGACCCGGTGCTTTTTCAGCTCCGCCTAAAGGAAAGCTACACATCATGGTGCCGGATTCTCCAGGTAAGGCATAAAACCGTACATTTTTTATTACAGCGTTCTTTAAATATTCTCCAACGTCTTTTTGGAAATTGTATTGGTAGATCGACGATAACGCCTGACGCGTCTGAATCAGAGGAAGGATCCGAGGCAATCCGACCTGCCAGGCCCAGGATTGGCCTAACATTTGGTCTATATGACATCCAATATATGAATTGGGGCTAACCGGATGTTGCGGATCTAGGATATTGATGAAGTACTGACCGTTGAATAGCAATTCGCTCATATTTTGTTTACCCAATTGAGCGATCTGTTTACAGGTATCGGCAAATAAAGAATCACCGATATCCATCGCCATCGCCTCTCCAGCTCTCAAAGCAGCATTATACATACTGCTTAACCAGGCATTTTTACCGTACCACATCCGGTCCAGCGTATTGTATTGGATGCCTTCCAATATTCCATCCGCCTTACCTTCATTTTCGCTATCGTGAGTGATCATAAATTGAATGCTTTGTTTAATCTTTGGCCAGTATTCCTCTAAAAAGGATAAGTCATTAGACATACAGTGTTCCCGGTAAGTCCGAAGTATAGTTCCGGCTTGTCCATCTACAGCATAACCACGTCCATCCTGATGTCCCTGATGACTATATTCACCCCGGTATCCGATTATACCGTTTTTTTCAAAGGATAATCCATAATCCGTTTGAGCCCTTAATTGCCTGGCCAGCCCCGGAAAGATTCGTCCCAGGGCTTGTTCATAATGAAATACATGAGTGCATGTTCCGTGTCCCAGATAGACTCCTTCCATAGCATAAAACCTTCCTTCATTATCCGGATCATCGGTTAAGTCGTTTAACCGATAGCAAGAGGTGGTGGCTAAGGTACTGGTGTTGACAAACGTGCGATCAAGAAACCAGGTCGGTAGGGTAGATTGGTACCACGTTTTATTCCAAAGCTTTGTGTTTCTAATCAGGTCCGGATTATTTACTATTCGGTTGGCAACGTCGGCAGACGATGAAAATTTATGTGAATAATAATAGCGGAGATTTTCCCTATTCTTAAGGTCGTGAAAACCACTTTCTTTACGATGTAGGTTAGGATAGTACCAGGAAATGATAAACGTAACTTTCTTCTCTTCACCTTGTTCCAGATGTACCATTTTACCCAAAGCACCGGTAATTGGGTTGCCGAGTTTTTCAGAAGCCACTTTTTCTTTGGAATGGGTTACCTCCGGGAGATTATAATCTACATCACCAGGCAACTGGGGTGATGACCAACTGTCTACGGCATCCAAGAGTGTAAGTGTCATATTTCCATGGTCAGGAAGGTCTTCTATACCATCGCCTTCTGATCGGCAGACCAATTGAAGATGATCTTCACTTGCTACAATCTCATTAATATGTTCTCCACTATCTTCTTTTCCGGTAAAAAAATTAGCCATATTTTGAAGCCAACCGAATATCTCTAGCTCTATAGAGTTGCTTCCTGAATTAGACAAGGTATACTCTAAAATTATGGCTGGGTGACCTGAATCTTCATGATTGGAAGGGATAAAGGGAGTAAATGCTTGTAACTTAACTTCGACCGGGAATGAAGAATCACGATAGCTGACCTTGCCAATCGGATACTCACCTCTAAAAGTTATTTCGTCGAAGCCGCCAGCACGTAACGGTTTGACAAAAGGGGTGATTTTGTTTTTTATACGGACGGCGAAGCCCTGTTCAAACCTCTTAGCCTGTACCATGGGATTGATGTAAAACTTGTCACCTGGTCCACCGGGGTTGATCCTTTTCATATTGAAAATATCCCAATACCACAGCTGACCATCTCCACCCAAATACACTTGTCCGCTACATATTCCACCCACGGGCATTCCTATGTATTTTAAATCTATAGTTTCCTGACCATTTATCTGAAAACTAAGCAGTAAAAAGAATAGGATTGTTTGTATTTTGAGTAACATTTGATTAAAATTTAGTCAAATGAATTTACTAGCTCAATGGCCTTACCTAAAGGATCCTCAAAAGGCACTGATTGATCTTTCCAGGTAGATCTGATCCAATTTTCTTCCCATTCCAGAATATCAAAGTGATCTCCTGATTTTTGCGCATTTAACCATAGTTGCCACCTTTCAGCATAGTAATCTTTAATCAGGCCACTCCAGGTTCGGGCTGCATACTCATTTACCCAACCACCCCAGGTGGTATTCAATCGTTTGGCATTGCTTTCATAATATAATTTTTCCTCATCACTATCGCCAAAGCCTCTGGCTAAATCGACCCAATTAGCTAATTTATGATTGGGGTGGGAAGCCAATAACCGGTCTAAATCGAGCATGGCGTCAATCGCTTTTTGTATCTGTGCATACTTCTTAGACTGGATTTTTTCTTCCTCTGCTGCTAGCAACATTTCATCAATGCGGAGGCCAATAAATTGAGCTGAAAGTTCGATAGCATCAAACAAGTATAGTTTTTCGTGACCCAATTCATCAGCACTTTCTAAAAATAATTTGACTGCCTCATCAAATTCTTTTGAATAATGAACGGTGGCTTTCCCTCTACCGGGTCTGAATTGGTAAGTGAAACGAGGATGATCGGTAAAGGTTCCCCAGGCCGATTTTTTTAGCAGGTTAAAAGCCTGAGTAATGTTTTCAGGATATGCACCATATCGAGATAAACAATAACCCGCGATCCAGGTACTCAGATCAATGGCCTCTTGTCTCCAGCCCCAATCGGTCAACAATTCATAGATCAATTCATTATTTTCAATGCCTTCCGGTGCAAATCCGAATCCTACCAGATTTTTTTTGTTTTCATAGTTATGCGCCTCTACCGGAGCTGTTGCATAAAATTCCAATACGCCGTTTAGGGGGGTTTTTCCTCCCATATTCGGAATAAAGGAATAGATCCACTGCTTGCCAAAGAAGCCATTATACATCTCCCATGAGTAATCAATGTTCCAAAACAACGCGTTGTATTCATTGGCCATATCCAGGATCAGGAGCTTGTCATCCGGTATCTTAGACAAAAAAGCATTGAGTCGCGATGGAGTCCAAAATAGTTCTCCGTTTTCATCCCTGTGGTAGGGGAATGTCCATCCCTGCATGACCCAGGTGGCATCCGGATTCGCTTCGACAATAGGCCGATACACTGCTTCACCAAATGCTGCCAATTCGTCCAAGGCCTGTTGTGGATCTGGGGATAATGGGACATCCATCTCGTTAAAACTATCCGCCAGATAAAATTGGCCTTTACCAAATTCTTTTTCCCATTCGGAGATATACATTTTACCGATCTTCAGAAATAAGTCACTTTCCGGAGCCAGGATGTTGACCTTTTTCTTAAATCCTCCCCAACCCAACTGACGAAGCTTCTCTTCCGGATGAAGTCTGCTAATACCATCAGGAACAAATCCGGCAAATGCATGAACTATAGGATGCATTTTCAATTCACGCATTCTTTCCAACATCTGATGAGTGAGTTCAATTTGTTTGGTAAAAAAGGAGAGGGGAGGGGGACCATCCCAACCACCGATGTTACCCATTCGATTCCAGGGAAAATGTGCCGGACCGGAAAAATACTCCAAAGCTTCTTCCTGGGTTATACCCAACTTGCGAAATACCCGGTATAAAATGGCTTCATGGGCACCGGCAATCAAGGGCATGTTCATTCCATGCAGAGCCATCCAATCCAACTCTTTTTCCCACCTTGGCCAATCCCAATATGGCGTGGTATACCCGTGTGTTACTGTATTAAAATAATATCGGAAAGGGAAAGGTGAATGAGCATCTTTTTTCACGACTGGTAATTCTTCCGGAATATCAATCCGGTTTCCCGACCAACTGACAATGGAATGCATATGATTGCGCAGATAATCATAAGCGCCGCGGCAAAGCGCTACGGGCGAGTTACCAGTGATGTGGACCTGCTGATCTAAAACTTCAATTTTATAAAAGTCATTTCCGGGAGTATCCTTATAATCAAAGACAAATAGGGCCGCATTCTCTGCACCAATGGAACGGATTAATACCGATTGGGCAGCATGCTCTGCCGGATTTATTGAAATTCCTGGTCTTGCATTGCAATTGTAAAATAAGATGACTATCAGGCCTAAATAGATAAAAAGACGTTTATTTTCCATCCCAGTTGAATTTAGTCCCTGAATCGGTGACCTCGATAATTTTTTGAAGGTTTTTGTATTTAAGGGTCACAGTTCCTTTCAAGGTGGGTTTGACAATTGCTTCAATCAGTTGACCACCTGACCACTTGATGTCTACTTCTATCCCATTTCGGGCTTTGAGCCCTGAAATATGTCCCTCCGGCCAGGCATTGGGTAAAGCCGGAAGCAGCTCTATAGTCCCTGCATGAGATTGCAGCAACATTTCAGCGATTCCAGAGGTTGCACCCATATTGCCATCCAGTTGGAAAGGAGGGTGGGTAGAAAACATATTGGGATAGATGCCTCCGCCATCGACCATATTGTATCCTTTGTTTCCACTGATTTTCTTAGCTCTGCGTAACATGGCATACGCATTTTCAGCATTCTGAAGGCGTGCCCAGAAGTTGATTTTCCAACCAATTGACCAACCGGTTCCTTCGTTACCGCGAGCGATTAACGAGGTTTTCGCAGCCTCCGCCAATTCAGGAGTTTTTAAAACACTGATTTGATTGCCAGGATGAAGTGCGAACAGATGGGATAGGTGCCGGTGTTTGTTTTTGGGATCATCCACATCTTCTTTCCATTCCTGTAATTGTCCCCAGCGACCTACCTTTAAGGGTAACAATTGGTCTCTTGCATGCTCCAATTTTAATCGAAATTCCCGGTCGTTTCCTAATATATTTAATGCTTTGATCGTATTATTGAACAGTTCCCAAACGATTTCAATGTCCATATACGCTCCGGTCGAAATACCCCCATGTTCCGGTGAATAAGACGGAGAAGAAACCAAATATCCGTCTTCATCTTCCGTCAGATAATCAAGCCAAAATTCCGCAGCTTCTTTTAGAATAGGATACGCTGTCTGAGCCAAATATTCCTCATCAGGATTGAATTCATAATGCTGCCAGGCATGTTGACCATACCAGGCCGCTCCGGCTGGAAAAAATCCCCATGGAAATGACCATCCCGGAGCAGTAAAACCAAAGACATTATTCATCGTGTTTACGATCCATCCCTTAGCGTTAAAAAAATCTTTAGCCGTTTGTCTACCGGGTGCGCGGAGCCGGTCGATGTAGTCAATTAAAGGTTTATGAACTTCCGGAATATTAGTGATTTCAGCGGGCCAGTAGATCATCTGAATATTGATATTGGCATGATAGTCACTAGCCCATGGAGGCTTGCTGAGATGATTCCACTTGCCCTGCAGATTTGCGGGTAAAGATCCGGGTCTTGAACTACTGATCAACAAATACCGGCCATATTGGAAATACAAAGCCTCTAATGCAGGATCTGCATTTCCCTCCTGATACTTCAGCAAACGCTGATCCGTCGGCAGAGGATTAATTGGTGATTTTCCCAACTCTAGTTGTACCCGGTGAAATAAGGATTGGTAATCCTTTATATGTTCTTTCCGTATTTGATGGTAAGTGTTGGATTTGATCTGGGTTATGGTATTCTGATTTAATCTTTCATAATCCCTGCCGGTGTAATGTGGATATTGATTTACATAGTCGGTTGCAGCGGTCAAATACAGTGTAAGTGTCCTGGCAGAATAAATAGTAAGTTTGTTGTTGATAAAGGTGAAATTGGCATCATCACTATCAATATATAAACGACTCTCAAATTCCATTCCATTGTTTTCCAGGGCTCCTTTCATTATCAACACATTATTTTCAAGCCATATTTTTTTGTTTGCATGCAGCGAAGTCAATTCGATTTCATAATCGATTCCATTCTCGGCATCATTTTTAAGATGAAAAATTAAAGCTCGTTTGGGATATGAGGCAAAATAGGTTCTTTGATGATTTATATCTCCTATTTTGTACTTGACGACACCCAGACTTTTTCCAATATCCAACTGTCTTGAATAATTACTGCTTTCTCCTTGCTGCCGGGGTCTGATATACAGATCTCCAAAGGACTGATAGGCTCCAAACCCGACCCATTTGCCACCTTGGTTTTCCTTAATGATCCCGGTCAACTCTTTGTTGGCCAAAGCATGTGCTTCTTCATACTTCCCTTCGCCTAATAGCTGTCGTACTTTCGGTAGGTGTTTGTAGGCTCCAGGTCGATTGCCGCCATTGTATTCGTTCCATTCACCCTTACCTCCACTCCAGAGAGATTCTTCATTAAACTGAATGCGTTCCTCTTCGATTCCTCCAAAAAACATAGCACCCAAAAATCCGTTGCCGATTGGTAGTGCTTCCTGCATCCAGTCTGTGGCCGGGTGAGCATACCATAAATTCAGATGATCAGATGCTACGAATTCGTCTGGATCGTTGATTTTTAATACATGACATACGGTCCTTTCACCCCCGGTTACATTCCAACCACCTGGTGCATAAAGATAGGCCGGTTTTCCTTTGATCATCAGGATCTTCGGGCGTTCCAATTTCGGATCCGCGCCATAGATCTTTACTACTTTTTCCGGGTCATAATCTCGATAATAAGCAGGAATTCGGTCGTATCCTATTTGGGCGTCCTCCAGGTTGAAAGTGATCCCATCTTTCGATTTCCAGAGTGTTCCACCTCCACGAATTCCGGTATTTTGGCCGTGATTGTCTGTTGTGAGCAGGTAGATGTGATCCTGATAATTAAATACCGTTCCGTCCTCCAATGTACCTCGGTTGGTTGTGACCGGTTGATCGGTGATTTCATAGGGTCCTTCCAATTGATTGGCGATAGCCAGTCCATATCTCAATCCATTCTTCCCGCTGGATTTAAAGTATAAATAGTATTTTCCCCGGTGGACCAGCAAAGTCGGATTTACAGCGCCATTCCGAGATTGGTAATTCCATTTTGTAGGGTTTTTGGCATTTAATATTTGGCCGTTTTTACCTACTTTTTTCCATGGGCCATAAGGAGATTTGGCGATGGCCATACCAATACTTTGGTTGGAAGGGTGGGGGGGCTGGTGGTAATCGGTATTTCCAATATAAAGGAGTACATACGTATCGCCTACCTTTTTAATTTCCGGATTGTGGGGAGCATACTTATCCCAGGTATTCTTTCCTGTTCCTGTAATTGCCACATCTGAGAAAGTAAAGGGCCCTTCAGGATGATCGGAAACATAATGGGCTATTTCAGACGATTTTCTCCAGGCAGGATCTACATTTTTTTCAGGCCATCGCGCCGCAAATAAATGGGTTTTCCCCTCATCATCCTGGATGGGAGCACATCCCCAGACAGTATAATTATCCTCCTGGATGGCGATTCCTTTCCATTCCAAGTTTTTGGCAATGAATGACATTTCAGTCACCGGGGATTGAGTATATCCCTCAGACATCAATGTTAAAAATCCAATAGCAATGAGTAGTGTAATATATTTAATATTGTGTATTTCTTGATTCATTTGATAACCATAATTTTACCTAAAAATTGAGTTTACTCCGAAAACTCCTTTTTCATGATTTCAACATATTTTTTACTCCTGAAGGAAGTTTTCAGAATGTTAACTTGTGATTTGCAATGGGAGTATTCATGATGCATCGTAGTAGCCAATGAAAGAATATTAGGGTATTTCTCCCTATTTTTTCCGTAATTCTTACAACATTTACCCATAATGCTCGTGACAGGACATACCAATGGCATTTAACTAATCCCCGATATATGATTTTGTTCCTTTTTTTTAGTCTGTGAAAGCATTGATGGATGGTTGATTCTGCTGTTGCTCTTAGATTGTAACTTTCCTGATTGACTTGCTCTTGTATTCGTTGGTGTTGTATGTAATTGTCGATTTGTTCTTCTGTCATATATCTTTTGTTTCCACCTACTGTATGGATAACATGCTTTTGGGCTCGTTCTGAATAATGTACTTCTAGGTGCTCGCCACTCTGTCTATCGAAAACTTCCAGATTTCCCTGTTCGTCTTTCTCCATTTGATATGATAAACTTCTGCCTTTCATCTTTGCAATACTCCATTGGGGTCGTTGTTCTTTAAGCATTTCTTCTCGATTCGCAATGCTGTCATAGCCTCCATCTGTTATTACTTCTTCTATCTTTTGGCCTTCATCGTGGGCTTGTTCCAGTATCTGTTGGCAGGTATCAACTGTTTTTATTAAAAATGCATCTTCGCTTACATTTGCTTTAACTACTTCAACATCTAATATTAAATGTACATCCTCCTGGGGATCACAACTTTCTGTCACATTGGAATGGTATCCTGTTACTGTTTGTTTGCTTGCTCCTTGTCCTTTGGTACGATAAGCTGCATCCGGATCATGGATAGATTGTACGCTGGATGATGGAATATCTTTAGGCTGCTTGAGTACTACTTTCTGATCGCTGCCACCTGGGCTATCATCGTTTTCATCATTGTCCTTTTGCTCATATTGCTCTTCATAGATGCGTTTTAATAAAACATATGATTCCTCCACACTTCCTTTTCCATGCTCTAGTAGTACTCCTATTATCTGACCCATGCTGACAAGCATCTCCTTCTTCTGATGAGCATTCAATGGATAAGTGAGATTGGAAGTACTCTTTGTTTGTAATGCTTCCAATATCTCATAACTAGAAGCATCCATGTGTGTCCTCATTTCATTGAGTGGCTTGCCACTCACATACTTCCTCACTGCTTCAACTATTAAGTGCAACCTGTTGGACTTGGCTATGTTACTATTGATTAGCTTGGAATCAAGGCGTATCTTCTTGCCACTCACTCCGTGAATAGCCACTTGATCAGTTGTAATTTTTATAAACACCTCTTTCATTAAGTCCCGTTGATGATCCTCATAATACTCTCCCAACAATCTTCTGAACTCATAATAGGTCGATTCCGCAGGTACATCATCATCCATATTGTACAATCCTAATGATCGCATTACCATTATATTGAACCGGCATTCTGTATATAATTGCTCATCACTCCACCCATTTCCTTCCTTTAATATCATCATTCCTATAA
Source organism: Saprospiraceae bacterium (assembly GCA_965223405.1). Lineage (GTDB taxonomy): Bacteria > Bacteroidota > Bacteroidia > Chitinophagales > Saprospiraceae > CBDCWO01. Next base: position 4,606,447 of record CBDCWO010000006.1, read on the forward strand.
GAATGCGTATGCAGGCATTAGGCCGCCCCATCCTCTCATGATATAATTCTGAAAACAAAGATTCATCAATACGACTCACCACCTCTTTGTAAAAAACATTATGCCATGAATGCGGTGATTCCAGTAGCTTTTGCTTCCTCCCACAAAGATGGGTTGAAATATCTTTGAACAGATCGCCTTGACTATTTTTGCTAGGTTTAAACATTTACAAAAATAATAATATGTCCCCTCTTATCAAAATATTAACCAAAGTACCGTTTAGAGACTTTCCGGAGTGAACTCAAAATTCAATATCAAAAACTGAAGACAAAATACATTAATTGTGTGAAATTTTCCCTGTGTGATGATGCCACTTCTGCAATAGTCACAAGTGCATTGATAATAAAAAAAAATAGGAATGATCTACCATTTGAATCTTACTTATTGAAATCAGTAAATGGAATCAATTTATAATCTCCTTTCTTTAAATTTAAATGAACCAAATTGTCTTTATATCGCAGTTGGCAATAATTGTTGGAAGTTAAGGCTGTAATGCCAACTGACACGAGTTCATGATTCTCCCAATTTATGTCGATTAAAAAACCTCCTCTCGCTCTTAGCCCTTTTACTGAGCCATTTGGGTATTTTAGAGGTACTGCTGGTAATAGCACAATTTCTCCGGTGTGACTTTGCATTAGCATCTCGACAATGGCAGCGGTTATACCTAAGTTTCCATCTATTTCCCAATATTCCCCAAATTTAGAGGTCAAATTGGGAAATATGGCCAAATCAATATGACGGTCAATGACTTTTTGTAACATTTCTCCATCGTGAAGTCTTGCCCAGAACATGGCTGGAAAACTACCGACCCAACTACCGGAATTATAAGCCAACCTGGGTTTCCTATGTTCCAAGGTTTTTCTGAATGCGCTGGCAAGTTTCGGAGTTTCTCGTGGCGATATTTGATTGCCAACGGCAAGCCCCCATCCGTGTGCTACTTGACCATTTTGGGGCGTATTAGCTTTCCAGGGCTTATACCATTCCTGTAATCTACCGGTTTCAGGATGAATTTTCATAGGAGCTAGAAGGGTAAGCTTTTCAATAAGCTGAGCTGCGAATAAACTATCTATGCCTAATGCTTCCGTGGCTTTTAAGCAATTTTCGAATAAATCTCTGACTATTTGCATATCCTGGGTGGGTCCATAACAAGCCCATCCCGATTCTCCATCAGGTTTCAAAAAATGGTTTTCAAAAGATTCTGCCGGAGATGTTACCAAAAAACCATCTGGGGTCATTTGCAGGGTCCCAAAATAAAATTTTGCAGCTTCTTTCATTAATGGGTATACCTCTCTCAAATATTCTTTGTCTAGAGAAAATAGATAATGTTCCCATAAATGATGACATAACCAAGCACTACCCACTTGATAAATAGCCCATAATCCACTGCCTCCCACAGGTGAAGTGGTTCGCCATATATCAGCGTTGTGATGAGCCACCCAACCGTCGCTGCCATATAGATTTTTTGCTGTTTTAGCACCATCAACACTTAACTCCTTTACCATTTGGATCAGTGGAAGGTGACATTCCGCTAAATTTGCCGATTCAACAGCCCAATAGTTTATTTCAGCGTTGCAGTTTAAGGTCCAATTTGCGCTCCATGCCGGTTGGAGACTTCTACTCCAAATACCCTGCAAGTTGGCAGGCTGAGCAAATTTGCCTGGGCGAGAACTAGATATAAGTAAATATCTTCCAAATTGAAAATACAAAGTAGTCAATGCGGGATCCTGATCTTTGTGATATTGATTTATTCTTTTATCAATAGGTAATGATTCGGATGGGTCTGTTCCTAATTCCAAATCAACTCGATTGAAAAGACTCCTGTAATCTTCCAGATGACGACTTTTTAGGCTGGCGTAATCATGATTTAAAAGTTTGGTAATTCTATTTTCACAAATGGTATTACAATTTCTTCCTTGGTTTACCGGATCCTTATCGAATCCATTAAAAGTGGTCGCTGCTGTAAGCAGAAGTTCTACCTCATCTGCGTTTTGGATATTTAAGTTTCCGTTGCCTTTCGAAATCTTACCTCCCACATTTCTTACTTCAAGATTGACCTGAAACCTCATCCCTTTGTCGTCTTCATAAACCGGCGGCATAGGACCTAAGTAGTGAGGGAAAGCATGCTTTGGTGCATTTCCATTCATCACCAATCCATGATCTGTTGCTACTACGTCGCTGTTAAGTAGACTAGAAAGAGAAACATTAAAATTCAACTGACCAGGAAGGTTAGTAGATATTCTTACTATAATGGCCTGGTCGGGATAAGATGCGAAAATTTCCTTATGATATTGAGTTTCTCCAATCTTGTAATCGATAGTAACTATGCCTGAATTAAGATTCAGGACCCTTTTGTAATCCTCTACAGATCTGTTTTCGCCATATTCCATGACCAAGTCACCCATTGGCATATAACATTCGTTCCAGGGGCCAAGCATAGTAGAGTCAATCAAATCCTCCGCCTCTTTGGTTTTGTCTTCAAACAATAATTGTCTAATTCGAGGGAGGTACTGGATAGCCGTATAATTTTGGATATCTCTGGGACCACCTGACCATAAGGTTTCTTCGTTTAGTTTTATGGTGTCAGAATGAATACCCCCATAGACCATACCACCTAAACTCCCATTCCCGATCGGTATAGCCTCGTTCCAGTTATCTGCCGGACTTTCTAAAAGGATATCTAACGACTTGCCATCATGTTGTTTATTTAAAGTACAACTAACTAAAAGGAAACCACAGGTAGTTAAAAATCCAAATAATTCAAATTTTGCCAGGTTACAATGCAGGGAATTGAAAAAACTCATTTTGATTTTTTAAACAATTAACAGTTAGAATTCTTGATCGGGATGAATATTTGCACCTCCTCGGTCACTGGAGTTATAGGCTGCTTCCACACAAAGCATAGTCCTAAAAGCGTCATCAACGGAGTTGATATAATGAAAATCAGGATTATGAATTTTGTCCATAAGGCCTGACATGGGACCAATAAAAGCATCAGGAAACCAAGTTCCTTTAATGGATACTTCTTTCCATACCGGATTTTCTTCGAGATGAGAAAAATACTCATATTGATCCGGTACACCATCAGGATAATTTAGCAATACACCCATTTTCATTTTTATAGCTCCTTTTGTACCTTCTAATTTAATATAGGATTCCTGTTTTTTCGATCCGAAATTATGTCCATGATTGGTATCGATATTGGCTCTAAGCATTTCTCCATAATCCAACATTATGTGGGTCCTGGTAGAAGCTATTTGCGGTGTCCCCGGATGTTTGATTGTTTTGGCATATATCTTGAGGGGATCTCCAAGGAAATATCGGATTACATCGATGTAATGAATACTGTGATACAGGATTTCTACTCTGGGGATTTGGAACAAAAAATCCCATAAATGCCAGGGTGTATAAGTACATACTTTTACTTCAATGTCATGAAGTTCCCCAATGATGCCTTCATCGACCATATTTTTAGCGGTCAAAATGAAAGGAGCATGTCGCAATTGAAAGTTAATTCCAGCAATCAAGTCTTTGCTTCGGCAGATTTCTAATATTTCTTTAGCTTGTTGTAGGTGCTCTCCCATTGGTTTTTGGATTAATACACCCGAGTGATCTGGGATTGTGATAAGCACATCATTAATTGCCGCCGCGGGTAAGGCGAGATCGTATACACAATCATACCTTTGACCCACTTCGACCAATTCTTCCATGCTCTGGCAAACATTAGGGATATTATACTTTCTAGCTAATTGGTCTGCTTTGTTAATGTCTATATCATAAATTGCTTTAATTTCAAATTGGGATGATTTATAGGCAGGAAGGTGGGCATCGTGAACAATTCCACCCGCTCCAATAATACAAATTGGCTTTTTTACTTTGGGAAGCTTTGGATAAATACTTTTCATGCTCTTAATAGTTTTTTACCTTGATCAATTTTACCAAGATTATCCGACCGATTATTTAGGCTACACATCAAGCTCTTGAAAATCTTTCTTTTTAGCCAACAAAATGTGATCACAAACGAGGACTACCTCATGTCTTTGGTTTACTACTTCTACATGCTCTGTGATTTGACCGAGATGAGGTTTCTTGTATTCTTGTTTTTCAGATATAGTCACCTTTACCTTGATTGTATCTCCAATATACACAGGCTTGATAAATCTTAAGCGATCATATCCTTTTGAAAATGCTTCAGGATTGATCTGGGTAGCTGTCATACCAATAGCGATACTAAAAGTAAGCGTACCATGAGCAATTCGTTGCTTAAAAGGCTGGGTTTTACACCATTCTGCATCCATGTGATGCGGAAAAAAATCTCCTGTTTGTCCGGCATGGATTACAAAATCGGATTCTGTTATGGTCCGACCTAAGGTTTCTCTGCTGTCACCTAAAATGTAGTCTTCATAGAATTCTGATTTAATATGCATATCTATTGATTTAAGTTTATCGACCCATCCATCCGCCATCTACTATTATAACTGTGCCATTCATATAAGCAGCAGCATCCGATGTAAGGAATACGATGGGTCCTTTAAAATCTTCAGGAGTTCCCCATCTTCCTGCCGGTATACGATTTAAGATCGCTGCAGATCTTTGTGGATCTTCTTGTAAAGCTTTGGTATTATCGGTAGTGATGTAACCGGGTGCAATGGCATTTACATTTACTCCTTTAGATGCCCATTCATTGGCAAACGCCATTGTCAATTGGCCAATAGCTCCTTTACTTGCAGCATAGCCCGGCACTGTAATTCCTCCTTGAAAGGTAAGCAATGAGGCAGTAAAAACAATTTTACCATTTCCTCTTTCAATCATTTTCTTGCCAAATTCACGGGTTAGAATAAATTGTGCATTTTGATTTACCTCAATTACCTTATCCCACATATCATCAGAGTGGTCTGATGCCGGTGCCCTCAAGATTGTTCCAGCATTGTTGACCAATATATCGACAACCGGAAAATCAGTCTGGACTGCTTTAATGAATTGGTATAATGCGTTCCGATCACTGAAATCACAGGTATAACCAGTAAACTTTCTTCCAGTTTTAGCAATTTTCCTACTTACCTCGCTCTTTGTTTTTTCTAGTGTGGCACTAACTCCAATAATATCTGCTCCAGCTTCAGCCAATGCGATGGCCATAGCTTTTCCAATACCTCTGGAACATCCGGTCACTAGAGCTGTTTTACCTTTTAAATTAAACTGATTTAATACGCTCATTTTTTCCTATTGTTTTTTATAAACTACAGTCCATAAGGACTTTTAGACCCGTCGGATTCGCATCAATACCTTCAAATACACTTTGAATAGCAGTTAGGGGTTTTACCTCACTTATTAATTTCTCAAAGGGCAACTTATTAGCTGTAATCAAAGCAATTGCCCTTTCATAATCGTCTCTTTCATATACACGTACACCCATCATACTTAATTCTTTCCAGAAAAATTTGAAGAGGTCAATTTTTTTCTTAGGTCCATGAATGGCTACCATTACAATTCTACCTCTTATGCCAGCTAATTCGGTCATTATGTCCAATGCGGATTGTACTCCGGTGACTTCAAATACTACATCAGCCATTCTGCCATCAGTTTGTTCTTTAGTATAATCAACTAAATCTATTTCATGTGGATTGATAACCGTTAAGCCTAAATCAGTAGCTTTCATAATTCGGTCTTTATTGATTTCCGACACGATTACATTAGCTCCTACTTCCTGGGCTACCATAGCTACTAAAAGGCCTATAGGCCCACCACCTAAAACTACCGCTGTCTCGTCTGATTTTAATTCGCTCAACCTTACATCATGTACTGCTACTGACAAGGGTTCCGTTAATGCGGCCAATTTTAAATCTGTTTCAACTTTCAATTTATGAACGGTAAACACCGGAACATTCCAATACTGTTGCATTGCTCCGGGACTATCAATTCCCATAAACTTTAAATCCTCACAGATGTGATTGTATCCCTTGTCTGACGGCTTGGCGCCTCTGTCATCCAATGGCCTTACCACAACTTTTTCACCTATTTCAAATCCCAGAACCCCGTCACCAATTGCATCTATGATGCCCGACATTTCATGTCCAATAGTCTCAGGAATGTTTATGCGTTTGTCCATCATGCCATGAAAAATATGGACATCAGTACCACAAACACCGACATAAGCTACCTTTATCCTTACATCACCGCGACCCGGCTGGACAGTTTCTTTTTCAACAACAGAAAATGAGTGGTTACCCTTGTATTTTGTCACAATGTTTTTCATGTGTATCTTTCTTCTATTTGATCAATTTGTTGCTGTCCATTTTTCAGAATTTGTTCAACTGGATTTTCGCTATTTATAGCCTCGATGACTATTTTGTCAATCACTGCTGCAATTTCAGCCCAATGCGCTTTTCGCGGTAAAGTCCTGCTGTTTTGATGCAAAATGTTTAATTTGTGATAGTAAGGGACAGTTGTATTGACCTCCTCATCTTTCCAAGTCGATTTCCGACAACCTATGCCCCCTTCATTGGTAAGCAGCTTATCATTTTCTGCATTGACCGCAAACTTTATAAAATCATAGGCTACCTGCTTATTTCTGCTGCCAATTCCAATCGTATACATCCAATAGGCATTCAATGATACTCCTTGACCTCCAGGACCGGCTGGAACCGGGATTATATCTACACATCCTTTTACTTTGGATTCAGGGTAAACCTCACACATCGACGCAAATCCGAACCAATTAACCATCATGGCGATTTCACCATTGGCAAATGCCATTCCTGATTTTACAGAATCCATTTCTGTGCTTTGAGGATGAATGGCTTTTGTATCCTTTAACAAGGTTCTGTAAAATGTCAGCCCTTCTTTCGCAGCTTTCGTGTCAATGCTTACTTGTCCATTTCTATCGACTATATCACCGCCTCTTGCCCAAATCTGAAGACACAGATCAAATACTGTATTATGACCATCCGGGAAGGCTGCTACTGCCGTACCATACAAACCCTCTTCGGGCCTTTGGAAAAAATGGGCCACCTCGACTAATTCATCCCAGGTGATAGGTGGTAGTAATTCTCGTCCATATTTTTCTTTAAACAAAGCCTTTTCACTGGCACTCCCAAAAAGATCCTTCCTAAAAATTAAACATTCAGGTCCATCATGGAATGGCAGTCCAAATATCTGACCCTCAAAGTCCTGCATGCCCAATAATGAATTAGGCCATTCTCCTGGAAAGGCATCCGGGGGATTTTGCATTATATAAGGAGTCAGGTTTTCAATTTTATTGGATGCTTGAGCTTCTGCAATCCAATCGGTGCTGATGTATCCGACATCCCAATCTCCTTTTTCCAAACCATTTTTTTCACCTAAGATGGCTTCATACAGGGGATGTAAATCCATGGGTATGGCTTCTAACTGCATCGTACATCCAGTCTCCGTGCAAAAGGATTTCCAAATTTTTTCGATAGCCGTTTCGAACGGTCCAAATTTTCGTACTGCGATTTTAAATATATTTGACATGGTATTGTTTTATTCAATTCTATATGGATTAATAAAGCTTCTGTTTTACAAATCAGATCTGATTTTTCTTTTTTCTTATGTCTTTTCCGCGAAAAGAACCGATAGATTTAGAGAGAATCCGACCTATAATCTAAATTCTCCGATAATTTCTCCTGTGTGTTCACCCAAAGCCGGTGTGCCTTTTGAAGATGTTAATATTTTTCCATCTATACGGATCGGACACCGCGTGGTTTTAAATCGATAGCCATCGCTCATTGTAACTTCCTGTTCCATTTCTAAAGCCTTATATCCTTCACTATTTATCAGCGAATTCCAATCAAAGACATCGGCGCACCAAATATCAGCTGGTTCCAATTTAGACAGCCACTTTTTTGTCGTTCCGGTGGCTAGGTGCTTACCCAAAATGGATTTTATTTCATCTCTTTTGGAGAACCAAGATGTAACTTCTTGATAATCCATCAACGGATCACATGCTAATAGACGGCCTAAAGTAGGAACTTGCCCCATGGCTAATGCCAAGAAGCCATCAAGAGTCTTGTAAATTCCATAAGGAGCGCCAAGGTAGGCATGGGCGTTATTACTTTTCGTTCTTTCTGCAGGCTGACCTCCATCTTGGTAAAAAGTGGTAATGGTTTCGAACTGGAAATCAATTATAGATTCCAACATACTTACTTCTACCTTAGCTCCCTTACCCGTAGCTCCCCGGTAAACTAAAGCTGCCAACATGCCTTGTACCAGGTGAGCGCCAGCCAGGATGTCAACTATAGCGAGACCCATTGGTACCGGTCCATCATTTTTATTACCACTTAACCAGGTAAGACCGGATAGCGCTTGAATCAGTAAATCTTGACCCGGTTTATTCGCCCAGGGTCCTACTTTACCATAACCGGATATTTCACCGAAAATCACCCCGGGATTTATTGCAGAGATCGTTTCATGATCAAGGTTTAACCTTTCGATCACTCCAGGCCGGTAATTATGAATAACCATGTCTGCCTTTTTGATCAATTTTAAGACCTGGGCTTTTTGCTTTTCATTTTTCAAATCAGCGACAAAGCTTTCTTTATTCCTATTTATCGCATGAAAAACCGAAGATTCACCATTCATATTCACATTGGAAATGTATAACGTACGACAAATATCACCTGTTTCAGGACGCTCGATTTTGATTACTCTGGCACCCAAATCCGCCAATCGCAAACTTGCAGAAGGGCCTGACAAAAATTGACTTAGATCAACAACTAATATTCCTTCCAAGGGCATCATGGAGTAGTCTTTTTGAATGATTCAGGATTCCTATATTTGACCGTTTGCAAATGCTCACAATACAAAACCAACTCACCCGGATGTTTGTATACCTCATAGCTTACCACTACCAACCCCATTTCATCATATTTGGGATTTTTACTCAGGTGAGTACGAATGGTATAAATAGTATCGCCGATAAAAACGGGTTTTATAAACCGAAGTTTATCATAACCGTAGCTGAATGTGTGTATGTTGTTATGTGCCATGAGTCCTAATCCCAAACTAAATACCATCGCCCCAGCTACTAATCTTTTACCAAAAAGTCCTTTCTCTTTAGCAAAAATTTCATCAGCTACATAGGGATGCATATCCAGTACCAGGCCATTGAACATCATGGCTTCACCTTCGGAAATTGTCCTGCTAATAGATCTGGATTTAATTCCTATTTCGAAGTCTTCATATAACCAATCTTCGGTATTGAAGAGTTTGATATTACTATGTTCATTTAATGGTGTGTTTTCTGGCATAATAGTGAATTTAGATTTTACAATATGATGATATCATTGATTCGTGAAGAGGAATGAGCAAATGAATAGTAATTCTTTTTAAACAAGTAATCATGACAGTTTCTAACTTGATTTTGATCATTTATAAATTGAATTCTTTAATTATTTTGTCGGTGTCTTCTCCTAAAAGTGGAGCAGCTTTTTGACTATAACTCCTTTTATTATTTATTCTGATTGGACAACTTGTGGTAAGTACTTTGTTTCCCGTTGCTGTAAGTACTAACTGATCTATTTTAAGGACCTTATAGCTCTCATGATTCAATATTTCTTGATACGTCAACACATCCGAACACCATAAATCTTCCGGATCAAAAATGTCCAACCACTCTTTAGTCGATTTTGTAATGAAGACGTTCTGTAAAATCTCCATAATTTCATCCCGGCCTTCAAATCCTTTTCCTTCCGATCGAAAATCTTTTGGTAATTCAATACCCATCAGGCTACACAATTTTTGTAATGGAACCATGGCTATTGCTATGTATCTATCCTTGGTTTGGTATATTCCATAAGGTGCACTCAAATACGCATGGGCGTTTCCTTTCTTTGCCCGGGTAGGTTTTTGGAATCCATCATTGAAATGAGTAGTTAATACCTCAAACTGCAGATCCAGGGTTGATTCTAGCAGACTAACTTCGACCAAGGCTCCCTTTTGGGTTTTACCTCTACGAACCAGTGCTGCCAATATACCCTGAACCAAATGGGTTCCTGTTAAGATGTCGGTGGCTGCCAATCCCATAGGAGTTGGACCACTATCCGCATTTCCAGATAAATAGGTTAGCCCTGAAAGCGATTGAATTAATAGATCTTGTCCTGGTTTTTTCACCCAGGGTCCTTTATCTCCATATCCGGTAACCACTCCATATATTATTTTTGGATTTAGCATTTTTACGGTTTCGTAATTCAGACCAATTTTCTCCATTACCCCTGGTCTAAAATTATGAGTCATAACATCGACTTGTGTAAGTAATTTCTTGATAGAGGCTAAATCCCCGGCGTCTTTAAGATTGGCAGTAATGGATTCTTTGTTGCGATTAATGGTATGGAATACCAAACTGTCTTTACCAATTGTGAGATTCTTAATTGAGATATGTCTGCCGCCATCACCTGAGATCGGTCGCTCAACTTTGATGACCCGGGCACCCAAATCGGCAAGTCTCAATCCGGCGGAGGGTCCCGCCAGATATTGACAAAATTCAATAACCGTAATTCCTGCTAGAGGTTTCATGGATTTCTTTTTGATTCAATATATAACCGGTTCAAATTTTCCAAAACATCTGAAGGATTTCCATTCTGCATCAGATAGTCTCGGATGATACCTCCAGCATTATCCTGAAAATGCATATAACCATTGTATCTTGGTCTGAGAAAGGCATGATCCAAAGTATTCAGTGTGGATTTAAAAAAATTGGCACTTTGCTTATTGACCTGTTTACTTAGCCATGCTGCTCTGTGTCCTGGTTGGCCTCCACAGTCAAAGAACAAAGTCCTCTGGATTTCAGCCTTTGCTACAAACATGGCATATTTTGCAGCAATTTCAGGATACTTACATTTTGCAGAAATGGCTAGTCCGGTTCCACCTAACGTGCTTCTATAAATGTTTCCGTCCGCATCGTTGATTAGGTTGTGGTAATGCAGGATATTTGAAACATAACCTCTTTTAGAATAATTTGAATAGCCATATGCCCAGGGACAATAAGCCAGATCATTTCTTGTGGTCATTGACTCGTAGACCTGAATAGGATTCCAATCGAAATACTCAGGGTGTAGTAAATCGGATAACTCCTTGTGCATGGCCAAAGCCCTGAGTCCAATATCTTCGCTCACCATCTGATCTGCAGACTGAAAAGGATCTTCACCCAATCCACAGCAGAACATATAAAAATTCATCAGGGTATCTATCGGTATCCCCGGCATAGTCACCACACCGGCAGCCGCCAATACTAATAACTCATCAAAATTATTCGGTAATTGTAGATTAAACTGTTCCATTAAATCCGGACGACTTGATGCCACCAGGGTTGCTGCATCAATGGCTAATGCGAATTGTTGTCCACTAAAGTTGTAGCTTTCATATGATTTTCCTACAGAATTGGCCTGTTGATCATCTAAAAATTTAGCAGGTAGTAGTTTGTTTAACGAAAGTAGATTATTCGAGTCGGCCGCATATCCTGCCCACGGATGATCAATAACCAATAAGTCATAGTCAGTTGCTAGCTTATCAATATGATCGTTGGCAAAACCCTGTAATGACCGCTTTGACCATTCAATCTTAATATCAGGATGTGTTTCACCAAAACGCTGCGCTGTGGCTACCATAGGACAGTAACCTCTACTGTGATTCCAGGTTATTCCTTTTAAAGTTATCGGTTTCATATCTTATATGAGTTATTGTATCCTAGTTGTCAAAACAGCGCGATAGGCTCAAATATTAGTTCGGAATAAGTCCAAACGTCCATTACATTTCATTTCCCAATACATTTCCGTAGGTCATAATGATAAAAGATGCAATCAAAATAACTAAAGCAACGATTAGTGTCATATAGGTACGCCAGGACACATGTTTCCATTCTTTCATGACTATACCTACCAGATAACTAAAGAAAATCAACATGGACATATGAATCGCCCAACTGGCAAACATGAAGGCTCCCATCCTCACATGGGCCAGACCGTAAAAAAAGAATTGAAAATACCAAAGCGCTCCGGTAAGGATTGAAAGTCCTACATTCCACAACCACGTTGAGGAATTTTGATTCCTGAGAGAGACCAATTCGTGTATGCTCCCATTACGAATGCCCACCACCATAAACCAGATAAAATTAGTTACGAAAGCTCCACCTGTTGATAATATAAGGTTGGAATTGCCACTAAAATGTCCAGCACCATGTTCTGTAGCAATAGCGGCAATGGGCTCTCCCAACGACAAGGATATACCAAATATAGAAGAAAGAACTCCGGCAAAGACCGTGAGTGCAAGTCCTTTTTTCATATTGAAGTACACTTTGGGAACGGCTCCATCCGACTCACTTATCTCACGCTCTTTGCGGTATCCGGCAAACCCACATAGCGCTACGCCAACCAACGAAACAACCATTCCAAAAAGCATAATACCACCTCCAGGATTGCTGAACTGACTGATTAAATTTCCATTGATGATGAGAGGCACCACTGTTCCTAACACAGCAGATATTCCGATAGCAATGGTATAGGTCAGTGAATAGCCAATTTCCTTTATGGCCATCCCAAAAGCCATTCCTCCAAATCCATACACAGCACCCAAGCCAAATGCCCAGAATATGGCAGATCCCGGTGAATTGGTAAGTACGGTAAACAAATCAGGAACTGTAAAATATCCGATCAATAGCGGAAAAAAGAACCAGGCAAATGTGGCTTGAAGTAACCAATATGACTCCCAGGTCCAACTTTTTACTTTCTGAAATGGTAAATAGCAAGATGCAGCAGACATGCCGCCTACGGCATGTAATCCGGTTCCTAAAATTGGGTTAGGTGATATCACGGTTATATTTATTCAAATATAAATTTTTATATTTAAATATAAAGAATTTTTAGTCATTTTTTGACTAACATGAAGCGGGAACCAAAAATTTGCGTAATGTTGTCTTTGCATAAAATCTATCTCTTTTAATAAAGAATGGACAAACTAGAGCAGAGTTATGATAAAATACAATGCGCCTGCGCTGGAAAAGGGCTTGGAAATATTGGAGTTCCTTTCTTTGGTAAACATTCCTCAATCGCAGGGTGAAATTGCTACCGGGATAAACCGCAGCCCCAATGAAATTTATAGAATGCTTGTTTGCTTAGACCAGAAAGGTTATATCAGTCGAGATAAAATCTCCAATAAATTTAGCTTGACCTTAAAGCTTTATCAATTATCTCATCGCCATTCACCGGTCGAAGCCTTACGCAAATCGGCAATTTATGCCATGCAATTGCTTTCACAACAAATTTGCCAATCCTGTCATTTGTCCATTTTGGATCGTGGTATGGTAATGGTGGTTGCACAACACTTAAGCCCTACACCTATTTCATTGTCCATACAAGAAGGTAATCTGTTCCCCATAAGTCAAATCACCTCTGGCCGTATTATTCTGTCCATGCTTGATCCGGACAAGCGTAACGATTTGTTGTCCTCAGATGAGTTTTTCAATCAATTATCTCCCAGCAATCAAAAACTCATTGTTAGTGAAATTTCTGACATTTCCAAGGAAGGATACATTGTCAAGGAAAGTGAAACCACCAAGGGTGTGATTGACTATGCTGTCCCAATAGGAGGAAACGACTTAGGCTTTTTTGGAGCATTAGCTGTGACCACTTTGTCAAACAGCAAACAGCAAAAAGCTGAAGATGATTTTATTATAGAAAGAATAAACCACACTAAAGCATCGATATACCAAGAACTTGGAATTTCATAATTTGACTCTTTCCGGAATTATAGATCAACACAAATCTAGTCTTGCCACATATCCGGCACCATCAAAGTAAGGCTTTCATCCCTTACTACTGTTAATCCATACAAGAAATAATAAATCCAAACTTCAGGGCTTGATTTCCATCAATTGTATATCTATCGTGTGTTTTAGCTCCCCACGAATCGTCACCACCTACCCCATGAATTTTATAGTCGATGTTGATATTTATAAAATTGCGCTGCTGTATTTCGTGTGGGTGCTTTGCTTGTTCCAAGTCATTCTCCGTGTACGGCCAGGCACGAAACAAAAAAGCTTGAAGTCCTTGAATTTTGATGCCCCTACCCAGAGGGTTCGCAAAGCTGGCATAACGTGTATCGCAACGGTTGCTATTATCTTGAGGAGATATGTAGTTGCTTATGAAAGTTCCCAAATCAGAAGAATATTCACCTAAAAGTGCTCCACATTTTCTGTCCGGATAATTCTCATGTGGACCTCTGCCGTACCATGCAATTGTAGAAAGTTCTTTTGGAATTGCCATCCGAAAACCAAATTTAGGCATTAAAGGGTTTGTATTGCCAGAGGGGTTATATTCTGCATTCACTTGAATTTTCCCTTCTGAATCGATTTGATAAAGCACTTTATACTCGCCTTCAATATTATCTAGCTCAAGCGTAAACTTCACTTTTACTTGGTTCTTTTTTGTGTCTTTCTGAACATCAAAATCCACTACTTTTCTGTTCTGTGCAGCTTCTTTCCAGTCAGCTAAGCGCACAGTGTAATCATTACGCTGCTGATTATTGTTGGGAGGCTTCCAAAAATAAGGTTCCAATACATGAACCAAATATTCCTGTTCATTAACCTTGTAACTGGTAAGTGCTCCATTTTCTGTGTCTACGGATACACTAAACCCATCGCCTTTGATATCAATTCCATCATTGCTTTTTGTGAATCGAAGCGTTTTTTCCGTATTTGTATTCAATTGCGCCCAATGGTATGAACTCAAAAGAAATTGCTCTTTTGCCACCACAAATTCTTTACTTGCCCAGGCTTGCTTTTCTTTTGGCGATGCATAGACCTGTAAAGTGTATTCTCCCAAAGATTTATCAAATTCGGGATAATTAATTTTTGTAGTAGATAGCTCGTCTGGTTTTGCCTGAATATTTTGCAATTGGTTGCTTTCAAGCACACTTCCATTTAACGACAACTCCCAATAAAAATTAAATTCATCTAAATCAATAAAGTCATACTTATTTGTTATTCGCAGGCTGGTTTTATCTTCTCCCTGCAATTCAAAAAAGATAGATTGATGAATTTTTTGAACTTCATAATAATGCGGGTTGGGAATTCTGTCCGGTCCAATTAATCCATTAATACAAAATTCTCCATCGTTAGGAAAATCATCAAAATCACCTCCGAAGGTAAAAAACTCATCATCTGATAATTCCAAACTTGTCGGGTCATCCGGATAACTTAACTCACGTCCATCAATTGGTTTTGCAAGTCCTTGATCTACCCAGTCCCAGATGGCACCTCCAGCAAATCGGTCAAAATCGTAAATAATATCCCAATAATCCTGCAAATTGCCCACCGAGTTACCCATTGCATGAGCGTACTCGCGCATAATTAACGGGCGATCGGTGTTCAGTGCTACAAATTCGCGCACCTTGTCGGGATGCTGGTACGAATAATCGTACATATCAGACACATCCAGATCACTGTCACAAAATATCAACGCATTGGGAATTACCTGGCGAATGGTTTCAGCCATTGCCACAAAATTGCGACCAGCACCCCCTTCGTTACCCAATGACCAAATAATTACACTGGGATGATTTTTATCTCGTTCTACCATCGACAGAGCACGGTCAGCATGCGCCTCAGTCCAATCTGAATTATCACCAATCACCTTATTTCCAATCTCAAAATCATGCGATTCCTGATTTGCTTCATTCATTAGATAAATACCGTACTCGTCGCACAGCTGGTACCACTCTGGGCAATTGGGGTAATGGCTTGTTCGTACAAAATTGATATTGCATTGCTTTAATAGTTCAATATCTTTTATCATAGTATTGTAATCCACATGTCGCCCTGTACGCGGATGATGCTCGTGGCGATTAACTCCTTTTAGTTTTACCAATTGTCCATTAATCTTAAAAAGGTCATTATGAATTTCCACTTCCCTAAATCCAAACTTACAAGGAACATGCTCTAGTACGCTTCCATTTTTATCTTTTAACATGATAAGCAAAGTGTATAAATTTGGCGTTTCAGCATTCCAATGCAAGGGCTTTTCAATCAGCATTTTTAAGCTTAGCTCTTCTTCTGCATCAGCATCGATTTCGGGGAATTTATGTTTCAAAATCGTATTACTTTTCTGAATTATGTTTTGATTCGAGTCATAAATTGCAGCCTCAACACTTATTCCTTTTAATTCTGATTGTGAACTATTTTTAAGCTTTATATCGAGTTTAAAGTCTGCATTAATATAGTCTTCATCAAAATCGGTGAAAATTGCAAAATCGTGTACATAGGTTTTATTTCTTGCCAAAAGTGTTACATCCCGATAAATGCCACTTAAGCGCCACATGTCTTGATCTTCGAGATAACTCCCATCAGACCAGCGATAAACTTCTACCGCAATTTGATTGTTTCCTGGCTTAACGTATTTCGTAATTTTGAAGGTAGCCGGGGTCATGCTCCCCTGGCTGTATCCAACTTTTCGACCATTAATCCATAAGTAAAAAGCCGACTTAACACCCGCAAATTTTACAAATACTTCCTTATTACTCCAGGCTTCATCTATGAAAAAAGTTCGTTTGTAGCTTCCAACGGGATTTCGCAATTTGTAGCTCGTAAACCGCTCATCAGGTTCGCTTGTAACTCTGGGAGGGATTTTCCTGAACGGATATTTTATATTCGTATAAATGGGTTTGCCAAATCCTTGCGTTTGCCAGTTCCCGGGCACTACAATCTCTTTCCAACCGGAATCGTCGTACTCAAGTTTATAAAAATTTATGGGTCGGTCATCCGGCTTTGGACACCAGTTAAATTTCCATTTCCCATTGAGAGATTGTTCGTATTCCGACGGCACAAAATTTAAAGCCGCTTTTTGATTTGAATAGGATGTAAAGGTTGCCGTGGTGCTTTCTTTATTATCACCTATTATTTGAGGGTTTTCCCAATCTCTGGAAACTTGAGCGCGTAATGTACAAACATGAAATATCAGTAATAAAACCAAGATTTTTTGCATAATAAAAAGGATTAAATAAAGGTGGTTAAAGTTTTTCAGCTGCTGTCACGTTTATGGTTGTTTACAATTTTCTTTTATGGTAGTAGAACTATTTAAAATCCGTCTATTGTTACCTACGTAGGTATTGTAATGCCATTTAGCAAACACTTCTCTCATAAGAGTATTTATTGAGTAGACATATCAAATTATTAACTATTTCTAATTTAAACCGGCTCTCTTTTACGACAAGAATTTATTGCAATTTCCTACCATTGATTAATTCATTTCGACCTCTCGATTTGGAAGAATGGTAAACTGTACTGCACGCACTTGAGCTAAACCTTGAGGTTGAATCACCAGATACCCTCCCTTCCCAGTGTCATTTTTAACAAATTTATAAGCGTCGGACATGGGTGAAATTTTCACAGAATTTGAGTATACATTATCCAATACAGGAATATAAATGCGTGTTGGGGCTTTTACCTCTGCTTTTTCCTGCCATTTACAAGAAAATGAATTCGCTTTGATATTATATTCGTATGACAATAATGTACCTGCCGTCTCAGAAGGATAAGGACGAATCACTCCATATTTAAAGTAGGAGTATTTTTCAGTCCCCTTATGATAAGCCCAATATGTATTATTAAACAAATACTTTTCAAACAATTGCAAGTTACGCTGTGCCAGCTCTTTTCTCCCAGGGGTTTCATGCCCTAGGGCTCCCCATTCACCTATAAGAACAGGTACATTCATGCGCTGTCCACTCTCATTAATTCGGCCAAATATTACCTCAAGGCGTTCATCACTTGATTCTGACAAGTTATCAGTATCAACCAAAAGATCATAACCGTGAGCAGCATAAACCACATTTTTGTCAACTTCTCCGTTAAACAGTTTAAATGGTTTAAGTGCAGTATAAACCCCGCTATTACAAAAATAGCTATGGTTAAAAAACAGCATTTTATCTAAGGAAACCTCCCGAACCGCGTCAGCAACTTTTTGATAGAAGCTTTACAAAGCTCCTTTTTCAAACGCACTATTCAACTCATACACCGCATCCATAACTCTTGCAAAGCTTTCCTTATCATTAACCAACTGTAGAGCTTCATAGCGATTCTCTGTGTTTTCCCACATCCTGGCAACATCCATTGCTGATACTTCTTCATTTGTCTTTTCAGAAACTACTTTGGCGTATGCACTAAATAAAACAGGCATAAACATCTTTGCATCTGTTCCAGCAAATGGTTCATTCATTATATCGAATCCAATTACAGCTGGATTATTTATATAACGCTTGGCTAAATGTTGAACGGCCTTCGCATAATGGTCTTGCACTCCCATCCCATCACTTACCGGTTTATTAGCCCAGAAATTATCCCATGATTTTTGTACCGCAGGACTTATCAAGTAAGAATCACTCCACACAGCACCTGTTATATGTTCTTCACCCTCATCTAAAGTAGCCCACTCAGGAGCCCCATCACTAAATTTAACACTGAACAAATCCTGATGCATATCAAGAAAGACAAACAGATTATTATCTTTCGCCCATTCAATTTGCTCTTCTATCTTCTTTAGGTATGCCTCATTATAAACACCTGGCTCTGGTTCCAAACCATCCCAAATAACACCTAAACGTATCACGTTAAAGCCCCATTTTCTAAAATTCTTGAATTCTTCAACTCCCTCTGGTCCAATATAACCTTCCTCTGGATTTTTATTGACAAGATTCACTCCATTCAAAAGCACTTGTCTTCCATGCTGATCGATAAATAATCTATCTTCAATGTGTAAAATTGTTGCATTAATATCAATAGCATTATCTTTTTTCACTTCTTGACAAGCACCTATTGATAATCCAAGAGCAATAAAACCTAAAAAATATATTTGTTTCATAATTGTGATACCTAACTTCATTTTCATTTATTTATTACCTTTATATTTTAGCAACTTGGCATCGCACCAGTTCCCTAAATCGTCTTCTATACCGTCACCTCCTCCTAATAACCGTAGCTCCAATGTTTTAGTATCATTAATTTCTATGTCAACCTTTTTTGCTTTACTCTCCCGGTTCATTAAGCCACTCGAATAGGTTCGTTTGCCATCAAGCCATACTTCAAACTCAATATTTCCTTTGCCTGCTTTGTTATCTGCGCCTACCTACGAAACAAACTTTTCAAATCCCATACCATCGATATTATATTTTGCCCGTCCGTAAGAATGCATCCCAATTCCTCTTTTATATGCTTGATTTTCAATTCTTAGTTCTGAACCTAATACATTCTTTTTAAGCTGAAGATTCATTTTCGACATAGCCACATCATCGGGTAAAATTTCATCCAAATACACCTCTTGCTCGGGATGGGCAATCTCACCAATTCCTGCTGACAAGAATTCTAAAGGAACCATTGTTTTTATCTCACGTTTTGTATTGTTATGCACCGCTAATGGATAATTCTTTTGTTCAGTTTTTGCTGAATTATTGCCATAATCAATACTTATGCTTTGTTGGGCTAATTCTTGCTCAGACCATAACCAACATCCGAAAGAAGCCTTAAATGTTCCGGCTTCATTCATTGGGGCATCAAAAATAAATTTAATCTCACTCTCACCTGTTGGTACATTAATACTATAGTAATTCCAATCGCTAATGGGCATTTCTTCAAACACTCTTATGTGTGGTGTTTCCAACGGTGGAAAACTCACTACAACTTCTGACTCAACACCGTTAATTAACACCTTAACATCAGGCTTATAAGAAGATGGGACGACCGGAGTAAACAAAATATGCATTTTAGAATCGGTGCCTCGGGTATAACCAGCTTACAACTTCCTGTTAATCTGTTTTTACTATTAGCAATAGTTTGAAGCGTAATTTGTAAATTGTTAATATGAACGCGATCAGCTTCTCCCGGAAAACGAATTTTTATAGTATCCTTGTTTAGCGCCAAATATTCTCCCATAACCTTTATATCTTTCTCCCTAGCGTTCAGGATGGTATAATTGGAAAGCGAACCAGGTTCACCGTATAAATGATAAGTGGTGCTGTTATTTTTATCTTGAAATACTTCGTACCTTCCTCCTACAAGTATGGGCTCTGCGTCTGTTCCCGGGTCGATATGAACAATAAGCATTTGATGACCTTCTAGATGAATGTCAATAGTATTATTGTATTTTACATGAGTTTGTAAAATCTGGTTATAAGGATAAACAACACGAACAGTGTAATTCTGCTTGGTTAAATCTACCTTAGCATTGTTTTGCCAGCCACTTTCCTTATTTAAGGGGATACTAATTTTTTTAGGGGTTATAAACGGATTGTAAACGGTAATAATTCCTTTATGGTTTTTGAAATGGGCATAACCATAAAGCTCTTTATTTAAAGGATTACCAGAAAGTATTTTTGTATTTATTAATACCGAATCGTTTTGTTGCGCCCATTTTATGGCTCTTGCCAAAAACTCCCAATCTTTTTCGGTTTTTAGCAATTCATAAGGATTAAGATAGAAGGTCAACAGTCGGCTCCCTCGTCCGACAACAGCCATTACCTCGTCATACAATGTCTCATAATACGGAGTAAATACACCAAGGTTTTCCATTGCACTTATGGGGAAGCCAGGGTTTTCCGAATCTCGTTTTAAAATCATTGCATCACGTGTAGTAATTCTACCAAAACCTTTATAAGGTGTAGGAACTATCGGTTCCGGAGGACCGTCATATAATTCTCCCCACAGGGAACTGGAATATTGCAACCACCATGGACTTAACCAAACGCCACAGGTTAAATCAATATAAATATCCGGATTTGCTTTTCGAACGCTTTTCAATAATTCAATAAGGGCATCAACATTAGCTTCCTTTGAATAATTACCCGGCAAATGATTATGGTCTAAAGCATCACAGTTAAAACAAAGTCCATCGTATTTAAAAAACCTTATTTCATAATCATTAATTAGTGTATTTATTTTTTCTGAAAGATTATGCGCGTAGCGTGGGTCTGATTGGCAAATAAATTTCCCCCGTGTACCATTTTGGGGATAACCCTGCTTTACTAACCAGGGTCCATGGTCATATCCTGAGGATGGAGAAAGCCACAATCCCAAGTGCAGCTTTTCTTCGTGTAACTTGTTTTTTACTGAATGAAAACCATTAGGGAACCTGTCTTTCCGAATGTCCCAAAGTGTTTGTTTATCGTCCCATCCATCGTCAAAAGTATAAGTATCAAATCTTACATTGTAGGGTTCAAAAAGTTTCTTCGACATCAACTCAAGCATATCCAACGAATTCTTTTCAGTGGGCGGCATAAGAGTTTCCCAGGTATTATAATTAATAAAAAGTGGTTTCTTATTAAAAGGGATAGCTGAAATCGAGTCCAGATATTCTTTAAAACATTCTTCAACATTTATGTCGCCTACAACCCCAAATACAGCGGTTTTTGAGATGTATTTTTCGTTGAATGTTTTTCCCAGGAAATGAGTAAGTGTAAGTGTTCCATTTTTGTATTGATTATAACCGGCCGGGTACTCCAGCCCCCAGAAACTGTCTTCAAAAAAAACAGGTAGTCCAAAACCCTTATTCTTATCAAATCCCCATATCGGGTCCGGGTATGCCGGGCCACCTTCTTCCTGAAAAAGACAATTGCCCTCAAACTCCAATTTCCATACATCAACATGTAATATATTCAATGGTTCGGTTGTGGTTAATTCCAGTTGTCTCCTTGCAAAAAAATCGTTATCCCCAAGCGAATAGGAAATGTGCAAGCCAATGTACTTTTGCGTGTGCCTAAACTCAAGTATCAACGTTTGTTTCGTATCAAGTTCTACTTTTCTAAAATTTAAAAATCTAAAACCGGTTATATTTAATGGTTCTTGATTTTTTAGATTAATTTGGAAATCATCGTTTTCAACCTGAATTAAATTACCTGTTTGCAAGTTTATTATTTCGTGTAAGCTTATCGTTTCTTTTTGCCTGACAAAACGAAGTTCAACTTTTTCGTTTTTTAAGATAATTTCATTTTTTTCTTCATTCAATTTTTCGGAAGCTTGGGTGTAAATTCCCAAAACTACTATCAAAATAGAACTCAAAAATACCTCCTTTAATACCTTTATCTTCATTTTCCTATACCACATTTAATTTGTTCATGCATTTATTCCAGATAAAACCATTTATACCTAATTTACCTCTACTTTAAACCAAATCCTTACAAAATGTACATTAATTCATCTATTTATTATTGTATATCATTTAGTGTAATAAAAGAATTACATCATTCATACCCCAGGTTTAGTCTTTCATTTCACCTTCGGATGGAATGGGTAAAAAGTGATCCAAAAACCGTTCACTATATACTAATCTATCCTACTTCTTGGGGCGTTTGCGCTCAGCATCTGTGACCATGCTTGTATTGAAAACGATACTAATAATTCACCTGGAATAAAAACATATTCATTTAAAATATTGAGTGCACTCCGAAAAGTCAGAATATATTATAACATTAATATATATATTGATTAACTTGGAAACATGTTTAAAAGAGATACAGGCAAACAGTTTGATATGTTCAAGAGTGCGAGTCACCATTTATCGAAGGGTTCGCAGAAAATACTGAATAACAGGAGTTCATGGAATACAGTATTTAGAGATCATTTTGTGAGTCAAATAGATGAGAGTTTATATTCTGTACTATATTCAGAGAAAATGGGAAGGCCAAATGCCTCGATACGGACACTAATAGGAATGATGATGCTTAAAGAGATGCAAGGGTGGAGTGATGAACAATTGTTCGACGAGTGCATGTTCAATCTACGGGTACGCTCAGCTTTAGGGCTATTACATTTAGATGAGCAAGTGCCCTGCGCATCGACCTATTATGAGTTCAGGAGCAAATTAGCTCATTACTATGAGACGACAGGAGAGGATTTGATGAAAAAGACCTTTGCCCAAGTGAGCAGTGAGCAGCTATCAAACTTATCGATCAGTGGTAGCAAAATACGTATGGACTCGAAATTAATACAAAGCAACATAGCCCGCCACAACCGGCTACAACTCATTGTAGAAAGTGTACGTGTAAACATACAGCATATTGACCTAGAGAAAATACAGTCCCACATAAACGAGACTCAATATGGTTACCTAAAACAACTAGTCGAGAAAAGCACTTCCAACCTCACCTACCAATTAAGCAAGGAAGAAAAAGAAGCTATGCTCATCGATTTTGGACATATTCTATTAGCACTATATAAAACCAAGATTATTGACGAGCAAAGTATAATGTACAAGATACTTACCGAACAATACGATTTTGAAATAGGAGAGGACAATCAAGATGACGAACTACATCCCCAAGATCCCACTCAGATCAGTAGCGACTCAATCCAATCAATACACGACATCGAAGCGGCTTATCGTAAAAAGGGTAAAGATCAAAACGTTCAAATGGTGCAAGGCTACCACAGCAATATCACAGAGACCTGCGATGAAGAAAATGAAATTAACCTTATCACTGATGTCATCACAGCGCCAGCCAATGTAAACGAAGACCAGTTTTTACAACCCGCACTACAAAACACACAAGAGAACTTAGGAACTGACAATCCAATCAAGCAAGTCATCACTGACGGCGGCTACGACAGTATAGACAATAGAAAAGAAATGCAAAAAGAAACTGCCCCAGCATGGAAGATGAACAAACTCAAAGGCAGAAACCGCACCTATGAAATGCACTACGATGATGAGGAACAACTTCATGTAATAGACATCAAGACAGGCCAAGATTGTGAAGTTTACTGGTCAGAAAAAGCACAAAAATACAGGATCAGAAAAGACAATGGTCAGACAATCTACCAGACCAAAGAGCAAGTAGATAACTACATCGCCTGTCTAAAAATATTGAAACAATCCACAGAGGAAGATTATAATTTACGTTCCAGTGCCGAATCGACCATCCACCAAGTCTTTCATAGACTATGGCGAAGACAGAAAACCAGGTACCGGGGTCTGCTTAAGCACCATTGGTATGTCTTGATGCGAGCATTATCAGTCAATATTTCAAGAATCACAGCTTATTTTGGGATAAAAGAACCAAAAACAACAATTCTTATGTTCCTAGCATTCATCATGCAACATAGATCCATAAGAGAATACACCATTTTCAAATCGTCTATTCAATATGCTATCATCTTTTGATTTTATAATTTAGACTTTATGGAGTGTACTCAATATTGAATTTCCCATATTTTGGTATCCATGCCGGTGTTCTTTAGTCAACTGGTTATTTGTCAGTTTGCAGAATTTCGATTTCACAACAAAGTTACTTCACCTTCAACAGACCCTTTGAAAAGAAGAATGACATAAATCTCACCATTGCTGTCGTCATTGCTTTGGTAATCACTGAGTACACCATTCTCATCTTTTACTGACATTGGCCATCACTGTATATTCTTCATCACTTATTGTCTCGAAGGAAATAATCCCATCTTCACCTTCTGAAACTTTTTGCACGCTACCACTGGAAATTGATTGGACAACAACATCCTCCCAGGGACTGAGCAAATGGAACTTCCCGCCGACCGTTGAAACAACTTGAATCTTGGTAATTTCAGCACTCTTTTGCTCTGCTGAAACCAGAAATCCACCGCTAGCTCTTAGGTGCATAAAAGCAGCGTCTTTCTCTTGTGGCCAAGCCGGAAAAACACGCACTACGCCATCTACACTCTGCATCAACAACTCAGAAATTGCTCCTGAAACAGAAAACATTTCCGTATAATGTCCAAAACTGTTAAAAGCTGCATTCTTCTCAGATAAGTTAAGACTTCCATTTGGTTTAAGGCGAACGCTGATTTGATTCTTCAACCAGGTCATGGCATCGTTGGTACTTAATCGCGCCTTAGCCACAGCAATCATGACCGTGGAATTATTGCCGTTAGTCTGAATTTGTGCTAGGGTTTGCTTAAATAATTCCTTTTCTTCCTTTGGGGAAAAATAGGTGACCTGTTCAGCTGGAAAAATGGGTGTAATCGGAACGGGAATATTATATTCAAGAGGGACGCCATTTTCGCGATCCACTACATATCCTGATTCTTCTTCTATGGGATAATCCGGCAATAAATGCAGGTACTTTTTTACATCTTTAGCAAGATCAAGGTCTACCTGCAACAGTTCTGAAGCTTCCAAAAAGCCTTTGAATGAAAATCTTATAAAAGCGATATCGAAGGGACGGTTGTAAACTCCAAAAGGCAGATGTTCTGGCGAAATGGTTGGACCGAGACGTACTTTATTATTTTCATCAATTTGACATTTTTTTAAAAAATTGACATAAAATCTGGTCAATTCGCGTATGGGAGGGTAAATCTGCTGCAACTTTTCCAAGCTTGGTTGAAATTTATAAGAAAGCCACAGGTTATGCATTAAAAAACTCGACAGTCCTAAAGTGTATGCCCAAGGTCCTCCGGCAAACATACGCCCATTATTGGACTGACATTTTTCCGGATAAGGAGGTTCATGCCTGAAAATATTATGGGGATAAAAAGCTCCTGGTAGACCATACGTTTCATCAGCAAACCACTGAGCCCTGGGGAGATAGTCTAGGATAACCTTATTAAATGGGTCGATATATTCGACGTGGTTAGTATTGAGGAAGCTCCAAAAGGTCTGCTGAAAATTGTAGTTGATAGTATAATTATCGTGCCACCCTCCCAAGGGCTTTAGAAGTGGCCCGATAAAAAGTCCAATGGCCTGCGATTTAGGGTTTTGAGCGCATCGACTAAAATACAGGTTTTGATACCATACTTTATTTAATTCTTGATCAGATAGTTTAATCCCGCATTTGTTCCAAAATTTTGTCCAAAGATCTTCATGTTCTTTTATAACTTCTCCAATATCTTTTTCGAGGTAGGACTTGGCTAATGCGATGGCACCTTGCATAGGGTCCTGGTTTTCTAAAGAGGTGACTACTGCCATGTAGTGGATCTCTCCTTTAGAAGCCAGGACTGTGACAACCGTCATACCTTTCCAGTCGCCAGATGCGTCTGGTGGTAATACTTGTTTTACCCATTTCATACCATTGGTTATACCTGATTCTGCCTTTGGAATAGGGTCCCATTGGTGACCCATAAGTTTTAACTTTTGTTTGGTTTGAATCTGGTATACATTAGCCTGAAGCAGCGGACGGATAAGAATTTCACCATTATTGATAGATGCCACAGAACGCCTTATGTCTAAAGTTGCATTTTGGTTTCCCGAAAAATCGATCAAAAGGTTGGCGTAGTTAATCGAAAGTGGATAGGGCTTATCCCAACTCGGGGGCAATGTTAATTTACGGGAGGTTTTACCGGTGACAATATCAATTTTTGCCAGATCCTGATCCCCATCGGTTTCAATACGGGCATCGTAGACGTCATTTTTGGCCATCCGAAGAATAATCTGCTTTTCGTTAGCATAAAAGAATGAATGAAGGTCTCCATTTCCTTGGATTATGGCAGCTGTTTCAGGATGGTCCAGTGTCGCCACTTCGATTTTGGCTTTTTCCAAAACATCCGGGTAGGGAATCGGAGGTTCTAAATGGAGTTCTTGTTGTATTTGATCTGAGACCATTTCACTATCAAAAAACAGAATGCCAAAACTTAAAATCAATATCTTCCAACTTTGAATTATCATTAATTTGCTTATTTTTTTGTATTATGGAATAGAAGGGAGCAATTTGCTACGGAAATTTCTTCAAGTGTGTATATTTCAGTTATAATAATTGGATTTGGTATAATCATAATTTAGCGATCAAAAGTGATTGTTTCGCCTTTTTTTGTTGGCATATTTATTTTATTCGAATGGATTGATTTCGTTCCTTGCGAAGAGGTCATGGTACAATTATTCCACGGTAAAACCAAGGTTAAATCAGAACCGGCCTCACTAAGAATTTCAATTTTAGTAACTTCCTTGTTTTCTAGTGAAGCACTAACCAGAAATGCTCCTGCAGCTCTTAAATTATGGAAGCTGGCATCGGTATTCATATTCCAGTTAGGAAAAAGCCGAATTGTACCATTATAACTTTGTATTAAGCACTCGTTGACTACAACTGGTAACGCAAAATTTTCAAACCACACGCCCATCGGTGCCATAAATCCATAATCCGTACGGTCGTTATATCTGCCATGAACTTGCATGACCATATCGGCAGCAGTTCCATTTGGCAATAAACAATATTTTACTTGCCGCTTAAAGCGCTCTATATCCAACATACCCAATCTAGCAGCTTGCAAGTTGTAAAAAACCACATCATTCCCCCCTTCATTTTGCCGGTTATCAAAAGTATTCTTCAACAAAACCAAGGTAGCGGAATCGCTGTGCCATCCATGGTCTTCACCAGGAAATACAGTTGCTAAGGCATTGGGAACATTATACACTACCTGACTGTGTTCTTCTGGAACCGCAACAAAAACATCTTTGTTATCAGGGGTGGTTGCAGTTGGGTATTCCGGAAAATTATTAAGAATATCCTCAATATCTGCGAGTAGCTCATTTTCTAATTCTTCTAACTCCAACACAGAAGTGGCCTTCTGAAATGCTTTAAAGATAAATTTTGTAAGGGTTAAATCCATTGTACAATCGTAGTTGTACTTGAAACCTGGACGCAAGGCATAAAGTTCAGGTGGAATGGCAGGGAAAATGTGGTAATTATTATCGTTCCATTGTTCACCCCTTGCTTCAGGACGTTTCATGTAAGCCACTAAGAATTCAACTGCAGCTTTGATGGGTTTATAAGCTCTGTTTTTTAAAAACTCAATATCTTTAGAATATTCGTAATGCCACCAAAGTCCTTGAACTGACCATGGCGTTTCAAAAACCTCCCATCCCCAATGCGGAACCGGGTATGGGTTCATTGTCATATCAACAGGATAAGCGCTGTGAGGGAAATATGCCCCGGGTAAGTTATAATATTCTTTAGCCCATTTTTCACTGACATCCATTAAAAATTCAATGAGCTCGACATAGGCAAGATTTTTTTCAAGATGATTACTGGAAAATGGTAACCAAAAGGGTTGCTGAGTATTGTAATTCATGTGGTAATCGCCGTGCCAGGCGGTACCAATATCATTGAAACTCCAGTTTGCGAAGAGTCCGGGAGTAGTAACACCAGCTTTTGTGGCACAATTGAAGAAATACAGGTTATGATACCAAATTTGTTCTAAAAATTTATCACTTAAAGAAACACCCGATTTGTTCCAATAATTTTCCCAAATCTCATTCCCCTTTTCATATGAATTATTAAATAATGCTATTGATGGAGCACCTTCAATTATAGGTTCATCCGCCAGCTCAGAATTCAATCCTTCGATTAAGGTAATGCGTCCTACCAGACTTTCTTTATTCACAAAGCTATTTTCAAGTTCAGCCATTTTCTGTTCATTTCCATGCCAGTTTATTCGTGACGTTTTTTCAAAGGGTGAATTAAACTGAGCGCATAATTGAAAAGCTTTATCTTTTAAATGTCCTTTTTCAATATCATAATCATCGGGTTCCTGATAAGGTAAAACCTGCCTGAATGACATGAAGCCTATAGGCAGATTTTCCCTAACCGTATTTTTAGGAAACTCATGGGGTGTTGAAGGGTCGGGCATCATTTTTACTCGGTCGAAAATATTTTTGCACAGTTTACCTTTTTCGTCAATCAATTGCATCCACAGTTCATCGGTTTCCATATCGACAAACAATTGCAAAGTGATTTTTTGTTTATCCCTGGTTAGCAGATATACTTCGCATAATCCGTTTGAGACATCAAGTTTGTGCCCAAGCATTTCGGCATTACGGCGATCAAAACCCAATAAAACGGAACCGCAGGGAAAAGGACGTGGGTAGGGCTTTCTGTAATTCTCAGCAGCTATTCTACTATACTCCTTATACCAAGGATCATCTGTTAATACCTTCAATGTATCCGGGATTGCTTTCACTTTGTTGAAAACGTATTCGAAGGTGCCTATAACTTCTCTGTGGTCTTCAGCAATGCGAATGTCCCAAACATTGTTATGCCCGAAGTACAACACTACACCATCGGGACGTGTGGTTACGACAACTCCCATTGCACCGTTGCCCAGCAAGGCACCTTCAAAAAAGTCGATTGCCGGTTTATCCAACATTATTGGATGCTGTTTGGCTTTTTTAAAAGATGAAAACTGCTTTTTACTACCTTGTGCAAAACAGGATAGACAAATAAATATGGTACCTAAGAGTAGAATTGATTTTTTCATTTTACTGATTTTAGTGATTGGTAACTCTGATGAAAAATTTCTTTCACTTTTATTTTAGCCCATCGCTCACCTTCCTGACCGTTTTTTCCGGACAATATGCATGTCTTGTGCACATTGTACCATTTTTGAATTCGGGGATTGGCTGCAATTTTTTCTATTTCCGTATTGAAGCATTTACGAATATATTCGAAATAAGCATCCAGGATTTCGACTTTTAAGTAAGGGGTATTGTATGCTTCTTGTGACAATCGGTTCTGCAACAAAGGGCTAGCCCCAGCCTGTAGATCTTCATATTCTCTTATTCTATCTGGTTTTAGTTTTACTATTTGTCCGTACCTCTTGAATGTGGATTGCATAATTTTGTTATTGCACAATAGCTTTTTTTGTTATACTTAGCGAACGTAAACTTCTACCTTCGTTCCTTTCTTTTAGATACTTTGAGAAACTATCGTCTTTTAAATAACACCTTGCCCGAACGATTGACATTTTTAAGTGTAATAGCAAGTTTTATGTTCTCACTTCCTTCGGTTACAACTGCCGTTCGATTGATATTCCAAACCATCGGATTCTCTTTCGATTGTGCCAGGACTCCTTCAACAGAAGCTTGTTCCTGCTGATAAAGTATTGGATTTTCGAAAAGTATCTGGGACACGTTATCCTCACACTCAAATTTAACCTGCCACTGACCTGCCTCGGTAATCTTACCCGTTAAGTCAATACTCAGTTCTATTTTGCCGTTTTGAATTGCAGTCTTTTCCCATTTTCCAGCCAGATGCCAGTTGCTCTGAAGGTTTTTTTTATTTGCCTCGAGCCACGCAGAGTCGGCAGCAAATGGAATGTGATGCGAAAGTACCGGTTTCTTTCCTTTTACATGATAAGCACTAAATGTAGTTATCAAAGGTTTACCTGTGGACTCTGTTATTTTCAATCTCAGTTTGCTGACTTTTACATCATCAAAAAAGTTAATATGTTTACGGCCAACATGTGATCCGGATGTGACTTGTTTCCATTCTGAACCATTCCATCCCTCCACCAGGTACTTGCGGATACGTTCGCCTTTAGCGTAATCTTCGGCAACTATAATATGGTTGACTGTTTGCATTGACTTTAAATCGATCAGCAGAGATCCATTGTCACTTGGAACTGATGCGGCTGCCAAAGGTTGATCGAAACGTTTTTTTATTTCGTTTCCAAGGGCTTTATAAAGCTTCATATCAGCTTCGGGAATTAAGCCATCCGTGTTTGGTGTTGAATTTAATAGCATTACGGCACCTTGTCCGACAGATTCATAGAATACGCGCATCAATTCCTCTAAGCTTTTGCGCTTTGCTTCTTTCTCTTTGGCCCAAAACCAATAATGATCATACAAGGTAGTATTTACTTCACAAGGAGCCCATGCATCTCCGTCGGGAGTACTATGGTACGATGTTGATACTCCTGTTTTCAGATCAGCTCTATTTACGGTGCTCCAGGAAAGATTGTAATTCAGTTCACCGCGCTCAGTGCCGACCCAACGGAGATTGGCGTAGGGGCCTTGCAGAATAACAGCGTGAGGGGCTTCTTCTTCCATGATGTCGCCTACATCTATAATGCAACTTCCATCAAACCAATATTCAACAATTTTAACGCCATGTTTCTTAATTTTTTGCGAAACCTCACGCAACTGTTGCCTAAACACTTTGTTGTAAGCGTCTTGTTTTTCAGGATCTTTTGTTTTCCCTCCACTACCTATACCTGCTCCCCAGGTATCGTCCCCGGGATAAACATAAATCCCCATAT
Organism: Saprospiraceae bacterium; assembly: GCA_965223405.1. Taxonomy (GTDB): domain Bacteria; phylum Bacteroidota; class Bacteroidia; order Chitinophagales; family Saprospiraceae; genus CBDCWO01. The sequence goes on from CBDCWO010000006.1 coordinate 4,637,468, forward strand.
TTAACCCATATTTTTTACAGGATTTAGCAAGATCCTCCAGTAGATCACCTTGGCCATCTTTCCATCCAATGTTCTTCACACTGTAATCCGACGTCTCAGTTTGCCACCAGCAGAATCCCCCTGTGTGTTTGGCCACAAAAAGAATCTCCTTAGCACCCCATGATATGGCAGCTTCACACCATTGATCCGTATTCAATTCAGGAAGCTTTATCTCAGACAACTCCGTTGTGTGGTTGTCATATTCGCGTCCTTGCCAAGTACAAGGATCTAAACAAACAAACATAAGTCTTTCTTGCTCATGCCATTCAAGTTGTCCTATGGTAGGAATTGGAATTTGACTTATTGTGGTCTGCGATTCCAATGTATTACAAGAGAAGCTCAAATAGAATAGAAGTAGCAGGGTTGAAAATTTGCCTAATCTAATCATTTCGAAATTCATTATTCTTCAAAATATTTTAAGGTTTTAAATTTTATAAACTGCAAATGTCACAACACTTCAAAAATGCCCCTGGAATATTGATAGATTCCAATACTGAATTTGTATTCATATCTCATATTAAAAAGAGTAAAACAAACATAACAAAGCTGAATGAAAGGATGTAAATATGAACCTTCAATATTCAGTCTAAAGATTATAGCACAGACTCCAACTTTCTGCCAATCCATCCATGCCATTTTTTAGTTAATAATTTCATTGAAATATTAATGGATTCTCGAAAAATGGAGCCCAAGAAAAAAACATTCCAATAAACGATCGAGTCGGCTCCATTTTCTCACCTTGATGTGGACCCGAGACGGCATTACCAAAGACATCCCAAATATTTCCAAATTGATCTTCAAGTATTTCCGGCGTATTAAGATCATTGATTATTTTTAAGGAAAGAGTCTCATTGGCTATTTTTTTCTGTTTAAAAGAAATAATAAAATTTTTGTCTTTGCTTCCTAATATGATGTTTTGTCCGTTAAAATCGTCGGTTATCAAGCGACCTGGTCCAAAATTGTCAAATCTGTAAAGTTTTGCACTGATTCCGTCACTTGAAATGATCCCATGAACTCTTTCCTTTTTAGGAAGTCTTGTATCATTGACCGATACAGAATAAAAGAGACTAGAAGAAGTCCTATAATTATCGTAAGGGTATACTGAATAGTTTCTTAAATGCCCGGTTTCAGTAGACAATACTTTAGAATTGGGGTACATGGTTTTCCAGGTTCTCCATTCCGTTTCAAAGATTTGAAAAGTCCTGGCCTTGACTCCTTGTAACTCACCGTATACACAAAGTGCTCCGATTTGTGTCCAAATGCTATTAGTCGTCCGGTCATAGGGCATTAAGTTTGAATTGAACAATAACCCCGACACCCCAAATGTGGTGGTTATGCCTTGATATTCTCTTTCCCACCCTAAAGAAGTACCTGTCAATGGGCAGTGGGTAACTGCAATTTTGCGATCACCAATTTCATCATTAACGATTTCGTGCCAGTTCAAAATTTTGTGCGGATAGGCCCTCACTTCATTCTTATATTTATAGCCTATTATTAGGTCGTTATCTTGAAGATAATCTACCTTTGCCACCGGAATGAATTTAGGGTTTTCCAAAGCGGGTATTCCATCCTTGCCAGCTCCAGCATCTATAACTTCGCCCACTGGTATCAGCCAAGCATCATTAATCACCATAGGGTCTGCATCTAATAGCAGACCTGTCTTATCGTCACATGAAGTAAAACAAATACTTAATGCAACCATAATATATAATAAGGAGTTGAAGTAAACTTTAGCAGTGAATCTATTCACAATAATAGAATTAAAAGACCCTCTAGCTATTGGCACCAAATAGGCTGAATTTGGTGTAAATAGGATTGCTTATGGTGATTTTTTTGGGATACCGATTAAAACAATGGTAATTCAACCATTTAGTCGTTAAATTATTTCTTTGCAGTTATGTCAACTATATTTTTTGCTATTAATATCTTTTGTTCACTTGCGATCTCAAAAAATTAGAAAAAATTGCGATCAGGGTATTATTCACTGATCGCAATTTTTTTTGATTAGAATTAAATATGAAGTGATTTAAAACAGATGTTAAAATGAGTTGTATGCGCTTGATTTTCAAGACGAAGCTCTTTTTGAGATTCATAGCCACAGTTAGCTCCTCCGCTGAGTAGCTTCGGCGCTCGCGGATGGATCGAGGAAAAGCTGACGTATTGAGAATCAATGGCATGCAAATCAATTAACAATTTGTTTTTAAATCACTTCTATATCAATATCCACTGTTCTGCTTCAAAGAAGAAACAAGATCTATTTCTGATTGAGGGAATGGGAACAAGTAGTGTTTGCTTGGATCAAATTGTCTGTACTCCCCACTAGGCATTTGCAATGTGGGTATATAGGTTTCGGCGATTTTCCAACGTTTGATATCCGAATACCTAATTCCTTCCAGGGCCATTTCAACCCTCCTCTCATTCCAGATACGCTCTCTCATTTCATCCTGGGACAAACCTGCAGGGAGTGGAGGCATATCAATTCCAGGGCGGGCACGTACTTCATTTATGGCATCATATACGGACTGATCCGGACCTGCTGCTTCATTTTGTGCTTCGGCATAATTTAGTAATACTTCCGCATACCTTAGAATAACCCAATCGTGGTGACTTAAAGTAGAATAATCGACGGGTAATTCTTCAACATCCACAAATTTGTCAGGTTCATAACCCGTTGAGGATGGATTATTGTAATCATAGCTAATTACCTCTCCTGAGGCTTTTACTGCAGGTTCGTTAAAATCTTTCAATGTGAGCCTCAATCTTGGGTCTCTATTTGCCCAAATATCATCCGGATTATAGATTGAATTCGGATCGGTAATCGACAGGCCGTCAGTTGTTTCAAAAGCATCTACCAACTCTTGCCGTGGGTTTATAATTCCCCACCATTGTATTTGAATATCTTGCTCACTGGTATTGTCGGGAGCCAGATATTTTGTGGAGAATAGGATTTCTGGATTGTTGTCCTGACCATAATGTAAAAAGAGGTTTTTGAAATCATCAAACAACCCAAACTTCCCATCATCCATTATCTGTTTGGCTGTAGACGCAGCCTGGGTCCAGTTTTCCTCGTGTAAGTATAATCTAGCCTTTAAGGCGAGGGCTGAAGCTTTGACTGCATGCCCATTGTAAGATGCGTTAGGAAGTTTTTGAATGGCCTGATCCAAATCGGCATGGATCTGCGCTCTTACTTGCTCCCTGGTGCTTTGCGCTATATCAGTCTCTGCTACGGATTTTACGGATGAAGTAAGTAAAGGTACACCTCCGTAAAAGTCTTGTAGTCTGAAATAAAATAATGCCCTCAAAAACAATGCTTCCCCTTTGAATATCTCCCTAGTAGATTCACTCATAGGCGGATTATCAATATTTTCAAGAAAAATATTACATGAAGCAATCCCTCGATAACAGTCGGAATATATACCGGAAACCAGACCACCTGATGTAGGAGTAATTAATCCCCGGGCCAGATCGTTAACTGCTCCGCTGCCGGATAAACCACTTTGGTTTGTATCGCCTCCTAAAACAGAATAAAAGATCATTTGAAACCTGAATGGTGCTGAGTTAAGACGAGAATATACTCCGGCTAAGGCTGCTTCAGCATCAGACTCTGAAGTCCAGAAGGTCTGCTTGGAAACTTGATCGAGTGGGTTTTTATCCAGTTCATTGCATGCGATTAAAGAAAATGCTAAACATCCCAATACAAAGCTTCTGATTAAAATACGTTTTATATAGTTATTCATAACGTTTATAGTTTTGTTAGATTAAAGTTTGATTCTTGCTCCCAATGTAAAAATTCTTACTTGTGGATAAGAAGTAAACCATTGATTATCAAATTGCTCTGGATCAGATCCAGGATAATTTGTAATGGTTAACAGGTTGTCACCGGACGCATAAACCCTTAAGTCTCGGATGCCGATGTTTTCAACCAAATTGGTTGGGATACGGTATTCAATAAGCAGATTTTTTAACCGAAAGTATGAAGCATCAAATAACCAATAGGTACTGTTGGTGCCCGTAACCGGACCATATCCATTTTGAAAAATCGCCGGATATTTATTTGTTGGATTGTCAGGTGTCCACCTATTATTTACTAAGTCTACTGGAGGAGGAGAACCTTGCATAAAAGCCCCTTGACCCCAGCTAAGTATACCATTGTATTGTTTTCGACCTGAAATTCCTTGAAAAAATGCCGATAAACTGAAATTTTTCCAATTCAAGTTTACACTTCCACCATAGGTAAAATCAGGATGAGCACCATCAATAAGTATCCTGTCGTCGCCATTAATAACCCCATCGCCATTTTGGTCTTTGAATTTGAGATCACCTGGTTTAGGTGGATGTGGATGTGTTGGCGCAGCTGCAATTTCTTCCTCATTTTGGAAAATCCCGGTCCATTCAATAAGGTAATGAGAATTCCAGGGAAGACCTACCTGCGTGATTCTGGTTCCTCCAATCTGAGGTTCATCTCCAAGGTTAAGTTTAAGCACTTCGTTTCTATTCCTAGCAAAATTTAAGCTAACATAGTAGCCAAAGTCCCTAATTTGTTTTCGATGGCCCAATACTACTTCAATCCCCTTATTTGCCATTTCACCAAAGTTTACCGTTGGAGGGCTAAGACCAGCAAGGCTCGGAATCGGTGCTCCGTAGAGTATATCGGTTGTTACTTTATGATACCAATCAAAAGTAACATCCAATAGTCCCCTGTTGATTGAAAGGTCAAAACCAAAATCAGTCATAGTTGTGGTTTCCCATTTAAGGTTTTCGTCGACTAATCTTGTTTGAAGGGCTGCAATGCTTGTAGTCCCTCCAAATGGATATGATCCAAATGACAGAACCGGTTGATATGGATAGGTACCAACATTTTGGTTTCCTAGCCTGCCCCAGGAAGCCCTAAGTTTAAGATTATCTAACCATCCAATGTCAGCAAAATCCTCTTCAGAAATCCTCCATGCTCCAGATACCGAAGGGAAAAAGCCCCAACGATTGTCTGGCGATATTCTGGAAGTCCCATCATAACGAGCGTTGACTTCTAGCAAGTACTTGTGGTCAAAGCTATAGGCCAGTCGACCAAAATAAGAACGTATTGCCCACTCGGAAGCTGATCCTGAGGCTCTTTGTCCTTCAGGTGAACCACCATTCAACTCCTTGATATCCGGAATAGTGAAATTTCTTCGAAATCCGGACAAAGATCTTGTCAAAAACGACTCTTGGTTATAACCGGCCAGAATATTGATAGCATGAACATCACCCAAATTCGTATCATAATTCAGTGTTGAAAAATAGGTTGTTAATGTACTTTGTTGGTTACGGTCAGTAACACCCAACCTCCATGTTGCATTATTGTGAGCATACGAATTATCCTCAAAGTAATAATTATCTACCGGACGTTCATGTGCTTTTAAAAAATTATTTATTAATTGAAATGCCAGTTTATTTCTCCAAGTTAAGCCTTTGATCAGCTGCACATCAGCTGAAACCTGGGGTAAAATGTTGTAATTGTTCTCCACTCTTGATCCACTTGCATCCTGGGCATCAGGGTTTCTCACGGTCCACTCAGATATACTGGAGCTATATCTGGCTATGTATCCTACACTTCCATCAGGTAGAACTTTTGTAGGTGTATAATTCGGACCAGCTCCATAAATAGCCAATATTTGATAATCTACATCATTATCCCAAGCACTTCTGGTAATGTCTTTCCGGACAAACTGGATTTCACCGCCAAGTTTGAGCCAGTCGGTAACATGAGAATTTATAGAAAATAGTGCATTGTATTTTTGAAACTCATAAAGGCTGGTTATACCATCCTGGTCATAATAACCGAGGGATAGATTGTAATTTGTATTATCATTTCCTCCGTTGACATTCAAGTGATGATTGTGAGCAATTCCCGTGCGAAAGCTGTGATCTATCCAGTCAAAATTAGGGTAGTTTGGATCATTCGGATTATTTCTGAAAGCATCAATGGTGGCTTGGGTAAAGTGAGGTGTTCTTCCTGCTCGTTCTCTGGCCTCATTCCACAATTCCATATAATCTGCAGAGTTATACAGCAATTCTGGTAACCGAGTTGCTTGGTGAGCCTGCAGGTTGTAGTGATAATTGATTGAAGCCCGTTGGTTTTGACCTTGTTTGGTAGTAACTAAGATCACTCCATTAGCCGCACGAGCACCGTATATAGCGCTGGAAGCGGCATCTTTCAATACCGAAATGGACTCAATGTCGTCAGGATTCAGGTTAGTCATGTCTCCGGCGACTCCATTGATCAAAATTAATGGACTGTTACCTGTTCCACTAAAGGTGCCGGCGCCACGAATAAGGATAGAGTTTCTTTCATCTCCGGGTTTTGCAAAAGCTTGTGAAATCTCAACTCCAGCAACTTTTCCTTGTAATAGGTTTGCCGGATTTGAAACAGGTCGTTTCGTTAATTCTTCATCCCCAATGCTTGCCACAGAGCCGGTCAAATTGATTTTCTTTTGAGTACCATATCCTACAACTACGACTTCAGATAGATCAGCCAAAGATGGGGTCATTGTAACATTAATAATAGTTCTACCTGCTATTTCTATCTCTTGAGGAGTATAGCCAACATAAGAAAAAACTAAGGTCGTGGCATCCTCTGGAGCATCCAGTTCGAATTTTCCATCTAAATCTGAGGTGGTGCCAGCAGAGGTTCCTTTAACCAAAATGGTAACCCCAATCATCGGCTCCCCATTTTCATCTGTAACGGTTCCGGTAATGCTAATGTCTTGAGGCAATTTTGAAATAGTTTCTAAAATAGTTCCTATCTGAGCTTGCGGGTCTTTATTTATACGGCGTAACTCAAACTTCCCTTTATTCTCAAGTTTGTTAATTTGGTTAATCTTACGCTTTAGTTTACGTATGGTATTTTTGTTGCTTTGAGTCTCTTTGTAGATGACAAAAAACTTTTTCTTTACTTGTTCATACTTAAATCCAACCGGAGCCAACAATCTATTCACTGCAGTTTCCAGTTTTTCATTTTTCTTTAAGGTGAATTCTACATTGACATTATTCAATAATTCGTCATTATAAGTAAAAAATACCTGGTAGGTCTCACTAAGTTCATCAAGAACTTCAATTAAGGGCCTATCTTGAAAATTGGTCCCTAAATCTGATCCTGAAGTGGCGTAGAAAGCGTGTGTTATAACCATCAGGAGCATTATGAGTATTGCTCGCAATTTGTAAAAAAAGTTTAACTTCATAGCTCAAAATTTAATTAGTTGAATTTCGCTGAAGCAACTGAACCTTGCTTCGGCGATTTTTATTAATAGATTACCAAAGTGTCCTGTTCTAATTTAATGTCTACATTCATAGATTTGCTGATGAAAGAGATTGCAATATCCAAGCTTTCTATAGGAACTCCAGTAGTCATAGTCTTCTTCATTATATTTTTATTATTCACTTTGAAATGTACACCATAGATATCTTCCATTTTCGCGAAGACTTGTTTCATAGGCGTCTTTCTGAAGGTTAATACCCCATCTTTCCAAGAGGTATGCAGATCGGAGGCTGCCTTCTTATGTTCAATGATTTTTTGGTCTTCAGAGGAATAGGTTAGCACTTCCCCAGGTTCCATGATCACTGGATCCATTGACTTCAGTACCGTATTAAGACTGATTTTTCCCTCATCCAAAAATATCTGAGTAGTTTTGGGTTTGCTATTAACCGAAAAAGAGGTTCCCAGAACTTCAACAGTTAATTCCGAGGTGATAACCTTAAATTTTATTCCATCGGTGTACTTTTTAACTACCTGAAAATAGGCTTCACCTTCCAACCATACTTGTCTCGTTTCTTCCTTGGACCATTTTTTATTTAAGCGAAGGGTTGAATTTGCGTTTAGTGTAACCAGAGATCCGTCTGGTAAAGTTACCAGCTCTTGTTCACCGTATTCTGTACTATAAATGGCGACATTATTATCCTGACTTAAGGTTAACCATAATGACAGACCTACGGCCAGGATAAATATTGCCGCTGCAGTTGATATCCATCTAATTGTATTTCTTCGTTTGGGGACTTTTGTGGATTGAATATTGGAAAGTATGTACTCTCGCATTTCTTCTGAAAGTTGTTGATTTATCGAGTGCTCTTTACTTAATCCCTCTTCCCAATCTTGAGCCATTTTTGTCTTTAATAGGCTTAAGTGATTATTTGATAAATACTTTTTCAATATTTCAATTTCAGCAGGGGAGGCCTTTCCCTTCACATATTTCTCAATTAGCTTATACATCAATGTCATTTGTTTTTCTTATTAGTAATACGTTTCTCACCAAGAACTACCCTTAAAAACCAGCGTAACTAATTTGCAGATTATGAAATGTTGTGTGGACTTATGAATAGCTAAAAAGGTATTAAACATTAGATCCAAAACCTATAATTCGAAATAAAATCGAAATGTTTATTAGAGGTTAGGTGTGGTATATTGCACCTCTTTATGTAGCTAAAATAGCAGGTGCAAAAAAGAGGTAAGTTTTGTTCTAAGAGTTTTTAGGGCGAGTCTAATTTGGGTTTCAACGGTTTTAGATGAAATGTCTAATTGAGAAGAAATTTGCCGATAACTTAATCCTTCTTCACGACTCATCTGATAAATCTTTTTCCTTTTAGCAGGAAGTTGATCGATCACATTTTGCACCTGATTTTGAAGTTCTGAATATCGTAGATCTTCTTCCAGGGAGTATATAGAAGAAGGGTTAAATTTTTTATAAGTTTCTTTGAGTGTTTCTTGTCGACTCATTCTGCGCAATTCATCAATAGTCAAATTACGGGCAACTATGAATAATTGAGATTCAACGGATTTTTTGGTGGATAGCATTTTTCTTTTTTCCCAAATCTTAATGAATAACATTTGGGTAAGTTCTTTGGCCATTTCTTCCGAACGGACATACTTAAGGATGAAGCAATAGATCTTTTTATGGAATAGATTATACAATTCCGTAAATGCCGATTGGTCACTAGCCTGTATTTTAGTAATTAAACTATTCATAATACAATTGCAATCTAAAAACCACTTTTCGCGTCAGAATCTTTGAACACAATAGTTTGTGATTGCTTCGTCCGGAAATAAATGTAACAAAACATAGATAAGATACAAAAATATTTGATAATAATCCATGTCGTTTTCTGTTAAAACACCATAATCCGGAGTTAAAAATGTCACGTGAACTTTAAAATTGACTCTAAACTACAGCACAGCCAGTATGCCTCCATGGACTATAAAATATTTATTTGACCTGTGTTTTTACATTAATTTAAATAGGGTTTGCTGATTTTATATTCTACATACAATCGGAGGCTAACTTTGATCGGCTGGCAGATTAAAAAATCAGCTCAAAATTTTGGTATTTAAGGCTAGCAGGAATATGCATTATAGGCGGAAAGTTTCGCATTAGTGAAATGGCGTCAAAAATGATTAGGTATTCCTCTGCCTTCGGTGCTTCGGCAGACAAAGCGTTAAAAAATCAAAAGTGTTTGAGGCCGTTATGCACTGAACAGAGAGGTAATTTTAAGCCCATGAAGATTAATGAGGTCTGGAAATTTGCCATTTAAAGTATACATGAGTGCATAAAAGGCCGAGTTTTTTGATTTTAGGGAATGCTTAATCAATTTAGCCATTTCAGTACAGCGGAGATTTTTTTGCTTACTTTTTTCATGGTTGGAAAAAAGTAAGTGCCCAGCCGGCATGAGGCGATCAAAAGGTATATATGATTTGTAAGAAATGGTATGTTCAGAATCCTTCAAGGGTAAGCTGGTCAGCAGGTGTAATTTCGCATCATAATTACAAGGGTTTTGACACTAAAATAACCAATACCTTGCAGTTATTGCAATAAATCATTAACTGGTCATCAATATATCAATCTGATAAACAGATATTTATACTGAATTTTTATAAAAATCAGCAAGCCCTAAATACTTGTTGTTCAAGTTATCAATCTTTTGCTGAATTAACGAAGGGATCAATTAACACTAAGCACTTGTTTTGTCCACCCAAGTGGTTTTTCCACTTCAAAAATGGTTACATCTTCTCCTTGGAAAAATGTATCAGCTGTATTATTCTTTGTAACCCTAGTGTTCCTTATGCTCAATCCTTCAACATCATGTGCAATTATTGGCACTCGTGGATCGGTGGCATCACTTCCCATTAGCATTCCTTGAATCATGATATTTTTAGCATGGCGGATAAACAGCGCCGATGACGGTAATTCTTTCCAAACTGTTGGTTGTGGATATCCCTTTTCGTCTTCTTTTACACTTTCGATATTTGGTAAATATTCCCCGGCTTTTAATCCTCCTTCATTAAAGAATTGAACATTGCTTAATGATACATTTTCAATATAATAACCGGGTATTGCAGTTATGGAATTTGAATAGTTGCCCGAATTATAACAAACAAGGTTACTTATTGCTATATTTTTCATAATTCCAACTTTTGGATTGGGTGCATCTTTTGTGTGTTTTCTTGCTCGATTCCCGAGCCTTATGTATAGCGGACACTTTGTTCCATCAATTGTAACATTACTAACTGTTACTCCCTCCATTGTTCCTCCATCTACTATTTCTAAAGATATTCCCGTTATTCCCGAAGGATAATCATTGAAAATAGGTTTCTGTTTACTTCTACTCTTTTTCACCACGCAATTTGAAATCGTAATATTTTTGAAACCTCCCGTTGATTCGGTTCCGGCTTTTATAGCATTGCACCAACTGGATACAATACAGTTAGTGATAGTTATGTCTTCGCATGGAGCTGCACCTGTACTTTTTAATGTAATACCATCATCATCTGAATCGACAATTGAATTACTCATTATAAACCTGCGACAACCATCAATATCAATCACATCGTTATTGCGATTGGCGTGGTTATAAACCTCAATCTTATCGACAATCACATCTTCACAATTTAAATAATGTTGATTCCAAATTCCTGAATGGATCATGGTAACGCCTTCGATTCTTATCTGATTGCATGAAATAAACAGTATGGAACGAGGTCGGCCATCTCTATCTCCTCCCAACAATTCGGGGCGGGGTTTTTGTAAATTACCCTGTCCATCTATGGTCCCAAATCCCCTAATTCCAAAATTGCTGACTTCATTTGCATAGATCAAAGAGAACCAACCTCCCGGATCTTTCTGCGATCGATACTTGGGTTGCGGCATCCTCGGGAAATCTTCGTGACGGGTACTTGCCAGCAATGTACTGCCCCTTTCCAGATATAATTCAACATTATCTTTCATAACTATAGTGCCGGAAAGGTATTTGCCAGGTGGTACATAAACTCGTCCTCCTCCACTTTTATTACAATCTTGTATCGCTTTGTTTATAGCCTCTGTACATAAAGTGGTCCCATTTCCATTAGCACCGTAGTCGGTTATGTTGAACCAATTTTCATGCTTGTGATGGCGGGTTTCATGATTGTTCAGAGTATTCCGGCAAGCCAAGGTTGTTAACAATACGTAAAAAAGAATATATACTTTGAAATGTTGAATTTTTGGGGTCAATTTGAGTGAAGTTTTACTTTTTTTAATTTCCTTAAACATAAGCATTCATTTCAAAAATATTATTATCCTAACATAATAGCTTTATATTGGAGTGATTTTAATATGTTTAGCATTGTATCTTCTTATCCTCCAAACCTCTCTGTCAATTTGGGCATCAATGGACCAACCGTTTTGAATATACCTCACGCCCCATTCATCCTGGTAAAGCTCATTTTGTTTATTAGTACCTCTTCAATTCCACAAAAACCATTAACCGGAGCTCATACCATATCAATCCCAAGTTTGTCTGCCAATAATGTTTGAGCTGCGCCATCATATAAATCGGTTTGACAGCCCAGTATCTAGCACAGGGATCTAAAGCAGAACCCAAAAAACTAAAAGAACTGACCAAAGAGTTATCCAATTATTTAAGGGAATCAGAGGTGCCAATGCCAATTTTGAAAGAAACCGCGCAACCGGTTCCTTGGCCTGATGAGATTTGATAATCCTTAGGCAAGATAATGTGCAAAATGCCAGTAACAACATATATTCGTCCAAATTATTGAAAAATTTTACACAGATGAAACGAGCAATCCATTATTTCAGCATATTCGTTTTCGTGCTTAGTTTGTTCTGTAGTTGTGGTATCCAAAGAGAAAGACACTCTTTCGACGAAGGTTTCAACTTAGCCAAGCCCACTCCTATCCAGTACAAATGGCATGAACAAGAAAGAATAATGTTTCTTCATTTTGCCCCCACAACCTGGATCAAAGGAACTCAAGTAGAGCAAAATGACCATTCTATTCCGTTGGATCGGATCAAGCCTCAGAAACTGAATACGGATCAATGGTGTGAAACTGCACTGTCCTGGGGTGCGAAAGAGATCATTTTTGTAGCTAAACATTCTGGTGGATTCTGCTGGTGGCAAACCGAGACTACAGAATATGGGATTAAGGAAACGCCATACAAGAATGGGCAAGGTGATGTATTGAAAGAATTATCAGAATCCTGTAAAAAATATGGATTGAATCTGGGTGTTTATGTATATCCAGGAGATAAAACCTGGGGAGCTATGATTGGAAGCGGTGGCAAGACAAAAGATCCCTCTAAACAGGAAGCCTATAATGAGGTATTCCGCACACAATTGACCGAAGTGCTTACGAAGTATGGAGAGATGTTGGAGGTTTGGTTTGATGGCAGTTGTGTAATTGATATTTCTGATATTATGGCCAAATATGCTAAGAATTCCGTGGTGTTTCAAGGTCCTCATGCTTCTATCCGGTGGCCGGGCACTGAGTCGGGAAACCTGTTTTATCCGGCATGGAATAGTGTAAATAGTGAAGATTTAAGTACAGGAGTATCTACCCAAATAGATGGAAATCCTGATGGTGATGCATGGGCCCCTTTAGAGACTAATACTACGTTATACGATCACTATTGGTTCTGGTCTGAAGAAAAGGTGAAAAAGCGGAAGTCCGTAGATGAATTGATGGAAAATTATTACAGATCAGTGGGTCATGGATCGGTTTTTTTGTTAAATGCATCACCAGACACCACAGGTTTGATACCTACTGGGGATGTCAAAAGATATGCTGAATTTGGGGAAGAGATCAAACGGCGGTTCGGTTCTCCCATTGCAGAATTGAAATCAAAACAAGGGAAAGAAGTCTTTCTTACCTTTGACCGACCTGGAGTAGTCAACCATGCAATAATAATGGAGGATTACCGGGAAGGCGAACGGATCCGGAAATATAAAATCGAGGGTTTGTCAAACGGGCAATGGAAAGAACTTTGCCAGGGAATATCTGTGGGTAGAAAGAAGATTGATTTTTTTGAAGATGTTGAAATTAGTGCTATGAGACTTAGTATCAATGAATCAGCAGGTATGCCGCTTATCCGCTCTTTTGCTGCATATTATGTCAGTAATTTTATTCCTCCGAGAAAGCAGGGCATCCGAGTGTGGTCAAAGCCCCAGAAAGTACACACTTGGAAGGGAGAAGATTTAGTAAGAAACGAATTAAACATTTCAATACCTCTCAAAAAGACCCATGTTCCCGGGCAATATCAATTGTCGATAATGCCCGAATCCAAGATTCAATTCGAAATTAACAAAGCTGAAATTTACTATAATGATGTTAAGTTATTGGATGATTTTGTCCAAATTAACAATGGGGAAGTAAGAATAAATCAAACCGCGCAATTGAGCAATCGGGATGATATTTCTGCAAATCTGTCCATAATATTTAAAAAGGTATCCGGCGGTAAAATTGAGTTGAAGCCCTTGTTGATTCATTAGATTTATAAGATTTATATAAGAACAGAAATCATGCCTGCCTTCGATTTAATAAGACTTTCACTATTCACCCTACCTTGGAAACGTTTTTTTTTAGCAAGGATTATAGGAATCCTTTCAGCAAGTTGTTAGAAAAGCTTAATGGTATTGGGTATAATTTTGGATCGGACTATTTAACTTTACCGATACCACAAAGTGAGGTGGATAAAGTACCATCCGGATTATACAATTGAATCGAATAAAGGACAGTAGAATTAACATCGGTATCAGGTCCTTCCTGATACCCCATTTGTTTTAATAGAGTGATTTGTTACAGTACTTTAGGACATTATAAGCGCATAAACTCATAGGTGAAATGAAAATGCATGTAAGTTTACAATTAAGAACCACCTTTCTAAAGATTTTAAATTATATGTGGATAGGACTAGTCCTGATTTCCTGTACCCCGGCTGCCCAAAGTCAACCGGATTTACCTTTGTATTATCTTTCGGCTGAATCAGCAAAAGTTTCTTTTAATAAAAATGGTGAAATAGTATCCATCCAAGATGATAGACGGAAACAAAAGAGTTTTCCTTTTTCAGCTAATACTAAGTTTAGGGATTGTTCGGTTGAAATACTTTCAGTTGATCAGGATGAAGCAATGTTTGCATGTAGGAAAAAATGGACTTCCGATTCTGGCCATGTACTGCAGACTGAGGAAAAATTTCTATTTGAAAATGATTTGTTAAAATGGGAACTGATCATACTCCCAAAAGGGGAAGAACCATGGAGCGTACCCGTGCAAACCCATTGGTCTGTTGACCTACCTGATATAAAATACTGGACAAGTTGGGGTGATCCCCGTCCTGAAAGATTGGGTGTGGATCTATCAGAAGAAGCAATTACCCGATTGCTGAACGGAGATATCGTTGCTACCGACCATAGCATGCCGGTTCAAGATTGGGTAGATCCACTGGTCCCACAACCTCTGTTCCCACGTCGGTTGATTTATGGTGGTTCGATATACGGCGACCCGAAAAAAGATAAAAATTTTGATTCCTGGATTGGATTCAGTCCGGCGAGCAGGCGCAACTTTTTTTCCGTTCCACTGGTGGCATTATTTGATGAAAAACAAAAGTTAGGCATATCTCTGGGATTTTCTCCTGAAGATATCGGTATAGAAGCGGCCCTGGAAATTACCGAAGAAGGAAATTTGGTTTTCTCAAGACTCAACAACCGGTTTACACCGGGTAAAGAATTGAGATTTACAACCTATATCAAATTGCATGAAGCTGATTGGAGGGCTTCAATGGGGTGGTATGTAAAAAGATTTCAAAAGTGGTTTGATCCGGTGAATCCTGAAGTCCATAAATTTAGTGGCACATCGTCCTACTCTTTTGAAACAGGACCTTTTGATGTGGACAAGATGAAACAAATGGCTTATATGACCAATTGGGATGCCACTTTTCCCTTTCCGTACATGGGATTATTTCTTCCAGCAGTGAAGGATGATGAAGGATGGTTGAGCTGGCGCGGTGAATACTTAACCTATAAAAAGATCGATGAATACTACAAGCAGATGGAGGATAAAGGATTCCATGTATTGAGTTATTTTAATGTGACCGAATTTGGAAGTAATATTCTATCCAGGTCTCATTATAACCCACGATTGCCCAAAAGGAAAATATGGTCAAATTCCAATACATACTTATATAAAGCCCTTGAGCCGGCTGCACTTTACCATCCGCATGATACAACATATACAAATTTTATTTATTCCTGGGACAGGTGTATCGTGATGGATCCGGGAGAGCCTGTTTATGCAGATCATTTAGTAGCTCAGGTCAACCGGTATATTGAAAAACTGCCTCATTTTAAGGGCGTAACTATAGACAGGTTAGATTGGACCAGGCACTACAATACACGAAGGGATGATGGAGTTTCGTGGTTCAACAACGCCCCTGCCCGGTCACTACATAAATCCTGGCAATCTATTATTGGCAAGATAGCGCCGATCTTGCATGAAAAAAAATAAAGTGGTATTTATAAACAATCATGTGAAACGCCTGGAAGATGTAAAGCAGGTGGATGGGATATTTGATGAGTTTGGTGATGTAGCTGCATCGATCAATACCAATGCATTATTATGCGTAAATAAACCTTTGCTGGGGTGGTGCCATAACAAAGGCTCGATCGGGAAGGATTTCGATGCATTTATGCAAAAACATCTGCATCTTGGAATGTATCCGATGGCGCCTTTTCCCGCTAATGATCATGCAATCCTTCCTGATCCGGAGGTAGATCAGTTGTATTTGGATTATGGAGTAATGTTTAAGGAAATGAAAGGTAAAAATTGGGTATTGCAACCTGGGGTAGTGCAGGTAATAGGAGATCTGGCCAAAGCAAATATTTTTACTACGGAATCCGGGATTATTATCCCAGTAACTTTCGGTCAAGATGATAAGGTGAAAATAAAATTGAGGGGCCCGCCTCCAGGTTCAAAAATTGAATACATCCATCCAGGAGGGATTACCTGGACAGAAATAAGGGCAAAGAAAAATTGCATCAAAGTCCCTCTAGAAAGAAAATGTGCCTTACTAAGAATTAAGCGAAGCCAAAGCGATTTTTAATCAGAGTTTAAATGCAGAGTCGACTTAAAGTACTTGATTTTAATGTTTATGGATTGTACTTTCTGGTAATTATTGCTATAGCATTATACGTATCCCGGAAACCTAAGGACCACGATCGAAATGCTGAATCTTGTTTTTTGGCAGGCAGATCCTTACCAAGGTGGATTATAGGAGCATTCCTCATCGCATCAATTATATCTGCCGAGCAGATCATCGAAATGAACGGCACTGCTTTAGAGAGTGGGATTGCCATAATATTCTGGATATTGGTGTGCGTTTTTGTAAATACGACATCCGTGCTTTGTCTTGGAGCGATTACATTGGAAGCTGTGGTTGGAATACCCCTGTTGTAATAGTATTATCGGGTTGGCAGCATTTTCAGCAATTTTCACTATTTTTCGGAGGGCTTTCCGTTGTTGCCTGGACAGATTTTGTACAGGTAGGGATATTGATCATAAGGGAGATGGCGGTGGTTTGGCTGGGATTGGATACTAGTATAATGATGTAATGAAAATCCTTCACTTAAATGCAGATGGAAAAACAATTTTCAAAATCCAATAGATCCAGTTCAACAGTATTGGATCAAAACTCATATGGATCAGTCTTAGGAGAGATCATGATGAGAGGTTCTAATGGAATCAGGTGGGACAAAATGAGGGATCCGCTTTATCCCTAATCAATTTTAATAATTTTTTTGTTAGCTCTTTGATCACCAAATTGTATGGAGAGTATATAGTTGCCTGAAGTCATATGTTGGGTGTTTATCTCAATTTTATTATCCTGAGTTTTTCCAATAACTTTCTGGATTATCTTCCCATTTAAGTCATATATTACAGCTCTTATGTTTCCGATCCCTGGAACATCCAAAAGTAATTTTGAATTAAAGGGATTCGGGTAGACTTTTATTCTGTTTTCAATCGACGATTCTTGGTCATCCACTCCTACAGTAGCTCCCGACATAACCGTCATTATTTCTTCCGGAGACAATGCTTTGGAATAAATTCTGATATCATCCAGTTGCCCTCGCCAATAATAATTGCTATTATATGAAGCATTTCCAATTTGCACATCGTTTTCGGTATTGTTAGTATTAATCGCAGTTAATTCTGAGTTATATGAACTTCCTGCATCTGGCTGATTGGTATAGCATACTCCATCGATGTAAAGTTTGACATTAGATAGTTTATCTCCATCCTCAGGATTATAAGTTACAGCGATATGTCGCCATGTATCATTGTCTAATGGTGTTACTGTTGAGTCATCATTTTGTACATTACAACTTCCACCTTCAACTCTTATATTACCATTGTGGACCATCACATTAAACATGGCGCCAAAAGAATTTTTTCCCCAGGAAACGACCGTCTTTCTAGATCCTGCCGTGGTAGTTTTTATCCAGGCTGTAACAGTACGCTCACTGTTTCCACCGATACCTTTATAACTTGATTTCAAATAATTCCCGGATGATCCGGGAGCTTGATAAGCACCGGACACATTACTGTTTCTGTCTTCGGTAAAAACGGGGCTAAAACCTCCCACAATTGTCAAGTCACGGGCATAGGAAGAGGAATCGTCTAAATTGCCTTGAAAATCGTAATGTCCCTGCAGAGGTCCTGTGCCACCTGTATTAGCCGATACCTTAATATAATTGTCAAATTCTATAGAATCAGTC
This sequence comes from Saprospiraceae bacterium, assembly GCA_965223405.1. Taxonomy (GTDB): domain Bacteria; phylum Bacteroidota; class Bacteroidia; order Chitinophagales; family Saprospiraceae; genus CBDCWO01. The sequence continues at coordinate 4,655,573 of CBDCWO010000006.1, forward strand.
CCTCCTAATCCGGTAATTTTTAAACTAACTTTATAGCTTCCAGGGACTTCGTATAATACTGAAGGATTTTGGTCATTACTTTTTTCTGGGATTCCGCCTTCAAAAGTCCATTCCCAAAGCATGGGTGACTCGGTAGAATTGTCTGTGAAATTGATCGAATTATTGGCCACGACTGATTGCTTGTTGGACGAAAAGCCAGCAACCGGTCTGTTGACAATGACATCATACAATGCGGACCTCCAAAATCCCCTTCCGTCGGTGGATACGGTCAAGACACTTTCTTCACGTGTTGGTCCATAAAAAATATCCATGCCCGATACTCGAATGACCGGAAGGCCATTAGAGTAATCTACCCAACTATCCATATTGGCATCTTTGTAATAAACACCCATATCCGTACCAATATAAATGCCTTCATCACTTGATTTGTCATATACTATTTCGAGCAACGGTATAGTGGGTAAACCATTGGAAATATCGGTCCAGGATCTTCCTTTATCATTGGATTTATAAACTTTATTTCCCATTAATATGTAGACCAGATTTTCACTCACCGGGTGCGTAGCGATGTCGTTAATTTTTCCTGAACCTGACAAATTGCTGGTGAGATTGGTAAACGAAGGAGATAGAGCTCTTACATCATCAGATCTATAGAACGAGCCACTGCCTTTGGAAACATACATAATATCATGGTTGGCATCCGACTGCTCGATCTTATTAATATCGGTATTGTCCCCAAAAGATGAAATTTTATCCCATACGGTCGATGAATTTGCCGTACGGGCATTGTTAATACGCTCTACCTCGTGCAAACCTACAAATAACGTGTTGACATCACTTTTATCTACAATGCCTGTGCCGGTATAATTACCTCTATCTGCAGAGGCATTAATTCTCTGAAAGCTGAGTCCACCATTCGATGATCTATGAACCTTGTCATACTTAAAGTGATAGGCATACGTATCATCTGAATAGTCAAATAACACGGTAGACTCATCCCCTCCCCAGGGACTAAGCCAAGTTCCGCCTTTGTTTAATTTAATCCCGCAATGAAAAGTGCCTCCAGCGATGTTAGTGAGGTTTTGTTGACTCTGGGTGCATTCCCAAACTTCAGCAATTGGCAGTCCATCAGTTATTTGCTGAAATTTACTTTCATTATTCAGATAGTAAATGCCGCCATCGTTTACAGCAAACAAGGTGTGATCATGGGGTGAATAAGCCCAGGTAAGCTGATCTACATGTAAAGAACCCCCATCTGTAGTTATATCGCTAAATACCTGTTTCCAGGTTTGGCCACCATCTATTGATTTCCAAGGCTTTATGCCACCTGCATACACTGTATTTGCATCCGTAGGATCTGCGACAATGAATAAATTATAATTAGGTTGTCCTCTGGATAGATCTCCACTGTTGCTATAACCTGTAATACAGGGAGTTGTACCGGATCTTTTGGTAAAACTAGCCCCGGAATCTGTCGATCTATAAACGCCATCAAATGAATTATCCCCCAAATGATCCCTGGAGTTAATCAAGTACACGTAATTGGGCTCAGCAGGTGTAACAGCTAGTTTTATGAAGGCTCCCGTGCCAAAATCGGTTGTATTCTCTACCCACGTGGCACCTCCATCTGTAGATCTGAAAAATTGGGAAGAAGAACCATTGGTGCCAGCGTACATTATTTCCGGATTAGTGGGATGTGCCCTCAATTCCGACGTCTTACTTGCAGCTTGGACAAACGAAAACGAATGGCCACCATCAATAGATCTATAAATTCCGGCATCATTTCCTGCGATTATAACATTTTCATCATCCGCTTTTATCAATATAGCATTTGTTTTACTATTTGGTCCGATACTACTCCAATTTTCTCCTGAATTGGTAGATCTTAAAATACCGGCATCGGTTCCAATAAAAAGAGTAGAAGGTTTGGAGGGTAATGCTTTTGTTATGAGTACTTCATGAGGTAAATCATCTGTTAAGGGCCTCCAGGTCAGTCCTGCATCTATTGTTTTAAACATACCACTTTTAAAACAGGAAACATAATATGTGTTGGAGTCTGTAGGATGAAATTCGACATCTTTTACTCGCCCACCATCCTTTTTGATGCCGTTTCGGGGACCTACATTAATAGGGCCATAATTAAGCCATTTGCCTTGTTGTGTAAAATCAGCTGCTGAACGAATTTTATTAAACTCATATATTACCTGAGCATGGGGAATGACATGACCGTAGGCATCCAGCCGTTTTTCATTTCTGGCATACCAACGTTCAAACTGTTTTGACCGATCTCCTTTAAAATGAGTATGGTGTTTCCAATATGCATCAAACGCCTCTCTTGCTTCTTGTAAATTAACTCCCGGAGTTTCCATCATGTCAATCCAGACAGGAAAATCCTTAGAGCCTTGTTCATAATCAGTTTCCCCTTTAATGATATAAAAAAAGACTATGACCAGAATACAAAATGGTAGGGATATTTTCAATATTGAATTATATGATTTAATTTCCAATGTAAACGGCTCCATTAATCTTATATTCTAGTTTATGTAGGTTAATATATCGTCAATCTTAGAGTGTTTGTTACTTTCTTCTAATTAAATTACATGACTGTTTTATAAATGCAAAAAAATTAAGATAAATATATGTTGTTAGGCTTGCGAAAATTTACTGCAAGTCATCCTGGTTTTTTTATTAAAAAATTCATGGCATTATTGTATTATCATTGAAGTGATTTAAAAACAGATGTTAAAATGAGTTGTATGCGCTTGATTTTCAAGACGAAGCTCTTTTTGAGATTCATAGCCACAGTTATGGATCGAGAAAAAGCTGACGTATTGGGAATCAATGGCATGCAAATCAATTAACAATTTGTTTTTAAATCACTTCAATATATAAATCAACTTATGAAGCAAATAATACCATTATTATTATTCTTAACCACTGCTTATTTGAGCGATGCACATGACACAACTTCCCTTAAATATATTGGTATGCCAGTGGGTGGTATTGGAGCGGGGCAAGTATATCTAGGAGGAGATGGACAACTGTGGTACTGGGATATTTTTAATATCCAACGTATCAATCCAGGAGGCCCTGGCGATAAATTTTATATCAACCCTATGGTTCAGGATAAAAGATTTGACCAGGGATTTGCTGTCCGCTTACCCGGAACAATAACCCCGATAGTAAAATCCTTAAATGCAGATGGATTTGCCGACATAACCTTTCAAGGGCAATATCCAATAGGGAATGTAAGATTCAAAGAACATGGATTTCCCCTGGAAATTAAGCTCAAGGCATTTACCCCCTTTATTCCTACCAACTACAAAGAGTCGGGTTTTCCGGCCATTATAATGGAATATACGATAGTGAATGTGAGCCAAGCAGAAATAGAAGCTGAATTGTTTGGCTGGCTTCAAAATATGGCAGGATACTTCACTGCTGAGCAAGATGATGCCCGACATATTAACGAAATTGTTGCCACCGGTGGATTTAGGCACTTGGTTTGTTCTGTGGATGGATCAGATCTCCAGGATCTACCAGATTATGGTAATATGACACTCACTCTTCTTGATTCAGCAAACTCCTGGTCTAGCCCGGCTACTGTACCTGATATTCTTTACAATCTCCAGGAGATTAAACCTTCATCTGATCGAAAATCAACCATTAGCGCAGGAGAAAATCTTACCGGTGTGATAGGGAAAAGGATCAAATTAAAAAAAGGAGAGTCAACAACAATCACTTTCCTGCTGTCTTGGTATTTTCCAAACTTGCATCGACACGGAAGCGGTTTTAACGATCTGAATAACAAGCAACACCTGAGGTATTATTATAGCAGTCGTTTTTCGTCATCAAAAGAAGTAGCCAATTATATCGGCAAGCATTTTGAGAAGCTAGTCGGGAGTACGAAAGACTGGGTCAATACCTGGTACGATTCCTCCTTGCCTGTATGGTTTCTTGATCGAACTTTTGTAAATGCCAGCACTATGGCTACCAAATCTTGCTACCTTTTGGATGACCTCACCGATGATCCACAAAACGAAGGAAGATTTTATACAATGGAAGGAGTTTATCTAGGATATGGTACCTGTACCCATGTGTTTCATTATGAACAAACCCTGGGAAGGATCTTTCCAACATTGGCCAGGCAACTGAGGGCTCAGATTGATTATGGACTGTCTTTTCAATCTAACGGGATCATAAGTTACAGAGGTGAGTTGGACCAGGGAGCCCATTTGGATTATTATGATGGAAGTGGATATGCAGTAGATGGCCAGGCCGGTACAATATTGCGTGCTTACAGGGAACATTCTACAGCCCCAGATAATAAATTTTTAACTGATTATTGGCCTAAAATTAAAAAGAGTATAGAATTTTTGATCGCCCATGATAAACAGATTGGAGAAAAACCTGACGGCATTTTGGAAGGACCTCAATACAATACTCTGGACAGGTCTTGGTATGGTAAAATTGCCTGGACAAGTAGCATGTATAATGCGGCTTTGAAGGCCGGTGAGGCTATGGCCACAGAAATGAACGACATGAAATTTTCACGATTATGTTCCAAAATCAGCAAGAAGGGATACAGAAAAATGAGAGATGAACTCTTTAATGGAGAGTACTTTATCAATGTCCTGGACACTTCAAACCTTTTTCCTCCCAACACATACACAGGCTGTCATATTGATCAAGTTCTGGGGCAATCCTGGGTTATTCAGGCTGGATTACCGAGGATTTTGCCGGAAGAGGAGACTAAGAGTGCATTGGCTTCTATTTATAAATACAACTTTCAACCCGATATAGGAACCTATCTTTCTTCAGCTGAAATAAAACCGGTTAGGTTTTATGCTTTACCTGGAGAGGGAGGAACGGTTATTTGTTCATTTCCCAATGGTGTACCTTCAGAGTCACTGGGTCAGGTACGCAATGATTGGGAAAAACTCTCAGTTGGTTATTTTAGTGAATGCATGACCGGATTCACTTACCAAGCAGCTGGGCATATGATTGCAGAAGGTTTGATCGAGGAAGGGATGACGATGATAAAAGCTATTCATGACCGGTATCATCCGGCAAAAAGAAATCCGTATAACGAAGTAGAATATGGAAACCACTACACTCGCGCCATGTCGAGTTACGGTGCTTTTGTATCAGTATCAGGATTTAAATATCATGGTCCAAAGGGGGAAATAAGTTTTGATCCTAAAATCAATCCTGAAAACTACAAATCAGCCTTTATTTCTGGTGAAGGCTGGGGCAGTTTTATGCAAAAAAGGATGCCCGGCATTCAGAAAAACACTATTGAACTTTTATACGGTAAACTCAAACTAAATAAGATCACTTTAGCCGTTAAAAATAGTGATAAAGTGAGAGATGTTATTTTGGAGGGAGAACAAAAAAGATCTTACACATACAAGGTTGATAAGAAAGGAGTCTCTATTTATATGGACGGAAAATTAATCAATCCGGGTGGCTTGCTACAGATCAAGATTTTATCACATGAATAGATTTGTGTTTTCTATAACCCACCGCTTGGTTAAAATTGTTTTTATCATATAGATTAAATACTTTGTGATATTTCCTCCACATAAATCTATATTAATAAAGTAAACCTAAAAATATCATGTTATCAAAGATCTTATGTGCGAAATCTATAATTATCATTTTTTCAATTATTTCTTTCTGCTTGATCCAAAGCTGTGGGGAAACTAAAAACCAGAACAGCGAGAAGAAAAAGACAGCCCAGGAAAGTAAAATAAATGAGATTAAATCTTATAACCTTGATTTCAACTGGGGTGATGGGGGCCCAAATGCATTTTCAGCTCCGGGATTATGGGCTGATGCCAACCCTACTGAACATATAAAATGGTATAAAGACCTCGGTGTAAACGTAATTCAAACCTTCATAGTCTCCTGCAATGGTTATGCCTGGTATAAGAACGGAGTGGTTCCGGAACAACCCGGACTGAAATACGATTTTTTACCCGAAATGGTGAGACTTGGACACGCTGAAGGAATGAAAGTTATGGGGTATCTCTGCATAGGTTCTAATACCCGCTGGGGAATGGAATATCCTGAATACAGCTATGGTTATCCTCACGACCGTCATATTCCTTATACCAGAAAATATCTAAATTATCTGGATGAAACAATCAGGGATGCAGTCCATAAAACCGGTCTTGATGGATTTATGATAGATTGGTTTTATCAACCCAATAGGAGCAGCAATGATGGGAAGTGGCTGGAGAGTGAGAAAGTGCGGTATGAAGAACTTATGGGATCACCTTTTCCAGGGGAAGATAAATTGAGTGATACTGATTATGTAAAATACAGCCGTCTGGCAATCGAAGCGTGCTGGAATGTGATCCATAAAGCTACCAAAGAATCCGATCCTGATTGCAAGATATGGTTGACTGCATTCGACATTACACATCCACATATCACAGAATCAAAAATGTTTAAGGAAGTGGATTGGCTTATGAATGAAGAAGGAGATGTAAATAGAATTGATTCTGTACGCGCTATGGTCGGAGAGCAGACCAGATTGATCACTTGTCTGGCAAACTGGAATCAAAAAGATCCAGTCGTTCAGGTAAAAAATGCACTCACAAACCAGGTTGGTTTATTTGGATTCACCAAACCGGATGCCAATTCACTTAAACCTCCCATCAGTTATTATCTGACTTCTCCCATCGATAGTTTTCAAGGGGATGACAAAAATATAGCAACTTTGGCTCGCGTTTATAATGATTTGCCTTTAGATTATGTAAAAGTATCAGGTGCCGAATAAGAATAAAATAGTGATGTTTAGTTTTTCTACATAAGTTATGTTTTAATAAATTCAATAATTTATAACTATCCGAAACTTGAAAATCACTTTCGTAAAAGCGGGAGGTTAGAAAGGTATCTGTACTTGGGAACGAGGCAGGCATTTCCAACTTGGCCAAAGAACTGGGATGTAGAATTTAAATGGTATGCTGCTGGGAATGCAGCAGTGAAAACTTCACTGCAAAATGAAAAAATTAAACATTCAAAAGTTACTTCGGAACCCAAGAGGTCTGATATGGTCATTAAGCCATAATTTCAACCACCGATTTTAGTATTATTTGGTATATTTTGCTCATGTTTAAATTGCTGAATTTTTTGACCTGTTGAATCGCCGATATATGAAAATTAGACTTACCAAACGTATTAAAAATAAGTGACCAATGAATTTTTCAAAGAATGTTATTAGCGTATTGATCTCGGCTTCGGTTTTATTTTTTTCACAATGTGTATCTCAAAAACTAAATTCTGATAGGACTTCTGTAATCATCCTGTCTCCTAGTGAAAAGAGCAAAGTCATGTTAGAGATTTCAGGAGATGAGTTATTTTGGTCTTTACAATATGGATCCAGACAAATAATAAAAAAATCAAAATTAGGTCTTATCCTGGACCCTACGAATCTTGAAGGCCCATTTCACCCTGTACGCAAGACCATGCGCCTGCAAGACACGACTTGGATTCCAGTGTGGGGGAAGACCTCGAAGATTCGTGACCACTTCAACGAACTGATTTGGACGGTCCGTGAATCAGGATCCATTGGCCGAACTCTCGACATTGTGGTAAGAGCTTATGACGACGGGGTGGCCATTCGCTACCGGGTAAATGGAGAAGGCATTGTCACCATAAGGGATGATCTGACGCATTTTTCATTTCAGGAAAACTTCCGTTGTTGGAGTGCAAATGAATGGAGGCCCAATCTGGATAAGATCAATTTGCCGGATCTCATCGGACCCGTAAAGCTCAGTGAATTTAAAGGATTTAGCTTCCCCCTAACCGTAGAAGTTGCCAGTGATTGTTATGCCGCTGTACTGGAAGCTGGCATTTACGACATAGCCAAAATGCTACCTGTTCGTAAAGATTCAACCACCATCAAATCTACCCATAAACCATCTTTAGTTACACTTCCTTTTGAGACTTCTTGGCGAGTTGTTCAGCTGGCCGAAAAACCTGGAGATCTTTTGACATCAAATATTTTAGTGAATTTGAATCCTCCCCATAATCTGAAAGAAACCTCTTGGATAAAACCTGGCCTATCCCTGTGGGACTGGAGAGTTTGGGGAAGTGAAGCAAAAGATGGATTTGTATATGGTTTGGATATGCCCTCATGGAAGCGACAAATAGATTTTGCCTCCAAACACAACATTCCGTATCTGATGCTCGACGCGGGATGGTATGGCTTGGAATTTGATCCAGCCTCTGATCCTACTACCAGTCGCAAAAAGCTACTTATTCAACCTGATCCGGATAAACCCCAGTTGAGATATGTGGATCCCCCAACAAATTGGGAAGATCCGGTAGATATTCCAAAGCTCATTCAGTATGGAAAGGATAGAAATGTAGGTATCATCCTGTATTTAAACGATGTGATCCGCAAAAACTTTGATATGGAAGAGACTCTAAAAACTTACCGAGAGTGGGGGGCTGCAGGCATAAAATATGGTTTTATGGAAGGCAATGGACAGTTTAAAGTAAACAGGACCCGTGAGATAATAGATCTGTGCGGAAAATATCAACTCATCTGCAATTTTCATGATGAATTGATACTCCCATCAGGAGATCGTCGATTCAATCCTCATTATTTGTCCAGAGAATTTTGTCATTCCCAAGCCGATGGATTGCAATCGTTCACTGCTGGCACCTTTTGCACGACGGTTTTTACCAATATGCTTTCCGGTCCACTGGATATGTGTAACGGATTTTTCACCTTGACCGACATTGAAAAAACGAGACCAAAGGTTTTTAAAACGATTCATTCAACTGTTGTGGCGGAAGTTGCCAGGGTATTGATAGTATTCTCAGGATTCGCAGTATTGCCGGATAGCCCGGACTCATATGAAGGGAAGGCTGATTTGTTTGAATTTATTTCCAGATTACCCATGAATTGGGATGAGACGAAAATACTAAATGCAGAGATAGGCAAGCATATCACTACAGCAAGACGCGACGGGGATGAATGGTTTCTAGCATCTGCTTGCGATGAAGAAGGAGCATCTCTGAAAATTAAGCTGGATTTTTTAGAGAAGGGGAAAGTTTATCAGGCCACGCTGTACGAAGATGGGCAGGATTCACATTACATTACCAATAAAGATGAATATCAAATCCGAAGAATGCAGGTGAGAAAAGGGGATATCGTCAATGTTCAGCTGGCACCGGGAGGTGGGCATTGTATGTGGTTGAGGTAAGTTAAAAAATGACAGAATTGACAAGTCAATTTACTTGAATAGATTTCATTGAAATGGTATACAAGCTATTCCATTATTACTTTTTGTAAAAATGAGAAACTATTTAATTAAATTATTATCATGACTATTCGATTGACTTTGATGTTACTCTCAAGGTTATAAAAGTCGTTTCTTTGTGAATAAACCGATCTTCGATATGAACAGTTCCAAACCTATAGAGCATTTACACCGGCTTTTGGTACGGTTAGAAGATTTTCAAGAAGAATACCTTTTTTTTTGTACCGATGTCGTGGAAATATGCAGAAAATATGGCAAAGTGAATCAGGATCTGGAAAGTAAGATGAAGATTCGAAAGACCCAGATGGCCGACTTTTTTGAAAGATTTGTATCCTATGGGTATATGAAGCCAGAACCTGCGAAAGGATTTTATAAAAGATTGCAACACACGATAAGAATATTACTCACATTTTGGAAGTCTCAAGAATTGGTAGTCACAAACTTTAATCTTAATGATAGAGGAGAGATGGTAAGACACGTTTGGGAACTGTTTCTTACTCATTTTACCGATAAAGGATTGCGTGAATATAAAGTAATTGTGAAAGGGCAGCAACGGATTCTAGTTAAAAGGTAAAATTTAAATGAAAAAACAAATTACCACTTCTGATCAATTAATTCTTCTGGATGATTCCGATAATGTTTTAGTGGCCAGGAAAGAAATCATGGCGGGCACTCTTTTATCTATCTCCGGAATGCAGATAAAAGTAACTCAAAATATAAAATTAGGGTTTAAAATGGCAGCCAAGAATATAGTTCCGGATGAACAAATTATCAAATATGGAACTCCAATTGGAGTGGCTACGACTAGCATAAAACTTGGCGAAATAGTTCATATACATAATATGAAAAGCAATTATTCTCCTACTTATACCATACAAAATCAGAAAGATTATGAAAAACTGTGAGTGGATGGGTTACGTTCGTAAGGATGGTAGAATAGGAATTAGAAACGTCCTACTCCTAGTCTATTTAGTTGAATGTGCTCATCATGTTTGCACCGAAATTGCTTCTCACTTTAAGGAGAAAGAGGTTCAGGTGATAGGATTTGGGGGCTGCTATCCCAACCGGCATGCTGAAAAGGTGCTGAAAAGTCTTTGTACCCATCCGAATGTAGGTGCTGTGCTTTTGGTCTCCTTAGGCTGTGAGAGTTTCAATCGGCATAAACTGGCCAAAGTAGTCTCCGAGAGTGGTCGTCCGGTGTCCACTTTGGTAATCCAAGAAGTTGGGGGCACCAGAAAATCAGTGGAAAGGGGGTTGAAATGGGTTCAAAAGACTTATGAGGAAATCCAACATACACCAATGGTCAAGATGCGCATTGAAGATCTGGTTATCGGTACTATATGTGGAGGGTCCGATGCTACCAGTGGCATTAGTGGTAATCCGGCAGTCGGTCTTACATTTGATCGTCTCGTAGAAAAAAATGCCACAGCAATTTTTGAGGAATCCGGAGAAATGATTGGCTTTGAAGAACATATAGCAGCAAGAGCTATAACCTTTGAGCTAGGCCAAGCATTGAAAGGCGCAATTCAAAAAGCTGCTAAGTATTATACGATTATGGGGCACGCCAGTTTTGCTCCAGGAAATGCTGATGGGGGTCTAACTACCATTGAAGAAAAATCCCTGGGAGCCTATAGTAAAAGTGGAAAATCGCCAATATCAGGTTTGTTAATTCCAGGCGAAATACCTAAAAATGGAGGTTTGTATCTGCTGGATGTAGTTCCGGATGGAGAACCCAGATTTGGTTTTCCAAACATCAATGACAATGCGGAAATAGCAGAATTGATGTCATGTGGGTGCCATATGATTCTCTTTGTAACTGGAAGAGGTTCTGTGGTAGGCTCTCCGATAGCTCCTGTTATTAAGATTTGTGCCAATCCGGATACCTTTGAAAGAATGGAAGAAGATATGGATATCAATGCTGGGAAAATTATTTCCGGCCACACCTCCTTGAGTACCGTGTCTGATGAGATTTTAGATAAAATTTATAAAACTGCTGCAGGGGAAAAAACTGCCTCTGAAGCCTTGGACCACCGGGAATTTGTGTTGTTGTACAAATCTTTTCAGCCCTTAGGACCATCCTGTTTACCTTAGTCTTAATCTTTGACCGAAAGTTTTTCAACTTTATCCTTTAATCGGACATATCCCTCTAATTTAATATCCGCGTCTTCACTAAATTCAGCATTAATGCGAAGGTTATTCATCTCCGTGGTTAATTTGAGCTCTTCGATATCCAATTCCACTTTCTCTTTCAACCTTCCCTTGGCATCATACAACAATATTTCATTACCTCCCCGATAGGTTAGGGCCCAATTGGGCTCTAATTTCACCTCTAAATTCAGAGTTTCATAACCATTGAAAATTATTGATACCTGATTGATTGAGCCACTTTCTCCAACTGCTCCCAATACAAAATAGAGGTCTTGTTCGGATTTATTAGCAAACTCAACGATCACATCATTAGGTTGGCCAGGCTGGACCATTTCATTTAATAATTCAAATTTTTCCTTGTGATAGTATAGAAGTTCAAATGTGTTTTTATTCAACTTTTTGAGGCTAAAATCCCGATTTACGTCTTGCAAAAGTTCAATTTGTTTTTCATTAAAAATCTCTAGAAGTCTAGCTTCCTCCCAAGTGCGAACTGCCGTGGCAATAGCCTCAAATTCATTATTACCTTTAAAATTCTTGATCGTGCTGTACAAGGCATAACCCGCATCATAACCAGCAGACCGCGCCAGCATGTATTCAAATTCTTGCAAAGTGGTAGTTGGGTTTAAAAGAAACCATCCCAACATATTGGGAGTATAGTTTCGCTTTAGCAAAGCTTGGTTCTGGTAGCGATAATGTCCCTGACTTTTAGTAAATCCGCCGTACCACGGTTCGCCCCAGTTGAGGTAAGAATTGACATGCCAGTAGAAGTGGTTCGAACGTGACGAGCCATTTCGTAATTCATGTTTCACCTGAGACACCAATTCATTACTAAAATAATCCATGCCAAATTCCCCTTCACCAGTTCCCCAACCGCCTTCGTGGCCGTCAAAATCAAGTTGTCCCACTCCGGTATAATTGAAAAAATCTGCAAGTTTAGCGATCATTTCTTTTTGCAATTCGAAGGTTGGGAACAAGGTTTTGTAAGCATGATCGGCTAAACGAGCCACCTTTTCTCCGGATTTGTGGGTCGCTGCTTTGGTATTGTATGCACCACGTTTACACTTTTTGAGCGTATAGGGAGCTTCATTGGAAACGGAGGCAAATTGAATAATTTCATCTCCAATCCGAATTGCCTGGCAGGTATTTTTCGTTTTATAACCGCCTCCTTCTTTGATGATAATTTCGTCGGTATCAGCAGAAATATCTTCAACTAAAATGGTTTCGGAAAAGGTCATAAGATTCCGGTGAGGTACAGGTGTAACGTAAGGATCATTGGTAGTAATAAAATTGGTAAGGGTATGCACACCCAACCTTATACCTCTACTTTTAGCTTGCTCAACACACCTTTTCATACCATCCCAACCATGGGGGAACTGATCCTCAAGCAATTCAAAATGTCCCCAGTTCTTAAAGGGATGACCATGGTATACCGTATTGTACCCCAATTTTTCGCAATAATCCAGTACTTCATCAATATTTTCTTCAGTAAACGTGGTTATAAAATAAGGTTTATTGGCTTCCTTACTGCGTTTTACCCACTCCCCATTGATGGTCACATGTGGCAGCCCCTCTGTTAACTCAATGTTTTCAAGGACATCAAGGACATTGGATTCTGCTGTTCCAAACAATGCAATGGCACTACCTTCGAGTTTTCCATCCGGATTTGCCGGAATGACTGCATTTTCAATTCGGTCGTTCCAAATATTATAAACTCTTGGTTTGGCACGATTAATACAATAACCTTGCAGGTTAGATCCGTGCTCTTCTTTAGTTGCTGCCGTACCACGCGATATATCGGTTCCATCTGAATTGATCTTTTTACCACCGGTGGTTTTGGCATTTAAACTTTGGTAGCCCAGTGCATAGGATCCATTCCTCACAACCCCCACGTATTCGCCTATGGTTTCGGTAATTGATGTGGCAAATGGTCCCCAAAAAAGCACATCAATGTGTTTGGCATTCACCACTTTGAGTACTTCGAATTTGATGTAATTATCAGCCTCAAGTGCAGTTACCTGAACCTCGATATTCTTTGGGAAACTCGCGGTGGAGGTATGTCCCTTCCACGTTACGGATGTTGGCACATAATCTTGTCCGGCAATATTTGCCCTTATCAGATAACTTTGTGCATCTGCTGGCATATACTCCTGGTCACCGTAAAAGCTGGTGATTTTACCTTTATCATCGATGACCAGCTTTAGCCCTTTAGTTTGTAGTTCCATTTGGGCTGAAGTTATCAAAGGGATCATTACGAGTGCTGCAATTAGTAGACGTTTCATTTATCTTGATTTTGAATAATCTGTCATATTAGGAAAAGCTTAGAGTTTTTTCAATTTTTTTCCTACTTCTTTTATTTGTTCCCAGTGGTGCGGCAGAATTTCACCTTTGGCATCGACTACAACTTCTAGGCATAGAACTCCATCGTTTTGTACAATCTTTGCCGCCTTTTCAACCAAGTCACTTGTTTCGAATTGTTGCCCTTTACCTCCCCATTTTTCTCCTAAATAAGTAAATAAAAACCACTGGACTCCATCGACTACCCAGCGTTTTGACGGAAATTCATCGATTGTGCGTTTTTCTCCTGAGCTGTAATCGCAGTACGGTGTGTTGAACTGAATTTTGCCAAATCCTGAATTATATGTAATTATGCGATGCTTATTTCCGGCTTTTGCCGCCAGGGTATGGGTGCTAATATTGTGCTTTAAGGACATGTCCATCCGGGTGTCTCTAATATGATTCCATGCATATAAACCATCAAACCACCATCCTTTTAAGTCCGGTCCATACCGCAAACTCCATTCACGGATCATATTTTCCAAAATCGGTTGATTAAATTGACTGGTAGCCGTGTCCTTATGAGGGTATTTGAATTTTTCTGATACCCGTTCATTGCTTACGGGTGGATTACTCGGAAGGTATAAAATCAATGGAATATGGTATTTATTTAATTCAGCAATTAGATCCTTGGGCAAGTCGCGATGTGAACACAATTCACCAGGTTCGATATCCATGATCTGATCATATACAGAATTTGGGGAGCAATAATAACCGGAGTTTTGCCCCAAAGTAAACATAACGAAACCAGCTCCGGATTCATTGACCTGGTTAGCAAAATGTGTAACATCAAAGCTATTGACGGCTTCATTCCATTCAGTGGTTCCCCCATCGGGGACAATAGCAGGCTTTAAATAATGAACCATGATACCAAAACCGGCTTCATGGAGCCAATTGGTGTTTAGATTTCCCTGGTATTCTATTGGTTTTTCAGTAATAGCACTGGTTGAAAATTGCTGATTGTGGTTATTTATGCTATACGTGATTTCGCATTTAAGATATTTATTGACATAGGAAGTAAGTAATATGATTTCGTTGGTCCAAATGCCTGGCAACTGTTCCCATGCTCCGTCCGGTGAAGATGCTACCGCCCAACTATATTTTACATCTTTAATATTTTGGGGGTAATCACCTTGGACTGCAAGCACATTTTTAGCGGCTAACTCACCTTCAAATGAGACATTTACAATTTTTAGGTTTTGACAAGACACCAAAAAATAGGAGAATAAAAGGAGGAAAGAGTTTTTTTTAGCATTTTATTCGTGGTTTATATTCTATTCTGAAAGAAACTGCCTTGCAGGTATAATCAATTCACTGGAAATTCCCAAATCCCTTACATCCGTGACATATAAAAATCCCATTAAAAAACCTTCATCAGGATTAGGACTGATGATCATTTTCTCGAATATTTTTGCCGGTTTCATATGCCAAATACGCTCTGCATTGATATTTAGGGTATCATTGGAGTAATAGAAGTTGGCTTCTCTTAGACTCAGTAAGCTTTGATATTTAAAACTTAAAATAGAATCTCGTATTTCTACTCCCGTAATTCTTGGCAATGGCATATCCTCATTAAACACAGAATTAAAGAAAGCGGCAATCTCACGCGGTCGCCAACCGGAAGGGTGATCATGCCCCATATTTGGAGTAATTCTGATATACCTATTTTCCTCAGGTATTAGATCCATCGTTTTGGCAAAAGGGACTATATCAAAACAACCATCTTTATTCCCATTAATGAATAGGGTAGGACACTTGGAATAAATCAGGTAATTTTTGGGGTCAATCTTATTCATCCATAGGTTCCTACCTTCTTCATTCATACCGTTCTCTAAATATTTTTTAAATATTATTTCGTCGTGAAATGCACAGCCATATACAGGGGCTGCTGCCTTAAATCGATTGTCTATTCCAGAAACAATACATGTCTGAAAACCTCCCCAGCTAATTCCGGTAACCGCAGTATGATTAGCCTCTACCTCTGGAAAACTTAGTAACAGAGAATGGGCTAAAATAGAGATTGCGGCAGTTCGATAGGCACGCACAGCTCGTGCACCATGTGCTATAGAGTCGTATATGAATGCCAAACGCTCTTCTAAAGAGGCAGGAGCAGGACCACATTCTTCTGATAACCGGGTATTTCCATAATCGCATGTAATGGCGGCATAACCTTCAGCGGTCCATCGTTCTACCCATTCCCTGAAAGCGGGTTGATTACCTCCTGATATTAAAACTACCCCTGGAAACTTATTTCCCAAAGTCTTTCCGGCCTTCATTATATCCGGATTGGAATAATAGGCAAATACTTTGGTACTTTTACCCCTATGGTTGGGTCCCTTGAAGAGTATCTCTCTTACCTTTGATGTACTGTCAAGGTATTCAAATTCGGGTGCTTTTTGCAAGGTGTGCAAATCCCATATTAGGTCATTAACGGGAAGGAAATGTGCAATGTTTTGATTATCAGATTGTTCTGAGCAGGTAGTAGCACACCATACTAAAATGCATAACTGGAATATTCTACGTAAATTTTTAATTTTTTAGAGATTTAGGTTTATTCTTTAATTATTCGCTTTTTCTAAACTTTCCATTCTCTAAATAATTTCTCCGGATTCATGCTATTAAAGCCTAAACATAAGCCCGAGCAAATCTTTTATTCTTCCTCATTGATATAAATCCAATACTTTGTTGATGCCAAGATCTATTTTCGGATCAAAATCATCAGAAAGCATATATTTCTTGATACTCGCCAGCAACTGTTGCGCCTCCGGTCTTTGTTTCAGGTCTGTGAGTAGATCAATACCTGAAACCATCAGTTTTCCTTTACCTACATTTACTTCGAATAACAATCCCAAGCGACGGTTGGTAAACCAGTCGTCAATTACTCGTACCAGTGGTTCAAGCTCAGGTGTAAATTCATCTAGAATGATGGCATTGGAGTGACTCATGGCATCCCACCATTGCCAGCTGGAATGAAATTCCGTAGGAAAATCCTGAAAAACGGGATGCCTGGGATTACAAAGTATCCCTAACGTATGAGGTTTCTGCCCTCTGGTCCAGGCGGTATTCCAAAAAATGCTGGAAAAGCCTACACCAATATTCCCGCCTTTATCTGGCTTAAGGCTCCCTTTAAGAGGTGTTAACAATACTTTGCCCCCATTTTGCAGGAATTGGATGGTACTTTCTTCCAAAGCACCGACAATTTTCAGGGAAGGGTCATTAATTGAGGTGGTTTGTGCAGGATACACCCAAATATCCCAATGATTGGAATATTCGGCAACATCCACCTGAAGAGTAAGTTTTTTAGGGTGGCTGATATCCCCTAGAGGTGCGGTGATTTCACCGATAAATATCCCATTACCGATTGGGATATTCAATTCTTGAAACCTGCCGTGATTTAATACCTGTTGGGATTGGTCAACAAGTTTCCATGATATGGCTGCATTTTGCAAAGGAGTTTCACCAAAGTGAGCTATTTCCAGTTTGCCTTTAAATTCCTCGTTATTTAAAAATACATGCTTTCCCATGCGCACTAACGGCACGGTTTGATTGCAAAAGCGACGGTATTCTGTGGGTGAAATGTATCCTTTTTCTTCCCAAAAAGCATCCAAAACACCTACTAGAGCAGTTCCCTGACCAGGAAAATCATGCAGATCCAGCAGTTGAAATCCGGCAAAGCCTTTGGTGCGTAGCGCAGCCTCGATATCGGCTTTATAACACAAAGCTTGTAATTTACCTGAGGCGAGTAAAAAACTATCGGCAAGATGACCCAGGTGGTTTGCATCAAGTGTCTCCTTAAAAATTTCAAAGTTTTTAGCTTTCAGGACACCGGTGTACTTCACGATCTCTTTAAAGTTTGGATAGACACACCACTGTCCAATCTCATGACTGACGTAAGGCATGGATATATTATGGATTAGATCCGAATAGTCAAATTCGGTTTGGGGTGCGGTCATATTAATAATGCTATTGAGCTGTTGTCCCCATCCCTGGATGCGGGGGCCCGCATGATTGTAAAAGTCCTGAGAGTCAAAATAGGGCCATCCTGCCCCACCGGTATATACCCGGCGATTATCCTGTGATCTGAATTGGTCTACAAAGTTGCTTAAATACCGAACCTGATTTTGGCCTGCCGGTTCATTGCCATAGGCCATCATGCAAAAAGAAGGGTGGTTGCCATATTCCTGGAGGATTCTTCCGGCCTCGACGTATAGCCAATCATCAATTGGTTTGCCATCTCCTACGGATGATCCGCTATTGGCCCAACTAGAGCACTCCACTTGTAAATAAACGCCAAGTTCATCGGCAGCAATAAAAGCAGCTTTTGGTGGACACCAGGAATGAAAGCGCATATGGTTTAATCCATGGTTTTTACAAACCTGAAGCATTCTGCGCCACTCTTCCACATCCGTTGCGGGATATCCGGTTTTAGGAAAAATGGCACATTCCAGGGTGCCGCGGAGGAATATCGGTCGATTGTTAATAAAAAACCTGGAGCCATTAACTTTAAATTCCCGCATACCAAATTGCACCTGCTTTCGATCTGATCCCATCGGAGAATTTAACTCCAAATTCATTAGATATAAATGCGGATGAAATTCATCCCACAGTTTTACGGAATCACCCATCGGAAAGGGTATTGTAAAAGTTGTATCAGATTTTAATTTCAATTCCAGTTCCATCCGGTTTATGGTTTTACCGATCGGATTTATCTCCTCTACCTCAATAGTGAGCGAGCCTTGATGCTTATGGCCTGATAAGTTCAATATCTGTATTTTGGCCAATACCTGCTTGAGCTGAATGTCAGGGTAAAGTTGGACCTCTTCAATGCATATTAATGGTTTGGATCTCAGTGAGATATCTCCGACTATGCCATTCCAGTTGGATTGGGTATGATCCGAAATACTATGTGAGTTCATACCCGGATCAATTTCTTTGACTCGATTATCTACCCGGATGGTAAGCTGGTGTTCTCCGGGAGTTAACTGATTGATGACGGGGTATACATGAGCAGTTCCTAAAGTATTTTTCAACCCCATGTGTTGACCATCTATCCAAACCTGAGTCTCCCAATGCGGGCGCTCCAGAATTAATTCAATTGATTTTTTTCGCCAAGATTTCGGGATGGTTATTTTCTTTTGATACCACGCAGCACCAATATAATGTCTTTCAGGTTGCAGCCAGAAGGGTATTTTTATATTTCCGGCCTTTCGATACGGCTCATATCGTTGATCTGTAAACCAGGAACTGTCCACAATTTGCCCGGTCCATTGGGTTTGTAAAGTGATGGGTTTTCCTTTTCCGTTTTCCGCCATTGAGCCTGGAAGTGTCACGAATTCGGTAAAGGTTTCCTCAAACCACTTCGCTTCGATACCATGATCAAGTGAGTCCATTCGAAAATTCCAGCTACCCGAAAGATTTATGGTTGGGGTGGATTGGTGATTGCAGGAAAGCAAGAGTAGTAGAGGTGTAGAAAAGAATAGAATTTTTATATGCTTTCTCATATGTTTGAATTTATCGATAAAGGTCGCGTTATCTATAGCGAAAAAAGGCGTTGCCATACCAAAGGAAATACCAATTTGTTAATTCTGCGCTGAACATGGCCATTTAATCTCATTTATGGATTTTGGGACTTTTTTACTATTTCGAATAGATATTGTAATATCCTGAAAATCCTGGTTAATTTGAGTGAACCGACTAAAAATCATTGATTTTTATGAAATGGGCTTGAAGGGAAAAATAACCCAGGAATATTTTTAATATTTATTCTTAATTCTAAATGTTATCAAAATTATGTTAGCAAATACATCAATCGATACTTTCAAACTAATAGGGTTCTTCTTTACTGTCTGGATACCTCTTTCGATATTGGGGCAGCAGAGGATATTAACTGAAGAACCGACCTGGTCATTAAATTCAAATAAAGATTGGTTAATTGATGGATCTGGTTTTCATGCCGAAGTGTACAAAGGCAAAAAACCGGGCGTAATCGTACTTTCCAATGGATTAATTAAGAGAGAATTTTTGTTGTCACCCAATGCTACAACCATTGGATTTGAAAACCTCATGACCGGGGAAAGCATATTGCGAGGTGTAAAGCCTGAAGCAGAAATTTCGATCGATGGGATTAACTATGAAATTGGTGGTTTAAAAGGGCAAAAAAACTATGCTTTCCTGCGAGCTGGAGACATTGAACATTTAGAGAATGACCCAGCTGCTTTGCAATTTGTTGATTATCAAGTTAGCACACCCGAAGCCCCTTTTGAGTGGAAAAAGGTAAGACACCACACAGCTAGCGATTGGCCTCCTCCGGGTGTCCACTTACGTCTTGAATTCCAAATGCCTGGCGAAGAGGCGGTTAAAAGATCCAGCAAATCCTTACCCAGTGGTTACTCCAGAAGACTAATTCAAAATACAGATTTTTCAATTTTGGATAGCTCGTGGCAAACCTATTCGTCCACGGCTCACCCTCGAAGTTCTTTTCAAAATGAAGGGAAAATTGGAGAGATCTATACTCCGGAAAACACTTGTGTTTTTGTGGAGAGGGCTTTGTCCTCAAACGTGGGATTGGTAGAAACTACATTGGATATCGGAACGGACAAAAGTAAAGCCTGGGGGCCAGGTATCGCTTTGTTATGGAAAGACAAAATCATAAAGTTTTATTTACGACCCGGTGGGAATGCCTATGATGATGGCGTGGCTATGTTTGGATTATGGGATGGGAAAAAAGAATTTCGGGCCGCAGGTGGCCGGCAAGAACTGGATTTAAGCAAACCATGGACCTTGCGTCTTAGAATAGATGTCCAATGGATCTATTGTGAGGCTAAACCTGAAGATGGATCTTGGCGGTTGGTTGAAAAGTTGGACTTCGATGGTGTAAAGCCCTTGAAAGTAAGAATTGGAAAAATGGATGGGAAAGGAGGTTCAAGCGATTATTCCGGAGAAAAGGGAAACCTGGCTCGATTGAGAATTTTAGACTATCATGCCTATAGTGAAGTAGTTGATGACGAAGTTAATAAATCGCACTTAAGTAATGTCAAAGTCTTCCTACATTACGAGCTATATGATGGGATCCCGGTGATGGCGAAATGGATGACTGTAGAAAATAATACTGGTCAATCTATTGTAATTGATAAATTTATCAGCGAAATAATCGCTGCAGTGGAATATGGGTCGGCTGTTGAAGCCCGAAAATATCTGGTACCCAAACCCAACATTCACGTAGAGACGGATTATGCTTTCGCCAGTTTTAATGTAGATGATGCAAATCATAATGTCGTACACTGGGAAAAAGACCCGGATTATAAAACACAAGTCAATTATTTGAGATTAACTCCGTGTCTACTCCGGGTTGCTCCTAGTGTTGGTCCGGGGCAAGTCATTGAAGCCGATCAGCAATTTACTACATTTCGAACTTTTATTCTGCCCTATGACAGTTATGAGCGAGAACGTCAAGGATTGTCCCTACGCAAGATGTACCGTACACTTGCTCCCTGGACGACAGAAAATCCCCTGATGATGCATGCTCGGTTTGCCGATTGGGAGCAAGTGAAGCAGGCCATCGATCAATGTGCAGAAGTCGGATTTGAAATGGTGATTCTTACTTTTGGAAGTGGATTCAACATAGAAGATAATAGCGAGGAGTACCTCGCCAAAATGAAAAAATATGCTGAATATGCCCAGACTAAAGGAATCGAAATCGGTGGGTATTCCCTCTTGGCGTCGCGAAGAATTGGAAAAGGGCAAGATGCGGAAATGCCTCCGGGACATAGACCTACTTTTGGAAATTCTCCATGCATAGGAAGTGAATGGGGACAGGAATATTTTAGGAAGTTGTATGAATTCTATGATAAAACCGGATTCTCACTTTTAGAACATGATGGTTCTTACCCGGGGGATGTGTGTGTATCTGAAAATCATCCGGGACATACCGGATATCTAGATTCACGCTGGAATCAATTTCAGGTAATATCTAAATTTTATCGCTGGTGCCGTAGTAAAGGAATATATCTTAATGTTCCTGATTATTACTATATGAATGGTTCCAATAAATGTGGAATGGGATATCGAGAGGTAAATTGGAGTTTGCCCAGAGCTCAGCAAGTCTTGCATACCCGGCAAAATATTTACGATGGATCCTGGACTAAACTGCCTTCGATGGGCTGGATGTTTGTACCTCTGACCGAGTACCATGGTGGAGGTGAAGCAGCTACTATCGAACCGCTCAATGAACATTTAGAACATTATGAGCTGATGATGATGAGTAACCTGGGGGCAGGAGTACAGGCTTGTTACCGGGGGCCTAGATTATTCGATACAGAAGATACTAAGTCAATGGTTAAAAGGACGGTAAACTGGTATAAAAAGCATCGCGATGTTCTCGAGGGAGATATTATCCATCTGCGTCGTGCTGACGGAAGGGATATTGATTATTGGTTAAGTGTAAATCCGCAGGGTAAAGAAAAAGGAATGTTATTGGTCTTTAACCCTTTAAAAGAGGACGTTTCAAAAAGAATAAGGGTGCCATTGTACTATACTGGTTTAAAGGATAAAGTATTGGTCACAGAGGCCAATAACGCTCCCGTCGAACATATGCTTGGAAGAGATTATTCCTTAGACATAATAGTCGAGGTAAAAAGAGAAAGCTATACGTGGGTTTTATTTGAATAATCAACATGATGGTCGGACGCCAACCATTTTAATTTGAAAAAATGTACTTCGCAAACATGAGGAATTATTTTGTATTGGTCCTGGGTGTTTTGTTGCTTATTACCTGTTCTAACCTTAAAAAAGCAGAGCAAGTTAATCTAACTACATTATTGTACGAGATGATTGATCGTGAGCAGATAACCAGGTTCCCGTCGCCGAATTACAAATCAGTACAAGCCAGTAGTTATAATAGGGCATCTGTTTCTCCGGATAAACCGGGTTGGTTTGCGGATAGCGATGGAGTCGGTTTTATAAGAATTGAAGAAAACAACGGGCAGGAAGAGTGGGTTATTATGGAAGACGAGGGCCCAGGTGTAATCACTAAGATATGGGCAGTTTGTTTTTATTACGGTCTGAATGATACCACCGGCGCAAACATCAACTTTTACCTGGATGGAGAAACCGTCCCAACTATATCCACTAATTTTTTCAAACTGGTGAAGGGACAAGATTTTGTAAAAACACCGTTTGCAGAAGAGTCCACTCGGGCAGGTAATCTTTATTTCCCCATACCCTATTCCAAGAGTTGCAAAATTACCATGGATAATAAAGCCTTTTATAACATTATAAATTATCGAAAATATCCGAAGGGTACTAAGGTGGAAACTTTTACTATGCAGGAATTTAAAGAAACCGAAAAATTACAAAGAGAGGTTGGGCATATTTTAAATTCCAAGCCTAATACTTCGGGGAAAAAAAAGGTAATTACAAAAATGCTCGTGAAGGGTGATCAAATAGCTTTGGACTTAAAAGAAGGTGGCGCCATCAAGCAACTGGAGATTACCTTAAGTGAAACTGAGCGTGTCTCTCAAGCTATGAGATCTGTAGTATTAAGTGGAGTTTTTGATGGAAATGAAACCATTTGGGTTCCAGTAGGGGACTTCTTTAACAATGTAGGCAAAGTACAACCTTATGATATGTGGGATCGGTCAGTCATGAAAAATGGAACCATGATTTGTCGATGGATTATGCCCTATGAAAATAAGGCTCAGATATCCATAAAAAATTTAGGAGATGTCAATGTGAAAGTACAATTAACAATTACCACTGGTGAGTATAAGTGGACAGAAAATTCCATGCATTTTTATGCAACCTGGCAAATGGACGACCCGATACCGACATTCCCTTTATTTGATTACAATTTTTTAGAAGTTCAGGGTAAAGGGGTAATTGTCGGTGATGAATGGACCGTACTTAATCCTGTTGAAGGTTGGTGGGGAGAAGGCGATGAGAAAATATATATTGATGGAGATATTGAAAAGAACTTCCCCTCTCATTTTGGAACTGGAACCGAAGATTATTATGGATGGGCTGGAGGTGTAGTACCTACTCCGGACGATCAATTCTCTAAACCATTCCTGGGTAATATCATCGTAGGAGAGCCTCGATCCAAAGGATATAATGTGTGTTCGCGTACCCGGGTTTTAGACGCCATTCCTTTTGAGGAACAAATTAAATTTGATGTAGAATCCTCTTGTGGCAAAAGAAGTAAATCCCATTTTTTACAATACACTCAAACCACATTTTGGTATGGCAGACCTGGTGCCAAACATAACAAGAGACCATTACCCAAAATGGCAGCAAGAAAACTGCCAGGCATCGCTGACTTAGAAAAGATAATTAATAAGTCGGAGGAAACGCTCTATATGGTAGATGGAGCTATTGAAGCAGAAGTATTAAACATTGCTGATAAAAGTAAGGCTGTAGAGGAGGATTTTGCTGATATACCTCAATGGGGTGAATTGAGTAATGGAGAAATGAAGAATTTATGGTTTGAAAATGCCGGAGATTTTGTCGAAATAAAAATTACTGAGCAATTTGAGAAATCGAATATTCAATTTGGAGCTTGTGTTGGCAGATTGTGCGGTAATTTTAACGTATATGTCAATGGTCAGTTAAAATTCACACAGGATTTATATTCAGAACATTGGGGTATAACAAATCCTTATGTGGATTTAGGCATGTGCGAGCCAGTGGACAATACTTTTCTTATCCGATTTGAATATTTGGGAGTAGATAAAGACCAAAATGCTAAAGGTAAAAGAGCTTTAGGTCTGGACTTCTTTCTGGTTCAGAATAACTTCTTAAAGAGGCAATAACAAAAATTGACAACTGAAAAAAAATATGTTCCTCTTGGTATTTAATAAATCAAAAGAGCCCGGATAACAAGAAAGTAATGACTATAAAAACAAACTCCTTTTTACTACTGCTCAGCATACTTTTTGTTGTATCCTGTGGAAATAAACAATGGGGGGAGAAACAGGATATTAGTGCACCCAATATTATTTTTCTATTTACAGACGACCAAAAATGGAATACCATTGGAGCACTTGGTAATCCGCATATTCATACCCCAAATATAGATGGACTTACAGAACACGCATATGTGTTTAATAATGCCTATTGTTTTGGTGGAAATACGGGTGCTGTATGTGTTCCAGCTCGCAATATGGTGATGACGGGTAAAAATTTTTTCAGGTTTGAAGAAGATGTACGTCTGGAGGAAGCAAAAACTGGTAAGAAACCCAGACCAATATATGTCGCTAATCCACAATGGCCTAACATACCTAAATCATTTAATGCCGCTGGATATGAAACATTTTATCGGGAAAAGAGTGGTAGCGCTAATTTGCCTGGTATTAGAAAACATTTTGAACATTATGCAGACATCCATATGGTAAATGCATTGCGCACTGGGCGGCCCGCGAAGGGAATTGTTGATGATGCTATTCTGTTTTTAAAAGACAGAAACCAGGATAGACCTTTCTTTATGTATCTGGGTATCCCCGCTCCACATGATCCACGCTGGGCAATCCTGGAATTTAGAGAGCTGTATGATCCAGATTGTATATCATTACCAGTTAGTTATAAACCTGTGCACCCATGGAATATTGGTGATATGACTATCAGAGACGAGTGTCTGGAAAGCTGGCCAAGGTCTAAAGCTTCTATTCGAAGACATCTGCATGATTATTATGCGGTGATCTCGAGTATGGACTATGACCTAGGGCGTTTAATAAAAGAAGTGAAACACTCTGGAATTGATAAAAATACCATCATTATTTATTCTTCAGATCAGGGTTTAGCCCTGGGGGATCATGGTCTGATGGGCAAGCAAAATATTTATGAAGGGACCATGAAGGTGCCATTATTCCTCACCGGCAAAGGGATACCTCAAGGATCTTCTGATGCTTTAATTTATCACCATGATATATTTCCCACTATTTGTGAGTTGGTTGGAGCTGCTGTACCGGAAGGACTTGATGGGAAGAGCTTCTTGAGAGTGATACAAAATGAGTCGGAAGGTGTGAGGGATCATCTGATGTTGGCTTACCGAAATTATCAGCGATCCATAAGGGATGACCGCTGGAAATTGATTCATTTTCCACAAATCAACAAAACACAATTGTTTGATTTAATCAGCGATCCGGAAGAAACCACGGACCTATTCAGCGATCCACAACATACTGCTGTTATAGAACGATTGTTTACAAGACTCGAACAAGAACGGAAACAGGCGGGAGATATTATTGAACTGTTTCCTGAAAGGACGATCCCAGCGGAATTTAATTATCCGAAAGAACCCAAGCGAACTGTTTACCCTGCAGGAGGAGTAGCACCGGAAGGGGTGTCTTTACCCAATAGTGATTTGTCCAAGTAATGGTGTTCAGATTTAAACAGCAGGATTCAGAATGGTAACTTGATCAAATGGATGTTTGAATCCTCCAAGGGTAAGCTGGTTGGCAGGTGTAATATCGCATCAGAACTACAAGGGTTTTGTCACTAAAATAACCAATGCCTTGCAGTTATTGCAATAAATCATTAATTTGCCACCAACATATCAAGCTGATAAACAGATATTTATACTGAATCATTATAAAAATCAGCAAACCCTAATTAACCTAATTTTAAACCAAATTGGTGAACACTCTTTGACGACTTACAAGTTAAATATTAAAAGCAAAATGAATAGAATGTCAAGATTATTAGCGGGAATGCTATTCATACTACAAATTTTCGTCCAAAACGGATGTAAAAGCATACCTCAGGAGATCGAGTTTTTTAACGGGAAATATGCTGGATACCCTGAAGCCGAAACGGTTGGAAAAGAAGTTATTTTAAAAAACAAAGCAATCAAAGCGGTTTGGGTTTTGAAGGATAATTCCATTCAACTAAAAGAATTAGAGAACGGTTATGACAATTCTAAACTCGATCTTGAAAAGATCGTACTTTTTGAAATTGAACAGGACAATGGAAAGAGGTTCACTAATTTTGATTTCAAACTCCAAGGCGAATTAAAGACTGTAATATTAAAACCGACCGATAGCCTGCCGACCATGGCCCTTCGGTCTGAAGGGAAACAAATAACAGGCGATTTTATTTCAACGGACCATAACATTTCGATCCAATGGTCCGCCCTACTTCGTGAAGGGTCAAATTACATCAAACAAAGTATTAAGATAACCGTAAAGGAAACCCCCGTCCAAATATCGAAAGTCGTATTTTTCGATGGAGACCTGAAAGGAGCCACCTATGCCGGATCCGTTTTGGGCTCCCCCATAGTTTTGGACAATTTCTTTTTTGGATTAGAGCATCCAATCGCCCATAGTAAGGCCTTGTTTTCAAGATCATTAGGAGGAATCACCTTCAAGGAAATAGATATTTCGGATTTGATCAATTCAGGCGGTAAATATGTGGTAGTCTTTCAACATGGTGGAGGCTCAGATGATTTTAATATTAAAGCTATTTCCCTATTAGAGGATACGGTCGAAATTAGTAGGGACGAACATATCCTCAATGGATATAAAGGAAGTAATCTATATACTTTGAACCTTGAAAATTATAGTCAAACCAGTACCTACAAGATCAAGGTCGATTTGGTCAATAAGGAAAAAGCAAATGGAAGGCTTCATATATATAAAAAAAGGGACAACCTGTTAAATTTTTATGTCAATCGTGCGGATGAATTAAGACCAAACACGAGTATCTCGGAATCGAGTGTAATGGGCGTCTCCCCACCTGGTCAGAACCGAAGAGCCTTTGGGTATTATCTGGCGCAGGAAAGAGCCCGACCCTATAAACAATTTTTACACTACAATTGTTGGTGGGACATTACCGATGATGGCGCCTCTAGTTTTACATCGGAACAATTAATCGAGCGAATGCAGGCCTGGAACGAAAAATTCATAAAACCTTTCGATATTAAACTAGACGCTTTCGTTTTTGATGATGGGTGGGACGATCTGGATAGTGTTTGGTATTTCGATCCGATAAAATTCCCAGAAGGTTTTGCACCACAGGCCAAACTATGTAAAGAATACAATTCCGGTATAGGAGTCTGGATGTCACCATTTGGTGGATATCTTAACAATAAACGTCGCCGAATCAGATCGGCACATCGGGAAGGCTTGGAAACCAATAATAAAGGATTGAGTTTGGCAGGAATCAACTATTACAATCGCTTTAAAGATAGAGCCTTGGATATGTTGAATAATTATGAGGTCAACTATTTTAAGTTTGACGGCTTTGGAGGATCCGAGCCTGAATACCTTCCGGATATGGAAGCTGGTGCTAAGCTGATAGAAGCCTTAAGACAAGATAATCCGGATGTTTACGTGAATATTACGGTAGGCTCATGGCCTTCCCCTTTTTGGTTAAAATATGCCGATTGCATCTGGCGTGGCTCCGGTGATTTAAATAATGCCGGTGTGGGAAGCATAACCCAAAAATTCATGACCTATCGCGATGGAACCCTTCATAACAACATAGTGAACAGAGCCCCCTTATATCCACTGAACTCTATCATGACGGCGGGAATCGCCTATGCCAATCTAGGTCATCCATCCAGATTCATCAATGATGATCCAGATGATTTTAAAGCTATGATCCGTTCGTCTTTTGGTGCGGGTTCTAGCTTGCAAGAACTCTATATAAGCCATGATCGTATGAAAGATGCGTTTTGGCCGGTATTGGCCGAGGCTGCCAAATGGTCGGATGAAAACGAGGAACTATTGGAGGATACGCATTGGATAGGTGGAAGTCCTATAAATTTGGAAGTCTACGGTTTCGCATCATGGAAACCAGGTCGTGGCGTCATTACTTTGAGAAACCCCAGTAATAAAACAGTGGTCTATAATCTGGATTTTGGAAACGATTTGGAATTACCCAGGGGTTATTCGAGCACATTCCGATTGAAAAGCCCTTGGAAAGAAGATGAATCGAAAAAGAGTATGAGTACTAATTCCGAATCCATATTGGAGATTGAAATGAAACCCTTTGAGGTATTGGTTTTTGAAGTATCTGAAGAGCCTAATAACCAATGAAATAAATGATGAAATTATCTGTTACCCTATGTTTAGGAATATTCTATTGCTGTTGTCTGATCCTAAATCGAGAGAAACCGATTAAATTAACTTCCAAGTAGGAACATCCCGTTTCTATCACCAATTGAGATTTCTAGTAATTGGTTTAATATAACTAGTCAGCACATGCCCTATGTGAATGATTTGAAAATACTTACCTAATTTTAAGAAGTGAGTAATTTATTATATCACTTTGGTTTTTCTACTTGTCATTGGAATAGAAGTTATTTATGAAAGCAGCCCTAATCTATGTAAGGTTATTAAGGCGGATAGCAAGAAGATAGAGGTTGGTGGGCTTTATTCTGTCATTTCCATATCACCTATTTGGTGTGAGTTAACCAAGACTTGAATACTCCTACATACAAATACCGAAGCACGTTGGTAAACGATGTTGGAGGGTTGAACCTATCACATTCGAACATTTATTCCTTCTGTAATTCGAATTCCACCTGCACTGCCCAATGATCTGAGGGCCAGTCAATATCCAGCTTAATTTCGCCCATGCCTTTAATGCCAGTCACAACAGCCGCTTTCGTACAGCGGAGCCTTCCCTGATTAAAATAAATACGATCAATTCTTTCCAACACCTGATTATCGTAATCCTGCCTTCCCGGTGTGTTGTTTGGATAAGGAGGAGTCCAAGTGATACCTGGCTTCTCCACCTCGTCTTTATAAAATGTACGGTAGGCATCGGAAAGACCTAGGTCTTCAAGCGCCTTGGAACCATGCCATTCGATTGCAAAACGTATCGGTGTATCAGTTGGATTTCTCACTAACCTATCCCTACCTTCCCTTGCATAGCGTTCCGTCCAGTCCAGATGGGAAGGCTCATTGAAATCACCCACTAGAACGACCTTTTCATTTCGTTCCAGATATGGCCTGATCATCTTTATGGTCGCAAGATAACCTCGGGGTCCTGTTGCGATATGTTTGGTTGCATTAAGAATTTCCATTTCAAAAACTTCCGGATCAGCAGACATATTTCCTGTAATTACCTTCTGTTTTATAATACCTGGGCCATACCCTCCCGTGGGCCACCAATGGGCGTTCACAAATACCAGTGAATCTCCGTTCGGCAAATAGACGTGACAGGCATTAAGCAGTTTCCCATTTGAATCCAATGGTTTTAACTTGAATCTTGAATAGATATTATGGCAACGGTTCCAACCATCTCCTAGGGTAACCAGCAAGGAATCTGTAGCCGTATCTTCCTGAATACCAATAATATCCGGATTAACCTTTGCGACTATGAATCCCAGATCGTCAAAACGAGAACCCTTGAATCTACTATTGGGAAATCCCACATTGCCTGCATCGTGCCCTCCCTTCAAAATATTGAAACTGAGCACCAATATCTTTGTTGGGATACCCTGTTGCCATAAGGTTTTGTTCTTTCCTGAACGGCAATAAATAAACAGCATCAAAAATGCAAAAAGCACCACCACTGTATTAATAATGTTGAGTTTGAATTTTCCATTAATCATTCTAAATCTGTGCGTAATCACTGTTCAATTAAATTTTCATACGTAATTTATCTCGTGTGCTATCCCATAAATATTTTGATCTGATGGTACATACATCTATTAAGGTTTACGCCCTTTAACAAGACAGTGGGCGTTCGAACTACATGAGTTAGGTCTTTAGGGCCATAGTGAACGAACACATCCGATATTTTGAATTCTGTACTTTGCCATGCAAATCAAAAAAAAGCTTCAAATGGAACAGAATTTACTGATTTTTACTGCAATCCAAAAATAGCTCTATAAGTTATTGATCTTCAGATAAATTAGAGATTTTCAGTCCATAAATTTAATAGAAGGTTTAAGCTATAATTTCAATATTTTTTCTCAATAATATTGAACCCTATCGCGATAATGTCACTCTAAACAATATTTTATACATAATAGGTACAAAAAGCAAGGTTATTACCGTAGCGAATAATAGGCCAAAAATAATTCCGATTGCCATGGGCTCCCACATCGCACCACCCCCAATCCACAATGGTATTAATCCTAAGGATGTGGTAAATGTGGTCAGCAAAATTGGGCGGAATCTTTCATTTGCAGCTTTGGTAATTGCCTCTCCGGGCTGTCTTTTAAACTCGGTGATTTCCAATTGAATCCGGTCTATTAAAACAATGGCATTGTTAATAACAATTCCCGCTAATGAAATCACTCCTAAGAATGCTGTAAAACTAAAGTAGGAATTGGTGAGCAATAGACCACCGACAACCCCGATAATCCCCAATGGAATAGTGATGAGGACTATGGACATCTTACGAATCGAATTAAATTGAAGGACAAGTAAAAGAATGATGATGAAAAAGGAGAGAGGTAACTTTGCCGTGACTGCTCCCATGGCATCTCCACTACTTTCCGCTTCTCCACCTAATTCATAGCTGTAACCGTGTTTCCAATTTTGATTTTGCTCGATCAGCCAGGGAGTTAATTCGTCCGTAATGTCGCCA
This sequence comes from Saprospiraceae bacterium, assembly GCA_965223405.1. Classification (GTDB taxonomy): domain Bacteria; phylum Bacteroidota; class Bacteroidia; order Chitinophagales; family Saprospiraceae; genus CBDCWO01. The sequence continues at coordinate 4,686,868 of CBDCWO010000006.1, forward strand.
GCTGTATATCCTTTTTGAAGTTCACAGTTTATGGTAATATTTCGTTTCAGATCCCTGCGAATGATCTTGGGATATTGCCATTCCGGAATTACAGTAGCAACTTGGGCCAAAGGAATATTCTTACCCGAACTCTGAGAAAAGATGGATAATGATTCAATATTGTCGTAGTTGAGACTATGATTTCCGATAGCTTGCATGACTATAGGAATACTATTATCTTCTTCTCGATATTCTCCCACCGTTTGACCCGATAAATACGTATTTAAGGAAATTGCAATATCCTGATTGGTTAATCCCGAAGGGCTCAATTTGGTCTGATCTATTTTGACAAAAAGCTTTTTAATTTTTGGCCCCCAATCGTCATCAATATTTTTCGTGCCCGGAATTTCGTAGAGCTTTTCTTTGATTGAATTTACGATTTGATACAATTCCCCAATATCATCACCTTTCAACCTTACTTGTACCGGCATAGAGGCTCCACCACCAGAGCCTAACCTTTTTATTGTTGTTTGGGCATCCGGTAAATTTTGGAAGCAAAATTGTTCTAAAGCATCAATCACCAATTGATTGTCATTTCCTGAGCTCGTATTCATTAAGAGATGTGCATATCCGGAATTAGCTTCTCCCGGGGAATAACCCAAATCATACGATTTTGGACCCTTTCCGATAAATGCAGACCAGTCCAGGATGCCCGTATTCCTTGTTTCATTAACCAAGAGATCCGATCTGATGAATGCCTCCAAAGATTCAATGTTTTGCTGAGTTGTTTGTATACTGGTTCCTAATGGCAGATTAAGATCCAGAGTAACCAGATTACGTTCACTATCCGGCATAAAGTTGAACGGCAATTTCCCAAATCCCACCAATGACAAAAAGAACAATATGATAATTAAGCCGATGGTAATTAAAGGCCTACCCAGGGCTATATCCAGGACTTTGTTGTAGTACACATTGAGGATATCAAAAATGGATTTTTTTGCCACCTCTTTATCTTTCTTTACGCGAATGATTACTATCGCCAATAGCGGAATAATGGTAAGCGCCATCATCCAGGATGACAACAAAGCAATCGTAATCACCACAAATAGCTCACCCATAATCTCACCCATGATTGATTCGGCCAGGAAAAATGCCAAAAATGCAGCCGATGTAGTCAGAGAAGAAATCAAGAGAGGTACCATAAGTTCTTTACTTGATGCAATGGCTGCATTAGTAGCGGTCTCCCCTTTTTCCATTCTCACCATCATCGATTCTGCCATCACAATGGCATTGTCTACTAACATTCCAAGAGCCATAATTAAAGCGGCTAACGAAACCTGATTAAGCCCGACATCAAAAAATCCCATGAAGAGTAAAGTGGAAATAATAGCAGTAGGGATGAGAGTAGCAACTACCAGACCCGTACGTAGACCCAGAAAAATAAACATTACCAAAAGTACTATGACAATACTCTGTACGACATTTGAAATAAAGCCACTGATGTTTAAAGCAACATCATGATCCTGGGAAGATAGCCTTCTGACATTAAGGCCAATAGGCAGTTGGCTGTTATAACTTTGGATTAGAGCATCTACTTCTTCTCCCAGTTTGATGATATTGGCCCCTTCTTTCAAAGATATATAAAGTGCTATTCCTTCTTTCCCATCGATTTTTACAATGGATTCTCTCGGATGAATGTAATCTCTTCTTATCAGGGTCAAGTCTCCCAACTTTATGGTTCCGGCTTGTCCAATGGGTACCAGAATATTGGCAATATCTTCGATGGATTCCAGGTTTCCGGAAGGTTCTATGGTAATTCGCTCACTACCAAGATTAATCTCACCGGCCGGAATAATAATATTGGTGGCCGAGATGATATTTTTAAGCTGACTTCCCGAGAGGCCATATTTTGATAATTCGGCATCTTGATACTCTACATAGATTCTCTCTGCGATGTCTCCACCAATTTCGACTTTGGCGGCATCATCCAAAGCAATGATTTGATTTCTTAAGTCATCTGCATAATTCTTGGTCTCCGCATTACTGAAGCCATCTGCCTCAATCCCTAGAATTATTCCATATACGGTACCCACATCTTCGTCTTTGACATTGGGTCCATAGATCCCACTCGGCAAATCGTTTTGAATACCTTCAATCTTCCTTCTGAGCCGATCCCAAATGGGTTGAAGATCACTGGCATCTACGTCTTCTTTCAAGGCAACTGTTACCACGGAAAGTCCGGTTCGCGATTCACTCTTTATAAAGTCGACTTCGGGAATTTCCTGAGCTACTTTTTCTATTTTGTCGGAAATTAATGTTTCGACCCTTTCCGGCCCTGCACCGGGGAAATTGGTGACGACTGTGGCAACCCTTACTGTATAGGGAGGCATGCTATCCCGCGAGAGCGATGTATAGCCCAGTATCCCCAGAACTACAATCAACAATAACAGAATGTAAGTGACTCTATTGTTTTGTATAGCTAGTTTTGTGAGATTCATACTGATCATTCCTTGATAAGTGATACAATCATACCGTTGTGTAATGTTCGTAATCCGGCTGTGGCCACAAGATCATTTTCGCTTAACCCTTCATTCACTAAAAAGCCTTCATTGCTCAATGAGCCAATTTCCACTTTTTGTTTGTTGACTGTATAGTGCCCATTCTCGTTTTCAACCAATAGAAAAACAAAATTTCCACTTTCATCTTCACCCACTGCCTTCACCGGTACCATTAGTTGAGGCTCGGTCTGATCATTGGATCCGAATTGGAAGGTTACCTCAGCCGGCATTCCAGGACGTAAATCCTTTCCTGGGTTTATGAGTTTTACGATCACCGAGTAGGTGGCAGCACTACCTGTAGAAAAACCCACTTCAGTAACTGTACCTTTTACATTTTCCTCGTTGATAAAAACTTCAACTTCGTCTCCGTGGTGAATTTTGGAGATGTAGGATTCAGGGACACCTACATTTATTTCCAATCCACCTCCTTCGGAACTTATAACAAAAATCGGACTTCCTGCCTGAGCAAATTCATTGATGTTTGCGTTGACTTCGGTAATGATTCCGCTGGTAGGGGCCACAATTTTGGTATACTCAAATTGAGAGGCTTGAATATCCCTTGACTTTTCTGCGGCTTGGTACCCTGAGGTGGCGCTGGCAAACGAATTTTTTGCTTGCTCATAATCGCTCAAAGTAGCGCTATTAGATTGATATAATCCTTTAATTCTTTCTAAGTTGGATTTTGCGGTTTCCAATTGGATTTTAGCGCTTGCCACGGAAGCTTTGGATTTTTCATAAGCCAGTGAAATATCCTTTTGATCAAGTCTGGCCAATAATTTTCCCTTTTGGACGCGGTCTCCCACTTTGCCATTCAGTAATACAATTAATCCATTGGCCCGAAAACTCAACTTGGTCTCTGATCCGGATTTGGCTGCACCATTGAACACTTTGGATTGAATTCCACCGCTATAAACGACACTGGAATATTTGACCGGTTTTATAGTCATTGGCAATTCCTGTTCTTTCTTTTTACCACAGGATAGCAACAGAAAAACAAAGAATCCAGCCTGAAGAAATGATTTGATATTCATGGTTTATTTTTTGTAATTTGAAATGAACTCCATATATCGTTGTTGAAAAGCCGTTTTCTCTTCCGAAGTGGACAGCATACTGTAGTTCCCAATGCTGTTTTCCAATTCGAGGAAATTAACCAGATAATTATAGATGGAAATGGAGTAGGCAAGTTTGGCATTCAAAGCAGCCTTCTGAGCATCAATCAACTGAGTGATTGAAACGGTCCCTTGCCGATAGTTGTTTTGAACCAATTCAAAATTTCTTTCTGCATTATCGGCAGAAATACGGGTAAAATGGATATCAGTGGTACTAGTCAACATGTTTAACGTATTGGCATTGACCTGAAGGGCTAAACTTTGATCTAAATTGTCAATTTGGTCATGCAATTGGTTTCGTTGTATAACGGCCTTATGTAAATTGATTTTGCGTCTGTTTCCATCAAATAAAGGGTAGGAAATACTTAAACCTGCATTCCAGGTGGTGTTATAGAATTCGGTGCCCGGATTTGGCGTAGATCCCAAACCACCCCGATAGAAATTTTGGTCCAATTGTGCTGAAAAAGCCAAGGTTGGAGTGGTATACTGTCTTTTGAACATTAGTATTTGGCGATCAGTAGCACTAAGATTCGCAAGCAGCTGCCTTTTTGTCGGGTAGTATGACTGTGATTCCGAACTTAAGAATTCTGTCAGAATCCGCAGATCAACCGGATTTTTTAGATTTTGGGCCAGCTCGCTCTTGGAAAATAATAAAAACAACTCATCGTCAAGAGAAATGTCTCGAATGTCATAATCCCTTTCCAGTTGATTATTGAGTAGCGTGTTAAGCTGAATTTTAGCTAACATGAGGCTGGACTGGGCTTCTACGATATTTTGTTTAGAGGATGCAACCTCACTTTCCCACCGGTACACATCTGCTTTGTTCTTTGATCCTAGATTGGCCCTGACTTTTGCCACCTCCAGATTGGTTTTGGATGCTTCCAGGTTCTCCATTTGGATCTGGACGTTTGTCTTAGCTCGCAGGATCGAGAAGTAGGCCGAATAGCAATTGAGAATTTGTGTAAGGATTTCTTGTTCAGCTACATATTTTTGCGCCTCCAGCAAATACTTTTGAATCTGAATGTTGGCTCGAACTGATTCTGAGTAGATCAACTGTTGAATTTTACCAGTACCGGAAATGGAATATTGAGCCTGTCCAATTAGTGGATTTGGTCGATTCTTATCAATAGCAATACCGTTAGCAAATATATCGGCATCCGGTAAAAACTGACTTTTGGCATATTCAATTTCATTAGCACTGATCTCTACGTCTTGCTGGGCTATTTTTATATTTAAATTTGATTCAATAGCTAACTTAACAATATCTTGAATCGAATAGGTGTTAGATGCTGCCTGTACAGGATCTCCAACGATATTTGCTGTAAACAGAATCTGAAAACTTGGTGTGAAATCAATCTTACGGGCAGTTTCCATATTGAGATATAAATCTTCTTTGTGATTGAGGGTAACATTAATATTACTGAGGTCATCTCCTCTAATTGCGTCATCGGCCATTATACTCAATTTGCGAACTATTTCGCCCATGCCGTTATTCTCTGTAATGCATGCCAATGCTCCATTTTGCACATCCTGATGATTTATAGAAAATGAAGGAATTTTCCTGGCATTTAGACTCCGTATCAATTCACTTTTTTCTGTCGGGGTAAATTCATAGGGAATCGCAATATAAACTGCTTCAGTCTCATCCGGAATTTGTGAGACCGAATTGGCTATGTCCTGATGGTCAACAAACCTGAGATCAATGCCAATACCTACCTCAGATTCGGTTTGTTTCAGCTTTTCATTAAACTGAGATTGAATCGAAGTATTTTCAACTCGTTGATCAAAGAGAAAGGTAATATTCGAAAAGTTGGCCATATCTTTGAATGTAATGAGTTCTTTGATAATATCTTGGGAAGTAAGTATATAGGAAAAGTTTTTTTCTCCTGAGGTAAATTCATCGGTTATAGGTATCTCCTGCAACTGAGTACTAAAAACTCCTAATCCTAATGTCGGTTTGATAAATTCACCGGCATTTAAGGCTGATTTCATTGAAACTCCACCCAACAGTACAATAAGATCACAGTCAGTTCTAAGCTTAACATACCGGTCGTTGCCCACCGCCATATTAAACTGGGTTGAAACCAGATTACTATCCTGAATTCGAATTACATAACTACTGCCTATTGTTTTTTGGAACTCTTCCAGAATAAGGTTTTTCAAATATATGTTGCGTTCATCTTGAGTATCCAAGTCGGTTAATATACCTACATCAATGGTCTCTTGTGAAAAGATTAATGAAGGTGTAGCAATAAGTAAAAGGAGAAGCAAAGTTTTCATCTAGTTTGTATATATAAATCTGCAAATAAGTACGAGTAAGGAATTATGGGTCAACCAATCTTTTATAGAGTGATTGAATTTACATAAATATCCTGGATTCAAGGAAAATAACCCTATGGTTTCGATTATCGCATTCCATAATTGTGTTTGGTGTTTTCTTCATTTCTATCAGTAGCTGGTGCCGGTTGTGGAGAGAGGGAAGAGATTCTTTGTCTCAACTCTGTATCCATTTTTATTTGTAAAGAATCTAACGAAGCTTTTAATTGTTCCGGGTTACGGGCACCAATAATAGGTGCGGTGATACCAGGATGTGCGGCCACCCAGGCAATGGCCAAAGAAACCGGACTGACACCTAAATCATCGGCAATATGGGCTAAATCTTTCGCCACTTGATACATCCAGTCATCCCCATAACGAACCTGATACATGGTATTGGAAGTTAAACGTCCGGTTTTGGGTTTATCAGCCGTGCTGTATTTGCCGGTTAACAGCCCATCTCCCAACGGACTATAACTAATTACACCTACATTTTCGGAAATGGCCAGCGGTAGAATTTCTACTTCAGCCTGACGCTTTACCAAGTTATACATGGGTTGAATACACTCAAATCTGGACCACCCCTTACTTGCCGAAATACCCAAGGCTTTGGCTATTTGCCACGCAGCAAAATTACTGGCTCCCAGATAAAGAACTTTTCCTTGTCTGACCAAATCATTTAATACCATAAGGGTTTCTTCGAGCGGAGTTTTGGGATCAAAACGATGTAGAAAATAAAGATCGATATAATCCGTATTTAAGCGGCGTAAACTTTCATCTACAGCTCGAACAATATGATAACGGCTCGAACCCATAGCATTTACATCATCTCCGGTAGCGAAAAAAACTTTTGAGGTAATAAACACTTCATCTCGACAATTAGAGATAAATTTTCCCAATATTTCCTCTGATCTCCCTCCTTCGTATACGTTGGCACAATCAAAAAAATTGATTCCCATATCCCGGCACATATGAAACATCTGTTTAGAGGTAGTTTCATCGGCTATACCACCAAATGACATCGTTCCAAAACAAAGGGAAGATACTTGAACTCCAGTGTTTCCTAGAAATTTGTACTTCATAGTTATTAATATTGATCTACAAAGGTACTATTCAACGAATAGTTGAGGCGACAATTTATGTAATTCATATCCGAAGTTTGATTTTTATTGTTAAGTGCATGCCCACAGGAGACTTTGGCGGTCATGGAATACAGGCAGGTCTCAATACGTCAGCTTTTTCTTGATCCATAACTGTGGCTATGAATCCTGCCTGCCGCAGGCAAGGCTCAAAAAGAGCTTCGTCTTGAAAATCAAGCACATACAACTCATTTTAACATCTGGTTTTAAATCACTTCAATGAATAAAATCAATGAGTGTTTATCAAAAAAGTACGAAATGCAAGAACTTATAGTTTTGCTTAACTGCTGAATGCACAAGCTAGAATATGAGAATTCTAGGTCAGGAGTCTGCAGCAGTAAGATGAAGTAACATGGTCGTTGTTTTAGGGTGTATAATTAATTTAATTATCTTTCGACCATGGAGAATCTGGCAAAGAAATTTGGGACAGCTCCGGTTTTCTTTACAGCAATATCTACTATCCTGGGAGCAATACTATTCCTAAGGTTTGGATATTCTGTGGGGCAGATTGGTTTTTTGGGTACGGTAGCTATTGTACTAGTTGGCCACCTGGTGACTATTCCCACTGCTATGGCACTCGCTGAAATTGCCACCAATCAGAAAGTGGAAGGAGGGGGAGAATATTTTATTATTTCGCGTTCCTTTGGTTTGGTGATTGGATCGACGATTGGCATCGCTCTTTATTTATCACAGGCAATCAGCGTTGCTTTTTATGTGATGGCATTTTCAGAAGCCTTTACTCCATTTTTTAATTGGATTATTAATTCGGTAGAACTGAGCCAAACAATAAAAAACTTGTTATTAACCAAACAAATAGTGGGAATTCCTGCCTTGATGGTGCTGACCTATATTATGTTGACCAAAGGGGCCTCATTAGGTGTCAGAGCCTTATACGTCATAGTGGCCATACTGACCGTGTCTCTGATTGCTTTCTTTTTGGGGACTACAGATTTCGCCGCAACCCATGAATTTGATGCCATGAGACGAGTTCCTCCCACTGAGGCCGTTAGTTTTTTTACTGTGTTTGCGATTATTTTTCCTGCCTTTACCGGAATGACGGCGGGCGTAGGACTTTCCGGTGACCTGAGAAATCCAGGCAAATCGATTCCTTTGGGTACCTTGGCAGCTACCTTTACCGGTATGATCATTTATATAATCATTGCCTATAAGTTAGCATTATCTGCTTCTCCAGTCGATTTAGCCAATACGGATACCCTGATATTATCGGAAATTGCTTTATTCGGCTGGATTATTATTCCCTTGGGCTTGGCAGCAGCTACTATTTCCTCCGCATTGGGATCGATAATGGTTGCACCTCGCACGCTGCAAGCTATTGCCAAGGATAGGATATTTCCGGTACCGAAGCTTAATATTTGGTTGTCTCGAGGAACAGGTGAACAAAAAGAACCCTATAATGCCTCTGTGATTACCATTGTCATCGCATCCATATTCATCCTGTTGGGGGCGATTGACAGCGTGGCTAAAGTCATATCCATGTTTTTCATGGTGACCTATGGTGCGCTTTGTTTGATCTCCTTTTTAAATCATTTTGCCGGAGATCCATCTTACCGGCCACGTTTTAAATCCAAATGGTATTTTTCCTTGTTCGGATTTATTGCTTGTGTCGTGCTTATGTTTTTTATGAATCCTGTATATGCATTCATTTCTATCGTAGTAATCATTGGACTGTACATTACCATCAACTATTACAATCAAGATAAAAATAGTCTGGCCGTAATTTTTCAAGGGGTCATGTTTCAGTTTAGCAGAAGCTTACATGTGTTTTTACAAAAAGCCAAGAAAGAACAAAATTTGGGATGGAGACCTTCCACAGTGGCAATTTCCGAAGACTCATTTCATCGATTAGGAGCTTTCGACCTATTGGGTTGGATTTCGAAGAAATACGGATTTGGTACCTATATCCATATCATCAAGGGATATCTTTCCAAGGAAACTCATCAACATTCTCAAGAATGCAAGCAGCGATTGATCAAAATGGCCGAGGATAACCAAAGCAACATCTTTATCGATACCATGGTCAGCCCTTCTTACACCTCTACTATCGCACAAGTGGTGCAGTTGCCAGGAATTGCAGGGACTGAAAACAATCTGTTCTTGTTCGAATACTCAAAAGAGAATCCAAATAACTTAAAAGATATACTAGACAATCTCAAGTTGATCAAATCAGTGAATTTTGATATAATATTACTGGCCAGCTCGATAAGGGGTTTTGGTATAAACCGAAATATCCATATTTGGATTACGAGTAGTGATTATAACAATGCCAATCTCATGATTTTGTTAGGATACATTTTACTAGGACATCAAAAATGGAAAAATGCTGAAATAAAAATATTTGCTATCTATCCTGAAGACACCATAGAGAAAGAGAGACAAAAACTGGCCAGATTAGTAGATGGCGGACAACTGCCCATTTCTACTGGTAATATCACTTTTATCAGTCTAAAAGAGCACATTAAGACCTCTACAATTATTACCAAATGGTCGAAAGATTCCGATTTGACGATTGTTGGTTTTCGTGAAGAATTGGTTAAACACAGAGGACATGGTTTCTTCTTGGAATTTAATGAAATAGGAAATGTCCTATTTGTGAATAGTGCTGCAGAAAAACCGATTCTGATTAAGAGCTAAAGATAGAATTCAATTTTTGTCATAGCGTAATTAGTTATGATTATTCCTCAATGTAATTGTTAGGAAGCCAAATACATCTGTAACATTAGAATCGTATCCATGTAAACATGTGCCAGTATTAATATCCACAATCTTTTCTGCCAGAATAAATAGCACAATCCTAAGGCCATTCCCATAAAGCCAGTCTGAACGATACCCATAGGACCCCAACTATAGTGTGCAAAACCGAATATAATTGCACTGATCGTAACTGCGATTATGTTTCCTATTCTCCCTTCCAGGCCCAGTTCTTGCAGACGGTTGATCAAAAAGGCCCGGTATACTACTTCCTCCCCAAAAGATGATACAATATATACTCCAATCAAGGTCAAAAACAGCATTCCAAGGTTATTCTTCAAATAATCGTAACCACTAAAATTTGCCTCCTCCGGAATACCTGTAATGTTGGCCATAATAATGGATCCAAGGACAAAACCGGCGATAGCCAAAGCAAATACAAGAAGCGAAAGAAGAAATACTCTAATTCCTTCACGAAAGTTGATTTTATTAAACCCTAATCCGAAATCCTGCCAACTATCTCCCCTCAATCTAATTCCTACCCAGACCCAAAGCAACATCAATATGTTTGCAACCCAAACGATAGATTGATTTAAAACTAAATTATCACCAGCAAAGCGACTAAATATTTTGATAAAAATATATACCAGCACGAAGAGTAAGATAATCTCTAATAGCTTTGCAATTTTGCTGGTTTGCAAAAGGTCTCCAAGAATTCGTACAATAGAATTTTTTCTTGAGGGATCCATAAACTAGGAATTAGCAGCTGATAAATTGTTTCCCCAAAAGATGGTGAAAATTGAACGATACCGGAAAAGGGTTAGATCTAGAACCGGATTAAATCTACCAAACGCAATCAAAACGAGCCTGACTCCTATGGTGTAAAGATAGCGTAGAGGTAGTCAGATATCGAGGGTGTCAAGAGTATCGTGGATATAGATGGTTGCGGAGGAGGGTTCCAGGTTACTGGTTTCGCTACCATTCCCAATCCCTGAACCATTAGGAAAAAGTAAGCAGAAAAAGAGATACCCAGAACGAAAAAAGGACACGCACGAAGCCAAAAGAGAAACATAATTACCATAATTTACTGTAGTACTGCAATAGCCAAAATTCAATTTTTTGCCAACAAAATTTGGAAATTAACATAACATCTGAACATTTGCTCTCGGCAGTTGCAAATCTTGCCCGTCAGAGATGGGTTCAGCATGACATTCATTTCTTTGTTTAGGAGACTGAGATGCGGTCCAATCCCACTAAATATCCAAGTTATTTGGATATGATTGTTTGCGTACTAGTGAGTCCACTCTGAAAACTGTCAATTTCCATAAAATGAATTATTTTGGATGAGATTTTTATTTTTTGATATTCGTTGATGCCTGAGTATCAGCTAATTGAAAAAAATGAAAATATCGTCAAAAGAATCATTTTTGGATTTGCAGAGTTTTCGGAGTAGACTCACTAGTTTATCTTAAATAATGGTAGATATCCGTTGTATGATCTTGTTGATCATCACATCGGTCAACTCTTCTTCTTCCACCAGTGAGGAAATCACATCTCCGGTTTGCGAACAGCTCATTTTATATACCGGATGTAAATCTGAAGTTCCAAATCCCCGATTTAGGAAGAGGTCTACCGTGCGTGTGATGCAATCTGCTTCTTCCTTCATTCCCCAGTGATTCAGCATCATTGAGGCAGATAAAATCGTAGCCAGAGGGTTAGCAATGTCTTTTCCGGCCGCCTGGTAAAAAGATCCGTGAATGGGTTCAAACATCGATACTTTGGATCCTATGGATGCTGAAGGCAACATACCGATCGAACCTGTAATAACGCTAGCTTCATCTGATAAAATATCACCGAACATGTTTTCGGTGAGGATTACATCAAATTGTCCTGGATTAAGAATTAGTTGCATGGCGGCATTGTCAACAAATAAGTAATCCAATTCGATATCCGGATATTCTTTTGACAATTTGGTGATGGTGTCTCTCCACAATCTTGATGTTTCTAATACATTGGCTTTATCTACCAGTGTCACTTTGTGACGGCGATTCGCTGCAGCTTGAAAAGCCTGGTGTCCGATTCTTTGAATTTCATCAATTTGATAATCACAATGGTCATAGGCTCCTTTGCCATCTTCGGTCCTTCCTTTTGCTCCGAAATAGATACCCCCGGTAAGTTCACGATAGATGACCATATCCACACCCTCAATTATCTTTTTCCGCAATGGGGATTGATCCGCAAGTATTTCATATGCTTTCACCGGTCTGACATTACAATATAGACCTAGGCTTTTTCTGAGTTTTAGTAAACCTTGTTCTGGTCTTACTTTCGCATTGGGATCGTTGTCGTATTTTGGAGCACCGATAGCTCCAAAGAATACGGCATCACTTGACATGCAGGCATCTAATGTCTCATTGGGTAAAGGATCGCCGGTAGTGTCAATTGCCACCGCACCGGCCAGACCATAACAATAGGTAAAGTGATGATTAAACCGGTCGGCAATGGCTTCCAGGACTTTAAGTCCTTGTTCGATTATTTCCGGGCCTATTCCATCACCCGGTAATACGGCGATTTTCTTATTCATGTTCTGAATATCTGTTAACGATTTGTTGCAGCCTCGAATGTAGTGATTTTATCTTGGATGGAAAGTAGAAAATCGATATCATCATATCCTTTTAACAAACACATCTTTTTATAAGGATCGATTTCAAAATCTACAATTTCTCCCGTTTCTATGTTTTTAAAAGTCTGCTCTTCCAAATTAACTTTAAATTCTGCTTTCGGGTTATTTTCGATGGTTTGAAATATGGAGTTCAACAAAACGTCCGAAACGGTAATGGGCAGGATGCCATTGTTGAGGGCATTTCCTTTGAATATATCAGCAAAAAAACTGGAAACAATGACCTTGAATCCGTAATCTCCCAGAGACCAGGCCGCATGTTCGCGACTACTGCCGCAGCCAAAGTTTTTACCGGCCACAAGAATACTACCCTGGTATCGTGGTATGTTTAGGACAAAATCTTTCACAGGTGTCCCATCCTTGTGGTAACGCCAATCGCAAAACAGATTATCTCCAAATCCCTCCCGGTCGACTGCTTTTAAAAATCTGGCGGGAATGATTTGATCGGTATCCACGTCTTCAATCGGCAATGGTATTGCGCTGGATATCAAGGTGGTAAATGCTTTCATATTATAGTATTTCTAACATCAACAATCTTTCCAGCAAGGGCACACGCCGCAGCGGTTAACGGGCTGGCAAGTAGCGTCCTGGCTCCCGGTCCTTGTCTACCTTCAAAATTTCGATTACTAGTACTTACACAATATTCGCCTGCCGGAATTTTGTCCTCATTCATCCCCAGACAAGCAGAACAACCTGGTTCTCGCAAAGTAAATCCCGCTGTGGAAAATATTTTATCCAATCCCTCTTCTTTGGCTTGTTTTTCCACTTGTTTTGATCCTGGAACGATCATGACCTGGACCTTTTCAGATTTTCTTTTGCCTTTTACCAATGAAGCTACCTGACGTAGGTCTTCTATGCGTGAATTGGTACAACTACCAATAAATACATGTTGGATCGGCTTGTCGAGTAATTTTTCTCCTGGGGTCAATCCCATGTAGTTTAGCGATTTTATAAAACTTTTATTATTCTGATCAGGATGTGGAATGGTACTGGTAATTTTGATGCCCATACCCGGATTGGTACCAAAAGTAATCATGGGCTCTATATCTTCCGCATCAAAGTGATATTCAAGATCAAATTGGGCATCTTCATCCGATTTCAAATTTTGCCAGTCTGATACCGCTTGGTTCCAATCTTGTCCGGATGGTGCAAATTTGCGTCCTTTAACGTAATTAAAGGTCGTTTGATCCGGAGCAATTAATCCGCCACGGGCTCCCATCTCAATACTCATATTGCAGATTGTCATCCGGGCTTCCATCGAAAGATCTCTAATGGTAGATCCGGCATATTCAATAAAATATCCAGTGCCTCCACTTGCGGTTAGTTTTGATATTACATACAGGATGAGATCCTTAGACACCACACCGGGCTTCAACGGTCCATTAATGTTGATACGCATGCGTTTCGGTCTTTTGACCAATAGACATTGAGTAGCCAATACCTGTTCTACTTGACTTGTGCCAATTCCAAATGCGATGGTGCCAAAAGCGCCATGGGTGGATGTATGACTATCTCCACACACCATAGTCATACCAGGTTGGGTGATTCCCAACTCGGGACCAATCACATGAACGATGCCCTGATATGGATGACCCAATCCATAAAGTTCGATACCAAACTCCTCACAATTTTCAGTCAGTTTTTGAACTTGAAATCGGGATAAGGGATCTTTGATTGGTAGGTGCTGGTTGATAGTAGGTACGTTATGGTCCGGAGTGGCAACCGTACGATTTGGCCTAAATACCGGAAGATTTTTTTTGCGTAATCCATCAAATGCTTGTGGACTGGTTACCTCGTGGATAAAATGCTTGTCTATGTAAATAACATCAGTTTGTTCATCAATGGAATGTACCACATGAGCATCCCATAGTTTGTCAAATAAAGACTTTCCCATACCCTGCTAAATTATTTTTTTTCCCAGTTGTTTACGCTGTGCTATATTTGTTTTTCTTACTAAATAATTGATGTAAGTCCTTTTCTACAATCTCTTTTTTGGAATCCGCCATGATCAGAAAGTCCTGATATACTTTATCTAATTCATTTTTGGTGAGTTCATATCCAATTTGCTTGGCTTTATAAGCTAATGCTGCTCGACCGCTCCTTGCAGTAAGTACAATTTTGGAATGATCGACCCCTACATCGGTAGGATCGATTATTTCGTAGGTCTCTCTCTTTTTAATTACTCCATCTTGGTGTATTCCGGCCGAGTGAGCAAAGGCATTTGATCCGACAATAGCTTTGTTAGGTTGGACTAAGATTCCCATCTTTCTAGATACCAAATCACTGATCGGATTTAATAAAGGGGTGTTTATATTGGTGTCGAATCCGAGGTGATGGTGTTGTTTTAAGATCATGACTACTTCTTCCAACGAAGTATTTCCTGCTCGTTCACCAATTCCATTGATTGTACACTCCACTTGTAAAGCTCCGTTCTGTACACCAGCTATACTGTTGGCAGTTGCCAATCCCAGATCATTATGACAGTGTGTTGATAATTTAGCTTTATGGATGCCCTTTACATTTTCTTTGAGGTACCTAATTTTTTCACCATACTCTTCCGGCAGACAATACCCGGTTGTATCGGGTATGTTAAGTACCGTGGCACCGGCCTTTACCACTGCTTCAATTACCCTCGCGAGATATTCATTTTCGGTACGACCCGCATCTTCGGCATAAAATTCCACATCCTCCACAAAACTCTTGGCAAACTTCACCGCCGCCACGGCTCTTTCTATGATTTTTTCTCGGGTTGAGTTGAATTTATACTTGATATGCGAATCCGAAGTACCAATTCCGGTATGGATACGTGGACGTACGGCGGAGGCTAAAGCCTCAGCTGCCACCTTAATGTCCTTTTCCACCGATCTCGTTAATCCACAGACCGTAGAAGTGGTTATGAGTTTGCCAATTTCCTTTACTGAAATGAAATCTCCAGGACTTGAAATTGGAAAACCCGCTTCAATAATATCCACTCCGAGTTCTTCGAGTTTTTCGGCAAGTTCTAACTTTTGTTTTGTATTTAATTTACAACCGGGAACTTGTTCTCCGTCTCTCAGCGTAGTATCAAATATATCAATTTTGGTTATGCCCATTTTAATTCTATTTTTGACTTTAGGTTGAATTCAAATTTATTGGGTTATTACGGTATCAAATAACTTAATTGACCATAGTATTACAGTATCTAAGCGGATAGCATTATTGTAATCGGCTGATTATTAATTAGATATAATTTTATAATTACAATGCCAAAACCACAAACAGATTACCTGTTGCAGCTCATAAAATCGATGACAAAGTCGGAGAAAAGGTTTTTTAAGGTATTTGTCAAACGAAATAGTGCTTCCGATAATATCCTGTTTATACAACTTTTTGACATCATTGATAAAGGAAAATCCTATGATGAGGATAGAATATTAAACAAAATTGAGGGCATTAAAAAAACCCAACTTTCAAATCTAAAGGCTCACCTCTACAAGCAATTGTTAATTAGCTTGAGATTGATGCATCGGAATCAAAATCCGGATATCGATTTACGGGAAAAACTAGACTATGCTCGCATCTTGTACAATAAAGGATTATATCGACAAAGTCTGGAAATTTTAGATAAAATTAAAAAGAAAGCTTTTTTGCTTCAACAGCATCCACTAGCACTGGAGATTTTGGAGTTTGAAAAACTGATTGAATCCCAATACATTACTCGAAGTATTGAAAACCGAGCAGAAAAATTAAGTGCTCAGGCCAATCGGATCGCAGCGAAAGTTTCACGGGAGAGCGAATTATCCAACCTGTCACTCATGCTGTACGGCTTGTATTTAAAGGTGGGTTATGTCCGTAATGAAAAGGAATACAAATTTATCAAACAGTACTTTGAGTCAAATCTCCCGAAATATTCTATATCCGATCTCGGGTTTTTTGAAAGATTGTTTCTTTATCAGTCTTATGTGTGGTATTATTTTATGACCCAAGAGTTCACTTATTATTTCAAATACTCCCAGCGTTGGGTAGAGTTGTTTCATGATCACCCAGAGATGCAGAAAGCGGAACTACCTCTTTATATAAAAGGGCTACACAATCTGTTGAATTCACATTTTCTAACCGGCCAATATAGAAGACTAACGGATGCTCTGGCTAAAATGGAATCTTTGCTTAACCATAAATCGCTCAATACCAATACAGAGGGCCTGCTAATTTTGTTCGTTTACATTCACCGAATCAATCGCAATTACCTGGAGGGTACTTTTACAGATGGACTAAAATGGATCTCAACACTGGATGACTTGATTCAAAGAAATCCATACAATTGGGATGATCACCGAATCATGGTCTTTAACTACCGAATTGCCTGTCTGTATTTTGGTAGCGGAGATCCGGATAGTTCAGTAACTTACCTCAACCGTATTATCAACAATATCAATCCCAATTTCCGGGAGGATATTCAATGTTTTGCCAGAATTTTAAATTTGATCTGCCATTATGAATTGGGGAACGCACAGTTAGTGGACTACCAGGTAAAATCGGTTTATCGTTTTTTGAGTAAAATGGAAGACCTTAATAAAGTCCAGATTGAAATATTGAGATTTATACGCAATTTGCCTAGGATTTTTCCATATGAAGTGGAAAATCAACTGATGAAGCTGAAAGAAAAGTTGCAAAAATTGGAAAGCGATCCCTTTGAAAGGCGGCCATTTTTATATTTAGACATCATTTCCTGGATCGAAAGTAAATTAGAGAAAATACCTGTACAAGAGATAATTCGTAAAAAGTTTTTAGAGCGAGCCCAAACCAAGAGCCGGGTGTAGCAGCCAGAATTCACAAGAACTATTGGTTTTCACCCATTCTCCTTCCATTGCGTATTGGTCAGGTAGACTAAAATTATTCCGATAAAAATCATGAGAATCCTAATAATAAAGGCCCATAAACTGCCCAGTTGATCCTGCCAGAGTAATAATTTGAATTGCATACCTACTACACTCAAAATAATGGATACGATACCCAAAACAAACAGTAAAAATCCGATAACAGTTAAAAGCGATTTCTTCATTTTTATTTCTTTGTTATTTTATATAAACCGTGAACTTGGAAGAGGTGTTAAATCAAATTAACCACATCTTGTCAAATTTTGAACTATATCTGGAATTATCCTGATACTAATTTGAAATAACAAGCTACAAACTCTAAGTTTGAGTAATCAAAATCCAAAATGGAATTCAAATGGCAAAAATAATTGAATGTCCGAGGGATGCAATGCAAGGGATCAAAACTTTTATCCCAACCGAACTTAAAATCAAATATTTAAATAAATTACTGGAAGTTGGATTTGACACTTTGGATTTTGGAAGTTTTGTATCCCCAAAAGCTATACCTCAGATGGCAGACACTCATGAAGTTGTCAAGAAATTAGAGATGGATAAGAGCAGTACAAAATTATTGGCTATTGTCGCCAACACCAGGGGAGCATTGGAGGCGTCGGGTTATGATGAAATTGCCTATTTGGGCTATCCCTTTTCTGTTTCTGAAACCTTTCAGATTCGAAATACCCAAGCTACAATTGAAAAATCACTGGGACGAGTTGAATCTATTCAGGAATTATGTGAAATCCGCGATAAAAAACTAGTAGTTTACTTGTCAATGGGTTTTGGTAATCCTTATGGTGATCCTTGGAATGTAGAAATAGTTCAGAAATGGGTGGATATTCTCGCCGATATGGGCATAAAGATTATGTCGCTCTCCGATACTATAGGAGTATCCAATCCGGATAGCATTTCCTATTTATTCAGCAATTTGATTCCACCCTATCCGGATGTGGAATTTGGTGCTCATCTACACACCACCGCAGATAAATGGAAAGAAAAACTGGTGGCCAGTTGGGAAAGTGGTTGCCGTCGTTTCGATGGTGCCCTTAAAGGCTATGGTGGATGCCCTATGGCTAAAGATGAACTCACAGGAAATATGGCCACTGAAAATATTATTTACTATTTGGAAAAAATAGATGAGGATCCAGGAATAAATAGAAATGCCATGTTGGAAGCAGAATCTATTGCTACTGAAGTTTATGCTTATGAGAATATCCAATAATGGTTAAGCGAGGGGTATCAATTATAAAAGTAGAAATGACCTTATTGCATTTTCGCCAATATCTGATTAAAACTGGATTTTATTTCTACAATTTCCGGTTTGAGGGTAGAATCAGCCAAGTTATTTAACTCGCTGTAATCAGAGCTAATGTGGTAGAATCGACCATCGTCGTATAACTTCCATTCACCGTCATGGACATGTCTCGATTTTTTAAACTTTCCCCAGATGGGATCGTAATGGTTAAAAACATATTTCCGCGAACTTTGACTCTTGCCTTTCAATATGGGTAGAAATGATTGCCCATCAATATCATCTCGCAATGCTGAGTCGGTGATATCTTGAAAAGTGGCAAAAAAGTCGGTAAAATCTACCAGTTGGCTCGATCTTATACCTGGAGAAATTGCATTGTTCCAGCGAGCAATGAAAGGGACATGTGTACCCCACTTATTTGGGAAACCTTTTTCACCTTTGATCTGCTGATTATTCCAGGTGGAATAGACCTGTCTACTAGTTCCATTATCGCCAATGAATAGAACCAATGTATTTTCAGATATTTTTTGTGCGTCAAGGATTCCAATGATTTTTCCAATTTGGTGATCCATGTAGATCATCATATCGCTGAAGTAGGTCGTATCGGACTTTTTTGTTAAACTGGAATCGTAATTTTCCGACCAGGGAGTTGGAACAAAAGGGTCGTGAACCAAACACATTGGAAAGTAGACAAAAAAAGATTTATCACGGTTTCGGGTGACAAAATCCATCACATATTGGGTAAAAACATCCGGACCGAATTGATTTGGAAAATTTTGCAGTTGACCATTGACATCAATTACAGGGTGTTTATACCGTGGTCCACGATCTTTGACTTGCCACAGACAATATTCATCAAAACCTGCTTGCTTCGGCAATGTGCCGTGTTGGCCTGCTAGTTTGTACTGATGGTCATTTCCATATAACTGCCATTTGCCAACAACGCAAGTTTGATATCCCAGTTCCTGAAAAAGGTGACCGAACGTGTACTCATTAGAGTCTAGAATGCCAAATCCCACATAGTTGCGAAAGTTGTATTTACCAGTCATTAACTGTACCCGGCTGGGGGTACATAATGGTGTAGAATAGCATTGATCAAACACAATTCCTTGTGAGGCGAGATTATCTAAATGAGGTGTTTGATAGGAAGTTCCTCCATAGCAACTTAAGGTTTCCACCCCCATATCATCAGCCATTATTAAGATTACATTAGGCGGAGCATCAATAGAGGATTCGGTACAACTTACCAGAGTACATACACATATATAGATCCACCAGTTAAGAATACCTGATTTATTGGACAACCAATTGCTTTTTTTGATAGATAATTTGACCATCGTGAGTTATTCCTTCAAGATAAATGTCGAAGGTACCTGATTTGTCAGAAGTATAGAAAGATACATCTACATTTTTATCTCTCAATAAAATAAGTGGATGCCAATACAAAGTGGTACGAAAGTCAGGTATAAAATCCTCAGGTTTAGGTTTATCGTATCGCGGGCTGTAAAAAAATCTGGCTTGATAATATCCGGGATGTTTGAAATCTATAATGCCATAGCGTTCCTTACTGACCGGATCTTTCACCCCGGTTCCGGTTCTGGTATATATTGCAATAACCCCTCCGTAAGCACGAGATCCATATATAGCGGCTTTTCCCCTTTTCAATACATCAACGGCATAGACGTCAGAAGGATTAATGGTCATTACATGGCCAATATCTGTGATGATCCCATCGACCACAAACAGAGGAGGTACATTTCCTTCCGACAGACTTATTGAAGTAACGAAAAAGACATCGGGTACGAATCCATCTTCTCCAGGAAGAACTTGTAGACCAGGTACTCTGGCTCGCAAAATATCAAAAATATCACGCGCATACGCTGCACTGGGAATTGAATCCAGGATAAATCGGTGAGTAGGCTCATTATATTTAGCCAGCCCGGATTCCTTAATCGGATCGCGTTCAATACGAGTAGCAGATATGATCACTTCATCAAAGTCGATAAACATGGTGTCGTATGCCTGCCGAACAATTTTCATCCGCATGCCTTCGGCTTTGTAATCTTGCAAAATGAGGCTGTCCGTTCCCGTAGTAGTTTCAACTGGGTTATAATTGATTTCAGGATACTCCGGACGATTGAGTTGTATGTCCACCAGTCTGCTTCCTTCGGGTCCATAAGCCTCAGGTTCTTTCTTTTTACCTTTTGACTTGCTACCCTGAATAATCATTGTGGTTGAATCTTGGATTACCAAATTGTGAAACCAGAATTCTCCATTTTCATTTGTTTTGGTTTTGTCCATAAAGAAAAATCCATCCAGAGAATTGATAAATACTTCCCCTTCAACTGACTTATCCAATCTTTTCAAGCGGGTAACCTGCCCTGATATGGTGAATCCTTTTTCTATAAAATGTCTGACTCGAGGTTTTTTATGGTTTAGAATATTAGACCATTCAAACCGGCGCCATCCTTGGGTCAACATGATATAATCCAATACGATCTCACCTTGATGTTTTCCCTTGTTCAATACAGAAGTGGCTATCTCCGGAATACCAGGCAAATCTGATTCAAGCAGGAAATAAGTTAGAATATTAGAGAGGCTGTCGTCCGGAAGTACAGAGGCGTCTAAAACCCTCATGTTTAAATTAGCAAAGTTTAAAGTATCATCCGGATATGGAGTGCGGATGGTTAAATTGACTCTCTGCCGGTTGGCAATTTGAGTATTTTCCAATTCCCAGCTGATCGGTGCCGAATTATTGGGTCGTACAAACACCAGTCGCTCCGCTTGAGGTGTTCCGTTGGCGTCAAAAAGGGTAAAATGATTAACGCCTGCTGGTAATTCATCCCGGGATATCCGAAGCTTCACAGCGGACTTATTTTCATTGATATTGTATGAAAACGAAGGAATTCCCCGGGCATGTGCTAACAAATAACCTCCCTGCAATCTGCTGGATGAACTTCTTCTAATAGTTATTTCGAATTGCCTTTTTTTGCGAATAATGTTTAAGCCAAACCCGGATTGTAATACGATAGGTAAATCAAATTGTTTAATCTGGTTGCCTCCAGCAACTTTTGCTACATATTGAAAGCCAGGTTGGGGAGTAAAAGAGGTAATTCCATATCCATTAGATAAGGTGTTCCAAACGGAAACAGTGTTTCCCTGTTGATCGAATATGGAACCTTTAAGGGCAATTCTGCCGCCTTGCTTGGTTGTGCTTTCAATAGCAATCATACTAGGAATGCCTGCAACCAAATCTCCTCCTTCAGGATAAAAAGATACGAGAATGTCTTCCATTCTAACTTTTATTTGCTTAGGTTGATCCGACAGGACAACACTTTCAGGTATCTGGGTAGTTGAAGTCGCGCCATCATTTCCGACTACGGTTATATACTTGTTGAATAAAAACTCTTCTGCAAAATTTCGTTGATAATTGCTGAATGCTCTGATCTGATATAGTCCGGGAGCCCAATCCTCACTTAATTTGAAATCTGCAATTCCGCCTCCATTGATAATCTCAATGTTACGATTCTCAATAATCTCCGATTCCGGATTGATTAATTGTACATATATCAGGCTACTCAATGCAGTAGGAGCATGTGAAATTCCATTGATCAAATACACTTTCATCCAGATATCCTCTCCCTGGGAGTAAATTGATTTGTCGGTTTGTACAAAAACTTTTTCCTGCACATAGGTTTGATGATAATCCAGTAAAGCCTTAACTATTGAATCATTGGGTTTGTTGATAAATGCAAAGATTAATAGAAGGGAAACGATTCCAACGAAATAGAAAGTTGATCTTTTCATTTTATGAAATTACAAATAATTGTACCAGTTGTATAAACCAAAATAATGCACATGTATTGCCGGTTATTAATCTTTTCGATTTTCCTACTCATATTTACAGCTCATTAGGTTGGGCAAATGCATAATAGCTGTGTATACATTATAATTAACGAACTATCTCTAAAATTGTTAAACCATCTAACTAATCTTAGCAATTTTTTGGATTGATGCATTAATTTCCCCGTTTATTGTAAGGCATTTTTAATCTACCTCCCTTGTTATTAAAGATGTACTAAATGTATTTTATGGTGTTATCTTTTATTTTTCACATAGTGTGTTTTTTTATCCATTTAAGCCCTTCTCTGGTGGTTAAAGAGGGAAGATGATGGTTGAGTATAAAGTTTTTGACTTCTGATGGGTTGTATTTCGAATATTGCCGTAAGGCCCACCCACTTGCCTTCTGTATAAAAAATTCCTTGGAATTTTGATGTTTCAAGATGTATTCATAAAGTAATTGCGAGTCGGTGTTATCCCGGTAAAGCAGCTGAAAAATTATAGCACTTCGATTGAGCCATATATTGCTACTGTTTATCCATTTTCGGGAAATGGGTAGCTTATCTTCAGGATAATTCTGGAAATGAATGCCTGCCAATTTTGCCAACCAGTCGACTGTATCCCACCAAGACTTGTGGACAATCATATATTCAAGTAGAAAAATAAAAGACTTGTCTTCTTTTTTTTGTGCCTTTTGACACATTTCACAAGCCAAATATTGGATTTCCCGATATGCATCCTCAAAAGCCAACTGTACAAATTCCTCAAGTTCTTCCCGGTGCAAAAGACCGTGTCTTTTGAAAACATCCTGGGCCAAAGCAGTCCATTGGGGAGCTCCCAATCCATAGTGTTCAAATTGATTTCTCAAGTAGGACCTTTGTCGATCGGCACGCTCGGGATCTCCATGGTCCTGGTAAATTTCTTTACATAGTTTTAAATAATTGTTAGGATCCATTTCATGAATTATTGATTCAGGAGGCTGTTACAATTAGTTACCTTTTCAGACAAATAAGGCTAAAAATGTTAAATTGGTTTTACTTATCTTAAATTTATAATCAATATATAAATATAGAAGTTTTGTGAGGCAAATAACCACCATAAGTTCTCCGGAAAATCCTTTAATCAAAGAATATCTCAAAATTCAGTTAAAATCACGTTATCGCAGGGAATCGGGTTTGTTTGTAATTGAGGGTTTAAAGGAAATAGATTTTGCCTTGGCCAATGGCTACGAAATATTGTATTTATTTGTTCGTGAAAGTAATCCGGTTTCAGCATCTGTGCTTAGGGAAAAGCAAAGATTGGTTCTGGAAAGAGTTTTCAAAAAAATGGTGTACCGTGAATCTACGGTAAAATACACCGGAATATTGCGGCAGAAACCTCTTGATCTGGAATCGATGAAAGGAGAGAGGATCAGAAATGTGATTATGCTCGAAGGAATCGAAAAGCCTGGAAATTTAGGCGCAATTTTGAGAACCGTAGATGGCAGTGGAATCGAGGGTTTATTGTTGTGTAACTCAAAAGTTGATCCCTATAATCCCAATGTAATTCGTGCCAGTGTAGGCTGCCTGTTTGCTACTCAGATGGCCATATGTAGTAATGAGGAAGCATATCACTGGTGTAAATCAAATAGGATATCGATATTGGTAACCGATATACGGGCAAAAAAGGTCTATTGGGATTCAGATTTGACCAAACCGCTGGCGGTGGTTATGGGCTCCGAAGCCAGCGGCGTGTCAAAGTTTTGGCAGGATCATGCTGATGAACGGATCAAATTACCGATGAATGGCATCAATGACTCACTCAATGTATCGGTAACTGCCGGTATTATATTGTATGAAATAGTAAGACAAAATCAGAAACAGGGAAGACAAGATTAATAACCTACCCCTGTCGCCACACCCACACTCATACCCGACCCACACCCACACCCACACTCACACATGACCCACACCCACACTCACACTCACACTCACACCCACACTCACACTCACACATGACCCACACCCACACCCACACTCACACCCACACCCACACCCACACCCACACCCACACTCTATTTGTCTTTCACACATCTAAATCCAATGGTTGCATTGCGTTCAAAACCGGGTGAAACTCTCAATAACATTTGCCGGTACGACAATTCCCTTGGACCTCCCTGGACATACCACCAACTGGATCCGGGTTTGTAATAACTTCCACCTTTAAGCATGATAAACCGGTAGGATCCATTGTCATATAAATCGTTAGTCATTTGCCAAACCGATCCTACCAAGTCTTCAAGTCCCCAGGGATTTTTTCCTGAGGGATATTTACCCACTGGATCGGGGATTCCATTACCCAGATTGCAATAATTTGAATCAATACCCGTGATTTTCTCAAAAGTGAGCGTTTCTGTGATGAATTGTTTTTCTTTATCCGTTGGCTGCTGATTGGACCACGGCCATTTTCGGTTATCTCCTGCTTGAGCTGCATACTGCCATTCCCATTGTGTGGGTAACCGTTTTCCTGCCCATTTGCAATAAGCTTTCGCATCTTCATAGGCTACGTATACCACGGGATAATGCGCTTGGCCATTAGGAAATTTTCCTTTAATCCAATGTTTTAAAAAAAATGAAGTATCCTGGGGCTGGTATCCGGAATGAACTAAAAACTCATAATACTGAAGGTTGGTAACTGGATGAATGTCCATATAAAATCCAGAAAATGAAATTTCTTGTAAAGTATCTTCAAGCGGATAAGGGATGAATTCATCTCCTTGAGAAACGGCTTTTTTAAAGACTCCAGGAGGAATAAATTTCATTCTGTCAGGTACAGAATTAGGAGGAACCGTTTTTTCAACCTGAGGGATCAAAACCGGAAGATCGTATCTACTGGGATGCCATATGCGGACATCAATTAGCCTTTGACCTTGATACAATTCGATTACCAATTTGCCAAAATACCTGGGGAACAATTGGGAAGGGTTGATCACCAAACCTAACGAATCAAATATGCGTGGATCCTGATTATAAGCTGGATTTCCTGGCCAAATCTTGATCCTATTGCCCGTTTGACCCTTGATTCTCAACTGCATAGGCCCTCCCTCTTCAATATTTAAATGAGGTATAAATCCGGCGACTGTGGAAACACTTCCTTCATTGTTGGTACCCACATCTTCTGCGGCGAAGGGATCAATATTTAGGGTGATCTTCTCCTCTGGATTCCAATCAAGCTCTAGATACTTCCATAAATCAACATAATGAATGTTTTGCATAATAGGTTCAGGGAAGAAAGATGCTTCCATTCCTTTGGGTTCCTGGCTATAGATCGTGTAAAGTTGGGGTATATGGGTCCCCGGCCAGAAATTGACCAGTAGTTTATCGACATGGACATCTAGACAGGGAATCCATGAAGTGTGGTGGAAGTTTTCATTTCCCAATCTCAGAATTCTGGCAATTTTACCTAAATAGCGATAGTTTTCCTCTATCCAGTTCGGTCGTCCCGGACGAAAGACGTTAAGCTCTACTCCATGACCGTTAAGCAGACATAAATTGTATTCTCTTTTGATGGGTTCCCGGTATAATTCAGCTACTCTAAATATGGAAAACTCTGGCCGGATCAGTCTGTTTAGGTTAAGGATGGGTGGGTAATACAGTGCATTGTGGACCCTTCCGGCCAAGATGGTTTCCATGTTTTTCGGTACCGCCATTCCTTCTGAATACATAATCACGCCCGGCTTCACCTGATCTGCAGTTAACTGAATTTCCCGGCTGGATTCTCCCCGGGTATCCAGAATGACTCCATCTACCTGCAGTTCTTTGATTAAATGTGCCATACCGCGAAGATGATCTTCTTTGCGAGTGCTTTGATCCCAGGGATTATAACTGATGAAGATTTTACTACCTAATCTTTGCGCGGTCGAAAACACTTCACTTAATTTAGAAAGTCCGCCGGGTAAAGATCGATATAGATCCCACTGGTTGCGCTGGTCTAAACCCAGGGTAGGCCAGGTCGGCCAGATACCGATGAAATCATCTCCACCATACCATGTCTGCCCCTTAAGGATGAATTCCTCCAATTGATAGTTTTGAGAACCGGAATCATAAAACCATCGATCCCAGGCCATCAGTAAATGACCTACTACGGCACCACGAATCCATTTGAGGTCAGGACGACGATACAAATGATCATCAAATGGCTGATTTAAATCAAATAACATCCTTTCCTGAAATATTTTCTTCAGGTCTCTTTGCCAGGATCCCTCTGAAGCCTCAAGGTACATGGTATATTCCACAAATCCCTGAGGTTGCAAGACAGTGCTGAATCGGTGACGAATGGCCAGGTCATTATGCCATGATGTTCTGCGGGACAAGCCACAAAGTCTCATATTTAGTTTGGAAAGTGGAATTGAAACAAATCCCAGTTCCCAGGCATTGTCAGGAAGTATTACATTGATCGGATCCCGATCCGGCAGAAAAAGATGCGACCTCGACAAATAGTGATTACCAAATCCTGTGATGTAGACATGGTCTCGATTGGTGCCGAGTGGAACCAGGTTATGAATTTTTATGTCTTTGTTTCCACGATTAATGATCCGGATGACGGTCCGCCAACCGCTGTTTGAATTTTGTTTGGGAATAACGCGAATTTCCAGAAAATCTGTATTGACCAGGAATGTATCTACCGACTTCGAATAAGAGAAACTGGAAGAGATTACTGAATTAGAATCTATAAAAAATGAGAATAAAGGTAGGTTCCCAAGGGGTTTTTGACTTTGACCATCTATGGTTAATTGGGTAATAGACAAAACATCTCGATCTATTTCGGGTATGACTTTTTGTCCATCGATGGGCACGGGCACAATAAACGGAGTCACTGCAATAATCAAGGGAATTACTTCAAATTTGAAATATTGATATAATGATACTGCGATCAGAATAATGTAGTTTTTTTGACTATACAAGATAATAACATCCAGATCATTGCACAATTTTATTAGTTTTACTTAATGCTAATCAGACGTAGATTTTTAAAGACTTCTTTGGTGGGCATGGGTACCTTTCTGACAGGGTATATTCCGGTATCCCGCAACAGGGGAAAAGCCAATGTATTACTGTTAGGTGATTCGATCTCAATTGGTTATACCCCTTTTGTAAAGGAACTTTTACAGGACCAAGCCATGGTCTATCGACCTATGAATGAAAAAGGAAGGCCAGAAAATTGTGCTGGAACGACCAATGGAATCAATCATATTGATCGATGGATTGGTGAAACTGCATGGGATGTAATTCATTTTAATTTTGGTCTTCACGATCTTAAACATGTAGATCCAATAACAGGAAAGAACAGTAAAAATCCCAATGACCCCCAGCAAGCAGATTTAAAAACTTATCGTAAGAACCTTAGAAAAATTGTAAAAAGGCTTCGTGCTACTCAAGCAAAATTGATTTTTGCTACCACCACTCCATTCCCTGACTATCCTTCCGGACCTTTACGAAGGGCGGATCAACCGGCTATTTATAATCAGGTGGCCTTAACCATAATGCAAAAACATAATATTATAATAAATGATCTGCACGCATTTGCTGTAGCCAGGTTGGAGGATATCCAAATACCAAATAATGTGCATTTTACCAAAACCGGTAGCAAAGAGTTAGCCCGGCAGGTAGCAGACAAAATTACCGAGGTCTTTTAAATATTGATAAAATGAGGATGTGCTTCTTCAGGTTGTTTTGGTACTTATTTTTCATATCCATAGTTGGAAGTGGAATGGGTTGTACTGACAAAGTAGCAAAGAATCCTAAACCGAACATCCTATTTATCATGCTCGATGATTTAGGTAAAGAATGGGTGGGAGCTTATGGTGCCGAGGATATCAAAACTCCAAATATAGATGAGCTGGCCAGAACCGGAATGCGATTTGAAAATGCCTATTCTATGCCGCAGTGTACCCCCACTCGTGTGACTCTGCTTACCGGCCAATATCCAAGTCGCCATGGCTGGGTAAATCATTATGATGTCCCCAGATTAGGTCATGGTGGTAGATACGATCCTCTACTTAACCCTTCCTTTGCCAAAATGCTTCGGGAAGCAGGATATGAAACTTGCGCAGCTGGGAAATGGCAGATCAATGATTTTCGCCTTGAACCGGAGGCAATGGTTAATGCAGGGTTTGATGAATACTGCATGTGGACAGGTGGAGAGAATGGAGGCACAAGTACCAAGGCAAGCCAGTTACGCTATTGGGATCCTTATATCCATACTAAATCAGGGAGCAAAACGTACACCGGACAATTTGGCGAAGATATATTTTCAGATTTCATTGTTGATTTTATGTATAAAAATCGCAATGAACCAATGTTTATTTATTATCCGATGTGTTTGCCTCATGGTCCCCTCACCACTACACCTGCCGAACCAGATGTTCCCAGGAGCGAGCAGCATAAAGCTATGACCCGATACACGGATTTGATACTGAAGAAATTGATTGATGCTTTGGAAAGTCTTGAAATCAGAAATCGAACTATCATTTTCTGGACCACCGACAATGGTACCGGGGTAAGCCAAATAGGTCGTCGAAATGGACGTTATATCCGGGGCGGGAAAATGCACCTCACGGAGAATGGATTGAATGCTCCTTTTATCATCAATTGCCCCGGATTGGTACCACAGGGTATAATTACAGAGGCGTTGGTAGATTTTACAGATCTACTTCCTACATTCTGTGATTTGGCCGGTATCGATCCGGATCCTGATTATACCTACGACGGATATTCCTTTGCACCGGTAATCTTGGGTGAAAAGTCGGATACGGAAAGAGATTGGATTATGGGCTTTGGAGGTCGTTTTGCCATGTTGAAAAATGATCGAATAACCAGTGCCCATATTTTTCGAGACCGTGTTATTCGTGATAAGGAATTCAAAGTTTATGTTGATACCGCCCGAAACATATATGAGATTATAGACATTCTGGTAGATCCCGAAGAAACAAACAATTTAATCGATTCTGAAGACCCGAGAATTGTCAAAGCGTTACAGAAATTTAAGCGGATTGTAAATAATTTGCCTGCAAAGGATAACAGTCCGGTCTATACACCGTGGGATACTTCATTCTATGACCACCCAGCGGAAGCACTGAATAAAGTAGCTAGCGCAGGTAAAAGGGGACCGGCAAAGTCAAAACCGGTGTCTGAGGCGGAATATTTGGAAAAACAAAAATTAAAGTAAAACCTTAATTTTATCGATATCTAATAATATTTCATTTTTATCAGGTTGTGGATTCGAATTCTTATCCAAGTTGTATAAACATCATTGACAAAATTTATATGGATGATACCAAAAATTATATTTAGAGCAATACTTTTCACATTGATCGTTTTTTTCTTCGCTTGTGGATCTGAGTCAACCAAGAAAGTAGAAAATCATCCCAACTTTTTATTTCTTTTCGCCGATGACCAATCATTCGAAACGATTCAACACTTGAATAATTCGGAGATTAAAACTCCAAGTCTGGATCGATTGGTAGCACAAGGCTTTGCTTTTACTCATTGTTTTAACCAGGGTGCTTGGGGAGGAGCTGTATGTGTGGCAAGTAGAGCCATGCTCAATACGGGACAATATATGTTTGCGGCCAGAGAGGGTATCAGGAGCAATCCTCTTTGGGGCGAAACCTTTACCAACGCCGGATACGAAACCTTCCTGACCGGTAAATGGCATAACGGGGATGCCTCTGCCCTAAAGAGCTTTAAACATGCAAAAAGTATAGGCAAAGGCATGTATGAAACGATGCATCCAATTCATAAATGGAATCCCGGTTATGGCAGGCCAACAGCGAAAAACAATTCCTGGAATGCCTGGGATCCAATTTTTACGGGACATTGGCGACCTAAGGTTAAAGATATCATCTATGATGAAAAAGGTGCTAAAAAGATTGGTCCTGAGTACATCGTTTCTCAGCATACATCCGAATTATTTGCGGATAATGCGATCCATTTTTTGCAACACACCATGAAGTCATCTGAAAAGCCCTTTTTTATGTATGTCTCTTTTAATGCACCTCATGACCCCCGTCAATCTCCGAAAGAATTTGTTGATCTTTATCCATCCGAGACCATCCAAATCCCAAAAAATTATTTGCCCGAACACCCTTTTGATCAAGGCGATCATAAATTGAGAGATGAAAACCTTGCACCTTTTCCCCGGACAAAACATCAGGTACAGGTACATAGAAGTGAATATTATGCAATAATAACACATATGGATCACCAGATCGGACGAATCCTGGAAGCACTTGATCATAGCGGTAAAGCTGATAATACCTACATAATATTCTCAAGCGATCATGGACTCGCAGTGGGGCATCATGGTCTGATGGGTAAGCAAAATCAATATGATCATAGTATACGCATGCCTCTAATAATTTCCGGACCTGGTATTAACCCTGGTGGAAAAAGCGATGCTCTGGTCTACCTCCAGAGTCTCTTTGCCACTACCTGTGAATTAGCAGGAATAGAAATTCCCTCCACCGTTGATTTCCCCAGCTTGAATGGATTAATTCAGGGCGCAACGGATGAAGTGCATGAGGCGATATTTGGTAATTACCGGCATTTTCAAAGAATGGTGCGCACCAAAGATCACAAATTAATTATGTATCCTCATATAGGGCATAGACAATTGTTTGATCTGAACAAAGACCCACTGGAACTAGAAAACCTCGTAGAGAATCCACAATATGAAAATATCTATCGAGAATTATTTGCCAAGTTGCAAACCCTGCAAAATGAAGTCGGAGATACATTGCAATTGAACTTAAACTAAAGATACCTTATGATCAGAGCGGATATTATAAAAATTTGGATTCTCATGCTTCCTTTGGGAAGTATGGTTGCTCAGGAAAGGCCCAATATCCTATTCATCATGTCTGATGATCATACGTCACAGGCCTTTGGAGTCTATGGTAGTAGATTAGCTAAATTAAACCCTACTCCCCACATTGATCGACTGGCCCACGAAGGCATTTTGTTTGAAAATGCTTTTTGTACCAATTCGATCTGTACGCCTTCCCGGGCTACCATCATGACGGGACAATACAGCCAAACAAACAATGTGTTAGACCTTAACGGAAGGCTGTCACCCCAAAATCAGTATCTGGCGCATGAAATGAATAAACTGGGTTACGAAACAGCGGTGATCGGAAAATGGCATTTGAAAGAAGCCCCCGAAGCCTTCGACTATTATAATGTATTACATGGACAGGGGAGTTACTTTAATTCAATATTGTATGAAAAAGGTTCTCAGAAAACCACTGTAATTGAGCGTCGAGGACAAAAACAAACGGTTGCCGGTCACCAATATTCAGGTCATTCCTCCGATATCATTACCGATATTACATTAAATTGGTTGGAAAAGAGGGATCGAGATAAACCTTTTTTTCTGATGCATCATTTCAAGGCACCGCATGATATGTTTGAGTTTGCTCCTAGGTATGCTGACTATCTGGAGGAAACAGAAATTCCCGAACCTGCAAGTTTGTATTACAACAGGAATAACGGTTCCATAGCTACTCAGGGTGAAAACGGTGAATTAATACCACACATCGGTTCATCCGTATCCCATCGAAATCAAAATAGAAACATGGGCCAGCACATGAAGATTGATCCCTCCATTCCTGATCCGGAATACCGGCATCTAGCTTATCAGGAATACCTAAAGCGGTATCTGCGTTGTGTGAAAGGAGTGGACGACAACGTTAAACGTATTTTTGATTTTCTGGAAAAGGAGGGTTTGATGGAAAATACAGTGATAATCTATACCGGAGATCAAGGCTTCATGCTGGGGGAGCACGACTACATCGATAAAAGATGGATGTACGAGGAATCCATGCGTATGCCCTTTTTAGTACGATATCCAAAGTTAATCAGTCCTGGTACACGTTCTGATGCAATTATTAATAATACCGACTTTGCCCCTACGATCATTGAGCTTGCAGGAGGTAAAGTTCCCCAATATATGCATGGAAAAAGCATTAAAACAATTCTAACTTCAGGTCGTGAGCCGGAGGATTGGCGGCGGGCTACTTATTACCGCTATTGGATGCACATGGCTCATGCGCATGCCAATCCAGCCCATTTCGGTATTCGCACGAAAAGATATAAATTGATCTTTTATTACGGTTGTGATTTTCGGAAGAGGATCAAAGAAAGCAACTGGCCCCAGGAAAGAATTGCCTTTAGTGTAAAAAGACCATTTGAATATTTTACACCTCCAGCCTGGGAATTGTACGACCTGCAAAACGATCCATTTGAAATGAATAATCTTTACCAACAGAGTGGATATGACGAGATCACGGTTAGCTTGAAAAAGCAGTTACACCAATTGAGAAATGAATTTAATGAAACAGACGAAAAATATGCGCATATTGAATCAATAATCGAGGAGTATTGGGATAAATAATCCATCTGAGGCTCCAAAATGTTAAGCCATATCAATTGTTGACTTCCTTTAACAGTCGCTCGAATATCCTTGATCCGGTAAATTATAAAAATGAAAACGATAAAACTCTGTATTTATTTGTTAGTCTTGAGCTTTGCATGGGCCTGCTTTGAGGTCCAGGTTGATGAAGCTGAGGATGAGGAGGAAATAATTCGATCATTGCCATTTACAACTTTACCTGCGGACCTTGGTTCATTTCAACCCGTTTCGGAAAATTGGCAAATCGCCGGAGATGTTCAGGTTAATCGAAGTGCGAAAAGAGTGATCATTCCATCTGACGGTAAAGGTGTACTGGTTAATATCCCGGAAGAGGGCAAAAAACAAAATCTATTCACCCGTTTCGAACATGGAGACATTGAAATCGAGCTGGATGTAATGATGCCTGTTGAATCAAATTCAGGAATATATTTTCAGGGAAGATATGAAATTCAATTATTGGACAGTTGGGGGGTAAAGGATCCAAAGCATTCTGACATTGGAGGCATATATCAGCGATGGGATGATACAAAATCACCACAAGAAAGAGGATTTGAGGGGAGGCCACCAAGGATAAATGCAGCTAAGGCTCCCGGTTTATGGCAGCACCTTACAATAGTATTTCAAGCACCTAGATTTGACGATTTGGGTAACAAAGTGCAAAACGCCAGGTTTAATGAAGTTTGGCTGAATGGAGCTCTTTTACACCACAATCAAGAAGTCACCGGTCCGACCAGGGCAAGTGCATTTAATGATGAAAAACATAAGGGACCTTTGATGATTCAAGGGGACCACGGTCCAGTGGCCTTCAGAAATATTAAGTACAAATTGTACAACGGCAAACCAGTAGCTATTCGCAATCTGACTCTGAAAGAATATGTGAATGAGAACAAATCCATTCCGGATGTGGATACTTTAGTGCTTTCCCGGGATATTTCAACAGATACTTTGTCTTCTCAGATGGCTTCCGGTCAAAACCCCCAAAAACTGTTGGTCTTCTCCGGAATGCTAGATATACCTATTTCAGGCGAATATGTATTTGAAATGGTTGTTAAATTAGGTGGAGCTTTATTGTTAATTGATCAGGATACGATTATTAATCTGGATGGTGATTACAATTTAGACCACCCTGGGTTTGGGTTGAGCACATTATCTCAAGGTGAGGTGCCATTTACCTTCATTTATAATAAACACCGGCCTTTTCAAAGAGGTTTTGGATTGTTTATAGAAGGACCGGGAATTGCAAAACATGCATTACATAGCCCTGGTTCCTTGGAAGATTCGAAGCGTAACCGATTAGAGCCCATTATAGTGAATCCCAGTGAAGATCCAATAATTCAGCGAACCTTCATAATGCATAATGGGAAGAAGCGAACCCATTGTGCATCTGTTGGTACTTTGCAAAATATTCATTTTAGCTATGACTTGGCTACGGGATCGTTATTACAAATCTGGGGAGGTGGTTTCCTGGATGTAACCAAGATGTGGCATAGCCGGGGTACACAGCAAGTTGGGGAACCTCTGGGTGTTTCAGTGTCTACCCATGGAGATCCGGATTTTACTTTCCTCAAAAATCTAAAATCCAACTGGCCGGACACAATTTCTGCGAAAATAGATTATCAACAATTGGGATATGTTCTGCACCAGGATGGATTGCCAGTTTTCTTACAGCAACTAGAAGGAGCCACAATCTCTAACAAACTCATTCCCAATGATACAGCGAGAATATTGAAACGACTGATCTCGTCCAAATCGAATAAAGATCTTTGGCATAAAATTGCAGAAGGAGATATAATTCAAGAAATGTCTGATGGTACTTTTGCCATTGACGATAAGAATTACTTTGTTGACCTGGGTAAGGCTTATGTGGTAAATCCTATTTTAAGGAAGAAACAGGGAAAAGAAGAATTATTATTAAAAATACCGGCAGGAGAGCAGGAGATATCCTATAGTATTATTTGGTAATCAAACGCATAGCAATGAAAAAAATGATTAATTCTATCGCGATAATTTTGCTTTTAGGTTTGTGCCATTCCGTGATTGCTCAATCCAATTCTGAAATGAGTAGCAAAGAAGCGGAATACTACAGGATAACTGATATTCGCATACCCGAAGATATCGTGTTGGAAGTAGGAGGTCTCGCTTTAATGGACCGGAAAAAAATAGGAGTTTCAACCCGGAGAGGTGAAGTCTGGATTATTGATAGTATCAATAGTAACTTTCCTATATTTTATCGATATGCGCATGGTTTACATGAGCCGCTGGGCTTGGCCTTTAAGGATCAAGGATTTTATCTGGCACAAAGGGGGGAACTGACTCGATTGGAAGATAATAATGGAGATGGGAAAGCGGATTTATACAAGACGATCTATTCCTGGCCGCTATCGGGAAATTACCACGATTACTCTTATGGTCCAAAAATAATGGATAATGGCGACATGATTGTAACCTTGAACCTTTCCTGGATTGGCGGCATGATTAGTTCGGTAAAATGGAGAGGTTGGATGTTACGGATTACGCCAGAAGGGGAGATGACCCCGATTGCAACCGGATTGAGATCGCCGGCTGGTATTGGTATCACCAGAGATGGTGAATTATTTTATACTGAAAATCAAGGTGGTTGGGTTGGATCTGGTAGAATGACACACCTGGAAGTCGGCGATTTTGCCGGCCACCCAGCAGGACTGAAGTGGACCGGGGAATCCCAATCTCCACTAGAATTAACCATAGACCAAATTAAGGATGATTCAGGAATGAGCTTGTATCAGCTTGCCGATTCCTTACCTAATGTTAAAGCTCCAGCCATATGGTTTCCTCATACTATTTTAGGTATTTCAACATCCGACATCCTAATTGATGATAATTCGGGTAAATTTGGTCCATTTGATGGCCAAATGTTCATCGGAGACCAGGGCCAAAGCAAGATTATGCGTGTGTTTTTGGAAAAAGTCAATGGAGAATACCAGGGAGCTGCATTTTCGTTCAGGGAAGGTTTTTCCTCGGGAGTGTTGAGGATGATTTGGGGTGCTGATGCCAATATGATTGTTGGAATGACTAGCCGGGGGTGGGGATCGACCGGGAAAAAGGACTTTGGACTTCAACAGCTGGTATGGACAGGAAAAACTCCTTTTGAAATTCAAACCATGAAAGCATTGGATGACGGATTTTTACTCACATTTACCAAACCAGTAAATAAGAAATTGGCAATACAAACTTCATCCTATAAAATGGCTTCATTCACTTATCACTATCACAGTACCTATGGAAGTCCCATCGTTGACCAACAAAAAGGAATGATTCATGAGGCAAATGTGTCAGAGAACGGAATGGAAGTCAAGTTGAAAGTGCATGGTATGCGCTTGGGATATATTCATCAAATAAAGGCAACAGGAGTTCAATCACAAGCTGGAGAATTGTTGCTTCATAATGAGGGATACTATACGCTAAATCAAGTTCCCGGCGGAGTCTTA
This sequence comes from Saprospiraceae bacterium, assembly GCA_965223405.1. Lineage (GTDB taxonomy): Bacteria > Bacteroidota > Bacteroidia > Chitinophagales > Saprospiraceae > CBDCWO01. Next base: position 4,723,219 of record CBDCWO010000006.1, read on the forward strand.
AAATCTCCCTCAATTCCAGGAACTTCTGCTAATGGTAAAACCATCAAGCAGCCTAAAAGAATCAATGAAATCCCGATTATCTGGCGGGATAAAGTGGATGAAAGACTGGTCATTGGTACAAAACCTGGATTGAAATATGATGTCAATGAAATTGAAGTTAAAAGCCGTGCAAGAATTGAGATAACTTTTAATAACAGTGATGATATGCTTCACAATTTGGTTATTGTTGCTCCTGGGCCGGAAGCACCAAATAAAGTTGGAGAAATGGCCGCCGCTTTGGGTTTAGATGGACCTGATCTGAATTATGTTCCTGAAACGAATTTAGTGCTTTCTCATACAGGTGTATTACAACCCAATACATCGGAAAAAATCTATTTTCAGGTTCCAAGAGAACCAGGGCAGTATTGGATCGTTTGTACATTTCCAGGTCATTACTTAACCATGAGAGCAAAATTGCTGGTGAAATGAAAACTTCATTAACTGACGTCTTTTCAATTGACCTCTTGAAGATAATTCTATTGGATTTTCTGTTAAGGATCGCAATGAACTCGAAAATAAAGCACGGCTGGATAAAAATTAATTTGGAATTTACTGATTTATGAATAGGCTAATTATGAAAAATATATACTTGTTGGTTGTAGGAGTTTTCTTCATTCTCAATTCAGGATTCATTAAGGGACAGACAGGAAATCAATTATTTTATAATCAACCTGCTCAAAATTGGTTGGAAGCGCTCCCAATCGGAAATGGACGCCTGGGGGCCATGGTGTTTGGGGGTGTAATAGAGGAACAAATTCAATTCAATGAAGAGACCTTATGGACTGGTCAACCTCATGACTATGCACACCAAGGGGCCTGGAAATATCTTGATCAGATCAGGGAATTACTATTCGCCGGTAAGCAAAAAGAGGCTCAGGACCTGGCTAGCAAAGAATTTATGAGCGTTCCGCTCCATCAAAAGGCCTACCAACCTTTTGGAGATCTTATCATTCGTTTTCCCGGTCACCAGGATTATACTAATTATCAACGCCATTTAGATATTGATCGGGCCATAACTTCAGTATCCTATCAAGTGGATGGGGTAACCTTTTCACGCGAAGTATTTGCAAGTTTTCCGGACCAGTTGATTGTAATCAGGCTTGGGGCAAACCAAAGCGGAAAGTTGGCTTTCGATTTTAACCTGGATTCTCATCATTTTTTAAAATCGGTACAAACTTCAGGAGATAAGCAAGTACTTGATGTAAGGGTTTTGGACGGTATTATGCATGGTAAGGCATTGGTGAAAGTCTTATCGGATGGTTTGGTTTCATCCGGATACCAATCCATTAGCGTTAAAGGTGCTACTACAGCAACAATTTATTTGAATGCCATTACCAATTTTGTCAATTACCAGGATGTAAGCAAGAATCCTCAAAGATATGTTAATAGTACTTTCAACAAAATATCTTCTCTGGATTATCAGGAAGTAAAAGCCAGGCACCTTGAAGATTATCAAGCATTATACAACCGCTTTCAATTACATTTTTCCGGAAATAGCCGGACAAACTTACCAACCAACGAAAGAATATATCATTTCTGGAAGGATCCTGATGACCCTCAGTTTGTATCCCAATATGTACAATTTGCCAGATATTTGATGATCTCTTGTAGTCGAAAAGGAGGCCAACCTGCTAATCTGCAAGGAATATGGAACGATCGGTTAAAGCCGCCTTGGGAGAGCAAATGGACCGTGAATATCAATGCTGAAATGAATTATTGGCCGGTAGAAGTGACCAATTTGCCGGAGTGTCATGAGCCGTTATTTAATCTTATCCAAGAATGTGCTCAAACCGGAAAGATAGTGGCGAGAGAGCATTATAACGCGAAGGGATGGGTTTTGCACCATAATACCGACATCTGGAGGGGAACAGCTCCCATAAATGCTTCGAATCATGGCATCTGGGTGACTGGAGGAGCATGGCTGTGCTCGCACCTTTGGGAGCACTACCAATTTACTCAGGATAAAGAGTTTCTGGATGAACAATATCCCGTATTGAAAGATGCCGCCAAGTTCTTTTCAGAGTTCTTAATAGAGGACCCCAAAACCGGATATTTAATCAGTACCCCAAGCAATTCACCGGAAATTGGAGGATTGGTTGCAGGACCCACGATGGATCACCAGATTATAAGAAACTTATTCAATATTTGTGTACAAGCCTCTAATATTTTGGATAAGGATCAGGATTTTGCAAAGCAATTAGAATCTTTGATACCACGAATCGCTCCCAATCAAATCGGGAGATTGGGGCAACTTCAGGAATGGATGGAAGATAAAGATGATCCTGAGGAAAAGCATCGTCATGTTTCTCATTTGTGGGGAGTTCATCCGGGCAATGAAATCAATTGGGAAAAAACTCCGGAACTGATGAAGGCCGCACGCCAGTCGTTATTATTCAGGGGTGATGAAGGTACAGGATGGAGTCTAGGATGGAAGATTAACTTTTGGGCCAGGTTTTTGGATGGAAACCGAACCTATCAACTGATCCATATGCTTCTTAGTCCGGCAGAGGAACCGCGTAGGAAGATCAGAGGTGGATCCTACCCGAATTTGTTTGATGCACATCCTCCCTTTCAAATAGACGGAAACTTTGGAGGTGCAGCCGGAATCGTCGAAATGTTGTTACAAAGTCATTTAGGTACGATTGATATTCTACCGGCTTTGCCTGATGCTTTGGGAGATGGAAGTATTTCGGGAGTCTGCGCTCGGGGCGGATTTGAACTTGCATTCAGTTGGAAAAATGGTGAACTGCAAGAGTTAGAAGTACTATCCAAAGCCGGCAATCCCTGCAAACTCAGGTATAAGGACCTTCAGGTCGATTTTAGTACAGAAGGAGGGAAAACTTATAAATTTGATTCAAGCTTGTCCCAAAAGGAGTAGGCTTAAGCATGTACCATATATTACAAATAAATAGTGTTTCTATATGAGACTTCTTTCCATGGTTTTGCTATGCTTGATTATAGCGTGCAGTCCGGATGCGTCAAAACAAGAAAAGCCAAATGTGGTGGTTATTCTGATCGATAACATGGGTTATTTTGAGTTGAGTCGCAACGGCAATCCAATTGTACAAACACCTCGAATTGATCAGTTATCCAAACAGGCCGTGAATTTTACCAATTTTTATGCGCCTCCATTTTGTTCTCCAAGTCGTACAGAGTTGCTTACGGGGAGGTACGCTCTTCGAGCCGGTGTTCACAATACCATTGGGGGAGTTTCCATTTTGCATAAAAAAGAGCTGACTTTAGCAGAGATCTTAAGACAGGAAGGATATCAGACTGCCATATTTGGTAAATGGCATCTGGGTTCCAGTTATCCCTATGCTCCACAATACAGGGGATTTGAAGAAGTATTTGTTCACGGTGGTGGTGGGGTAAGTCAGCTAGGTGATTATTATGGAAATGATCATATTGATGCGACTTTTGAACACAACGGTACTTTTGTGAAAACCAATGGATTTTCAACCGATATTTTATTTGACGAAGCTATTAAATACATTGAATCCAATAAAGAAGATCAAGCTCCTTTTTTCTGTTATATTTCTACTCCGGCTGTTCATTTTCCTACCAACCGGCACCCGGTAACTACTCAGCGTTTGCTTGAAAGGGGAGTAGAAGATTCCAAATTTTTAGCTCTTTATTCCATGATTGAAAATGTGGATGCTAATATGGGCAAGTTCCAGGACTATTTGGAACAATCTGGATTAAAGAATAATACCTTGGTAATATTGGCATCTGATCAGGGGGTAAACGATCGGGGAGCGGTTAGACATCGATCCGGAAAATTTCAAAATCGGGGATTATCCTATGACGAGAAACATCATGTTTTTGCTATGATTCAATATCCGGAACTTACCGATAGGCATCCCGGAGATAGGAATGATTTAGCGGGAATGGTAGATGTCCTGCCAACGATATTAGATATTTGCGATATCGAGCAACCATCTTCTTTGGATGGTCAGTCGTTACAACCTATTTTATCAAATTCTACTGGCTGGAATGCGGATAGGAGTCTGATCATACAATGTCCTCGTTCCAGATATCGGAAAAAGTGGCAAAACACCTCAGTAAAAAAACAAACTTGGAGGTTGGTTGATGGAAAAGAACTTTATAATATCAAAGATGATTTCGGCCAAAAGATGAATGTGGCATCCAAGTTTCCTCAAATTGTTGCAGAACTATCTTCCGTCTACGACTCTTTTTGGCATACGCTGGATCCACCCGATTCATTGATCTCTGCTCATATCCTGGGAGCAGATTCAGCCCCGGAAGTCCGATTGGTGGCAATGGATTGGTATCAGGGTGATGCACCCTGGACTCAACAAAGCCTGAAACATAAATCAGCACAAGGCAAGTGGAGAATAGAGGTAGTTCATTCCGGTAACTATCGGTTTGAGTTAAGGAGGTATCCCCGGGAAGCTCCAAAGCCCATTGAGGCTATATCGGCAGCAATAAAAATTGGCGATTCTTATACTGAAAAGAATATCTCATTAAATGAATCCGAAGTGTTTTTGGAACTTTTATTGTCTGAAGGCATATATGATATGCAGACCACTTTCAAACCACCCGCGGATTCTGCACACCAGACGTCATGGGGCGCGAATTATGTCCACATTAGTATGATTACGGAGTAGTGAGATATGAGATATGAGTATTGAGTAGAGAGATGTAGAATTTCTTTATTGATCGACCTCCAGTCTCCGGTTTCCGTAATCCGGTCTCCCTATTCCGATAAACCCAGTACGATCATGCCACGACCAACACCCAACACCAATTCATTACTAATTTTTCTTCGCCGGCGTATTGAAAGGTGGAGGTGAAATTTTCACCTCTGGATTACGCTCTAATAGTTTTAACACTTCTTCAACCGCTCTTTCTAATTGAGGATCACGACCCTCAGCAAGCGCTTGGCCATCCTGTCGTACGGCGATATCCGGAGGAATCCCTACGTTTTCACCAATGTATTGGTTATTGATCGGATCAAATACCGCATTGTCAGGGGAGGTGAGCGCACCTCCATCGATCAAAGCATAATGGACTGAAGATTTCACCAGTCCTCCCCAGGTCCGCGAACCGATCAGAGGTCCGGCTTGTTGTTGTCTGAACACCCAGGGGAAGAAGTCACCTCCTGATCCAGCCATCTCATTGATTAACAGTACTTTAGGGCCCAATATGCCAGCTGGCAGTCGGAATGGTTTTCCGTTGGGTACTTCGTTGGTAATCGCTGCCCGGAGTGACCGGGTCATTAGATCTACCATATAGTCATCTAAAAGACCACCACCGTTAAACCGTTCGTCTATAACGGCTCCTTCTTTATCTTGCTGGGCAAAAAAGTATCGATTAAACGACACAAATCCTCCACCCCCGGTATTTGGTACCCAAACGTAGGCCAAACGACCATTGGAAAGTTTTTCTACCATCCTGCGATTATCTTCGACCCAGGCTCTTTGACGCAGGGCGTATTCACTACTAATGGGTTCTACAATTTCTTTCCAAGCACTATCGAATTCTGGCTTATCATTGAGGTGGATGGTAGTCTGTTGTCCCCTGGTGCCATCCAACAATTCATATGGATCGGTTGCAGAAGTAAGCTCTTTTCCATTGATACCAACTAAATAATGTCCTTCCTGAACTTTCAAACCAGGTCGATCTAGAGGACTGGAAAGACGAGGATTCCAACTTTCGGTGGTGTAAATTCTTTGAATTTGCCACCTATTGCTTTTCTCTACAAGATCTGCTCCCAATAATCCCACGGCGGCAGATTCTACTTTGGGAAAGTCACCTCCAAAAACAAAACTATGCCCTACCGAGAGTTCACCATTTACCTGATCCAGAATGTAGGATAGGTCAGATCGGTGTCTAATGAATGGCACTAACGGGGCGTATCTCTCATACACCTGCTGCCAATCACGACCATGCAGGTCTGGATCGTAAAAATAGTCTTTTTCATACCTCCAAGCCTCTTCGAATATTTGATTCCATTCCTTCAGACGATCCAGTTTCATTTTCAACTTTACCGAAAAGGATTCACCATTCTTGCCACTCGCGCCAGAGGTATTTACTACTTTCCATCCTCCGGCATTTACCACCATTTTTTTTCCATCCGCAGATATTGAAAACTGTCTGACACCAGTAAGGAATTCTTTTGCTTTACGCTCCTTGAGAGTGAACTTTTGTAAAACCGCACCGGGACTTCCAGGTTTCCGTTCTGCAAAAAATACGGATCCGGAGGGACCACTGGCGGTTGCAAAATAATTGGCCACGGGCATATCTAAAGCAATTGTTCTTCTTTCAATATTTTCAAAATCAATTTTAATGCTTTCTGTGGAGTCTTTTTTGGTGGATTCGGCTTTGTCAGTCTTATCCTCATTTTTGGTTTTTTTGGATTTCTTTTTACTAGATTTCTTTTTCTCCTCATTTTCCTCATTGTCCTTGGCCTCTTTTTTCTCCTCCTCCTTTTTAACTTCCTCCTCATCACTTCGTGGAATAAATGGAGATTTTTGATCCTTTTTAAGTACTACCACATATGCGGCATAATCGGGATCTGCTTGCATGGCACTGGTATTAGCCCATCCTGATCCCAGTGCCAGATCGGTACTTGCCAAAAAATAAAAATGTTTCTTATCACGATCCCATGCCGGAGCAAAGGCATCTGCAAATGGATTGGTCAATTGTTGAGACTGCTTAGTGTCCATATCATGAATCATAATGTTTCTGAAATGGTTATTCCCGGATTTCACATAGGCGATTTTTTTGGAATCCGGGGCCCAGGCCAATCCGGTCCTGCTTCGGTCCAGATTATTGCCTCCGGTATCGATAGTCATCAGATTTCCATTGGATAGCTCAATAATTCGAATACGGACATCATCATCCGTGAAGGCGATGTATTTACCATCCGGAGACCAGACGGGATTCCAGGCCATTTTAGATGCTCCAATTGATAAGGTTTTCGCTTCTGATAGCCCATCCTGGTTGGTTAGGTGTAGGGCATACCCATTCCCTCCTTCATCGGAAAACCAGGCGATTTGATCACCTTTAGGCGACCAAATTGGGGCACGATCTGCAGCTCCACCGCTCTGCGTTAGATTTCGTGGGTCACCATGTTCTACCGGAAAGGTAAATATTTCACCTCGTGCCTCCATCAGCGTTCGTTTACCGGTAGGTGATAGCGAAACGGATCTTGCCCGATTACTTACATCTTCCCATTTGGTTTCAGCCCAAGGAAAATCTCCCGAAACCTGAATTTCCAACTGGGTAGTATTTCCTGAACCAGGATCCAATAAATGTAGAAACCCATTTTGCTCAATAATTAATTGTCCGTTACCATGTCCTAACCATTTGACATCGGTCGTAGCAAAGCGGGTAACCTGTCTAAGATCACTTGTTTTAGTGGAATAGGCCCATACATTCATAGTCCAGTCTCGGTCAGATAAAAAATAGATATCATCCTTGACCCAGACCGGTTGAATATCTGTGGTTCGATCATTAGGTAAAAGTGTTTCACTATGATCATCCAGGTTGTATATGATCAATGGGGTGTTTTGACCTCCGCGGTAAGCTCTCCACTCAACATCCCATCGACTCACCCTATCGATTACAATTTGTTTCATATCTGGAGAGAAACTTCCGTCATAACTCCATTGTTCCATAATCTTGGTAGATGGACCTCCTTTTACCGATACCGTCCACAACCGGTTATAGGGAGTCGGGGCACTTTCTCTTCCCGTTGCATACAGAATCTGTGTGCCATCGCGTGACCATCCTCTCACATATGCCGAAGAGGGATGCCAGGTTAGTCGTGTGGGTGTTCCACCTTCTTTTGCCACTACATATACGGCATTGGATCCGGACCGGTTTGAGGAAAAGGCGATCCAATTACCGTCAGGTGAAAAATGAGGATTGCTTTCCACCGCCGGGGTACTCGTGATGCGCAATACATGATCTCCCTGCAAATCCGACCTCCAGATATCCCCGCCGTACACAAAGGCTATATGCTCGCTGCTTATAGTGGGTTGCCTTAGCAATCTGGTTCCCTGGCTAAAAACGGAAACACATAAAAAAAGTAACAATATCAGGGTATGGAATGAACGATAGTTAAAAATATTTTTAGTCATAATTAGTATATTTAATCAAAGCATTATATAGTGATGGTAAATATAATTATTTAGTCGATTTCGAAATCCTGATTTTTAATTATTGCGTGAAGAATTTTATGAACCTGGTCTCCGATCAAGCCTATCTCCTAAATGGTAAAGATGAGAAGACCCCGAATTCTGATATTGTGGGGACGGTAAATTCGAATACCATACATGGTTTCCCTACTAATTTCTAAAAGATTATTAAATATTATGAAATATTTATACCTATCAATTTTCAGTTTATTCTTAATCTTATCAACTTCTTGTATTGATAATGACTCGATTGAGGAAGGAAAAATTGATCTATCACCATGTTTTGAGCAAAAAAATCAAAATGTAAGTTTAAGCTCAATAGCCAATCATATTGAATACATCCCCTTGCAAACCAACTCAGAATCTGCATTTGGAAGGATCGACAAGCTATTTATTGGCGACAACCATGTCGTGGTTTTTGGGAGAAATGCCAGATCTGTTTTAGTATTTGATATAAAAGGTCGGTTTATTTGTGATTTAACAAAAAAAGGAAAAGGACCAAGTGAAATCCTCGAAGTTTCTTCATTAAGTTATAATCAAAAAATGAACAAACTTGCCATAATGGATAACCGACAAAAAAAGATAATAACTTTTGATTTCAACAAAGAATTTCTATCCACTGAATTTTCCATTGAAACATTTCCGTCGGAAATTTTTTTAAGAAATAGTGGAGAATATTGGTTCTACTTCCCACCTCCGGTCCATATGAAGAATAATAGAAAATATAGTTTTTTGATTTTCAATTCTGAGGGCAAGCTCCTTAATCGATTATGGAAAAGAAAAAATGCTTCATTTGAAGGGCAATAAAGAGTATTGCAAAAATTTGTAAATAATAGTGATGATGTTAAAATCTGGGAGTCTCAAAACCAAATAGTATTGAAAGTGGAACAAAACAATTTGATCAAGCAAGAATATCGTTTTACCAATTCCGCACCTTACGAAGATGATGCTTCAGAAACCATGATGTTTTATAAAAGAAATTACAATATTATAACTAAACTTCTATTTACGGATAGGTATTTCTTTTTAAAAGGATATGGTGATGGCAGGGGGATATTCGGTTTATATGATTTAGGCTCTGATTCCTGTCAAAAACTCCAGATATTTGTTGATCATCGGTTAGGTGGATTTATTGATGATTTGGATGGCGGAGTTCCATTCTTCCCTCAATTTGTCATAAATGATTTTGCCATTGCTGATGTGTTAAATTGGGACAATGTTGGTATGATTTCAAAAGAGGATATTAAGTCTGAATCTTTTCTGAGAATCAAAGAAAATTATGATTTTAACGATAATCCGGTGATTAGAATTGTCTATTTAAAGGAGTTGGGAAAGAGTAATGAGTATTGAGTAGAGAGTATTGAGATAAGAGTAGTGAGTACGACACATTTAAGCCGGCATCCTCTTTCTTCCTTTATAAATATTATTTTATTTTTGTATGTATGCAAAAATTACTACGCCATTTACTCACCATCTTTTTAATAATTGTATTTTTTCAAGACATTGGTCTTACTCAAAGCCATGATCTTTTCTTACGCGGACAATGGGACGACAATTCACTTCCAACCTCTAGTGGAATTACCTTTAATGAGGTATGGGGATATGCAATAGACAATCGGGAATACGGAATTATGGGAAGCCTTGGAGGTACTTATTTTATCGATATAACCATCCCGGCGACCCCAATAGTAGCAGATTACGAAACCGGGAAATATCAATCCTCCGTGTGGAGAGATATTAAAACCTATCAACATTATGCCTATGTTGTAGCGGATGCCGGCTCATCCAGCTTACAGGTTTTTGACTTATCTCACCTTCCGGATTCGGTCAAGAAAGTGTACGACAGCGATGTTTTCTTTGCCAGGGCTCATAATATTTTTATAGATGAAACGGCGGGTATACTTTATGCCTGTGGCACCAGTACTCAATCCAATGGATTGATTCTTTTAGATATCCAAACAGATCCTGCTAATCCATCCTTGCTATTAAGCATTAATCTAGGCCATTATACGCATGACCTTTATGTGAAAGATAATATTGCCTATTGTTTTGGAGCCGGTGCGGGAGTATTTATTTACGATTTTTCGAATACCTCCAATGTTCAAACTATTGGTGCGATTTCCTCTTATCAGGACAAAGGATATAGCCACAGTGGTTGGCTAAGTGAAGATGGTCAGTATTTGATCATGGCCGATGAAACCCATGATAAAAGGCTTAAGATCGCAGATATTTCAAATTTAAATTCCCCCCAAATTGTCTCTCTCTTTAAATCGACATTGGATTGTCCTACAGCTACAGGAAGTATTACCCACAATCCAATAGTTAAAGGGGACTACATCTATTGCTCTTATTACCATGACGGTGTACAACTCTTTGATATGAGTAATCCGCTCTATCCAAATCGAATCGCCTACTATGATACGGAGCCAGGGAATACTTCGTATTCGGGATTTACCGGTTGCTGGGGGATATATCCTTTTCTCCCCTCCGGCTTGATCCTTGCATCCGATGTCAAGCATGGGTTATTCATATTGGAGCATATTCCTTCTAATACGCCCAAACGAATCTATGTGGATCAGTCGGTTACGGAAGATGATCAATTGGGATACTGTTGGAACAATGCATTTAAGTCACTGGCAAACGCATTACATTATTGCAATCCGGGAGACTCCCTCTTAATCGCCGCTGGAACTTATTTCCCTGAATCTGCAAATCGGGATGGTTCTTTTTTATTTTCTGAAACGATAACTATTCTGGGTGGCTTTCCAAGTGGTGGTAGTAGTATAACTGCCAGAAACCCGGTTGCAAATCCAACGGTTTTATCCGGAGATATTGGAATTCTGGGGTCTACAGCCGACAATGTGTTTCATGTGGTAAAAGTCAATTCGAGCTCCGCAGAGGTTGTGCTGGATGGAATTCAGATTTCCGGTGGAAATGCCAATGGATCAGCCATGAATGCCGTAGGATCCGCTATTTATAATGAGGGCAAATTGTATTTAAAGAATATCGTACTGTCCGGTAATTCAGGAACCGGCCAGGGTAGTATTGTTTTCAATTCAGGCCCCAACGCTATCCTGACTTTGGATCAGACACAAACTGACCTTCAGGGATCCGGCAACCAGGAAATATTGAACACCAACAATGGAAAAGTCATCTTTAAGGGAACCAACTGGTTTAATAAATGACCGTATTTTGCCCAAATCAGATTAGCTGATGTGCGTTATGTAGCTTTATATAAATATCCCTTCAAAATGTGAAGAGGACTTCCAATACGTTCTCAAAATAGTTCCAATCTAGCTATTCGCGTTAAAATTATTTTCATGAAGTTTTTAACCGACTTCAATAGGAAGAAGGAAAGGTATTTGGACTAAAGGGTAATACTTTAGAGCAAAGAAAGAGCAATGCCCTACTGCTTTAAATTGGCCATTGACCCACATTCTTTCTCAATTCAAAGCCTCTTTTGATTAATTTTCATAGATGAATAGTATTTTTTCCGTGATATCCGAGAATTTATGTATGTTTGTAACTATGAAGACGACTTACACCTATTGTTTTGATTTTGGATATTTCTTTTTCGAAAGAATAAGGACCTGATTTTATTAATCTATTGATTGATTTATGAAGGTCCTGAAAAGGACCTTTTTTAATTGATAATTATGGCATACAGAACTTATACATTTAACTTTTTTTACAACTTTTATTTTAAAAATAAGATGGACTCGATATGAGAGAAAAGTTTTTCATTCATTTATTGAGTCCCGAATCTGGGACTTTTTTTTTGCAACGTAATCTATGAAACGAATCATCATACAAGGTTATCCCGGAGCATTCCACGAGATTGCAGCCAGGCGATTTTTTAAAGACACTGAGTTGGAAATAGTTGCTGCTGATACTTTTGAGGAAGTGGTGAGCAAAGCGAGCACTTTGAATGGCTGTGAGTATGGGATTATGGCTATCGAAAATTCTATTAGTGGTTCATTGTTGTCAAATTACAAGTTACTTTACAATAGCAATTTGCAGGTAATTGGTGAGGTGTTTCTTAGGATTGAACAAAATCTACTGGTTAATCCGGGGTGTAAATTGGATGACCTGACCGAAGTGTATTCTCACCCAATTGCGTTTGCTCAGTGTCGGAATTTTTTTGACAATAATCCCCATTTAAAACTTATTGAAAATATTGATACGGCATTGAGTGCCAAACTAATTGCTGAGAAAAAGCTCACACACGCTGGGGCGATTGCCAGTACTTTAGCCGCTGAAATGTACGGGTTGGAGAACATTGCCCCCAGTATTGAAACCAATAAGCAAAACTTTACTCGGTTTCTTATACTTGAGAATAATGACGACCATTCAAACACAAAGCGAAACAAAGTATCATTGTGTTTTTCAGTATCTCATGAAATCGGCTCTTTACACAAGGTTTTGTCCATATTGGCTTTTCACAATGCCAATTTAACCAAGATTCAGAGTGTGCCCCTGATTGGAAAACCCTTTGAATATTTATTTTTTGCGGACTTTATTTTAGACGACACGAGTTCTTTTGATATCGTGATTACCTCGATTCGGCCCTTTACCGGTAGGTTGAAAATTCTAGGTAATTATCAAAAAGGGGAATATTATGGGACTTAAAGTAGCAGATCGTATAAGTCATGTGGATGAATATTATTTCTCTAGAAAACTAAGAGAAATTGCTGGACTTAAAGCCGCCGGCCGACCGATTATTAATTTAGGAATTGGAAGTCCGGACTTACCACCACATCCTTTGGTAATTGATTCTTTAAACCGGAATAGTCTGGATCCCAAACTCCATGGATATCAATCCTATCAGGGATTACCTGCTCTAAGGGATGCCTGGTCAGCGTTTTACCAAAATAAATATCGAGTAGCGGTTGACCCGAATCGGGAAGTTTTGCCATTGATTGGCTCGAAAGAAGGTATAATGCATATTTGTATGGCATTTGTAGATCCGGGGGATCAGGTACTAATTCCGGATCCCGGTTATCCTACTTATGCCTCTGCCAGTCGTATTGCCGGTGCTCAAATTGTTCCATATTCCCTTAAAGAGGAAAACAATTGGTATCCGGATTGGGACCAAATCAACTCCCTTGATTTGAAGTCGGTGAAATTAATGTGGGTAAATTATCCCCACATGCCCACCGGGGCTCCCGCAGATGAATCACTTTTTGAAAAACTTACGAAATGGGCGGAGCAACATCAGATTTTAGTAATTCACGACAATCCATATGGCTTTATCCGTACCGGAAATGCAACATCCATTTTCAACAAAAAGGTTCATTCTCCTTATGTTCTGGAACTAAACTCACTCAGTAAATCTCATAATCTGGCAGGATGGCGGCATGGTGTATTGATTGGATCTCAACATTTAGTTAAGAGTGTTTTGACATTTAAGAGTAATATGGATTCGGGAATGTTTGCCCCATCGCAATATGCGGCCATTCAAGCACTCTCGTTGCCGAATGACTGGTATGAAGAATTAAATCGGGTTTACCATCGCAGGGCGTTGCTCGCCCGGGAGATCATGGATATTCTGCGCTGTACTTGTCGATCAGATCAGGTTGGTATGTTCATATGGGGTAAAGTCCCTGAATTAGATGGTTACGCTATTTCCGATCGTCTGCTTTATGATCAGGATGTATTTATAACACCAGGAGGAATATTTGGAAAAGAAGGAGAAAACTATATTAGAATTTCTTTATGCGCTAATGAAGATATGTTGAATCAAGTCGTGGACAGATTATCAAAAAAGGTTACCATTTGAAAAAAGCAACTATTATCGGACTCGGACATATTGGTGGATCTATTGGATTGGCACTGCAAGAGATTTATCCGACCATTTCAGTTACTGGAGTAGATGCGAATCCGGAAAATGCCAAGTCGGCTTTGGAAAGAGGATTAGTCCATTCAATTACCGATTTAGCCGAGGGTGTAAGTTTAGGATATTTCATAATTGTTGCTACTCCGGTAAATGCTTTGCTGGAAGTAATTCCTAACGTATTGGATCTGATCGGCCCGGATCAAATTGTAATTGACGTAGGTTCTACAAAACAGGAACTGTTGCAAAGTATAAAAGATCATCCCATGAGAAGTCGGTTTGTAGCAACCCATCCAATGGCTGGGAAAGAGCATTCCGGGCCCCAAGCGGCTGAATTGGGATTATTCAATGGAAAATGTACTGTCTTATGCGAAACCGGTGCCAATAATCCGGAGACAATTGAATGCGTCGAAAAAATGTATCGCCAATTAGGTATGAGGGTTATCTATATGGATGCACAGGCTCACGATCTTCATGCGGCTTACGTATCTCATATATCCCACATCAGTTCATTTGCACTGGCCCTGACCGTATTGGCGAAAGAAAAGGACGAAAAAAGCATTTTCAATATGGCAAGCGGTGGATTTAGTAGCACGGTTCGCTTAGCTAAAAGTTCTCCGGATATGTGGGTACCCATTTTTAAACAAAACAGGGATAATGTTCTTGATGTTTTGGATGAGCATATCAATACCCTCGCTCGTTTTAGAAGTTTATTGATAAAAAAAGATTTTAACACATTTTATAAACTGATTGAGCACGCCAATCATATACGCAAAATTTTAAAATAAGAATCATGGAAATGAATTTTTCACCAATTTTCGAAAAAAAGGAAACACCTATTCTCATCGCAGGCCCATGTAGTGCCGAAACGGAAGAGCAAGTTATGCAAACTGCCTCCGACCTGTCCGATCTTAATATCGACCTGTTTAGAGCCGGAATTTGGAAACCCCGAACCCGACCAGGTTCTTTTGAAGGGATCGGTAGAGAAGGGTTGAACTGGATGAAAAATGTGAAAGAAGAGTTTGGAATGAAAACTACTGTTGAGGTTGCCAATACCAAACATGTTTTTGAAGTATTGAAAGCAGGGATTGATGTGATTTGGATCGGTGCCCGGACCACTGTAAATCCTTTTTCCGTGCAAGAAATCGCAGATGCGCTGGAAGGAGTGGATATTCCGGTCATGATCAAAAATCCAATTAATCCGGATCTTAAATTATGGATAGGGGCTATAGAAAGGATATATAAAGCTGGAATAAATAGGATAGCTGTAATTCATCGCGGATTTTCAGGTTTTGGTAAATCGGTTTATCGCAATGCACCAAGATGGGAAATCGCTATAGAATTGAAGCGACAATTTCCTGATTTGGAAATGATTGTCGACTCAAGTCATATTTGTGGAAATCGTGAGAACCTAAGGGATATCTCACAAAAAGCACTTGATTTGCATTACAATGGAGTCATGTTGGAAACACATATTGATCCGGATAATGCCTGGAGTGATGCAGCTCAGCAAGTAACTCCTTTTGGGTTCAAGGAAATCACTTCGAACTTGACTAAAAGAGCCTGGAAAACAGATAATCCGGAATTTTTGGAAAATATTCATGACTTAAGAAATCAAATCGATGTAGTTGATAAGGAAATCATGAATCTATTAAGTGAACGGATGAAGATTGCTGAAAACATCGGACTCTATAAAAAACAAAATAATATTTCCATATTCCAGCCTGAACGCTGGAATGAAATCATCCAGGCCTCAGTGAATAAGGCCTCTGGACTGGGATTCAGTGAGCAATTTATCCGAAAAATTATGACCGCAATCCATCAGGAATCCATCAATCACCAATACAACATCATTCACGAAGGAGAGAAAGTAAAGAAATAAACCTACAGGATAGAATAGCTGCCGAACTGATGTATTGGGTAAATCTATTTAATTTAGCATCAGGCATCTCTGTGCACCGGAATGGCATTTAGGTAAAGTATGATCAAACAAGACTCAGGGGTTTGAATGACCTGTTGTGACATCCTCGGGATAGGTTCTTTTCACTGATCAATAGGTAAAATATAAAATTCAGATTCGAATTCCTTATTATTGCAAGTAATAGTGCATTCTGCTAGTACTTCGGGAACAAAGTAATGGCACTATAATACGACGTTATTTTTGATTTTGAAAAGGTCCGCGACTCTCGCAGAGACGAGTTCACAAGACTCTTCGGAGCGAAGGTTCTCGCATGTAGCCCAAGTTACATAAGAGGTTCTTCAACGTAGTATAAATTAAAAAAAAACTAGTAGAATGGTGTTAGAATTTCGTTCCAGAAGTACTAACCAATAGCAATTAATTATTCATCAAATTGTTGTGTTCCAATGAAGAAGTTACCACTGATTTTTTTCCTGATAGCATTTGCCTATCTTGCCTCATCTCAAGCCATTTATGAAGATGAACGATATGTGCCGGAGACTGATCCTCTGGTGTTAGAAAAGCTAGAACAATGGCAAGATTTGAAATTTGGATTATTGATGCATTGGGGCGCATACAGCCAATGGGGAATCGTCGAATCATGGTCCCTTTGTCCGGAAGAATATGGATGGTGTCAAAGAAGAATGGGTGCCAGTCCAATGAACTATTTCGAATATAAAAAGGAATATGAAAATCTGAAAAATACTTTCAATCCACGTAAATTTAATCCGGAAAAGTGGGCGCAAGCAGCCCAAAATGCCGGCATGAAATATGTCGTTTTCACCACCAAGCATCACGATGGCTTTTGCATGTTTGATTCAAAATATACAGATTATAAAATTACGGATAAAGCCTGTCCATTCTCCACACATCCTAAAGCCAATGTGACCAAAGAAATCTTCAGCGCATTCCGGGATAAGGGATTTTGGACCGGAGCTTATTTTTCTAAGCCGGATTGGAATTCTCCTTATTATTGGGATCCCTATTTCCCACCCCGGGATCGGAATGTCAATTATGAACCGGAAGCCAATCCGGAGAAATGGGAGAAGTTCATTCAATTCACTCACAACCAGATTTTGGAATTAATGACGGATTATGGAAAGGTTGATATTTTATGGCTTGATGGAGGTTGGGTGGCAAAAACATCCAAAGCGGAAATTCATCATTGGTATGAAAATGTGTTGAAAAATAATGAAAACGGCTATTTGAAACATCGCATCATCAATCAGGATATCCGGATGGATGAATTGGTTGCCAAAGCTCGTAAAAAGCAACCCGGTTTGATAGTCGTTGATCGTGCAGTTCATGGCAAAAATCAAAATTATCTGACCCCTGAAAACCGAGTACCGGAAAAGACTCTGCCTTATCCGTGGGAATCCTGTATTATCTCCGGAGGTGGGTGGTCTCATACCTTTGACGCAAAATATAAAAGTGGCCGGGAAGCGATTCAGATGCTTGTAGATATTGTGGCCAAAGGTGGGAACTTATTGTTGAATATTGCACCAGGACCCAATGGCGAATGGCAACAAGGCGCCTACGATATGTTAGAAGAATTTGGTGAATGGATGGCTATAAACGATGAGGCCATTTATAATACTAAACCTATTGCTCCTTATAAGGAAGATAATGTGTGTATGACGCAAAAGCAGGATGGCTCCGTTTATTTCCTTTATTTGGCCTCAGAAAATGAAAATATGCCTTCCGAAATCGTGATTAATTCCCATCAACCACATCGCACGGCGGAAGTTGAATTGCTGGGAATTGATCAAAAGATCAAATGGAAAAGATCTGGCCAAGGCTTTAAAATTTCTTTACCTCAGGAGGTAAGAGCGAGTCCTCCCGGAAAGTATGTTTGGACCTTCAAAGTTTCAAGACTAAAGTCCTAAAATGATCCGGTCCAATCATTTCATTCCAATTGTTTTACTGACTATCATTTCAAGTCTTTGTTTTTCTTGTCAAGGTCCGAAGTTAAAGTTACTTGCGAAAGGACCTGGGGTTATGGTATTTAATAGTAATGAAGAAGGGTATAAATGTTTTCGTATTCCAGCCATAATACAAGCACAAAGTGGAGATCTGCTGGCTTTTTGCGAAGGGCGAAAAAAGGGTTGCTCGGATACCGGTGACATAGATCTGGTGATGAAACGATCAAAGGATAAAGGGAAAACCTGGTCATCACTCCAGGTTATTTGGGATGATTCTACCAATACTTGTGGAAACCCGGCACCCGTAATCGATCGGGAGACTGGTGTCATTTTCTTATTGTCAACCTGGAATCTGGGAACGGATCATGAATCGCAGATCATTGATCAAACCAGTGAGGATACGCGACATGTGTATGTATTATCTTCACAAAATCAAGGGGAATCATGGACGGAGGCTCGTAAGATTACCGAACAAACCAAACTCTCAGAATGGACCTGGTATGCTACCGGTCCCGGTTCCGGGATTCAACTCCGAAATCCTTCTTATTCCGGAAGATTGATGGTAGGATGCGATCACATCGAAGCAGGCAGCAAGAAATATTATTCACATGTGATTTATTCGGATGATCATGGCGATTCCTGGAATTTAGGAGGAACTACACCTCACGATCAAGTCAATGAATGTGAGGTTGCCGAATTACCAGATGGAAAGATCATGATCAATATGCGCAACTATGACCGGAACAAAAGGTTTCGGCAAACTGCAATTAGTAGTGACGGAGGTATGAGTTGGCTATCTCAGCGCCACGATACCACTCTGATAGAACCGATTTGTCAGGCAAGTCTGCAGTCGTATAGTTATCAAAACATTCAGGCCTTGTTATTTAGTAATCCAGCCGATAAATCCAGTCGTATTAATATGAGCGTAAGGATCAGCTTTGACCATGGACAATCCTGGCCTGATTCTGTGGTAATTCATTCAGGCCCTTCAGCGTATTCCGACCTGATCGTTCTTGACCAGGGGGAAATCGGCTGCTTTTTTGAATCCGGTGTTAAGAGCCCGTACGAAAGAATAGTATATTCTTCAATTATTCTAGAATAATCGATCCGGACACAATACAAGGTCTATTTGGTTAAGAGTGCGTTCAAATCACTTGTTGACTCATTAACCCCGTTTTTCGTCCATTCAGACCATTTCGTAGATTAACTAAAATTATTAGTCCGCAAACCATTAAATTGTTGTCAAATTATTCCATACGTTTAATCTTGCCAAAATGAAATATTGTGTAGCAATTTTACTCCTGTTCTTTTCAACGTTTTTGTTTTCTCAAAATCAACTAATATACACAATTGAATTGTTTGATTCAGCCGCTAATGAATTTGTAATTCAAGTTGACTTGGGAAAGAAGCTGAAAAAGAATGATCATACTTTTCAGTTTGCTTCAACTGCTCCTGGAACTTACCAGCTTATGCATATTGGAAGGTATGTTACGGATTTTAATGTTTATAATAAACGCGGCAAAATAATTTCATCCACCAAAAAGTCGGTTAATCAATATCATATCCATAAACCCAAAAAGGCCAAAAAAATAGTTTATCGCATTTTAGAAACCTGGGATACCCAAATGGATAGTTTGCCAATCTATCCCATGGCCGGCTCCTCGTTTGAAAAAGATCACGCCTTGATCAGTCCTCATGCTCTGATCGGTTATATACCCCGCCTGCAGGATAATAAATATAACTTGCTTTTAAAATTTCCTGTTTCCTGGAAGATCGGCACTGCTTTGAATTTGGAGGGGGACTACTTTACTGCCAGGAGCTATGACCATCTGGTTGATTCTCCCTTGTTGTTGGGAAGGCTTTCCTATGCCGACACGTTAATTGGTAATGCCCTGGTGGAAGTGTACACCTATTCCCAAAACGACAAAATAAACTCTAGACATCTGTTGGAAGAAATGCATGAAATGCTAAGGGCCTCCAAAGAGTTTTTAGCCGAACTTCCTGTGGACCGTTATGCCTTTTTATACCATTTTGAAACCAATCCTTCCATTTCTTCCAATACCCCGGGGAATACAGCCTATGGAGCCTGGGAACATGCCTCAAGTTCGGAATACGTGTTTCCAGAAACGGACCCAACACCGGATTTTCTGAAAGGCGTCACTCAGGTAGCGTCTCATGAGTTTTTCCACATCGTAACTCCACTAAATATTCATAGCGAGAAAATTGAGTTTTTCAATTTTGAAACCCCAAATCCTTCCCAACATATTTGGTTTTACGAGGGGATTACCGAATGGGCATCTCAAATGCTTCTTTACAGGGGTGGGGTTACAAGCACAGAAGATTATCTTAATATTTTGGCGAATAAAGTTTTGGTGGACCGGATGTTTGATCCGGAATGGACTTTAAAGGAAATGGGAACCTTATCGTATTCTCCAAAGGGACAGATGCAATGGGCCAATATCTATAACCGCGGAGCAATGTTGGGCAGTTTATTGGATATCGCATTATTGGATCTGTCCGATGGTCGAGCGGGTTTGAGAGAGTTAATTATCAGATTAATTAAAAAGTATGGACCCGGCAAACCCTTTAAGGAAGATGAGTTCTTTGATGAAATCGTCGGGATGACTTACCCGGAAATTAGGTCGATCATCGATGATCATATATTGGATAGCAAACCCCTGCCTTTAGAGAAGTATTTTGATAAAGTGGGTATTGAATTTAAAGCAAGAAATGATCAGGGAAGGCCGGTGTTTAAAATCAAAGAAAATTTAAACGGCCGGCAGCGTCAACTTTTTGAGGCCTGGAGTAAAAACCTGGATCTTTCACCTTAATTTAAGTATTTGATCATGGTTTCCCGGTGATTCTTCCTCATTTCAGAGGTTTCCCTGACAATGGTTTTCCGTTGGTGGAAAGTATTTGAAAATGATGAATCCGGTATCTACCTGTATACTTCCAAACAATTTCTTTTTGCGCATTTACTTCAAACATTTTTATGCCTTCTTTAGCACCGTAACTGGCGATTACCGTATTACCATTTGGAAGCCGTTGGGCGCCGCAAGGATCTTGAAATGGATTTTCTTGAGTATCCTCATTGCCCATTTTCCAAATTACTTTACCCGAGTGGTCTACCTCAATAGTCTTATTACCATGTGTCAGGTTAATGATGGTATTTCCATTCTTCAAACGAATAGCGGTAAATGGCCAGTTTTCACCTTCACGGCCTCCTAATTCTTCAAGATCCGTCTGGATTACATTTACAATCTGCCCGTCTGGAGAATACTCTTTTACGGAAAAGGCAAGTAGATGAGGAACTAGGTAATTACCATTTTCAAGCTTACGGGCCATTCGTGTCTGCATGTGATAGTTATCTGTTTCCGGTTGCAAGGGGACTTCAACTTGTATTTTTCCTTCATTATCTACTTCAAGTAACCGCGGTTCCTCACCCAACTCGGAAATTAACGTATTACCATTTTCCAATCTTTGTACTGTTCCTAATTCTGTGTTTTTATCGGATTTCTGATATCTGAACAGCACTTGTTTGTCCCTGCTAAATTCTACCACTTCATCTTGCCAGCAAATCAGAATATGGCCATTTGGTAGGACATATCCATCACGAGCTCCGGGCCGATCCGCATTCCAGATTATGGAGTCGGATTCATGAATGATTCCAGTGAATTGCGGGCCGGCCAGGAAAAATGTATGCGATATGACAGCCGGCTTCGCATTAACATTAACATAAGCCTCACCTTTTTCTTTCAGCTTACATCCAATTAAGGTGACAATGATTAATGACAAAGTTATAAGTGATTTTAAAAATGCTGACAATTTAAGGTCCATGGTTTGAGATTATTTATTATGCAACTCTTGCAGTTGCTCATGAGTAAATCATTCATCAACGTTTATTGAATTTTACAAAAAATTCATGTGCAATTTCTTGACAGAAGGTGGCATCGCTTACAGGAATGTTTAACTGTAGTTTTTTCCCGTTGGATTCCTGAATAAGCAATCGAGAGGGTAGGCCAATTGGAGATTGATTGGTGAAAACTACATAAAAAACACATGCTGTCAAATAGGTTCCAGTTAGGGATGGGTGACTTCCATCCTCATGATATAGTTGGATATCCGGATTCAAGTCCTGAGCTCTATGCCAAGCCAGCCCAACTGGGACCAGCGGCGCATCCAGCAGGGTCGCCAGCTTACCATAGGTAGTTTTAATGTCGCTGAGCATATCTGGACCCCGCTTTCTCGCCCAGGTCATGAAGAGAAAAGGTATTCCCTGATGACTTTTGGTTAGTTCACCAAGCAATTTTCCGTAGTAAATCAATCTATCCGGAGCTTCGATCGCTCTTAAACTTTGATCCTGAAGGACCACCGCATCATAATTCATGTCTTTGATTAATTCAGTAGTCTTTAGATTCTTTTCTCCATTCCAATGATGACCAAGATTTGCACCTCCGGCAGTAGATTCCTTGATGTCAATTTGATAACCACTTTCAAAGGCTAGCGCTTTGATCATTTGAGTAAGGTTACCAAAATAAGTGTAGCTATTACCTACAAATAAGACTTTTTTGGGTGGCTTGGTCTGAGAAAAAACGACGGTACTGACTAGTAATAATAAACCGGCCAGGAAAAAGACTCTAGGAATTTTCCACATATTAAATATTAAATCGTACTAGGAGAAAAATTTTGTTAACAGGTAAATGTAAATATAAAAAACGGGAATCAGGAAATCGACTAACTTCTGTATTCACTACTCTCTGATCTGATTTCGCAGCAAATCCTCATTAAAAACCAAATCCAAATTATTAGTCAAGAAATCTGCATCTTTCCCGGTAAAACAAAGAGGTGGCTTGATTTTAATTACATTATTATACGGTCCGTCGGTACTCATAAGGATACCCCTTTCGCGCATTCGGTTTACCAAATACTTTGCCTCAAATGTGGCTGGGACCAGAGAGGTTCTGTTCTTTACAAGCTCTATGCCCAGGAATAATCCAAAACCTCGGATATCTCCAATTAAATCATATTTAGATTGAAGTAATTTTAGTCTTTCTTTTAGATAATTGCCCTGATCCAAAGCATTATTTTGCAAGTTTTCTTCTTGAATAATATGGAGCACTTCTCTGCCAATAGCACAGGATACCGGATTCCCGCCAAATGTATTAAAATACTCCATTCCATTGGCAAAGTGATCAGCGATTTCCCGCGTGGTAGCTACAGCCGCCAAGGGATGTCCATTTCCCATAGGCTTCCCCATCGTCACAATATCAGGAATGACCTTTTGTAATTCAAAAGCCCAAAAATGGTGGCCAACACGTCCAAATCCTACCTGTACTTCATCGGCGATACACAAGCCACCTGCGTCATGAACATACTGGTAGACGGCTTCCAGATAACCTTCCGGTAACGGAATTTGTCCACCACAACTCAGAATACTTTCACAAATAAATCCACCGATATTTCTGCCTTCCGACTGAATGGCAGAGATTACATCCTTTACATGCCTGGCATATTTTGCCCCGGCACCTTCGGTGTTGGAATAAAGACCCCGGTACGTATCAGGTATGGGTACTACATGAGTATCTTTTGGAGCCCCATGACCTCCTTTCCCATCAAATTTGTAACTGCTCACAGAAATACAACCACCGGTGTTGCCATGATATCCCACTTCCACTGCAACTATATCTTTTTGCCCGGTATATGTTTTTACCATTCGCAAAGCCAATTCGTTGGCTTCACTACCCGAGTTGACAAAATAGATTACAGATAACTGTGGGGGAAATGTGGCCAGCAATTCTTGTGCATAATGTACTATATTGTTATGTAGATAGCGGGTATTGGTATTCAGGATTGCCATTTGCCGGCAGGCCGCCCGGACTACTCTGGGATGTTGATGTCCTACGTGCGGGACATTGTTGACCGTATCCAAATATCTTCTACCCAAGTGATCATATAAATGCTGTTTAAATGCTCTGACGATATGAAGAGGTTGATCATAAGAAATACTTAGGTTATCACCTAGATTTTTCTTGCGCAACCCTAGTATTTGATCCAATTGAATGCCATTCTGGGAGACTTTAAAATATGGATAAATCAAACCCGGATCAGGGGAGATACTCAGCCAGGTTTTTGCTTCGTGGGGATATGCTACTCCGGGAAAGTCGCCTTCATTACCTAATAGATCCAAAATGATTTGAAAATGCAAATGTGGTGGCCAGTTTCCATTTTCAGGTGGATAGCCAATCGTCGCAATTTGCTCACTTTTACTTACATTCATCCCTACCTGTAAGTTTTCAATTGACTTTAAATCCAAATGACCATAAAGACAATAAAAGGTTAAATCCCTATTTACTTCATGCTTTATAATCAAAGTTGGTCCGTAATTCCGCTCTCCATAGTTGTCTTGAAGCGCATACACCACGCCCTTAAAGGGTGAAAAAATGGGAGTTCCTGCTTCCATCCAGAGGTCTAATCCCAGGTGAGTGGTTCTCCATTGTACTCCAGAATTTCCTTCGGTTTGGTAGTGATCAGTAGTATAAACCGAACGAACTTCTCCATATCCGCCGTAGCCCATTTCGGCGTTATGTTCCGTAAGAATCCTATTGATGGTATTTTGAAATTGATGGATGGTGGCATAGTTGGTGTTATTACCCAATTCCAAACTACTAACACTCAAATCTACCGGTCCGAAATTTTTACCTTTCATATCTACCAGAGATGTTGCTTCAGATGCTGTTGAATTTATCCAGCTTTGAAAAGTTATATTTTTTGGACAAGGCTCCAATCCACAGCTGTCTCGAAATCTATAATGTGCGAAATCCGGCGAGACTTCATGAAACTTATACAAAAGACTCCATGCCGCTTTTTCACTGTTCCACAAATAGTCATTATCAGGATGTTGGGATCGGTTCCAGGCCGCATTGGATACGGTAATCATCAAACGTGCACATATCAATGGAAATAGAACAGATAACTCCAATTCTTCGATTGGAAAAATAGAATGATATCCTCGCACAAGGTTGGTTGCTGCTTCAATGGGATCGGGTAGTTCCATACACCCATAAGCACATGCAACAGCAAGTTCATTTATAGTAGCGGTGTAAATCGTATCTCCAAAATCAATTAATCCGGTAATGGAAGGGTTCGATAAATCAAAATCCAACAATAAGTTTTGCTCGTGTACATCATTGTGATTAATACTATGCCTGAGTTGATTTAGATGTGGCTTGGCCAGGTCATCGAATAGATTCCAAAAGTAGTCACCGATGTCTCTCTTTTCCTCTGAAGTAAAGTAGGGAGCATACTTTTTTGAGTATAAGGTTTGCGGTGGATCCCATTTATAAAACCGGTGAGCTGCCGGGTGATCAAATTCCTTTAGATGTAGAGAAAGACGCCCGCATGTTTTACCCCAATCTACCAACAAAGAAGGACTTCGTGGATTTACATTTTTCATGGTTCTGCCCGGAACCCACTTCTGAAGTCTGATGATTCGTTTATCTCCTTCGGTAACAAAGGAAGTCCCACTTTTAGATGGGATGACCTGAGGCAGGTCAAGGGGAAATTGGGTAGCCAAAAGATGATCTACCAGACTTATTTGCAGTTCGATAAGGTTTTGATTGCCCTTAGGTCGGCCAATTTTAAGTAAATATTCTTCCTGATTCGTGCTTTTTAGAAAATAGTTTAAATCTTCTTCTCCGGCTAATTTTTCAAGATCGCCTTGAATACCGTAATGCTCATATGCAATTTTCCTAGCTGTGTCTATCGACATCTTCATTGTTGCAATTTAACTTTTTCTCCAAATAATAATTCTACTTTTACTCCAAACCTTTGCTAATAGAGATTATCATTTATTTCAGGAATAATTGTCATACGGTCAACCAATTCTTACCTCAGAACCAAATCGACCCCGATACGAATTCAAAAGTACACCCAAACGTCATTTATAGTTTATTCTTTGGGAATATAGCATATCGAACCGGTAGAAATCATTATTACTGCTTATTTTGCAAATATTTGAGGTAAGACTTCAATGAAGTCGCTTATAAACTATGTTTAATATCGAGCGTAAAGGCTTGTGTTTGTTGGCAATGCTCTTATTGAGCCTGCCTGAGGAAGTCAGGTTTCATAGCCAAAGCTAGCGCCTCCGCAGAGTAGCTTCGGCGCTCGCGGACGGGACAAAAAAAAGCAGAAGTCCAACGAACATAATGCTTTGCGCGTAGTGTTGAAGATTGTTTATAAACGACTTCAATAGCTAAGATCTAAATCTGTAGAATAATGATAAGTATTACATTTCGGTGGTTGTCTCTTTTTTATATTATTTGGATAAGTATGGGTCTACAATGTTCGGTACCGGAAAAAGCACCCCTCAACATCCTGTTTATTATGACAGATGATCATGCTGCCCACGCCATTAGCGCATACGGAAGTCAAATAAACAATACGCCAAACCTGGATCGCATTGCCGACGCCGGCATGAGATTTAATCATACCTATTGCACCAACTCAATCTGTGCACCCTCACGTGCCGTTATCCTGACTGGGAAATACAGCCATCTCAATGGAGTATTGGATAACCGTCAGGCTTTTGACGGTAGCCAGCAGACATTTCCTAAGTTAATGCAAAATGCCGGTTATCAGACCGCCATGATTGGTAAATGGCATCTGAAATCCCCTCCCATCGGCTTTGACTATTACCATGTTTTACCTGGACAAGGAGACTACTACAATCCGGTGATGATTGAAAATGGGGAGAGAAAGAAGCATGAAGGTTATGTGACTGATTTAATCACGGATTTTTCTCTAGATTGGTTAAAGAACCGCGATGAGCACAAACCTTTTTTGATGATGTTACAACACAAAGCTCCACATCGGAACTGGCAGCCCGGACCGGATCATCTCACCACCTACGATGATGTTGAAATACCTATGCCGGAATCTTTATTTGATACATACGAAACCAAAAGTCCGGCCAGCAGAGAACAGACTATGACGATTAAAAATCATTTAACCCTAAGCAGGGATCTTAAGTTACATGAAATTGAAAATGAAATTCCAGGCTGGTTAAAAAAATTGAATAGTGAACAGTTGGAAAATTGGATCAATGCCTACCATCCTAAGAATGAGGTGTTTCTTGAAAACCAGGAAAGTATGTCCGACCAGGATATTATAAAGTGGAAGTACCAACGCTATATTAAAGACTATTTAAGAACGATCGCTTCAGTCGATGATAATGTAGGTAGGGTACTTGATTATTTGGAAAGCCAAAACCTCATGCAAAATACCGTGATTATCTATACTTCAGATCAGGGATTTTATTTGGGAGATCGGGGATGGTTTGACAAGCGGTTTATGTATGAAGAATCTTATAAGATGCCATTGCTTGTTGCCCATCCATCATTTGAGAATGGTGTTTCAGACGCTTTGGTAATGAACGTGGACTTTGCTCCGACTATTTTAGATTTGGTGGGAATTCCGGTTCCGGATGATATGCAGGGTGAATCCTTTGCACCTATTCTTAAATCCGGCCTTAAACCCGATGCATGGCGAGAAGCTACCTATTATCACTATTTTGAGTATCCGGGACCACATAGTGTAAAGAGGCATTATGGCATACGTACCGAATATTATAAACTGATACATTATTATTTTGACATAGATGCCTGGGAGTTGTTTGATTTAAGGGAAGATCCGGCGGAAAGGATCAATGAATATGCAAATCCGGCGTATCAAACCATCATCGATACGTTAAAGAGGAAGTTGGTTGATTTACAATCTTACTATGATGACAATCCTGAAGAATTTATGTTGATTGATCCGCAGCGGGAATTGAGACATTTGGGTATCGGAAAAAGCTATCAACTAGTCTCTGCTCCCAGTGAAAAATATCAATTTAGACAACATACGGTTCTTACCGATGGGGTTTACAATGCATATAATCGTTATTCTTCAGTAAAGTATAAAGACTGGCTGGGTTATCAAACCACGGCAGAGGTTATTCTTGATCTAGGAGGAGTACGGGATATTTCTAGAATAGCAGTGCATAGCTATCAGGATTTGGATTCCTGGATCCATTATCCGAGCAGTGTACGATTTTATTATTCTGAAGATCAGCAGATATTTCATGAGGTGGATCAATCTGGACGGAAAAACCTGAGTTCGCGTTTTGGAACTGAGATGATTTCTGCACATGGGTTAACTGTAAAAGGACGCTTTGTAAAATTTGAAATCGAACCGGTGACGATTATTCCTCCAGGGTTGCCGGGCGAAGGTGAAAACTCTTGGTTGTTTCTGGATGAAATTGTTGTTGAATAAATTCAATTTCAAATTTGACCATCGTATATTTCAAAATCTTTCGGGATTGAATTCCCCGTCTGGTGTATTAGATAAGTATTCATTAAAACAATTATGTTATTATGAGATTAATAGGAACTTGGATCATTACGATATTATTCCTTATTGGAGCCTGTGCGCCCAAAAATTCGGTAAATACCACTGCATCAAAAAAATCCAGTAAATTAGGAACCCCCCTTTTCAAGCCTGATTTATCAAATGCCAGTTTTCCGGAAGGAGTATGGAAAATGGAAAATGGAGAATTAACAGCTACCGAAGACAAATGTATATGGTCGGATAAAATATACGACAACTTTGTACTTGATCTGGAATTTAAGAATGCTTCCGGAACTAATAGTGGGGTTATTTTTTATTGCACAGATCGCAAAAATTGGATTCCCAATTCGGTAGAAGTTCAAATTGCGGATGATTATGCCAAAAAGTGGGCAGAATCACCTAAAGACTGGCAGTGTGGAGCCATCTTTGGTCATCTTCCTGCCAAAGCACAGAAAGTGGTCAAAAAGCCAGGAGAGTGGAATCACATGACTATTACCTGTGTAGATCAAGATATCACTGTAGAATTAAACGGTCAGAAGGTTACAGAAATGGATATGAGTCTATGGACATCTGCCACTACAAATCCTGACGGAAGCCCGATCCCTTCCTGGCTATCCAACCCCTTTGCCACCCTGCCAACCAAAGGGTACATTGGATTTCAGGGGAAACATGCAGGTGCACCTATTTGGTTTAGAAATATCTACGTCAAAGAATTAAACTAGCATTTTGCAAAATACGTTGCAAACAGAGCTTTATGAAATCGCATAAAATAACCATGTTAGGTACCGGATTGATCGGTACTTTTTATACCTCAACGCTGCATGATCATCGTGGCCTTGACCGGGTAGAAGTCGTATATTCTCGCACGTCGGAAAGAGCCACGAAATTTGCGAAAGATTGGAATATAACCCATTGGGAAACCGATCTCCGCAAAGCCATCGCTCATCCCGACACGGATGTGGTGATTGTTGCTCTTCCAAATCATCTTCATAAGGAGGCTATTTTGTACGCAGCCCAAGCAGGTAAATCTATTCTTTGTACTAAACCATTGGCCCGGAATGCTGAGGAAGCTCTGGAAATATTAAAAGCTGTTGAGGATGCAGGTGTGTTTCAAGGTTACTTGGAAGATTTGGTATATACCCCAAAAACACTAAAAGCCATTAAATCGGTTAAGAATGGAGCATTGGGTAAGGTTACATGGACTCGTTCAAGAGAAGCTCACCCAGGACCCCACAGTGATTGGTTTTGGGATCCGGCCCAGTCAGGAGGGGGAGCCATAATTGATATGGGATGTCATTGTATTGAAATCGGCCGTAACTTTATTGGTAAAAATATCCGGCCGGTGGAAGTCATGTGTTGGGCTGCTACCCAAGTGAAACCCATTGACGCGGAGGATAATGCGATCGGTTTGATCAAATATGCTAATGGGGCAATAAGTCAATTCGAGGTAAGCTGGACCTACCGGGGTGGAATGGATTTACGTGATGAAGTCGCAGGAACTGAAGGAGTGATACGATTGGATCATTTCCTTCGGACCGGTTTTGAAGTTTTTACGGCCGTTGGCGAAGGAGGGTACGTTGCAGAAAAAGCAGAAAGTGAGACAGGATGGCTGTTTCCCGTCGGTGATGAAGCTCATGCCCTGGGGTACAAACATATGTTTTATGATATGTTTGATGCACTGGATAACGATAGAGTACCTATGGAAACATTTTATGATGGATACATCGTAAACGCTATTATGGACGCCTGCTATTTGTCCGCAAAATCCAAACGGTGGGAACCAGTGCACTTGTTGGAATGGAGAGGAAGTGAGGATTCTCAGGATTCCCTTCATCTGGTCAATTATGACCAAGATCATTATTTAATTAAGAAAGAAGTTCTACCCGATGGTCGAATCAAACAAATTGTGAAGAACAAAGAGTCAGGTAAAATCTCAGAGATTATTGGAGATTCCGGAAGCTGATTCCATCGTTTTAGTACTAACCTATAGTAGGCATGCTTCAGAATAAAAAAATTGTGATTATCGGAGGGACTACCGGATTGGGACTTTCAGCGGCACATTCGTTTATAAAACACGGTGCCAAGGTCATAGTAGTAGGAAGGAATGTGAGAAGCGCTCGACTGGCCCAGGAAAAGCTAGGGACTTCAGGATTTGCTATAGTAGGAGATGCGATTGGAGAGCAGACAGCCGCTAAGGCTATAGTGGTTTGTCAAAAAAAATATGGTGGATTTGATGGATTATATCATGTAGCCGGAGGAAGCGGAAGATCTTTTGGCGATGGACCACTTCATGAGATGACGTTGGAAGGTTGGAACAAAACATTGGAATTAAATCTGACCTCTGTAATGTTATCCAATCGGGCCGCTATTAAGACTTTCATAGGTCAAAACATCGCCGGATGCATTTTGAATATGGGATCGGTATTGGGATTTTCACCTGCACCGGGATATTTTACAACCCATGCATATGCCGCGGCAAAATCTGCGATAATCGGATATTCAAAATCCATTGCTGCCTTTTATGCAAAGTATAATATTCGTGTCAATGTCATAGCTCCTGCCCTCGTGGCTACCTCCATGTCGGAAAGAGCATCCAAGGATAGCGTGATTCTGGATTATATTAAGACGAAACAGCCCCTTGATGGAGGACGAATCGGTCGACCTGGAGATTTAGATGGAATGGCAACCCTCCTGATGTCAGATCAGGCTTCAATGATTACCGGTCAGGTAATCTCCGTGGATGGAGGATGGAGTGTGTCCGAGGGGCAGCTCTAATTATCTAAGTTAATATAATAATGAAACATAAATTAGCTATAGGAATAGATTTAGGAGGAACCAATATCAAGGGTATATTGATGCAAGAGGATGGCAAAATACTAAGTCAACTAAAAAAACCAGTCAACTCTCAGATAATTGAAGCAGATAGATCCGGACAACATTGGAAAGAAGCCGTTTTGCTATTAAAACTGGAGCTGGAAAAATCCAATGCTGTCCACGCGATCGGTATGTCAGCACCAGGCATCCCGGAAACAAAGAATGAGTATATTGCCTACATGCCAGGAAGATTGCATGGCATAGAAGGTTTCCATTGGGGTAATTATTTTGAGAGAAAAGGTGTACGAGTTCTCAATGATGCACAGGCTGCTCTACTGGCGGAGGCTACTTACGGTGCTGGTAAAGGCTTTGAGAATATCGTAATGATTACCATTGGAACTGGAGTTGGCGGAGGGATCATGATAAATGGTAAAATTCATCAGGGATTAGCCAACCGGGCAGGTCATCTGGGCCATATTTCGTTGGATAGCTCCGGAGTCCCCGGAATTACTGGTATTCCCGGAAGTCTGGAAGATGCCATTGGCAATTCCACAGTGGAGAGACGATCTTCCGGCAAATTTAAGACCACGGCTCAGTTGGTCGAAGCTTACCTTGATGGGGATGTTCAGGCGACAAAAATATGGACTGAATCTATTAGAAAGCTGGCCATTGGCATTGCTTCTCTACTTAATGTGTTGTCTCCTGAGTTGGTGATCATTGGTGGAGGTATCGCAATGGCCGGGAAAGCTCTTTTTCAACCGTTACACCAATTTTTGTCGACCTATGAATGGTGTCCCGGGGAAGTAAGGACTCCAGTGGTACAAGCAGAGTTAAATGAATTTTCAGGGGCAATTGGTGCGGCCATTTTTGCCCTCAGCAAAAATAAATAATAACGATCATGGGGATCACATGCAACATCAAAATTAATTTTGAATCATGATGAAAGAATATTTGGATAAATGCAGAACATTGATTGAACGAGTTGCTATTCAAGAAGAGCAAATACGAATTGCCGCCGATTGGTTTGCCAGATCAATTCTGGCTGGGAGAATGGTGCATGTATTTGGCTCCGGACACAGTAGGATTATGGTAGAAGAAATGTGGCCTCGCTATGGATCTTTTCCCGGGTTTAATCCCATTGTCGAATTATCATTGACCTTTCACAATCTGGTTGTTGGGGCTAACGGACAGCGCCAAGCCATGTACCTGGAAAATGTATCCGGGCTGGCAGAACGCATACTTAGAAATTATGATTTATCCAACCAGGATACTGCACTGGTCATTTCTTCCAGCGGATGCAATGTAGTGCCGGTGGAGATTGCTGAAATTTTTCAAAAGAATAAGATCAAAGTAGTTGCATTAATCACCCTAAAGCATTCCGAGGCCAGTTCAAGTAATCATCACACCGGACTTAAATTGAGTGATTTTGCCGACCTGGTTTTAGATACCGGAGCCCCTGTTGGGGATGCTATGGTAAAAATCCCAAAACTGGAAACTCCGGTTGGACCCGGTTCTACAGTTGGGGGAGCTATGATTGTCAATTGCATTAAAGCAGAGGTCGCTCATATTCTTACTCAAAACGATTCTCCTCCAAGTGTGCTGACGGCAGGAGCTTTGGTCGGTAAAGATAAAGCAGTGCAATTGTTTGAAAATGCTTATGACGAACATGCACATCGGCTGGCTAAGTTGTATGCAAAGGTAGGTAATCATGAAGAAGATCGTTAGGAAAAAGTGATTGATGTCAGCTTACGGGTCACTGGTTTCAGGTCACAGGTTGTAGATGCCTATAGTTTAAGAAACTTATTGGTTAATTATTGTCGATTATAGTTATTTTAGAGAAAACCGGAAATCTTAATGAATGAACTAAAAATAAAGAATAGTGAGTAGAGGGAAAATAAATCATTTGCTGAGATAATGGGATGGATATTCAAAAAAATGGACCAAATTCATTGTGCAATATTAAAAGGTATTCAACTCTGCAGCCATAAGAAGTGAAGTGACTGATTATATGGGTGCAACAGAAAGAATCCACATTTATGAATGCATTCAAATATTCCTGATTGGAGATTTTGCCTGGGATATCGTATTAAGACCCATTTATGATGCACTATTGAATTCAAACTAAAAATTTAGAAAATGAAGATAAACTTTACCTTCTCCCTGAGCCTGTTAATTCTTATCCTATCATCCTGCGATCCAAAGCCTGTAGGAAAACATTTATTGATCCTCTCGGGCCAATCGAATATGGCAGGGTTAAAGCCTGAGGAATCTTTTACTCCTACTATGATTGAGAAATTTGGAGAAGATAATATTATTGTAGTGAAAGATGCACATGGAGGTCAACCTATAAGACGCTGGTATCGGGAATGGAAACCATTAATAGGAGAAAAACCTGAAGCACCGCCTGATTTATATGACTCCCTGATGACGAAAGTTTATTCGGCGATTGAGAAGGAAAAGATTGCCACGATAACCTTTATATGGATGCAGGGTGAGCGCGATGCAAGAGAAAAGCATGGTGAAGTTTACGAAGAAAGTCTGACCGGACTTTACAGGCAGCTTTGCAATGACCTGGAACGAGAAGATACCCATTTTATCATCGGTAGATTAAGTGATTTTGATATGCTAAATGAAAGATACCCACATTGGACTATGATAAGAGATATTCAGGTAAAAGTTGGAGAATCACACTCTTACTTTGATTGGGTGAATACGGATGATCTGAACGATGGAATGAATAGAGCCGGAAAAGAAATAAAAAATGATTTGCACATGTCAGCCGAAGGATATCGGATTATGGGGAGACGATTTGCCGATGCATCGATCAGGTTGATTGAAAACGAGAAATAATGAGACCCTTTGGGGATAATAAACAGTCACTGAAAGGAAGCAACCCATGTGCAACCAATAGAGCCCCTATCTCAACAAAAACAAATCCATTAAAATAGAATCATACTTTAACCATTTGTGAAAGAGGATGACTATATACAACGGATCATGACCGAGTTCCCACAATTGAAATGGAATACCCATCGGTTTTTAACTCATGGGTGGGATCATATGGTCATGGTCTTGGATGAACAAATTGTATTTCGTTTTCCAAAAGACAAAACATACCTCAAAGAATTCAAAAAGGAAATACCATTACTCAGATATTTAAAGGATAGAATTCCAGTTGGAATTCCGGAATATATTTATGTCTCTAAGGACCAATCAATGGCAGGATACCAAATGCTGAGGGGTCGAGAACTAAAACCCTCATATTATAAGGGTTTTTCAATCCCCGCAAAAGAACATTTTGCTCAACAAATGGCTGGATTTCTCACCCATTTACATGGCACTCCAAAGTCTTCTATTTCAAAGTTTAAAATCCGGGTATCCAATCCAAGCCAAGACTTTGACCACCTGGTCGGCAATACCGAAAACTTTCTTTTTCCTCATCTTAGTCGTAAAGAAGTCTTGACTATTCAGAATTTTTTATCTGAACTAAAATCTGCACTTAATGACGGTCAGTATGAAAAGGTGCTCACCCATAGTGATTTAACCTGGGTCCACATACTTTGGGACAACAGTAGCGGGCAAATTAGTATTATTGATTTTAGCGATCGCAATTTTGGAGATCCAGCCGGTGATTTTACGGGTTTATGGGCTTATGGTAAAAAATTCGTAACCAGGGTCTATGACCTGTATCAAGGGAAAAAGGATGAGAACCTATTGTATCGGTCACAATTGTATTTCAAAAGAATTCCGCTTTATATGATGAAAGATGCCCTAGATGGTTGTCCATGTACATTCGAGGAAGGGTATAAACTCTTTAAGGAAAGGTATTGAACAACGACCCCAAACCATCTCAAAGCCGAAGCTGTACACTTTATTATGAAGTGATTTAAAAACAGATGTTAAAATGAGTTGTATGCGTTTGATTTTCAAGACGAAGCTCTTTTTGAGATTCATAGCCACAGTTATGGATCGAGAAAAAGCTGACGTATTGAGAATCAAACGCATGCAAATCAATTAACAATTTGTTTTTAAATCACTTCTATATGAAAAGTAATGCCCAAATACACTTTAGTCCTCTTTGCAAGGATCTTTCATATTTACTTCAGCTGTCGTAAACAATAAGTGTTTTTTAATATGAACAGTAGTTTCTTCTCTGTTTGCTTTGGATAATAACCGAAGTTCGGTTTCACTCGGTTTTTGACAGGGGCTTTCACGAAAATAATTCAGCAATATTACATCAGTTCCTAAAGCAGGATCAAAATTTGTCAAGGATGGAACGTTTACAAGCTTTGAAGTCACGTAAAAATCAGGTTGAACAGTTATGTTGTTAGATAGAAAAACCTCCTTGTCATTGCCAAACATAAAATACTCTAAGGTATCTACCAGCTCGGCATTTTTGGGAAAAGGTCTGAAACGAATCACCCGCTCGATGTTTACTATAAATTCACCGGTTATTGGTCTACCTTTATTATTGTAACTCATTTTTAATATTAAAGCAGGAAAGGAAGTTACAATTGAGTTGGGGATGTCCGGTAGGATAAATTTTTCACGGTTTACCAGCATATAAAAACTATCTTGATCCTGATATGAATCTTCCAGATATATTTGTTTAACGTCATTGGGAAAGTTTGCTTTGCATACCAATTGATAGTGATGATTTTCGTGGTATATCCTGGGAAGGTGATCTAAAAAAACTTCATCGGAACCCATAATCAAAAAGGCGTGTCCATCCGGGTAGTCATCAGAACACATAACCAATTCTGATACCCTGGAGACTTCTTTTGTATCAATTAAAAGTGTTATTAATAATGAGGAAGGTATCAGGCAAAAAAGTATACTTCGTAGTGTGAATAACATAATTCTAAAGTTTAACCAAAAATATTTACCCTAAAAGATACACAATTCCCCTTTGCTTGACTTAATTCAAACAATTCAGAGTCAATAATTATAATATTTATCGGGCCGTTTAATTCATTTTTTCTACATTCAAATCGTTCTAGGATTTTTGAATTTATGAAATTGGGTGAACTATTCAGTTTGATCTCACCTCAGGGTTGCAGTTTGCAGATACATTATCATTTATCCGTCAATATCTTATGTGGAAAGTGTCTTGGTCAGAGAGTAACACTTCTTAACAAGGTATGATTTTTCAATTTCTTTCTTTGGGAAATTAAACAACCAATTTTTTTATCTTTATCCCCCATGTAAATAGTTTATGTTAAGGGAGATACTCGCATTTTTTAATTTGGAACCCATTCGCTCCCGAATGAATCGGGACTTAAGGGATATGAGGGAAAAGACTAGTGGGTGGCACCAAGAATTGGCCCCATGGGATCATGAAGAAATGACCTTGCTAGCAGCTAATGTGGTGAACGGCTATCCTAAAAAATGGTCATTTAAATCCAAAAGAATACGTGGTGTATTTACTTCCATATATCAT
Source organism: Saprospiraceae bacterium (assembly GCA_965223405.1). Classification (GTDB taxonomy): domain Bacteria; phylum Bacteroidota; class Bacteroidia; order Chitinophagales; family Saprospiraceae; genus CBDCWO01. Next base: position 4,759,775 of record CBDCWO010000006.1, read on the forward strand.
GAACCCTTGATCGTCTTTAATATCCGGCAATACAATAAAAAAAATCATCTATACCGAGCTGCCAATAATAAGGACGAGTACGTATATCGGGTTAAACCAAGCCATATTGACGTTTATTATAATGGAATGATGGTGGCTAAGATTAAAAATAACCAGATGTTTGGTAATGGAGGCCGAAGAAAAATTGGTCGTCGCGAGATCATTCACTCACCTGAAGTGTCAATAATCATTGGTGAAAAAGAAATTGGTTATTTGAACGCGACCCCTACCAACCGAGGTTTTCTACCTAGGGTGTTGACCATTTTACAGACTCCAAGTCCAGATGAAGAAGTACTTTTTCTTACTTTTGTGTACCTTGAAATGTTAAGAAAACTAATAAAAAACAAGTAATTTATTAAACTTTCTATATTCAAATTTATTAGTTAGAATTAGTTGATTAACTTACATTAGATTTTATACGAATAAGTTGTACACCATGCATGTTTTTGATAAAGTTAGGTTGGTCATTTACCGAGTACACGAAAAGGGTATTGAAGTGTTTTTAACCGGAACCAAGGAAGAGAAACAAGAATTGGTAAAAGCAGCACTTTCCCCTGAGAGCTGGCAGATGTTGGCCACAGATATCAAGACCATATTACTGGACCCCATTGAAGATCCTAAAGGAGAAACGATTCAGGCTGTAGCCATTGAAGCCGACTGGCATGAAATTCCTTCAGTCAGGAATTTGATCAAAAGAGATTTACACATTGTCAAAAGTAAGTTTGAAACCATATTGCCAGAGGCAGGTGCCGGATCCTATGTCCTTTTAAAAGAGGCATTCAAAAAAACACTTCCGTATGAATATGCATGGCTTAAAGAACTTAAAGAGGTTTTGGTTGACCGAAATTTAGTAAAAAACATTTAGGCCATGGCTGGTTTGGTTGTCGACCCCATTTCTCAGGCAGCTAACCAGGATATATAAACGTTTTTCATTCGAAAAAATCTCACTAAATAATACGCCTATATCACTTTGATTTGGATGTTAATGGGCTAATCAGTAGTTCATTTCATAATTAAGTAGCAGGCAGTTAAGTCTCGATTTGTTTGAGATTGACTGAAAGTGAATATATGGTGTAGGGAAGTGAATAATATTTTCATTAATGGAAAAACGGTGAGGCTGCTAAACTTCAAATAGTGGATATATAGAAACTGTGACATGAACCTTACCTATTATTCATGACATTAAAAGAGGTTTCCCACCTCTCTATTTAGTATGAATACAGCTCTGTAAAAATTAAAATGTAAAAACAATTTTTTTTAACAGCTAAATCTCGCTTATTATGAAGTTATTGAAACGATGTTTATTTGCGTGCTTAGCGATGCTTCTTGCCAGTAGTTCACCACTATTTGGTCAGAATAGTATCAAAGGCAACGTAGTGAATTCCGAAACCGACGAATCACTGGTAGGTGTTACCGTGCAGGTTGAGGGAACCACAAGAGGTACTACTACCGATTTAGATGGTACCTTTGAGATTAACGCCTCCAGAGATGAGGTATTACTATTTACATTTATCGGATTGAAAGATGTCCGAATTGTGGTTGGGTCGCAAACCAACCTGTTGGTAAAAATGACTCCCGATAACCTGATACTTACAGAAGTAGTCGTTACAGGTTATGGAACTCAGGAACGGTCGACATACACCGGAGCTGCAGTTTCCGCACCGGTTGAAAAAATTGCACTGGCTCCCAGACCTAATTTTCAGGAAAGTTTGCGTGGCAATGTAGCCGGACTTCAGGTTAATCAAGGAAGTGGTCAGCCTGGTGCATTCCAAAATGTACGTATTCGTGGACTGGGATCTATCAACGCAGGAACAAATCCCCTTTATGTAATAGATGGTATTCCGGTAATTAATGAAAATATCGGTAACGAATCCACCACAAGTACTCCGCTTTCTGGTATCAATCCTCAGGATATCGAGGATATTCAAGTGTTAAAAGATGCCTCCGCTACATCCATCTATGGTTCAAGGGGAGCAAATGGGGTAATCATTATAACTACTAAAAAAGGAAAGGCTGGACCTCCCAAGATAAATGTTAACCTGCAATCTGGGGTTTCCGATGTTTCACTGGCTGACCATCTAAAACCATTGAATACTGCTGAGTATCTGGAAATTATGCGTGAAGCGCTTATCAATCGCGGAACAGTTGCAGATCAGGCAGAAGCCAGGCAATACTTGGAGGACCGTATTGATACTAGTGTGGATACGGATTGGTTTGAAGAGATCACCCAAAAGGGAGGGTTCCAGCAAGCTAATATGTCTATCTCAGGAGGAAATGACAAAACGCGCTATTTCGTTTCTGGTGGCTTGTTACAAAGTGAAGGTACCATCTTAGCCACCGATTTTGACCGCTACTCAGGTCGGATAAACCTCACTACGGAGGTGGCCGATTGGTTGGAGTTTGATTTTAGAATGAGTGGTTCTCATTCGATTCAGCATACGGTAGCCGGTGGTGGTGCTTTTGCCAATCCGGTTCGTTCAGTGTTTAGGTTTGTCCCCTGGCAGCCGGTATACAATGAGGATGGCTCTTTTAATACCAGTATTAACTCAGGATTTAATGTGGTAGGTGAAGCCCTTTTGAATAAAGATCAATCGGAAATTACCAATTTACTGGGTGCTATCAATGCTCGCGTCAAATTGCCTTTTGTGGATGGTCTTACTTATGAACCCTATGTGAGTATAAACCGGATCAATGGAGCTGATGAGACATTTTTTGTTCCGGATTTCGGAACCGGTAATTCCAGAAATGGATATGGCGAAGCGGACTTTGATATCAATACGAATTGGCTGGTCAGAAATTTGATTAAATACAACAACTTGTTTAATGATATTCATGGAATTGATGTCACATTAGGGCACGAAGCACAAAAATTTTCCTCACATTTCGTACAAACCCTGCAAAGTAATTTTGCATTCCCGAATTTGATTACCCTAAGTAACGGCTCCGAACCGGAATCGATCAGTGGATCAAAATCTCAAAATACGATTGAATCCATGTTTCTCAATACCAGTTATAATTATCGGGGACAGGTCTATGTAAATGGTACGATCCGAAGAGATGGATCTTCTCGCTTTGGTGCCAATCAGAGATATGGAACCTTTTGGTCAGCCGGTATCGGAATCAATCTGCACCGATTTGATTTTCTTGCCAATAACGCCATCATATCTGCAGCAAGAATTAGAGCCAGTTATGGAGAAAATGGAAATGAAGATATTGGAAACTTTGCTTCCAGAGGGCTATATGCTACGGGAACTGATTATTTGGGAAATCCGGGTATATTTCTTTCTCAATTGGAAAATGCCAATTTGACCTGGGAGGTTAACAAACCTTTTAATGTAGGTATAGAGGTTGGACTTTGGGATCGCCTGGATGTAATCGTGGACATCTACAAAAGAAAAACATCCGATTTATTATTTAACCGCCCCATTTCGCGTACCAATGGAATTTCATCTGTACTTAGTAACATCGGAGAATTGGAAAATCGGGGTGTAGAGTTTCAAGTGAAATCTCGAAACTTTGTTAGTCCATCCGGTGGATTTGAATGGAGAACCGGGTTTAACATTACTTTTAATACCAACGAAGTACTTTCCTTACCGGAAGGTGACTTTGCCGATGGTTCACGATTTCGCGCTGTGGGACAGCCTTGGAGTACCTGGTATATGAGAGGATATGCTGGTGTCGATCCCGAGACCGGAGCACCTCAATGGTATGTAGATGAAACCGAAGCTGAAATTACCAATACCTGGGGTTCAGCTGATCCGTATCAGCAAGGAACCTCTGAGCCGGATTTCTTTGGTGGATTAACCAATAGTTTTTCATTTAAAGGATTTACTCTATCAGGTCAATTTAACTTCGATTGGGGTCGAAAAATTTTACATTCATGGCACAGCTTTACCCATACCGATGCCTCTCGTCGTCTGAGTACTACTGGGAATATGGCTCGATCCATTTACGAAAGGCGATGGCAACAACCAGGTGACATTACCGACTCGCCGCAGGTGATATATGGCCGTAACACCGGATCCCGTAACCGTTCTACCCGATTTTTGTATGACGGTAGTTATATCAATTTGCGGGATGTTACCATGTCATATACTTTTCCTTCCAGGCTTACCGATAGAATGCGTGTAGGTAATCTAAGATTATTTGCCCAAGGTAGTAATCTCTGGATTTATGTAAAAGACGATCGCTTGGAACGTGATCCGAGAACTGATGCTGGAGGTTCAATTGATCAGGAAATTCCGATTCCAAGAACCTTTACTTTCGGACTTGATCTGTCTTTCTAAGTAAACCGGAATTTATTAACCATTAAAATGAAGAAAATGAAAACTATTATAAAGTCATTATTTATACTATTTCTCATTGGACTTGCATCGTGTAGCAAGAGTTTTCTGGAGTTAGAGCCCCAGCAATCGCTATCTATCAGTAGTGCAATAGTTGACTTAAACTCTCTCAATGCTGCGACTTTAGGGTTGTACAATAATTTGCAAGATGCCAATATATATGGATGGGATCTACCTTTGATTCCTGATCTAAGAGCTGATAATGTATTTATCAGTAGTAAAAATGCCGGAAGATTTTTGGGATTTGATCAATACAATACAACTGAGCAAAGTGGCCGGGTGGCAAGCGAATGGCTCGATATGTATGAGTTAATAGTCAATTCCTCTAATGTTATTAATCGAGGTCCGGATGCCTCTTTTTTGAGTTCCGAGAAAGAAGAAGCAGATAATCGCATTGGAGAGGCTTATGCTTTGAGAGGGATTACCTACTGGAATTTGGTAAAGATGTTTTCCAAACCATTTACTGCGGACAATGGAGCCAGCCCGGGTATTGCTTTTAATAATGAAGGAACAACGGGTGATGTAATCACACCTGGTCGAGAAACCGTAGGTGCAGTATATCAACAAATAATAAGCGATCTTAATGCAGCGATTGGTTTGCTATCGCTTACTGATGATGGCCGTATCTCCAAAGAAGCAGCACAAGCCTTTTTAGCCAAAGTGTATTTGTATATGGAAGATTGGGGAAATGCGGAAAGCATGGCGACTTCTGTGATCAACAGTGGGAAACACAGCTTGTATGCCGATGGTACGGCATGGATGGACTCCTGGGGCGCAAATATCGGTAGTGAAGACCTCTTTGTTGTAATTAATATTCCTACAGATAATCTAGGTGTTAACTCTATTGGGGGAATCTATGATCAGGATGGATATGGAGATATTCTGGCTACAGACGATCTCTATGATATTTACTCTGAGACCGATATGCGTAGGAATGTAATGATAAGAGGAGATCGTTTGGATGGAGAAGCAAATACCTTGTTTCCGGAAGGTAAATATCCAAATGGTGAAACCGGTGATGATTATATCAAGGTAATGAGATTGGCAGATGTATATTTGATTCGTGCTGAAGCACGTGCGGAGCAGGGAAAGGAAGCTGAAGCTATTGCGGATTTAGCGGCCGTTGCATCAAGAGTAGATCCTGAATATGTAACTTCTACGGCTAGTGGACAGGATTTGATTGACGAAATTATATTAGAGCGGCGAAAAGAATTGGCATTTGAAGGGGACAGAGTTTTCGATCTGACACGTCGCAAAATGTCTTGGACCAAATACCGTACTGATGAAACTGAAACCGTAAACTGGGACAATGATCAGGTAATTAATCCAATTCCAATTGCAGAATTGGATAACAATCCGAATATGACTCAAAATCCAGGTTACTAAGAAAATAACTTGACATCTGAAAAAGGCCCGGGGCATAGATTTCGGGCCTTTTTTTGGTTTATCTTCCCCTCTATGAAGGAACAGTTTGCTTGATTTAATGTCAATTCAATCCCAATCCTGGCCAGTGTATCCATCAATTGCTCACATCAGAATTACGGATTCTGAATGAAAAAAAATATCCGTAGAACCAATGACAACCATCAAGACCAAAACTTGAAAAGCGAGTTCCCTTGAGGGGGCAGGGGGTGGAATAATAATATCAATAGCAATAGCAATAACAATGACAATGAAAACCTACAAATGGATCCTTATCTCTAAAATGAGATCCCGAACATTTGCAAGCAAATTTCGGGATGACATTCGTTTTTTGTTTTTGTTTAGGAAACAATAGGCAATGTACAAAGAATTGAGTCATTCCATCCCGCCGGTCGGGATATCAGATACTGCCTAACTGGAATTAGGTTTTATCTTTGTGATTATTTATAAACCAAAAAGAAACCCTACAGACCTTTCCGTCCACTGGTGCCTTAAAGAGCCCTGTATTGAGTTTAGGCGAGTATATTCATTAATCAGTTATTGGTGCCTAGACACCTCATGAAAGATTATAAGATATCCGAATATACTTGTAAGGTTTCTTCAAAAAAATTAATTATGTCAAAGTTAGTAAATCCTAATGCAGCCGGAATTGATATTGGATCAAAAATTAATTATGTAGCTGTACCAGAAGATCGTGATGCAGAATCTGTAAGATCATTTGGAACATACACCTGTGAATTAAAGCGCTTAGTTGATTGGCTTATCACCTGTAAGATAGATACAGTAGCCATGGAATCAACAGGTATTTATTGGTATCACATATTTACAATGTTAGATGATGCTGGGATCGATGTATATTTAGTGAATGCCCATCATATTAAGAAAGTACCCGGTCGAAAATCGGATGTTGTAGATGCCCAATGGATACAAAGACTTCATAGTGCAGGTTTGTTAAATAAGAGTTTTCAGCCCGACAATCTGACACGAAAACTACGGACCATAATGCGTTTGAGAAAAAGCATAATTGAACAAATAGGGACGCAAATACAAAGGCAACAAAAATCATTGGAACAAAGGAATTTGAAATTGCATCAGGTACTTAGTGATATAGATGGTAAAAGCGGCCGCAAAATCATTGAAGCGATTATTGATGGACAAACCGATCCTATAGAATTGTATAGCCATGTAGACAAACGGGTTAAAGCAAGTCGAGCTAATATATTGGCTGCATTAGAAGGTAATTGGCGAGAAGATCAGCTATTTGTGTTGGAAATATCCTATAACCAAATGGTTCACCTAGAAAGTCAGTTGCAATTATGTGATAAAAAAATTGAAAGGATTATTCAGCAATTTCAAACAGGCCCAAAAGATCAATCCATCAAACCAAATCGAAAGGAAAAAAGACAACCAGCTTTTAATGTCAACCAATATTTAGCAAATATATACGGTGTGCAAGTCACCAAGATACCAGGTTTCAAAAACACCACAGCATTAACCGTGCTGGCTGAAATAGGTCCTGATGTTAAGGAAAAATTTCCAACGTTGAAACAGTTTTTATCTTGGTTGAATTTAGTGCCAGATAACGATATCACAGGAGGTAAAATTGTAAAACGCCGAAGAAAGAAAAAACATAATAAAGCTGGTCTAGCTTTTAGGGCATCGTCCAATGCGTTATGGAATGCTAAAAACCCTCTTGGCGATTTAATGCGAAGCAAGAAAGCTCAAAAAGGAGCATCCACCGCCATTATTATTGTGGCTAAAAAATTAGCTAGCATCTTCTACACTATGGTAACTGAAAAAAGAGAATACAATGAAAAATATGTAATGAAAGACAAAGCCAATTACTATCATTCTAAATTGAAAAAACTTCAAAAATCCATGAATGAAGTTCAAAATTATTTGACTGAATATCAATCGATTAGCTAATTTGTTATATGAAAGATTGCCATTGAAATTGAGATTGCCATTGAGGTCGAGTGGAGTAAATAGCAATAGTAATGAAAACCTACAAATGGATCCTTATCTCTAAAAATGAGATCCCGAACATTTGCAAGCAAATTTCGGGATGACATTCGTTTTTTGTTTTTGTTTAGGAAACAATAAGCAAGAACGAATAATTGAGATTGCCATTGAAATTGAGATTACCATTGAGGTCGAGTGGAGTAAATAGCTATAGTAATGAAAACCTACAAATGGATCCTTATCTCTAAAATGAGATCCCGAACATTTGCAAGCAAATTTCGGGATGACATTCGTTTTTTGGTTTTTGTTTAGGAAACAATAGGCAATGTACAAAGAATTGAGATTGCCATTGAAATTGAGATTGCCATTGAGGTCGAGTGGAGTAAATAGCACTAGTAATGAAAACCTACAAATAAAATTCTATATACGGATTCTGATTTCGAAAAAGCCGATGATCATAGTGGAGATTTAAACTTTGAAACCGAATTTGTCCCCCCTGAGGACCCTTGAGGGGGCAGGGGGTGGAATAATAATACCTAAAGTCAATAACAATAATTAAAGCATATGCTTGACTTTTGATTTAATATGCAAGAAATTCGAGTTCTAGTTCTAATGTCTTAGGCAATGAACAGGATGAAAAAAGCTTTTCTGTATTTGATTATATTTACATTTATCCATAATGGGTATACGCAAAATGATTCAGTAAAAGCAATTCAAAAGCCACCTGATGGATTTCAGACCAATGGTATGATTGATATGATTCGAGCGGTGAGCAATGTGTCCTTCAAAGAAGATTTCTTGGTTCAAGGAGAACTTCCGGGAACAGCCCCCAGGCAAAGACCCCATCTGAACTGTTGTTCAAGTATAAATCATATGTAAGCTCTGATGATCCCGTGCTGATGATGGAAGTTTATCCTGAAATAAAGGCTAAAATTATTTCATTATCTGAAGTTGATCAATCTGAAAGGGAAACCTTGATTTGGAAAGAACATTCAAAGGCCATCCAGCAGTTATCACTGCAATATTTGCGATATCATTTTCTCAAGGATGAATCTTTAGAGGCATTGAAAGAGTGTCATTTCTTGCTTGGAAAATTAATGGAGCACAAATCAGTTGATCTTGATGTTTTGGTTGATACATATGTGAAAATTGAATCTGAATTAGACAATAGTACCAAAGAAAAGTATTTAGACCATATCGCAACAGAGTATTTTAAAGATCAAAGCTATTTACAGAAAAATGTACAATTGATGAAAGATAAGTATATGAACGCTGAAGATCCATTAAAAAAAGAAAGGTATCTGGCGGAAGTTAAGCATATGGAGAAATTGTCCGAGTGCATGCAATATGTTAATGACCTATTGTCAATTGAGCAGAATTACAAAAGTAATTAAATTAAATTACTACCGTCTCACAAAGTGTTTAGATTTGATAGCTTTCATAGGCCGCTCTGTGTACATCATGGATTTGTAAAATCCCATAGTTTTGAGTTACAGCTTAATTGAGCGAATTAAAATAATTGACTCCGGAAAAGAAATTGTCATAACTTGACACAAAGTCTGAGTATATTTTCAAAGACATTTGTTAATCCAATTTTTATAATTCTCAACAACTAATCAGCATTACCATTGCCTTAATGAATTTCTTCTATATTTGGATTTGTTTGCCTTACTCCAAAATGTATAAATATGAAAACCATCATTGAACCTTTCAAAATTAAATCCGTCGAAACCATCCGATTTACATCCAAAACCGAGCGGGAACTAATATTGAGAAAAGCGTTTTACAATCCCTTTCTTATCCATGCAGATGATGTGATCATTGATTTGCTAACCGATAGTGGAACTTCTGCCATGAGTAACAGGCAGTGGGCGGGAATCATGTTGGGTGATGAATCCTACGCCGGAGCTACCAGTTTTTTCAAGTTTGAAAAAGTGGTCAACGATCTCACTGGTATACCATATATAATTCCGACTCATCAGGGGAGGGCGGCAGAAAAAATACTTTTTTCAATAATAGGAGGCGCTGGCAAAGTTGTGCTTAGCAATACTTTGTTCGATACCACACGGGCAAATGTGGAATATTCCGGAGCTGAAGGAATTGACCTGATACCGGAAGATTCTAAAAATCCCCAATATATCGCTGATTTTAAGGGAAATATCGATACCCATTCTTTGGAGAAGAAAATACTGGAAATAGGAAAAGAAAATATACCTACCGTAGTATTGACAGTTACTAACAATTCGGGTGGGGGACAGCCGGTTTCGATGCAAAATATAATTGAGACCAAATCCATTTGTGATCGATATCAAATCCCGCTGACCATTGATGCTTGTAGATTTGCGGAAAATGGATATTTTATCAAGCATCGAGAGCCGGGCTTTCAGGACAAAAGTGTCCAGGAAATTGCTCAGAAGATGTTCTCCTATGCGGACATTGTGACCATGAGCGCAAAAAAAGATGCTTTTGCCAATATGGGTGGATTTCTAGCAATACGAGATCTTGAGTTGGCACGTCAGAGCCGCAATCTCCTAATAGTCACTGAGGGATTTCCAACCTACGGAGGGCTGGCAGGAAGAGACCTGGAGGCTCTGGCAATCGGTCTTCAGGAAATTCTGGATGAGGATTATTTAAGATATCGGGTAAGAAGTATCGAATATATCGGTGAAAAACTGACAGCATCCGGAGTTCCAATGGTTTTGCCAACCGGAGGACATGCAATTTATCTTGATGCTGGAACGATGTTACCTCATATACCCAGAGATCAATATCCAGGGCAAGCACTCTGCTGTGCTCTATATTTAGCTGGTGGAATTCGCGGTGTCGAAATTGGTAGTGTGATGTTTGGTAAATATGCTGATGACGGATCACTTATTTCACCTCCTTTAGAGTTGGTTCGATTAGCTATTCCCCGTAGAGTTTATACTCAATCTCATATGGATTACCTGATCGAGGTCATTCAGGAAGTAAAAGAATATGCAGATCAAATCACGGGCTTTAAAATCATTGAAGAAGCACCCATATTACGACATTTTACCGCTAAATTTGCACCTTTTTAAACCATAAACTATGTTAGGAATATCCAAGGCCAATCTTGATTTTCACCCCGATCAACAGATATACCATGGAAAGGTAAGAGATGTATACGCGATTGGCAACCTGTTGGTCATGGTGGCTAGTGATAGAATTTCGGCATTTGATCATATTCTGCCTGCACCTATACCTTACAAAGGGCAGGTGCTGAACCAATTGGCTGCTTTCTTTTTAAAGCAAACCGGAGACATTTGTCCAAATTGGATGTTGGCTTGTCCGGATCCCAATGTAATGATTGGCCATCGATGCAAGCCCTATCGAGTAGAAATGGTCATTCGGGGATATTTGGCAGGTCATGCTTGGCGTGAATATAAGAGTGGCAAAAGGACGATCTGTGGTGTATCGATGCCGGATGGACTTCGTGAAGGCGATCCATTTCCAGAACCAATTATTACCCCTGCTACAAAAGCTGAGGAAGGTCATGATGAAGATATTTCAAAAGAAGATATTATTAAGGCCAAAATTATCCCTTTTGAAGAGTATCAAGTATTGGAAACATACACCAGGGCATTGTTTCAGAGGGGGCAGCTAATGGCTAACAGCCAAGGTCTTATTTTGGTAGATACAAAATATGAATTTGGGTCTTCCAATGGTGAAATTATGTTGATAGATGAAATCCACACACCAGATAGTTCTCGATACTATTACTTGGACGGATATGCAGAGCGACAAGAAAGCGGTGAAAAACAGTTGCAATTATCAAAGGAGTTTGTCAGGGAATGGCTAATGGAGAATGGATTTCAAGGGTTAAAAGGCCAGACTATGCCGACGATGCCGGATGAATTTATCAAGAAGGTAAGTGAAAGATATATAGAGCTCTACACAAAAATGACCGGATCGGAATTTATTCGTCAGGATTATAGTAATTGGCAACAAAGGATTGTCCAGAATACAACGAATGCTCTGAAGCAGTTACGGTAACCACTTTTCCATCGGTCAGAAAAAATATTACTTTGGCAGTCTGGTTGATTTCACAGTATGGTCTAAATAAAGTTTGAAACTGGAAAATCAATGTCCGACTTTGACAACTATTTCTATTTCTTGATAATCTTTATCGTCCGTTGTGGACCATTTGAACGGAGTATTAATGAATACATTCCTGGAGCCAAATTGGGATTTAAATCTAACCTTATATTCCATTCATCTTGCCGTACATTTTTATTTACCCAAGTATATTTGAGTTTTCCCTGCAGATCAAATAACTCAAAAATGAGGTTGCCAACAAGACCTTGGTCTGATGAAATCCAAATCTCTGTGGCAGTGGGATTAGGAAAAATACGGAAATCACTCAAACCTTTATGTATAGTTTCAATGTGGGTTGTAGTATTGGAAAAATACTTGCAGGTCATTAAATCAAATCCACCCGCAAAGTCAAATGTATACCCAGTTAAAAGAATATTTTCTTGATTATCTAAAACCATATCATTGCTGAATAATGAACCGGTGTTTACTACTCCGCCAACTCCAAAAGTAGATTCTGGCGTGCCATCAGAGTTTAATTTGATTATGACATTTTCACCACATCCAATGATTGATTCGTCTGACAGTGTAGCAACCTGATGTAATATAGCATTTGATCCGGTTGGAAGTATGACTTTTCCTTGATTACCAAATGTCTCATCGTAGCTTCCGTTGGGTAAATACCTGAAAATGAGCGCCTCATTTTCCATTCCATTATAGGCCCCTCCTGAGATGATAATCTTTCCATCCTTTTGTATTGTCATTCCTTCAGAAACGTCTGTGTTATCACCTATATCAACCATTACTACCCCATTTGTTCCAAAAGAGGTGTCGATAATTCCTTCTGGTTTCACTTTTATTATAAATGGATCCCAATCACTGCCCACCCATTTGGATCCAGTTACTAATATGCCTCCATCTTCTGCCTTTTCCATAGCGTATAGGTTATACCCAAATTGACCTAGGGAATGAGCAAAAATGCCTTGATTTCCAAAGCTTTTATCCACTGAGCCGTCATCCTTAATTTTGACAATTTGAATATTGCCAGCAGATCCACAAACAAAAGTTCCCAAGGTCGGCTCGTACATCATTGCCCCTGCCACCCAGCCGTTCAGACCACCTTCGATTTCAGCATAGCCATTCGTTCCAAATGAGGGATCCGGAGTACCTTCATGAGTAAATTTTGCGACGGTGACCGTAGAGGTATTTTGAAAGAAGGAGCTGATCAATACTAAAAAATTATTTTCGGTATGGTTGGTTATGTCGACGGCACTATTATAACCACCTGTAATTTGGTCTCTGATCGCACCATTATCCCCAAATGAGGAAACGGGATTACCTTGTTTACTCAACTTTACAATTAAGTATTCGACATTTTCCGACTCCCCAATTTGAGCCTCCCCGACCACAATGTGTTCTTCATTAGGTAAATTTATTATTGCTCTATAGAATTCAAATTTTGAGATATCTTGTACTTTTACACCATTGATACCGTAGGTTGGATCTAAGGTGCCGGCCTGACCAAGACTCCTTAGACTTATACCTAAGGCCAAAACGATAATTAACAAAATCTGGTGGTGGTTGAAATTTCTCATACATTTGGATTTTAATGATTGGAGCTCCGCCCAAATGAGGATATAAATATCTATTTACTATAATACTGAAATTAGTTGACAATGTCAATTTCTCGAACCAGTTATCCCCTCATAGAACTACGTACTTTGACCGGATTCAATTGGTTGTGTCCTCTTATATGAAGATCAATTTTTTAGGTCCAGCATTTTAAACCACTTCCATGTTTTATATAATTGAAGTTCCCAGCAGACCTGGCAAATTTTAAATTTGACAATAAATAATCATTTAATTCCATCCACGTAGTCTTGTAAGTAGGAGAAAGACCTAGTTAAGTGTCCGTTTTTGGCAATAGTGGCCTGATCCAGTGTATTCAAGGGATCCCCCGTCATCCATTTAGGTAAAATATGATTTAAAAATTGATTTCCAAATGCAAGGGAAGCATCACGAGGCAACTCATTTGGAAGATTATCTATGGTAATCATATCAATAACATGTTCTTGATACGGATCTTCTTCTTTTCCACTTTGAGGATTAAATCCAAATACCGGATTGGTAATTGTAGTATTTCGGATCGAACTGGGAATGGAGCTTTGGGGAGCCAAGTCGCAACTGATGTCAGATATGGTTCTAATGCGAAAATCCGCACCTTGCATTTCATATAGGGTGAAAAATGGAGCCGCTTTAGGATCGTAATAAATACCGTTGATCAGAATATCGGATAGTTGATAGTAGCGTTTAAATTTCATGATAAAATGATCGGGATCTGTGTAGAATTCATTCTTATTAAAGGAGATTCCATCCTGATGCTCGCAATAATCTTCCGCGGACAGTTGGGTGAAAACGGGCGATGTATAATCTGTAACCAAATAATCTTCGGGACTCACTCTATGGATGCGCATATCTTTCAAAACTTGAATTGCACCCGTACTTACTCTCCCGGTACCCGTAAGAACAATTCTGACTTTGGGTATTGATATTTTTTTAAAATTGCTTTTTGCTTCGGAGTAATCTTGGCATTTATACAGCCTGGGCAAGTTGAACGAATTGGTTCTTTGACCAAAGGCCCAAATTCCATTATAGGCGCCGACCATGCCCGCAAAGTGCCCAAAAGCAATCAAACGTTGGTTATATTCATCAGTGAGAACTTCATAGTCTATTAAAGTGATTTTCTTTACCAAAATTGCACGCAACAAATCCCTGTTGTACGCTTGTTCTTTGATGGTATGAGAAAAAAACATATAGGTTTTACCATCAATAAGTTGTGAGATAGGTACTTCCTTGATGCCTAATAACAAATCACACTTGCTTACATCTTCACAAACTTCTATACCGGCAGCAAGATATTCATTGTTGCTAAAACAGCGATTTTCTGCGGATTGTATAAAAATCCGGATCCCAAATTTGCTTTGGGCTTTCCGGCATTGCGTAGGTGTCATTGCAACACGGCTATCCGGGGGGATTTTTCCTTCTTTGATAATACCTACTGAAAGCATGATTATTTTGGTTATAGGCAGGCTAATGTATGAGAAATTCGGCAAGAAATTTAGAAATAAAGTTTGAGTTTACTCCGAAAACTCCTTTTTCATGATTTCAACATATTTTTTACTCCTGAAGGAAGTTTTCAGAATGTTAACTTGTGATTTGCAATGGGAGTATTCATGATGCATCGTAGTAGCCAATGAAAGAATATTAGGGTATTTCTCCCTATTTTTTCCGTAATTCTTACAACATTTACCCATAATGCTCGTGACAGGACATACCAATGGCATTTAACTAATCCCCGATATATGATTTTGTTCCTTTTTTTTAGTCTGTGAAAGCATTGATGGATGGTTGATTCTGCTGTTGCTCTTAGATTGTAACTTTCCTGATTGACTTGCTCTTGTATTCGTTGGTGTTGTATGTAATTGTCGATTTGTTCTTCTGTCATATATCTTTTGTTTCCACCTACTGTATGGATAACATGCTTTTGGGCTCGTTCTGAATAATGTACTTCTAGGTGCTCGCCACTCTGTCTATCGAAAACTTCCAGATTTCCCTGTTCGTCTTTCTCCATTTGATATGATAAACTTCTGCCTTTCATCTTTGCAATACTCCATTGGGGTCGTTGTTCTTTAAGCATTTCTTCTCGATTCGCAATGCTGTCATAGCCTCCATCTGTTATTACTTCTTCTATCTTTTGGCCTTCATCGTGGGCTTGTTCCAGTATCTGTTGGCAGGTATCAACTGTTTTTATTAAAAATGCATCTTCGCTTACATTTGCTTTAACTACTTCAACATCTAATATTAAATGTACATCCTCCTGGGGATCACAACTTTCTGTCACATTGGAATGGTATCCTGTTACTGTTTGTTTGCTTGCTCCTTGTCCTTTGGTACGATAAGCTGCATCCGGATCATGGATAGATTGTACGCTGGATGATGGAATATCTTTAGGCTGCTTGAGTACTACTTTCTGATCGCTGCCACCTGGGCTATCATCGTTTTCATCATTGTCCTTTTGCTCATATTGCTCTTCATAGATGCGTTTTAATAAAACATATGATTCCTCCACACTTCCTTTTCCATGCTCTAGTAGTACTCCTATTATCTGACCCATGCTGACAAGCATCTCCTTCTTCTGATGAGCATTCAATGGATAAGTGAGATTGGAAGTACTCTTTGTTTGTAATGCTTCCAATATCTCATAACTAGAAGCATCCATGTGTGTCCTCATTTCATTGAGTGGCTTGCCACTCACATACTTCCTCACTGCTTCAACTATTAAGTGCAACCTGTTGGACTTGGCTATGTTACTATTGATTAGCTTGGAATCAAGGCGTATCTTCTTGCCACTCACTCCGTGAATAGCCACTTGATCAGTTGTAATTTTTATAAACACCTCTTTCATTAAGTCCCGTTGATGATCCTCATAATACTCTCCCAACAATCTTCTGAACTCATAATAGGTCGATTCCGCAGGTACATCATCATCCATATTGTACAATCCTAATGATCGCATTACCATTATATTGAACCGGCATTCTGTATATAATTGCTCATCACTCCACCCATTTCCTTCCTTTAATATCATCATTCCTATAAGAATGCGTATGCAGGCATTAGGCCGCCCCATCCTCTCATGATATAATTCTGAAAACAAAGATTCATCAATACGACTCACCACCTCTTTGTAAAAAACATTATGCCATGAATGCGGTGATTCCAGTAGCTTTTGCTTCCTCCCACAAAGATGGGTTGAAATATCTTTGAACAGATCGCCTTGACTATTTTTGCTAGGTTTAAACATTTACAAAAATAATAATATGTCCCCTCTTATCAAAATATTAACCAAAGTACCGTTTAGAGACTTTCCGGAGTGAACTCAAGTTTAGATCTTTAAACAACTTCAATAACTTTAAATGTAATCCAGAAAAGTGAATAAAGTATCTTAAGCTGCAGTAATGGGATATCCTAGCCAACATAGATTTCGTGACCTGGATTCCATACCATGTCCACCAGGCACCAGAATGGTTTTTTTACTAAAAACTTCTTAGGTAAACCCAGTTCTTCACAAATAGGAAATGAAGCAAAGTCCTCAAACTCAAATTCATATTCACCGGGCATCCACCAACCTTTGTAAAATTTTGAGATAACTCCAGGACAATCAATTATGCCTTGATAACAAGCGGTGTAGGGATTTGCCGCATCTCTAAACTGTTTAAGAAAAACCAGATCAACACGTTTATGCATCAAATCATCCAACTCCTTGATAATGAAAGGCAATCCGATGCGTTCTTGGGCATCCGGAATTCTTTTAAAAGTATCTTTTATGGCATCCCAGGCATCATTATGGTTATTCCATTCCCCAGGCTGAAATCCATCATGATCGTTAACTTTTTTCACATTTAACCAGGGCTGATAAGTTCCATATTGCGGATCTTCATGACTAAACTTCTTAAACCCGAAAGCATCCACTGAAAACTCATTGGCTTGGTGTGGATCTTCAGGTAAGTTTACCCAAGCTTGAGATTTTGGAAACCCGATTTGTTCTCTGCCGGTGATAAGATTAAAAAAGTTATCCAGCAAAATATAGGGAATAAACATAGTCATTCTTTGGGCTACCCATTGTCCTCGATTATTCTGCGTGCATTCGGCCATTGGGATGAAGATTTGAAATGCCTTTTCACTGGCTAATCCTGGTTTGGGATAATCTTTTTGTGCTTTATATCCTCGGCGAATATGAGATATGACGGCAATGAGGTAGTCCGTCAAAGCGAAATAGCGAACTGAATCATCCTTGATTACCGCATTTAATCTTTGGTCGATAACCTTTTGAAGTTTATTATAATCTCCTTGCATTTGGAAATTATACATTAACATATCCGCAGTAATCCCAGGGAGCGGAATGTCGATCTCATTTGGAAATTCGATATATTTGGGATAGGGTCTATGATTGGCTGCCGGAATGTCCTTAATACCAAGTAGAGATTTTAAAAAACGGATAATTGCTTTCCACATAATTAATGGGCGTTTGAGGTTATGTAATATGACTATGATTTATATCCTTTGACAAAATACATATCGATTTCTCCTTTGTTTTTTGCTGTGATCTTTCCCCTGTACTCACAAGTAAATTGATCTTTTACCAATTGATAGGTTGATTCAGAAATATTGATTTCTCCAGGTTCACTACTGGCTTCCATCCGGGAGGCAATGTTTACCGAATCTCCCCAAATATCGTAGACAAATCTCTTTTTACCAACCACACCGGCAATTACCGGACCGGTGTGCAGACCAATCCGGATCAACCATGGGGTTTTTCCAATCTCTCTTCGACTCTCATTCCACTTATTTATAAATTTTTGAATGGAAATTGCGGTACGTAATCCATCTACTGCGTGCGTAAAATTCTCAACAGGTATACCGCCTGCACACATATAGGAATCCCCAATGGTCTTGATCCTTTCCATGCCATTCTGGCTTGAGATTTCATCAAAGGCCATAAAACAGATATTCAGATCATCGATTAGTTCTCGGGGAGATATCTTTTCGGTAATGCCCGTAAAACCCACGAAATCTGTAAATAAGGTAGTCACAGAATCAAAGGATTTGGGTTCGGAAAACCCTTTGGATTTTAGTTCATTGGCGGTACTACGGGGCAAAATGTTATACAACAGCTCATCTGCTTTATTCTTTTCCAGTTCAATAATTTCCTTTTGCGATTCAATGGTCTGAGTCCTCTCAACTACCTTTGCTTCCAAATCGCGGTATAAAACGGCATTTTCCATGGAAATGGCGGTCTGAGCAGCCAATAGTTTCAAAATTTCTAAACGGTCTTGTGTAAATACCTCCGAACTTAAATTGTTTTCCAAATATATAATTCCGGTAATCTTATCCTGCAGGATAATGGGAACACATGCCAGTGAACGGATTTGGTTATGACGGATGTATAAGGATTGATTAAATCGATCATCGACGATGGCGTCCGGTAAAACCAACGGTTCTCTTGTTCTCTCAACAAAATGTAAAATTTCAATAGGTATATTCTCCGGGGTTGCCGGAAGGTTTTGCAATACTTCGCTTTCCATACCGTGTACAGTTCCGGAAGCCTCTACTACAAATTTTTGATCCGGATCACTGGAAATTTGGATTAAAAAACATTTTTCTGCTCCTGCTGCTTCGATAAGAATCCAAACTAACTTTTTTAATAACTTTTCAAGGACAACTTCTCCAGAGATAGCCGTGGTGGATTTGGCTACACTTTGCCAGTCCAACAAATCACCTCCGGAAGCGAATGTAGTACTTCGCAACGTATCTAAGGTCAGCATTTTCTCATCCAATACACTAAAAAGTTCGGAAAAATCCGGAAATGCTGATTGCAACTGTCTTATTTTACCGAAAGCACCCCATTCTGAATACGCTTTAATTGCATCCTTAAGATAGGCTTTGGTGATTTTGAACCTATTCCTTTCATGGAAGAACATTGCGGCTCGTTCATTGGCAAGTGCTTCTTCCCGTATCATTTGATTAGTGGTTGCTGCTTGTATAGCCTGATCGTATAAAGACTCTGCTAAGGGATAATTATTATTTAAATAATGTTCCTTTTCTGCTTCGACCAACAAATGTTTGGAAGCGAAATTGGCAGGACAGTTAGAAGCCCAAACCGCCATCTTTTGCTGGTTTTGCTCTATTGTAGCAATTATTTCCTCCTTGTCATTCGAGTTCTCGGCAAAAGCGCTAATCAGGCATAGTGAATGATAGAAGTTTTGGTCAGCCAGGAAAAGGCACCCCTGCACAGCGTACGCTGTAGACTCTAAATTGGGGATTTGTTTTAAGGCAGATTGATAGTCATAATTGAGATAATCCAAAATCAATTTGACCAAATAATAATTATGTTTAGGGAAATCCACATGTACCTGCTCAATTTTGCTTTCCAGTTCCAGATCAGAATAGCCAAGTGCGGACATGGAAGCCAATTGATCGCTATCTCCTTTTAAAGCAGCCACATACTGCTGAGCTACAATTGGTGAATCGATGAAAATATCTTTCGTCTTTTCAAAAAATTGGATTACCGTTTTAGCATCTTCTTCTATTTTCGCCAGCGAAGTACCTATGAATAAATGGCCCCACAAATGGTGCAATCCACCATAAGCACCATAGATTAAATCTCCTGATTCGTAGGCCTTATCCATACCCTGTCGAGCCAATGGAAGTACCTCGCGGAGCGGCACCATCCAGGGTGCCACCATCTGACCATAAATGACATTGATTTTTGGAATGTTTCCTCGGTTGTCGAAGCGTTTGTTTAAATCATACGATAATTTACCGTATTCATATCCGGTTTTATAATCTCCCATGGACCCTAAGACCACACCAAACCCTGAATAGGCCAGCTCACTAAGAGGACTATTTCCGTGCTTCAGTGATATTTTGATGATTTCTGTGATTACCCAGGTCCAAACTAATTTGGTTTTATCTGTCATATAGGTGGGAGTGGAAGCAATAATGAATAAGGTCTGAATAATGTATTGCTCCGGATCCTGTAGAATGGGCAAATCTATCAATTCCGGGACAGATTTTCCATTTCGTAACGTATCCAACTCGGCCAAACTGGCCATTAATTCTTCACCTGAAACGGCAGAGGGTATAGTCGTGCCAAACAATTCCAGACCATTCTTACAGGTTTCCAATTCCTCCAGAAATTTTCCCTGAGTTTGATATAGCACCCCTTTAAGAATATAAACACGGGCTTTTTCTAATGAATTATTAGCATGGGTAATTAAGGTGTTCATGAGAGATTCTGAATCCTCATGATGTCCATCTAGATATTTACATTCTGCCTGCTCAATGAATATATCGTAAGCCATTGGATAGTATGTATCTGAATCCCAATACCCAGCCGATAACAATGCTTTAGCGTTATCAAAAAGGTCAGAGGCCGTATTATAAGCGAGAGAACTCTTCGCTCTTTTACCCGCTTGAATATTCATAGAAATTAGACGATCGATGATTTCCTGATCCTTTTCATACTTAATTCCAATATTTAAGTGATTGACAACCTCAAAGATCTTTTGGTTGATTTGTTCCTCCGATAGATTTTCCAATAAATGGGTACCGATGGATAAATGAACTTTGCTCCGGGTTTTTTCAGGAATCAAGGTATAGCTGGCTTGTTGGAGGCGATCATGGAGGAATTGGTAACTTCCATTGAATTGGATAGGCAATTCTTCATCCATATCCATAATCCGAAATGTGTCATCCAAAGGTGGAGTTAATCCTTCCTCTACTGAAGGACTCAACGCCTGAACGATTTCCCTCTTTGGTTGATTGGTCATATCTGACAACATGTCCAAATCAAACACATTTCCGATGCATGCGGCATATTTAAGAACCTCCTGGGTGTTTTGCGGTAATGTTTCAAGCTTTTGGATCATTAACTCGACTACATTATCCGTAATATTTAATGCTTTGATCACTTCAATTTCCCATTGCCATTTCATTACTTGGCGATTATGCCTGATCAAATTATCATGATAAAGCTTCAATAAGAACTGATTGGCAAAAAAAGGATTTCCATGGGTTTTTTCATACACGAGTTGTCCAAGTTCAGCACATTCTACCGGGTCTCCTTTTAAAGTCTCGAGTACCATTTGATTGATATGTTCCAGCTTTAAAGGATTCAAAGAAATCTCTGTTAGGATATCCGGGATTGCCTTTATTTCTTTAATTGAACTGGTCAAAGGGTGAGATTCGTCTACTTCATTATCGCGGTAAGCTCCGATAAGAAGGCAATGATTGATTTCGTGATCATTGATGATAGCACTTATCATATCCAAGCTGGCTGTGTCACACCATTGCAGATCATCAATAAAGATGATCAGCGGATGGTCAGGCCTTGCCAATAGTCTTAAAAACGATAGGAAAGTATCTATGAATCGAATTTTAGCTTCTAATGGTGGTAGAGAAGGGACTTCGAGAGGATCGCCAATTATCAATTTTAAATTGGGAACTAAGTCGCTGATTATCTTTCCGTTATTTCCCAATGTGCTCGTGATCTTGGTTTTCCAATTTTTAAAGCTTTCAGGGTTTTCCAATAATAACTGCTGAACCATTCCCCGAATGGCCTGTAAAAGTGCTGAGTAGGGAATGTTGCGTTGGAATTGATCAAATTTACCGGTAGTAAAAAATCCTTTGTTCCTGGTTAAAGGTTTATGAGTTTCATTTACCAAGGCGGTTTTACCAACTCCGGAGTACCCGGAAATTAATACATAGCGTAAGTCTCCTTGAGACGCTTGTTCATAGGCATTTAGAAGTACTTCAATTTCCAGTTTTCGACCATACAGGTTTTGGGGAAGATTGAATACCGGACTGAAATCCTTTTGGGCTATGGGGAATACCAATAATGATCCGAACTTATCTAGCAATTCAAGGCACTGTTCCAAATCATGCATCAGTCCAAATGTAGATTGATATCTGGATTCGGCATTTTTAGCCATAAGTTTATCTACGATTTGTGCCAATGGGGGTTCGATTGAAGAAACATCAGGATTGATGGCCAGATGGGAATGGATCAAATGCAACGCATCTTCTCCGGTAAAAGGTAAATTACCGGTAAGTAATTCATAAAATATCACTCCTAAGGAGTACAAATCGGATCGATAATCTAAGCTTCTGTTCATCCTTCCGGTCATTTCCGGAGCCAAATATTGCAAAGTACCCTCCAATTGAGTCGGTGCCTGAATGTTTTTTTTCTCTGAAGTTAATTTTGTAGCACTACTGAAATCGATCAGAGTTATTTCCCGGGTTTCCGGATTGATAATTATATTTTGAGGTTTAAGGTCTCGGTGAATCAATTTATGTTCATGGACTTGACCAAGTATTTTGACCAGCTGAATTGCAACCGGTAGAAATTCTTTAGGGTTCCAGGGTTCACTCTTAAATTTGTTAAGTGGTATTCCGGGTACATAATTAAACAGGATGGCGGGTTTATTATTTATTTTTCCCTTTGCGACAGCTTGCCGCACCCCAGGGTAAATGGGATTTAGAGAATACTCATATTCCAGGTAAAATTTTCCAATATCCCGGTGGGTAGGGAATTCCTTTTCCAATACTTTCAAAACGTATTCTTGATAATCCCCGGTTAACCAATGTACTGAGGTGTGTTTTCCTTTGTGGAGAAGTTTTTTAGGAACTTTTTCGATTATTTCGAAACTTAAATTTAAGATTGGATTCATAGCCATTATTCAGAGAATTCCTGTATATCGATTTTTAATTGATCTCTTAATAAATGGGTAGAGTATTTGGTGGATAGGGGTGAAATGATAGGCTTTATTCATAAAAGTGCCGGGATTTTGATTTTTTCTGATCCAGCGAACCATCCATTTGTATCCACCGTAGAAATTACCTACTTTTTCGAACAGGTATCTATTTACTAATCCCGCTTTTTGTGCGGATAAAAATTGTCTCTTTGCCTCCAGATTGTAATTGAGACCATTAGCCCAGCAGTCTGCTGCTAAAACTCCGGAGCGAATTGCACTTCGAATACCAAAGCCAAATAAAAAGTCCTGCAGACCACCAGCCTCGCCGACATGGATTTTTGGATTCATATGATGGTCATTCGTAGCAAAAGAACCCACTCCCCCTACTTCTCTCACATCACTCATCTTTATGGGAAAATGCTTTAATACAGAGTTTTTTGCATATTCAAATTGAGCACGAAGCAGATGAAATTTATCAAATAATACGGTGCAAAGGCATCCATATCCTTTCGAAATGAGCAAATAGGCATATCCCTTATAAGCAGCCTTATTATCTACAACCGCAACCGCAATATCCTCATGATCTGTAGTAAATTTTACTCCTAGGTCAACCGCAAAAAGTTTCTTTGAGTTAGGACCTGTTGCAATTATGTCGGCATCATCAGCCTTTATTTTGGTTCCAAAATAAACCGGGATCTTCAGGTTTAGTACTTGACGGTATAAGCTCTGATCCAGTGTGTCCTTATCAGGTCCCCTTTTCACCAGATAACACAGCGGCCTAGAGGAGGCTATGGGATAGATCGTTTTTCCATTTGCCAGCAAATAAAGAGGAGGCAATGGGGTGGGAGGGTTTAAACTCATATCCAGTCCAGCAGCTTCAATTTCTTTGATTATATCCTGACGGGAGGTCCAATTTTCCAGACCTTGCAAATCACCTTTAAATCGCCCTCCAATGACATTTCTCTTTTCATAGATCCGAGCCTGATAGCCTAACTTCTGCAGACAAATTGCTGTAGTCATTCCGGAAATTCCCGCTCCGGCTATCGTAACATGTTTTCGCATATTTTTCATCAAAGATCTCTGATAATGGGTTTATGCTCGGTGAATCCATAGGTTCTTCTAACTGCTTGAGCGGCTTCTAGTCCAGACATTACTGCACATTCCACACAACCCATATTGTAACCATTATCTATCCAGTCGCCTGTGAAAAAGAGATTCTTATATTCGGTTTCATGCGTTTTCAATCGAAATTTTCCTGAATTTGGAACCGATAGAACATATCTCTCAGAGGGATCAATATTGGCTCTAAAAAATTGCCGTTTAAATTTAATGGTTCCCGGAGTATCCTTTTCATTTAAAGGATCTGCTAATTTATTGAGATCCAGGGCATTGGGGTTGTTCTTTTGCATCGCATCGGGCCACAGAAATCCGGCATTGTCATTCAACCATTGTCTGGCCATGTCTTCAACCCGGCTGTAGGCTTCTTTAGGGAAATTGGTATCCGTATGCGGAGGTAAAGGATCAAATTCTTCCATTGGTCCACACAAGTAAGCCAAATTTTTGGCCTTATTATCATCAGGCCAGGATTCCCATCGAATGAGTTCAGTCATATCGGCATATGAATTTAAAGGATCGGCATAGGTGTCTAGGATTGGATTGTCATTAGGATTTAGCCCCAGTTCAGGTAAATCCATTCCCAACTGCTTTAGATTTTCAGTAAACCATAATTGAACAGCCTGAGTCTGGACTGTCTGAACATTATTAACCATGTCAGCCCATTTCTGATGTTTGTTGATGATTTCTGAACAAATGGTTTTTAATCCGGCCAGTGAAACCCCCAAAATTATTTGATCAAAATCTTTACCTTTTTCCAGTATTAGGGTTTCTTTGTTTTTCCATCCGGACCAGGCGGATTCAAGACAAATATCTCCGCTTTGCAGTTCGACCAGATCTTCCGGTTTGATTTGATCTGCGAGTTGTTCCCATTTCCAAAACGGATGTGAGGGCCAACAATGAAGTCCATTGATTTCTTTGACAGGATTGAATCCATTTGATTCATCTTTTAGTCGGATTTGTTTCCCAATGGTGACCTTCTCTATTTCTGCACCATCGTTGTAGTGAACTTCTTGCAGTTCATGGAAAAATTTAAATTTTACACCTCGAGCTTTTAAGACCTCAAACAAAGGGTCAACCAGAACTTCGGCTGTTCCTCCATGAAAGCGGTACATAACAGCTCCTTTATATCCAAGACAGATCAATAATGCACCCATTACTGCAGTTCCAGCTGCAATCTGTCCGGGTAAGTTGGTATTTCCATTAGGGTAAGCAAAAACTAAGGCATACAGATCTTTGACCGGAGAACTGAAAGCTACTTCGTCCGTGGCTCCCCACTTTTTAATCCATTCTCTGTAGTCCAAATGATTGATTTTGTTAAAGTCATATGTTCCGGTTTTGGGATCATAACAATCAGCGTCCAATCCTCTCATATTGACCATGGCCAACTGTGCCAGGACCCAAAACCGACGTAGATTGTCATCATCCTTTACCCGATGCAGGATTTTTGCCTCTGTTCGGATAATGAATTCGGTCAATAGTTTACTTATTTTTGAATGCAAGTGTGGGATATCTAATTCGGTCACCATTAGATTGGCTTCTTCATCTGTTTCTGGTAGCTTATCAGCTAGATCTCGGGCATGCAACAGATATTTGTGCTCAATAGAAGTTTCGATATGCTTAAATTTATCTTCGGCTTCCTGTTTTAATCCGGACCACCAATGGGGATGCTCACCTCTATTGTTGAGATGGTGTAATTCACCTGGTTGTGCCGGGGGAAGTTCATCCTCCCTGGATTTTGGAAAAATTCTTTTCCATATCGAATGCACAATCGAACCCAGACATCCCCTTTTTTTATTAAGATAAGGCGAGCCTAGTAATAACTCAAGCCCCAGTATGAGCATTTTTTTAGTATTTACCTGTTGAGAGGGGGCCCCACCAATCCCAGGTATCAAATCATTCTCTGGGAATATCATTGGCCAGTTTACCCACCTTTTCTTTTCCGGTGAAAATTCAGGTAGCATAATTGAATTTTGCAGGTGAAACAGGCTCAGCCAGTCATTAAAAGGAAAATCTTTTCTTACCAACCCCATTACTTCCCAGGCATGGTAAGCTTCCCTGATCATCCTTAAGGCGTTGTTATAAAAACCCAGAAACACATGAATTCCGTGCTCTTCTATCCGGTCATTATCCCCACGGCCAGTTGCACATTTGCCACCTAACCTCCAGCCCATTTGGTATAAGGTAATTTCATAATGTTCGTCCCATCCTTCATAATCGGTAAGCTCAAATGCAGTGCTCAGCGCACTCATGCCACCTCCGAATAGCACAATTTTTTTCTTGGTTTTTTGGTCTGACATATTTCAAATTTTTACAGTTTTCTACATTTCGTATTGCATTAGGGTAGGAACTCTCTGATAGAAAATAGATGAGAAATGTCCGCTTGGCCTATCACATTGGAATCTTGTTTTGACTTCTACAGGTTAAGATAATAATTTAATCACAAAATGTACGGGAGAAAAAATATTGATATGGGAATTATAACATCTTGATGCTAACAACCGAATCTTTGATTGCTAGACTCCAGCTTGTTGCTCCTTGATCAGCTTTGCTCATCAATCTTACCAGGCCTTTCGTCTTGAATTCCAGCTGTTTATCTCCAAATATCGCTACAATTTACAAACAACTGATCCTAAAAGGATTCGAATACCAGCTCCCCAATGATTCATCATTTTAATAATCTTGAATAGGCTTTTTTTAATAGATGTTGCGATACTCCAAATTTGAAAGCAGTAAAAACCAACATATTGGCAAACTGAACTTTCAACCAGGAATTGTTGGCATATTTTCGGGCCGATACGATCACATCCTTGCGGATGATTTTATAGTTATACTTTTTGCGTAGCCTTCCGGTAAGATCAAAATCCTCCATCAATACCAATTCTTCGTTAAAACCACCGATAGCTTTAAATATCGATTTTTTTAAGAACAGTGTCTGATCTCCACCTCCTACTCCGCTGTTTGGAAATTGGGTAAAAAATTCATTGAAAGATAGTAGTATTGAACTTTGGTCAAACCGAAAACTAAAGCAACCACAATCAAACCCTCTTTTGATAGCCTTGCCGATTTCATTTTTGAATCCCTTTGGGGGTTGGGTATCTGCATGAACAAAGTAAAGCAGTGGGTGGATGGCTTGATTAGCACCCAGGTTTAATTGAATCGAACGGCAAGATCTTTTGGATTTTATTAATTGAACTGGATAATCCGCTACAATGCGAGTCGTATTGTCAAGGCTGCCACCATCTACTATAATGATCTCATCTTCTTTGCTGAGCTCGGTAATTAGAAAGTCCAGCAAACTTCCTATGTGGACTTCCTCATTTAAGGTAGGAATAATTACCGATAATTTCTGCATATGACAATTTTAATGAAATCAAGACGATTTATTCAACCGGTGGGACTATTTCTCAGTTAAATTTGATCGCATTTTACATTTTAAGAATCACAAATGGAATTAAATAGCCAACTGCATTAATCTGCATCATGGTTTATTTCAGGATGAGATGGACTTTGAAAAAAGGATCCTATTAAATAAATTCAGGTGTAATAAAAGGATTTCGCTTCCTATGGTGAGGATACTGAAGATCCGTTTGAATTTTGGTAAAATAGAGTTGTTAGTAAAATATTATTTCAATAACCCGTACTACATATTCCAGGCTATACTATTTTTGAAGTACGATGAAAAGAATGCTTTGCCTGATCTGTAGTCTTTATATATCAATAGGATTTACGCAAGAGGAATTGGAACATCCGGATCGAAAAAGTCCGGTTGATACTTTGTGGGAGATCAATTCTGAGATCATTTACATCAGTTCTCAATCGAATAGAAAAACTTTTCCTGTCTCAATGATTCAATCCTCATCGATTGAGCGGGCTAATTTGATTAGTTTTCAACCCTTGCTAAATCGTAAAGCCGGAATACGCATGGAGTCCGGAGCCCTTAATACCAATAGGATTAGTATTCGTGGTGTTGGCAATAGGGAGCCTTTTGCCACCTCAAAGCTAAAAGCTTATCTGGATGAAATCCCCTTAACCAGTGGAGTCGGTGAGTCAACTATTGAAGACATCGACCCCAGTATGATCTCGTCTATCTCTTTATGGAAAAATCCGGCATCTGCCATTTGGGGTGCTGGTCTTGGAGGAATGCTACATTTAAAGACCATTGAGAAAATCCATCCAGCTTATATGGGATCAATTCAGATGGGCAGTTTTGGTTTGATTAAAACAAATCACCACTGGTTCCAAAACTGGGATGAGAATGGAAAGGCCCCATTTGCCTTACAAATGGGATATTTGCAAAATAAAGGGTACCGCGAGAATAATACCTATAGGCGATTTTCAACCGCATTATTGCAAAAATTGGAACTATCTAAAAAATTATATTTTAAGTTATTTACCCAGTGGATCGGTTTAAAAGCTGAAATACCTAGTTCGTTAGGATATACAGACTTTAAACTCAATCCCCAAATGGCTGCATCCAATTGGGCCGGAGTCAACGGAAGAGAGGATTATGGGAAATTTCTCATTGGAGTATCACACAACTACATCTTAAATTCAAAACTAAATTGGAAAGGGTCGGTATTTCATAATTTTTTTAAGAATGATGAGATAAGGCCTTTTAATATACTGCATGAAAAAAATCAAAATTTGGGCTTCCGGCAAAAAATGCATTGGATGCCAAATCATTATTTGGATGTACAGCTAGGATTTGAATATTTTCACGAACGATATCAGTGGCGCACCTGGGAAGAGGAAATGCCTGAGCTTTTATTAGTTAATTTCAAAGAAGACCGGGACTATTTGAATACATTTTGCAATGTACAACTTACATTTTCTCCCTTCAGCATCTATGCCGGTTCGAATCTTAATTTTACGCACTTTTCTATTGCAGACCTTAAGGATATCAATAGAAAAAATTCAAAACATTATGATCCTGTCTTTTCTCCAATGCTGGCCCTGTCAGCTGATATAATCCCGCGTCGGCTAGGAGCTATGTTGGGAGTATCCAAAGGGTTTTCACCGGTAACTATTGGAAATTCGATTGGATCTGATGGAAATTATAATCCGGAATTGAAACCAGAGACCGGTGTAAGTTTGGACCTGGGATTGTATTACACTAAAGGATTCGGGCAGATTAAACTCGACTTGTATCGCATGGTCGTTGATGACCTGATCCTACGTAAAAGGATCTCGGAAGAAGAGTATACTGTAAGGAACGGAGGTAAGACACTTCATCAAGGTCTTGAATTAGAGAGTTCACTGAATTTGGGACCAAATCTATATTACAGGACCGGATTGGAGTGGATTGATCATCGTTTCAAGAGCTTTATTGATGAGGGAAGTGATTATTCCGGTAATCGCCTCACAGGTTCATCTAACCTTAAAATTTGGCAGCAGGTAGAGTACAACATTCTACCTTACTTTAATGCATCCATAAGTTTTGAATATCTGGGAAAAGCACCTTTAAATGATGCAAATTCCCTCTATTCAGAACCTTATACATTGGTAAAGTTCCAGGGCGAGTATCTTCTCTCTTTAAACGATCATGAATTCAAAATAGGGACTCACATTAATAATATATTTAATAGGAAATATGCTTCAATGCATCGTATCAATGCGGTTGGATTTGGAAATGCGGAGCCCAGATATTATTATCCGGGCCTACCTCGCCATTTTGATATTTATCTCAAATTTAGATTTCAACGAATGCCAAAAAATAGCGGCCTAACTGATATTAATTAGCCGAATTTCATACTTATATTTTGAAAAATCTATCATCTTTGCGCCATAAAACCTAACCAAAAATGCGAAATAAATACAAGACTAGAGTAGAGCATGATCTGCTTGGAGATGTCAATGTCCCAAGTAATGCATATTATGGTGTCCAAACTCAAAGAGCTCTTGAGAATTTTGAAATCAGCGGGGTAAACTTGCAGTTGTTTCCTCAAATGATAGAGGCCTTTGCGGAGGTGAAACTCGCCTGTGTCCGAGCCAATTATGACTTGGGATTAATACCTGAACCTACTAAAAATGCGATCTCACATGCTTGTCATGAAATTATGGATGGCCTGTTGCATGAGCATTTTGTAGTAGATCTGGTCCAGGGAGGTGCCGGCACTTCCACCAATATGAATGCCAATGAGGTCATTGCGAACCGGGCACTTGAAATCTTGGGGCATTCAAGAGGTGAATATAAGTATTGTCATCCAAACAACCATGTCAATATGTCCCAGTCTACCAATGATACCTACCCGACTGCGCTTAAGATTGCCTTGATTAAAATGAAAGTGCAACTGATCGAGGAATTAAAAGATCTGATTAAGAGTTTACGCAAAAAATCAAAGTCTTTTCAGCATATTATTAAAATTGGCAGAACTCAGTTACAGGATGCAGTACCTATCAGTTTGGGTCAAAGTTTTGAGGCCTTTGCGGTAACCTTGCAAGAAGAAATTCAAAGAATCAAGCATAATGCCAATTTGTTTCTAGAAGTAAATTTGGGCGGAACGGCAATCGGTACGGGTATCAATACACCTCCTGAGTATTCGGATATCGTGGTCAATCATCTACGTGAAATAACTGGCCTCAAAATTGTAAAGGCC
Source organism: Saprospiraceae bacterium (assembly GCA_965223405.1). Lineage (GTDB taxonomy): Bacteria > Bacteroidota > Bacteroidia > Chitinophagales > Saprospiraceae > CBDCWO01. The sequence goes on from CBDCWO010000006.1 coordinate 4,790,621, forward strand.
AAAAACTTGATTGAAGCCACTCAGGATACAGGAGCATTCATTATGTTTTCCTCCGCAGTAAAAAGATTAGCGATTAAACTTTCTAAAATGTGCAATGATTTGCGTCTGATGTCATCTGGACCCAGAGCAGGCTTTGGAGAGATAAATTTGCCTCCAATGCAACCCGGATCTTCCATTATGCCCGGAAAAGTCAATCCAGTGATTCCTGAAGTAGTCAATCAAATCGCCTTTAAAGTGATCGGAAATGATCTTACCGTTAACATGGCGGTGGAAGGTGGTCAATTGGAGTTGAACGCTTTTGAACCTATTATAGCGACCTCATTATTTGAATCTATCAATCTTCTGATAAACGGAATGGCTACCCTAAGGATCAGATGCATTGATGGGATTACCGCCAATGAGAAGAAATGCCGCGATAATGTCATCAACAGTATCAGCATTGTGACCTTGCTAAATCCGGTATTAGGTTATCAAACCTGTACCGAATTGTCTAAACAGGCAATTGCTAAGGAAAAGAGTATTTACAAATTGGTCCTGGAGAAGAAACTTATGACTAAAAGTGAATTGGAGAAGCTATTATCTCCGGAGAATATGATCAAACCACAGTTGTAATTCAACGAAAAGCAGTAACCTATAACATGTTACTTTACTTCCTCCTTTCCGTCTGCATGTAACGCAAATCTGCCTTTATTCTGATCATGTACCTGTTCTCTTTCAGGCCATGGCCAGCCACCAAATTGATTGCGCTGGTATTCGAGAATGGTTTGCCGAATTTCAGCCTCCGTATTCATTACAAAAGGACCGTATTGAACTACCGGTTCACCTATAGGTTTTCCTTGTAATAAAAGTAAATGACATTCTTCTTTACCTGCTTTTACGGTTACTGGTTGATCCGATTGCAACAGGATGGAGTGCTCTTTGCTCACCTGTGTTTCCTGGATACGAAGGGTATCGCCGCTATAAAAGTAAAGTGTTCGGTTTACTTGCTGATTTGCAGGTGGAATATCCCATCTAGCCCCTGGACTTAATTCTGCACTCAGAATGAGGACCTCATGATCCTTATTGGCCGCCCAGGAATCAGGTGGGGGAGACGGTGCCGTTTTTCCATATGCTTGCCCGGCGATTACCTTAACTGTAACGGTTCCATTATCATCGCTGGCCACATTGATAACCGGAATAGTCTCTTCCCAAAGCATTTTGAAGTGAGGTTCTACTAGTTTATGTGATCTTGGCAGGTTAAGCCAGACTTGAAAAAGCTCTAAGGGATTATCCTTATCCTGGTGGAGCAAAGGGAACATCTCTGAATGTTGAATTCCCTTGCCAGCAGTCATCCATTGTACGTCACCTGCACTGAATCGTCCGGCAGCACCTAGAGAATCTGTATGATCTACGATGCCTTGTTTGACAATGGTAATGGTTTCAAAACCTCGATGCGGATGGAATGGAAATCCGGGTACTTTTTCGCCATGGTACATTCTCCACCCATCTTTGATTGTAAAATCCTGACCTATGTTTCTACCAGCTAAAGAGGTATCGGGTCCAAAATGTTTATTTCCCGCTGGATAGTCATCCTTATGATATGCACAAAATAGGAATGGATCCTCGGTGTGCCAAGGAAATCCCAGAGGTTGTATTTTGATCACGTTGTTCATTATAATCTCATTGTTTTCATAACAAACACAAAGTCAAAGTGATTGTTTTGAGGGAGATTTGGATCAAGCTTGATACTCGCTTTTCCTAAAGCTAAATTTATCATTTCTGATCTGGAATACGTTATCGAAGATTTCTGTCGTTCTTAATTCAATTGATTCCAATGGAGCCAAAATCCAATTTTCTTTTTTGTATTTGACCAGATCATAAAAGGATAAAAATCTTTCAAATACCCGAATTCCATAACAAAATCCACATTGTCTATCGGCGCTATCCCAAGAGTCATCAAAGTGGTCTAATATTGAGGGGAACGCAGTCAAAGTCTTATCGACGTAAAAGGACAACTTCCTTTGCTTTTTGCCATACCTCATCAATAGATAAAGGGCATATCCAAATGTTTTTTGAATACCGACATTTTGTGGGTGTCCATCGTGATAACCTAAATTGAATTTTTGGCAATTTGTGATGAAAATGTTCTTTAGCAATTCTTCATGGTGATCTTCTTGAAGTAATTTCTTTCCTTTAGAGGTTAAACTAATTTTATTATTTCTTTTTTTTGTGATACCACCTAGTTGGCTGATGATTTTTACATTTTGAATAGAGGTCGTATCACCTTCCTTGCTAAATTTTACTATTCCACTTTCTATCTGGGGTTCTTTAATTAAACCTGTTTCGTACAACTCGATGCAAATTTTTCGAGGCAAATTCCCTCTAGTGGTTAGTTTCAGCTCACCCACTTGCTCAATTTCTTTGAGATAACTTATTACTAAATTCAAGAAAGGAATTTTTTGCAAAGTTTCCGGACTGATATTTTTTGTAAAACCTATCGGCGAAATATCATCAAAAGTAAAGTACAAAATATGATGCATGTCTTTTGGAGAAAGATTGTCCATTTCTTCCAAAGGGATCGAATTCCTTTGATCCATTTTTTTATTTAATTCTTCCTGTATTTTTTTGAGTATTTCATCATCTAAATCCATGTGAATCCATTTTTCTCGTTAAATCAGATAAAAACCAACCTGAAAGTAATTAACGTGAATAATGGATAAAAAAACTGTTGTTTTAATTTAAAACATAGGAGGATATTTAATATATTAACAGTTGAATCTCAATTAAATAATATTAAACTCCTCCATATGTTTGATGATAAAATTACAGAAATTTATGTTGCTGTGGATGACTTTTATAAAGAATTCTCTCAACAAATTCAATATTTCAGGCTTCAAGACGGTAAAAAATGTACACGCAATAGGAAAAGTAGACTATCAGACTCTGAAATGATGACCATATTGATATGCTTTCATCATAGCCATTACACTAATTTCAAGTCATTTTATAATGAAATGGTTAGACGATATTGGATGCACTTGTTTCCTGATCTTGTTTCCTATGAACGGTTCAACCAAACACAGCAAAAAGTAATAATTCCTCTACTATTATTCCTCAAACAGTATGGATTAGGTTGTAGTAGAGGTATCAATTTCATAGATTCTACTACGATTAAGGCATGTCATATTAAGCGAGAAAAACAACATAAAGTAATGAAGGGGTTTGCAGCAAAAAGTAAAGGTACCATGGGTTGGTTCTATGGTTTCAAGTTGCATTTAGTAATTAATGATATGGGAGAAATTCTGAGTTTTTACCTAACAAAAGCCAATGTAGATGATCGTAACCTACAGGTAATCACTTCTTTAACTGAAAACATATTTGGAAAACTTTACGGGGACAGAGGCTATATTTCAAAAGCTCTGGCCGACTTTTTATGGAATGATGGTGTACATCTAATTTATAAAACACGCAAAAACATGAAAGATCAAAATCTATCAGATATCGATAAAATCCTATTGAGAAAAAGAGCTCTTATCGAATCGGTCAATGATGAATTGAAAAATATCTGTTCTATTGAACATTCCAGACATCGAGCCCCTAAAGGGTTTTTTATAAATCTGGTTGCTGGGTTAATAGCATATCAGTTCTTACCAAAAAAACCTTCTTTGAATATCTCAACTGAAAAAACTGATAATTTACAGCTCCTCCTTACAGCCGCTTAAACATTATTCACGTTAATTAAATATGGTTTTCAACAGTTTATTGCAGCTTTTTAGGATATGTATTAAAATGACCATAATGAACCCAAACATTCTGCATTCTTATTCCAAAATACTCATTATTACGTCGTTCATTGGGATGAATGATAAATTTTATTAGCCTACCTTTCACGCCATATCTCAATCCATCCACCAAATTTATAGTGCATTTTCATTTTCATAGATCAATTTTGTAGCTCTCAAATCTACAAAACGATACTTTATTCTATGGAAAATACTAGGGTCTGAGCCCTCCTACGCTATGCTATGGAGGACGAACCCTCCTACGCTATGCTACGGAGGACGAACCCTCCTACGCTATGCTACGGAGGACGAACCCTCCTACGCTATGCTACGGAGGACGAACCCTCCTACGCTATGCTACGGAGGACGAACCCTCCTACGCTATGCTACGGAGGACGAACCCTCCTACGCTATGCTACGGAGGACGAACCCTCCTACGCTATGCTACGGAGGACGAACCCTCCTACGCTATGCTACGGAGGACGAACCCTCCTACGCTATGCTACGGAGGACGAACCCTCCTACGCTATGCTACGGAGGACGAACCCTCCTACGCTATGCTACGGAGGACGAACCCTCCTACGCTATGCTACGGAGGACGAACCCTCCTACGCTATGCTACGGAGGACGAACCCTCCTACGCTATGCTACGGAGGACGAACCCTCCTACGCTATGCTACGGAGGACGAACCCTCCTACGCTATGCTACGGAGGACGAACCCTCCTACGCTATGCTACGGAGGACGAACCCTCCTACGCTATGCTACGGAGGACGAACCCTCCTACGCTATGCTACGGAGGACGAACCCTCCTACGCTATGCTACGGAGGACGAACCCTCCTACGCTATGCTACGGAGGACGAACCCTCCTACGCTATGCTACGGAGGACGAACCCTCCTACGCTATGCTACGGAGGACGAACCCTCCTACGCTATGCTACGGAGGACGAACCCTCCTACGCTATGCTACGGAGGACGAACCCTCCTACGCTATGCTACGGAGGACGAACCCTCCTACGCTATGCTACGGAGGACGAACCCTCCTACGCTATGCTACGGAGGACGAACCCTCCTACGCTATGCTACGGAGGACGAACCCTCCTACGCTATGCTACGGAGGACGAACCCTCCTACGCTATGCTACGGAGGACGAACCCTCCTACGCTATGCTACGGAGGACGAACCCTCCTACGCTATGCTACGGAGGACGAACCCTCCTACGCTATGCTACGGAGGACGAACCCTCCTACGCTATGCTACGGAGGACGAACCCTCCTACGCTATGCTACGGCCCTCCTTTGCTATGCTACGGAGGACGAGGGTGTGGAGTTCTCCACCGAAGCCCTACTGGTAAATTTATTTGATTATAATTTAAGCACCTCCCCCCAATAAGCTAATAGTTACGGAGGACGAAATCTCCCACGCTATGCTACGGAGGGCGAAGGTGGAGCTGCGGAGATTAACTGGTGTTGATCCCCATTGCGAACGAAGTCTACATCAATACTGGAAAAACATCGTCTAACACTATTGAATTTGACCTGGATGAATTGGTGGATTATCAAATAAGTCTTTTGTTTCTGAAGGCGATGCCGGAACCGGACTTTAAATATTTTTCAAAATAATAAGCTTTGACTTTATCAATAAATCCACAATAAAAAACTAATTCAAAGGGCAGCCTTGTTTTTGTATAATGGATTTTGCCACGATTATGGTCACTTAGGCGTTGTGACAAATTATTGGTACATCCTGTATAAAAAGTATCGTCAGAACATCTTAAAATATACACATAGTGCATTTTCACTTTCATAGATCAATTTTGTAGCTCTCAAATCTACAAAAACGATACTTTATTCAATGGAAAATACTAGGGTCTGAACCCTCCTTCACCATGTTACGGAGGACGAGCCCTCCTTTGCTATGCTACGGAGGACGAACCCTCTTACGCTATGCTACAAAGGACGAACCCTCCTACGCTATGCTACGGCCCTCCTTTGCTATGCTACGGAGGACGAGCCCTCCTTTGCTATGCTACGGAGGACGAGGGTGTGGAGTTCTCCACCGAAGCCCTACTGGTAAATTTATTTGATTATAATTTATACCCCCCAATAAGTTAATAGCTACGGAGGGCGAAGGTGGAGCTGCGGAGATTAACTGGTGTTGATCTCCATTGCGAACGAAGTCTACATCAATACCCAGGAAATCGTTGGCACGATTTAAAAAGCTCGTTTCACAAATTTTCAAGTAAACTTGAATTTGTTACACTTCGCTTTTTTTACCTGGATATTGATGCTTTAGTGGAGCTGCGGAGATTCGAACTCCGGTCCAGAGAAAGAACCCATAAGCTTTCTACATGCTTAGTTTATGCTTTCGATTGTTTAAAAACTACATTGGAGCACAGACATCCTCCATAGTTTCGAGACCCTTTATTTCACCTGTTGATCGGGACAGGTCAACCAGCTATCCTGAGGGTTTGTTGATATGCGATCAGATATGTATCAGGAGTCAATCCGATGGCACAAAGGCTTTCTAATTCCTAGAATTAGGCAGCCAAGGCGTAATTATATTCGCCATTTATAGTTGTCGGTTATTATTTGTTAACGCAGTAAAAAACCATGCTGCGACATGCTTACTTATACATTACATTTCCTGTCAATTCCAGTCAGCCCCATTTCCCCGCTCATTTGCATTCAAATAAACGTGGGTACAAATGTAATACATTAACGAGATATCGGATAAAGAAAGTTCCTCTTCATTTTATTCATAATTTCAAAGGAAACAATCTGTACAAATCATTAAACTTCAAGTAATGAAATACTATCTTAGCACTCATGAAAGTTGGACTATTTGTGCCGTGTTATGTCGATCAGTTTTATCCTCAAGTAGCTATTGCCAGTTTGAAATTGCTGGAAAAGTTAGGTTGCACCGTTGATGTCCCTCTCAGCCAAACGTGTTGTGGACAACCATTGGCCAATAGTGGAATGGAGAAAGAAGCGGCTTCAATTTCCAGACATTTTGTAGATACATTTTCTGAATACGAGTGGATCGTTTCCCCATCGGCTTCCTGTACATATCATGTACAACATCATTTTGATAATATCCCTCAGAATGAAATGGTAATCCAGATAAGAGAAAGAACGAAAGACCTTACTGAGTTTTTGGTTGACATTCTAGCAATTGAAAAACTTTCTGCCCATTTCCCATTTAAAGTCAGTCTTCATCAAAGTTGTCATGGTTTAAGGGGATCTAGAATGGCGAAATCTTCCGAGCTTATGGAACCTCAATTTTCAAAATGGAGATATCTGTTGGATCAGGTATCCGGAATTACCTTGGTTACCCCACCACGATCTGATGAATGTTGCGGATTTGGAGGTACATTTGCCATTAAAGAAGCAGCTGTTTCCGTAAAAATGGGACAGGATCGGATAAAGGATCACATGGTTAATAAGGTGGAGTACATAACATCTGGTGATATGTCATGCCTGATGCATATGGAAGGCATCATCAAACGGGAAAAGTGGCCGGTTAAAGTAATTCACCTTGCAGAAATTTTAAACGCATCCTAATGGCACAGAAGCATGCACAAGCCGCCCAATCATTTATAAATAATGAAACGAAAGCCCAATGGCATGATGGTGCTTTGTGGAAAGTAAGAGAAAAACGAGACGCGGCTGCAGCCAATATCCCTGAATGGGAACATTTGAGAAATTTGGCCAGCCAAATAAAAGAACATACATTATCACAATTGGATCAATATCTACTTGAGTTTGAAGCGAATGCTAAAGAAAAAGGGATTAAAGTCCATTGGGCTGAAGATGCAGCAGCTCATAATAGGATAGTGCTTAAAATACTTGCAGAGGTTGGAGCCCGCAAATTGGTTAAATCCAAATCCATGCTTACCGAAGAGTGTGGATTAAATGAACACTTGGAAAAGAATGGAATAGAAGTAGTTGATACGGATCTGGGAGAACGAATTATTCAACTGAATGAGCAGCCTCCCAGTCATATAGTAATGCCTGCAATCCACATGGATCGACATGAAATTAGTGATTTGTTTCATGAGAAGTTGGATGCTGAAAAGAATAATGCCAATCCCAACTATTTAACGGAAACTGCACGTCAACATTTACGGTATAAATTTTTGCAAGCTGATGTGGCATTGACCGGAGTAAATTTTGCTATAGCTGAATCCGGTGGTGTTGTGGTATGTACCAACGAAGGTAATGCGGATATGGGTGTTCATTTGGCACCGGTCCAAATACATTGTATGGGTATTGAAAAATTAGTTCCCAAGACATCACACATGGGTGTGTTTACCCGACTGCTGGCTCGAAGTGCGACCGGTCAGCCCATTACTGTGTATACATCTCATTATCAAAAACCTAAGCTCAATGGTCAAATGCATGTGGTTATAGTCGATAATGGCAGGTCTGAACATCTGGGAAAGCCGCAATTCCGTAACGGGTTAAAATGTATACGTTGCGGAGCCTGTATGAATACTTGCCCGGTATATCGTCGTAGTGGAGGACACAGCTATCATGCAACTATCCCAGGTCCCATAGGTTCGATACTAAATCCGCGCACTGATCTGAAAGCCTATAGTGATCTTCCTTTCGCTTCTTCTCTTTGTGGTAGTTGTTCTGATGTGTGCCCAGTGAAAATCAATATCCACGAACAGCTGTATAGCTGGAGGCAAATTATAGAACAAAACAAAAAAGGAATTAACTTTAACAAATGGGTAATGCGTCAAGTAGCGCGAGTTCTTTCCAGGCCCAGATCTTATGATCGAATGGGAAAATGGATGCGTGCGATGTTGAAAATAACACCTGACTTTATAATTAAAAACCGTTTGAATACCTGGTCCATCGGGCGAGAATTGCCCAATGTTCCTCCACATAGTTTTAAGGAATGGTATCGACGAAATCGTAAGCATGGGAAAAGATAAAATCTTGCGAAATATCAGAAAAAATAGGATGCACCCGGTTGATTTGCCAAAGATCGAGAGCCCAAAGGTTATAAATAAGGCAATCTCTGAATACCGTGTTAACGCTCAAAAAAATGGAATAAGAATTGTCGACCCTCAGCCAGCGGACTGGGATCAATGGGTGACATCAAAATTTCCAGATGCCAAATTGATAATACAATTACGTAAAAACCAAAAGAATAACCTAGGTGAAGTTGCTTTGGAGAAAATTGATGTGCTCATTATAGATGGAGAATTTGGAGTGGAAGAGAATGGGGCTGTTTGGGTAGATACTTCCTATTTACCCGAAAGAGTATTGCCATTTATTACACAACATCTAATTATTTGTATTCCCAGTTCGAATCTACTGGCAACCATGCATGATGCCTACCATCGCATCGACTTGCAAAAAACGGGATTCGGTGTTTTCATTGCCGGTCCCTCTAAAACCGGTGATATTGAAATGGTGCTGGTGACCGGTGCACAGGGGCCAAGAACTTTGACTGTCTGCTTATACTGATTCCGATAGAATACATGATTGAAATATTAGTGAGTCTACTCCGAAAAGTCTACAAAACCGAAAATGTTTCTATTGGCTATGTCAACCTGGGTTTGACAATATTCCGCGTAAGATGTACTTGCCGATCTGCCGTTCGACTTCCAGAGGATTAACGGATTTATCGAGAAAGGTGTACCGATCAAATAATAATCTTAAAGAGGATAAAAACAAATGAGTAGCCAGGTTTATATCGATATGAATGAATATTCCACTTTCTATCCCGGCAGTAATTATTTGGCTGACTTTTTTTTCAAATTCATTCCTTTCTCTAATGAATTGCTCCAGTTTATCATCGGTCAAATGCCTCCATTCATTGACCAGCAAAGAGATTTCCAACGGTTTGCTAAAGGTTAATCTCACATAAAAGGAAATTACTTTTTCCAGTTTTTCGGCTGGATTGTATTGGCTGGAGATGATGCGATCCAACTCGGTATGGAATTCCTTGCTTATGGAAAATAAAAAGCGCTCCAAAATGCTTTGTTTAGAGTCTGTATAATTATAAATGTTAGCAACATCACACGAAAGTGCGTTGGCAATATCTCTCATTGTGGTGCCTTTAAAGCCCTTCTCATAAAAGAGACTTAAGGATTTTTCATAAAATTTTTTGCGTTTCGGATTGATCATCACCGTTTTGTTGATCGAGTAAAGGAATGAAAACATTTCCAAAATAAAAAATAATTGTTTATAATTACATCAACAATTGTTGATGTAAAAAATTAGAGATGCCGATTTATCATAAATTAGGAGAGATCCCTTCAAAAAGACATGTCCAATACTATCAGCCAAATGGAGCACTTTATAACGAACAGCTTTTTGGAACAATTGGCTTCGACGGCATGTCTACCTTACTTTATCATATTCACCGACCAACCCAGGTGACCTCGGTTTTAGATCCCGTAGATATGACCCCGCGTGTAGCAATTGAGAAGAATATTCGGTCCTTGAAGTTGAAGGGCTTTGAGGTGGATTCCGAAGAAGATTATTTAATGAGTCGTACTCCATTATTAGTGAACCAGGATGTTTTGATTGGTGTGGCGGCACCGAGCCGATCCTTAACCGAATATTACTATAAAAATGCGGACTCGGATGAACTATTATTTGTGCATAAAGGTTCTGGCAAGTTAAGAACTTTGATGGGAAATATCCGTTTTGAATATGGGGACTATTTGGTCATTCCACAGGGAGTAATTTATCAAATTGACTTCGATACTCAGGATAATCGCCTTTTGTACCTGGAATCCAAACAGCCCATTTATACGCCTAAACGGTATCGCAACTGGTTTGGTCAATTATTGGAGCATTCTCCCTTCTGCGAAAGGGATTACAAACTTCCCACAGATCTGGAAAATTATAATGAAACAGGAGCCTTTTCTCTAAAAATCAAAAAGCAAAGCGTGCTCCATACATTGGAATATGCAACGCACCCATTTGATGTGGTAGGATGGGATGGCTACAATTATCCCTATGGTTTTTCTATTCATAATTTTGAACCGATAACCGGACGAGTCCACCAACCTCCACCGGTTCATCAAACCTTTGAAACATCTGCTTTGGTGGTGTGTTCGTTTTGTCCCAGATTGTATGATTACCACCCCAAGGCGATTCCAGCTCCATACAATCATTCCAATATAGATTCGGATGAAGTATTGTATTATGTAGATGGTGATTTTATGAGTCGTAATGATATCGAGCAAGGGCATATTACTTTACATCCTGCCGGTATTCCGCATGGTCCTCATCCGGGGGCCTACGAGCGAAGTATTGGCAAAAAAGAAACGCTCGAATTGGCAGTGATGGTAGATACTTTCAAGCCATTGATGATAACAGATGCTGCTTTGAAAATAGAAGATGGAAAATATTTCCGTTCCTGGCTGGAATCATGATGTCCTTTTTTACTTTTCGATTTAAAACATATTATATATGGATCAATTCGTGTCATGGAGAAACATACCAGAGAACTCGGACTTTAGTATTTACAATTTGCCGTTTGGAATATTTTCGGTAAACAACGACATTCCGGGCGTGGGTGTAGCACTGGGAGATGAGGTAATCAATATAGGAGAGGTAGCTTCATTAGGGTTATTTGATCATTTGGGTATACCCAAATTGGTGTGGTATCAGCCGGTGTTAAATGATTTTATTGAACTGGGAAAAATTAAAACCCGGGAAGTCCGAAGGATCCTCCAATCCGAACTATGTAATCCGGATTCGATTTTGAAAGAGCATCCGGATATTTTCTATCCCATGAAAGAGATTACTTCTCATATGCCTATTCGTGTAGGTGACTATACAGACTTCTATTCAAGTATCGAACATGCCACTAATGTGGGGAAGATGTTTCGAGATCCGGAAAATGCACTGTTACCCAATTGGCGGCATATGCCGGTGGGTTATCATGGTCGTTCCTCATCTATAGTACTTTCAGGTACTCCGGTAATAAGACCCTGGGGACAAGTTAAAAAGGGAGAAGATCCTCCGGAGTTTCAACCTACAGAGCGATTGGATTTTGAATTGGAAATGGCATTGATCATTGGCAAAGAAAACCAATTGGGTACTCCGGTAAATACCTCTGAGGCGGAAGAATACCTCTTTGGGATGGTGTTGTTTAATGATTGGTCTGCCCGGGATATCCAAAAATGGGAGTATGTACCTTTAGGTCCTTTTTTAGGCAAAAACTTTGCCTCATCTATATCGCCATGGGTGGTGACTATGGAAGCATTGGATGCTTTTCGTGTTTCAGGGCCTTCTCAAGAGCCATCGGTATTGTCATACTTGCAATTTGAAGGATTGCACAATTATGACATTCAATTGTCAGTTAGCCTAGAGACAAAAAATGGAAATTATGCCCCAATTACCAACTCAAACTACAAATACATGTATTGGAATGGTGTTCAACAAATAGCTCATCACACAGCCAATGGATGTAATTTACGAATAGGGGACCTGCTTGCTTCGGGTACCATAAGCGGTCCAACTAAGGGATCGTATGGGTCCATGTTAGAATTATCTTGGGGTGGTCAGCAGCCCATCCATTTATCAGATGGTAGTACCCGAACATTTGTGGAAGATGGAGACACGATTACAATGACCGGATTTGCACAAATGGAAGACAGAAAGGTCGGTTTCGGTAGTGTCGTAACCAAAGTTTTACCAGCCCTTCTTCCATAATTACAGTCCTGGTGTTGAGCTGCTTACTTAGAATGTTATTTAAGTTAGTAAAGATCCTTCGCTTCGCTACATTACATAGGTTGGGTAATAGGGGACATACATGCTTGATTCGATTTCCTCCCGGAGATAATCAGAAACTTCCAGATTTGAAATGCCATTATCTACGGCATATCGCACGATGGCTTCCGCGATATCGAGACTTACCTGGCGAATCCTGGAAAATGAAGGAAATACCTGACCACTTGCCAGTTCTTCCTCAGTAACATTATTCGATAATATTTTAGCTGCCAGCAGAAATACTTCATCAGGCACAGTGCGAGCGTTGCAATAGGTTATACCTAATCCGACCGCAGGAAATATGTATACATTATTGCCTTGCCCGGGAATGTTAATTTGCCCATCTATTTCAACAGGTTCGAAGGGACTGCCACTGGCAAAGATAGCTTTCCCTTTGCTCCAGATATATGCATCTTTAGCTGTACATTCTGATTTAGAGGTAGGATTGGAAAGAGCAAAAATAATGGGTCGTTCATTGATCTGGCTCATCTTTGTTATCACTTCAGGAGTAAACTGATTCGGCTGGCCAGAAACACCAATAATTACAGTAGGCCTGTATCCATCAACAATTTCAATCAGTGATTTCTGATAGGGCAAATCGTGAGCAAAAGTTAGTTTATGAGGAGCCAGCTCCTTTATTCTGCTGGCGCAAACCAATCCCTTGCTATCTACAAGCCAACATTTTGATCTGGCTTCGTGTTTGGATAATCCTTCTTCTTTGAGGGCGGCACACAGTAGTTGGGCAATACCGATACCTGCTTCACCGGCGCCCAGGAAAAGAAATCTTTGATCTTTAAGATGTTGACCGGTAATTTTTAAGGCGGAATAAATGCCGGCTACGGCTACACTGGCAGTTCCCTGGATATCATCATCAAAGAGGGTATAATTATGACGATAACGCTCTAATAAGTTAAAGGCATTCTGTGTGGCAAAATCTTCAAGTTGTACCAGTACATTAGGGAATCGATGATTGACGGCTTCTATAAATTCATCTACAAGTTCCAAATATGCCTTACCCCGCAGTCTTTGTTGAGGTATACCCATGTATAGTGGGTCATTCAGAAGTTTTTTATTGTTGGTTCCTACGTCCAGGATTATTGGCAGGCATTGGGTAGGTAATATCCCTGCGCATGCAGTGTAAAGGGATAATTTGCCAATGGGAATTCCGATACCATCCATTCCCAGATCTCCAAGACCGAGGATTCTTTCACCATCTGTCACGACGATAATCCGTACATCGGAATGCGGCCAGTTTTCTAGTAATTCGGCAATTCTACCTTTGTATTTTAGCGAAATATACATCCCTCTGGATCTTCGGTATAAATGTCCATAGGATTGACATGCCTGCCCAACTGTAGGAGTATATATCAGTGGCATGATCTCCTTCAGATTATCGATCACTACCCGATAATACAAATTCTCGTTTCTATCCTGCAGTCCTACTAAAAATATATATTTTTCCAGATCATTGGGTTTCATTTTGAGATTTTCCAAAACCCGATAGACTTGTAGATCTTGAGTCATTACTTTGGGTGGTAATAGTCCCTGGAGTTTTAAATATTTTCTCTCTGTTTCATTAAATGCGGTGCCTTTATTGAGTACAGGGTTATGTAAAAGTTTAACTCCCCTTTCCAGACTAATAATCTTATTTGACGATGCCATAATATGGTAAATTTTAATTTTCTGAATTGATATTGAATCACTCATAGATCCTATGATGAATTCGAATTCAAGGTGTAACTACACGGGGAATGATGGCAATGATATTAAAGATTACATCGGTTGATCTTACTCAATATCCTGATATTCAGAGTCAGCTGACAATTGCATAAGAAGATCACTGTAGGACTGAGCGATTAAATCCTGAGGAAGAATCCCCATGAAGTTTTGGAAATATAGACACTGATTCCGTAGTTCTTCTGGTGTCATGTGGCCTGGGTCAATGGCTTCAATTTCCACAAAGGTTCCTAGATGTTCGACTTGATCTAAGTGAAATTTGACATTATCGATGAAGTAGATTTCACGGTGTTTGTCAATAACAACCAGCACATCTAATCCTTGACGAAGGACTTGTTTAAGGTGAGATGTTTCAGCAGGGTGATAAAGTGTTACCTGAGATAGCTTTGCTGAGCTTTGATTATCTCGATGATAATGGATCAAAGTATTTTCAACCTTGCCTTCTCTTAACTTCAATCTACCCCTTTTTACTTTGAAGTAGGTATCAATCTGATGATCCAGGCCCTTAAAATCGGCTTGCATATTTTGCAGAAGATATCTAATCTTATCTGGATTGGTACACCTTGCTTTAACTTCTATGATTTTTGGCATATTTTGACAATTGATGTTTTTAATCAAAACTATTGTTGGTAGGGGATCGTTCAATCAAACCATTAGGTTTTTTAAATGACTGATCACCAAATGAATTGATCTAATCTACTTATTACCGGGTTATTTGAAATATTTCTTGGCAAATATGATGTAATGTTCCCAATCGAATAAGGTAACATCATGGGCTCCTTTTCTGAGGTGATAAGCAATATCTCCATCATGCAATACGGTGTTGGGTTCAGGAAATTGATGGGTATTTAGTCCCATTTTTCTATGGAGTTGGAAGACCGGTTCTGCTAAAACGCAGGAATAAAATTCACCTTCGGGATCCGCCCATAAGTCATCGGATGCGGATGCCACATAGACTGGTCTGGGGGCAATCGATGCAATCAATAGATGTTGATCCACAGGCAGATCTTCTTCCCGATCATTGAATTGATGATAATTTTCACAAAACCAATGGGGAAAGGCCTGATTAATTTTAGCGACCGTTTCTCCTTTTCTATTACGTGAATAAGCGGCTCCTGTGCAACCTGAATTGTTGGAGATGACCAAAGCAAATCTTTCATCCTGTGCACCAGCCCACAGAGCTGTTTTGCCTAGACGCGAATGGCCCAAGACAGCAATTTGTCTGGAATTCAATGTAGCATCGGTTTCAATATAATCCATGGCACGGGAGAGTCCCCATGCCCAAGTGGCCACGGTACCCCAGGCATTTGGAGGTCGACTATTAGCAGGCCAGGGATCAAAAATCTTATGTATCCCATTTTTAAACTCATCATCGAAGTCAGGATCTATTTCAGCACTATGGAACGTAACGAGAGCAAAACCATTACTAATAATATGCATAATCGACCATTTTGAGCTTCGATCCTTGGTCATTCGCGGATATTGGTAGTTCCCAGGGTTGATAATCATTGGATCGTTAATAATGGTATGATTCCCCTGGAAATTTATTGCTAAAAAAGCTGGAACAGCATGAAGTACGTTTTTGGGTGAATAGATTAACAGGTGCATTTTAGGGCCATTAGTAGTTCCGGTAAGATAGATTACCACTTGTTTTCTTTGAGCAAGATCATCTAAGGCACTGTCAGAGGATTCAATTATTTCGAACCTCATATTTTCAGGCCTTCCAACCGGAGCTCTTCCATATACATGCTCCTCGAACAATTGGATGATTTCATTACGTCTAATACGCCAATTGGAAATGGTGACATTCTCTCCGGATCGCATTTTTAAGGGATCGATTGTTTGAGGGACCATTGGGTTAATAGCTTCAAAATTGGTCTCAGTCGTTTGTTGTAGGTTGGATGACTTTTTAAGTTGGCATCCCAAATGGATTAATATCAAGCTTAAAACCGCAAACAGAATCTTTCTGGAACCACTATAAATTCTCATATGAAAGCAAATTATCAATTAGACCGGGATCAATTTAGTTGTTTTAAACGATAAGAATAATCCGGCACAAGTGAAAAAAAATTGATTTGTGACCTCTATTTTATAGTTAGCGTGCGATTTCCTTCACGACCAAATCCGATTATTTGGAGCTGCTCACGTGATACTTTGACTACGCCATAGGAGGTTTGTTCGGTATCGACCATTCCTTTGAAAGTTACATAGTGAACAGAATTTTTAATACCGTAATTACCACTATGATTATGGCCATTCATGTAGGCTTTAACACAAGGATATGCCTCGATGGTATTAATAACTTCCTCCGCATTCCAAAGGTTGTGTATGTCTTCAGGAAACACCGGAAAGTGACAATATAAAATAACATTTTCATCACTTTTTGTGGCTTGTTCCAGTTTTTCCTTTAACCACAAGAGTTGAGTCTTTCCTATTGCTCCATTCCACTTCGGTGAGGAGATTTGATTTTCTTCATAGTACGAAGCAGCAAATTGATACTCTTCAGAATCTTTAGGATAGCTATGAAAGCTGATGTCATTTCCATTGAGTACGATAAATCGCCATCCATAAACTTTAAAATCATAGTATTCCGAGGGCATGTTTAATCTTTGTACCACAAAGGGTTTTTTTTCGTCTTCTACTGAATAGTCGTGATTTCCTAGTACATGGTATTTAGGCATTTGTAGCAGATCAAATATCGGTACGACCGTGTCAAAACTACTCCAATCCTTATCGATAAAATCGCCTAAATGGATCGTATAACTCAGATCCATCTTGTTTAAATTCTTGACGCATTCCTCCAGTTTGTGGTCGGAAATAGAATATTTCCTGACTCCGGTCGAGACAACATTACAATATTGACAATCTGCGATGACACCAAATGAAAAATTGTTTCTTTTACCAGTTCGCTGGGTAGAATGGCAACTGGTTGCTGAAATACATATGATGAAAAGAAATAAAAGATAAATAGATTTTACTGAACGGTACTGACTCATTTGTAAATGACTTAAAAAGGGACTAAGCGAAAACCAATATCTGTATGTAAAGGTAAAACTTGTATTGAATTTTGAATAATGGTTTGTGAGACAAATGAGAAGACAGAAGTAGGCAAACAGAATTAAGATTAGCCTTAATAATAATATCTGAATCTTTGTTTGATTTCTGTTTTCGGCTGTCTCTAACTATGGATTGTGTCACATTTATGTATTGTATAATTGGTGTTTATAATATGTTTACTATTTTTACTTTGCATATGAAAGAAAGTATTTTTACTAACAAAATTCTGGACCAACTAGATAGTAGAAAGAAGCTACTTAATTATTTACATGAAAAAGACATCCCTCTTGAAATTGTCGAGGAGCGTGTAAAATACAATCATGAACTAGAAAAACTGCAGATTGAATTGATTTCTCTTCAGGACTGGTTATTAAAAAATCGAAAAAGGGTCGTAGTCATTTTTGAAGGACGAGATGCAGCTGGAAAAGGCGGGTCTATAAGAAGATTTCGAAGATATTTGAACCCAAGATCTGCCCGGGTTGTAGCCTTAAGTAAACCGACGCTAGTTGAAGACAATCAATGGTATTTTAGGCGCCATGTAAAAGAGTTGCCTAATATGGGTGAAATTGTGTTTTTCGATAGGAGTTGGTACAATCGAGGGGTCGTCGAACCGGTAATGGGTTTTTGCACTAAAGAAGAGTATGATTTATTCATTCGCCAGGTCTCTGAATTTGAGCACATGCTGTATGAATCAGGGGTAGTTATTATTAAATTTTGGTTTTCCATTTCGAAGCAAGAGCAGTTGAAAAGATTCAAATCTCGAATCAAAAATCCATTAAAACAATGGAAGATTAGTCCAGTAGATCTGCAAGCTTCAAAACTGTGGGACAATTACACTTATTATATACGAGAGATGCTTGCAAAAACTCACACCGACTTTGCACCCTGGATCATAGTTAAAACAGATGAGAAACGGAAAGCCAGGCTGGAAAGCATCCGTTATGTGCTTTCTATATTTGATTACAAAAAGAAGCACAAAATTGAACCTATGTTACACCCGGATCCAGATATTTTATTTCGATATTACAGATCTATTTCCGAGCAGTTATGACAAAATCAGACCAATACAAATTTACCCAGTATGAGTTAGGGTTGCTTAGCTCCAAACTTGGATTGGAACAGCTATTAATGATGGACAAACCGGATTATCAAAAAGTAGTAGATCAAATCAAGTTTGAGAAAAAATTATCCAAATTGCAGGCTAAGCTGATCAAAATGCAACATTGGATATCATCAAATAATGAAAGAGTTGCGATTTTGGTAGAAGGCCGGGAGTTTGCTGGTAAGAGAAATGTAATACGAAGAATGGTCGAGCACCTTAATCCACGAGAGCAAAGAGTAGTTGCTCTCCAAAAACCGACTAAAGCAGAAAGAGCGCAATGGTATTTTAAAAGATATGTAGCTCAGATTCCTGAAAGAGGTGAAGTAGTATTTTTCGATCGGAGTTGGTATAATCGAGCGATTATCGAGCCTGTATATGGTTTTTGTACTAAGGAAGAGTATCAACGATTTATGAATGAAGTAAACCGATTTGAAGAGATGCTGATTAATGATGGCGTGAGAATGATCAAATTTTACCTTTCCATCACCAAAGAAGAACAACAAAAGCGCATCGATATAGTAAAAAATAATCCTCTCAGAAGGTGGGAACTCACTCCGGTAGACCTTAAAGCAGTGCAATTATGGAATTCTTATACGAAATATAAAAACATTATGTTGGATCACACCGGTCCCAAATTAAGTCCCTGGAATGTAATTGATGCAAACGATCCCCAGAAAGCAGTATTGCAAGTTATCAAAAAGGTTTTGAAATTCATTCCGAATCATTCTTAGTAAGCTCATCATTTGTCACTATTCTACTATCGGACTACCCTTAAAAATCGATATTTGGTTTCAATCATCTTAGCAAAAGGACCCAAAGGATAATCAGTACCGGCCCACCCAAGCCCACCAACAAACCGCCCAACCTAAATTGGGATTGTTCGATCAATCCAGTGCTGTAGGCGATTGCATTGGGTGGTGTAGATACCGGTAAGAAAAGGGCACAAGATGCACTCAATCCTATAATTAGGGCTAGAGAAATTGGATCCACACCTGTCAATAAAGCAGCAGCAGGAATCAAAATGGTAACCGTCGCTGTATTGCTCATCACATTGGAAAAGAAAACTGTTGCAATAGAAAATATAATCATGAGGACAATACTTTCTACATGAAAGCCTTTGATCATTTCTACAAATTGTGCACTTAAACCCGTTTGTTGGATAGCTAATCCCAAAGACAAACCACCAGCTACAAGCATAAGCGTGTCCCAGGGCAGTTGCCTTACATCCTGATTATTGATAATTCCTAACATGGTGAGACAGATTATTGGGATTCCTGATACCGCGGCTACTGGAATTGGATGGATTTTCTCGGTTAACCAAAGTAATAGAGTTACACCCAGTACGGTCAGGGTAATCATTTTCTTTAGTTTCGTTTCCGACTCAACCACCTGGTCCACGCTTTCAGGAGTGCTGTCAAGTGAGGTTAGGTTTATTTGATAACCATCAATATTATATTTTCTAAGCAAAGCAAACCACATAATCAGAATAAGAACCGCTACAACCGGTATTCCAAATATCATCCATTCTAAAAATCCGATATTGTAGGTACTATTGGGTAGATTGTTGATCATGTCGGCGGCAATAGCATTGGGGGGAGACCCAATGATCGTACCCATACCACCAATAGAAGCTGCCGCCGGAATTGAAATAGTGATAATTTTGGCTAAATTGGACTGATTGCCTTCTGTTTCCAATAAGGGCATAATTGCGGCAAACATCATTGCCGTGGTGGCAGTATTAGAGATAAACATGGAGGCAACAGCAGTTGCAACCATCAAAGCCAGTGTGAGATGTTTTGGATTTCTGCCGAATCTTTTGGTGGTAAACTTAAAGAGATCGAGGTCAAGACCAGTTTTGCGCATACCTTCAGCAAGAAAAAATCCTCCTAACAATAACCAAATGACACTATCCGACCAAGTATGAACAAATGCACCTACATCCAGGTTATATTCTGTTTCTAAAGTCGGATTTCCCAGAAAAAATACTAAAAACCCAACGATCATTATCCCAACAGCAAAAGGAGGAATAGCCTCAGTAACCCATAATCCGATTGCAAAAAACAATAGAAACAGCACATAAATCTGAGGTGTGGTAAAATCAGGCTCTCTGATCAAATTGACAAAAAGCAAGGATAATAGAATACTTATCAAGAAGGCAATCACCTTGGATTGGATGGCTACTTTTCTTTCAACTTTTCTGAGCCTGTTGGAGGATGCTGTTCTGGAATCAGCCATGCTTTCAAGTTTCAATCAAATTCGGGCACAAAGAAAATTAATTATTGTCATTCACCAAAGTTATACAAGTTAAACCGAGGTTTAATCTAAAATATTTAAAAAAGGTACTTTGCAGCCCAAGAATATCCTGGGCTGAAGTCCGGTGTTATTCAATATTCGGACAGATTTATAAAGTGATCCATCATTTTAAATTTGCCTAAGATAATATATAACTTTCTGTAATCAAGAAATACTATCCGCTGAATGGAAAGATGAAACGCTCCAAAGTTCCCGGATTTTACCAACTTCAGTATGGCCAATGGGCACTCAAGGTGTTAATCATTCTGGATATGCGACTAGATAATTGTTAAAACTTATATATGGACTGAGATCGGAATCAAAAAGAATAGAATCCTTAGGATTGCGTATCATCAACTCATCAATTGTGAATTTTTGATTGTTGTTAGCCTGAATACGTATCCTTTGGGCATCCGATTTGATGAAGATCAAACTTGAGGCTCGAATCCAACCGTGCTGTATTTCGTGAGATTTCCTGGTTTCAATCGTCTGATGATCTATTACTTTGGTTGAACTGTCAATTTGCTGAATCTGCCATATGGGTAATCCATACTTCCGGTTATCCAGTTTAACCCAAACCGAAAATTCAAGTGAATCGGGGTGAATTTTCTGATCCAAATAAAATTCTGCCAC
This sequence comes from Saprospiraceae bacterium, assembly GCA_965223405.1. Classification (GTDB taxonomy): domain Bacteria; phylum Bacteroidota; class Bacteroidia; order Chitinophagales; family Saprospiraceae; genus CBDCWO01. Next base: position 4,811,947 of record CBDCWO010000006.1, read on the forward strand.
CGATTGTTGCCCGGTTTGTAACTCTTTACTACCAGAACCATAAAAACTTTCTTGGGAGGACATTCCATTGTATCCCAGGTAATAGACCGGGGAAGAAGTTTTTTTCTGAAGATTTTGCAGGTAATATTGTTTAGCCTGATTTATTTCAGTTTCTAGTTTTTCATTAGGAAATTGCATTTCATATAGCGAAAATTCTTTGGATTCATAAAGCGTGTCAGCTTGGTCTATGAAAGCCATTTCTCCTACCTTCAGAGGAGATTTTCCTCCCCTAAGGATGAGTATTTTTCGACTTGGATCCAGTTCGCGAATGGCCTTTTTTTCAATGAGTGGATGGGAAACCATTTGGGTAATTGAAGTACTACTTGATAGAGGTATTCTGGATAACATGGCATTGATCAAGGGTAATCCAGAAGCCAACGACATCCTCATACCATGAAAGTGTGCTGCAAAATCCAATTCGGTATATAACTTGTCAGACCATCCTTGTACCAAAGGCAATAGAAAAATACCTTGGTACTCCTCTTTGTCAATTCGATTGCCGGACAAAATACGATTCAGATGGTCAAATTCAGATTGGCGAAATGGACTCGTATAAAATTTTCCTTCAACGGTTCTTGAAGTTTGTCGATAGGCCTCATAGCCCCAAACCATAGATACGATTGTAAGGGTAAGATATCCGGTCCAAATGAAGTTGTGACTTCGCACAAAATTTAGGTAGCGGTTTAAGTAAAATACTGCTAAAATGGTCAGTAAATAATACATGGGCCAAGCACATCGGCTCGTTGCTTTCAACATGAGTAACAGGTTCATATTCTCCTCGGCCCACGATTTTATGATGGGGAAAAATGGAAACCCCATCGAGTAAAGGAGAAGGGCGAAGCCTGAAATTAGGCATACCTGGAACGGCCTTGGTACATGAAGAATGGAAGCATTTTTCCGGACTATTGATGTAATAATACTTACAAAAAGTATTGTTGTACTGGCTAACCCAATATTTACCACTTGTTCGGTATCCAATCTTCTCAAATCCATGATTCCAGATAGCCAATCATGCAATAATGAACCCGGAGGAAAAAACAAAGTTCCCAGCTTGGTTTGAAAATAGAAATACCCCCATTGGATTTCAATTCGATCATCAAATGGATCCAAAAATTTAATGGTTATTAAACTTATTGCCAATGGGATCATTCCGGATAGAAAAAGGTATGAACCGGACCTAAAAAGGGAAAATTCAACCTTTCCAGGATATAATATGAATACAATCATGCCTGCAAGACAAAGGAATGAACAAGTCATAAATCCGATGTACGGATTGTTCAGTGAAAAAAACAATAAGATCAGTGCGACCGGAATTATATAATACCATTTTCTATTGTAGGACATTTGAAAAAGAACCCACCAAATACACATGGGTATTAGGAATAGGTACCCAAGGCCAAAATGGCCGGCAATACGTACAATTTGAGGAGATAAAAAAGTAATCAGGATCGAAAACACAATTGCTAGCAGATCACGAACTTTCAATATCTTAAAAATATGGTAAATGAAAATTGCGGCTACTGGTAATAAATATAAAAGCAGCGCATGCGTTATGCCGACTACCTTGTCATCCAGAGGTATAAGATGATGGTGTATTTGATTGAGTAAAATGGAAAGGGAAGCCTGCATATCTGTCAGGAAACAAACCTCACCTCTGGGATAATTCATGGACTCCAATAGAATGCCATCCCCAAACAAGGTATGGTAAATCATATTGTAATAGAGAATGTAGCCGTCTCCTCCAAAAGTAAAAACCACTCCGTTGGGATCGTATAAATAGCGTCCGTAGATCATCCATTCGATTGCTATACAGATCAAGTAGATTGCGATGCTATGAGCCCACGTTTTTTTCACAAATAAATCAATTGAATATCTGAGTAAAGCTAATCAATCTTCAAATTTCCATGGATTTGTAGTAAATGTTTTCTGGAATGAAAATGTAGATTTTAGATTGGTGTGGGAATATTAGTAAAAGAAAACTAAAAATGAATAATAAGGTCAATCTTTCGAACCAGAAGTTTGAATCGACAATTCACCTTTTGTATTGATCATTTAATCCCTTATCCACCAGGACCAGTGATATTACCTTTTCCAGTCTTCGTAGTTTAGTAGTTTCACGTTTTGGCTCGGTCAAATATTCGGCAAATTCGCGACGATTGCTCAACGACATGGCTTCAAATTTCCGTTTGAAATCTTGATTATCTTTCATGGTCTGGGTCAAGATATCCGGTAAAACCAAAGGTTTTTTACGCTGAGGTTTAATCTCGAGACCTTTTTTTTGATTTTCGATCGCTTCGTCAAGATAATTTCGAATGATCGCAGGATCCACTTCCTCTAAACGATTAAATCTCATTTGGCGCATGGCTACAGTTTTCCCCTTTTGAGCGTTTATTAATAGTTTGTGAGGATCAGACAGCAAAGCACCCTGATAAAACCAAATCCCGAAATACTTTTTAAATGCCCCTATTCCGGCAATGTTTTCATTTTTCCATACGTATACCGGGATACCCCACTTGAGCGTTTCCTGTAACTCTGTTTCCAATAAAATGGATCTCAAAAATTGCATTTCTTTTTCCCACAGATCCTGGTTGCCAAAATATTCTTCAATGGATTTAGCATATTTCATACGATGCGGATTAGGTTCCTCAAATTCGTATTTTTTAACTAATAGAACAAACCAGCGCGTATAATTCTCGGAAGTTTTTAAAATAATTTCTAAAAGCAAAGGTTAGCAAAGCTAGCTCTTGAAGCACTAGCTCCTTGCATGACAGGTATTAGAATTAATACTCCATTACCGTTGGGGGATGGGTTTCTTTGGAATTGCCAACTTTCTGTAGAGCCTGCTCGATATCCCAGAGTATGTCTTTCACATTTTCAACACCAATAGACAATCTGACCATGCTTGCTGTAATTCCCAGTTTATCTTTGTCCTGGTCGGGAATGCCGGCATGGGTCATAGTATACGGATGTTGTGCCAGACTCTCGGTACTGCCTAAACTCACAGCAAGTTTAATCAGTTTGAGGGCATTCAGAAATTTAAAGGCCTTGCTTTCGCCTCCTTTTATGTCGAAGGCAATCATGGCACCCGGCGCATCGCATTGCCTCTTATAAATTTCGAATTTGGGATCTTCCGGTTTTATCAAACCCAAATAATAGACTTGTATTATTTGCGGATGCCGGTTGAGAAATTGAGCTACTTCCGCTGCATTTTCCGCCTGCTGATTCATTCTGACTTTCAGAGTCTCTAAACTTCTCAACAAAAGCCAACCGGTCCATGGACTCGTGATATTTCCCAGAAATGTTCTTAAAGTTTTAATACGGGTAATTAAGGTGTGTGAACCCAAGACTGCACCCGCGATTAGATCACTGTGCCCACCGATATATTTGGTTGCAGAATATACGACCAGATCAGCACCATGTACTAGGGGGTGTTGCCAAATGGGACCTAAATAGGTATTATCCACTGCAGTTAGTACTTTTTGATCAGGAGTTGAAAAGAGTTCTGCAATCCTACTAAACATCTCAATGTCAATCAAATCATTGGTTGGATTGGCAGGGGTTTCCAGAAAAATCATAGCCAGTTTTGTGGATTCTCCGGATTCAATAATAGCTGCGATGACTTCTTCTTCGCTCATATACGGATAAATGGCCAAGGTGTGTATGCCCATTTTGGGAAGAAAGTGATGCAGGAAATGATCGGTTCCTCCGTACACTGGAGCACTATGAACGATCAGGTCGCCGGGTTTTAAAAACTCAAGCATCACTGTGGTAATCGCTGACATACCACTTTCGAATACGGCGCCCTCCTCGGCTTGATCCCACAGACATAACCTGTTCTCCAAAATCTCCAGATCAGGATTATTGATGCGACTGTAAATAAGACCAAGTTCTTCTTTGGGTTTAAGATCTCTTTTACCATAAGCCAGTTCGAAGTAGTCTTTACCCTGTTCGGCACTTTGAAAGGAAAAAGTAGAGGTTTGGAAGATTGGACACTTAACTGCGCCTTCTGATAATTCAGGTTTATATCCATAAGTCATCATCAGGCTTTCGGGAGAAAAATGATGTTTTTTCATGGTTACGGCTTTGATACAAAAATACGCCATTGAAGAATAAAAATCTATATAAAAGTTTAGAATAGGTAAAAAAATCTAATAAAATACAATTAATAGGAATAAAATCAATATAATGTACGTATATTTAGATCGAAATAGAAAAATATTCTACCATGCCGGATTGGATCGATTATCGGATTTTAGAATTATTGCAAGAGGATGCCAAGTTGACAATTAAAGAAATATCAGATAAGTTAAATTTATCTAAGACACCCGTTTTCGAACGAATCAAAAAACTGGAACGCGAGAAATTCATCAAAGGGTATCAGGGAAAACTGGACCGGCGAAAATTAGGTCTCAATCTGGTCGTATTTTGCAATGTATCGCTGGATGCTCACCAAAAGGCTTATTTGGAAACCTTTGAATCTGATGTGCAAAAGTTACCCGAGGTAGTAGCCTGCTATCATGTGGCGGGAATGTATGACTATTTGCTTCAAGTGATGGTAACCGACATGATCTCTTATCAAGAATTTGTTACTCAAAAATTAGCCTCGCTTCCACATATTAACCAAGTGCAGAGCTCTTTTGTAATGACAGAGGTAAAAGAGTTTGGATCTTTGCCCGTTATTTTGAAGAATCCTTAAATTTTACCCTCTAAGTCAAGACGAGCAAATTGGTTGCAGAATATTTATTCTATGTATTTCCTCCAAGCGCCGAGCACACCACCTGCAATTCCCATAGCAACCATACTAAATCCACCGGTTATCCAGGCTAACCCATAAGGTTTCTGGGAAAACATACCACTTGTCATATCCGACAGCAAATTAAATGAAAATCCAAGTATCAACCCGATAACTGCTCCCTGTAGCGCCGATTCCACATTAATTTTGGTGAACAACCAGGCTACAACATATACCGGAATCACCGTGGCGATCAGATTGGTGATCCATACACCGGCCCCTGGAGGATTGGCTTCCACTTCCGCCGGATCCAGACCTACATAAGACATCCAGGTATCACCAAATAATGGGCCATACCATAAAAATCCCAAAACGGATAAGAGCACAACACTTACCCAAACAGCACCATGATTAATTGCTAATGTTTTCATAATCAGTTGGTTTATGCAAAATATTCAAAATTGAAATTCGTGGAGCTCTCAGGTAATTGGTTTTACAGTTGCGGATATTCTCACCTAAATATATAAAAATATATTTACTTTTTTAGTATATGTATGGGCCAAATGTGTATGTCAATCAATGGCTAGGGGGTGCTGAAGGTTTCTAAATCATCAGATAAATTGGGTTTCCGGTAACATCCGCGAAGTGTATAGAGCACATCCCTAATCAGGTGCGGACAAAAACTAACAGCCAAAGGCCCATAGAAAGTGGTAACGTTTTACAATCAATTTCTCACCTATGTAGGAACTGATAACCAATCTATTAAAATCCCGACATAAATCATTCTTATCTGATATAGAATTAAGAACCTAGTCGTTTTGTATCGAACTAAATACAAAAGGAGTAATCTGAAAATCCTCAATAGAGTAAGACAGGGTAACCGAAAACTGAATAGAGTAGGTGTAAGCTTAATACTTATTTACTATGAAAAATTCAAAGGAAATTGCCGAAAAGGTAATTGCTTCTAAGGTGGTAAACTTTGATGCTTTAGGTAAGGCTGTGGCTGAACTAGGGCCTCAATTAGCCTTAATGGATGACCCATGGGAAAACTTCTGTGGAACCATGCGCTATTACATCCGAATTTTCCGACTACCTCCTATAGGTCCTCGTATTCCAGAACTGGATCGCTTGGAAAGGTTAGAAAATTTTGACAAACATTTGTAAAAACCAAATATCATGGAAGAGGTCTTAATGAAAGAATCCGCACCGATTATTTTACCATCTGAGCAACTTTTAGTAGAAAGGCTTGCACGTACATTGGATTTCGCTAAACGCACCGTAGAACACTTAATAATCGATGGATATGCAGCGCCTAAAGATGCTCCGTGGTCAGTGCTACCGGAAAAGATCATTGCAGAAACGGCCTTTTTAATGGTATTTGCCAAAGCCGGCACCTCGAATCGACAAGTTAGAGAAGTGCTAAATTCACTTGTAAGTATCCTAGAACCACTGGCGAGAAGTAAAACCATGCTTTTAAATATTTGCTTGAAGCCGGCTTTGGCTTTAGATTATGCTCATGCCCATATTTGTTTTAATTATTTGGGCTACCCCAACAAACAGTTTGATCAAGCTCTGGAAGAGGCTCTCGCCTCGGAGTCTGCCAAAGGAATAGAACGAACACCATATCGCATGTTGGAAAGAGCCTGGCTACTTGGACTCTGGAAGAAATATCCACAGGACGATAAGCTCCAGTTTTGGATCCCACTTAGTGTCCTAAACCATCCAGTTGATATCTTTAGCGAGAGCTCCGACGGAGTATATGCTTTAACTCATGCCATAATGTATACGGCCTTTGGCGAAAAAGATATTCGTGGTGTCGATACGCATCGCTTATTAAAAATTGTAGAAGCACTTTTGGTTCGGTATATGGATGGCCAGGATTATGATATTTCCGGTGAGCTGTTAATGGCATGGCCTTTATTCGGGTTGCCTCTCAGTCCTATTGCTAGTTTTGCACTGAATTGCATCCTAAATATAGAATCCAGAGTAGGGTTTTTGCCTGCTCCCGGACTTGATGCCAATTATATGGAAGGTATGGATCAAAAGGAAAGAAGAACATACATTTATAGTATCAACTACCATACTTCTCTGGTGATGGGATTACTTTGTGCTTGTCAATTAAAACATTCGGTAGGGACAAATGAACTTTCCGATCAAGTTGAGTATAGCCCAGAATTAAGGCGGCGGTTGGCCATTGAGCTACATTCTGGCAAACAGGTACATTGGAAAGAATATTTTTCAAATTTGGAATACGAACAAAAACAATTGCTTATTCCCTGGGTGTATCAAGCTTTGGTCTCGCGTTATATAAAAGACAGAAAGTATGGATTGGTACGGCAATTATTATTGCTTGGTGAAGGGACAAGCCTGCAAGAACTGCCTATGAGCTGCCAGGCAAAGGAAATTCTTCAAAGGTTAAGTAACCATGTAACACCGTGAAAAAGACGCAGAAAAATTCCACCTTATTTTTTATTAATACTAGCATTTCAAGAAATAAATTCATTACGTATTAAACTTGATCCCTGCTGGCTATAGGCGGGGTTTTCCCAATCTCTGTTTTAGTGTGCGAATGTGGTGTCGTATATTTGGTAGTCCAGTCGACCATGCATGGAATGGGTAGCTATGGATCCTTAATTTACATTTTGTGGTTATCCTTGAGCAATAATTCCGAATTGGATACTGTCGATTAAACGGAAGTACGACATGATTGGAAAACAAAATTAATTTTCATGAATGAATTTCCTGGATATGCTGCATTAACATTGATGTTGATTTCTATTTTTAATTCCTGTGGTTTAAAAAACAATGAAATCTCCGAAGAAACTTGGTCTTTTGTAAGTATGCCGGATTTTTTGAATGTGGATTGTGATTACCCTCAGGTCGGTTGGGAAAATGCCCTTTCCTATATTCTTGTCCAGGTAAAAGAAGAAAACCCCGAGTTTGTGACTGTATCGGGTGATTTGGTTATGGGGCATTGGGATAATGAATCTTGGAGTGACATAGATACTATTGCCAAATATTCTGCCCGCTACTATTCGGCATGGAAGGAGCGCATGGCGGCACATGATTTAAAATATTTTACTTCAATTGGAGATCACGAAATAGGCGATAATCCCTGGAAAAGTGATAAAAAATTAAATGCCGTCAAATATTACAAAAAAGCTTTCGCGAATCATCTGGGGATGCCTCGAAACGGACCCGATCACATGAAGGGAACCGCGTTTTGGTGGAGGCACAAAAACGTTTTATTTATTTCTGTTGATGTATTCGAATCAGGACAATCTAATCAAGGTTTTATAAAGGCCGGTGTTTCGGGAGTCCAATTACAATGGATGGAGGAAGCCTTAATGCAAAACAATGAGGTGGACCATAAGATTGTGTTGGGACATACTCCGGTACTCGGTCCGGTAAGAAAATGGAGCTCAAGTGGACTAATGGTCAAAGAAGGTAGAAATTCGGATTTTTGGAAATCCATGAAAAAGTTTGGGGTGGACGCCTATCTCTGCGGAGAAGTCCATGCGATTACTTGCAAGGAACGGGATGGAATCATGCAAATTGCTCATGGCGGCCTGATTGGTTATAATTCCAGAACCAATTATATGGTAGTCACGATAACAAAGAACAAGATTAAATTTGAGATTAAAGAAATAGAAATGATGCCTAGTGGAAATCACTTATGGCAGACCAAGAATAATCGACCCTTAGAAAAGGTAACTATCTCAACAGAACATAAAGAAAAAGGATTCTATATTGTGGGATTGGCAACTCTTGAGAAAACAGACCAAAAAAAGTATACGGATCGTCAAGGGTACTTCGAAGTAAAATATGAATCAAGTGATGACTGGGCTGTGCCGGTATTTAGGAGTGGTAATCCCAGATCACAGGGTTTGCCAAAAATTAGGATTGAATGATAGTGGAAAGTACCCTACTTTGAATCTAACTTGCAATGATTGATCATTCGCAATAATTACTTCAATTTATTTGACTGCCTGATTCGTAGTCCACTTAAAACGATCAATTGCTGTCCGATTTAAATCATCAAACCATTAGTGCAATTGCCTGTAAAGAAAGATTCTTTTACATCGAGTTTAGCAATTAGTCGAGACCGAGTTTAAACCTTTTCAAGTTTATACTTTCCTTTACTTTTACGAATGCGTACAGAAACCACTTTATATTCCGGACAAAGAGCTTCGGAATCAGATACATCAGAGGTGATATTATTCACCATAATCTCAGGGAAGTGAAAAGTGGTGCTCAAAATTCCTGGTTTTACCTGGTCAGTAATATTGGCCTTGATGTCCACTTTTCCTCTGGGTGATTCGAGGCAGACACTGTCACCATCCTTGATACCATGGTTGGCTGCATCCTGAGGGTTGATCATCAATCCATCCTCTGGCAAGATATCAACATTGGCCGTCCGGCGTGTCATAGCTCCGCAATTATAGTGCTCCAGCTCCCGGTTTGTCGTAAGAATATAAGGGTAATCTTTCTGGTGCTCAAGCACTTCTTGTGATTCGCGAAATTCGTGATACTGAAAATACCCTTTGCCACGTTTGAATTCACCGGTATGTAGAATCTGTGTATCGGTTCCGTCGACAGCAACCGGCCATTGTTTGCCATTGATACCTAATTCTTCCCATTTAATGCCTGCAAAAAAAGGAACTATCTGAGAAATTTCATTTAGCATTCCTTCAGGAGTATAATCCGGTTGAGCATAACCCATTCGATTCATAATATCCACAATAATTTGACCATCCGGCTTAGTTCCTTCCAATGGGGGTATAACCGCATTTACTCTTTGAACTCGTCGTTCTCCATTGGTGAAAGTACCGCTTTTTTCCAGGAATGAGGCCGCCGGCAAAATGACATCTGCATATTTCGCGGTTTCTGTCATAAACAATTCCTGTACCACCACCAGATCAATATTCTGTAATGCTTTGATTACTTTTTGGGTATTTGGATCGGTCTGAACCACATCTTCACCAATGATCCAAATCGCTTTTAGCTTGCCTTCCAGTGCAGCATCAAACATCTCCGGAATTTTATAACCGACATGTTGGGGTAAAGAAACACCGTAAAACGCTTCATATTTGGATTTTATATCAGAATTAGTAACATCCAAATACCCGGCTCCTTGATGGGGTTGAACCCCCATATCAGCTGAACCCTGTACATTATTTTGCCCTCGTAATGGGTTTACTCCTACCCCTTTTCGTCCTATGTTTCCGGTAAGCATTGCTAATTCTGCAATTTGCATAACGGTAAAGGTTCCTTGCGAGTGTTCGGTGACACCTAATCCATGAAAAGACATGGCATTTCCAGCGCTTCCGTAGGCAATGGCAGCCTCTCGCACCAACTCTCTGGAAACACCGGATACCTGTTCCATTTTTTCCAGATCAAGTTTTAACAATTCTTGTTTGAAATCTTCAAAACCTTCCGTGCGATTACTTATGAATTGATTATCGATCAGTTGTTCCTGAACCAGATAGTACATCATCATATTCAAAACGGCTACATTCGTACCAGGTCGCAATTGTATATGGTACTGAGCATATTTGGCCAACTCGGTACGCCTGGGATCAATAACGATCATAGTCTTACCTTTCATGGCGTGTTGCTTCAATTTGGCTCCTGTAACCGGGTGAGCATCTGTAGGATTGGCGCCTATCACCAGGATACAATCCGTATACTGAATATCATCAACCGAGTTAGTAGCTGCACCAGTTCCGAAGGTACGTTGCATACCCAATGCAGTCGGAGAATGACAAACCCTGGCGCAACCATCAATATTGTTTGTACCGATAACCGCGCGGATAAATTTTTGCATTAAATAGTTCTCTTCGTTTGTACACCTGGAGGACGAAATTCCCGCAATATAATCCGCTCCGAAATCGGTACGGTATTTTGTAAGTTTTTCAACAAGATATTCATAGGCTTTCTCCCAGGTGACTGGCTCCAATGTTCCATTGTAACGGATCATTGGAGTCCTCAAACGTTCAGGGTGGTTATAAAACTGAAAAGCATATCTACCTTTCAGGCAGGTATGACCATGGTTCACTTCAGCATCATAGGGTGCGGTAATGGACATGATTTCGCTGTCGCGTGTTGATACTTCAAGATTACAACCTACTCCACAATAAGTACAAATAGTACGTGTCTTTTGAGTGGCCACAATGGCTTTAGACTGAAATACATCAGATATGGCGGAAGTAGGACAGGCTTGCGCACAAGCACCACAACTTACACATTCCGAATCAAAGAATGTTTGATCCATTCCCTTGATGATTTTGGCATCGAATCCCCGGCCGGCCATACTCAATACCATTTCACCCTGGACCTCATCGCAAGCTCTAACACAGCGATAGCAATTTATACATTTGGAAAGATCGGAAATCATATAGGGATGACTGAGATCTTTGGCACGATCCAAGTGGTTTGCTCCTTCCGGATATCGTACTTCTCTGATGCCCACTTTAGCTGCGACGGTTTGCAATTCACAATTGCCATTGACTTCACAGGTAAGACAATCTAGGGGATGATCCGTAAGCACCAATTCAACGATATTCTTCCTTAAGCGTTGGATGTTTTTGGTATCAGGATAGATCTTCATTCCCGGAGTAATAGGAGTATGACAAGAAGCAACGGTTTTTACACCAGAGCCCGTTGGTGTAGAAATATCTACACTGCATACCCTGCATGACCCAAAAGGATTCAGGTTTGGAGCATCGCATAGGGTAGGGACCGAATCTTTACCTTTATAACGTCGTAAAAAACTAAGAATGGTCTCATCCTTTTTGATCGTAAAAGGAATTCCATCGATATAGGCGACCAAACCGGTTTGACCATTTGTGGCTTCTTTGGTGTTTTTGCCTATTGCTAATAAATCACCCATAATGATTTTATATGTGAACTTTAATAAATGTAATCACTTAATTCTGCTTCAAAGTATTGTAAAGCATTTCGTACAGGTAGCGGTATTCCTCCACCGTGAGCGCACAAGGATCCGGATTCCAGAGCATGTAGGAGATCGTCCAATAAGGTTCGATCGATTTTATAACTGCTATGTTGTGCCTTGAAAAACAACTCTTCGGCTCTTTTAGTGCCCAGTCGACAAGGAAAACATTTACCACAACTTTCATCAGCGGCAAAAGCAAATAAATGTTCCAGGTATTGAACCAGAGGCATGGATTCGGGTATGCATACTATGCTAGCATGACCAAGAAGGAATCCATTATCCTGAAAGGATTCAAAATCGATAGTTAAATCTCCAACTTTATCTACCGGCACTAGCCCTCCTAATGGACCGCCTATGTGTAAGGCTTTTACCGGAACTTTAAAACCTCCTCCTGCCTCATAAATAACTTTAGATAAAGGAGTGCCCATCTCCACTTCAACAATTCCGGAGTAGTTGAAATGGCTATCGAGGCTGAGGAGCTTTGTGCCTTTGGATTGATTGGTTCCAATAGAACCATAGTTCTTACCCCCATTTCTTAAAATATATGGAAGTGCACATATAGTTTCTACATTGTTGACGACTGTAGGTTTATTAAAAAGCCCTTGTACAGCAGGGTAGGGTGGTCGTATCCTGACTTCCGGACGTTGTCCTTCGATGGAGTTGATCAGGGCCGTTTCTTCCCCACAGATATAGGATCCCTGAGCTTTGATTATCTTAAAATAAAAATTGAATTTACTTTCAAAAATATGTTCTCCGACACCGCCGATTTCATCCAATTCCCGAATGGCCTGTTCCATACTATATACTGATTCGGGGTATTCTGCTCTTATATAAATCACTGCCCATGAGGCACCAATAATATAACCGGCAGCAATCATTCCTGCTAACAATAAGTGAGGTTGGTGCTCTAACAAATATCTATCGGAGAAAGCACCTGGATCACCTTCATCTGCATTGCAGATGATAAATTTCGTTTCTCCTTCTGCCTGTTTACAAAATGCCAATTTTTTGGCCAGAGGGAATCCAGCCCCACCACGACCCCGGATTCCTGAAAGCTCGATTTCTTTAAGTGCATCTTCTTCTGGCATCGACAACACTTTTTTAACAAATTCATAATTTTTTAGGATCGAAGGTGGTTTTGAGGTTAAAACGGGCTTTCCCACACCTTTAACCGCATATTGGTCTGTTATCACTTCATTTTCGGCAATTATCCTTTCTAATTCGGATGAGGATCTTGCTGAGTAATTTTTCCCATTGTAATGGAATGCCTTATTTTCATGGCAGCGGCCAAGGCAACACATTTCACCAATTTCATCTTCTTGAAAATAGACTGATAATTCTTTGCGAAGTTCATCTTGTGTGCCGGCACACATGCACACAGATCCATTGCATACATAAACTTTTTTAGCTTGATTTTCGGGCTTTAGGAAATCATAAAAAGTAGTCGTGCCATAGGTGTTGGCACTTCCTATCAAAAATTCTTTCGCCAACCTATCGAGATCCTCTTTGGCAGGAGTGCCGTTAGGTATAGCTAACTTTCCCAATTGATCAAAAAGATTGTATTGAAGTCCTTTTCTACCTGAAAGTTCACTTAAGTTCTTCGACATGTTTGGAATTTGAATTAATAGTTTGAAATGATTTGGTTTTCATTCTTTGTGAGTGGGTATAACAAGTCATATTTTGATCCCGGCAATAAGCAAGTAAACTGATACCCATAGCATCGGCATATTCCAAAGACATTGATGAAGGTGCAGATACCGCTGCCAGGATTGGAATTCTAGCTTGATATGTTTTATTGACGATCTCATATGAAATTCTACCACTTACCAACATAAATTTGGCCTGCGAAAGCTGTTGATTTATCAATAAACCGCCAACCACTTTGTCCACCGCATTGTGTCTGCCGATATCTTCTCGCAGGACCAACAAGTTACCATTTATGTCAAAAGCTGCTGCCGCATGGGTGCCACCGGTGCGTATAAATGAAGACTGTGTTTTATTTAACGTAAGATACATTTCAGGTATGATCTCAGGATGAAACCATTCATTAATCTCGATGGAGTTACCTGAATTTTTTAAATCCGTTAACTCCTTCTTTCCGCAAATACCACACGACGATACCGAAAGCATACTTCGTCGGTTATAAAACTCTTTTCCGATTTGATGAGCAGGTATCCATACATTGATGATAGAAATCAAGTTGTGCTCATCCTTTTCAAGAATTTTAAATTCCAATGGCAAATCATCGCAATAGATATCTTCGGTATACAATAATCCCCTGATCAAATCGGTCTCATTACCAGGAGTACGCATGGTAATTGTAAATGGCTTTCCATTAATGTTGACTTGCAAAGCCTTCTCCAAAGCGATATCATCTTCAACGGTAAAACTGTATTTGCCATTGTATTTTAAACCTTGATGCGTATAATGATAATTCTTCAAACGTTCTATATTACTTTATTTCAGTACTGATAAACAATTCTGTCTCAATGACTAATAAAAATACTAAAAAAGCCGTGAGATTGCAATAAGCTTGTGAATAGAAAAATTTATTACGTCGAATCAAAGACCATATCATTTGAGAAAGTAGTAGTTGTGTTGTGATGATACCGGTTAAATTAAATTCCTAAATCTAATTCTTTTGCTTTCAGGATCTTCTCCTTTTGCTTTTTTCATTTCTTCAAATTGGTTATAATTTCCCTCATAAAATGCTACTTTTTGATCCTCTTCAAAGGATAGAATATGGGTGGCCAAACGGTCTAAAAACCATCTGTCATGCGATATAACTAAAACACAGCCGGCAAAATTCTCGATCGCTTCCTCAAGGGCTCTTAATGTATTGACATCGATGTCGTTGGTTGGTTCATCCAGTAATATTACATTTCCCCCTTCTTTTAGGGCAATAGCCAAATGTAGTCGGTTTCGCTCACCACCAGAGAGGACTTTTACTTTCTTTTGTTGATCTGCACCCGTAAAATTGAATTTACTGATATATGCTCTTACATGCACTTCGGTATTACCTACAGTAATAAATTCATTCCCTCCACCTACAACTTCGTATACGGTACTTTCAGGTAAGAGGTCCTTATGAGACTGATCTACGTAGGTGAGTTGTGCCGTTTCACCGATGAGGATTTGTCCCGTATCGGGTTGTTCCTCACCGATAATCATTTTGAATAAGGTAGACTTTCCAACTCCATTTGGGCCAATAATTCCCACTACGGCATTCTTGGGCACCACAAAACTTAAATTGTTAATGAGTTGTCTGTCACCAAACGACTTGGATACACTCTCACATTGGATTACAGAATCTCCTAACCTTGGTCCCGGTGGAATAAATAATTCCAATTTTAGCTCTTTTGCTTTTGTTTCTTGGTCACGCAGACTTTCATAGGCATTGAGGCGGGCCTTACCTTTGGATTGTCTTGCCTTTGGTGACATTCTTATCCATTCCAATTCTCTCTCCAAGGTTTTTTTCCTTTTGGATTCCGCTTTTTCTTCTTGTTCCAATCTTTTCGCCTTTTGTTCCAACCAACTACTGTAATTTCCTTTCCAGGGAATTCCCTCACCGCGATCCAGTTCCAAAATCCAACCCGCTACATTATCTAAGAAATACCGGTCATGGGTAACCGCGATAACTGTGCCTTTGAAATTTTGTAAATATTGCTCCAACCAATCTACACTTTCTGCATCCAGATGATTAGTCGGCTCATCCAATAGCAAGATATCCGGCTGGCTTAATAGCAATCTACATAAAGCCACTCTTCTTCTTTCACCACCGGAAAGCAAGCTTACTAGGGTGTTTTCGTCTGGGCACTGCAAAGCATACATCGCTGTTTTTAAGGTTCGGTCTATTTCCCAGGCGTTCAAATGATCCATTTTTTCCAATACCTCTCCTTGATGTTCAATAACTTTCATCATTTCATCGGCGTCCATAGGTTCAGCCAAACGAGCATTTATTTTCTCATATTCTAAATGTAATTCGATAATTTGCTGGACCCCTTCACGGACTATCTCAATTACGGTTTTCTCAGGATCTAATTCGGGTTCTTGTTCAAGGTATCCTATTTTATAGTCACCGTCAAAGTAAACCTTACCTTCATACTGGGTATCCTTACCTGAAATAATTCTTAACAAACTCGATTTTCCCGATCCATTTAGTCCCAGGACACCGATTTTAGCTCCATAAAAAAATGATAGCCAAATATTTTTAAGCACTCGTTTATGTGGAGGATAAATTTTTGAAACGCCCTCCATTGAAAAGATTACTTTTTCTGCAGACATAATTTGATTCAATTTAACCGGTAAAAGTAAGAAAACTTGGGTTCAACCCATGCTGAATTAGGGGACAAACAAATATTACTCAGTAATTTGTATTTATCCCTTAATCAGACTAAAAAAATCAGGACATCGTTTTAGATGTAAAATGTAAATCATGCTGAAGAAGATATTTATACCTATGGATTTCGCTTTTTGTTGTCTTTTATTTTTTTCATGTGGCTCCCATTCGGATAATTATGCACAAAATTCATCTGGCCACCAGGAGAAAAGTGGTAAAATTGGAGGGCCTTGTGAAATATGCGATCGTTTGTATTTGGGATTGCCAAACGAAATTGATGACGTTAATACCAGCAGCGGTTGGGATGATTTGCCCGTAAAAATGGTGGTCGAAGGTGTAGTCTTCCAATCCGATGGTGTCACACCAGCTCCGAATGTGATATTGTATTACTGGCATACAGATGATAAAGGCCTTTACGTGCACAATAAGGAACCTCAATCGGATAAGCTCCATGGGTATTTAAGAGGATGGGTGCAAAGTAATGATCAGGGCAAGTTTACCATTTATACCAACCGTCCGGCGTCTTACCCTGGTAGAACAGAATCTGAGCATATACACGTGGTGGTCAAAGAGCCGGGACTGGATCAAGAATATTACATCGATGCCTGGGTGTTTGCCGATGATCCCTTATTAACTGATCAAGCTAAGCAGAGGTACAACCAGAGAGGGGGTAGTGGAATATTAAATCCTACTATAGAAGGAACAATTCATACGGTGAGACCGGTTGTGACACTTGGCAAAAATATTCCCAACTATCCCAACCGCCAGTAATTCAAATCAATGGGTTGTGACAAGTAACGGTTACCAACCAAATGGCTATGTAGTGGAATATACTGCCACCCAGACAAAACAAATGCCAAATAGCATGGTAATAAGGTCGATCATCCCGGCTGTAAAAATATGTGCCCAAGGTATAGGCGGCTCCTCCAATTACAATCATCCATAACGACATTGAAGGTATGCGCGTAAAGAAAGCTTCAGCCTGGAAAATCAGCATCCATCCCATAGCCAGATAGATGATTACTGAAAGTCGATCGTAGCGGCCGGTAAAAAATATTTTGAAAATTGCCCCAAACAAGACAATGGTCCACATGATTATCAGGAATCCCCATTTATTATTTCCATATAAAAAACCGATAATGAAAGGGGTATAACTTCCCGCGATCATCAAAAAGATGGAAATATGGTCGAGCTTCCTGTAGAATTTTCTCCATTTCACCGTTCTTGAGCTATGGTACAAAGTCGAGGATAAATAAAGAATGAAGAAACATCCGGTATAAACCAATAATCCCTTAATTTTTTCTCCAGTATGGCAATCTAGGGCTTTGATGACCAAAATAGGCAATGCAATAGTAGCAAATAACAACCCCAACCCGTGGGTTATGGCATTTGCTTTCTCTTCAATATCATTTTTTACTTGATCCATAAATGATTATGAAATTGAACTATACAAACCATCAATCTAGATTAGATTAGGTTCAGTGTTATCAATATTTCACTTGGCAGTTGATGGATTCACAACTTAATCCTGTGCGTAGCTAATGTTACCAACAAGTTCATAAGAAGTATAAAAAACTCGGAATGTTTTTGCCAAGGTGCATATATGTAATTAAAATCTACTTATTAAATTTAAACGAATAAAGATCCGCATCGTTCATCACTATCCGTAATCGAATGGGCTGGGATTTGAGTTCAGAAAGATCTACACGATTTTTCCAGGAAACAATTCTTTGTATCTCATTTCCTATAATCTCAGTCGCATCATTGAGAGAGTAGCCCGGAATGGGCAAACCCTCCTGATTTTGTATCTCAATTTTTATACTACCTGCTGCTGAAGTGGCATAATTGATCTCCAAGTGACTGCCGTTATGGATTAATGGTTTGCTTATCATTTCTCCTCCGTGAAAGTTGGCAGAGAGCGAGGTAAAACCATCTATCCGCAGTGAATATCTTTGCAATTTTGCCGTGGGTTGGGCATAATTTTCATTCACATAAATGGACATTTCTTCAGGACCAGTCTGCACGACATTGAGAGCGGGATAGTTTGAGCGGGATACCCAATTTTGCAAACCAATGCCAGGTCTGATAAAGGATTCCATAAACGTACGATCATACCTGTTACCTCCACGACTGGTCATAAAAAAAGCATCTGAACAATCTTTGAAATATTTAGGATTCACATTCAACTGAAGTGCTTGATGCTCCGTCAATACCTGTCGACCTGGCATAAACCTGGCCCCAATTGACAGGTAGATGTGCGGGGCTCTATAGTACGGACTGGTTTGTTGGGTGTAGATATGCTCCGGACGGGTGTTTCCAAAAGTCATGGATTCCGGATCACTCCAAAGAATAAAATCCTTTGAAGTTGTCCGTCCGACAGTTCGGTACCCAGCATAATCACCCTTGGACCAGGAACGGAAATAACAAACATACATGTGCTCGGAATGAGACCAAAATGCTACATTCTGGGAATCAAAAACTCCTTTGGTAAAAACAGGTTGCTCTCTTAACTTCTTCCAATGAATTCCGTCAGCGGAGGAATATGCCACTAATCCACTCTTTGATGTCCCACCTAAGGCCTTATATCTTTGATCTGGTTTACATCGTGGATTTTGATCGAGAAAAGGGCTGAAATTATGTGTAACCGGAGCGGCATCTGCGAGGATAACATTATTTTTTGTGGTACCCTTCACATGGAATAAATTCAATTCGGGTCTTTTCCAATGAATACCATCTTTCGACTCCGCATAACAAGTAACTTCTCTTTTGCTTCCGTCGCTACCTGCCTCACGTAAACCGCGATAGTATGCCCGATAGATTGTAGAATCTTTTATAATAGTAGTATACCCACTAAAATGACCTTCCCAGGGTTGGTCAAAGGATAAGACAGGACCTTCATTGTGTGGGTGATGCAATTTAATATTCAGGTTGATCAAACTGTCGATACAATAATGGTCTACGAATATTTCCCTTTGATTGTTAATTTCAAGTATTTGTTGGGCATTCAGTTCGGATGCAGAAAAAAATAGGGATAAGAGAAGAATATAAGATTTGAAATACATTTTGTGTTGGTTAAGTAAAATATTAGGACTGAGTTACATTGAAAGTTAAAATTACTGCTTTATATACAAATGGACTTAACAATTTTCATTCTGCAATAACGGTTAATTAAAATGAAATGAATGAAAACAAGGAGACAGCAATTGAATTTATTTTGATGAATTCTTATAAGAAGGATATGATCCATTACCTTGATTCTCACCCTGAAGAATTCACTGAGGCCATTGAATTGGCGATAGGGTATAAACAACCCTATTCCAAAAGGGCTGCCTGGTTGCTATGGAGTTGTATGCAAAATAATGATTCCCGTATTCGCATTTACCGGGAAGCCATTCTAAATGGTATGTATCAAAAGCAAGATGACCATCAGCGTGAGTTGATCAAGGTATTACTCAAAATGGATTTGGATCGAGAATCGGAGGGAAAATTATTTAATTTATGTATTTCAGTGTGGAAAAAAACAAATAAAAAGTCGTCAGTCCGGTTAACTGCTTTTAAAATGTTAGTAAAAATTCTTAAAAACCATCGGCAGCTATCATCTGAGGTGCAGTATTTAATCCAAGATGAATATTTGGATTCTCTCTCATCGGTGGCCAGAAAATCCATATTAAAAATGGTGAGAGGGATTTTTTAGAAATTGCAAAACATTAGGAGACGGATAATTTATAATCTAATTGAAGACATGCCAAAATCAAAGTATCGGATTTATGTTATAGAATTATCAAAGAAAGTTTATACTGAAAACGCAAGATTTCGTGCAGCAAATCCTCAATTCAATGGAGTACTCGAATGCCTATATGTAGGAATGACTAGTAAATCACCAAAAGAACGGTTTAACCAACACAAGGCGGGTTATAGAAGCAAAAAAGGGTATCGGATATCTTCTGAAATTGTCCGAAAATATGGTATGTATTTACGGCCTAGTCTTTATAGTCACCTCCCACCCATGAGCAGAATAGATGCTATGCAAATGGAGAAAAAACTTGCCCTGGAATTACGACGAAAAAGATACGCGGTTTGGTTTAATTGATTATATACTCATGCCATTCCCGATGCATTCGTTGATTGTACTTAATAGGATTAGTTTTCGGTTTCACTGATGAAAAGCCATAAGAACAAATGAAGTGGGATAAAATGTCTAATCCAGCAAGATAAGTAAATATTATTCCTGAACTGGCACGAGGGTTTAACTCGATAATTTGAGCTTCATCGCCATTGATGAAAACTTCTAAATTCCCCAGCCCATGAAAATGTAAACATTTTGTGATTTTGGCAGTCAGTTCGATTAATCGGGGCCGATCATTGATAATTACTCTAGTTCCATTTCCATCTATGGATTTTAGCTCTTCTCTGCTCAAGGCGCATTCCAGCTCACCGTCTTGATTTGCTACAAAGTCGATCACGATTTTTTGCCCTTCTTTTTTGGGTTGATAAATTGGCTGTTCTACATATCGACCAATGAATTGGAGATCTGACTTTTTGTAAGCGGTAAAACAATTTTGTGACCCATTGCCGAACCGCGGTTTGACAAATATGGGAAAGTCCATTTCAGGTGTTAATGAAGTAGGAATAGCCGGCAAGCGAAACTTTTGGCAAAATTCGTAAAACTTATATTTATCATTGCACGTTTGGACGGCCTCAGGTTTTGGTAAGCCGATCTCAATATGGTGTTTGCGGAATTCGTAACTAGCTCGGGCCAATTGTTCCAGTTCGAGATCGTGGATTGGTATGATCAAGTTAACTTGATTATTGATCGCCAAATTTAATAGGATAGACGTAAATTGCGGGTCATTTCCAAAAGGCACTTGATGGATTGAAGTGACATTGTCGATTGGAGTAATTTCACGAACATCTGAACTATCCGTACCGATGATGCGGGAATTGGGTAAGCAGGAACTTAAAATTTTACATACGGATCGCGCATTAGAGGATCCACATGCAGTTACCATAATTGTTAGCTGTTTTGGCAAAAAGAATGATTTTATACACAAGTATAATGAAGTTATATGAATCTTAGTTACCGATTATTAAACGACTTAGCCTTAAAATATAGAAACTCCTTCTACTTGTTTCACGAAAATGCCTTTCTTCATAACTATAAGTTGATGATCGATAATTTCAGATCGATTTATCGCAACACGCATATCGCTTATTCTTACAAGACCAATTATCTACCGTGCATTGGGAAACTGGTCTATGGTGCGGGTGGTTTTGCGGAGGTTACGTCGGCAGCGGAATATGAAATTGCCAAGAAAATTGAAATCCCGGGATCCAGGATCATTCTCAATGGACCGATCCATGAAAATACGTTACTGGAGCAGTGCATAACTACCGGATGTATGGTAAATGCAGATGGGTTTTCGCAATTATCGCAAATTAAACGAATTTGTGACCAATATCCTGATGTACAATTTAAGATCGGACTTCGGTTGAATATTAAAAATACCGAGAAATTTATTTCCCGATTTGGATTTTCAGTTCGAGATGGAGCCGCAACCAAGGCAGTTAAATTTATTAATAACCTACATAATTGTCAAATTGCCGGCTTACACACCCATTATTGGCTACCCGGTCGCAAACCGGTTTCATTTGCTGAGAGATTGACAGAGATGGCCAGTTTTGCCAAAGAACACCAAATAATTTCAAATCTGGAATATTTAAATATTGGGGGCAGCATGTATGGACCGATGACCTCATTTCTTAAAAATCAGTTTTCGGATCCCATTCCTACATTTGAGGAATATACTCAAATTATTGGAAAAGCAATGAAGTTTCACTTTCCGGATGAAAAGACAACCTTATTTGTTGAACCAGGTATTAGTCTGGTGGGAAATACTTTGGACTTTATTTGCCAGGTAGTTGATCTTAAATCAATAGGAAAGACCCATTTTGCCGTTGTATCAGGAAGTGTTCATAACGTTAAACCCTCGCTCCATCCCTTTAATCTTCAGGTTCAAACATTTGCGAAAACACCTGATCTTAGAAAAACAAAAAATTATCAAATAGCTGGATACACGTGCCTGGAATATGATATTTTAAGAAAAAATCTTAGAACTTCTCTCGGGATTGGAGACTTTTTGTGTTTTCGCAATGTCGGTGGTTATACGATTACGATGAAGCCTCCATTTATAAAAGGAGCACCTGCTATAGTCAAAGTATCAGATAACGACCTGGAATTGGTAAGACGTACGGAATCATTCGATGATTGGTTCGGAACATTCGTTGTCTAGGTTCTATGTCTGAAGTCTCACAATGTATAAAATGATAAAGGTTGAAATAATAGACTGAATAGTCTCGTTCCTTTCCTTAAATTTGCTTTTAGCCTATCTGTGGGTATAAATAAATGTGCAGTCTTAAACTTGTGATTTCTTATGGATAAATTAATTATCAATTATACACCTACTGGAATGGTGCCAATGAAAAAGGATAATCCCAATGTACCCTTATCCATTCAAGAAATTATTGAAGATGTCCATCAAGCCGATGAACTAGGCATTACTATGGTACATCTTCACGCCCGGCACCCACAAACATTCGAACCTGAATATCGAATAGAAGTCTATGGGCCGATATTGGAAGGAGTGAGGAAGTATTGTCCCAAAATGGTATGCGGTTTGTCGCTAAGTGGCAGGGTATTCCCGGATTTCGAAAAAAGAGCTGAACCGCTTCAATTATTACCGGATCTGGCCTCACTTACACTCAGTTCACTCAATTTTATTCAGGGAGCAAGTTTAAACTCCCCTGAAATGATCCACAAACTATTAGAGGAGATGAATAACTATGGAGTGATTCCTGAACTGGAAGTTTTTGATTTGGGTATGATGAATTATGCCAGCTATTTGATCAATCGTGGTTTACTCAAAGACCCATTGTATTTCAATTTTATTTTTGGAAATATAGCCTCCATGCAGTTGAATTTTAGTCATCTGGCGGCCATTACCTCGAATTTGACGGATGAGATGTTTTATTCATTCGGTGGTATCGGAAGCTATCAGCTTAGAACTCATTACATGGCGATAGCAAGTGGAGCCGGTGTCAGAGTGGGATTAGAGGATAATTTGTATTATGATCAAGACCGCAGTGTCGCTGCTACTAATCAAAGTCTATTAAAGAGAATCCATAATCTAGCTGAAATTGCGGAACGAGAGGTGATGAAACCTGAGGATCTGGGAAGATTTGGTTTCTACAATTCTTTACGCACAGAAGCTCTTAAGTAATGGGAAAAGAAGGAATAGATATATTGGGCCATGATAACCTGGCGCTAGCTATTCAGGTTGACCTATTAAAAGAAAAATTCGGCACACTTCCCGATATTCGGATCATATCGAATATTCCAAAATCAGAGAATATCAATGCTGAGATTCCTTATTTAGAACCCGCCGACCGGGTGGAGGAATTAGAAGCAAGATACTGGCAACCGGACGAATCCAGGAAAGTGCTGATCGGTGCTATGAGTGGGAAAACGATGAAAACCATTTATGATTACTTTCAAAAGGAGCATGACCTTTCCACGCTGACTTTTTTAAATCTAATTCACGCACAGGCGTACTTGGCTGCAAGTGCAAGTATTCAGGAAGGCATTTTAGTCGAACCGAATGCTTCCATTTCTTCATTTGCTGTTTTGCATTCTCATGTTTGGATTAAACGGAACGCATCGATAGGACACCATACTGTCATACACAGTTTTACAAATGTCAACCCAGGAGCTACTATTGCAAGTTGTTGTGAAATTGGGACTGGCAGTTTGATCGGAGTAGGGGCAACCATTTCTAATAAAATCAAAGTGGGCAATCACTGTATAGTAGGCGCCGGAGCCGTAGTAATCAGAGATGTACCTGACCGAACTGTCGTAGTAGGAAACCCTGCACGAGTATTAAAAGAGAACAACCATTTGTCATAGAGTTGTGAATGAGAGCGCATGCCGAATCTCATCCTTATGAGAGTAAAAAAATGATGCCAATCAATTTTCATTAGCAAGGCACCGGTGTCAAGAAAAAAGATCTAGTTTTATACGCAAGTCTTCAAATTATGCATTGGATAAACCAACGCATAATTTGAATTATGTTGGTATAATTAATTATTCCTAAAAACCTATTTGTCAGGTTGTGGTGTAATCCTAAGATACGGTTTAATCACTTGGTGACCTTTAGGAAATTTTTCCGGTACATCTTCATCAGCCACTGAAGGACTGATAACCACATCTTCTCCTTGCTTCCAATCAGCCGGTGTCGCCACTGAATGGTACGCTGTTAATTGTAAAGAATCGATAACCCTAAGAATCTCTGAAAAATTCCGACCTGTTGAAGGAGGATAGGTTAAGGTTAATTTTACCTTTTTGTCCGGCCCAATGACGAACACCGACCTTACCGTGGTTTTTTCGGCAGCACCGGGATGAATCATGCCGTAAGCTTGGGCAATTTCCTGTGCGTCATCGGCAATAATAGGATAATTGACAATGGTATTTTGAGTTTCATTAATGTCTTTAACCCATTCATTGTGGGAATCCAGAGGATCAACGCTAAGGGCTAGGACTTTTGTATTTCTTTTGTCAAATTCGGACTTCAACTTGGCGACGGTTCCTAATTCCGTGGTACAAACTGGAGTAAAATCTGCAGGATGTGAAAACAACACTCCCCAACTATCTCCCAAATATTCGTATAAGTCAATTGTTCCTTGTGTGGTACTGGCTTTAAAATTTGGAGCCATTTCACCTAATTTTAATGACATGGTATTACTTTTTATGGTTATAAAATCAAAATTCAATAGGTTGGTAGCGAAGGGTCAATTTCTTTTGCCCATGCTAAAATTCCACCTTCCAGGTTTATCAAGTTATCATAGCCGTATAATTCCTGGAGTTTAATAATGACATCTGCACTTCTTTTGCCACTGCGACAATGAACAATTACCGGACGATCCTTATCTATTTTGTGGATATGCTTTTCTATTTCCTCCATTGGCATCAGAGGAGCACCGATGTTAACAAACTCATATTCATCCTGCCGGCGAACGTCGATAATTTGGATGTTCTCACCACGTTCAATCTGTTGAGCCAATTCTTTTACGGTTATTGATGGTACTTTCATATTTATTTTTGGATTGCAAAATAATTCATAATCAATTAACGAAAACTGGGAGGGATTATCGCCGCTCAGCGGATTGTTCTTCCTTTTGTTAAATCTTAAAACTCTGGATGTAAAGGATAATGTATCAAGGGTAAATAACTTTCCTGATAAAATATCTCCATTTCCAGTAATTACCTTAATTACTTCATTAGCTTGTAAAGCTCCCATGATGCCTGGTAATACTCCCAGTACTCCTGCTTCGGCACAGTTGGGAACAGTTCCAGGAGGTGGTGGTTCCGGGAACAGGTCCCGATAGTTGGGGCTCCTCACTCCGTTTTCCAGTGGGTAATTAAATACGCTTAGTTGTCCTTCGAATCTGAATATTGAAGCGAATACATTTATTTTTTGTTCAAGATAGCACGCATCATTTATCAAGTACCGAGTGGCAAAGTTATCCGTGCCATCCGCTACGATATCATAATTTTTAATTACCTCTCTGGCATTTTCACTGGTCAATTTTATTGGAAAGGATACTATTTCTATCAGATGATTGATCTCTTGAACTCGAGATACTGCCACGTCTGTCTTTAATTTTCCGATATCGTCCCTGGTATATAATATCTGCCGATGCAAGTTACTTTCTTCTACCCGGTCAAAATCTACAATACCTATTATACCTACGCCAGCTGCCGCTAAATATTGCAACAAAGGACAACCCAAACCACCAGCTCCGACAACCAGAACTTTTGCAGCTTTTAACTTCATTTGTCCTCGCTCACCGATCTCTGGCATAATAAGGTGTCGATGATATCGCCTTTTTTCTGTTTTGGACAGGTTGGTAGTCATGATCAATTTATATGGCAATCTTGTTAGTTCATCAGTTTTTGTAACATGGACTTTCTCTGGCATAAAAAAAGCCTCTCCGCAGATACAGAAAGGCTTTTTACTATAAGTTTTTCATGCATTATTCCTTCCTGTACTGAAGTAGCAACATACAACAGCAACAACAGTTCAATACGATATATTGCATGGGATTCATTTTTTTGGTTTTCATCTTTTACCCCTATACTATTCACCAGGACATATCGTCCTCATTTTCTATGTTACCGGTTTGTTCACCCTCATCGCTATCATCGCCTTCTTCAGGTTTCTCAGCTTCTTCAGCTTCTTCAGGAACAGTGGTACTTGCTTCCTTTGCTAACTCTTCGGCTCTACGTTTTTCATATTCTTCATTTCTCCTGGTAAATTCGTCATAGTCATAATCGGGCATTAATTGTTCTTTTACGTGGTTTATCGTTTCCTCTAAAGAAGCTAGAAATCGATTGAAGTCTTCTTTATACAAAAAGATTTTGTGCCTTTCATAACCCTGTCCGTTGAATTTCCTGGTACTTTCTGTAAGGGTGATGTAATAATCATCTCCTTTGGTCTTGCGGACATCAAAGAAATATGTCCTTCGTTTTCCTGCCCTTACCTTGGATGAATATACACTCTCGAATTTACGTGACGTTCTGTCGTTTTCCACTTTGCTGTGTATTTAGTTATTTAATTGTCTCGTAAACAAAGTTAATGATTCCTACATTAATTTTATCAATTACCATTTGATTTGTTCTTCCTCGATGCGTTGTTGCTCCAGAATCTTATAATAATATCCTCTCTTTTCAATGAGTGATTCATGATTTCCATGTTCTACAATTTTTCCTTTTTCCAACACAATAATCTGATCGAATGGGATCACCCCGGATATTCTATGAGTGACAATGATTGTAGTTTTATCTTCTAAATCATTTTTTAAGTATTCCAAAATGTGTTTCTCGGTTTTGGTATCGACTGCGGAAAGACTGTCATCTAGAATTACTATGTCTGGTTCCTTGATTAACGCTCGGGCAATGGATATTCTTTGCTTCTGACCTCCTGATAGCATCACTCCCCGTTCTCCAACCAAGGTGTTAAACTTGTTTGGAAGATTCTGAATATCTTGGTAAACTGCTGCACTTTTGGAATAATGCTCTACTTTTGACTGATCCGAATCGGGTATTCCAAAGGTTATATTATCTGAAATGGTATCTGAAAAGAGAAACACATCCTGAGGAACATATCCAATCCGTCTTCTTAAATTATCCAGATCCAATAACTTGATTGGCACATCATCAATCAATATGTTACCATCGGTTACATCAAACATTCTTGTCAACAAATCACAGATTGTAGTTTTTCCGCTGGCCGTGCGTCCTATAATTGCAAGTTTCTCACCTGGTTTAATATGCAATGTAACTTGATCCAAGGCTTTAATTCCCGTATCGGGATATACAAATGTTACATTGTCAAATTTAATATCACCTTTAAAACTCAAAGGGTCGGCATGGGTTGATTGGATCTCAGCTTTGGTCTCAAGGAATTCATTGATCCGCTTTTGCGAAGCACTGGCCTGCTGCATGATGGAAGCAATCCAACCTATGGCAGTAAATGGCCAGGTGAGCATATTTATGTAGATTACAAATTCCGCAACATTCCCAGCGGTAATCAATCCCTGTGTAACTTTGATTCCACCGACATAAATCGTAATCACATTGCTAATGCCGATGAAAAGGATCAAAATAGGAAAAAACATGGCATCTACTTTGACCATTCTCAAGGATTTATTTTTAAAATCCTCACTCTCATCGCCAAAATATTGAATTAGAAACTTCTCCTGTACATAGGATTTAACAACTCTGATGCCGGAGTATATTTCCTGGGCAATGCTGTTGAGTTTCGCCAATTGTTTTTGGATTTGCTCGCTGCGGACATTAATTATGTTGGAGATGTAATAAATGGAAATTGATAAAAACGGTAATGGGAGTAGGGTGTAAAGGGAAAGTTCTTTATTCACAGTCAGCATGCTTGAAACCACAAGAATAAATAGAGTAATCAGATTCATCCCATACATAATTGCAGGACCTAAATACATTCTTACTTTGCTTACATCTTCACTGATTCTAGCCATTAAATCACCGGTATTGTGGCGGCGGAAGAATCCCTGGTCCAATAGTTCATAATGTTTGAATAAGGCTTTCCTCAGATCATATTCGATCAGTCTGGACATGACTATTATCGTTTGCCTCATAAAATACATGAAAACTCCCATGATAATGGCAAATAGGATAACAAGTCCTCCAAACAGTAATAATGATTGAATAATTGAATTTCTAAAGACTTCTTGCACCTCAAAGCCATTCATGAGCTTGTATAAGTCAATACTTTCGATGACTAAGTCGAGAGCCTGTCTTACAATTCGAGGTTGAAGGACCGCAAAATAATTGGAAGCAGCAACAAACATAAAACCTAAAATAAACTTCCATTTATACCTCCAGATATACTTATTTAATACAACCAGATTCTTCACAAGAGACAAGATAACTCAAAAACAAACAAAGATCGTGATATAATCTTAAATTAGATAACCACCTGAATGGTTTAAGTTCGGTTTAACAAACATTATGACATGAAGATTTGATATAATTTTGCTCAGACAAAGAATCTTGGTTTTCATCTACTGATCACATGGAGCTTGAACTTGAGTTCGATTATTATAGCGAAGTACCTGCCCAGATTCTGAAGCTGAAAGCTCTGGCTCAAGTATCCGAACCAAACTTGGCAGGTGGTTAATCTGTAGAAGAATTAAGAAACACAGCGATTTTCTAAAGATTTCTACATCAAAACCAGAAATTGATCATTTACCTTTAGAAAGAAGGCTCTGTACCGAAAGCATTTAAAAAAATCTATTTAAAATGATATAAAAGATTAAAATGAAAATCCGTATTCCCTTTTTTCTTCTAACCCCTATCTTCGATTAGCTCAAATAGTAGCAGATTCAAGGGATGTTCTCCACTTAATTGAGTTTAAATGCCCATGCACTGCATGATCCCGGACTCAATTTTCAGTTAATATACGCCTAAAGGTCAAGGCAGTTACTGCTTTCGAAAAACCAGTTTCGATCTTAACTTATAAAAGCGCACCCGGATTATTCAATACTTACATAGGGTAAGATTTTGTGGATAAAAGTCGAATCAAACACTTTTATTCCATATAAAGCCTCTACTGAATTAAATGAGCCCCGATGGAACCTGTAATTTGTAATAATTTGGGCATCTTTCCAATTTAGATAAGGATGGTTTTTGATCTCCTCAGTGGTTGCTTGATTAATATTAATCTTTCGGTAAATCTGCGAAGGCTTCAGTAAAGGTTTTATTTTTTGAAAAATAGAATCGGGAAGCCGCCAGGTTTCGCCAACTTGATCGATTGAGGTAAAACCTCCTAGCTTTTCGCGGAAATTAGTAATTATTTTTGCATAGTAAGGACCAATGCCTGGCAATGCTTCCCAATCTACTATATCTGACTGATTGATATCAATATGTTGTAATTTATATTTATTTTTAATCCATTCCGGTTTTGGTTTTTGGCTGGATTTATGCTTTGGTTTTCCGGAAATCACTTCGATTTTCTGATATTTCTCAGTGGGATTATCTTTGCTTTCAGGTTCTTTCCGGATTATTTCACCTGCATATTTTACCGGATTAAATGACGGTGTGGTCATTCTTTTGGCAGGTTTAGCTTTGATCACATTGATCTGAGCTTTGGAATATTCTTCCTTGTATATCTGATCAGTAACTTGCTTGATTTGGGTAAAATCGAAATACTCCTCATTCCTTTCACTCTTGAAAGAGGAGGTGATGAGCACGATCAGTGCGATGAGGCACATGAGGTTAAAAATTCCTTTTCGTTCTTTAATGTGGGTAAATCTGTTTCTCATAACTCTATAATTTGATATCCGTCATATCTTAAATTTATTTCTTCATTGGTTTTACGATACTTAAAATCTGAGATTAAATTTTTATAACTAATCCAGTCCATATTCCGGTTGGAATGTTTAGTCATAATTGCCAAATCAATCGAAAGGTCATTAACTTCAGAGGTTATGTATTGTGGATCAATTGCTATTTTGTAATTTCTGAATTGCAGAAAATGGTTGTTTCTAAACAGGACGTTATTCTGAAATTGATCGGGTAAATATTTTTTTTGATCCGTATCATATAGGCTGACCTGTCCCCTTGCATTCGTTGTGATTTGATATTTATATGTCTGAGATTGATCTTTTAAATGCATCAGAACACCATCCTCATCATGGGCCAAATAAATTTCCACTTTACGGGTATTTTCTGAGAGATTCCAGGAACTATACCCAATTAGCAAAATGGCAAATAAAGTAGTCAAGTGAAGATTCCATTTACTCCTTGCTTTAAAAGGCCAGCTAATCAGAGCCATAATTACCAAAATGAATAAGGTCTGAATCCCATTGATATGTAAACCCGATAACAGGCTGGACGGCAATTCAGTAATCGAATCCAATAAAGTCACTTGAGAATTGACAAGGTATTCTATAATGAGTTCAAACGATTCTACTCCCAGGTTAAAATGAATCGCATAGCAAGCGCTCCAGATAAATCCGCAGATCAAAAGAAGCGTGGTTATTGGAACTGCAATAAGAGAGGATAACCAAAAATAAACCGGAAATTGCCCAAAATAATAGAGAATAAGAGGAAAAAGGAAAACTTGTGCCGCAATACTTACTGAAATCAGTTTGGTTACCGGGTTCAACCATCTAAATCCTGGGATGGTCAACGCAGTCACTATTTTTCGGTAGCACACAACAATTCCCAGAACCGCAAGCACAGAAAATTGAAAGCTAATCTGAAACAGCATTAATGGATCAAATAATAGCAAAAAGAAAATTCCTATAGTTAGTGTTTGAATGGGATGAATATCACGATTCAACCATCTTCCAAAGATATATAAGGTAAGCAATGCTGCCGTCCGAACCACTGGAATTTGCCATCCAACCAATAAGGCAAATATCCACACACATACTAATGACATTCCTTGACTCAGAATTTTTGAATTGGAACTCATACCGAAAATCAAGTTGAAAAAAAACATACAGATACCCAGAATGATGCCTGCATGCAATCCTGATATGGCCAAAACGTGAATAGCTCCTGACTTTCTGAATACATCAACTACATTATCAGATAAATTGCCTTTTTTCCCTAAAAGCATAGCTTGAAGCAAGGCTCCGGTTTTTTGACTAAAACCCGATTGAAAGGCAGTAGCCCAGTGGACACTTAGATTATGGACCGAAAAGAACATTCCGTGTTTATGTAAGTTACTTTTGGTCATCCAGGCATTATAGTAGATACCTTGGCTCCGGTAGTATTTTTTGAAATCAAAATCATCTTTTCGGATCGCAGGTTTTATGCGATTTAGATTCGCCTGAAAAAATATGAGATCACCTTTACTGTAACGGTTCTTTCTCTCAGTATCATAGACTATGATCCTTTCGTTAGTCCCTATTTGGTATTTTTTGTTTATACTTTCCAAGTGAGAAAGTCGCAGGACATATTGGAGATTATTTTTTTCCTTTACTGAAAGTATTTTTCCATAACCATAATGTGCACCCGGACTGAATTCTCTGTGGCTGGAAAGATCGGATTCGCTACTTCTTGCGCAATGATACCCTGTAAAAAACAAAAAAGAAAATACAACAGTAATCGAAATAACTTGAGAAAACCAGGTATTTGCTTTTTGCAAACTACATAGATATAGTATTGGAAGGAATGATAGAAGATGCCACGCTCGAAAGTCCCATTGATGTGGAAAAAACCACCAAACCAGAATCCCGCTGATATAAGGTATGAGTAGTTTAAGACTTAATAATTCTTTGAGGTGGAGCATGTCGTTAGCGAATTATCTCAAAAATACGCTACTCGGGAAGGCAAAACTTGGCAAATTCCAATAACAATACATATAAAATAATTATATATTAAGAAAAAAGAATAAAATTAATTGGAAGATTGGAATTAGAATACCCTAATCGAAAAGAAAGTCAATTTCTTTTAATATCTTGAAGCAGTAAAATCAAAGCGAAATGAGAACTTTTTGGTCAATTATCATCATTGCTATTTGGTTATTACTTGGCTACTTACTTTGCAACTCGTCTAAAGAATGCTGTGGAACTTTAGCCACTAGTGATTCCAAAATTGTAAATGAGTCGCCACAACCTACTACGACTCCCGAAATCGAGACATTTACTCCAGAAAGTGGTCCATTATTGTTTAATTGGGATAGTGAAGATCCTATTGTAGGGCCCAATTGGGAGAAATTAAGAGATAGTTTGTTGACTGGTCTCGGAGAAGGGCAGAAGTTAAGGATTGTAGGAAACTATTTTTCCGATGAATCCAATTCAAGTGCTTATGAAAATCTAGGATTGGCCAGAGCCCATGAGATTAAAAACAAACTGTTTCCTGACCTGACTGATGACAAAGTGGAATTATTAGGCAGATTATCAAGTGACCGG
Organism: Saprospiraceae bacterium; assembly: GCA_965223405.1. Lineage (GTDB taxonomy): Bacteria > Bacteroidota > Bacteroidia > Chitinophagales > Saprospiraceae > CBDCWO01. The sequence goes on from CBDCWO010000006.1 coordinate 4,844,524, forward strand.
GAAGGCATTAAAGAGCATCCATTTAGAAGCTCTGCTTTTAGTTATGCGATTTATAATGAGTCAATTAAGGAAATTGACGACAAGAGGATGATGTATTTTCCCTTTAATTCTACAGATCGGATTAAGGATCCCCAAATTGAAGAATATCTTAAAGATCTGGCACAGAGACTTTCTAAAACTGATGAAAAAGTAGTAATTACAGGTCATACCTGTGATATTGGTACTGATCAAAGCAATTACTATCTCGGGGAGTGGCGAGCTGAAGTAGTAAAGAAATACCTGATGGAATCAGGTATTGATGCTACCAGAATTACAACAAAATCTTCAGGTGAAAAAGATCCGTTAGTGCCAAACACCAGCGAAGCAAATCGCAAACAAAATAGACGCGCTGTTATTGAATTAATTAAATAAATAATTAAAAACAACAAAGATGTTTTTCTTAGCAATTCCTGACTTCTTTTGTCAATATTGGTGGTTACCTTGGATCTTACTGCCTTTACTGGGGCTGTTACTTGGATGGCTGATTTGGGGTAGATACAAGAATTTATTGGCGGAAGCAGAAGATAAGTTGGCTGCTTGCCAGAAAAAGAACCGGCAATTTGAAGTTGATTTGGCAGAATGCCGCAAAGCTTATGCTTCTACTGAGGGAGAAAATGCAACGCTACGAGGCAGAATGCGGGAAATGGAAGCTGCGATGGCTGCTTCCGAAGCCAAACTTGCAACTGGTACCGCCTTAACTTCAGAGACAGGTACTACCAAGAGCTCAGGTAAAAAGACAGATATATATGCATCATTAAAGTCTGATAATCTGCAGGTGGTCGAAGGAGTCGGGCCTAAAATGGAAGAAGTATTGAAAAACAATAAAGTTACCGACTGGTCTACCCTAGCTTCTCAAAGTCCGGAATCATTAAGAGCTTTACTAGATAAGTCAGGCACGCGTTATCAGATTATTGATCCTGCCACCTGGCCTGAGCAAGCTGCTTTGGCAAATGCAGGTAAGTGGGATGAATTAATCACCTTGCAAAAAGCATTAGATACCGGTAGGGCCACAAGTGTGGGTGAAACAGACTCTAAAGTGGAGAAGCTTTTGATAAAAATGGGATTGTTGAAGAAATACAAAAAGGATGATCTCAAAGCTATTGAAGGAATTGGACCAAAAATTGAAAAACTCTTGCATGAAGCAGACATCAAAACTTGGAAAGCATTAGCAAATGCGGAAGTCAGCAAATTGCAGAAAATATTGGATAAAGCCGGGGATAGATACAATCTGGCTGATCCGACAACATGGCCAAAGCAAGCAAAATTAGCTCATAAAGAAAAATGGGAAGAATTACAGGAATACCAGGATTTTTTGCAAGGAGGGAAAGAAAAATAGCGTGAAAAATTCTCACTAGTTAAATCCGCATCCTTTCATTAGGATCGCGGATTTTCTTTTATTTAATAGCCTTTGCTAATTTAAGTGCTTTTACATGAATTATTAAATCCTGATATTTGTTACAATCTTAAATGCATCAACTGTGGTTATCAGGGCAAGTATCGGAATGCTCATCATACTCTTTCACTTTTTACTTAATTCTTGTGAAAAAGATCAACCCTTAATTCCATTAGAGCGAAAGACAGAGCATTTCCATATCATTTCTGACTCTCACAAAAGTACCACCGGCGAAATACAACACATAGCAATTAAAGCTGAGGAACTATTCGCGAAATTAGAGAACCTGTTAGGTGATATTTACTTACCTTTTGACCGGATTACGATCAGGCTCGAAGGACAGTTTACTAGTCAGGGGCCATATTTTGATACGGCAGGTATACATCTTTTTCGCTATACCGAAGAGGAAAAAGGGTATTTGGCTTTGCTGGCCCATGAGATGGTGCATGCCATTCGTGAAGATTATTATTTGAAATACGAACCTTATCAGTGGTCTGATTATCCCTATTATGACGAAGGATTTTCAGAATATATGGCTACTCTAATCGATCCGGATAAAACGGGATTTCCATTGTATGGATTTTCTGAAACCCTGGTAGTCGGTCACTTGCTTCATACCAATAAAGATATAACACACGATATTTTAAGATCTCAGCATTTTGTATTAAATAATCGCTGTAATCTTCAAACTTATCCTCTTAGGTCCTCCTGGTTTAGATATTTGCACCTAACCTTTGGATTGGAACCATTAATAGAAATCATTTACACAACAGTGAATCCGACCCCTGATCGAATTGCTGAAATTACCGGAGTGTCTTTAAGTATAATAGATCAGGATTGGGAAACTTGGGCGATAGCTAATTACGACCAAATCGACCAGGCGGGTCGGGTCGCGGCCGATTACGTTGCCAGGACTTCTTGGTATGAGCATTGTGATCCATAGAATATGAAAATGGTATTATTTAAAACAAAACACCATAACAATTGAATTGAGTTGATGTAAGCCTATAAAAGTTCAAACCGAGCTTGGAAAAAGCGCAGGTATTTCGGTTCGTAATTCATTCTGAGGCCTTTTGCCTGATGTGCTTTCTTATAAACTGCCTTCACTGATTCAGCGACTACATCCATGTGTGCTTCAGTATACACCCGGCGAGGGATAGTCAACCGGGTTAACTCTAATTCCGTATAGCGGTGCTTCCCTGATTTTGGATCTCTTCCTGCGCTAACTATTCCTCTTTCCATACTTCGGACGCCAGAATCAAGATATAGTTCGGCAGCCAGCATTTGGGCTGGAAATTGATCCTGTGAAAGATGGGGATAAAACTTTTTCGCATCTAGAAACACGGCATGGCCTCCAACGGGTCGGACAATTGGGATTTGCCAATCAACTAATAATTTCCCCAAATACATAACCTGCCCCACCCGGGCTCGAATGTAATCATCTTGTACTGATTCCAAAATACCGATTGACATAGCTTCCATATCCCTTCCCGACATGCCGCCATAGGTATGTAATCCTTCATAGACCACGACCAGGTTGCGCAGTTTGTCATATAGTTCTTCATCATTTACGGCAAGCCATCCTCCTATGTTCACCAGATGATCCTTTTTGCCACTCATCCAAGCACCATCTGTATAACTGCAAAATTCTTTTAAAATTGAGGCCACTGATCGATCTTGGTAGCCTTCTTCGCTTTGTTGAATGAAGTAGGCATTTTCTACCATCCTGGTAGCATCCAAATACAATTTTATGCCATATTGATCACACAGAGCCCTGACTTCTTTTACATTGGCCATGCTCACCGGTTGTCCACCGGCCATGTTGACTGTACCGGCAAGGCTCACGTAAGCGATGTTCCTACTCTCCTTTTTATAAATTAGTTCACGAAGTTTTTCAATATCTACATTGCCTTTGAAAGGATGTAACTTCTGTGGTTGATGGGCTTCATCAATAATTACATCCACAAACTTTCCACCGGCATGTTCCTGATGGTACCGAGTTGTGGTAAAGTACATATTACCAGGAACATATTGTCCGGGAGTTATAGCCACCTGGCTGATAAGATTCTCGGCACCCCTCCCCTGATGGGTCGGAATGAAGTATTTATAACCATAAATTCTTTTAATCGTTTCTTCCAAGTGATAAAAATTTTCACTTCCTGCATAAGCCTCATCACCTATCATCAGTCCAGCCCATTGACGATCACTCATAGCACTTGTGCCACTATCCGTCAACAGATCGATATATACTTCATTGGATTTAAGTAAAAAGGTATTATATCCTGCTTTGGCAATAGCCTGTTTTCTGTCCTCCGGACTGCTCATGCGTATCGGCTCCACCATTTTGATCTTCCAGGGTTCAGCCCAAGACCGTCTTCCCGACTGTTCACCCATTGTCTTAAATCTATACAGATCCATTATTATTATTTTATACGTGAAATACTCTGTTCATACCAATTTGTGTATGCGATGAGGTCATAGGGTTTTGACATTTTCAATTAGAAACTAGGTTGCGACAGAGGAATTTTCAGAATTATAAATATAATTTAAATGAGCGGATTAGATGGATATTTTTACGATAAATTTGACCGGATAAACACTTGTGGTTATTATAGGATTTCCCATATCACAAGAATAGATTTTATTCTCGATCCAAAGCTCTCACCGGATTGATTAATGCAGCTTTCGCTGCTTGAAAACTTACTGTGAGAACGGCTATTATTATGGCGGCTAAGGCAGCTAGAATGAAAGTCCAAAGTGAAATATTGGTAGCATATGCAAACTTTTGTATCCAGTTATTCATAATTAAATAGGCAATAGGCCAGGCAATAATACTTGAAATAAGTACTAGTTTTACAAACTCTTTCGTCATCAGGTAAATGATATCAAATACTGTTGCCCCCATTACTTTTCTAATACCAACTTCTTTTGTCCTTTGTTCTGCAATGAAAGAGGCAAGACCCAATAATCCCAAACAGGCGATCAAGATGGCGAGAATTGAAAACGCACCAAATACTTGACCTCGCACCTGTTCGGTTTGATACAACTTATCAAAATCTTCATCTAAAAAGGTTAACTGAAACGGATCATTGGGATATACCTGAGGCCATTTTTCTTCAAGAAACAATAACGTTTGTTCTACATTTTTTGAAGCGATCCGAATCGCGAGATATACGGGTTGCTGAATAAATCCGATCACAAGTGGTTCAATTTTACTATATAGTGATTTGACATGGAAATCTTTTACGACACCAATAACCTTGGGCCTAACCGGTACCTGGGGGCCAAAAATTATGGTTTTGCCAATGGGCTCATTTTGCCAACCTAAATGCTTAACTGCTGACTCGTTGAGTATTATTGCTTCCGTAGAATCTGTCGGAAAATCCAAAGAGAAACTCCTCCCTTTAATGATATCAACTTCCAAGGCTTCCACCAAGCTGTGATCAGAGCCAAAAAAATCCATAAGAACAGTTTCTCCTTCTGCTGCTCCTTGAGGGGTAAATGCGATATTACCATGTAATCCACCAGGAGGTGATTGTAATCCACTTACCGCTATTACATCTGGATTTTGAAGTATCAGGTTCTTATAATTATTGAAGATTAATCGCTGATCTGTATCTCCAAGGGAAATGATAATTACCTGCTCGTCATTGAAACCTAAGTCTTTTGATTGCATAAAGTTCATCTGGTCTTTGACAATCCCGGTGCCTATTAAAAGCACGATCGAAATGGTAAATTGAAAGATGACCAGCAATTTTCTTAAAATGGCATTAGAGGATGTACTGGTTCTGGATGACGACTGTAACACCACTACTGGTGAGAATGAAGATAGAAATACGGCAGGATAGCTACCAGATACAAAACCGACTACGATGATCAGCGCAAACAATCCAAGTATAAATGGAACATCTATTACCGACAGAGAAAGTGCTTTCGCCGAAAGAGAATTGAATGAGGGTAAAAGTACAAACACAAGACCTACTGCTACGATTAGGGCAAGCAGAGTAATGATTATTGATTCGCCAATGAAATGTATCATCAATTGCCATCTTTCTGCGCCCATCACCTTTCTCATGGCCACTTCCCGTGCTTTTTCCGCCGATCGGGCAGTAGCTAGATTCATAAAATTTATACACGCAATCAACAATACAAAGAGTGCAATTGCTACAAATATGTAGATGTATTCCAGGTCACTATTGGCTTCCAACTCAGCATCCCGGTTGGATTGTAGATGAATACTTGTAATAGGTTGCAAAGAAGCCAGGATTTTGGCATTAAACTGATCAAGGGTTTCTCTGTGATACTGATCAACGAAACCAACAAGCCGCTTTTCAAAATCTCTGGGATTATAGTTTTTGGGAAGTCGAATGTAGGTATATACATCGGGGAACAATTGATTCATATTATTTCCATAGTCCTGGCCGTAAGGTCCATTTTCCAGCGTATGGAGAGTGATAAATGAGGCTACAAATTCACAGTGAAAATGAGAATTATTTGGTACCGGCTCCATAATACCGGTTACTTGAAAATCGTATGAATTATCTAATCTTAAAACCTTGCCAATCGGGTTTTCGTTTCCAAAATATTTTCGTGCCATCCTCTCAGTAAGAATTACTGTGCTTGGTTTGGAAAGGGCTGTCTCAGGATCTCCAGTAGTAAGTTTTAAATTGAAAAAACTTAAAAAGGTCTCATCAGCAAAGTAAAATCCTTTTTCATAAAACCGTTTATTTGCAGGCTCATAGCTGACCATCCATGATACCAAGGGGGATTTTATTCTCACATAACTTTCAATCTCCGGAAAGTCGCGTGCTAATACAGGTGCCCAAGGTGGAGGCGTCCGTGCTGTTTGAACTTCCCTCTGATCCCCGGCAGCAAAATCAGTAACAATTCGAAAAGTCTGATCCGGGTCGGCTAAGTATTTATCATAGCTTAATTCATCCAATAGGTATAGGAAAATTAGAATGCAACAACTTAAACCTATAGCCAGGCCCAGGATATTGATTAATGAATATCCTTTATAACGGATGATATTTCTAATGACATTCTTAAGAAAGTTACGCAATGCAAGTGTTTACAGATAAATTGAATTTTTATCTAATTTACTTTTTTAAATTCTTATGGTTACCAATTTTAGAAACAAAGTATGCCAAATGTCAACTTTGAAGAAAGTAAGTTGTCCAAGTTGAATATGCTGATCAAGAATAGCATTAGAATCGGAGATTGACAATGGATCCATTTTCTGAAGTCTGGAACTCAATAAATTTTAATGGATGTTTAGGACCTTTGGCGAGTTTATCACGATCTCAGGTCCAAAAAAAAATATCCGGTAAGGAGAAACTAAATCTTGAAATTATTCAATTTAATGTTTTCGGCAGTTTCAATAATCGAGTCTTTTTCCAGAATCATCAGCATCTGTTTGCGGTAGTTTTCAACCTTATCATGAAAAGTACATGGATTTCGGTTGGAGCATTCGTCTAACCCCAATATGCAAGTGTTAAAAATGTCCGGCCCATCGATGCACTCAATCACCTTTAAAAGATTGGATTTTTGATTATAATCCGACATGTAAAATCCTCCATTTGGTCCCTTGGTTGAAGAAACAAGATTATTCCTTGATAACTGTTGTAAAATTTTGGCTAGAAAATGTTTTGGAATTTTGAGCTTTTCTGCCATTTCACTTACTCCCAATTTGTGTTCCTCATCGGAATTTGTTGAAAGAAAAAGGACGGCCCGGATTCCATATTCACATGACTTGCTGAACATATTTCATTGCTTCAGGTAAAACGTCAAATATAATTCTAATTAAACGTAAAATTGATGATTTTTTATTGTTAATTGATGAAGAAATGTATATTTGTAATTAAGATTTAAGCATCTTTATATCCAGTTATAGAGTGTGTAATCTTTAATGATTTGAGGCCCAATCTCAGATCTGTTTACAAAACGAAAACAAAATTTCATTGCTATGTTATCCAAAAATCAAGCAAGGACTTTCTTTCTTGGTGGCACCGTGGTGTTTTTCCTAATCTTTCTGGTTTTATCATGGCATACACTAGCCAGGGAAGTACCCAAAAATACTAATAGTGAAAATCTTACCGAGTCAGTTGTTCGGGGTAAAGAGCTATTTGATAAAAACAACTGTATGGGATGCCATACGATCCTAGGGGAGGGTGCGTATTATGGGCCTGAGTTGACCAAGGTTATAGACCGTAAAGGTGCCGAGTTTATCAAAACGGTTCTCATGTCGAAAGAGCCGTGGCAACCCAATGGAAGAAAGATGGTAGCTTATGGAATGAGTGAGAGTGAAGCTCAGGATATGGTTGCATTTTTCGAATGGATAGGAAATATGGATCTGAATGGATTTCCCCCTGAGCCGGATTTGAAAAAACTGGTACCCCAGGATTAATACACAAAGAATTATATACGATCGTGGTAAAAGATAGTTCCGGGATGAATAATCCAACTGCGGTTTTTTGCAGTTCAATTATTAAATAAAAGAAAAATGAAATATAAATCTCAACAAGTAGCTTATTGGTTCTTCGCACTGAGTATGATACTTTTAGTACTACAAATCCTATATGGATTCGTAATGGCATTTGCGCATCTGGGTTATGACCCATTACATGAGTTAATACCTTTTAATGCGGCCACGGCAACCCATAAGAATCTGCTGGTGGTCTGGATTCTCAGTGGCTTTATGGGTGCGGCATATTATATTATTCCTGATGAGGCGGAAAGAGAGTTAGAATCAGTGCCTTTAGCCATGTTACAGTTCTGGAGTTTGGCAGTTGTAGGGGTGGTAGCCGTTTTAGGATTTCATCTCAATTGGTGGGAAGGACGCAAATTTCTTGAAATACCCAGACCACTGGATTATTTAGTCGTCGTGAACGTCTTGCTTTTCCTTTATATTATTCTGGCTACTTTATTTAAAAGCAAGCGGAAAACCACTACCTCATTAGTTCTGTCTATGGGATTGCTATTTGCTGCTCTGCTATATTTACCTGGTATGATTTGGTTTGATAACCAAACGATGGATTCATTTTTTCGTTGGTGGGTTGTCCATCTGTGGGTAGAAGGTGTCTGGGAATTGATTATGGGCGGTATCTTGGCCTATCTATTGATTAAGCTGACCGGCGTCGACAGGGAGCTGATCGAGAAATGGTTGTATGTGATTGTTGGATTAACATTCCTTTCCGGTATTTTAGGGACCGGTCATCATTACTATTATATAGGAACACCCAAATATTGGCTCATGATCGGCGGAATATTTTCTGCAATGGAACCATTAGCATTTTTAGGAATGGCACTTTTTGCCATTGCTATGTATCGAAAGGGTGAAAAGAGACACCCCAACAAAATGGCCTTGACCTGGACTTTGGGTACGGCAATATTATCATTTGTTGGCGCCGGTTTACTAGGCGTTGCGCATACCCTGCCCGCAGTTAATCTATGGACGCATGGCACATTCGTAACTGCTATGCACGGTCATTTAGCCTTCTGGGGTGCCTATGGCATGTTGGTCCTGGGTATGATCACTTATGCTATGCCTTTATTGACTGGACGAAAAATGTATACCAAACCCGGAGCGAATTATGCCTTTTGGCTTTCTAATATCGGAATGATAGCGATGACCACGGCATTTGCCGTAGCCGGAGTTACTCAAGTTTATTTGGAAAGAAAAGTTGGTGTAGACTTTGTCAAGACACAACAGGCTATGGAACCCCATTTCCTCATTTTGATTGGAGCCGCGGCTTTGTTTACTCTGGGAATTGTTCTATATATCGTGAACTTTTTTAAATACGGCAAGCCTTCGGATGAAGCTTTAGAAATAGTAACCACTTAGTACATAAGTGTTGTCATTGGGTTTAAGTTAGCGCCTCGTATTGAATCTCTTCAACTAACGATGGCGCTTTTTTTATTTTTCAAACGACTTCGATGCTCAGAATAATAAAACATATACAATATATCACTACAATAGAATGACAATTTTTAATTACCGCAAAGGATTATTTCTTTAAAAATCTAAAGATTGTATAGGTTGTGGAGAAATTTGTTAGACATTTGATAAATAAATTTTTAAAATGATTGTTGAAACTGCTCCGTATTACCGGGCTATTGGAAAGGAAAAAGAGGTGTTTGAGCATTGCTTTCACCAGAAACTCCCAGTACTATTAAAAGGTCCTACAGGGACTGGTAAGACCAGATTTGTAGAACATATGGCTCACCAACTGGATATTCACCTTATTACGGTAGCCTGTCATGAAGAAACATCTTCAACGGACCTTACAGGTCGTTTTATATTGAAAGGAGCTGAAACCCAGTGGCAGGATGGTCCGCTTACCAAAGCGGTGAAAGAGGGATTTATTATTTATCTCGACGAGATAGCCGAAGCGAGACCGGATGTGATTGTGGCAATACATTCTCTTACGGATCATCGTCGGCAGCTTTATTTGGACAAATTGGCAACAGAAATTGAGGCTAAGGATAATTTTATGCTGGTGGCTTCTTACAATCCGGGTTATCAACGTGGTTTTAAAGAACTAAAACCATCGACCCGGCAAAGGTTTGTTGCACTTTCATTTGATTACCCAAGCAAAGAGGTTGAACTTGAGATCATTACAAGTGAAACCAAGGTGGATCCGGCTGATGGCAAAAAGTTGATTAGGATAGCTTCGAAAATCAGAAATCTCACCGAGTTGGGGTTGATGGAAACGGTTTCCACCAGGCTGATTGTGGATACCGCGAAATTGATTAAATCAGGTTTACCCAAAAGACTATCTGTAGAAGTCGGAATGATCCAACCGCTCACCGATGATAGTGAGACACTTACCTCTCTTAAAGACTTGGCTAATTTGATGATATAATAAGGTAGATGGAACTTGATCAAATTCTGTTTAAAAAATTTATGAACTTCTATAATCGCCACTTTAAAGGGCGATCTGAAGAAGAAATAAATAGAACCGTCCTTTTGGCCCCCCTAATTGATCGCTTGACTTTATTGGCACGGGCCATAACCGGGGAGAATATTGAAATTCAGGAGGCAGAAATGGAGGGAGGCTGGAAATCGAATCTGTTTTTTTTGCCGTCGAAAGTATCCTTTTTGGATTCGGTTGAGCGTAATTTGAATTTTTACTTATATAGAATAGTATACCTCTCCGTCCAATTCGAACAAGACTACAACTGGGATAATTCAAATCAGACAATTGGCCTGACGGAATCCAGAACCAAGGCAGCATCTGTTTCCGAGGATATTCTCTTGCATATAGCAAACGAATTTCCACCTGTATATAAATATTATCACTCGATCTAAGATTTTTTTGGCCCTGACTTGATTCCTCAATACTGGCTGTATGGCAAATTTATGGTAAGTCGCGACATAGTCGATAAAGCCAGTGAAAGTATTGAAGATCAAACCACCTTTCGAAAAGATTCGGTCAAACCCAAATCAGAAATCAAATCAAAAGCGGTGGAGGAAGCAGAGGTGATTCAGGTGGACAAAAAGGCCCAGGATGATTATGTGATGACTCACAATTTCGAAAAAGTAGAAACTGCTGAAGAATTCAGTGGTGTATGGCGTGGATTCGACGGAGAGGATAGTTTACAGGAAGATGAAGATGCATTGAAAGAATTAAATCTAAAACATTTGTTTCGGACCGATGAGGTCGCTGAATCTATTTACCAGGCGGATTTTCGGGACCTGGATTTTGTACCTGAAAGTGCAACAATCGAAGATTCAGAACCACATCACCTGTACGATGAATGGAATTACAAACAAAATCAATACAAAAAGGATTATTGCCAAGTATATGTCAAAAAACAACCACCTGGAAGTCTGAATTATGCAAAAGATTGTCTTGCAGACAACCGACTCACCTTAAATAACCTGCGTAAGAAATTTGCTCAAATCAATCAACAACGTCGAAATGTTAAAAAATTACCCCAGGGTGATCGAATTGATATCGATGCTGTGGTGGATTGGTACACGGATATCCACTCTGGTAAAACTCCATCTGAAAATATTTATTACTCCAAACGAAAAAAAGAATCGGATTTGGCCATTTTGTTTTTAATGGATATCAGTCTATCAACAGATAGTTTTGCCGATGGAAATCGTGTATTGGATGTGGAAAAACAAGCCGTGATTCTATTTGGAGAAGTACTCACCGAGTACGGGGTAGATTTTGCTGTGGGCGGATTTTATTCCAAAACCAGGAATCACTGTGCTTATGTGCCGATTAAGAATTTTCAGGACCATTGGAATCTGGGTAAGCAACATCTGGGTATTGTTCAACCAGAGGGTTATACCCGGATCGGCCCAGCTTTGAGGCATGCTAAAATGTTGGTTGAAAAACATGAGGCCCCCAATAAATGGGTAATATTACTTTCCGATGGAAAACCCAATGACTACGACCGTTACGAAGGTAAGTATGGAATTGCGGATGTCAAACAGGCACTTCGTGAAATACATGCAAGACATATTAATACCTATGCGATTGCCATAGAATCGATCGCACGGTACTACCTTCCGCAAATGTTTGGACACAACCATTACAATATACTTTCCCATTCGGATATGCTTATCCATTCTTTAGCCAACTTATACCGAAGGATTCAAAATAAGTGAAGGACCATGCAACAATCCCCAAGCGATGTCAAGAATGTAATGCTTTTACCGTAGTTAATTTATGCAATAATAAAATATGAGCAATAAGTCAGCAAAATTAAATCTCAAGATCTATGTATAATTATAGTAATTCAAATCGGTCCATATGCTAATGCAAATCAAAACTACAATCTTTTCGTATAACATCTAGGTCCTGATGAAATTTTGCCACACAAAACATAATACTCAAACTTCAAAAGAATATCCATTATATACTTCTGAATGCTATAGTCTATATCATATTTAGAGCGAACATTGTGGGTAAGAAAATTGCGGGCTCTGCACTTCAACAATATGTCTTGGTGCCAAATTTAAGCCTACACACAAATTCATGATGTCAAGGCTGGCGTGTTAAGGAACGCATGATTTATATCATCGAGGGAGCTGAACCAACCAAACTTGCTGGATCAAATACAAAATAAGGATGTTAGCAACACTGCGAATAAGAGATCCAAAAGTAATTCAGAACAATTTCATAAGAATGAAAGCTTTATCTCTTAGTTGAAAATACCTAAAGAAAAATATTTTTTCAATGCTTGTTTATTATTAAATGGATCAAGTGAACAAATAATATTTATTTAGATCCATATCCAATAATAAAATATCCGTTTTCCCGGTTAAAAAGTCATTTTCTGCTAAAAACGTCTTCTCATAATCAGACTGCAAAATTTGATTTTGTTCCAATTTGAGTTTGTACTGCTCCAAAAAATATTCAATTTTAAAAAGATTCGCTGATGTACTTATAAAATATGCATTGATTTCATAATTTCCTATGTTATTCTGCCATTTTTTTAACCAGTCTAAAAATTGTGCAATGCAGAATGAACATTCTCCATCAAAATAATATATTAAAAAGGTATCGTTTTTATTGCGGTTTACAATAATTGAGTCAAAAGTACTCGGTAAAACAATAACGCTGTTTTGTAACTTATTAAGACTAGCTCGATTACTTGAACAATTATACCCAATACAATAAATAAATATTGCAAAAATAGTTAGTTGCTTAGTTAAGGGCATACTTTACCATATAGTTGTCTCCCATAGAATCTTTAGTAGTACCATATAGTGTGTCTTCACCAGAATTGACTGATATGGTCATTAAATATTTATCTAAGTGATATGATTTAATGATTTCACCATCCCAATTCAAAACAAACAGTTCACTTTGCAATTCATAGGGTTCTTTATTGGAAATAGCCCCACTATAAACGCAATACACAGAGGAGGTTGTAAAAATAGGTTTGCATCTATACCCCTCATAGTATTCTTTATCATGGCCGACAAGATTATTTAGCTGAGGTGTAATCAAATATTTATTCTCAATATCATCAGGTCCTTTTATTGATTTGATCAATTTTTTATTCCCATTAAAAATATCTATCCGGTCTTCATATTTGTAAGGACAAATAATTTTGGTTTTGTTAGGTGAAACTATAACATAGCCACCGCTAACGTTGTAAGTATAATTTGTTCCCATCAACTTTTTAGAATCGAAAGATGATTCGCCATTAACAACTTGGATATCCACTAACAAATCAACACTATTGCCAACTTCAGGGTCATCAAGATAGTATAAATTCCAGCTTATGGCATGGTTCTCGTTCCATTTGCCAATGTTGTTCGAAAATGATGGAATAGTAAATTGAATTGGATTATAGCTCCCTGCTAACTTTAGCAATGAATCAATATTATAAACATATGCTTTGTGAGTAGTAACATCAACGACACACAGTTCTTGCGATGAAATTGCATTATCCCATTCTGGATTAAGATAAGCTGATAATAACTCATTAGGCCCTTTCCCTGACATACCAAATTCTAAAATATTTGTTTGACGGTTAAGACTATATAATTCATAAAAATATGGATTTGCTCTCCTGTTTTCTATTAAAATTAGAGAATCTCTTAATAAATAAAAGAACATGGAATGAATCGATTTTGAGAATTCTACTTCAGTGGAAGTTAAGGTCATGTAATTCTCTAAATGGCTCCTATTGAAAGTCTGTATAAGCTTTGCCTCATCATCATTTTTTGTAACTGATCGGCAAGCAAATAAAAAAGTTATTGCGATTATCGGTAAAGAAAGTCTAAAAACCATACAATTTACATTCTCTATACAACTCCTATTTGGTATTTCTAATTTAAACAAAATACTATCAAGCATCCTCACACTTAACAGCATTGTTACAGGTTATAGTTTGGCCGCCGGCAGCAGGATAGCTACACGTAGATCCGTCCTGATCCTTGCACGAGAATAATTCAATCCCACCGGAATCTTTAATAACACATTGATCACAAGGTGCTGGAACTGAGGCAAAAGATGCAACTTGTTCAATTGAAAAAACTTTTGAATTTATCTGAGAGAACAAACTGAGGTTGTAGAATATTACCATAAATAAAAACAACCCTAATATTAGAGGAAACAAACTTTTCATAATAATAAATTTCTTAGTAATTAATTACATTTAACTCTGTTTGCGCATGACAATGTAAATCCATCTTGTGTGGACATCCCACAGTTTGATCCATCTTTGTCTTTACATGAAAAAAGGATATTTCCGGTATCTTCTGTCCAAACACAACTGTCACATGGATTTGGAACGCTTGCAAGTACATCTGCAAAATTCAAATAGATCAAGGCAAATGTGGCAAACGACAAAAGTAAAAATAGATTTTTCATCTTTTTCATAATGAAATTTTTTAATTATACAATCTTAGCAATTAATAAGGAGCAGGCATAGCAGGTATCAATAAGTGGCAAGCAAGCACCTCTTGAATATGTTCTACTTCAAATCTACACACACACACACACAAATTGTCAATGGCTAATGTGTTAAACTAACAATGATTTTGATCATTGAGGGGGTTATTTCAACACATTAAAAAAGGCTAAAATGCTCCAATGGCTAAATGTTTTTATTATACTCTTAGCAAAGGGAGTTTAGGCACAATTCCAACAGGTAGGAGTTGAGAAAAGGCCCTTGTGTGCTTTTTTACGATTTCTCTGCCTACACATAATCTATAGATGCATTAATCTACTTTCATCATGAATTAGGATAAAATATTGCCGTTATCCGATGATGTTTTATATTTTAGGAGATTATTGTATATACTAAACCTAAAAATATGGCAGATTCACATTTTTCTCAAGACTTTCTCGATTTCCTTAAGGAACTGAGCACTAATAATGATCGAGATTGGTTTCAAAAAAATAAACTGCGTTTTAAAAGTAACGTGGAGGAGCCTTTTAAAGACTTCATTGCTACCATGATCCGGAAAATGCAACAACAGACTCCTGGCATGGATCATTTAGAAGCCAAAGATTGTGTGTTTCGGATTTACCGGGATGTGCGTTTCAGTAAGGATAAGTCTCCCTATAAGACCCACATGGCAGCGTTAATCGGTCCCGGAGGAAGAAAAGATAAGACCAATCCCGGAATGTACCTGCAGCTGAGTGCAGAAGATGCACGACTCTACAGTGGAGCGCACATGCTGGATAAAAATCAACTTCTTGCGGTTCGAACTGCCATAGCTGAAGATTTAGAAGGATTCCGAACAGCGATTAATAATAAAGGATTTAAGGAGGCATTTGGAGAAATCCTGGGAGAAAAGAACAAACGGTTGGCGGCTCCCTTTGCTGATTTGGCTGAGAAAGAACCTTTATTGTTTAACAAGAGTTTCTATTACTTCAAAAAATGGCCAGCCGAAGAAATTTTAACGGACAATTTCCCGGATACCCTTATGGCAACATTCAATGCTGCTAAACCGGTAAATAATTTTCTATTTTCAGCTTTGAGCTAAACCCGATTTTTTAGCAATTTAATCGATGGCTTAATAACCCATTTTCTATCATTTCAAGGAGGAGGTGAAAATTTTCAACGGGTAAGCCTTATACCATTAAAACCAGATGGAGTAATAAGAAATATTCCGCTCACATTATTGTAAAACATAAACAAATGCTTCAAAACTATTTCAAAGTTGCGCTGCGCAACCTGCGCAAGGACAAGTTAAGTTCGGGGATAAATATAATGGGATTGACCATTGGCTTTGCTTGCATTTTTTTGATATTGCTTTTCGTATTACAGGAGATGAGTGTGGATACTGCTTTTTCCAAAGCAGATAGAATCTATCGGGTGGTCAACGATGAAAGGCCCTTTGCTGAATCAGGACGCTATTTGGCTACGACCTCGCCACCTTTTGCACCTGCCTTAAAAGCGGATTTTCCTGAAGTGGAATCTGCAGTTCGGTTGCGATATACAGATGATGTAATCCTAAAGCATCAGGACCAACAGTATTACGAAGATAAGGTGATCTATGCAGACCAGGATTTCTTTAAACTTTTTGATTTTCCTTTCCAAGATGGAGATCCTGAAAATGCGCTCTCACAGCCCAACAATGTAGTTTTGACCTATGAACAGTCGCTAAAATATTTTGGAGCAGAAAATCCAATTGGGAAAGAGATACTGATGAACAGTGCGATTCCATTAAGAGTAACCGGAGTCTTGATGCAAAAACAGCCCAAAACCCATCTGGATTTTGATTTTCTAATTTCATTTTCCACTTTTAAAGTTCCTTTTGGATATCCGGTTACACTCGATAGCTGGGGATGGATTTCCTTTCACACCTACCTGCTTTTGCAGCAGGGGAGTGATCCGAAACGATTCGATCAGCGGTTGTCAGAATTTGCCTCTGAACATATGTATCAGGATAGACCGGTGAGAGCACAGTTTCGGTTACAACCACTTTCAGACATTTACTTTCATTCTAATGAAATGATGAATACGGCTGAGCATAAGCGAGGTAGTCTCACTTATACCTATGGTTTGCTATTTATCGCATTATTGATATTGATAGTTGCTGGATTTAACTTTATGAATATCAGTACAGCCAGGTCCATTCGGCGTGCTAAGGAAGTTGGAATGCGGAAGGTACTGGGAGCTGGTAAATTGGGTTTGGTCAAGCAGTTTGTGATGGAATCGGTTATGGTTGCCAGTTTGGGTGGATTATTTGCAATCCTGTTATTCATCTGGAGTCAATCTACGCTTATGAATTATTTGGGGTGGGATGTTGAGTTCAGCCTCCAGGAAATGTATTTTTTCTTACCGGCCTATATCGGATTGGTTTTGCTGGTCGGTCTTTTATCCTCGATTTACCCGGCTCTGATTCTGACAGGTTTTGATCCGATTCAAGTGTTGAAAGGAGTTGTTAAATCCAATAGTGCAGAGCTGAATATTCGTAAAGGTTTGGTGATTGCTCAATTTGTTATTACCATCAGCTTAATCATTTGTAGCTTGATGGTTTCCAGGCAAATGAAATTTATTGGAAATAAGAACTTAGGCTATGATAAATCCCATTTAGTGTCCTTGCAGATGCGCACGGATGATTTTTTGGACCGGTATCAGTTGGCAGCGAAAATACTGCAGCAAAATCCTTATGTTGAAAAAGTATCTGCGGGAGACCTAATAGACGGAGATTATGGATCTGTTCCGGTTACGAAATCCGGAGAAGAGAATGGGATTGCAATGCATATGATGGGTGGCTATTTCGATTACTTTAGTACGCTGGATATAGAGTTTGTGGAGGGCAGGGATTTTTCTGCTTCCCACCCTCAAGATACGGCAACCGGCATCATTGTGAACGAATCTGCAGTCAGATCGTTTGGATGGCAAGACCCATTGGGTCAACGGCTACAAGTAAATACCGATATCAGCGGTGAGGTCATCGGAGTAGTTAAAGATTTTCACTTTTTTTCATTACATGATCCCATCGAGCCTTTGGTTATTGTAATGCCCAGAACCCATTTGCGAAATATTATCATAAGGCTGGCACCTACGGCAGATATGGCCGCAGTCATTTCCTCTCTTAAAAGCGATTGGATGAAGTTTAGTCCCGATTTGCCCTTTCGGTTTTCATTTCTGGATGATCAGGTGAATGCCAGGTATGCGGTGGATGCCAGGTTTTCGAAGTTGATTGCCTTTTTTAGCATTCTCGCAATTTTCATCTCTGGGCTGGGGCTCTATGGCTTAATTGCCATTATGGTTACTTATCGGACTAAAGAAATTGGTATTCGCAAAATATTGGGTGCTTCAATGGGTGAGATTTATGTACTAATTTCCAAAAATTTCATCTTATGGATTATCGTTTCCAATCTGATTGCTATCCCCTTGGCATGGTGGCTGATAAGTCATTGGCTTAATAAATTCAGCTATCACATCCATATGGATGTTCTTCTGATTCTGATAGCCGTTGCAGTCAGCTTGACAATTGCTCTTTTTGCCATCAGCCTGAAGGTGATCAAATCGGCCTTGGCCAATCCCATCCAGGCGATCAGGCATAATTGAAGACTTATGTGGCTCAAAATAAATTGTTTGAGTTTTGTAATTCAATTTCAATTGTACGATAAGGTTAAAATGGGTGCCCATTGACTTGAGTCATTGTGTATAAGGTGATAAAAAACTATCATCTCTTTAATCCAAAAGAGTTGCACATGAAATCCCAGATAATGGCATTAATTGTTATAGTCTTCGGGTGCTGTTTGCTTACTAAGTCTCTTGCTCAAACTACTTTTCCTAATCCAAAAATCACCAAAAATGAAACCATCCAGGGAGATTTAATCTTAACCAATTACGAGGTGCGAACTATTCAAAATACCCATCTAAAGGTGTTGGGAAAGGTTATAGTTGGAGACAGCAGTCAACTAATTATTAGGCAATCGATTGTTGAGGTCGATGACCCCAAAAATTTTGGAGCAGTTGCCTCAGGATCAATAGAAGTAATTCATTGGGGTCGGCTTTTTGCGGATACCACGATTTTTGGTGCTGTGGCTGTAGGAGGAGTGGATCCGGCAAACGCTGAATCTCTTAAAAGTGGTGACCTAATCGGAGCAGGAAACTCTCAAGTAAGATTGAATCATTGTTTTTCACAAACCCAGGGATTTTTTGACCATGCATCGGCAGTGATAAAGAATTCCTATTTGATACAGGAACCACTGGGCTTGATACATGTAGAGCAACAATGTAATGTAACCCTTGAAGACTGTGAAATCGGCGCAATATTCCTAGACTTACCTGAGTCCATCGAATACAATATTGATTCACTGGTACCGGGTTACCACGAATATTGGTCGGCACGAGAGTTCATATCTAACCAATTACCTTATCAACTAATTATGCGGCGATGCACCCTCAATGACAACGATGTCGGTTATGATGGAGGAATGGAAATGGGATGGAACCTTTCCTTCAACGCGATATATAGCAAAGCCAGAATCACCAACAGTAAACTCAACAAAATTATTTTTGGATTTCCTAAAGGTGAACCGGCTATTGCCAATGGATTGAAGATCAGGGAACCTATCAATTTTACCCTCAACAACATTGTTATATCCAACACCAATGTTCAAACTCAATGGGGCATTTTTGTTGAAGAGGCACCTGCAACATTGTCAGATTGTGAGGGACTGTTCATTTTTATGACTGGTGGAACGGCACCTGTAAATGTGATTAATTCTGAGGTTTATGAAATAGATCCTCGTAAATACCGGGGTACCATGATATTTGATCACTCAATATTTGGAGGAGGTTATGAAGTATTTGATAGTTCGCATATTTTTCTCGTGGGATCGATTCGAGCAAGGAATCCAATGGCTATTTTAGATCCCACTTCCAAAATCACCAGGATACATGAGTTTAATATATTGTTCGACTCGGATGGTTCGCCCTTTCCTCCTTTTCCAATGCGTATCATCCAGGACAGTCAACTCATCTGGGAAGGTGTAGCAGATCTTACAGGGAAGGTGGAAATTGAAATCACCTATGATTTGACTAACTATCAAGACGATTGGATTATTGAATCTACCGAGCCTACAGTTTCGCTGCATAAAAAATTCGGATTGAATGCTTCTAATCCAATTACCATCAACTTGAGAAAAGAAGAATTAGATACTGTATTCCATCCGGTTGTCCATGTAAAACCCGGTGCAACAGAATTTCCTGATGGTTCCCGATTCCATCCTTTTCCAACCATTCAGGAAGCCATTGACAATTCATCCGGTGAGACCATTCTATTACCAGCGGGAATATATTCGGGAACAAAGCCACCAGGGGCGGACCAGGCCATTGTCACCTTAAGTGACCAGGTTCACATAATAGGAGCTGGTGCCGATTCGACGATCCTGGAGGCAAAAGTTGTAGGTGAGGCATTCCAAAATGCATCGATCACTGGGATTGAAGTGAAGGAAGGGTTCCATTTCTTAAATGCGTCGATAACCATTCGGAATTGTATCGTGAGTAAGCACAGTGATCATGCATTGATTGGTGTAGGAGGTAACCTTTCCATCTATAATAACACTTTTGTTTCCAATGCAGGCGACGCTACTTTCCTCACGGATTCCGCGGTTGCTGACATTCGAAATAATATTTTTGTCTCTAATGATCACTTTGGAATTGAAGCTCATCTAGGAACTATTGTCCAAGCTGATTACAACAATTTGTGGGCAAATGGAGACAACTATGTGCATGCAGACCTGATCGGACCCCATGATTTATCAGTTGATCCACTTTTTGTAGATACCGAGGAAGAGAACTATCGATTAGAAGTCGGATCACGTTGTATAGATGCAGGTGATCCTCGGATTCAATTTAATGACCGCGATGGTAGCCGTAATGATATGGGAGCATTAGGTGGGCCTTTTGGAAGAACTACTACCGCAAATAATTTGACACCTACCGATAATATAACACTGTCTGTAACCCCCAATCCAATTACCAATCAGGCGAGGATTGACTTGTTCATTCCAGTAACGGATCGCGTCCATCTTGCTATTTACGACTTAAAAGGCAAATTGGTCCAAACCTTAATGGATAAATTATTTTTCAAAGGTGAGTATGTCTTATCCTGGAGTAGCGGCAATATCCCGAGTGGGTTATTCATACTCAGATTGCAAGCATCCTATGGCTTGGTCACGCAAAAGATGGTTGTGTTATAGCGAAATATTGTAAAGCTTATCCTAATGAAAATACTTATTTGATCTCCTTAAGAAAGTCAAGATCAATTGGTTGTAAGTTTTCGTGATATGGCTTGCTATAGACGACGAGGTCTTTTCTCATTTCGTGCCGTAGAAGGGATAGTTTAAACAGTGAAAATATCCGAATGAACAGTAGTCATGGCTGACAAAAATGCATCTACTTTCATCGTTGAAACTACCCCCTCATTTTTCTGCTTCTCATGTAATGATTTTTGACTAATAGTCTAGTTTTTAGGTTCACTGAGGTTGTACTTTAGGGAGGGTTTGACTCTAATTTGATTATTTTCTATAATCAAATCCTCTGATTCATTACCGATGCTCACTGCTAGTATAATACTTTTTGCAAGTAGAACTTCAATATTTGCACCTATTTCAAGGTAATTTTTTTCACTGGACCAAATAATTTCACCACCAATATTGGTACGTTTGCCCACATGCCGAATACCGATTCCAAACATGGTTTCATTAATGTCATCCGTGTTGGGATGCATCGTGTTTCTGACCATGACCAGTCCAAGAACATTTAGTCCTTTTCCAAAAATTATACTGACCAGTTAGCCAAATTTGGTTTCGATAGTTAATAATACTATCTCTACTAAGATTACCGTTCAGAGATCGTTGTGCAATGGCTGCACCGATGGATACCGCACCTCCATTATTATCCTTTATTCTTTCTTTAGCATTTTCATATGCTTGAATTAATGATGGAATCTCAACGAGCTCTGAGTCGATGGAATCGGGTTCATTACCAAATACCGGCTGCACTGGATTTTCTTCAGGAATCAATGCTCTATCAATATCTCTACCTAAATCCTCATCCTTTAGCAAATCAAAATCATCAAAAAGAGTAATTTTGATACCCCCACTAAGAATATTATCATTGGCAAATGCTTCTGTCCTGGTACTGGCAAAAGACAGTTGTGTATTAGCTGCCAGTCGGGTTAAATAATTTTCTTTACCACGATATTCATTAATACTTTTCAACCGACCTCCAAATACAAAAAAAGGATTGAAATCAGCGGCAATCCCACTTTCTTGTTTATTATTGGATACAAAATTATTGGCGATGTTTAATGCGAATTCCTTTGCTGCACTCCCTCGCATTACGGTTGCCGGATTGGCATCAACAATCGAGAAGGCAGGGCTTTCCGGAACATCGTAGTCCAATTTGTAATGGTATGCCGGGGCACTACTGGATTGAGCCCATGCATTTCCTTGGATTATGAGGATAAATATAATAACTATTCCATTTCGGCCCATAGATTATCTATTTGAGATTGAGAGATTAAAGTAAATGCAACCTGACCCTTATGTCGCCTGGCCTTTCCTTCGGCGCATGTTGGATACTTATTGTTGTAGCGGATATTGCTGGTTGTTATACATTTTTGAGTTCCCTGGAAGAATTCCAATTTAACACTAGCTTTTTCTATTGCCTCTATAAATGAACAACATTGGATTATCCAGGTAATGACTAAGCCTTCAAATTGATCCGGGCCGGTATTGAGAAGAAAGCTCCATACACCATCATCTCCGGTTGAGCCTTCATTTTTTTCTATTACATCAGCTTGGTCATCTTCTACTTTCCAGAGCCAGCATTGTGCACCAGATCGAAGTCCATTTGAGACAGTGAAAACACATCGCACTGCCTCTTGGTTAGAATTTATTAAACAATAATTTGGCATAATTTCTAAATTTTATTTTAGTTAGAATGATAGCTGTGACGGTAGCCTAATAGGTTAAGCTGTATGCGTAAGTAATTATCGATAAAATCCTATTGTGATTATTTCTATATCTAAAATCAGTTCATCATTTCTTAATAGGCGTGTTTTGATTGCTTCAATTGAAACATGTTAAATTTAAATGCAGTATAACCTTTGACTTTCATCGTGTAAACTGGTAGTAATTCAAGAATACCAATTCTGGTGAATAAGCTATATCATCATATATTGGATTGCTAAGCAACTGAATTGTGGAAAATATTTATGCGATCATGAAAGAAAATCTTTTTTGACTTAATTTGCCGCAGGATATATGTCTCAGTTTTTGACATTAATTGAGACTTAAATCTTCATCGTGTAGGTTTTATTGGCGAATGGTCCGGGATAAATTTTTAACGGTACTGCTTCCCCTGAAAGCAATATTGCCAGAATAACTATAATAATTACACCTATTGTTCCAACCGCAAAAAGGTAAGTTATCAGCCCCCTGGCAAAATCTATATTGGCTAGATTTTTTAAGGTTTCACCTTTGTCAAATCCAAGGACATTTGCAGCTATTAGCAAAATCACAGTAACAAGGATGAAAACAGCAATAAAAGTAATGGGGTTTCTCCAGTGAGATTTTGAAAGTGGATCTTGATTTTTCATGTTTGGGGAAGGTTTTTAAATTTTGTTTGTGGTCAAAATATACCGAGACAAAGAGGATATCTCAATATCATTTTGATTCTTGTATAATGGCGCAGCATGATTTAAGTGAAAGAGGTCTCTAAAAGAGCTGATTAGGTTGTATCTTTTTTGGTTAGAGTTCATTTTTTCAATCCTTCTACTACCAGCACATTCTTATACGCTACATGGGTGGTTTTGCGCCAGCGATCTAAATAAATCCAAAAAGTGAGGAAAACAAGCAACAACCAACCGATTCCAAAACCAAGCAAACACCATTGGAAGCCAACGATCCGAAGTAATGATATAAATCCACCTACTGCGAATACAATGGCCATAGACCGAAAAAAACGGGCCGTTCGATAGTATCTTTCTACCTCAGCAAACATCAATTCATTCTCAACCATGAGTCGGCGATAAGAATATTGAAAGGCATTCAGGACTTGATGTTTATAGCCACCAAGCTCTTTTGGGATTCCATGAAGCGACATTACTTTCACAACTTCAACGATGAGATTGTGTGTGTCCACGAGATGAGGTAGAAACCACGCTACGACCTTCTCCAGCTTAGTTTGATCTTGCAGTATCGATTCTTTTGCCATTTCGGTAATATGGATAATTGTTCGTTCACTATCTTTCTCTGTAAATGTCTGGGACTTATCTTCGGCAAAATCCTTATCAAGGCCTAGAACCCTCCTTTTGATGCGATCGTACTGTGCATCAAGTTTCGAGCCCAATATGTAAATCAAATAGCCAACAAAATAGGAAGCAAAGAAGAGGATAACGCCAGTAAACCAATCGTTTGTCCACCTATGGAAATGTTCATAAGTTGTACTTCGGTCGGCAAAGATTAGTACGATACAGAAGCACATCACTGCTCCGGGAATAATGACTGTAAATATCTCCTGGAGACTTATACTTAATGATTCAAGGATAGACTTCATGGCTATTCAATATGCGATATTATTTGATCTCCTTAAGATAGTCAAGATCAATTGGTTGTAAGGTTCGTGATATGGCTTGCCATAGACGACGAGGTCTTTTCTCATTTCGTGCCGAAGAAGGGATAGTTGCCGAATAATTATTTCACCTCTTATTTTAGATGTCTTTTTCATTAAGAGCATGCGAAGGAATAAATTTAGAATAAGGACAAACCAAATTTTTCTTGATAGTTAGATACATTTTGCGGGTTTTGTTTCCAAGAAATATTCCATTACCATTATCAAAATACCAATCAGTCAGTGAGTGGTATAGTCCAACCATTTCTGCATCTGAGAGTGGCCCCTGCGGTATTTCCAATGGATGGTATTTTTCGAGTCGCATCGGCATGGCAATTTTAGTGATTTCGAAGAGTCTTTTGTACGCTTCAATTCTGCCATCAGCAGATTTTTGTTTCACTTGTCTTCGATAATTATACAAAAGGACCATCCCAATAACAGTCAAACTTCCGGTTATAATTAGGTCCAGAAGGTCAATAGTTGATTGACTTATGAGAAGATTGAAAGAAATCATTGAGTATGCTAATGGCATAAGTTTCTTTTTTTGAAGATGATTTGAACTTAGTCTTTATGTTTGAAGATTGTTTGGAAAAGCTAATTGTTAAACCAAATGATCACAAACCTATTTCATTTCCGGAAATCCAGATTTCACTCAAACTTTCAATCTTAGTACACAAATTATCCGTCCGATTCCAACAACTTTTAGGGATAAAATTTTGCAAGATATTCGGCATATCCCATACGATCCATCTTATCAAAAAGCTTCGATTTTAGTTTTAAAAAATCCATAGTATCTATAAGGTTATCTTTTGTTGATCGGTAAGTCCCAAATGCTTCCAATCCAAAAGTATATACTTCATTATTGTTGATAGTTAATATGGAAAGCTCAACGCTGCACCCATCATCGGGAAATCCATTTGTTGGGTTAACATCGCCATTGTTTTTTGAAATTTCAAATTTTTTCAGGTATCTCAGTTTTTCAACTGTGATCCAGTCTGAGAGCAAATTGGCAGGAATGGAGTTAAGTATATTGTTTTGTTCTACTACGCTCCATTTTGCCCAGTGCTCTATTACACCAATAGAGGGCATAATTTCATCAATATTGGATTTAACTTTTATCTCATGTCTTCCTTCCCTAATTTTGACACTAGAATTATGGCTTCCGGTTTTTAAATAGTAATCGGTTCGTTTTTTTTCATGCCTTTTTGGATAAATTTTTTCACCCATAAATGGAAGGCTTTTAAAAAGAGACAAGAGTTTATCTTTATTATAGGAAAACCACCTGATTTCGGTACTGTAATAAGGGTTTTGCATATTTCAGAATGTTATTAAGCGTATAGTAAAAAATGAGTTTTTTTGAATAAGCATAAATGCTTTGATAAATAGTCTTTGAATTATGGATGGTATCTAAGCACATTGAAAAGAATTCCTAATAATCTATATGCCGAGACCAGCGAATATTATAGGTACTAATTTTCGGAATCTTGGTTCTAAATTAGAAATTTTTAAAACTATATTTTGATATTCCATACAACAGCTGCTTGAAGTTTTAGGAATTGAGTGAATTATGATCTGCAGCCCAATAAATATGGGGATTGGGGTTAAAAACTTAAGAAATAAGTCGTTACCTGGCACAAGTTCAGGTTGTTTAAGATTATTAATTCGTTTAGCTCCTGGGTAAATTTCATTGCACACATGATTGAGTGAAAGATAAAAACATAGAAGTCCTTTAAAAACTATGTTTAATATCGAGCACAATGCTTTGCGCGCAGGGTTGAAAGATTTCTACGATTTCGAACCATTTAATATTTCGGCTGCCTTTGGATTGACATGCCTATTTTTATAAACTAAAAACGCTAAATTCGGCGATAAATGGGCATTATTCATTTTAGCTCTGGATGCCTAAAATTCCGTTAAAAACAAAATAGTGTCTGAGCTAACCCTATTATTTATGTCAATTCCTCAACCCATAAGTTATCAACTTAGGCTAACTTTGAGACAGGAACCATTACCGAGTTTTATTTTGTTTAGGAATTTTAGGTATTCGGAGCGTTAAAAAATGAATACAGCCCTTGTCGCCTACGCTCCATAGCCAGCTATGGCGACGGAGCGAATTTTTGGTCCTTTTGTTTCAAGACAAAAGGACAAAATAGGATACAATTAAAGTGTACAAAAGGCAATAAATCATTTTATTTAATAATTCACTGATTTCTAAAGTTGTGGATAGTTATGATTCCATACAAGACAATATTATTATTGAACAGCTCAAACAAAGTAAAAACCGAAAAACCAGAACAGTAATGAAAGTATCAGCATTCCCAGATAATAAACTCAAGCATCCTTATAGAAAAGAATTTTTCGAATGCTAAACTCTTTTTCATTGCTTAGATACTCCTTCAAAAATTCTTGTGGGATCTTTTTTGCCTTCAATTTTTGTTCGGTATAGATCCAGCCAATATGATCGTAATAGGGAAATTTGCCTTCTGAGTGGTGACCATTTAAATGGTCTTCCAATTTATCACTGTTAAGAAATAAAGATAACCTGCGTTCTCTACTGCTAACCATCCGCAAATGTTTTCGCCACCAATAATCCATAGCCCAAAACATTATGGGGATCACTCCACTAAGGAGGATTAACCAATGGGTATAAGGAGCTTCCTCCTGTTTCTCAGTTATAAATTTTACCAGAAGTACCAAGCTGCCACCCCAAGTTAAAAAGGCAAAGTTTTTAGTTTTATATATAATATCATCGAGATTTTTCACGGTTTCTCGAATTGCATCCATTTCTTTGAGAATAATTTTTTCTCTGAAAGATCGCATGGGGTTTTGTTGAATCTGATTGGGGCTTGGAGTGGTAGGAGCCATAGTAAATTAAATTGTATTAGTTCTGAACCAGTGTTTCCAATGAAGTTGATTAAAAATTATATTGTTTTTAGTTTAAGATATGTTTTTAAACGACTTCAATATATAATATACAATTAGAGCGGTCACACAATTAACTTTATAATTGTGGTCTTTAGAATTCGCTAACCTGATGCCATATCTCCTCCTTCGATGATCGCTTTCAAAATATGATATCTCGCCCTGGCTCGATTCTTAATTTTAGCTAGCTCGTCAGTTGAATTACACCAGTTTACGAATAACCAAAACTTAGATCTTAGGGCACTTGGAGTTTTGGAATTCGATAATAGGACGAGTTGGATGTGCGTATCTTGTTCCCAGACGTATAAGCCAAAATCATCGGCCATAGCACTCACATCCGGGAAACCGATCAGATTCTTGACTTGTGTTTCAGTTGCATTTCCATAAACTCCGATAAAGTGGATAGGGCCGAATTTAGGCTTTCCTTTTTTGGGAATGGTAATAATTTCATGATCTTTCAAAAAAGGCCGGCCTGCAAAAGCTTTAGCATCTGAAACCGACATATGATCGGGGATTCCCAATACATTGATTTCGAATTTGTTGAATTCCGGATTCTGATTGGTTAAGTCGAGTAAAATTTTTGTGATTTCTTCATTTCGCTCTTCATATTTTAGCTTTTTCCAATCCAATGAGATCCGGTTGTCTGAATCAATATTGAAATATAAATTGGCTATTTTTAGTCGTGCCGATACATTCTTAAAAATGACCTTTTGAACTGTTTTCAAAAGGCTACGTTTAAATCCATCCATAGTCTGGTCCTTGGCACTTAGTTTCAAGGGGTTGGTAAATCGATTCAGTTGATCCAGGTAGTCTTTAAAAAGTTGATTCCTTTTGATCTCCTTTTTGTCTACGGATTCTATGCTAAAGTAGTTGCTTATATCAATAATTGCAGTTCTTCTCGGAGAAATGGAATAAGACACATCAAATTCTGCATGGCAAATCCCTAAGTCGATGCCATCAGGTGCCCATCCAGCCAATCCATTATAAAGTGCAATGCAAAAGTCTGAGGACCGTACTTCCTCCAAACAGGTATTGTAACTATCCTCTGAGGCGTCTGAAGAAAAGTCCTCATTGATCTTTACTTCAAAGAAATCCTGGCCTAATAACTGATTACTCTCTAACTCTACTTTAATGAATTTTCGAATTTCCGTTAAAGGATCTCCAGGAATTCCATTGATGTGAACTACATCGTTATTTCTACTGGAAATGAATACTTTGAATTGCATGGTATTGGGGTTAGCAACATGAGGACATTAATTTTTTAAGGTCTAAATTTTTGCATTTATTATAATTAATGAAGTAGAAATATTATGCAATCAGGGTTACTCCGTACGGACCCTTAATTCGGGATTTACATTTCTTACATGCTCTAAAGCTCTTGGATCAATACGCTTGAAAGAGTCCGCCGGTTTTAGTGGGCGATTAAGATTATTAGGGTTGGTAGGAACCTTCAATTTTTCCCTGTTTTCATTAATCCAATCCCGGTGAATAATAATTTGATCGTTGACCTTATTTTCTTCTTCTGCCTTTTTGATCACTTTTTCTGCGTGATCCAATCTGCCTAAAACCAGGTTTGCTTCTACCAATATTTCTGCTTGTTTAGGCGATCGTAAAGAGCTATCTGGCACAGCATTCAAGGCATTTTCTAATTCCAGCTGGAACTCAAAACTGTCAGGATTATTTAATACCTTTTGGGTCTTCATTTTAACAGTAAAAGTGTCTTTGCCTAATGTAATAAGTTCAATATTTGCAAAACCTATCATGATTATTGGTACCAGAAAACCAAACCAATAAGTACTTTTTAGTTTATCCTTTATTAGCAACCAAATAAATCCAAAGATTAGGGTCAAAAACAAAACCACACCTAGAATCATAAGTACTGCTTCATAAGTCTGTATGGTAGAAAAGTATTCTTTGATCATATTGAATTAATATTTATAGGAGGGATTTATAAGATCTAACCAAATTCACCAAATCCGATCTTTACAGATATTCTTTTCCAATATCGGCATATAATAGTCTACGACAAGTTTAATGTTAAGGACTATTGTTGATTCATTATAAATTTTCTTCAATACACCATTATAGACGTATTCCCCTCTCCCCATCGATAATACAATCTCAACCGTATTAAATATTTCCGATCTTTTACCAGTTTAATCTTGATGTGGGAGTTAAGGCCCGTGCCACTATCATCATCTCCGGCAAGATATAACTCATTATTACCGTCCATTTCAAAAATGACCATAACCGTATCCATTTGGCCAAATGTTCGAAAGTCAAAGTCTCCGGTCCACGGAGGGGAAAAAGTAAAATCGACCTGTTCTCCAGGATCTATATAGACCATTTCAGTTCGATACAAGTCTAGTTCTATAATATTATCTTGATCGAGTGGAGGATAGAATTTCTTGGCCCATTCCCTGTCTTTTGCCGACAGACCGGGAGCTGGGAAAATACCATCTGTTAATTCAGGAGGTGCCTGGATCCACCTTCCCGGCATCTGATACATCATCACAGAATCCTCATCCAATGAGGAACCCTCTATTTCATCAGCACCTTTTTTATCCAGGACATTATGCCTAATAGTAGCATAATCCCAATTATTAGGGGGACCGCTTAAATCAGCAACTACTGCTTGTTCGTTCCAAACGATCCCGGCATTAGGATTCTGATGTTCATGGGGTAGACCTAACGAATGCCCAATCTCATGTAAGATGGTAGTCTCATCATTTCTGATGTCCCATCCAAAATTCATGGTCTTGATATGGGGTGGTTTGCCCCAGAGATCTCTACCCACGTAAGACCAGGAACCATCACCTTGTTCAAAGCCAATCCGAATCAAAGCATCCTCTGCTCTGTTTTTTTCTTCAAATGTCAACCCAATCCCCAAGTCCTTCCAGGTTTTAAATCCTGCTCTGACTGCATCTTTTTCAGCATTAGTACCGTCTATAAAATAGTAAGTCAAATTGGTGCCGTTGACCCATTTTTTAGCCATCACAATGATCATTCTCTCCACCGCCGGAAGATGACCAGGTCGAGGAGCTCTTTCTTCTAAAATGGGCATTGAGCAATACCGTTGCTTTGATATTTTTTTGTTAGAGCCATTTTTCTTTTTGTATGTTTTTTGTGCCATGATGTTTATTAAGATTTATAGTTAATCAGATAAATAGAAAATAGGGGTAAAGCCTTCTACACAACCCCCTCAATAATCTCATCCAAATTACTGTCCAGTGAATAGTTGGTCTCCAGCCAGGTGGTCGTGTCGGGATGATTTCTAAAATCATTTAGTGCTTCGGTTAAGGTTAGCTTGTAGCCTCCCTCGATATTCAGATTGGTTATGATATCATATATATTGTTCAGTAATCTTAAGGGGGACTTACTTTGCTCAAATTTCAAAAATGAGATTTTGCCGGTCTTTCGGAGCAAGGCTTTGTAGGTATTGGGATGGGTTATGTTTCCGGAAAGATTCAGGCGGGAGAGGATATCCTGAATTGCAGCTTTGGACTGAGGACCATAGATACCATCGATTTCTACCGGATTTTCGTAGATATAGGATGAAATAAGTTGCATGTAAAGCACACTGGATCTTGAACCGACATTAAAGTCAACGGTCCTACTGTTGTCAATATGCCAGTGATCGCGATGATGCACATCGTAAAAATGGTTCAATACAATACCAAAATGCGCTCTTAAAAAGGATTCTATACCCAGATAAAGTTCGTAGTCCTGAAAGAAATGCTTGGTGATCAAATGGTAATTATTCCAGAATAGGGCGTCAAGATCAAAGGCTTTTCCAAATTTGTGTTGACTTCCTTCCTTATTGACAAAAATTCCCGCACAGGTAATTAAATTCGGTTTACCCAGCGGGCATTCATCAAATAGTTCGTCAAAACAATCATTTAGTTGGTTCTTAAAATTAGAATCTACTTGAAAAGTAACCGGCCTCCCAATCGAACCGTAAGGATGCTGAGATTCCCGTGCATAGTGAAGTGCTATTCCTGAAATGTTATTAATATTTTCCATTTCTCAATTTATATTTTGACAATCGGTAATTTCGAAGGGGCTAACCTTCAAGAATAAGCCAGCGCAGTCTTTGTCTTTCCCTCTACATCTACCCAAAGGGTCATGCCTTCCAATGCTTGATATAGGTTATATGCTCTGTAGGCAGCCTGCCCATTAAATTTTTCTTTTCCGTTTTCATCTTTGTACCGGAAGCTAAACTCTACTGCGATGGGCACATCTTCCGGACTTAAGTACTCATACCAAGTTATTAATGCACATTCAGCACGAACTTCGGGGTTCTCATTAAGTAGGAGATGTGATCCGGTAATGACATATTCCTCTGCTGTAAAGTCGTTCACGATTCGGAACAATTTTCTTTTACTTAGTGCCTTCAAATCCTTTTTAGTTCCAGGGTACAACTTTCTGAGATCGCTCACACGTGTAAATGTAGTATCGTCATTTACCTTTTTTGTTGTAGAATGACTGTAGAGACTCAAGAACGGGAGTTTAAGATCTTGCTCGAGTTTGGTCTTAGAGTTTTCATCTTCTGACATGTCCCTATCCTGGGAGAAGTAGCGATCTTGATGCCTAAACTTTAAAGTTACTTCCCTTTCATCTTTATTCGTATTTACACGCTCACGAAACACGTAGTGACTCTTCCTCAGTTCATGTTTGCGAGTGTCAAAAAACTTAATAGTTCTTTTTACTTTCAGGTTATCCAGGGATCCTTGTGGCTTGATAATGCTATTTTGAATTTCTTTATTTGAAACTAAGGCATTCCAAAACAATTTAGCCTTGGTTATTAAATCCTCTTTCGATCCGTGGAAATGCTTTTTTTTAAGCATTACTTTATATTCACGAGAAGTAACCTTTCGATTCATTGTGAGTAGAAATAAGCTTAAGAATTTGGAAGATTTTAACCTGATAGGTGGAGATTGGATACGCTTCGCGCCATTAATCCACAGGGGTAAATTATTCTAAGGTTGAATTACTAAGTTAAAAATAAATATATAAACTAAAAATATTTGGAGACTTATTTAACAAGTTTACAAATATCGCGGTTGTTGAACTCCACGGCAAAAACCTGATTCATCGAATCAAGATTTAGGATTACTTTATATCCATTTACTTTTTTTGATACGGTACCGAACATATTTCGAAATGGGCCTTTGATTATGCGTACTTTTTCTCCTATATTACTCTCATAGACAGGATATATGTCGAATTCATTGCGAATAATCTTCTCAAGTATCGTTATTTCCTTTTCTCTGATAATAGCCGGTTTCCCTTCCTTGGCGACAAATTTTACAAATCCTGGAAAACGATAAATCTCCGGAATCCGGGAAGCCGGAATTTTTACGAATACATAGCTTGGAAGTAGGGGCGTCTCCACTGTTTTAATTCGATCACTCCATTTTCTTTTTTCTTTAACCAAAGGAAGAAAACAGGTATAATTACTTTTTAGCAATGAATTATAAATCTTTTTTTCGCAGCGGGAACGGGTATAGATGGCATACCAATTCGACATAGGAGGTAGCCCAGAATAGTTAAAATTGTCCGATTTTGTGGTTGTGGTTAATCTCATAAATTCGTCGATTCGTGGTTAGTAATCAGTTCGTATGTTATTTATAGTACCTTAATGGGTAAAAAACGTTACCTCCAGAGTGCATTAAATCAATACCCTCGGTTATATCACGGTGTGCACTCAATATTCTGATTCCGCATTATTTGATCTTGAGAATTGGCCTATTCCCAGTTTTTCATCTCTTTTATGATTTGATTATCATGGATAGTTCAGACATCGTGGTGCGGTTAGTTCATCAACTTTATCATCAAGTTGAAAAGCCTATGATTCAAATTGAATTTATAATATTATAAGTCTCAGTCTATTGAGACATAAATACCTCTTCAATCGCTCTTTCCAAATATAGACTATTACAGTAAATATTATTTGACCGTACATTGCAAATATTTGACTTTCCTGTTCATTTTATGACAAGTTACAGTAAAGGCAATTCAAAATATTGTAAAAATGCGTCAAAACATCTTAAGGGAGGTTCCTTTATTTCATCTTAACTCAGGTCGTAGAAAAGTTTAAATTATATATTGAGTTGAGGGTCTGGACCACAGAAGTTATGGAGATAGGTCTTCGCATTTAGATAATAAGTTTCGTGAGAACCCCAGATCGGTTTCAAGGAGCGACAATCACTTTTTACATCTGGCATATTCCATAAATCACATAATGCCGGCCGGGATTTTTTTTTCTATCCTTATTAGCTGTTTAAAAATGTTTCATTTCTGGTCATAATCGTCTGAAAGTTTTAGGAATTGAGTGAATTATGATCTGCAGCCCAATAAATATGGGGATTGGGGTTTAAAACTTAAGAAATAAGTCGTTATGCGGCAGAAGTTCAGGTTGTTTATGGATATTGTTTTAGCTCCTGGGTAAATTTCATTGCACACATCATTGAGAGAAAGATAAAAACATAGATTAATTCTATTTTTTTACAAAATTGGAGAAAGACATGGCACTTTTTGGCAATGGTACGTTTTATCAATTGAAGTATAAGACAGGATATCCTGGCGACATAAATCTGTGATTTCACTTCCTTTTCACTGGTCCCAATGAAAGTTTTACTTGTAAACTTTGGGCATTATTCATTTTAGCTCTGTATGCTTAAAATGCCGTTAAAAACAAAATAGTGTCTGAGCTAACCCTATTATTTATGGCAATTCCCCAAACCATAAGTTATCAACTTTGGCTAAATCTGAGACAGGAGCCATTACCGAGTTTTATTTTGTTTAGGAATTTTAGGTATTCGGAGCGTTAAAAAATGAATACAGCCCTTGTCGCCTACGCTCCATAGCCAGCTATGGCGACGGAGCGAATTTTTGGTCCTTTTGTTTCAAGACAAAAGGACAAAATAGGATACAATTAAAGTGAACAAAAGGCAATAAATCATTTTATTTAACTATTCACTTGATTTCTAAAGTTTCGGACAGTTGTGATTTCTGGGTTAAACAGCTTAGACTACGACTGAACTTCCTCTAGTTCCGCGGATGTCGTTCAATCTTTCCGGGTATCTTTTGCCTTCTTACTTTTTCGGATGAAAAAGTAACAAAAAATCTTGATTTTCATAAGGCAGCGTACGTTGCGTTAATCTTAGGAATCGCAGCATGACAATGGGATTACAATTCAACGTTCAGTGATGGAAGTCAAAAAAGAGGCTGGAATAAATGGAGTGGTTAATCATTAGTTTCTTTGTCCGAGGATAATTTAACAATTCTGTGAATAGTTTTTGGCTAATTATTGCACTCCATTTATAAAGGCCACTTCTCGTTTATTTTGGATTATCCAGATTTAGCATAGACTATTCTTTTGGATTGAGAGTAATGCTTTTTTGACTTCTTCAACGCTGCTGTATGAAAACAATTAGTGGTCGTCCGATGGTTAGGTTCTTTGCATTTAAATTATAGGTCCGTGGTAGAAACTTAAACGTTCGGTGTTCTACATGTAAGATTGCTTTTGATTGCTTGTAGCTAACGGTAGCTCAACAATGGTCCAACCTTGAGTTTGCTTGCAGCCATTGTGTCATTAAAGTTGAACGATTGACTATCAATAGTTTAACGATGGTTTATCGATTGTTAAACCATAACTCAACAATTGTTCAACAATTGTTAAACCTTAAGCTTACAGACAATGAGTCATTAAAGTTGAACGATTGACTATCAATAGTTTAACGATGGTTTATCGATTGTTAAACCATAACTCAACAATTGTTCAACAATTGTTAAAACCTTAAGCTTACAGACAATGAGTCATTAAAGTTGAACAATAGTTTATCAATGGTTTAACAGTAGTTTATCGATTGCTGTAAATAGCAAATTTATAATCCCCAAATTTTCGCAATTGGTTTTCACCACCTGGGGATAAAATTTTTATTGGTTATTCAAATATTGTTTTACGGTTTTCCATTCGGTAACTTTTTCCTTTTAGTTTAACTACTTCACAACGGTAAAGGAGTCTATCCAACATAGCGGTTGCCAACACTTCATCGTCTAGAGTTTGAGCCCATTGCTTGGGTGATTTATTGGTAGTGATAATCACGGAAGCTTTTTCATGCAAATGATTAATGAGATTGAACAGTTCCACGGCCA
Source organism: Saprospiraceae bacterium (assembly GCA_965223405.1). Classification (GTDB taxonomy): domain Bacteria; phylum Bacteroidota; class Bacteroidia; order Chitinophagales; family Saprospiraceae; genus CBDCWO01. The sequence goes on from CBDCWO010000006.1 coordinate 4,880,105, forward strand.
GTGTTTTATTTACCGGAAAGAGCATAATATCGTCAATGGCTACCAAATGAGCTTTAAGCAATCTTCGGTATAAGTTCATGGCCGAGGGGGTTATATTTTTGAGTTTAAGGATGGTCAATATATCATCCATGGTTTTAAAATAAGCTCGGTATCCAGCTCTGACGGCATCATGGATCAATCCGGCGGCTAAGTAGGTTTTACCCACTCCGGAAGGTCCCATCAGGATCAAGTTGAAGTTTTGTTCCAGCCATAACAATTCTCGAAGTTGGGATAATTGAGTTTTGTTCATTCCATTATCAAATTGGTAGTCGTAGTAATCTAGTTGATGATGTTGGGGGAGTTTGGCCAACTTAAGTCTTCGTTCCAGGTCTCTAGCCTGGCGTTGGTGGACTTCTGTTTCCAGTAAGTTGGCGGTATAATCCAGATAGCCCGGTTTATTTAATTGGGCTTCATGGATAAAGGATTCCGGCGTGTTTTTTAACATCGTTAACCGGAGGGTTTGGGCGTAGGCTCGGATCTTTTCTATTTGTTCCATTAGATGTATTTAATGACGGTTACATAATTGATTCATAGGTAGTAATATCACTTGTATCGGGTTGTAAATGAGCTTGGTCAGGTAATGGGTGGGGTGATGGACCAGGGGCGGTTGAACCCATTTTTTCACGGTGTACCTCTTCATTTTGATCTTCTTTTTGCTTTTCATACAGAGCGATTTGTTTTACCTGATTAGCGTTGTAGATGCCTAGCTGAGCACACAGTTCAATACTAGATTTTATATGTTCACCGCTCACCTGATCTAACAATTTTATCAACACCCGCAGATGGTCATGATAATAGCGGGGTTTATCTTGATGCAGTTGTTTGAGATAACCACCACACTTGGGATCATGGTCCAGCCTGTTCAATACTTCTTTTTCTTTAGCTTTCAGTGAAAGAGACTTGTCCCGTAGATGATTATTATTCCGAATGGTCTTTCCCTTTAATAAACATATGGGGTGAATAGCAATTGTTTCTTTTCCATCTCCATGTCGGATGTGCAACTGATCATCTTGTTCCTGGAGCAATACCCGAGTTTCCCGATCTACATAAGTACCAGTGGGCACTGTATAAAAATTACCTCGATAGGCGATCGTATTGTCTTTCCTCACTTTATAGCTTTTTCCCCACCCATTTCCTGGTACAACATCGGTTTGGACAAGCTTGATGGGCCTTAGGTGGCCTTTCTCTATTTCCCATTCCTGCTGGGGTATCTTTTGGGTAGTTCCATGTTTTTTGGCATTCGCCGTGCGATGTAACCAACCTAAGCCTTTTTCATTGAGATCTTCTATACTTTCATAATAGCGACCTTTGAGGAAATTATGCTTTACATACTTGACTACGTTTTCTACCTTGCCCTTGGTTTGGGGATCACTTTTACGACAAAATACGGCCCGGTAGCCCTCCTGATCTACATACCTTTTAAAGGTAGTTGTCAACACCACATCCCCTAGATTTTCATCTACTACAAATACCGAATCCTGATCATAGAGTACTTCTCTGGGTACCCCTTGGAAATGGTCAAATCCCTGTTGATGGGCATTTACCGCTTGATCACTATCAAAGGGATGATCCTGAAAATAAACATACTTGTAACGAGAACGGCATAACACCATCGCTAAAAAATATACTTTCTGTCTGGCTCCTCTTTTCCTTCTCATCCAATGCTCACCAAAATCCACTTGTGCCTGAAATCCATAATCCATCTCCGCTAGCTTCTCATAATCTCGTACCGGCTCTTTCTTTGGTTTTTTGATCCCATGTTCTTTGCGTATACTCATCACAAAATTGTACACCGTCTTCGAATGTACTTTCGGTAAATTTTTATATCGCTCTTTTAACCGATCCTCCACCTGGGCTGCTGATAAATAGGGATGCTCCTCTAGCAAAACCTTTACATATCCATGATAAATACGTAACTTCTTGGGCAATCGCCTAACTTGCTGTATCCAATTCTCAAACTCAGTTTCTTCCATCTTTAAATACTTACGTACTGTCCCTCTATCTATCCCTAATTCTTTTGATATCTGACTCTTATTTAATCCTTTTCTGGCCATTTCCTTGACTCGGTAATACATATACTTCTTCTCTTTTTGCTTCACTTTATATTCCTTTTTTTTGAAATATGAAGTGAATACTTTTATCCCTAAAAGTGGTGATTTTTAGTTGCGAAAATTTGGGGATGTAAATTTGCTATTTACAATTGCTCAACAATTGTTCAACTTTAAGTTTGCAGGCAGACAATGAGTCATTAAAGTTGAACGATTGACTATCAATAGTTTAACGATGGTTAAACCACTGCTCAACAATGGTTCAACTTTAAGTTTGCAGGCAGACGATGAGTCGTTAAAGTTGAACGATTGACTATCAATAGTTTAACGATGGTTAAACCACAGCTCAACAATTGTAAAACCTTAAGCTTGCAGCCATTGAGTAATTAAAGTTGAACAATAGTTTATCAATGGTTCAACGGTAGTTTATCGATTGCTCAACAACTGTTCAACTTTAAGTTTGCAAGCAGACGATGAGTCGTTAAAGTTGAACGATTGACTATCAATAGTTTAACGATGGTTAAACCACTGCTCAACAATGGTTCAACAATTGTTAAACCTTAAGTTGGAAATAATGATATTAAGTGCTTTTATTGAACGATGGATTATCAATAGTTTATCGATGGTTAAACCACAGCTCAACAACTGTTCAACTTTAAATTTGCAAGCAGCCATTGAGTCATTAAAGTTGAACGATTGACTATCAATAGTTTAACGATGGTTTATCGATTGTTAAACCATAACTCAACAATTGTTCAACAATTGTTAAACCTTAAGCTTGCAGACAATGAGTCATTAAAGTTGAACGATTGACTATCAATAGTTTATCGATGGTTAAACCACTGCTCAACAATGGTTCAACAATTGTTAAACCTTAAGTTGGAATTAATGATATTAAGTGCTTTTATTGAACGATGGTTTATCAATAGTTTATCGATGGTTAAACCACAGCTCAACAATTGTTAAACCTTAAGCTTGCAGCCATTGTGTAATTAAAGTTGAACAATAGTTTATCAATGATATTCTAGAAATTTGAACCTTGAGCTATCCACACTCACCTTTCTCCCACTTCACTGGGGTTCAGTCCAAACCGTTCCTTGAATTTGGAGCTGAAATACGATGCACTTTCCATCCCTACTTCATGTCGGACTTCATTGAGCGTACTGAATTTTCGTTCCTGAATGATGCGATACGCGGTTTGCAATCTGATTTCTAAAATAAATCCTACCGGTGTAAGACCGGTAGCTTTTTTAAGAACCCTTCCCAATTGCCGGCTGCTGTAATTGAGGGCCGAAGCCAATTCCTTCACACTAAATCTTGGATTATCGATACTTTCAAGAACGGCGTTTTGTGCCTTTTCCATTAGACTTTCCTCATAGGTGACCTCTAAATCCAATGCAGATTCTGACCGGCTCACTTTGTTTTGGATTAGATTTCGAATCCGAGCTTTGAGTTCTTCGGCACCAAATGGTTTGGTAATATAATCATCAATACCCAATTGAAATCCTTTTAGTTTATCCTCTTCCAATACCCTGGCGGTAAGTAAAATAAAAGGAGTATTCTTCAAACGAGAATCCTGGTTTATTTTTTCTCTGAATTCGAATCCATCCATTTCCGGCATCATGACATCAGAACTGATCAAGTCAAAGGCTTTGCGATTTAACATCTCCATAGCCTGACGGCCATTATGTGTAACGGAACAATCGTAATAATCACTCAGCAAAGATCTCAAATAATTGGCCATTTGCAGATCATCTTCTACGATCAGGATTTCCGGTTTTTTTCCTTTGATTAAGAGTGGATTGGGGCTCGTTTCCTGGGATTCGACTTGAATGGAATCAACAACTTTTGTGGGGCTGCTTGATTTTTTAATAGGAATTTCAAAGGTAAACCGGCTACCAATATGGGGTTGACTGACCACTTCTATAGTACCACCAAGTAAATGGCAAAGTTCTTTGGTCAATGCCAAACCAATTCCGGTACCTGAAATATGCGCTGTATGTGTGGATTGAAAATAACGGTCAAATATTTTATGCTGATCCTCTGTTGGGATTCCAACCCCTTCGTCCTGAACCGCAATTTTTAAGCGATTATGCTCCAGGCTTTCCTGATCTAAATGTAGACTCACAGTACCCCCATCTTTAGAATATTTGATGCTATTTGAAATCAGGTTGTTCAAGATCTTTTCCAATTTTTGCACATCAGTTTCTATGAAAATCGAGGATTCCTGCTGTGGCAAATTATCTTCCAGATTGATATTCTGGCTGGAGGCCAAAGAGGAAAAGGCATGCACTACTCTTTTTAAGAAGGTAGTAAGATTGATTTTCGTATTTTCTATTTTTATTTTCCCACTATCTAATTTGGATAAATCCAATATTTCATTTACCAGGTTCGTGAGTCGATTGCTATTGTTCAATGCCAGATCTACTTCTTTACGAACTTGAACATTCTTAATTTTTTTGCTGGCCTGTTCCAGAGGTCCGATAATCATAGTGAGTGGTGTGCGCAGTTCGTGGGAAATGTTGTTGAATAGATTGGTCTTGGTGTTGCTTAGTTCTTCCAGGTCATTGGCTCGTTGTTTTTCAAGGGAAAGGGCCAATTCCGTCTCTTTCTTTTGTCTTTTTTGCCGATTAATAAAATATTGAGCAAGAATAGAAACTATGGCAAAGAGGAGAGCACCGGTTACCAGGATGATGTTGCGGTTATTTTTTTGTTTGGTAATCATCAATTGCTGTTGAACAATTTCTTTTTCCTTCTTTTCAGTTTCGAATTTGGCATTAGCCTCTGAGGTCATCTCGGCCAGATCCTGATCAAAATGATTAATATGTAATTTCAGCGTTGAGTCCAGGAGCGAAAACCCCAGATCATACTGACCCAATTGTTGTTTTGTCCTTGCCTTGTAGTAAAGAAATTCCCGCAGGTAATTGTCCTCTAACCGATCAGCCTCGACAAGTTCTATGTACTTGTTGGCCGAGTCCGGGTTTCCAAGTTCTAACCAACTGGCGGCAATGTGGGTTAACCCATGGACTTCCATCCGGTAATCTCCGGATAGTTTTGCATAGTTAAGTCCTTTGTGATAGTTATCTAATGCCTGCTGATGATCATTCAAAGAATACATATAAACATCACCCAGGGCTCCATAGCTATAAGCTAAACTTTTTGAATAGGCACCTTCTTCTCCAAATTTTATAGATTGATTCAGATACTCGATTTTTTCCTCCAATAAATCGCTTTCATTAGCAATATTCATGGAGACGATCGCTTTGCGATAGCTATCATTAGTACGCTGTAAAAATTCAAAGGATCTTAAATAGTACTTTTTGGCGTTTTGCCCATCATTTGAATATCCATAAACTTCTGCCAGGTTATTATAACTTGATGCACTTAGCAGGGGGTTGTCGAGGTGTTCGGATATCTGAGTAGCTTCGAATAATTTTGCTAGTGCCAATTCGGTATCCCCTAGACGCAAATAGCACATACCCGTTAAATTATTGGCACTGGCAATACCGGATGAATCTTTTTGGCTATTATAATAATCAGCCGATACTAATCCAGCATTAAGGGCATCTTCTGTTCTTCCCAGTTCCATTAGAGCATATCCTGCCTGAAAATTTGCTTTAGCTATGCCTGCTTCATAACCATTTTTTTGGGAGAGTTCGATAGCCTTTTCAGCATGTTGGAGACTTTCTTCCAGGGAGTACGAATAGACGGCACTGGCCAGATGAACCAATTGATTTACTTTTAAAGTATCTACTTTTTCAATCTTGATAGCAGCCGATAAGCTGTCGATGTACGCATTCTGAGATATGAGATTACTTACACACCCAATCAGGATTATGATAAAATACTTTTCCACCGACTTCATGTTCAAAAAAATTTATAATGAAGTGATTTAAAAACAAATTGTTAATTGATTTGCATAACCACTTCAATGATTAATTTACAAATACTTCTTTAAAGCTTCAATAACATTCTTCATTCAAGAACAACAGGTGTCGATTTAATTCTAAAATGTTCTCAACAAAATGGCAAAAAAAGGTGGATTTGGAGGATTTGTCCGATTTCAACAACAAGATGTCCGATTAAAGCAAATAGGACATTGGTCTTACCTGCATATTTGTTACCGACAGATGACTTTGTAATATAGAATTGAAATACAATGTGTTATGAAAAATAGAATAAATTCATTTAACGGCTTATTATTGATGTGCTTTGTAATAATTGTCCACATCAGTCATGCCCAACAACTTTTTCATGATGTAATTGATGTGCCTCAGCATTGGGAACATTCAGATGCAATCAAAAAGCTTCCTAATGAGGATTTAGCCATGATTTCTCGAATCGATAAGACGAGATTTACTGGTGATGAATACTATACGCTGCATCGCATAAATCAAAATGGCCGTGTACAGTTTCACAGAGCCTATGCAGAAACTTCACAAAGGTTTTATGCTTGGAGAAATATGGTAGTGGGAGATTTTGGATACCTTATAACAGGGCAAATAAATGATCTTCCAAAACACTATCAACATCTGGTTAAATTGCATCCGGATGGAGATTTTCACTGGGCAAAAAAATACAAACATCAATCCTGGCAGGGTGAAATTCACGAAGCATATCTTAATAGATGGAGTGCCATAGAAAAAATTAGTGAAGAATTGTTTGTCGTAACTGGAGCTGCTTCTTTTCTTAAAGAAAATCAGCCGAAATATTACGCCCATTTTGCAACTATAGATTTAGATGGAAATGTGCATGAGAGCAATTTATTGGACCTTACGGCCTATACAGACAAACTTACTTCAGTTGGACAAATCAAGCAAGTAGGAAATTCATTTATTGCCACCGGATATCTATCCAATCAAGGTACAAACTCTTTGTTGGTCATTAAACTGGATGCCAATCTCCAGGTCAATTGGATGCAAGAAGTTACTACGGAAAAATTTCCGATTGGATACAGGGATATTTTGGTAACCAGCAATACGGATTTTATATTGGTTGGTACCCATGTTGATGTCTTTTCGATGAAGATGAACCTGTCTGGACAATTATCGTGGATCAGGTCTTACCAATGGTCAGATGGTCCGGCTTTTGCCAGTAGTGCAAATCTAGATCAGCAAGGCAATATTTATATTACCGGGTACGCAGAAATAAACAAATATTTTGCCGGCACCGACTTTGACCTTTTCGTCCTCAAAACCAACTCACAAGGAATTTTGAGCAATGTTCAACATTTTGGTAAGGATGGGGTTGATGAATATTCTACCGACGGTGTAAGAATGAATAGTGGTTTGATTACCCTATTTGGAACGACAAACCAGGACAGTCGCTGTGTTTTAAGTGTTTCTACCAATGTCCCATTTGTATGTGAACAGGCTATCAGTACGGTTTCAATGATAGATAACGATTATGGGTTTACCCCTTTGGAGGTCGAACAAAGGCCTACATATACGTATACCGAGTCCATAGAATATGAAATCCTAGAAACTGAATACGATCTTGATCCCTGCGGTCACATAGACTATGGCGAGCTTGAGACACCTTTTTTGCAACCCGTTTTACCACAAATTGGTGAAGAATTTATCCAAGACTTTACAGCCTACCCTAATCCTTCAGCAGATGAGTTCTTAATTTCTTGGAAGAATGTGCCCAATCGCGAAGTGCATAAAGTCCGGATCCAAGATCTTTCTGGTAGAATGATCCACTCTGAAAAAGTAAACAATAAGTCTGAAATCAAATACAGATTACCAGATCCCGGAATGTATATCCTGCTCGCTTCCGATCTACACAATCGCATCTTATTTCGAACCAAAGTTATTAGACATTAGGCCGGATACTAATTAGTAAAATTCAATAACTGTCTATAAAACAAATAGATATGAATAACAATAAATGTAATATTATAACAGGAATGATGCTTTGCACCTTAAGTATTACCCTATACACCAATGCTCAGCAAGTATTTTATGATGCCATCGACTTTCCACAATTGCGCGAAAATACCACGGATTTGCAAAAATCGTCAAATGAAGATTTAATCATGTTGAGCGAGATTCATGATCCGCTTTTCACGCCAGAACTATACTTTACGATTCATCGGACAGACCAAAATGGAGCACTCCAATTTTGTCATAAATACACTGAAAGTTCTCATACGTATTACGATTGGACGCAAATGGCCGTTTCTGAAAATGGCATTTTGGTTACCGGTACTGTTAGCAATCAAATCCAACAATTCCAGCAATTGGCTAAGTTATTCCCCGATGGGAGCGTAGCATGGGCAAAAAAATATCATCATATGCCCTGGGAGGGAGAGATTCAAGCTGATTATTACAATTATTGGAATGCTATAATCGAGTATGAGGAAGGTTCTTACCTACTGGGCGGAACGACATCTTTCTTAAATGAGAACCAAAAGAAAACTTACGCTCATTTTGCCAAAGTCGATGTGGATGGAGTATCCATTGAAAGTAATTTGCTCGATCTTACCAACTACACGGATCCTAGCTTGAGCATCAACAAAATTGTGGAGGTTGGTTCAGATCTCATTGCGATTGGATCATTGGAAAATCAAGGACATATTACAATGATAGTTATTAAGTTAGATGCCAATCTTCAAGTGAGTTGGGCCCAGGAGATTGAGGGGGGGAGTGCTCCGGTAGTTGGTATGGATGTGGTCGCTATCAACAATACGGACTTTATAATTACCGGAACACATACTGATGTATTTGCACTCAAAATGAATATTTCCGGTCAAGTATCCTGGATTTATGCATATAAGTGGACCACTGGTATGGGATACGCCGGGAGGATCCATTTGGGTAATAATGGTGACTTTTATCTAACCGGTCATGCCTACATTAATAAGTTCTTTTATGGTGATGACCATGATTTGTTCATCCTAAAGGCCAATTCGCAGGGTAACCTGATTGATGTCAAATATTTTGGAAAGGATAATGTAGATGAATTTGCAATTTATAGTGTTCACCTAAATAGCGGTTTGTTTGCTTATTTTGGTGAAACGGATCAGGAAAGCAGATTGCTTATTAGTGGAGCCAACACCCTTCCCTTTATATGTGGATATTCGAATGCTGAGGTGACTATGATCCCTAATGAATATGCATTTACTCCACTGCAAATTGAGCAAAGGCCTTCCGACATTTATTCGGAATCGCTAGTATATGAAACTATTCCTGTGGAATATAACCTGGATCCCTGCGGACACATTGATTATGGTGAACTGGAGCAACCTTTCCCTTCACCTGTTCCTTTAGTTACCCCACCGACCAAGGAATCAAGTCAAGATTTTCATGTTTTCCCCAATCCGTCTTCCGATCAGATACTGATTTCCTGGAAAGACCTCCCAGGCCAGAAAATACAAAGTATTATGGTATATGACCTCTCCGGAAGAAAAATCCATTCGGAACAGGTTCAAAATAAATGGCATACCAGGTATAGGCTGCCGGAATCAGGCATGTATATCCTTCTCGCTGTAGACCAACACCATCAAATCGTACATCGAACCAAAGCAATCAGACTTTAGTATCAATTTTTGAAGTGATTTAAAAACAAATTGTTAAATGATTTGCATGCCATTGATTCTCAATACTTTAGCTTTTTATCGATCCATAGCTTTGGCTATGAATCTCAAAAAGAGCTTCGTCTTGAAAACCAAGTACATATAACTCATTTTAACATCTATTATTAAATCACTTCTATAAATATTCATCACCTAAAAAATTAATTATCATGAAATTCATTTTAACCTCAGTGATTTTATGGATTGTATTTTCTCCAGGCAATGGACAGAAACTGGCCACCTCCCATATAGGAGGAGCCGGAACTTTCTTGACTTCGACTCAGGGAAGTATTCACTATCATGTAGGAGAAGTATCCATACTCCAACACACACAGCTCCGAGAAGGAGTCATTCAATTTTTCGGAGTCACAACTCTGGTACATACTCCCCGCATCGAATTGGAGGTGAAAATCTATCCTAATCCGACTGCCCGGGTTTTGCATTTGGTTAGCACCGAGCATCTCGTAAAAAAATGGGCTATTACAGACATAAAGGGGGCTGTATTAAAACATGTCGATCGTGAGCAACACAAGACGTCGATTGATTTAAGCCGTCTTGGTAATGGAGCCTATTATGTCGTGGCCTTAGGCCATTATGGTCCCATTCAGGCATTTCCATTCCAAGTATATAAATGACCTGTAACGTCCTGATTTAATTATTTCTAAAGTATCAAAAACCTCAGTCATGAAAACGAAATTCTTCTTTTCTACAATTTTTATCCTGGTTGCAATAACCAGTTGGACCCAATCTCCCAATTTATTTAATTATCAGGCTCAAGCCCTGGACGCAAATGGTGCCGTATTGAAAAATCATACGGTCAAGATCCGGATTTCTATTCTTGAAAATAGCGTTAATGGAACCACAGCTTATCAGGAGGAACACCAGGTCACTACTTCCGATGTAGGTATTTTTACCTTACAAATAGGCAATGGAACCGTGTCGACAGGCCAGTTTGCTAACTTGCAATGGAATGTCAATACGTACTGGCTAAGAGTTGAAGGAGACTTTAACAGCCAGGGTTACGCACTGTTGGGAAGCAGTCAAATGGTATCGGTGCCTTATGCTATGCATGCGCAAACCGCTGCTCAGGTTGACGATGCCGATGCAGATCCCTCCAATGAAATACAGACCTTGACGAAAGTTGGAAATTCGATCAGTTTGAGTGGAAATGGTGGAGAAGTAATCGATGCGGTTGACGATGCCGATGCAGATACGACCAATGAATTGCAAACTCTTTCTGTCAACGGAAATGTATTGACCATATCAGATGGAAATTCAGTAAACTTACCCTCTGGAGGAAGTAGCGGGGGAGGCGACGAAGATCCAAATAATGAAATCCAAAGTCTGACTCATACAAAAACCGGCAATGAGGTGAAATTGGATATTAGCTTGGGAGGAACAGGTACGACTATTAATGTGGAAGATACGGATGCAGATCCGCAAAACGAAATTCAAAACCTCTCCATCAAGGGAAAACAACTTTCCCTCTCTAATGCAAATCAAGTAGATCTTACTTCTATTGCTACACCCTGGGAACCCAACAGCGATGGAATACAATATAAGCAAGGGAATGTATACATACTGAAAGAGGAAAAACCCGATACAGAAATTCGCATTACTCATGAAGAAATTACCGGAGCAGATGGCAATGCAAGTTTTGCATTTTCTCCTATCAATTTAACTTTCCACAAGGAGGGAACCGGAAAATCAAGTGGAATAGATAATTCTTCTTTGGAAATACTCGAAAGCAATGGAAGTAAAAAAACTGGTGTTTATACAGACAGTGTGGTCGTAGAAAATAATAAATGTAAGACTGATATCTTTCCAGGAAAAATTAATCTAAAAAATGACACAGAACTTAGCCATACGTCTTATTCCAAAGATAGCCTCTACTACTTCTATGCTGCTGGGAATCTAGCCTTCCCGGATGTTTCCACCTTTCAGGCAACCCATTTAAATTTTAAAACGATCGGACTTGGGTTGACAAGTAGAATGGGTCCGGGAGGTGAGAGTTTTGAAGACGATAATTGCGTAAGCGAACAAACATCCAATCAGCTAAGAATCTATAATAAGGGAAACCAACCGTTCGATAGAGCGATCTTTAGTAAGGATAGTCTGTCCATGTGGAATGAGGCCCGGTGGAAAAATGTGGATATTAAAACCAGCACTGGCAAAGGTGGATCTATTGACCTGTTTGGAGCTGCCGGAAGTCCACTGGTGCAAATTGGAGCCAATAAAAGCTCTTTTTTCAGTTCTTTACCACCTACAGGAAATTTATTTTTACATGATCACTTGGGTAAAATTCGGTTGGAGGCCAGGGTTGATGATCAAGGGGGTATCATGACACTTCAAGATGATACGACACTGACTTTTATTTCTCCGGCAGGAATATCTAGTGGACCTGGTATTAGCAGTGGTGATTTTTCTATCATAGAAATCAAAACCATCCTTGCTTATAATGATCAGAAAGATGCTGGATATTTAGAATTGTCGGCGGGTGAAAATATTCATAAAATTGCTTTTTTAGGTTCTGATCTGTTAGATCCGGAAAATGGACGATTGTGTCTGTACAATAAAAACCAGGAATTTGAAAAAGTTTGTGCTGTAGCCAATGATTTTAATGGTGGAGAGCTGTTTTTAGAGGGCTTAAATTCCCCTAACGTTTATGCCGGAGGATTTTTTGACCGGGGGATCGTATATGTGTCTGATTCGGTTGGATTTGAAAGAGCTGGTATGAGAGTAGATCATCAGGATTTAGGTGAGTTTTATCTAAATGGGGGACAGGTTACTGTTAATAATACGTTCCTGGACAAAGAAGCTACGCTTGATAAACAAACTTTGAACTTCTTTGGGCCGACTCAGGATGTTGCCTCTTGTTTGGGTAAGGAGATAGGAATGGAAAATACTGGATTATTATCTCTATTTGGTCAAAATACTAATTTAAATGTTTTTGCCGGCCACGACAATCAGGCCGGAGAAATCCCGGATGGCAATGTGGGTTTGATCCAAGTTCATGACGAAGAAGGTCAAGCACGGGCCTGGATGAATGGCTATGGCACCATGGTGGGGAGTACTTTAAAACTACAGGATTTTAATGCCAATAAGTTAATTGAGGGTGGTTTTAACGGAATCGTGAATGCAACCACTTTAGATATATATGGAAGCAATGGAAATGTCAATGCTTCTTTTTCTGCGACCAATAACGGGACTCATGGATGGTTTGGAATAGCCGATCAGAATGGAGGATATCGTGCAGGAATGTTTATTGATGCACAGGATAATAACAACGGAAAAATTTTTGCGGACATCAAACACTTCCGCATGGAAAATCCCTCCAATCCCAATCAGGAAATTTGGTATGCCAGTCTGGAAGGCCCCGAAGCCGGAGCCTATGTAAGAGGGACGGCCAAATTATCCCAAGGTGAAGCTTTTGTTCCTTTCCCAGAGCATTTTCAAGAGGTTTGTAATTCTAAAACGATCACAATTCAGCTTACGCCAAGACATTGGGATACCTATGGCCTTGCCCTGGTAAAAATTACCACGGAAGGATTTTATGTCAAAGAATTAAAAGGGGGAGACGGATCTTTTGAGTTTGATTGGGAAGCCAAGGGGGTAAGAAATGGGCATGAAGATTACAAAGCCGTTATGACCAAAGAGGAAGTTAACGCCTATCTTAAAAATGTAAAATCAATCAAATAGGTCGTCCGTTCTTGGTACCAATTATTGATTGTTGTAAAAATAATATCATGAAAAAGTTAATATGTATAATTATTCTGGGTTGGATCACTATGGAAATTCAGGCTCAGGCCCCTCTGGCATTCAACTACCAGGGAATGGCATTGGATCCAATGGGAAATAAAATGTCCAATCAATCCCTTAAAGTAAGACTTTCACTACTGGAAGGAAGTGCTACCGGACAAGTAGTATTTTCTGAACACCATACTGTAAATACATCTCCTCAAGGAATATTTAGTTTGAAAATCGGTGAAGGAAATGTATTGTCTGGTAAATTTGCTGATGCATCCTGGGGTTCGAACACCTATTTTCTCAAAGTAGAAGGTGACTTTGATGGAAACGAGAATTTTATTGAATTAGGGATTTCTCAGCTAGTCAGCGTTCCTTATGCTCTTCATGCTGAGACTGTCTCTGACAAAGATGATGCTGATGCGGACCCTAATAATGAATTGCAAAGCTTGTCGATAAATGGAAATGTGCTGAGTATATCCAATGGTAATTCCGTTAACCTACCGAACACTGGATCCAGTGGTAGTGGAGATGACGATCCCAATAATGAGATCCAGGACTTGTCAGTAAATCAAAATGGTGCAGTGGTAGAAATGAGTATTTCCAAAGGTGGAAAAGGAGCGACTTTCGGGATCAATGATGGAGACTTTGACCCGACCAATGAAATTCAGACGCTTTCAAAATCCAATCAGCAAGTTACGCTTAGTAATGGAGGTGGCAGTTTTACAGATGAGGTAGACGATGCGGATTCAGATCCACTAAATGAAATACAAACCCTGTCCTTTAAAAATCGAAAACTAAGTCTGAGTCAAGGTAATGAAGTTGATCTCGATTCTATTTCAACTCCATGGAAAAGGGGCTATGGAGGGATTTATGTTGATGATGCGTATGTATTCGCGATGGATCCGGTGATTACCAATATGGCAGGTTTTGGTTCGCTTGGATTTGATGTGGAAAAAGGAGATCATAAACTAAGATTAAGAGGAGATGAAATATTATTAGAACCTATCCTTAGTAAGGATAGCATAGGTTTAAATGCCAGGCGAAATCAGATTTCAATTTTTAAATCTGATAATAATGGTACTCGTAATTTAACCTATTGGGATCAGGAGGGGTTATTTTTTGCAAATGGCAATCAGGCTAAATATGAGAAGGATCACCTTTCATTTGTAGGTTCAAACAACCTAGGATTGGACATTAAGGCCAAAATGGATCCCTTTGAACTGAGATATGATCATCAAAATTTTCAAACATTGATCGATGCTTTTGGTACAATTTACACTGGAGAATTAAGCGATTTGGCTATCGGTGGATTAGGATTTTCGATCTTCGAAGGACTTACTGCGAATAGTAAATCTCTTCGATTTGCAGTTTATCCGGATAGTCTGGTAACCTTTAATCGTAATGGATATCGAACCATTTATCTAGGTCAGGATCCGGTAACTCTCAGTGGTAATTTATCCCTATTTGATGGAAGTATGTCTAAGCGAATAATTGGTTTAGGCGATAATCCGTCTACTCCCGGATCAGGTCTACTCACTATTTCCGCAAATAACAAGCCAGGCCTTGAAGTATATATGGAACCGTTGGGTCCAGCCGATCAGTTGGCTGGTGTATTAAAGTTGCATGGGCCAAACAGTGTCAATGTGGTAGCGTCAAACACCTCAGCCAATGCCGACTTTGGCCGTATCGATATTCATGATGATAAAGGATCTGCCCGGGCAGGGATGTTTGTTAATTTTGATGGAACCGGTCGTATCTATAGCGATGTAAAACATTTCCGAATGGACCATCCAGAAGATCATGAAAAGGAGATCTGGTATGCTTCCCTGGAAGGTCCTGAAGCCGGAGCCTATGTGAGAGGTACCGCTAAATTGCAAAAAGGAGAGATTTTTGTACCCTTTCCGGATCACTTTAAACATGTAGCTAACCCCAGTGATTTGACCGTTATATTGACCCCGCTGGACTGGGATACCTATGGATTAGCTGTAGTTAAAAAAACAACGGATGGCATATGGGTAAAAGAGTTAAAAGGGGGTACCGGAAATTTTTCCTTTGACTGGGAAGTGAAGAGTTCGCGGAGAGGGTTTGAAGACTATCAAGTCATTCTACCGAAAATTCGCAGAAAGAGTACTGAGAAATCTGAAAAGCATAAATCAGCACGCTTGAATTGAGTAATCACTATTTATCACTGAGGTTTTGTGGTAATTGAACAAGAGGCGACAGAAATGTTGCCTCTTGATAGTTTTATGGAGTATTGGGAAACGTGATCATCATTGACGTAGGTAGAGGAGGATATTGGACATTATCAGCAACAACAAAAAAATTGAAGATCCTCCTGTAATCGGGGAATGGATGCTCCTAACAAGATACTCCGTTTGTTGCTGAGACATCAAATGGTTGTTTCAGGATGACATTGCGGTTATTACGCCAGGCACTCCTGCTGAGATTTTCCTGTCGAGACCGAAATACGTTCGTTAGGTCCTGAATCAACATAAAAAGTAGGTCATCCTGAAAAGGTTGTCTTGACACAGAAATAAGGAAATCTTAATAGGCTTCTTATTGGTAGTTAACAAGTCAACCAAAGTTGAATTTGTTGGAACAATTTGGTTCAGGATTCTATCAATTACAAAGTGAATGATTGCGGATTCTTCTTCAATGAGAAAGTCGCAAATGAAGGACGCATCCAACATTTGGACCAGCAAAGTTGAAGGCCCAGATTTAACTCTCTTTTTTGCTTTAAATATCCCCACCAAAGCTATAATTTCCGAACGGTAAATGCATTTGGTGTTTGGTCCTATTCCAGCAAGTAAATGTCCAAATTGAGCAAACCATTCCTATACCATTAGCCCATATTTGTACTAATTACAATCACTAAAAATCAAGAACTATGAAAACTTATCAAGGTTTACAGACCATTTTACTGGCAATAATATTACAAGTTTACACGGGGCATTCCCAACAACTGTATTTTGACGATTATGATGTTCCTGATTTCATGGAAAGGGCAACGTCAATCACCAGACTATCAAATGATGATTTGGTTATGATTGGAGATTCCCATAAATCAACATTTGGATATGAATTTTTCAACTATTTGCATCGCACCAATGCCAATGGAAGTACTCAAGTCTATGGCTATTACAAAGAAATAAATGATAAATATTTTAAATGGGAAGATATTGCATCAGGAGAGTTTGGTTACTTTACTGTCGGTTTTTCCTATCATCCCCAGGATACTTTACAGCTTATTGTTAAAATAAATCCTGATGGAACAGTTGATTGGGCTCGCAAAATACAGCACCAACCCTGGCAAGGAGAAGTTTCAGATCCTGACTTTAGCACAATGTCTGCTATTTGCAATGTCAATGATGAAAATTTCATCCTGGGTGGTGCCGTTTCCTTTAGCAAAGAAAATCAAAAGAAATATTATGCCCATTTCGTGATGATGGATCAAGGAGGTCAGTGGCATCATAGCAATTTATTGGATTTGACTCCTCATACGGATAATTTGCCCTACATAAACAAAATAGTAAAGGTGGGAAATGGCTTTATAGCTACCGGAACTACTACTTACGGGCAGGATAGGGGATTGCTTATTATCAGATTGGATAATAGTTTAAATGTAATGTGGTTAAAACTGGTTTCATCTTTCGGTGGTTCTACTGTACCTACTGGTTTAGTCGCTGATGGATCATTTGATTTTTTGATTACGGGTTATAGCTCAGCGCTATTTATTATAAAAATGAATGCCAACGGACAGTTTATTAGTTTCCAGGACTATAAATGGCCTGATCTCCAACCCAAATCAGCGGATATATTTTTGGATGCTTCAGGAGAGGTATATGTTACTGGATCAGCCTACATCAATAAATTTTTTGAAGGTGTTGACTCAGATCTTTTTGTAATGAAAATCGATCCTTGGGGAAATGTGAATGGGGTAAGACATTATGGTCGGAATGGGATCAACGAATATACCAGTTCAAGTGTACGCTTGAGTAACGGGCTATTTGCCATCCATGCTGAAACCGGAGCGCAGACTCAACGGCACCTGCTTAGTATCTCGCATACCGCAGCCTTTCCTTGTGGTGAGGAGCTTATTCAAGTAGAGGAAGCGATGGAAGACTATATCATTTATGATATACAAGTTGTTCAAAGGGAATCTGAAATTTATTCCATGGATGTTGAACTAGTGGTTGATGAGGTATTTGTTAATCAGGAGACATGCGGACATACCAATCCGGAAGAATTGAATTTACCCAATTCTCGAAACATCCCATCACAAAATCAAAATATTGAATTTGCTATTTATCCCAATCCTACACTGGGAGTTATCGATGTCTCATGGAAGAGTACAAAGACATCGCAGATTGAAAAAATTGAGATTTATGAAATTACGGGTAAAAATATTTTCTCAAATGAAGTTAAGCATTTAAATCAGTTTAGGACTGTTTTGCCCAATTCGGGAATGTATATAGTTGCCTTGAGAGAGGGTAACGGAAAAGTAGTCAGCCGGGAAAAAGTAATTAAATACTAAATCAATTGATAATTGAAAACTAGGTGTGAGTAATGACGTTAGCTATGGTGAGTATTTTTTAACCTGCCTTGCAGCCAGGCGAAGATATCTTTTTTACACATTTATTTATTTTTGACAGGTGTTAATCGTTATCGGCGGACACTACATTTTAAAGAAAAGGTTCCCAATCCAGCTGAAGTAAGAGAGCTGACAAATCATGACACCTATTTCAAGGAGTATTTAACTCAACAGTCCAATTACTTTACTTTAGAATGCTTCCTCTAATACTGTATCTCTTCTTGTTTTCATCATACCGTTTCCTATGAAGTTCGAGTACTTCAGGAAAGGCTGGATGATCAGAAATTGGTCCCCATAACCAAAGAAAAGTGCTGTCAATTTCACCTTTTGGTTCTCCGGTGTAAGCCAATAAATGCCAATAATAACATACATCTCTCTCTTCCCATTCATTAAATTGTGCTTCATAAAAGGTCTCATCTTTACCAGGTAATTTAAAATCCTTTCTGGAAATTAGAAATTGCATAAACGTTGAATTGTCAATTTCAAGGGCTTTTTCATTCTCACCGAGAGAATAATAATACAATGCTTTTTGCTGTTCAAAATTTATGTTGGGATTCAATGTTTTCTTAATAAGTTTCAATCTGTCCAGATATAGTTTAGCTTGAACCGGCTCTTTCCTAATACAGTGTAGTGTGGTAAGCCAATATAAAACATCAACATAATTACTGTCTAAGGAAATTGCTTTTTCGAAGTCTGCCAGGCTAGATCTACCTATCCAATATTTCCTGCGTCCCCTTGCCGCATAATATATTTTATCCAAAGGCGCAATATTAATCACTATATCCGACAGTCCAATCGCTTCATGATTTAATCCTAACCTCCCACCAATTATTTCTGCTAATCCATGGTATCCATACTCATCGTTTGGACCACCTAATTCAATTGCTCTTTTAAAATAGTAATAAGCGTCATTTCTGTTCTTATCCCAAAATTCAATATGTCCTTTTACATCATTTACATAGGGAGAATTTGGAGCCAGTCTTAAAGCAATATTTATTTCTTCGTGCGATTTTTTCCAAATGGAAGAATCCGAACTAACCTTGACGAGATAGGTGTTGTATAGGTCAGCAAGCCCAGCATGTGCATTAGAAAAGTTGTAATCCAATGCGATAGCTTTCCGATATAATCCTTCTGCTTTCTCAAAGTTTTTCTGATCTAGTGTTGAGAAGAACTTAGTAAAATGTAGATATTCCGCTTCAAGAAAATATTCATAAGCTTCAATATTATTGGTACCGCCATCCGTTGACCTGTCTCTTAGCTCTAATGAAGTCTGTAATTTATTTGCAATAGTACCCGCTATTTTATCTTGAATTTCAAATAGGTCACCGAAAGCTTGATCCCAAGAATCTGACCAAACATGGGCTCCGTCGGCACAATCTATCATTTGTGCTGTGATTCGAATTTTATCCTGAAATTTGCGTATGCTTCCTTCTAGCAGATAAGCTACCCCTAGCTTTGATCCTACTTCACGAGCATCAATTTTTTCTCCCTTAAATTGGAAACTTGAAGTCCTGGATATTACTTTCAGGTCAGCCGCTTTGGATAGTAAATTTAGAATTTCTTCGGCAATACCATCACCCAAATACTCCTGATCGCCATTGGGACTCATGTCTAAGAAAGAAAGTACTGCGATCGATTTTCCTGTAATAGTATTTTGAGTAATACCTGATAAAATCTGGGGACCTAGAAAATATCCAAGTAGTAACAGAATAACAATCGAGGAAACGAGTATTAAGGACCTGTTTTTTTTAGTTTTCTCAGCTGTGATAGAAGTTGGAGTTTGGTCAAAATATTCACTGGGAATTTTATTTACTTTTACCGAATACACTTTGAAAGGATCAGTCAGGTTTTTAAACTTTTGCTCACCTTGAAAAGCAGTTTCAATGCCTTCCTTATATCTGATGTTTTTATAAATACTTTCGGTAATCAAAATTTGATCTTTCTGAGCAATACTTTCGATACGAGATGCAACATTCACTCCATCACCGTAAATTTCTCCTGTAATAGTATTTTGAGTAATACCTTCTGGGGAGTGATTACTTCTCCCAGATGAATACCTATACTCAGGTTAAGTCCCTCGATTTGCTCTGCCTGCTTGATTATTTGCCCGCCACAATAAACTGCATCAAGTGTTGAATGAAAGCTTGCAAGATTACCATCTCCTATTTTTTTCAGCCAGTTGCCATTAAACTGATCAAAGAGTAATTGATGAATTTCTTTATTCTTTCTCAGAAGAGTAAGTGCCTTCTTTTCATCTTGTTCCATGAGAGCGGTGTAACCGACCATATCGGTGAACATAATGACAACCACTTTGTGGGAAGAAGGCATGTCCTAATTTAATAAAAATTAAGATTATAAGAAATACCAATTGTATAATATGCCATAACGATTGCACAAAATTGTGATTTAGGGTTACCAAAAATTAAATAACCTGGGATCAAAGAAAGAAATAGTTGATTACATCCATGAAACAGTGAGCGACGAATTAATTCAGTTTATGGAACTGAAGGTAAGATGAACTCTTCGATAGAATATGAGGAGAAGGTTTTAGAATTAGGTCGTCAATTTATGAAAGCTGCGATTGAAAAATCTAGCAGTAGTTCCAAATGAGTCGAAATAAAAAAAGGGTGTTATCGAACTTTGGTAAGCCAAATTTGAAGAAAGGACCATGGATTGTAATAGGTATACAAGCAAGTTTGGGTAGTGTGTTTGGTTGGATAATAAATATCTTGTAAAGAAGGATCTATTCTAATCGAAAAATTAATGGAATATCCATTTCACCACTCCAACCAAATGGGTATATGGTTACTATGGCGGTCAAATATATCAGTTAACCAAATGAATGTGAATTAACCAATCTCCAGGTCAAAGTGAAATACAAAACAGATAAGACGTATGTTATGATGGTCCGCTGATTACATAGGAAGACATGTGGAGAGTCCCCCTACGCGCCCATACGCGGGAATGTATAGCTGAATTTTTGATGCGTTCTCCAATGGAAAATGCCTAATTTTGCTCTTTCGAAAACTTCCCAACCATCAATATTTTTCTAATTAGGATCTTCAGCCGTTGATAAAATACGAAGAGTAAATTCGTCTATTTAATTAGTCGTGAACCTAAAAAGTTTTATTTTAATGTTGATTTATGAAGTGATTTAACAACCCGATTAATTTGCTTGCTAGACATTGATCCAAATACGCTTGCTTCACTAAAGGTAGATCAAGTACTTTCAGTCATTTTAACAAATGTTCTTAAATCACTTCAGTGTAAATTGCCAAGTACAAATTATCACCTATGGCTATTAAAATCATCAGTTTCCAGGATAGGGTAAGCATTGACTGGGGAGATAATTTAGTTGACACATTTTATTATGTCTGGCTAAAGGACAATTCCCCTGAAAACCGGCATACAAATGGTCAGAAGTTGACCGAATCTAGGGAAGTGGATCTTAAAGTCAAACCAAAGGATATGCGCGTTGGTCAGGATTCCTTAATCATAGAGTGGGGTGAAAAGACCGTAGAGTATCCCAAAGCGTACCTTAAAGGGATGATGAGCGAGCCCAAGGGAATTACCCGTACACTTTGGAGCAAGCTAGATCAGTTTAAATCTTTTGACTATGATCGTGTTGTGCTTGATGAAAGTGAATTGTTACAACTTTTAAAACATGTCAAAGAATATGGGTTTTCACATTTAATAAATGTACCTCGTAAGTCAGGAAAAATATTGGATGTGGTCTCTTTATTTGGTTACCCAAAAGAGACCAACTATGGAAAATTTTATGATGTAATCGCCCGTAACAATCCAGAAAATCTAGCGGATACCCAGCTTGGATTGCCACCGCATACGGACAACCCTTACAGAAATCCAACACCAGGATTGCAAGTCTTACATTGTTTAAAATCAGATACAACTGGGGGAGAGACCATTCTTGTAGATGGTTTCAATGTGGCTACAAATCTTATGGAAACCCAGCGCGATTATTTTGAATTGTTATGCAATCATGCTATCGATTTTAAATTTGAAAACAAAGCCTTTTTACTTAAAAATAGGGCTCCGATAATCGAGGTCAATGCTGAGGGCAAAATAGAAAAAGTAAAATTCAATAACAGATCTGTGCAACCGTTTAAATTTGAGAACAACAATATGCTCAAGTATTATGAGGCCTATCAATATTTTGAAAGTGAACTGCAAAATGCAACCAACCAATTACGGTTTAAATTGGAACCTTCGCATTTGATCATTTTTGACAACGAACGCCTATTACACGGAAGGACATCCTATAATTTATACGGAGAAAGACATTTGCAAGGCTGCTATGTCGACAAAGATGTTTTAAACAGCAAAATAGCCGTCTTAGAAAAAACCTATAACACTCAATAATAATTAACTACGTTATTAGCTATCATTGTCAATTATTCTTAACTTCTTATTTTAAAACGGTTTAATTTAATGCACTCCACAGGTAAAATAAAGCGTGAAATTATTTCAATCTTCAAAAAACATGGCCATATAGAATATGGTGAAAGGTGTAGTATGTTATCTCACAGTGTGCAAACAGGTCTGATTGTTCGCAAAAAGGGATATGATGATGATTTGATCTTAGCGGGATTTTTACATGATATCGGACATTTGACACCTTTGGAATTTAATAAAACAGAATTGAAGGTTATGGGAGAGTTTGGCATACAGGCCCATGATGAATGGGGAGCAGACTACCTGAAGCAAAAAGGCTTTACTTCCCGTGTCATTGCGCCAGTTGCCAATCATGTCAAAGCAAAGCAATACCTATGTTTTGTAGATAAGCAATACTATAACGCATTGAGTTATGCCAGTAAAAAGACTTTGGAATACCAAGGAGGCCCAATGACCGTACAGGAAGCCACTGCCTTTGAAAAGGTGCCTTTTTTCAAGGAGTCTGTCATTGTGCGTCAAGCGGAAGAAGAAGCAAAGGAAAAAGAATTTGTAGTTCAAGACAGTCATTTGGAATACTTCGAATACCTATTACATCGATCTTTAAACTCTAAAGAAAGTAGCTAAGTCCTGTTTGAGCAAAACGATGTCCCTATAGAGCAAAGGTTTATTTCGATTCAAGTCCATATTTGTTTTCATAGTTAATCACAAAAAAATCATTAAATATGAAAACTTATCGAGGAATATTTACAATTATACTTTTTGCAATCGTACAAATCAGTCCCGGACTTAGCCAGCAACTTTTTCATGATACCTACGATGTTCCAAATTATTGGGAAAGTTCAATGTCCATGGCCAGACTTTCTAACGATGATTTGGTCATGATTGGAGAATCAAGCAATTCAACCTTCTCACAAGATTTTTACAATTATTTACATCGTACCGATGCTAATGGAAATACCATTCTTCAACTTTATTACCAGGAAGTCAATGCCAATTTTTTATGTTCGAAGACATTGAAGCTGGCGAATATGGTTATATCATTGTAGGACGGACATTGAATCCAGGCGGTACGGTTCAACAAATCACCAAATTACGCTCCGACGGAACGGTCCATTGGGCTCGAAAGATGACTCATCATACCTGGCAGGGAGAAGTCCATGATCCTTATTTAAACAGCATGACTGTTATAAATAAGGTAAATGAGGAGAGTTTGGTTATGGCTGGTCAAGTGACATTCAAAAAACAAAGCCAACGAAAATATTACACCCATTTTGCCATGATGGATATTGGAGGTCAGTGGCTCCATAGCAATTTATTGGACTTGACGTCATATACTGACGATGTTCCTACAATAAATAATATTGCGAAAATTGGAGACGGTTTTATTGCTACCGGGTTTGTGCAGTCTCAGCAAGAACTAGTAATGATTATTGTCCGATTGGACCTAAACTTAAAGGTAAAATGGCTAAATATGGTTTCAAATACTGGAGCAACGACATTTCCAACCGGATTGACAGCTGCCGGAACCAACGAATTTTTGATAACCGGCCAAAGTACGGATCTGTTTGTTCTTAGAATGGACATTTACGGACAGCTCATCAGTTTATATGATTACATTTGGCCGGATGTTAAGCCCAGGTCAGGGGATATATTTGTAGATGTTTCTGGAAATGTTTATGTTACCGGGTCAGCCTTTATCGACAAGCCTTTTGGAGGAAATGATTCAGATGTTTTTGTAATGAAAACCGATGCTTTGGGATCAGTCAATAGTGTCAGACATTTTGGTAGCAGTTCGGACAATGAATACTTAGAGTCAAGCGTACGTATGAGTAATGGGTTGTATGTCTTATCTGCTGAAACTGGCAAGGTGGATCAACGGCACCTGTTCAGTGTCTCACCTTCAGTACCATTTCCTTGCGATGAAGAAATTATAGGAATAGAAAAAAACTCCGGTGAATATATTGTTTTTGACTTAGGAGTGGTTCAACGAACTGCCGAATGTGATTTGCATGAAATGGAATTGGTTGTTGAAGAAGTTCCGGTCGAGCACGAGACATGCGGACATACGAATCCCGAAGAGATCAAATTACCCAATTCACCGAACACCCCATCTCAAGATCAAAATGCTGAATTTGCTATCTATCCCAATCCCACACCGGGAGTTATCGATGTCTCATGGAAGAGCACAAAGACATCGCAGATTGAAAAAATTGAGATTTATGAAATTACTGGTAAAAATATTTTCTCAAATGAAGTTAAGCATTTAAATCAGTTTAGGACTGTTTTGCCCAATTCAGGAATGTATATATTGCCTTGAGAGATGGTAACGGAAAAGTAGTCAGCCGGGATAAAGTACTAAAATACTGATTAAATGGAGTACCGAGAATTGAGTCGAGCTTAGACACTGACCGTGTGTGCAAAACTTTCAGTGTCAGGCAAACCTTGAGCGAAGTATAAAGTTTTGAGGTGTGAGGTTTGAGTTGTGAGAATTGAAAATTAGGAATAAATTGGAAACGATCCGTCCTCATGTCTCCGATTTCCGTATTCCGGTTCCTCGATGTCCTTTTTGGACAATGATATGTCCCATTCGAGCAAGCTATTACTGTACCACTAGTCCATATTTGTATTGAAGATAGTTTATAAACAACTTTGTTATCAACAATCACTAAAAATCAACAATTATGAAAACTTTACCAGGTATACAAATAATTTTATTCTTCTTATTATCACAAACTTATCCAGGACAGTCTCAACAGCTCTTTCATGATACTTATGACGTTGCAAATTTTACAGAGAGGCCCCAGGCTATAACTAGCCTATCAAACGATGATTTGGTCATGATTGGAGAATCTAGTAAATCAGCATTTGGTTTTGATTCATACAATTTTTTACATCGGACCGATGCCAACGGCAACACTCTGATTCATCGTTATTATCAAGAAGTCAGCGCCAAATGCATTCATTTTGAAGACATTGTAGCTGGAGACTATGGCTACATTACCGTTGGTCGGACTATGAATCCAACCGGAACAGTCCAGCAAATTACCAAATTGCATGCTGATGGAACTGTCCATTGGGCAAACAAAATAACACATCAACCTTGGCAGGGGGAGGTTCATGATCCTGATCTGAATGGATGGAATGACATCCATCAAGTCAATGAAGAGACTTTTGTTTTGGGTGGGTTTGTATCTTTCAAAAAAGATAACCAAAGGAAGTATTATGCCCAATTTGCCATGATGGATCTCTCCGGACAAATATTACAAAATAATTTAGTTGATTTGACTCCATATAATGGTCTTCTACCTAATGATTTTGCGCCGGTCATTGTAAAAATTGTGCAAGTTGGTAATTCTTTTATCGCTACGGGCATTGTATATGAGAATCATGTGGCGAGAATGATTATCCTTAAATTAAACTATAATTTACAGGTTCAATGGTTCCAGTTGGTTTCTTATACGCATGGATCCGTAATACCTACGGGTATGGTCACAGCCAATCAGCAAGAATTCATCATCGTTGGGAAGGGTTACACGGTATTTACTTTAAGGATGAATATATACGGTCAAATTATCAATCAATTTAACTATAAGTGGCCAAATGCTTTGGGTCAACCTCAAGATGTACACATTGACAGCTCTGGTGATGTTTATGTTACCGGTTCCTGTTTTATTGATAAGTTCCCGGGAGAAGGAGATGTTGAAGTTTTTCTGCTTAAAACTGATCCGTGGGGATTCGTCAATAGTTTAAGACATTTTGGTAAAAATGGAATCTATGAATATACTAAAGGCAGCGTTAAATTGAATAATGGTTTATTCGCTATACATGCAGAAATGGGAGGTCAAGCTCAGCAGCATCTTCTAAGTGTATCGGCTTCTGCTCCATATCCATGTGGAGATCAATCGGTTCAGGTGGAACAAGTGACTGAAGAATACATCTTTTTTGATTTTTCAGTCGACCAGCGAGAATCAGAGATTGAAATACATGAAATGGAAATCAACAGTGATGTGGTTGAAATCCAACGTGAGACCTGCGGCCATACGAATCCGGAGGAGATGAAATTACCCAATTCGTTGAACTTACCACCATCTCAAAATCAAAACATTGAATTTGCCATCTATCCCAATCCCACACCGGGAGTAATCGATATCTCATGGAAGAATTCTGAAAACTTTGTGGTCGACAGAATTGAAGTGTATGAAATTACCGGAAAGAAGGTCATATCAGAAAAGGTCCGGCAGTATCAATTCAAAACTATCTTACCAAATTCCGGCATTTACATTGTAGCTTTGAAGGATAGGGTAGGACAAACAATTCAAAGAGAAAAAGTGATCAGATATTGAATTAGATTTCGCAGCTACACAAACAGTTGTCATCCTGAAGAAGTATTCTCAAGGAATTGAGCAAAGTACATTTTTTTGATCAAATCAATACCTTCTTACCGCTATTAATGTGATGAGAATACTTCGTTCAGGATCCCACTGGTAATAAACACTGAAGTGCATGGTTTACCAAAAACGAACATTCGAGGTATCATACTTCGCAAAAAGTTTTGCCCGAAAATGATAATTGTGTAGTCGAACAAGTATTTTTAAAAAACTGAATTACGCTTGACTCAGGATAGGTTCCATATCATCCAACAGAAAAATATGGTTAGGGCCAATTCTTCTAACTTTTTTTCCTAGAGTACAATCCACTACCCACCCAACTCTCTTTGCTCCTCCAGTCGGGTTGATAGTATAATCGAACCGGATCTTCATCCGGATGGTCTTTGTCGTCTACAAAAAAGTTTGTTCTCAATTGTTCCATTGTGATACCCAGTTGATCTTCGATAAATTGAATCGGAACGGATATCTCTACATCATAACCTTGTGCATTTGCCTTACTGGCATATAAAATACTGGGGGGTAACTGTTCAGGTCTATAAACGGTAGATTCAAAATGGTCGGTAGCAGGAGTCAAGCAAATGGTTTGATAATTACGAGTGGTTAATAGCTTTGCAGGTTTATCCACATTGATGATCCAGTTGAAACAATCCTGTTTCCAAACGGCCATGGCGGTATCCAGGACAAGATGATTATCGGTAATCTTCGCCGCAAAGTAAAGATTCTTTTCATCGGCGGCGATCGTTGCCACGACCTTGTTGTCTGATAAGCCGGCATCATGATATTTAATGGGAAAGGAGGTCCATTCCTCTGCAACGCCGTCGATTTTTACAGAATGGTTTACTTCCTGTAAATATTTTTTGCGGAGTGGTTTGATCTGATAGGTATAGGGCAATTCGATGCTTTTGCCCAAATTAGGTACCTCATATTTGACCTTGATATCAACGGGAAGAGATCTTAATTCATCAATCTGCCTGTTGGATTTGTTATGCAAAACAAAATCCACAAATTCAACAGAATTAGGAGCTACGCTCAGATCATTTTTTAAAGCTCTGCCTGATAGATCCCAGGAAAATCGATCTTTTATCGATACCTCCATAGGTATTTCGAGATTATTGCTAAGTTTTATCCGGTAAGTACCTTGTTCAAAAAGATTTTCTTCCTGAAAAATGGGCTCAAATTGGATCATAGCACTGGCGACCATTTTACTTACCCACTGTTTTTGAGTCTCGGTTACCACATCTTCATCCCAAATGCCCTCTAAAAGCAGATTGGCCAAAATCGGACCTTCATCGGTCATGGTTACCCATACCACATGATCAAATTCACCCAATTGAGGTCCCCGAAGCCGACTTCCACCACCGGTTGTTGCCAGGATGAAGTATTTCCCATTGTTGCGCTCATACTTTACATAATTGTGGTTATGGCCTACAAAGACCGTATGCTTACGGTCCGCCAACAATTCTTCAACATCAGGCCAACGTTCCGGATTTCTTTGATTCCATAGCGGTTGATGCATAAATAACAAGGTCCATCTTACGTCTGGATACTTATTTAAGGTCTCCTCAATGTATTGGAATTGAGGTGTAGAAATGGTACCTCTGCCGGCACCTCGATTCTGATCCTCAGAATTTAGACATAGAAACAATACATCCTTGTAAAGAAAATGATAAAAAGTACGTCCAAATCGTTGTTCCCAAACCTTGGCCATTACCGGATTGGTAATATCATGATTGCCGGGAATGTAAAAAAAAGGCATGTTTAGGTGACTAATAAATCCTTCAAACTCATCCCATTCTTTGCGCAACTGTACCGTATCTTCCGTATATCCTTCAATGAGGTCCCCAACGCTCATGACAAACTCCGGTTGCAACAAATTGAGCTTGTTTACCCCATCCATAAATACACCAGGACGATGTCCACCGGTTCGATCTGTAACAATGGCAAATTGAAACTGACAATTGGAATTATTTAGATCCAGACTGGTCCAGGGATTAGGTCCATCGTTCGCGCTAATCATTAATTTAGAGGATTCGCAGGATCTTTCGTTTTGTGCAATGGCAATAATTGAGAATAAAGACATCAAAATGGATAAAAAGAAAAGTCTCATGCTTTAGAGGTTTTAATTTTATGTACCGGATGCCTAAAGATAAGCCTTCCTATACGAAAAAAGCCTTCCGTGCATAAAAATTGACTTCCTTTTAAAAAGACCAAGTTCAGGTGCAGAATTTCGATTGCACATTAAAGAATTAATTAGCCTTATCTAATCATTAATTTAGTAGTCAAAATGGTAGTATAAATGTTTATTTCATTTTATAAGTAGTTGTTCTTTTATCACCATACTTAGTAATCAGCTTGTTTTCAACGGCATATTTTAAATCTCTGCTAGCCGTTGCTGAAGATATATTTTTGAAAATATTCAAATAATCTTTTCTGGTGAAAGTTTCTAAATTAATTAGAGAAGGAGGAATATACCTGAGTTCCCTGAAACCTCAATATTAAGATGGATTGTATAACTCAACATCTCTGAGCATATGGCAATAAGGATTATTTTGCGTCGCCCATGATAATATTTTATCTTTATTAGATGAGACATTGGAGCCTTTTAGTCCTTTTTATCTGTTCTGTTACTTTCTTGCACTCGCAAACTGATTTGATCGATAGTTTAAAACTCGATCTTGAAAATATGCCTGAGGATAGTAACCGGGTAATAATGCTGGGTGATATTGCCTATTACTTGAGCAATATAGACCCCGAACAAAGTCTGGAATTTGCCAAAAAGACTATAGATCTGGCCAAAAAGATCAACGATCCACCTGGAATCGTAAATGGGTATTATAAGTGCTCATTAGCCTATATGACCATGGGTAACTTTGACCAAGCCATTCACTATGGGAATTTGGCATTGGCACAGACCATAAAAATAAAGGACACCACCAGAATGACTTTCGCCCATAATCTATTAGGAGTAATATATTCTAGAATAAGCAATACCGAAAAGTCTATTCACCATTTATTTAATTCTGCCAAACTGAGTGAACTTGATGGGGATGAAATGAATGCCGCCTATGCGTATAACAACATTGGTGAGATATATTACAATAATTTGGATGATGCACGGGCACGAGAATATTATCTCGAAGCGAAAAGAATCTTAGAGAATTCAGGTAAAGCAGAGATGTTGGTTACAGTATACAATAACCTGGGACAAGTCGCTGAAACGCCTAGTGAGAAAAAAAGATACTTGCTGAAGGCTATCGAAATCGGAGAATCCCTTGCCTATTCCAATGGTTTGGCCTATGCATATAGTTCATTGGCAGGCCATTATTGGTCATTAGAAGGGAATCGGGATACCGCTTACTATTTATATGGCAAAGCCATTGATTTTGCTCGCAATACCGGAGATCATTTTATATTACTGAACTTGTTGATCGATCGGGGAGGGTTGGCATCGGAGTTAAGCCAGATGGCAGAAAGTGAAGCATTGCTTGCCGAGGCATTGGAAATCGCTACTGAAAATAATCAGACACAACAAATCCAGGAAGCACTGCAATATCAAGCAGAAAATTTCTATAAACAAGGAAACTTTAAAGCGGCATATGAATCTATGTGGAAATCTGCAAGTTTAAGGGATACTTTGTACAATGCAGAGATGGCCGAAAAACTCGCCGATGCCAATACTAAATTTGAAACGGAACAAAAAAATGCCCAGATTAGCGCCCAGCAACTTAAAATTTCCCAACAGGAAAATGTGCGCAACCGACTATTGTTATTTGGGATTTTAACCATTTTGATTCTATCCGGAGTATTTCAGTGGTATTACAATAAACAAAAAAGGAAAAAAAGAGAAGCAGAAGTCGCCTTGGAGCTTAAACATAATGAGTCTCAAAACTTAAAAAAGCTGGATTTAATGAAATCCCATTTTTTTACCAATATTGCTCACGAACTACGTACTCCGCTTACTTTGATCTTAGGCCCTTTGGAGAATGCCAAAGATTTAACCCAGGAAAAACACCTCCAAGAGGATCTGGACCTTGCACATCGCAACGGGCAAAGATTGTTGTCACTGGTTGATGAAATATTAGACCTTTCAAAGCTTGAGGCTGGGAAATTAGAAGTTATTTATTCGGATATCGATTTATCTAACACCTTAAAACGGATCTTGTACTCGTTCGAATCACTAGCCAAAATCAGAAATGTTCATTTGAATTTTAATGACCACCTTGAACAGAATCTGGTGGTAAAGACAGATCTTAAGAAGTTGGAAAAAATAGTCAGCAATATTGTTTCCAACGCGATCAAACACACCTTACCCGAAGGAATGATCACTGTGACTTTGACAAAAATCTCGTCAGATGCCCATTCTGCAAAGTTTGAAATTGCCATCAGTGATACGGGTACGGGTATTCATCAGGAGGATCTTCCACATATTTTTAACCGTTATTTTCAATCTACCAAGGCCAATAAGCTGAATCAAGGGGGAACCGGTGTAGGTTTGGCGCTGACCAAGGAATATACCGAATTGTTGGGAGGTGAGATTTATGTGGACAGTAAAATGGGAGAGGGGAGTTGTTTTAAGATTATTTTACCCTTTGAAGTTTCAGGTACCGGTGTTATACCAGAAGATGATAAACGCGATTCTGAAACTCTAAAGCCTATTGTTGCACCTTTGGTGTATAACGAGGGAGAGAAGCCTATTGTTCTGGTAGTCGAAGATCATCCGGAAATGAATGAATACATTCAATCTATTTTAAAGGACAAATATCATTGCATCAGAGCCTATGATGGTGTGGAAGCCTTACAGATATTGCAAAAGCAGCGCATTGATATAGTTACTTCCGATGTAATGATGCCTCGCATGGATGGATTCCAGCTTAGAGAGGCTGTCAATAGAATTGACAAACTAAAAGATATGCCCTTTGTACTGCTGACTGCCAGGTCACTTGAACAGGACAAAATCAAAGGATTGAAACTGGGAATTGATGATTATATTACTAAACCCTTTAATGCCATAGAGTTTAAAACCAGGCTCAATAATTTACTTCAAAACAAACTACAGAGAGAATCCTGGCGTCAGGAGGAAGGGATTGAAGTATTAACTAAAGACGACCCTGCAGACATCAAGTTTTTAAACAAAATAAAGGAAGCCATATACGCCAACCTGGACCAACCTGATTTTAAGATTAGAGACCTGGCTCGCCAAACGGGATATGGTGAACGCCAACTGCGCAGAGTTATTAAGAAGATGACCGGATATACTCCGGTGGAGATGATTCTGGAAATCCGGTTGCAAAAGGCCAGACAATTATTGGAGGAGGGTAGGCACTTTACCGTTTCCGAGGTCAGGTACCAGGTTGGTATTGAAAGCGCGAGTTATTTCTCCAGAAAATATACACAGAGATTTGGCAAAAATCCCAAAGAAGTAATCGATACAATTTTCTCTTAATGACCTTTGATAAGGGGTTAACTTTTCATTTTAACTCTTATGATTCGGCTAACTTTTTAATTTGCTCTAGCAAGGCCGGTAATCCATTTTCTAGGTGTTGTTGGCCGGATTCCGAGGCAAATCCTTCTTGGGTCCAGGTAAAGGTTACCTGATTATCTTCTACTACATCAAGGGAGTAGGTGACCATGGAATAATTTTCCGGTTCGTCTGTCAGTCCGGAAAATCCACTCCAATAATTATATTTCAGGATCTTTTCCGTTTGATTTTCGATGACATTACCTTTATCCTGGTATTGCTGGCCTTGGTATTCACCTTGAAATAGAATCGGACTTCCGATTTTCCAATCGGTAATGGTTTCGGTACCAAAAAGGTAAACTTTGATTTTTTCCGGGTTGGTTAAAACATCCCAGATTTGCTCCGTGCTTGCGTTGATAGTTATGGATTTGGAAACTTTTAAGTCTTTGTTCATAAGTCTGGTAAAGAATATTATTTTAAATCAGAATTTGATACCTGTAAGTTTGCGAAATAAGCCTCTGTTCCAGGACCGATCCACAGTCCAATACTTCCATTTCTCTCACCATGCTTTAAGTCATTGACAATTAAAGTCGGCTGAGAATTGCCGTGAACGAAAAGCTTGGCCTTTTCTCCTTGTACCGTAATTTTTACTTTGGTCCACTCACCTGGTACCAGATCAGCATATGATTCATACTTGCCAGGATGATCTTTGCGTAGTTTATACCAGGGATAATCCGGATAGGAAATATATTGGACCGAATGGTTCCTCCGCAGCTGATCCTCAGCACGTCCATTGGTTGGCCGAAGATAAAAACACTCAAATTTTGAATGGTCCTGATCGATTCTGAAGGCAATACCCACAAATCCTCTGGCCTGAGCTCCTGCATTGGCAGCGGGTTTTCCTGCAATCTCAAGTTCGATAGTACCATTTCTGAACTCAGGATTATTAATCTCCACAAATCGGACTTCTGAACTTTCACCTTTTTCTAGAACCTTTAAGCATTTTTTGCCTTTGTATTCTGCATTCTCAGAAATCACATTGATAGATGCTATTTCTGAATTCTTGTTCAATGCAATTACCTTTTTATTCTGGGCATAATATAAACCTGCACTCATTAGTATAAGTCCGCAGACGAGGATTAGATGTTTCATTTTAGATAAACTTATTGGTTGTTGAATGAATGGTAAAATAGGAAAAAATTGTTTTTAGAGCAAGTGGTATTTACAATCGGAATTTATTTCATCTTGGCTATTTGTTAATTTTTTTGATCACCGGTTACTTTTTGCTCCAGATCCGACACATGATTAAAAAATAACTCAATGAGTCAGTTTAAGTTAATTCCTATTACACGCAATCACCCCCTCCAAATTAGAAAAACTGTTCAATCGCTAAATCAGGATTTGATTATTTCTACGCAGACGCGATATTTTCTGGTTAAACAGAAAGACATCATTTATGTACAAGGCCAGGGAAATTACGCCAAAATATATGTTAAACAGCGGCGACCCATTATGGTAAGTAAACCCCTGGTATATTATCAGCAACAACTTTCACCACAGGATTTTATTCGTATTCATCAATCGTATTTGATCAACAAAAATGAGGTGGTATCAGTGGACCGTAATGGTCAAGAACTTTCTTTGGTTGATGGATCGCACTTTCCGATTTCAAGACGCCTAAAAAAACAGGTTTTTATATTTTTTGGGATTACTAAAAAATGAGCAATTGACTAAGTAGAGTTGGAGAAATATGGCAAAATCCCTTTCATTTTGTTAATAAAGTATTAATTTTTTTTGGTTTTTATTGATTTATTGACATTATCAGCTTATACTTGTAGCGTTAATCTTTCTGCAAGTCAGATTGATTTATACAGAAGGGTGGAGAGATCGGGCTCCATGAAACCCTAGCAACCTGGAAAATCCAAGGTGCTAAATCCCGCCAAATTTATTGGAAATATAAACAATCGAAAATGTACGCAATTCAAAAAAAATTTCTTCCTAACCAAGTTTTCAAAATTATTTTGTTGAATAACAGCGATATGTGTTGCTGTTGTTGTTAATCTCTTTTTCCATACCGGAGAAATTGATCAGAAATAGCTATGTGCC
This sequence comes from Saprospiraceae bacterium, assembly GCA_965223405.1. GTDB lineage: Bacteria > Bacteroidota > Bacteroidia > Chitinophagales > Saprospiraceae > CBDCWO01. Next base: position 4,914,471 of record CBDCWO010000006.1, read on the forward strand.
GGCTTAATAGCTTTTTGATCAGGTACCCGGAAGGAAAGGAAATTTTTATTTCATAACCAAATAAAATCGTTCAAAAAATGTCACAACTTTTAAATTTTTCAGTCGAATCCAACAGCATCACAGCTGCTAAAACTGAAATAAAAACCAGGAATTTTACATTCCTAGTAGATGAGCCTGAATCCTTGGGAGGAACCAACCTGGCTCCAAATCCTGTAGAATATATTCTTGCGGGGTATGCCGGATGCATTAATGTAGTAGCCCATATTACAGCACAAGAACTCGGGATAGAATTTAGAAAACTATCTATAAATATCAGTGGTGATTTAGATCCCCGCAGATTATTCGGCACAGATTATAATTTTCGGGCAGGATATCAAAATATTCATGTCTCTTTAGATACCGATGCCGATGTTAGCGAAACAGAAAGAAAGACATGGTTACAAGCTATCGAAAATCGGTGCCCGGTAAATGATAATTTGCAAAATCCCACTCCCATATATTTTTCATTAAACTAATAAAAACCAAAAATATGTCTAATTTAAAATTTGAAACATTACAACTACACGCAGGTTACGAAGAAGCGGAAAAAAGTACGAATTCGCGAGCAGTACCTATTTATCAAACTTCTTCCTATGTGTTCAACAGTTCGGAACATGGGGCAAACTTATTTGCATTAAAAGAGTTTGGCAATATCTATACCCGGATTATGAATCCAACTACCGATGTATTTGAAAAGCGAATTGCCGCCTTGGAAGGAGGTGTAGCGGCTCTGGCAACTTCAAGTGGACAAGCCGCTCAGTTTATTGCACTAAATAACATCTTACAGTCGGGAGATAATTTTGTCAGTTCATCTAATTTATATGGAGGCACCTATAATCAATTTAAAGTCGCTTTTAAGCGTTTGGGAATTGAGGTGCGTTTTACTGACGGGGAAAATGCATCCGATTATGAGAGATTGATCGACGCAAATACCAAGGCCATTTATGTGGAAACCATTGGGAATCCCAGCTATAGCGTTCCTGATTTCGAAGGGATATCCGAAGTAGCCCAACAATATGATATACCTTTGGTCGTCGATAATACCTTCGGGGCTGCGGGTTATTTGTTCCAACCTTTAAAGCACGGAGCCCATATTGTAACTCATTCAGCTACCAAATGGATAGGAGGTCATGGCACCAGTATTGGTGGAGTCATTGTCGACGGAGGTAATTACAATTGGGGAAATGGAAAGTATCCACAGTTCACTGAACCTTCGGAAGGATATCATGGCCTGGTGTTCTGGGATGTATTTGGTACGGATGGGCCTTTTGGTAATATTGCTTTTATCATTCGAGCCAGAGTAGAAGGACTTCGTGATTTTGGACCAGCGATTAGCCCATTCAATTCATTTCTTTTACTCCAAGGATTGGAAACATTATCTCTAAGAGTGCAACGATCAGTGGATAATGCGCTTGCATTGGCGGAGTGGCTGGAAGCGCATCCCCAGGTAGCATCTGTGAATTACCCGGGTTTAGCTTCTTCCTCTACTCATGATTTGGCCAAAAAATATTTACAAAATGGTTATGGAGGCGTTTTATCATTTACAATCAAAGGAAGCGCTGAGGATGCTACCCGGTTTGTTGATCAACTGACCCTGGTAAGTCATCTTGCCAATGTAGGTGATGCCAAGACCTTGATAATACAACCATCAGCAACTACACACCAACAGTTGAGTGAAGCGGAGCAGGCAGCATCAGGCGTATTGCCCAATCAACTACGAATATCGGTCGGAATTGAGCATATCGATGATATCATTGCGGATCTTCAGCAATCATTTGAAAAATTGGCAGTAGGACAAGAAGCTTTATCATAGATATTCACGATGGGGGACCTATATTGGGTTCCCCAAATTGCTTCGATTAATATTAGGTGTCTATGAGTGATAAAAAAACGTTTGAGCATCGGTCGAGGTTGGACCTCAATCCTCCTCATGCACAGATTCGTACCGAACGTTTTGAAGACCGGTTTGGATTGGAATCCGGACAATTTTTACCGGAGTTGGAAGTGGCCTACAGCACCTACGGTGAATTGAATGCTGCCAGAGATAATGTCATTTGGGTTTGCCATGCATTAACCGCAAATTCAGATGTGTCGGATTGGTGGCATGGATTTTTTGGCCCGGGAAATGTATTGGACCCCCAAAAGTATTTTATCATCTGCGCCAATATATTAGGTTCCTGCTATGGAACAACCGGCCCGGATAGTATTCATCCACATCTTAATGAGCGTTATGGGAAGGATTTTCCATTGATTACCATCAGGGATATGATCCAAGCTCATCGCAAGTTAGCCGTCAAACTGGATATTAGAGGTATTGAACTCATTCTCGGAGGTTCGATGGGAGGGCAACAAGCTTTGGAGTGGGCGATTTCCGAACCAGGATTTATAAATCGTCTCTTCGTTATTGCCAGCAATACAAGACACTCTCCTTGGGGAATTGCCTTGAATGAAGCTCAGCGAATGGCCATAACCTCTGATCCAACCTATTTGGAGAATCATCCGGAGGCCGGAGCAAAAGGACTGGCAGCGGCACGTTCCATTGGCATGATATCCTATCGAAATTATCATACTTTTGCTGCTACACAGCAAGATGATGATCATACCTTGCAAAACCATCGGGCAGCTACTTACCAACGATATCAAGGAAAAAAGCTGAGTTCTCGCTTTACTCCACTTTCTTACTTATCTTTGAGCAAATCCATGGATACTCACCACATCGGAAGAGAACGTGGAGGAATCGAGGTAGCCCTTGCCAGGATTACAGCTAAAACATTGGTTGTAGGTATAGAAACAGATATTTTGTTTCCAATTGAGGAGCAAAAACTAATTGCTGACGGCATAAAATCGTCAGATTTAGTTATCATACCTTCACTTTATGGGCATGATGGATTTCTGCTGGAATACAACCAATTAAACCCGATGGTTAAGAATTTATTGAAATAGTCATACATGTCCAAAACATTGAAATTTAAAAGATTACTGGTTGCCAACCGGGGGGAAATTGCCATCCGGGTACTGAGAGCGGCGAGCGAACTGAACCTGGAAACAATCACCATTTATACCTATGAGGATCGATATTCCCTACACCGGTACAAAGCGGATAAAGCCTATCAAATTGGTGCGGATGACGAACCTCTTAAGCCCTATCTGGATATGGATGCTATCATTGCTTTAGCAAAAGACAAAGGAGTTGATGCCATTCATCCGGGTTATGGATTCCTATCTGAAAATGTAGATTTCGTTCGAAAGTGTGAACACGCTGGAATTCAATTTGTCGGTCCGTCATCTGAGGTGATGGCTAAACTGGGTGATAAAGTAGCTGCCAAGAAGATTGCAACCCAATTGGGAGTGCCACTAATAAAAGGAAGTCTGATCCGAATGGATTCTCAAGAAATTGCGCTGGATGAAGCCAGAAGGATTGGTTTTCCCGTGATGGTCAAAGCAGCTGCCGGAGGAGGAGGACGGGGAATGCGTATTGTCCGGGATGAGAAGTTCTTGTGGACTGAAATTAGGGAGGCGGAAAGTGAAGCCCACAAAGCATTTGGCGACGGTACCATATTTATCGAAAAATTTATCGAAGAACCCAAGCATATAGAAATTCAAATATTGGGGGACCTGGAAGGCAATCTGGTCCATCTGTACGAAAGGGATTGCTCTGTGCAGCGCAGATTTCAAAAAGTAGTTGAAATAGCACCCAGCGTAACCCTGCCGGATCGTGTTCTGAGTGACATCTATGGGTATGCTACCCAAATCTGTCGCTCGGTAAATTATCATAATGCAGGGACGGTTGAATTTTTAGTTGACAAAAACTGGAATCCTTATTTCATTGAAGTCAATCCGCGTATACAAGTGGAACACACGATCACCGAAGAAATTACCGGGATTGACCTGGTGAGGTCGCAATTGCTGATCGCCATGGGTTATCCCCTTGAGGATCCCGGTATTGGTATTCCCAATCAGGAAAGCATTCCCAAACGGGGGTTTGCAATCCAATGCCGCGTGACCACGGAAGATCCAAGCAATGATTTTCGCCCGGATTATGGGAGTATCATTGCCTATCGCAGTCCCGGAGGATTTGGTATTCGCTTGGATGCGGGAAATGCATATCCCGGAGCCGTAATATCTCCTTTCTTTGACAGCTTGCTGGTAAAAGTAACTTCTCATGGTCGCAGTCTGGGAGATGCTGCAGATCGGTTGCACCGGGCATTGCGTGAATTCAGAGTCAGGGGCTTGAAAACCAACATTGGTTTCCTCTTACAATTACTCAAAGACGATACCTTTCGCGCTGGAACTGCTACTGTAAATTATATCAATAATCACCCGGAATTACTTATTCCACCTTTTTGGCGGGATAGAGGAACCAAATTGTTGAGATATTTAGCCGATGTGATCGTAAACGGGAACCAAGATGTTCCTGCTATTCATAAAGAGAAAGTATTTTTACAACCCCGGATTCCCTTGGTGAAGGATGATATCATTCCGGGCAATAGGGATCAATTATATGCTTATGGTAGAGAAAAATTTTTAACGGACTTAAAAAATGATCAGTCCATCCAGTATACGGATACCACTTTCAGGGATGCCCATCAATCATTGTTGGCCACTCGCATGCGTACCCGGGATATGCTTAAAATTGCACCGGTGTATGCTCAAGCCCATGGTCATGAATTGTTTTCAATTGAGATGTGGGGTGGAGCTACCTTTGATGTGGCGTACCGGTTTCTCAAAGAAGATCCCTGGCAACGTTTGAGAGAATTACGGGGGGTAATGCCCAATGTCCTTTTTCAAATGTTACTCCGTGGGTCTAATGCAGTTGGATATTCCGCATACCCTGATAATCTGATTCGCAAGTTTATCGTTCAGGCACACGATGACGGTATTGATGTATTTAGAATATTTGATTCCTTAAACTGGTTGGAAAATATGCAAACCAGTATCCAAACCGTGATCAAAGAAACCAATGCCCTGGCTGAAGTATGCATTTGTTATACCGGAGATATCCTGGATAAGCAACGTTCGAAATTTGATTTGAATTACTACCTGGATTTAGCCAAAAAGATTGAAGATGCCGGAGCTCATATCCTGGCGATTAAGGATATGGCAGGATTACTTAAACCACTGGCAGCAGAGAAGTTAATCACCTCCTTAAAAGAAACCATTGCGCTTCCAATTCACCTTCACACTCATGATACTTCGGCTATTCAATCCACCACCTATCTAAAAGCCATAGAAGCCGGTGTAGATATAATCGATGTCTCGATCAGTTCATTATCCGGCTTGACATCTCAACCAAGTTTTAATTCTATGGTGGCCCTATTGCAAGGGCATCCCCGGGAACGATCAATAAATTTGAAATCTTTAAATGAATTCGCCGAATATTGGGAAACCGTAAGAACTTACTATTACCCTTTTGAAACTGAATTAAGAAGTGGTACGGCAGAAATTTATAATCACGAAATTCCCGGAGGTCAGTACTCCAACCTAAGACCCCAGGCGAGATCGTTGGGATTGGAAGATCAATTTCACCGGGTAAAGGAAAACTATCGAAAGGTCAATGATTTTTTCGGTGATATTGTCAAGGTTACCCCTTCGTCCAAAGTAGTTGGTGACCTGGCATTGTTCATGACCAGTAACGGATTGGACATTCAGGATCTGATAGATCAGGCACCACATCTGGCTTTTCCTCAGAGTGCAAAACAATTGATGCGAGGGGACCTGGGCCAAATCGCCGGAGGATTTCCCCAAATAGCGCAAGCCGCTATATTGCAGGGAGAGAAAGCGTATACCGATCGACCGAATGCCCACTTGAAGCCCATTGATTTTGACTTTGGATTTCAGGCTTTCCAGCAACAGTTTGGATCCCAAAGGACCATGACCGACTTTATCTCTTATTGCTTGTATGATAAAGTTTATGAGAAGTATCTGGAACACCGGGAGCGGTATGGTGATGTTTCAGGAATTCCTACATTAGCCTTCTTTTTTGGACTAAAACCCAATGAAGAAATCATCTTTCCGATCAGCGACGGAAAGAATATTATCATCAAATATCTCAACGAAACCGAACCCAATGAACAAGGTAATCGCCTGGTGTTCTTTAGATTAAATGGTCAAACCAGAGCGGTTCAAATTCATGATAAGTCCCTAAACCGAGAGATCAAAGTAAATCGCAAAGCGGAAGCTCATAATGAAATTGGATCACCCCTGCAGGGTAGTATCTCCAAAATCCTGGTAAAAGAGGGAGATATAATACAGGCCAACGATCCATTATTTACCATCGAAGCCATGAAGATGGAAAGTACGATCTCATCACCACTCGATGGCATAGTAAAAGCCATCCATTTACCGGAAAAGTCATTGGTCGATCAGGGAGACTTAGTTGTTGAGATGACGGAAAAAGATAACTAGAACAGGATTAAAAGGATTTACAAGATACGCCAGGATTGGAATGCATCTGAAGATGGAATCCTGAGCATCCTTTTTAATCCTGTTCAAAAGTTGGAACAATATTCAGAGGATTGCAAGTATATTTGTTTGATACAAACTCACCCATGATAAAAACTATTGATCAACTAACCCATCAAATCATAGGTTGTGCGATGCAAGTGCACAATGCTTTAGGAAATGGATTTCAAGAAATTATTTACCAAAGAGCACTAGCAATAGAATTTAAATACCATAAAATTTCATTTGTTAGAGAAGAAGAAATGGATTTAACTTACAGAAATGAATTAATAGGAACGAGAAGAGTGGATTTTTTCGTTGATGAGCGAGTCATGGTAGAGATTAAAGCAGTTGCTGAATTATTGCCAGTACATAAAACACAAACAATCAATTACTTAGAAGCTTACAAAATTGCCGATGGTTTGTTAATAAACTTTGGACAAAATAGTCTGCAATTTAAAAGGTTGAGTACACTCCATAAAGTCTAAATTATAAAATCAAAAGATGATAGCATATTGAATAGACGATTTGAAAATGGTGTATTCTCTTATGGATCTATGTTGCATGATGAATGCTAGGAACATAAGAATTGTTGTTTTTGGTTCTTTTATCCCAAAATAAGCTGTGATTCTTGAAATATTGACTGATAATGCTCGCATCAAGACATACCAATGGTGCTTAAGCAGACCCCGGTACCTGGTTTTCTGTCTTCGCCATAGTCTATGAAAGACTTGGTGGATGGTCGATTCGGCACTGGAACGTAAATTATAATCTTCCTCTGTGGATTGTTTCAATATTTTTAGACAGGCGATGTAGTTATCTACTTGCTCTTTGGTCTGGTAGATTGTCTGACCATTGTCTTTTCTGATCCTGTATTTTTGTGCTTTTTCTGACCAGTAAACTTCACAATCTTGGCCTGTCTTGATGTCTATTACATGAAGTTGTTCCTCATCATCGTAGTGCATTTCATAGGTGCGGTTTCTGCCTTTGAGTTTGTTCATCTTCCATGCTGGGGCAGTTTCTTTTTGCATTTCTTTTCTATTGTCTATACTGTCGTAGCCGCCGTCAGTGATGACTTGCTTGATTGGATTGTCAGTTCCTAAGTTCTCTTGTGTGTTTTGTAGTGCGGGTTGTAAAAACTGGTCTTCGTTTACATTGGCTGGCGCTGTGATGACATCAGTGATAAGGTTAATTTCATTTTCTTCATCGCAGGTCTCTGTGATATTGCTGTGGTAGCCTTGCACCATTTGAACGTTTTGATCTTTACCCTTTTTACGATAAGCCGCTTCGATGTCGTGTATTGATTGGATTGAGTCGCTACTGATCTGAGTGGGATCTTGGGGATGTAGTTCGTCATCTTGATTGTCCTCTCCTATTTCAAAATCGTATTGTTCGGTAAGTATCTTGTACATTATACTTTGCTCGTCAATAATCTTGGTTTTATATAGTGCTAATAGAATATGTCCAAAATCGATGAGCATAGCTTCTTTTTCTTCCTTGCTTAATTGGTAGGTGAGGTTGGAAGTGCTTTTCTCGACTAGTTGTTTTAGGTAACCATATTGAGTCTCGTTTATGTGGGACTGTATTTTCTCTAGGTCAATATGCTGTATGTTTACACGTACACTTTCTACAATGAGTTGTAGCCGGTTGTGGCGGGCTATGTTGCTTTGTATTAATTTCGAGTCCATACGTATTTTGCTACCACTGATCGATAAGTTTGATAGCTGCTCACTGCTCACTTGGGCAAAGGTCTTTTTCATCAAATCCTCTCCTGTCGTCTCATAGTAATGAGCTAATTTGCTCCTGAACTCATAATAGGTCGATGCGCAGGGCACTTGCTCATCTAAATGTAATAGCCCTAAAGCTGAGCGTACCCGTAGATTGAACATGCACTCGTCGAACAATTGTTCATCACTCCACCCTTGCATCTCTTTAAGCATCATCATTCCTATTAGTGTCCGTATCGAGGCATTTGGCCTTCCCATTTTCTCTGAATATAGTACAGAATATAAACTCTCATCTATTTGACTCACAAAATGATCTCTAAATACTGTATTCCATGAACTCCTGTTATTCAGTATTTTCTGCGAACCCTTCGATAAATGGTGACTCGCACTCTTGAACATATCAAACTGTTTGCCTGTATCTCTTTTAAACATGTTTCCAAGTTAATCAATATATATATTAATGTTATAATATATTCTGACTTTTCGGAGTGCACTCAAGGTTATATAACAAACATCTAAAGGAACAAAATTAGAAAAGGATTTAGAAGATACGCCGGGATTGGAATGTATCTGAAGAAATGATCGTGAGTATCCTGTCTAATCTTGTTCAATCGTGTTCAAAAGTTGGAACAGGATTAAAAGGATTTAGAAGATACGCCAGGATTGGAATGTATCTGAAGAAATGATCGTGAGTATCCTGTCTAATCTTGTTCAATCGTGTTCAAAAGTTGGAACAGGATTAAAGGGATTTAGAAGATACGCCAGGATTGGAATGTATCTGAAGAAATGATCGTGAGTATCCTGTCTAATCTTGTTCAATCGTGTTCAAAAGTTGGAACAGGATTAAAGGGATTTAGAAGATACGCCAGGATTGGAATGTATCTGAAGAAATGATCGTGAGTATCCTGTCTAATCTTGTTCAATCGTATTCAAAAGTTGGAACAGGATTAAAAGGATTTAGAAGATACGCCAGGATTGGAATGTATCTGAAGATGGAATCCTGAGTATCCTGTCTAATCTTGTTCAATCGTGTTCAAAAGTTGGAACAGGATTAAAGGGATTTAGAAGATACGCCAGGATTGGAATGTATCTGAAGATGGAATCCTGAGTATCCTGTCTAATCTTGTTCAATCGTGTTCAAAAGTTGGAACAGGATTAAAAGGATTTAGAAGATACGCCGGGATTGGAATGTATCTGAAGATGGAATCCTGAGCATCCTGTCTAATCTTGTTCAATCGTGTTCAAAAGTTGGAACAGGATTAAAGGGATTTAGAAGATACGCCAGGATTGGAATGTATCTGAAGATGGAATCCTGAGTATCCTGTCTAATCTTGTTCAATCGTGTTCAAAAGTTGGAACAGGATTAAAGGGATTTAGAAGATACGCCAGGATTGGAATGTATCTGAAGAAATGATCGTGAGTATCCTGTCTAATCTTGTTCAATCGTGTTCAAAAGTTGGAACAGGATTAAAGGGATTTAGAAGATACGCCAGGATTGGAATGTATCTGAAGAAATGATCGTGAGTATCCTGTCTAATCTTGTTCAATCGTGTTCAAAAGTTGGAACAGGATTAAAGGGATTTAGAAGATACGCCAGGATTGGAATGTATCTGAAGAAATGATCGTGAGTATCCTGTCTAATCTTGTTCAATCGTATTCAAAAGTTGGAACAGGATTAAAAGGATTTAGAAGATACGCCAGGATTGGAATGTATCTGAAGATGGAATCCTGAGTATCCTGTCTAATCTTGTTCAATCGTGTTCAAAAGTTGGAACAGGATTAAAGGGATTTAGAAGATACGCCAGGATTGGAATGTATCTGAAGATGGAATCCTGAGTATCCTGTCTAATCTTGTTCAATCGTGTTCAAAAGTTGGAACAGGATTAAAAGGATTTAGAAGATACGCCGGGATTGGAATGTATCTGAAGATGGAATCCTGAGCATCCTGTCTAATCTTGTTCAATCGTGTTCAAAAGTTGGAACAGGATTAAAGGGATTTAGAAGATACGCCAGGATTGGAATGTATCTGAAGATGATCGTGAGTATCCTGTCTAATCTTGTTCAATCGTGTTCAAAAGTTGGAACAGGATTAAAGGGATTTAGAAGATACGCCAGGATTGGAATGTATCTGAAGAAATGATCGTGAGTATCCTGTCTAATCTTGTTCAATCGTGTTCAAAAGTTGGAATAGGATTAAAGGGATTTACAAGATATGCCAGGATTGGAATGTATCTGAAGATGGAATCCTGAGCATCCTGTCTAATCTTGTTCAATCGTGTTCAAAAGTTGGAACAGGATTAAAGGGATTTAGAAGATACGCCGGGATTGGAATGTATCTGAAGAAATGATCGTGAGTATCCTGTCTAATCTTGTTCAATCGTGTTCAAAAGTTGGAACAGGATTAAAAGGATTTAGAAGATACGCCAGGATTGGAATGTATCTGAAGATGGAATCCTGAGTATCCTGTCTAATCTTGTTCAATCGTGTTCAAAAGTTGGAACAGGATTAAAAGGATTTAGAAGATACGCCGGGATTGGAATGTATCTGAAGAAATGATCGTGAGTATCCTGTCTAATCTTGTTCAATCGTGTTCAAAAGTTGGAACAGGATTAAAAGGATTTAGAAGATACGCCAGGATTGGAATGTATCTGAAGAAATGATCGTGAGTATCCTGTCTAATCTTGTTCAATCGTGTTCAAAAGTTGGAACAGGATTAAAGGGATTTAGAAGATACGCCAGGATTGGAATGTATCTGAAGATGGAATCCTGAGCATCCTGTCTAATCTTGTTCAATCGTGTTCAAAAGTTGGAACAGGATTAAAGGGATTTAGAAGATACGCCAGGATTGGAATGTATCTGAAGATGGAATCCTGAGCATCCTGTCTAATCTTGTTCAATCGTGTTCAAAAGTTGGAACAGGATTAAAGGGATTTAGAAGATACGCCAGGATTGGAATGTATCTGAAGATGGAATCCTGAGCATCCTTTTTAATCCTGTTCAATCGTGTTCAAAAGTTGGAACAGGATTAAAGGGATTTAGAAGATACGCCAGGATTGGAATGTATCTGAAGATGGAATCCTGAGCATCCTTTTTAATCCTGTTCAATCGTGTTCAAAAGTTGGAACAGGATTAAAGGGATTTAGAAGATACGCCAGGATTGGAATGTATCTGAAGATGGAATCCTGAGCATCCTTTTTTAATCCTGTTCAATCGTGTTCAAAAGTTGGAATAGGATTAAAAGGATTTACGAGATATGCCAGGATTGGAATGTATCTGAAGATGGAATCCTGAGCATCCTTTTTAATCCTGTTCAATCGTGTTCAAAAGTTGGAACAGGATTAAAGGGATTTAGAAGATACGCCAGGATTGGAATGTATCTGAAGAAATGATCGTGAGTATCCTGTCTAATCTTGTTCAATCGTGTTCAAAAGTTGGAACAGGATTAAAGGGATTTAGAAGATACGCCAGGATTGGAATGTATCTGAAGATGGAATCCTGAGCATCCTTTTTAATCCTGTTCAATCGTGTTCAAAAGTTGGAATAGGATTAAAAGGATTTACGAGATATGCCAGGATTGGAATGTATCTGAAGATGGAATCCTGAGCATCCTTTTTAATCCTGTTCAATCGTGTTCAAAAGTTGGAACAGGATTAAAGGGATTTAGAAGATACGCCAGGATTGGAATGTATCTGAAGATGGAATCCTGAGTATCCTGTCTAATCCTGTTCAATCGTGTTCAAAAGTTGGAATAGGATTAAAAGGATTTACGAGATATGCCAGGATTGGAATGTATCTGAAGATGGAATCCTGAGCATCCTGTCTAATCTTGTTCAATCGTGTTCAAAAGTTGGAATAGGATTAAAGGGATTTACAAGATATGCCTGGATTGACGCAGGAATGTAACCCTTGACACTCCCGACACCTGACCTTGACACCCTTGATACCCTTGACACCTTGACATGTCAGACTTTCCTATTAATAATTCTAGAGTTATTCGATACCCTTGACACCCTTGATACCTTGGTCCTGACCCCTGAAACCTGACACCTGAAACCTGATCTGACACGCTTGATACCCTTGCTCACAACTCATAACTCACATCTCACAACTCATTCCTTCTCACAACTTACGAATCGCCTCCACCGGATTCAACCGCAATGCCTTCCAGGCCGGATAAAAAGAGGCTAAAATGGCCATTACCAACACCATCAGAGTGACACGCAAATAACTATCAAACTCCAAATATGGATAGATGATGTTTCCAAATCCCATTTCACCATAAGCTGCACCCGACAAGTTGATGCCGACATTGCCAAAGATCTTAATCGTAATCCAGGCTAAAAACAAACCCAGAGGACCGCCTACCATAGAAAGGAAAATGGTTTCCATCAAGATCATCTTAAACAAACGCCATTTATTCATTCCGATGGCCATCAACATACCGATTTCACGAGTTCGTTCCAAAATGGCCATCAACATGGTATTGATAATACTCAGCACCAATGCGAGTAAAATGATTCCCACGATAAAGTAAAGATAGGTGTCAAACGCTTCGATCATAAACCGCATCCCTGCCGAGAGATCCAGCCAGGGTTCCACTTTCAGATGGGGGTGTTTTTCCTGATAATGGGTAGCAACCGGATCGGCCAGCTCATGCTCTGTTAGCAATACGGCTATTTCATGGATTTGATCTTGCAGGCCAATTATTTTTTGAATGTCTTCTTTGATCACAAATATATTCATGTCGTCGTACAGCCCATTTTCGGTTTCGAAAATGCCGCAAACCCTAAAGGCACCAGCGGTTATTTCACGATTCACATCCTGTACGGTAATGACCATTTTGGATCTGACTTTGACTTGATAGTCTTCAGCGAGTCTTCTGCTGATCAGAACCGGATTTCTTTTAGAGCCATCCAGATACTCGCCTTCTGTTACTCTTTGATCCAATAGGGTGACAGTTCTTTCATCCTTCGGATCAATACCGGAAAGTTTTACCGATCCCGATTGATTGGGGGAAGCCAGCATGACCATTGAAATTACTCTCCCGGAAGCTTCTTCCACAAAAGTATCTTGCTTGATATTTTGCAAAATCTCGATTCCATCCGGAATAAAATATTCCGGCAACATTTCCTCCTTAAACTTTGGGTGATGGACTTGTACATGAGACATTTCCAGGCGGATTACACTTTCCACTTTTTGATCCATCATCCCTTTGACAAAAGCGGACGCAAATACCCCGGCCCAGAGACCTAAGGCTACTGCGATGATCACCACCAGGCTGCGTACCCGGTTTCTCCAGATATTTTTCCAGGCAATTTTTATAATCATCAGGACTGTAAATATTCAATCGCTCGCATCCGCAATAATTTTAAAAATGGATATAAAGCAATGGTCATTGAAATAATGGCTACCACGATAGCTTGTTGTATAAATATTCCGGGCTCAATCGAGGATTGTAGCACGGCTTCCATACCATAGTCTTCCATCATTCTACCCAAATCCTCGCCAAAGCGGATTGGATTCCAGTAAAAATAAGCACAGACCGGAATGGCACCCAATATACCGACCAGGACTCCCGCTACCGAAATCAGGATAATTTCCATCCAGATGGTTAGAGCGAGGGTCCATCGTTTCATCCCAATCCCTACGAGGATACCGAATTCATATTTGCGTTCGGTGAGCATCATAATGATGGTTCCCAAAATTCCAAAAGCGATTACCATGTAGAGTATAAACATAAATACATAACCTTCTACCCGGTCGGTCTCAATCATATTTTTTAGGTCCGGCGTAATCTCTTCCCAGGGGAGGACGGCATATTGACGGGGAATATCACTTTTTACTTGTTGTGCAATTCGATCCGTTTTCTCTTTAGATTCAGGGTCCAGTACGATGTGTGTAACCATACCTTCCGTGTTGTATAGGTACTGAGCCTCAAACAAGGAAAGAAAGACCAGTTGTTTGCTCAATTCCGGGGATCCGAACTTCACCAAACCTCTTACCGGATACTTACCTACCGCATTAACTCCCTGATATCCCTGGCCAAGCAAGACAATGGTGTCACCCACTCCTACTTGAATATAATCTGCCAGGCCCGATCCAAGTAGGACTCCATTATCTTTTGGTAATAAATAATCACCATCTGAAACCCGGTCTTTCAACTGGTTTACCGCTTGTTCTTTGACCGGGTCCACACCCACCACCAGAACACCTTTGGTCACCACCTCAGAAGCGGCTAAGGCAAAACTTTCCAACCTGGGAGTGTATGCATTAATTAGAGGGTGATCGTTAAGCAGGAACTTTAAAGAATCGGAATAGTCGAAAGCATAGTCCAACTTTTTGTTATCGGCATATGCTGTGTCCTGGATTTGTATGTAGCCTACATAAGCACCAATCATGGATTTGATCATATTGGTATATGTGCCCTCCTTCATACTCATCATCAAAGTAGAAAGTACGACCGCAAAAAAGATTGATCCCATGGTGATGAGGCTCCTTCTTCGGTTTCTCCAGAGATTCCGCCATGCCAATTTGAAAAACATACATACTTGTTTCAAGCCAGATATACAACAATAACGCCTAAATAGATGCTGATCCAAATTATCTGGATCAGTGATTATTGTTTTCGGATAAACCGCTTTACATCATCTATGGGATATGCTGCTTGATATGAATTCTCGTCAATTGTATTCCCCTCGTTGGAATCGTAATCCATCAGAAATTTCCATTTTCCATCTTCTTTTATCAGCAGTACATGAAATTTCCCATAACTGGACTTTTCCTGTGGAGTATTTTTATTGCTGGTAGTCTTATAAATGCCCCGTTCTGAAGCCAAAGTGTCGGAATAGATACGTTCTAAAAATCGAAACTCAATGGCCGATGGCTTGAAATTGGGATTAGACCATCTTTTTTCATACCCCTCCATGTATTCATCGAAGTGACGAATTCTTTGACTCCAACTTCCGATTCGGATTAAATCCTTGCTATGTATGGATTTGAAAAGGGCAATATCCGCCTGGTCAAAAGCTTTGGAAAAGTTGGCATAAACCTGTTGATTGATCTGGTGCAAAGGATGGTCCTGAGTATTCCCAATCGTACAGGTTGCAATCAATAGGGATGCCAGTACCAACAACCGGAAATAGGCTTGCGGCCGGAATCTAATATTTTCTGATTTAGTCATAATTCAGTTTTTAACGACTTCAAATATAAAAATACTAATTTCTGACTTTTGCTTACAAGTAATCAAGCATTCAGAGTTTTGACAAATTGATTAAACTAAGGGTAGGTAGCCTGATCATTGGTGTTCCTACCGATTCATATTTCTTAAAACTAAAACAAAAAAGCGTACGTCATTCTGATCCCACCTCTGGCGGGCAGGATTTGCACCTGCAGATTGCAAATGTTCAGATTCTGTGTTGGTTATTGATTTTCTACATTTATTTGCGGTTGTTTACTCTTAATGGTTCTATTACCATTTTGGTGGATCTGACTTCGAAGAAGTCAGGTTCAGGATTTTGACTATAGGTCTTGTGATGATAATGCTCTCCAATAATTGTCACTTTCCAACTCTTCATATGGGTATCAATTCCAATGTAAATTGTTTGTCCTTCAAATAATTTGGTACTATCTTTCTTTTTCATAATTAAAAGGGTTTAGTTAAAAATTTGATCTTTCTTAAATTTAACTATTCCCTTTCTCTTTGGACTTACCAGACAAACATACCATCTTAGCGGTTCATATTTTCCATTAAATTCGTTGTATAGCCTTCTTTTTTCGATTTTGATTTAGAATTTTTTAAGCAATTCAAGAATTTGTTGATGGATATTCCTTTGAGGCGGAGGTAACCCAAAGAAGAATGGTGCGGTTTCGACCTCATAACCACCTTCGGCAAACGCTTCATAATGAGGCAGATATCCCTGAAGTCCATTCGTACAAGACACAAGGAAGCAGTTGGGAAATAGTTGCTTCAAATGAGGTATAAAATGCGCAAATATCTCAGCATTAATGGTAACCACTTTCAAATGGCTCAGATGCAACAACGTAATTTCAAGAGGTTCGACCCGGTTATCCAATTGGGTTTGCCACAAGTCTATTGTTTGATTGAATGTTAGGCCAAACTCGGATATCCAATTTGGATTATTACGATAGCTTTCCACTTTAGCATTTATCTCAAAAGGTGTCAACTCTTGCCACCAATTGTTTAATGTGGCCGATTGAATTTTCAGTGAACTAAGATTCAACTCCCGGGAATTTTTTTCATTAATGTCCATAGCCAGAGGCTCACATAACTTTTGAACCCATTGCACCATTTGAGATTCATCAACCGCAACCTTGGGAGGATTAAGATTACCACAGGCTCCCAGGGTAAACATCACGATCGGGTTTCCCGGTAATTTCTCGCTTAACCGGTGTGAAAGTCTTCCCGGATAATCTGCACTGATACCATCAGTCCACATACAAACCGGATGCATGGCATAGTTCACCAACACCATTTTCAGCGTTCCTCGAACATCTGAAATGGCTAAATAGCTTAGATTCGGATCAGTACAACCATGGATCTGATCTCGACGGTCTGTGCTCAGTTCTACAGGAATCTGGCCAAACGAAAGGGTACATGGAAACAGGTTCCGATAGGATTGATCACAAAGTTTGGACAACTGATTTACCAGTTTTTCGAGATAATCGGGACGGTATTGTCCACAATGATTCAATTGGACTGTCCCTGGTCCGCTATGCGTATGTGATGCCGATATAATAACTTCAAAGTTGTTGAGATCCAGATCAACAGAAATGGTCTTTTTTAATTTTTGCACCAAGCAACTTTCGATACCGATCAGATCTACCGTAATCCAGAATATCGTTGAATTTCCTTCTGACAACACGAGACATTTTGCCCATAAGGGATCGATAATATGGGTAGAAGGTTGTTTTCTTTTAGCAAAGCCACATAATTCAACTCCGGGATCGGGAGTAATTTCTGTTACGGAAATTCCACTTTGGATTTTCATTTCTGGAGCACTAGGTCTAAGCAATGCAGCCAAAATGGATTGTAATGCTCCCAGAATACAAAATTTGCCGCCCAATGAGGAGCAGGGTCTGAGGTGTATGCTAGTACTTTACCTGCATCCACATTTCTCACTGCAACCAAGGGATGACTGCTTCCTTTTACTTCAAGTAAGACTTCACCTTCCGGTATGGGCTTGGTTTCATTATATCCGAGGATAGGTGGAATCGAATCGAAATTAATGTTTTGAAAGTATTTTAATCCAGCCTGAGTTACTTGCGGGAAATAACCTTCAGTACTTTCCACCAAGTCCTCATGATCCAGGCATTGAACCGGCATAATATCCCGGAGCAACGTTCTTCCCCAGCCTCCCTTTCCGCTTTCCCCGGTAAATGAGTACCAACCACCCAGGAGCATCAGCCCTTTTCCGGAGCGTATCGCTTCTACGGTAAGCCGGGTTCGATCCGGAAAGGTGAGGATTCCCTTACCAAACTTTTTGCGATCAAAAAAATCCGGAGCCAGTTGGAATAATTTTCCTTCAAAATCGCTAAGTACAATTACATCATACTCCTCCAATATATTTTCATAGGCACCGGGTCCCAATTTATAAAAATCCCAAGAGGGCACCGAAGTTACCTGATGCTCTCCTGAAGATTCCAGAGCGTTTTTTAACCACTCACCATAGTTGAATATTTCCAGTCCTTTGGCCGCAAATTGGAATGGGCTTTCCGCAAAAACCGGCCCGGTCAATACGGCCCAATCTCCTACATAATATACTTTTGCCATTTACCGAATGTTTAATTGTTAATAGTTTAATTGTTTAACTGAAACTCAATGTATGATCTTCTGTTGTCTGTCCTTTCACATTTGTTTTCTGAACCCTGAACTTTTTCTCACACTACTCACTCTCTATCAATATACTATTTATTCAGCATTTTCTATGCTGGTCATTTTAAATTTTAAAATCAAAAGGTAAGGTTCATTTCGTAGATGATGTAGGATGACTTTAGGATTTTTGTTTGAATTTACCAATAAACCTTAGTTCGATGATTATTGCGAATTATTTGAGTATTGTTCGAGACTTTGGCAACCAGGGTAATAGAAATGAAATATATGTATATTATTTAAAATGTTTGTGATAACCAAAATTTGAGGAGAACCAACAGATTCCCACTAACAAAAGTGATCGTCTGTATGATATTTTATAAAAAGACATAATCGTCCGAAACTTTTAGTAATATATTCAAATGTGAGTCTGGAACTCAGGAGATACGGGCATGAATGGTGAAAGGCCTATGACCAATAGTCAAAAGCTGTTATTAGTGAAATTGCTTTGCCTGCCATAACTTTAGCGAAAGCAGGTAGATTCGTACGCATTATGTCAGCTGGGCACTCACTTTTTTCCAACCATCCGGATATAATGAAATACCCTGACCTCCAATCTACTATTTTTAGGCTGAATGTTGGCTAGTGGTGTAAGAACTAAATAATAAGATGTTATAACTCGATTGCTGCTGGCTTCACTTGTTAACTTGACTAAAAGCTAAAAAAATGAAGTTTAAGATTTCAAAGTCTGCACTTACTCCGTAACAGAAAAGTATTTATATATTTGTTAGCAATAACCTAGTGCTATATCAACGTTTGAATGACGAGTTGGATTAGAGTGAAGTTTATGCGTGGGCAAGGCGGAGGTTCACGAGTTATGCCAGGCATAATGAGTGGTTCTCCAACGCAGCACAGGCTTAAAATACGCCTAATCCATCCGTCAATTTAAGCTTGACATAGCACTAGAATGCAAAAAAGGTAAAATAGTAGATGGAGTAGAGATTCCAAGAGCAGCAGTTAAAAGGATTTTAAACAATTAAATTGATTCAAATTTAATTGAGAAAAATGGAAAAGAGGCTGGGACCAACTATAAGGTAAAATCCGGAAGATAACATCAAAGACTGATAATTGTGGCAATCTTCTTTGAAGATTTAAGAATTCCAATGCTCAGCCAGCATAATAAAAGAAAGCTGAGTGTTCAATCAATTCTTATCTTGAACATAGTCGGAATTTTGTTATTAGTTTTTATATTCATAATTGCATTGCTTTCAGCTCCATTTCTGTTGCTGAAATTGACCTTTGAACAGTATAATTTAGGATTACAGTATTTTCCATTTAGTTGGTTGCCAACTTTTATTGTGGCATTTGCGATTTTAGGGCATATGATATCAATTAGACAACTATTTAATAGTGAGAATGAAAACGCCATATTACATTAACATCAGATAAGAAATAATAGCTCCTGGGTCGCTATTACTCTCATCAAAAAAATGGACTGACAGATGAGTAAACGATTTCTCAATTCTCCTTCTTTTCAAAATAAATTTATACGACTTTCTTGTATATTACTTTTATGCTTCAATTTATCACTAGTGGTAAATGGGCAATCTCCTGGGAATGTCATGTTCCAACCCCAATTAGGTACTCAAAAGATTTTGATTATTCGTGTTATTTATCCTGATGATACAACGGCGATTTTGCCCGATTCCATAGCCATGAACCATGTTGCATCGGCTAAGACTATACTTGAAACTAATTCATATGGCATATTGACCCCGGAATTTGATGTTACTCCTTTATTGATGATGCCTCAGCCATCCACGTTTTATATGCATGATAACCGACTCTCATTTGTTCGACTCAGAGCTGATGCTATCAAATTGGCAGAGGCTGCAGGTTACCCAGAAAGTGATTATCATAAAGAGGGGATTTATACAAAAAAAGTGTGGCCACATAATTTTGGAGGTGTAGGTGGTGTAAACCGCAGGACTTTCTATATGTCTAAAAGCAATCCATCCGTGATGGTACATGAAATAGGTCACTTATACGATTTCAGGCACGCTAATTTTTTACGTGTGATGAGCAATAACCCACTCGATCCCACAGGCGAAATCATTGAGTATGGTGATCGTTTTGGTAAAATGGGAGATGCTGGTAGACCTAATCATTTTAATCCCTGGTACAAAACTCGGGTGGGATGGATCCCAAGGAAGAATATCTTGACCATTACAGAATCAGGAACTTATCATATTCAGGCATTGGAGAAAACCCCTCAACCCGATTCGGTGGTAGGAGCATATAGTGCGCTCAGGATCCGGAACCAGCCTGGACAGGAATACTGGGTGTATTATCGAAGCCAGGAGAAATTTGCAAAAGAGGGAGCCCTGATTATGCGGACAGAACCTCGCAACTCAGCCCCATCTGTACTCCTAGACATGAATCCCTTCTCTTTGCCACGATCTCAGGATTATCAGGACGCTGCACTTGAAGTTGGTCGCACTGTATCAGACACCGCTGCAGGTATAAAGATAACCCTAGAAAGCAAGAATGATGATTCACTTGAGGTAAAGGTCATCGTACCTGGTGCCCGGGTACCTTCTGTACCAGCAATCAACTTTCTATCTCCGGAATTCAATGCCGGATCTTTGTCAGGATTGATTAGATATGAAGTAACGGCATTTGATCCCGAAGTTGCTCAGATTAACGGTGGAGGTATTGATTCAGTTTTATTTTTACTCGGTTATCCCGAGGGAGACGATCCGTTTGGTGAAGGAACCGAATTTATCTTGAAGAGATCTAAAATGTTTACAGTTCCTCCCTATGTGATGGAAATTGATTCAGACACTTTTCCCGATGAGTGTTACCGGCTGATGGTGTTTGCCAAGACTGGTGATAACAGGATCAATCTCGGTATTCTCAATCACATGATCGACAATACCGGAGCGAGTTTATCAACATCGATCTATTCACCGGATGATTCTTTATTTGATTTAAAGTATTTTCCGAATCCTTTTAAAGGTTCCTTGTTTATCCAATTCGAGGTTCCTTTAGGTAGTTCAAAAGTTCAACTCGACATTTACGATTTGGGTGGGAAAAAAGTGGAAACTTTGGTTGATGGAAAATTATCGCATGGAAATTACTCTATTCATTGGGATTCAGGATTATTCTCTGAACAATCAAATGGCATCTACTTATTTCGGTTGAGAATCGGCCAAAAGGTAGTAACAAAGTCCGTCTTGAAACTGTAATTAGCGTTCTCGATAGGACGAGAAGCCAACCTGAGATTTAATCTAAAGGCTCGAAAGGAACTAGATCAACTTGAAGAAAATATCACAAGCAATTCAGTTTCATCTTTGAGATTCTAGGACAATCAATTGATTAACGAAAACCTGTGGAAAATTAAGATATCAACCCATAACTGCTACTTCATCCCAAAAAGAGGTGGTTGAGTTATGTCCAATGGAGGAAAAGATTTTATTGTTTGAACAGTTCTTAGAATTGTTCGGACATGAAAAACTACCCGCTTAATTTTCCAAAGTATTAGATCGATGAGGATTATAAAAATATTACGCACTACATTTATTGTACTAGCTGTTATGAGTGTATTTTCAGTACTTCATTGTAACTTGAGAATGATTATTTCTCATTGGTGAACTTCTGCATCCCTTTCTCGATCATTTTCACAATTACAAATTATTTTTCGTAATTATGTCTTATTCTTAAGGGGCTGTAATATGAAGAATGAATTCCATTTCCTAAAAGGACTATGGTTTACAAAAAGGAATAGAACATGATGACCAGTCTGCTAAATAGGAAAAAGGTAAATCCTACAACACCAACATTTACAGGTGTTAAACAAGTTGAGCAATTAAGTGCTCAATGGTTTGTTTACGATAAGGGTGAGTGCATTGAAAATTCAGATTTTCCAATTTCTGACTTCAAAGAATTTTCGTCTGCTGAGACATACAACTGGTTAAACATACATGGGATCCATGATTCGGAAAAGATAAAAACACTTTGTACCAAACTCGGTATACACGATTTAGCTATTCAAGATCTTCTTGATGTCAATCAAAGACCAAAATTTCAAGAATTTGATGAGTATTGGTTTTTTACCTTAAAATCAATAATACCGTCTGCAGACTTTTTGATAGAACAGGAACAACTTAGTTTTATCCTTGGTACAAATTATTTGGTTTCATTTCAAGAACGAAAAGCCGACTATTTTAATCATATAAGAGAGCGGTTAAGAAATAACATCGGGATAGTTAGAGAACGTGGCTCAGATTATTTGTTGTATTTATTGCTTGAATCTATTCTTGACAATTATTTTAAGACCTTAAACGATATTGAACACAAGATTGGAGAATCTGTTATTATCGAAATTAGCAAAGATCCCTCTCCTGAGCTTATCAATACGATTGAACTCTTTAAGCGTCATGTACATCAGATTAAGAAAACCGTTTTGCCAATAAAAGAGTTTGTTACAAGAATCGAACGAGAAAAATTCAATTTTGTCAACGAGAGTCACATAAAGTACTTTTATGAATTGAAAGACCTATGCCTTTCTTTAATTGATGAATGTGATCAGATTGAGGTCAAACTTGAAAGTAGTACCAACCTGTTTTTTTCGGTACAAGGTCACCGTATGAACCAAGTAATGAAAACTTTGACAGTCGTCGCTACCATATTTATCCCATTGACATTTATTGCAGGTATTTACGGAATGAATTTTTCCAACATGCCAGAATTAACCTGGAAATGGGGATATTTTGGCATATGGTCCGTAATGATATTGATATTTATTACCATGATAATTTACTTTAAGAAAAAGAAATGGTATTAAAATCTACAGCAAACAATGTAGGCTGGTAATTGTGGCGATCTTTTTCGCTAAAGCTGCATAGAATTAACGTGAATAATGGATAAAAAAACTGTTGTTTTAATTTAAAACATAGGAGGATATTTAATATATTAACAGTTGAATCTCAATTAAATAATATTAAACTCCTCCATATGTTTGATGATAAAATTACAGAAATTTATGTTGCTGTGGATGACTTTTATAAAGAATTCTCTCAACAAATTCAATATTTCAGGCTTCAAGACGGTAAAAAATGTACACGCAATAGGAAAAGTAGACTATCAGACTCTGAAATGATGACCATATTGATATGCTTTCATCATAGCCATTACACTAATTTCAAGTCATTTTATAATGAAATGGTTAGACGATATTGGATGCACTTGTTTCCTGATCTTGTTTCCTATGAACGGTTCAACCAAACACAGCAAAAAGTAATAATTCCTCTACTATTATTCCTCAAACAGTATGGATTAGGTTGTAGTAGAGGTATCAATTTCATAGATTCTACTACGATTAAGGCATGTCATATTAAGCGAGAAAAACAACATAAAGTAATGAAGGGGTTTGCAGCAAAAAGTAAAGGTACCATGGGTTGGTTCTATGGTTTCAAGTTGCATTTAGTAATTAATGATATGGGAGAAATTCTGAGTTTTTACCTAACAAAAGCCAATGTAGATGATCGTAACCTACAGGTAATCACTTCTTTAACTGAAAACATATTTGGAAAACTTTACGGGGACAGAGGCTATATTTCAAAAGCTCTGGCCGACTTTTTATGGAATGATGGTGTACATCTAATTTATAAAACACGCAAAAACATGAAAGATCAAAATCTATCAGATATCGATAAAATCCTCTTGAGAAAAAGAGCTCTTATCGAATCGGTCAATGATGAATTGAAAAATATCTGTTCTATTGAACATTCCAGACATCGAGCCCCTAAAGGGTTTTTTATAAATCTGGTTGCTGGGTTAATAGCATATCAGTTCTTACCAAAAAAACCTTCTTTGAATATCTCAACTGAAAAAACTGATAATTTACAGCTCCTCCTTACAGCCGCTTAAACATTATTCACGTTAGAATTAAAGAAGTCAAACGATCAGCTATTTTCTGGATTTTTAATCTATGGCCATATGGTCCGTATAATTTTAAATTCATTCTCATACCCTAATCATAGAATCATTTCTATTCCACCTTGAACACGTTCTTGACGAAAATCTACGGTTTTTGAAAAGACCAAAACTCTTTTTTCCGGGTTACTTGTTTCTTGACAAGAAAAGAATGCTATAAGAGAAGCACGGATGTCAATATTTATTAATCTGTATCTCATTATATTTTCAGTTACAATTAGTTCAAAATATTAAAATAGTCTAATTACTTGAGGCATTATTCCGCTCCTAAGGATTTTAAATATTTATAGCTTTCCAAAACTGCGGATTCCCCGGCAACCTCAAGAGTAGAATAACCCTCAAAGCCGATTTCTACAAGTTTATCATAAATTTTTTCTATTCCAACAACTCCTGTTCCCAAAGGAATCAATGCCATACCACAGCCAAATATCTTACCGCGTTGCTCAATAAATTCTGCTGGAAGATCTTTCCAATGCACATGCTCTATCTTATCTCCTAACTTAGATATCATTTCAAGGGGATCTCCTCCACCCAACCATAAGTTTCCGGTATCAAGGTTTACGCCCAATGCTTCTGAATTGCAGGCATCGATAATATGTTGCATATGCTGTACAGAATCCGTGTATTTACCATGTGGTTCAAGAAGTATTTTTACGCCATAATCTTTGGCCATTTGCAATGGCTCATGTAGTTTTTCTTTTATTGAAAAAATCGCTTCACTATCTGTGAGGTTTTTTCCAAAAGAGGTGTGGGCATCACCTTCTGTAGTTATAACATGTTTAACACCTATAGAAGCCGCCATTCTAATAGCTTTGACAATTTGGGAAGTACCATAACGCCATGGAGCAGCCGGATCCAACAAGGTGGCATGCGCACAAACACTGGTAATTGTGATTCCCCGCGATTCAAATAACCTTTTCAAATCAAAAGCATTGGCATCAAGACTGGCGACAGCGTTGAAGCCAAAATGTGAGCCCAGACAAGCACCATCTGCGTTATCAGTAACATCTGCGTATTTAAAACCCCACTCCTTGATTTGATCTGCTTGTTGATCCAGGGTTTGAAATGGGTTTATCAGTGCGAAACATCCTATTTTAATAGCCATCGTGTTTTGTTTGTTTAGTTATTATAATTTCTTTTTTTCACTTATTGACTTTTTCAATCTCGAATTCTTAACAACCAGCTGTCTTTTCCAATTCTGTGAATTCTCTTTGTTGAGATTTTTTCCCATTGCAAGAGATAATTATCGACAAAATCAATAGTGCCATGCTGTTTCTGATCGAAGTGAGCATAATTTTATTTCAGGTACTTTATGTTCATTATTTATGAACAATAAATTTAATTATAATTTATTGAATACATGTTCATAAATCTTGTCGGTATATATTGAACAAGTGTTCAGTATATATAGTGTATGTTCCATGCGGATACTTGAGTGAGCTATGGGTGTACTTGAAATACGCAATGGTTATCGACATGTAGATTGGAAGTCCAAAAAGTTTCACTTCTGCATGGGTGGAAAAAAGTAAGTACCCAGCCGGCATGAGACGATCAAGAAGTAAATTGTAGTATGAACAATCGACGTTCAAAGAAACTGTTCCGGAGTCTTGCGAAAAGACTTAATTTCTCGAAATAAAGACCTCAGCGAAGCTAGTCAGTACAATACTCACTACCCTGTTTACAAACTTTTCACCAACAGTATACTCGCTGAAAAAGTTACTACTATTCCAAGCCACATCAACCACTCTACACCTCCAAAATAGGCATTCGTGGCCACTACTAATCCCGTACAGGCAATTATCCCTAATATTGAATTTAGGATCAAAGTGGAAGAAAATAAGCGCTCGACTTTTTGATTCTTTGCAATAACCGGTGACCACCATCCCGGAGGATGGCAACGTTGATAAAATTCCCGCAATTTATCTATCGGTTCTGGTGGGGTCAGCCAGGTAATTAAGAATAAAGTAATAAAGCTTAGGCTAAGTAAAATGGCCAAACCTTGCCACATACTTGATTGGAAATCCCATACAAACCAAACCAAAACAGCCATTGGGATGCTTAATATAATTGCCGCGAGTTCGCCGTACGCATTAAAGCGCCACCAAAAAAAACGGAGCCAGGAAAGAGGTAAAATAAATATGACCATGGCTGAATTGATAAACACAAACCAGCTGATCATATCAGAAACAAACAGGGTGGCAATAATTCCGGAAAATATAAACAAAAGTAGTGTTGTAAGGCGACTGAATTTGGCCTCTTGCTTTGAATTCTGCATCCATTTGGCTGGGATCAAATCATTGACTACAAAACTACTACCCCAGTTGATCAACGTACTCATAGTAGATACATAGGCAACTACTTCCGTCGCCAGTAGCAGCCCCAACATCCCATTTGGTAAATTAGTGTTGACTAAAAGGGTACCCCAGGCATGGACCGGGTCTTCAATATGGGTCAAGGCTGCCGCAGTGGGCGTGGAAGAGGTGGAATATAGTGTTATACAGATCATACCTAGTCCAATCAGAGGGATTGCCCTGAGGGAGAGGGCCAGAAACGCATTAAGCAGTTGACCGGTCATAGCATGTTTTTCAGATTTAGCCGCCATAAATCTTTGGGCGGTAGATCCTTCTCCGGCAGTTGGAGACCCTGCGAAAAAGAAACCTTGAATAATCAAAATAATCATCAAAATCAATGGAAAAGTATCGGTTGGCGGTGACAATTTGAGGGCCTCCGGCCTTAGTTTCATTATTTTGTCACGCACCACATCAATTCCTCCGGCTTCATCCAAAGCGTAACTCATAAAAAGAAAACTACCAATCAGAAATACAATAAACTGAAAAACATCCGCATAGACGACTCCCTTTAACCCACCCAGCATGGTATATATGACGGTGATTCCACCCAGAACCAACAGTACCATAAATTCACTGACTTCAAATACCGGGGCTATCGTCTTGACAAAGAAACCGGTAATGTAACTGATAAGTATAACAGCAAATCCAAAGCAACTGTAGAATGCATAGATCTTTCGTGTCCAAAGCGCTTTTTTTCCTGAATATCGAATAGATAACACTTCAGCAGTGGTATTTACCTGCAGTCTCCTCCAGATCGGAGCCCATACAATGGCGACCAAGGGCATCCAGATAACCCAACTGGCCCACCACAGCCAATTACCCACCAGGCCGAAACTCAGTATTAACATCACAAATCCAGCGGCTCCCGATTGATACGTAGCCGAATTGGAAAACCCAATGGCCCACCACGGTAGTTTTCGATCGGCGGTAAAATATCCTTTGAGCCCTGATCGGGAAGAAGTGAACGAAAAACTTAGTCCGATAGCAAGTGAGGCTAACAGGATCACTACAATAACCAGCCAATTAAGTGTAGATATCATGAATTAGTGGTAAATTACTAATCGCTTTTGATAACTAAATAATAATTGCAGTGGTAAAAATTTATTATCTATTCTTTCTTGTGTGTTTTTGCGCATGTACCAACGACAATCGAGAACAACAGGAGACCTCCGAACGCAGCAAATGGGGTAAAAATTACACCTGGACCTATGTGCAGGATGGGATGGATTCTCTAGCCTGGGCACATGAATTTGATACCTTTAAAATGGCTGGTATCGATGTTGTACTTTTACTACTTAGAGAATCTACTACCGGTCAATTTGCCAATGTAGTGCGGTGGGGAAAGATCGCCGGCCTGGAAATGCAAGTGTGGATACCTGTGATGAATCCCCATGGTAATGACTCTACGGAAATCGCTCATCCGGAATGGTATGTAGTGAGTAGAGAAGGATTATCCTGTCTTGAAAAACAACCATACATTCCATCATATAAATGGCTGTGTCCCTCCAGGAGGGAAGTGAGATCTTATTTGAAAGAGGAGATCGGAAGACTGGCATCAGATAGTTATCTTGACGGAATTCATTTGGATTACATTCGAATTCCTGACGTCATATTACCGGTGGGGATCCAACCCAGGTATGATCTGGTCCAAGACCGGGAATTTCCGGAATTTGATTTTTGCTACTGTGAGGTATGCCGGGAAAACTTTAAGAGTGAATCGGGTTTCGATCCGTTATCCCTGGAAGACCCTCCTGCCAATGAAGCTTGGAGGTTGTATCGATATCGAATGATCAACGAGGTAGTTCAAGAACTTACTGAAGTTGTGCACCATGCCAATAAAAAGATTACGGCAGCGGTATTTCCTACGCCGGAATTGGCAAAAAGCTTGGTGCGGCAAGACTGGACCAATTGGAATATCGATGCCGTCATGCCCATGATATATCACCAATACTATTTAGAACCCATCAGTTGGATCGAAAAAGCTACTATGCAGGGCACAGTGGGTCTCAACGGAAAATTTCCATTATACAGCGGATTGTTTATCAGGGAAATTCCGGCAGATAGTATGACCGCGGCAGTCAACTATGCTAAATCCGGTGGGGCTAAGGGTATTTGTTTGTTTAATAGCAATGGAATGAAAAGCGATCAATGGATGGCGTTGGCCAAAGCCATACACCAATAGCATAATCTTTGCGATGAAAATGAAGGCCATTATAAAATAAAAAATCAAGCTACGGAAATTACTTGATGTACATGGGTTATTTGATGTTGACTAATTGGGTACTGCGATTGTCCTCGTGGTCATTGTTTATGTTCCTGTTTATTGGATGCTCAGGTAGCCTGAATCCTAAAGAGGATACCAATCTAAGACCCAATATCATTATTATTATGGCTGATGATCTCGGGTATTCGGATTTGGGATGTTTTGGAGGAGAGATAAATACACCAGCTTTGGACTATTTGGCTGAAAATGGGCTGCGCTTTACCTCGTTTTATAATACCTCCCGCTGTTGTCCATCAAGAGCCAGTTTATTAACCGGCTTGTATCCACATCAGGCTGGAATAGGTAGAATGTCCTTTGATTCCGGATTACCTGGTTACCGTGGATTTCTCTCTCACCAAATACCAACAATTGCCGAAATATTAAAGGAATCAGGGTATCAGACAGGGATGACTGGTAAATGGCATGTTTCTTTAACTCCAAAATATGATAAAGAAAAACAGTTGGCTTGGCTGGCTCATCAAATGGATTTAGGACCTTTTTCTGATCCGGAGACCTATCCGGTAGCTCGTGGGTTCGAAAAATATTTCGGAAATATCTGGGGTGTGGTAGATTATTTTGATCCTTTTAGCTTGGTAAGCGGTGATCAACAAATTAAGAGTGTACCCGAGAATTATTATCATACGGATGCAATTGGAGACACTGCGGTTGCTTATATCCAATCCTTTGCAAGGAACAATAAACCTTTCTTCCTGTTGGTAACTCATTGTGCGCCACATTGGCCATTGCAGGCTCCGGAGCCAGAGATAGTCAAGTATCAAAATACATATAAGTCAGGTTGGCGATCCATTCGCGAAGCCAGATATGAAAAAATGTGCCGAATGGGACTTATCAACAAGGAAACACATCCTCTTCCTGCTTTTATGTTTCCTGATCTTAACTGGGATTCAAATGCGGATTCGACTTGGGATGCCCGGGCAATGGCAGTACATGCAGCTATGGTCGATCGAATGGATCAAACCATACAAAAACTGATCGATGAATTAAAAGAAGTGGATCAATTAGACAATACGGTGATCTTCTTTTTTTCTGATAACGGGGCGAGTTCTGAGAGGCCTTCTCGCTACGGACCCGGATTCGACCGGGCAGGTAGTACCAGAAGCGGAGAACCGGTAATTTTCCCGGTTGATAAAACGGTCCTGCCTGGGCCTCAGACTGTACATGCCGGTATTGGTCCGGTATGGGCTCATATCGCAAATACTCCGTATAGATATTGGAAAGCCAGGGTTTATGAAGGAGGGATTAGGACTCCATTTATTGTGCACTGGCCCGAAGCGATTAAAGATAAAAACGGGATTCGAACAGAAATGGCTCATTTAATTGACCTTATGACTACCTGTCTGGAAATTGCGGAAGTCCCTTATCCTGATTCATTTAGAAGTAAACCATTATTGGATCAGCCTGGGAAAAGTTTGGCTCCCCTTATCCTGGGTCGATCTCCGGGTCCTATTCACGAAGAACTATTCTGGGAGCATATGGGAGCAAAGGCCTTTCGCGTCAAAGATCTTAAGCTCGTTAAGCTTGATGCCAATACCGAATGGGAGTTGTACGATCTATCCAAGGACCAGACCGAAACGGTAAATATTGCTCATAAATTCCCTCATAAGTTACTGGAAATGAAAGAGCTCTGGCGGCAGCGTGCTGATGAATTTCAAGTGTTTCCTCTACCGGATAAATAGCCATTGAAACTTATTCCCATTTCAGTTTTGTTGCCAAGTATTTCATTGAAAATTTTAAACCACTTCTTGATAAAATTATGTGATGTGTTAATGGAGAAGTGAAAAAATATAGGATAGCTAGGTTAAATTTCTTATTCCGTTTAATTTAGAGCTTAATGCAAAGAATTGTTCTAATTAATGGTCCCGCCGGAGTGGGAAAATCGACGGTAGGTGAACTTTTAGCTAGGAGCTGTAGAAGTAGTGTGGTAATTTCCGGAGACTGTTTGAATGGATTTATAGTCAATAGATCTGGCGCAGAAAAAGGACGATTGGGTTATAAAAATGGAGCTGCGTTAATTGAAAACTTTATCCAGGCAGGGTATGAAATGGTAATCTTTGAATATGTTTTCCCCAGTGAGATCCAGTTAAATTACTTGCGCAATGAAATTAAAGTCAAGGTGCCTGCAACCAGTTTCACTTTATGGGCTAAACTAAATGTGCTCCAGAATAGAGCAAAAAAACGTCACCTTAGAGTGATTCCCGAATCGGAGATAACCTCATGCTATGAGGAATTAAAACAGGGCCTTGACCAATTTGAAAACAAAATACAAACAGATAACTTTACTCCTGCGGAAATTGTAGCCCGGATTAGGAAGCGGCTCAATATCTAGATGAATAGGCTAGTGGTTCAGAAACGAAGTAGTTGCAGGGTATAGCGATAAAGGTTGGCCCATTGGTCTGCGAAAATTTATTTCGCAGTATAGAAGAAACCAAATAAATTTGGTTTACCATTGGGCTCAATACGTTTATATAGGAAAAAAAGCCTGCCAGCAGGTGGGATCGAGTTATAACCTCTTATTATTTTGTTCTTAAACCACTAGGTAATTTGGAAGCGGAGAATAAATAAATAACATGTGAATTTCTCCTAATCCCATTGAGTAAATATTGGTAAATCATTTTTTTTCAACACCTCATTAAGAATATGCATAAAGGAATCCATTTCAGCATCCGTCCGAGTTAAAGGATTATCGGATGGTGGAATTTCTTGGACCTTTAATTTTGCGACCGGAATCACACCACACTCATTGGCCCAGTTTTCATAAAGGGCTTCCAAGTCGCGAACTTTTTCCGGATGGACATGAGCCAAATCTGATGTTTCACTTCGATCTTTTTTAAGGTTGTACAATTCCCAATTACCATCGGGCTGAGCAACCAATTTCCAATCTCCTTTCCGAACAGCACAATGGTCGTGATGTTCCCAAAACAATACCTCGTGGATGGGTTTGTCCGCCTCAAATACCGGCAATAAACTGATCCCGTCCAATTTTTTTAATTTCTCACCTTGATGGGTATCCGGATATGGTATTCCGGCTAACTCCAGACAGGTTGCCATTATATCAATCACATGAGTGGGTTGAGTCCTGATTTCATTCTGCGTTTTAATCCCAGCGGGCCAATGTGCGATCAATGGCGTCGAAATACCACCTTCATATGCATATTTCTTAAAATATTTAAAAGGAGCATTGCTCACTTGTGCCCAATTTATGCCATATCCTGCATAAGTGTTTGAAGGGCCGGGTTCCAGACCCTGATAATCTCCAGAAATTACTGGTTTGCCCTGAGGATTCGTCAGCGGTACATAGCGCATATAGGCCCATGGTTTTTCAGTGTTGCCAATCCTCCCATGTGGATGTTCCAGATTGTCCCCTCCATTATCGGATAAAAAGAGAATTAGGGTATTATGGAGTAAGTGCTTTTCTTTTAATTTTTCTACCAGCTTACCCATGCCATCGTCTACATGTTTGATCATGGCTGCATAGGCTTCCATTCTACTTTCCTGCCAGGATGGATGACTGACTTCTTCCCAGGCAGGTACTTCTATAGGACGCTTGGATAAAACGGTCTCTTTTGGGACTATTCCCAATTCGATCATTTTTGCCAGCCTATGTTTTCTCAACTCATCCCAGCCCAAGGAGAACAATCCATCCACCTCATCAATTTTGTTTCTCAATGCGTGCAAGGGCCAGTGGGGTGCGGTGTGCGCCATATATAGGAAAAATGGATTTTCATTATTGCGATTTTCAATGTATTGCAAACTTTTTTCAACAATGGCATCGGTATAATAAAAGTCTTGGGGTGGATTGATAAATTCATTATCTTCCATCAGTGTCAACGGATCATACTGACTACCGGCAGCAATCAGCGTTCCGAAGAATTGATCAAATCCCCTTTGTAATGGCCAATTATATTTTGGACCATTGGGATTAAAATCTTTGCATACATGCCATTTCCCACACATATATGTTTGGTAACCGGCAGTTTTTAGCGCTTCAGCAATAGTAATACACTCTCTGTTCAGTTCGGCGCGATATCCGGGTTTGCCATAGTCCACAGCCGTCATAAATCCCAATCCGGTTTTATGTGGATAAAGTCCGGTTAAAATGCTGGCCCGGGTTGGACAACAACGGGCAGCGTTGTAAAACTGTGTAAATTTTAACCCTGCGGAGGCGAGCCGATCTATATTCGGAGTTGGAATCTCGCCGCCATAACACCCAATATCTGAATACCCCATATCATCAACCATTACAATAATGATATTTGGCTTTGCAGGTGTCTGCATTTGGCAACCTAATATCCAGGCGGACATCCAGAAAATACCTAATGTCCTGAGAATTTTAAGTTTAAGCATTCCTTTAAATTCTAATCGTTAGAATCGAATCAAATCACTCAATGAGATCCGCTGAAATACCAAATCTGCCTGACTTCCCTCGTATAAGATCCCGATGGTGTTCTGATCAATGCTGGTCAAAGAGGGGTAACCACGACCGCGTCCTTCATCGAGCAGCATATGGTATTTTTCCGGCCAGGTTTTTCCTTCATCAAAACTCACCTTAATCGTCATATCTTTTCTGGCCGAGACATTAGCTGGATTGATAAAGATGAGTACACTTTTTTCTTTACCTTGTTGATAATAGTGGTGTTTGATAAGTCCGGCATTGCACACCGGTTCAGGCAGTGTCTTTCTAGAGCTGGCATGTTCTTCCCACGTTTTGCCCAAGTCATTTGTAATAGAAACCGAGCGGGATCCGGTCCCCACTGGATTTCTTCCTCGGTTGTCTCGCATATTTAACATTAGGCTGCCATCACTTAGTTCGACCACCTGAGATTCGGTGGTATTCGATTTTGCACCTGTCCCCAAATGCCAGGAATCCCCGTGGTCTAGACTATAGAGTATGGTGGAATGAGGCATTTGGTTTGCATCTTTATATTGTGCAGGAAAGACTATGGTACCATTTTTCATAGTAATTCCTTTTCCCGGACCTTGGAGCAATAAATACCACTTGGGATTTTTGACTTCCTTGGTTATATTGATTGGACCGGACCAGGTGACACCATCATCTTTACTATTTACAAGCACCAATTGACTGGTTTCTTTTGGATCCACGCCTGGTCTGGAAGCCCACCAATTACGCTTTTCCGGATGGCCATGTGCCCAGATGGCAGCGACCCAGATGGTATTGTTGGATTCATCAACCAGGATCGAGGGATCGCCAATACCATTTTGATCTTGCGGTAAACCACCCCATTCTCCCATATCCATAATGACCCGCATTGGCTCCCAGGTATGACCTCCGTCGGTGCTACGACTCATGCCTACATCTACATCTTCCTGAAGATCCACGCCACTATTTCTTCTAATGTCATACACCGCAATCAAAGTCCCTTCATTGGTGGTTACGATACCCGGAATGCGATAGGTATGCACTCCGTTGTCCATATGCTTTCTCAATGCGATGCCCAACCGTTTTGGGTTTTTCTGTGGATCATTGACTATCTTCTGTTGAACTCCATTGACTGTGATTTTTTTAATGGTAAAATCTAATGCAAGAGAAATGTCAGCTTTTTCCCGGAGTTTAAGGGATAGCCATAGTTCATTGTTTCCCTGATTGAGGTTAATATCTGTCGCAAAATGAATCATATCTGAAGCACTAACCGTACCAAGTAGTTCCTCAGGTTGAGAATTATTCCGGGGATATTTAGCGTGAAGTGAGAAAGATTCGATTAAGTCCAGATTTTTGGACTCGGACAATTCAATCTCAAGATTGGTAACTCGGGTTGGACTTATCATCCCTGTGGTTCTGATATTGATCATTCTAACCGGATTATGTTCCTTTCCACGTAGTACAGGGTACACCGGATTTTGAACCAGGATTTCTTCAATTTTCATTTTTTCTCGTCCCTCAAAATCATCCCATTCCGGAGAAAGTGTTTTGAACTTAATAGTCTGGTAATTATTACTTTCATACAATATGGCCAGGTCCCCATTGGTCATTTGTGTTAAGCAGGAATACGCAAAATGGTTTGCGATAATGTCAAGCTTTCGGGGCCATGATTTACCAAAATCTTCACTTATCCTCACTTTGCCCATCGATCTTGAAAACTGGTTGGCAGGCCCACTGTATGCAAGATAGGTTTTGCCTTTATTGGTAAATCTAAGCGTGCTTCCCATGCACATAGGCTCCGGTAACTGAGGCTCATCGGTTAAGTTGGACCAGGATACCCCACCATCTTTACTTATAGCGGTTTTTCTCAGCCGATTTCCTTTATTACTACGTGAATTCAGTAATATCCAACCATTCTGGATTTCGACCATTTGAACTTCATTACCATATCCTTCCTGTCCGGCAAGTTTTGGATCCGAGGGTGCCGGCTCTCCACTTTTCCAAGATACCCCATCATCGTCGGAATATGTCGCATATACATTGAACTTTCGAAGGCTACCTTCGTACCAGGTTTCGTTTTGTGGCATAATTACTCTTCCTTGGAAGGTGCCCTGAGAGATTTGAATTCCGATACCTGGTCCGGTTGCTACCGCTACAATGCCTTTTTCTTTTTTTATACTTTTAGTAATATCCCGGGGAAGGCTCCAGGTTCCACCATCATCATCACTAAATATTAAAAAGGTATTCTGAGCCTTGGGATTATCCCATCCCGATTCGACAAGTTTTACACCTTGTGAAGGGATCGCTCTGGCGTGGTATTTTGCCGGGAATACTTGGTACATCATTAAGATTCTTCCGGACTCGGTTAATTGCACCAGGGTTGGATTATTTAGATTATTCTCCCCGTCTTCGGCAATTACTTGCAACGGACTCCAGGTATCTCCATGATCTGTACTTCTTTTAAGGACCAGATCATTTGCAGCATGATCACTGTGGGCATTTCTCCCTTCAGCAACTGCCAATACGGTTCCTTTCTGTGTGGTCAGTAGGGAAGGAATCCGGTAATTGAAATAGCCTTCTTGCCCTCCTTTGAAAATAACCTTATCTTGGTTCAAATCCCCATTTTCAAGGCCTGAGGGAACCACCATTTCAAGATAGTCGTGATATTGCCATTGGAAGGAAGGGTCGGATCGGTATCCAAGCTTGGGATAGTTAACGTACACTGCGTCAATTTCCTGGGTAAGCTGTTTTAGCTTTTCCGGTTTGAGCAGAGGATCATTTGTCCTATGTTGCCAGGATCTTAATTCCCGGATCAATTTTACTTTGATTTCCTGGTATGTAGGAACCTCGGACAGATTGTTCCATTCCAAAGGATCTTCACGTAAATCATATAATTCATATTGTGGTCCGGTTTTCCAGGTTTTATAAGCATTTTGCACCTGGATAGAAGAAGTCTCCAATTCTGAAATCATGGTACCCGCAGCAAAGTGAGAACCTTTTTGTTCAGCATACCAGGCATATTTAGGATTTTCCCGATCCTGTAGTAAATTTTCAATCAGTTTGTATCTCGATCCTCTGATACTTCTTCTTGGAAAGAAAAACTGGACTGCTGATCCCGCGCCATCCGCATATACATATTCTGCCCAGTGATCTACAGAGCCAGTGTGAAGTAACTGTTTCAACGACTTCCCTGGTAAAGCTGCTGGAATATCAATCCCCACAAATTCAAGGATAGTGGGCAAAAGATCAATGGTAGATATTAGCCGATTGCTGGTGGTATTGGCTTTTACTTTACCTGGCCAACTTACTATAAAGGGAACTTTGAGCCCGGATTCGTAATTCGAGCATTTTCCTCGGGAAAACTGTGCTCCGTGATCACCCAGGTAAATAATGAGTGTGTTCTCTCTTTTCCCGGATTGTTCCAATTCATTCAGTACCATTCCTACTGATTCATCGAGTCTGTTCATACAGTTATAATAATTGGCTGTAAATTCCCTCAACCGGGCACTGTTGGCCCCAGTGAAAGGAATCGCCTGGTGAACATCATTAACCTCAAGAGGTTTTGCAGGCATGCCTTCTACTTGTTTCTGTACCGGGAAATGAGCGTCCGGGAAATTGATCATCAAAAAAAATGGATCATCGGAATCATTGATAAATTTACCGGCTTCCAGGGCATAACGAGGAAGATCTTTCTTTGCAAAGTTTGCTCCTTTGATTGGATGAAAGTCAAAAGGGATGTCTTTTTCAGGATTTACATGGATTTTTCCTAAACATCCGGTTCGGTAACCGGCCTCTTTCAAATACTGTGGCATGGTCTTGATCCCTGGTACCATACTGAATTTATGCGTAGCAAGTCCTATTTGACCGTTTTGATGTGGAAATAAACCGGTATAGATCGTACTTCTGGATGGAGAACATACGGAGTAAGTCACAAAGGCATTTTTGAAGAGTAAGCCTTTTTTGGCAAGATTATCCAGATTTGGTGTACTTACATATTGGTTGCCATAACACCCCAAATCAGGGCCATTGTCTTCAGAGACTATAAGTAGGATGTTGGGTTTGGTGTGTGAATCCTGAGATAAATTGATTTTTTGATTGCAAGCCAAAAAAAAAGTAAGAAACAAGAATAAATGGAATACTTTTACCATGATATCGGTATTTAATTAATATTTATATATTTGCTTGTCAAATCATTATCACTTAAGTTGGATAAGATTTCATTGACAACTTCAGGATGTTGTTCAGCTAAATTTTCTTGTTCGGCAATTCCTTGAGGCTCCTCCAAATTAAATAGTAGAACCGGACCCTGATTCTGAATGATCAATTTCCAGTTTTTCTTACGCACGTATTGTATATGTCTGGGATCATTAATGATAAAGGCACGCAGTTCATCTTTGATTGGGTAATGATTAGGGCTATTGGTTAGATTGTGAAATTCGTGGGGATCTTCCTGAATGTCGTACAATTCTTCAGAGCCGTCAAAATAATGGATATATCTCCATTTTTCAGTTGCAATCACCTGAGATCCCCTTCCCAGTGTAATAATACTTGGAGAACTAGGCTTAATGGAATTTGAAAATAATGGTACCAAACTTTTGCCCTCTAGGCTCGGATTGGCGGGAAGATTGCATATTTGCAGCAAGGTAGGGTAGAGATCCAATAAATTGACCGGGGCTTTTATTTCTGAGGCTGAATAATCAGATGATCTTGGAGGCACTATGATCAAGGGCACTTTTGTGGATTCTTCCCAAGCGGTATGTTTTCCCCAATGTTCCTTTTCACCAAGGTGCCATCCATGGTCACTCCACAATACGATCCAGGTATTATCCACATGGATGCTGTTTTCAAGAGCTTCTATGATTTTACCTAACTGAGCGTCGGCAAAGCTGATAGTTGCAAGATAGCCGAGTATACCTGACTCCCATTGTTCATGCTTGACGACAGTTTGATGTTTCCCGGCAGTCCAGGCGGCATGGGCATAATATTTGGCGACTTCAGGCAGGTCATCCAGGTCACCGGGATTGGTTATGGGGAGTTGGATTCGTCCTTGATACAACTCAAAGTATTCATCCGGAGCAAAAAGAGGTTGATGGGGTTTGTATAAACCGGCAGCTATAAAAAATGGTTTAACATGTTTTTCTTCGATCTTTTCAATGATCCAGTCAGTGATTTTTCCGTCCGGCATTTCTCGATCCGGAACATCGATCGGTCCCCAGTCAAAAGTGCTCCATCTGTTTTGGGGTCTGTCGATCGTTGAGATACCGTTGAGAGGAAGTACAGCGGGTCGGCGTCCTGGTCCCAGGTCAATTTCATTGACCGGATCCATTGCGGATGTGGATAGTTGTTGATCAGAAAAAGGAGTTCCCACGATGCCGACCCCAGGACCAAAATCATGGAAGGCATTGGGTATAACGTTGTTATACGGATGGATGACCTTTCCAGCGCCGGCAACATAATAGCCATGATTTTTAAAATACTCAGGAAGGCTAACAGCCTCGGGTACATAATCTGAATAATTTCCGGCATTGGTATATATATTGCTGGTTTCAGGCCGCAAACCTGTCATCACAGCTGCTCGAGATGGACCACAGATGGGAGATGTGCAATGTGCATTTGAAAAAGCAAATCCCTGTTGGGCCAATTTGTCCATTGTGGGTGTGATGACCTGAGGATGACCATCCAGGTAACCGGCCCAATCCGCCATATCATCTACAATCAGAAATAGGATATTAGGTCTTGGTTCAATCTTTGGTTTGCAGCTTGAAACGAAGATGAAAATCATATAGAATAAGACATGTTTCATTGTACCGTCGGCTTTCTTTTAATACGATCATAAATGGTCAACCCGGCGATAGATCCTTGTTTTGCAGGAATTAGGATACTTGAAATATAGCCGACCAAGACACAGGTCAAAATTCCTATTACTGCATACAAGTAAAAATGTATCGGTGTGAAAAACACAATATAAGCCAACAGTAATGTACTGACAATGGCTCCGATTAAAGCACCCATGGCATGTGTTCTATTGGTAAAAATCCCGAGGATAAAAATGCCGGCGAGGCCACTACCTAACAATCCCAAGACTTTTTGGAAGAAGAAAAATAAGGATTTAATGTCGTAGGTTGCTAAAGCGAAGGCAGTGATGACTGCCAGGGTTCCTATTCCAACTATTAGAATTCTTGAAAATTTTAAGTGATGTGAGTCTGGTAAATTGGGTTTGAATCGTTTATAAAAATCGACGGTTATAGCCGTAGAAATACTATGCATACTGCTGTCGAGACTTGACATGGATGCAGCAAATACTCCCGCAATAACCAATCCACTGATGCCTTGAGGCATTTGCTCTGCCATAAACAAGGGGAAGATTTCATCGTTTTGCATGCCCAGTTGGAGCATATCGGGATTGTTCTTAAAGAAGACATATAATGCGGATCCCAACAAAAAGAACAAAATACTAAAGGGTACTGAAATTAATCCGTTTAACCAGATGCTTTTAGCTGCAGATTTTTCATCTTTTGTGGTCAAATATCGTTGCACGACGGCCTGATCCGTAGTGTACGGTCCTATTTGTAGAAACAGAGTACCCAAAAAAATCGACCAGGTAACAAGTTCCGTAAATGAAAATGACCAATCGACCATTTTCAGTTTTGAATCCTGATAGGCGATATTCATTACTTCACCAACACCCCCTTCATGAGTAAATATTAATATAAGGGCGAGAATGATTCCTCCCATCAATACGATTACCTGTATCACATCAGTCCAAATTACGGCTTCCATGCCTCCCAATACAGTATAAAGAGTGGCCAGCACTCCCATCATAAGGATGCAGGCATAAATATTGATGCCTGTGACCGTAGCCAGGGCCAAGGCGGGAAGAAAAATTACAATGGCCATTCGGCCTAATTGAAAGGCAATAAATGAGGCACTACCGAACAAACGGATGACCAGATTAAATCTTTTTTCTAAGTATTCATACGCTGTGGTAATATTAAGTCTGCGGAAAAAAGGAAGATAAAAATAGATGACCACTGGTGCGAAAATTAATATGCTGATCATGGCCGGATAAACCAGCCAATTGGTCGAGTAAGCCACAGCTGGAGTGGCTATAAACGTAATGGCACTCAATTGAGTTGCATAAATGGAAAGACCCGCTGCCCACCACGGGATACGATTGCCGGCAAGGAAAAAATCTTTGGTGCCTTTTTCCCTTTTTGAAAAATAAAACCCTACCAGAATTAGGATGGCCAGATAGACAATGAGAACAATAATATTTACCAGACCAAAGGATGCTTCTTCTCTGCTGATTTCAAGAAGCTGAACTCCTGGAGTTCGAACTCCAGGACGAATTTCTCCGGATGGAAATACGACCTTCTCTTGCCATAGAACAGCTTCAGTGGTCACAACTCCAGTCGGCATTTGTCCAGCTTCTGTCCATGTATCGGTCACGGTATGGTAGGCCAAAACCTGAGTTGGGAATAAAGGTCTATCTGCTAGAGGTAGATGGAAGAATTCCCCTGTAGAACCAGAAAAAGTAAGAATATGTGACTGGCCATATGGTACCGCCGATCCGGCTGTGATAGGTTTTTCCAAAGGGGTGAGAGGTGTCCAGGTTTGCGTATTCGGTAAAGGGTTAGGATCAAACTTATAGCCATCGGTCAGATTAACATAGGTAAAGGATCCATCGGCATTTTTAGTCGTTTGTTGACCACTAAAGTAATAGATGTATTTTTTGTCCGTACCTCCGCTTTGTACTGCAGAAACTACCTTTATGCGTTCAGCTCCAGGAAAACTACCGGCTTTTTCCCAATGCCAATCAGTTTGGGCATTTGATATATCCATACTCCAAATGGAGTTGTTCACATCGCTGGGATCGGTTGATTTTTGGCCACCCAATACAAATATTTTGTCGTTGAGTAGATTTGCGGCCAAATGGGCCGAAGCAACCGGAAGAGAAGGTAGCTCTTCAAAGGATAATTTTTGTAACTTCTGGTCCCAATGTAATAGCAAAACTTGATCAAATACATTTTCCTGATTACTACCTCCGATCAGGATTAGTCCCTGAGAAGAACTTATCGAACCTCCATAAGCCAGAGGATAGGGTAATGAATAGCTGGTATCCCACTGGCCTAATTCAGTGTTGTACACATAGATCTTATTATGCCATATTTTTGATCCTCCCTGCCAAGGTGGAGCATCAGGAAAGTTAGCACCACCGGCCACAATAAATGCTCCATTGTGAATACCTGCAAATGGCCCACCTAATCCGATAGTATTTGGCAAGTTCGGCAAGGTACTCCATTGAAATGGACTGGATCCTGTAGCGTACACTTGCTGACTGAACAGAAAAGATAAGAACGCGGTTAGAAAAACAAAGACGTGAAGTATTCCTTTTGTTTTAGGCATCGACAAAATCTTTAGATAAATGTATGACATAATACAGTAAAAATTCAATAATTAGTGAAAATTGCCTTAATTTGGTACGAAATTGTGACAATATTCTGTTAAATTTGGACTGTAATTCATATATGTCATACATATATGTTAATTAGATATGAGCAAATAATTGAACTTGTTCCCAAGATATTTTAAAACGACTAAAATACAATTCCTATACTGGATTGTTCTGGCATTTGGATTGACGAGGAGTTTGTCCGGTCAGGATTTTGATCCGGTGAACCTATTTGTGAGTGGTGAAAATGGAATTAGTGAATTTCGAATTCCTGCTTTGTTAACCACAAAATCGGGAATCTTGTTGGCAGTCTGTGATGCCAGGGTGGATAGGCCGGGAGATGTACCCAACAATATTGACCAAGTGTTGAGGAGAAGTACAGATGGTGGTAATTCTTGGACCCCATTATTAACAATTCTGGATTTTGTAAATCAAGAAGGCGGGGCTGATCCACAGCTGTTACAAGATCAGATAACTAACCGAATCTTCTTATTTTATACTTATTGTCCGGGAAGGAATGAGGTTAAATTTGGGC
Organism: Saprospiraceae bacterium; assembly: GCA_965223405.1. GTDB lineage: Bacteria > Bacteroidota > Bacteroidia > Chitinophagales > Saprospiraceae > CBDCWO01. Next base: position 4,956,504 of record CBDCWO010000006.1, read on the forward strand.
CAAACCGCAATAGACGGCATCTTTCATTACAATACATTTATAGTGATGATGATGGCGAGAACTGGTCAATACCGTTAGTTGTAGAATATGGTTTGAAAAAACATGGCTGGCATTCGATGTGGCCGGGTCCCGGAAAGGGGCTACAGCTTGCAACGGGCAAATTGATTGTTCCCATTACAGTTGCCGATACAAACCGTATGTATTCCTATTTTCTCTTTAGTAACGATCATGGAGATACCTGGAATATTTCCTCATTGATTGGTCAGGATATTAATGAACCTACAATTATTGAACGAGAGGATGGATCCCTGTTAGTTAATGCAAGAAACAAGACTGGAAAAAGGGCAATAACCTACAGTGACGATCAGGGAAAATCATGGTCAAATATCAGATTTCATCATCAGTTAGTCGAGCCAAGTTGTCAGGGCAGCATGATCCGGTTGGATGAGTCCAATATACTTCTCTTCTCCAACCCTAGTCATCCCAATTCAAGAAAAAACCTTACTATCAAGGTCAGCATGGATGGAGGTCGGTCCTGGCCCTTACGGAAATTGATCCACGCCGGTCCGTCAGGGTACAGTTGTTTGACTATATTACCCGATGGAAATGTAGGATTATTATATGAGAATGGCGATAAAAGTCCATACGAGAAGATTAGTTTTGTGAAAATACCATTGCAGTGGCTTCTGCATGAAGAACAAATGGTTGTGGTAACATTTGGAAATTCAACCACAGCTACAAGATCGAATATAGATCAGGTATATGCTCAAAGAATGCTCAGTGATTTAAACACCAACGGATTATCTTGTAAAATAATTAATGCAGGAGTAAGAGGAAGTCATACAGGATCTATAGCAGATAATGATCGACATAAAACCCTACATGCACTGGACCGTTTCGAGACTGATGTACTAACTATCAAACCGGATTTGGTAACTCTTTGTTTTGGATTGAATGATGCTTGGATAGATAATGTGGATTCAACAGCCGTCTCCAGAATTCCATTGGATAAATACCGAGAAAACCTGGAATATATGGTGAAGACTTTGAAAGCAAATGGCTCAATTGCGCTTCTAATGACACCCAATCCCATTGGAAAGAAGTTTGAATCTTGGCGGTATAAAAGAGTGGAAAACTATGCCCGGGAAGTAAGAGACTTAGCCAAAAAGTTCGAGATTCCCTTGTTGGATACCTGGAATCTGTTTTATAGTTATGCCGAGAGTCGTGGTGATATCATCGATGAGTTATTATTGGACGGGCTGCATCCTAATGATTTAGGGCATGAGGTGATTGCTGAAAATTTAGTCAAATTGATAATGGAGATATATGAACTGAAATCAAGATAGGTATGAGATTTCCTATCCACCCAACTGTATAACGATTTAACTATGTAGTCATCCAGATATCAACTGAATAAAATTGGAGTTTACGGGAAAAGGGAATTTTGAATATTTGATGTTTAATTCTAAATACAAATTATAAATGGAGAAACTTGATATTCTCTTAGATAAAAAAAACAGAACTAAATTACAAAGGCAATTCAGGAAAAACGGTTTTATTTTTCACCCTGGATTTTTGTCACTGGAAGAAATTTCAAAGGTGAGACACACGATCGATGAATTTATTCATGGAAAAGGTCTGCAGAAAATGAAAGATCGGGAGATATTTTACGAGGACATTTCAGACAAAAGTACCCTAAAACAACTACAGCAATTGCAGACCTACGATCCTTTTTTCAACCAAATGATGTTTGGAAGCCGTTTTGAACAATTGGCATCATTACTTCTACAGGACAAGGTAATTGGAAAAAATATGCAGTATTTTAATAAGCCTCCCAAAATAGGAAAGCCCACTCCACCACATCAGGATGGATACTATTTTATGCTGGAACCTAATGAAGCAGTCACTATGTGGATGCCATTAGAACCTGTTGATGAGCAAAATGGATGTGTAAGGTATGTCAAAGGATCACATGTAAAAGGTATGCGTCCCCATGGAAGGACCACTACACTTGGTTTTTCTCAGGGTATATTGGACTTTGGGAAAAAGCAAGACCTGGAGAATGAAGTGTATTTTAAGACCAATCCCGGTGATTTATTGGTACATCATTCCTTAACCATACATTGGGCTGAAGGAAATCAAAGTGAAGACAGAAGTCGCAAGGCACTTGGATTTATATATTACGCTGAATCAGCTCAAGAAAATAGACAAGCTCATGAGGAATATGCCAAGAATCTGGCCAAAGAGATGAAGGAGGCCGGATTGATCTGAGCGACACAAAGTCAATCACCTAAAGAGTTAGACAAAGGTCTTTCCTGGTATTAAAGCACCGTTGAATATGAATGAACTAGGTGATAGAAATGGGTTAGGCTAATAATGGAGTTGGCTGAGAAAACCTTACCAGTACTCCTTGACTGTAATCGGTATAGCCAAAGCCTGAATTGGCAAATGATGCTTATATGATTTAAAGTTAAAAAGAGAAAATTAGATTGTTCATAAAACTACAAAAGCTGAAGATGAAAATTAGACCATTTTATCGAATTTTAATTTGCAGCCGCTGGTATTTACTGGTGTGTTATTTGGCATTCTTTAATACTCTATATAGCCAGGAAGGCCCGCCAAATATTGTATTTATTTTTGTGGATGATCTGGGGTGGTCGGATCTTGGTTATATGGGAAGTACGATATATGAATCTCCCAATATTGACCGACTTTCAAGAGAGGGAATGACCTTTACTGATTTCTATGCAGGTGGACCTGTTTGTTCACCAACCAGGGCATCCTTATTGACAGGAAAGTATACCCCAAGAACCGGAATCACCACCTATTTACTGTTTCCCGAAAGAGATGCCGATCATGTGGCTCCATTTTTGGATTTAGAAGAGAGAACCATTGCCGAAGCATTTCAATCTCACGGTTACAAAACCGGATATTTTGGCAAATGGCATTTAGGTTATTCAAAGGAGCATTGGGCAGAAAATCAGGGATTTGAAACGGCCAAAGGCGGAATGGATTTACCCTGGGCATGGGCTGCTGCCCATCCGGACAAGGAGCCTCCGATGATGGATCGTAGTAAGGGTCATACCAGATTTTTCAGCCCACATCATTTGACATTTCTCAAAAATGGACCCGAAGGTGAATACCTTACAGACCGGCTTACCAATGAAACCATAAAATTCATCAAAGAGAATCATCACCAACCCTTTTTTGTTTTGCTGTCCTATCATACGGTCCACACACCTTTACAGGCAAAACCCGAAGTTATTGAGAAGTATCGTAAGAAGATTTCGGAATTGGGAATACTTGGAGAAGATGAGCAGGACCAGGGTTCCCGCAAATATCAAAACCTTCCGGAATATGCTGCGATGGTGCATCATCTGGATGAAAATGTGGGCAGGTTGCTAAATGCATTGAAAGCGATGGGCCTAAATGAGAATACTATTGTAGTTTTTACTTCTGATAATGGAGGGAAACAATCTGTAACCTCCAATGCGCCGTTGAGAGGTGCAAAGCACAACCTTTATGAAGGGGGTATTCGTATTCCTACTATCATCCGGTGGCCCCAAAAAGTGAAAGCAGGCTCAAAAATATCGACTCCGTTGATTACCAATGATTTTTATCCCACTTTATTGGATCTGGCAGGGTTACCCTTGGAGTATGAAAATCACCTGGATGGGATTAGTTTTAAGGAGATCCTAATGGGGAAAAAGAAAAATGCAGGAAGAAAACATTTGTTCTGGCATTATCCTCATTCCAAAATGGAAGGTGCCGTGAGATCGAAAAATTTTAAGCTTTTATATTTTTATAAAACAAAGAATGTAGAGCTTTATGATCTTAAATCTGATATCGGGGAACAAGTTAATTTAGCTAGGGAAATGCCGGGTAAGGAAAGAGTGCTAACGCGGAGACTTAAGAAGTGGTTGATCCGAGTGGATGCAAAATATCCGAAAGGAATTTCTGGACCCATATAGGATCAAATTGTTAAATTGCTCCTTATCGTTGAAATACAAATCGAAGTACATGGACAGGTTCTTTATTAAGACCAACCTTTTGGTGTTATTCTTTTTCTTATTCGTGGGGTGTAGGATCACTTCAGAACTGTATACGTGGGATAGTGGTAGCGCTTTTTTTGAAGTTCAAAAGCTATTTGATAATGAAAGATTTCCAAATGTGGTGGTTGCACCGGATGGCACCATTATGACAACCTGGGGAAGCAAAGATTTCAGAATCAGGAGAAGCTTGAATGGAGGCAAAACCTGGGAGCCGCCAAGAACACTTGCAAACCCCGGCTTTCATGGTGGAGGAACGATTGTTGACGAAAACACAGGCGATGTGTTTGTCTTTATCGAAGAGGGTCATCCGATATCTCCGCTTAAGGTTTTTCGTAGTAGCGATATTGGGCTTTCATGGAATGAGGTGGACATTAAAATTATCCCCAACAGCATGGGTCATATTCCTTCAATGCATATGAATGAACATGGAATTACAATACAAAATGGCAAATATAAAGGCAGGCTCATCCGTCCGACCAGATACTATGGGGGAGGAAATGACCGAAAGTTTTGGGATGACCATTATACCAATGCCATGTTTAGTGACGATCATGGTTTGACATGGCAAACCAGCGAGCCTTTCCCGGCAAAAGGTACAGGTTAAGCTGCCATTGCTGAGTTATCGGATGGTGTTTTGTATTATAATTCACGCAGACATAAATCTACCGATGGACTCAATCCCAGGCGACGGTATGAAGCTTTTAGTTACGATGGTGGAATGACATGGGAAAACATGTCTATCATCGAGCAACTTCCGGATGGAGATCAAAACCGGGATTATGGTTTAATGGGAGGTCTCACCAGATTACCCTTGAAAAATCACGATGTCTTATTATTTAGTAACATTGAATCTGCGGGGGGAAGGCATCACGGTACGGTTTGGGCCAGTTTTGATGCCGGTAAGACTTGGCCGGTAAAACGGCTGGTGGATGAAGGAAGCTTCGCTTATTCTTCACTGGTCGCAGGAAGACCAGGTACTGCCTCTGAAGGGTATATCTACCTGTTCTATGAAAGTGAAGGTGGGGCAAAAATGGCCCGTTTTAACTTAAGTTGGATTTTGGATGGAAGGAAAATTACTGATTTTACGAATCCCTGATAGGAAGAAGTAGTTTTGCATAAGCGGTCTTCATTTATCTTCACTATATTTTAAAATTTAATAGAAAAATCTGAGAGAGAAAAATTCTGTAGCTGGATTATATAGTGAATTTATTGTAAATTTATTTGGGATCCAAGTTGCAGCTATCGGGTCATCATCCTGATTCTGCACCCTATCGGAGGTAAGTCAATTTTCACTCTTTATATTCTGAAAATAAAATTTGTACCAACATGAAGGCAACGACATTGGAGATAAATGGGCAGGAATATAACGTTCGGGCAGCTCCCGGAACCATGCTGCTATGGGTGCTGAGGGAGCATCTGGGATTGACAGGCACCAAATATGCTTGTGGAAAATCATATTGTGGAAGTTGTACGATCCACATGGACGGCAAACCGGTAAAAGCGTGTGTAACCCCTCTCTCCCTTGCCGCAGGTCGTAAGATTATTACCATCGAAGGTTTGGCTGAAGATGGTAAGCATCCCTTGCAAATCGCCTGGGAGAAACATCAGATCCCTCAATGCGGATATTGTCAATCCGGTATGATCATGCAGGCTGCAGCATTGCTAAGGGAAAATAATAGGCCATCCAGAGATGAAATCATTGCCAGCCTTAATGGAAATTTATGTCGCTGTGGTACTTATTACAGAATTATAGATGCCATACAACAAATTGATACAATCAAATGAAGGAAGATCCAATAAAATCAAAATCCACATTAACTAGAAGAAAATTTGTCCAGATTGCAGGAGGAGTTACTTTTTTGGTTACTTCTGGCATCGTGGTTCCCAAGGTGCTTGGGAGGAAAAAAAGTGAGGCAAATGATTTTACCGAATATGAAAATAGGGGGATCACATTATGGGTGCACCTCAGAGAAGACGGTCAAATCACAATCTATAATCCGGCTGCAGAGATGGGACAAGGAAGTATGACCGCATTACCTGCAATACTTGCTGAAGAACTGGATGCTGATTGGTCAAAAGTGCACATTGAACATTCTCCCATAGAACCCGCCATTTATGGAGCAGGGTGGGGTGGAGGCAGAGGTGGCAGGATGATTACTGTAGGCAGTAGGACTGTGAGGAGTTACTTCGACTATATGAGACAGGCAGGAGCGCAGGCAAGATACATCCTTTTGGCCAGTGTTGCCAAGAAGTATGAAGTACCCATAAAAGCATTAAAAACTCAGGCTGGATACGTCATTTTCAGGAATAAAGAGATCCCCTATGGTGATATTGCGGGGTATATTGATACCGATATTGAGATTCCGGAAATTCCTGATGAAAATCTAAAAAATCCTGCTGATTTTAAATTGATAGGTTCTGTAGTGCCGAGGTTTGATATACCATCAAAAACTGATGGCAGCGCAAAATTTGCAATAGACATCCGGTTGCCAGGCATGTTATATGGGGTAATATCACGATCTCCGGTGAATGGTGCTTCTCCAAAACTATTTCATGAGAGTGACATTCGGAGAATCTCAGGCATCATCGAGGTAGTTATTTTGGATCATGGAGTGGGGATAATAGCTGAAACATTGGAAACAGCGCTTTCTGCCAAGGAAAAAATGTTCATTCAGTGGAGCGAAGACAATACGGCAGACACTTTCAACAGCGATGAAGTATGGAATGTGTATGATAAAGTCGCTTCCGATCGGTCTTATAAAAGTGAAATCATGACGGATAAGGGAGATGTTGAAAATCTCAGGACAACAGGAACACGTACCTATACTTTCGACTATAAAAATGATTTTGTCCATCATGCCCATATGGAGCCATTAAATGCAGTTGCATCGGTATCAGGCGATGGATCTCAAGCCGAAGTATGGGCCGGAACTCAAGCTCCGGACAGTGCTCGCAATACAGTAGCGAGAATCCTTGGAATCGAAAACGATAACGTCACTTTTCACCCGCAATATTTGGGCGGTGGATTTGGAAGACGATCTGCATCTGATTATATAGCAGAAGCTGTACATCTATCCAATGCAGTACGCCGACCTGTAAAACTGGTGTGGACAAGAGAAGATGATATAGCATATGGGATGTTCAGACCTGCTTCACTTCAGCGAATGCAGGCCAGTGTAACGAATAATGGTGAGATCATCAGTTGGTGGCATATCATCGTAGGAACAGGAGATCGGTTACTGGGAAGTGGTGCAAATACTGATTTTTATTCCTTCGCAAACCAACGTGTGGAGATCAGGGGTATAGATCATGGAATTCGAACAAAACATTGGAGAGCCGTAGGACATGGCCCTAATAAATTTGCCATTGAGTCTTTTGTTGATGAGATCGCTGTAGATTTAAATATTGATCCTTTGACTTTTAGACTCGGGCTGATGAAAAATCATCCTAGAGCTCGAAGAGTTATACAAGCTGTAGCCGAAATGTCAGATTGGAATACACCTCCTGCAGCTGGTGTAGGCAGAGGAATTGCATTTGCCGAACGCAGTGGATCTCTGGGGGCCTGTGTTTGTGAAATATCTCTAGATGAAAAAAATGGGAAATTAAATGTACATAACATTTGGGCTTCCCTGGACTGCGGGGTAGTAGTACAACCGGATAATGTTATTGCTCAAATGGAAGGAGGAATTCTTATGGGCCTAAGTACAGTGCTTTCTGAGAGCATTACCTTTAAAAACGGGAGAGTACAGGAATCAAATTTTCATGACTACCAGATTTTGAGAATTGCTGATTGTCCGGAAAGGATGGAAATCAAATTGGTTGCATCTAATGAGCATCCAACGGGTGTTGGAGAATCCGGAGTGCCGATCATTGGGGGTGCCGTTGCCAATGCATTTGCGGCATTAACAGGAAAAAGAATTCGGCATATGCCCTTTACTCCTGAAAAGGTATTGGCAGTACTAAATGGATAATTGTTTGTCAGTAGGACATTAAGTCGCCTTATGACGTTTATCACAACAATGGGGTACAAACTTTATTCATGCATATAATCCCCGGGATCCATTAAGGCTTAATGTCAGATGTTCTTGAAGACTTTAAACATGAGATGACTTAATAGACTTCAGCAGAAACCGATTCGATATAAATACCTGCGTTATCTGTATTTCTTGAAGCAGACCGAAATCTCAGGTATGAAATCCCTCCCGAACATGGATTCATAAGTTCCAGGTCTTTGATGGATTTATTATTTATAAATACTTGACAAATTGGAGATGGAGCCAGATGATCCCAGGCCATCTTTATCGTAATCCAACTATCAACAAGTAATACGTTCGCATCATTCAGTTTTCTATGACCGGGAATTTCCAAAACATGCATGGCAGTTGATCTGCCTTGATTATCGATAGGTTGGAACCAGCGGTCGTTAAGCGCAATACTACAGCCTTTGAATCCTTTATTTAATCGAATACGGGTTTTTATATATCCCCTTTTCCCTGCCGGGAAATTCCATACAGCACCATCTCTTTGAGAGTATACCGTTGTGTCAATAGGCCGCCTTACATGCAAAACCTGTTTATTTTGTTGATTTGGATGAGCGACTAACACCGCTCCGGGCTTCCGCTCATAATTATGATGGTACCAACGGTTATAAACGGCCGGCCTTATCATAATTTTCTGTCTGCTCCATTGACTTATTCCGTTTGAGAAATCATCATATCTTTTTCGCTCGTAAATCCAGTTTGGATCTACTAATACAAAGGAACGATGACCTTCAGCTTGGCCACAAAGAACGAGGACATTCCCATTGTGTGTTTCTACCAGCTTTGATTCATTTAATCCTTTATCACCTGGATGATTTACAAACATAGAGTCTCTAAGACGGTCTAACATTAATTCCCTATAGCCGATCCATGTATTTCCCTGGTCCTCTGAAATGGCTATGTGAAGTACTTCACGACCGGTAAAATTCCATTTATCCTGGGTCACCTCAGGACGTAATGCTTTGGCATTGTTCCATATCAAAATTAATCTATTCTTTGAGAGGTTTTTTAATGTGATCCAGCTATTGTCCCCGCAATAAAGATTTGTTTTTTCTGGATCGGACCAGGAAACTCCTTTATCTTTTGAAACGGACTTCCAGATATTAAAATTTGAGTTTCTCAGGTACATAAGTATATCACCATTTGACAATTCTGCAAAAGAAGGCTCAACGGCACCCGTTTGCCAGATGTTAGGTATTGTGTTGGGAACGTTTACTCGTGCTGAAGATTTCCAGGAATGACCATCATCATCCGAATAAAAAACGCCTGCACCTAAACCGCCGCCATGAAATCCACTGAGTACCCTTTTTTTATCCCCGATGTTTACCCAAAGCGCATTACCATAACAACTTGTATTGAGGGCCGAACTGTCAGGCAGGTTCATTGGTGTAAAAGTCCATGTTTTCCGATTGTTCTCTGATCTTGCGCAGATGACTCCATTGCCCCGATCAATATAAAATACCATGATTTCTCCGGATATAGGACTAATAGTAGAAAACGATTGAGCTACATTACCAGGTGTTTCCAATAATACTTTTTCTTCAGTCCAGGTTCTACCTTCGTCATCAGATAAACGGTAGAAAACCGCATTGCTAAAGCCCCCGGTATCCCAATCCCCATTTCGGTAAATATATATGATCGTGCTATCTCCATCACGCAGAAGTGTTGCCCCTTCATGAGCCTGAGGTTCTCCAAGATAAATTGGTGGTGAGGGTTTTTCATGTGTGATGTTTTGAACAAATTTTACTGCATCTTCAGGATTGCCAGAGACCAACAAAAGAAATATCAGAAAAAGATAATTATTCAGTTGAATCATTTTATTCTTGGTTGTGACTTTTATTGTTCATTTGGATTTACCATCCCAGTACTCCATCACCTTGTCTGCTAAAATATTAGCTGTAGTTTTTACCCAGATGGGTATTGGGTTATTACTTTGCCAGCCTAAAAGTGATTTCTCCAGATTTTGTACTTCATTTGGGTGTGATTCGAGCAGATTTTCGTTTTCCAAAGGATCTTTACTTATTTCAAATAAAAAAGAAGGTCGTCCATTAAGAGCGATGAGTTTCCAGGGCCCTTGTCTTATGGCGGATGTATTACCTCGTTTCCAAAACAGGGGTGTTGATCGCCCTTCTTTGGTATTCGTTTCCAGTAAATCGATTCCGTCCAGTTTGAGCTTTTCAATTTCTTCGGGACTGTATCCGGCTACAGAGCAAAATGTAGAGGCAATATCAAGTGTGGAGACCAAATTAGAGCGGATTTGTCCTTCTCTAATTGTATCGGGCCATGATAGACAAAAAGGAACTCTCAAACCGCCTTCCCATACGGTGCCTTTTCGTCCCCGCATTCCAGCGTTGTTGGTTTCAAGGTAAGTAGCAGCCCCATTGTCATTTGTAAAAAGTACAAGTGTGTTACTATAAAGTTCTTGTTTTTTTAATTCATCGATAACATAACCTATAGAGCGGTCAAGTGCGATGGTCATTGCTCCCAGTATACGCCTTTTGTCAGAATGAATATCACCTAAAACATTCTGATCTTCTTTTTTATAATGTAAGGGTGAGTGGACTGCATTGTAGGATAAATAGATGAAAAAGGGATTTTCACTGTTCTTTTCAATAAACTGAGCACACTTTTTACCCAGCTGATCGGTAAAGTATTCAGAGGTTCGGGTTAACGTTTGGTTCTCCATCAAGGACTGAGGTCCTGCGGTAAGTGTATCACTTAAAGGCCAATAGCTTCTGTGGCCGCCTAAAAACCCATAGAAATAATCGAATCCTCGGTTGTTGGGATGAAAATGTTGATATTCACCTAAATGCCATTTTCCGAATGCAGCAGTGCGATAACCTTTCTTTTTTAACAAAGTTCCGATGGTGGGGACCGTGATGGGTAAACCATAATCTTTCGCCTCGATAGGTTCTGTGGTTTTTCCGGTTAGATTTTCTTCCACTCCAAAGGATTGTTGATAACGTCCTGTAATTAATCCGGCACGAGAAGGACCACAAACTGAGGCAGACACATATGCCTGCGTGAATGTTATTCCACTACTCGCCAATGCATCAATCTGAGGTGTTTTCCAATCCGTACAGCCTGTAAATCCAAAATCATCATAACCCGCATCATCAACTAGAATTAATATCAAATTTGGCTGTTTATGGTGTGAATTATTTTCGTCGGAGGCGTATAAATTATCGTGAGTGCAGGCTAAAACACAAATAATTTGACCAATTGCAATCAACAAGCCAAATAATAGATAGCAAAAATAGTTCTTCAAAGCATAAAATGAATACATCAAAAAAGTGTTTCTAAGTTAATATTTAATTCCAAACAGTTGTTGATTTAGCCCTTCGGGCCCTGGAAGGATGCTATCTCGATCCGGGATATAAGTAACAAGGTCTTCAATGATGTCAGCGTACCGAATGTTGCCAGCCAGATTGTTCCATTCATGTGGATCGTTGTAATGGTCATATAATTCCCTTTCACCGTTTGCATATTGGATAAATCGCCATCTGTCATCTTTGAGGGAATAACTTCCTGGGCTTGCCGTGGTAATCGCTGGGGTGTCCCAACGGAGTTCAGGATTTTGAATAAGTGGTACCAAACTTCGTCCGTCCAAATCATTTTTCCTGGGTAGTCCGCACAATTCCACCAGGGTTGGAAATACATCAATTAAACTTACGGGCGCTTTTATGTTCAAAATCCTTCGCATATTAGGAGTTGAAAGGACTAGAGGGATATGTGTAGACCTTTCCCAAAGGGTACGCTTATGCCAATGCCCTTTTTCACCTAAGTGATAGCCATGATCCGACCAAAAAACCACTATCGTATTATTTGCATATTTACTTTCCTCAAGTGCTTTTAGTATTCTGCCAAGAGATGCATCCGCAAAACTGATGGAGGCGAGATAGGCCTGAACTGCCACTTCCCATTCTTCAAACTCAACAACTTTTTGGTGTTTCGAAGCTGAATCCAGAGCACGGCTTTTTGCAGCAGGTCCCAGATCGTCTAGATCATCCACTTTTATTTTAGGTAATGAAAAAGAGCCTGGTGGATATTGATCAACATAGAATTTCGGATTAAACCAAGGAACATGGGGTCGGAATATTCCAACCGCTAAGAAAAACGGTTTTGTATGATCCCGCTCTAACACCTCTGCAGCCCAGGATGAGACCATGTGATCCGGCCAGTCTGATTCCGGTTGGTCCACAGCACCCCAATCAAAATTCCTTTTGGTTAATGGTGTGATTTTGCGGATGGGTCTTCCGGGAAGTTCGGGATCCGGAAGTACACTATAAGGACTTCTCCATCGGTTTCCGACAAACGCTCCTTTGGAACCCTCCTCATTCCACCAAAAGTATTCATCAAAACTTTCAGGATCGTAATTATGGGGTGGGGGATCATGAAATATCTTGCCTCCTCCCAAAACTTTGTATCCATGCTGTCTGAAGTATTGTGGCAGAGTGACAACATCTGGTACTTTATCCCTCATTTTCGTATGATTTTCATAAATACCTGTATTGAAGGGGTGTTTTCCAGTAAGCAGCGATACACGAGATGGGTTGCATACCGGAGCATTGCAATGGGCATTGGCAAATAATACTCCATTTTTGGCAAGCCTGTCAATGTTAGGAGTTTTGACATCCGGATTTCCTAAAACTCCTATCCAGTCATTCATATCATCCACCGCAACAAATAAAACGTTAGGTTTTTGTTTAACTGGCTTTCCACAGCCAACTATCCATGTAAATATTAAAAAGAGAGTAAGTCGACTCATAAGAAGTGTAAGTTATTTTAAAAGGAGTGATCAAATCAAATCACTCCTTTTAAATTTTGAAGCCTCAAAATTAGATTATCAAGCTGTTGGTTATTATTCTGGGATCAATATCCCTCGGTTTGTGTCAACTGATCATTTTGGGCAATTAGTGATTCACTAATTGGCCAGTATATAAATCTTTCGTCATCGCCTCTGTTTTCATTATACCTTTCCACAAATTCTCCGATGCGATGTGCGCGAATTAAATCCCACCATCTTTTATTTTCAAAACACAATTCCCTTGCCCGTTCGGTGAGAATTTCCGTCTCAACCGAAAGCTGATCGGCTGGGCCGAGATAATCTCCAATTCCCGCCCGATTCCTAGTTCGGTTCAATTCCGTAATTGCTTTATCAGCCATTCCCAAGTCATTTAGAGCTTCAGCTTTGAGTAGTATAAGATCTGCATATCGGTAGATTGGAATATCATCGTCAAATACTCTTCTCACCTGATCCACCAGATATCTACCTCTAAATTTGCCGGAAATGGTAAACTCCTGGACAAAATGGCAATTGTATTTAAATCGTGCGTCATTATCTTGGTCATACATTGCAACCAATTCATCGGTGAATTTTATACTGTTCAAACCCGTACCAGCCGGTCCTGAAATAGGAGTATCTCCCATGCCGTTGGGATTTGCATCTCGCACATCTTGAGGAGTATTTGAGTACTGCATGTTCATCCTGCTGAAAATACTGTTTCCTCCTTCATCTATGTCATAATAGATGGAAAAGATGTGTGCTGGAGATGTTCCATTGGGAAAAACTTCAGCATAATCTTCAACCCAGGATACTTGTCCGCTAGCTTCCACAGCATTTATAGCAGCAATGGCCTCATTCAAATCTGCAGAATTTGGACTGCCTTTGGGATTTAATGCTCTTCCCGACCACATATATACATCTGCTTTAAAAGCATAAGCGGCAATTTTGGAAATGGCCAGTCTATTGCTAATCACCTCGCTGCCAAATAGTCCAATCGCAGAATTGACTTCATTTTTAACGAAGTTGATGATTTCTACTTTAGAGCTTCTTCCAATCCGGTCTGTTGGCACAGACTCAGTAGGTTCCAATGTCATGGGTACATCACCATATATCCTGGCAAGATCAAAATAAACCATTGCTCTTAGAACTTTAGTTTGAGCAATAATATCATTGTACTCCGAAATATTGGTGAAGTCCTCCTTAAAGTTTTCACCTTGTTTCAACAACAAATTGCAATGATGGATAAGGGTATAAAAACCTGTCCAACTTCCAGTTCCTAACAACGCACTTTGAGTATGCAAATGTTCGGGATCTGCCAAACGAAATGCTCTCTGACCTGGTCCTACAAGATCTGCTCTTCCTTCAGAATAATCAAAAAATCCATTAGCTGAAGATCTGAGATTTTTATAAGATCGATATATGCCGGTAAGATATATTTGCAAATCCTCCTTGCTGTTCCAAAAGGATCCGGCAGTAATGCTTGAAGAAGGTGGTACATCCAGGTGTTTCTCGCATGACACCGACAGGATCATAACTATTGCACAGAATACTATTTTTATATATACTTTCATCGGTATAATATTTTTTAAATCATTTAGAAAAGATTGCATAACTGATCTGATTACAAGGTTATTCAGATATTGATCGACCATTAGAATTGTAAATTAGCGCCAAAATTGAATGTTCTTGGTATTGGATAGGTGAAGTCCTCCTCCCCATCCACATGTTCAGGACTTCTACCTTCGTAGGTGGTGATCCATCCCAGGTTGTGACCAGCCAGGTTGATTTTCAAACCGGTAATGCCCACTTTATCCAGAAGTCGTTTAGGAACGTTGTAGGTAAGTTGTATGGCCCTGAATGCCAAATAGTTGCCTTTACTTACAAAAAAGGAGTTGTTGACTCGATTGTAATTTCGATAATTGTGGTTATCAGCCCAGATATATCTTGGATAATCAGTTTTGTCTCCTTCATTTTGCCAGGATTTGGTTATTAATGCGTGTGGTCTGTCTTCACCTTGTGCCTGTGATAGCAAACGTGCCGTACCTTCATCCCAGATATGATGTCCCAAAGCAAAGTCCAATGAAATCAATAATTCGATTCCCTTATATGAGAAAGAATTTGACATTCCCCCTGTTTTATCAGGTAGTTTATAACCCAGAAAACCCCGGTCCAAATTGTTGATTAATCCATCTCCATTTAAGTCCTTCCATTTACGGTCTCCGGCTTCTTTCAGACTCCTTTTTTGTCTTCCTGATGCGGCAATTTCATCCAAAATAATTGCATTATATGCTTCTGCCTCAGCTGTTGTAGATAATACCCCATCATGTATCCAACCATAAATGGCATCAGGCCTTTCTCCCTCCGCAAGACCTAGAACCCAAATGGTTTCCCCGGTTTTCGGATCTGCCACCTGAGTGCCGCCATCTCTGTTCTTAGGATTCCCATTTTCGGGTAACTCACCTACTTTCCTATCCACAAAACTGACATTAAAACCTAAATTCCATCTAAAATCCTTCGTCGCCACTGGAGTTGTGTTAACAGCCAATTCCAATCCGTTTACCAACCAGGTTCCGAAATTTTCCCTGATCGAAGAAAAGCCCGTAAAACCTGGAAGGTCCTTACTGTACAGCCGATCGAATGTTTTCTTGGCGTAATAATCAATGGTGCCGTTAATTTTATAATCCAGAATCGAAAAATCTACGCCAAAATCGAATGATCGAGTGGTCTCCCAGACGAGATCAAGATTCGGAAGTGTTGTATTTAAGACACCAGGTGACCCAGCATACGCTGTGGTGGAATATCGTCCTTGAGTGTCAAAAATGCTTACATCTTGTCGACCAGTAAATCCCCAACTTCCCCTTAGTTTCAGAGCATCAATGGCAGAAATATTCCAAAAATCCTCCTGGTGAATATTCCAGCCTAAGGAAATTCCAGGAAACAAACCAAATTTGTTGTTTTCTGAAAAGTTATAAGCACCATCATATCTCAAACTTACTCCAAATAGATATTTTCTGGCGAAATCATAGTTTATCCTACCAAACCAACTTTGAATTGCCGTCTTCGTTAAGGTTGAAGTAGCTCGATCTTCTTCATCCACTGCTGCATTAATGGTAGGGATGAGATCCGTTCCTGCGCCTAAACTGGTTGCTGATAGATCATAATCGTAACCATTGATGAAGGAAGTGCCGGCTAGAAAATTAAAATTGTGGACCGTGCGGAATGATTTTGTATAATCCAATGTAGCATCGAATTGGGTATTGAGGCCAGTTTCGTTGCTTCCCGATACTCGGCGTGTATTTCCATCGATTTCATTGGACTGTATGAATTGCCCGGCTGCAATATTGACTTGCCTTAGTGCTATAAATGGTTTCAACTTAAGTCCAGGAATAATCTCATATTCCAATTCAGTTGAGAGCCTGAATGAATTGGAAAAATTGGCACTTTGTCGGATATTTTGGATATAATAGTCCGGATTCCTCTTACCATTTCTTCCTGGATGCAGAGTACCATCATCTCTTTTATATCGAGCTACTGTTGGCAAACGCCCAGACCTTCTGTACCATTGGTTGGCATCTTGGCCACCAGCATCTAATCCGACAATCTGGTAGCTTAGAAATGTTCCCAATCTAAGTTTGTCAGATAACTTAAAATCCGTATTGGAAGAAAGATTAAATCTTTCGTAAGCAATAGAAACTCCACTTCCCTGATTGTCGTAATAACTCAACCCTACATTATATCTGGCATTCTCAGTACCTCCATTTAGATTGAGTGCATATTTGTCAGCACTACCATTTCTGAACAAAAGATCTTGCCAATCGAATGGTTTCCAGGTAATATTCCGACCCGTGAAGGGATCCTCTATGACAATGTACCCCTCTGGTAGACTACCATTATTTTCGGCTTTTAACTCATCCTCAAATCTTAAAGTATATCTGGTATCCCCTGCATTTGAGGTGCTCTGCCACCAGTTTGTACGGGTCAGATTATTTAATCGCCCATCATTCATAGAAGCAAGACGGGCAAAATAGATTTCATCTTCAGGTGCGGCAAAATCAAATTTGCTCTGCTCCAGATCGGTAATCTCATGCCCATAAGAAAAAGATACCTTGGCCTTTCCCATCTTTCCCCTTTTGGTGGTTATAACAATGACACCGTTTGCTGCTCTGGCACCATAAATGGCCGTAGAAGCCGCATCCTTGAGAACAGTTATGTTTTCAACATCGCTAAAATCAATGTCTTGTGGGTCATTTCCTATTACGTAACCATCGATTACATACAGAGGTCTGTCGTTGGTTGGACTAGGGGACGTTCCACCTCGAATCCAGATAGCAGGAGAGGCAAAAGGTCTGCCATCCGTTTGTACAATATTTAAACCGGCAACTTTGCCAATCATTGCTCTCATAGGAGCCCCAGCCACAGGTAACGTCTGTAAAGGTTCAGCGTCCACATCGGTGACTGCGGTTGTCAGTGTTGCCTTGGAGCGGGTACCGTAACCGATTACCACAACCTCGCCCAACGATACATCAGAGAGTTCAAGTATAATTTCGATTGACGACTGCGTACCCAGTTCAACTCTCTGAGTTGTGTAACCGATATATGAAACTATTAGAAAGCTGTCCGATGAAGTAAGCGTCAGGGAGAAAGTGCCATCCACATCGGAAACGGTACCATTGGAAGTGTTTTCAACCTGAATATTGGCACCAATCAGGGCTTCTCTATTCTGGTCGAGTACAGTTCCTGAAATGGTTTTGTCCTGAGCCGGCAAAATTGGCATGAATAGAATCAGTATAGTTAGTGTTTGAATGGTGCTTTTCAGGAAAGTCAGAATTACGGATGGATTCATCTTTGTGAGTTTTAAGATTGATTTACACTGATATATTGAATTAGCCAAAGATATATAATAAGTCATACATAATACAACAATATATGGAATAATTTGTGTTCATTTGCATTTATGGATGGTTTTGTGGACTGATAACCATTTAATTAGTTGAAGTTTGAGTTGTAAAATCTATGTATAATTTGGGTGATTGGCATATTAAATTCTTCAGGGAGTAATCTTATTTTCGGAGACCAATTATTGGTTTAGCCAAATTTTATTCTTGTCTTTAGACTTAGACTGACTTAATTCCTTTAGGGAATGATTTGGAATCGGAAAGGAGAAGACATTTTGTGGAATTGAAAGTTCATTAGGACAAATGAATCTCATAAATTGGATTTCGAAAAATGCCTCAACTCGAATCGAAATGTATTGAATAAAATAGAGAAGAATTTGTGGATGATACTTTCAACAATCCGGAAAACTCCGGATGCTTTTTTGACCATCAAGGTGTCTCTGGTTAAGGTCCGTAATAAGTGCAAAGTCATAAGGGCCAGATTATTAACTATAGAGGTATTTCGCAAATTAATACTATTGGAACAAATCAATGAGGAGAGAACTAATCCAGCTATTTGTTAATTGAAAAAAAGTGATCATACTTCAAATTTTGATTTTTTTCATTATGAAATTAGCACCATTTCTAAGGAAAATCGAAAACTATATTTACTTGAGAAGTTCAGCATAGGATAATCCTGGATTCACATTTTCTGATTTGATGAAGGTTGATTGAGTTTGTGATAAAATAATTTTTGAAAAGGGAGGATGCTTTCTAACAAATTATCCGTAGAGCATGATGAAATTCCTGAAAATTACTTAGAATTGTTCAACTCATTTGGGCAAATAAGCAAAGCCTGGAAGAGGACGACAAACTGATATTCATATGTTATACATAATAAAAGTAAAAATGAATAAGTTTGACTTCCTCATATTTCATTAATTTTATAGCGTTCAATTCCTAAAAATACTTTAAAACCAAAATCAGGTCGCCAACCTTCGAAAATTTGAAGTTATTATGAAGATTATAAATTTGGTGTGATAGGAGTAATGTGATTCCGATCTCAATTATATTTACAATTCTGTTTTAAAAACATAAATTGCTAAAATTTATGAGCACAGAAATCTTTGACAAAACGAAAAACAATTAAATGACAAATTTTGCTACACTGGACTGGTTGGTATTGGCTGCCTATTTTGGTGGCCTGTTTGCCATTGCGATTTGGGTGATTAGACAAAAGAACGAGACTACTGAGGATTACTTTTTAGCGGGAAAAAATGTGGGTTGGTTTGTCATCGGCGCATCTATATTTGCATCAAATATTGGATCAGAGCACGTAGTAGGCCTGGCGGGTACAGGTGCTGAAACCGGAATGCCCATGGCCCATTATGAATTGCATGCCTGGATTGTTTTACTGCTGGGTTGGTTATTTTTGCCCTTTTATATGCGGAGCGGAGTGTTTACCATGCCCGAATTTCTAGAAAAAAGATTCGATGCCCGTTCCCGTTGGTTTTTGTCCATATTCTCGATTATCGGGTATGTGTTAACAAAGGTTTCTGTAACCATATATGCGGGGGGAATTGTGGTTTCACAGCTTTTGGACATTCCATTTTTTTACGGCGCTATTGGTATCGTGATTATTACCGGGGTATATACCGTCCTCGGCGGCATGCGAGCCGTGGTTTATACCGAGGCGCTGCAAACCGTGGTCTTAATTCTGGGTGCAGTAATTATTTTGGTTTTAGGCTTGCAGGCGATAGGGGGATTTAGTGAATTAAAAGCATCTGCGGGAAGTTCTCATTTTAATATGTGGAGGCCATCTTCGGACCCGGACTTTCCATGGACCGGGATGGTTTTTGGAGGAGCTATTGTGGGGATATGGTATTGGTGTACAGATCAATATATCGTGCAGCGAACCTTGGCAGCTCACAATATTAAAATAGGTAGAAGGGGTGCCATATTCGGTGCCTATTTAAAGATCCTTCCCATATTTATTTTCTTGTTGCCGGGTATCATAGCATTTGGGTTAAAGCAAAAGGGATTGCTTGCCTACGACCGGAGTGATGAAGTATTTCCAGCCCTCGTTCAATATCTCTTACCCGTCGGTATTAAGGGATTAGTCGCCGGTGGATTGATGGCGGCATTGATGAGTTCGCTGGCATCTGTGTTTAATTCATCCTCTACTTTATTTACGGTTGATATCTTTAAAAAATTATATCCTGATACTTCAGAAAAAAGGCTGGTCGGAATCGGAAGAACAGCAACCGTCATAGTGGTAATTTTAGGTATGCTTTGGATTCCGATTATGCAGAAAATTGGTGGAGGCGTCTTGTATCAATATCTGCAAAGTGTTCAGTCGTATATTGCTCCACCCATTACTTGTGTATTTCTGCTGGGGATATTGTGGAAGCGAATTAATGCCCAGGGCGCTATTGCTACGCTCTTTTTCGGGCTGCTAATGGGTACATTAAGGATTATTGCCGAATTAAGTATTGCCGAAGGAGGTAGTGGATTGGTGTATCAGTTTGCAACCATCAATTTTGCTCATATGGCCATATTTATGTTTATCGCCTGTGCAATTGTATGCATAACTGTGAGCTTATTAACGACCGCTCCAGTACAACAACAATTGGAAGGATTGACATTCGGTACCTTGACGCAGGAGCAAAAAACATCCTCTAAGAACAGTTATTCCTTAATTGATATCTTAGCTTCGATTGTTTTGGTCATTGCAATAATTATGATCCTTGCCTATTTCACCGGTTAGTTCAAGGATTTCAATAAGAATCCTTGATTAGGTGTGGAAATTTTTCTTGAAATCGTTTTAGTCTGGGCTTGGAAACTGCCCGGATGTATCCGGCATTCGGATGAAGTTTTTCGTAATTTTGATGATAGTCTTCACCTACCCAAAACGTATCAAATGGTTTTACTTCAGCCGCTACTTTCTTAGGATGTAATTGGAGATTCAATTGGGCGATTTTCTCTTCGATAACCTTCCTTTGTTGCTCATTTTGGTAAAAAACTATCGAGCGGTATTGGGAGCCATGATCAGGGCCCTGGCCGTTTTTTTGCGTAATATTCTGCGAGCCAAAGTAGACATCGACCAAGGTGCTAAATGGCACAATTTCCGGATCATAATAAATCTCAACTGCTTCTGCATGTCCCGTCCGCCCTGTATTTGAAGATTCGTAAGTGGGATTTTTAGTGTGCCCTCCCGCATATCCAGATATAGACTCTTTCACACCTTTGACACTTTCATATACCGCTTCGACACACCAAAAACATCCGGAGGCGAAATAGGCTTTTGCCAAACCGGAGTTTTCCAATTCCTTTCTTATCTTTTTGGTCTCGGCGAATGGGTCATAATTTCCTTTATGTGCTTGCTTCTGAGCTTGGGAACAACTGATTATTAAAAGAGATGTCAATACTAGAA
This sequence comes from Saprospiraceae bacterium, assembly GCA_965223405.1. Classification (GTDB taxonomy): domain Bacteria; phylum Bacteroidota; class Bacteroidia; order Chitinophagales; family Saprospiraceae; genus CBDCWO01. The sequence continues at coordinate 4,977,689 of CBDCWO010000006.1, forward strand.
CGACCTTATTGAGCATTTGTAAAGTTTTTATTTGTGATCAATGCTGTCAGAAAAATAAATTATTAAATAACCATATAACGAATAAGGATATTATAATAGTTAATAGAGATATAATAAATATGTTTTGCAAAGTCGATTCTTTGACATTAATACCAACCGATTTGTCGTTTTGCTAACCATTGTTGACCGTAAGCTGAGCATTTATCTTAATAATCTTTTCCATTACTACTTTCATGACACGATATACGCCATTTTTCCAGGTAAGATTTCATCAATTCGGCTTCCTGCTTATTTTTTTCATATACATCATTTTTTTCTGATGGATCTTGAATCAGATCGTATAACTGAAAGGAACTTCCATTGTCCGTGCTGATGAGCTTAAATCTTTTACCTTGCACGGCATATTGCTCCTCGTTCAAAAATTCCGATTTTTTGAGATGGTTCGGCAAAGGAGATTGAAAGCCGATGTAATTGTTTCGATTATCTCTTGTACCCTCAAGAATAGGCAAAATACTTTCACCGTCAAGCCGCGGTTGATCATCGACATCTAAATTACAGATTTCTAATAAGGTTGGATAGATATCACTGGTGACGCAAGGCGTCAGAATATCTCTGCTTTGTGTAAACCTGGCGGGCCATTCCAATAGAGCAGGTACCCTTATACCTCCCTCATACAATTCAGATTTTTTGCCCTTGAATGGTCCCGCCGAATTGTAATTATGGATATAGGAAGGTCCATTGTCACTGCAGAACCAAATAATGGTGTTATCCTCAATTTTCCATCTTCTCAGGCTATCGCGAAGCCTTCCGATCTGGTGATCCATAGCCGAAATCGATCCGTACCAATGTTGGGCTTTTATGTCATCGATATGTGCATATTTTTTTCTTTCTTCATTACCAGCTACTATTGGAGTATGAGGGGTATGGAACCAGACCACAGAGAAAAAATGATGACTCTTTTCAATTTGAGTTTTTATGAATGTAAGGTTTCGGCTCATTATGATCTTGGAGTCGTCACCTTCCAGCCATTGATCCACGATCTTTCCAGGTCCTTCCCAATAATGGTCTCGCCATCTAAACCCTCCGGTCTTTTGACCCTTTTCGACTGCTGTATCCTGTATGTACCGGTATTCTGGAGTACCAAAATCTCCTCCTACCTGGTAATATGGATTATAGGTAGGCATCATGGATTCCGTTGAAAAACAGACATCAAATCCGTTTTCCCAGGGAGGAGAATAAGGAGTAATGGGGCCGAGAAAGTAACTTTGTTTGACGGTTTTACTTAATCCTCCTACGTGCCATTTTCCAAAATGACCGGTTACATAATTCCTGGTTTTAAGCGCTTCCGCGATCGTAATTTCTTGAGGTGGCAAAAATCCATCACCTGCCCATGGAATATTTACCCTATAAGGGTGTCTTCCCGTCAGACAACTGGCCCGTGTGGGTGAGCAAACGGGAGCGGCTGCATAAAACCTGGAGAATCTTAAGCTATGTTCTCGCATAGCTTCCAGATGAGGTGTTCTGATGCTACTATTACCATGAAATGACACATCTCCCCATCCCAAATCATCGGCCATAATCAAGATAATGTTAGGCAGGGAATCGCTATATATTTTCTTCTTTAGTTTGAATGGTGAACAGCTAATGAACGCGAAACAATATGCACAAAAGAGAACCCATTTCATAGAACAAAACTATCTAAATAATGAAGATTAATTCGTAATGCCTGGATAATTTCCAGAATATCCCTGATTGATCTGTAAACGTTTTAACCTTATTCAATTCCCACTGGCCTGCTGGCAAGAATGAATTACTTATTCTTTTTTCAATAATTTGATCAATCCGAATTGTGTATGTATTACAAATCGCACAATTGGATCTCATTATTTTTTGTTTTAAGACCGATTATTGTAATTTGCGCCTCTGAATGTCCAAATTCTTGAATGAATTTTGGAATATTCGAAATAAATAGTGCATCAAAATTTATATATTCTGTAAATCTGAGATCCAATTGAATAATGTCAATTGATGAAGAATATGATGAATTTTGTGGATTCACTTATCCAGCAAGTACGAGGTGATGTGCTTTTTGATGATTTCTCACTTGGAATGTATTCTACCGATGCCAGTATTTACCAGATCAAACCTATTGTAGTTGTACTTCCCAGGGACCAGGAGGATGTAAAAAAAGCGGTTTCACTCGCCGTTGGCCATAACATTAGTATTTTACCAAGAGGAGCAGGAACGAGCCTTGCCGGGCAAGCGGTGGGAAGTTCTATGATATTGGACTTTTCCAAATATATGAATTCGATTCTGGAGATCAACAGGGAGGAAAAGTGGGTAAGGGTACAACCTGGAATTGCCAGGGACGACTTGAATGCTGTATTATCGGAATATGGACTGCAATTTGCGCCTGATCCGGCCACAAGTAGTAGGGCCAATGTAGGAGGAATGGTTGGCAATAATTCTTCCGGAACCAAGAGCATCTTATATGGAAAGACGGTAGATCATCTTTTGGAATCGGAAGTATTACTTGCAAATGGTACGGAATTACACTTTAAGGAACTTACTGAAACGGAATATCAATTGAAATCCGGTCAAAATGATTATGAAGGCACAATTTATAAGCAGTTTCATAGTGTGATCCGAGCCAATGATTCGGAAATCAAAAAAAGGTTTCCCAAAGTGATGAGGAGGGTAGGTGGTTATAACCTGGATGAGTTTGTCTACACTACAAATTGGAATTTGTCCAAACTCATCTGTGGTAGTGAAGGAACCTTGGCCATCCTTTTATCACTAAAGCTAAATTTGGTTGAACTTCCAAAATCCAAATCAGTAGTTGTAGTACATTTTTCAGCTATTCCTGAAGCGATTTCTGCTGTCCGGAAAATACTACCCTACGGCCCTTCTGCTGTAGAGATTTTGGATGACACGGTGATTAAAATGAGTAGAGAGAATTTAACCACCCGACACCATTGTCATTTTATTGAGGGACAGCCCTCAGCGATCCTGATCGTAGAGTTTTATGGTGAGTCACCTGAAGAGGTAAAGGGGAAGGCTGAAAACATGGTTTCCCATTTGCAAAAAATAGGTTTGGGGTACGCATATCCACTGTTTCCGGAGGGAAATGATTTTAACGATGTATGGATAATTCGCAAAAAGGGATTGGGCCTGATGTTAGGGATAAAGGGCAACAAAAAACCTTTACCATTTATCGAGGATGCCGGCATCCCAGCCGAATATTTACCGGAATATATCGATCAGGTACTTAAAATATGTGCCAAGCATGAAACGAAAGCTGCTATGTATGCTCATGCCAGCGTTGGGGTTATCCATGTCAGGCCAATATTGGACTTAAGATTGGCAGAGGATATTGAAAGAATGAAGAGGATTACAGAAGATACCTTTAATCTGGTAGTCAAATATGGAGGATCATGGAGTGGAGAACATGGGGATGGATTGGTTCGAAGTGCCTTTAACCAGCGCTTTTTTGGAGAACAACTTTATCAATCCTTTATTGCAATAAAGCGCCTGTTTGACCCCAAAAATTTAATGAATCCCGGAAAAATAGTTGAAGCCCAGGCGATGGATCAAAATTTGAGATACGGGATTGAATGCAGGGATATGAATATTCAATCTCAGTACCAATTTCGTGAAGAGGGTGGATTTCAGGCAGCCGTTCATATGTGCACTGGAGTTGGTGAATGCCGTAAGATGATCGGAGGAACCATGTGTCCGAGTTTTAAAGCTACCAGAGATGAAGAACATTCTACCCGAGGGAGGGCCAATACCTTGCGTTTGGCGATGTCAAATCAAATGGGCTTGACCGCATTATCCAACCAAAGATTATATGAAGTAATGGAGCTTTGCTTGTCATGTAAGGCGTGTAAATCAGAATGTCCCAGCAATGTGGACATGGCTAAAATGAAAAGCGAGATACTTCAGATTTATTACGATAACCATGGATTGACATTCCGAGACAAATTAATTAGGGATTCAGTAAAGGCGGCAAAGTTAATCTCCGGATGGAGAGCAGGGGCAGTAAATGCCTTTCTCAAAACTTCCCTTATCAGAATATTGATGGATAGAATTGGCAAATTCGACAAAAGAAGGACTTTGCCAACTTATGCCAAGCAACCTTTTTATCAATGGTATCATTCAAATCATCACGCTACGGAAAGCGGTAAGAAAGTTGTTCTCTTTGCTGATACCTATCTCAATTATCATGAACCGCAGGTAGGAATTGCGGCATACAAATTATTAAAGTCCTGCGGTTATGAGGTTATTTTAGCTAATATCGGATGCTGTCAACGACCAAAAATATCACATGGATTTCTGAAAGAAGCTAAAAAAGAGGGGACCAAAATGTTGGAAAAATTAAAGTTCTTTCTGGATCAAGGTTTAAAAGTCGTGGTCTGTGAACCCGGATGTGCATCCGCTTTAATTGATGACATGCCCGACCTGATTCAGGATCGAAAATTGGCTGATCAATTAAAATCCGGTGTTATGATGATTGATGCATTCTTAACCAAAGAGCGAGCTAAAAATCAGGTTATTTCTCAAATTTCTTCCTATTCTAAAGAGATCGCGATCCATGGACATTGCCATCAAAAGGCACTCTTTGGAATTCAAACCATGAAATCCCTCATTCCGGAATCAACAGGAGTTACAGAAATCGCATCGGGTTGCTGTGGTATGGCTGGTTCGTTTGGATATGAAAAAGAACATTACGACATATCAAGACGGATCGGCGAGGATCGATTATTCCCCTACTTGCGAAAGTTGAATAGGGAAGTTGAAGTCGTAGCGTGCGGATTTAGTTGTAGACACCAGATTGAACATTTTACCGGTATAAAAGCAAAACACTTTGTTGAAGTTATTAAAGTTGATTAATGCTTTGAGAAAATCCTTTGTCGTATGACTATAGTAAAAATCGTATTTCTATTTATGGTTATTGCAAGTACTTTAAATTGCAATCTGAACTATCGACAAAGCGGACCTGACCAGGTAAATTTCCTAATCATGCTGGTTGATGATCTTGGATATGGAGATCTTGGGTGTTATGGAAATCCGGATATTAAAACGCCAAATCTTGACCATTTTGCTTCGCAAGGCCTGATATTAACCAATGGATATGCTTCCGCGCCCATGTGTTCACCATCCAGAGCAGGATTGTTAACGGGTAGAACTCCGTATCGAACCGGAGTATATGATTGGATTGCCCCTGATTCAGTAATGTACCTGCCAGATTCAGAAATCACCATTCCAGAATTATTGGTAAAATATGGTTACCAGACTTCTTTGATAGGGAAATGGCACCTAAACGGATCGTTGAACGTGATCAACCAACCCCAACCCCAAGATCATGGATTTGAAAGCTGGTTTGCTTGTCAATTCAGTTTAAGACATCTAAATCCGGAAGGATTTTTTAAAAATGGGAAAGCGGTACAAACTGAAGGATACGCTTGCGATATCGTTGCAGATGAAGCGATCAAATGGTTATCATCAGAGAGGAATCCAAATCGATCCTTTTTTCAATTTATTAACTTTTTGGAGCCGCATGAGCCCATAATGTCTCCTCCAAATCTGGTGGATGAATATTCAAATTATGGAGTTAAGGCAGAGTATTATGCAAACGTTCAGAACCTGGACAAAGCCATTGGCAGAGTTCTTGATTTTCTGGATTCAATTGAATTAAATCAAAATACGTTTGTTTTTTTTACTTCGGATAACGGACCTGCTCAATATACTCCAAATGGGTATTTTAATAAATCACATGGATCCGCCGGAGCTCTTAGGGGTTATAAAAGGCATATGTTCGAAGGAGGAATCAGGGTGCCGGCAATCGCTAGATGGCCAGGATTTATCGAAGCCGGTATCACGTCCTCGCAACCGGTTTCCAACGTCGATCTTTTACCTACAATTTGCCGGATAGCTAATATACCCATACCGGATGACCGCATCATAGATGGGGGGGATATTACCCCGATATTTGATGCTAAACCCATACAACGAAAGGTTCCGCTACATTGGCATTTTTACGATCCGTGGGGAGGCCCTCAGTCCTTGGTCAGAAAGGGTGATTTCATGTTAGGAGCTTATTGGGATGTTGGAGATTTTCATATCCAGGGAAGATTTTCACCTCGACAAGAAATTCCAATTATCAAAGGATCCGAACTTGAGTCTTTCGAACTTTACAATTTACGTAAAGACATTCACCAGGATTTCGATGTGAAATATGAGAATCCCAAGCTTTTTGAAGAAATGCTAAACCTACTCACATCATTGCATCACTCCGTAGTGGATGAGGCACCATTTATTGATCCTTAGAAAATTACAATTAATCATATAAGAATTCTTAATTAACCATGTAAAATTAGTTGAAATTGGAAACTGTAAATGAATTGAAAACCAGTACCAGGATTTTATTGGGACCAGGTCCTAGTGATGTACATCCAAGAGTATTAAAAGCTATGGCTACTCCATTGATTGGCCATTTAGATCCGGAGTTCCTGGCGATAATGAATGACATCAAATCAATGACCCAACATACGCTGAAAACGACAAATGAATTGACTTTTGTTGTTTCAGCACCTGGAAGTGCAGGAATGGAGACTTGTCTGGTGAACCTATTAGAGCCTGGTGATGAAGCAGTTATATGTATTCATGGGGTTTTTGGTACGCGTTTGGCAGACATTGCTGATCGTTGTGGAGCCAAAGTGCATAGAGTTGAGTCAGAATGGGGGAATCCGATTGATCCTGGTGAAGTGAAAGAGATACTTAAAACATGTACTCCTAAATTAGTAGCGATTGTGCATGCGGAGACATCCACAGGTGTTCTCCAACCACTGGTGGAAATCAGTCAAATTGTTCATGATGCTGGTGCGTTGTTGGTTGTTGATGCAGTAACCTCCTATTGTGGCACGGAAGTTAACGTGGATCGTTGGAATATTGATGCACTCTATGCGGGAAGCCAAAAATGCTTGAGTGCTCCTCCAGGGTTATCGCCGGTCACTTTTAGCGATAGCGCAGTAAAGACTTTAGAAAATCGAAAAACAAAAGTCAATAGTTGGTTTTTGGACCTTTCATTAGTGAAGAATTATTGGTCGGGAGCTAAAAGGGCTTATCATCATACGGCACCAATTTCAGCGATGTTCGCTTTGCGCGAAGCGTTGAGAATTGTGTTGGAGGAAGGCCTCGAAAATCGATTTCGGCGACATCGTCAAAATCATGAGTTATTGCGTAGTGGACTTTTATCCTTGGGATTTGAATTTTTGGTGGATAAAGAATATCGATTACCTATGCTTAATGCAGTAAGAATACCGCCAGGTGTCGATGAAGCTAAAATCCGAACCAGACTATTAAATGAATTCAACATTGAAATCGGTGGAGGTCTGGGGCCACTGGCAGGGAAAATCTGGCGAATTGGATTGATGGGAGAAAGTTGCACCCCAAATCATGTAAACATGCTTCTTTCTGCATTAAGAGAGATCTTATAGGGGATACTTATTTTCACACCAAATAGTTAAAAATCGCTTTCATCAGTTCATAGCATGGTTAAATTACTGATAGTATGGAAAGAAACGAAAAAGAGGAGCTCACTCCTCTTTTTCTGAAATAAATAGTGCAATCCAATTGAAAATTTCAGGTTCAATTTCTTTACCTTTTCGTAGGATTCCCTGATGGCCTAAAGGAAAAGTTTAATCAAATAGCCGTCAGGACGTCAAATATATGCATTATGTAATACATATAGTCAAAATTACCTGAATTTTTAGTGATTAGAAAAATGAATTTGATATATTGGACTATAATAAGCCCCCAAAACAGATCGTTTGAGCCTAAATAGTTGAGCCAACAGAGGAATAATTGCGGTCTGCAAGACAGGATAATTCTAACTTTGAAAAGAATTACCACGGATTTGTGAGAATATTAAATAGGTAAAATAAGTACAATGTCTGACATTATTGACAAAATAAAACCTATCAACACCTTCAGTTTGGTGGATAGTGTAGAGATGAGTTTAATGGAATACATCAGCAGAGACGATGTCGCTCCTGGTGATCCAATGCCGCGCGAGGTGGACCTTTCCAAAATACTTGGGGTCAGCAGGACTGTAATCAGGGAAGCATTGACCAGATTGCGTATTTTGGGTTTGGTAAAATCGAAAAAACACAAAGGAATGGTTGTGGCCAAGCCTGATGTTTTAAGCGGTTTTGAAAGAGTTCTGAAACCTGGGGTGATGGATGATGAGACACTAAAGGATATATTTGAGTTGAGAATCGTATTGGAAATCGGAATGGCAAACCTTCTTTTTGCAAGAAAAACTGATCAGGACCTTGATGAATTAGAGGAAATTGTCAATATGGAGGAAGACCGCCCTGCCAATCATTTTGAAATAAAAGAGGAACTTAGATTTCATGGTAAGCTTTATGAAATCTGTGGGAACCATACCATGAAGCGATTCCAGAAAATGTTACTTCCCATTTTTCAATTTGTAAATAACAGTGAAATTTTCGATCCCGTAATCATCACGGAAGGGTATGTGTCTCACCGCGGATTGGTTCAAGTACTGAAATATGGTACTCCGGAGTCTTTTAGAAGCGCCATGACGAAACATCTTGAACCACACTTTATCCGATTTTTGGCTCCTAATCGCTAAAAGAAAACAATTTAATTGGGAGTACATTACTTCTTTGTGGGCTGGATTTACTATTATTGCAATATGTATTACATAATACAATAACAATGTCAGCGAAAATAACTGGACTGGTTCCCGCTCCATTTACACCCATGTATGAAGATGGATCCATCAATTATCAAATGATTGAACTTCAATATGCCATTTTCCGGCAAAACCGAATCTCTACTATTTTTCTAAATGGCAGTACGGGAGAAGGACTTCACCTGACTATTGAAGAGCGAAAAAAAATATTGGAAACCTGGTGTCATATTTCCAATGATACGTTCAAGGTGATAGCTCATGTAGGACATGTTGTACAACAAAAAGCTAAAGAAATGGCCTCACATGCTCAAGATTGCGGGGTTTATGCCATCTCTACAGTTGGGCCTTTTTATATGAAACCATTAGATATCGACAACCTCATTGATTATTGTGCGGATATCGCAAATTCTGCTCCTGAGATCCCATTTTATTATTATCATATCCCACAGTTGACGCATGTAAACTTTAACATGGTTGATTTTTTGAGAATTGGCAGTTCGCTCATACCAAACCTGGCTGGCATAAAATTTACATCCCTCGATTTTTTAGATTACTCCAGGGCAAGACGTTTTGACAATAGTAGGTTTGATTTGCTCTATGGAAACGATGAACTAATGATCAATGGATTTGCCTTTGGAGCACGTGGATTTGTGGGCAGCACTTATAATTTATTTCCGAAGCTTTATTTCGACATTATCCAGGCTATCCATTCCAACAATGATCAGAAGGCGCTTAAACTTCAGGAAACTTCTATCGACCTGATAACTACTTTGGCAAAATACGGTTATTCAAGTGCGGCCAAATCCTCGATGAAATTTTTAGGGATTGATTTTGGTCCCTGTCGTTCCCCTCTGAACAATTTAAGCGATGATGAGATGACCGTTTTAAGGGAAGAATTATCCCACCTCGGCTTTTTTGAATATGCCCTTGACACCAGATCCGTTCTGAAGAATTAATTATTGTTTGCATAAGATTATCCATAGCTTAATAACTAAACCATGTGAACTTAATTTTCTGTTAATTTTCAAAAATATAGTGAATATCTTGGCTAAAATAAAAGGTTTTCTACCTTTGGTGAATTGAGAGAAATACGTCTATGAAAAATCAATTTGACATCCAGGGGAAAGTGGCCATCGTGACGGGAGGTGCTGGGGTGCTGGGAGGTGCTATGGCAAGTGGACTTGCCGCAGTTGGAGCCAAACTAGGAGTGTTGGGACGAACAGTAGAAAAGGTAGAAAAAAAGGTTCAAGAAATTCAACAAAAAGGAGGTGAAGCAATTCCGTTAATTGCTGATGTATTGAATCAAAAGGAACTGGAAAACGCTCGCAGCAAAGTCCTGGAAAATTATGGAAGTATCGATATTTTGTTGAACGTAGCGGGAGGGAATCAACCAGGAGCAACGATCAATCCGGATCAGGATTTTTTTGACCTGTCCATTGACGCCTTTGACCAGGTAGTAGATCTTAATCTCAAGGGGACTGTTCTTCCTACTTATATTTTTGCCCGCGAAATGACAGCATCCGGTAAAGGTTCAATAATCAACATCTCATCGCTGGCATCGCAACAACCATTTACCCGAGTCGTTGGATATGGTGCAGCTAAAGCTGCGGTCGATAATTTCACCAAATGGCTGGCTGTGGAAATGGCTTCAAAATTTGGAGCAGGAATTAGGGTCAATGCCATCGCACCTGGAGTCTTTATTGGTGATCAAAACCGAAAATTGTTGTTTGATCATGAAAATGTACTTTCTGCCAGAGGAAGAACCATTATTGAACACACTCCTATGAATCGCTTTGGCGAACCAGATGAGCTTGTTGGATCGGTCATTTGGCTATGTAGTGATGCTGCTTCTTTCATCACAGGGATAGTGGTACATGTAGATGGTGGATTCAGTGCCTTTTCAGGCGTATAAACATTAGGGTGTATGAAGAAGTTTGAACAAACTTGGAGGTGGTTTGGTCCTGGTGACCCCATAAGTTTGTCGCACATTGCTCAGGCCGGAGCAAGTGGAGTGGTCACCGCGTTGCACCATGTACCCAATGGCGAGATTTGGACTAAACAAGAAATCCAGGAAAGAAAGTTGATTGTTGAAAAGGCAGGGTTAAAATGGTCTGTAGTGGAAAGCCTACCAGTGAGTGAAGAAATCAAACAACAGACCGGAGGCTGGAAGACTCATTTGAAAAATTATAAAATGAGTATTCGAAATCTTAGTGAATGTGGTATCCCAACGGTGACTTATAATTTTATGCCAGTCTTGGACTGGTCCCGAACGGATTTGAAATACCGGTTTGAAGACGGTTCAACCGGCCTGAGATTTGATCCGATATCCTTAGCTGTGTTTGATCTATACATACTCAAAAGAAAAGAAGCCAGACATGCCTATACCTCTGGGCAACTGAGCAAAGCCAGACAAAAATGGGATGGAATGTCACGCCATGAGCAAGAAAGACTGGTTAAAAATATTCTTGCCGGTCTTCCCGGATCGGAGGAAGGATACTCTTTGGACCAATTCCAAATAGCACTCGATTCTTACCGCAATATTGACAAGAGTAGATTCAGAACCCACCTAAAATTTTTTCTTGAAGAAATTATTCCAGTAGCGGAAGAAGTGAAGATTAAAATGGCTATTCATCCCGATGATCCACCGTATTCAGTACTAGGCCTGCCCAGAATTGCCAGTACCCTCGAAGATATGATTACCATCCTTAATATGGTGCAAAACAGGTCACACGGAGTGTGTTTTTGTGCCGGATCATTTGGATCACGTCCGGATAATAACTTAACGGAAATGGTTCAGAAAATGGCAGGCCGTATCCATTTCCTTCACCTTCGTAGTGTTGAGATAGATGAAGATGGGGGATTTTATGAGGCCAATCATCTGGAAGGAAATGCCAATATGTATGAGATTATGAAGGTTATGCTCAAAGAACAACAAGGGCGTGATCAAGCGATTCCCATGCGGCCTGATCACGGGCACAAAATGTTGGACGATTTAGGGAAAATGACAAATCCAGGTTATTCGGCGATTGGGAGATTACGGGGTTTGGCGGAATTAAGAGGTTTGGAGTGGGGGATTCTTAACTCTATGGAAGAAAAAAGAAAATAATATTTTATAAATCCTTAATTTACCACAATGACAGCTTTCATGGATGAGGACTTTTTGTTGTACTCAAAATCAGCCAGATATTTATATTACGAACATGCCATTAAAATGCCGATTATTGACTACCACAATCATTTGTCACCCCGTGAAATAGCTGAAGACAAACGGTTTTCCAATATAACGGAAGCCTGGTTAAAAGGGGATCATTATAAGTGGAGGGCTATGAGGGCCAACGGGATTGACGAGAAATACATCACTGGGGGTTCTACTGACCAAGAGAAGTTTATGAAATGGGCAGCGACAGTACCTTATACCATGCGTAACCCGCTTTTCCATTGGACACACCTGGAATTGCAAAGATATTTTGGAATTGACCAAATATTGGACTCCGAATCCGGAGATCAAATCTATCAGGCGACTTCAGATCTCCTGGATACTCCTGAATTTTCAACCAACAATTTATTGCGTAAAATGGATGTTGAAGTAGTATGCACTACGGATGATCCTGTCGATTCACTTTCCCATCACAAACAGATCGCAAATAGCGACTTTGAAATCAAAGTATTTCCGGCTTTCCGACCCGACAAGGCCATTTTGATTACGGCAACCGGATATCGGCAATACATTCTTCAATTGCAAGAAACCAACAATTACGAAATTAACAGCATAGATGACCTACTTGAAGTACTTCACGAACGGATAACCTACTTTCATGAAGCCGGTTGCCGGTTGGCAGATCATGGGTTGGAACATATTTATGCAGAAGACTTTACTATTGAGTCGGTCAACCAAACATTCCTGCGGAAAATGGAAGGAAAACCCATCAGTCCTGGTGAGGCCCTGGAGTACCAATCAGCTGTATTATATTTTTTAGCTGAAATGTACCACCAACGGGAATGGACCATGCAGTTCCACTTAGGAGCTTTGCGAAGTAATAGCGAGCGGTTGATGAATTCTTTAGGTGCGGATGTTGGTTGTGACTCGATTGGAGATTGGCCACAGGCAATGGCACTAGGCGCTTTTTTAAATCGACTCGATAAAGATGAAAAATTGGCCAAAACCATATTATATAATTTGAATCCCGCTGATAATGAAATATTTGCTACGATGGCTGGAAATTTTCAGGATGGACGGGTTCCAGGTAAAATGCAATGGGGATCGGCTTGGTGGTTTCTGGACCAAAAAGACGGCATGGAAAAGCAAATAAATACATTGTCCAATATGGGATTGCTAAGCCGGTTTGTAGGTATGCTTACAGATAGTCGAAGTTTTCTTTCTTTCCCCAGACATGAGTATTTTAGGCGTATATTATGTAACCTTATTGGTGATGATATAGAGACCGGACAACTCCCAAATGATCTTTCCTGGTTAGGTAAAATGGTTGAAGATATTTGTTATCACAATGCAAAAACCTATTTTGGGTTTTAAAACCGGGATAAACGTATGAATTATTTTTATAGTCGAATACCAGTTGGGGTTTTTCTAATATTGCTTCTGTTATCTTGTCAACAGATTAAGCCGGGAAAAACACTTTTTTTAGCCCATTCACTGCCTACTTCACATCCTGTACATTTAGGGATTGTGGAATTTCAGAGATTAGTTAATTTGAAATCAAACGGACAGCTACAGATAAAGATATTTCCCGACGGTCAGTTGGGAAGTGAAAGGGAGCTGTTGGAACTGTTACAAATTGGCAGTGTCGCAATGACCAAAGTAAGTGCGGCAACCATGGCCAACTTTGCTCCTGATTATGAAGTACTAGGTGTTCCTTATTTGTTCAGAGACCACGATCATTTATTCAGGGTGTTGGAAGGGGAAATAGGACAGCAATTGTTGAGCAGTAGTCGTGATTTTTGGCTACAGGGATTATGTTTTTATGATGCAGGCAGTAGAAGTTTTTATTCAAAAAGTAAACCCATTCATTCTCCGGAGGATTTGAAAGGATTGAAAATAAGGGTTATGAATCATCAAATGTCTCTGGAAATGGTCAATGCCATGGGTGGCGCTGCCACGCCAATGGCTTTTGGGGAACTTTATACTGCTTTACAGCAGGGGGTGGTAGACGGTGCTGAGAACAATCCACCCTCCCTGGTTACATCCAATCATTATGAAGTATGCAAGTATTATACCTTGGACGAACACACCGCACTACCGGATGTACTGGTCATTGGTACCAAATTCTGGGATAAGCTAAGTGAAGAAGAAAGGCATTGGCTCAAATCTGCAGCAGACGAATCGGGAACGGCACAAAAACAATATTGGGCCGAATCCGTCGCGGAATGTATGGAAATATTAAAAAAGGCCAATGTGGAAATTATCAAACCTGATAAATCTTTGTTCTCAGCAAAAACCAAGTCGGTTATGGAAAACTTTGCCAAAGATGCCAAAATGAAAAGTTTAATTGAAGCAATACAAAACACCTTATGAATAAAATATACAAACTCATCAATCAATTTATTGTCCATTTTCTGGTACTGATATTTGCTTTATTGGTCATCGATGTATTATGGCAGGTATTTTCCCGGTATGTAATCGGGAGATCAAGCTCATTTACGGAAGAATTTGCCCGGTTTGCCATGATTTGGCTGGCGATTTTGGGAGCCGCATATTTGAATGGCCAAAGAGGTCACTTGGCGATTGATTTTTTAGTCCGAAAGCTGCCACCTGAAAGGCAGAAACGACGTGGGGTAATAATTGAACTTTTAATGTTATTGTTTGCCTTGGTAGTAATGGTAATTGGGGGTATTAACTTGGTTTACATCACCTTATCACTCGGTCAAAAGTCGTCTGCATTAGGGGTTCCCTTAGGAATAGTTTACTCCATAGTACCGTTTAGCGGGTTACTAATCATTTTCTATTCCATCTACAACATATTCCATATGGAAGAAGCCATTTCAACCACTAAAATTGTAGAGCCATGAGTATTGAAGTGGTGAGTATAATTGTTCTATTTGTCAGTTTTTTCTTCCTTTTACTCTACGGATTGCCGGTAGCCTATAGTATTGGAATTTCGACTACCTTGACCATTCTGTTGAATATTGCCTTTACACCTGGAATTACAACTATTTGCCAAAGAATGACAACGGGTATTGACAGTTTTGCCTTACTGGCGATACCTTTTTTTATTTTGGCAGGAGAGTTGATGAATAGGGGAGGGATTGCCAATCGCTTAATAAATTTTGCCAAGTCGTTGGTCGGAAGCCTCCCCGGAGGTTTGGCTTACGTCAATGTCATGGCGGCCATGTTATTCGGAGCTATTTCCGGGTCGGCAGTGGCTGCGGCTTCTGCGATAGGAAGTATTATGACCGACCGAATGGAAGAGGAAGGTTATCCCAGACCCTTTAGTGCTGCGATAAATATTACCTCATCAACGACCGGGCTACTCATTCCGCCAAGTAATGTTCTAATTGTTTACGCACTTGCCAGTGGGGGTGCGGCATCTGTCGCATCTCTGTTCGTTGCCGGGTATTTGCCAGGTATCCTGGTAGGGGTAGCCCTGATGATTGTTATCTCAGTCATGGCCAGAAAACGAAAGTTTAAACCTGGCGATAAAGTTTCGTTGCGCAAATTATGGTATGATTTCAGACGGTCATTTTTCAGTTTGATGCTTTTGGTAGTTGTGGTTGGAGGGATTGTAGCCGGCGTATTTACCGCGACAGAAGCTGCCGGAGTTGCCGTTTTATATGCTGCTGTTTTGGGGCTTTCCTATAAGGCCATTACATTAAAAGACTTTCCATCAATTTTTTTGAGTAGTGCAAAAACAACATCCATTGTAATGTTTCTGATTTGTACTTCGATGGCGATGTCCTGGTTATTTTCATTTGAGAGTATTCCCCAACTGATGACAACCTTCATGTTGGAAAGTGTAAGTAACCCGATTCTCATTTTTCTAACCATCAACATTACGTTGCTGGTAGTTGGAACCTTTATGGACATGACTCCAGCCGTACTAATTTTTACACCCATATTTTTGCCAGTAGTTACCCAATTGGGCATGGATCCAGTGCACTTTGGAATAATTATGGTCTTAAACCTTTGCATTGGAGTATGTACTCCTCCAGTTGGAACAATTTTGTTTGTGGGTAGCGGGGTAGCTAAGATTTCCGTATCGCAGGTAATTAAACCGTTGATTCCCTTATTAATTACGATGATCGTTGTTTTGTTAATTATAACCTACCTGCCTGGAATCTCTATGTGGTTGCCTAAATTATTCGGACTTTAATATGTTTAACCTTTAATACTTTACTTGTGAAAAAAATTGTCACTTTCGGTGAAATTATGCTGCGGCTCAGTCCTCCGGGATTTAGACGTTTCTCTCAGGCTTCATCCTTTGAGATCGTTTATGGCGGTGGAGAAAGCAACGTCGCAGTGTCGTTGGCAAATTATGGAATGGAAGTGGAATTCGTATCGCGAATTCCTAGCACGGATATCGGTGAATGCGCATTAATGGAGATGCGCAAACGTCGTGTAGGTGTAAATCATGTGGTGAGAGGAGGTGAACGATTAGGGATTTATTTTTTGGAAATTGGCGCCGTAAGCAGAGGGAGTAAAGTGGTTTATGATCGTGCTCACTCCGGAATGGCCACTATTGAAAAAGGCATGGTAGATTGGGAAAAAGTTTTGGCTGATGCTGGATGGTTTCATTGGACCGGCATCACTCCTGCTATTTCTCAAGGAGCGGCAGATGCTTGTCTGGAAGCCGTGCAGGTGGCAAACACTTTGGGCATACCTGTGTCCACCGACCTAAATTATCGCAAGAATCTATGGAAATATGGGAAAAGCCCAGCTGATATTATGCCGGCCCTAGTGGCTGGCTGTGATGTAATCCTGGGAAATGAAGAAGATGCTGAAAAGCATTTTGGAATCCATCCGGAAGGGGTAGATGTTACCCTCGGTAAGTCCGTCGATGCCAAAGCCTATACCTCAGTGTGTCAACAGTTGATGAAGAAATTTCCAAGATGTACCAAAGTTATTATTACTTTGCGTGGATCTATTAGTGCTTCGCATAATTCCTGGGCAGGTGTCCTGTATGACGGAAAGACCTTATATGAATCACGTACTTATCAAATCACACACATCGTAGATCGGGTCGGCGGTGGAGATAGTTTTATGGGGGGGTTAATCTATGGTTTACATCAATATCCTGCAGATAATCAAAAAGCCCTTGATTTTGCTGTAGCCGCGTCTTGTTTAAAGCATACGATTCATGGAGATGCAAATTTGGTCACCGTTGCCGAAGTAGAAAAATTGATGGCCGGTGATGCCAGTGGCAGAGTAAGCAGGTAATTTATTACGGTCTGCAGTACGTCGTAAAAGGCGTATGACAGGAGGACATGACAGGAAGAGATGAATGATTTAGGCTAGACAAATAATGCAACGCATTGAACTGCCAACTAAACATCTATTATTTTGGTAGTTTTTACTTTCGTCGTATCTTAGGGAAGAGAGAATTTCTGTACTATGAAATGGCGATTAGATATATTGGTAGTCTGTTGTCTATGTCTAGCGATGAATGGTTGGTCGATTGCCTCTGAAATATCCACCCTATCTTTAAAAGTTCATCCTACCCAATACCAATCCATTCAAAGGTTACTTCCTTCAGACTATCCGATCAGTGTACAAGAGGCAAAATTTAATGGACATCCTATTGTAATTAAAGAAATGGAAACTCGTGGGAAATCATCTGCTAATTTCCGTCGCAAGAGCTATTCCATAGAATTGGACCAATCATTTAACTTTCAGCATTCCGGCCAGAACATCAAATTGAAACGTTTTTATTTACTGAATATGGCCATGGATCAGCATTACTTTCATAATTGCTTGGCCTTTCTGTGCCTGCGAGATCTAAAAATTTGTGATTTGTATTTTCAATATGTGCTCTTGAATATAAACAACCAATGCGAAGGTCTTTATTTCCTGGTCCAGCGTCCCTATGATTTTGCGCTTAAAGATCAAAAATCACCACTGGTCCTTAGACGCTTGGATAGTTATTCAATCGACAAGGCAAAGGCTGGTAAGAAGGTAGATTCTGACTTTGTAAAATCCTGCAAAAAGTTGTTTCGCGAAATTGCCGTATCATGTAAGAAGCTGGAAGGTGAAGAATTGTATAACTCACTCAATAGTAAATTGGACTTGCAGGCTTACTTTGATTGGTTGGCTTTCAATTATTGGATACGAAATGGAGATTACACCGATGAAGTGTACTATTATGTATTACCGGATCAACAACCAGTTCGGTTTGGAATTATTCCCTGGGATTTTGATGACATTTTATCTTATGATCCACATGAAGGTAAAGAAGCTCGTGACAAAATATTAGGAGACAAATTGATTTTTTCAAGCGAAGACATCCTGGATCGTACTATTGCTATGGATCCCATTCTGTACAAAAAATATTGCACTCGACTGGGAATCGTGGCTGGAATATTGGGAGCAGAAACCACACTAAAAACCAACCTAGATTATATTCAAAATAGTTTATCGCCTTATTTCAATTTGCGCTGCGTTTCGGAGATGTCTCTGTTAGATGCTAATCCAACAAATGCCGAACAAATGAAAAAGCAATTGGTAAAGACTCATTCCTATTTGATCCGACGATCAAAAGATATCAAGAATAAACTTAAGCACTAATCTCTACTCTTTCTGGTAGCGTCCCCAAAATTCAATAAAAGGGTTATAATCCTTTTACATAAACCCCTAATAAGAGAAACACAAACCCAGCTAAAAGAAACCAATCTCCGTTATCGGCAATAGATGGAGAGATCAGGGCTCCGAAAAATCCTAGCAACACTAGAATAATACTAATTAAGACCGTACTACTTTTGGGTGCTTGTGGTGTAAGTTGATTCATCATTTTAAGTTTTGGTTAAAAGATATTCCTAAGATTATTCGGGGATCTAATCTTTGGCAATATAAGAAATTATCTAACTCAAGTTTCTGCACCATATAAATTATAAAAAAAGAGCATGTGTTTATTATCTATAAGTCACACAAATTGAGTACCTTATAGTTGAAACAAACAAACAAAACATGCTCTTGTCTAAAGCTACTGATTTTTTCAATGATCTAAAAACCTTATTTAAGAATTCTGGAGAAACTACATCCATTGTATACAGACAAATACTCAAATGTTCCTATGACAGAATACCTCAGGATTCACAGTCTATTCATTGTCGGCAATCAATTATTCGATTTTTGACGCTGATGAAAATAGCTGACGTGCCTACAGTTCATAGGTGTATAAACTCAGATCTGGGAAGTTTGCTGCCTTTTTGCAAGGACTTACTTTACAAGATCAAAAATGATTTTAGAATCAATTGGAGACGACTTTTATTGAAACAGGTGTAAATAGCAAAGTAAAAATCCTCAATTTTTCGCAATTGGATTTCCCCAGTTGGGCGGGTTAATTAATTGGAATCAAATATAGTTTTTCTGTTTTCCATTCGATAACTTTTTCCGTTCAATTTTACTACTTCACATCGATAGAGTAGTCGATCGAGTAAAGCGGTAGCCAATACTTCATCTTCGAGGGTTTGAGCCCATTGTTTAGGACTTTTGTTAGTGGTGATGATAATGGAAGATTTTTCATGCAATTGATTGATCAAGTTGAAGAGTTCAACAGCCTGATTTTTTTCAATGGGAAAAAGCATGATATCATCGATTGCCAACAAATGACATTTCAACAATCTGTTGTACGTATTCATGGCTTTTGAAGTAATGTTTTTTAGTTTGAGCACATTGATCAATTCATCCATAGTTATAAAATAGGCTTTGTATCCATTCATCACTGCATCATATATCAATCCTGAAGCGATAAAGGTTTTTCCTATTCCAGAGGGACCCATGAGGATGAGGTTGTAATTTTGTTCCAACCAAAGTAATTCCCTGAGTTGAGAGAGTTGGGAAGTACTGATTCCGTTGTCATAGTTGTGATCAAAGTGATCGAGTAAATGATGATGAGGCAGTCGTGCCATTTTAATCCTACGCTGTAAATCGGTTTGCTGACGATGTTTGACTTCTCTTTCCAGCAAGTTTTTGGTAAAAGCCATATATCCAGGATTGTTTAGTTGAGCATCATGCAAAAGACTTTCCGGATCATTTTTCATTTTGGTCAGGCGCAGTGCCTGGGCATACTGTTTTATCATTTTGATTTGTTCCATGCTTTTAGTTTTTATTTCATGATTATTTGATAGGTATTGATGTTACTTTTATTAGGTACGATATTGGCCTGCTGTGGTAATTCCAAATTCTTATTCAATGCTTCAACTGGTTTGGAAAGCTGCTGTTGCTGCATTCTTTGGAGCATACTTTTCAGATCAAAAGCATTATACACTTTCAATGACAAGCATTGCGCTATAGCCGATTTTACTTCCTGGATATCATAGGCTCCCAGGATATTCAACATTTCTCTAAGGTGATCATGATAGTACCTGGGTTTGTCCTTATGGAGGGCCTGTAAATAGCTTTTACTACCTGGGTCATGATCCAGGTGTTGCATTACCTTTTCTTCCTTTTGTTTCAAACTACTTTTCTTGTCTCTCAGATGATTGTTGTTACGAATCAGTTTACCTTTTAGGCTACATATGGGGTGAACAGCAATTAAGGTTTTGTTTTGCTGGTCATAGATTCGTAATTGATCCTGCCCTGTTTCAATCCACACTTGAGAGTTTCTGTTCTGGTAAGTACCAGTGGGAAGGCTATAAAAATTACTCCTGTACGCAATTGTATTATCCTTTCGAACCTTATAGGATCGTCTGGAAACTTCAGTTAAATACCTGACCTGTGCGTTATTTACAGCCAGCAAACTTCTTTTTTCAATCAGCCATTCTGCTGCGGGAATCAGTTGGGTCGAGCCGTGTTTCTTGGCATTACCGGTCCTCTCCAACCACTTTAAAATCGTCTCATTAAGATGATCTATAGTATGATATTTTCTTCCTTTCAAAAAGTTATTCTTGACATACTTGACCACATTTTCAACTTTACCCTTTGTCTGGGGATCAGCCTTGCGACAAAACTGTATGCTACATGCTTCTGTCTCAATGTAGCGTTTGAACTTCTGGGTCAATACTACATCACCTCCATGTTCCTCCACTATAAATACTTTATCCTGATCATAAAGCATTTTGCGGGGAACCCCTTCAAAATATTCAAAGGCTAATTGATGTGCTTTGATGGCTAAATCCGATGTGAATGGAACATTTGTGAAATAGGCATATTTGTACCTTGAGCGACTTAGTACTACCGCCATGAAATACACTTTTTGCCTGCCTCCATTTACTTTTTGCATCCAGTGTTCCCCAAAATCTACTTGACCTTCTTCTCCATAATCCGTAGGTGGACGTTGCTCAAAATATCTGTCCTCTCCCGATTTTGGCTTCGGTATACCTTTTTCCAGTCGGATCGCCTGCACAAAATTATACACCGTCTTGGAATGAACCTGTGGAAGATTCTCTCCATATTCCTCTAGCAATCGATCTTCTATCTGCGCTGCTGATAAATAAGGATGATTTTTAAGCATCCCATATACATAGTCATAATAGGCTCGAAGCTTCTTTGGCATACTCTGAACATTTTTAATATGCATTTCAAACTCCTGCTCACTCATCTTAAGATATTTGCGAACCGTCTTTCGTGCAACTCCTAACTCTACAGAAATCTGACTTTTGTTAAATTTCTTGTTGCGCAAATTTTGAATTTGGTACCACATTTTTAGTTTCTCTTTTCGCTTCAATTCTTGGATTTTTTTATGAATCCAAATATTGAAATTTGCCCTAAAAAAGTGGGGATTTAACTTTGCGAAAAATTGAGGATTTTACTTTGCTATTTACAACAGGCTTACAGCACCATGGAAAGTATTGTTCAAGAACAAATGGATGATTCCACGGCACAACCTTGCTTCATATTGGATGATACAGATTTGCCCAAAAGAGGAAAGGCTATAGAATTTATAGGTCGAATATTTTCTCACGTTACCCATAGATATGGATTGGGATTTAAATGCATGAACTTAGCATACTGGTCAGGTAAACATCTATTGCATCTTGATTTTTCATTGCATGTAGAACGTATGCTCCCCACAAACCCCATTCTAATCGAACAGTATGCTCCCCACAAACCCCATTCTAATCGAACATACTACGGTCAACTTTATGTGGTAACCAGTTAACTGCCTGGTCATTAATTTTTTCAGAGACCATTTTTTTGAAAAGCCAAGTGAGGTACTTAAAGACATCTATTCCACGAATCTGGCAAGTAGCAATGATTGAATAGAATGTTGCGACATGTTGTGCAGTCTGATTGGTTTTAGCGAACAAATAATTCTTTCTACCCAGAGCAAGTAGTCTTATTTTGTTTTCCAATAAATTGGTATCTATTTCCCAGTTTCCATTATTGACATAGTTGGACAATTGGAGCCATCTTTTGATCGTATATCTGAAGGCTGCCTTGACAGGTCCGGTAAGATTCTTCAAGGAGGCCTCATCCAGTTTTTTCTTGATACTATTTAACACTGGGATCGCCTTTTGTTGTCTCAGATCATAGCGCTTCTTAGCATCCATGCGCTGTTCGCGAGCCTCACTTTCCAGAGCATATAATTGCTGTATATCTTCTAATAAAGGATGTATTATATCTGGTTCCAGATCTTTAACTTCATAGAATTTTCTTCGGGTATGAGCCCAACAGTTCAAAAATTCACTTACTTGAATTTCATACTTACCCATGAGCTTAGCTTCGGGAGGAACATCCGCTATGCTCTGATAGGTAGAGTTACCATCTGCTTGTAATACTCCTTGGTAACCATCCAATAGTTCGCAAGCAAAATCTTTTTCTTTGCTGACTCGATAGTTGAATAAAACCAGATCTGACCTAGGTGCATGCATCACCCACATGCAGCCTCGTAACTTACCATGTTCTTGATCCTGACTCAATACTCGAATGCTTGATTCATCCATTTGTACATAGCCACTCGACAACATTTCCTGGTGCATCAAATCGTGCAAAGGTTGCATCATTTCTCCGACCTTGGCCAGATAATTGTAACAGTGCTTGGCTTTGATAAAGTGGATTCCTGCTTTGCGCAATTTCTTTACAAAGCGATATACCGGCATATGGTATTCAAACTTTTCACTAATCAAACCTGCTACCAGACTGTCATCCACCAACCCCTTAGGTATAATCCGCGCTGGTATATTTGCCTGATATATATTTTTTTCATCTAAAGTTTTATCTGCGTATCGTGGACGTATAATTTTTAACACTTTCAATTCCATCGGAATATACTTTAGTATCTCCGTAACATCCTTTCCGATTCGCTTGAAGTGTTCCTGATAACCTTCAGGTTCTATGATCTGTTCTTCCCGAGGTAAGTGGGAAGGAAAGGTATTTCTTGATATTTTCTTTTTCTTGCTCTTTTTCTTTTTACTGTCCTGGTGATCTGTTATGGTATTGCTTGATCCATTTGATTTAGATTGGCCGGATTCCTCTAGGTCAAACATGGACATTTGCACTTCTGGAACGGCTGGAATGAAGCGTTCTCGCTTGGAACCAAATAAGGCCCTTTCTAATTGTTCAAGCCTAAGGCGTTGTGCTAAGTTTTCTATTTTTAGTGCTTCATTTTCTTCCTTTAATGACAAATATTCCTGTTCTAACTCCCTGATAGTCATATATTAAAAATACATAATCTATCCCGTTTTTCCCAAATTATAACGCTTTCTTTTTACTATCTTTTCACTATTTATTCCACGCAATATCAATAGCAATTTCTCATAGCTTATCCGGTATGACTTATCCTTGGGATGTTCAAATGTACCGCGCTCCAACTGCTTGTAATATATACTGAATCCATCTCCTTCCCACAGTAATAACTTTAGTAAATTACCCCGCCGGTTGATAAATACATATCCGTCTCCACTCTTTGCCCGGTGGTGCATTTGACTCATTACTATTTTGCCCAAACCCCAGAATCCTTTGCGCATATCAACAGGATTATCATATAGATAATATCGTCGACTACTCTCAAGCATAACTCATGATTTTTTCTATCAACTCCTCAGGGATACTCCCTCCACATTCAATCTCTATTCCATTGGGAAGATGTATTCGTATTTGGGTCATTGTTCTGGGGGGGCTTAATTGAACAAAATTACCCGTTTCCTTTTTTTCTTTGTTATAATATGTTACCCAATAACTCAACTTCGCTATGCTCAAACCATGTGCCTTGCTGAACGTGGCTCTGCTTTCTCCACTTTTGTGATAATCCATTACCAACTTTTTCATCTTATCACGTACCTTGCTCATTCCCATTTTTCCTACTTTTGATTATCTTACAAATGTAGTTCAGGGAACCCAGACTCACTAGATGGGGTTCGTGGCGTGCATACTGTAGAACTTGGTAAGAAGAAAAATCAAGGTTTGACTAAAAAGGAATTATTGCATCGATACTCTAAGTCAAGAGAAGTAGGCAGTGCTGGGTATTTGCGTGCTAAGGAAACCCTTGATAATAAGATCTCTAGCTCCATTAAAATGCTGCGTCGTGCCATCGCAATAGGCTTCCAGGCTTCATATATACTAGCGGATTCATGGTTTTTCTGTTCTAAACTAGTCAAATTTACCGAGGGTAAAGACCTGGATCTGATTACACGCCCAAAGTTCAATAACTGGAAATATGAATATCATGGCCGACTATTTACCTTGGGTACACTGATCAATAAACTGCGCTACAAGAAAAAAAGAAAGTGGAATAAAAAACTAAGAATGCATCACATCACCGTACCGGTGATCTTTCAAGGAACTCCGATCACTTTGTTTTTTTATAAAGAAAAGAAAAGAGGAACTCCTTGGCAGGCCATTGTAAGCACCAACAGAAAGCTTGGAGCGATTCAAGCATATAGAATATATCAGAATAGATGGCCTATTGAAGTATCCTACAAGGAACTAAAGCAACTTCTCGGTTTTGGTAAATGTCAGTCGAGGGATTTCGATGGACAAATTTCTGATCTTACATGTTGTCTTATGGCATACAATCATTTATCCAGCATCAAAGCAGTAACTAAATAACGTGAATAATGTTTAAGCGGCTGTAAGGAGGAGCTGTAAATTATCAGTTTTTTCAGTTGAGATATTCAAAGAAGGTTTTTTTGGTAAGAACTGATATGCTATTAACCCAGCAACCAGATTTATAAAAAAACCTTTAGGGGCTCGATGTCTGGAATGTTCAATAGAACAGATATTTTTCAATTCATCATTGACCGATTCGATAAGAGCTCTTTTTCTCAATAGGATTTTATCGATATCTGATAGATTTTGATCTTTCATGTTTTTGCGTGTTTTATAAATTAGATGTACACCATCATTCCATAAAAAGTCGGCCAGAGCTTTTGAAATATAGCCTCTGTCCCCGTAAAGTTTTCCAAATATGTTTTCAGTTAAAGAAGTGATTACCTGTAGGTTACGATCATCTACATTGGCTTTTGTTAGGTAAAAACTCAGAATTTCTCCCATATCATTAATTACTAAATGCAACTTGAAACCATAGAACCAACCCATGGTACCTTTACTTTTTGCTGCAAACCCCTTCATTACTTTATGTTGTTTTTCTCGCTTAATATGACATGCCTTAATCGTAGTAGAATCTATGAAATTGATACCTCTACTACAACCTAATCCATACTGTTTGAGGAATAATAGTAGAGGAATTATTACTTTTTGCTGTGTTTGGTTGAACCGTTCATAGGAAACAAGATCAGGAAACAAGTGCATCCAATATCGTCTAACCATTTCATTATAAAATGACTTGAAATTAGTGTATGATGAAAGCATATCAATATGGTCATCATTTCAGAGTCTGATAGTCTACTTTTCCTATTGCGTGTACATTTTTTACCGTCTTGAAGCCTGAAATATTGAATTTGTTGAGAGAATTCTTTATAAAAGTCATCCACAGCAACATAAATTTCTGTAATTTTATCATCAAACATATGGAGGAGTTTAATATTATTTAATTGAGATTCAACTGTTAATATATTAAATATCCTCCTATGTTTTAAATTAAAACAACAGTTTTTTTATCCATTATTCACGTTAAATATCAAAGTATTGGATTGATCTTCCATAAAGTTTCAAAAAATTGGATTTCTCCTAACCTGATGCAGAGATTCTGGAATCATCTATTTCAAATCATTCAACAAATTGCAGCACTTGTAGATAAAAATTTTAACGACCTACTTAATATTGCTATGAATAAAAGTAGTTTCTTCAGCGATTGGAAAAAAATCCAGATAAATTTAGGTGCCGAAACTTGAGTTATCTAATTCTTAAAGGGTTCGGGAAACAGTTGTGCAGCATGTAGAACAATGGATTCTTGGTGGGTTTTGAGATTCAGTAGATATAGATTTCCATTTCTTTTGGATATCAGTATTGAATTTCCATCGGGAGATACTTTGGCTTGACCAATTGGACCGGGAGTAAGTTCTTTTTTTCCCGAACCATCATCATTCATAATCATCAATTGACCTTGATTTCGGGTATAGATTATCCTTCGTTTCGGGGTCCAGGAAGGGTAAACATTATGGTGCTGATCATTAGTAAGATTTTTTTGCTTTTTACCTCGGGAATCGGTCAGATAGATTTGATCTTGGTCGTCGCCACTGACTAGATAGAATACGATGTGCTTACCTCTTGGAGCCCAGATGGGATTGTAGCTTTGGGAATTAGGCCGGTTAGTCAATTGGTTTATTTTTCTATTTTTTAGATTCATTTTATGCAATTCTTCATGCCCGGTTCGATTGCTATAAAAGACCACGTATTTTCCATTTGGTGAATAGCTCGGGGCTCGGTTCTTAGCTTGGTCCGTTGTTAATTTGATCGGTTTTTTGGATTTCAAGTCCAATTCATATATATCGGTACTTTGGTTATGAGACTTATCGTAAGCTAGTTTGGTTCCATCCGGAGAAAAATCAAAATACAAACATGCAGAATCAATTTCTACCACTTTTTGGGAAGATAAATGATAAGTAAATAATTTCCATTTATCAGGGTGATAATCGGACCAATCCGGCTTTACTTTAATGACCGAAAAGGCAATAACTTTACCATCTGGTGCCCAACCTAGGTTTTGAAAAACAATTTTTGATTTGGTTGTTTGGGAGTAAGCATTTAATGAAAGCAATGCCAATCCTATAACAAACCAAAACAGTTTTAAAGTATTCATGAGGTAAAAGATTTTGATAACTTTAATTTCATTGTCCATCTTTTTTAATTGAACTTATTTATAAACTGTGTTGGTATCAATTGCATCAGGGTTGAGCCAATAGAAAATTTTTAATCCAGTAAGCGATTAACCGGGAATCAGGAGAAAAACATTTCAGACTTTGAACTCCCGCGTTAGCTATTTCAATACCGATTCTACTTTGCCTGGTATCAATCAAGGCTTTCGTATATTCTTTGCTAAATTCGGGATGTCCCTGGATGCCCAACATGTGATCCCTTACCAAATACATGGCCACTGGACAATTAGGAGAAATAGCCAGGAGCTGACTTTCAGGTGGTAAGGTGGTTACCTGATCCTGGCACATCATGCAGATGTTAAATGTGTTGACCGAAGGATTCATCCATTTTAGGTTGGTAAGTAGAGAGAATTCGTGAATGCCTACTGACCATCCATTGGTCGCTTTTGCAATTTTGCCTCCCAATGCGGCCGCCAGAACCTGATGTCCAAAACATATACCCACAAAAGGTATTTTATTGTTATATAGTTCCAGAATAAATGATTTTAACCAGGCTATCCATTCCAGGTAATCGTTGGCTGAATGCCTTGATCCTGTGGTCATCCAAGCATCACATTCAGAAAAGTTCTTGGGAAAAACCTGCTGATGGATAGGATAGGGTACTAGCTGTAAATCAGGGAAAAGTGTGCAAAACATGTCATCATAATTTCCACCAATATGCAGAAATTCATCATTTACCGAATCACACACCAATAATCCGACTTTCATTCTAAGTTGTGTTTAAGATGAAAAGACTTTGGTCGGGTGAGTTGATTGTATCCAAAAGCCGATAAAGTGCATCCCAAACCAGAATCCTTAACGCCGACCCATGGTAATTCTGGATCCAAATAATCACATCGGTTCATGTAGCATGTTCCTGTATCTATTTGATCTCCCAGTTTTATGGCTGCTTCAATATCATCGGTCCAGATTGAGGCAGTGAGCCCATATGGGCTGTCATTCATCCAATGTAAGGCTTCATCATCCGATTCAACCGTCATAATCCCTACTACCGGTCCAAAGCTCTCTTCCTTCATAATATCCATTTTGTGATTGACATCAATTAATACCTGTGGTGCCAAATAGGCCGAGTCTTCCAGCTGGTGCGGAAACCTGGAGGAATCAATTAAACCTTTAGCACCCATTCTCATGGCCTGATCTATCTGTAGTTTGACGTATTTGGCAGCTGAAGCGGAGACCATCGGCCCCAAAGTGGTGGAATGATCTAGCGGATTGCCCAATTGGTATTCTGAAGTGAGTTCGGCAAAACTTTTGACAAAAGGCTTAAATATTTCGCGCTGAACATAGATTCTTTCGATCCCACAACAAGACTGTCCGGAGTTAAAATAGGCACCATCTACCAGGTTGGTTACGGCATGATCGAGATCGCAGTCATTTCGGACATAGGCCGGATCTTTGCCTCCCAGTTCAAGTCCGGTAGTGATCAATCTGGATCGAGCGGCTCTTTGGATAATATGACCTCCGCTTACAGATCCTGTAAACGCTACATAATTGATCCTGGCATCCTGAACTATTTTTTCTGATTGAGAATGACTGAGATGAAGATACTGGAAGACACCCGATGGCAATCCTGAAGCCGTAAATGCTTTCTCATATCGTTCAGAACATAAAGGAGTTTGTGAGGAATGCTTCAGTATAACACAATTTCCTGCCAGAAGTGCTGGGATTATCACATTTACAGACGTGAGATACGGATAATTCCAAGGTGCTAGAACAAGCACTGTGCCGAGTGGTTCTTTACGCACAAATCGCACAAACCCCGGTTTATTAGGAATACTTTGATCAGCAAGGGCTGTTTGGGCTATACCCATCATGTGTTTAGCACGCTCAGCAAAACCATTGTTAATTTCACCCGGGCTATACCGGATGGGTCTTCCCATTTGCCAGGAAATTTCTTCTCCGATCTGTTCTGAATTAGAGACAAAGTAGTCCAAGGCCTTTTGACACATTCGAATTCTTTCGTCAAGGGTCGTGTTGCGCCACACCTCTTCAGCCTGTTTGGCCGCATTAAGTGTGGTTTCGATTTGGGTCTTTGTGGCGTGAGCCCGTTCTAGATAAACAGAACCATCGACCGGAGATATGCATTGAATCCGATTCATTTTTTAATTATTCAGGGGTAACATAGGCGGCGGTAATTCCACCATCCACAATAAATTCAGTACCCGTAGTAAAGGAGGCTTCATCAGAGGCAAGATACAAAGCAGCTTTAGCCATTTCGATGGCCTCGCCGAACCGTCCCATGGGAATATGGATTAATCTTCGTTCTTTCTTAGCATCGGTATTGAGAAACTTCATCAGCAATTCAGTACGCAAGGGACCTGGACAGAGTGCATTTACTCTGATGTTTTCGCGGGCATGGATCACCGCTAATTCTCGCGTCATCGCCAGGACCGCACCTTTACTGGCGGTGTAGGCCAGCTGTGGGGTTGCAGCACCCATTAGGGCTACAAATGAAGCAGTATTGATTATGGATCCTCCTCCTGTCCGACGCATTGCAGGGATCCCATATTTGCAACCCAGATAAACTCCTTTGACATTAATGGCAATTGTCAGGTCGAATACACCCTCCCCAGTGCTGACTGCATCTTGGTCTTCTGCATGCATAATGCCGGCATTGTTAAATAATATGTCCAATTTTCCCCATTCGGATTCTGCTTTTTCGACCATCGCCTGACAAGCAGATGCCTCTGCAACATCGGCACGAAAGAAGATTCCTTGCCCCCCTGATTTTCGAATTTCATCCACCGTGGATTCTCCGGATTGTTCATTTATATCCACAACCAATACTTTAGCACCTTCCTGGCTAAATAAGATAGCACTTTCCCTTCCAATACCGCTGCTTCCCCCGGTAATGATGGCAACTTTGTCTTTTAGACGCATTTCCAGTGATTTTTAAATTCTTTCAAAATATCGTTTTCTTTCCCAATCAGTGACGGACTTGTAGTATGCCTGTACTTCAGATTTAAAAAAATGAGTATAGTGCTCCACAACATCTACTCCAAATGATTCCTTGGTGAACGAACTTTGCGAAAAAACCTTCAGTGCTTCTTCTAGTGTAGAAGGTACTGCCTGTAGGTGCTTTGCTCCATACATGTCTCCGGAGAAGACTTCGGGAGGCTCCAACTGATCCTCAATTCCTTTTAAGCCAGATGCGAGAGCAGCGGCAAATGCAAGGTATGGATTACAGTCAGCACCGGGTATGCGGCATTCGATTCGCAAACTTTGTCCACTTCCTACCACTCGAAAACCCGCTGTTCGGTTGTCATGACTCCAGGCCAATCGGGTTGGAGCCCAGCTACCATCGACATAACGTTTATAGGAGTTGATGGTAGGTGCATAAAAGGGCATTACATCAGGAACATACCGGATCCAACCGGCCAGAAACCACCTGAAGAGCTGAGAGCATTTGATTGGACCAAAGGACTCAGAGCCAGGAAAGATATTTTTCCCATCTTGCCAAAGACTTAGGTGTAGGTGACAACTTGAACCCGCCTGGTCTTCATGATATTTAGCCATAAAGGTGACGGATACTCCTTGCTTATCTGCGATTTCTTTCAGACATTGTTTAAACAATATATGGCGATCTGCCATTTCCAGTGCTTCAGCATACTTAATGTTTATTTCGTGCTGTCCCAGGCCCCATTCGCCCTTGGAATTCTCAACCGGAATACCGGATTTTTTTAAATTTCTGCGTGCGGCAGCAGTAAATTTTTCAGTCCTTGAACCTTGCAAAATATGATAGTCTTCCAGGTACCACCCTGCAGCCTCAATATTTGTATATCCTTGTTGATGAGCTTGTCGATAACTCTGATTAAAGAGATAATATTCCAATTCCGAAGCAGCATAACATTCGTATCCAAACTCTTTGGTCCGGGCAATTTGATTTTGCATTATACTTCTGGGCGAAACCGAAATTAATTGATGACTACTTTCATTGACCAAGTCACAAAGGACGATGGCTGATCTGCGAAGCCAACTGGCTATTCTAAGTGTATTCAGATCCGGGATTAGATGAAAATCACCATAACCCATTTCCCAATTGGCAAAAGCATATCCTCCAACGGGCTCCATCTCCATATCGGTGGTAAGCAGGTAATTGCAGGCATGAGTTCCCTGATCTAATCCGGATTCTAAAAAAAACTCCGCATCAAAACGTTTACCCATCAAGCGCCCGTAGTGATCAATAAATGCCATAATAATGGTCTCCACCTTTCCGTCAGCAATGCGCTGTCTGAGTTCCTCGACACTTATTTTTCCAGTTACATTATTCATAAAGTTAATCTTGCTGATAAATAGTAAATAAAATGAAAGAGATAATCATAAATCCAAAAAATATGGCTGCTAAAATCAGGTTGTAAACGGTCATGGCAATTAAGGCTATCACGGCAATGGCAAGGGCGATTATCGGCGAATAAGGGAAAAAAGGAACTCTAAACGGGCGTTCCAGTTCAGGCTCTTTTTTTCTTAATACCAATACCGAAATCATCGAAATAATGTACAAACTCAATGCTCCGAAACAGGCAATAGTGATGATATCACCAGTTTTACCTGTAAGCAGTGCGATAATGCCTATTAGCATGTTGATAACCAAGGCTTTAGCGGGTGTTCGGTATTTAGGATGAACCTGGCCAAGTTGCCTGGGTGCAAATCCAATTCTACCGAATTCAAATGTAGCTCTTCCGGAAGCGAGTATAATCCCGTGGAATGAGGCAACCAGACCAAAAAGGCCAATCGATGTGACCAAAGTGTATAAGATATGAGATTCACCATATATCCACGATAACGCTAGTGGAAGCGGAGAATCGGAAGCTGAGGCACCCGGTTCAGGATACACAATGGCTTCCCAACCGGCGACTCCGATCGAAGTAGTAAATGTCAAAAGGCATAAACATACCAAGGTAAGCAAAGCAGAACCAAAACCAATCAATATATTTTTTTGGGGATTGATAGTTTCTTCTGCTACATTTGCCACGCCTTCAATTGCGAGGAAAAACCAAATGGCAAATGGAATGGCAGCAAATGCACCGGACCAACCATGCGGGAGGGGGTCTATCGTCAAATTTTTCCATTCAAAGGAAGGCATCACCGAACCTGCAAATATTAGCAATCCAATAACAGCAATGATTGTAATTATCAATTCAAAAGAAGCTGCCAGTTCGATTCCGGAAATATTGATCGCCGTAAATAGGATGTATGCCACTATAGCTATTGCCAAAACCGGCAACCAGGGGATAAAAAGATTCAAATAGGCTCCGATGGCAAAAGCTATCGCCGGTGGAGCAAAGATGAATTCAATATTCTGAGCCATACCACCGATAAAACCCCACCTTTTTCCGAGAGCCCGGATCGCATAATCGAATGCGCCACCGGCCTTTGGGATGGCACAGGCTAACTCGGTATAACTGAAGGTGAACGTACTGTACATGATTATGATGAATAAGGTGGCAACTCCCAATCCCAATGTGCCTCCTTTCTCTAGTCCCAGGTTCCATCCAAAATACATTCCAGATATCACATAACCCACCCCCAACCCCCAGAGCATGAATGGGCCTAGAGTACGCTTTAATTTTACCGGTTGACTCATTTTTTGTACAATATATCGAAATCCTGGTAGTCAACGTATTGCTCTCTAAACTTTCTCTACACTAAATTTTTTTTCTAATTAAGTGCAAGCAATACCTTTTTTATCTTGAACCTGATAAATCCATGTGGTTTGAATTTTTTCGGCAATCTTGATTTAAGACATAAGGTATAAGTCATACCTTGATCAAACCAACTTTTTACCAAAGTAAATAGGCTTCAGGAAGTTTATTTTCTGATGAAGTGCAATGGAGGGTTTGCACAGATGAAAAGAAATTAACTCTCATCTTCATTGAGCGAAAAAGTGATGAAGAGTAGAGGTTGCTCCTCTTTGATTTCCGTATCGATCAATTTTTGCCGGGATTCTTTATGAAATTCGATTAGGTCAACCGGATCAATGGTAGCATATAATACATCATTTTCAATTATTCCGCGTACTTTGCACTTAGGTAACACTCCATTTGCAAAGTATTGATTCAGATTATATACATTACCGTTGATTTTATGGTAGAGGTAAAACCAGGGCTCCTTATTGAAATAAACATGGAATAGTAAATACGTTTCTCCTTCTGAAATTTCATTCGGGCCAGAAATTCTTGAGCCTTCTCGTACAAGGTCAAAAAACCCACGTATTCCTATCTCTTCAATTTCTGTCCTATTCGTTTTAAATTGATCATCCATTTCGATCAAATATTTACTCACAACCGTATCATGCTTAAATTCATAGATATTATAGTCAAACGGCGTTATTAATAAGTTGCTATGGGATGTGCTGATCGATCTGCTGAGGCCCATACCTCCGGAATAATTAAAATCCGGGATATAATTCTTTTTCACCGAGCTGAAGTCAGATGAATATATTTTGAAGCAATAATCATGATAAAAATGATTATGAACCAAGAATTCACCATTGTCCAGAACAGCAAAGGTGTGGATTGCCACGTCATACATGTTTTGTGAGATTAGATTCAAATCCGGATTAAATTGAAATAGGCTTTGTAATGTTTGATCCCAAACAAACACAGCTTTGTTATCCCGATGTACATATAATGCAAACGGGTTTATCATTTCTCCCGGAGCTTTTCCAATTTTTGACCGATTAATGTACTGGCCATTTTTATTAAAGACTAAGAGAGATTTGGTTTTGAAAATGTCTAAAATATAGATTCTGTCTAATACACATTCCATAGCCGAAGGGTGCCCGAACAGTGAAGAATCGGATTGTTCGAATTGGATGATTGATTGGATTTCAAGACCCGGTAAATGATCATTTTTGTCATTTCCAGGATTAATTGAAATCACAGGATTTTTAACTTTTGATACGGGCTGGGCGCAATTGGCAAAAAGAATAATTGTTATAATGGTAGTGAAAAGGGAAATCAATTTCATGGAAATGTATTCTAATTTCAAACTTACCCATACCTAACTTTAATAATGAGTTGGGTCAATTATCGAGATGCATGGGGATTGAACTACCTAATGGTCTCTCAGCATTTTAACGGAAAAGTGATCGGCTATATTTGAAAAGAACTAATTTTTGACGTAATTATATAATAATTACCTTGACAAAAGAGTTACTACTTAACAATCTATATCCCCCTTCACATAAAATCAAATTATTTTTCTGATTCTACTGATTTGGAATGATTTTGGCTTTTATGGATTTGGCCAACCATCTTAGATTTATTCACCTAATATTTAACACCTCTTAAAAACTAAGATGATGACGCAGGTAAATTCCCGAATTAAATTCCTCACACTGTTGTTAACACTGTGTATTTTTTTCCCGGCATTGGTATTTAGCCAAATCCAATTTACAGAACAAAGCGGGGGAGTCGGTTTGTACGTCGGTTACCTTCAATCTGACTTAAGGCAACCGGAATCACCAAAGTTTCCATCGGTTTCATCGATCCATACCGGATGGGAAATAGGAATTAAAAAAGAGATGTACCGTACCAAATGGATGCGGGGGAATGTAATGATAGGATACGCTCAGTTGGGCGCTGAAGAATGGATGCAGGAAGAATCAAACTGGACCCAAGCCAATATCGATCTGCAGGCAATCAAGCTTGCCTTTGATCCTATTTTTTTAAAAGCCGGTAATGACAATTTCCATGTATATGCCGGAGGTGGACTATATGGTACTTTTATTTTTGATCAGCAGCCTAGCATAACCCCATACTGGAGCAGTGGTGATGAGTTATCCAATGTAGACGGAGGGCTGGATATTGCGGCCGGCATCCATATATGGAGATTTGACATCGAATTTCATGCTCAGTATGGCCTTTCTGAATTAGGGAGAAGGCTGGACAACTCTATTGTAAAGCAGAGGTTTTTTGGAGTACACTTAACTTACCTACATGTGAATCAGCACGTGACGGTTAAATCTTGCCGTGATAAGCGGCATTAGAATAAGAATTCAAATGTAAAGAGGTACATTGCCGTCAAACCTTGCCAAATATGACTATAAGCTTGTACCTGTGTTAGGTAAGATTACACACAGTAACTCTACTTAGTGATGCATCCGTTGGAAGTGTTGTAGGTATATACTTATCCAAAAAAAATCCCAATGATTGCCCCGGATTTGTTTAACCTATAAAGCGATGTTAACTTTACAGCTAGGATAAAATCTTCTGACATAGATCCGTCCCAATTACAAAGTGACAAGCTTTTATTGGTGAATGTCAGGATTACCATTCAGGGTATAATAATTTGTTCTTGTTCTTAAAAAATTTGGTTAATTAATTAGGTTAGACTTGAGGTTTTAAATAGATGTGGAAAACCCATCACTACCAAATTAACTACTTTGGTACCGTTTTACGTTAATAGAAACTACACGGATACCCTTTATGATGGAATGTTATCCGGTATTGTCAACCAAAAGCCGCCGCTTATTAAAAAAGTCAATTTCGAATGCTGAAAATTAAAGAAGCACCATTGTTTATTTTACTATGGTTACTTAACACCATCGCTGTGTTTGCCGGCCCAACTAATATTGCCTCTCAGGCGCAGGTTACAGCCTCTTCATCGCTAGATTCAAATTTCTCCCCGTTGAAAGTTATTGATGGGAGTATTCGATTAATGAACCTTAATGAGTGGGTGTCAAAAAGTAAAATGACCTTCTGGGGATATATCGATTACCCGTGGATTCAACTCGAATGGAAATCCTCTAGGCATATAAATAAAATAGTTTTGTATGATCGCCCGGCAACACATTCACATATCGCCGGAGGAGTCCTACATTTCAGTGATGGGAGTGAAATCAGTGTTTTGCAAATTCCTAATGATGGAAGTCCAAAAGTGGTTTCCTTTCCTTCAAAAAAAGTGGAATGGATCCGCTTTGAAGTCACGGATGGTGATGGCATTCAGTTAGGACTGTCGGAGATTGAGGTTTATCCTTCACCAGCGGAATATTCCGATTATATTTCATGGGTGGATCCTTATATTGAAACCGCCCGTGGAAGATATTTTTTCTTTGTTACCGGCTCATTGCCCTTTGGCATGATTAGCTCTGCTCCAATGACCCGAAATAAGAATCAGTATGGAGGAGGTTATAACTATAATTCCATGGAAATTTTAGGTTTTCCTCAAATTCATGCCTGGATGTTATCCGGAGTTGATTTCATGCCCATAACCGGAGATATTGACTATACCAAAGGAGAGCAAGAATGGAAATCCGGTTTCTCTCATGATGGGGAAATTGTTCAGCCAAGTTATCATCGTGTATATTTAGATGATTATGGTTTGTGGGCAGAACAAACTGTTACGGATAGGGTAAGTATGTATCGCATCACTTACACCAAAGATGATCAAGCAGGTATGTTGTTGAATCTGGGAGGATATTTGTCGACCGCAACCATGACTAATGCGGAGGTACGAAAGGTTAACAATACTGAATTAGTGGGTTCTTTTAATAGTACAGGTCGTTTATGGGGTGGTCCTGAAAAAGTGAAAATATTTTTTGTAGCCCGTTTTGATCGGCCCTTTGACGAACTTGATGGATGGTCCGATACTATCAGGTATGCCAATATATCCAAATTGAAAGGGCCGGAAGGGAGCACCCCTCGCAGGGCAGAAGGCTGGAGTTACCATGATGCACCTACAGCTGGGATCCATGCAAAATATCAGGTAAAAAAAGGAGAACAGCTTCATGTAAAATTTTCAATTTCCTATACAAGCATAGAAAATGCACGTAAAAACCTAATCGAAGAATGCAGTCACTGGGATTTTGATCGCGTAAAACAAATTGCTCAGAATGAATGGGATCAGTGGCTCGGTCGCATCGACGTTAAAGGTGGTTCTGTGGCCCAAAAAACAAAGTTCTATACGGATATCTGGCATACCTTGTTGGGAAGACATAAACTTGATGATGTAAATGGGGACTATCCGGATTATACCGAAGGGGAGCGAGTAGGCTCACACACCATAAATTCAAAACTTAAAGTGCAGACATTACCCAAAACGGGGACAGGGAAAGTAAAACATCATATGTATAATTCCGATGCCTTGTGGTTGACTCAGTGGAATTTAAATATCCTTTGGGGTCTAGGTTGGCCTGAAATTATCGATGAGTTTGCTGCATCACTAGTTCAATATGCTAATAATGGGAAGTTGTTGCCCAGAGGTCCCTGTGCGGGTGGTTATTCCTATATTATGACCACTTGCCCGGCAACCAACCTAATCACCTCAGGATACCAAAAGGGCCTGCTTTCAAAAACAGATGTGATTCAGGCATATGAGGTAATGAAGAATAACCATATGCCTAGCGGGATGATGGGAATTGACGAATACTATATTGACCATGGGTTTCACCCTAACAATGCGGGTATCACCTTGGAAGCAACCTTTCAGGATTGGGCATTATCACAAATGGCTAAGGATCTGAATTTAAGGAAAGATTATGAATACTTTCTTACCCGGTCCAAGGGATGGAAAACCTTGTACAATGAGGAAAAGAAGTTAATTTTTCCAAAAGATGAGCAGGGGCATTGGCTTCATCATGACCCCTTGAGCGGTAGAGGATGGATCGAGGCGAACTCATGGCAGGCTACCTGGTCCATTTCACATGACATCCTTGGGTTGGCAGAATTAATGGGAAGTTCGGATAGTCTTTGTAAAAAACTAAACTATGCATTTGAACAGGCTGCCCCACAAGACTTCGTATTTGGTTATGGCAGTGGGTATGTAAGTTATGCCAATCAACCTGGGTGCTCTAATGCCCACGTTTTTAACTATGCCCGCAAACCCTGGTTAAGCCAATATTGGGTACGACGAGTCAACAAGCAGGCTTATGGAGCCATCACACCTGACAAAGGATATGGTGGTCATGATGAAGACCAAGGGCAAATGGGCGGTGTGAGTGCGCTGATGTCAATTGGATTGTTTAGCCTGCGAGGAACCACAGCTTCCGATCCTGTTTATGAAATAACCAGCCCCGTTTTTGATGAAATAACCATACAATTAAACCCCGTTTATTATTCAGGGAAAAAATTTGTTATTAAGTCGTACAATAATTCAAATGAAAATTGCTATATCCAAAAAGCAGCGCTTAATGGACAAGCTTTAAACAATTTTTGGTTTAAACATTCCGATCTCGCAGCAGGTGGATTATTGGAATTATGGTTAGGACCTAAACCCAATAAGAATTGGGGTGTTGGAATAAATCCAGATTAAGCAATACTTGAACCTTGCAACCCAAAAAATAGGTGTCTATCAATCACTAAAGCTAAATTCTCGAACCTAATGCGACCCCGCCGGGGTCGGAACCAATGCTATTTGTTATCTCGGGATTCCCTTTAGAAACTCAACCCCTGAAAAGCGGTTTCAATTGTTGGAAATTGAATCATATAGTTCGAATAGGTAGTTATACTCGCTCTTGAGTCCTGCGTTTTCAATAATTTCTAAGTAGGTCTTTGCTTGTTCTGCGGTAATGTCCAAAACATTTTTTGGGGATAGGTATTTGCGCTCATCATTATCAGGCATATCACTAAAATAATTTCCATGAATGTCATTGGTTGCCTCGCGTTCGTCCCAGGCAAGACCCGAATAATGCACATCATTGTAATTAAAAGGTTGCGCTACATTGTATACAAGATTTCCGGTAACCTTGATTTTCCCACTACCTTCATCTAAATATATGCCTCCGGGCCATCCTTCGGACATTTCAGTTTTTGATAAACTATCGGGATGTAATTTCAGATCTGTTCTGGGTGGATTATCATGGATGTGATTACCACTTATAACCGTTTCCGGCATCCAGGACAAGGTATAAATTCCGGCTCCATCATGCAAAACCTTCATGACATTATAGATATGATTGTCTGAAACGACATGACCATGAGAAATAGTTGGTTTGTCAAAAACGTGATAGTAGTCCGGCATCTTTCCCGATGGTCTTTCAGGAATTCCGCCGGCATCCCACAATCCCCAGCCCCAGCCAACACTGATTCCCGAGTAAGCAATATCATGGATTTCGTTATTGATAATTTGAGTCCTTTCATTAAATCCTGAAATTATTCCAACACCTCCCTTGTAAACTGTTCCAATATCCGCAATTATACAGTTAGTAACCCTATTGTCAACTAGGGTATTCCTGCTGTCCATTGGGTGGGCATACTCTATGTCGAATCCATCTATTTGGATGCCACTAGCCCCTATTTGTGCAAATATGCAACCATTTATTCGGGTAAACCGAGTACCCTGCTTCAGTTGTAATCCTCCTCCTCCAAAATGAGAAAATATGCAGTTATCAAACAGGATACTATCTGCATAGGATACCTCAATACCTGCATCAGTAGATATCATATGTGAGTGCATGTTGTCATCAATATCCGGATGTTTCGTAAACGTAGCCTGTACTTCTGCAAATCCATCGATACCAGGTCTGGGAAAAGAGCAGTACTGAAAATGGATATTTTTGAATTGAACACCGTTTACCTTTTCTTCCGGTTGCCCTTCTATCGAAAGCACATTATCCACTACCGGTATGACAAATTGCTTGGTAGCCATGTCAGAGGTTCGCTCTGGCATATAATAGATTTCTCGATCCTTTCGATCAAAATACCATTCATTGGGTTCATCCAACAATTCAAGCGCATTTTGCATGTAACTCGGATCATTGACCTGAACCCCTCCCTTTATCTGGGCATCTTTGAAAGTGGGATTATACATTTTAATATAAACACGATCACTTCCGGTCTTTTCAACAGATTCAACAGGACAAACAACATAAGTCCAGGCTTGAAGGTAGACAAACTCAAGATCTTCAGGATTCTTCCAGTTTATAATATCTACATAGGGTCCAGAAGCCATATAACCCTCAAAAGCCTCTTTTTCTCCTTGAAATGTGGTATAAGTCTTAAGCAAATTTTCCTTTATTAGATATGGATCGTCTAATTTTGTCCACCCTCTGGAATGACTTTCCTTTCCTTTTGCTATCGTAGCCAGACGTCCATTCACATATAACTCCCTAAAATTAAAGTCAACTTCAACTTTGGCTTTGTAAATACCCGGCATTTTAGACAATTCCCAATTGGCAATTTCCTTGCCACCGGATATTACCGCTTGGTTACCTCCCTTTGACCTAAAGGTTACACCTCCCTTCACATTTTTGAAGTCCTGATAAGTAACAATAATTGGTTTTTCAATGGGTATTGTTCCATCCAGAATGATTTCCAATTTTCCAATAATTGGTTGTTTATTTTCTTCGATCGATTTGATCGCTCTATCAATAGATAAAAAAGGTTTATTGACTGAGCCGTCGTGGTGGTCCGACCCACTTGAGGAAACATAGATTTTGGTAGTTGTTGATTTCGGATTACAGCTTATGCACAACCAACCCAGCAGGAAAAAAAGAACTATGGCAACCTTTTCAATGTTCTGAAAAGCCATGATAAAACAGGAATGAATATTTGACATTATTTGTTTAGATCTACATTTCAAATAGAGGCAGAATACAAAACTAAAGTTAACGAGATTAATCAAAACCACAAATTTAGAATATTCGTATTCCGAACACCAGAAAGGGTTTAAGAATTTGCTACAAGGTATTGAAAACTAACGGTTAATTTCTGTTTATGTAAAACCAACTATATACGTAAATATAATTCCATTCATAGGTTGAGAGTCAAGTCGGTTGATAAATCAATGGCTCTTATTCGTAACTAAGTACCAAGGATTAAATACTTTTCGATTAGACTTGATCGATATAGGTTCTTTATCTACAGTTTTATTATCTTCAGGAAGAATGATCGATATTTGATAATCTAGGTTACCATTTGGATTCCGAGTTATAATAAACACTTTTTGGATTAGTAGTCCAATATTTGAAATAATTATTTATAAATCAACCGCTAGGATTTAATTATGAAATCAACTTACCTTTTGTCAATTCTAATCGTAATATTATGCAGTTGTCGCAACCAGCGCAAACCTGATAAAAACCTTTGGATCGTCACTGCTCCAGCCGGAGATAAATATGTCAAGATTGATCGAGATGGTGAAACCATCATTCCCAATGGCAGAATTATTGATCCGATCGGAAAGAGTATTGTGGTGGCTCCTCATCCATTTGGTTTGACTATAAGTCCGGATGGAAATAGTGCGGTTACCGCAAACTCGGGTACCAATCCATTATCGATAACTATTGTCAGGAACTTACATTCTTTGGATCCTGAAGTGCAACAGGTTCCACCCGGTCCAACCACCGATCGGGGAGTGCTGTCTTCGGTATTTATGGGATTGGCAATTTCTCCAGACAATCGGACTGTATATGTTGCGGGTGGGCAGGAAAATGTAATTTATTTGTTTGACTTGCAAACGGGAGACAGCAAAGGAAAGATAGATTGTTCTTTTACATCTGCTGAATTGGATTATTCTCATGGCTACATCGGAGATTTGGTGCTTACTAAGGATGGTAGCACCTTGTATGCCGTTGACCAGATTGGATTTAGGATGGTCATTATTGATACGGAGACCAAATCTCTATTGCACAATGTTCCGGTAGGCAGATATCCTTTTGGGATTTGTTTGTCCCCGGATGAGCAAAAGGTTTATGTGGCCAATGTGGGCATGTTCCAATATGCTCTGATCAAAGATGGCGATGAATCAGAAATCAAACCAATAAACTATCCGGCCTTTGCTTTTGGTTCCGAGGAGATGATATCGGGGATTAAGAACGATACCATTTCCATTCCGGGTCTCGGTGATCCTAATGTAGCTGAATCCTTTTCGGTATTTGCAGTGAACCTGGAAGATAAGGATAGTCCTGAGGTTGTTGCGAAAATCAAAACCGGTCACCTGGTAGGCGCCCTGGTGGAAGACATACCGGCCGTCGGTGGATCGAGTCCGAATTCAATGGTAGCTACCGATCAATATGTTTTTGTCAGTAATGGAAATAATGATAATATTTCAGTGATATCTCTGACTCAAGATACAGTAGTTCACACGATTTATTTAAAACCGGAAGATCGTCTGAAACAGTTCAGAGGCGTGATCCCATTTGGCCTGGCTCTAAGCCCGGATCAAAAGAGATTATATGTAGCTGAATCAGGAATTAACGCGGTTGCGGTTATCAATATTGAGGACTTTAAAGTAATGGGTCATATACCTACAGGCTGGTTCCCGGCAAAAATAGAAGTTAGCCCGGATGGACAAAAGCTATTCGTGGCGAATGCGAAAGGGTATGGGAGTGGTCCGAACGGTGGAAAAACGTTTGACATTGGCCCGGAAGGTAGTTATATCGGCTCCCTCATGAAAGGAACACTGCAGATTATTGACATACCGGAGGACAAAGAGCTTGGCGCATTGACAAATAAAGTGGTGAATAATAATTTCCATTTGAGGAAAGCTTCTGACCCTGGTTTCACTGATCGAGATAGAAATCCGATACCCTTGTATCCGGGAGCTAAAAGTAGTCCGATCAAACATATTGTTTTTATATCTAAAGAAAATCGCACGTATGATGAAGTATATGGTCAGATAGAAAAAGGAGTTGGCGATCCAACTATTGCCCGCTATGGATACAATGCTTCTTTTACCAATCGTAGCCGTACGGATTCGGTTACCGATGTGACCGTAATGCCTAATCATTTGGCTTTGGCCCGAGAGTTTGCGATCTCTGATAATTTTTATGTAGATGCGGATGTATCTGCTGATGGTCACCGGTGGTTAGTCAATACCTATCCCAATGAATGGTGTGAAACGGCGACCGCAGCCAGCTACGGCGGTAATCGAAGTTATCGGCATGGATCCAAAGCTCCAGGTGTCTTTGCCATGAATGGCGCGGCAGGTGCCATATATCCGGAAGACTATAATGAAGCCGGATCAATGTGGGATCATTTGGAGCGCCATCAGATTGATTTCTTCAACTTTGGATTCAGTGTTATGTTTGAGCCTGCTCTTTATAAAACGGAATACAAATACAGTGGCATCCATCAATACATCAATTATCCGTTGCCTCAGCCACTTTACGAACGATCTTCACGGCAATTTCCTACTTACAATATGGCCATACCGGACCAATTCAGGATAGACCAGTTCATCAAGGAATTTAATGAAAAGTGGATTAACGGGAAAGATTCCATGCCTCAGTTAATTACTGTCATCGTTCCTAATGATCACGGAGCCGGAGAGCGACCGGAAGCAGGATTTCCTTTTCGCGAAAGCTATATGGCTGATAATGATTTAGCAGTAGGCAGGATCGTTGAATT
Organism: Saprospiraceae bacterium; assembly: GCA_965223405.1. GTDB lineage: Bacteria > Bacteroidota > Bacteroidia > Chitinophagales > Saprospiraceae > CBDCWO01. The sequence goes on from CBDCWO010000006.1 coordinate 5,021,084, forward strand.
CCTATCCCGAACTCCCTATTGGAAGAATATGATGATCGTCATTACCGAAGATGATGCGCAAAATGGAGTGGATCATATTGATGCACATCGCAGTCTGTTGATGGTCATATCCCCGTGGGTAAAACGCAACTATGTTAGTCATGTTCATTATAGTTTTGGGAGTATATTTAAAACCTTCTGGAATATATTGGGATTACCCTATTTAAATCAATATGATGCTGCTGCTACAGATTTATCCGATTGTTTTACTGAAGCCCCGGACTTCAAACCTTATAACGCCCTACCGGTAGATTCCCGGATGTTTGACCCACAAAAAGCCCTTGATCCATTCGATGAAGACTTCAATTGGCAGGCGATTGAAGAATCTCCACAAATAGACAATGTGGAAGATATGCTTAAGGATAGTAAAGAGCAGGATGAATATCGACTTGAGGATAGAGAACGGAAAAACTGACAGTAACAAGAATGAATAGGATGAATTCAGAAATAAAGAATTACTTTGATCAATATCTGTTACAATTGCATCAGGAAATTGTAGCTTTTCCCGAAGCAGAATTGTGGACTGTTTTTCCCGGTATTACTAATTCCGGAGGGAATTTGGCATACCACCTTTGCGGAAATCTCAATCATTTCATCGGATATTATTTGGGCGATACCGGATATCAAAGAAATCGTGAACTGGAATTTAGAATTAAGGAGGTACCCAGGTCTGAGTTGCTTTTCTGGATTAAAAATACCCACAAAATGGTAATCAAGGTGGTTTCAAATATCTCGGACTTTCAGGCCATGTATCCGAAGGATGGATTTGATACGGAAGGAACCATAAGGTATCAGTTGTTAAGACTATTGACACATCTCAGTTATCACATAGGTCAAATCAATTATCTACGAAGAATCAGTATTGGCACAAAGGAATAGCACTAAACTAATTCTCACCTTTGTTTTCAATAGTGCGAAATGCCCATTGTATGATCTCTTCAGCTCCTTGGGCGGACCCTCCACCATCAATACATTCTTGCTTAAGCGATTTTAGGTTTTTCCGAAAAGTTTGGTTGTTGGCTACCTCATTTATCTTTTGCCTTAATTTGGTAGAGGTTAAGGAAAGGCGATTCCTGATCCAGATACCGATCTTTAGCTTTTCCACCTGTTTGGCCATCCAAAAGTGATCACCCATTTCCGGAATGACAATGATAGGAACTTCATACCATATAGCTTCTACTATGCTATTTGCTCCCCCATGTGTAATAAATACTTGGGCTTTTTCAAGCAAGAATAACTGAGGAACTGACTTGAAAGCTAATACATTAGTAGGAAGTTTTTCCATAATTTGATCTACATGCTTACCGGTTGAGAGAATCATCTGGTAAGGTTGATCCTGGATAGCTTGTGCACATTTGCGATAGAACCTCATGCGTTTATTAAAGATAGATCCGAGAGCAACAAGCACCAGCGGGTGTTCATTAAACCACTCACTAGGAATATTCACAGATTCGGTACGTCCTGCCAAAGAAGGACCCAGGAAATAGTGATCATCCTGTATTTTGGATGATTGAGGTTGTAGACTGCGTGGAATGAATAACAGTGATAATGTACCCGGTCTTTGTTCGTACAAAGAGTCCCAGCCATTCCAGCGGGTATTGGATAAATTTTGGAACTTCGCTTTTAGACGTATAAACCGACTAAGATGAATTAAGCTCGTTATACCGCGATAAAAATGGGATAGAATCTCCCTCCAATTTAATCCAATTACAGAACGATCCATGATAATCGTCGGGCTAATGTGGACACAGGGGATTTTCATTTCCAAAGCCAAAGCTTTTCCCCATACACATAGAAAATCTACCACCAGATAATCAAATTGTTGCTTTTCATGAAGCTGCTTGAGATCGCCATAGGTCTGAATTGCATAGTCCATTAATTGACCGGTCAATTGGATATATCGATGAGTTGAGATTTCCAATTCCTGCAGTTCCAATGGCCATATAAACACCAATGTATGATTGGCCTCGTACAACGGCTGGAATAATGGCGTGGTGTAGGCAGAGATCTGGTGACCGGTCAATGCCAATTCTTTGGCCAGGCCTAAACTGCAATTGACATGGCCATAAGCGGGAAGTGTTAAAATTAATCCGTGCAAAATGAAATATTATTTTGTTTAATAATGAGAATTATGGTTCTAGGACCACTTCGCTGATATAAATGCAATGATCGGTTGCCACCGGATCACAATATACCTCAGAATTTAATATAGTCCATGGGAATCTTCTGTCTAGTAAAATATAATCAATTTTACGTTTCGGACCGGTGTGAGGAATGGTAGGTTCCCATTGGGGATAACCCGTTGCGATCATATGCGGTAAGAGTGTTTTTATCGAAGGAGAATAAGGTGAATCGTTCAGGTCACCGGCCAAAACTGTAGGGAAAGGACTATTTAACAGGATATTTAGGCAGGATTGACTTTGAAGTATCCGGTCACGTGAGCTGCGCGGATGGTCCCAATGGGTGCCGACAAAGGTCAACATTCGTCCCGAAGGTAGGGTGATTATTATTTCCAAGGCAGATCTTGGTTCATGACCGGGGCTATAAGGAAGCGGATGATTTCGAGAAGCCTGTATCGGGTAACGGCTCAAAACACCCTCTCCATAAAATCCTTCCTGATAGGGCATTGCAGGGCCAAATAGTCCGTACATTTCAGTGCGTAATGCCAGTTCGTTTACTAGATGCATTTTCTTAGCTCTGATGGTAAATGCGTCTACTTCTTGTAAAGCAACCAGGTCTGGATTAAATCGATTGATCACACCGGCAATGGTATCTAAGTCAAAATCTCCCTTCATAGTTTCTCCGTGATAGATGTTGAAGGTCATTAAAGTAAGTGTGTCCTGAGATTTCGATTTGAATGACAAAACCAAAAGACAGATTAACAAAACGTACCTTGTATTGAACTCATTATGATTGCCCATTATTACTTTATTTTTCCATATAGCATCCAAAGATACAGTCCGCGTAATTAGATAAATAAGAATTACGGTAAGTAAGTAATTTAATTAATAATTTAGCAATTAAACGTTTACTATAACGAAATCATAACACTATTGATAAAACTAAATTTCCTACTCCTTCGTTTTGAAAAGAAAAAAATGCACCGGATACTTTACCTGTTTTTAATATTTAACTTGGTGATCGCAGAACAATCATACGGTCAGATCAAAGATTTGTTGAATAAGGCCAAAAAAACCTTGACTGGTGAGGAGGAAGGCGGAGAAATCGGATTGGGCATAAAAGAAGCCCTGGAGCTTGGTATCAAGGAAGCCGTTGATTTGCTGTCAGCAGAAAATGGATATTTGGAAAGCCCTTATAAAATTCTGTTACCGGAAGAGGCAGTAGCTGTTGTCTCTAAACTAAAAAAAGTTCCGGGTTTCCAAAATGTAGAAAAGGACCTCATTGTAAAGATGAATCAAGCGGCAGAGTTAGCTGCTAAAAAGGCTACTCCCATCTTCGTCTCTGCAATCCAAAAGTTAACTTTCAAGGATGCCATGACGATCCTAAAAGGAGAAGATGATGCAGCCACCCAATATTTGCAGAAATCTACCCGTGGGCAACTTTATACGGAGTTCCTACCGGTGATCCAGGCTTCATTGGATGAGGTAAACGCCCGTACCTATTGGAAATCCGCCGTGGATGCATACAATAAGATCCCCTTTGTGAAGAAAGTGAATCCACAACTTGACGATCATGTCACCAATAAAGGGTTGGACGGACTATTCAGCCTGATCGAAGTTAAAGAAAATAAGATCAGGACTGATGTGACTGAACGGAAGACCGACCTTCTCAAGAAGGTATTTGCCCAACAAGATACCAAAAGCTAATGCTCCGGGTCTATTCCGTTGCGGACCTGTCTTTCAAAATAAAATATAAGGCACCGGCCCCTAAGATCAGGTTAACCACCAGGTCAATATAATTGTTAGTTGTTGTTACTGATGATTCATTCCCTAATTGAACCAGATTCATAATTAAAAATAATATCTGCGAAACAGCCATATAATATAGTATTGCCGTTCTGCCAATGGACCTGCTGGCATTGCGGGCCATAATGGCCATTATACCACTGGCCAAAATTGATATTCCGAAGAATTTGAACATAAGTTTTGCCAAAGAATTTGCCAGTTCGGTGTTCTGATACATTTCTGCTACTTGATCAGTTCCCAGGAAAAAGAAAAGGCCATATAAAATACCCAGAACTCCTGACACCGTGAGATAATTTTTAACATTCATTGATTACGTTTTTTGGTTGATAAAATTGGTTAAACATTTATAAAGCAGGCAGGGAAAATATTTCATCCAGTATTAATCAAGACCAAATGAATAGGAATCTCCCGTAATATAGCAAATTATATTATATATATTGTATCTATATTAGAATAAAATATTTTTGGGCACACAGCTCACCCGTGTAAATCTGAAACCAGAAGTCAGACAAGAGAAGTCAGATGTCAGATAACCGACACTCATGTAACATTTTCCACAGTTACACAAATCCTCCATTACACCTGAAAAATGATCAACGGATTCACTCATGCGTTTAAGTTGAAAAACGGGCAACCTTATTTAGGCATTATCACAAAAACTCACAACTCACAACTCATATCTCACAACTCATCCACAATAATCCGGGCAGGTATTTTAAATTTTTCCGACAGGGAAGCGGTAATTTTATGCAAATCATTCTGGTAAGTCTTCATTTCCCAATATCCTCCCCCGTACAATTGGTGGTAAGCTGATGTTAGATGAGGATAATGCTTTTCGATAACATTGAAGATCAATTGTCTATTCCCCATTTCACCTTCTCCGTAAAGTGATAACCCTGCCGGCATCATATAACTCGCCAACGCTTCTTTTGCCTGCCGATATATAGATTCTAAGCTTTTAGGAGTGTCTGAAATAAATGGGAGTAGCGGCATTAATGCAATTCCGGCCTTGAATCCCTGTTTCCGAATATGTTTTAGTGCTTTCAATCTACTGATGGGGGAGGGAGCCCCCGGTTCGAAATGGGAGCATATATCCTCGTTTAGTGATGATATGGAAAATGTAATCAGACATCCGGTGTTTATCGACACGGCCAAATCTGTCGGCAAAATAGCCGTTTCTTTGATTTGATTCAGGATGTCAAGGTCCCTTAGTACTAAGTCCGACTTGGTAATTATGTGTACCGGAAACGGTACGACACAATTATTTCCAGCAACCCTCTAGTTAACTTTAATGTATCTTCCGGATGCACATAAGGGTCTGTGGCTGAAGAAATGACAATAAAGCCGTATTGTTTTTTACGTGATCTTAGATTGAGTTGCTTTTCCAGGAGTTCACAGGCATTGGATTTGTAAGTCATCTTACGGTCCATGTGGATTCCGTATTTACTACCTCGGATATAACAGTACCAACAATTGAAAGAACATCCGCTATAGGGATTTAAAGTGTAATCATCCAGAAACCATGAGTCCCGATGTTTCTTTTTGTTGAGAATGGATTTTGCAACAATAGAGCTATAATTCAAAGATTAATTATTTCCTTTTAAACTTGATCATGCCATCTAACTTTTCTCTGCCTTCAATAACATCAAGGAGATTGTAACTTGCGGTCACTTTATTACCTGATATTTCTGATCCTTCGATTGTTGATTTTTTCACTTTACCGGGAAACTCATATTCCAGGTTGTAGTTGGCCGCACCGAAGATCATTTTCATTACACTATACATTTCTCCCTTACGTAATTCTTCTAGCTCTTCATTTTTTAACTCGATGGGTTTTCGGATAAGTTTGTTTTTGGTCATATTAACCAAATCAGTCCCCCGGGTCAAAGCTTGCAACATCTTTGGATCCGCTTTATCGGTTTTGGATGCCATATTTTTAACATCGTCCCAAAATAGATCAATATCACCAAAAGATTTGAAAGGTAAGGTAAGCTCTGCAGTGGCTATCTCTTCAGCGAGACTAAGCTTTACATGTAATTCTGCCTTTGACGTAATTTGAGGATGCTTAAACTGAGAGGTCAACTTATCGGGTCCGGAGCCAAATTGAAACGTGCTGTCAATATCAATATTGTTTTTGCCCGTAATTTCCTTCATGAGGTCCTCCGCCAGATTCTCACTATCGCCAAGGTCGATTTCTTCACCCATTTCCTGCATCATCAGGGGTACAATGAATCCCAGAAAATCTTTATCCAATAAGTTGCTCATATCAATATGGTAAGAATACTGACCACTTCCATCTGCTTGAATGGCTAGTTTTTCAGTAAAACCTTTACACCCGATCAATCCCAAGATTACCGCTGCAAATAAAATCCATTTTCTTAAGTTATTCATAATCATTAGTTGAATGTGTGCTTCTTGAGTTGTCCAGAACTCGAAAGCTTTGACTTTACAAATTTAGCCTGCTAAACTGATATCGCCCCAAGATACCGAAATGTTCAATGTTTTTTCCATGCCGCCAAATGATTCCGACCAACAGGAAGAGTATCCCGATAAATTGGTATAATATCAGGTTATCTGATATGAATTCAGAATGTCAATAAAATTGAGAATGCATTTCTGACCGACCTCAATAAATGATTTGAAAATGTTTCGGAGGTTGAAGATTAGGCAGTTCGTATATTTCAACTTTTTCTACACTGGCCAATGGAGGGCCTGAGTTACACCAACTGATCATGGCATCAATAGCCTCAGGAGAGCCATAAATCTCCATTTCCACACAACCATCCGCTCTGTTTTTAACCCAACCGGTGATTCCTAGCCCCAATGCTTGATTGTAACAGGATTTTCTGAACCAAACCCCCTGTACTTTCCCATGTACCACTAAATACTTACTCTGATTCATGCTGATAATTTAATTCTCTACGTTGGTTCTTAAACCAATCGATAAGTTCATTTTTCTGAGTTTCGGTTAGTCGGGCTTCCGGATGTGCAGGTAGATAGGAGGCTAATGGCATGCTACCTTCTTCTATAAGCTCAACACACTCATCTAGTTTATGATCTTTTCGCCGGTCGGAATAAGTAGACCAAATCGAAAAATTTAATTCTTCCCGACCATGATCGATGTGTCCGGCGATCCACCAGGATATCGGTGCGATGTTAGTGTACCAAGGATACTTAGTTTCAAAAGAATGGCAATCATAACAAGCCGCTTTAATGAGATCTTTGACCGTCTGATCACCGCTATGAGTGCTTAATAAATCTTGATTTGGATTTACCTGAGGATTTTCTTTATCAATTCTAAAAAATTGAATGGCTATGAAAAGTATCAATAATGCCAAAGCGATTCTTTTTGCCCATTTTTTAACCATGACGTCGACTATTTTGCACCAAATATATAACTTTGAGTTCACTCCGGAAAGTCTCTAAACGGCACTTTGGTTAATATTTTGATAAGAGGGGACATATTATTATTTTTGTAAATGTTTAAACCTAGCAAAAATAGTCAAGGCGATCTGTTCAAAGATATTTCAACCCATCTTTGTGGGAGGAAGCAAAAGCTACTGGAATCACCGCATTCATGGCATAATGTTTTTTACAAAGAGGTGGTGAGTCGTATTGATGAATCTTTGTTTTCAGAATTATATCATGAGAGGATGGGGCGGCCTAATGCCTGCATACGCATTCTTATAGGAATGATGATATTAAAGGAAGGAAATGGGTGGAGTGATGAGCAATTATATACAGAATGCCGGTTCAATATAATGGTAATGCGATCATTAGGATTGTACAATATGGATGATGATGTACCTGCGGAATCGACCTATTATGAGTTCAGAAGATTGTTGGGAGAGTATTATGAGGATCATCAACGGGACTTAATGAAAGAGGTGTTTATAAAAATTACAACTGATCAAGTGGCTATTCACGGAGTGAGTGGCAAGAAGATACGCCTTGATTCCAAGCTAATCAATAGTAACATAGCCAAGTCCAACAGGTTGCACTTAATAGTTGAAGCAGTGAGGAAGTATGTGAGTGGCAAGCCACTCAATGAAATGAGGACACACATGGATGCTTCTAGTTATGAGATATTGGAAGCATTACAAACAAAGAGTACTTCCAATCTCACTTATCCATTGAATGCTCATCAGAAGAAGGAGATGCTTGTCAGCATGGGTCAGATAATAGGAGTACTACTAGAGCATGGAAAAGGAAGTGTGGAGGAATCATATGTTTTATTAAAACGCATCTATGAAGAGCAATATGAGCAAAAGGACAATGATGAAAACGATGATAGCCCAGGTGGCAGCGATCAGAAAGTAGTACTCAAGCAGCCTAAAGATATTCCATCATCCAGCGTACAATCTATCCATGATCCGGATGCAGCTTATCGTACCAAAGGACAAGGAGCAAGCAAACAAACAGTAACAGGATACCATTCCAATGTGACAGAAAGTTGTGATCCCCAGGAGGATGTACATTTAATATTAGATGTTGAAGTAGTTAAAGCAAATGTAAGCGAAGATGCATTTTTAATAAAAACAGTTGATACCTGCCAACAGATACTGGAACAAGCCCACGATGAAGGCCAAAAGATAGAAGAAGTAATAACAGATGGAGGCTATGACAGCATTGCGAATCGAGAAGAAATGCTTAAAGAACAACGACCCCAATGGAGTATTGCAAAGATGAAAGGCAGAAGTTTATCATATCAAATGGAGAAAGACGAACAGGGAAATCTGGAAGTTTTCGATAGACAGAGTGGCGAGCACCTAGAAGTACATTATTCAGAGCGAGCCCAAAAGCATGTTATCCATACAGTAGGTGGAAACAAAAGATATATGACAGAAGAACAAATCGACAATTACATACAACACCAACGAATACAAGAGCAAGTCAATCAGGAAAGTTACAATCTAAGAGCAACAGCAGAATCAACCATCCATCAATGCTTTCACAGACTAAAAAAAAGGAACAAAATCATATATCGGGGATTAGTTAAATGCCATTGGTATGTCCTGTCACGAGCATTATGGGTAAATGTTGTAAGAATTACGGAAAAAATAGGGAGAAATACCCTAATATTCTTTCATTGGCTACTACGATGCATCATGAATACTCCCATTGCAAATCACAAGTTAACATTCTGAGAACTTCCTTCAGGAGTAAAAAATATGTTGAAATCATGAAAAAGGAGTTTTCGGAGTAAACTCAACCTTAGTAAGTGGAATAAAAATTCACGATCGATCATATTTAAGAGACTGTTCAAATAACTGTGTCTGATTAACTTTGCAAAATATGAAAGGAAAGAATGAAAAAGAACAGTTATTAGTTGATTCTAAGATGTATGATCGGCTAAAGAAGCATTTGTACAGCAAACGTCCAGTATTAGGGGAAGACAGTCCCTTCAGCGAGTTACTACAATCGATGGTGAATCAATTGCTAGATGGAGAGATGGAGTCGTTTATGGGCGAAGAGCGGACAAATAATCGTAGAAATAAGCGAAACGGAAAATCGGTTAAGAAGGTCTTGACAAATAGTGGAGACATTTATGTTGAGACCCCTAGGGACCGTAATGGAGAGTTTGAGCCTGAATTGATAGCGAAGCGTCAAAGAGAACTAAATAGTGGATTAGATGCTCAGATATTGGCATTGTATGCCCAGGGCAACTCGATAGAAGATGTCAGGCGATTACTCATCCAGATGTATGGGGTAGAAATATCAGCTGGAAAGATATCACAAATCACAGACAAAGTATTGCCTGAGATACATCGTTGGCGTGCAAGAGAGCTTCAATCATTTTATCCAATTGTGTATTTGGATGCGATACATTTTAAGGTTAGGAATGAGGGCAAATACAGTAACCATGCATTTTACACGGTATACGCGGTAGATTGGGAAGGTCAGCGAGACATGCTTGGCTTGTATGTACAAGGAAGTGAAGGAGCTGGTAAATGGGGGATAATATTGGAAGATCTCAAGAGTCGAGGAGTTACAGATATATTGGTGATGTGCACTGATAATTTGACTGGATTATCAGAAGTAATTACAGATGTTTTACCAAAGACTATAGTTCAAAAATGCATTGTTCATCAAGTTCGAAATTCGCTTAAATATGTCGATTCTAAGGATGTAAAAAAGGTTGCATCGGATCTACGTAAAATATACACATCACCGACGCTAGAGCAAGCCCAGAGCGGTCTGTTATCCTTTGAAGTAAAGTGGTCGAACCAATATCAATACATAGTAGATCAATGGAGAAATAATTGGCAAGAATTAATGGCCTTTATGGACTTTGACCCAGGAATGCGGAAAATGATTTATACAACAAACCCGGTCGAAGCTCTACACCGAATCATGCGTAAATTGAGTCCAAAGCGGCCTGGGTTTCACCTACAGCCTTAACCAAACAGTTGTATTTATCGCTCATGCACAATAAAAAATCGTGGAGTAGGAAGGCCTTTGCCTGGACAAGTATCCAACGTAGCATCATGCAAAACTATCCAGAAAGGGTGCCGAAAGAGACCTGAGAAAAAATAAAGGTAAGGTTTGGTTCTTCCAGTCGGCCTACGGCCTCCTTCCAGAACCAAACCTTACCTCCCAAAAGTGGGAGGTAGAATATTAATATTTTTAACAAAAGACACAGTTAAATGAACTATCCCATATTTAATGGTAGATGCCGGTTAGCTAGGGTAGTAATCCACAATTCAATATGTTAGCCCCCCTTCCCAATCCTATTTATTATCGGTGTCAGAGTAGATTGATCTTAATCATATCTCACGATGATTCAGATCCTTTAATAATTTTAGCAAAGCTTCGACCTCACTAAAGGTGAAGTTCCAAATATTTGACCGGAAAAAGTATGATACATGAAGCTATTGCACTTAATTTTCTTATTCCATTTAGGCTTTTCGTTACACAGCTATTCACAGTCAATCGACAGGGAAGTTGTCAATGTAGCGGGCGGCTATTTACAGGGAGGTCGGCTCTCATTATCCATCAGTATGGGTCAATCAGGAATGGCAGGAACCCAAAGGAATAAAGATATCGAATTGAAAATAGGGTTTCAACAGCCCGTTTCCCATACGTCCACAGGGATAAGCAACCTACATTCGATAACTGATTGCCAAGTTTTCCCCAATCCTTTTGATCGGACGTTCTACCTAACCCTGGAAGCAAAAAATTTTGGATTGTTAACCTATCGTCTCTATGATAGGGCCGGGGTGGCCATTCAAGATCCGGTTACGCTTCAGACTCAACCTGGAAGCTTAAAGCTTCAGATTGATACCGATCAAATACCTGCAGGCATGTTTTATGTAGAAATATTTGTCATCGATGTGGCGGGGAAAATGGACTACTTCAGTCTACCAGTTATGAAAATATAATCCTCAACGTCAAAAATATAACTATGAAAGTCAGAACAAATATAATGATGCTTTTAAGCATTTTACCTTACGTCATTTTAGCTCAGATACCAAGTAAAATTGATTTTCAGGCGATAGCACGAAATAACCAGGGCGATATCATGCAATCTCAAAATCTCACTGTGCAAATGTCCATATTAAAAGGTCCTTTGCCGGGTCAGAGACTATATCAGGAGAGACATGCAGTAAAAACGGATGATTATGGTTTATTTGTAGTCGCGATTGGAACTGGACAACAAAATCAGGGTGTATTTTCAAATATTGACTGGGGTCAAGGACCTCATTTTGTACATATTGAAATAGATGACAAAGGCGGAAACGAATTTACTGATCTAGGTACATTGGAACTCATGGCTGTCCCATATGCATTTTTTGCGAGGAATGTCGAGAATGCAGATGATGCTGACGCCAATCCTACGAATGAATTACAACAATTGAGTTTTGCCGGTGAAGTGCTCTCGATTAGCAATGGTAATAGTGTACAATTACCGGACAGTGATCCTGAAAATGAGCTTCAACAACTAAGCCTGACAGATGGGAATTTGCTATCTATATCCAGAGGAAACACCATTCAACTTAGTGCAAGCGGATCTCCCTGGAAGCAGCGAGGTCAATCAATATACCTGGAATCAGGTAGGGTGGGAGTCGGGATTACGACCCCTTCCAATCCAATATCAATTTACGGTCAAAACAAAGCTTCTATGAATTTTTTGACTTCCGCATCCGAAACCGGTCTGGAAGATGGCTTCTCCATAGGATTAAACAAATTGAGCCATTCCGCTATCGTTTGGAATTATGAACCCGGAGACATACGGTTTGGCACAGACAATCAAACCAGAATGTACCTAAGTCGATTTGGGAAATTAGGCATTGGTACTACAGCACCAGGAGATTTATTAGAAGTTACATCAGAGAATCAAAATGCTGGAATTCGAATTCATGCGAAAGACCAAAGAATAGCGAAATTGTCCCTGTATGAAACCTCAGCCGGTCACCAGCAAGGATTTAGCTGGGAGTATGATGGCAAACAAGAAAAAATGTTTTTAAGGAGCAAAGGTTTTCCCAACAACTCTCAAGCCTCTCTTTTGACTATTGCGGATAAGGGTTTGGTAGGGATCGGAACCGGAACTCAAACCTCGTTCAACTTCCATTCGGAGAGTTACGAATCCACGTTACTCACTCTTTCGAATGCAAATTATTCCAATTCCAAATTACATTTGGGATTATATCAGGGGAAACCGACGATTAATTTTTTTGGGCAACCACTTCAGTTCATGTCCAGATTTAGCGTGGCCATGTCTATAAATCCACAAAATGGATATGTGGGAATAGGGCCCCATAATCCGGAAGCCGAGTTAGATGTCCAGGGAAACGTCAAAATATCGGAGGATCTAGATGTAGAAAACAATGTTACTATTTCCGGTGATACGGAAGTCAACGGAAATGTGGATTTGATGGGAACTCTAAATGTGGGTCAAGGAAGTTCATTTACCCAAATCAGGGAGTTTACAGGAAAGACCTCAGGCGGATTAGGTACTTATTATCATGACTTTTCTTACCCCTCTGGTTATAATCAATCCAACACCCGTGTATTAAGCCTGGAAATCCAATCTGAATTAGGAAATTGGATAGGTACCGGAGGAGGATATGTTGGATATGTTGGGGCCACAAGTGTTTCCAGAGACAATAGTGTTCGAAAAATTAATGCCGTGTTGTATGGTAACCACATTAGAATCCATTACCCTGCTCGAGAAGCTTATCAAAATCAGTCTTTCAGGATTCTGTTATTGAGGCTTGAGGAATAGATGTAGGTTTATTAAACCAATACGGTAACTTTTAGTGTTACTTCCTTGGCCACAGATCAATACCTATTTAAGGTTGTGATAAAAGAAGATTACCTTCTTACGATGTCGTTATAAATTTATATTGAAGTCATTAAAAAAGCTGATCTTTGCAGCGCATGGAGAATAAATCAAGACAGAAATTTGACTGGCAGGAATTTAAAAAAGCCATTGCTTTTTATCGGTACATTAAGGATTATTCGACACAATTTGTGATAGGATTTATTTTACTGGCTTTCTCCAGCTTAATATTTATGGCATTTCCATTTTTAGCCGGTGAACTGGCCAATGTGGTTTCCAACGAATCCAAGCTAGGTCTTACCATCAACCAAATCGGAATTATTCTGATGATCGCTCTGGTCATTCAGGGCGGTTTTTCCTATATCCGGGTGGTCCTGTTCACTTTGTTCAGTGAAAAAGGGATGGCTAATGTGCGCAAAGATTTATATAAAAAATTAATTTCTCTACCCATTGTATTTTATGACAAGAACCGGGTGGGAGAATTAATTAGCAGATTAACAGCGGATGTAAATCAACTCCAACAGGTTTTGTCGATTACCCTGGCAGAATTTATCCGGCAAATATTGATATTATTAGTGGGGATAGTTATCCTACTGATATATACCACGAAACTTGCTGTTTTGATGCTGGCTACCTTTCCGGTTATGGTCATAGTGGCAATCTTCATAGGCAGGTTTATCAGGAGAATTTCCAAAGAAAGGCAGGAGAAACTTGCCGACACCAACACCATAGTCGATGAAACATTACAAACTATTCATACAGTAAAAGCATTTACCAACGAATTTTTCGAATATGGTAGGTATGGGAAAAAAATTGACAAGGTAGTTGACATTTCAATGCGATTAGCACGATTGCGAGCCGCATTTGGCTCTTTTATCATCATCGTATTATTTGGTGGAATATTTTTCTTATTATGGTATGGAGCCAGAATGGTCCAAGCCGGAGAAATGACTTTTGGCCAATTGTTATCTTTTATCATTTACACCGGAGTGATAGGTGGAGCAATAGCCAGTTTGCCGAATTTTTATACTGTCATTTTAAGCGCCATTGGTGGAACCGAAAGGATACGAGAAATTCTGGATCAGGATTCCGAGGTTGAGGTGGCAAAGAATTCTCAACCCATTAAGATTCAAGGAAATATACAATTTCAAAATGTACACTTTAGCTATCCTACCAGAAGCGATTTAGCAGTTCTTAAGGGCATAGATTTTGAAATAAGTGCCGGAGAAAAGATTGCTCTGGTTGGAATGAGCGGTGCGGGTAAATCGACGATTACGCAACTGTTGATGAGGTTTTACCCGGTCTCGATAGGTGCCATTTTAGTCGATGGGAGGAATATCCTCGATTATCCGATAAATGACTACCGAAATTCAATCGCGATAGTACCACAGGAAGTGATTTTGTTTGGAGGATCTATTCGGGAAAATATTTTATATGGAGATCCAAATGCATCTGAAGAGCAAATAGTTATGGTGGCCAAGAAGGCCAATGCCTGGGAATTTATCAAGCAATTTCCGGAAGGATTGGATACATTGGTAGGAGAGAGAGGTATAAAATTAAGTGGAGGTCAACGCCAGCGAATCGCCATTGCCAGGGCTTTACTCCGCGATCCTGCGATACTTATCTTGGATGAAGCCACATCTTCATTGGATGCAGAATCGGAAAAAATCGTTCAGGAAGCACTTTACACCTTAATGGAAGGAAGAACATCAATTATCATAGCCCATCGACTGGCAACCATTCGCGAAGTGGATTGTATATATGTCATCGAAAATGGTAAAATCATCGAACAAGGGGACCATGCAGCGCTTTCCAATTTAGAAAATGGGGCCTATTCCCATTTGGCAAGGCTACAATTTGAACTAAACGCATGAGCTGGATCAATTCATATTCATTAAAGCCCTTTAACACTTTTGGGGTGTCCGCGCAATGTAGTGAGTTTGCTATTGTGAAACATCCTACCGACATATTACCTCTATTGGAATCAGCAAAATTCAATCCCATTATTTTAGGCGGAGGTAGCAATGTATTATTTACCAAAAATATAGATAGTTCTGTAATTCTTAACCGAATAGAAGGCATTTCAATCCTACAAAGAACCCTAGACTATGTAGATGTCAAAATTGGAGCCGGAGTCATCTGGCATGAATTGGTAATTTGGGCAGTTAATCGGGGATATGGCGGTATCGAAAACTTGTCATTGATTCCAGGTTGTGCGGGAGCTGCACCTATCCAAAATATCGGAGCGTATGGAATAGAATTAAAAGAAACATTGATAGGAGTTGAGACGGTATCGATGGAAAGTGGAGAAAAGTTCTACTTTGACAAAAAGGAATGTCAGTTGGGATATCGAGACAGTATTTTCAAACGGGAATTGAAAAATCGTCATTGCATTTGTTATATCTATCTCAGATTGTCATTACTACCCAAGGTCAAAACAGATTATGGAGCAATTCGTCAGGAATTGGCCAAAGCAGGAATTTCAAATCCTGGAATAAAAGAGGTAAGCCGGGCGATTATTACGATTAGACGATCTAAACTTCCGGATCCCATTGAAATTGGAAATGCTGGCAGCTTTTTTAAAAATCCCATTATCTCACGGGATGAATATGATCGACTTAGATCCAAATTTGATCAAATTCCCGGATATCCATTGCCAAATCAGAAGATAAAAATACCAGCAGCCTGGCTTATCGATTACAATGGATGGAAAGGATTTCGTCGGGGTGATGCCGGAGTTCATAATAATCATGCATTGGTGTTGGTAAATTATGGGAACGCGAAAGGCAAAGAAATTCATCAATTAGCTGAAGAAATTCAAAAGTCAGTCCTAGAGGGCTTTGGCATATCGTTAGAATTGGAGGTAAATGTGATCTGATGGGTAGCGGCGTGTCCGTTATATGCAGAATGAAGTTCGCAGCTACACTCCACTAGTGAGTCCACTCCGAAAAGTCAACATCAAAACCTTCGGTAAATATAATTTGGTTTTAGAATTTGCCCACGCTCGCCTCCGACTCCTAAAGGAAAGTCCTCCCGCATTACTTGCTGTAAATGAATGCGCGACTGCATTCCCTTTTGGGCTAGGGTAAAGAATGGATTTGTGGGCGGAGGCCCTTTAGGGTTAGGGTGGCGGGGGAGTATACAATATTTTGCATTATTTCAAGTATTCTTGTTAAATGACAGTTTTCAGAGTAGACTCACTAGTGAATAATTCATATAAATTCATAAATTCTTTAGCCCAGAATTCTTCATTGTGATTTCCTTTGGCTCTGATAAATACTTTAATTTGATGATCCTCCACTCCATGCCTTTTGAGAAAAATATATGCTCTACGCAAATAGACTTCCATCTGTGGACTTTCTTTTTTGCTTCCTGAAAGATAGAATTTGGTGTTTGCCAAGGAAATCGATATTTCCTGATTGAATATCTCTTGGTTGTACCAAAAGGAAGGGGATAAAATTCCAATCTTTCCAAAGATGTGACCATATTTCAGGCCGGCATGAAATGTAATTAATCCACCCATCGAACTACCTACCATCCAGGTATGTTCGGAGGCGAGAAGAGTGCGATATTCTCGGTCAATAAAGGGTTTGATTTGATGTACTACCAAATTGAGATATTTATCCCCCAAACCCTTGATTTTTCCTTTTTTTAAAGTCGAATATTCTCTAATTCGGTCCTTACCCAAATTGTCAATACCCACTATAATTCTGTTTTGTTTTTGGACCATTTGATTCATCAAAGGGATTAGATCCCACGGCTCAGCATAAGACGAAGAACGGTTAAATAAATTTTGGCCATCATGCATATAGATTACTGGATAGTGACGGTTATTTTCTTCATATCCAGGAGGTACATACACCCTGATCAGTCTGCTTTTATTTAGGTATGGGGTACCAAAGGAGTGGTGGTTAATCATTTATATTATAAATAATTCTAATGTAAACCTAAGGAAAAATTGTTCTATTTGGTTCACATGCCATGTTAAAAATGAAAGATATTTTTGTCCAACACGGCTAAGGGTTTTGAGTTAGGTCAACTTTAGATTTTGAAAGTAAAATGGTGCAAAAAGGTCTCAAGCCATTGGTGCGAGTGGCAGCAGTGGATAAATAAAAGTTGCATTGTCTTCATAAATTTCGGAACTTCATATACAATTATTTAATAATTGATGATTCCTTCAACGCTAAAATTGGTTACCAAACGATTGATCTTGCGAAATCCTACAATCAAGGATTTACCTGAAATATATTCAGCAACCCGGTATAAGGGATTCAATGATGGTATGTTATGGGATCGACCAAAGCAGTTTAAAGAATTAATTGAACCTTTTAAGGCAATGATCAAATCCTGGGAAAATGGCGATGCTTACAGTTTCTCCTTATATCATAAACTACACGGTTCATTTATCGGACGAGCATCCATTCGAAAAGAAGATAGTGCCCCTGATGTTTGGAATGTGGGTTTTTGGACTCACCCGGAAGAACAGGGGAAAGGATACATGACCGAAGCGGTACAAGCTATAATTGATTTTGGGTTTAATCGTCTAGGCGCCAGCCGGATTGAAGCCTGTTATGCTCAATGGAACCAGTCCAGTGAAAAAGTATTGGTAAAGAATGGAATGAAGTTTTTAAGGAATATTCAAGAGGGATTTCTTAAAAATGGCCAGTGGGTTGCAGAAAATTTATTTGGTATTGAACGGTCGGAGTGGGAGATACAAAATGGCTGAGTGACGTAATCAATCCATCATTGGGTTATTATGTCCGCGTATGTATCTCTTAATGTTAAGCCAGAAAGCCATAAACAAATAGATAATAATCGGACTTCCCAATGTAAGTAGGGATACGTAAATAAAATACAATCTTATTTTTGAAGTAGCAATTCCAAATTTGTCACCCAAATAACTACAGACTCCAAATGCCGATTTCTCTAATGTATTTCTAATTTCATCAATCATATCCTATTTCCAAATATACGAAAATAGTTGCATATAAATTGTTAAGAAATCAGTAAAGAAAGCCAATTCAAGGAGAAATAATGGCTGAGTTCTCGTCTTCGAGACTATCCTTTTTTGACAACATGAATGTAGTGTTTTGGGAGGATTGCTGCTCGACATTTCGATAGTTAATCAATACACCTTTGTTAATGCTTCTTTGATCTACCGAATAACTACGATTTTGGTTTGATATTACCAACAGGTAAATGGAACCTGCCAAGCCAATAAGTCCTACCAAGTACAATAATATATTGTCTGTGGACTGCTTTGCAGAAGAATTTTTGTCAGAATTAAGATGGTCGGTTTTACGCTTCGAGTGTATAGTTACTGCCATGGGATTTTAATTCTTGCTCACACCAAAGGTAAACACTTTTATTTATATTAAAAACTATTGTAATATATAATTTTTGATCATATATATTATTCTTTAATCTGTTCCTAATATGTTTCCCCAAATTTCAATGCATAGACATAAGGTATCTTTATACCAGCCAAAGGTTTTACTACATATTCTTTTTTTGCACGCTCATATGCATTTGGGAAACTAGCATAAGGAGAATAATCAAATTCTCTATAGGCTAACAACAGCAAAGATTGTTCCAACAGTGGTGATACAACTTGACTAATTGAATAGTTCATTGCATATTCCACATGAGATTCCCTGAGTTTATCCCCGGTATAACTACTTTCAATGTCGTATAACTTGGGTTTGCCATCCGACATAGTGGAATCAACGATTTTTCCAGTTTCAAAATCAAGACTGTATAAGAACGGATGAAAATCAACTAACAAAAATTGTCCATCCGGTCTTAAAAACGCTTTGATTATTCCGGCCCATTTAGACAAATCGGTGAGCCAAGACGTAATTCCATAGGAAGCAAAAATAAGATCATACTTCGCGCTCAAATGGTTTTCCAATTCGTAGATGTCACAACAGATAAACTGGGTATTCAAATGGAGTCGTGAAGCCAAACTACGTGCTTGATCGACGGCAATAGGAGAAAAGTCCACACCAGTTACTTTAGCACCCATCCTGGTCATACTCATTGAGTCCAATCCAAAATGACATTGTAAGTGTAGAACATTTAGTTCCTGTAAAGGAGGCAATAAGGAAAGTTCAATTTTTTGCAACGTATTCTTTCCCAGCATGAATCCCTTTTTATCATAAAAAGCAGAATCTAAATGGATTTTGGCCAAGTGATTCCATAATTTGAGATTCGCATTTTTATATTCCTCCACTTCATTCATTTTTCATTGAGTTTTGACAGGGCCTCTTAAATAGAAAGTAGTCATTGAAATTAAAATACTTCAGACACTATTTATGTATATTTGCCGCATAAAGAAAAAAATATGTCGGAAGAAAAAAAACAAGGTAATCAAATTAACATCGAATTACCTGAAGGTATTGCGGAAGGGGTATATTCCAACTTGGCTATCATATCACATTCTCATTCGGAGTTTGTAGTGGATTTTGTCAGGTTAATGCCCAATGTGCCCAAGGCTAAAGTTAAATCGAGAATCATATTAACACCTGAACATGCCAAAAGATTGTTAGTCGCACTACGTGATAATCTGCAAAAATTTGAAAAACAGTTTGGCAGCATCAATGAACCTGAAACTCCTAATTTGCCACCGATGAACTTTAACACCCCTACCGCACAAGCCTAATCTACTTCATGTGGGGATCAAAACTGTAAGTCGAAAATTTACCCTGTTGCCATATCTAAAAATCTGATACGTTGATCGAAAAATGTATACCATATCTTGATCCACACTAAAAATTAATTTAATTTTCAAATTATGGATCCTCAACATTATGACGCTTATTTAAAGGCTAAAAAAAGGGTAAAGAAAAAAAAAGGTTACTATGCCCATTTGATCTCCTATGTATCGGTAATGATCTTCTTTATGGCCATTAATTTGGCAACCTATAGTGAAGAACCGGTCATTTGGTTTTTTTGGCCTATGCTGGGCTGGGGTGTTGGGCTGCTTATTCATACGTTTTCAGTGTTCGGTATTCCAGGTGTAGGTCCTTTGGATCAGTCTTGGGAACAAAAACAAATCAAGAAAGAAATGGAGAAAATGGGATCTCCTGCCAGCTATGAAGATGAGGTTCCAGAGGAGGAAGAACTCGAGTTGAAAGATCCGGATGAAATCATCATAAAACGAACCAGTCCGCCCACTTACCGTGATTCGGATTTTGTGTGAAGACAACTTCAGCGGTAATTATTTAGCCATAGTATGGAATCCGTTAGTTTTACCCTGACTCTAAAGGGAAAATGGCATTTTTTGCCTTTCCACACGACATATTCTCAAAATATCAAGCACAATGGTGAACCAAACCGGCATGTGCTTGGCAGGCTTAATTGGCTCCACACTGCGAAATAAATTTCGCAGACCAATGGGCCTTATAAATTAAACCGTTCTGCCAAAGGAATATTTCACAGACCAATGGGCAGTCCGAAGTTCCGATTTCAATGATTTTCTTGTTGCTCTAGGTGTTTTCAACTTTAATACAGGCCCTTGAGTCCAATGGTTAACCAAACGAGTTTCAGTCCGACAGGGTTATTTGGCTTTCTTTGCCCTATGGTGAACCAAACCGGCCTGTGCGCGGCAGGCTTAATTGGCTCCACACTGCGAAATAAATTTCGCAGACCAATGGGCCTTATAAATTAAACCGTTCTGCCAAAGGAATATTTCACAGACCAATGGGCAGTCCGAAGTTCCGATTTCAATGATTTTCTTGTTGCTCTTGGTGTTTTCAACTTTAATACAGGCCCTTGAGCCCAATGGTTAACCAAACGAGTTTCAGTCCGACAGGGTTATTTGGCTTTCTTTGCCCTATGGTGAACCAAACTAGCCTGCCCTGGTCAGGTTTAGTTCCATACTGCCAAATAAACCTGCCTATGGCAGGTAAACCAGTTTGTCGGACGAAGTTTCACAGACTGATTAGGCGAATATGTCAGGATGTTATTTAGTAGTGCAGGAGACAGTGTTATTCAGAAGCGGGTCACTCTGGTTTCAATCATATTGACAACTACTTCGTAAAATTGTCGAACCGCCAAAATTTACAGATATTTACAGATATGTTCCAGCGCGAAATCTTAAGGTACTCGAAGATTACCTTTGTAACTGCAATTGTTGTATTGCTGATACAGGCTCTTTTTATTCGTTTAAATGATGTAAACTGGCTGGATCGCTTAGGACCTCTTCTGGAGAACCTTGAAACAGGCTTCACGAATCCCTTGAATGTTTTGGTATGGAGCATGCCCTATTTATTAATTAGATTTCTCCAACTATTAACATCTAGTTTCCGCAATAAGGACCGAAAGGGAGCTGCAAGAACCTTCGGATTGTATTTGTTAGTGCCTTCACTACTATTGACTTTATTAGTTGCTAATGTTGGATCCCATCGAAACCTAAACCAATTTGGCTACTATGGGATTCATCAAAATGAAAATACCACCAATACCACCTTAAAGAATGTAGACAAGGATCGTAAACATCGTGGTGTAAACTACTTTAGTCGGCGATCAATTGAGGAAGAAAATCTCACCAGTCTGATCGATAACAATATTGAATGGATAACACTGGTTCCTTACGGATGGCAACAAGACTATCAGGCAGATCAATTGAGGGGATACAGTGACGGATATGGTGAGTGGTCCCGTCGCGATTCATCTTTCATTAAAAGGGCAGAGTTTTTCAAGCAGAATGGATTCAAAGTAATGATTAAGCCGCATATCTGGATGCGTGGTAATGGAGACAAATGGCGATCGGATATTTATCCACAGGGGGAGGCATGGGCTAGGTGGTCAAAAAGTTATACTCATTTTATCCTGCATTATGCAACCCTATCTCAAAAAGTAAATGTGGATCTGTTTTGTATTGGCACAGAATTGAGACTGGTGGCTAAGAACTATCCTGAATATTGGTATCAATTGATCAGAAAGGTTCGCCAAATTTATCAGGGGCCGCTTACCTATGCGGCCAATTGGTATCAGGAAGCAGAGGAAGTCATATTTTGGGAAAAACTGGATTTCGTTGGAGTCCAGGCCTATTATCCATTGAGCAACAAGGAGAACCCATCGGTGCAAGAACTGGTGAAAGGATGGACCTCCCATACCCAAGAGATCGAATCATTGGTTCACCGTACCGGAAAACCTATCCTGTTTACCGAAATTGGATATAAAAGTACCACCGATGCGGCCATTGAACCTTGGGAATGGGTGCGACGAAATGATCCAGATAATAAACCCGTTTCGTTCGAGACTCAAGCCAATGCTTATGAAGCTTTTTTTCGAGTGTTTTGGCATAAAAAGTGGTTTCAAGGAGTGCATTTCTGGCAGTGGCATGGTGGGATGTCAGAACTATCCTCCTGGCAACAAATTAATTTTACTCCCCAATTAAAGCCGGCAGAAGAGGTAATGGCCAGGTGGTTTGGGAAGTGATATCAATTACGAATTACGAATTACGAAGTGATGGAGATTGGTGGAGGGCTTGAGTCTGTTTTCTGACCTCTGATTTCTTATTTCAAACTGAAGCCTGTGTATCGTGTATAATCGTGTTCAATCGTGTTTTAAATATGTGACGAGAATGAGATAGGAACGCTATGGTCGTTGAATTGTGTAATTGCATTGCCTGCCATAGCAATGGCGGAAGTAGACTTAGTCTATCGTAGCAGTGCGAAGGCAGGTGTAATTGTTTAAGGGTTCACGGAGTATTAAATCAATCGTATGCAATAAAAGTTAGAACAAGATATTAGTGATTCACAAGATATGCCAGGATTGTGGTAAGAGTGAAAACCCGGAATCCTGAGTATCGTGTTCAATCGTGTTCAAAAATCCGCACAAGATTCTGATCATCGATCACGCTGAAATCGGAAACCCTTGATACCTGAGACCCTTGACTCTCTTGCTACAATATGCCAGGATTGGAAAACGGTAATCGGTGATCGGTGGTTAGAGCATGGCTGGGAGCATTTGGTATGGAAAAAATTACGAATTGTCAATATTAAAAATTACGAATCAATTATAGAAATTTGATAAAGGACAATGTATAATTAGCAATTTCAATACTACGAAGTAAGAAAACATTGAAATTGATTATTGCTATTGAAATGGTGAAGATTAAGGAGAAAACTTTTAGTGAAAAGTTAGGGTTAGGGAATAGCAGAGCAGAGATAAAGTTCCCAAGTTGCAAAATAGATAAGAATAAAGCTTTTGAGGAATCATTAGTCAACCACAATATCCTCTTTGAGTCGTGCAAATACTACGATGGGATTGGAGTTTTCATCAATTTGATTTGCGAGTGGATAGAAGGCAGAGGATTCAGCCGCTGCCAATTGTACCAGGGATATATTTTGCTTTTTGGCAATCGACTCCAGCCTGATTACTGCTAAAGGTGCCGGTAAGATAAAAATCAAATCTTGGCCGTGAATGAAAAAGGGCCACACATCCAATTGACCAATCGGACTGTTATCAAGGTCATTGACCTGCTCTCTTAAAGTGACCCCGGAATTCTTCTTCTTGTCATACAAATGCCAGTCGTGTAGTCCCTGGTAAAAATTTGAAAAGAAGAAATAGTTTTCGTTCTCCGAATGTGTTCTAATATTGAATACATGGTCTTTTTTGTTCAGGACCAGGGTTCTGGAATTCCTGCGGTTTGGCTGATGCCTCAGTTTTTCAAGAGCCGTTTCCTCCAGCCAGGCATTTCCAAAGTCAAGATGGTATTTTGGAAGGAGACCTTGTGGGCTCACAGCATATATTAGGGGGTCGAGGATGGTGTTAAATAAATATTGATTGGGAGGATAAGCTGGACCAAAATTTCTTTTTGAGGATACAATAAAAAGGGAAGACACTTCATCAGTAGGTAGACTTTGCTCAATTGGTTTCAAATTTTCGGTTAGAATGTGCACCCTCTCTGGAGATTCGGACGGAAAGTTTCCTTTAAAACAACCGTATCCTCCATCAGCAAAATGCACAAAACGCACATAACGATCCGGAGTATCAATGGTTTTCAGGTAGTTACCATTCTCGTCGTAAACCAGGATCCTTTTTTGTTGGTGATCCAATATCTCAATCTGGTGTGAACTGTTGATTAAGAAATCATTGATTCCTAACGCACTTCCTGGACCTTCATATGGTATTTGTAATTTTAGTAAAAATTCTCCATTTATGCCAAAAACCGAAAGCGCGGCGCTGCTGGCGGGATTGCCATGCAGAATATAATATCGGTTGTTGGCGATGATCAGCTTTTGAAATTCGTCCAATATGGAGTCATCTGTTAAGGTGGATAGCGGAACATATCTAATTCGAGAAAATAAGATGGAAACTTTATTCGTATGAGTAAAATTTTCAACCTTTAATGTGGTCAGCTCATTATTTATACTGACTTCTTTCAAACATGAAATGGATGATCCACCTATTGAAATCAATAAAAGCAAAAAGAGGAAATCACCGATTCTGTTTGTTGAATTGTTTTTCATGTATCCCATAGAAACAGATTGGTTACTAGCAGTTTGAAAGCAAAAAAGGAAAAGGAAAATAGATAGCCATAAAGTTATAATAATCTAATTTGGTAGGCTTATTTTGTTTAAGTTCACTTCAAAAACTCGAGTAGCTTACCACTTCTCAAACTTTCTGAATTACTCAATGAACTACAATTTTCTTGCTCCAAGATTGACCGTTAGCTTGCAACCGATAGACATACAACCCCTGGGCCAATTGCCCCCGGATAAAACTCAAGTCGATAGTCCTTTCTCCCATTCCCTGATTTTCCGACAGCAAAGTCGATACTTTTTTTCCCTGGATAGTAAACAAGTCCAATTGTATTTGTGTCGTATAGGGTAAATAAAGATAGATACGGATCGATCCATCCCGGGCATATCGTGCCTCGTGAACCAATCCATCGATATGCGCATTACGGACCGGTGATATATTTTCACAGGTCAATCCGAGTTCCGGGAGACGACCAAAAGATTTACCCAGCAGCTGGTCGACCAGGGTGGAATCCATACAAAGCCAGTATTCCAAGAGAGTAGCATAAATCTGCCGAAAATCGGTTCCATAGATTAAATTTCCAACGGAGTCGGTATTATTCAAGTCCGGATCCTTGCCGAGCACTCCATTTCCATTCAAACCTTGTCCAAACAGCAGCACCGGAGCAGCAGCTCCATGATCGGTACCCCGAGAAGCATTTTGTTCGATTCTCCGGCCAAATTCAGATACCGTCAAACAAACCACCTTTTCGTCCTTGGATCCCAGAGTCAGGTCTTCATAAAATCCAGCCACCGAATTGGAAAGTTGGGCCATTAGGTTAGGATGTAGTTGATTTTGATTGGCATGGGTATCATGGCCCCCCAGAGTAACCATATATACCTGAGTTGGTAATCCACCTTTGATCAGCCGGGCGACTAATGCCAGGGAATTTGCTAATTGGCCATTGTTTCCATAATTAGCCTGGTTGGAACTTTGATCATATGCTTCTTTGATCAATTCCGCATATTTAAAAGTTTGGTTAGTAACCGTCCGGATATAGCGAAGTTGTTCCCCATGATGACAATCTGGAACCATTACCGTATCGTATAATTCCCCACTGGTGGCCAATTGGAAAAGTAGTTCCGGATTCGCAACCGAGAATGCGAGATTCTGTTCGGCCTGATTGTTAAATAGTATAGAGCCTGAACTGCCGATTTGAATAGCCGGTGGATAATCCGGAGGACTGGTGCTAAAATCTGGAAAACAATGGTCCAACATCCTACCCATCCACCCTGATTTGTCCAGGTCTGTAGCATCAGAAGCGGAATCCCAAATGTCGGTTGATCTAAAATGGGATAAATTTTGATCGGGATATCCTACGCTGTTTATTACCTTCATCTGGCCACTATCCCAGAGGGTTTTAACTCCTCCCATAGTATCCGGTAAGCTAAACTTTGAGTTTAAATTCAGTAATTTGTTGGAGGGTATGGAAATATTCGGTCTTTTGGATTGATACGTTGCATAATCGAATACCGGAACCACGGTGTTCAGTCCATCGTTTCCACCTTTCTGTCTGATGATCACCAGGATGCGATCATTTTCAGGATTTAGGGCCGAGGAAAGAAATCCAAGATTCATGGCCTGCACTGTGTGGCTACCTAACAACATAGTTCCCCCTCCGGCTAAACCCAGCGTTTGCAGAAAACTTCTGCGATTCCATTTTTGATGATCATTCCGGTGGGCACTTGAATCGTCAAGGGTAGTACCTCTTCGAATTTTAAACTTTGTCATATCATGTTAATTGAAATTCTGGTGAACGAAAAATTTGGATTAATAACAACCCGGTTTGAGTAGGAACTGTGTCCCAATCCAGACTCCATAATTCATCATCAAAATAATTCTGTGGAACTTCTGCTTTAAAGACTTCCAAGGCTTCCATTTGATCCAATTCCGATGAAAAGCCGTTAGTTGTAAAAAATTGAACAATTGAATCGGTCACCACTTTGGGATCCTTGGAATTGTCTGACAGCTGTTTAGCAATTATTCTTAGTGTTTCCGGTGATTCGGTAAATACCGACAATAAAAAGATATCCGACACGGTCCATCGCAGAGGTAGTGTTTCCGTATTGATCCAGGTTCGGTCTCCTGTCCAACCGGCCACATCTACCGGAGAAAATAAAATTTGATCAAAAGCAAAATCACTAACCTGTAACGCCTGATCCAGCAGGGAATCACTCACTTCCGAACCAATCTGCGAAAACATGCCAATCATCAGTTCCAGTGGGCTTTTGATCAAGGATCCTGTGGCAGCATCGTCAAAGAAGTGCTCTGATTTGAATAGTTTTTTAAATACTGGTTCAAGTTCAAAGTCTTCATCGACCATGATTTGAGCCAACCCATTGATAATTTGCTCATTCGGTGAGGGGCTTACAAAGTTTCGATAAATCTTCCTACATATATGTTGTGCGATCAGATAACCTTTTTCAGAAAAGAGTATTTCGTGGACATCGTCATATCCCCATTTTCCGGTTTTTCCAAAAATGGTTTTCTCGCCATTGTCAAATGTCAAACTTAGAAACAGTATGGGTTGACAAAAGGCGGTTAATCCCTGATATCCGGTTAGGGCTCTTGCCGTTTCTTTAATGTCTTCCTGGGTGTACCCACGATCTCTTCCCAGTGTAAATAATTCATATAGTTCGCGAGCATAATTCTCATTGGGAGCCCCTTTTAGATTTTGTACTCCATTCAAATAGAGAAGCATGGCCGGGGTCTTCCCAATTTCATAGACAAATTGCTTGAAATTGCCCATACTATAATCAAACAGGATCTGATGATACTCGTACATCCAGGTCAGGCAGAAGTAGGTCTCAATTTGAGTCACAAAGTGATTGTGCCAAAACAAAGTGAGCTTCTCGCGAAATCCGTGATTGATCATCCGTCTGGCCCATGACCTCTTCCAGGTATTGAATTCTTCAACCACTGCCGGAGTATTATTGCGGTAATCATCTTCCGTAAAATCCTCCCAATTGCCGGCTTCTGGGAACTCAAGCCCTTGCGCCTGGGAAAATAACTGATCAACCACATCGCCAGGTTCCATATTTTGATAGCTGGATATCTGCTCCGGATTGGCTCCGAAGCCCATTCTTCTCAACAAGTGGTTGACTCTGGTCTGATTCCAGGGTTTATCAAGGCTTGGCTGATATTCAGCCAGCGAGGACTTGTTGCAAGAATCAAAAGGTGGATTGATGGGTAAGTTCGAGAATTGCGGAGTTTCAGATACAGTATGCATAAATATTATTAAATATTAAAAATTAACTACAATCATTTCATTGTTTTACGATTGACAAGATGGATTCAATATCTGGATTGATGGCCAATATTTTTCCTGATTTGTCAATTAAAAATTGGCCTCCTCCTGCATTGGGAATTCCGTATTTTTCCCAAATCATTTTTTCCTTATTTACTTCCGGATATACATTCCAAGGATATTTATATTTGAGTTTGGCCGTTTCATATTCTAACAAGTTTTTGATACCCCCAATTATGCCAATCACATTTATATCTTCCGCTTCCAACACTTTAAAGTTCTCCTTTACCATTATACTCTTTCTAATGCATGGACCACACCAGGGAGCCCAAAGGTCAAGTAATGTGTAATCACTCTTTTTTATTAAATCGGAAAACCAAATTGAATTATCTCCGTTATCGGTTATTTGAAAATCGACAATACTTCCACCAACTATTACTTGACGTTTAGATGTCAAATAGTTATCAATCCTTTTCCTCAATGGATGATCAGCAAATTGAGTAACCCAGAAGTTATGAATATCTTGAGGAGCATTGACCTTTATACCTATATTATCGGAATCTTTAAGCCTTTCAAAGTATTCGTAGAACCCTAAAAGTGAAGGCGACTCAGAGAAATACTTGTGTTGCCAAGAAAATAATTCGCTATATATAGAATCAACTTTATTTTCCGCTTCAATCCTTAGCAATGAATCCTGATGTTTTGTGTTTAGTTTGTCAATCCAATAATTCATTTCCTTCCCAAATTGAGTGATCAGTACATCATAGAATTCCTTTTGTTCACTTGTTAATTGACTACCTACAATCTGGTTTTTTTGGAACTTGTTTACAGGATATAATTCAAACAAAATGGTATCGCTGTCTGGAAAAAAGTTGATTGGTCTCCACGCCCCACGCTTTAGCTCGCTTGTAAAGATCAATTGATAAGCTTCTATTGCTGCAATTTCCATTAAATGATCAAAAGTACTATCTGCTTTTGTCGGAATTTTAATTCCCTGAAATCGAGCATCTTCATATGACCTTAATAACACTAAGGTGTCAAAGGGGGTATAGACTTTTCCTTTTAAGTATACTTCCCTTTTCTCCTGGGCAAATAAAACAATTGCTGAGGTCATGATACAACCAATACAAAACAGTAGTGCTTTCATAATTGAAATGTTTTTATTTATACTTTAGTGTTGTCAAACTCAAATTTAAAGATCAGTTCCCAGGTGTTGCTATCCAAAAATTTGGCTGCTGGATAAATTCCCAAAAAAAGTTAAAGTGCTTATCCATATTTTCAATTAAAAGTGTTGATCCGGATACTGATTAGACAGTTTTTGTATTATAACGGTTAACAAAAATCAATTATTTGGCCAAGATTAGGCGAAAAAAGCTAACAAGAAGTGAATAATGAGTATTGAGAAAACTGAAAAATGTAGATGGTTGAAGACAGAAATCAGAGGTCAGAAGATAGAAGATAGACACCAGAAGACAGAGATAGAAGACAGAGGATAGAAATAAGATGCCTGAGATCCATCATCCGAATCGAGAATCTTCGCATTAGTTTGAAACCAGTGTTAGTGAAAAACCGTTCCCAGGCAGTTTAAGCAAAGAATATGGCCTTTTACAATTTACATTTGTCTGTGGATGTGTGAGAAATATTGCGGGGCGCTGTACCTAATTCCTACGTAAAGGCAGATCCGTTGTCCTGAACTTGAATGTTTGATGCAGTTTTAACTGCTTTGGGTAGACTTGTGTGCTTATTTGCAAGAGAACAAATAAATTGCTGATTCGCTCGTACTTAACACAGATCCCGAACATTTGCAGCTGAGGCTGCAAATTTCGGGATGGCATTATATTTTGTTTTTATGAACCAGATAACTCTTCGTGCCAATCCAAAAAGCCAAAACAAAAAAACAAAAAAGCCATTCCAAAATTTGTTTGCAAATGTTCGGATAGAAGTCCATACTGATATTCAGATATTAAGGTTATACCATTATCATTTATGGTTCCACGGTTGTAGTTTATCCGTGAAGGGAAAATGAATTAACTGAGGCATTTTTCCTGAATAAACCTATGGGTCATTGCTTCCGACCAATATTGATTGTTTTTTCCAAGAAATCCCACATGACCTCCCTGAGACGGCATGGCCAGATAGACATGCTTTAGTTTATTACATATTTCAATCGGAAAGCTTGGAGTTTGTAAAAAAGGATCGTTTTGAGCTTGGATTAAAAGTGCCGGAACTTTTATTCCGGGTAAAAACCGATTACAGGATCCTTGACGGTAATATTCATCTGCATCTTTAAATCCAAATATTTTGCAAGTGAAAGTGTTATCAAAATCCCACCAGGATTTATGCTTGCCCCATTCTTCCATGGGTAAAACCCCAGGAAACATTTCGTTTTTAATTTCGAACTTCTTTTTAAGATTTTTTCTAAACCGCCAGGTATAATGCCGGTTAAACCATTGGTCCAGGATTAAAGAACTGGAGCTTAGATCTGAGGGGACAGATATTCCAATACCCACCTTGACTTGATTGGGTATCGTTTTCGTATTACCCAAATACTTGAGTACGACATTTCCACCGAGACTAAATCCTACTAAGCAGATTTGTTGGAAGCTAGACTCAGCTGCCAGCTTTTCTACCACATGTTGTAAATCTTCGGTCTGTCCATGATGGTACATAGTCAATCTTCGATTTATTTCACCGCTACATGATCTAAAATTGAAACTAAGAATATTCCAGTTTTTCAGAAAAAAATAGTTTGCCATGCCCACCACATATTTGCTACCAGAGCTGCCTTCCAGCCCATGGCATACCACCAAGAGTTTTTGGGAATTACTTCTTACCCAATCCAGATCCAGAAAATCTCCGTCGGGTAATTCCCATCTCTCTCGCTCGTAAGATATGTTCACATTTCTAAAAAAATGTGGGTATAGGGTCTGCAGTTGTCCCCCGGGTAAATACCAGGGTGGTTGGTGCTCAAGATTGTTTAATACCGGCATATTTGAATTCAAAAAAGCCCTAAAAGTAAAAAACCATTTGATTTATAGAATTGAAACACGATCCAATCCTATACTTTACTTCACTGTATTATAGTACAATTGCGTATTCTTCCTTACTATTGTGGAACAATTTTTTGCTTCATTTTGAAATTGCTAAATATGGTTAAGAGGATTTTGGTTTTTCTATTAATTATCCATTTTATCCCGCTTCAAAGTCAGGAGGATTCCCTTCAATATCATCAGAGGATGGAGTGGTTTGGTGATGCCAAGTTGGGCATCTTTATTCATTGGGGAATATATGCGGTTAAAGGAATTGACGAATCCTGGTCTTTTTTTAACGGCTATATTTCACATCAGGATTACCTTGATCAGCGAGATGGATTTACTGCTAAGAATTATGACCCGGTGGAATGGGTGAGGTTATTCAAGCACAGTGGTGCCAAATATGCGGTAATTACCAGTAGGCACCATGATGGATTTTCCTTATGGGATACCAAATTGGGATCATTAAATTCGGTGAGGCACAGCGCTGCTATGAAGGATGTGCTTACACCATTTATCCATGCTTTGCAAGAGGAAGACATGAAGGTTGGGATCTACTATTCACTTCCCGATTGGTCTCACAAAGATTATCCAAATAGGACTCGAACTGAAAAACGGTATCAGAATGACGATCGAAAATGGCAGAATTTTTTGGATTATTACCAAGATCAATTGAAAGAGTTGCAACAAGCTTACAAGCCCGATTTGTGGTGGTTTGATGGTGACTGGGAATTTAAGGCAGATAAGTGGGAAGCAGAAAAAGTCAAAAAACAGTTGTTAAGCGCCAATCCAAAAACTATTGTCAATTCCAGACTCGCAGGTTATGGGGATTATGCTACTCCGGAACAAGGAGTTCCATTACATAAACCAGATGCGGACTATTGGGAATTGTGCATGACAATGAATGACAGTTGGGGTTATCAACATAATGACAAGAATTACAAAACACCTTATCAGATTATTCGCATCTTTTCAGATGTAATCGGGATGGGAGGAAACCTTTTGTTGGATGTTGGACCTAAGGCCGATGGGTCTATACCGGAGGAGCAATTGAACATTTTGAAAGAATTGGGAGATTGGACTAATAAACACCAAGAGGCCATTTTTGGAAGTCAAGCCGGATTGCCTCCAGGATACTTTTATGGTCCAACCACGTTATCAAAAGATGGTCAGACTTTGTTTTTGTTTCTTCCGCATCCTCCTGAAGGACCGGTGGTGCTAAAAGGGGTAAAGAATGAAATAAATCGCATCCGGATTGTGGGAGATGGCACCAAACTCAGACATCAGGAGTTGATGAAATTGTATTGGAGCGATAAACCAGGGATCGTGTATATCGATGTTCCACCTCAGGTTCAAGATAAATATATGACGGTTATTGCCGTACAGCTCAAAGGAAAACTGGCATTGGAGGAATAATCCGAATTAGTGATTTATAAATTATTCCACACCTCTGGTGAACCTAGATATCTCATTTTTGTTTAACAAAACAATAAATATATTAAACAAAATGAATTACATAAAGGTCATTTTCTTCAGCCTTGTCACCAGTTGGATATTTGCCCAAAATGGGATTATTCAGGGCTCCATTACCGATGCCATAAACAACGATCCAATCCCATTCGCAGAGGTAGTAGTATTATCCACAAACAAAATAGAATCAGATTCGATTTCGGAATCGGGAAATTTTGTAAAAGGTACGGTTTCGGATGAGGATGGTACGTATAGAATTGAAGGTATCGAACCGGGGTATTACAATATACGGGTCACATTCCTGGGATATTCCCCGACTACAATTTTCGAAGTGCAGGTTTTAAATTCACGACCGGCCGAAATAAATTTTGAATTACAGTCCAGTAGTTTGGATTTACAGGAAGTAGTAGTTACCGTGTCACCATTTAAGAAGACTGAGGAAAGTCCGGTCTCGTTGCACAATATAGGTATTACTGAAATTCGTCGTAATCCCGGTGCTGCTCAGGATATTTCGAAAGTAGTTCAAAATCTTCCCGGTGTAACCTCTCCTCCGGGATTTCGCAATGATCTCATAATCCGGGGTGGGGGGCCGAACGAAAATCGGTTTTACCTCGATGATGTAGAAGTACCGGTAATTAATCATTTTACTACCCAGGGAGCCTCGGGTGGACCGGCAGGTATAATCAATGTCGATTTTATCAGGGAAGTAGATTTTTTTAGCGGGGCTTTTCCTGCTAATCGCGGTAATACTTTAAGTTCGGTCTTTAATTTCAAAATGAGAAATGGACGTAGTGATCATTTTGGTGGCAGCTTTACAGTAGGATCTTCTAATGCTGGCATTTCTTTAGAAGGCCCCATAGGAGAGAAAGCTTCATATATCCTTTCGGCGCGGCAGTCATATTTGCAGTTTTTATTTGCAGCTCTGGATCAGCCATTCTTACCTAGTTATACTGATTATCAGGCTAAAGTAAATGTGAAATTTAATCAAAAGAATGAATTGTATTTTTTGGGTTTGGGAGCTGTTGACAGATTCAAGTTAAACGAAGATATCCGAAGTATGGACGAGAGAAAAAGATATCTTTTGGAGTTGTTACCGGTAAGTCCACAGTGGAATTACACCAATGGCCTCGTCTTTAAACATTTCCAGGACAATGGTTTTTGGACCTTGGTTGTATCGAGAAATATGTTAAATAATGAATCCCGAAAATATTATCAAAATGAGGACTCCAATCCGGATAACTTGATCTTTGATTATCGAAGTCAGGAAATTGAGAATAAATTTCGAGTAGAGAATACTTCCCAGTTTGGAAAAATGAAATCCAACTTTGGAATTAGTTATGAATTGATTAAATACAACAATCGCACGTTTAGTAGAATATTTACCAATTCCGGACCGGAAACCATAGACTACTTTTCCAATCTTTCTTTTAGTAAATACGCATTTTTTGGTCAAGTTAGTCGAAAATGGCTGTCTGAGCGACTGGTGGCCTCATTAGGATTTAGAATGGATGCGACCACTTATTCTGATGAAACAAATTCATTACTTGATCAATTTTCACCACGTTTTTCTCTGGCCTATTCGTTTTCAGATCGATGGGCATTCAATTTCAATGCGGGTAGGTATTTTCAGCTACCTCCCTATACCCTCATGGGTTACCAGGAGGATGGAGAATTGCTAAATCGAAATAACGAAATAACCTATATCAGAGCAGACCATCTGGTCGGAGGAATGGAATACAATACCCCCTTTGATGGAATACTTACGATTGAAGGATATTATAAGAAATACCGAAATTATCCATTCTTATTACGAGATCAATTGACTTTGGCCAATATTGGGGGAGATTTTGGGGTGATTGGTAATGAACCGGCGGTTTCGTCAGCCGTTGGCGAAAATTCGGGATTAGAGTTTCTTTATCAACAAAGGCTTTATCAGGGGATTTATGGTCTGGTATCTTACACCCTGGGTTGGAGTCGTTTTTCAGATGAATCAGGGAACCTGGTTCCTTCGTCCTGGGATGCGAGGCACATAGTCAATCTAACTTTTGGAAAACGATTTAAGAAGAATTGGGAATTAGGTATTAATTGGAGATATCAGTCGGGATTGCCTTATACTCCTTATGCAGAGACTTCTTCACTAGTTGAAAATTGGATTGTGAATAATGGAGCAATTAGGGATTACAGTCTTCTCAATACATTGAGAAACGAGGACAGCAACCAATTGGATATTCGTATCGATAAGAAATGGTTTTTCGATAAATGGAGTTTGAACTTATATTTGGATATTGAAAATCTGTTTGGAGATGCAATAATGTCCCAGGATATGGTTTTGGACAGGCCTCTAGATGACGAGGGAATTCCAATTGGTACCGGAGAAATCATCAACCCTATGGATCCAATTTCGGAACAGCGGTTTAGGACCAAATTGTTAGAGACCAACGCCGGATTTCCTTTGCCTTCATTAGGGATTATTGTAGAGTTTTAATGAGGGTGGAAGCAGATTATGATTCTTCCATTTAAAAGTCAGGATGGTTTGTGCACAGGTTTAGTATCCGAAACTTCATGATAATCCTTTGCTAAATTATCCATTTCAGGTTTGTCCAATTCGGTCTCTTTGATTCTTTTAGGGTTGCCGTTTTTGTGATGGATATCCTCTATTGTGAGACTTCTTTGCTTTTTGGGAGCAATAGGCACACCTACCAGATCCCTGGCAACTTTGAGGGGTCTTAGGATGCCTTTTTTCTTTTGTTGATGACTTCTCATTCTGCGTAAAATGTCTTTCAGCATAGTTATAGCTTCCACGATGTAGGTTCCTTTATTCAGCATGACACATTCGGAGCGTCCTGACATAGCAGCATCTGTAATCTCTGATCTACTGGCGATTCCTTCTTTTGCTAATTTTTCCAGAACCTGCGTTGCCCAAATTGTGGGAAGGTGAGCTGCTTCACACAGCCACAGAATTTCCTCCTGGACTTCTGAAATCCTTTCCCATCCCAATTCAATGGCCAGGTCACCCCTGGCGATCATAACACCGATGTTCGGACTTCGCATGGCCGTAAGTATTAGTTCTGGAAGAGATCGAAAAGATTCACGATTTTCGATTTTTAGGATAACTCCAATATCGCTCTTACCCAGTTTCAACAATTTGCGCTGGAGTAGCCTGATATCCTTGGGTCGTTTTACATAGGAATAGCCTATGAGATCAGCATATTTGGTCATGAAAGGCAAGTCGCGGAGATCCTTTTTAGTAAGAGAGGGTAGATCTAATTCGGTATCCGGTAAATTGATCCCTTTACCAGCTCTGAGTTTCCCTCCCTTTATCTTGCAGTGTGTAACCTTTAATTCAGCAAATTCAGGGTGCACACTTTCGATGACAGTGCCTATTTTACCATCATCAAACCATAGCGTTTCCCCTTTTTTAATGAAGTCGAAAATTTCCGGTGCAGTTACTGCGATCCGGGCTGGATGTTTTATCTTACCTTTTTTATTAATTTTTGCTGGTTTACCGTATACTATTGAGCGATATAAATGCAGTACATCTCCTCTTTTCAACAGGATAAAGGGACCTTTTGCTGCTGAATTCTTTCCTTTTTTCCGCCCCTTCTTTTTGTATCTTTGGTCTTTTATCGGACCAGTTCTGATTTTAGGTCCTGACAAGTCCATATAAATAGGACAGGATAATTTGAGGGCCTTACTTTCATGCTTTATCCGTTTAATGATTTGAAGCCATACTTCTTCATTATCATGGCTGCAATTGATGCGGGCAATATTCATTCCTGATTTTAACAATTGCCGGATCATTTTCGGATTAGAGGCAGCTTCAGTTGGGAGGGTGACCATGACTAATTTGTTACCATCATACTTCTGCTGTAGAAACAGCCTTTTCGTATTTTTTCGCAACCTTTGTAAATTCCGGAAGTAAGTCAGAGGGGGTTCATGATTGCTTTTGGTAGGTATCACGTATTTCTCGCCTTTCAATAAATACAACCATCTTAGGATATGATTGATATTAGCCAAAGTGTACCCTTCCGAATGTCCGATTGAAGATAGACCTAGGTTGGATAATTCGGCTTGTACTTTCTTTAACTTGAAAGCTCTCAGGCCTAAATAGTGAATCAGATTTTTGGCACTTACTAATTGGTCGGGATGAACTTTCATCAAATGTTTTCGCAAATTATCTTCCTGGGCTATCATAAAATTGCGAATTACCAGTAAATCTCGAATCAATGTATTAATCTTATTTTCTCCAATCATGGCTAATTGTTTAGGTCTTCCAAAATTAAATATGGACTTACCTTGGTGCAATGATCCAGGTTGGTATTTCTAATATTTTGAAATGATCAATAAAATGTCCTACCTTTTATTCACATTGGAGAGGAATGTGCACGTTAAAGGTGCCACCGTTGATTTTGTTCCCCGCAGGTTGTAGTGAACACGCTGCATACAATACCTGAGGAATTCCTTGGTTCAATAATAATTGGGGTCTTTCGAGATGACTTACCTTGATATCAAGCCCATTTTGGTTTGTCAATTTCTTTTCCATAAAAAGTGGCCTGTAATATTGCTTCCAATGGACCCCATCTTCGGATATTAATCGAGCTAAACCTGATTTTTTTTGGGTTATTCTTCCGGTGAAATCCTTGACAATGGCATGAAATTTTTGATCTGTGGGATTAAACCAGACAAAGGGATCTTCAGAGTTTGCGATTTGATGATTTTCCAGATGAATCGCCATCACAAAACTATCCTGAGCGACAAAGTCTCGATCGGGATAATCAGAGATCGCGACTCCATGTACTCCTCGCCAATGGGGATCATAGAGATTCCCTTTGAAATAGAGATGATATTTTGAAGTGAGGGGATGAAATACTACGGATGGATTGACCACAATGATATTATCGGGTTTTGCATTAGTGCCGGGAAGGGAGGGAGAAATTATGTGGTCTGGTTTTACGCGAGTTCGTGGAGTAAGTAATGGTTGCGAGGGTCGTTCGAAGTTGCCTGACAGCAAATCTGAAAAGTTAACAAAGCGTAGGACTCCAATTTTTGGGTGCATTTCAAAATGTCCCGATGTTTTACATTTAATTAAGCTACGCGTCTTAAATAATCAGTAATTATATCCCAATGTCCGCTTTTGTTCAGAACTCTGAGGTTAATCATATTTTGAAGTCCTTCCATTGACCATCTTTGACCTGATAGTTTCATTCTTTTTTGTAGCACATTACGATGGGCAGCTTCTATGGCTCCAGAGCCTATTAGCAATCCTTGTTCCAAGTAGGATGGATAGTCCATTTTTGACGCATTTCTTTGCAAATAGCCCATTAATTTACTTTTCGCTACTTTTTTTGCTTTTGTATTGCAATTCAATTGATCGATTCGTTCTATTAGGCTATCATAGCCTAATTCCTTTAGTAATGATCCGGTTTGTTGCATCCATTCTTTGAACTTATTCCTACCTTTGATACAAAGTTTGGCATATTTAGATATATTTTCCATTGCATGATAAAAGTCCAATATTTGAAGTGCTTCTGGGTATTCTGCCTTTACCCAATTCTGTATCCATATCGCACCATCATTTATATACACCAAACGTTTACCTAGCTTCGAGTAGTCATCCAATAACGTCGATATCTTTAGTTCAAATTCTTTATGACAGCCTAAGTGAGCGACGTATTCACTGTCTCTAATCCACTGTCTATCTGTACCTTCTGGTAATATCGAGCTGCCTTTGAATACCCTGCCCAACTTCACCTCCTTCCATTTATCTTCTTTGGTAAACAACTGAGATCCGTCCACTTGACAATAAACTATATCTGTCGGACCAACATTGGGCTTGTCATACCGATCTTCTTCATCCACCCATTGCCTTGCTTGTTGACCCATCCCATCAGTTAGCCGATATATCGCCGTATCGTTCGTTTCTATTTCTAACAATCTGTTAGCTACTGATGCTCCATCTTCATAACAACTATGCTGTCCGATGA
The DNA here is from genome assembly GCA_965223405.1 of Saprospiraceae bacterium. Classification (GTDB taxonomy): domain Bacteria; phylum Bacteroidota; class Bacteroidia; order Chitinophagales; family Saprospiraceae; genus CBDCWO01. The sequence continues at coordinate 5,059,597 of CBDCWO010000006.1, forward strand.
ATACCAACTTGCCCTCCAAATAAGGACTCACTTTTACCGATTCAATTTGTTCAATATAAGAATGTGACTTGTTCAACTCAATTTTTCCAAAACCGCTTTGAATTCTCTTTTTTTTTTCGGTTTACAACAGGTTCACCAAGCGAACTTTCAAATAATTCCCGACCAAAGTCTTTCATCAAATACGTGAATTTCTCCTCGTAATCATAAAAACTCTCTGTGCCGTCTAGGTTCTCTACATCATTCAACAGGCGGTCAAACTTTTTTTGTAATTTAACCCTGTCCATGATTTCTCTATTTTGGTTGTATAGCTAATTTAACACATATATTTCAATTTTCTGGACATTTTGAAATGCACCCCAATTTTTTGACTCTGCTGTACCCGGTTCCTTTTATTTACATAACCAAGGGTTTCTGATTCCGGTACCGCTCCCGGATCCATACTCCCCGTGTAGTATAGATAATAATACTTTCCAAATTTTTGGATATGGGGATTGTGCACGGATTGTGCATCCCAGGAGGTAGAATCACCTTGGTTTTTGGCTCCTTCCAGTATTATTTTTTGGAATTCAAAGTTTCTATCAGGATCATCGGAGATTGCATATCCGATAGTCGAGTTCAGGACCCAACTCGAAGAAAAAGGCAAGCTATCCCGACCACAGTTCCAGGTTGAATAAAACATATGATATCGATTATCATCTCCTTTAATCACACTAGCTCCCCAAATGAAGTCATTTTTCTTTTGCAGGACGGACGGACCTATTAAATGTTGAATCTTGGAAGTATCTGGAAAAATGGTTACATCCACTGGTAATGCTGCCACCTGGCAGTCGGAAATTTTGCAATGATTGATACTGAGAAAAATCAAAAATCCTGTCAATAAGTAGTTGATAGTAAAGTTGCGAATTTTAATCATAATGACTGGCAAACTTGGATTTCAAATATAGGATAAAAATCATTGAAATTGAATGAATAATGTACTCCACGCCGCATAAATATTTTACCAACCTGTGATTATTTTTTCTAACATCCGATAATCGTCGAACTCAGGATAAACTCGTTTATTTCATCAATAGGTAAATCCGGTCTGGGTGTTCCATTCTTTCCTGATAATCAGTTTATTGATAATTGGCGCTATTTTTGCATATTAAATCTTTATATGTATTATCTACCCACATTTTTTAGGCCATGAAGAAATGTATTTTATGGGGGACGTATATATTGCTGAATACATTTGTATTTGGCCACACGAATTCGTGGGCTCAAAATCGCGGTGACGTGAAAGTATTTCTAAGTGGACTAGACCATAAATCGGGAGACTTAATTGTTATCCTATCCAAGAATGATCAACAATTTAGTGAAGGATATCCGGGATCTTTGAAGTCTATTATCAGAATTGGTGGAGTGAATGAATATCAGTTGACCCTTAAGAATTTACCTTATTCTACTTATGCTATTAAGGTGATTTTAGATGAAAATAAAAACCAGCTCTTAGATACAAACTTAATAGGCACTCCAATTGAGAAATACGGGTATTCCACCAATCCCAGGACCATTATTAGCAATCCAAGGTTTTCACATTGCCGCTTTGGACTTGTCAAAGACAAATTGGAGTTGTCGATTGTAATGAAATAAGGAGATGTATCACTATTCAATTCATTCGAATAATATGTGCCCCCTTCTCGGAAAAGATACTATACCGCAACAAATCTTCATAAGATGGTTTTCATCTGGTGAGTTATAATTGGATTATTTGTTTCCGGCACGGTCTTTGTTTCTCATATTACAATATTGTGTGATTTATTCAACAAACTATAATCCTATCTCAGAAATTTCGTCTTATAAGGTGCTTCCAAAGCACCTTTTTTTATAGGTTTCCATAGTCCCAAAATATCCAATCCGTATTACCAATAATTTGCTTGGGATCAGCCTCGTTTTTATAAACAACATAGACATCATGTTTGCCGGTTAACCGGGGTAAGAACATATCTGTTGTTCGGTGGCCGGAGTTTTTCTTGGAATATTTTATTTTTTGTGAAACGATGGGTGTACCAATATCATCTAAGTGAATCTCGATGGATCCTTCATAATCGTAATTTGCTTGAAAAAAGTGATTTACACTTACCTTTTTCAAACCGTCAAGATTAATTTCCTTAAATAGAATAAACTTCTTATGGGATATCATTCCCAGTACAGTTCCTCCCCCGGCATTGTAAACCGTGACCGATTCATGCAATTCATCCGCAGTTTCAGCTTCTCGTTTGGGAGGGAGGAAAAACACTTGCTGATGGGTACTCAAGGAAGGTATACCGTTGGCCCCTTTATCTGTGTAGGATGCCATAAGAACGTATTGGCCAAAAGGCTTATTGGGGTCATGATCTACAAATTGCAGCTGACCTTCTACAGATAAGTTTTGTTCAGGATCCAAAGGTATTTCATCCAGAGACAACAGATAATCAACTATTTGACCTACTTGTTGATGTGTAAGTTGGGGATGAGCAGACATCATGGTTTCACCCCAGACACCACCACCTCCTTTTATCACTCGATCAATTAAATATTCACGATGACTGTGGTCGTATTTCTTGGCAATTTCATGGTAGGTGGGACCATTTATTTTCTTATTTAGCGCATGACAAGAACTGCAATCTGATTGATCAATTAAATTTTTGCCAGTGGCCATTGCACTTTGTGCAAGCTGGGCCTGATGTCCCTGGGCTACCTCTGTAAGATCCTGACCTTCAGGTATATATTTGAGTGAAAGGAGAATGTCAGCCGGATTGATTGTACCTTCTTCCGAACTACCATCTTCATGGTCCCGTACTTTAACTTTGTAATCAATGGTCTTACCATACCAAAAAAAACGATTTTCAGTTTTAGGTAACTCAATGGCTATTTCCGGACTTGAATTACCTACTAAAACGGTAAACTTGCTTTCGGCTTCTTCACCACTGGGGTCCCTTACAGTCAGCGATACCTGATATTCTCCGGGAATTTTGAAAGTATAGGTTGGATTTACATCATTGGATTGTACTTCAATCTGATCAAATTTCCAGGCATAAGATAATGGGTCATCATCAAAATCTAAAGATCGCTCACCCTTAAATTGAACAGTTAGCGGAGAGGCTCCCACGTAATTTGTTGCTTCTATTTTAGCAACTGGTGACCTATTTCCTGTAATGTATTCGATCCGATTTAATCTGGCGTCCAAATTTTGAGAAAACCAGGACTCGCCATACTCCAAAATATATAAGTTTCCATTTTTACCATAAACCATATCGATTGGATTATTAAATCGTGAATTTGGCATAAACGGTTCAGCTTGAATAAACTGCCCGTCATCATCAACTGTAAGTAGGTAAACCCAGTCTCGCATCCATTCGTAGAATAATACTTTGCCTGAAAAATATTCCGGAAACTTTCCCGGAGAATCTTCATACATATCAGCATAATATATAGGTCCTCCCATGGGATTTTTTCCACCGGTTCCTACCCAGGGAAATTCCAGTGATTTATCATATGAGTACCAGATTAAAGACTTTTGAATCGGCGGTAGATGAATCTTTCCCGAATTATTGGGAGACTGATTAAGAGGCTGAAGTGGGTCAAACTTCGGACCGGTTTGTTTGGACTCAAAATCATATTTGAAATAGGCCTTATTATTACCACGGCTAAATGGCCATCCCCAATTTCCCGCAGTCTTTGCCAAATTTAATTCATCATGCCCCTTAGGTCCACGACTGGGTCCGTCATTTCCGGCATCAGGACCTACATCTCCCCAAAACAGCCAATTTCGTTTGAAATCTATTGACATTCGGAATGGATTTCTACAGCCCATGACGTAAATTTCCGGTCTGGTCGAATCCGTGCGTTCTGCAAACAGATTGCCCTTGGGGATTGAATAGGAACCATCTTCATTTACCTGGATCCTCAATATCTTTCCTCGCAAGTCATTGGTATTTCCCGATGTTCGTTGTGCGTCCCATGGCCGTCTTCCATTGCGTTCGTCGATAGGTGCATATCCATCGGATGCAAAGGGATTGGTGTCATCGCCCACAGTCATATAAAGCAATCCGTCTGGGCCAAATTCCAATGAACCACCGGAATGACAACATTCTTCACGCTGGGTAGGTATTTCCAGGATTACTTGTTCAGACTCTAGATCCAATTGTTCTTCGATCAGTTTAAATCTGGATACATGTTGTTTTGGAATGTTGCCGGGAGGAGAATAAAATAGGTAGATCCATTGATTTTCACTAAATTTCGGATCCACTGCTAAGCCCAACAAGCCATCCTCAAATTGAGTGAAGACGGGTAGTTTGGCTACCGTGAACAAAATATCCAGCTTCGTATCATAGATTTTTATATTTCCCTTTCTTTCTACAAAGATGATGTTACCATTTGGTAGCACATCCAACTCCATCGGTTCATCCAGATTTTGGGTCAATATAACCCGGTTAAATCTGTTTTCTGGCGGGGACTCCAATATTGGCGCTACTACTTTTTCTTGGTTAGGTCCAGCCATGGTCCATAAGATTCCTTCCAGCAGGTGTTGCAAATACATTGTGTCAGAAAATGATTCCGCCGTATGCCCCATGCCTGTGTAAAAGGCTTTGCCTCCCTCAAAATGATGAAACCATGAAATCGGGTGGTGATTTCCATTGATTCCTCCATCATACGATGATTCATCGAGTTGTAGTAATACATTGATCGATGGATTGTAATCCCGGTAATTATACCATTCATCCGTTCTAATCCATGGGTTTTCCAGGTGACTACAGGCAGAATGATCTGGTTCAACCACTTGAATAGAAGCTTCTTGAATTGCCGGGTGGCTTACAAAATAGGCTCCAACCAAACGACCGTACCACCCCCATTCATATTCTGTGTCCGCTGCTGAATGGATGCCTACAAATCCGCCACCGGATTGGATGTAGTGACGAAAATGATTTTGTTCATCGATGCCGAGGATGTTGCCAGTGGTATTTAAAAATACTACAGTACTGAAGTTTTTTAAATTATTGATGTTGAAGTCCGTAGAGTCTTCGGAATGAATGATAGAAAATCCATGATTTTTACCCAAAGCCTGAATTGCTTGTACTCCTGATTCTATACTGGCATGTCGAAACCCATTGGTTTTAGTAAAGATTAAGATTTGTTTCTTAGATTTGGTGAATTGACAACTCCAAAGGATACTGGAGAGGCCAATAATTATGTATATCCTCAGGATTAAGCGCATGTCGTCAAGTTTTTCATGGTTGTGATAATCTTAAAGTCTGTAATTTTTTCTTATTTAGAGGGGGATAAAATTAACAATCTAAAATTATGTTTGGATATAGAATCTATATTTCTTTCTTTAGTCTTTTTTTACTCTTTTCTTGTCAAACCAAAAAATCCGAAGTTATGGATACAGCTAAATTTAAGATTAAAGTGGATGACTTTGGAATTTTGCCGGAAGGTGATACAGCAAAAATATATGAGATAATTTCTCCTTCGGGTATAGTAATGAAAGTTACCAATTACGGATGTATTATGACTGAGTTATGGGTGCCGGATAAGGAAGGTAATTTAGCAGATGTAGTGTCTGGTTTCGATAATTTGGAATCTTACTTGAAGGACTCGCCCTACTTCGGATCGGCAATTGGTCGTTATGCCAACAGAATTGGTAAAGGACAATTTAGTTTGGAAGGTAAGTCCTATCAACTGGCGACCAATAATGGCCCTAATCACTTGCATGGAGGAACTAAGGGATTTGACAAGGTGATCTGGAATGCTGAAGTAATTGAAAGAGATCAGGAAGCCGGATTGGAATTTCAGTATACCAGTCCGGATGGCGAAGAAGGGTATCCCGGATCTTTGCAAGTAAAAATTACTTATTTATTGAATGATAAGAATGAGTTGATATTTGATTATACCGCCATTACCGACACGACCACTATAGTCAATCTCTCACAACATAACTACTACAATTTGGCAGGTGATGGATCCTTGTCGATATTGGACCATGTTCTAAAGATTAATGCCAAGCAAATAACTCCCGTAGATGAGACATTAATTCCAACCGGAGAATTTGCAGAAGTGGTCAACACACCATTCGATTTTACATCGGGAAAGACCATAGGACAAGATATCGAAGCGGACCATGAACAATTAAACTTTGGCTTGGGTTATGATCACAACTTTGTATTAGATCGAAAAAATCAGACCGGCCTAGTTCAAGCCGCAGAGGTGTATCATCCTGTAAGCGGCAGGGTGATGGAAATCTGGACCACTGAACCCGGTATTCAATTTTATTCTGGAAATTTTTTGGATGGTACCTTGACCGGTAAGAGCGGGAAGCCCTATTTGCATAGGTCTGCTTTATGTTTGGAAACACAACATTTTCCTGATTCTCCCAACCAGGAAACTTTTCCCAGCGTGGTGCTTGAGAAAGGGAAGGTCTACAAGAGTAGAACGTTACATCGGTTTTATACCAGATAGTGATTAATAACACGTTAAAAGCCATTTTTAATAGGAAAACATTAATTATTTAGCGTACATTTGGGGCGTATAAAGACCGGGTAATAAAAAAATAAGGTTCCCACTTTATGTGGATTTTAAGAAGTCTGGATTAGCGTTTGATCCGGACTTTCTGTTTTTACAAATATGCAAGTGATTCCGGTAAGCTTTGACTCCCATGTAGATCTTAACACAATTTAAATTAGTCGTTAAGCAATTGTTATTTGTTAAAAGTTAATTCAAAAATTACTAAAGTGAATTTATATTCGTTGTAAGAATAGATGGTAAATTATTTAAATTAATTAAATATTACTTTTTCTAATTTATGCGAAAGACAGACCATATTGATATTGAAATGATTGACTTGGAAAATATCCGGCAAATATTGGTTTATCGCAACTATTTTGAAAATAATACCAACTCTTTTTACTCCGTAGCCAAAGGAAATCCATCCCAACCATATACCTATAAAAAAGAAGTCCTGGAATTTATAAAAGCCTTGTATCATAATAATGTAATGCAGCCATTTAACTGGGTAAGCTGGAGGGATAGCCCTGAAGCTCAAAATTTTTTGAGCAATCCCAATCGCATAAAGGGTGCCCCTATGGAAGTGTTAGTGAAATTGTTGATTCATTTCGTAAGGGCTGATCGCTTTATTAGTGGATATCTGGTGTCGGCGATCGACGATGGTTTCATATTGGCGATTCTGGAGAGACTTGATGACCTGACGGCTAATGATTCATTTGTAGCGCAAGAGGTGTCCCCAGTTTCCCATTGAACTTTCATTCTTCCATGCCACACGACCATTAACAATTACATAATCGAATCCCTGTGACCGTAAATGCGGTTCAGTGAAGGTTGCTTTTGCTTTGACTTCTTCCGGATGAAACAGGACTACGTTTGCCACATATCCCGGTTTGATCATCCCATGTTTTTTTAATCCCAGCGTTCTGGCCGGAAGTGTGCTCATTTTGTAAATGGCATCTTGGAGATCCAATACCTTTCTTTTAATGATAAACTCCTGAATTATTTTCGCAAAAGTTCCATATCCACGTGGATGATGCATGGTTGGACTACCATCGGAGCAGATCATGGTCAAAGGATCTAACATTAATTCTTGTTGTAATGAGTCATCCATAACAAAATAGGCCGCTGAGGTCCCGGCTGGCCCGATCAGATCTACCATAACCTCAGCGTAAGGACGACTTAATTCATCGGAAACCTGCTGCAGTGTTTTTCCTTTCCACATCCCGGTTCCTATCAACATGGCTTGAGGCCCTTTTCGCTTGGCAATTTTACGATGAACATAGTTGAGAAGCTTCCCCCTTTGTTTTGCTCTAACCTTTTGGTAATTATTTGGTGGAAGTGCCCATTCCGGAAAGAGAATGGCTGTACCGGTATAACTGGCCGTATACGGATATAGATCCTGAGTTATCTGCACACCCTCATCCCGGAGATCATTTAGGAAAGACCGAATTTCCTGTCCTCTGGAAGTTCCATTTCCGTACACAGATTTAATATGTGAGATATTAATGCGTGTGTACAAACCCATCTTGGCAAATTCACTGATAGATTGGAATAATTGATCATCATCTTCGTTTCTCATATGACTGCTGATCAATCGATCATATTCACCAACAATTTTTGCCAGGCCAATCAACTCATTTTCTCCGGCGTAACGTCCTGGGGTATATTCCAACCCGGTAGATAATCCAAAACATCCAGCATCCAAAGCTTGGATAAGTAGCTTCTTTTGCTTTTCAAGACCCTCTGGGTCCGGATTTTTTTTGTATTGAATACCAGACATAATTCTTAGAGTACCATGACCTACAAAGGGGACTATATTTACATTAATTTGCTGTTTATCAAGTAGTTCAAAATATTCACTGGGATCTTCATACATGGGACTGGAGCCATCCTGCCCCAAACAAATTGTAGTAACCCCCATAGCCAGGAAGTTGGAGAAGTTGCCATTTTTTAGTGGATTGCCATGAGCATGCATGTCAATAAAACCGGGAGCCATCGCCCTTGTTTCAGCATCGATCAGGGTCCTGATGTGAATTGCAGAAGTGTCTATTTTGCCGATAAATGTAATGGTGTCCTTATGAATTAAAATATCCGCGTGGAACGGTTCATCCTCTAGGTTCCCGCTATAAATAATTCCATTGATAATGGCCAAATCAAATGATTTTTCTTGTTGAGCCTCAAGGTATTGATGAAAAGCCAGATTAGATCGGTTGTCAGGCTGATTATAATGACAATGGAAGTTTATAATGGTTAAAATTATCAATAAAAATCTCATGATCCTTTGATTTCCAACTCACCAAAGTTTTTATCGAGTATAATTTGATACAGGTTATCCGATTTGGACAGTAACTCTATTTCAACCTCCTGGTTATCAATCAGTATCCGGGTTGGTTTGAATGGCATCCCGTGAATTATAACTCGGTAGTGTTGATAAGTGGCGTTATACTCACCATTTATTGAGTGTTGTAGTGAAAATGAGAGATCGTTACCGGTCATATTAAATCGCTTAAGCGCATAAATGCCTCGTTTGTATTCATATCCATCTCCCCGGTCCTCATAAAGTTGACTGGAGGATTTTCCATGGATATAATAAAGGTGTAAATCGAGGTTTTTAAAATCTTTTTCACCAACGTATTGCTGGATTGGGAATTTAGGGATTACGGCTCCGGCTTTAATATAGATAGGCATAGTTTTCAAGTCAGCATCTTCCCAGAACTCTTCACCACCTTTGTGTGCACGATCATCCCAGTAATGATACCACAACCCTTTGGGTAAATACAAGTACCTCCCCCGGGTGTTGGGCTCTTGGATGGGGCAAACCATAATGTGATCACCACACATAAACTCATCCATACGATAATGCGTATCAATATCATATTGTTCGATGGTACATAAGGGTCTCAGAATAGGCCGGCCATTGGAGATGTATTGATAGAATGTAGTGTACAAATAAGGTAGTAATTCATATCTGAGTTCGATGAACTGTTTGACAATCTTAAGCGATTCCTTGCCAAATGACCACGGTTCTTGATTTCCATGATCTCCGGAAGAATGAGTTCGCATAAATGGATGAAAGGTAGCCATCTGAATCCATCTCACATATAATTCCGGAGTGGGCTGACCGATAAAACCGCCGATATCGGTTCCTACAAAAGAATATCCGGACATACACATCCTTTGACATTGGATATTGGCGAGCCAAAGATGTTCCCAACTGGCCAGATTGTCACCGGTCCAGGCTGAGGAATACCTCTGGGTGCCGGAATAAAGAGACCTGGTGATTAAAAAGGGGCGGTTGGGATGGGTGAACCGTTTGACTCCGTGATAAGTGGCTCTGGCCATTTGCATTCCATATACATTATGAGCTTTCCGGTGGGAACAGGGATGTCCATCAAAATCATGTCTCACATCATAGGGAAAGCTTTTGTTTTCGACCTCGAAGACTGCGGGTTCATTCATATCATTCCAGACCCCCTGGATACCTATTTCACCAATTAATTCTTCAAAAAGATTGGCCCACCAGGCTCTGACCTCCGCATTGGTAAAATCCGGGAAATAACATTCACCTGGCCAGACTTTTCCCTTCATAAACGGACCATCGGCGCGCTTACAAAAATAATCGTTGTCAAATGCTTCTTTAAACACCGAATACTCCTCATCTACTTTAATGCCAGGATCAATTATGACTACCGTTTTAAAACCATTTTGCTTTAATTCTTCAACCAGTCCTTTAGGATCCGGAAACTTTTCCTTATCCCAGGTGAAACAACGGAATTCATCCATGTAATCAATATCCAAGTACAATGCATCACATGGAATTTCAAGTTCCCTGAATTTATTGGCTATTTCTCTAACTTTCTTTTCAGGGAAATAACTCCATTTACACTGATGGTAGCCCAGTGCCCAAAGTGGTGGCATTTCAGGCTTGCCGGTCAGGTGAGAATACCGGGCAATAACTTTGTTAATATCCGGGCCGTAGATGAAATAATAGTTCATTTCGCCTCCATCTGCCCAAAAACTACTAACCGCGTGTCTTTCCGAAGCAAAGTCGAAATGCGTGCGGAAGGTATTATCAAAAAAGATTCCGTAAGAAGTAGAATCATGCAGACCGATAAAAAAAGGAATATTCTTATAAAGCGGGTCTTGTTCTTTTTCAAATCCATAAACATCCGAACCCCAAATAGTAAATCTTTTTCCTTTCAGATTCAAGCCCGTGGGTTTATCTCCCAGACCATAATAATACTCAGTGGGTTGAACTTTTTTACTCACTTTAACGATATTACCCCCGTACTCGTGATTCTCTTCCCAGTGATAACCAAGCTCATCTTCGTTAATGACCTGGTCATCCATATCCTTAAAAGTAATCTTTAAATCAGCTTTTTGAATCCTGCATTTAAGATTGGCGGTTCTGACTTCCAGAAAGTCTGTTTTGTCCTCGTATTCAAATTTAGTATATCCTCCGGTAAAGGACTTATCAATAGCATAGGAAAAGTCTTTCTCAAAAAAGCCATCGTTGGCATATCGAAGTCTAAATATGTTATCCGTAATTATATACAGATTTAGGATGACACCCTGATCTGTAGTGATAACTAATTTGTCTTTTTGTTTGGTGAAGTTTTTTAGTTTTCCGGGGAAAAAATCTTTTCCTATTCCGTAGGTACCATCTCGCATTACTCGATCATATTAAACCTCAAATATATATTGATGTAAACTTTAACCAATTATTTTCAGGACGTTTTTTTAACAATGGAATGGAAAGTTTATTGAAATCGTTATTTGATGTTCCTTGTACTTCAATCAAACTAAGCTTATAGTGCATTTGTCTCCCTTGAGGGGGTAGGGGGGGGTAGGGGGTGGAATTAAGAATTAAGAATGAAGAATTGTCTGGTATGGGTCTTCCACCCGGCCAAATAAATTTAGCCGATCATTGGTGCAGGGTCATGTCTTTTTGCACCGGATAAAACAATCTGAGGCGGGACCCCAAACAACGCGTGTGTTGCTTTAGGCGTCCTCGCCTAAAGTCAATAATAAGGTACGGGGACAACAAGGTGTGAGTGGAATTAGGAATGAAAAATTATGAATGATGAATGAAGAACTATGAATTGTCTGGTATAGGTTTTTCGCACGGCCAAATAAATATGGCCGACCATTGGTGCAAGGTTACAACCATTATGCCGGATAAAAGAAGCATGACAGAGACACTCCATTGACAATCATAAGCCAAAAGGCGTAAGTGAATTTGTCCCCCTTGAGGGACCCTTGAGGGGGTAGGGGGTGGAATTATGAATGAAGAATGAAGGATGAAGAATTGTCTGGTATTGATCCTCCACACGGCCAAATAAATTTGGCCGACCATTGGTGTACGGTCATACCTCCTTGCACTGGATAAAACAATTAGAGGCGGGAGGCCTCAAACAACCCGGGTGTTGCTTTAGGTGTTCTCGCCTAAGGGATACCAAAGTTTGATTCCCCGAGGATTAAAACAAGTTTTAGAGTGCAACGAACAATTAGCGTGAACTGTTTTTAAATCATGGCATTATAAATAAATAGAAATCAATTGGCTTTAATTACCTTATAAACCCTTTCCTCATGGATTCCCGATAATTTAACATAAATTATTCCTAACGGCAAACGGGATGTATCAAAACTTTCCACCCACAACGAGTTATTTCCCGGAATATTAATTGTATCCGACCACAAATGACGACCAATTACATCCATTCCGGTGACTTGAACCTGTGCGGATTGAGCAAAGTTAAATTGAATATTCAAGTATTGACCTATAGGATTCTTAAGTAAGGTAATATCCTGGAACTGAGTATTGAATTGTGTGCACTCTGAAAGTTCAAGAAACTCCGGATAAGATAAATCAGAAACTCCACCGGTGATGGGTCCTTTTACCCGGTTGTTCCTGACTTCAAGAAATGTAACTCCGCAAATGGATAAGCCATATTTTAAAGAAGTATGAGATTCATAAGTAATAGGATTTAGGATAAATATCCACTCCGTGCCTTTTTTGAATTGATCCATGAAAGATCTGCAATTAGCTCCATCTCCCGAAAGTACATCCAAATATTGATCTGTAACCGGCCCTTTAAGCCAGTCAAGAACCTTGATTTCTGCACGATCAGGATGGTGTTTTTCTAATTTTGCTCTTACAATGATTGAAGTAGAATCTTTGCCGGAAAAGTCATAAAAAGAAAGCGTTTCGCAAAACGAAGGAATAGCAATACACGAACATGCCGTTACCTGGACATAGGTAAGAAAAAATAGTATTATTAAACCGATTGGCCTAAACATGAAATGGATTTAAAATCTACACCTTGCATATGCAATTACTTCTTTAAACGAAATGTATACCTGACAAGGTTGGGTCACTGCTGGGATTTTTTGAATAGGGAAGTCTTTTCATCCAATCCCTCAACCCAATCAAGTAGCATGTATTTTATTCACGATTTATGATCAGTATCCTTTGGTAATGTGGATAAGGATACAGTATATGGGATTTATTGGAGTCAGGCAGTAAAAGAAGTGCCGCAGCCACAAGTATCGGTAGCGTTCGGATTATTGAATGAGAAACCACGATTATTTAATCCATCTACCCAATCAATTTCCATACCCAGCAAATAGATAGCATGTGCTTTTTGCATAAATACCTTTAGACCTTGCACTTCATGAATTTCATCATTTTCTTTTTGCACATCGAATCCAAGTACGTAGGAAAATCCTGAACAGCCTCCACCTTTTACTCCGACACGCAATCCGTGATCATCCGGAATTTGTTGTTCCTGACGAATTCGGTTCAATTGTTGTACTGCTCCATCAGTAAGGTTGATCGGTTGATTGATTACTTTAGTTTCATTCATTTAATTGACCTTTTTGCAAAGATAAGAAAACCATTATTTTGCATAACATTATTGATATACTATAAGTTCATTACCTTTAACACTCAAATAAATTTACATGTCCCCTTACATTGAAGCAGGTATTAATGTCCTGGTATTTTTGTTAAAAGTCGCAACCCTTGGATTAGCGATTTTTTGGATAGGAAGATATTTCTTCAATTTGTGGTATCGATCCAAGATATCGGTTAAAAATTTAGAAGCACGAGGTCAAAATAAGCATCTAAAACTCCAGGCCTACGAAAGATTGGCACTACTCTGTGAAAGAATTTCGATTCCTCAATTGATTTACAGATTGAATCAACCAGACTTTACTGTGGGTGATCTTAGAACTGCCATGTTGATTGCATTGCAAAAAGAATACGAGCATAACCTGACTCAACAAATTTTCGTTTCACATAACTTATGGAAAATTATCAGTTTGGCTAAAGATGAATGTTCACATTTGATTACTGTTGCAGCAGCGGAATTGGATGACAAGGCCCCTGCCCAGGATCTCGTCAGTAGGTTATTTTCATTGGAGCAGGGATTGGAACAGAAACCCCTAAATAAGGCCCTGGCTGCTATTAATAAAGAAGTAAGTTTGATCGTGTGATGCAATTCACTCCGTTTATATTGCTGATATTCAGTTGGTTATTGGCGGTCAACTGCAGTAGTGTTTTACATATTGCCAAGGTTGAAAACCGTGCTGTCAAAATGGATACCTCGGTTATGCCAGACACTGAAATATCGGCAATGATTACACCTTATAAAAGTGAATTGGATGCCGAAATGAACGGTGTGATAGGCCGGTGTAAAAGCCCATTGATCAAATCAAGACCGGAATCTACCTTAGGAAACTGGGTTGGAGATGCCTTGTATAAAATAGGAAGTGAACTCGATGATGGACCCATTGATTTCGCAGTACAAAATTACGGGGGTATCCGTACCCCGCAATTACAGGGAGAGATAACTACAGGGAATATTTTTGAATTAATGCCGTTTGATAACAGCTTGGTCGTTTTGGATTTTGAAGCTGACGAGCTTCTTCATTTTATCCAGCATATGGCGGCATCAGGAGGGTGGCCAGGTAGCAAACATTTGCGTTATCGGATTGACAATAATCGGGCAAAAGATATTACAATTAATGGTGAGGCAATTGATATGAATCGGATCTATCGGGTTGCACTTCCTGACTATATTGCCAACGGTGGTGATTCTGCATTTTTTCTAACCGATAATCCACGCAAAGATTTGAATCACCTCATTCGGGATGCTCTAATTATTTTGGTAAAAGAATCCACTAAGAGGGGAAAACTGATCACCTCGGAGTTGGATGGTAGAATTAAAAACTGAGTTTTGAACAGACGTAGTTTTATTAAAAAATCCGGCTGGTGCATGAGTGCACTATCTTACGGATCTCTGCCTTTAATGCGAATTGAAGATTCTGAGGTATTCAAGATCACTTTGTTGCACACTAATGATGTTCACAGCCATATCGAACCTTTTCCAATAGATGGTAGCAGGAATCAGGGCTTGGGAGGTGCAGCACGGCGAGCTGCATTAATTGAACAGGTTCGAAAGCAAGAGGAAAGAGTACTCTTGGTTGACGCTGGTGATATTTTTCAGGGTACACCTTATTTCAATTTTTTCGGAGGTGAACTTGAATTTAAGCTAATGACTGAAATGGGATACGATGCAGCCACAGTAGGCAATCATGATTTTGATGCAGGTGTGGAGGGGTTACACAAACAATTGCCCCATGCCAACTTTCCTCTGGTATCCAGCAACTATGATTTTACTGATACGGTTCTGAAATCGAAAATAGAAGACTATGTGATCGTTGATCGAGATCCAATCCGGGTCGGTATTTTTGGCCTGGGTATTGAATTGGCAGGACTTGTTCCTCAAAACCTATACGGCAATACACAATATCGCGATCCTATAGTGGAGGCCAACCGGGTAAGCAAGGTCTTAAAAAAGGAAAAATGCGATTTAGTAATTTGTTTATCCCATCTGGGTTATCGATATCGGGAACATAAAGTTTCGGATCAGATTCTGGCCAACAAAACGGAAAACATTGATATTATCATTGGAGGACACACCCATACCTTTATGGACCGACCCGAAATGAGGAACAACCGTAAAGGAGAACCGGTATTGATAAATCAAGTGGGATGGGCCGGTATAATCTTGGGGAGACTGGATATCTTTTTAGAGAAAAATAAAAAGCGAAAATGTATTACCTGTGATAATATGTGGATTAACTAAAAGATAAGTAAAGTATTACTTTAACCTCAAGATGTCCGACACTTTGACCTACTTTAATGACATACTTACCGATATATTTTATTCAATTATCTAAAAACCTGATAATCAGTATCTTTAGAGTGTAAAAAAACTTTTTAAAAGATTGGCGGAATAATTCGATAATTTGAAAAAAATTCCAATCTTTGTTCCAATTGTTTGGTTACAGCGCCCTGGAACCGTATTCTTAAAAATTATACTTCACTCACTAGATGAATGACTTCTGTTGAAGTGACGAAATAACTAACTGTATAGCTAATTCAAAGAGAGGATGGTAATAAAGGATCGAGTTACGGTGTGGGAGAACTGTTTGGAATTAATTCGTGAAAACATTTCTTCCCAAAGCTATAAGACCTGGTTTGAACCGATCAAACCGGTAAAACTCGAAGATCAAATTCTAACCATACAAGTTCCCAATAAATTTTTCTATGAATGGCTTGAAGAACACTATTTAAGCCTTTTAAAAAAGACTATCAAAAGTGAATTGGGGGAGAGAGGTCGGCTGGAATATCAGATACTAATGGATCCGGCTGTTCCCGGTGGGACCGATTTATCCCATGAGGATGTGGAAATGATAAATGCTGCTCAAATTCAAAATCCGTTTGTGATTCCCGGCATCAAGAAAATGAAGGTGAATCCTCAACTCAATTCTAACTATTTATTCAGCAACTTCATAGAAGGCGATTGTAACCGTCTCGCCCGCAGTGCCGGTAAGGCTGTTGCAGATAGGCCCGGGGAAACTTCTTTTAATCCTTTAGTGATCTTTGGAGATGTTGGTTTGGGAAAGACCCATCTGGCCCAGGCAATAGGAAATGAAATCTTGACCAAGCATAAAAACAAAACGGTACTTTATGTGAGTACCGAGAAGTTTACTAATCAAATCATTCATTCTATTAAAAGTAATTCAATCAACGACTTGGTTAATTTTTATCAAATGATCGATGTTTTAATCGTGGATGATATCCAGTTTTTAGCCAATCGCACCAAGACTCAGGAAATTTTCTTCCATATTTTTAATCAATTACATCAAACCAATAAGCAAGTGGTTTTAACTTCGGATCGACCACCTAAGGATTTGGAAGGGATGGAAGAGAGATTGATCTCCCGATTTAAGTGGGGATTATCCGCCGATCTGCAAATGCCGGACCTGGAAACCCGGATGGCCATTCTTAACCTGAAAGCCGAAAAGGAAAAAATGATCATCCCTGATAAAGTGTTGGAGTACATTTGTTACAATGTCAAGAATAATGTCCGCGAATTAGAAGGTGTACTGATCTCCTTAATGGCACAGTCTTCGCTAAACGATCGCAAGATTACAGTAGATCTGGCAAAAGAAGTGATCGAGAGTTATGTACAGCGGAGTTATAAAGAGGTGAATGTTAGCAACATCCAAACTTTGGTAGCAGATCATTTCAACCTTTCGGTTGAAAGACTGACTAGTAAAACGCGTAAAAGAGAAGTTGTAACCGCCAGGCAGCTGGCTATGCATTTATGTAAAAACCTAACCCAGGAACCTCTAAAATCCATAGGTGATCAATTCGGTGGAAGAGATCACAGCACAGTCATCTATTCCTTGAAAGCCGTTCAGGATTTATTGGATACCGATAAGGAATTTCGGGATACAGTGGCAGCCTTAGAGAAAAAGATCAAAATGAGCCTGATGTAAGTTTTTTCGAAACATTCCTTCCAAGTCATATACCAAAAACCGAATGTCATTCTGAACCCACCTCTGGCCGGTAAGATTTACAACTGCAGAGAACATACAGGATTCTGTGCGTTTATTTCCGTGGAAAACAAATAACTACCAGTTCATTTTTGCTCAGTACAAATCCCAACTATTTGCTTCCTTTGGGGTGTCAAACTGATCTAACTGCCTTCCGAAGACTAGAGGTTTAAGAACAAAATAATAAGAGGTTATAACTCGATCTTTTTCCCAATATCATCGTTGAAAAGCCTCGATGTAACTATGGTTATGCCTACGTTTTTCAACTTGATCTTAGAAAAAATCTACATCGTTCTAACCTCACATTACTTCGTTCTTAAACCTCTTGACTACCGAATGAGGTCTTGGTTCGGGATCGGTGTTCTTGTTTCCAGACGCTATAATTAAAATACTGTTTCACACATGCTCAACACAGAACCCGAACATTTGGTGCTAGGCCAGCAAATTTCGGGATGACCTACGATTTTTTTGAAAGCAGGTCTGCTAGAAATCTTTAATCTTTAGCTTGGAGTCCGCCCTGACACCCTCGACATCATTGATGGCTTCGTACCTTTGTCATCATTATCAGATTGCCACTAGACTGTAGCGTTGGTAATTCCACCACTTGATCATTCCACAACTTTCATACTTGGATTTAATGAAAAAAACTGTTCCGGGAGAGAACAGCTTTTCTACTATTATTTAAAAGATTGGGAAAACACCAATCACTAAACTGAGAATTCTTGCAGGTTATTGACCTGGCATGTTGTAATAAAATCTCTCTTCTTTAATCTGATTACCTTCCCATTGCTGTACACCCACTTCTTCCATTTTCATTCTACCCATGCCTTTGAAGGTAACATCAAACCAGACTTCACAGCAAGTCGTCCCAGTTTCTTCGTTGGCGGTAATCGACTTAACCCCACCTCCATGCATTTCTTCTACACTGCCAAACCAGTCTTGTATTGCTTTTCTCTGAGCATCTTTACCTTCCCGTCTTTCTCCGGTTGGCATCTCTATGATGGTGCAATCGTCGGCGTAGTATTTTTCAAAAGCTTCCATAGTTTGACCCTGTCCTTGCATGGCCTGAAAATCTTGCGCTAGTTTTAAGTAACTCATTTTGTATAGGTTTTAAGATTGAATAATATATTACAATGTGCTTAGACAACAATTGTTCAGAATTATAACGCTTGAATGAGGAAAAGGGGGACAAAATTGTGGAAAAATTTGGTATTGCGATTATTTGGGTTGTTGGATGTTGGTATATATCCAGTACTCAATATAAAATCCTACTCACATGATTAAATCTATTTGTAAACTTTGCTCAAACAAAAAAAGGCTGCTGGATGGCAACCTAGCTCAATTTCATCTCTCCTTCACCTATGTTTGTAATTAATAAAACATAAAACAAAGGCAAATATCAATTTGCGGCGGTCTCAGATCGCCGTGGCTTGCTTTGGCGAGCGAAGGCGGTGGAGTCCACCTACGCCAAGGATTCGTTGGACAAAAGCCAGACTTCGCTGAAGCTTCGTCAAGCAGAGCGGGATTGCCTGTGGCAATCCGATGTGGTTAACCTGGCATTGTACGCTGATCCGGTTTGCTTTACAAATCCATTTTTTTGTTTGACCTTCGGTCCACTTAGGAGCGAGCTCAATGTGGTCCTCTCTCAAACAAAAAGGGCTGCCATATGGCAGCCCTGATCATTTTCATTTCGCCTTCGCCTATGTCTATAATTAATAAAACATAAATCAAGAGCAAATATCAATTTGCGGCGGTCCCAGACCGCCGTAGTTCGCGTCAGCGAGCGAAGGCGGTGGAGTCCAACTACGCCAAGGCTTCGTTGGACAAGGGCGGGATTACCTACGGTGATCCCAAATGGGGGAATCTGGCCATATCCAAGCTAGTCACTTCGTGACGCGATTTTTTATCACATTACATTCTATTTCGAGCAAGCTCGATAGAATGTAACGCAATAAAAAAGGCTGCCGTCGGCAGCCTTGCTTGGCTTATGCGGTGGAGGCGGGATTCGAACCCGCGGTACCGCTTTACACAGTACGTCGGTTTAGCAAACCGGTGGTTTCAGCCACTCACCCACTCCACCTGATAAGTTACTAAATTTTCAGCGGGGCAAAGATAATTGAAAAATCAAGTATTCGCAAATATTACAGCAATATAGGTGACAAACTAATCGTCTATATGATATCTACAATAAAACCCCATTTTTGGCTTGAATAGGAGGCGGAATTTCAGTTTCTCCCAACATTTCTTTTAAGTCGATCTCAATGGTACGGCACAATGCTAACATAGGAATATCATTGCCCAGGCCTTCAAAAGGATTTTCCGAATAATCTCCCACCAACTCCATCATCAGATACACCCATCCCACCAACACGGTAAAAGGAACCGAAACCCAGGCGCCATAAACACCTAGTTTATCAAATTCAGATACCATTCCCAGCGGCAGTAAAACAATAAAAATTGCCACAAATACAAAGCTCATACTGCCATACTGACGCGGCAACGGAAATTTTTTGATCCGTTCACATTTACCCTGCAAAGCATAAAAGTCATTAAGTATGTTTTGGAGTTCCATGTGCCTAAAATCGTCGATCAGATCTTTGGATCTTAATTCCTGAAGATCCTGAGATTGTTGATCAATGATCTGAGTGGCGGTATTTTGATAGTTGATAAGCCGGTCCAATTCATCGGGTGGTAGGAAGGAGCTTAACTCATCCTTGGTAATTCCATCGTTAAATAATCCGGTTCCCCAGCTTTTCATTCGTCTGCGGGTGACTCTACTTACATGTGAACCCTGATTGATGTGCTCCCAGGATGTAGGTATTAAAAGCTGACTTCGCAGAGCATATAACCACCCTATGTGTCTGTAGATAAGCTTTTTATGCCACTTTTGCAGTTCTGGATTGGAATGATCCTGAGTTGTAAATTGATTGCTTATGTACGATTTTACCGTTGAGCTCCAGGCTCGACTGCTGTTGACAATACCTCCCCAGATTTTACGGGCTTCCCACAGACGGTCGTAGGCACTGTTGTTTTTAAAGCCAATGTAAAAAGCGACGGCCGTACCAATTACGGATAGTGGCAGCCAGGGAATACTTAACCATTCCCAATTGGTTTTTTCATAGGCTAAAGTCACTAAAATAGCCCATGCCAGCAACCAAATAATATGACCTCCACTAAATCTTAAAATCTCCTTTAGGTTAAAATTTTTCTTTACAAACATTGCTTTAAATTATCAAGATTAGAGAATTGAATCGATCTATTTGTTGAATATGAATGTTAATCAACCCAAAATACAAATTTTGGCAGCACTGCGGAAATGGAGCAGGGACCATCAAAATATTGTATCTATTTGGTGAGAGAATTGTTTGGATTAATAAGAATAGAAATAGAATTTTTATAATTTTGTGCACGAATTTTAATTTGGCTCCGTAGCTCAACTGGATAGAGCATCAGACTTCGGATCTGAGGGCTGAGGGTTCGAATCCTTCCGGGGTCACAAGACTAAAGGGCCGTGACAGAGTCACGGCTTTTTCTGTTTGATCCATTCACCAAACGAAGTTTGAGTGGATGGACAAGCAGAAAATGGCCAATTGTGCTAGCAATTGCCCTTTAGGTTTGGGCGATTAAAAAATACAGGATCAACGCAGTTAATCCTTCCGGGGTCACAAAGCTAGAGCATCAAAAACTAAATTCCTTACCTATAAAACTTGATCTTTTTTCCAATATCTATGTTGCAGAACCTCGTCCATAGCTTTGGCTATGAACGAGAACCTGCGTCTTGATCTTGGAAAAAATCTACTTCGTTTTATACGATAGAAACTTAATTTTTGATGCTCTAAAGGGCCGTGACGCAGTCACGGCTTTTTCTGTTTGATTCATTCACCAAACGAAGTTTGAGTGGATGGACAAACAGAAAACCGACCATTGTGCTAGCAATTGCCCTTTAGATTTGGGCGATTAAAAAATATAGGATCAACGCAGTTAATCCTTCCGGGGTCACCAATTTTATTGCCGCTTTACACAAAAGTCTACCTTATCGGTGTGAAATTGCCAACTTGTTAAAATGATTTTTTTGTAAATTGATAACAAGTAATAATAATCTATGAATAACTTGATTTTATTCTCATTTAATAGTGGCTTTTTTCACAATATTAATTAATTAACAATGGCAACTAATAACAAACCTTCTATTCTGGCACCTCACATTCGCAACATTCACGCTTATCGCACTTTTACTGACGATTTAGCCAACCCAGAAAAAATAATCTCAAGAACAAACCTGCTTGATACTGATGAAGATCCAAAAGAGATTTTGGAAGTGATAAGACAACAACATAAATCTTTAAGTACAGAAATTGATAAGGAGTCCGGGAAGATCCCTTTACAGAAATTTGGGAAATATGAAAAAATAGAGTCCAGACCTTTTCATGTTAGAGCAGATAGTGAAGTTCAATTTGAACCATCAATGCTGTCAAGTTATTTGGGAGCATTGTCAACAGATTGTCCAGACTTAACTATAGGTCAAGTAAAAGCTAGCGATTTTTATTCTTACTATTGGGCGCAAAAAGCTAAATCCTCTTCGTCAACTTTTGGATTGTTTTACCCGCTTGGACAATATCCCAATCAATTACCAAATGAGACTCCCTCAGGAATTTGGTCTGAAGAAACTGGAGCTTGGTTTTTGGGCAAATTGACCGTTCCTCCTAAACAGTTTTGGTTTGATCCATTTGACATGGTAGCTTATGCAGGTGTTTTCCAATTTACTCTTCCAGCACCAAAATGTGATTCTCTTTTATATTGGGGGACCAAAGGTCAAGCAAGAGCAGTTAGTTGGCAGGCTACAGGTGATCCAGGATGGATAGATACGGATTGGGTATTGTTTGAAAGTCCTGAAGGGGCTATTTTCCCAAGGGATATACAAGCATTTACATTTTTTGCTGATGGTTTAATGTTAGATTCGGATGGAAACTCCACGACTTCGGAAACCGAAACTTGGAATAGGTCATTTGAAGTGAAGGCAGGTGTTCAAAGTAGAATTTACATTGGACTTTCGTTTATGCTTTTTGGGAGAAACTGTGAATTGGAGATTCCAGGAGTACAAAGCTACTTTAATTTTGATTATGGGATCACCTATATTATGACGCCTTTGCCTAAATGAGTATTTATGAATAGGATTGTTAAGACTTTGGCATCAGTCGTTTATTTGCGATTCATCTTTTTTCTTTAAATCTTGACAAGACCATCAATAATGCAATAAATTGTAGTTATATCGTTTTCATGATAGGTGAAGATTTTGAAATATGGGACCTCCTTATTTTACACTATATGTCGTATTTTGTAGCAATGTATATAATTTTTATACGGCACAACTTGGATTAAAATAATATTTAAGCGATTCAATAAATGGTACGGTCTAGACTATTCAAATGTGCGAAGATCAGCTTCCTGGTTTTATTGGTGTGTTGTAGCCCGGAAGAAGAGATGCAAATAAAGGAAAAAGAAGTTGAAACGATTTACCAATATACTCCTCCCATTGATCTCCACGATGGGCTGACCATTTCTAATCTAAGCGCCGAGGGACTAAATGATGTACCCATTCGAACTATGATGGATTCGATCAATTCAGGGATTTATGCTACATTTAACAGCTTGCTGATTTTTAAAAATGATAAGTTAATTTTTGAAGAATATTTTAATGGATTTGATGCATCCAAACTCCAACCGTTGTGGTCGGTCACTAAAAGTATTTCATCTGCCATCATCGGCATAAGTTTAGAGCAAGGGAAAATTTCCAATGTTAATGAGACAATACATGATTTAATGGCCCGACACACCCAGGTCAATTGGTCGGAAGAACACAAACAAATAACGCTAAAGCATTATTTAACCATGTCATCCGGTTATCATTGGGTAGAAATGGAATCGTATCAGCAATTAATTAATAGTGATGATTGGATCAAATTTGTTTTGGAACTACCACTTACTACTTCACCAGGAACCAAGTACAAATATAATACGGGTTCATCAACTTTATTTTCAGTTATTGTTGCAGACGCTGTGAATGAAGATTTTGTCTCTTTTACGGCTAATAGTCTACTATCAAAGATTGAAATTGATCAATACGATTGGGGATATATGCCAGGTGGATATGCCGGTGCTGCAGGTAACAATGGTGGACTCTATTTGACCGCCAGGGATATGTCGAAGTTTGGATTGCTTTATTTGAATAGAGGAAATTGGAAAGGAGAACAAGTAATTAGTGAAAGCTGGGTTGATGCCTCAATATCTCCTCAGATTGGCATTGTTAACAATGATAAGTTGGAATTCAATTATGGTTATCAATGGTGGAGAAATGAACGTGTAGCCACCAAAGATGGTGAAATCTCAGTTCCATATGCCGTCGGACATGGTGGACAATATCTTTTTTTAATCGAGGACTATGATATGCTTATAGTAGCTACTTCTCCCTATAATAATCCAGGAAGGAAAACTATAGACATTTTTTCAATGATCGAAGATTATATTTTATCTGCGATTAGGCAATAAATAATCTTAATTTGGCTATGATCTAGTCTCTTATTTTTTTGAAATAAATAAGAGTGAATACGGTAGAATTTTTCTTCATCGATGCAGAGTATATCCGATTCGAGAAAGGATTTCGGTGTATAATTACCTATATATTTACTCAAGGCAAATTTTCGTTGAACTCATAATTAAAATCAAAACATCCCAACTTTCTGAACTTACTAATATTTCAGTCTTTCTTGGTTAGAATTTCCATTTTTTTCACTTAAGTCTGATGAAATCAATTCTTAAGAAATCTTATTTTCACCATGTTGGGCACCATAGAGAATTGCAAATAGGATCAAAGAATCAAACGATAAATTTATTTTTCTGAAGCTGAGTTCTTATTAATGACAGAATGATTTTTCTTTCAGGCGATTCTTGACCAAATCTTAACCAAATCTGAATGGAAATCTGAAAAAAATATCAATAAAATGAGTCATCTTCATAAGATGATTCTGTGATTCTGAATATGGATAGGATAAAAGACCATAACCGGAGAAAAATATTTATCTATTATTTTCTATCAATTGTACTTCCTTGCATTATACTTTGTTTGCTTGCTTTTCGTGGAATTCGTAATGATCAGGCATTAGTAGAGAGAGAACAAGCCCAGTTCGCCTCTGAACTTTTTGATACCGTAAGAAGCCGGGTACTTGTACATCTGGATTCTATCGAAAAGTCGTTCGAACCAAAACTTAAGATACCTCCTGAGCAATCCCTGCTTTTTTATGATTCCGTTCTTAAGAAGCAGTTTACCAATTATCCTCAACTTCTTTCTCTTTTTTATTTTGATAAGAATAGATATAGTTTTTTAGCGGGAGATCGGATATTACACTTTCCTCGGCAGTTTTTACACAAT
Source organism: Saprospiraceae bacterium (assembly GCA_965223405.1). Taxonomy (GTDB): domain Bacteria; phylum Bacteroidota; class Bacteroidia; order Chitinophagales; family Saprospiraceae; genus CBDCWO01. The sequence continues at coordinate 5,084,456 of CBDCWO010000006.1, forward strand.
TCTAAAAATAGTAATGATGAGATACAATCCGGATTTGACTATATAGAGGGTTGGAGACTGGAATTTCAAGAGCGCAATTATGCAAAAGCCTTGGAATTCTATCAAAATATTTTAGAGGGAACGCCACAACAACTTGGACAAATTCTGAATTCAATGGCAAGAATTGAGAAAAAACAAGAGAATTATGAGCAGGCCATTTCGATATATGAACGCATCATGGAAATCTCTCCGGAACAATATTTACAGGGTAAGATCCCCTTGAGTGTTGTCGCATCGAGAGAAGCAGCAACGCTACATTTGATAAGGGGAGACACTACTAAATCCCTTAAGTTAATTGCAGATCTGTTAAACCATATGCTTGAGGGAAAATGGATTTTTAGTTCTCCATTTTATAGCAACACCATGACGGATTTGAAATTTGTTATTGATAAGCTTAGTAATAGTCTTCAATCAAAGGCACACATAAAACTCCTGAATCGTAATCTTAGATATCTAGATCAACTGGAAATAAAGGACGCCCAGGCTTTACAGATTATTCAATTTATTGAATCCTTTGATAGATTTAAAGCTATGACATTTGATAGACATCGCTTTCGCTATCAAATAGGTGATGTAAGCCTTTACATAGCGCTTCTTAAAATCGGATCAGTGGGAAACTGGGGATTAATTTATGATTTAAAGGGAATTATCAAGGATCCACTTACCCGGATTATGTATACTTATGCATCAGGTGCTGGATTTGAATGGACCATAAATTCAACTAAAGATACAGCTGTGGCACGCTCGTCGAATTATTTGCCAGAAAGTAAATCTATTTCGTTTCAATTGGATCCCGAGATACCTGAAATAACGGTGCGCTTTTATCCGAGACAAAAAGGATTTTTAGCTCTGTTTATGCATTCGGCACAAGGATTATTTTTCTACATTTTTATCGTTGTCTTGGTCATTTTATCTCTAGGGCTATTTTTTATATTGAGAATGGTTAATCAGGAAGTGAAACTTTCTCAAATGAAATCCTATTTTATCAGCACCGTTTCACATGAGTTTAAGAGTCCGCTAACTGGCATCAGACAAGTTTCTGAAATGCTGGACCAAGGTAGAATTCAGTCGGAAGAAAGAAAAAAATATTACTATAAAGCGATGGTAAAACAAAGTGAACGGCTAACTCACCTTATTGACAATATCCTGAATTTTTCAAAAATGGAAGAGGGTAAAAAAATCTTTAATTTTCAGAAGATTGACATGGTACAACTCGTACATGAAATGGTGAATTCTTTTTTACAAATGATACCCGACAAAAATGTGGATATAAGATTAAATTTGGATAATAACATGCCACCAATATCATGTGATAGGATGGCAATGGAACAGGTAGTTTTTAACTTACTTGATAATGCTTACAAGTATTCAGGAACAAATAAGACGATTGAAATATCCGTACATAAGCAAGATGAAAAGATGATATTGAGGATTAAAGATCAGGGCATTGGGATTGAAAAAGAAGACCAGCAAAAGATTTTTGATCGGTTTTTTCGGGCGGGAGACCAGTTAAATCATAAGATAAAGGGGAGTGGAATTGGATTGACCATAGTAAAACAAATTATTGATGCACATCATGGTGAGATAAGACTCCAAAGTGTTCCGGGGAAGGGGAGTACTTTTCATATTTCACTTCCAGCCTAAAGCAGTAAAGATGAACAAAAAACAGATTCTTGTTATTGAAGATGAAGACCTTATCCGGGAGGCCCTAATTGAGGACTTTCTGATTGAAGGGTATGATGTTGATGCATCTGCTGACGGTATTTCTGGCTTAGAGAAAGCTAAAAGTCCGGGAGTTGATTTGATTATTTTGGATATCATGTTGCCAGAGATCAATGGCTTTGACCTATGTAAAAAATTAAGATACGAAGGAATCGATACACCCATCATTATGCTCACAGCCAAAGGTCAGGAAATAGACAGGGTAGTCGGCTTAGAAGTTGGGGCTGACGATTATGTGACCAAACCTTTTAGCCCACGTGAACTGCAAGCCAGGGTGAAAGCTGTATTGCGCAGGTCAGAAAAAAAAGCTGCCCGAGATTCTCCCTTCTTTCTGAAGTTTGGTGCATTACAGGTTGATTTTTCCAAATATGAATGCTATAAGAATAGGCAAAAAATAAATCTCACAGCTCACGAATTTGAGTTATTACGCTATTTGTTTGAAAACAAAGGGAGGGTAATTGATCGAAATGAGTTGCTCGATAAGGTATGGGGTGTCGATGTTGTAATTGGTCCTCGGACTATCGATACGCATATGGCAAATTTGAGAAGGAAAGTTGAAGACAATGTAAATCAACCAAAATTGATCATCAGTGTCAGAGGTATCGGATACCGGATTGGAATTGATTGAAAATTAATCTAATCTTGACAATTCTGAACACATTCTAAATAGTTCATGATTCACATGTCTTTACCTTTATACCATAATTAAAGTATAATGAAAAAGTCAATATTTCTATTAATTCCTTTTATATGGTCAGCCTATATCACATTGGGGCAATCCATTTCACAACAACAACTTTCGACTGCAATTTATGAAGAAGAAGTAAGTGGTGATCTTGAAAAAGCGATTCAATTATATGGTAAAATAGTGGAAACTTTTCCAAATGATAGAAATGTAGTAGCCGAAGCTTTGGTGAGAATGGGCATTGTGAATGAAAAATTAGGATCCAAAAAAGCACGTAAGTATTACGAAGATGTTGTGAAAAACTATGGAGATCAAAAGCAGCATGCGGAAACAGCACGAATGCGGTTGCGTGCGCTAGCTTCTTTTTTACAACATACAGTAGAACCAGAGCCGTCGGTGACTATGAAAAAATTATACAGCACAGTTGTGTTTTTTGGGGATATATCACCAGATCAGCGGTATGTGACCAATGTCAACTGGGCAACAGCCAATATAGATTATATAGATCTGGTTACAGGGGAGGAAAAACCTGTAACAACAAATGGGACCTGGATGGCCCCCCCGAAATGGCCGGATGAAAGCGTTTGGACGCCAGATGGGAAATCCGTGATTTTTGGTTGGAGTGAGATGAAAGAAGATGATAAAGAGGTGCACTATCTCAGAAAATGGGAAATGGAGTCCGGTAAAATCGAAACCATTTATGAGACTGAAGAATTTTTTCTCGGTCCTATTCAAATCACAAAGGATAATAAGGTTTTAACCTATTTGTTCATTAAACCTAAACCATATATGCACGGGATTGGGCTTTTCGATTTAAAAACGGGTGTGCATGAAATATTAATTCGTAATTCAAGAGAGAATTTGAATTGGCAGGGGGCAAATAGTACTCCTGACGGGAAATTTCTAGTGTATTCAAAAAAATCGGAAAGAGGGGATTTTGACATTTATCTTTTCAATACTGAACAAAAGACAGAATACCTGATCTCTGGTCATGTTTCCGAGGAAAATATGCCTATATGGAGTAAAAATGGAAAATATGTATTCTTTGTCAGTGATCGGTCCGGTAATAATAGGATTTATAAATTAGAAATAAATGAAGGAAGCGTTGTTGGTAATCCAAAGCTGGTATTTAGCAATGTTGGTGAAAGATGTAGACTTCGCTCTTTTCTAAGCAATGGAGAATTGGTTTTTTCCAACCGGGCTGGATATTCGGATATTTTTATCGGTGATGTAGATCTGGCGAAAGGGACAATACATAATACAGAAATATTGATACCTGAATCTGGGGAATATATCAATCCTGAATGGTCCCATGATGGAAACTCAATTGCCATACTTAAAAGAAATGCGTTGGTTATAAAAAATATTAAAACCGGAGTTGATAAACTAATACTCTGAAAGGTAAGAAACATGAAATAAAGGGGCATTTGAGGTGGTCCAGGGATGATTCTGAGGTTTTAATAGAGAACCAGCAGGGTGGTTTGAACCTGGTGGTAGTCGATATAGAAAACGAAACCATGGAATTTATTGAAAATATTGGAAGGCCAGCCGTTTTTGGTCCGGATCATTCAATCATCGCAAGTAAATGGACAGAATCTCCTTGTATTATCAAAATGGATCTGAAATCAAAAAAAATTGATACACTTCTGTTCTTGGAACCAGAGCATGATGAAAAGGTCGTTTTTGGCCTAGAAATATCTCCGGATCTGAAACACCTTATAGTTTTAGAAGGACGTGGCAATTCAGGAGTTTCTGATTCTATTCGGATTATTAATCTTGAGACCCATCAATCCAAAACCCTGTGGGACTTTGATCAAATGAGACCTTTTAGTTTTGGATTAGCAAGATGCCTCAACGATAATCAACATTTTGTGATCGCACATACATTTCAAAAAGAAAACGATTTTGAAAAAATGCAATGGATTAAAATCAATATCCATACAGGGATAGTTGAGCATATCGGCCCCATGCTCGATGAGCCTCATGTGCGTAGAGGTTACGATCTGAACCCCGCCGGGGATAAAATCGTCTATAAAAAATCTACCGGTGTAGAGGAGATATGGTCACTAAGATTAAAACTTGAATAACTAACATATAAGGATTCCAGTCTATCCCGGTGATGATCTCTTAAATACAAGTCTAAGTTTATTAGCTAATCTATGTACTTGCATGGTGCCAGAGCTGATATTCCTTTCCCGATACTGAAATACAATTTCAATTAATCAATTATAACTCAAAATCTTTAAATCATGAGAAACAAGCAATTATTATTATTGACTTTATTAGTAAGTTTTTTCATTACATTCAATCAGTGTACAAATGATGATGTTGAACCGATTACTATGGATGTAATCGAAGTCGACAAAGCAGATCTCACAGAGGCAATTGCATTACCTACAAATGAGGCATCTGGAATGGCAAAAATTAGCAGAGCTAATGGTGACCGGATAATTACGTTTCATGCCAAAAAATATGCTGATGGAATCGTAAAAGGAAGTGGAAATCTTTTGTGGCCTTCACTGGGAAAAGTACATTTTGACATTCAGTGCCTGACTGTTGAGGGGAATACGGCCACTATTGGAGGGAAGATCACAAGTTGGACTGATCATCCGGAATACACGGGAAGGGTATTTGTATTCATAGTAGAAGATAATGGAAATGACGGTTCTATGGATCGACTGTCATGGTTTTATTGGGATAGAGATGGCAAATACCCTCCTGTAGAGTGTACGCCAGATTATGAAGAACCCTTATTCAATCTGCATTCAGGAAACATTCTCGTTAAATAAGTTAGAATGGCATTTATTTTGAGTTGTACCTGAGAATTCAGGTACAACTTTTTTGGTGGTGCGCCAGGCATGGGGCACATTTAACGGGTGCAAGTTCCGAGTTCACCCGGTAAGGTGAAGAACTAGAGGTTTAAGAACAAAATAATAAGAGGTTATAACTCGATCTTTTTCCCAATATCATCGTTGAAAAGCCTCGACGTAACTATGGTTATGCCTACGTTTTTCAACTTGATCTTAGAAAAAATCTACATCGTTCTAACCTCACATTACTTCGTTCTTAAACCTCTAGTGCTGAACTTGGCATGGTTAATCTAACCCATTTGTTGGCACGTTCCGGCTGATAGGTTACTTTAGGAACCGCCGTGATACGCAACCGTTCATTCGGTGGTGTGAGAGGATCGAAGTAAGGGTTGTCTCCTTTGCGGTATCCGTAGATCTATAAGACTTTCTTTACTTCATCCTACTCGATCAATATTATATTCGATAATTTGATATGATTAGGTGGTAATTAATGTCAATCTTTGAAGGATTCTAACATTTTAAAACTTTCATTTAGATGTGGATCTTGTCGCAGGGGCAGAAACATGGGTAAAATTTTAAGGTAATATAAATCCTCTTTTGAAAACCAATGATATACATTTTCCATATCTCCTAGCCCAAGATAAACACATGCGATTTGTGATGGAGGGACATATTTATTTTTAGTTCTATCCAAAAGGTAGTCCAGGACTTCTCTGGCTTTGAGTGTATCTCCTTTGACTGCATATGCATACCCCAAGGCAAAATTGTATTGTCGGGTGGGTACAGGCCTTTGTAAGAAAGTTTGTATTGCGCCATCTACATCACCAATCATAGTTTGGGCAATTCCCTTAAAAAACAAAATCAGCAAATGATCTTTGTATTGGGTTAAAAGAGTATCTGCTACTTCTATGGCTTCTTCAAAGCGAAAATCTTGCATCAGGATATTGGCCTCTTGTGCTTTAAGAACAGGTGAGAACGGATATAATTGGATAGCTTTTTGTATATGTTTTATTGCCATAGATTGATTTCCCTGATAGCTTTCAATCCATGCCAAAGTAAAATATGATAGTTCATTTGTAGGATCTATTTCAATTGCCCTCAGTAATCGTCTCTTTGCCAGGATTAAATCTTCTTCATATAGATGAATTGTCCCCATCGCATGGTTGGATTCTGCGATTGTAGAATCCAGTTTAAATGATTTTATAGCATAAGGTTTTGCTTTTCTCAACCCCTCAGCTACGGATTCAATCCCAAATCCCGCCCATTGCATCAAATGATCTGCCAATGCTGCATGAGCTTTGGCAAAGGTGGGATCCTTTTGAATTGCACTCAAAAAAAACTGTTTACTTTTCTCCAGGGATTCAGCTGAACTGCTCTTACCCCAGAAATGTTTACCCATAAGGTAATCTTTGAAGGCATCCAGGTTTTCAGTTTCTACTTTAGCTATTTTCTCTTCCTCCTCGGGAAGCAACTTGATTTTAATCAGGTCGATAATATTTTTGGCAATTTGGTTTTGGATCATGATAAAATCATTGCTTATTTCACCTCGAAAGTCCATGGGTTGAATCAGTTGATCTCTCTGAGCATCAATGAGGGCAAGGTTTATGTAATATTGGCCAGGACTAAGCCTGATACTTCCTTCTAAAATATGGGATACATCCAGTTGATCTGCAATTTCATTGGCCGTCAGGTTTTTATCGAGAAAATGCATGGATGATGAGCGGGATTTAACTTCTAAATCTTGTATGCCTGCTAATTTTGATCTTACTTCATCTGCAATACCTATACCCATTTGCAGGATGGAATCCGAGGATTGCTGATCGTCAAAAGGAAGTATTAGGATAGATAGGGCCTGGGATTTACTCTGGATATTAAATATATAAGTCTTTGCCACATACCAGGAAAATAAACCCAGGATAAGCATTGCGAATATTAATTTTATCCAACGGCTTGATTTTGATATTTTTTTGGGCCTTTTATTTTTGGGAAGATTGATTTCATTGATGGTGACTTTATAAAGAATTATGGGTTCTTGTACATTTTTGAGTTTGAAAGCTCCTTTCGATTCAAATTGATAATTGGCTTTGTTTTTAGACATTTGATACACACCTTCAGAAACAAAGATTTCTCCCGTGCCGGCTTCTGATTGGATGCGCGACGCGATATTGATCCCGTCTCCCAGGTATTGTCCATCTTTTTTAATGATCTCACCTAAATGGATTCCTATCCTCAGCGGAGTTTCGGGGGAGTCACTTGTCATTTGTTGTATCAGCCCGGTTGCATCCAGTGCATCAGTTACACTTGGAAATATTGATAAAGAACCGTCTCCATAATAGTTTAATACCTTGCCACCAAATTTATTTACACTTAATTCAATAATTTTTTGATGTCTCTCGACTTGCTCCCAGGCCTCCTTTTCACTCTTTTGCATGGTTGCAGTATATCCCACGATATCGGTAAATACAATTGCAAAAAGTCTATGTTCTAAAGGTTGCATAATCCGATCAATGAAGTTAATGGATTTAGTCAAAAATTTACTATGACTTATATCATTCTCGATTCGATTTCATAAGGTGAAATCTCAAAGAAGACCACATATTTTGGTTTGTAAGACTATTTTTCCAAAGGATTGGGATTTCGAATATTGGATAGGCAAATAGGGATCCTTTTTTATCCAACTGACCTAATGTTCTCTTTTAGTTAGAAACGATTAATACGAGCATGAAAATGAATTTTAAAGTGTCAATGAGCATGGTAAAATTAAGAAATGTGGGTAAGGAGTTGTTTTTCATTTTGATACTGTCCTTTATTGCTTCAAGTAATACATCGGCGCATTCAGAATCCCATTTGGTGTCGCTCAACATAGCTGTTAAATAAATGTGAATGAAATCCTGAGTCAAAATTTATCTATTCGTTATTGGTATTTTAGTAAGAATAATTGATTAAACCTTTTTACTCATGAGAAATACCATTGCCGTTTTATTCCTTCTATCATTTATTCTAATTCAACCTTTTCATTCTGCATCGCAGACTAACCCAAATGTCATTCCAAAAGAATGGTTCGGCACATATCATTTGAAGGGGCAATATGAAAACCCCCTCTTAATTCTTCAGGAGAGGAAAGCGGAATACAAACGAAAGAACATTAGGGTTGATTCCATTCTTCATGGAGATAACATGATAACCCTGATTGGGAATTGTAATTCAGATTCAATCAGCTTGGAATTGAATGACGTTCACCAAGGCATGATTTCGGTTTGGACCGGTAATAAAAAAGTTGTTTTGGAGAAGGCATGGGATGGTGCAGACGTAAAGCAAGTTTTATATTCCGATCTCCCGGAAATACTCAAAAGAAATTGGTATCAAAAAGTTTCAGAATCGGGCTATTGGCCTTTTCATGTATTGGAAGAAGGTATTTCCACAATGTTAAGCAAACCATATCACCCAAAAAGATTGCTCCTGCAAAAAGGAGTTTATCGGATTTTATTGGATAATGGCAGAGGAATAAATTATTACTTTATTAAGAATATTGACCGGCATCATGTTGATATTGCGCAAGGCACAGCGGAATATAAGACCTATACCTCCAATATGCATATTCCTCAAGAAAGGCCTGTAGGCCTTAACACCATTCCATCCTTTTTATGGAATTCCTGGTATTCCACAGACGGTAAGAATAATCAAGTGTTAAGACCTGGTCAGGTGCAGTGGGAATATGATGGTAGTCAGTATGAGATGGCTCATTATAAGAAAAATGGAAATCGAATTGATTTTACCTTATTACTTGATGGTCAGATAAAACACCTTAAAATATCCAATTTATCCGAAGCTTACCTGACCTGTCAAATTGGCCGGCAAGATCCGGTAATATTAAAGTCAAATACCAACTTAAAAGATGGTTACGCCCTTCAATATGATGAATTGCCGGGTTGGTTGTATGGTTATTGGTATATGGCTGATAGCTCCAATGCAAAGATGCTTTCTATTGAGGATGATGGATTCGAATTTAGAGAGAATAGCACTGAAGAATTAAATATTTTTAAAAACCAAGACACCTATCACTTTGAGTTTAAACAAAAAGAGCAGGATTATCATCTGGCATTTAAACCGTTGACAAATAATTATTTATTGATCACCATAAATAATGCGGAGACTGAATTGTTTAAAAATGGACGTAGAGATAACAATTTTATCCGCTTATCGAAAGATCAAATCCCCAGCGAATTTATTGGGAACTGGTTTGATCCCGACCGTCAAAATAAATATCTCTTTACCATCAGTAATAAATATCTGATTTATGAACATCAATTCTTTCAATACGACTCAATTCACAGGAATGCCGGTGGTTTGGTTTGCTGGGCCTCAATTGATGATCAACACCTCCGGTTAAACTTGGATCACAACCCGGATTCCTGGAGTGTAACCATTGATGAAGCCCCACGTAGAAGTATTTCTCCCATTAGAACAATGAAAAAGCCCGGTGAAAATTGGACTACTTCTTATCCGAAATTTGTATATTCAAAAGGGAAGGGGTTTGAACTTTCAGGTTACGTTTTAAATCATGAAAAATATCCCGATTTTAACACGATAAATATCTATTGGAGTTCTGTGGTAGATGGCAGACAAAAGACCGAGGGAGCCGAAGTAGATGAAAGCGGAAAATTCAAAATAGAGTTTGATATTTCTTATAGTGTGGAAGCCTTTGGAAGATTTGGTAAAAGCTGGATTCAGCTATTTATGAAACCAGGTGAAAAAACCTTCATGGTTTTAGATCCCGCTGAATTTGAAGATAGGATGAACAAAAAACCACACCTCGCTATCGCTGGACATTGGGCACAAGATATATACCTCTACCATGATTTTACGACAGAATATGCTGTTGGTAAAGACTTTCGAAAGCATGTAGAACACATCCGAAAAGATGATTCCACGGCCTATAAACTATATAGACAAAAGGGCTATGAGTCTGACTTGGAACATATGAACTTATTTCTATCCGCAGTAAGTTATTCTCCATTTTTCTATAAATGGTTGAGAACGCATATCGATTATAGCTATGTTGATGATCTAATGCGCTATCGCTGGCTTCATAACAATTATAACAATAATCGCACGGTGTTCAGTGTTCCGGTTTCTCCTAAATGGATGGAGTGGGATCGCTTCATACCCAAAGAAGCAGATCTGATATTCAATGGGATGGTAGCTAGCGTATTACATGAACATTATATATATCATTCCAGGCATACTTCGATTGATTTTTACCCTGATTTTCCAAAAATGAATTTACCAAAGGATAAAGATGGAAGTGAAATGTCTAAATCTGCGATGAACAATATATTTTCGCGCCGAATTACAAATCAATATCCGGAATTTTATCGGGACTTGCTAATCGCCAGATATTTAGAGAGTCAGTTTGTTAGGAATAAATCGGAAAATATTTTTTCATATGTAGAAGCTTTTTTGGAGAAGTGTGAAACCAAATTAGCGTCTGATTTTCTATCGGAGACTTTCAACCGGTATTCCAACTACAAAGATGCCGATGCTATTTCAACTGAGGTTACTATTGCTGCTGAGGATACAAGTAATCTAGACTTTTGGGAAAAACTTATCTACCCTTATAGAGGTAAAGTGGTCTATGTAGATTTTTGGGCACCATGGTGTGGTCCCTGTGTGGGCCAGTTTCCATATAGCCGACTATTGCATAAGGCCCTCAAGGAAAAAGAAGTAGTATTTCTCTACATATGTGCCAATGCTGAAAAGCCGGCTTGGAGAGCTTCAATCGATAAATATAAATTGGAGGGAGAACATAAATTTTTAGAAAAGAAGGATTGGAATGTCATCAGCACAAAATTTGGTATTTCCGGAATACCCCGATATATGCTTATTGATCCGCATGGTAAAATTGTAGATAATCATGCCGCCAGACCCATGGGAGCAAATGGGTACAATCAGGAATTAAAGAAGAAAATACTCAGCCTATTGCAATGAGAGCAAAACGGTATAACAATATTTAACATGAAATATCGGACCTTTTTTCTACTTGTCCTATTTTTCCTATCCTGCCAAAAGAGTGAATTTATTAAGGAACCCAGCAAATGGAAACTGGTAAAGTATCGAGTTGAAGACCGTTCCTTTGTAAGAGCAAAGAACAATTATTTCCTTGAGTTTATGAAAGATTCAATAATTAAGGTACAATTAGACGTAAATATTTGTCAATTTTCATGTAAGTCCACCACTAAGGGGCACATTAATATTCAAGTAGATGGTTGCACGTACGCTTGCTGTGATTCTGAATATGCTGAAGGTTTTAGGAGCCTACTTCCTATGATGTCAAACTATTATTATAAAGGGAATAGATTGTATTTTGAAGGTCATGGAGAAATCGTATTGGTCGAGAATTAGTTGATCAAATTCTGACCAGGATCACCCTCGGATCACCTGGAGTATGATGGATAGCAGGATATATTTATCTTTTTATTTATTAAGATATTTGCGAAACACTGGAAATTATGACATTTCGAAATCAAACAGGTGTCTGAAGAATTAGATCCGGAAGAGTACCTATTGGTTGGGAGCTTTAACAATTCGTTCTTTGAATCTGTACGTCTTTCATCAATAACATGTAAAGAAACGCTTTGATTTTTTTATTTACACCAAAAGAAAACGAGAATTCGAATAAAACTACATGAGATAACTTGCTGACATCACGAGGATGTCCGAAAGTTTAATCGAAGATTTTATATAGGAAGGCCATTTTAAAGTAGGAAATTACGTGTGTTATAGTTGCAATTACCTCATATAAATGAGCCATCGGAATAATGATCGAATCTATAAAAGATAATGTTATTTTCGAGGGAGTATATTCGAAAGTCAAAATAATGAAGGAAAACTTTAAATACCTCCTAATTTCATGCACAATTTGCCTTGTATTTGCAATAATTGGTGGACTATTAACAGGGGATTCACTAGAGAGTTGGTTTGTTGAAATCAAGCATCCCTGGTTCTCTCTTCCGATCACGGGATGGTATATTGTAGGTGTATTATATTACATCATGGCAATTGCCATTTTATTTCGACTTTTAATTGCAAAGGATGGGATGCCAAGAAAAATTGCTATTTGGCTGACCGTAGCGATGTTAGCGGGTAATGAATTCTGGAACTATTTATTTTTTGGACTCGAAAGTACATTTGCCGGATTTATTGGACTTTTACCTTTCATTATATTAGTTGTAGTGTTATTTATTAGACTTTGGAAATTTCAAAAGAGAACTGCATGGATATTACTTCCCTATGTAATCTGGTTAGGGTACGACCTGGTCTGGACTTATTATTTATGGATATTGAATAAGTAAAATCGTGGTCAATGGTAATGGCTGCAATCGCTACGTCTCGTCCCGATATCTAGCAGATGGTTATTTTAAAGTACATCCCAGTTTTTTTGACAGATTGACTGAGTCAGATGGCCTTTTAGTATGCATTTAAGAACAATTTTAGTATGCACCCTAACGACCTGTCCGTTATTTTGTCCAAATCAAAATAAAACATTATATTTTAAAGGGTTTTGACCGGTTACAAGCATTCTTGTATCTCAATATGAATGTCACACAGTCTACTACAATCTTTATGCAGAGCGTGTTACAATCGTAAAATTACTTTTACCTTTTACAGAAATTATTAAATGTTCTCAATGAAGATAGTTATTAACCGACGTCATTCAATTGAGAGAATGAAAATAAATACGGACATGAAGAAATACGTGTACTTTTTGGTTTTTTGCTTTGCTTATTTACAATGTACCCCAGGAATGGTAACCTCAGAACGGCCAAATATAATATTAATTCTAGCCGATGATATGGGTTTTGGAGATGTTCATTATTACAACTCGGAGTCGCTTATTCCCACTCCAAATATTGATCGCCTGGCCACTGAAGGATTAAGTTTCATGAATGCTCATTCTGCCGATGCTCTTTGCACTGGTAGTAGATATGCCATCCTTACGGGAAGATATGCTTGGAGAACACGTTTAAAAAATGGTGGACTAAGACCATGGTCTGAGCCTTTAATAGACCCGGACCGTTTGACATTACCTGAAATGCTTAAGGAAAAAGGGTATAGTACTGCAGCCATTGGAAAATGGCATTTGGGATGGAACTGGCCTACTAAAGATTCTAAAACTGCCAAAGAAACAAACGGTGTTAATGTGGATTACTCCCAGACTATAAGTGGAGGCCCAACAGATCGTGGCTTTGATTACTATTTCGGAGATGATGTACCTAACTTTCCGCCGTATACATTTATTAAAAACGATAAAATTACAGTTATTCCAACCCAAAAAAAACCCGATTCACTTTTTGGACTAGACGGTATGATGGCACCTGGGTGGAAATTGGACCAAATACTTCCAACATTAACAGAAAAAGTTTTGGAATACCTAAATGAGAAAATTGAGGAGGAGGATCCCTATTTCTTATATTTTTCATTAACTGCCCCACACGCACCAATAGCACCAACAGATCAATTCAAAGGAACGAGTCAAGCTGGGTTATACGGAGATTTTGTTCATCAAGTTGATTGGGTTGTGGGTCAGATTTGCGAAATTCTTGAAAAGAAAAATGCCGATAACACCATAGTGATATTTACAAGTGATAACGGATCTCCTGGAAATGATGGTGAAAATTATCGTGGTGAATGGGCCGGAGTAGAAAAATATGGTCATAAGCCCAATGGAAACTTGAGGGGGTATAAAGCTGAACTTTGGGAAGGAGGTCATCGGATACCTTTTATTGTTCGATGGCCTGGTGTCGTGCAAAGCGGTTCATGGAAGGGCGATCTTATTTGCCAGATTGACTTGATGCGGATGATAGCAAATGTAATTGGTTATCATTTACCTGAAAATGCAGGAGAAGATAGCTACAACATGCTACCTGCTTTACGGCAGCAAAATGACATTGCTATTAGGGATGCACTGGTTCATCATTCAAATAAGGGGAGTTTTGCCATCACCAAGGGAAATTGGAAACTGATTTTGACTAATAACTCCGGAGGATGGATAAGTGAATATTTGAATCCGGAAGGATTTGGAATTAAAACACCTGGTCAATTATATGATATTAAAAATGACTTGACAGAAAAAAATAACTTATATGACCTACATCCGGAAATTGTAAATGAACTAAAATCGGTATTAATTAAAATCATAGAAGATGGACGAAGCACGGAAGGATTAATTCAACAAAACGATTCAATAGATTTCAATTGGGAACAAATTAAAATTTTATATCAGTAGTACTAGAAATACGAAATAATGGTAGCCATAAAGAAACGTTATTCAAACCGAAGTTTATTGGATCCTTACTCAGGAATTTGATGAATCCATCCGGTTAAAATTAGTTGTAGCACACGCCTCGTAATTCTTTAATGTTTGTTTAATCCTTTACCCGAGGGTTTGCAGTATCCCTCTGGGAACACGTATTGCCTTAGATTTAAGACTGAAGCTAATTCTCAAAATCCGATTGGGAATAGGTGTGGTTTCTTTCAGTAAAGTAAGAGGCATTTGATTTTTTCGATAATTGGAATAGGTCCTTTGTCCATCCCATTTTAGCCAATAAGCCGGATGGAACCACAAATAATAAATACAGAATGGCAAGGAACCCTTTTATGACTATGAAACCGATTTCTTTAATCAATCTGACCATAATTATCTTAATTCGTTTTCATACTAAATTTTCAATTTCAATAGTTGATCAGGATGTTTGACAATCAGATAATTACCCAACACCAGATAATCCATTTCTGTTTTTATATAACACCGATAAGCATCCAATGGCGTACAAACAATAGGCTCTCCTCGAACATTAAAACTGGTGTTTATCAAAACACCATGACCGGTAATATGCTTAAACTCTTTGATCAAGCGGTAAAATCTGGGATTTTGAGTTGAGTTTAAGGTTTGGACCCGCGTGGAAAAATTGACGTGTGTGACTGCTTGGATTGGTGATCTTTTAGCTTTGAGTTTTTCGTTCCAGGTTAATTTCTGATAATCTGCTGGTAAATCGTAACGGCATTCCTGCTTAACCTTTGTAACCAAAAGCATATATGGAGACTTGATTTTCTCATCAAAATACTCCATTACATCCTCTTCCAGAATCGTGGGAGCAAAAGGACGAAAAGCCTCTCTGAATTTGATCTTCTGATTTATTTTCTGATGCATATCCTGAACTAAAGGATTACCCAGAATGCTTCTATTGCCTAATGCCCTGGGGCCAAATTCCATTCGTCCCTGAAACCAACCGACAACATATCCCTCGGAGATTAATTCCGCTACAGCGCGGCACAATTCGCTTTCAAGCTTAAAATATCGGAATGCTATTTGGTATTTGTTTATTAGGTCCCGAATGGCAGATTCAGAATACTCGGGTCCAAGATAGGGACCCAATTCACCGCTCATTTTTTGTGTCCAGTTACGCTTTTGATCAAAATACAAAAAATGCGTCGCCAAAGCAGCTCCGATGGCACCACCGTCATCGCCGGCGGCGGGCTGAATGTAGATATGCTTAAAAATTCCGGATTCTCGAATTTTGCCATTGGCAACACAATTTAAAGCAACTCCACCTGAAAGGCATAAATTCTGAGATTTAGTCAAACGCTTGGCTTCTGTAGCTAATTTTAAAACAATTTCCTCAGTAACCGTCTGGATCGCAAGTGCAATATCACAATGTTTTTGTTCTATTTTGGCATTGGGAGAGCGCTGTATGATTCCGAAGATCGATTCCCAGTGCTTTTGATGGATTACTTGGCCAGTTGCGGAAATCGAATATCTAAAATAATCCTGATTAAGCCAAATTGAGCCGTCTTCGGCTATATCTATGAGGATGGATTTGATTATTTTGATCGCTTGTTTCACATTTTCCGATCCTTCATTTCCATAGGGGGCTAATCCCATGAGCTTGTATTCTCCATTATTCACTTTAAACCCCAGAAATTCGGTAAAAGCCGAATATAGAAATCCCAGTGAATGTGGAAACTTTAACTCTTTAAGAATTTTAATCTGTTTCCCTTCTCCATGGCAAATGTACAGCGTAGACCAGTCCCCGGCTCCATCGATTGTCAAAATAGCTGCCTCTTTAAACATGGAAGGATAAAATGCTCCAGCAGCATGGGATAAATGATGTTCCGTAGATAACAATTTAAATTTGGGCTTTCGAAATTTTTGGACTTTTCTCAATTTATGTAGTAGGCGAAACCTGTAAAATAGTCGGTCTACTAACAATAAAGGCATTGATCTGTAATAAAGGCGAAATCCTTTGGGAAAATAATGTGTAAATGTGAATAGTACTCTTTGAAATAAATCTGCTTGTTTTTCATAGATCGTTACTGCATCGAGATCATCAACCGAAATAAGGGCTTGTTCGAGACAATATTTTATCGCATTGACCGGGAAACTTTGATCATGTTTCATTCGTGTGAACCTTTCTTCCTGGGCGGCGGCTACAACCTTACCGTCAATTATAAGCGCCGCAGCAGAATCGTGCCAAAAGCCGGATATCCCCAATACTCTCACCTCTTTTCGCTGCATATTTAAATCCTAATAACCCTTTTAAAAATTTATTGGTGATAAAATTTATCGATTCGCCTGAGAATTATCCTTTTTTATTACTGGTAATTTTATTTGTGATGGATGATCCTTGCTGTGATGAATATTATTATGCGCTACGATACTCTTACTTTCATCATAATTGTTTCCTCCGGTATTAAGGTTTCGGGTGAAGCGTGGGAAATTGCTGCTTGAAATCTCGATACGAATAGAATGGCCTTTAGCAAAATAATTACTCGTTGCCATGGGAGTAAATTCTATCGGATATACCTCTTCTTTTTGCATGAACACTTCCTTGTCATATCCTTCCCGGTATCTGGCTCGTTGTATGGTTTCATCTAGATTGTATGCACGTCCATCGGGATAAACATCTATAAGTTTAATCGTAAAATCGGTGTCCTTGACATCTGAAGAAACATAGATTGTTGCTTCTATAAATCCGGAGACTTCAACACCTTCTTTTAATGGTTCCGAGGTGAAGACTAATATATCATGACGGGTTTCCATCTTTTGCTGATCAAAAGATCCGCCTTGAATGGCACCACCTGTACAACATACATTCCCGCCGTATGAAGGAACCGGATTTTGGGGATCGTAGGTATATGAGTCAGGAACATCTGTTTTGGCAGGAGGATTCTTCGTCAAAATTCCATCGCCAAACAGGCTGTTGGCGTTTCCTCCGCTTGATAAATAAAACGTTTGCATCTCCGCATTTTTAGGAGGCCATTGTTCAGCATGTTGCCATTGATTGGAACCCATAGTGTAATACTGTATTCGGGGCGTTTTTGCTAGAAAGTTATTTTTCTTTCCCTTTAACCAGTAATCATACCAGGCATAAATTTGTTCATCGTAGTTGAGACGTGCATCACCTACGTTCCTTTCACCTACAATCGTATTTTCGGTGGCTCTCCAATATCCACAATGGGTAGTAGGAGCAATGACCAAATATTGGTTTTCAGCAACATCCGGATCCTGAATATTGTTTCGTACATGGTTGAATAGGGCAATATTCGGACTTATCGAAACATCATACCAAGAACAAAACCAAAAACTAGGTACACCAAATCCCATATCATCGTGATACAAGCCACCTTGATACCATTCAGGGTCATTGGGTTTCCTGACGATCATTTTATCATATACTTCTTTTTTCCCATTAACATTTTTAATTATATCGGCTACCGGTAAATGCCAAAATGCCTCTTTCCATTCCACAGATGGATTTTCGGGAGCCAGATCATAATAGCGAGAAATGCGAATCAGATCTTTCTGGGTAGCACCTTTGGGGATTCTAGGTTTAAACTTATCATGTTCCACTCCGTACAACCAAGATGTAAAAAGCATCTGTTGAGCACCTCCTCGATACCAGTTACCTTGTTCGTAATACTCACCTACTCGCCCTACTCCGGCACCGTATCCCATCGGGACCATTGCTGCATGAGAAGGGTGGTCCAAAGCCGCTACTGCCATTTGCCATTCTGCGGTAGAAGAGCATCCGGAAGTACCAATTTTGCCATTACTCCAGGATTGATCTTTAAGCCAACTAAAGGCGTCGTACCCATCAGTCAGAGGGGTGCCTAGAATATCCCACTCTCCCTCGCTAAAATAACGTCCACGCTCATTCTGCACTACATAAGCATAACCTCGCTTTACGGCTTCATAAGCCCTGGAAGCAGTGCGTGTTCTTCTTTCTCCGTCACCCCAGGAATTGAAGTTATAAGGTGTTCTGGAAAAAATGATAGGGACCGGTTTGTCCGTTTTAGGACGATAGATATCAGTGCAAAGCCGGATGCCATCTCTCATCGGCACCATTATCTTTTGATCAATAATTCCGATTTCATTAAGTTTTTGTTCGATGTCATTATCGACCTGTGCAGATGTAATATAGCAGCACAAGATTATTATAACGCTTAGATAAAATGATTTTTTCATAACTTGAGAATTGATCAAAAATCCTAGAATTCAATTTAAGTTAATTTAATCTGTATAAAGAACTCCTTCTATAAATAATGGTCAGATCTAGTCCAAAGTACAATATAAAAAGAATCTGCAAATAAGGCTTGGTACAATAATTTTATTTAGGCATCCTAATCCTCCATATAAATTGGAGCAAAATTAGTTAAATGAGGTCTGAATCGTCCTAAAGTATTAACAATATGATTAATGGTGAGTCCGGATTCCCTTAAATATGGGCATAGAGTCTTCATTAAGAGTAGAGAAGGCTTTTCGTAAGGAAATTTCAAAATAAGTGGTTTGGATATTTTGATCTTGTAAGTAATGCTTCCAGAGTAGATATTCAATTAACGTGAATAATGTTTAAGCGGCTGTAAGGAGGAGCTGTAAATTATCAGTTTTTTCAGTTGAGATATTCAAAGAAGGTTTTTTTGGTAAGAACTGATATGCTATTAACCCAGCAACCAGATTTATAAAAAAACCTTTAGGGGCTCGATGTCTGGAATGTTCAATAGAACAGATATTTTTCAATTCATCATTGACCGATTCGATAAGAGCTCTTTTTCTCAATAGGATTTTATCGATATCTGATAGATTTTGATCTTTCATGTTTTTGCGTGTTTTATAAATTAGATGTACACCATCATTCCATAAAAAGTCGGCCAGAGCTTTTGAAATATAGCCTCTGTCCCCGTAGAGTTTTCCAAATATGTTTTCAGTTAAAGAAGTGATTACCTGTAGGTTACGATCATCTACATTGGCTTTTGTTAGGTAAAACTCAGAATTTCTCCCATATCATTAATTACTAAATGCAACTTGAAACCATAGAACCAACCCATGGTACCTTTACTTTTTGTTGCAAACCCCTTCATTACTTTATGTTGTTTTTCTCGCTTAATATGACATGCCTTAATCGTAGTAGAATCTATGAAATTGATACCTCTACTACAACCTAATCCATACTGTTTGAGGAATAATAGTAGAGGAATTATTACTTTTTGCTGTGTTTGGTTGAACCGTTCATAGGAAACAAGATCAGGAAACAAGTGCATCCAATATCGTCTAACCATTTCATTATAAAATGACTTGAAATTAGTGTAATGGCTATGATGAAAGCATATCAATATGGTCATCATTTCAGAGTCTGATAGTCTACTTTTCCTATTGCGTGTACATTTTTTACCGTCTTGAAGCCTGAAATATTGAATTTGTTGAGAGAATTCTTTATAAAAGTCATCCACAGCAACATAAATTTCTGTAATTTTATCATCAAACATATGGAGGAGTTTAATATTATTTAATTGAGATTCAACTGTTAATATATTAAATATCCTCCTATGTTTTAAATTAAAACAACAGTTTTTTTATCCATTATTCACGTTCAATTAGGTATTGCAATTAATTGGTTGTGCTAAAATATTGTCATCAATAATTGATTTTAGAACAAGAGATGTGGTGAGCTCTCCGTACACAGCTAATCTAGCATTGAGATTTTCAAGGTGTTTGGGGTCTTTCACATATCCTCTCATCAACATGCAATCGTTGCCAGTAATTTTATGGCACTCACATATTTCTGGGATTGTAGGTAAATATTTTTCAAACCTTTCTACCTGGCCGAATCTGATTTTTATTGTTATATAGACTCCCAGGGGATACCCAATTCTTTCCATATTGAGATTCGTGGAATATTTTTCGATGATACCTGCCTGTTCCATTTTGTGAATGCGTTCAGCAACAGTTGGCGATGAAAGCCCAATTTCTTGTGCAATTTCCTTCAAAGCACTTCTGGAATTTTGTTGGAGAATTTCCAATATTTTCCAATTGATTTTGTCCAATTTCATAAATTAGGTTATAATGATAATAAAAATTATAAAAATAGATATAAGGCATAATAAACCTAAAATAGTAAATATTTAATATCATATTAAGTTAGATATTTGTGTGTAATTGTTGACTAATGACTACAAAAGAGTTAAACTTAAAAGAATTCGTGCCCTATTACAGCAGGTATATTAACAAAATTCCAGTTGACATTGAGCTAAGAGTTGGATTTGAAAATGGATACTCGAGTCTTCCCAATTTTTTTAATTCTATTCCGGATCATAAACTTAATTATAGATATGGAAGTGACAAGTGGAATCCAAAAGAAATCTTGCAACATCTTATTGATACAGAACGAATATTTATTTATCGTTGCTTTCGGATTGCGAGACATGACCGAACAATATTAACAGCATTTGATCAGTCGATTTATGTTGACCCCTCGAGAGCTTCAGAGAAACCGTTAGATAAGTTGCTAAAAGAATTTATTGCCACCAGATATGCTTCCATGGTGCTGCTTAATAGCCTTACTGATCAGGATTTAAAATGTATTGGAAGTGTTAACGGAGGACCCATGTCAGCCCGGGCTGCAGCCTTTACTATTATTGGGCACAATGAGTGGCATAAGGAGATAATTCGGAAAAAATATTTGGATGCTTGAGATAAGTACTAAGGTGTGAACAATATGTAACAGATTTGCCCAACCCATGAAAAGAAGCCATGATATGCTCTTTTGAATGTACTTAATGCGGAAATGTGATTCAATTTAATAAGGTTTACCCAATTTGCGTTGGAAATTTTAAACGAAGACCTATTTGACTCAAATTAATGATTCCAGAATTACCAATTTCAAAGTAGGAATTAAATATAAAAAATTCAGGGATCGGATTAATAAAAAAGAAATACGAAAATGTAGAACCTGTGAAATAGATGAATTTTAAAGATTTTGAAAAATATAAACCACGTAGAATTGAATTTGCTGAATTATTGAGGGTAGGGGATTGGGATATTAAAATATATACGATCACAACTAAAAGGAAGTTTTGCTCAGTAATGGCTCTAGAGAATATAGAAAAACTTATGCCGGCTTGGATCGAAGAATTGGAAGAATCTAATTTGCTTAATCACAAGATAGCATTTTTGATAGTTCATGAAGCCCGAGAAGGTATTTGGGTGTTATTTAATTGGTGGACTGGTAGAGAAATGATCGATTCAAAAGTATACTTTTCAGAATTCGGTAAATCTGAAAAGTTAATCCCTACTCCTTTTGAAAGTAATGCGTTGATTTGTATTTGGGAACTTGAAGTATTTGCTCATGAGAGAAAAGCGTGGATTGAGAATATACTGGTAGATAAACCTAATCTTGAAGCATATCTATCCGACACTTTAACAACTGCAAAGCATTAATCGAACTTGGGAACACAGAAAAATTCAGCAGAGATTTATAAAGGTCGAGTTTTATAAATGTAGTTGTGCATTCTTGTTTGGTTTGAGAGTGGAAATGGAGTATTAAGTCCAGTTGAAAATATGACAAATTACTATTTATATCTATGCTGGAACAAATATTAATTGAATGAAAAAAATAATCATAACCTTTATTATACTTGTTCATTCATTCAATAATATAAATGGGCAGACTTTGAAAGATCAAATAGATTCGATTTTGTCCATTTCTGTAAATAGATCTTTACCCGGTGGGGCAGTTTTAGTACAACAAAAAGATTCAATTCTATATACAAAGTACTTTGGGAAAGCAGATTTATCCCATGATATTGATATTGATGATCAAACTGTTTTCAATATTGGTTCCGTTTCAAAACAGTTTACCGTTTTTGCCATTTTATTACTTGAAGATCAGGGCAAATTATCACTTCAAGATGATATTCATCGGTATATTCCCGAATTAACTGACTTCGGACACAAAATTACTATAGAACAATTGATAAGACATACCAGCGGACTAAAATCTGTAAATTTTTTAGCTAGGATGGCTGGTTGGCGTCAAACCGACTTAAGTACTCACGACCAGATGCTTAAATTACTTTTTCGCCAAAAGAAGCTCGACTATATTCCGGGAACGGATTATAAATATAGTAATTCCGGCACAATGCTCTTGGCAGAAGTTGTGAGTAGAGTTTCCGAAAAATCGTTTGCTGAATTTATGAATGATGAAGTGTTCTATCCATTGGGAATGAAATACACTTTTGTTCGAGATGATATAGCTGAAATATTTAAACATGAAGCTCATGGATATTATTGGGAAAATGGCAAACTTAAAAAGGCGATTAATTCTCATGGGAACATTGGATTTACTAATGTTTATTCTACTGTTGAAGATTTGGCGTTATGGGCATTAAATTATAAAAATCCGGTGGTCGGTAATCAGCAGATTATTGAAAAAATGGAAAGTCCAACCGTTTTGCCGAATAAGATAACTGTTGATCACGCAATGGGCCAATTTATTACGACTTATAAAGGCATTAAACATATTCAACATACTGGAGGACACAGAGCATATGTGGCCTATTTTGGAAGATTTCCCGATCTCGACCTTGATATTGTTATCTGTAGCAATGTTGAAGGATTTGATCTGTTTGGCACCACCTATCAAATTATCGATCTATTTATCGAAGAAATACCAGATCAAAATACCCAAGTAGACCATGGAAAAGCTCCGTATATAAATCTCGAACCAAATATCATTACTCGATACCATGGGTATTATTGGCTCGATGAAGCCAATGTCAGTAGGCAAGTACTAAGTCGGAATGACACATTAATTTACTCAAGAGGTGAAGATAATCACAGCTATTTCAAACCGGTAAGCAAAACTGAATTTCAAATGCTAGATTCAAAAGATAAAATCATAGTCAAATTTGAAAAAGATAAAATGTACTTCATAGAGCCCAATGGCATTAGCGAATTTGAGAAGTATCATCCTGTGGTATATAATGAGGCAGCGCTAGGAGATTTTGTCGGCACATACTACAGTAGGGAACTTAATTCAAATTATGAGCTCTTGATTGAGGATAACCGGTTAAAGGCCAAAAGCCCAAAGATGAAGGAAATCACCTTTTTCCCGATTATGGAAAACAGATTCACATCCGATCAATGGTTTCTGAACAGCGCAAGGTTTGTACGGGATACAAGTGGAACTGTTATGGGTTTTTATGCGGGGAATGTCCAGGTGAAAGATGTTTGGTTTATGAAAATGAAGTAGAGGTCTACAATTATGTATTCAATGGGAAGAAGGAAAATCAAAATAGACAGAAAAAAGGTTAGAGAAATGTTTGCGATGAAGATTGGAAAAAACTGAGTTTATAAAAAGCCAATAGAGACAGTTGAAATGAAAACACATCCTAAAATTCGATTTGCGAATCAAGAAGACATGGATCAAATAATCGATTTATGTGAATTGCATGCTATCTATGAAAAATCTGAATATTCTAAAATCGGAAAAGTTGCACAGCTTCATAAAGATCTATTTTCTCATAGCCCAAAACTATTTTGTTTGGTTGTAGAAGATGACAAGAAATTAATTGCCTATGCCACCTTTATGAAACAATATGCAACATGGGACGCCAGAGAATACATTTATATGGATTGTCTATACGTAAAGGACGAATTTCGAAGCCGGGGAATTGGTGAACAATTAGTAGATAGGATTAAAGAAGAAGGCAAAAAGTTGAATTGCGATATAATGCAATGGCAGACGCCGGATTTCAATAAGCGAGCTATGAAATTTTACAGACGCATTGGTGCCTATGGTAAGAGTAAAGAACGCTTTTTTTTAAGTATAGAATCATCATAAATTATGATAAAAATAAAAAAACACCTCCTGATCAAAAGAAGTAGGTTTTTAACATTGAACACGGTATGGCTATATTTATTTATTGGTTGCTCTAGCCATACAGTTAATTCGGATATTACTTTCCAAGGAAACATAGATATAATACATCAAAATATTAATCTTGAGTGCACTCCGAAAAGTCAGAATATATTATAACATTAATATATATATTGATTAACTTGGAAACATGTTTAAAAGAGATACAGGCAAACAGTTTGATATGTTCAAGAGTGCGAGTCACCATTTATCGAAGGGTTCGCAGAAAATACTGAATAACAGGAGTTCATGGAATACAGTATTTAGAGATCATTTTGTGAGTCAAATAGATGAGAGTTTATATTCTGTACTATATTCAGAGAAAATGGGAAGGCCAAATGCCTCGATACGGACACTAATAGGAATGATGATGCTTAAAGAGATGCAAGGGTGGAGTGATGAACAATTGTTCGACGAGTGCATGTTCAATCTACGGGTACGCTCAGCTTTAGGGCTATTACATTTAGATGAGCAAGTGCCCTGCGCATCGACCTATTATGAGTTCAGGAGCAAATTAGCTCATTACTATGAGACGACAGGAGAGGATTTGATGAAAAAGACCTTTGCCCAAGTGAGCAGTGAGCAGCTATCAAACTTATCGATCAGTGGTAGCAAAATACGTATGGACTCGAAATTAATACAAAGCAACATAGCCCGCCACAACCGGCTACAACTCATTGTAGAAAGTGTACGTGTAAACATACAGCATATTGACCTAGAGAAAATACAGTCCCACATAAACGAGACTCAATATGGTTACCTAAAACAACTAGTCGAGAAAAGCACTTCCAACCTCACCTACCAATTAAGCAAGGAAGAAAAAGAAGCTATGCTCATCGATTTTGGACATATTCTATTAGCACTATATAAAACCAAGATTATTGACGAGCAAAGTATAATGTACAAGATACTTACCGAACAATACGATTTTGAAATAGGAGAGGACAATCAAGATGACGAACTACATCCCCAAGATCCCACTCAGATCAGTAGCGACTCAATCCAATCAATACACGACATCGAAGCGGCTTATCGTAAAAAGGGTAAAGATCAAAACGTTCAAATGGTGCAAGGCTACCACAGCAATATCACAGAGACCTGCGATGAAGAAAATGAAATTAACCTTATCACTGATGTCATCACAGCGCCAGCCAATGTAAACGAAGACCAGTTTTTACAACCCGCACTACAAAACACACAAGAGAACTTAGGAACTGACAATCCAATCAAGCAAGTCATCACTGACGGCGGCTACGACAGTATAGACAATAGAAAAGAAATGCAAAAAGAAACTGCCCCAGCATGGAAGATGAACAAACTCAAAGGCAGAAACCGCACCTATGAAATGCACTACGATGATGAGGAACAACTTCATGTAATAGACATCAAGACAGGCCAAGATTGTGAAGTTTACTGGTCAGAAAAAGCACAAAAATACAGGATCAGAAAAGACAATGGTCAGACAATCTACCAGACCAAAGAGCAAGTAGATAACTACATCGCCTGTCTAAAAATATTGAAACAATCCACAGAGGAAGATTATAATTTACGTTCCAGTGCCGAATCGACCATCCACCAAGTCTTTCATAGACTATGGCGAAGACAGAAAACCAGGTACCGGGGTCTGCTTAAGCACCATTGGTATGTCTTGATGCGAGCATTATCAGTCAATATTTCAAGAATCACAGCTTATTTTGGGATAAAAGAACCAAAAACAACAATTCTTATGTTCCTAGCATTCATCATGCAACATAGATCCATAAGAGAATACACCATTTTCAAATCGTCTATTCAATATGCTATCATCTTTTGATTTTATAATTTAGACTTTATGGAGTGTACTCAATCTTCAATTTGATTGGAATACAAAAAGGACAATAGGTGCAACTGATATCACAATTGGATTAACTAAAGCGACAGATTCAATTCTACTGGATGCTGGTATGCTTACCATAAATACCTTAAGACTCAATGATGAAAAAGATTTAATATTTAAGTATAATATGCAAGATGAGGATAATGTCTTGCAAATATTTCTTGATAAGACTTATGAAGAGGGTGCAGAACTTACATTAAACGTCAACTACAACACCAACTATGAAAATCAATCAGATCCGAACAACATTTGGGGTAGTTTCGGAAAGGGCATTCGTTTTTTCGAACCCTCATTTACAGAAAAAGGATGAAGAAAGCAGGCTTGGACCTATGGAGGACCTAACTCTAACAAATATTGGTATCCCAGCATAAACAATCCAGTAGACTTACGTACTAGTGAAATATTGATCACCGTAAAAAAGCCGTTGATGGCTATTTCCGGGGGGATATTAGAGAGTATAAATGATAATGGTGATGAGACGAGGACATTTCATTGGAAATTTGATACCCCACATCCCAGTCATTTGTTAGCATTTGTTGTTGGGTCGTATAAGAATTATCAGCAAAAGTTTGAAGATATTAAAATCAATAATTATGGTTATCCAGATGAATATTTCGGAACTAAGGAGAGTGTGATAAGCCTTCCGGATATGATGAAATATTATTCAGACTATACAGGTATTAAGTATCCGTTTCCCCAGTATTCACAGATTTTTGTCCAGGATTTTGGGGGTTGGAAAGGTAGTGATATGTCTTCAATTATCACGGAGAACATGATAGATGATAAAACCACACATAAAGATTTTTTGTATTTATGGGATGTTGTGGAGGGTGAGGCTTTGGCATTCCAATGGTTCGGGAATTATTTGAAACCATCCTGCTGGGAGGACATTTGGTTAGCCAAAGCTTTCAGTAGACACCTTTCTGGCTTATATAATCAACATGCAAATGGCAATGAAGAATATCAGGTGTATCAGCATCGCCCCGATCTGCTTACATACTTGGGGGATTGGAATTCAAATACTTCTACAATAGTAATTCCAAAAGAGATACATGATTTAGACTCATTTGTTAACGGTAATTCACCTTATATCAAAGGTGCATTAGTGCTAAATATGTTGAGAAAGGAAATTGGTGAAAAATTATGGGAAAGGCTGGTTCAAGGATTTATATCAGACTACGGCGGAAAGTTAGTCACCACGGAAAACTTTATAGATAAAGTAAATGAAGTGGTTGAAAAACCTATGGAATGGTTCTTTTATCAGTGGGTATATGGTATCGGTCACCCTAACTTTAGGATAAAGAAATCATATGATCGCGAAGCGGAAACATTATCCCTTACGGTTGTACAGACCCAAACTATTGATTCTCTGGTTCATGGAAAGAAAATTCCTTTGTTTATGGGTAAGATAAGAATAGAGATAGATAACAAGATTGAAGAGGTTAACCTAAAGCCAGCTGAGAAAAACACTTTTGTATTCCCTGTGATGCAAGAGCCCAAACTGGTAAATTTCGATTATGAGGATGTTTGGATTAAAGAAAGTGTGTTCCATAAAACGACTGATGAACTGTTAACAGAGTTAAAAAGCACAACAGACATTCTACACAGAGTAAGTGTCATGACTTCATTAACACAAATGGCCACCAGTTTAAATACCTCCGCAGATGCTAAGAGTAAAATAATTAATACGCTGTTCGAGATTGTAGATAGTGAAATGTATTGGAGAAATAGGTTGTTTGCAATTTGGCAATTACATAACATATTTACAACTAACTCTCCCGATGGGATAGCGAGATTAAATCATGTCCAAGAATCTTTACTCATTAAAACAATCAAGAGCAGTACATCTTGGGTGAAAGCAAATGCTATAAACTTTTTAGGTGATACAAGAAATAAAACACACACTCAAATATATTTAGCTGGATTAAATGACTATAGCGATAGGGTAACGTTCATGTCTGCCATGGCCTTAGGAAAAACTGAAGATCCAAGAGCCTTTGAGGCGCTGATGTATTTGTCTGAAAAACCTTCGTGGAAAAACCAAAGTCTCATCAGTGCGATGTATGGGTTAAAGGAATTGAAAGATTCCAGAGCCTATGATTTTGTATTAAAAACACTGGTTAATTCGGACGATTCCCATTGGAACTTGGGTACACCTATTTGGGATCATCGTCTGGCGGCAGCGCTTACCTTGGTAGAATTAGACAAAGTTGAAGAGGGGTATGATGCAATTTATGCGCAGTTTAAAGATGCCTTTCGTAATAATGATATGAATGATATTTTTTACAATGTCCAGCAGGTGTCTATTCTTGGTGATCCAAGAGGCAAGGAGGTGTTTGAAAAACTAAAAAAGAAATTCGAAAAAAAACTAAATGTCATGAAAGCCATCAAAAATCTTGAAAATAACTTTAGTCATGCCTTGAATTCTAGACAATAACCTCGCGCTAAAAGTAGTATTCAATGGTATACTCCCCTTCAAACTTTTATCCGGATGACTTGGGTTTCATTTTAACCCAGCGCGACAAGAGCGATATACCTTTCATAATAAACTCGAATCCCACCCACCATATAGGGCAAGTAGTGGGTAGACGGATTTTCCTCCCCCAATTATTGTGACGCCTATCGGCAAAGTAGGTTGCAGAACCTTGACCTTAAATTGGTCAGACCACAAGAACCTGTGCCATGTCCTTGGTAAAAAGCACTAGTGCTTCCCTTAAGTTAAGCTATTTAATTCCTGATGCACTGGTAAGCTCGTTGTTCACTATACATGAATTAACTATTGCCAAATATGCGATGTTTTAACTCTGTATCGAGAGTTGAATTTATTTTTATTTGTTCAAATAGCTTTCTGACATTTTCTTTGTTCTTTCCAAATGAAAGAAATGCTTGCATTCTTGTTGAATCCACATTGCATATACTATTAACTAATATCTCCTGGTCTGCCACTACGATCGAAATCATTTCATCTCCCCAGGATCGATAATCTCTTTTAGGGTTTATTGCTTCGATGAAATATTTGCTTTTAAAAGCTATTTTCCAGTTGAGAGATTCGATTGCATCATTGACTATTTTTTTGTTTTCCTCACTAGAAAAATGATTCTGAATTCTTTTAAATTTCAGTTTTCTATACTGTATCCAAGCTAATATTATTGAAATTAATATTAATACAAGTATTAATATTTGACCATCTCTGCCATCTACATTTTTACCACTTAAGAAAAAACTAGCTTGAAGGAGTAAAGCGAAAATTGCACCTCCGATAGACCATAAGCATATACCGAAATGTCTTGTCATCCTTTTTCTCGAGAGCACCAACCTTTTTCTTTTTAGCATTTCTAGTTGCTCTTTCATGTTCGTTTTTCTAAATCTGAATTAAATTGTTAGCAAAAGCCCTCTCATGATCAAAAACCACTCAATATTTCATTGGAATAATCCATACATGAACTGAACTGGGATTATTACCTATTAACTACCCGATCCATAGTTAGGAAGTAGGGACAATCGGCATATTATGGACCCTATGCACTACAATTGAGTTGAGAATCAATGAAGTCGTAAGTTCTCCATAGACTGCAAGTCTAGTGTTGAGATCTTCTAGGTGTTTAGGATCTCTGACGACTCCTTTCATTAACATGCAATCTTTGCCTGTCAACTTATGACACTCACATATTTCAGGAACTGTCCGGATGTATTTTTCAAATCGCTCTACATGTCCAAATCTAACTTTTATGGAGATATATACACCTAATTTATAGCCTAATTTT
The DNA here is from genome assembly GCA_965223405.1 of Saprospiraceae bacterium. Classification (GTDB taxonomy): domain Bacteria; phylum Bacteroidota; class Bacteroidia; order Chitinophagales; family Saprospiraceae; genus CBDCWO01. The sequence continues at coordinate 5,114,605 of CBDCWO010000006.1, forward strand.
TCCATGTTAAGTTCTGAAGTGTGCCGTTTAATGATCCCATAATCTTCCATTTTCTGTATTCGCTCAGCAACTGCAGGAGACGAAAGTCCTACTTCTCCCGCAATATCTTTTAGAGGTCTTCGGGAATTGTGTTGTAGGAGTTCCAGAATTTTCCAATTTATGTTATCGATATTCATTATTAATCAAATTTGGCATATTGTTTAAAATACAAATGCAAATATATAAATATACCTAAAATAATTAATAAAAATTGAAATTATATATCATAGTTTTGTTTTCATGAAAATCATTGAAATTCAAGACACTGAGTATGATCTATACTATGGCAGGTATATAGAAAATTTATTACCTGATACTGAATTAAGAGTAAGATTTAAAACAGGTTGTACGGAGACGCTAAATTTTTTTAACAATATCCCAAAGTTAACATTAGACTACAAGTATGCTGAAGGAAAATGGAGTGTCAAAGAGGTCTTCCAGCATTTGATTGATACGGAGCGGATATTTGCATATAGATGTTTTAGGATTGCGCGCCACGACAAAACCGTGCTGACTAATTTTGATCAAAACATATATATAACTCCATCCGGGGCTTCGCAAAAGTCAATTGGGACATTGTTTCATGAATACAAAACGACTAGAGATGCATCACTATCTTTACTGTTCAGTCTCAGTGATCAAGATCTACGAAATATTGGTTCTGTTAATAATGTACCCATGTCAGCAAGAGCAGCCGCTGCAGTCATCATTGGTCACGATATCTGGCATATGAATATTATCAAAGAAAGATATCTATAAACCCAATGACGAAACCACGGAAATTTGAAATACATCATGCTAGGTACATCGACGTCGTCAGTTTCGTCGTCGTCGGAGGAATTACCATTCTCACCATTAAGATAATGTAACAAAAATTAAATATAAATGAGGTTTAATAATCTAATACTTACGGTTTTAATTCTTAATTTCTTACCAAATATTTTTATAGCACAAGAAACCGGCCTATCCTACAGCATTACAGCGAAGGTATTGAACGCAGATCATCTACCCATAGATATTGGAAATGTTTTGATCCTGGCATCTTCCGATTCTGCACTTATTGGGGGAGATGTTTTTTATGATGGAGAGTTTATTGTTAATAACATAACAACCCCACATTTTATAGTTAAAATTACAGCTTTGGGATTCGAAGATTATTATCAGCAAATACAAATGAAAGAGATTTCAACAAAATTAGAATCGATTATCCTGACGAATACATCTCTTGACGAGATCGTGATTAATTCTCAAAGACAAATTATTGAAAAGAAAGGGGCGAATATCATTATGAATGTTGCGCATACTTCCCTCAGTGATGCCGGTACGGTCAAAGATGTTTTGCAAAACGCCCCCAAAGTTGATATCAACCGAAATGGTCAAATTTCAATATTAGGTAAAGGTGTAGCATCAGTCTTTATAGATGGACAACAGGTGGCTTCGTCCCAAATACTTAGTAGTCTTTCCTCAATAGAGGTTTCTAAGATAGAGATTATGGAAAATCCACCTGCCAGTTTTGACGCTGCGGGTAACGCAGTTATCAATATTGTTACAAAAAGTAAAACCCTCGAAGGATACAAGTTGGGGCTCACCCAGGAAGTTGGATATGGAAAGTATTTTCGCTCTTTTTTCCAGATTAATTCCTACCTAAAGATTAAGGACTTTATGGTGCAAGGAGATTATGGGATTAGACCTCAGACCATTGGAAATCGATTTAGACAAGCGAGAAATTTCCAGAGCGATGTTGATCCATATTTTACTGATAATCATTATTTGTTGGAAAACAAATGGTTGGGGCACAATTATTCCTTGCGCATGGCTTATAAATTTACAAATGGAATCTCGGTTGGCTTGAACTATAATGGTACCAACAGTGTCTCAGATAAGAAGGGTGATAATCATCGTATAGGTGATAGTGCCGGTGAGTCGCTGTTAGACATTGCAACTCTTGTCACAGGTATCACTGGTCAAAACAGCAACACAGCGACTCTCTATTTGAAAAGTGATAGCGAAAAAGACCTGACATACCAGCTTCAAGGACAGTACTCTGATTTTGGATTAAATCGAAATGAGTTGAGTGACCAAAAGATAGAATCGACTAAAGGTACTGATCAGTTATTGAGAAAAAGTAAAAATACAAATGATATCTCTATCTACACTTTGCAGGTAGATTTTCAAAAGAAGATAAATCAAAATCTAAAGGTAGAATGGGGTGGTAAAACCGTGTCGATCAGCAATAGTAGCTTTGTTGGGTTTGATGACATTTTGGAAAACGGAACAGAAGTACCATTACAGGATTTCACTAATGATTTCAAGTACCAAGAAAATATATTAGCTTCCTATGTACAGGGACATTGGAATAGCAATAACAAATACTCCTTGACCGCAGGAATAAGAGGAGAATGGACAAGAGCATATAGTTCCACTGATGAATTCATAAATGGAGCCCTGGAACGAAACTATTTCAATATATTTCCTAGTGCTTCAATACAATATTCACTTTCTGAAGATATTAAGACTTCACTATCCTATAGTTATAGAATCAATAGGCCCCTTTTTCAGGATCTGAATCCATACGTACTTTATGTAGATTCATTAGTTTCTCTGCGAGGAAATGCCTTTTTAGTTCCAGAATATAGTCATTCGGTTACTTCAAATTTGAACTACAAGAATTGGTCAGTAGATCTCACTTATGTAAGGACCATCAATAAAATCAATCAAATATTCAGATCTCTAAATGCCGACAATCCTAATGTGATCTCTTTTGTCAAAGAAAATATTAATTATACAGATCTCATTATGCTCTCAGCTTCCGGACAACTCAGCTATAAAAAATATAATGCTTATATTTCAATAGGAGGTTTTTACGACAATCACGATGTGCAGAATATTAATTCGGCGCTCGCCAATGATCGTTTCGGCTACTATATTCAAGTCAATCAAAATATCGATTTACCCTGGGGTCTAAATTTAGGCAGCTATGCCCGTTATATCTCCGCTAGAGTCGATGGTGTATATATTGATGATCCGATGTCCTATGTGAATCTTACCTTGAGTAAAAAATTCATTAAGGATCAACTGACTGTTAGACTATGGTATAATGATGTTTTGGATGATTGGAGATTTACAGGCGTTTCGGACTTTAACAATATGCATATGGATTATCTATCCGAAGGCGATTGGAATTTTATCAAAATATCTCTTAATTGGAGCTTTGGAAAATTAAACGCTAGTGGAATGAACAGAAACAAAATATCACAAGACGAATTAAAACGAATAAGTGGAGGAATGTAAAATGTAATTAATTGTAGTTTCTCTTCAACCTTTTTAGTATTCACTTATTTTCCTTTGTTCCTAATTCTCTTTTATAGTCGATTTGTCCTGCTACCCCGAGCACCAAAGATTCCGATTTGAGGGTACTTAATTGGTCGGCCAGAAACACGATCTCTTTATCTTTAGATACAGTTTAACATGATTGTTTTATAAAGGTCAGGAAATCCGCATCCGTACGTGTTGCACGAATTCGATAAGAATGCAATAGTCCATCACTTAGGTCTAAAGAATCCAATAGATAAGTTGTTCCATGCCGTGAGTATTCAGTTTCGATGCGACGATTTTTACCTGGTTGCGTCGGTCTTAAACTTTTTCTTCCTATTGTTTGATTACCCGTCTTTTCGTTTACGCTGAAAGCACATGTATTTGGTTGATCTTGTACTACTGGGATTACAATCAAACCAAATATTAACCCAACCTGTTTCTCAAATGCTTCTCGGTCTTCATTATTGGGAAATAACCATTTATCTGATTTATGCGGTTGTAAACCATTTTTTTCAGTATGCGACCAGTATATTGAGGGTGATACTCTCTACTATTTTGCGAGCTATTGCAACATGAGCCAACATTTCATTAGTCCAATAATCAATTTCAATACCATGTTTTTTGGGTTTTTCACAGCCAACGATTGCAATTTGCTGTTCCTGTGCAAGAGTTGTACGTTTTGGGCCCCGCTCCTCGGATTGTCTGAAATATCTCAGATATCCTCTTGCGTAGAATATGATCTTTGACTTGCCTGATTCATCATGTTCAAACGCATTTAGTTCTTCTTGAACCGATTTCCATCGCCTTCTCCTTTTGCGTACTATATTCAATGAAATGCCCAAATTTTGTCCAGTTTCACTGAGACTCATTCCTTGAATCCCCGAAATGATATTTGAAACTCGTTGCTTGCATGAAACTTGGATATTGACTTCACGATATTCCATTTTTAAATATTGAGTTTACTCCGAAAACTCCTTTTTCATGATTTCAACATATTTTTTACTCCTGAAGGAAGTTTTCAGAATGTTAACTTGTGATTTGCAATGGGAGTATTCATGATGCATCGTAGTAGCCAATGAAAGAATATTAGGGTATTTCTCCCTATTTTTTCCGTAATTCTTACAACATTTACCCATAATGCTCGTGACAGGACATACCAATGGCATTTAACTAATCCCCGATATATGATTTTGTTCCTTTTTTTTAGTCTGTGAAAGCATTGATGGATGGTTGATTCTGCTGTTGCTCTTAGATTGTAACTTTCCTGATTGACTTGCTCTTGTATTCGTTGGTGTTGTATGTAATTGTCGATTTGTTCTTCTGTCATATATCTTTTGTTTCCACCGCTGTATGGATAACATGCTTTTGGGCTCGCTCTGAATAATGTACTTCTAGGTGCTCGCCACTCTGTCTATCGAAAACTTCCAGATTTCCCTGTTCGTCTTTCTCCATTTGATATGATAAACTTCTGCCTTTCATCTTTGCAATACTCCATTGGGGTCGTTGTTCTTTAAGCATTTCTTCTCGATTCGCAATGCTGTCATAGCCTCCATCTGTTATTACTTCTTCTATCTTTTGGCCTTCATCGTGGGCTTGTTCCAGTATCTGTTGGCAGGTATCAACTGTTTTTATTAAAAATGCATCTTCGCTTACATTTGCTTTAACTACTTCAACATCTAATATTAAATGTACATCCTCCTGGGGATCACAACTTTCTGTCACATTGGAATGGTATCCTGTTACTGTTTGTTTGCTTGCTCCTTGTCCTTTGGTACGATAAGCTGCATCCGGATCATGGATAGATTGTACGCTGGATGATGGAATATCTTTAGGCTGCTTGAGTACTACTTTCTGATCGCTGCCACCTGGGCTATCATCGTTTTCATCATTGTCCTTTTGCTCATATTGCTCTTCATAGATGCGTTTTAATAAAACATATGATTCCTCCACACTTCCTTTTCCATGCTCTAGTAGTACTCCTATTATCTGACCCATGCTGACAAGCATCTCCTTCTTCTGATGAGCATTCAATGGATAAGTGAGATTGGAAGTACTCTTTGTTTGTAATGCTTCCAATATCTCATAACTAGAAGCATCCATGTGTGTCCTCATTTCATTGAGTGGCTTGCCACTCACATACTTCCTCACTGCTTCAACTATTAAGTGCAACCTGTTGGACTTGGCTATGTTACTATTGATTAGCTTGGAATCAAGGCGTATCTTCTTGCCACTCACTCCGTGAATAGCCACTTGATCAGTTGTAATTTTTATAAACACCTCTTTCATTAAGTCCCGTTGATGATCCTCATAATACTCTCCCAACAATCTTCTGAACTCATAATAGGTCGATTCCGCAGGTACATCATCATCCATATTGTACAATCCTAATGATCGCATTACCATTATATTGAACCGGCATTCTGTATATAATTGCTCATCACTCCACCCATTTCCTTCCTTTAATATCATCATTCCTATAAGAATGCGTATGCAGGCATTAGGCCGCCCCATCCTCTCATGATATAATTCTGAAAACAAAGATTCATCAATACGACTCACCACCTCTTTGTAAAAAACATTATGCCATGAATGCGGTGATTCCAGTAGCTTTTGCTTCCTCCCACAAAGATGGGTTGAAATATCTTTGAACAGATCGCCTTGACTATTTTTGCTAGGTTTAAACATTTACAAAAATAATAATATGTCCCCTCTTATCAAAATATTAACCAAAGTGCCGTTTAGAGACTTTCCGGAGTGAACTCAATATTATACTGACGATCGCTTACTGTTAATGGGGCGCTTGTGGTTTCCCTCGCGTCTTTGTTTATTTTTGTAAACATAAATATCATAAATATATTAAGTAAGATTCATATATTTCGTTTCTGCTACCCATACAGTTACTAGAGTATTACGTACAAATATTTTGTAAAATGTTCATAAAGCAATTACATATTGAGAAAATAATACCTCTTGGTGGCATTAGTTAACCTAATGCTCTTGAAATGGGGCCAGATTCTGTTTGAAATCTTTCACCTCATTATAATTACCTTGAATAATTTCTACTCCGGTCGAGTTAATAAATAAAATACCCCTAAGGTCGGCGACCCGGGCGACATCGTTACAAAAATCCCAGCAAAGACCATATTTAGGAGGAACAACTGTTTTACCGTTGCGATCTGCATACCCCCACAGATCTTCTTTCATAAAACAAGCTTTTTGTTCACTGAAATTATTGATTTGTTGAAATATGGGTTCGGTAATCGCTTCCCCTTTTTCATTCATCAAGCCAAACATGCGTCTGACTCTATAGATCCATCTGGATTCTCCAGCGTATCGTATATCATCACAAGGTATGATAGGTTGCTCCTGCCCCTGGCTGTCCAGTCTGTACCATTTGGCGTCCTTCCTTACAAAGGCGATACCATAATGATAAGGGAGACTTGAGCCATACTTAAATTCTATAATGGTTTGATTTTGGGGATTGATGTAGCCATATTTTTTATTTTTCCTAGCTCTTATTAGTTCATTATGGTAGTCTCCAATGATTTCATATTCGGGAGGAATGATCCAGTTGCCTAACGTATCGATAATCCCGTATTTGCCATTTTGCCTTACTTTGGCACTTTGTAGACCGAAGTCGGAAGCATATTCGAAGCCAAGAGGGATAATCAATTCTCCCTGAAGGTCAACATACCCGAAATAGTCTTGCCGTTTTACTTTCGCTCTTCGATAGTGAAAATTATATGCTTCATCCCACTCGGCTTTGCCGATCTTATTTCCCTCAATATCTATGAAACCATATTTTCCACCAAACTCCCAGATTTTGGCGCGGTTTTCTTTAAACAGCCACGCTCCCTTGTAGGTTGGTTCAATGATCCAGGTACCGTTCAGATTAATATATCCCCATTTTCCTTGATAATTTACTGCACATACTGCCTCAGAGAAGTAATCCACCTGGTCAAAAATGGGTTCGATCGCAACATTGCCCGCCTTATCTATGAATCCCCACTTATTTAGTACAGGTAAATAGTCTTCAAAGTATATTTCTTCATCCGTTAGGATCGGATCTTCAACCGTGTCCTGGTCATCCTGATCCTTTGACTCACAGCTACCCCAGATGAAAGCCAATAACACAAGCGAGGTCAATCCCGTTAATATTTTCATAATTGTTAACGATTAGTAGAACAAAGTTGAATATTTTAATCGTTTATGCAAATAACTTAAATAGTTAAATGATAGGAACCAGTAATAGTATAAATTGGTTAATTACTCCGTCGCAATTTCTAAATTTGAGGATGACTCGAAGTGAGAAACGAGATTTCATGCTGTCCAATAAAATTGTGTTGGGGCTAATCAAAGAGCTGACCTGTAACCTATCCGTTGGCCAATTTCTTAATTTCTAAACAATAATTTAGTAAAATAGCATATGAGGTTATTAATACTTTTTGGTTTAATTTTTCAACTTCAGTCCGGTTGGATAAAACTCTCCAGCAGTGAAGGAAAGTTTGTGGTTCTTTCGCCGGGTGAATTTATCCAGAAGATCATTAAGACCGAGTCACCGGTAGGGGAGTTGGCTTATCACATTTTTATCCATCAATCTCAAGACAGCTCTACTCAGCTGTATATGATCAGTTATTGTGATTATCCGGTTGAATTTAATATGGAAGACTCCGTTGAACTAAAAGAGGAGCTTTTTCAGGCTACCATTGATGAAGCCGTCCAAAGTGTTAGCGGGGAATTGCGTTATCAGACGGACGATGCCAGTTATCAGCATGCCGGCAAATTCTGGAGGATAGACTATACCTATCCTGGGGGTGAGGCGATGATTAAAACCAAGGCTTTCTTTTGGGGATCTCGTTATTATGCAGTTCAATTTGTTGGTCAGTTAGGTGCTTCAGATCAACATTTGGCTGATCGTTTTTTGAAGTCCTTTCATTTGAGCGAGTAAAATATCAGGTTTTCTATTGTACGAGTAACCCACTCCGAAAAGTAGCTTGAAGAATAGATATTACTTGAATGCATTTAGTATATTTATAATATGTTTAGAACGAGCAAAAAGTCAAAAGTGCCAGATTTATTTGAAGGGAATATACAGGACTTGGGATAGAGGTTTAGCGAATTTTTAGCTAAAAATGCCATAAAATTTTTACCGGAAAGTGATACATGGAATAGATGAAGAAATTTTCATCCAGTATATTCGATTGACCAAGGTCGAACCAAAGCACCCATACGTCTTTTGGTGAGCATGATTATATTGAAGGAAGGGCATCATGGACAGATGAACAGTTGTGTTAGATCTGTCGGTATTATATGACAGTGATGAGGTTCTTAGGCTTCCCACTATAGACGTTGAAGTTCCAGTAGCAAGTACCTGTTATGATTTTATATCAAACATTAGTAAGTAAAGTCGCGTTAGCGACGACAGAGTGTAGCCAGGTTTGTAAGAACCTAGAAACCCGACAAGATTGTCAGTTGAACTCCATCGGAGCGATAGACCTTGAAACACCATTTCGGATTGACTTGGTGGAATGACACGATCGGAATGGCCTTAAAATAGAAAAACAGGACTGTACGAAACAATCCTGTTTTTCTTGTTTTTGCGGCTTTTTTACTCGACCATTACCTCCCTTTCGGAAGAACAAGAAGAGCATGTCCCCCACAAATAGCAGGCTAATGCTCGACGCCCGCTTTGGCATTGCCTACTTAGGTTCTCTAATGATTATCAGTGAACCTTTTCTGTTTTTGAGACGGTTAAACCCTTATAATTTACAACTACGGACTTCTGCAGAACAGAAGAACTTCCCAAAACCAATGATCTTGGTCGGGCGCAATCGAAATGAGAAAGTTGCAAATTAGGCATTAACCAAAAAGTACAGAACTTTTTATTTATTCCGATTGTCTTACTAAAATAATATTAGTCCCACGAAATGTCAAGCAAAATATATAATATTATATATATATAATTTATTGTTATGTGCAAGCTATTGGTATTAAGATTATATTAAAATAATAAATATGTGAATTCCTGCTTTCAAATACCAATATCCATAATACAATGTTGAACCAATTTTGGATTTGCAACCTTATTTTGGTGTAATGTTAATTCTTAAGATTAAGTAATTTTATTTGCCCATTAATGCATAATATTTATTGTGCGTTCGTAATACCTTCTCATTCCATTATTAACTCTTATTTCCTGGATTTTCTGGGTCCTATGTTTGATTTGCGTACTCCAACTTGGATAACAAAGATTTCAATAATTCCAATAAATAATCTACGTGGTGTTTGTGGGTTCTGAAGCAAACAATGGCAACTCTTAGCCAGAAAACAGAATCGATTGTAGTACTGGAAATAAATACATTACCATTTTCATGTACTTTCTTAATCAGCTTCTGATTTAATATATTGGTTTTCTCACCTTTTCCCCATCTGAAAATAGCAATTGACAATTTGGGCTTGGGGCCTATTTCAAACCCTGCTTCTTTGATATGGTGAACAAAGTAATTGCACAATAACATTTTCTCCCTTAAAGCGGCCTTGAAAGGTTCTATACCAATGACATGAAGAGGTAACCACATCCTCATGCCGCGAAAGTGCTTAGTCAGTTCCGGAGATAAATCCGCCGGACTAAGTTCTTCTTTGTCAAAGTCTGCATCTTGCATGTATGCAGCGGTGTACCGATGTGAGGAGTATAACGAATGGGTATCTCTCACAATGACGGCACCTATGCCATAGGGTAAAAAGAAGGACTTATGCGGATCAATTACAATGGAATCAGCCAGGTGAATTCCATCAAGAATTGGTTTGGTTTCTGGTAATAATTTAAAAAAACCTCCATAAGCGGCATCAATATGAAACCACATTTTATACCGCGCTGCAATCGTGTGTATTTGAAATAGGGGATCGATGGCTCCGGTATCGGTTGTTCCGGCGGATGCACACACTAAGAAGGGGCGGAATCCAACCTCAATATCCCGTTCAATTTGGCTTATCAGCGCCGTGGTATCCATGGAATATTCCTCATTGGTTGGAATATTCCTGACTGGACATTCTCGAAGTCCGGCAATACGAATCGCTTTGCTTACACAATGATGGAGGTAGTCGGTCAAATAAATCACAGATTGGCGAACATTGTCCGCACATATACCGAATGCATCTCTGGCGGATACCATTGCAGTTAAGGTGGCTACCGATCCACCTGATGCAAGATTTCCTGAACTCGAAGCGGGCATTCCCAGAAAATTCGCCATCCATCGGATCAGGTAATTTTCCATCCTGACAGCCCCCGGATTGGCAAAATAGATGCCAGCATATCGGTTAGTGATTGCGGCCATCAAGTCCCCTAACGCAGAAATTAAGATTCCACCTCCGGGTACATAACCCATATGGCCTCCATGGGCCGGATTAATACCGGTTTGATCTACGTCTTTAGCGATAGTATCAATCAACTCCTCGATTGGATATCCATTGGATGATACCGTAAATTTTTTCAAGTGTTGACCTTGATTGTCGTGGCTGTAATACGTAGGACTTGAATCGAGGGTTTGAATAAAATGCTGACAATAATTCCAAACTTTTTCGTGCATTCCTTCAATGTCCAGCTGGGGCCACTCCAATTTTCTGGCCGATTTTTCACACTCTTCAATTTTACTTTCAATATTCATACATGAAATTAAGCCGATAAAATTAAAAAAATATTAGTTCCACAAAATGACAATCAATACGATCGAATCAAATGTTGAACCAGGACTACGGATTTGGAGTTCGAACAGTTATTCAGCTGTTCGACAATATATGGAAGACTTGGTCTGATAAGGTGTAATGGTTTCAAAAATTTCCGTTTCTTTGCTATGCCAAAATTTAGAAATGAAAATAGCTGTGTTTCCGGGATCATTTGATCCAATTACCAAGGGTCATGTGGACCTTGTAAGAAGGGCATTACCGATTTTTGATCAGATTGTGGTTGCGGTAGGTGAGAATACTCAGAAAAAAACCCTTTTTGATCTGGATCAAAGAATGAAATGGTTGCGCAATGTGTTTGCCCAAGAGCAAAAAGTGGTTTTGGACCATTTCGAAGGATTGACGGTTGATTTTTGCAAAAAGATCCATGCCCGATATTTATTGAGGGGGTTGCGTAATGCATCGGATTTTGATTACGAGAAGACTATTTCACAGTTAAATCATATTATTGGAGATCGCTTGGAAACTGTTTTTTTAATCAGTAGGCCAGAGTATTCACATATAAGTTCAACAATAGTAAAAGAAATTATTAAAGGAGGAGGTGATGCAAGTCCATTTTTGCCGCCTGAAATTAAAATTTAATCCCATTCGTTAAAAATCTCATTATTATGTCAAACGCCATTTACACCCTTCCCACAGCTAAAAATGAAAAAATACTAGATTATGCTCCGGGTTCTCCGGAAAGAGCTTCCTTAGAAGCAAAAATCAAAGATTTGAAATCAGAACACCAGGAGATATTGATGACTATCGGTGGTAATAAGGTGCGCACTGATCATCGGGTGGATATCCATCCCCCTCATGAATTAAGTCATACTTTGGGCCACTTTTACAAAGGGACTACCACCCATGTGAAACAAGCTATTGATGCTGCTTTGTCTGCCAAAGCGAGTTGGGAAAACATGGCATGGCATGATCGGGCAGCGATTTTTTTAAAAGCAGCTGACTTGTTGGCTGGGCCCTACCGGGATAAAATGAATGCTGCAACGATGTTGTGTCAATCGAAAAATGTATTCCAGGCAGAGATCGATTGTGTAGCCGAGTTGGTTGACTTTTATCGGTTTAATGTTGAATATATGCAACAGATCTATAAAATTCAACCTGACTCTGCGCCTGGAATTTGGAACCGTTTGGAATACCGCGCGCTCGAGGGTTTCGTTTTTGCTCTTACTCCGTTCAATTTTACCTCGATAGCTGGAAATTTACCGGCTGCGCCGGCATTGATGGGTAATACCATCGTATGGAAGCCTGCGGAATCTCAAATCTATTCCGCTGCAGTAATTATGGAGATATTAGAGGCGGCAGGATTACCTCCAGGTGTAATCAACTTGGTTTTTGTCAGTGGTCCAGATGCTGGTGAAGTCATATTTAGTCATCCTGAATTTGCAGGGATCCATTTTACCGGTAGTACCGGTGTGTTTCAAACTATCTGGAAGGCAATCGGAGATCATATAAGTGTTTATAAATCCTATCCCAGAATCGTTGGAGAAACAGGAGGGAAGGATTTTGTCATTGCTCATCCATCAGCTAATGCCGTTGAGGTGGCAACCGCTTTGGCGCGAGGAGCATTTGAATTTCAGGGACAAAAATGTTCAGCTGCAAGTAGGGCGTATATACCTGAAAGCCTGTGGGATGAGACAAAATCACAGCTGGTTAAAGACATTAGTTCCTTTAAAATGGGATCTCCAGAAGATTTTTCAAACTTCATCAATGCGGTAATTGATAAAAAAGCATTTGATAAACTTTCAAAATATATTGATGAAGCTAAATCAAGCGATGGAGTGGAATTAATCGCTGGCGGAGGCCATGATGATTCCCGAGGATATTTTATCGAACCTACTGTATTTCGTGTTGACGATCCCAAGTATGTAACCATGTGTGAAGAATTATTTGGACCGGTATTGACCATTTATGTTTATCCTGATGACCAGTGGATCGATACCTTACATTTGGTTAATACAACTTCTCCCTACGCGCTTACGGGAGCCGTGTTCAGTAAAGACCGAAATACAATCAATGAAGCGGATCGGATCCTTAAGCATGCAGCCGGTAATTATTATATAAATGACAAACCGACCGGAGCGGTAGTAGGACAACAACCCTTCGGAGGTGGAAGAGCCTCAGGGACTAATGATAAAGCCGGATCAATTCTGAATTTGTTCAGATGGATTTCACCTCGAACCGTAAAAGAAAATTTTGTTCCTCCTTCGGATTATCGATATCCATTTATGGGAGAATAAATTGGCGATTAAAATCCGGGCATGGTGGGACCGGCAATGAGCTGATTCCAAAATATGAGCAATACAGAAGGTTTTAGCAAAATGGTCATTAACAATCCGGCTAAGGCTCCATATAGATGGCCTTCATGGTCGATGTAGGGCATGATGTTTCTCCGTTTGGCGTAAAATGAAAAATAGACATATCCGATGGCAAAAACAATAGCCGGAATGGGGATCACAAAAAATAAGTAAAGCCAGCTCCAGGGATAAAAAAGAATAAAAGCAAAGACCACACCTGAGATCGCTCCTGAAGCCCCGACACTGGAGAATCCGGGATTATCTTTGTGCTTGGCATATGTAGCCGCATCGGCCAGAATCATGGATATAAAATAGATCAAAATAAAGTTGACCTTGCCTTTTACGGGACCGAAAAACGCATCAAACGTTTGTTCCATGGCATCACCAAAAAAATAGAGAACCAGTAAGTTGACTAAAAGATGTGTATAATCTCCATGGACAAATCCACTCGTTATCCATCGATAATAAGATTGATCGCGGCTTTCAAGGTATGGCTTGTGGGCAAATTTGTTAAACAGTTCCGTATTTTGAAAGCATCCGTAAGATATCAATCCGGTAATAATTATTATTATAATGGATATGGACATAGTCAACTTTTCAAGGTAAGGTATCAATTAAATTCTAAAATGAGAATTTACTCACCTATTTGTCACTTGCTTCCTTGAGTAATATGCAGTTTGCAACCGGCCTTTCACCATCATGATCGTACTTACGATTATCAGAAGGATAATTGACTACACCATTGGAGAATTCATTTTTTACCCAAAGGGTGGTAGATCCCCCTCCATCCAGGTTTATGGCTACGTAGCAACCCAGGCCGTGTAGATAGGCCGCTAATTCTGGAATACTCATTCCATGAGCCTGTGATGAGCGACCATCAACGGTAATCAATAAAACCTTCTGATCCAAGGTCAATCCAATTGCGGATCGAGGATGTCGATTTCGGTTGAACTTGTCTACTTTGAATAATTGTATCCGGTGATTCTCAATAAGATAAGGTCCTGATGCTAATACATCGACTACGTCTTCCATCAGAGCCCAACCGTTGCAGGGTCGTTCTTTGATATAAAGAGCTCCATTTTCGTCAATACATAATGCCGCATTGTCCACATAGCCCTTTTGGGGTTCGTTGGTTTTAACCTTGCCACCCTCTTGCATAAACACTACCGATCCCCCCTTTCTCATATCGAAAAAGGATCCGTTGATAGCGGCAAAGGCTTGATGGTTTTGGGCAAATACACTGGTAGGAATCAGGGTAGAATCAGCATGAGCCAAATCAAACGAAACTTCACTGTGCTTTAAATCAACTTCAATGATATTAATACTTTGCTTGGAATTGTAAAGGGTATCGGTGGTCATATAATGCCAGATTACACCGGGTTTGACCATCGTTTGTTGATGCATGTTTTGGGTCCAACAGAAAAATCTGGCAATCAGAAAAATTAGTAGAAGTAAAGTTTTTTGCATAGGCTATCTTTGATTTCGGGGGATTAAAGTATTGGGGAATGAGACTAAACTTTCATTTCCGTTTGCATTTACAGCGGATACCCCAAAAAGATAATTATCAATAACAATACCATTAAGTGTGTAGTCATTCACTTTTCCAACAAAACGATGATATTGCCATTGCGGAGCAGTTGTTTCTCTCCAGTATATCTTATAACCGATAATGTTGGGGTCGTTGGAGTCATCCCATTTTAATCGGGTCGAGGGACTGACTGCTCCTCCAATCATCAAACTTTCAGGTGGTGATGGAGCCCAGGCCAGGGCAGCTAACGTCAGTGTATTGACACCGGTAAGCTTTGCGGCATAATCAAAATTTACTCCTTCAATGACATCCCCGTAGGAGATTCCCTCTTCCCTACGGACATCCTGATGTTGCCGATTATAATTTTCGTGAGTTTCCATGATCCGGACTCTGGGAAAACCGAGATCATTGAATGGCCTATGATGTCCTCCACGACCAAATCGGTCTAGCCTGTAGATCATCATAGCAGTCAAGTTTGGACAGTATTGAGTTGTGAGGTTATCAATATAACGAGCAAGTTGTCTGGATGGACCGTCTACCTCTCCTCCGTAGAATCTTCTCCAGATCTTTTTCCTTTCATCTTCACCAACTGGGACAGGTTCGGAAAATACTCTGAACGTATTATTTTCAATCACTCCGTCAATCCCCTCTATATTTCCAATCATATCATTGTTTAAAACACCGATGATATCCCAGTTGTCTTTTTTGGCTTGTTCAGCCATAAATTTTCCTCCGAACAAGCCTTGTTCCTCTCCAGAAAGACCAGCATAGACAATATTGGATTTAAACTTGTATTGGCTTAGAACTCTGGCAGCTTCCAAAACTCCGGCCATACCGGAGGCATTGTCATTGGCACCAGGTGAATCGGTGGTAGCGTCTGTTGAGCGGCTCGCTCTCGAATCAATGTCACCGGACATGATAACATATCGATCAGAATACTCTGTTCCTTTTTGAATCGCGATCACGTTTACAATCTCAACCTCCTTTGGCAATCTTCTGCTGGTACCTTCTGGGACTATATTTCTTTGAAAATAGACATCCAGGCATTCATTGCATCTTTTTGATATTTGTTCGAATTCGTGTTTTATCCACCTCCGTGCAGCACCAATTCCTCTTTCATTTGAAATGGTGTCCGATAGGGTATTGCGTGTTCCGAATGAAACCAGCTTCCGAATATCTTTCTCTATTCTCTGAGCCGAAGGTGCTGAAGCTATTTGGTATAACCTTAAATCACTTTGAGGAGGGGCATGTATCTGTTCTTGCCCGGAAAGCAAACCACAACATAGTATGCAACTACAAAGTGAAATCAGCAGTCTAATAATCATTAAATGTAACTTGTATATCTAAGGAGAGGCTACATCTTTGATTGGCACAAAATTGAAAGCCTTACCACATGATAAAATTATCAAATATTTATTAAATGACCTGGGGTCACCCACAAAAAAATACCAAACCGGCCATTTTGCCTATCTAAAAGTTTTACCAGTCTTTAATATTTTACAGAAAGTCAAAAAGCAAGAGGCTCGATTACTACACATTTAATGGTTCGATGGAATCATTGTGCAGTTAGGGTTTGTATCAGTATGATCTAATAATGTGTATGATGGACTTAAGTTAATTTTAGGTTTAACTCAAGAGATTTTCCTGAAATATCAATCCCTTGCGAGCATCAAAATCTGGTCTGATTTTATGTCGAAACAGGTCTTTTTTATAGGGATATTTGCGGGCATCTATGATAAAGACCTTACTTCCAATGGCTTTGTTCAATTCTTCATTATTATCGCGCCAACATCTGGATAGTTCATAAGCTGTAGCATTATAGTCACTTTTCCATCGATGGTCAAAGAGTACTTCCAGGTAAATGATCCCATTGCGATAATCCAGTAATCGCGAATACAGACCAAAGCCGATTCTATAGAGCTGGTCGGTCTGAAATAAATGGCGTTTATTTATTTCTTCGATATTCATAACCCCTTTATATCATCAGAAATTATGCCAGAAACAGTTAATCTGTAATCAATTCAATATGAGGAAAACAGGTCGATTTGGTCGTTTTTATGATCGGTCAAACCACCTAATCCTACTCCGAGTAATCGGATTGGACGAAATTCTTCCTGTAAAAATTTGAGTAAGTCGATAGCTACGGTAATGACGGTAGTATGGTTATTTGTAGGAATGTCAAACGAACGTTGCCGGGTAATCGTTTTGAAATCATCAAATCTTACTTTGACAGTTATAGTTCGGCCTTTAATTTTATTCTTCGCAGCGGTGGCCGTGATTCTCGATACCAGATTTTCTAGCGGGGTGGTAATCTCAGCAAAATCTTCCAGATCAGTAGCGAAAGTAGTTTCCGCACTAATGGATTTGCGCTTGCGATGTGGAGTCACCGGGCGCTCATCGATTCCGCGACAGATGTGATAATAATAATGCCCTACTTTGCCAAACATCCGGATTAGATCCACTTCGGAATAATTTCGTAAATCTTTGCCATATTGGATACCCAATGCGTTCATTTTTTTGGCGGTAACCTTACCAATACCGAAAAATTTTTCGATAGGAAGTTGATTGACGTAGGCCTCTGCTTTTTCAGGAAGAATTAACGTGCATCCATCCGGCTTATGGTGGTCAGAAGCCATTTTGGCTAAAAACTTATTTACAGATATTCCTGCTGATGCGGTAAGACCTGTGATCGCCAGTATTTTAGCTTTTATTTGTTTGGCTATCTTAACAGCGGAAGGTTCATTGTATTTATTAATAGTCACATCCAGAAACGCCTCGTCCAAAGATAACGGTTCCACTAAATCGGTGTATTCCGAAAATATATTTCGGATTTGCTGTGAGACTTCTTTATATCTTCTAAACCTCGGTTTAACAAAGATAAGGGCAGGACATTTTTGTTTTGCAATAATGGAAGGCATTGCGGATCGAACACCATATTCCCTGGCCTCATACGATGCGGCAGCAACCACTCCTCGTTTGGCTGAGCCACCGACAGCAACAGGATTCCCTTTTAACTCCGGGTTGTCAAGTTGTTCAACCGATGCAAAAAAGGCATCCATATCTACATGGATTATTTTCCTCATGATAACAACTTCATGATTTCAATGACGTGGTTTAAAAACAGATGTTAAAATGAGTTGTATGCGCTTGATTTTCAAGATGAAGCTCTTTTGGAGCTTTGCCTGCGGCAGGCCATAGCCGTAGCTAGCGCCTCGTCCGACGCCAAAGGCTTTGGCCGACGGCAGACGAAGTCGCCTTGCGCCTCCGCTAAAGCTACTGCGGCACGCGGATGGCGCACGAAGTCCGTTGAGTAGCTTCGGCGCTCGCAGATGGATCGAGAAAAAGCTGATATATTGAGACCTGCCTGAGGCAGTCAGGATCAATGGTATGCAAATCAATTAACAAATTGTTTTTAAATCACTTCAATATATAAAATCCCATTAACAAATGGATCATTGATACGTTTGCAAATAGTCATCTACCTTCCTGCGCCCAGCTACGGAGGACAAATCAATACTCAAATAGGAGTTAATAAATGGTTATAAATTGCTCATAATTAGCAATTTTCTCGATATCTCATTAATTTTGGAGTGGCAAATGCAGAGTTCGTGAAGAAAATTGACATCTATCTGATTAAGTCTTTTATTCCGCCTTTCATCATATCCTTCTTGATTGCATTATTTGTGTTGGTTATGCAAACCATCTACATCTATCTGGATGACTTTATGGATAAAGGAATAGGGTTGTTTATATTGATTGAAATGCTGTTTTACCTGTCTATCAGATTATTTCCTATGGCTCTGGCTATCGGAGTGCTCTTGGCTTCGGTGATGGTCTTTGGAAATTTAGGGGAGAAATACGAATTATCCTCTTTTAAGTCTGCAGGTATTTCACTATTTCGTATCATGTTGCCCTTGATCATGTTGGTCACACTAATTAGTGTGTTTTCTTATTTATCCAATGATTTTTTAAGTCCCAAAGCTAATTTAAAATTTCATTCACGGCTCTGGGATATACGCCGTCAGAAACCCACTTTGAGCATCGAAGAAGGAATTTTTAATGATGATTTTGGAGGCTATACTATTTGGGTAAAAGAAAAGGATAAGAATGAGCGCATGATCCAAAATGTAAAGATTTACAATCAGACGACTCACAGTTCTAACCTGGATGTCATTTCCGCTAGTAATGGAGAGATGTACAGTTCGGAGGATGGTAAATATTTTATTATGCATTTGGAGGATGGTTTTAAGTACCAGGAAATGTCCCGGAAAATCCAAAAGGGCGGGAAGTATAGTTATCCTTTTGTCAGAGTGGAATTCAAGAATTGGCAGAAAGCGTTTGATCTGGGTGAATTTGAATTGGAAGCAACTGATGAAGAGTTATTTAAATCGCATCATTACATGAAGACCAGCTGGGAATTGCTTCACGATATCGATACGTTCAATCAAAAAATGGAAGAAATTCCTCCGAATGCCTATCTAAGGCTCAAAAATGTATTGAAAGTAGATTCGGTAGAAATACTGAATCCGACAGAAGGAACCCTGCCCTCGGATAACCCTGAGTTTAAGATCAACAGACGAGTGGTTGTAAATCGAAATGAAGATTCAAAGGATGATAGAGCTGATGAGACGCAATTGGTCGAGTCGGAAAACATTCCGGTGAAAAGAAGTAGTTACTACACACCCAAGGTATCGATTAAGGATCCGGATAGTCTGGAAGCAGGCAATATGGTAGAAATGTTTGCCACTTCAGAGCAGAAGAGACTACTCATTTCCGCAAAAACTTCTTTGAGTCGGATGAAATCGGATCTGATTACAGCAAAGGCTGAAATGAGAAATACGATAGTAAATCGTGCGAAGTTTACGTTTGAGTTTCACTCCAAGTTTTCTTTGGCGGTTGCTTGTTTGATATTTTTATTTATTGGAGCCCCGATGGGAGCCATTGTGCGGAAAGGTGGATTTGGCTTTCCTTTTTTGATCTCTATAATCTTTTTTGCCATGTTTATAATTCTCACTATTGCCATGCGAAAAATGTCTAAGAACCTAGACATCGATCCTACATTGGCCGCATGGTTTCCTGCGATAATTACCTTTGTTATTGGTGTTTTTCTTACGACTAAGGCCATGAATGATTCCAAGATGATGAACCTGGAGCGATATACGGGTTGGATAATGAAGATATTCCGAAAATATTTCTCTTCTACTTAAGTCGAATCGGAATTATCTGACTGTATTGGATCTAAATCTAGTCTCTCCTGGGTTGACCTCAGTTTTTCTCTGCAATAAGCTATAAGGTGTTTTGCTCTTTCCGCTTTGATAATTAAATCATCCAATGCAACTTCATCGGACTCGACCTGTTTTAGGATTTCTTCTAGTTCGTGCATTGCTTCACGATAACTTAATGCTGGTTCAGAATTCATGTTTCGATTTTCTCTATGTTACTTTGGATTCTTCCGTCATGGAGGATATTTACTAAAGGCTTTTTTTTGTCAATATTAGATATAGATTTAATCAGTTTTCCTTTTTGCATTAAAGCTGAATAGCCTGTGCTCATGATAGTTTGAGGATTTTTAAGATCCAATTGGGTCGCTAGTAGTTTTATCCGGCTTTCCTCATGTAACAGGACTTGTTTAAAAGCGGTGTGAATCTGATTTTGCAAATGATCAATAGACCAGTTTTGCTTTTTGATAATATGGGTAATTGAGTATTTGATTTGATTCTCTAAATTTTGAATTTCCAGGGCTGCCTCACTTATTTTTCTCAATGTAAGCTGTCTGATCTGATTATACAGATTTATAGATTCACTCTCATAAAGCAGGTTGCGTTCGATAATAAAATCAGCAACTGCCGTCGGCGTCTTTAAAGCGTTTCCAGCTACCACATCACATACCGTTTGATCGATATCGTGGCCAATACCAGTCAAAACGGGAAGTGGAAAATCTGCGATCATTCTACCTAATTTTTCAGAATCGAATCCGGATAGATCCAATTTGGAACCTCCGCCGCGAACAATGACCACTACATCGTAATTCATTTTGGATCTTTTCAATTGGTCCAATCCGGCTGATACGGAAGGCTCTACATTTTTACCCTGCACTGAAGCCTCAAAATGAGTCAATTTAAAAGTATATCCATATGAATTATGGATAAGGTGTTGCATAAAATCTTTATATCCCGCGGCTTGTTTGCTACTGATCACAGCCACCCGTTGGATAACGGGAGGTAGAGGTATTCCGCGGTTTTTTCCAATCAATCCTTCTTTGTCAAGGGTTTCTAAAATCTGAAGGCGCTTTAGTGCAGCCTGGCCCAAAGTAAATTCTGCGTCTACATCCTTTATGAGCAACTTCAAGCCATACCGTTCATCAAAATCTACCTGAACTTTGACTTTTACCTCTTGACCTTCCTGAAGGAGGTCAACAATTATGTCCGGATACTTTCTCTTTAGGAACAGATAATCTTTCCACCACAAAATACCACTAGCTTTAGCTATGATTTTATCTTGGTTTTCCTCTTTTTGTACAAAGTCCAAATATATCTGGCCTCTTACCTCTTTGAGTTGGGAAATTTCACAGGTTATCCATAGCGGTTCTGTAAAATTTAGAGCAAGGATCCGCTTGATGTATTCATTGAGTTCATATAATGAGTACGCTTGCATAATGATCTGTGCTATTCAATTATCGCCAAGATATTGAAATGTTCTCATACCCTCACGATCCTTGTCTATGAATCAAGGAAAACGGAGACTGGGATGGAAAACGGAACGCAGAATACGGAAACCGAGCACGGAAAATGAATTCAACCTTATTTAGGCATCTACAATTATCACACAACTCAAAACTCACAACTCACAACTAACTACTTCTTCTCTTCCAATTCCAAAGTAACCCGGACTTCTTTGCCATCTCTTTCAACCACTACCTCGATTACATCACCAATTTTATACTTTTCCAACGCGAGCTGGAGATCTTTTTCGCTGCGGATATTATCATCGTTAATCCGTTTGATGATATCACCGATTACAACCCGATCATTTCTACTTCTTTTAGTTGCCTGCAGGCCGGCTTTCTCAGCAGCACCTCCTTTTTCCAAGTTCATAATTAAAGCACCTTCGATTCCGTATCTGGAAGCATAGTAAGCGGCCAGATAGGTAGCGCCAAGGGAGGGACGGGTAAGTTTGCCATAAGCGATTAAATCGGGAACCACCCACTTAGCTACATCTACCGGAATAGAAAATCCGATGCCTGCGCTGCCACCACTAGGACTGTAAATTGCAGTATTTACACCTATTAACCTACCCGAGGAATCCAATAATGGACCACCAGAGTTCCCGGGATTAATGGCGGCATCCGTTTGGATTACATCCCTAATTGGAGATCCGTCCAATCCTTTTATTTCTCGACCCATGGCGGAAATTATTCCCGTGGTGAGGGTTTGATCTAGTCCAAAAGGATTGCCAATGGCATACACCGATTGACCTACCTGCAAGTCGTGAGATTCCCCCAGTGGAACCGGAGACAAAATTTGACGAGAAGCACCAATTTTTAATACAGCCAGATCTTTTTCCGGAGCACTACCAATCAATGAAGCGTCCCAAATACTCCCATCTTCCAACGTAACCTTTACAATTGAAGCTCCCCTTACCACATGAAAGTTTGTTACGATATGACCCTTCGTGTCCCAAATAAATCCGGACCCAGACCCCCTTGGGATTTCATAGACATTCCGGGAAAAAAAATCCTCCCGCAGGCTGGAGGTATTAATAAATACAACCGACGGAGCGGCTTTCTCAAACAACGAAATAGTATGCCGTTCCTGAGGCAAAAGGTCTAGTCTCGGACTTGCTTCGCGGGTGACTTCTTCCTGGACCGCATCAGGAGATTGCGGAATACGGTCTCTCCATGACGTTCCAACCAAAAACCCAACCCCCAATAGCAAAACACTGAAAATATATCTGAATATTCCTTTTCGCATGTGATATTAATTGAAGTAATAAGATTATAATCCAAGGATTTCGGTTCCTTGTTCAAAAACGATATCAACAGGGATACCTTTATCACTTAAACGATCCAAATCAGCCTGAAGTTCAGGCTTGATTACTCCTTTTTCCGCAACCAATTGAGCCACACCAGTATAATTCCCATCACCTTGAAGCGTCAGGATCAATTCCGTAAGTGCATCCGTGGCTGCTTCAAATTTTTCAAAATTTATGCGATACTTTCCCGTCTCTGAGTCTTTTTCAAAAGCACCCATTTCGTTAAAAAAGTTAAATCGAATCATATTTGCCTTGCCATGAGCACTTGCAGCTCCAAACCTGACCGAACGAAATATGCTGGCCATAAAGGTCACGATGTAGTCATCTAAGGACCCGGATACTTCTCCCTTGTTATGCAGTTGTTTGATCATGTAAAGGCCTAAAACGTCTGCTTTGCCTTCTTCCAAAGCAGAATAATGTTCTTTCAATGCAAGACGTACGGTGCCTTTATCATTTATGGTATTTTTTATACCTAACCCATGAGCTACTTCATGGAACATGGTGTTGCTGAAAAAAGCATCAAAAGTAATGTGCTTTTGTTGATCTTCAGCCAAAATTTCGGATGCAATGGGTACAAGTATTTTATCAAACTTAGCTCTCATGGCATTTTTCAACTGTAACCGACGGGTACCTTTTTTCAGCTGCACCTCTTCGTCGTTGGGTAAATTAATTGCAATCGTTTTGCTACCGGAATTACAATCTCCGGCATAGTAAATCACATCATAAGCGTTTAGTTCAGTATCCGTGCCGGGTTCTTCTTTTTTATATGCATCCGGAACCGGAATGCCAGCCTGCAATTCAGGTAAAAATTGTGCATATCTGGCCAGACGATTACTCCACTCCTTATCCTTGATCAGCACATAGGCTTCATGTGCCGCCTTGTATCCAAATAACTGATCTTCGTAGGTCTCAATCGGTCCAATGACCAAATCGAGAGTATTGGTTTTCATGTCTAACCAGGCAAAGTCACTGGCTTGATAATCATCGTCAAGCAATGCCTGTGCTCGCAGTTCCAGATATTTTTTTAACCCCGTGTCTTCAGCAAGCTCGGCCGCTTCTTTTAGCAGGTCGGAGGCTTTTTGCACCTTTTGTGGAAATTTTTCATGATAGGGGATAGCAATTAATTTGCCATTAGGGTCTCTTTCCAGGTAGGTATATAAATCGGTTTTAGATGGTAAATCGGCATTTTCAAACTCTTCTTTCGTCATGTCTTGGGGGTAGAAATTGGCGCCTTTCGGCTTTGCACCAACACCAGGCAGAAAGGGTATATTTCCATCCAGCCGATCCCAAGGGCCGTAATTGATTTCCATATATTTCTGAACTTCCGCAGTCATTTTGGTCTCCAAAAAACGTTCTTTCCCTCCATAAGAGTCATACCAAAATAAATCATCCATAATCTTTGCAGATTCAATTAAGATAGGAATCATTTGTCTTTCTTTTTCGGAGAGGACACTCAGATCTGAGGTTAATTTGACTTGCTCATATTTTTGTAGTTTCTTATGTATCTCTGTAATGAGTGAATCCTGGGTAAGTATGGAATTCTCCGTCTGGTCTTCTCCAGAATTGTTACACGCTGAGAGTAATATAAATGCAAAGATGAAGTACCAAATATTTTTCATTTTATAAAGTATTAGGTTGTTAAAAATGAGTGTCACTCAGATTATTTAGCGGATTGCCGCTTAATTGATCATAAACTTTTATGTCATCTAGATTTCCCCGATGTCCCCGATTTCCGGATAGGAAAATGTCTCCGTACATCATGTAATCCTCCCAGATATTTTGAATCTCTGGAATCGTGTCGGTCCAGTTCTTAAAATAATTCCATTGAACAATAAGGTTACTTTGTTTGCCAATGTATACTTCGTATTTATTTTCGGGTGTTACTCCCACTTCTTCGAAAGTCAACTCAATTACCTCGGAGGGGATTTCATTACGCGATACTCTTTCACCGGTGTATTTCAATTTCACACCCGGATCCAGCAATTTAAAAGGAAGTACTAACCAATAAGAATCATTGATCCAATGCCGGTAGGCTTTTTTTAATCCCGCTTCCAGTTCGGTGCCAACGAGTTGTTTGCCTTTGGAAGATACTACTCCTGTTTGATCTATAAGATTTACGATCGCATCAAAGCTACCGTCCAAATATCTGATCCTAGCCAGGTGATTCTGCTTATCCCATAACAGACGCCGACGGTTAAAAAAGGTCCATGCTATATATTTGGTGTTTTCCCAGGCAGATTGACCACCACAAGCATCGATTACCTCTTTCGCCAGTTCAACGGCTTTTTCGTCAGAAAAAGAAGGGTCAAAAGATTTTTGCATACCTTCTGAAACCTCTTGATCCTTTTGGTTGTTCGAACATTGTAGGCAAAAACCGGAGAGTATTAAAATTAAGCTCCAAAAAAGTGTTTTATTCATGAGGAATGGTTCTTATCTTAAATTAGGATTAAGCGTAGAGGCTTTGTTATATTTGCCAATTCAAATTTACAACGATATTTTATGTCGCTTAGCGTAAATACTAAAGAAACTAATAAAATTTATAAATTCTTAAGTCTAAAGGTCGCTTTGAACTCACATATTCAAGCGTGGAACCTTAAAAATACTGTTTAAGATTATGTTTGAAAGTTTAAATGAAAGATTAGAATCTGCTTTTAAGAACCTGAAAGGTCATGGCCGATTGACCGAAATCAATGTTGCTCAGTCCATCAAGGAGATAAGGCGTGCCCTGGTGAGCGCTGATGTCAATTATCGAATAGCAAAGGAGTTTACAAATAAAGTAAAGGACAAAGCTTTAGGCTCGGATAATGTATTGACTTCTGTAAAGCCTGGCGAGCTGATGGTCAAAATTGTCCAGGACGAACTGGCTGAGTTAATGGGAGGCCAGTCCGTCGGTATAAATATTACCGGCAATCCCGGAGTGGTCCTGATTGCCGGATTGCAGGGTTCAGGTAAAACTACTTTCTCGGGGAAACTGGCTAATTTTTTAAAAACCAAACGCAAGAAATCCCCGCTCCTAGTTGCATGCGACGTGTATCGCCCGGCTGCAATTGATCAATTATCAGTCATTGCGGAATCCATTAATGTTCCCGTATACAAGGAATTAGAGAGCAAAGATCCGGTTGGAATAGCTCAAAATGCAGTTCAACATGCGAAAGATCATGGATTTGATGTAGTGATCATAGATACCGCAGGTAGAATTGCTATTGATGAGGAAATGATGGATGAGATACGCAACATCAAGAATGGGGTGGAACCTACTGAGACTTTATTTGTAGTAGATGCAATGACCGGTCAGGATGCCGTAAATTCAGCTAAGGCATTTAATGAAGTTATAGATTATAATGGAGTAGTACTCACTAAGTTAGATGGAGATACTAGAGGTGGAGCTGCACTTTCGATTAAATATACTGTTGGTAAGCCCATTAAATTTGTCAGTACCGGTGAAAAAATGGATACCATCGATGTATTCTATCCGGATAGAATGGCTCAAAGAATATTGGGCATGGGCGATATCGTGTCTTTTGTAGAAAAGGCCCAAGAGCAATTCGATGAGAAAGAGGCGAAGAAGCTGGAAGCCAAAATCAAGAAAAACAAATTTGACTTCAATGACTTTCTGGCCCAAATTAAGCAAATCAAGAAAATGGGTGACATTAAAAGTCTGATGGGCATGATTCCGGGCATCAACAAAATGACTAAGAACCTGGATATTGATGATAAGGCTTTTAATAAAGTGGAATCAATCATATTTTCTATGACCCCTGAAGAGAGGGCTCGACCGGAGCTTTTAAATATGAGTCGTAAACGCAGGATTGCTGTAGGCTGTGGTCACAATATACATGAGATTAATTTGTTTATTAAACAATTTGATCAGATGAGAAAAATGATGCATATGATGAGTAAAGGTAAAGGCATGGGGCAGATGATGCAAGGAATGCGAGGTGCGAATCGAAAGGGCAGACGTTAATTTAAATTAATTACCGGATATATAAATATATTTAGTTGATTAACAAGGCAGTATTGACTATTATTTTAACACTTGGTGTAAGTGTTTTATGGTCGCAGGATTGGACCAGAACTTTAACTAATGTAGGTACTTTTTCATCTCCGCGTGCCGTGGATCTAAATCAGGACAATATTTTGGATATTGTAATTGGTGCAGGTCAGGAAGAATTTAAAGCTTGCGATACTGCTGTGATCGCGTTGGATGGAAGTAATGGAGAAGTGCTTTGGGCAGTCCCGGCGCGTGACCAGATCTTTGGAAGTGCAGCCGTTGGTGATGTGAATCGCGATCAGATTCCTGACGTATTTATTGGAGGAAGAGGTGCCGAACTACTCGCTATTAATGGAAAATCTGGCGAGATACTTTGGGAATTTTATCCAGAGGGAGATTCACTGAAGCCCGCTAATGTCGGTTTGTATAATTTTTATAATCCACAATGGATTCCCGATCAGGATAACGACGGTATTCGTGATCTGATCATTGCAAATGGTGGGGATGTAACTGCACCTCCTTATGATCCGAACCGTCCTCCCGGTCATCTAATTGTGGTTAGCGGTCAAAACGGCAAACAACTAGCTAGAGCCAAAATGCCGGATAACAAGGAAATTTATATGTCCGCGGTAATCGTTGACCTGGAGAACGACGGACAGCTTGAAGTGATCTACGGAACCGGGGGAGAAACCATTGGGGGTAACCTCTGGAAATGCCAATTAAGAGATGTGATGAATGAAGACCTCAAACATTCTTCTCTTTTGGCTTATGGCGAAAATAAGGGGTTTATCGGACCTCCGGTGATTGCCGATTTGAATGAAGACAATATACTGGATGTGGCCATTAATGCGGTTGAAGGTATCGTTTATGCCATTGATGGAAAAACAAACCGTTTCTTATGGATGCGTAAAATTGATGATACGGAGGCCTATTCCTCTTTGGCGGTCGGAGATATCAATAAAGATGGAACCGCCGATTTTTTTGGGATGTATGCCGACGGTGTTTGGCCTGATCTTCGCAGCACCAGACCCTTCGCAGTAAATGGAAAAACCGGAGAATTGGCATTTATTGATAGTATTGGATTTTATCAAACTTCGTCACCAAGTATTGCAGACTTTAATGGTGATGGGTATTTGGATGCAATGATATCCGTCAATTTTTTTGCTGGTGAAGTAGACACACTCCAAACGATTCACAACACCTTATTGGTCTATGATTTATACAATCAGAATAAATTTACGATTGTAGATCCTGTCATCGGCTCATGTGTGGCTTCAACTCCTTGGATCGGTGATCTCGATGGTGATCAAAAATTGGATTTAGTTTACACTATGCTTACTCGACCGGATAAAACCTATACTTTTGATGGATTTCGGATAATCAGAAAGGAAACAGATATCAATATCCCACAAGGAGTTCCTTGGGGAGCTTATATGGGAAATCAATATGATGGAATCTATCGAAATAAATAAGTATTCCTGTAAATAAGAGTCCGGGTGATTATCCAAGTACAGAAGTTAATTGTAAATTGTCATCAGATAATTTGCTGAAAAATATACCCTATATAAATGAATAAATTAATTGCACAAGCACCGGGAAGAATCAACATTATTGGTGAGCATACCGACTATAATGATGGATATGTGCTTCCTGGAGCAATTGATAAGAATACGACCGTGGTGCTAAGCAGAAATGGAACCATGAATACTTGCAATTGTATTGCGAAGGACCTAGATGAAAAGTATCAATTTGATCTGAATACCTACGGCCGGCTAGAGAGTGGCTGGCAGAATTATGTGATGGGCGTAGTCAAGGAATTGCAAAAATTGGGGGCCTGGATCAATGGATTTGATTGCGAAATATCAAGTACAGTGCCCATTGGTAGCGGCATGAGTTCTTCGGCTGCTTTGGAGTGTAGTCTTGCTTTTGGTCTGAATGAGTTGTTCGATCTTGATTTATCTCCTATTCAGATGATTAAAGCTTCGCAAATGGCAGAGCATAACTTTGTTGGGATCAAGTGTGGAATAATGGATCAATTTGCCAGTATGATGGGTAAAGAAGATCAGGTAATCCGGTTGGATTGCCGCACCTTAGCCTATGAATACTTTCCCTTGGAATTAGGACGCTATGAGCTTGTATTGCTTAATACCAATGTGGCTCATTCCTTGGCATCATCTGAATATAATAAAAGACGATCAACTTGCGAGGAAGGCGTGGAAATCATCCAGACCAGGTTTCCCAAGGTGATCAATCTTAGAGATGTCAGCGTTGATCAATTATCACAGGTCAAAACGATCATGCCACCACTGGTCTATAACCGATGTGCTCATGTAATTGAAGAAAACCAAAGAGTATTAAAGGCCACTAGGGCAATGAAAGACAATCAACTGATTGAGTTAGGAAAATTGATATTTGCATCACATTATAGTCTACGAGATTTGTATGAAGTCAGTTGTTCGGAATTGGACTTTCTGGTCGGTTTGGCTGAAGAGCACACCGATGTCATAGGAGCCAGAATGATGGGTGGTGGTTTTGGAGGATGTACCCTAAACCTGGTTCGGTCAAACCAGATTGAATCGTTTATTGAACAAGCAGCTGAATCCTATCATCTGAAGTTTGATAATAATCTTACTCCTTATCGGGTGAAATTAAGCGATGGAGCAGGGTTGGTCAATTAAAATAGAAGGAAATTCCAAATTTTATGTTTTTTTAAATTCATGCTAATATTTACTGTTAAAAATCGTTTTTCAATTATTGAAATAATTTTAAACTATTGAACCAACTATTTACAATTTGCGAGCATCCCCATATGGAGTGGTATTTCAATCTTTCACTTCACAGGAGGTATGGATTCAAACGGAATGCATTTTTTATAATCTAGCGCATTCAGTTTAATCTAGCGCATTCAGTTTAATCTAGCCAAAACTTTGTAATGACTAAAATGTCCTAAAATCAAAATCATCATGGAGAAAATTCAAACCAAACTTTTATTTAGCATTTTCTTTTCTTTTATTCTGATTACCTGTACTCCTAAAACGGCCAATGTGGTTACTACAGGAGGGCCCACGGAAAAATCAAATGAACAACCAACTCTGGTTACTGAGACTCCGGCAAAAACGGAAGACTCAGAAAAAATGGGTAATCTGCCATTTCATCCGGATGTTCGAACCGGGCAATTGGAAAATGGATTGAAGTATTATTTAATGAAAAATAATAAGCCAGAGAACAGGGCTGAACTACGACTGGCTGTGAGAGCAGGTTCCTTGCAGGAAGATGAGGATCAATTGGGAATTGCGCATTTCGTTGAACATATGGCTTTCAACGGCAGTGAAAATTTTAGTAAAAATGAATTGGTAGATTATCTCGAAACGGTGGGTACACGATTTGGTCCGGATTTAAATGCCTACACCAGTTTTGATGAAACGGTTTATATGTTACAAGTGCGAACCGATGATGAGGAACAATTAACAAAAGGAATGACCGTGCTTCAAGACTGGGCCGGTGGATTGACCTTTGATCCCGAAGAAATCGATAAAGAGCGTGGTGTCGTTGTCTCGGAATGGCGAACCGGATTGAGCGCCAATCAACGTATGCAACAACAGTACCTTCCTGTCATGCTCAAAGATTCCCGATATGCGGAAAGATTGCCCATTGGGAAACCGGAAATCGTTGAAGAATTGGGATATGACCGAATTAAACAGTTTTATATGGATTGGTATCGTCCAGATTTAATGGCTGTATCCATAGTCGGAAATATTGATCTGGATCAAATGGAAAAAGAAATAAGGTCCCGCTTTGGTAAGCTCAAGAATCCTGAGGTCCCTAGGGAGCGAGTTATTTATAAAGTCCCGATCCATGACGAAACCTTAGTATCGATTTGTTCAGATAAAGAAGCTACCAACAGTATTATTCAGCTTATGTATAAACACCCCGAGGTAGAGTTTAAGACCGAAGCCGACTTGCGACAACGAATCACCTGGGGGCTCTATAATACCATGTTGAATAATCGGCTTAATGAGTTATCTCAAGAGGCCAATCCACCATTTATTTTTGCCTATTCTGGTTTTGGGGGAGGATTTGGACATATAAATAACTACACTTCTTTTGCAATGGTACCGGAAGGAGGAATAGAAACAGGATTACAAACTCTGCTCCGAGAGAATGAGAGGGCATTGAGGTTCGGATTTACTGATTCTGAAATGGAAAGAGCCGTTATTGAAACCACAAAGTCCGCAGAAAGGGCGGTAAAAGAAGCGGATAAACAAGAAAGTAACCGTCTGATTTCCTCCTTGATCAATCACTTTTTGGAAGAAGAACCGGTATTAAGTCCCCAGCAAAACCTGGAGCTAGTAAAAAAATACCTACCTACTATTCAACTAGAAGAAATCAATAAATTGGCATCAACCTGGATCAGGGATAAAAGCCGGGTCGTAATTGTAACTGCTCCTGAAAAAGAGGGCTATCGCATTCCAACCGAGAATGAACTGTTGACAATTATCAATGATAGTAAAAAGGAAGAAATAACCGCTTATGAGGATGAGGTATCAACAGAACCTTTGTTTTCCAAAGATCTGACTCCAGTGATGATTAAAGAAGAAAAAAACCATGATGCGATCAATGCAAAAGAAATCGTTTTGGAAAACGGTATTCGGATACTGTATAAAAAGACGGATTTTAAGAATGACGAAATTATTATGTCGGCCAGGAGCGATGGGGGTAATACTCTTTATGATTTGGATAAGTTTAATCAAGCTCGATTTGCGAGTTCCATAATTAGTCAATCCGGAGTAGGAAACTTTGATGAGATCCAATTAGGAAAATTGTTAACTGGAAAGAAAGTTTCCGTATCTCCTTATATCGGTGGTAGAGAGGAAGGATTTAGAGGTAATGCATCGCCTGAAGACCTTGAAACTTTGTTCCAATTGATCTATTTATATTTTGAAAATCCACGCCGGGATGAGGAAGCACTCAAGTCTTTTGTAGCTAAGCAAAAGGCCTTCTTGGAAAACCTGGATGCTAATCCTAACTTTTATTTTTATGATCAGGTCACGAAAGTTAAGTATGGTAACCATCCCCGAACCAAATATCCGACTGTAGCAGATATGGACGCCCTAGATCTGGATCAGATTATGGCGATCTATGAAGATCGATTTCAAAATGCCGGTGATTTTATATTTTATTTTGTCGGAAATTTTGATGAGAATGTATTAAAAAATTATGCTCGCGAATATTTGGGCAATTTGCCTAATACAGGTCGTGTAGAGCATTGGAAAGATGTAGGAGTGAAAATAACAGAGGGCAAAATCAGGAAAAACTGGAATCGAGGTCAGGCCCCGAAAACCAATGTCCAGATCTTCTTCCATGGACCATTTGAGTGGTCAACCAATAACCGCTATGTCTTTAACTCTACAATTGACTTATTACGAATCAAATTGCGGGAAGCGTTGAGGGAAGATAAAGGTGGTGTGTATGGAGTTGGAATTCAAGGATCCTATGCCAAAGAACCACGTCCTGAATATACTATTACGATAACTTTTAACAGCGACCCCGACCGTACTGACGAACTGGTGAAAGCGGTTTATGCAACTGTTAATGAAGTCAAAGAAAATGGCGGCAAAGAAGAAGATATTGTCAAAGTAAAGGAACTTCAAAAACAGACTTTGATAAAATCGCATGAACAAAACAGATACTGGCTCAATGGAATCAGAAACTGTGATGAAAACAATTTACCATTTAATTCTCTGCTGTTAGAGCACCTGGAAGAATTGGCAGATCTGTTATCTCCTCAAGTAATAAAATCAACTGTAAATCAATACTTTAATGAAGAAAATTCAATGGAATTTGTCTTGAATCCTGAGGTGACTAATGAAAATTAGACTATGGAATTATCCAGGTCGTTTATTTTGATAGGATAGTTGAAGCTGCATTAAACATTGATGTGCTTGTTTGGCATCCGAGGTGGGCACAAAAATATGGTCGTGGTTGAAGCCGGCTATCAGATTGCAGGGGATCTCAAGTTTTGCAAGTTCCGACGATACCATAAAGGTTAGTCCTACGGCAGTCAGCGGAGAGTCGACCTGTAAGGTAATCTTGCAGTACAGCAAATGGTAATTCTGGTTGAATTGGTCAGCTATTTGTGATTCGACAATGTACGTTAAACCTTCGTCCTCCTGAATTATGGCAAAACTGTGCTTTCCTAAACCATCAAGAGGCGCTGAGCGGAAGACATATGCAAAAGTCCTTTTATCCAATTTAGGGTTTAAGTTGCTCAGTAGTTGATGGATCATGACCTGTGAGTTAAAGAATATGATTGTAAATAAATAGAAGAGTAAGTTGGTGTAATTTACGATAAAGTATCTCACTTCACCATTAGATAGATCAATAAATCAGAAATCCTTAAGACAATTCTTCGCGTATTTCAATTCCCATTTTTCCCAGGTCGGCAAAGAACTTCGTGGGATCCACAGTCAATGCTTGAAAATGCAATCCGGCATTCATTTTCCCATCTAAATATTGTATCAAACCGGCAACTACCGGTGCAGCTGTTAGTAAATAAGCATCGGTATGGGTAAATTCAAGACGATGTTTTTGGTTATTGTGCCCTGTGCCTACCGACACCAATTTGCAGCCGTAGGGTGGCTTACTTTGTCACATTCCAGTTAAAAGTAATTTAGAAAGGAAAGGGTGTAATTTGTCAGGTAGAAATTTTGCTCCGTACCAGACTAGCGGCGTAATCAAATAGTCAGACAACCAATTAAACCCCGAAATAAAAAAACCTGTGTTTTGAATAGTGGGAATCGATTTGGGTAAGCGCTTAATCTCTTCTAACAGCATTGGAGTACAGTGTAGATTGCCGAAGGGATGTCCAAAATCAAAAGGTATTAACTTGGTCATGTTCTGCTTTAACCATTTGCCTTGCTGTAATACAATAGGCTGAAAATGTTTGAATTCTTCGACAAATTCAACCATGGTTTCTTTACTAAACTGGTAGTCATTCCAATTCATACGAAGTGCAGCATAAACGTGGGCATCTTTTAGTTTGCCCAACACGGCTTTACTGTATCGAATCATTGCAGCAGGAACACCCGGATGAAATCCACCATCTGTGACAAAAATTCTACCTTTTTGCTTTATTTCAGTTTTGTATTTTTCCAGAATGCTTATTTTCAGAGGGGAGGATAATAGAAGGTCATAGTAATCGATATTGGCTTCCAGAGTGGCCTTAATGATCAGTTCGACCTGGTCAAGGACACTACCTGTAACCAATACGATATCGACCTCTTTCATGATATTAATCATCTCATCATAATTGGAAGCATCCAATTTTGCTGGTATAAATTGAACCTGATGATCGTGCAGACGATCCAATTCTTTTATCACCGATTTACTTTTGCTTAAGTTACGCGAGGTCACAATTACATCACACTGCAATTTGGTCGAACATAGCAGCTGTGAAATGGACTTTCCGGCATTACCGGTGCCTCCTAATAGTAGAACACGCTTGCCCATATACTGATTTTTGAAAGGGATTAGATGGATTTGCGTATTTTGGAATCTAAGGATATTTCGTACGCAATTCGTATTGCTTTCTAAGTGTAAGATCGATCTGAAGCAGCTAAAACCAAATCCTGGCTTCAACTAAATTCAGATCTATCCTAAATTATATCAATTCCAAAGGCTTTGTCAAAATCTGGTTTGAAAGTAATTCAATCCCAATCTTTAGGTTTCCTTTTGCTAATCTGGAAAGTCCTGTATTTAGCTCCCATTGCTCTCCGCGTAAAGACAGCATATATACCATTGGCGCTTTGTTGTACAGTTGGTTACAAAGTGATACGATAGTTTCGGCAGACAAAGCATGAGTAGAAAACTCAAATACTTGTTTTGGTTCAACCCTTTCCCATTTAACCTTTTTGACCTCCGCATCACATGTCGCATCCACAAAGACTACCTGATCAAATTCTGATATGTAGGCGGCATCTTCTATCTGTAATTGATAACGATAGGAAATTTCAACCATGGATTTTACCCTGGAAGGCAATTGGTCACAAAATGCCCAGCCCAATCCATCGTCCGACCGACCGGAATTTCCAATTCCTAATATCAAAATAGACTTATCGGTATCCATTAGCTACCCTCTTTCATTCAATTTCCTGATTTGATTAATTGCTGTTTTACTTTTCCATTGGAATCATAGACGATCAGTTGCAGTGGCATTTTACCAATAGCGTGAGTAGCACAACTGAGGCATGGATCATAAGCTCGTATAGCTACTTCTACCTGATTCAACATGGTTTCCGTTATCTCTTTTTGTTCGCTGAGCACGTGGTTTGCAACCCATCTTACTGCCCGGTTCATGGGCTCGTTATTATGAGTGGTTGAGACGATCAAATTACATTTGGTTATTTTCCCTTTTTCGTCTACCAGATAGTGATGCATTAAAGTTCCTCTGGGAGCTTCGATGATCCCGATGCCTTCGTTACGATGGGTGCCTTCGCGAAGCAGATCATCTCCGGTAATGTGTTTATCGTGCAACAAAGTATGAATTTCTTCGGCACAATAGAGCATCTCTATCAAACGAGCCCAATGCGAATGCATGGTATGATGATTGGGTTTGCCATTCGTGTATGCTTTAAACTCTTCCAGTTCATGCTGGGCCAAAGGTGTAGCAATTCGATCACAGATGTTTAGTCTTGCTAGTGGGCCAACCCGATTCCATCCGTGGGTTTTTCCGATTGATTTGAGATACGGAAACTTCATGTAGGACCATTTTTCCACAGATTCGGCAAAGTATTTAGTATAGTCATTGTGATGAATATCCGGTAATATGACTCTACCCGTAGAATCTATTGCTCTCAATTTTCCATCATAGAGATCCAGGTCTCCTTGATCATTAACCATTCCTAAATGACCTGATGGATAACTACTGAATGTGTCAAGCCACTTGTGGTTTTTTTCATGATACGTTTTGATAAAATTTACCATTTCCTGAGACCATCCCAGTATGGTATCTACAGCGGGAGTATCATTTTCTTCCAGAAAATAATCCCGTTCATATTCGAAAAAAGTTTTATGTACACCACCTGGAACTGCAGTAATTCCGTGGATTTTCTTACCGGCTACAGCCTTGATAATTTCTTGGCCGAATTTTCGCATTAAAATACCTTTACGGGCTATCTCCTGATTTTCAATGGCGACATTGACCACATTCCGTATTTCCCTGGGCGCATCCAATCCAAACAATAAGTCTGGTGAGGCCAAATAAAAGAAGTGGAGGGCATGAGATTGAAAGACCTGAGCATAATGCAATAACCGCCTCAGTTTGGCTGCAGTTGGGGATAAATCCTCAGGATCAATTCCGACAATTTGATCAATAGCCTTGGCCGCAGCAAGGTGGTGACTTACCGGACATATACCGCACAACCTTTGTACCAAGACAGGAGCCTCCCAATAAGGATGTCCTTGGATAAATCTTTCAAATCCGCGGAATTCAACAATATGAAAAAAGGCGTTGTCTACTTTTCCTTGGTCATCCAGGTGAATGGTCACCTTGCCATGCCCTTCGACACGGGTTACAGGGTCAATGGTTAACTTTTGTCCTATCATAATTAGTCATATTTGAATTCGGAATACAATATGGAATATTGATCGTTCCAGAGGATGTTTTTAATAGCCTTCCAGATGTGATTGGCAGAAGGAGGACAACCGGGCAAATAAGCATCAATTTTAACTACTTCATTGCAAGCATATACTTTGTCCAATATTTTAGGCAGGTCTTCGTGGTAAGGAACTATATATTCACCAGGATTGGTGGTTACACAATTCAGATAGGCCTCTTCAAGACATTCTTCCAATGGGATCGTATTTCGCATGGCGGGGAGTCCCCCCCAAATAGCACATTCACCCGTTGCAACCAGGACTTTACACATTTTGCGAAACTCTCGCAAAACCTCTACATTCTCAGAATTGCAGCATCCGCCTTCGATAATACCAATATCACATTTTTTCGTAAAATTCTTAATATCGTTGAGGGGACTCTTATTAAATTCGATGAATTGGATTATATCTATTAACTCCGTATCTATATCCAGCATAGACATATGACAGCCAAAACATCCGGCCAACGAAATCGTGGCTATAATTTTTTTCTCTCCATTATGATCATTCGAAATGCCAGCTGTGACTTTATCTTCCTTGGATTTCTTTACCTGAACAGACTCCAGATCAAATTTCCGATCGCCAAAAGGGCTGGCCATACTTTCTCCTCTTACCATGATAGCGCCGGTAGGACAAAGGTTCATTGTTTCAACTGCTTCTTTGTGGGTTAGTTTTGCTTCCTCTACATAGTCAATTCCAACTATGGTTTCATTTCCCCGATTGCAAAAGGAAAACACCTTTCTTCCTTCTTTAGTTTCTACTTCCTCTACACACCGAAAGCATTTTACACACCGGTTATGTTCAATAACCATTCTTTTAGGATTGAAATCTGTGATTCTATCCTTAAACAAATGGGGAAATCGCGTATTGGAAATTCCCATCTCATAGGCCATGTGCTGCAAATCACAGTTACCGCTTTTTTCACAAGATGGGCAAAAATGATTGCCTTCTGAAAACATCATTTCAACTATAGCTTTGCGCATGTCGGTCAATCCATTGCTCTCGACATTTATTTCCATACCATTTCGTACTTTTTCCATACAAGCAGGTCCTACATGTCCATCAATTTCACAATTACACACCCTGCAGGTTCCTAATGGTGGATCAATATGTTCGAAATAGCAAAGCGAAGGGATAAATATTCCATTTGCTCTGGCCACCGCTACCAGGTTTTCTCCTTCTTTGGCTTTTATTTTTTTACCGTCAATGGTTAATGTGATTGATTTAGCCATAGTTTAACTTTTAAATTTTTCATATTCTTGGATTGCACTTTGCATATCGAATCCTTGATTTAAGCCAATTCCACTCCTGTCAATATTTTTTTGGAAGTCTGTACTAAACTTTGTCAAAGCCGTAATCAATGAATTAGTGGCTGTTTTCCCTAGTCCACATCTACTTGCAACTTGCATGATTTTACCCCATTCAAGAACATCCTGAAAATCCTGATCATATGCTAAGCCCAATTCCAATTTCTTTAGTCTTCTGGTGATAATAAAATTTCCGGCTCGACAAGGAGTGCAAACTCCACAAGACTCATGTTTAAAAAATTCTGCGAAATTTTGAAGTATCTTCAGGATATCACGTTGGCGATTAAAGATCATAAACGATCCTCCACATTTGACCTCATTTTTTGCAATCACCAAATGTTTTTCGTCTATCTTGTAACATTGACCTGATGGTCCGCTTATTTGCATGAAATAGGGATCATCAGCCTCGCACAACGTAAGGATCTCCTCAATCTTTGTGCCCCATTCAATTTCATAAATTCCGGGTAAGTGGCAATCACCTGAGATACTCAACAACTTGGTTCCGGGGGACTCCGGTGTGCCGGTATTCAAATAATAGTCTGCACCCAATTCAATTATCCGGGCAGCCGCGCAAAACGTCTCCACATTGTTAATAACCGTTGGTTTATTCAAAAATCCTCGTTCGGTAGGGAAATACATTTTGGTTCTTGGCTCTCCGCGTTTTCCTTCTAGCGAATTAAGAAGCGCTGTTTCTTCTCCACAGACATAGGATCCGGCTCCAATCTGCACTCTGATATCAAAACTGAATCCTTTGATTCCGGAAATGTTCTTGCCCAGCATCCCCATTCTCCTGAATTGTTCTATGGTACGCTCAAGTTTATTCTTGAGCCAGGTATATTCTGCCCTCAAATAGATTATTCCCTGCTTTGATTTGATAACATATCCACATAAGATCATGCCTTCCAGTAAAAGACCGGGATAGGCATTGAGTAATACTCTGTCTTTAAAAGTTCCGGGCTCTCCTTCATCTGAATTACAAACAACATATTTAGTAGCTGCTTTTTGATTCCTGCAAAATTCCCATTTCATTCCAGTAGGAAAAAAAGCTCCTCCCATACCGGATAATTTGGATTTCTTTATCTCTGAAAGGATATCATCCGGAGTACATGCCTCATTCAGCTTGTCCAAGCAAATACCCGGATAATAATCTCGCAATAGGACGACTTTATCTTCTTTAGGGGTATATCTGATATGATCCGGGACCTCATCGCAAATCGTTGCTACCTCAGCTCCTTGTTTTAGCTTAGAGATGATTTCCCTAACTTTTAAGGTGTGAAGATTGGTAAAGGGATGAAAATTGATCATGGCAGCAGGCTCCTGGTCCGATAGACCAATGCACGGAGTTTCAAAAAGACCAAATGGACCACTAATATTTTCATCACCAAACTTCGAACCGGTTTCTTTTTCAAAAGCTTCCTTTACCCTTTCATATCCCTTAAATTCAGATACAATGCTATTATTTAAATAGATCTGATACTTTCCACTAGGTTTGCGTTGAAAAAAGTGATAAAATGAAACGACTCCTGCTACTTGAACATAGGAAATCTTGAACTTTTGGGCACATACTTTAATATCATGGTCACTGATATATCCATGTTTATTTTGAACGGCCCAAAGTTCATTTAATAGTGCGGTGCGATCTTTATTAGGATGTGCAGATTTACTCATTCTGAATGATTTTATTGAATGATCAAACTCGGCGGAAATTTATCCTATTCAGCGCTGCATTTCCTAGATCACAAATCATCGTAATGAGTGATCATTATCACCTGATTTGGTTATCGTAATTCAAGCAGAGATTGAAACTTTGCGAGTTTTTGGCTTGTTTTGGATTAATTAAAATACTTTTCGTTCCTCCAAGGGGTCATGACCCCTTGAACAACAATTCACAGGGATGCTATTCATGAACCCCATGCCGCATTTATCACGCGTGGAGTCGATCATCATTTGTTTTAATACATCGCAACTTTGATATAATTAATTAGCCTGCAGAATATCCACTCCCTTCACCCCAGGCCGATTTATGTCATTTGCGAAGCAGTCAAAAGCTTCAAAAGAGAGTCACAATATTCCTGATTAATGCGTTGCCTATCCTTTCCTCACTCCGAAGTCAGGAGTATTTTGGATTTGACTATGACCGGATTATGCAAGGTTCGGTGCACAGGACATTTGTCGGCGATTTCCAGCAAACGATCCAATTGACTTTTGTCCAAGTTACCTTTTACCTCTACAGTTCGTTCAAAATGGTCGATTCTCTTTTTAGGATCCTCCGATACTTCTGCTGGATACTCTTTCTGATGATCCAAATGGATGATGACTTCTTGCAGGTCCCACTTTTTTCGTTTGGCATATAATTTAAGAGTCATAGCCGTGCAGGCACCTAAGGAAGCTGAGAGTAATTCATACGGTGTCATCCCGAAATCATTGCCTCCGAATTCTTCAGGTTCGTCAGCGGTGATCGAGTGGGGCAGAGCCACTATTTCTGAGGTAAGATAATCCTCTGCGGATATTCTGACTACCACTTCCTGCTGGGATCGCAGTGGGGACTTGGAAATGATATCGAGGTAGCGTTTTACCCAACTGGCAATGACATTTCCCACGTAAAGACTGTCTCGTTTTTTCGATACCAAATGGTCTGATCCATCCAGACTGATAAAACTTTTAGGATGAAATGCGTGATGATACAATTTGGCAGCGTGATCAATCGAGACAATTTCATCCTGAGGAGAATGAAGTATTAAATAGGGCTTTTTTAGATTCCGGACAATTTCCAGTAAATCATTATTGCGAAGATCGGAAACGAATTCTTTGGAGATATTCAAATTTTGACCACCCATTTCAATCTGAATGGATCCGTTCGTTTCCAGATTATCAAGCTGATCTGCAAACAGGTGAGTAACATGGAACGGATCACTTGGGGTACCAATAGTAACTATAGCCTTAATTGAGGAAATCAAAGAGGCCGCGATAAGAACAGCCGCTCCCCCTAGCGAATGCCCGATCAGGAGGTGGGGTGTCATTCCAAACTCATCAGCAATATAATCACAAGCATATAGGATATCCGATACATTAGAGGAAAAACTGGTTTCTTTGAAATCCCCTTCACTTTCTCCGAGTCCGGTAAAATCAAAACGCAGTAAGGCGATTCCTTGGGCAGTCAATGATCTGGCAATATTACGAACAGCCTGCAGATTTTTTGTACAGGCAAAACAATGAGCAAATACTGCAAAGGCCATTGGTTTCTGATCAACCGGCGACTCGACCTTGCCCACTAATTTGATTCCCTCGCCATTGGTAAACTCAATTTTTCTACTTTTCATAGCCTAAATATACTTGAAAAAAGAATCCATTTTAGTCACTTATTTTACCATTTGCCATTTAATTTTGCTTGATTGACAGATAAAAAAACAATTAATACGGATAGGTGTTTTTATTAGAGAATAATAAAAAATGGCTAAATCAAAAGTTAAAGAGAATCAAGGAGAGGATGACATAAAGGTTCCTGATGAGGAATTAATTACCAATAAGCCGGAACTGGTAGGTAAGGTGCTCCCTTCCAGTCTGGATATAATTCCCCTTTATAAAAGACCCATTTTTCCCGGATTGGTTATTCCACTTCAATTTCATAACAAAGATGATATTCACTCTATTCAAAATGCAATTGATCACAATGATGGTTACATCGGTTTGGTGCTGGCATTGGATGAACCGGTGGAAGGTTCAGAAACTCAATTTCACCGGGTGGGTACGGTTTATAAAATATTGCGCCATAATCATCAGGATGGCACCTTGCAGATACTCGGACGGGCTATAAAGCGGTTTTCTAAAAAAAGAGTCACCTTCGTAGTACCCACCTTAAAATGGGAGGTAAATTATATCTCCGATCCTGAGAAGAACCCCGATGCTGAACTCAAAGCTTACATCTTGTCATTGAGTAATCAGGTTAAAGAATTATTGCAACTCAACCCTTTATTTAAAGAACAGGTTAATCAAATAGTCTCTCAACTAAATTATGACACTCCTGGATTGACTATGGATCTGATTGCAAATTTATTGATGGTAGGTAAAGAAGAGTTGCAAAAGTTGTTGGAGCGTGTTGATTTGATCGAAAGGGCGAAATTGTTACTCAAGATCCTCAGAGAAGAGTTTGAAGTAGCAAAAATTCAGGCAAAAATTAATCAGCAGATTAATGAGAAAGTACAAAAACAACAACGCGAGTTCTTTTTACGGGAACAGTTGACAGAAATCAAAAAGGAATTAGGTCTGGAAAAAGATGCTACGGAATCGGAACTGGATGACCTGGAGAAAAAGCTAGAAGGAAAAGAACTGACTGAGGAAGCTCGTAAGGTGGTGGAGAATGAAGTGAACAAACTTAAGCTGTTAAATACTCAATCACCAGAATATAATGTAACCCGCAACTACCTGCAATTGATTGCTGATCTCCCGTGGGGAATCCATTCTCCTGCTGATGTGGAAATTGATAAGGCCAGAAAAATCTTGAATCAGGATCATTTTGGATTGGATGATGTCAAAGACAGGATATTGGAATTCTTGAGTAGTATTATTAAAAGGGGAAAGATAGGAGGCTCCATTATCTGCCTGGTTGGACCACCTGGAGTCGGTAAGACTTCAATTGGAAAATCTATTGCGCATGCCTTAGGCCGAAAATTTTTTA
Organism: Saprospiraceae bacterium; assembly: GCA_965223405.1. Taxonomy (GTDB): domain Bacteria; phylum Bacteroidota; class Bacteroidia; order Chitinophagales; family Saprospiraceae; genus CBDCWO01. Next base: position 5,157,179 of record CBDCWO010000006.1, read on the forward strand.
GATTTTCGCTAGGAGGGATGAGAGATGAAGCTGAGATAAAAGGACATCGTCGTACCTATATCGGAGCTATGCCAGGTAAGCTGATTCAAAGTATAAAAAGGGCCGAAACCTCTAATCCGGTCATTATGTTAGACGAAATTGACAAGATCGGCAAAAGCTTTCAGGGTGATCCTGCCTCGGCTCTGCTTGAAGTACTTGATCCGGAACAAAACTCCAGTTTTTTGGATCACTACCTGGATATGCCCTACGATCTGTCTAAGGTGCTTTTTGTGACCACAGCCAATCAATTGGATACCATCCCCGGTCCTTTGTTGGATCGAATGGAAGTGATCAGGCTGTCGGGATATATAATGGAAGAGAAGATCGAAATAGCCAGAAGGTATTTAGTACCGAAACAGCTGGAAACTCATGGATACGGTAAGAAGGATATGACATTCACCAAAGCTGCACTCCGAGATATTATTAATAATTATGCCAGAGAAGCAGGGGTCAGAAGTTTGGAAAAGCAAATCAGAAGGATTATACGCAAGGCAACGCTTAAACAAGCAGAGGGTGAACCTTCAATCGTGAAAATCGATAAAAAGGATATTGAATCCTATTTGGGAAAACCAATCTTTAACACTGAAAAACTATATCCTAAACCGATACCTGGTGTGGTGCTTGGATTAGCATATACCTCATTTGGAGGAGCTACCCTATATATTGAAGCCACAGGAATCAAATCAAAAGCAACAGGTCTTAAACAAACTGGACAACTGGGAAGTGTCATGAAGGAATCGTCGGAGATTGCCTATAGCTACATCAGATCTATTTTGAGCGATATACCTGAATGTTACCAGTATTTTGAAGACCACTTGATACATCTCCACGTACCGGCTGGGGCCACGCCGAAAGATGGACCTTCGGCTGGAGTGACCATGGCTTTGGCTTTGTTTTCGTTAGCAAAGAATAAGCCGGTCAAAAGAGGAATTGCTATGACCGGTGAGTTGTCACTTACCGGTAAGGTATTGCCAATTGGTGGAGTTAAAGAAAAAACTATAGCTGCTAAACGAGTTGGGATTAAAGAGTTGATCTTTCCCCTCGATAATAAAAATGATTTTGACGAACTCCCTGAATACATCAAAAAAGGGTTGACCGTACATTTTGCAGATTACTTCCAGGATTTGCTGAAGGTTGCTTACCCAAAGGGGTACTAGGTCAAGTCCCATCGGGACGAAAGATTGTTGGCGGGACCGTAAGCCCCTGGATATGGATCGTTTATTAAATCGGAGCTCCATAGAAGCGATACATTCAACACAATCCATCAAAGAATTTGGGTAAATATTCCCGATCCACGTCAATATTATTATGAATTTGGGAAACAAATGATGTTTCAGATCTACCGCTCCGATGGAGCTCCACCGATAATCTTGTTTGGTTTCCAGGTTCTAACGAACCTGGCTACGCTCTGTCGTCTCTAATGCAACTTACTCACTAATATCGTTTGCAACCGTGAAATAAGCCAGTCTGCCGAAGGAAGATTTCCCAGACCAATGGGCAACCTTTATCGTAACATCCTGCAATCATTTATTTAATTTCTGAACCACTGGTGCTAATCCCATCGGGACGAAAGATTGTTGCCAGTGTCGTAAGCCCCTGGATATGGATCGTTGATTGTATCGGAGCTCCTTAGGAGCGATACAATCCATCAAAGAATTTGGGTAAATATTCCCGATCCATGTCAATATTATTATGAATTTGGGAAACAAAAGGTGTTTCAGATCTACCGCTCCTATGGAGCTCCACTGATAACCTTGTCTTACTTCTTTTTACAAACTTGGCTACGCTCTGTCGTCGCTAGCGCGACTTTATTTACTAGTTCAATATGGTAATGTGATTATCGAAAAGCTTGAATAGCTCCAATCAAAAATAAAATTAATCCTAGAATAGCTAGGAATACCCAAAACCAAAGCTGACTCTTCTGAGATCTTTCAATTTTAAGACTTTGTTCTAACATACCGTTTTTGAGATCCTGCAGATTGGCACTAAGGGATTTATATCTCCATAGAATATTGATCTTTTGTGTAGCGTATATAAAAAAGAATACCATGATGTTAACAACAACAAAGAATCCCACCTTATTTATCGGATAATGTCCATTCATATTATCAATCAAAATATTAATATTAAAAATTAAAATTAATACCGTAAGTGCTGTCAGAATAATCCAGGCCTCATAATAGGTTTTAAAAAATCGTAATTGCTTGGTAATAAGGGACATAAGATTTTCACTATAGTTATTGGTATCTCGAAACTTGATAAATACATAGATTCCATAAAAAATTACTCCTAAGGTGATACCCAACTGGACTACCAAAGCCCACAAAATACCCGGGTTGCTTTTATATCCCACAAAATTCATAGAAATCAGGATAAGCGCAATCAACTGTGTGGTCCAATGAAATATCAAGTTGAAGTTGATATATTTTAATGTCTTATGTGTTTTTTTATCTAATATTTGAGTAATCATCTTTTTGGATGTTTTTTGATGAGAGAATATTTTCTTGTTCCCTTCTTTCCAAATCATGAACAAATGGTCCGTATCCATTTTAGGCCTTTTTTGTCTTAAACATTTTGCGTAATTTTTTTCTTATCCGTACCAGCTTAACACTTATGTTTTTTTCGCTTAAACCTGTTATTTGAGAAATTTCCTGATAACTGCATTGTTCTAGATATAAAAAGATTATTGCTTTTTCGATTTCATTTAATTTCGAAATATGAAAATATAGTAGTTTTATTTTTTCTGATAATTCGCTCATATCAGATTCTTCTTGGAAAAAGATATATTCATTTTTGGGAATCTCGGTAATGGCATTCTTTTTACCACGTAGTTGCAATAATGCTGTATTTAAGGCCACCTTATACATCCAGGTTTGAAATTTGGCTTTTTTTTGGTAGGATGGATAAGACTTCCACAGTTGATAGATGATATCTTGATGTAAGTCTTTATCATTACGGTGTGAATAAATACTGCAGATTTTATAGATAATGTCCATGTTGTTAAAAACTAAATCAACAAATATTTTCTTTTCTGATTCCTTCATTCAATGTTTGTGAATGTTACTGTATCCAATTAGTTGCGGATTAATCTAAAAAACTACAGTTTGAACAAGAAATATATGACTTGCCTTTACATCATGAGGAAACCATCCGTCTTGCATGGGATAAAAGTAGAACTCATTTATTCAAACAAAGACAATTGACCCGATTGTGGATCTTTTTTGTTTTTTGTTTTACGGTCATCCATAACCGTGCGACCGCCATACAGCTTCTTTTTACTTGTTTCGTCTTTCAGATATTCTTGATATCCACTGGGGTTTGGAGTGAAGTATTTCTCAAAATCCTCCGCAGTTCTGTGTAGCCTTTTGAGCGCCTTGATTTTCTCGGAATGACCAATTTTGGCTTTTTGCAAGGAATGATCCAATACCGAGATGGTTTGGTCATAAACTTTGAGCGGAACTGGAAAGGGATGACCATCTTTTCCACCATGAGCAAAAGCAAATCTGGCGGGATCGTTAAATCTGGATGGGGTACCATATATAATTTCACTTACCAGAGTAAGTGCTTGGAGCGTTCGAGGGCCTAATCCAGGTGTCATTAGCAGGTTCTCAAATTCAGTGACTTCATTTTCTTGGGCAAGATTTATTACGGTACCTAGTCTTTTGAGATCGAAGTCCTTAAGACGAATGTCATGATGAGCAGGCATACGCAGCTTTCGAACTTCTGGAAGAAGATGATTGGGATTGCTAGTCCCTATTTCGAGAACCTTTTCCCTGGTAGGCTCTGCTTCTTGAGCCGTGAGATTTAAGATCTGCCCTTGGGATTTTCCCACGACAGCGGTATGAGGCCTATCAACAAAAGATTTGACCGAAGGCGAATGCCAGTGATATCTTCTGGCATATCCGGAGGCTGGATTCATTCCCTGCTGGACCACGGTCCATTCACCCCTCGAAGTAACGAAAAAGGAATGTAGATATAATTGAAAGCCGTCTTGAATAGCAGTATTGTCAACTTTGGCACTAAGTTTACTGGCTTTGATCAATTGGGTTCCATTTAATCCGATTCGATCACTTAAAATTCTTAATTCTTCAGGAGTTTTACGAGAGTGACGACCTCTACCCCCACAGACATAAATTCCTAACTCATGGGATTTTGGTGCCAATGATTTTTTTAGAGCACCCACCACCGAAGTAGTGATTCCGGAGGAATGCCAATCCATTCCTAGCACTGCACCGAAAGATTGAAACCAAAAAGGATCGGATAGTCTGGTTAAGACTTCTGACGGACCAAATTCATACACCATAGCCTCTATGATCGCAGCGCTAAGACTGGCCATTCGAGTATGCAACCAGGCAGGAACTCTGCCTCCATGCAAAGGTAGATCAGTGTATCCGGATCTCTTCATATACCTTTAACGTTGCTATTTTTATTAGGGTTTCCAAATAATCAGGAATACCTCTTAATTTTCATATGGGGCACCTTTGAGAATCTGACCACTTCGAATACCCGTCATTCTTCCTTCCTTGATGGTAAATTGCCCATCAATAAGTACGTGAATAATTCCGGTGGAATATTGATGAGGCTGGCGAAAAGTAGCCTGATCTATGAATGTATCCGGAGAAAAAACGACGATATCAGCAATCATGCCTTTTTTCAGTAAACCGCGTTGACGAAGATTGAATTTTTGAGCTGGAAATGATGTCATTTTTCGAATGGCATCCTCAAGCGATAAAACTCCCTGTTTCTGCGTATAAAAACCTAGGACCCTTGCATTTGTCCCATACGCCCTTGGATGAGGTACTCCTATTTCAAAAGCGGGAATACCGGCATCGGAAGCAATCATGGTAAATGGACATTGCATGATTTTGACCACGTCCGATTCGTTCATTTTGTGATAGATCATCTGCGTCCTCCCTTTCTCCATCATAGCAAGGATCGTCTCTATTTCATTTTTCAACTTAGAAGTTTTACCCCATTTTTTATTGATTTCGGTGATCGAGAGACCATTTAGGCTTGAATCCCAAGAACAATTCGCTACGACTGCGAAACCGTAATTTTTAAATTTCATTTGATCAAGCAGCGCTCTCATTTCCAAAGCAACACGCTTACGAACCTTGGGCTCGGCTAATCTTTGTCGGATATCATCCAAATTTCCTTCCCGTGACCATTCAGGTAAAAGTACATCCAACCTCGTACTACTGGCGGTATAGGGATATTGGTCTACGGTAATATCTAATCCACGACTCCGGTAATCCTCAATTAACTGAATTAATTCGATGGAACGGCCCCAATTTCTTTTACCGGTAATCTTAAAATGACTTATTTGTACCGGAATTTTGGCTTGGAGCCCAATTGCAGCTGCTTCTTTTACCGCGCTGAACACCCTGTCATCCTCATGCCTGATATGAGATACATACACACCACCATATTGTCTGACTTCCCGTGCCAATTCCACGATCTCGTCGGTTTTTGCAAATGCTCCCGGAAGATAGATAAGGCCGGTTGACAGGCCCAATGCACCGTCTAACATTGCTTTGGATACCATCATTTTCATTTTTCGCATTTCTTCCGGATTGGGCATTCGGTCTTGGTTACCCAAAATGGTGCGACGTATGGTGTTATGCCCTATTAGAGAAGCGAGGTTGATCCCTATATTTAGTTCGGACAAGTAGTTGAAATAGGATTTTAGGTCTGGCCGTGAACTACCACAATTACCGGTAACAAGAGTAGTCACTCCATCAAATACAAAATTTTTAGCATCGGGACGATGTTCCAAACTCCCTTCTACGTGGGAATGCACATCAATAAATCCTGGACAAACTACATAATTTGAAACGTCAATCCGCTGCTTGGCGCGAAAAGCATTTAAATCCCCAATGGCTTCGATCGTATTTCCCTTGATTCCTATGTCAGTTCTTTTCCATGGATTTCCCGTACCATCTACCACCTTACCATGCTCCAGAATTAGGTCAAACTCCTGACTTTGTAGAGACCCAAAGTACAAACACGAAAGTAGCAAAAGAAACACAAGACCAAATCGCATTTCTTTGGATTTTAAGCTGTGGTGGTGATTTTCTTTTTTTCCTTAAAGAATAATGCAAACAATATCATGATAATGAAGGCCAATACGGCCGGAAAGATCCATATGGAAAACCAATCTCTTCCTACAATTTCATCACCGGTCATGATTTGATTGGATTGTTGCCACCATCCCTGGACCTTGGAACCTATGAACATACCAATACCGTAAGTGGCCAAAGCAATTAATCCCTGTGCACTGGAGCGGTATTTTTCCGGACTTGCATTTTCCACGTATATTTGTCCGGTCACAAAGAAGAAGTCAAAACACACACCGTGGAGGATAATGGCAAAATAATACATAAAAATTAATGAATCATTATTTCCATATGCAAACAATATGTATCGAAGAATCCAGGCCATCACCCCGATTAAAATCATCTTTTTCACTCCCAGCTTGCGGAAGAAAAAAGGCATCAACAGCAAAAATAGTATTTCCGATACTTGTCCCAGTATCATGATACCGGCAGCATATTGAATTCCTTCATCATTCAGGAATAAATTAGTGCAGTTGTAATAGAAAGTGAGAGGGATACAGATGAGTAAAGAGGCAATAATTAGTACCGCAAATGAACGATCCTTCATTAAGCCTAATGCGTCAAGTCCTAACATGGATTTAACGGATATAGGTGCATCCCCACCTTTAGGAGGACTCTTGGGAAGAAAAAAACAATATATTCCCAACAGTACCGATGCTCCGGCTGCTACTCTGAATGGAACGTTGGTTGCTTCAATATTTTCACCAAACCACCTGGTCATGCCAATGATGACCATTCCCGCTGCAATCCAACCAATCGTACCTAGTACCCGTACCAAAGGGAATTCTTTTTCCGGATCTTTCATCTGATTGAATGCAACCGCATTGGCAATTGCCAAAGTAGGCATATAACACATGGTGTATAATAACAATACCCAGAAGAACAAACCGGGATCGGTTATTGTGGTTACCCAAAACATAATAGCCGCCCCCAATAAATGCAGGATTCCAAGTATTTTCTGACCTTCAAAAAAACGATCTGCGATGATTCCGATAAATAAAGGGGCAATAATAGCACCAATGGCGGTGGTACTGTAAGCACTGCCAATTGCATTTCCGTCAAAGCCAATCTCGTTCAGGTAGGTACCCATGGTTACATACCAGCATCCCCAAACAAAGAACTCAAAAAACATCATTATCGATAACTGTATCTGTGCATTTCTATTCATCCGGAATCTAGGTTTTACGTTAAGAAAGTAAGATAATAATTTTCATTGATTCCAGAATTTTTACATCCCGTTTCTCCATGAAATTGTTGGCAAGCGGTTGGTTTTGTTAGCGAGGAATTGGCAATCTTGGTTTCTAGGTACCTTATATCTTGGGCAGATGTGATTTGAATTAAAGAATACTGCGGTTTGGGTCAATTCTTTTTGCCAGTTTGGAGTTTATTAACCGGATTTTTATTTCTATATGGAAGTTTATATATGTATTGCTTCTCAAGTCGATTTACGTAATCCAATGAACCTAGTCGGAACTTGACTGCCAGATTCCGGCTTTGATTTATCTGATCTTCAAGTTTACAAAACAGACCGTAATGATAGGGCCGAATTAGGGGTATCATCATACTTCGTGCCTGCAGTGGTGGGAGAGAGAATGAAGAGAGTGTAAGATCTAAAGAGTTGAACTTCAGAAAGTGTTCAACTGAAAATTCTTTGGAATTCAAGACTTGGGTAGAGTCATTGTTTTGAGCTTTGACTTGAAGAACTGCTATGGTTACCAATATTGTCAGTGCGATTCTTTTTACTACCTGGGTAAAGAGCATATCCGCGAAATTCACTTCGTAATGGTCCATTATACAAAAGTATTCTTTTCTTAGGTTTCAAGCCAATAAATTTGAAAGCTTCTATATTGGCAGAAATAATCCAAGCGTTTGACCCTGCAAATCGATGTTTGAGAACCTGACCGATTTTGCCATATAATTCAAAAATGTTTCGGGCACCGATTCGCCTGTCGTAGGGAGGATTGATAATGATGTGATAGTTTTCTTGAGGACAAGTTAACTCGGAAACCGATTGAGTTTTAAAAATAATATCTTGTGATATTCCCAGGCTATCTGCATTTGATCGTGCCTTTTTTATGGCTTTCCGGTTGATGTCGGAAGCATAAAATTCGACGGACTTTTCTTTAATCCTAAGTTGAGCGGTATTCTTGGTAGTTTCCCATACCTTCGGTTGATAGTCGGGCCACTGTTGGAATGCAAATGAATCACGAAGTATCTGTGCTGGTATTCTTCGATGATGCATTATCGCTTCGATCACCAGGGTTCCGGAACCACACATAAAGTCTAGAAATGGTGAGGTATGATGAAACTCACTTAGCTGGACCAATCCAGCTGCGAGCACTTCATTAATCGGAGCCGCTCCAAACTCCTGTCTGTATCCTCTTTGGTTTAGGGGTTGTCCGGAACTGTCCAAAAGGATTTCAAATTTCTCCTCAAAAAGGCGCAAAGAAATAACAATATCAGGTTGATCCCGATTAATGTTCGGCCTGATCCCGGTTGCCGTCTTAAAATAATCTACAATGGCATCTTTGCATTTAAAAATGGCGAATTGACTGTTTTTAAAATGTCGGCTTCTTCCTGAAAACTTAATAATAAATGTTTGATCCGCTCTGAAATAATGGTCCCAAGGATGGTTAACTAATTGCCGGTAGAGATCTTCCTGGCTACTGAACCGGCCATTTAGAATGGGCTTGGAGATCGATAGAGCGGTTCTCAGTTCGTAATTACATCGATACAGCAGCCCTAAATCTCCCTTAAATGATACCGCTCGGTTATGGAGATTCACATTTACTGCTCCTAACGTATGAAGTTCTTTAGCCAGGACAGGTTCAAGTCCTTGAAAAGTTTTGGCCACATATGGTGAAAGCCTGATCATACTTGAAACACACCTACATTGAATGGCTCCAAAGGTGCATTATTAGCCGCTTCTATGCCTGCGGAAATCCAGGCACGAGTATCTCGGGGATCGATAATTGCGTCGACCCAAAGTCGGGCAGCGGCATAGAAAGGAGAAGTCTGCTCTTCATATTGATCTGAAATCTCTTTCAGCATTTTTTTCTTGTCTGGCTCATTGATAACTTTTCCCTGTTTTTCCATAGTTGCTACTTTGATTTGTAACAATACTTTTGCAGCTTGGTCACCACCCATAACTGCTATTCTAGCCGTAGGCCATGCGACTATCAATCGGGGATCATAAGCTTTGCCGCACATGGCATAATTACCTGCGCCAAATGAGTTTCCGATGATGATACTGATCTTAGGAACGGTGGAGTTGGCAACCGCATTAACCATTTTAGCACCATCTTTTATGATACCTCCATGCTCAGCCCTTTTTCCAACCATAAATCCAGTCACATCATGCAGAAAGATCAGGGGAATTTTTTTTTGATTGCAAACCATAATAAATCGAGCTGCCTTATCCGCTGAATCGGAATAAATCACTCCACCAAACTGCATTTCTCCTTCGGCCGACTTGACAACCATCCGGTTATTGGCTACAATTCCAACTGACCAGCCATCGATACGCGCATAGGCACACAATATAGTTTTGCCATAGTTCTCTTTATAATAGGTGAGATTCGATTCATCGACTATAGCTTCCAACAGTTTGGTGGTGTCGTAGGGTTTGGCTGGATTTTCGGGTACCGTCCCTAAAATGTGGTTGGCCTTCACCGAAGGGGGCTTCGGTTTTATTCGATTAAGACCCGTTTTTTGTGAATCACCAGCTTTGGCGATAATATCCTTGATCGCATCCAAGCACGATTTATCATCGGTAATTTTGAAGTCAACGATACCGCTAATTTCCGATTGGGTTGTAGCTCCACCAAGGGTTTCTTTATCCGTAATTTCACCGATGGCAGCTTTGACCAGATATGGGCCGGCTAAAAATATTGAGCCGGTTTTATCCACAATCAGAGATTCGTCAGACATTATGGGTAAATAGGCTCCGCCGGCGACGCAACTACCCATTACTGCAGCGATCTGTAAAACTCCTTTGGAAGATAATTGGGCATTATTGCGAAAGATTCGACCAAAGTGTTCTTTGTCTGGGAAGATCTCGTCTTGCATCGGAAGGTATACTCCCGAACTGTCCACCAGATAAATTATCGGTAATCTATTTTCCATCGCCACTTCCTGTGCACGTAAATTCTTTTTTCCGGTTATCGGAAACCAGGCTCCTGCTTTTACCGTAGCATCATTAGCCACAATGACACATTGACGACCGGAAACATACCCAATTCCTGTGATAACTCCTCCAGCCGGACAGCCTCCATGTTCGGTGTACATTTCATATCCAGCAAAGGCCCCAATTTCTAAAAACTCAGCAGGGTCATCGACCAAATAGGCAACCCTTTCCCGAGCGGTTAATTTACCTTTCCCATGTTGCCTGGCGATTCGTTTCTCTCCACCTCCCTGAAAAATGATGTCCAGTTTATTGCGGACTTGGTCCAAGGCCAGCTTCATTGAGTCCTCATTTTTGTTGAATGCAATGTTCACTTGATTCATTTGATTTTGTGCAAAATAAAAAAAGGGAATGAAAAATAGCTTCCATTTCCCTTGTTGCTTTTATTTTTTAATTAGCCAGACTAAATTTTTTGAATGGGATGCCCTGGATTTATTTCAAAAAAAAATATTGCCAAAGACAACCTTTGAAGGGTTGAAATTCAGCTCTTAAAATAAACAGACTGGATGAGTTTTTAATTCTTCCAAACTTTGTATACGTAGTCCTGGTCTATATTTTCATAAAATCCATCTAACTCAACCAAACCTTCTATTTTGTTTAGCTCTATCACCAATTCGTCTACGTTTTCCACAGGTCGGCCATTTACTTTAGTGATAATGTATCGCTCCACCATATTGCTTTTAGCGACCAGAGATCCATCTTGTATTTTAGTTACACGTACTCCCTTGGATTTAAATTTCAGACTCTCGCTTTCATTGAGGTCTCGCACTTCGAATCCTAAATTATCCAAAACTTGTTTATCCGAGGTCTCCAATCTGGCAAAATTCCGATTTTCGCTGAGGTTCTTGAGAATAACCTCGGCAGATCTCTTTTTACCATTTCTCAAATATCCCACAATAACTTTGTCTCCTGGTCTCATCCGTCCAATTTGTTCTTGAAGTTCTGCGATTGAAGAGGTTTTAATACCGTTTACCTCTACAATAATATCTTTGGATTTCAAGCCAGCAGATTCTGCACCACTATTAGGATTTACTCCGAAAATAAATACCCCAGCAGCATCTTTCATGCCTAAGGATCGCATCAGGGTATTTACATTTTTAAAACTCAATTCTTTTGCCAATCTTCCATCGATATCTTGAATTCGTACTCCAAGAAGACCACGTTGAACCGACCCATATTCTTTTAGATCCCCGATTATTTTTAATGCGAGATTTCCGGGAACCGCAAACGAATAACCTTCATATCTTCCGGTATAAGTCATGATAGCGGTATTAATTCCAATTAATTCACCATTGGTGTTGATCAACGCCCCTCCACTATTTCCTGGATTGACTGCAGCATCGGTTTGAATAAATGCTTCTATTCGATATTCATTGTCAATAATATTGATATCTCTTCCTTTAGCACTTACAATCCCAGCAGTTACCGTAGACTGCAATCCAAATGGATTTCCAACAGCCATTACCCATTCACCAATACTAAGTGAATCACTATTTCCAAAAGTGAGATATGGCAAATCTTGCTCGCTAATTTTAATTAAGGCCAAATCAGTGGATAGATCGGTTCCGACAATTTTGGCAGAATACTGGCGATTATCGTTTAATGTAATCTCAATTTCTTCAGAATTCTCCACTACATGGTTATTGGTTACAATGTAGCCATTTGAAGAAATAATAACACCGGATCCTGAGGATTTAGATCCATATCCCCATTTATTCCCACCGTCCTGAATTGCCCTAATGTAAACAACCGCCGGCATGGCAAGATCTGCTGCCGAACTAAAATCAGTTGGGGTACTGGCGATATATTCGCGCTGTAACTTTCCACTTAATAGAGCCTCTTCATAACTAACAGTGCTCAATGCAGGCTTTGTCTCGTGTATAATAATTTGTTTCGGAGGATATACCAGTGAAAAAATAAAGCCACCGACCATTGCTCCTAAAAGAGCCACACCAAGGATTTGCAGGATATTCTTCATGATAAAGTCATAAGTACAATAAACCGTCGGATCATTTAAAAATCGAAATGAACCTACGAATATTACTATTTTTGTTTACAAATTGTAGACCAAGTTCTAAAATACAGGTATTCTTACTGAATTGAAAGAGAATATGTATTATTTAAATGATCTTTAACGCTAACGGAGAAATGCAAAATGGGGAAAAAAAAATTAAAAAGGAAGTTGATGACCACTATCTTGGGAATATTTGGGGTTGGAAATTTTCTTTTATCTCATTGATTTTAATCGTCGCACTCGGGTTACTTTATTTTCTCAATGCCCAAAATCAGGAATCTGAGAACTTTGATCCTGTGATTAGTGATACGATTCAAATGGAGCAAAAATGATGTGGATTGATTTTACAAAATATCATGGAGCTGGAAATGACTTCGTGATTATAAATAAGGAGCATAATCCGGAATTTCCAGATGAAGACCAAGAGTTAATTTCGCAAATGTGTGACCGGCACTTTGGAATTGGGGCTGATGGGTTAATTACTATAGACAAATGTCAAGAGGCTGATTTTCGAATGATCTACTACAATGCGGATGGTCAGCCGGGGTCTCTTTGTGGGAATGGGACTAGATGTGCGGTCCACTATGCCCATAGTTTGAAGTGGTTTGGGGTTTCCGGTCAGGTTTTGGCGGCTGATGGATTACACAAGGCCTATTACCGGGATGCTGATTTTATTGAAATTCAAATGAACGATCCAAATATTTTGACCTTTAGTCAAACTGAAATCGTGATCGATACCGGATCTCCACATTATATTGAATGGGTGGATCGATATAATGGTTTGGATTTGTTTTCCAGAGGGAGAACGATTAGATACAGTGCACCTTTTAAGAAAGCAGGTATCAATGTGAATTTCGTTTTGGATCGAGGGGAGGATATTGAGGTTCGCACCTACGAGAGAGGAGTTGAGGATATGACTTTGGCATGTGGAACCGGATGTACTGCAGCAGCCATTGCCTGGGCTATAAAAAACAACATGAGCGGACCAGTTTCCCTCCCGGTAAAGGTGCCTGGTGGACAGTTACAGGTCCGATTTAACATGATCAGTAACAAGCCTGTTGAAATTTGGTTGGGTGGGCCAGCAGTTAAAGTCTTCAAAGGTGCCTGGAAGCTATCCTAATTCAAGTTCCAGATTGGTTTTTGCATTTTGCAATTCACTAAGACTATGCATATCTTGAGCTTTTTTACATACCTCAATTCCTAGATTATAAGTCTTCATTGCCTCTTGTGAAAGGTCCAATGCTTCCATTAATTTACCGAGGTGATAATAGGTGCCAATGTAATCAGGATCCATTTTGACCAATTCTTTATATTTAGCTAAAGCCAGGTCGTTTTGACCCATGGTTTCATATTCTTTGGCAATTGCATAATGCAAAAATGAATTTCCTGGAGAGTCTTGTAATAATTTATTTAATTTGGTTAACCTTTCTGTCATTTGTTATTGCTGCTTCATTAGATTAATTGACTTGAAGTCAGTTAATATTTATAAGTTGAATGAATATGCTGCTAAAATACCGCATATTCCTATATTTACGGTCTATTTTTGATCTAAATAACTCTATATGGAAATTTTAGTTTGTATTAGTAAAACTCCGGAAACCACGGCTAAGATTGCTTTTAAAGATAACAACACAGCATATGTCACTGATGGGGTAAATTTCATTATGAACCCCTATGATGAGTGGTATGCGCTCGTGCGGGCAGTAGAGCTGAAGGAAGCCAATGGTGGAAAAGTAACTTTGATGCACGTCGGGCCTGCCGAGAATGAAACAATCATACGCAAAGGCTTGGCTATTGGAGCGGATGAAGCGGTTCGAATAGACGCGTCCCCTCAAGACGCTTTCTTTGTTTCTTCTCAAATAGCAAATTATGTACGGGATAATGCATTTGATCTCGTACTGCTTGGCAAAGAAACGATTGATTACAACTCGTCGGAGGTAGGTTCCATGCTCTCAGAATTGCTTGATTGGCCTTTTGCCTCTTATGTTAACAGCCTAGATGTAGATGGAGAGGAAACCACGATTACCAGGGAGGTAGAAGGCGGAGTAGAATTATCAAATGTCTCATTGCCAATAGTTGTTAGTGCAGCCAAGGGTTTGGCCGAGCAGCGTATTCCAAATATGAGAGGGATAATGATGGCTAAGCGCAAACCACTGCACATTATTGAAGCTGTAGAAACTGATACACGAATTGCATACAAATCGTTTAGCTTGCCACCAGTAAAAGATGGCGTACAAATGGTAGATCCAGAAAATATGGATGAATTGGTCAGATTATTACATGAAGAAGCAAAACTAATTTAATTATGGTATTAATATATGTTGAACATTCAAATGGAGAATTCAAAAAAACAGCCTTTGAAAGTATAACTTATGGAAAAAAGGCAGCTGAGCTACTCGGAAGTTCCTGCGAAATCCTTGTTTTAGGGAATGTCGATGTACAAGAGTTAGATAAAACCGGAGTATCTAAAATTCACCGAGTCACCGATGTGCCTGCTGACTTCGATAGCCAACTTTATTCCAAGGTAATTGCAGAAATGGCCGAAAAAACCGAGGCATCGGTAATGGTTTTAGCTCAGACGGCCAATGGAAGATCATTGGGTGGCCGACTGTCTATACGTATGGAAGCGGGATTGGCTTCCGGCATCAGCACATTACCCTCCATTTCAGATGGATTCACAGTTGAGCGCTCGGTGTTTTCGGGGAAGGCAATAGCAACATTAGAGATGCTTACATCGAAGAAGATACTCATGTTAATGCCCAACTCCTTTCAAATCGAAACCCAAAGTGTGGACCTAAAAGTAATTGACCATAGTTTGGGTTTTACAGATCCGAAGGTCCGAGTCATAGAGACCAAGACGGTTAAGGGAAGTATACCTCTTCCGGAAGCGGAAAAAGTAGTTTCAGCAGGCAGGGGTATGAAAGGGCCAGAAAACTGGCATATTATTGAAGAACTCGCCAATACACTTGGAGCTAGCCTGGCCTGCAGCAGACCAGTGGCCGATACAGGTTGGCGGCCGCATCACGAACATGTAGGACAAACTGGGATTGCCATCAGACCCAATTTGTACATTGCCATTGGTATTTCCGGGGCGATACAACATTTGGCCGGTGTTAATAATTCAAAAGTGATCGTAGTGATCAATAAAGATCCCGAGGCTCCATTTTTCAAAGCAGCAGATTATGGTGTATGTGCCGACCTTTTTGACGTGGTTCCCAGACTAAATTCTGCTTTGAAGAAGTTTTATGAAAATGTGTAAACTGAAGAGTTCGATTTATATGGTAGATAGTTAAAAGGGAGTATAATCGAATGATGTCCTAAAACCGGATTTGGTGTCAATACAGCGCATACGATCTTTTGACCTAATGGAGAAATTGGGTCTGAAAGAAAAAGAAAAGTAGGATTAAATTCAACAATAATTATGGGAAATTTATTTACTTAGTATCTTGTTAAATATCTATGAATAGTTAACCGGGAATGCATGAATGATATGACAAAAATAGAATTGGATATTGTCGCTATTTCACATAGCGTGAGTCAATCCCATAACTATGCTGTAGTCTTAAGTGAAACGGAAGGGTCGCGCAGGTTGCCAATTGTTATTGGTGGTTTTGAGGCACAGGCCATTGCAGTTGCAATGGAAAGAATGGCCCCTAATCGTCCTTTGACTCATGATTTGTTTAAGAATTCTCTTGAGACATTTCAAGTTGATCTCCAGGAAGTAATTATTTCAAATTTGTTGGATGGTATCTTTTACGCAAGACTTATTTGTGAGAGGAACGGAGAGATATTTGAAATTGATTCTCGGACTTCGGATGCCATTGCATTAGCAGTTCGCTTTAATTGTCCCATTTATACTTATGAATTTATCCTTGAATCTGCTGGTGTAGCTCTGGAGGGTGAGTCAGAAACAGAAAAACCGAAAGAGGCTAAAAGAAAAAGGACGAAGGATGGATCATTTACGCGATTTTCCATCGAAGATTTGGAAGAGTTGTTAGAAGAAGTCTTAACCGAAGAAGATTACGAAAAAGCCGCTAAAATAAGGGATGAGATCAATCGCCGTAAAGCACAGGAGGATTAAAACCCACGGGCACTTCAGGACTGAAGTTTTTATACGACCTTACTTGTTCTTTTAAAATTAACTTGTCAACTCGCGAGCATTGGCAGGCCAATTTGCAACACGGAATGGGCCCATGCAAAGGGCGGAGGACTAACCCCGTAATGTAACTTGGGATACAAGAGCTTTCGTGGTACAGAGTGCCGATGCAGTGTAAAGCAGAAATATCGAAGATTTTAACACTTAAGGTATCTTGTGATTCAGCGAGAGCCGCAGACATTGATCTTGGAAAAAATCCAATCGTTTTATGTAGCAATTCTTAGGTTCTGTAACACTGGGATTTTACTTTTTTAACTTAGGGTTTGCTGATTTTATATTCTACATACAATCGGAGGCTAATTTTGATCGGCTAGCAGATTAAAAAATCAGCTCAAAATTTTGGTATTTAAGGCTAGCAGGAATATGCATTATAGGCGGAAAGTTCCGCATTAGTGAAATGGCGTCAAAAATTGATTAGGTATTCCTCTGCCTTCGGTGCTTCGGCAGACAAAGCGTTAAAAAATCAAAAGTGTTTGAGGCCGTTATGCACTGAACAGAGAGGTAATTTTAAGCCTATGAAGATTAATGAGGTCTGGAAATTTGCCATTTAAAGTATACATGAGTGCATAAAAGGCCGAGTTTTTTGATTTTAGGGAATGCTTAATCAATTTAGCCATTTCAGTACAGCGGAGATTTTTTTGCTTACTTTTTTCATGGTTGGAAAAAAGTAAGTGCCCAGCCGGCATGAGGCGATCAAAAGGTATATATGATTTGTAAGAAATTGTATGTTCAGAATCCTTCAAGGGTAAGCTGGTCTGCAGGTGTAATATCGTATCATAATTACAAGGGTTTTGACACTAAAATAACCAACACCTTGCAGTTATGCAATAAATCATTAATTGGTCATCAATATATCAATCTGATAAACAGATATTTATACTGAATTTTTATAAAAATCAGCAAACCCTAACTTAGCAGATAGGTTAGAATCAAGTTTGATGACTTAGTTGATTTATAACATCTATAGTTTTTTCAATCATTTCGTGATCAATGTCAAGGTGTGTTACCATTCGAATCGTGTGAGGACCTAAGGCTACTGCCTTGATGTGGTGTTCTTCTAGATATTTAAGAAGTCTTTCTGCCGGCCAGGAGTTGATCGTGTCGAATACAATAATATTGGTATGAACTGGTAATACCTGACTTACCAGTGGACAGGATTCCAGGGTCTTTCCGATATACCTCGCCCGACGGTTGTCTATTTTAAGACGGTCAATATGGTAATTTAAGGCATACAATCCAGCTGCCGCTAGATATCCGGCCTGTCGCATACCACCACCCAACACTTTACGAAATCTTCTGGCTTGTTGGATTAACTCTTGATTTCCAATAAGGAGAGAGCCTACAGGTGCTCCCAAGCCCTTGGATAGGCAAACAGAAATAGTGTCAAAAAGCAAGCCCACCTCGGCAGGACTTTCTTTGGTTTCTACAAGTACGTTGAAGATTCGAGCCCCATCAAGATGAAGTTTAAGTCCGTGTTGCTGGCATACTTTTCGTATGGGTATTAATTCAGGAAGAGTATAATAACTTCCACCTCCTTTGTTGCAGGAATTTTCTATAACAACTAATTTGGAGATCGGTAGCCAATCATGCTTGGGTTTAATTTTTTTTGTTATTTGTGAACTTGATATTTTTCCATTTTTACCTTGGATTAAAGCAATTGAAACCCCAGAATTAAAGGCAAAACCACCGGTTTCATACTGGTAAACATGAGAGTTTTCGTCACAAATGATTTCATCCAGAGGTTGTGTATGGCATTTTATCCCAATCTGATTAGTCATGGTTCCTGAAGGGCAAAAAAGAGCGGCCTCCTTGCCAAATAATTGGGCAGCATGTTGTTGTAGTTTATTGACAGTGGGATCTTCTCCAAATACATCATCGCCAACTTTAGCCTCCATCATTGCTTCTAGCATCCCTAAAGTTGGTCGGGTTACCGTATCACTCATGAAGTTTATCCAGGAATCCATAAGGAATTTAGTTCTAAAAAATCAGAAATAGGATCCCGCACAAATTACAAATTCTTCAGTCCACAGAGGTCAACGAAACTCTTATATTTTAAATGAAAATTTATTTATCCCAAATATCTCCATCCGAAGTATACATGGAGATCTGTAGATTCTCACCATACTTCTCGTGATAATTTGTCCTGAGTTCCCTTAGAGCGAATTTATCGGTGTGCTTCACAAGAAACGATCTCATATTTGACAGGTCGCTAGGAAGGTGTTCTAGCAAAATTTCTGAATCTTTATTAAACTTAAAATAACCGTAGTTACCGGCTTGAATATTGGCTTTTTCAGATTGTAGCGTGAGGTCTATCATAAATTCATCCACGGTTTTCTTATCGATCCCATTCTTGGTTCCAACATATCCCCAAATCAAGTTTTTTGGTATTTTAAATAAAGAAGTCGTTTTTAGTTTAATTCCATTTTGATCAGTAAAGTGAAATAAATACCGGTCATCAAGGTTGGAAAGAATACCATTATTCACAAAGGAATTTGGAAGTGTTAGTTGTACTTGATAAGATCCCTGGGTTATTTCATAGGCCGGAATCATTGCATTGGGGAAGTAGGTTTCCGATATACACGGATCCGGGTTTTTGATATCCTGAATGTGTAGGTCTATCTTTGAACCATGTATCCATTTAGAATAGCGTAATTCAGCATCTTTGCACTCGTATTCTTTAAGGTGAGTAACCAAAAAATGAAACTGATTCGAATTTGAAGTGAGTACTTCTCTAAAATCTAGTTCAAATTCCTGAGCATAATTTTCCACGATGGTTTGATTTCCATCAAAGAGACTACAATACTGAAATAGAAAGCAACAAACGATTATATGTAGATAGTTATATTTCATATATTTAACACAATAGTTACTTATATTAAAAAACGCCACAAAAGTATATTTGCTGCTTGAATTTTGCGAATATTTTAGTTAAATAAAATTCTTTTTTTAATCTGTTAAAGTATTTGGCAATATATTGAAAACTTCATAATATATTTTCCTGTGTTTAGGTAACCATTTTGAATATTTTGTGCCGGCTAACTCTTAGGTACTCAATAACAATGCCTGACTGCAGCTATTGAGATTCAAGCTTGGGGTGAATATCAGGAAATAGCCCCTTTCCATTAGAAATCAAGACCAGGTAGTAATTAGTTTGTATTAGTCTTATTGGGTATATTGGTTAACTTGTCACCAAATCGCATGTTGATGAAAGTTTTAATGATCTACTGTACACGCTTTGGTTATCGACCCACGATTAAAACCCTGGAATCCACGCCAGACCGTGATCAGGGTTATGAATTTCAGGATATTCAGACGGCATTTATTCAGGTTGAGGAATCTGATGAGGAAAGGGAAAGGGAAGTGATTAAAAAACTATTAAAAAATCTGAAGTGGGTTTGTGGAAAAAACAAAACTCGAAAAATCGTACTTCATTCTTTTGCGCATCTTTCAGAAAGTAAAGCACCTCCGGAATATACCGGTTCACTCTTCAATCAAGTGCAGGAAAGACTTGAAAACACTAATTATGAAGTATACCAAACACCTTTTGGATATTTTCTGGACTTGGAGGTTGTTGCTCCCGGGTTTTCATTGGCCAGAGTTTTTAAATCCCTTTAGATTCAGAGCAATATTATGATTTTAAGTTTGAGTGTTATTATCCTGTTGGATTGATGATCTAAACTAGTAATAGAGTAATTATCAAAATGGAAAGTTTACAATTTGAAGCAATCGGTATTTGGATCCAATACGTTGTTGTAATATGAGATACTTTTGGTTGATAATAGTCGTTTTTTGCTTGGGTTGTTCTGATGAAATAGAATTATTCAGCCCTTATCAGGAATTGCCGGTCATTTACGGTATTTGGGATTTGACGGATGAAGAACATTATGTTTCTTTACAACGAGTATTTCAGTCCGAAACAAATTCCATTAGACAGGCGGCCCGTAATCCGGATTCCATTTATTATCCTGATGCGAAGGTGGAGATAACTAATTTGTCAAATGGTAATGTTTATGAATTTAACTCTTCTACGATTGCACCTCGCGATACCGGAATTTTCCTCAGTGATCCCAACTTGGTTTATATAGCACCGCCGAACTTTAACTTAGTGGCAGAAAACACTTATGAAGTCAAAGCCTTTAATCAGGAAAAATTGCTAGCCTCTGCTCAATCTGTCATTTTGGGAAAATTTACGATTACCAAACCCAGGGTTAACGAAAAAATCTCTTTAAATCGTCCCAAAGTCAGTTTGCGTTGGTTGCAGGGTGAGGGCATTGCGATATATGAAGTCTTTTGGAAAATTAATTTAATCCAAAAATCCGGTGAAAACATTAAAGAGATTACCCTTACCTGGCCGTTAGGAGTAGTAGAGGACAATACTCAGATATCCTTTGCTGGCGAGGAACTCTTTCAATTTTTGCAATCTCAACTCGAAGGTTCGGAAGATATTACTTACCAGTTTAAAGATATGGACTTGTTGGTTATCGGTGGGAGTAATGAATATCGAGAATACCGGTCATCGATTTTGGCTAATGAAGGTTTGACCAGTGCAGTGCTGACCACGGTTTTTTCAAATATTCAAGGTGGATTTGGATTATTTACTTCCAGTACCACCAGTATTGTACCCAGGATTCGCCTTACAGATGAAAGTTTAGATTCTCTTAGGAATGGAAGATTCACCAAAGAACTAAACTTCCAATAATCTGACGTTTTGTCATATTGTCAGAACGCTGTTCTCACATTGTCAGATATTTTCTGTTAAATAGGCACATTCACTCAATGGCATGTGAATTGTGGATCAGTAGGTTGTAAACTATTTAGAAACATATACTAAAGTATTTAATATGAGTAAAATTATAGGTATAGATTTAGGGACAACCAACTCATGTGTAGCAGTGATGGAAGGTAATGAACCGGTGGTCATTGCAAACGATGAAGGGCGTCGTACTACTCCATCGGTTGTTGCCTTTTTAGATAACGGAGAGCGAAAAATAGGTGATCCTGCTAAACGCCAGGCTATTACTAATCCTACCCGGACTATCTCATCTATAAAAAGATTTATGGGTGCAAGATATTCTGAAGTGGCTGTTGAAACACAACGTGCAACTTACAAAGTCGTTAAAGGAGGTAATGATGCAGTTAAAATTGATATAGAAGGTCGTCAATATTCCCCGCAAGAGATTTCAGCGATGGTGTTACAGAAAATGAAAAAGGTGGCTGAGGACTTTTTGGGTCATGAAGTAAAAGAGGCTGTTGTCACGGTTCCTGCCTACTTTAATGATAGTCAACGCCATGCAACCAAAGAAGCGGGTGAAATAGCCGGATTAACAGTAAAGAGGATCATCAATGAGCCGACCGCCGCAGCCCTAGCCTACGGAATGGATAAGAAAAATCAGGATATGACCATCGCCGTATATGATCTAGGTGGAGGAACATTTGATATTTCGATTCTTGATCTGGGTGAAGGCGTATTCGAAGTGAAGTCAACCAATGGAGATACGCATCTGGGAGGAGATGATTTTGATCAAGTGATCATAGATTGGATGGCCGAAGAATTTAAGAAAAATGAAGGCTTAGATCTCAGAAAGGATACGATGGCTTTACAGCGTTTAAAAGATTCGGCAGAAAGAGCAAAAATTGAACTTTCGTCTGGTTCTGAAACCACTATTACACTGCCCTACATAACAGCCGTAGATGGAGTACCAAAACACTTGGAGTTAAAGTTATCAAGATCAAAATTTGAGCAACTAGCTGATACGTTGATCAGGAGAACTTTAAAACCATGTGAAGATGCATTGAAAGATGCTGGATTGAACAAGTCGGAAATAGATGAAATAATTTTGGTAGGTGGCTCTACCCGAATTCCAGCAATCCAAAAGGCCGTCGAAGATTTTTTTGGAAAGAAACCCAATAGGGGAGTAAATCCGGATGAAGTAGTGGCAGTTGGAGCTGCAATTCAGGGAGGAGTACTGAGTGGTGATGTACAAGATGTATTGTTATTAGATGTAACCCCGTTGAGTATGGGTATAGAGACCATGGGAGGTGTGTATGATGTGGTCATCGATGCCAACTCCACGATTCCAACCAAAAAATCTAAAATTTATTCTACCGCTTCGGACAATCAACCGTCGGTGGAGATTCATATATTACAAGGTGAACGCCCAATGGCTAGAGACAATCGCACCGTTGGACGATTTATCCTGGATGGAATCCCACCTGCACCGAGAGGAGTGCCTCAGGTTGAAGTAACCTTTGATATGGATGCAAATGGAATCTTGAATGTTTCAGCTGTTGACAAAGGAACCGGGAAAAAACAAAATATCCGTATTGAAGCTTCAACTGGTCTGTCAAAAGAGGAAATTGAAAAAATGAAAGCCGAGGCTGCTGCCAATGCCGAAGCAGATAAAGCGGCCAGAGAAAAGGTAGATAAGCTGAATGCTGCTGATAGCCTGATATTTCAGACGGAGAAGCAAATATCGGAGTATGGAGATAAGATACCGGCAGATAAAAAAGAAGCCATAGAAAAAGCGGTGACTGACCTGAAAGAAGCTCATAAGACTGAGAACCTTGAAGGTATTGACACCCATACTGAATCGTTGAATCAAGCCTGGCAGGCTGCTAGTCAGGATCTGTATAATGCTCAAAATGCCGGAGGTGCTCAGGGTGAAGGCGAAGCCGGTACCAATGGAACCTCCTCAGAAAGTACTACAGGAGAGAGTGGTTCTGCTGAAGGTACTGCCGAAGATGTAACCGACGTAGAATTCGAAGAGGTGGATGATAAGTAAAATCTTATTTCTAATAGAGCTATAAAGAGGAAGTCTGATCCGGATTTCCTCTTTTTTTTGGTGTTCCTACAGTTTATTGCAATCATGTGATTGAGGTGTTGTTCATGTAGATCAGCTCATGCCTTATGGTTGTATAGGTAGGTACCTATTTGATGATAACACGGTAATTTATTATCCTCCTCTCAATGCTCAATACTCATACTCAATACTCAATCCTCACATCTCAATACTCAATCTCAATACTCAATACTCACATCTCAATACTCAATACTCTTTTTTCATTTCTTCTTTCTCTTCTTCTCTTTTTTCTTATCCTCCTCCTCTTCCAGGAGTGTGTCTTTATGCATATAAAGTAATTCAGCAACATTAACCAAATTTTTAGAGATATTGGCCACATTATCACTATCATTGGCTAAAGAACTGGCCATCTCACTAGAGATCAAATCGTTACGAATAAGTTTGTCCAATGATCCATCAGTTAAGATGTCGCTTTTTCTAACTTTTTCCTTTAGAGATTCTAATTGCTCCAGAAACTTTTTAGGTTCTTTACCTGACTTGGTCATATACACCCCCCGCAATACTCTACTCATTTTTTTTCTGAGTTTGTTGTATTCCTTGGCAATATTTGGATTATCAGAAACCATATATCGGTCTACGTTTTTTTGTAGTCCTTGAGTATCTTTTATAGCTTCTACAATATCTCTGGCCGCGATCTTAATATTGGCAATAGCTTGTTGTTTTTCCGGACTAATCTTGAATTTGGACTGAGCAAGGGTAGCATACTTAACAATTTTGCTATATATAGTTTTTACTTTTTTATAATAGACTTCTTCAACATCCACATCAATGGGTTCTAGCGAAGACTTAACCAATTTCTTCAGTTTCATATCACTCAAAATGTCTTCCCGATGTAAGTTTAACCCATGAGCCACCACTTCAAAGCCCGCGCCTTCGAATAATCTTTTGGTTTCCATATAAAGTGCTTGTAATGCAGTCTGTGGATATCGCAGAGCGTCCCGGCTAAGATACTTTGGTTGCTCAATGCCTGGTTCTACCTCCTCTACATAGGGGACCATTTTAGTAACAATCCTAACGATCAGGGGCACGAAAAATATCAATAGTGTCGTGTTGATTATGTTAAAAGCGGTATGGAATACTGACAAAGCCACTGGAACTGCAGTTGCCGTTACGAAGGGCGAAGGATTACCTCCCTGTGTTACAAATAGGTCCACGCCATTCAAAAAAGGGTAAAACAATATGAGCATCCACACGACTCCCATCATATTGAAGATAAAATGGGCCCTGGCTGTCCGCTTGGCATTGTAGTTGGCTACTAAAGCTGCTAAATTGGCTGTAATCGTAGTTCCAATATTTTCCCCTAATACCATGGCTGCCGCCATATCAAAGGGGATCCAGCCTTCATTACACATGACCAGAGTCAGGGCCATCGTTGCACTTGAGGATTGGATCACTACCGTGAGAATGGTGCCAATCAGAAGAAATAGAAGTACGGAGAGATAGCCCATGTCCGTATAGGATTCCACCCATTCCAGTATCTCCGGACTGTTCTTAATGTCTGGAACAGAATCTTTGAGAAATTGTAGGCCGATAAACAAGACCGCAAAGCCGATAATGAAAGATCCCCAGCTATTGGCTTTTTCATTTTTGGAGAAAGTAAACAAAAATCCCAACCCCACCAAGGGAAGCGCAATGGCGCTCATACTTACCTTAAAGCCTAAAATGGCAATAAGCCAGGCGGTTACTGTGGTTCCGATATTTGCACCCATAATGACCCCCACCGACTCTGCCAGGGTCAACAACGAGGCATTAACAAAACTGACGACCATCAGTGTTGTGGCGGAAGAAGATTGAATCACAGCTGTGATTAGAAAACCGGTAAACACCGCAAACACCCGATTAGAGGTCATTGAGGCGAGAATGTTTCGCATTTTATCTCCCGCTACCTCCATGAGCGCATCACTCATCACCTTCATTCCATAAAGGAACAACCCCAATGAACCCAATAAAACTAGAATATCTGTGATTCCAAAACTAAATTCGTTCATTACTTTAAGCAGTTTTTATTCGTTATTTAAAATTGAAGGTTACGACATTCTATCAGTCCACAATCCTTCAATTGTATTCACTTAATGTGATTAATAATTTTGCCAAATGGACTACTTTGACCAACCAGTGAGTTATTAACAACATTGAAACATCTCACATGGAAGTGGACCAAATAATCAAAAAGTTGAATCAAGATCTAACTTGCAGGGAACAGTCGACTAGTAAATCAAAATCTAGCATCCGTCGAATTCGAATCTATTACATGAATACATGTATAGTTGGTGCTGTATTAAAAGTCATGAGTGTTAGGATGATAGAAACATTGTTTGGGCTGACATTATGTCTTTACAATGAATAAATAACATAATCGCTCCGGATGAAAACCATCTCGAACTCATGCAGTTAGTTTGATTCTTTGAAAATAAATTTAGAATTCCCAAGGCAAAAAAAATGCTGAGGAAATTCTAAATGTCCAATATACTAATTAAAGCGAAAAGAGAGACAACCCAGCATGATAAATTGTAGACAAGTTCAATTCGGTAACAAAAAAAGATTTTACTCATCCTACCTGCTGATACGGATCATATATCGACCTAGCAAAAATTAATAATTTGTTAACATTAACCAAGAGTTGCTGAAGTTGTCAATAATTACCTTTAAGACAAGATATATAAATTTCCTTATCAATATTTGTAATACCTTAAGAATCAAACTATTATGCTTACCTTTTACCTTGTTATTGTAATTGTACTGTTTTTCCTTGCCATTTCTGACCTAGTGGTTGGAGTGAGTAATGATGCAGTTAACTTTTTAAATTCCGCAGTTGGATCCAAAGCTTCTTCATTTAAATGGATAATGGGAGTAGCCGCTTTGGGGGTTATTGTGGGTTGCACCTTTTCCAGTGGAATGATGGAAGTGGCTAGAAAAGGGATTTTTCATCCGGAATATTTCTACTTTTCAGAAATTATCTTATTGTTTTTAGCTGTAATGGTTACGGATATCATTCTATTGGATGCTTTTAACACCTTTGGAATGCCAACTTCTACTACCGTATCCATTGTATTTGAACTTTTAGGTGCGGCAGTTGCCTTTTCAGTAATTAAAATCTATACCCAACCGGATGCTTTAGGACTTGGGGCTTACATCAATTCCGGTAAAGCCTTGGCGATAATCTCCGGTATCTTACTTTCCGTGGTAGTGGCCTTCACCGTTGGAGTAATAGTACAATATCTTACCAGGCTCATCTTTTCCTTTGATTACGAAAGAACGATGAGATATTGGGGAGGCTTATGGGGAGGCTTTGCTCTTTCAGCGATTACTTATTTTATGTTGGTAAAAGGAGCAAAAGGTGCATCCTTTATGACCGGTGATATGAAAGACGCTATCTCTGAAAATGCTTTTTTGATCATCATTATCAGTTTTGCTTTTTGGGCAATCATCCTACAACTTATGGTATGGTTTACAAAGGTAAATGTGATGAAGCTGATTGTAATGATTGGTACCTTTTCATTGGCAATGGCGTTTGCAGGTAATGATTTGGTCAACTTTATTGGTGTCCCTCTCGCGGGATATAATTCATATGAATTGTACACGGCCAGTGGTGAAGCTTCCAACGCCTTTCTCATGGGAGGTCTGGCGGGCAAAGTTCCGACTCCCACTATTTTACTATTAGCAGCAGGGCTGATCATGACCATTACCTTATGGACATCGAAAAAGGCCAGAAGCGTGATAAAAACTTCACTAGATCTTGGAAGGCAATATGAAGGTTCTGAGCGCTTTACTTCATATGCGGTATCCAGAAGTTTGGTACGAAACTTTGCCAAACTTGCTAATGGCGTAAATAATTTGTTGCCTTCAGGATTGACAAATTCTGTCAATTCTCGATTTGATGAAAGACCATTCATTGCCCGGCAAACGCAATATCCGATAGGGGATGCCCCTTCTTTTGATCTCATCCGAGCTGCTTCTACACTGGTTGTAGCCAGTATCCTTATTGCAATCGGGACATCATTGAAATTGCCCTTGTCCACAACCTATGTCACCTTCATGACCTTTATGGGAACCTCATTAGCTGATGGGGCCTGGGGGCGTGAAAGTGCAGTTTATCGTGTTTCGGGAGTTTTGTCAGTGATCGGAGGCTGGTTTTTTACTGCCTTCTCAGCTTTTACTGTTGCTTTCATTATTGCAAATATTTTTCACTTCGGAGGAAATATTGCCATCATCGTTGTTCTGATTATAGCAGCTTATTTGATGTACAGAACCCATAAATATCACAGTACACGTATAGCGGAACAATTAGAATTCGAAAAATCACTGGATGAAGGTCATCTAACTAAGGCAAAAGTATTGGCGATTAGCTCGGATACATTGCAAAGATATCTTGGCAGCTTTATCAAATACATCGATTTAGCACTTGAAGGATTGGAAAAAGAAGACCTGAGCCTGTTGAGTAAAGCAAATAATAGGTTTAAGAAGATCTACAACAAATCGACTCGATTGAGGAGTATTGCCAACAACTATTTGGATCGAATTGAGGATGAGGAAATGGATGTTGCGCATTTATTGATCCTGACACAGGACTATATCCACGAAATGGCTAACGGGGTTAGAAATATTGTCAGACCCAGTTTAACCCATGTCGATAATAATCATAAACCCTTATTGGCAGTGCAAATTGAAGAATTGAGAGCTGTGCAAAATGTATTGAAAGAAAGGCTCATCTCAACTATAAATACGTACAAAAACGATGATGAGCAACATGCCACAGAAGTATTGGATGACATGGAATCTTATGTCAATCTGCTTAGGAGTACGCGCAAAAAGCAAATAAAGAGAATTAAAAACCATGAAATTGGCACCCGTAATAGTTTATTATTCCTGAATCACCTGGGTGAGTTGAGGAATCTTGGATGGTTTGCCAGCCGGCTTGTGAAAGTATATCAGGATTTAATCCTTTTACCGGATGAAGCTCTGAAAGAAGTTTCGAATGAAGTAACACCTAATGATGAATTGGAAAATGAAGATAATAGTTCAGAAAGTTCTGAATAAGTATGTATGAAGTAATGTTGAAATTTAGCGATTTCTGTTTTGGATGATAATTATTGGACAAATCATGGTGTGACTTGAAGTTCCAAAATCTCAGAAATGAGAAATATTGGGTCAATTCGAAAATATCATTTCTAATAAAATATTGTGTAAAATGAATTTTTCAAAAAGTAATTCTTGGAATACTATTATGTTAATTGGAGTGGCACTCATATTATGCTACCCCACGATTAACGCCCAATTTAAAACGAAGTGGGATAACGGTTACAAGGTAGAAAGTGAAGATGGAGCTTTCAAGATGAAGTTTGGAGGTAGAATCATGTATGATTTTGCGGCCTTTGGTCAGGATGATGAAATGGAAGACGCGTTTGGAGAGTTTAAAAATGGAGTTGAGTTCCGCCGCCTACGTTTTTTTAATTCAGGAACAGTATATTCTAATGTCGGTTATAAATTGCAAATCGAGTTTTCAGGAGGTAAAGTTGTCCTCAAAGATGCTTTTATTGATCTCAAAAAGATACCTGGAATCGGAGTCCTCAGAATCGGTCATTTCAAAGAACCTTACCGCTTGGAGGTACTAACCAGTAGTAAGTATATGACCTTTATGGAACGCTCTTTGGGTATTGGATTGACACCTGAAAGGAATACCGGTATCATGGTCCTCAATCAGACTTCAAGCGGGAAGTTAAATTGGCAGTTGGGATTGTTCCGTAATGGAAACAGTGCCGGTGATGATAAAGATGCAGGAGGAGGTATCAATCTTACCGGTCGTCTAGCCGGAGTGATACCGTTTGATCAGGAAAGAAGTGATCAGTTCATTCATGTA
The DNA here is from genome assembly GCA_965223405.1 of Saprospiraceae bacterium. GTDB lineage: Bacteria > Bacteroidota > Bacteroidia > Chitinophagales > Saprospiraceae > CBDCWO01. Next base: position 5,186,404 of record CBDCWO010000006.1, read on the forward strand.
GGGGCCTCTTTTAGTCTCAGGAATCAAGAAAGCGAGGAATATGGAATTTCATCAAGACCCGAGACACATTTGGGCCCAAAATATTTAAGCACAGGAACCATAGAAAATGTGGACAATGTGAATCTTATTGGATTAGAGGCAGCTTTGGTGTCGGGGCCATTTTCCCTTCAATCAGAATTTATGCAATCTAAAGTAAACCTTGGAACCGGCAGCGGACAGTCTAGTTTTAGCCTCCCCACATTTTATGCTCAGGCAAGTTATTTTCTAACTGGGGAATCCAGAAAATATAAATATAAAGGTGCTTTTGAAGGATTTGACCGAGTAAAACCAAAACAAAACTTTGGCTCTGAGGGTTCTGGAGCTTGGGAGATCGCTTTAAGGTACTCCAATGCCAACTGGAATGATGGCGATTTGACAGGTGGGAAACTGAATGACATTACCCTTGGAGTCAACTGGTATTTGAATCCAGTGTCGCGAATTATGGCCAATTATATCTTGGCAAATCTGGATGATGTCGGAAAAACCAACATTTTTCAAATGAGGATGCAGTTGGATTTTTAATTGCAATGGTATTGTATTACTCTGAAGTCCTACTTTGACTATTTCATCTTTTCAAAGAGATGTTGGTATGGTTAAAGTAGGGCTATCTCAGGGTAATTCCCACTCCAACTTTACTCTCAATACCTTTTTTATATTTGCTGTAAATAAACTCTTTATTTTTATAAGTTGATGACAACACATAGTCGGAATTAAGTAGATTCCTGAAACTGAAGGTTAGCTTCAAATTGCCAAATTTCTTAGTCACTTTAACATCTAAATGACTTCGTCCGCGATTATAAATATCCGGGGTACCCTCTCTGCCAATCAAATTTAACCGGTCCCCCAACTGATTGTAACTAAGTACAAAATCCAATCCATTTTTCGGGTTAAGGTAACTCAAGATTGCATTGAGTATGTATGGCGGTTGTCCTTCGAACGGTCTGTCTTCCGGCTCCAACCCTGTCAAATCATTGACTTGTAATGAGGATCGGATCAAAGAAAAATTACTACCAATTTTGAAATGATCCAATCTTGGAGTGATAAATCCTAATCCTTTTCTCACTTCCAATTCAATTCCAAATAATTTTCCATTCTTGACATTGGCAAATTGGATTTCAGGATTGGAGGACCTCAGATATTGCAAACTTATTGGATGGTCAAAATGTTTGTAATATCCACTTACGGCAATGAGATTTCCCGGAGATAAAAACCACTCCCAACGCAGATCTAAATTCTTAACCAGAGTCCTTTTTAAAGAGGGATTGCCAACATAAAACTCCTTAGTCAATGGATCATAGCTGGTAAAGGGCGCTAATTCGCGCATATTTGGCCTGGCAAGGGTATGAGAATAGGCCATTCTAAGATTCATATCCGGGGTAAAAGGAAAAATACAGTTCACCGATGGAAGTATATCTTTGGTTTTTATTTTGCCGATACGTAATGAATCCGCCCTGGATGTTGCTTCACTTCCAGTGAATAAGTCGGTAGATTCAAAGCGAGCTCCTCCAATAACTTTTAGCTTCTGAAACAAAGCCAAACTTATCATTGCATAATAGGCATTGACATGGTCATGGCCCTGGTAGTTATTATTGGCAATGGTGGCATCAACCAGATAATTGCCAATATAATATCGATTTCGCGATTCATCAAAGTCAATAATTCCAATATTATCATGACGCAAAAACTCATCCGTGTTCCCTGCGAACTTTTCTGCGAATGCAGAAGTGGTAATTTGATATCTTTCTTCGTCAAAATTTCGATTTTTTCTTGAAATAAGACTGCCAAATTTTAATTTATAATCACCTGCCTTATTAAATGGGATGGTTATATCGATTTTCCCATCTAATTGGTTATCATCTAGTTGTCGAAAAAAATGAAATGGTTGTTCCACATTGGATAAGGGAATATCAAAAGTTTGCGAATCACGGTTGTATTGATTGGTAAAAAAGCGAGTATCCGGTTCGGATTGACTCGAATATACATTACTAACAGTCCATTCCAGTTTCGCATTGTTCAACTTCGGAAAGGCGTGATTCCCTGATAATTGAGCATTCTTCATCTCTCTTTCATTAAATATCAATGCCCTGCCTTCCAGGAATTCAGGACTAATAATATTGTCCGGTCGCTCCCCAAAAAGAAATCGACTGGATTTTGAAGTATGGTGATTGTACATGACCATAGTCCTTATCCGATGATAGTCATTAAACTTGTAGGTCATCCCCAACATTCCATTTAAAACAGGAATTTCGCTACTTTTTGTGTCCTCGAAATCACCCAGGTTGAAAAGGTTGTCAGAATTTATATCAAATAACGTCCAGTTGGCTTTTTGGGCATTGCCCAAATGTTCAAATGTTTTTTTGTAAGAAGAACTAAATATGACGCCCAATGGTTTACCGAACAACTTATATTGGTTCTCGAATGAAATCCCCAAGCTATGATTAAAAGGGGTTCTTGACTCTTCCGGGGTAAATTGAGTAGAAAATGCATTAGCAATCCGATCGATGCCATTGGCATAGTCGATATCCCCAAACCGGGCTTTCAGCTCTGCATTTTTATTTAAGTATTGGATGTGTTCACTATTTCTGACAAAATCAGGTCGGGATCGAAAACCATTATCATAGCCCAACCAATCCAATGAGCCTCCTCCATGTGTCAGGAAACTTTTTATTAAATTGTTTTGGGCGTTGTACCCTACACTCATGGAAATGGATAATACGAATTGTTCGGGAAAGTTTTTTGTTTGCAGATTTACATTACCACCGGTAAATGTACCCGGCTGATCGGGTGTAAAGGTTTTTGAAGTGATAATGTTATCAAGGAGGTTAGCTGGTATTAAATCCAGATGAGCACTATTGCGATAAGGATCTGTACTAGGAATCGTCAAACCGTTTAGTTGGGATAAAGAATACCGGTCTCCCAATCCGCGTATGTAGATGAATTTTCCACCTTGAACACTTGCACCGGATACTTTTTTCATGGCACCGGCCGCATCACTCACCCCTATTCTCGCCATCTCTTGTGAGGAGATTCCATCCTGAATTTTGTCGGATTTCCTTTGTAACTGCATTACTGAATTTTCTGAATTCCTCAATTGAGTAGCTTTTACAACCACATTGAGATCCAGGTCTAAGGCTTCATCGGAAAGTGATAAATCTAGATAGGTGATCTTTTTGTCTTTAGACTCTACACCTTCAATGGTTTTTGATTTGTATCCGATGTAACTAACCGTTAGGGTATAGGTGCCAGAGGGAAGTGAGATTTGGTATTTCCCATCCAAGTCGGCGGAAACACCGCCTCCGGTTTCCTGAATGGCAATGTTAGCTCCAATCAGAGGCTCTGCCGTATTCTCATCCAAAATGGTACCGGAAATAACTCCTTGAGCGAATCCCGAATCCAAGAGGAATAAGAGGAATAAACTCCATAAAAATGATTTCATTCGTTGTGGTTTAATTGTTTTGATCATTATTGTCAGTTATACAGACTGTCCACAAATTGTTTGTCTGGCTCTCTACTCCTGGGTTAGTTTAATAAAAAAATGAGCTGGCAATGATGTTTTTTATTGAAATAGCTTCAGGAAATCGAAAAAAAAGGGAAAGGTCCCTCGACCCTTCCCAATCCCTATCTAAAGGGAGAATCAAACTATTTCCTTATTACTATTTTTTGTGTCAAAGTCGTGCTATCTCCAATTAACATCAGTAAGTAGGTACCTGCATTCAATCCTTGTAAATTAATTTGAAATTGATGCGGTCCTACCATATTTTGCGATTTTGAATTCAATATTTGTCTGCCTGCCAAATCAAAAAGTTTATAAGAAATCGGCATAGGATTATCTACCTCCAGATCGACACTAATCAATCCATTATAAACAGGATTTGGAAATACCTTTAACGATATACCTGCCTTTCTCAAAGCTGGATTAACAGATGTCGAAATAACTAGGTTGCCAAAGTATCCATAGGCATCCAGAGCAGTCCAGCCTAATGCCCAGTTGTTGTCATTGCCAAAAGCCCCGCGATAGGCTGTATTTTCAAACCAATTATCACTGGGGATATCCGCTCCGGATAAGGCAGGGGACCCGGTATTAGGTCTGGGATCGAGCATGCCATTAGGAGATCTTCCAATACCTGCCAATTCCGGATCAGTCAGGGTGTTTCCATTGTTGACCAGACTATCAATAAGGACTTGAGGATTACCGTCTCCATTGACAATAGCAACAATGTCGGATAACTCATTTCCGGCTCCAAATCCAAACCACAAGTTGTTCTTAAATACAATATCTCCATCCAGCAGTCGCTGATAAGAATCTTGTTCTGAGGCATTTTGCAGATGAATGGCCTGATTTCCAAAGTCTGTGAAAATTGAGTTTATATAGGTAGCTGCCGCGTCGTTTCGAATTAAGAACGTATTGGATTTTTCTCTTTTACCATTGGCACCTGCACCAATGTAAGTTGCGTTATAGATTTTGGGGTTTACTTTAGGAGTAAGGTCGACTGCTTCAGATCCATCGTGTTCTCCACCGTTGTTGCCGTTATCTTCTTCTTGAATAGTAAACCAGAATTGTCCACGACCATTCCAGGATTGATCGTAATCGTAGGAATCATCACCGCAGAAAGCGACCACGGCATGTTTTACATCCACGGTACCCCCAAACCACTCGATACCGTCATCGGAGTTAGAAATAACTTCGACAAAATTGATGCTTGTTCCACTCCCGACTCCACCGAGAGTCAACCCGTTAATTTCATTATCCGGACCTAATTCAGCGCCTCCGTGTCGAATGGACACATATTTTAAGGTCCCGGAATTATCCTGATCGTTGGTTCCCCCGTAAGTAGCTCTACCTTCGGTAGAAGGGATACCTTCAATATTATCGATACCTCCATCCTGACCGACCGTGGCATCTCCCAGGATGACTAACCCTCCCCACAGTCCTTTGTCAGAAACAAGTAAGTCTGAATTGTCATTGATATCATCCAGTTCAGCCGTAAAAATGATGGGTTTATCTGCTGTTCCGATGGCATTTATTTTAGCTCCTTTAGTAATGATCAGAGCAGAGGCAATGTCATCGTTTGAAGGTTGATTGAGTCCCTTGATGACCGTCCCTGCTTCAATGGTTAATTCACCACCGGCTTCGAGGAATACAAATCCATCCAGGAAATAGATCGTATCTTTTGACCATAAATAACTTGCGGTGTCCAATACCGAGTCACTAATAATTCGCGATTGACCATAGCCAGAGATACTTATTGATAAAATAACTAAAATATAGAAGGGTATTCCTGTTTTCATATAAATGTTTTTCTAATCAATTATGCTACAAAGAAATAACCGGGAGTTAAAGAGGAGGTTAATTGAAGGTTAAGAAATTGTAAACAAAAGGCAACCACATCAGATGTAAATCAGGGACTTCAACCGTGGAAATACAAAAGTGTTCTCTACATTAATCGATAAATATTGCTTTTGGATTTTTAAAATTTATTGGAATATGGCAATATGTCGACCCTTTGAATTTTGCCTCAGAGAAATATTGATTTTTCTCATATATGAATTGCTTTTAAATTCCTTAAATGAAAAATATAGTCTTAACTTTACGCCCCGTAACATGATAAACTAGATGAAAACGAAACACATTTTTGTTACGGGGGGTGTAACTTCTTCTCTTGGTAAAGGAATCATCTCTGCATCTCTGGCAAAACTTTTACAGGCACGAGGATTTTCAGTGACTATACAGAAACTAGATCCATACATTAATGTGGATCCCGGCACACTTAATCCCTATGAGCATGGTGAATGTTATGTAACTGATGACGGAGCAGAAACAGACTTGGACTTGGGGCACTACGAGCGTTTTCTAGGGGTTCCTACTTCCCAATCCAACAATGTAACTACCGGAAGAATCTATCTAACCGTCATTGAAAAAGAACGAGCGGGTGCTTTTTTGGGTAAAACGGTGCAGGTAATTCCACATATCACCGACGAGATTAAAAGAAGGATCTTATTGCTGGAAGAAGATGATAAATACGACATAATTATTACCGAAATCGGAGGAACCGTTGGAGACATTGAGTCCTTACCCTATTTGGAAGCACTTAGACAATTAAGGTTCGATTTAGGGAAAGAGAATTGCCTCACGATTCATTTGACTTTGATTCCCTATCTGGCGGCAGCCAAAGAACTTAAAACAAAGCCTACCCAACATTCAGTCAAACAACTATTGGAAACCGGTATTCAACCCGATATCCTGGTGTGCAGAACTGAGCATCATCTCCCAAAAGAAATTCGAGCCAAGCTGGCCCTATTTTGTAATGTTGATGAAAAATCGGTAATTGAGGCCATTGATGCGGAGACCATTTATGACGTTCCTTTATTGATGCTTAAAGAAAAACTGGATCGTATTGTATTACAAAAATTTCGCTTGAGACAATCGGGAACTCCTGAAATGGGAGCGTGGATTGAGTTTTTAGGAAGGTTAAAGAATCCCTTAAGAGAAGTAAATATTGGCCTGGTTGGAAAATACAATGAACTGCCTGATGCCTATAAATCGATCTATGAGTCGTTTGTACATGCAGGAACTGTGCACGAATGTAAGGTAAGAGTTAAGGCTATCCATAGCCAGGATATCGAACATACGAATGATCTTGAAAAAATGCTGGATGGACTAGATGGAGTCTTAGTAGCTCCGGGATTTGGAGAAAGGGGTATTGATGGTAAATTGAAAGCAATCCAATATGTTAGAGAAAAGAAAGTTCCTTTTTTTGGTATTTGCTTGGGTTTGCAGTGTGCTGTGGTAGAATATGCCCGCAATGTACTGGATTTAAAAAATGCCCATTCGACCGAAGTATATCCGGCAACCAAGTATCCGGTTATTGATCTTATGGAAGGTCAAAAAAAGATTACAAAGAAAGGAGGAACAATGCGACTAGGTGCCTATAAGTGTGAGCTAGTACCTAAAACACTTATATATCGAGCATATAAAACCAAGCATATCTCAGAAAGACACCGACATCGATATGAGTTCAATAATAAATACCTCAAGCTGTTCAGCCATTCGGGCTTTCTCCCAAGTGGTGTAAATCCTGAATCTGAGTTAGTTGAAGCCATGGAACTCCAGAGTCATCCCTGGTTTGTAGGGGTCCAGTTTCACCCGGAATTAAAAAGTATAGTTGAAAAACCACATCCATTATTTACAGCCTTCGTGGGTGCATGTATCGAGTACAAAAATAAAAAGTAGTCTCCAGGCGGTGCTATATTGACTGATTGTAGCTTATGCAGATATGGCTATTTTGTAAAAAGACTACTATTTTGACTTCCAATACCTAACTGAAAGAATCAAATATATAATAAGTCTGATAAACTACCAATTTTAGTTTCTAAGCTCGGGAAATAATGGCGAAAAAACCGTTTTCTGAACCCAGTATCGGATCAACTCTGATAGGACAGATCAGCCATTTTTTAATACTCAATTTCCCAGAGAAGAAATAGTACAATTTAGGGCTAAGAATGACTTGATTGCTGATTATAGTATTAAATACGGTCTTGATACGTAAGTATTTAGCAATTAGTACGTTATTATTCGGAATGCCAAATTAAAGCAGATTGTTCTACAAAGTCGATCTCACCCATCTGAAGTGTTAACATCTTAGAACCAATCAGCACAACTTCCAGAACTATCCATAAGTGGTACTTTTTTTGTATAACAATCATCTAGAGGATTGATTAATGTGAAAATACCCATTTTCAGTGTGAATGCATTTAGGCAGATAGATTTTAAATTATTATTCAAACGGGTAGGGATTCCTGTTCATTTGTTTTTGATAAGCCTGGTACTTCTGGTGAGAGTTGAGCCCTATTTTTGGGATACGATTCAATTTGGATCCCTGCATCCTGAATGGTTTATCCAAACCAATTTTTCAAGTTTTATTCTCCCTGATCAAATCGATAGTGGCCATCCACCCACTTTTGGTCTCTACATAGCTATTATGTGGAAATTGTTGGGCAAGTCATTGATAACTTCACATCTGGCCATGCTGCCTTTTCTTTTTATTTTTACATACTATGCTCAGAAGATTGCCCTCCTTTTCTTTAATGATGGGATGGTTGTATGGATGATTGCCATTTTAGTCCTGGACACTACTTTTTTGGCACAAGCTACACTCATTTCGCCGGATGTTCCGCTATGTGCTTTCTTCTTGATGGCATTATATGGTATATGGAATAGAAAGTCGATTCCCAAATTACTTGGGGCTTTTGGACTAGCTTTAATTAGTCTACGTGGGATATCCATTTTAGGGGGACTTATAATGTACGAATGTTGGCTGATTTATTACTATTCAGACAATCGATCTTTGAATACTATTTGGGGAAGACTGAAAGATTTTTCCTTAGGTGTTTTCTTTGCGCTGACCTTTCTTATTATTCATTATTTGACCAAAGGTTGGATTGGGTATCACGATAGTTCTCCCTGGGCACCGAGTTTCGCTTTTACTAATTTAGATGGATTCATTAAAAACGTTGGGGTGATGTTGTGGCGTATGATAGATTTTGGCCATATCTTTATTTTAGCCCCTGTCTTGTGGATCATTTCAAACATTCAGAATAGTCCTAATTTCAGAAAAATAAAACAGATCTCAGGGCTTTTATTTTTCATGTTTCTAATTTTGGTGCCACAACTATTTTATGAGGGTTTGCTTGCTCATCGCTATTTTTTGCCCTTTTATTTAACCATGTCCATTCTATGTCTTTACGGGCTGTCTTTATTTATTAAAAACCGCACCTGGGCTTCAATAATTGCGATGATCTGCTTATTAGGGATGTTGTCTGGAAATCTGTGGAGGTATCCTCGACATATAGCCCAAGGTTGGGATTCAAGTCTAACCTACTTACCCTATAATGGTTTGATGAAGGAAGCAAAAACGTACATAGACAATTTGCAAATTCCTCGAAGTTTGATCGGTACCGCATTCCCGAATCTTAGGTCGGAGTATTTTACACATTTAAATCAAAATCGCGAGTTGTTTAAACCCAAGGATCTTGGCCGTGATCAGTACATTCTTTATTCTAATGTTATGAATGAATTTAGTGATTCTGAAATCGAACAACTATTTTTGCAATGGGATGCCTTGAAAGTATGGAGAAAAGGAAATGTTGAAGTGATTTTGTTTAAGCGCTAATATTCGGAAAATCATCATATCGGATTTTATTTTTCTATCAGCTTATAATTACGGATCCTCCTAGAAAGTTATTGTAGACTATATATGGGATAGTTACTTTTACGATGCAGCGGAAAGGATTACTTTGAAACTAAGGCGCACAACGAATACAAAGTAGTAACATTTTAAATGACTTCGATGAGAAAATTAGTTCTGGATGAACTGGGAAGATTATCAATAGAGGCATATAAAAAGTTGCCTAAATACCCGGTATCTATCGTGCTTGACAACATTCGTTCAGGCATGAATGTTGGTTCTGTGTTCAGATCGGTTGACGCATTTAAGATGAAGCATATTTATCTAACGGGGATAACCCCTCAGCCTCCACACCGCGAAATCCTTAAAACGGCAATCGGAGCAACTCAATCCGTATCATGGACCTACCATCCGGACGTGGTGGGCCTGATAAATGACCTAAAGGAAAAGGGATCCCGAATTGCAATGGTTGAACAAACTTCAGACTCGGTTTCATTGGAAAAGGTAAATTTTGATGTAGATCAACATTTAGTTTTTGTATTTGGAAATGAGGTAAATGGTATAACCCCGGGAGTTTTACCCATTGCAGATCTGGCAGTTGAAATACCTCAATTTGGTACCAAACATTCATTAAATGTTGCAGTGGCTACCGGGATCGTTCTCTGGCATTATGTGGCCAAATACCTAAGTGATTGACAGATACCTCATTACTCTGATTCGTCCATACCATTGAAGACTTGGAATTGCTCAACCGAGGCATGGTTCACCATATACTTATGATACAGAAAGTGCAACCCTTTACTAATACCTGCTATCAAAAACAAAAACAACACCACAACTAGTAAGGCCAGTAATTCATCACTGACATTGCCGACACGAAGTAACATGATTGTTTTTTGTACAATTTACAGATATTTCTAATGACAATCAAGATATTAAGTTCATCTTTTATATGCCAAACAACAATTTCTTATGTGTTAATGAGATTATGTTACAAACATAGTAATATGTAACGTATAACTGGAAAGTCACCGGGCTATTATATTGATTTATCGAGGGGTAATTACCTTGGATGGAAGGTCATCTTTCGTCTAGATGCGAAGTCCTGAAATTTTGGATGATTAATCAGTGATTCCGAAAGCGGTAAAGACTGTAATGTCAAAGGGTGGAGACTTTTATCATCGAAGATGGCCTTTTCCAAATACTGAACTAAAGCAGAAGTGTCTTTGCCATTCCGTATCTGTAATTCCTTCATGAACACACGGTAGGCATCCGCTACCAGAGTATTTTCTTCATTAATTGCCGCTTCATTTAACTCATCGATTATGCTGGAGTCTTGAGTGTAATCAAACATAAATGAAGCACAAGCATAATAAAAAAAAGGATAGTTAAAACTTTCCATTATCCTTTGCATATTTCCGGTGTCAGGGACATGCATATACGCCACAAACAAGTTGACTTTCATTACTTCATAATTAGGATATTGTGATATTAAGCTTTTGCCCAAAGCGATTGCCTCCTCTACCTTATTTTCCATGATGAGTATTATAATTTCTGCGATGGGTACTGCGCGAGATTGAGGATCCAAAAGTTTAGCCTTGTCTAATGCATTCCGGGCTCCCAAAAGATCTCCTTGTGCTGCTAACGATTCTGCCAACCACTGAAAAGCCACTGCATTGTTGGGCTGGTATTCAATTGCTTGGCGTAGAAATTTGGCTCCTTGATTAAAATCCAATTCCCAAACGGTGTAATACAAGCCCAAAGCGGCATAGGCATCTGAGTTTTCTGGATCCAATCGCAGGGCCTTTTCAGCATGTATTTTAGCTTGGGTATAACCATATCTTTTGTCCTGGATAAATTCATTATCCGTCATGGATATGTAGGTCAACCCAATTCCGGAATAGGCATTTGCATACTGCGGATCTAATTCAATGGCTTGCTGATAGAGGTGTATCGCTTCAGTCTGGCTTTCAAATGTTCTTTTACCCCATTCTGATCGCGCTTTGGAATACTTCCGGTAAGCTTCCAAGTTCTCAGTAGGAATTTTTTCTATCCTATTTTGTGACTGGGAAGTGAGCCTGATTGACAACTTTTGTGCAACCTTTTTGGCGACTTCAGTTTGGATGGCAAAAACATCATCCAACATACGATCAAAGTATTCTGAATATACTTGTTTCCCTTCAGCAGCATCAACCAGATGTACTCGAACCCTTAATTTATCATTGGATTGTGCAACATTACCAGTCAATAAATGCCGTACTCCAAGTTGTGAACTTATTTTATCCTCATCCAGGTCTTGGGTATTAAATTTTTTACTGGAATTAAAGGAGATCACCTTAAGATCCTGAATTGCGGTAAGGTGAGTGAGTATATCCTGGGCAATCCCATGGCTGAAGTATTGTTGATCCGGTTGGTTATTCAAATTATCAAAAGGCAACACCGCGATGGAATTAAAGGCGAGTTTGGCTTGAGGGCCTGTAATAAATCCTCGCGTTCCCAATACTATGGCAATGATTCCAACTCCAATACCGATCCAGATCCATGGTTTTACAAAAATACTTTGGATATTGGATTTTTCAGCGAACTTTCCTTTTAGTTCTTCTTTTTTTGGAACTATAAGACCTTCGCCGGTCAGTGCAAAAACCTGTTGGGGTTCGTAAATATTTTTAAACTCAAAACTTCCTAATGGAGTTAGTTTAAAGTCTCCCTTGTTCTTGACTTGATCATTGATCACTTTGGATAGGAGAATACTTCCGGGAACACCCATCGATTCGATCCTGGAAGCAATGTTAATACTATCTCCAAAGACATTATTGCTTTCATAAATGACTTCCCCACTGTGCAATCCTATTCTTACCGGCACAACCGGGGTCAATGAGTTAAACTCTTTTTGAAGCTGGGACGCACATTGCACCGCTTGATGTGCGCTTATAAATGTTGCCAGGCAGCCATCACCATAATATTGGTCAATTTGGCCTCCATAATCCGGCACCATCCTATCCAGAGCAGATTTAAAGCTATTGAGTATCGTAAGGGCCAAGGGTTCATTTTCCTGCATCAATTTGGAATACCCGGCAATGTCGGCAAATAATATGGCGGCAAGCTTTCGTTGATTACTCATGAGTTAAGATCTAGGTTTGGGTTGGTTGCATATCAGGAACCATGTTGAGATATTTATCTATAGTACTAAACGTGCATTTACAACTCTGATATAGGATATCATTTATTCCAATTGTATAACAAATTCCTCAAATTCTTGCAAACCCCTGAGATTTTCAAAATCGATATCCTCTCCATATCGAAACTCTCCATATTCATTGGGAAAACCTTTATCCATTGCTAACTTCATCAAAGCCAGAGCTTGATCTTTTTCTCCCAGATTTGCAAGGATTCTGGCTTTGGCGTACAGATATTTGCCACTGGGTCGAAAATCCTCAATCTGATCTAGGATAGTTAGTACCTCCCGGGCGTGTTCCTCATCTTGAGTATTTGCATAACATGATCCCAATCTACTTAGCCCATGCCATTTTCCTGATTTACTATATACTGATCCGGTTCCGGATTTCTCAATGAGAGAAATGTAAAGTGGAATTGCCTTTCGATACTGTTCTGAATAATAAAAGGATTCTGCTAAGTCATGTTGTGAAATTTGAATTCCTTCCGGTTGAGATTGAAGAAATTCCGATGCTTTTTTAGCCAATGCAATTTGTTGTACCTTTTCACCCTTCAAATTATAGGCAACCGCAGCAGCAAGGTAAACATTGGAAATAAAAGTGGATGGCTTTTTTTGTAATTCTAATTCCTCAAGTAAATTATCCAGTTTTTCCTGAGCATCAGTCATAATATATATTTGAGCCTCAAGTCGGTATTTGTCCAGATTGGCATATTCGTTGGGTATTAAGTTCAAAATCTGCAATGCTTCCTGATATCTATTTACTTGTATAAGTGCAAATGCATAGGCTTCATTCCACCATGTAGAAACATTTGAAGTCAACACCTTATCAAGCACTGATTTATCGATTGCTTGAAATCTTTCAATGGCCTGCAGAGGTTTGTTAACGTAAGAATATTGATAACCCGCTAAGTAATTAATAAGCAGGTTTTTAGGATCTCGTCGATAAATCTGCTCAATATTTTCAATGTTTTTGCGTAAATCCCGGTTTAATGTGGACCTTAGCCATTCACGATAATAGAATTGGCTGGCGGTCAGGTTATCAAATCGGCTATCGATAACCGCAAGTATGGAATCGGCAATTTTATATTGACCCGCATTGCTATAGCTTATTAACAGCGTGGTGTATGGTGCAAAAAAATCCGGGGCCAATGAAATGGCACTTCTAAAACTTTTTCTGGCGGTTTTCGGGTCTACGCCGAATGCCTTATTACCTCTTCGGTACTCTCTGAATACCTCTATGCTCGGAGGATCCTGAATAAAAACCGAATAGAGTTCCACGAGATCCCTAACTGCAAAATACCCCATAACTTTGCCTGTCAATCCTTTCACCAGCGCAGGAAGATCTGAGGAAAGGCCCTTAATATCTGACAACACTTTGTCTACATTGCCACTTTTGATATCGATGATCTTTGGCTTGAACACAATCAGACTGTCTTCCAAATAGAAATTCCCATCAATAACTTTCTGCGCACCGGTAATTTTGTTGAATACTGGATTTTCTATTCCGGCCTGGTAGGTATCCAGGTTTTGGCTAACACTCTGGTAACTCACCACTTTTAGATTATCCATAGACATCAAGCCTTCTGTGAGCCAATCCGCAACCATATCTCCCAATATATCTAAATCCGGGTTGTTGGTTCTATTCTTGAATGGGAGAATGGCAATCCTCGACTCTCTGATATCTTTTGGTAGAAGCTCATTTGTACTATTTTGCCATTTCCATAAAAAAAACACGACCAACAGAATGCCAAAAATTCCTGCTAACGTATAAAATCTCTTTTGGTTTTTACTATAAACAAATTTTCCGGTTAACCTGGATCTTTTTGGAAAAACCAGACCTTCACCTTTTAAAGCATAGACTTCAATTCTCTGTTCCACATTTTTGAAGTGATATTTTCCAACCTTTTCCAGTTGAAATTCCGGTTGATTTTTTACATCATCGTAGATTTTTTTCGAACAAAGAATTGATCCTGACGGTGCCATTGACTCAATTCTGGATGCTACATTGATACTATCTCCGAATATTTTTTCATTTTGAAAAGTAACTGGACCACTGTGTATCCCAATTCTAACCGGAATCCTGGGATCCTGTCTAAAATTTTGTTGAAGCTTCCGGGCACAATAAAGGGCCTTAGAGGGTAATTTAAAAGTACATAATGCACCATCTCCATAGAAATTGACCACATCTCCCTGGTAATGATGTACTACATTTTCGATGTCCTGCTGGAATTTTTTTAAAACCTCCGATGCCAGCTTTTCATTCTTTTGCATTATTGCGGTATATCCTACTATATCCGCGAAAAGAACAACAACTAGTTTTCGGTGAGAATTCATGGCTATTTGGTAAACAATAGATTTTCTAAATATAACAATTTCCTCAGAACCATCGCCAACGAAAACCAGTTTGCTCGGGTCCATTACATTTTGTACTTCGGTATTCTGAAAATCTCTACGATGAATGCTTGTAAAATTGCAGGTTGACTCTTGCAAATTGATTTATTCTTACTAATTGTTATCGATAAAATTTAGCAGTTATAGTGATATTGTGCAAATTCTTTTATAGGTTTATTAGGAAATAGGCAAGAAATGACAGATTAGAAAGCGGTTTGGATATCCAAACCGCAACTGCACAATTTGAGAAAAACTCTTTAGTTTTTTAATTAGCAAATAGATTTTATGAGACAAAATTACATCATGATGATGGCTGCTGTGTTTTGCACAGCGATGTTCGGTCAATTGCCACTTACTGAACATACTTTAAAATTGGATGATTCTTTGCAACTGATTGACGCTAGTATTGCTGACTTTAGCTGGATGACTGGTCGTTGGGAAGGTAAAGGTTTCGGAGGTGTGGTAGAAGAAACATGGAACCCACCTTTAGGAGGAACTATGGTTGGAACATTTCGTCACATCAAAGATAATAGCCCAGGCTTTTATGAGTTTCTGTCACTTGTACCTCACGAAAATACGATCGTCTATAAAGTAAAACACTTTAATCCGGACCTGGTAGGGTGGGAGGACAAGGAAAAAACCGTTGACTTTCCTCTAGTGAAAGTTTGCAGGGACACGGCATATTTTGAAGGCTTAACCATTATGAGGAATGGTAATCGGCTGACTCATTATCTAGCGTTTAAGCAAAAAGACGGTTCATTTCATGAGACCACGCTTACCTATTCCAAAAGGAATTTGCCAACCCCTGAGGCATTAAAATCAATTCGAGAAAAATTATCTGACATTGAAGAAGTTCCCTTATTAATTTTAGGTTCGTATCACATGAGTAATCCGGGGCAAGATATGTTTAACCTGGAGGCCGATGATGTGCTGGTCCCCAAACGCCAAATCGAAATACAGGCAATTGTAAACAGACTTGCTCAGTGGAAACCAACCAAAGTTGCGGTAGAAGCACCATTCGGAGATAGTGCCACAATTGCTCGTTATCAGGCTTACCTACGCGGTGAAAGGGAACTCCGTAAAAGTGAGGAGGAACAAATCGGTTTTCGATTGGCTAAGCAGCTTGGTCACAGTACAATCTATCCAATTGATGTACAAATGAGACTTAATGATAAAGGTATACAGAAAGTCATTGAGTCCGATCCGGCCAAATATGGTGCATATCTCAATGAAATACAGATCCTGGGCAAGACGGCGATGTCCATGATGGGGAAATGGCTTCAAGAGGGGACTATTGGTTCTATGCTTTATCAGATGAATATTGAGGAACTCAATGATATTGGCCATTCAGGTTATTTTAGGACTTTTGTGCCGATCGTCAGGGAACAGGATTATGCCGGAGCCGATTTTGTCAATACCTGGTACCAACGCAACTTGAGAATTTTTTCCAATTTGCACAAAATAAGCGATCGGCCGGATGATCGCATATTCATTGTATATGGGGCCGGTCATGTACCATTATTGCAACGGTTTGCCGAGGATTCTCCCTATTTTCGTGTGGAAAATATTCTTGATTATCTGAGGGGGTTATAAGCGAATATCACTATCCGAAACTCTAGAAAACATATGACTAATTTGGAGATTTACAGATATCTTAAATCATGTTAATTGCACCGCTCATGGGTTATTCCACACTTATTTCAGGTCCTGTTAACTTTTGTTTTAAGAATTGACTATTTTTAATTTGAGTACTAAGTAAATGGCTTATTGATAAACTTCAATAGAGTCAATCCAAAAAACCAATGAAAGCAAGAGACTTCTCCACGCTGCTAGAGCAACTTCTTACAAATCGGCATTCAGTATCTGAAGACGAATTGGCAGGTATTGAAGGTTTGGCTTATTATCTCTCAGAGGATTATGAAATGGCGCTGGTCAAATTTGAGCAAGCTATTGTACTAAATCCAAACCGAAAGGAGTGGCAAGAACTTCATGAGCAAGCTCAGGCAAATTGCTACGCTAAGATTAATTTGTTTGTCCCGGAACAAATATATTTTCAACCTAATAAGTTGATTTCTGCTCCGGAATCTTCTGGGGATCTACTTGCTCCAATCTCAATTCGAAGTCATACGGGCCGGTGGCAATTGGCTCGAATGTGGATCGGAAATGTATCTGGTGCTATCTTGTCGGTATTCGTGGATGTATTGACCCAGGGATATGGAAAAATCGCCGGGTATCGTGATACGATTTGGACTAATTGGTATCGAAGACCTTCTTTTCTAGGCCTGGTAACTATTGCCTACATGAGAGAGAAAATGTATCGCCATAATTTAATATCAACCTATCCTCCGGATGCGTTGATCGGCTTTCTTTCCAATAGCTTAGTGCCACCATTGGGAGTGACCCACTTTAGAACTGCCGACGGTTCTTGGAACAATCTAAATAATCCGAAAGAAGGTGCTGCAGGGACCAGGTTCTTGCGAAATGTTTCCCTGCAAGGCATTCGCGTTCCCTCAATGGAGTCTATTTTAGATCCCAATCCCCGTGAATTGAGCAGGATATTTCTCACCCGCGGAAAAGAAATGAAAGAAGTTCCATTCCTCAATATGCTGGCAGTTGCCTGGATTCAATTTCAAACTCATGATTGGGTTAGTCATGGCGAGATTTTACAAAATGAGCTATTTGAAATTCCTTTGGCTGCTGACGATCCGGCTCGAATAAAATATCAGCAAACCAAAATGTTCGTTGGGAAAACTCAGCCAGATCCAACCAGGAAGGTTAATGAACCCGCAGAGATTTCATTCATAAACGAGGTTACTCATTGGTGGGATGCTTCTCAGATCTATGGCAGTGATGTGGAGACCATGACCGGTTTGCGAACCATGCAAGATGGTAAAATGAATCTGGCTCCGGGAGCGTTGTTGCCCAGGGATAAAAAGGGAATCGAAAAGACCGGTTTTGTAAGGAATTGGTGGGTGGGTTTGGCGATGATGCATACGTTATTTGTAAGGGAACATAACGCGATTTGCGATCATTTAATCATTTCATATCCCCAATGGAAGGATAATCGGCTGTTCCATACGGCTAGGTTGATTAATTCAGCCTTGATAGCCAAAATACATTCTATAGAATGGAACACAGCTATTAATCCCAATCCTATCCTGGAAAAAGGAAACCTGACCAATTGGTATGGTATGCTTACCCATGTACTCCGTAAAAGGAAAAACTGGAAAACTGTAGCAGATATCAATGTGCGGAACACAGAGATGGGTGGAGTAGTTGGTAACCCCATCCAAAAACATGGATCTGTATACGGTCTTACGCAAGAATTTGTGGCAGTGTACAGATTACATTCCCTTTTGCCAGAGGAGCTACTGATTCAATCTCTTGATGGAAGGATTAAGGAGAAGCTTCCATTTGCAATGTCCAGACAGTCGGGTTCCGGGAAAATTACCGACAAGTATGGGATGGCCAACTTGTTTTTTTCATTCGGAAATCAAAATCCGGGACAACTGGTATTGAACAATTATCCCAAATTTATGCAGGAATTGAGTATTCCAGGAAATCCGGTTTATGATTTGGGTGCAGTAGATATCCTGAGAGCAAGAGAAAGAGGTGTGCCACGATATAATGAATTCCGGAGACAATTTGGCCTTCATCCGATTAAATCATTTGACGACCTGACCTCTGATCAAGAGTGCGTAGCTAAATTAAAAATGGCCTATGGGGAAAAACCTGATGATGTCGAAAAACTGGACCTACTGATTGGTACCCTGGCTGAGGAATATCGTCCATTTCGATTTGCATTTGGGGAAACCGTATTTCAAATATTTCTTTTAAATGCCACCAGACGCTTACAAGCAGATCGTTTTTACACAGACTGTTACACCTCCGAGTATTATACTCAAGAGGGCTTGGAGTGGATTGATAACAATACACTGAAATCTGTACTCTTAAGGCATTATCCGGAGTTTAAGAAAACCGGACTAGCCAATATAGAAAATGCTTTTGAACCATGGGATGAAGATGACCACTTGGAGATTAATAGACATCCTTTGGGAAGAATGTATAAGAACAGAGATAAAACCGTATAAAGAGTTGTATTACTTGAGCGGATCGAGAATAACGAAATAAGGTAGGATAACTTTTCTTTATAAAATGCGCTTGAGAATTTGAAATCAGGACGAACTAATTGAGAATGGGAAATTGCATTTTTCTGTGAAATATCTTAACTTAAAGATATGAATTCGACCTATATTAAGTCAATTAGATGAAAAATACCTCTTTCCAAATTCTGATTTTATTGCTGACGATTATAGGAACTGGTTGTAATTCAATTATTGAAAAATATTATCCATTTCCCAAAGGAAGAGTAGTGCTTACACACCCTCCAATTGATCTTAGTGGAGTGGAGTATTTCTTTCCAATGGGAGGACTGAATGTACTACCCAAAGCCCATGGAGGATTCACTTTATTGGGAGCTTATACCTTTCCAGCAAGTACACCGGTATATGCCGTGGCCGATGGTTTAGTTATTAGGGTGTCCAATGGAACCAGAGAAGTCCCACCTATTCCTGATGCACCACAGTCTGTATGGCATAAAACTTACGACGACCACCTACTGACGCTGAAAGTCAGCAAATCAATGCTAATAAACTATGGACATATAACAGACTTTAGTCCGGAACTTTTGGATAAATTGCCCAAACTAAAAAAGAGTGAGGATGGGATTAAAGTAGCTGTGGAAGTAAAAGCCGGAGATATTATTGGTTATGTGGGACCGCACGGAGCAATGGACTTTTCGATTACAGATAGAAATTTAAATCCCAGTTTCCTAAATCCCAAAAGATACCCAAAAGATTATATATATTCTGGAAATATTTTTGAATATTTTGAGACCGAACTAACTACGGAAATGGTCAAAAAGGCCTTTCGCAAAACACCTCCCAGAGGAGGAAAAATTGATTATGACCAAAAAGGGAAGATTATCGGAAATTGGTTTTTAAGGGGGACAGAATCCTTCATTCAATGGAGCAGACAATTGGCTATTGCATATCACGATTTATTCCCTGAACGTATTACCATTTCCGACGGGTCTCCTATGCAAGATGTACCGGGAATTGAGAATCCCGGGGCTCCTGATGTATGGTGGGTAAAAGGGAATACCCCTGCGCCAGAATCCATTGGAGTTGAAAATGGATTGGTAAGATACGTGCTGCTAAACACTCAGGATCATCGAGATAAAACGGAATATAAGGACAATGAACAACCGGTCCAGGGCATTATGTTGGTTCAGGCCTTGGATGATGAAAAAATTCAAGTTGAAATATTTAGAGGATCAACCACAGCGAATGAATTTACTACAGAGGCCAGAATTTATGAAAGGTAATCTCCAATTCTAAATTATGGTTATTAATATGTGCTGAAGAACACCCGGTTAGCTCCAGCAAGTCATTTTCAAAATGACAGCTCATTTAGAAATTTTTAGAATTTAGAGGTGATATTAAATTGACTATAATTAACTTCTGTCAAACCACTTCCTATTAAAGCTCCTTGCGCTTGGTTTTTATTTTATGAACAGGTGCAAATTCCCGGTACACCATATAGCTGGCTGCCTCAGACATCAATTAATACTCTGCCAAGTATAAATTACTAAAATGTAATAAATATATGTTAAAATAGCCGATATAATTGACAAAATGCAATATATATATTACATTTGTTGTGTGAAGAACATGAAATTAAAAATAGCAAGGATTGAAAAGGGTTGGTCCCAGCAAAGTTTGGCTGATCAGGTAGATGTTACCAGACAGACTATAGGACTAATTGAAAAGGGGAAGTATAATCCTACCTTAAATCTTTGTATCCGTATTGCTAAAGCACTTGATAAAACTTTAAATGACCTTTTTTGGGAAGAAAATGAAAAATAAAAAACGAATCTTTAACATGGACGAACGAAGTAAGCTTATAGCTTATAAGATCATTGCAGTGATGTATATCTTGACTATAGTCGCAATTCAGGGTATTGTAATTTACCGTCAGTTTGCGCTCGGGCAGTCGATACATGATTTTGAAGATATTGCAATCATCATGACCGTCAATTCTTTATTTCTTATTAGTGCTCTATTGTATTTTGGAGCCATACCGATCCAGAGACTAAAAATCAAGAGTATTATATTCGGTTATCTCTTGATTGTAATATTGGGGACGGTATTCATTTTTTTGAAGTACAATGTTTTTCAGAGTCCGGGTTTGACTCCAGCTCAACTATTTGACAAACTGATCATCACATTTTCGGTTAGTGGATTGATTGTATTGTTCTTTGTGATTTTTGCCCTATTGGGAATACGACGGGCTGATAAAGAAATTGAAGATTAATTCAATATTTGTGCGGACCTTCCTGCTAATTCACAATTAGAAAAATTGTTTCATTCTGGATTGGAAGTCCATTTGATTTCTGTCATCTTTTTTTTGAACATAGCAATTCTAAAAATATATTTAAGATGAAAACCTTGATATTAATGCTTATTTCGGCTTTGACCTTTACAGATTCTTTAGCTCAACAAGCTACAAAACCCTATGTGGGGGAATTCCAGGTAAGACCTGGGTTTAATGTACATATAACACTGGAACATGAAGAGTTATTTATTCAGCCCACCGGGAAACCAAAAGAAAAACTAACTAAAATCAAGGATGCCCTTTACCACATAGAATCTATAGATGGTACTATTGATTTCAGGCCTGCTCCTGCGCAAGACAAAGTAATTCTAAAAATGTATGGTCAAATCATTCATGCGCCCAAATTGCCCATACCTGAAAATTTGGAAGTGTGGGAAGAAATAAATATGGAAGAGAACGAGTTATTAGCTTTTGTGGGTGAATATCACTTAACGGCCGATGCATCCTTTATAATTAGTAATGAAAAGGGTGCTCTCTTCGCCCAATTAACAGGACAACCAAAATTTCAAATCTATCCCTATACTAGTTATAAATTCTATTATAAGGTTGTTAAGGCATCGATTGAATTTGTCAAGAGTGAAGGGGGGCAAGTCATCTATCTGCTCCTGCACCAAAACGGTATAATCATTCAGGCCGATAAATCCTGATCAAATTAGAGGTCAGACATGGGATACCATTCCATTTCTGACCTCTGTCTTTTGTCTTCTATATCAGGTTTTCGGTGTCAAGGCTATCGAAGGTATCAAATGACTCAAAAGTATTGAGAATTAAAACCCAACTGCCTTTTGTCGAACGGTAGTCGGTAGTCGGTGATCGGTGGTTGGTGGTCTGTAGATGCCTAAATAAGGTTGCCCGAGATCAGCGTCTGTCTTCTGTCTTCTATATCAGGTTTCAGGTGTCAAGGGTATAGAAGGTATCAGATGACACAAAAGTATTGAGAATTAAAAATCAACTATTTTCTATCCTCTGTCTCATTATGATATGCTGACAGCGAAGCTCGTCTATGCTGACAGCGAAGCTCGTCAGTACAATCCTCAAACTTTTTTATCTTTATATATATGATGCAGATTGACCTCAATTGTGATTTGGGAGAATCTTTTGGCAGGTATGAACTGGACCAAAGTGAAAAATTATTACCGTATATCACGTCCTGCAATATTGCCTGTGGGTATCATGCTGGAGATCCACTGGTGATGGAAAGAACGATCAGGCTTGCTTTATCAAATGAGGTTCAAATTGGAGCTCATCCTTCGTATCCTGATTTACAAGGATTTGGACGTAGGAATATGCAAATTGCACCCGAAGAGTTAAAGGCTATGATATTGTATCAAATATCTGCCTTGGCCGGTATGGTCAGCGCAC
The DNA here is from genome assembly GCA_965223405.1 of Saprospiraceae bacterium. Classification (GTDB taxonomy): domain Bacteria; phylum Bacteroidota; class Bacteroidia; order Chitinophagales; family Saprospiraceae; genus CBDCWO01. The sequence continues at coordinate 5,209,012 of CBDCWO010000006.1, forward strand.
AAGGTGGTAGAATAACTCATGTAAAACCACATGGTGCTTTGTATAACCAGGCTGCCAAAGATGCAGAGGTTGCGATGGCCATAATTGATGCTATAATCGCTTCGGGTAAAGAGTATGGACTGATGGGTTTAGCAGGATCTGTAATGGAAGGTTTGGCAAAAAGACGGAGTATTCCTTTTGTGGCAGAAGGATTTTCTGACCGGAGATATCATTATAAAGGAAATTTAATATCGCGGCATCATCCCAAAGCATTGATAAGGCGAAAGGAGGAAGCCTGGGATCAGTTTCGCAGGATGGTGAAAGACCATGAAGTGATTTCAAACAATGGAAAGAAATTGCCTGTACATGTGGACTCTATTTGCATCCATGGAGACAGTCCGGGAGCTCTTGAATTCGTAAAATACATCCGCGAACAAAGTGTTAAGTGTAATATTGAAGTATCCCCCTTTAAATTACCACTTGTATGAAGATAAAAATGGAACCATTTGGGGATCGGGCCATATTAATTTCGTTTAAATCACAAATAAGCCGCAGAGTCAATCGAAAAGTCTGGGCTCTGGAAGGGATTATCAAAAAAGCTAATTTTGAATGGTTGGTAGAAATGATTCCCGCGTACCATTCTCTGACGGTTATTTATAATCCATGGAACGTATCCTATGAAGAAGCAAAGAAAGATATAGATCTGTTGGATTTTGATGAAGCCAAACACATTCCACGACTAGTCGATCCAATCGAAATACCGGTATGTTATGAAGATCAATTTGCTCTGGATAAGGAAACGGTAATCCATAATACCGGGGCTACCTGGGAAGAGATAGTTGGATTGCATAGTCTACGAGTTTATCATATATTCATGATCGGTTTTGTTCCTGGTTTTCCCTATTTGGGTCCACTACCTTCAAAATTAAGTTGCCCTCGGAAAGTGGAGCCGAGAATAAAAGTTCCTGGTGGATCTGTTGCCATTGCTGGGTTCCAAACCGGAATCTATCCAGTAGAGATACCAGGAGGATGGCAGATTATTGGAAGAACTCCGATCCGTATTTTTGATCCCAGGCAAGAAAATCCGTTTGTATTGACACCTGGCGGAAGACTAAAGTTTGTTGCCATAGACTCTCTAACCTTTAAGGAATTAAATCAGTATGGATAAGGAAGGAATAATGTACATCCACCGCCCTGGGTTTTTTACGACCATTCAGGATGTTGATGGAAGAATTGGTTGGCGAAACAGGGGAGTACCGGTTTCCGGTGCCATGGATCAGGAAGCTGTACTTCAAAATCATTATATCTTGAATAATCCTGATAATACTCCAATCCTGGAGGTTTCCTATCAAGGTCCGGTGCTGGAGTTTACTAAAGAAACTATTTGTGCGGTCACCGGTGCAAAGAACCAAATAAAGGTCAATGGTGAGGAAAAGCCAATGAATACACTTATCCATATACAACCAGGCGATCAAATTTCAATAGGCAAAGTAAAGAAAGGATTTAGATCTTATTTTGGGTTTGCCGGGGAGTGGTTAATACCCAAAATTATGAACAGTTATTCTACTTATGTTGATGCAGGAATCGGAGGATGGAAAGGTCGTTCCTTACAACCAGGCGATCGAATTCCATATAATCCCCGATTGGATAAACTGGAACAAAAGAACATTCATAATGGATATTATTCTCGCCATCACACCCTTCGTATTCTCCCGGGTCCGGAATTCCATTGGTTTTCTCAAAAATCATTGACAGATTTTGAGATTCATAGATTCAATGTAAGTAAAGATACCAATCGCATGGGTATAAGACTGGTTGGCCCTAAAGTTGCTCTTACCAAATCGGTATCGATGATCTCTTCAGGAATCATACCCGGTACAATTCAAATTCCTCCAGGGGGTAACCCTGTAATTATTACAGCTGATGGACAGACCGTAGGAGGATATCCCAGGCTCGGCATTGTAGTGAGTCGGGATATCAGTCTGTTGGGTCAAATCAAACCAGGAGATTTTGTACGTTTTCAGTATTTTCTATTAGAAGATGCAAGAAAACTTCTGCTTGGAACGTCCGAGTGATGCCAGAGGATCTTGACTAATCTTCGATCTGTCCTAGTGCTACTAGGGTTGACTCAAAAGTACCGTATTACTGATTTCTCAAAAAATTGTGACGGCAATTTTTGTTTTGCCCTCCGGTAGCTGAAAACCAATCATTACAGAATACAATATCTCCAACAATTGGGGGTGTTCTGGGTGTGGTGCTTAAAAACAGTTTCTCTCCTTCATCTACAATATTCCACACCGCTTCCAGGGTAACCACTCCATCTTGTGAAAACTCGATTTCGCCATTTTCCTTGATTAATACGGTTAATCCACGGTAAGGTTCCTGAGAAGGTTCTAACCTACTGTTTTCACAACTTAAATACATCCACCTCCATTCACCTACCATAATTGATCTCGCTTGTAATGCATTGATCTTTTCGGATTCAGAACAAGCTAGTAGAATTATTTCTGTTTTGCTACCCTGAATTTCTTCTTTACAGCTTTGTAAAAAGATTATAAGCAATAGAGCGGTCAGATATCTTAGAAGCATGTTACTAAAATAGAATAATTTGTTGTTTTGGAAGAATTTAATACCTGAGTTCGATTATTTTGTCTTGTATAATTAGCTGTGAATCAAAACTATAAGATAAACTAATGAGTCCACTCTGAAAACTATCAATTTTCATAAAATGAATTATTTTGGATGAGATTTTTATTTTTTGAGATTCGTTGATGCCTGAGTATCAGCTAATTATAAAAAATGAAAATATCGACAAAAGAATCATTTTTGGATTTGCAGAGTTTTCGGAGTAGACTCACTAATCTACTATTTAGTTTTGAGTTTACTCCGAAAACTCCTTTTTCATGATTTCAACATATTTTTTACTCCTGAAGGAAGTTTTCAGAATGTTAACTTGTGATTTGCAATGGGAGTATTCATGATGCATCGTAGTAGCCAATGAAAGAATATTAGGGTATTTCTCCCTATTTTTTCCGTAATTCTTACAACATTTACCCATAATGCTCGTGACAGGACATACCAATGGCATTTAACTAATCCCCGATATATGATTTTGTTCCTTTTTTTTAGTCTGTGAAAGCATTGATGGATGGTTGATTCTGCTGTTGCTCTTAGATTGTAACTTTCCTGATTGACTTGCTCTTGTATTCGTTGGTGTTGTATGTAATTGTCGATTTGTTCTTCTGTCATATATCTTTTGTTTCCACCTACTGTATGGATAACATGCTTTTGGGCTCGTTCTGAATAATGTACTTCTAGGTGCTCGCCACTCTGTCTATCGAAAACTTCCAGATTTCCCTGTTCGTCTTTCTCCATTTGATATGATAAACTTCTGCCTTTCATCTTTGCAATACTCCATTGGGGTCGTTGTTCTTTAAGCATTTCTTCTCGATTCGCAATGCTGTCATAGCCTCCATCTGTTATTACTTCTTCTATCTTTTGGCCTTCATCGTGGGCTTGTTCCAGTATCTGTTGGCAGGTATCAACTGTTTTTATTAAAAATGCATCTTCGCTTACATTTGCTTTAACTACTTCAACATCTAATATTAAATGTACATCCTCCTGGGGATCACAACTTTCTGTCACATTGGAATGGTATCCTGTTACTGTTTGTTTGCTTGCTCCTTGTCCTTTGGTACGATAAGCTGCATCCGGATCATGGATAGATTGTACGCTGGATGATGGAATATCTTTAGGCTGCTTGAGTACTACTTTCTGATCGCTGCCACCTGGGCTATCATCGTTTTCATCATTGTCCTTTTGCTCATATTGCTCTTCATAGATGCGTTTTAATAAAACATATGATTCCTCCACACTTCCTTTTCCATGCTCTAGTAGTACTCCTATTATCTGACCCATGCTGACAAGCATCTCCTTCTTCTGATGAGCATTCAATGGATAAGTGAGATTGGAAGTACTCTTTGTTTGTAATGCTTCCAATATCTCATAACTAGAAGCATCCATGTGTGTCCTCATTTCATTGAGTGGCTTGCCACTCACATACTTCCTCACTGCTTCAACTATTAAGTGCAACCTGTTGGACTTGGCTATGTTACTATTGATTAGCTTGGAATCAAGGCGTATCTTCTTGCCACTCACTCCGTGAATAGCCACTTGATCAGTTGTAATTTTTATAAACACCTCTTTCATTAAGTCCCGTTGATGATCCTCATAATACTCTCCCAACAATCTTCTGAACTCATAATAGGTCGATTCCGCAGGTACATCATCATCCATATTGTACAATCCTAATGATCGCATTACCATTATATTGAACCGGCATTCTGTATATAATTGCTCATCACTCCACCCATTTCCTTCCTTTAATATCATCATTCCTATAAGAATGCGTATGCAGGCATTAGGCCGCCCCATCCTCTCATGATATAATTCTGAAAACAAAGATTCATCAATACGACTCACCACCTCTTTGTAAAAAACATTATGCCATGAATGCGGTGATTCCAGTAGCTTTTGCTTCCTCCCACAAAGATGGGTTGAAATATCTTTGAACAGATCGCCTTGACTATTTTTGCTAGGTTTAAACATTTACAAAAATAATAATATGTCCCCTCTTATCAAAATATTGACCAAAGTGCCGTTTAGAGACTTTCCGGAGTGAACTCAGTTTTATAAAGTTCTATTTCTAAAGATTGGCCCTATCGATACTTGATTTTTACCAGAGAATGAACTCCAAAACTTCAAGTTACTTTTTTGATCTGATCAATTATCACCGATAGGAAACTGCTCTTAGCCTCCACAACTGGAATACCTAACAAACTTTCCTGTTCCCGACTATATTTTTGCAGATCCGCTGAATTCATTCCTTGGGGATTAAGGGTCACACCAATCACCTGAGCACCCAGTAAGTTGATCAGCTGGATTTCAGAATGCAAGGAAGGTATTTGAAACCCCAGGTGCTCTTGATTATCGTAATATTCTCGAGCTGGTTGATGCTGCAGAATGCAGTGATGGACCATCCCGGAGATAATGATCTCCGATCCACAGGGACCGGTTGGATTTCGCAAGGCAGACTGACCTTCAATCAGTATGATCTGAGGTTTTAAATCCTGATCGCATTGCCATAAGGCATGTTCCAATTCTCCACTGATAAAATCGTTAATAGTGGAGTCAAAAATAAAACCGTAAGGATATCCCTGGAGCCAACCGGTCTGACCAGTATAAATCATCTCGGTTTTAATGCCAATCTCATTGCACTTCTCATAAATCCATCGGCAAGTTGTCCGTTTTCCAACCGCACAATCCATTCCTAATACCGCTATTCTTACAGCGTTTACCTCCTTTATTTTTCCCGACCAGAATTTTAGATCGGAGATGGGTTTCGGTTTTCGAATGTCTAAGAGGTTGATACTGTATTTTTTTGCGACCGCCTTAAATTCGGTATCCTCAGAAAGATAGGTGTGTAATCCATTAATTAGATTCATACCATGACTAGCTGCATTTAGTAATTCACCGCGAAATTCCTGAGGTAATATTCCGCCCTCAAAAGCCACTCCAACAATACAATTTTCAGCGACCATCCCCGATCGGATAAAATCCTCCACGTGTGCAAAAATTGGAATATCCAGATTTTGACCTGTTATCATTTGACCTGCTTCCTGGCCAGCAAATCGGTAGTCAATCACAGCTAAGATACAGTATCGGCTTGAGCCTCGGACCAACCCGTGGCATGTCTTGGCATAAAAAGTATCCAGTAATCCATGGGTGAGCAGTATTGCATTTTGTTTTTGATTCATGGTTATGGTATTATACTTATTCCCAATCCAGGTTGTGGGGATGGATACATAACTCCTCGTCTGATGATAAATCCTCCTTTGGCAATATCTCGACTCAGGTCAATGTGACCATCTAAATCCAAGTAGGCTGTCTTTGGTTGGGAAAGGGCGGTCATTAATGCTGCGGCAATGCTTATCCGGCTCTCATCCATGCACCCCCACATTAGATTAACCTGATTGTATTGGGCCAGTGTGGCCAATTCGATTGCCGATGAAATACCTCCGCATTTCATCATTTTTATATTTACCAGTTCATACTCAGGATTAGCTCTTAGTATTTGATGTAAATCGCCAGGATATTGAACTGACTCATCGAGCATGATACGCGGATGAAATCTTGCTGGTATAGCTTTGATGCCGGATTCATTTCCTACTGGTAGAGGTTGTTCTACAAACTGGATATCAAGACCGGAAGTTGCTTCTAAAAACTTTTGTAAAGTCTGAATGCTGTAACCCTGATTCCCATCAACTCTTAGCTTAACTTGGTCTCCGAACCACTCTCTTATTTTATGGAGTAATTCTACGTCGCGGTCCACACTTTCTCCAATTTTGATTTTGAGAATCGAAAATCCCAGCTGTATATATTCGTCAATATCCTTTTGGATTTCTTTTAATTCCTTAATTCCAATGGTGATGGAGGTTGGCAAAGAGGAGTGATATTTACCTAAGTAATTATAAATGGAGACTCCAATTTTCTTACAGAATAAGTCATGCAAAGCCATATCGATAGCTGCCATGGCTGCAGGGGTCTTTTTCAACAGCACGGAAAGTTCTCTAATTAAGCGCTTATAATGAAAAATGGATTCTCCTTCAACCCGATCAATTACGATATTTTTTAAAGCAGCAAGACATTCTTCAGGGGTCTCATTACATACGGCTTTTGATGGAGATCCACTACCAATACCCGTCAACCCATCCTCAGAATGTAACTGAATAAAGACCAGGCTGACACCTTCAAAAGTATAAGAAGTGATGGCATAAGGGTTTTTTAGATTGAAGTGTTTACTCCAGGTAAAAGCCTTCCTAATCTTCATATGCTTTTTACTTTTGGTTAAATCTACTATTTTCGCTGCAATTGTATTTTAATAAATCAGGTAATCTGTCGTGAAAATCTTTGTAACTGAATTCCAAAAAAACTATCAAACCTATTCATTCGGATACGCCGTGTATTGTTTGATGGAATCCAGGGCAGAGATTCCAGATATTTATGATCGTGGCTTTTTACCTTATTCCGGTAATATCAAATTAGACCCCCAAGTATTTTATATGGCCAGAAGTTTACGTTGTGATCTCTCCCGGTTTGTTGATAGTTCCGAAAATAAACGAGTTGCGCGCAAAGTAGCAGACTTGGGAATATCATTATCAATACAAGATAAATCAGATTATTTGGAAGACAGTTATTTTTCAAAGTTCTGCATGGATTACGCATCACAAAGATTTAGTAATGGGGCTATGGATTCTGCGAGGTTTACGTATTTACTCAAAAGGGAGATTGGCTCCCATATTTACGCATTTAGCCTAAACGAAGAGCCCATCGGCTATGTGTACGTAATTCGGAATGGAGATATGTTACATTACTGGTTTTCTTTTTTTAATCTGGAGTATCTGAAACCCCATAGTATCGGTAAGTGGATCATGTGGCAAGTATTGTCCTGGGCTAAAGCATCTGAGTATAAATATGTCTACTTAGGTACATGTTATGGTAATCATTCTCTCTACAAGGTGCGTGATTTCAAGGGCCTGGAGTATTGGGATGGGACTTGTTGGTGTCAGGATATGCATAGGTTGAAAAAATTGTGCAAAACAGATGAAGAAGTCCACGATAGGGATCAATTCAAATTAAATCCGAACCAGGAGGCTTACCTTGAAGCACTATGTTCACAATAATTGGATTTGCCCGTCCTATGTTTCAAATGGAGTTGCTATAACAGTAGATCGAACTATTCCTTTATCCATTTAGTGAGTCCTTCCAAATTTTTGCTCCGGTCAATAATTCTCAGTATGTAGATTCCAGTGGAAAGGTGGGAAACGGGAATAGATCCACTCTGGATTTTGCCGGATAATATCTGAACTCCAGCGATATTGTATATTTCAAAATCTCCGGACAGATCTGTGTTTGGTAGATATAAAATATCAGTTGTGGGATTGGGAAAAGGTTTTATCACAGTTAGCTCCATTTCATTGAAGCCCGTATTAATGTTCGAAGCGAGATTGCCGGACCGTGTGTTATCTCCCTTATAGGTACCCCATAGAATTTTGCCCGGTGTATAAGGGGTATTTAGGTCGTAGACATTCAGAAAGGTAGTATCTGGTCCCAGCCCAAAGCTAGAGATGTAGGAAAGTGCAGTAAGATCCATACTTCCATCCCCATCGACGTCTCCCAGCGAGGCACCGTTCATATAGGTCCATCCCCGGGGCCGGAGAGGAAATCCGGCCAATTCCGTTTCTCCATCCAACTCATAGGCATGGATATAACCATTACCTTCAACGTTGAGATTGCTTCCAAAAATAACCTCCATTTCTCCATCGTCGTCAATATCCGCAATACTTATAAATCCTTCGTTGCCTCCGACTTTTTTGATCGGGAAATTAGGGACAAGGTTTGCCCCTGGACTCCAGCGATAAAGCATATCTTCTGCTTCAAATTCACCGATTGGACGAGCCATAAAAATATTCCATTCCTCATCAATTTTTATTGCCGTCGGAGGACTAAAAGTGCGGGTCTGGTTAGTGGTCGGAAATGGCCACCCATCAACATATTGACCTGACGCATCAAAAGCATAATATTCGGGTCTGTCTCCGATGGAAGATCCTATGATTTCCAAGGTTTGATCCCCATCCAAATCCAGGAGTAATGGTGACTGATAACTAAATTTAGTGTCGGAATGTACAACGGGCCAACCGGGAAGTGCGTTGCCGTTGAGATCCAATACAAAAATGTCTCGTGAAGAGCATATAACAATTTCGTTTATACCATCTTGATTGATATCTCCAATCGAAGGTGTGACTGCCGGGGTATTCGGTAAAACCAACGGCCAGTTTTCATTTAACTCTTGTCCCTCAGTGTTTAATATATGAATCTGGCCGGTAGGCGAAATCCTTTCACTGACAATTATTTCCTGATTACCCACTTGGTCCACATTGGATATGGCCGGAGCAAGTAACATCCAGTGGTCGTTATAGGTTATGGGCCATCCGGGCCAATCCGCTCCATTTTCATTTAAGATCATGATACTGCCCTTTTCATTTCCGATACCGGCAGTCGTTAGGACAATTTCCCATTCTCCATCATAATTTAGATCTGCGATTGAAGGAGGATAAATGGCAAGTCCGGGTAATTCCTTTTTCCACCAGATCGTATCCGGTGAGGACCAAACATACAGGTTGTTTTGTATCCCAAAAATAATTTCATGACTTCCATTTTCATCCAGGTCCTCCAAGGTGACATTCCGAAAATTCTTAAAAGTCTGATCCGCTATGAAAGGTTTTGGAAACCCTGAAATCTGTTTATACCTCAGCGAATCTTCCCTTAGATCCAAGGGAATTTCATTTAAAGGATGAAAAACCATCCCGGATTCATCATCCCATTGTATTATTCCAGTGGATTGGGCCACTAGTTGCAGAGATGCAGCCAAAGCCATTCCAACCATAAATTTTCTGATAGCCAATACTTCTGGTTTTTTCTTCATTTTTGAGGTAGTATTCAATATAACGTTTTCCAGACCAATTTTAAATGTGTTTGATCAAAATTAGTAATGATATTCTCTAACTGCCAAGTGCTTCAAATTAGATTGATCGGGATTCCATTACACTTTTCACTAAATGCCAGATAATTAAAGTAGGCATTTTGGAACATCATCGGATTAGGTAACGCTGGATCACGATAGATAGGCCATAAAACCATATTGATCCATATACTGGCTATTTGGAAATGGTACGTAATAAATGCCGTTGAAAATTTCATGATAATTTGTGTCCAATTTGTGGAATCCAGATGTTAGTTCGAGCTTCTACCCGGTTTGACCCAAATTATTGGATAAACCTTCCTGATGGCATTAAAACTTGATTGTAAAAACGCTTCCCTTTCCTGGTTCGGAGTATACATGCAAGACTCCTTTATGCTTATGAACGATTTGCCTGCATAGACTAAGTCCAATACCGCTACCTTCTTTTTTAGTGGTATAAAACGGAATAAAAATTTGTTCTTGAATCTCGGAAGGAATTCCTGCTCCATTATCTTGAATTTGGATTTCTAATTCACCCTGCATACTTCTAAAAACATGAACATTAATTTTGGGATTTTCCCGGCCATTTACGGCATCCTTTGCATTATTTAATAAGTTAATAAAAACCTGCTCCATCAATTCAGGATCGAAATGAGCATGGATGGGATGACCAGGAAATTGAGTTGCAATTTCAATGTCCTGCAGTTTGAATTGTGGCTTCAGGAGGGTAATGACACGATTAATAAATTCAGATACATTCAGTTCTTGAAATTTAGGTGGTGGTATCTTGGTGAGCTTGCGGTAATTTTGGGTAAAATTGAGTAGGCCTGATGACCTCCTTTCGATGGCCTGAATCGCATTGCGGATGTCAGAAAACTCTTCCTGGTTTATTTCCGTTCTATCCACCATCATATCATGTGTAGTTGATGCTAATGAGATCACCGGAGTCACCGAATTCATAATTTCGTGAGTGAGGATTCGAATCAATTTTTGCCAGGAGGTCACCTCATTTTCTTCTAATTCTTTGTGGATGTTATGAATCGCAAAAAGGTGAAGCTCATCATTCTTAAGTTTGAGAATGGTTTTGCGAATGGCCAACTGAAGGATTTCACCATTGACTATGATACGTAAAAGTTGTTTTTCTCCAGGCACAATTTTTTCCAAGGCCTCATATAGCGCGGGATTGTATTTTTCTACTGATTTCAAATTGGGAAAATAGGATTTGCGTAAAAGTTGCTGAAGTCCTTTATTAATCAACATGGTTTTTCCGGATTGATCAAAACATATCAAACCAGTATCTACATTTTCCACAATAGCCTGGAGATATTGAAACTGTGCTTCTTTTTCCGACCGGATGTCCCGAAACTTTTCGGTAACCAGGTTAAAAGCACCATGAAGTGTCTGATAGGAATCCCCAACGGATTTCTTTTCCGGAAACGAGGCCGCATAATCGTTGTATTTTATGTTAGCCAGAAAAGATGCTACCTCCTGATTGGTTTTGTCAATTAGTGAAAATAAACGCCAAATAAAAATGGCTAGCAAAGGGATCAGAATAACCAAATACGTATTAAATCCATGCTTAAGAATCGTGTAAATAATCGCCGTAATGATCAGAATTATTAGGGTGACCAGTAATAAAGTTCGTATTTTGAAATGTTCAAGCATGAATGGAAAATTATTGTAGGTTGAATTTTTCAAGCCTGCGATATAAAGCGGCTCTGGTAAGTCCTAATTCCTCCGCAGCCTTAGTAATATTTCCTTTATGCAGTTGGAGGGCTCTCAAAACCAACTTCCTTTCCATCTTTTCAATGTTAAGCGGATTATTGTCGATGTCATTAGACTCCTTGTGTTTCAAATTAAATGAAAAATCATCAGGTGTTAATTCTTGTTTGTCTGTCATGATCACTGCTCTTTCCAGAAGATGACGTAATTCTCTGATATTTCCTTTCCAATCATGCAATTCCAATTGTTTCATCCCTTCATTACTGATTCGCATTCCGGTTCTATTATACTTTCTACTAAATTGTTCCAGGAAATAGGTGCTAAGCAGAGATATGTCGCCAATTCGTTCTCTAAGTGGAGGAACTTTAATTTCAACCGTATTAATGCGGTAGAGAAGATCTTGTCTAAAAGTTTGATTATTCACCATCTCTGCCAGTGGCATGTTAGTCGCACAAATCAATCGAATATCGATGGAGACCGGATCATTCGAACCCACCGGGATAACATAGCGATTTTGAATTACACTGAGTAACTTGGCCTGGCTAGTGAGTGAGAGGTTGCCGATTTCATCAAGAAACAGGGTTCCTCCATGTGCGGCCTGAAAGCGACCTACGCGATCTTCCTTGGCATCGGTAAATGCCCCTTTACGATGTCCGAACATTTCACTTTCGAATAAACTCTCTGGGATAGCACCCAGGTCGACTTTGATAAATACCTCTTTGCTACGGGCAGATTTTTGGTGGATGGCACGGGCTACCATTTCTTTGCCGGTTCCATTTTCTCCCAGGATCAGTACATTGGCATCGGTAACGGCAACTTTATCAATCGAATTATATACTTTCTGCATAGAGGCAGATTGTCCGATCATTTCTCCCGATAGTTGGTTGAGCTGATCCTTCAATATTTGCCGGGTATTTTGCAGTTGACGAATTTCTTTCTGAGATTGACTGATCTTCAAAGCGGATTGAACGGTGGCCAACAATTTTTCATTTCGCCATGGCTTTTCAATAAAGTCTGCGGCTCCTTGCTTCAGAGCGCTAACCGCGATATCAATATCACCGTGGGCGGTAATGACTATGACTTGAGTATCATTGTTAAGCTCTTTAATTTTTGCCAGCCAGGATAAACCTTCTTTGCCCTGTGTGGCTCCTTTGCGAAAATTCATATCCAGCAACACCAAATCAGGCTTATGTTGACGTAAGAGGCGTGGGATATGATACGGATTGGATTCGGTAAAGATCCTTTTCACCTTTTTTTTTAGAAGCATTTTTAATGATAACAAAATGTCTTCTTCATCATCAACCACCAACACAGTGGCCTCTAATTCGCTCCCTTTCATAGCTCTCAGCAATTAAATTTGTTTCCCAAATATTAAAATAGTCATCCGTATAAATCCTGATGTGATGTCCGGTTCTGAACAGTATATTCTTAAAAACCTATAATAGAATGACGTCAAAAGTTGCCTCGAAGTTGCAATTTATATCAAATATTGTTCATAAACGGACAATTTTTTAATTAGACCGAAAATCTTAGAAGATCCATGGCTTCCCCAGGCGATTTATATTGCCACGATGAAACATGTGGAGGGTTTCCAGCTGCCTATACAGAAGATATTGTTATACAAAACAACTTACTTTCCAAGATTCAAAACTCGTTTACCTGGAAACATCTTACAGCATTTCCCGATTGACAATCCCGGTACTGTACTGGAAGGTGCTTGGTGATTATCACCATGTTTGTACATTCCAGATCACAGGTGTACCTTGATTGGGGTATTGAGAGTGGTGAAATGGGCAGTCTGCCTACTCTTTCCATCTCAACTTATGCTTCAATACCAAAAGCGATAGAAGACCATTAAAGGCCTCTTTTACAATTATTTACATAGTTTTACATCCATTATCCATTTTAAGATTAACCTCTCCTTATCTTAATAGAAAATATCAAAATCTAGAAATTGAAAAAAATCAAATTTATTATTCTTATTAAAAATGCGTAAGTTGCTTAGAATTAGAGATTTAAAAATTTATACCACCGGTCATGGTGAATATTTAATATCTATTATGAATCGATGTGGTTGAATTACCTGAGACTTTCCTGGAGGCAAATACTAAATAAAAAACATTTATCCATTCTGAAAATTGTTGGGCTAGGTCTTGGTATTGCTGTTAGTATTCTATTGATGAAATACATAAGTTGGCAATGGCATTTTGATCGGTTTCATGCCAGTAGCAAGCAAATCGTAAGAGTTCGACATGATCACCTGGGTGGAGGTGCATTAAATAGTAGGAGTGCCATTACCGCCTCCGGAGTTGGAGTCCTGGCAAAGGAAATGCTTCCGGCGGTCAAAAACTATGTGCGCTTGGGCCCATGGATTGCGAATGATGTCGTGTTCAGAAATGGAGAAAATCTATATCGCGGAAAGAAATGTTATTTTGCGGATCCCTCATTTTTTGAGGTTTTTTCTTTTGAACTGTTACAAGGAGACTCTCGTACTGCTCTGCAAGATCCTAATAGGGTGGTGCTTACCGAATCGACCGCTGAATTACTCTTTGGTGCAGTGGATCCGATGGGTAAAGAATTGTTATTCGAAAATAGGTTTCCTTTTATGGTAGCCGGTATTGTAAAAGATCCTCCTGTTCAGTCACATCTACAATTTGAAATCCTTGGGTCCCTGGAGACCATGACTAACTGGGGCTTTAAGGTATACGGAGACAACCAACTCGAAGCAACCTATACGTATACTTATCTTGAATTGGATGAACAAGCTAATCATGAGGAATTGGCGGCCGAGTTAACTGAAGTCGTTTCCAAAATGAAACCAAATGAATCCGGCTCTGATCAATTTATTTTCCAACCACTGGAACGGATTCATCTCTATTCTCAACTTGAAAATGAATTGCAAGCCACAGGTCAGGGAAATACGATTTGGATTTTGGCGAGTATTGCCATTTTAATTCTTTTTTTAGGTTGGGTAAATCACTTTAATCTATTCACTGCAGATTTACTGGATAATGCTCCGGTGATAAGTATCCGAAAGATCATTGGCGCCGGTCGACGGCAGATATTTACGCAAATTGCCGTTACCGGAACCTTATATGCCCTTCTGGGAATAGTATTGGGTTTTGCGATTGTCTTTTTAATGGAAGGTATTGTGGAAAGGACCTTTCATATTCCTTTTAATAACTATAAGTGGCAGGATATTGAAGTAACAGACCCTGCATTTTACTTGCTACTGATCTTTTTAACCGGTACCTTGATGACGATTGTATTTCCTGCTTTCCTTTTTTCAAAGATTAGTCCTAAGGAACTGATACGGAGGAAATTAAGTTTGGCTTTTCAAGGGTTTAATTTCCGTAAAGTCCTGGTCACATTTCAATTTATCGTTATCATTACCTTAATCGCATGTACGGGAACGATTTATAAACAAACCCAATCGATGCAGGTCGCCGAAATAGGACTGGATATCAACGATGTATTGGCAATACGGGCACCTTTAGGTGTGAAATATGAGGATTTAGCTTTGAGTTTTCCACGATTTAAGCAAGTCATAGAGTCTTTTCCGGAAATTACAAATTTAAGTGCTTCGCATCATATCCCAGGGAATCAATTGGAACTGGTTAAAAAGGTAAAATTCAACAATCGACAACTTCCGATTAGTTTTTATCGAAATTATGGAGATCCTGGCTTTTTTAAGTTGTACAATATTCCGTTTTTGGCTCGAGATACAGCAATTAGTCAAAATAATAAGGACATCAAATACGTGGTTATTAACAAATTGGCAGCTGATCTGATGGGTTTTAATAATCCAGAGGAGGCACTGCGCCAAAGAATAAGTTATTGGGAGAGAGAGTACGAAATTGTTGGAGTCACTGAGAATTATTTTCAAAGGTCTGTACATCATCCGGTAGTACCTATTTTATATAATTACTCATCCGATGGAATCATGGCGGATGGTTATTTTTCACTCAAAACAAAGCCGGGTAAGTATTCGCCTTATTTGCTGGAGTCCATCAAAGAGGCTTATACAACTGCATTTCCTTACACGGTATTCGATCCAATCGATGTAGAAGCACACTTTGCATCACAGTATGAACCGGATAATCAATTCAAGCACTTAAATCTGGGATTTACATTGTTGGCCATAATTATTGCTTGTTTTGGCTTGATTGGTTTGATGATGATAACAATAGAAAAAAAATCCAAGGAGCTTAGTATAAGAAAAATTCTTGGAGCTTCTATCGGTAGTTTAATGCTATTATTATCGCGCGATTACATTTCTATGGTTTTCATAGCAGGTTTCATTGCCTTACCACTCAGTTGGATTCTGATGGATAAGTGGCTTAGCAACTTTGCCATTCAAATAGATATGCCCTGGTGGATTTTCTTAGGTTCTACTGTCCTTGCGTTGCTGGTTGCTTTGATGGCTATTGGTTATCACAGCATTAAAGTTACCCTGATTAATCCGGTTGAAACCCTTAAAGAGGAATAGATTTACCAATTCCTTCCTCAAGAAATCAGTAAATCCTACGTGCCTTTTTGTTCGAAAACGCACGCCGGAATGTTCAAAAACGAACAAAAGAATTAATATAAACAATATACATATGTGTAAATAGCAGATATACAGCTATGTATAATTATGGCATGCTGATTATTCTATCTATTTATCAAACTCAATAAGATGTTAAGGAGCTATGTTAAGATAATCTGGCGCAATCTCCTCAGATATAAGGGATATTCTGCAATCAATATCTCCGGACTTGCTCTGGGCATTGCAGCCTCCTTCGTGTTATTTCTATCTGTACATCAAGAAAAAAGTTATGACACCCATTTTGACCATTATGATCGTATCTATCGCATCGCATCTGATTTTTTCAATATGGGAGGTTTTGCCTGCACCTCTCCATCTCTATACCGATGGTTAAAAGAGGATTGCAACGAGGCCGAACGGGTAACGGCGGTAGATCTCGTAGGATCGGATATTGGGGTAGAGGTGGATAAAAGGGAATTCATAGAGGACAAGGGCCTTGCGATTGATTCCAGTTTTTTCAAGGTATTTCGTTTCGAATTCCTGGAGGGGGATCCCGATCATCTGATGAAAAGTCCGGATGAAATAGTAATCTCGGAGGAATTGGCTGACAAATATTTTGGATCGGACGCACCGCTGGGAAAAACCATCCGTGTTGGAAAAGATAAAACGCCCTATGTCGTGTCAGCAGTGTTAAAAAAGGATAAAAGAAAATCACATTTACAGGCTGATTTTTATGTACCCCTTGAAATTGACGATGAAGTAAACTGGACCTCCGCTTCAATCTATGTATATGTCCTATTGCATGAATATTCCGGTCTTAAGGATCTTAAACTGAGTCTGGAACAATTAAGACGGGATGTGATATATCCGATGGTGACGCAAGAATCTACCTATGAAAGCTGGTCTCAGAGTTTCCGTCGGGTGGAATATTATCCACAACAGCTTAAAGACATCTACCTCTATTCAACATTCCGGTTTGATTTTTTTACAGGTGGTAATCCTCAGCAAGTTTCCATTTTAGGGATCATTGGATTGTTCCTGATCCTGCTGGCAATGGTCAACTACATCAATCTGACGACTGCCAGAGGTGCTGTTCGGGCCAAGGAAATTGGGATCAAGAAAACATTGGGAGCAAATCGCCCGAGTATCATCAGGCAGTTTCTCATGGAATCCGTGGTGATGAGCCTGATCGCAATGACCATAGCCGGGGGATTGGCAGAGCTATTACTCGTTGCTTTCGAGGAAATCACCGGAGATGTGATCATTCAGAGCATTTTTGATGATGGAAAGCATTTGTTTTGGCTAGGGGGCTTCTCGCTACTTACCGGATTACTGGCGGGGATCTATCCGGCTTTATACTTGACCCGGTTTCAGCCGGTCAAAGTTATTTCAGGAAAGTTTAAACTTTCCGGTAACTCCAGGCTTCGAAGCAGTTTAGTCGTGTTTCAATTTATCATTGCTGCCAGCTTAATTATTGGTAGTTTGATCGTCTACCAGCAACTTCAATTTCTAAAAAACTCCGATAAGGGTTTTGAGCAGGAATCGGTGCTGATCGTTAACAATGCGGATCAATTGGTGAATAAAAAAGAAGCATTTAGACAGGAAATTGAGCAATATCCTCAAGTGGTATCAACCAGTTTTAATGACCGGATTCCTGGAGGTAGTACTTTATATATGGGGGCCTACAAAACTCCTGAAATGGAGGAATCCATTACAGTTCAGACTTTTCCAATTGATGAAAATTACCTTCCTACACTAAAAATTCGACTGGCGCAAGGACGTAATTTTTCAAAGGATTATACGACAGATAGTTCTGCATTAATTATTAACCAATCGGCAGTTGGGGCATTGGGATTGACTGGTAAAAACCCGATTGGAGCCGTTGTCAATGACTCCCTGAGAATTGTTGGAATAGTGGAAGACTTCAATTTTCAATCATTGCGTGAAACCATCAGTCCGGTGATTTTGAAATATGGTGGCATCGGATCACGCCTGGCTATAAAATTAGGGCATTCCGGTGTGAGCGACTTCGTACCGAAATTAGAAGAGACCTGGGAGAGGTTTTCTCCCGGTGAGCCCATTGATTATACTTTCATTGATGAAAATTTTGCAAAGCTTGCGGCGAAAGAGAGTATGTTGAGTAAGGCCATTGCCATATTTACAGGATTGGCCATTCTAATCGCTTGCCTGGGGCTTTTGGGACTAGCGGCATTTATGATAGAACAGCGTATCAAGGAACTGGGAATCCGAAAGGTCCTGGGAGCTACATCATTTTCTTTGGTGAAATTACTCTCCGGAGATTTTCTGAAGTTAATTGTTATTGCCTTGATTATTGCCGGTCCGGTTGCGTATTACCTGGCAAATCAATGGTTACAGGAATTTAGCTATCGAATTAATTTAAGTTGGTGGTTTTTTGGAGTAACGGCAGCCATCGTGATATTAGTCGCCATGCTGACTGTGGGATTTCAAAGCTTGCGTTCAGCCCTGGCCAATCCGGTTGAAAGCTTAAAAAATGAATAAAGAATTGACTTTAATTTTATTCTATAATCGTTTATTGTGGTTAAATAACCGGAACACAAATATGGATAATTAATCAAAGTATCCAAGCGGCACTTGTCAATCCTGTTAAATCACTCAAAGATGAATAAATCCATCTCACCTTTTAATGTTGCAGAAATGTCCGATTCCGAACAATCAATTTGTACGGATTCGAACAAAAATATTTAAATATAAAAACATAATATATGTAATATGTACAATGTCAACATAGTGCAAATTTGGCATATTACTTCCAATACTCTTTTAGGAGAAATTAGATTCAATTCTTTAAGTTTTTTGATTTATTCCATACTCAACAATCTGACATTATGATCATTAACCATATTAAAGTAGCTGTTAGGTATTTATCCAAACACCGGACTTATCTATTGATTAATCTACTGGGCTTATCATTGGGATATTTGTGTTTTTTAATGTTGAACATCTATGTAGTCGGCGAGCGAAATTATGATTCCCAGCATGCACATACCTATCGATTGATTCAGAAAGATCTTTCTGACGAGGGAAATACTATAGAGGTTGCTACGATTGGTCCCCGGGTGGGTTATGCGTCACGAGAACAATTTCCGGAAATAGAGGCGGTAACAGAAGTCGGAAGCATGGGACGCCTTACCGTCGGAAACGAGCCCACCAATTTACATTACGAAAGATTTTTTACCATTGATAGTGGTTTTTTTGAGGTCTTTAACTTTCAATTTATAGAAGGAAATGCTATTCAACTAAACAATCAACCTAACGGATTACTATTGACCAGAACATTAAAAGAAAAGTATTTTGGAAACAGACCTGCGCTGGGCAAATTATTAAAAACCAATGTATTCGAAGGGGTAGTAGGGGCCGTCATTGAAGATTTCCCTAAAAACACGCATTTCCATGCCAATTTAATGATCCCGGAGCAAACTACCTCAAAAATATTCAATTGGTATGATGACTTTATATCCACGAGTTGGCATCGAAATGCTTTCCTTACTTATTTTAAATTGCGAGATGATAGTGATGTAGTGAATTTAGAAAAAAAGATCACCGCTCTTGCCGAAGAAAATTGGCCGGTAGAAGAAAAATTTACGAGCCAATTCGTTTTGCAGGATGTTAGAGATATCCACCTCTATCCGGAGCAAGTTGAGGGAGAAATTAACCATCAAAAAGGCAACATATTTTATGTAAATCTATTTTTTTGGATTGGAATTCTCATTTTGCTGGTGGCCACATTTAACTACACCGGGTTGCTAAATATGGCTTTCATGCGGCGTTCGACCGAGATTGGTATTCGCAAAGCGGTGGGAGCTGGGAAAAGACAGTTATTGGCCCAACTCCTAACTGAGAGCCTACTACTCACCTCGGTATCTTTACTAGTAGCATGGGTAGCCTTGTACATGATAAATCCGTTTATCCCGGACTTTTTTGGTTCGTCCTTTGATCTAATCGCCCTTCCAACCAGCCAAGTCCTTTTGATCGGACTGTCAGGAATAGTTATTAGTTTGCTTGCAATTGGTTATCCCAGTTACCTGGTAATTGTCAGAAATATCGTCCATTCACTAAAGGGCCCTCAAGTTGGTTACCCAAGATTATCATCCCGTAAATTACTAATCGTTTTCCAATTTGTGGTGGCCATCAGCTTGATTGCTATGACCACTCTGCTATTTAGACAAGTGAAATACCTTGAGGAAAAGGAACTGGGATTTAATATGGAAGGCTTGGTGGTGGTGGACATAAACAGTGGTAATCTGCGCAGTAAATTCGCATCGATCAAAGAAGAATTTCTACGACTTCCTGCAGTACAAAAAGTAAGCGTAAGTTCAAGAGTGCCAGGGGAATGGAAAAACTTTCCCCTAGTCGATGTGGTTACATCAGGAGAATCCTCACCTACAGCGAGACAAATGATATTTATAGGTGTGGATCAGGATTTCATTTCTACTTATGATATCAATTTGGTTCAAGGCAACAATTTCCGCGGAACTGAATTTGATAGTACTCAGGTTCTATTGAATCAAGCTGCAGTGAGTGCACTTGGTCTAATTGATCCCGTAGGGCACTTTATTGAAATACCTCAGGTTAATTGGTCCGGGGATACCAATCCGTTGGATGAACCCTTAAAGGTAAGCATAGCAGGAATTGTTGAAGATTTTCATTTTGAAGGCTTTCAACAAAGTATTCAACCCATGGTAATGGGATACTGGAAAAACCCGATACACAATATCGACTATTATTCCTTAAGTGTAAATACTTCAAATTGGGATGCAACGCTCTTAGCATTGCAAAAAATTAATAATCAATTTGATGCTGAAAATCCATTGGAGTATCATATCCTAAACGATCAGTTTGCTCGCTTTCATGAACCAGTCATCCAACGCAGTCAGTTATTGTTGTTTTTTACCTGGGTAGTAGTTTTTATTGCATGCCTAGGGCTTTTTGCAACCACAGCTTATACATTGCAAATTAGGAGAAAAGAGATTGGAATACGCAAAGTTTTGGGTGCAAAAGTCACCGAATTGATAAAAATGATTTCGTTTGACTTTTTGAAATTGGTGTTGATTGGAGGATTGATAGCCCTGCCACTTTCCTGGATGATGATGAAAAGATGGTTGGATGAATTTGCATACCGGGTGTCAATTGGGTGGGATCTATTTGCTCTGGCTGGCATGTTGGCTTTATTTATCGCGGCAATAACCATTGCTCATCAAAGTGTTCGAGCGGCAATGGAAAACCCGGTTCAATCCATCCGGGATGAATAATTCATATTATCTAATGGCTTTTAGAATTACTGTATTGACATGATCAAGAATTATCTAAAAATCGCAATTCGAAGCTTTTTGAAACATAAAACGCTGGCTTTTATCAATGTTTTTGGATTAAGTGTAGGTCTAGCTTGTTTTAGCCTTTTTTTATTGTATGCCATTAATGAATTTAGTTTTGATCGGTTTCATTCCCATGCAGATCAAATGTATCGGGTCTATCGCTGGACTGCCGATCTAGACGGCGAGGGAGAAGAAGGAGATCCTCATTTACCAATGCCTTTAGGTCCGGCTATGCTAGCTGAGTTTCCCGATATAGAGCAGGTCGTGCGTTGGAAAGAAGCATGGGGCGAGAGTTTTGTGAGGGTAGGGAATGAAATCGGAAGAGCGGAAATCTCACATGTGGATCAGTCTTTTTTTGACGTATTTTCATTTCCTCTGCTTTTTGGTAATCCCGAATCCGCGTTAGCTGACCCCAAGGGAGTGGTCTTAACCCATAGCACGGCATTAAAACTCTTCGATGAGTCGAATCCGATTGGTAAAACAATTGAAATACAGATAGACGATACGTTTGACCTATTTCACATCTCAGCAGTAACAGACGATATTCCAGTCAACTCATCAAAACAATTTGAAATCCTGGGGAGTATGGATTTTTTTGCCAAAACTGAATACGGTCGAAAGAGGCAAAACAGTTGGAATTCCTCATTTCTCAGTGTGTTTGTAAAATTGCGTGAAGGAAGTGGAATGGCTCACAACGCTAAAGCACTGTTAGATTTTCGTAGAAAGTATTACCCCGATACGGAAGAAAACTTGAGGAATGATGGGTTGTGGGATTCAGACATTCCTCCTATAACCTATAAACTACAACCCATACGCGAAATGCATACGGATCCATTTATCGGCGGCGGAGAGATCCCTCCGGTAGATCCTAGGAATATTTGGATATTGCTGGCCATGGCGGCAGGGATCCTGCTAATCGCTATTATAAACTTCACTACACTTTCCATTGGCCGCTCAGCTGATCGAGCAAAGGAGGTCAGCATTAGAAAAGTAATCGGAAGTAAACCTAGGCAACTTTCCGTGCAATTTTTGCTGGAATCAATACTATTGAGTACATTTTCGGTTGTTTTGGGTTTAGTGTTAGCAAAAGTTTTTCTGCCCTATTTCAATACACTTGCAGGTCGTGAACTGATTTTTTCATTAGGCCAGTATCCAGAACTACCCTGGCTAATCGTTGGACTGACTCTTATCACCGGAATCCTGGCCGGAGTCTATCCAGCTATGGTATTACCAAAATTCAAACCGGTTGAAATTTTTAAGAACAAAGTTAGGTTAGGGGGAGCAAATCTATTTACCAATATTTTGGTCACCGCACAATTTGCTTTATCGTCCGGACTTCTCATAGCAACCTTGATTATCTTTAACCAACTACAAGTTTTGAAATCAAGCAACCCGGGCTTTGATCGAGAGAATATCCTGGTGGTACATGCCGAAGGAACGGATACCGAAGTTATTTATCCATTAATCAAAAATAAGCTAAAAAATAACCCGAACATTAATGGTGTTGCCGCTTCAGATATCAGTTTAGGAGCCGGATCCGGTTGGAGCAGATCTGGATTTGAATATAAGGGTGAGCTAAAACAGATTTATGAGTATTTTATAGATGATGATTATTTGGATGTTCTTGGTATGGAGTTAATCGCTGGACGTAATTTTGTTTCCGACAGACAGGATGGCCATAACCGGTCGGTAATTGTCAATGAAGAATTAGTTCGCAACTTCGGTTGGACCATAGACAATGTAATCGGACGTGAAATTACCGGTTATAGTGAGTCGGGAAACAATCCGAGGATCATCGGAGTGGTAAAAGATTTTCATTTCAGATCTTATCGAGAAGAGGTAAAACCCCAAATGTTCCATCAGTACGAACACGCCCAACCTTTTACTTTTTTTGTAAAAATTCTTGAAGGAGATCCAGGTCCTGTCCTGGCAATTATCGATCAAGCGTGGTCAGAATTGGTACAGGGATTTCCATTTAAATATAGTTTTCTTGACGAAGATGTTGAACGGTTTTATCGATCGGAGACTAGATTAAGTAAAATAATGATTTGGGCAGTAGGATTGGCCATTTTTCTGGCTTGTTTAGGATTATTGGGTTTGATCACCTTGGCAACAATCAATCGGCAGAAAGAAATAGGCATTCGTAAAGTGATGGGAGCTAGTATATTGAATATTATCCATACATTGACCAAGGATTTTGTTCGCTTAGTAGTTCTTGCATTTGTAATTGCTTCACCCATAGTCTGGTACCTGATGGATGGTTGGGTTGATAATTATGTAGTACAATATCAAATCAATTGGTGGATATTTGTGTTAGCTGTCATTTTTGCCTTAGGACTAGCGATTATCGCTATAAGCTTTCAAAGTTTTAAAGCTGCTTCCTCCAATCCTATCAACTCTCTTCGTCAAGATTGAAAATGAAAATAAAAAAGCTACAAATATCTTCGCCAACCTAAAAAATTTCAGATCATGTTCAAAAATTACTTTCTATCGTCCATCCGTAACTTGAGCAAATACAAATGGGTTTCACTTATCAGTATTTTTGGATTGTCCATTGGCATTGCTGCCGGATTACTCAGTTACATGCACATTAAGTATGAAGTCTCCTATGACCGTTTTTTGCCCAAACATGAACGAATATTCCGCCTGGTAACAGGCGATGTCAAGTCCGGAGACGGTTGGGTTGGAATTTCCGCACCGATTCCTGTAAAATTAAAAACAGAAATACCTGAAATTGAAAGTTATGTGCGTCTGACCAAATTCAGCAGGCATGGGAAAGTAGTTGTGCATTACGATAATCAATATTTTAATGAAGAGAACTTTTTCTTGGCTGATAGCTCCCTGTTTTCAATATTTGATATACCTCTCATACGTGGAAAGATTAAGGGTTTATTCAATAAACCAAATAGCCTGGTCATTTCACAAAGTAAGGCGACAAAGATTTTTGGTGACGAAGATCCTATAGGGAAAATAATAACCATGAACAATGACTTTGAGTATGAAGTGACCGGCATCATGGTAGATTTGCCCCGAAACTCACATATTGATATTGACTTTGTAGTATCCTTCCTCGATTTGGAAAGGTTGATTCCCGGAAGAAGTCTGACTGGTAATTGGGGGCAGTACAATTATTACGGTTACGTATTGCTCAGACCTGATGTTGATCCGAAAATCGTAGAAAGGAAAATCCAATCGCTTAGTGTTCCTTTACCCGATTACGTTCACAAGTTCGCTGATATTGGCCTGCAACCAATTACAGACATCCATTTTGTTCATAATCGAGGGAACCTAAAGCTCTCTTACAATAAGAGATACCTCAATATTTATGGAGCCGCGGCTTTAGGACTAATTTTAATCTCCTTAATCAATTTTATTAATCTTAAAACGGCAAGTTCATCCAAACGTATCAAGGAAGTCGGTGTAAGAAAAACAATTGGAGCCAGTCGTAGACAACTCTTGTCGCAATTTGTAGTTGAGTCAATGATATTATGTATGATCTCATTGTTATTAGCCCTGGCTCTGATCCAATACCTGATGTTGCCTTACATAAATAGCCTTTTTAATGTGGAAATGGAGATTGATCTTGCAAATTATCAGAACCTCCTGGTTGGAGCGGGCATCATACTGATAATCAGCATTTTATCAGGAGGACATATCGGACTTTTTGTTACCTCTTTTTCACCGGTTAAGGTGTTGAAAAACCAATTTAAAACCGGAGGTGGACGAGGTGCTGGCGTAAAAGATATACTTTTGGGGATTCAGTTTATTGTATCCATTATCCTGATTAGCAGCAGTCTGATGATCGGAAAACAGGTAAACCATATCTCCAACAAAAACCTGGGTCTAAATCCCGACCAGGTCATCAATATTCCACTGTATACCAAAGTAGAAAATGAAGAACACGATGTAATTAAGAATGAACTCATTAAGTTGAATTCAGTAAAAAAGGCTTCCTTAAACCGCTTTAATCCTGGTGTGGTCAATTGGAACCAAACCGTCTGGTGGGAAGGGCAGGAAGTGGAGGAAAGTATGTTTATTATATCTGTGGACGCGGATTTTTTGGAAACAATGGATGTAGAACTTTTAGAAGGTGACGTCGAATTTATCCAAAATAGCATTACAGACCGATATACCTATATTCTAAATGAATCTGCCAAAAAGCACATTGGTTGGGAAGTGGCTCAAGGCAAACAATTTTCAGCTTTTGGCGAAGATAGTCGAAATCCCATTGCCGGGGTAATTAAAGATTTTCATTTTCAATCACTCCATAATCAAATTAAACCCTGCCTGCTGGTCGTGGGAAACCTGACTCCTTCCCAATTATACCTGAAAATAGCTTCCACAAACGTGCAACAGACTTTGACCGAAATTCAACAAAAATTGACTAGTTTGATTCCGGGATTACCATTCGAATACAAATTCATCGACGATGAATTTGCCATGCTATACGAATCCGAAATAAGGGCTCAAAAAATCACGGCTTTTTACACCTTTATCTGCATTTTGCTGGCTGCATTTGGACTGTATGGGCTGCTTACTTTTGAAATAAGTGAACGCACCAAAGAAATTGCAATCCGAAGAATTCTGGGCAGTACGAATTATCAGATTGGTAATTTGTTAACGAAGAATTTTTACCGTATAGTCTTCATTACTGGAGTTTTTGGTATACCCGTTACCTGGATGATAATGGAACAGTGGTTGAGTAATTTTAATTACCGGATTAATATTGACCCTTGGACGATTTCACTTTCTGTGGTGTTCATGATCTTCCTGATTCTGGGTACTATATTCTTTAAATTGTGGGGAACCATGGGCAAAGAACCAGCTCATGATTTAAGGCATGAATAGTGAATAGGTTTTGCTCTATCCCATAAAAATATTATCAGAAGACAAATAACAAATATTAAAACAAAATTGGCTCTATGTTAATCAATTATATAAGAATAGCCACTCGAACCATCATAAAGCAAAGGGGATATACCTTGGTCAATATTTTTGGATTGACGATTAGTTTAACTGTAAGTATGATTATCCTGCTTTGGATACAAGATGAAATCGGAATGGATTCGTTTCATCAGGATAAGGATCGATTGTACAGGGTTTTATGTAATGAATACAGCGGACAAACAGATGTCAATACCCTTAATTCTTCACCATATCCACTGATACAATACCTAAGCGAAAACTATCCTGAAGTAGAAGAAATCTGTGCCTATGATCCGACTAATAAAAAGTCGTTTCAAGTACTTGATAAAAACTTCCTTGAGGATGGATTATATGCTACTGCTGATTTTTTTAAGACACTTACTTTTCCATTGATCCAAGGGGCTGCTGACAAAATATTTCAAGAGCCTAAATCAATAGCAATTTCCCATGAATTGGCCGCCAAACTGTATGGAACGGAGAAAATGGAGAACATCATCGGGCAGACTGTCCAAATCAATGGTGAACCAGATTTTAAAATTACCGGAATATTCAGAGATGTACCGAGAAGCTCTTCGCTCAGTTTTCATTTTGTCTTGAGCCTCGAAGAGTTACAGCAATCTACTCCAAATCCCTATCCTTGGGAAAATTTTGACTCTCGTGTTGTTTTCAAATTAAAAAAGGATGTTTCTGCGACAGGGTTTGCGCAAAAAATCGGCAATGTAATTACCATAAATAGTGAAAATACTGGTAATGTGAAGGTTATTTTACAATCATTCGGAAGAATGTATTTGCATGGTCAATTTGAAAACGGGGAAGAGGCCGGCGGTCGTATTGAATATGTGCGATTGTTTGCATTGGCAGTCATCTTCTTGCTGCTTATAGCGTGTATAAATTTTATGAACTTGTCCACAGCTTTAGCTTCAACACGGGTTAAAGAAATCGGAGTTCGCAAAGTAATAGGAGCTTCGCGACGATCACTCATGGCGCAGTTTCTGACTGAGACGGCGTTGATCGCCACCTTGAGTATGGTCTTTGCCATAGTTTTGGCAGCCATTCTATTCCCTTCGTTTGAAGTAATTTCAGGCAAAGAGTTGAGCCTCAACTTCAATGATCCGAGCTTATGGGGATTGATCGTGGGGGTAGGAATCATAACCATTTTTTTTGCGGGTAGTTATCCCGCTTTTTTCCTTTCTGCGCTTCGAACCAGTCGTGGACTTAAAGGCCAAATCTCGCGAGGATTGGGATCAGCCGTTATTCGCCGTGGACTGGTTATTTTCCAATTTGCACTTTCTGCACTATTGGTGGTCAGTGCGATGGTAGTCAGGAACCAAGTAAGATATATAGAGAATAAAAATTTGGGACTGGATAAATCAAATATACTTTATTTTAGGACCCCTCCGGGAGCCGATGAAAGGATGGTGGCTTTCAAGAGTGAATTGTCACGAATTCCGGGTATTACAAATATCACACTTGCAAATACCAATCCGTTATCGGTAGGATCTCAGACCGGAAACCTCATATGGGAAGGAATGGCATCTGAGGAAAATTTTATTTTTAATATTCTCAGAACAGATCATAATTTCCTGAACACATTAAATGTCCCACTGGTAAGAGGGCGCAATTTTTCAGAACTTTTAAGAAGTGATACATCCAGTTTTATTATAAACGAGGTGGCCGCCAAAACCATGGGTATGGAAGATCCAATCGGAAAAATCTTGAAATACCGGGAGATTTCGGGTCCCATTATTGGCGTGGTAAACGATTTCCATATAAGTTCGTTGTACGAAAATATTGGCCCCCTGATAATTGCCAACTTACCCCAATTTACCCGATTGACTATGCTGCGAATTGATCCTGGACACAACGAAGAAGTCCTGGCCTCACTAGGAGAAACATTTGCTGCATTTTCCGAAGGGGTTCCCTTTCGATATGATTTTTTGGATGAGCGATATATGCAAATGTATCGCAATGAACAGCGCACCGGTAGCATTGCCTGGTGGTTTGCTTTGGTGGCGATGATTATTTCTTGCTTGGGACTACTTGGTCTTTCTGCTTTTGTGGCGGAACAAAAAACCAAGGAAATTGGTATTCGCAAAGTATTGGGAGCTTCTATATATAATGTGGTAATGATGTTATCTCTAAAATTTTTAAGATGGGTGGTATTGGCTCTGTTACTGGCTTTACCGTTGTCCTGGATGCTAATGGAAAGTTGGTTAACGCGGTTTGCGTATCGTATCGGATTATCCTGGTGGATATTTTTGGTAACCGGAGGGATCATTATTGGATTGGCATTGATTACAGTAGGTGTTTTAAGTCTTAAGGCCGCATTGGCAAACCCAGCCGAAAGTCTACAAAATGAATAGATTAATACCTCTGGGAAATAATCCTATGAAATTCTGTCCGAAAACGAACATCAGATTTGTGCGAATACGAACAATTATTTAAATATATTAATAAAATATATATATATTTAGATGATAGTCAAAGCCAATTAAAATTGGCACACTGATTACACTAATATTGATTATTTTCAACTATGGACCGAAAAATAGAAAAGAAAAAATGGACCTGGCAACGTATCGTGATGATCCTTGTCGGGGCTGGATTGTTGATATTTTTATTCACCAATATTTATCAAAACTCTGGCACATCTAAATTAAATGTGGTAAAGGGAAGGTTATTGATAGATACGGTGCATTCTGGTATATTCCAGGAATACATCCCGGTAACCGGGGTGGTACAGCCTATTAAAACCATCTTTATCGATGCGGTCGAAGGCGGTAAAGTGGAAGAAAGGCTGGTAGAAGATGGAGCAATGGTGGATAAAGGACAAGTGATCTTAAAGCTTTCCAATCCAGACTTGTTATCCCGGTTTTTAAATCAAGAGGCGAACATAATTGCCCAAATCAATCAGATTCGTAATACCTCTCTTTTGATGGAACAACAGAGCTTGAATCTCAAAGAGCAGGCTTTGAATGTGGAGTATCAGCTGGATCTGATTTCAAAAAGGATAGAACGAAACCGGAAGCTTTATGAAGGCAAGGTAATTTCTAAAGTGGAGTTAGAAGAAATGATTGATGAAAGTGAGAATCTGGTGAGAAGACATAAGCTCTTGAAAGCTACAATTGCTAAGGATAGTGCTTATCAGGCATTGCAGCAGACTCAAATGCAATCTTCTCTTGATCTTATGGAAAGAAACTTGCAAATAACCAGGCAGAGTCTTGACAACCTGATGGTTACTGCTCCCATTGAAGGACAGATCTCCGGTTTAAATTTAGAGATAGGGGAGTTGGTGAGCCAGGGAGAGAATATTGCCACATTGGATAATCTGAATAATTTTAAAATCCAAGTAAGAGTAGATGAATTTTACATCTCCCGCGTATTCCTTAATCAGGAAGGGTCGTTTCAATTTGCCGGACAGGAATATTATTTAAAGATCAATAAGATTTATCCACAGGTGACCAATGGATCCTTCCTGGTAGATATGATTTTTACCGGAGAGACTCCGGCGGGAATTAAGAGAGGTCAGTCCGTTTCAGTAAAACTGGAACTAAGTGCGGAAGAAGAAGGTAAATTACTGGCACGAGGAGGATTCTATCAAACCACAGGAGGAAATTGGGTGTATGTAATTGATCCGGATAATGGAAATGCATTCAAACGAAATATACGTTTGGGAAGACAAAACCCAAACTTTTATATGGTAGAAGATGGATTGATGGATGGGGATATTGTGATTGTTTCCAGTTATGAAAATTTTGGAGATAAGGATGAATTAATTCTCAAGGAATGACAACCTGTTTTCAGGACTAGTGAAGCACCTAAATTGGTGCGTATAAAGTTTGATATGATAAATACGGAATAAGATCTTATACTAAATACAAACATTAATATGATGATTAAAACAGCAAATCTGACCAAAGTTTACCAAACCGATGAGGTGGAAACTACCGCCTTGAATGAAGTGAATATTGAAATCAAGGAAGGTGAGTTCGTTAGTGTTATGGGACCTTCAGGATGTGGTAAATCCACCTTACTTAATGTACTGGGAATGATTGACAATCCTACTTCCGGAGAATATTTTTTCAATGGAGAAGAGGTTGGACATTTGCCGGAGCGCAAAAGATCCAATGTACGTAAGCACAACCTGGGATTCGTATTTCAAAGTTTTAATTTAATCGATGAACTTACGGTATTTGAAAATGTAGAATTACCCATGTTGTATACTAAAGTCCCTAGTGCAGAAAGGAAAACCAGGGTCGAAGAGTTGCTGGAGGGTATGAATATCATGCATCGGAAAAATCACTTTCCACAACAACTTTCCGGTGGTCAACAACAACGGGTGGCAGTTGCTCGGGCAATCGTAAATCGTCCCAAATTGATATTGGCAGATGAGCCGACTGGAAACCTGGATTCTGCAAATGGCGATGAAGTGATGAAAATCTTATCGGACTTGAATGCTAGTGGAACTACTATTTTAATGGTAACTCATTCGCAATATTGCGCTGAATTTGGTAATCGTATTATTAGAATGTTGGATGGACAAGTAGTGACTGAGAACGTAGTTAAGCAGTATCTCTAGTCATATTGGATAGCACTGTACAGGACTAATTTCTGTAAATATTTTACTGAGATTCGAAAAAATCCTAGTCGCTTCCACTTCGAATCTGATGTGGTATAAGCCTAAAAAAATGCGAATAGGGTTTTAGGAAAATTGGATAAAAAGATACATGAGCATGATTTCTCTTTCGAAAATAGAGCGTTATTACGCATCCGGAATACATAAAACCTGGGTGTTGAGGGATATCTCCCTAAAAGTTAAACAGGGAGAGTTTGTTACCATAATGGGACCTAGCGGTGCCGGCAAAAGTACTTTGCTCAATATTATCGGCATGTTGGATAAAGCAGATAGTGGTGAATATTTATTCTTTGATGAGCCGGTCCACCGGTTGAGAGAACGAAAACGACACGACTTACATAAGCATTATATGGGATTTGTCTTTCAAGCATATCATTTAATAGATGAACTCACGGTTTATGAAAATATTGAGACTCCTCTATTATACCGTAATGTGAAAAAAGCAGAAAGGCAATCCAGAATTGCAGATTTACTGGACCGGTTTAATATTGTTGCGAAAAAGGATTTATTCCCTCATCAGTTGTCCGGCGGACAACAACAACTCGTGGGGGTGGCGAGAGCTATAGTTGGTAATCCCAAATTGATGCTGGCCGATGAACCAACCGGTAATTTGCATTCTTCCCAAGGAGAGATCATTATGGATTTGTTCAAATCGCTTCATGAAAGTGGTATGAGTATTATTCAAGTTACCCATTCAGAGAAGAATGCCTCCTACGGTGACCGGATTATTGAAATTGAAGATGGATTTATTAGAAAGGATTTTATAATTAATAAATAGCGTATGAATTGGTGAAAGTAAGAGATCCCGACTGAAAAGATACCTGACTTTTTAATCATATACTAAACCTGATGATCAAGCAATTTCTACTCCAGATTCTGAGAAGCATTTCGCGCCAGAAATTGACCTTTTTAATCAATTCCAGCGGACTTGTGATAGGAATTACGGCAGTGATACTGGTTACAGTATTAATAACTGATGAGTTGAAATTCGATAACTTCCACGATGACCCGGAATTAATTTTCCGGGTCAATAAGTGGTACACTTCTCCGGGAGGTGAACGCTCCAAAAATGCTGAAACACCGGGTTTGATGGCTAAAACACTGGTTGAGGATTTCCCGGAAATTAATTCTGCTACTCATATTGCGCCATGGTTTGACGAGGTCTTACTCACCCATGAAGCAACTAACATTTATACGGATAAGTGGGTATTTGCAGATGCGCATTTTTTTGAAATATTCAACTTTAAAATTTACGGAAATCAGGACCCCAAAACCTTAATTTCAAAACCCGGACAAGTGTTGATTACCCCGGAGTTAGCTGCTAAACTTTTTGGCAAAATGGATCCTGTAGGTCAGGTTGTTCAAGGGGTGGGCAATAAGTACTATCAAGTAACCGGAATAATCGAGTCTGCTCCACGTCAAAGTCATATTCAATACGAAGTAATTGCCTCCTGGGCATCTACCGAAAGCCAATCCGGGTTTTTGGATTTTGGATTTTTAAACAATTGGCTAGGACAGACGGTGATTACTTATCTGAAGTTGAATCCAACTTCAACATCCGTTTCGGTCAACCAAAAGTTTCCGGAATTTACCGCAAGATATATGCCGGACCGGATTGATATGTACGACTTTTATCTACAGCCATTGTCCGAAATCTATTTGCACTCAACAGATATACAATACCTAAGAGGAGGGAGCTATGGTAGCTATAGATTTCTCAAAGTATTTGCATGGATCGCTTCGTTGATATTGATAGTTGCATGTTTTAATTACATAAATATCACCACCGCAAGATCCTTACAAAGAGCAAAGGAAGTTGGGGTAAAAAAAGTTCTGGGTGCATCGAATTATCAATTACTAAATCAGTTTGTTTTTGAAACATTTGCGCTGGTTATTTTTTCTGCGGCGATAGCAGTAGTACTGGCAGGCGTCTTGTTACCTCTTATTAACAACTGGTTTGGCAAATCTATCCCTCTCGAACAATTAATGGACCCGATTGTATTGATAATTCTGCTCGGTGGAATCTCTATAACCACGTTATTATCAGGAATATTTCCAGGTTTTGTTTTGACCCGGTTCAAACCAGTTCAAAGCCTAAAGTCCATGTTCGGTATTTCTCCTCGCGGGGTCTTGCCACGTATGATCTTTACAACAATACAACTGAGTGTGGGAATCGGATTGATAGCCACAAGTTGGGTTTTCCAAAAACAATACAAATATTTGATTCATAAGGACCTGGGATTTGCCAAAGACCAAATTGTGACCATGAAGACTCCACCGGGGATTGATAGTAATTATACAGCTTTCCTAAATGAAGTCAATAAGCTTCCCGGAGTAATAAGTACTTCGATGTGCCAGGCCGTCATTCAGCAAGGAACCTTTGGAACAACGGTCATCCCAGAAGGTTATGGAGATCAGGAAGTTCCCGTTAGAGCATTTAGAGTGGATACGAATTACCTGAATACCTTCAACCTGGAAATCGCCAATGGCCGATTTTTCAAACACATATCCGACTTCAGTGAAGGGGGAATAGTTATCAATCAGGCGTTTGCTAATCAAATGAACTGGATCAACCCGGTGGGGAAGCGAATAAAGTTTCCGGGGTCCGATGCAAGTTCGAACATCATCGGCGTAATCAAAGATTTTCATTTTAGTTCATTGCATGAAGTGGTATCCCCATTAATCATGTATTTGGATAATCGCAGAGGAAATATTTCGGTTCGTTTTAATCCGGATCAAGCCAATGAGTTGTTGGCACAATTACAACCTTTATGGAAGAAATTTGAATCCAGGTATCCTTTCGATTTTCAGTTTTTAGATGATTATTTTGCCAATTCCTATGCCAATGAAAGCCATTTGAATAGAATAGTTCAAGTATTTACAGCATTGGCAATTTTCATCGCTTTCTTGGGTATTATCGCCTGGATATCCTTTGCATTGGCCAGACGTAAAAAGGAAATTGGTATCCGGAAGATACTTGGATCAACCGGGTTGCGGATTATGCATTTGCTAGCTAAAGATTTCATTTTACCATTGAGTATTTCGTTCCTAATTGCGGTCCCAATTGTGCATGGCATTTTACAAAAATGGTTACATAACTATGCCTATCATCACCCATTGCAGTTGTGGATATATTTTGGGGCAGGAATTATCATGGCGGCCATTGTTATGTTGACCATTTCAACCCAATGTCTTACTGTATTCTATTCCAATCCTATAGAAAGTTTGAGAGATGAATAGATTTAATGAGAATGCAAGTGAGATAAGAGTAACTTTTAAAACTACTTTTTAAATCACGCACTTAATCAGACAAAAATGTGGAAAAATAATATTAAAGTAGCGATTCGAAATATCAAGAAGCACCGGATATTCTCGTTGATCAATATTTTTGGCCTGGCCGTGAGCATGAGCGTTTGTCTTTTAATCATCATGTTGATTAAGGATGCCTACCGATTTGACAAGTTTCACGATGAAGCGCAACAAACCTATAGAATAATAACAGATGCTTTCAGAAAGGGAGGAGGTAGTGAAACCTATGCAACTACTCCTTTTCCTGTTGGTAGGACTTTGTTAAATGAATATTCCTATGCGGATGCTTGGATACCCTTGGTCAGTCGAACCAGCGGTGAATTTCAATTTGGTGATAAGACCTTATCCGTCAATGGATTGATGACAAATAGTGATTTTTTCAATGTCTTTGGATTTACTTTGCAGAGTGGCAAAGCTCAGAATGTGTTGAATAATCCGTTTCAGGTTGTGCTTACTCCTTCGACGGCTGTAAGGTTTTTTGGAGAAGCAGATCCTATTGGTAAGATCATAGAACATCGGACTTTGGGAAACTTTACTGTTGTTGGTGTCTTAAATGAATTTCCCGGAAAAACTCACCTGGAATTCGATCTACTTGCCTCCTTAAGTACGTTATCAACACTCGAACGAAATCATCCGGAGCTATCAAAAGTTGAAGAGAATTGGAATAATTACTACATGACATACAATTTTGTTCGCTTGAACGACAATGCCAATGTGGACCAGGTAGAAATTGCCCTTGCTCAGATCGCAGAAGAATATTATGAAGGTGTGGTTTTGGAAACCAGGGATGAGTCCTATCGTTTTCGTCTTCAGCGCTTGGATGAGATCACTCCAGGTCCATTCATGTCTAATAATATGGGCCGGGGATTACCGGAATTTCTGCTGTGGTTTTTGATGGCTCTTGGTTTTATTGTTATGATCTCAGCATGTTTTAATTATACTAATTTGACTGTGGCCAGATCCATTGTGAGAGCTAAAGAAGTGGGAATTCGAAAAACTATCGGAGCAAAACCCTCTTTTATTTTTTTCCAGTTCCTGATAGAATCCATATTGACTTCACTGTTTGCCTTACTCATCGCATTGGTTTTGGTAAGATTGACGATACCGTTGTTCAATCAACTTCAGTTTCTTGAATTTACGGATGTATCCATTGTCATGGATGTTCCAACCATCATTTGGTTTTTGGGATTCGCAATTGTGGTTGGAATCATTGCGGGCTTGCTACCCGCCTTAGTTTTTTCCAAGTTCAAGCCGTTGACCATTATGAAAAGGGTTAATGAAGTTGCCGTATTTAAAAGATTCGGATTGCGTAAAGTTTTAGTAATTTCTCAATTTACCATTTCCCTGATCTTTTTGATACTTCTTACTATAACTTGGAAGCAGGTTCATTTTGCCATCCAAGGAAATTTTGGATTCTTGAATCATACCATGATCAATCTTGATCTGCAAAATGAATCCTACCAAAAAGTAAGTGCCGAAGTGGAACAATTAAGCGAAGTTTCTGAAATTTCGGCAATATCACATTTGATGGGTACTTTTGCCGATAGCAAAGTAGATGTCCGAGCACAAAGAAGTGATGATAAGGTGCCGGTGAGAGACTATTTTATCGACCATCGTTATTTGGATAATCTGGACATTGTTTTGGTGGCTGGAGAGGACTTTCCTCCCACTTTACATCAGGATCATGAAAAATTCGCCATAGTTAATCAAAAGTTTTTAAATCAGTTTCAATTAGGAACGGCTTCCGAAGCGATTGGTAAAACCATACTAATTGAAGATTCCTTACAATTAATGATTCGAGGAGTGACAGAAGACTTTTTGTACAAACCCTTGACGAATGAATTGGAACCTCTTTTATTGCGATACAATCCAGAGGGATGGAATTTTTTAAATATTCAGTTGCAACAATCAGACTTAAAGGGAGCCGTCGTCGCATTAGAGAAAACCTGGAAGAAAATCAATTCCTCTAAAACCATTGAATACTCATTTTATCATGATTCGGTGAGAGAAAACTTTGCCAATCTTTTCGATATCTTGTGGATCGTGGCTTACTTCGGATTATTAGGCATTCTAATTGCCAGTCTGGGATTGTTGGGAATGGCCATTTACTTGGTTGAGATCAAAGCCAAAGAAGTAAGTATTCGGAAAGTTGTTGGGGCCAGTAGTGTCCAGCTGATTAAGCTTCTCTCAAAGGGGTTTGTATGGATACTGCTCATTGCCTGTATTGTAGGTATCCCGCTTAGTCTCTTGCTCGCTCAACAATTACTTCAAATATTTGCGTTTAGGATACCAATAGGTATGTCTGTTATAATTCCAGGGGTGGTGCTGCTCTTATTTTTTGGTATTTCCACTATAGGCTCCCAGGCATTAAGAGCCGTGCGTTCCAATCCCATCAACTATTTACATGATGATTAAGTCAAATTTGTACTCGAGACAATCTGCATAATTACTAAAACAAATAACTCAAAATGATCTCAAACTATTTAAAAGTTTCGATAAGAAATTTATGGAAAAATAAACTTTTCAGCTTAACCAACATTGTTGGTTTGGCCATTGGTGTGGCTTGCTGTATGTTAATCCTACTTTTTGTCGGGTATGAATTGAGTTACGAGAAATGGAATCCAAAATCGAACCGTATCTATCGTCCCTACATGGATATCAATTTTGGAGGAACCTTAATGACAGCAGCAGTCACCGGTGCAGTTATGGGACCAGATATTGCGGATGAATTGCCGGAAGTTGAAAACTGGTGTCGCTTCAGGGATTATGGAAGTTATTTGATGAGAATTGAGGGTTCCGGTAATAGCAACATACGAGAAGAAAATGTCTTGACCGCAGATAGTACTTTTTTTGATTTATTTCCTGTCAAACTGTTAAGTGGTGATGTCCATTCGGCATTAGTAGCTCCAAATACATTGATCTTGTCAAGAACGAAGGCTAGCATGTATTTCGGAGGAATTGAAAAAGCTATTGGCCGGACTTTAATTTTAGATAATGAAGATCTTTGGAAAATAACCGGAGTTTATGAAGATATCCCCTTTACAACTCACTTTAAAGCGGATTTCCTATTGTCTATGAACGGCAATCAGGAGGTCGCCGATTCACCTCCTTTGTGGGCCGTAAATAACAATTTTCATACCTACATTTTACTCAAAGAAGGTGTCGATGGGGAAGTATTTGAAACGAAGTTTGATGCTTTGTCCATAGAGAAAATGGAAAACACATCGAGTCAGCTACTGGGGATGACACTATCTGAATTTGAAGCTACAGGACAATATGCCCGTTATGGATTGCAAAAGCTAAATGACATCCATTTACATTCCGATTTACAAGTTGAATTAGATGCCAATGGCAGTTATAAATATGTGGTCATTTTTATCACCATTGCCCTTTTTGTCCTATTGATTGCTTGCATAAACTTTATGAATTTGACCACCGCTAAATCGTCACAAAGAAGCAAAGAAATTGGAGTTCGTAAAGTTCTGGGAAGTAACCGGTCGCGCCTTATAGCGCAATTTTTTAGTGAAACTACCATCATGTCAACGGTTGCAGTTATGCTGGGTCTTGCGTTAGCTTCTATGGCTTTACCCTGGTTTAATGAACTAACCACCCGATCCATGAATATGCCCTGGTCTCATCCTGGATTTTGGTTCATTCTTATTGCTGGTATCTTGTTAGTCAGCTTATTAGCCGGTAGTTATCCTGCATTGTTCTTATCCTCTTTTGACCCTATTCAATCCTTGAAACCTGTTCGGGCCATTCAGGGAAAACACGTAGGCCTGCGAAGTTCTTTGGTCGTTTTTCAATTTGTAATCGCCATAACCCTAATAATAGGCACCATACTTATAAACAACCAGTTGCAATACATTCAGGCCAAGAAACTTGGATTTGTTAAAGACCAGGTGATCGTGGTCAATGATGCCTATGCATTGGAAGGTAATGTGGATGCATTCAAACAACATATTTTGCAGAATCCATCCATTGAAATGGCATCGGTGAGCTCCTATCTGCCCATACCATCCGCCAGAAACAATACGACTTTTTCGCAATCCAGGGAATTTAGACAAGATCACGCGCTGAATATGCAACGGTGGGCAGTAGACCATGATTACCTGTCTACGATTGGATTGGAAATATCAGAAGGAAGATATTTTGATCGATCATTTCCTACCGACAGTCAGGGTGTGGTACTAAATGAAGAGGCGGTTAAAATACTGGGCTATGAGAACCCCATTGGCAATAAACTGTATGGCATGAGCGGTAATTTTGATGGTGCACCGAGACCAGAGGATTTTATAGAATACACCATTTTGGGAGTGGTAAAGAATTTCCATTTCGAGAGTTTAAGGGAAACAATTGGACCGTTAGGCCTGTTTTTGGGAAGGTCAACAGGAAGAATCTCTTTGAGATATCAAGCTGAGGAGAGTAAACAGGTAATTGCCTATCTGGAGGACACCTGGAAATCAATGGCGCCTACTCAACCTTTTTCCTATCAGTTTATGGATAACTCATTTCGCAAAATGTATGAATCGGAACAGCGAATAGGGTCTATTGCACTGATATTTTCATTTCTTGCTATCCTAGTATCTTGCCTTGGCCTCTTTGGACTTGCCAGTTTTATTACCGAACAACGTACTAAAGAAATTGGTATTCGCAAAGTATTAGGAGCTAGTGTTCCCAGTATTGTAACACTACTTTCCAAAGACTTCTTAAAGTTAGTGCTGATATCTTTGGTAATCGCAATTCCAATCTCTTGGTACTCGATGAATAAATGGCTGCAAGATTTTGCCTATCGCATCGATATTACCTGGCAGGTCTTTTTGTTGGCAGGATGTCTGGCGGTATTAATCGCTTTCTTTACTATCTGTTTTCAAAGTATTAAAGCAGCTGTGGCCAATCCTGTTAATTCTATAAAAAGTGAATAAATATAACCGTAAGATGTAATTATGATCTTCAATCATTTCAAATATTCGGTACGAACTATTTACAAATTTAAGATCTATTCTGCAATTAAAATGGTTGGATTGGCCATTGGCATTGCTGCGGCTATGCTAATATTTCGCATGCTAAAATATGAAACCAGTTTCAATAAGAATTTTTCAAATTACGATCGAGTCGCGCGAATTGTCCATATCCAAAAAGATAAAGATCAGGAGGAGGACCATGGAGCTTGTACTCCAATCCCCGCTATGGATGAAATGCAGAATACGATACCACAGTTTGATGAATTGGTGCGGATAAAAGAAATGTGGTCCGGATTGACGGTTCCAGATCCGGCAGGTGGCAATCCCTTAAAAAAAATGGCTGTTGGCAATGAGCAGATTTCATTCTTTGTAGAAAACTCATTTTTTGAAATTTTTAATTTGAAATGGCTGGCCGGAAACCAAAAGACGGCCTTGTCAACTCCAGGGACCATTGTATTGACGCGCCAATGGGCAGAGAAATGTTTCGGTTCCTGGGATAAAGCGATGGGTGAAACCTTACTAATAGACAATGTCACACCTGTACAGGTGGAAGGGGTAGTGGATGACCTACCTCCAAATTGCGATTTCCCCATCCAATATTTGGTTTCATATGAAACGCTTAAATCCAATCCTATACAATTCTTTCATTCTGAACATTGGGGATCGTGCAGTAGTAATGACCAAGTTTATGTATTACTTTCAGAAAATGCAGATCGCAAAAGTATTAATGCGGAGCTGGCAAAAATCGGCGGTGAGCACTATAGCAATAGGGCCGGAGAACAGATCAAGTTTCATTACCTGCAGGACTTGTCCGACCTCCATTACAATCAAAATATTGGTCATTCAGGTACGCATTACATGACCAGGAGTAGATTGACCATATTATCCATGATTGGCATCCTAATTCTTTTCATGGCGTGTTTTAACTTTATTAATCTGGCTACCGCACAAGCCACGCTCCGGATTAAAGAAGTAGGTGTCCGTAAGACTTTAGGGAGCAATACCAAGCAATTAGTCACCCAATTTATGGTTGAAACTACCTTCATCGTATTCGTGTCAGTTTTATTGGGCAGCATTCTTGCCTATACCATGATTCCCTGGTTGAGCCAAATATCACACGTACCTGTTACCACGGACTTTTTAACCGATCCCAACACCATAATTTTTTTGGGTATCACTGTGGTCGGAGTGACCATTCTCGCCGGATTATATCCTTCAGTAATTCTTTCCAATAGCAAACCCTCCGTGGCTTTATATAAAAAAGGAAATAACCCCAAATCGAATACAAATCTATTGAGAAAAACTTTGGTGGTTTTACAGTTTGCCATTGCCCAAACATTAATAATAGGTGCGATTATCACGGTCTTGCAAATTGATTTTATACAATCGAAGGACTTGGGGTTTAGTAAAGACCTAGTTTATACATTCACCATAAATACGGATAGCTCATCTCTGGCACGCCAATCCAAGTTGAAACATATGATCAGCCAAATTCCGGGTGTTCAATCCCTAAGTTTTAGTAGTGATCAGCCTCTTAGTGGAAATACCTGGAGTACAAACTTCAGATTTGGAGATCATCCGGAAGATGAACCTTTTTCGGTTACCCTAAAATTTTGTGATGAAGAATATCAGACTACTTACGGTCTCAATTTGTTGGCGGGAAATTGGTTGGCAAAATCGGATACCATGCGCGAGGCAGTGGTGAACCAAACCCTCTTGACGATGCTGGGTATGCAAAATCCACAAGAGGCTATTAACCAGAAAATTAGAATCGGTAGCCGTCGGGTTTTGAATATTGCCGGCGTAGTACAGGATTTTCATACCCATTCGATGCGTACCGCTCATATGCCATTGGTCATGTCTACGCGCAGTGAATTCTATTGGGAAGCTGGAGTAAAAATCGAGCGAGAAAATGTCACATCTTCCACTACTCAAATTCAGAATGTTTTTGATCGAGTATATCCGGAACAAGTATTTGAAGGTCATTTTTTAGATGAGCGCATTGCCATGTTTTATGAGGATGAAAGAAATATGGCTAATACTTCACGTGCATTTGGCCTATTGGCGATTTTGATTTCCTGCCTGGGATTATTTGGATTGGCTGCACATACAGCAAATCTACGGACCAAAGAAATTGGCATCCGGAAAGTATTGGGATCCACTACCATCGCCATTGTTACTTTGTTATCCAAAGAGTTCCTCAAACTCGTCTTGTTCTCACTGATATTTGCCGTTCCTATTGGATATTACATCATGCAAAAATGGCTGGAAAATTTTGTGTACCGAATCGAAATGGATTGGTGGATCTTCTTATTGACGGGATTGATCACGATTATAATTGCCTTTTTCACAGTGGGTTATCAAAGCGCCAAAGCCGCGCTAGCGAATCCCATTAACTCAATAAAAAGTGAATAATGGATTCGAATAATTTCACAATCTTCAATGATATAGAATGTAACTATTTGAAAACTAGAATTAATTAAAGCAAACAATCATGTTCATAAATTATCTAAAAATAGCCGTTCGAAACTTGGTTAAATTAAAAGGTTTTACAGCCTTGAATATTCTTGGATTGGCTATTGGAATTGCAGCTAGCTTGCTGATTATCCAATATCTCCGAGCTGAGTTGTTGGTTGATAAGCATCATGCAAATTTGGAAAACATTTATCGCATCAAAACCACATTTAATTTGGGAGAAAACGAATCTGAAACTGCCACCAGTCCTTCTCCCTTGGCTTGGACTTTGGTAAATGACTTCCCTGAGGTTAAACAAGCTTGTCGATTAATTAAAGCGCCTAGTGTTAGCCAATATTTGATCAAATTTGAAGACAAGTCGTTTTTTGAACCCCGAGGATATTATGTGGACAGCACCTTTTTTGATTTATTCACTTTTCAATTCATTGAAGGCAGCCCGAGATCAGCTATTAAATCTCCTAATGAGGTGGTCATTTCAGATCGTATTGCTAATAAATTGTTTGATGGATCTGATGCCCTTGGAAAATCGGTTGAAATCAGCTCGCAATGGGGTGTTGATCTATATAAAATCACCGGGGTGTTTAAGTTGGATAGATATCCATCGCACCTAGATGGCGAAATTTATATTAATTTGAGAAGTGGAGCCATTGGCCGAACCTTTTATGATTTGAAGGAATGGGCAGGTAATAATTTATATCTCACCTATATTGAATTAAACCAAAATGCAAGTGCCGATGGATTGGAGGCGAAATTTCCAGACTTGGTGGAATCTACAGCCGGTGACAAACTACGGACCTTAGGTTTTTCCAAAAGTCATCATTTAGAACCGCTGAAGGATATTTACTTAAAATCGGATGTTGCCTTTCAAATTGGCCCTAAGGGTAATGAATC
Organism: Saprospiraceae bacterium; assembly: GCA_965223405.1. GTDB lineage: Bacteria > Bacteroidota > Bacteroidia > Chitinophagales > Saprospiraceae > CBDCWO01. The sequence goes on from CBDCWO010000006.1 coordinate 5,251,376, forward strand.
CATGATTTATATATTAGGGATCATTGCTCTATTTATCCTCATTATTGCTTGCATCAATTTTATGAATTTGGCAACTGCCAAGGCTACGTTGAGAACCAAAGAAGTCGCTGTAAGAAAAGTAGTAGGAGCATCGCGTAAAATTTTATCCGGACAATTCATGACAGAAACTATAGTTTACACATTGATTGCTCTCATTTGCGCTTTATCGATTGCTTTTCTGGTTTTACCCTGGTTTAATCATTTAGCTGGTAAATCAATACGTCTGGATATTTTGAATGATCGCCATTTACTGCTTTGGATGGGAGGAATCCTAGTGATTACATCTTTACTGGCAGGAAGTTATCCCTCTCTGTACTTATCTTCTTTTAGTCCGGTTAATATCATGAGAGGTGGATCAGGGAAAGGGTTAACTGCAAAAAATATACGTAAAGTTCTAGTTATTACTCAATTCATTATTTCTGTAGGATTAATCCAAGGCATCCTCGTAATACAGAATCAATTAGAGTTTGTGGGCTCAAAAAGCCTGGGGTTCAATCAGGAAGAAAAAATTGTGATTCCATTGAATACCCCAGAATCAGCGCGTAAATACCAAATATTAAAAAATGAAATGTTAAATGATCCTGAGATTTTAGCGGTTGGTGGATCCAGCACGATTCCAGGAGAAATGAGTCCAATGGATGGTTTGTATTACGGAGAGGGACAAAATCCTAATCACAATGTACATGCCAATGTCAATTGGGTTGATCCAGATTACCTTTCATTGATGGGTTTTAATCTTCAAGAGGGTCGTTTGTTTTCTGTGGACAGATTGGCCGATACAGTTCGATCTGTGATAATTACAAAAGGTATGATCGCTGACCTTGGTTATACTATGGAGAATGCTGTAGGAAGGAATTTATATTCAACCTGGGACGGTATTACAAGAAATTATGCCATAATTGGTGTTATTGATGAATTCCATGATCGTAGCTTATACGATGAAGTTGGAGAGAATATATTTTTCTGGGATTCCAATGCCGATCCTGGTTATATAGTCGCATCGATTTCTACCAACGAGATTAATGAGCTTGTAAGTAAAATGGAGTCTAAATGGAAAGCTCATGTACAGGCAGATCCGTTTGAGTTTTATTTTTTGGACGACCGATTGCAAAAAGCTTATGAGACGGATCAACGTGTTGGAGGTTTAATATTCACTTTTACCCTTCTTGCCATTTTTATTTCCTGTTTAGGACTCTTCGGATTGGCGGCATTTGCCGCAGAAACAAGGAGGAGAGAAATTGGAGTGCGCAAGGTGCTGGGGGCATCCGTATCAGGGATTGTTTCTCTCTTATCAAAGGAATACCTGATTTTAGTGATTGTGGCAATTGTGATTGCTACACCCCTTACCTGGCATTTGATGAATAAGTGGTTGCAAAATTTTCATTACCACATAGATTTGTCTTGGATCACATTTTTTGTTGCAGGGATAGTTGCTCTTTCGATTGCGGTTTGTACTGTTGGATTTCAAGGAATAAGGGCAGCGACAAGCCATCCGGTCAACGCCATAAAAAGTGAATAAAAACGCGTCCAGAGTTGAAGAATGAAAGATAAAATGACATGAGAATAATGCTTAATACAAAATTGCTGTAGTATGATTCGTAGCTATTTATTGTTGGCATTCCGCCGGATCAAGACGGATAAAATTACTTCAGCGATCAATGTATTTGGATTGGGATTGGCACTGACTCTGGGTTTATTCACCCTTTTATATATTCAATACGAAACCAATTATGAGCGCTGGATTCCAGATCATGAAAATATATACCGGGTTTATAGACCTTACAACGAAGGGAGGAATGGACAGTTGATAACTCCGGGACCTGTTGCATCTGTATTGAATGAAGAAGTACCCGGTGTTCGTTCAGCTAGCCGTGCAATGCCCAATTCTGAAATACTGCTTTCCTGGAAAGAAACACACTTCGTCATCAAAAATGGATGCCGAGTCGATAGTACATTTTTCAATACCATCTCCCTTGACTTCAAACATGGTGATCCTCGGGAAGCATCTAAAAAGGTGAATTTGGTGGTATTAAGTGAGCGAACGTCATTAAATATTTTTGGTGATCAGGATCCGATTGGAGAATCTGTTTTGATCGAAAATTCGCAATGGTTTGAAGTGGTAGGGGTCTTGGGTCCTGCCAAAGGGCCTAGTCACTTGGATGCTGACTTATTTATTATTGACGAAATAGGGCAAACATCGTGGACAGGGGCCAGAGGTTACACCTATGTCAAATTGGCGGATGGAGCCATCCCTGAACACATCACCAATACGTTGTATGATATAGCAAATAGAGAAATCCGTAAAGAATATGCCCGATTAGGAGAAACGATTAAACCAAACTCAATCCCGCGGTGGGAACTGCAGCCACTTGCAGATGCACATTTGCTCTCCGGTCACTTGGGTGAAACAGGACATTTGCATGGAAGCTGGTGGAAAATAAGTATAATCGTTATGATTGGATTTTTTGTCATGCTTTTGGCAATTATCAATTATATCAATTTAACTACTGCAGGGATAAGTATCAGAGGTAAAGAAATCGGTATTCGAAATATATCCGGAGCAGGCAGATCGCAGCTTATAGGACAATTTTTGACTGAAGCTATGGTATACTCGTTTCTCGCATTAATACTTGCATTGATTATCGCTCCTTACCTCTTGCCTTATTTTAATAGTGCGACTTCCAGGACATTAAGCTTATTTCAGTTGTTTGAGGTAAATAATGTTGGAATATTACTCACTACTACGTTGGTTGTCTCGTTTTTAGCCGGACTATTACCCGCTTTTTATTGGTCTTCGATCAGACCGGTTAAAGTACTCAAAAGCAGGTGGTTCGAATCAGGCAAAGCGGGCAGTAGTCGAGCGGGTCTTATTGTTTGTCAATTCACTCTTTCATTGGGACTTTCATTATTTGTGGTTTTTGTATGGTCACAGATCCAATTTGTTACAGAAAAAGATTTGGGATTCAATGGTCACCAAATTGCTGTTTTTAGGATCAATGAGCAAACCACAATGGAAGAGTTCCAACAAAAAAAATTTCAAATCGCACAATTACCAGGTGTTGTAAATGTATCTCAAACATCTGGTACTCCGGGTAGATTTATACCCAATTATCAATTCAGAATTGAGGGGATAGATAATCTGTGGAACATCAATACGATTTTTGCAGATGCTGATTGGGTTAACACGTTTAACTTACCTGTTAAGCAAGGCAGGTCATTCAATTCAGCGTATGGTTTAGATGAAGGGAACAACTTCCTGGTAAATGAATCTTTCGTAGATCGATTTGAAATTCAAAATCCCATTGGACGGAGGATGAAATTCCCTTCTGACACGACAATGGGTACTATTGTTGGGGTAATACAAGATTTTCATTATCAAGGACTGGAAAATGAAATTGAACCGCTGGCCATATGTAATCGGATGGATAAGGCATGGATGGGTAGCTTTGCAGTTTGTTTTAATACGTCAGATATTACCCACACCCTAAACTCCGTAATTGAGTGGTGGAAGTCTATAGAGCCTGCTTTTCCAGTTGATTATCAATTTATTGATGAACAATTTGCCTCGCTTTACGATAATCATATTCTTTTTCGGAGAAAGTTGACCTATGCTTCTATTCTCTGTTTAGTCATTGCACTTTCGGGTCTGTTTGGATTAACTCTGTTTATTATTCAACGCAAAACCAAGGAGATTGGGATTCGCAAAGTACTGGGGGCTTCGGTTGGTAACCTTTTTATTAATATCAGTACCGATTTCATAAAATACATAATTATTTCGGGTCTGATTGCCAGTCCAATAGTATGGTTATTGGTACGCAATTGGCTGGCTAATTTTGCTTACAGGATTTCGATTCATTGGTGGGTGTTTGTTGTCACTTTATTGGCCACCATCTTATTATCAATTATTACAGTCGGTTTTCATGTGTTTAAAGCAGCTCTTGCCAATCCGGTCAATTCGATCAGGACTGAATAGGGCGCCTGGTAAAATATTTGAATTATGATTTTAAAAAACTTAGCATATATCTTAAGACGATTGTCCAAAGACCGTTTATTTACCGGATTGAATCTCCTTGGACTGACGATAGGATTGGCAGTAACATTCATCCTGGGTAGTTATGTATATCATGAACATTCTTTTGACCGATTTCACGAACATTCAGATCATATTTATCGTGTAAATCTTACGGTATCTTATGATGGTCAAGAGCAAAACTGGGCTTCCGCTCCTAATATAGCCGGTCCCGCTTTTAAGGAAAATATTAAGGAAGTAGAGGAATTTGTCCGGATGTTAGATCACAATTTTGGTAGAACCGCTTTTGTATCATTCGAGGAAAACCACCTGGCAGAAAAAGAATTCTTTTGGGTGGACTCCAGCATGATGACACTATTTTCTATCCCTTTTGTACAAGGCGATCCAGGCACTGCATTGAATGGTCCCAATAGGGTAATTATCAATGAAACTACTGCCTCAAAATTGTTTGCAGAAACCAATCCAATAGGGAAAGAGATCGAAGTTGATCATCGCCACAGACTGGAAGTTACCGGAGTGTACAAAGATTTTCCGGCAAACTCATCACTGGCTCCTAATTTTATGGCTTCATTCAGCAGTTTGGCCTGGGCCAATGATAGATTGTATTGGAGCAATTGTAGTTACGCCACGTATCTGTTATTAAATCCTCAATCCGATCCCGCCACAGTGGAAAGTGAGATGGCCAGAGTGTTGGATGAAGCAGTCAACCCTGAAGATCAGTGGTTTCGCCATTGGCTACAACCGTTGAAAGAAGTTCACCTGGAATCAGCAGGTATATCTAATGATAGTACGACAAGGCTTGGAAATGTTCAGCAAACGCGAATTCTATCCTGGCTGGCTTTAATTGTATTAATTATAGCTTGTTTCAATTACATCAATCTCACTACAGCAAAGACTTCGAAACGATATCGGGAGATAGGAATTAATAAAACGCTGGGTGCTGGAAATTTTACTTTGATACAACGCTTTCTGCTAGAAACTTCCTTCCTGGTGGTGACTGGTTTGATATGCGCCGTGATCCTAATCCAACTATTTCGACCGGCATTGTTTCGGTTGACTGGCTCATCCTGGAATGTTTTACCAATAACTTTACCGGAGTTTTGGCTGGCACTGTTACTCATTGGAACGGTAGTAACTCTTATTTCCGGATTGTATCCGGCATTTATGGCAGTTCGCTTTACTCCGCAACAAATACTTCAATCCGGATTTAAAGGCGGTATAACAAAAAGCTACTCTCGCAATATTCTGGTTACAGCTCAATTTGCAAGTTGTGTGTGTTTGATCATTGGCACTTTGTATTTACAAAAACAACTCAATTATATAGGAAACAAAAATCTGGGTTATAACCCTGATCAGGTATTAGCAATTTCGCTGGCTGGAGTTGAAAATCAAGAACAAAGGACACGCTTGATGAATGCATATAACCTACTACCTGAATTGAATAGTCAATGCAGAGTGATGGCCTATCCGGGAATTTCCACCAGTGGATTTGCCATGACTCAACCTGGACAATCGGATCGTTCGATTTTAGTTGCTGCCAATCGCATAGTTGGCGATGTTGTAAAAACATTGGACCTTAATTTGATTGCCGGAAGAAATCTGGATGTCAAATTACCAAAGGACTCTACGGTTCAGGTTCTCATGAATGAAACCGGAGTGGAATTCCTGGGCTGGTCTCCTGAAGAAGCCTTGGGTAAGACTCCGCCGAATCTCTTTAGCTATCCAACCACAATAGTCGGTGTTGTGGAAGACTTCCATTTCGAGTCTTTCCATCAGCCTATTAATCCCTATGTGTTTCACAACAGCAACTTCATGGGTTCCAGCCCTTATCTATTGGTGAATTTTACCACACAGGATGTATCCGGATTACTCAACAGCTTAAAGCTACAATTTGAACAAAATGTTCCTAACTCTGCATTTGAATTTGCCTTTTTGGATGAGCATTTGGCTACCCTTTATGTCAGCGAAAAAAGGTTGTCTGCCCTGACCTTGTTCTTTACGTTCTTGGCGGTATTCATATCGTGTCTGGGGCTATTGGCATTGGCTCTATATACCGCTGAAAAAAGGATTAAAGAAATTGGTATTAGAAAGGTATTAGGTGCTAGTACGGAAGGACTAATTGCCTTATTGACTCTTGATTTTATAAAACCAGTATTAGTGGCAATCGTATTGGCGATTCCGATATCTTGGTGGTTGATATCGAAGTGGGCTGAGGATTTTGTGTACCGAACCAGCATGAATTGGTGGATATTTGGAATAGCCGCTGTCGGATCATTATGTATTGCTTTGGTGACGGTGGCTCTCACCAGTTACAAGGCGGCTATGAGGTCTCCGGTGACCAGTTTGAAAAATGATTAAACTATGAAAAAGAAATATTTCATTCCAGCCTGGCGAGCTATAATTAAGAACAAAGGATATGCTGCCGTGCATATTATTGGACTCTCTTTAGGTATTTCGGCATGTGCGCTGATTTCGTTTTACGTCTGGGATGAATGGAATTATGATCGTTTTCATCAGGATCATGAAAAAACCTTTCGGGTGACGACCGTTGAAACAGAAGAAGGAGTCACAAATCATGTGGCCAATACTTATTTACCTATATCCAGGAAGTTGAATAGTCAAATGCCTGAAATTCACCGGAATAGCCGCTTACTACCATATAGTGTAGCCATCGCTTTCAAAAGAGATCGAAAGCTCTTTCAGGAAGATCAGTTTTTCTTCGCAGATTCGGTATTTTTTGAATTATTCAATTTTCATTTTCTAAACGGAGATAGAAAAACGGCATTAGATGCTCCTAATTCAGTGGTGATCACTGAGGAAACAAGTCATAGGTATTTTGGTACGGATGACCCCATGGGCAAAATACTGGTCGCAGATAATAGCCAGGAATTATTAGTTACAGGTGTAGTGCAGACACCACCGATTAATTCTACCATTCAATTTTCCATGATTGCCAATATGGAGATGGCCTCACCGCTGATCGGAAATTGGATTGAGAATGATCATAGCACTTGGTATTATCCTCCGGTATATACCTTTATACAGTTTGAACAACCGGTAGATGGTGAATATTTGTCTACACGAATGGATGGATTTTACGCCAATCATTTACCTGACCATTTGGCTGATAAATATCGGTTAAACTTCCAACCTTTAGCAAAAATGCATTTTAGGAGCCTTAGCCAGGATCTAAGTTCCGCAACAAATCCCCGGTTGTTATGGATACTGATGGGGGCTGCTCTCATAATCCTACTCATGGCCTGTATCAACTATATCAATTTATCATTCACCAAATTAATGGATCGTTTTCAGGAAGTGGGAATCAGGAAGGTACTGGGTGCTGGGAACCGGGAAATTTTTTATCAGATCGGAGCCGAAAGTTTATTGTATTTGCTCATCAGTATTCTAACCTCTTTGACATTAGTTCGACTTTTATTGCCCTCCTATAACCAAATGTTAGGTAAATCTTTCAACCTCTGGAGTCTGGAAGCACTAGGACTCTCGGGTGGATTATTGCTGTTCCTACTGATCATCGTAATATTCATTTCCCTTTTACCCGCCCTAGCATTTAACAAATACAAAGTAATTTCCACCATACACCAAAAATGGAAATTACCCTCTCGATCTGGATCACCCTTCAACCTGCGGAGGACTTTAATTGTAACTCAGTTTGCAATTGCAACCATCTTGATCATATCGACGATTGCCATCCGCAAACAGCTTTTTTATATCCAAAAAAAGGATTTAGGTATTCGGAGTGAGCAAGTTTTGGTAGTTCCAATTCGTTCGGAGCAGGTTCAGAATGATTTTGAACCGATTAAAAATGAATTCAGAGCTATAAACGGTGTCAATGAGGTGTCTGCCATATCCAATTTTCCATGGGAGTCCGGATATTACAATTTCCAAACCACAATGAGCGGAGGAGGGAAGGATGTTAAAACAAACTTATCCACGCTCCTGGTAGATGAAGATTTTGTGCAAGCCATGGGTATCAACTTGAAAAGCGGTAGATCTTTTGCCAAAGATATTTCAACCGATAAATTGGAGGCCTTTTTGATCAACGAAACAGCGAGAACAGCTTTTGACTTTCCTCTGGATACTGAATTGGAACTCACCATGCATGGATTGATGGAGGGCGATGATAAGAAAGGTAAAGTGATCGGCATTATGGAAGATTTTCATTTGAAGTCACTACATCAAAAAGTGGAACCCTTAGCAATTACTATCACTAACCAAAAGTACTTTCTTGATAATTTTGTTATGCAAGTGGAGACTGGGAATATCCAAGGGACCTTGGCAGATCTGGAAGAAGTATGGAATAAACACGCGCCCACCAATCCATTCGAATATTTCTTTTTGGATGAATCTTTCGAGCAATTGTATTTGAAAGAATCCCGAATGGGTATGCTGTTCGCTTTTTTTACATTAATAGCGATACTGATCGGTTGTATGGGAATGTTTGCCTTGGCATCAGCGACTTGTGCGCAGAGAACGAAGGAAATTGGTATACGGAAAGTATTGGGTGGTACTTTTTATTCAGTAGTAACCCTTATTTCCAAAGAGTTTGTAGCCCTAGTGCTCATAGCTTTATTGATTTCGATCCCAATATCCTACTATTTTATCCGCAATTGGCTTGAGAATTATGCTTATCATATAGAGATAAGTTTGGGGATTTTTGTTTTGGGTGCTGGCATCGCTTTAACTACAGCTGTTGTTACCGTGTTGGTCAAAACATCCCAGGCGGTGTTGAGAAATCCAGTGGATAGCCTTAGGGATGATTAGCTATTGAAATAAAGAAAATATTCATAACCTAAATCGTATCTGATGATTCGCAATTACTTAAAACTGGCCTACCGGCAAATGACTAAAAATCTCAGTTTTTCCGTCATTAATCTATTGGGGCTGACCATCGGTCTCACCGTTTCTATGTTAATTTTCCTTTGGATTAAAGATGAATTGAGCTATGATCGTTTTCATGATGGTGAAGATCGGATCTATCGGGTTAGTTGGCATGCAAAATATGGGGCTAACGAGTGGAACATCCCACTTATTCCTGTTCCGGTTGGACCAACTCTTGAGGAACAGTATCCCGAAGTAGAGTATGCGACACAAGTATTTAAAGGTGGAATGACCTTCCAGAATGGTTCCAACTACATACGAGAGAAAAATGGTGCATTTGTGGATGAAAACTTTTTTCGAATCTTTACGGTTCAATTCATTCAAGGAGATCCCAATACGGCTTTGGATGAACCCAATTCCATTATCATAAACCGCGAGATGGCGGAAAGGTATTTTCCAAATGCCAATGCCCTGGGAAGTACCTTGATCAATAATCAAGATGAATCTTTTAACATAACCGGAATTGTAGAATCCTGGCCCGATCAATCCCATCTTGATTTTGATTATTTAATGCCAATACACAGCGTCCAACATGTAACTAATCGCCAGACTGCATGGGGAGCAGCCACGGTTTTAACTTATTTCAGGATTGCTGAAAACAAGGATATAGCAGCCCTTTCCTCACGATTTGACGCTTATGTTCAATCTGAAATATTAGGTGACAACTTTGACCATGAAAATAATTTTAACCATTTTCCCTTTCACCGATTGACCGATATTCATCTGCGTTCCAATTTGCAAATGGATTCTTCCTCCAATGGCGATATTACTTATATTTATCTTTTTGGGTTGATTGCGATATTGATACTTGGTTTAGCTTGTATAAACTTCACGAATTTATCTACAGCTAAGGCTTTGGTAAGGGCCAGAGAAGTAGGGGTGAGAAAAGTGCTTGGCTCGAGCCGGCAGCAATTGATTCGACAATTTTTTATGGAAGCCTTTGTATTCGTTTTCCTCGGTGCCCTGTTTTCTGTCATTTGCATAATACTAATTCTACCTTATTTTAACTCCTTAACTAATAAAGAATTATCTATTGGATTTGACAAGCCATCTTTCTGGTATGGATCACTTTGTTTTATATTTTTTGTTTCGATCATAGCCGGCGTTATTCCTGCCCTGACTATTTCAAAATTTAAACCCATCCAAGTACTCAAAGGTAAATTTACCGGATCCCTTGAGGGGGCCGGATTAAGAAAAGTTTTGGTGATCGGACAGTTTGTAATTTCTATTTCTTTGATTGCCGGAACCATGATTATAAAGAATCAATTGGATTTCATGCACAACCAAAAACTTGGATTCGATAAAGAGCAGGTCATCGTAATCAACCAAGCTTCAGCCTTGAGGGATCAGTCTACATTGTTTAGGGAACGCTTGGCGGAATTGCCGTGGGCAACCGAAGCCTCCAGTTCACAGTTTGTACCCGGTGACGAGTTCGATAGTATGGGGTTTATTCCGCAGCAACCGGCAAACTTTGAGCGAACATCAATCAATTATAATTTTATAAATGATCGATTTGTTGAGGTATTAAATCTAAAACTACAAGCTGGAAGAAATTTTGATGCAGATCGCCCCGTAGACAGTTTAGCATTTATCATTAATGAGTCAGCAGCAAAAACTCTGGGTTGGGAAGATCCGGTGGGTAAGAAAATTTCATACAATGGTGAGGATTATGGCCCGGTTGTGGGCGTTGTGAGTGATTTCCATTATGCTTCATTGCATCAGCCTGTCGAACCCTTAATAATGGTACATACACAGCGGCCTATGTCGAAGATAACTATTAAAATGAGTACTTCCGATGTGCCAGGATCCATTGCCTCACTGGCCCGCTTATGGAAAGATCACGCTCCGAAATCTCCCCTTAACTACTCGTTTCTCGATGAAAATTATAATGCTTTGTATCAGGCAGAGCATAAGATGAGTAACTTGTTTCTATGGGCAGCCATATTGGCCATCTTGATAGCTTGTCTTGGGTTATACGGGTTGGCACTGTTCAATGCACAAAGGAGGGTCAAAGAAATCGGAATTAGAAAAATTTTGGGTGCCTCGGTTAACGGACTTTTTGGGTTGATGGCCAAAGAATATTTGCAACTCATACTCATTTCTATGATTATTGCCGCCCCCTTGACCTGGTTGATTGCAAAAAAGTGGTTGATGAATTTTGCTTTCCATACTACCATTTCGTGGACCATATTCATTATGGCTTGTTTGATAACCCTGATTGTTGCCGGTTTAACAGTTAGTTTCCATAGTTTTAAAGTGGTTTTCACCAAACCCGTGGACAATTTAAGAGAAGAATGAATTTATATTAAATCAACAAAAAAGTATTAATCAAATAAATCAAAATATTAGTTATGTTACAATTAGCAATTCCAATCCCAAATATTAAGGGTAAGCAGGATATCGAAATTGAAATGACTGTAAACGGTCAACGTCAGAAGATGCACTTTGTAGTGGAAGTGTATCGATGGGATGAGTGTACAACGGATTCTGATAATCGCATAGAATGCATAAAACAGCTGGTCAATGATTATGGCAATGAGTGGATGATCTATCATATCGGAATGCCCACCGAGGAATATGTACCATTGACATTTGTTAATGCTCAGGATTGGGCGCGACAACGACAATTGATGATGAGCACACTTAATGACAGTCAAGTCAATTGACATTTGATCAATATACAATATTAAATAAAGAACTTATAAGGGTTTACAACCATCGCCATTGATAACGAACACATTCGTAAATGATAAATAGATAAACGATCTTATGAAAAACTACAAATCATTTTATTTTCAACAAATTTTGGGAAGAATGAAATACATAATAGGCATCACGATTACCGTGGTACTTTCGATCTCTTATACTCAAGTTTTAGCACAGACAGCTTGGTCCCTGGAAAGATGCCTGGAATATGCGAGACAAAACAATCTTCAAATCCAAGCAGCACAATACAATGCGTCCAATGCGGACATAGACGTAAAACAATCTGCTCAATCGAGATATCCTAATCTGAGTGGAAATACGAATTATAGCTATAACTTTGGTCGCAACATTGATCCAACCACCAATGATTTTGTTCCTACCAACCTGGGGTACAATAGTATAAACCTTAACACCAGTTTACCACTCTATGCGGGAGGCAGAATCAAACAACGTTATGCTCAGGCCCTGTTAAGTCGTCAGGAATGGACCTCCAGAGTAGAACAAGCCATAGAGGATGTAGAGCTTGAGGTTACTTTGGCCTATCTTAATGTATTGTTTGAGTTGGAGCGTAAACAAAATGCCGAGGAACAACTCGCAATTTCTGAAAGTCAATTGGATCGGGTTGAGAAAATGATTGAAGTAGAAACGTCTCCTGAATCAGAAAAATATGAATGGATTGCTCAGGTCCATGCGGATAAACAAATTATACGTACTTCTGAAAATGCAATCGAAAATAACATTTTTCAATTGAAGAATCTCCTCAATCTTGAAGCCTCTGAATCCTTTGCAATTGACATTCCTGGTTCCATGCCCATACCGGATAACGTATCCCTTGATTATGAATTTGAAGCTGTATTCAAACAGATTGTAAATAGAAGACCTGATATTAGGGCATTCGAATACAATGAGCATGCAGCAGAGAAAGAAGTACTGATCGCTAAATCATTTTATTTGCCCAGTTTTGGGATAGGTGCTAGTCTAAGTACCAATTTTTCATCATTGGCGCAGACTAATTCGGATTTTGCCACTCGAAGGATTACCAAGGAGGGTGTATTCATCAATGGGGAGTCCGTCCTTTACGAAGAGGAACGATCTATACCCGGTAAGAATTTTCGTACACCCTATTTTGATCAGTTAAATCAAAACCTGGGATTTGGAGTCGGAGTACAACTAAGCATCCCGATCTATAATCGCGGTCAAGCCCGGGCCGATGTTCGACGAGCGGAAAATGCTTACCTTTTAGCGAAAAACAACAATCAACAGAGTGTAAAAAATCTTGAACTTCAAATACAACAAATCCTCGGAGATCTTCGCAATGCTCAAGCACAATATGAAGCTGGCGAAACCAGAGTAGAATTTTTGCAAAATGCTTTTGAAAATACCCAACAAAGATATAATCTGGGAATGTCTAATAATTATGAATTATTAGATGCTCAAAACCGGTATAATCAAGCAGTCAATGACCTCACTATTGCAAAGTATGATCTTATATTCAGATCCAAGATTATTGATTTTTATCTGGGAAAAAAGATTCATCTGGGGGAATAAACCGAAATCTTTGATTTTTAGACTAAGCACTAGCGCGCCTGTTAAAATAAAAAACATGAATTGTAAATATTTGAAGCGCAATCGGGTTAGAGCAGAATATTATTGCGTAATTTTAAATAGGATTAACCATTCTTTTCGGAGTAAACTTTCTAGTATCAATATTGGGAACACCTAACTTAGGTCAGCGCTTTTTGTCATCAAAGTGACTTCAATCATTGGATTTGATTTTGAATTATTATTGTTGCTACTTTGCAGAGTTCTGGAAATACCATTATTTTATAGAAAATCGATAATTCATGAAAAACTTATTTATTCTTCTTTTCATATGCCTGGTCTGCAGTCTGGCCAGCGCGCAATTTTCATTTCGACCTCAGATAGGGATTAACTCTTCAACCATCACCGAAAATATTAATGACCAGGAATGGAAAAGTAAATTGGGATATCAATTCGGATTTGATTTACTGGTTGGAGATCGATTCGTTTTTCAGCCGGGTATTTTGTTTGAAACTACTAATCATGAATTTGGATTCATTGGGGATATTAAAGTAAGCCGGATCCGTGTTCCCGTGTTATTTGGAGTCCGGGTCTTGTATAGTTCGGATAGACTGTTAGGACTCAGGGTTTTTACCGGCCCGGATGCAACCATTGTAGTGAATAAAAATTTAGATAATACTATCGATGAAATTACCAAGGAGGACTGGGAAAGTGCAGTGATTGGATGGAATCTCGGTGCAGGAATGGATCTTACGATATTTTTTATAGATCTGGGTTATAAATTCGGTGTAACCAAAGTCTTCAAAAATTTAAATGACGATGCTAAAAATAACTTGTTCTTTGCCAACGCAGGGATAAGGATTGGGTTGTAGTTAGAAACTACCCTTTTAATAGAAATGCATCAGAAAGATAAGAAAGTAATCATTTGATAGAATCTCTTATTCAGATCTCAGTATTTTTTTAGCACCTTGACCCGCTTCAGACACACTGGGCCAAAATGGATTTGGATGATGTTCATTCTCCATTATTTCTGTCATTTTCTGCACAATCTCGGGATATTTTGATGCCAGATCGCGGACTTCCATTAAATCTTTATTTAAATCGAATAGATGAATTGGCTCCTGCGTTCCTAATCGAATTCCTTTCCAGTTATTGATTCTGACTGCTTGTTGAAAGGGGCTATAAAATTCCCAGTAAAGAAACTCATGGGGCATTTGCTTTTTTCCCAACAAGGTTGGAAGCACTGAAATACCATCGGTATTAGCAGGTGTGGATGTGCCTGTCAGACTTGCAAAAGTAGGCATCACATCCCAAAATGCCCAGGCGAAATCATTGACTGAACCGGCTTCAATCATACCAGGCCATCTCACAATCATCGGCACCCTGAGTCCGCCTTCCAAAACCTGTCTTTTGACACCTCTGAATGGCTTGTTACTGTTTAGGTCTTTAAGAAATGGAGGATTGGGACCATGATCGGATGTAAAGAAAACTATGGTCTGCTTATCTAAATCCAATTCCCGCAAAACCGAAAAGATTTTACCCACATCTTTATCCAATAAGGTGATCATGGCAGCATAATTTTTCACTCTTTCATCCCAGGGTTTATCGGCGTAAATCGAATTATCCGGAATCTCATATTTGCCATGTGGTAGAGTGAAAGGCAGGTAAAGAAAGAAAGGATCTTCCTCGTGACGATGGATAAAATCAATGGCATCTTGAGCGAGAAGATCATGAGTATAAATTTTCTCCTGCCCATCCATATTTTCCGGAATTGGAACCGTATCTGTGTTTCGCATCAGATAATCCGTATAATAGTCATGGGCATGAACCTGATCGAGATAACCAAAAAAATAATCAAATCCCTGTTGCTCCGGGGTGCCGGCGGTTCCGGGATTTCCCAACCCCCATTTTCCAATAGCACCGGTTACATATCCCGCCTCCTTCAACATTTCTGCCACCGTGTAATCCTCAGGATTGAGAGGGATTAGTTTGCGACGACCAAAAGGTTTATCCAGATCATTAGAGGTACGATTGTCTCTTCTGGTGATATGTCCGCTATGTAAGCCTGTCATCAATACACACCGAGTCGGAGCACATACCGGACTCCCGGCATATACATCCGTAAACCGCATCCCTTCAGAGGCCATTTTATCTATGTGGGGAGTTTTAAGATATTGGCTCCCATAACAACCAAGATCAGCATATCCCTGATCGTCAGACATGATAAAGATAATGTTGGGTTTGGTAGAATTTTGATCGAACTTAGCAACCGAATTGCGACCAGAAATGAGGATGGGAATAATAATTATGGGTAGGTATCGATAGATCTTGAGCAACTTCATTCCGGACAACTATTTTGGATTTAAATAAATAGCAAATTTTAAATAAGCATCAGGATCTTGGAGCTGATGAGCATAACCCGGTAGCTATTTGGCCCTTAACTTATTTAGGGATCAGATCATCCAAGAGTTAAACAATTACACAATTCCTCAATTCCACATTTCGACAACCTTATTTAGGCATTGTCACACTACTCAATACTCACCACAAAATGCTGACAGCGAAGCTCGTCCATGCTGACAGCGAAGCTCGTCAGTACTCACCTCCACACAAAGTCACCTTTTTCGACTGACCAATCATTTCCTAAAAATCCGCTACAGTGTACTCCGGATATACCCTCTTTCAAAACGTCCTCATCAAATATCATCAAGTCTGGGAAGGTAGTTCCATTGACCAAATAGTGATTATTATACGCTGCTTTCATACCAATTGATCCAGTTCCCGAAACCACTCCTACACAGGCAGTATCGCTGTCTATACGAGGATAAATAAAGTAAATCCCCCACTGTTCCCCTGATAAAGTTTTGTGACCAATTGTCAGTTGATTGTTAGATACACGGATCGGACACCACTTTAGCAGTTCATTCCAGGCTGCATTATTATCCTGATTGCCGTAGAGGATTACATTTCGATCTGCATACCGAAATCTAGAGAACTCAGTGTCCTTTACGATCTCGATACTCCCATTTGCTCTGTACCAGAATGTAGTTGCATCAAATCTAGCCTTGTTGTAATACCACTGATTTTCTTCATTGGTGCCCTGTGTGGCATAAACAAAGACCACATTATTCCTAAAGGCATCCTTGAAGCCTCCATTCCGGTGGGGTCCTTTTTCTTTTAAAGAAATATCCTCAATAGTTTGCCAGGTTCCATTGATTTGCTTTAGGTATATTTTGTTCTGAAAATCTTCACTCTTAATTTTTCGTTCATCAACAATAATATCACGAACTCCACCCATCTTTTTCATATCAATAGTTAATGCAGATACGTTATGGGTAGAAAACAGGGGGATGGAGTCTCGCTGGAAATCAACGGAAGAAAAATCAAAAGGTGTTTGTTGTTGGTTAATTGTAACAAAATGAGTACTTGCAGATACCCCCGGTGATGCTGTATGGAATTCAAATTTCTCAATTTCTGAAGATTTTTTGATTTCACGGGCTTTAAAAAAGTCAAATATCGGAGGCCAGTCAACACTGTGATTGCCATACCAATGCGTACCGTTTGGATATTCATAATAGGTAAAATCCGGATGGTATTTTCCCAGGGTTTCTCGCATTTCCCTGGCAAGAAAAGTGGGTACCACATTATCTTTTTCACCATGTAGGATAAAAACTCCATGGTGCAAATAATTCCGTTTTAAGTTTAAGGTTCTGCTGGGATTGCCTGCTCGACGGGTGATCGAATCCATAGCTTGATCAACCTGACTTGAAAAAGTAGGCTTGGCTGACATCCGATTGGCTTGCTCTCGGGTCATATTAAATCGTTTCAAATCGTCATCCGACATCGAACGCAATCGTCTAGAGAAACTATTGCGATAGGAAAGCAAATCAGGGTATCCCGCACAAGGTGCAATCGCGGCAAATCGATCCGGATAGGTTGCCCCTAAATACCAGGTACCATGTCCTCCCATCGAGTGACCGGTAAGGTAGGTGCGTGAAGGATTCGTACTTAACAATTTCTCTGCATGTTCCAATACTTCGAGCGCGTCCAATCTCCCCCAATCTTCCCAGGCAAATCCAAACGGACGGCGATTGGTAGGTGCTACTAAATGACCCCATTCTTTTTGTTTATAGGCATTCGCTTGATTTACTGCTTCCACGGAAGCCCCGTGGACTGAAAGGAAAAGAGCAGGATCCTGAATTTCCGGGTCTGAAGCTGGAGCCACGCTATAGTATTGAACACTGTTGTCTATGTCGGATATGAATGTACGCTTGTGGTGCTTATGAACCGATTTGATTCTTAACTGAATCGTGTCTACGGAAAGTATATTTTCATTTTTGTCTAATAATTTAACTACACCTTTGACTGTGTTACCTTCATAACCAGAGGGATTTATAATCATAAAACGTTGCTTCATGATCGTCATCGGTGAGATGGATTGTGTTAAGAAGGTTGTACTTTTCTCCCCAATTTCCAAATTGATAGCACCTCCCGAAAACCAGGAGTCCGTTGCGTTTATCACGCGGATTGCACCCCATATGGGTTGGTTATCCTCTATCAACAGATCAGGCAAGGTCATATCCCGGGTAGTCAGTTGGACCGGATGATGAGGTTGCAGGAGTCTGGCTCTCATACGTGGAAACCGACCTCCTTGAAGGATCAGAGTGTTTTTCCCTTTTTTAAGCTTTACAGGGATTAAAGACCAACCGTAGTCGTAGTGGTCTCCTTCATAGGGTAATCCATTGATCAAAGCCCTGGTGTGTCCGCTGGCTTCGAATAAAACAATGGCCTCTGAATCGGATTGGTATTCCAGATATAAATATCCTGACCTCAGACGTCCGTTATTAAACTCATTTTTATCATTTACCGTTATCTTTTCCCATCCCTCAGAAGGATCAAAGTTTTCAGGATTCAAGAGAATTTTCGAAAAGACCGGATCCTTAGGAGTCGTGCTGGAATTGAAACCAAACCTTCTCGTACCCCATAGTAATCCTTCTTTGAATACATGGATCACTTTCCCTTCGCGGATTTCTTCTACTTTCTCCTTGCCGAAGTATTCCACAATGTTACCCTGGCGATTTTGGCTAATTGAAAGTGTAATGCCCAGTAAAAAGAAAAAACAAGTTAAGAACAGACTTTTCATTTTGGAAAATGTGATAATTTAGGTTGAAGATAATTTACAAACTACTTCGTTAAAAGGAATCTAAGATAACACACATATTTAAGAATAATGTGAGCCTTCGACAAATTAGTTTCCTTATTTTCTGCGAATCTTTAATATAGTTACCGGTTTCTTGAGCCGTTGCTGTTCATTTTCCCCGGATTGAATTTTTCGAACCACAGCCATTCCTTTTGTAACCCTACCAAACGCAGCAAATCCCTGTCCATCAGGATTGCGGGCACC
Source organism: Saprospiraceae bacterium (assembly GCA_965223405.1). Classification (GTDB taxonomy): domain Bacteria; phylum Bacteroidota; class Bacteroidia; order Chitinophagales; family Saprospiraceae; genus CBDCWO01. The sequence goes on from CBDCWO010000006.1 coordinate 5,269,996, forward strand.
ACCAAAATTCAGGGAAGGTTGATCATTAATGCAAATAAAAAAGGAAGTGGTAGCGGTGTGGGGCTTACTCCGGGCCATTGATATGGTTCCATCCAGATGTTCTATTCCAGTCTCTTTGGTGGTCTCTAAGCGGATGGGGTCTTTCTGTTTTTCTTTTGGGACGTTTCCACCCTGGATGACTTCAATTTTTACATCACGATGTGCTTCATTACTTAAGGTGGTAACCCGAAAAAAAGTGCTGCTATCAAAATGATGTCCATCTACATAATATAAAAAATTAGCCACTGTGAGTGGAGCTGCTTCGGGATACAATTCAAGATGAATATCTCCCAAAGATGTTTGTATAAGACAGGATTTACGCTGCGCATTCAATACCCAGGATAAACCAACCATGATGAAGATCATACCAATGTTTTTCATTCAAGAAGGTTTTAAACGGAAATGAAAACAATATAAGATCATTTCTGCAGAATTTGGATGCATTTTCGTCAACCCTTTATCACTACTAATGGCTTCAATTGAGCAACTTTTTGGGCTATTCCAGCTTGTTGTACCGCTTCTACTACCAGGTCAACGTCTTTATAAGCTTGGGGAGCCTCCTCAGCAGCCCCTGCAAAAGAGCCGGCTTTGATATGAATACCCTTTTCTGCCAAATTTTGGATCAGGGAGGGTGCATTCACAAGTCTTTTTGCTGCTCTTCTTGACATGGCTCTGCCCGCTCCGTGACAAGTGGAGCCAAACGAGAGTTCCATACTTTTCTTAGTTCCGGCCAGTACATATGAACTGGTGCCCATACTACCGGGTATGAGTACAGGCTGTCCCACATTTTGATATTCTAAAGGCAACTCTGAAAATCCCGGACCAAAAGCCCGAGTTGCTCCTTTGCGATGGACGATTACTTTGGATTGTTTCCCTTCAATCAGGTGCTCTTCAATCTTAGCAATATTGTGAGATACATCGTAAACTACTTCAATCCCATCCTGCCTACCAAATGTTTTTTTGAACGCTTTGCGCACTTCCCAGGTGATCATCTCACGATTACACCAGGCAAAGTTAGCTGCGGCGCACATTGCGGCAAAATAATCTTGTCCCTCCGGGGAATTAAACGGTACGCAGGCCAATTCACGATCCGGTGGATGGATTTGATATTTGGGCATGGCTTTCATCATTACCTTGAGATAATCGGTGGCAACCTGATGTCCGAGTCCTCTTGATCCCGTGTGGATCAGAACCACCACCTGGTTTGGTTCCAGACCAAAGGCCTGTGATGCTTGCTGATGAAAAATATTCTGTACCCGGTCTACCTCTACAAAATGATTTCCGGCTCCGATGGTTCCTAATTGATTCTTTCCTCTTAGTTTGGCCTTTTCGGATACTTTGCTGGGGTTCGCAGAGGTTAACTTTCCATTACTTTCGAGGTAATTCAGATCCTCTTTTAATCCATAGCCTTGGTTCACTGCCCATTCCGCACCCGTTGTCAACACGTCATCCAACTCTTTTATACTGAGCTTGAGCTGTCCTCCTTTGCCGACGCCGGAAGGGATCTCCTGATCCAGGTTAGTAGCCAGATTTGAAAGTTGGTTTTTGATCTCCGGGAATTTCCAGGGTGTTCTTAATAATCTTACCCCACAATTGATATCATAGCCGATACCTCCTGGTGAAATGACCCCATCAGGATAGCGTGTAGCGGCTATACCCCCGATCGGAAATCCATAACCTTCGTGAGCATCAGGCATTACAATTGCAGCCATTTGGATCCCCTCAAGAGAAGCTACATTTTTTAATTGGTGAAGACAACGATCTTTGGTTAATGCTGGAATTAGTTCATCCGTAGCAAATACCAGAGCCGGTACTTCCATGGTTCCTTCCTGAGGTATCTCCCACAGGTATGGTTGGATTTGATTAAGGTCGATTTGTTTCATAATACAGATTTAGATATCAAAAATGATTATGGTTTCCCAGTGACCATGTTGATTTTTGGTTACTTCCGCCTCATGATAAGTAACGGCTTTCAGGTCTTCATCAAAGTGTTCAATTTCATTCCCCCATAGTTGACACCTCAAGTTAGTGGAATCTAAAATCGTAAAGTTTGCTTTGCAGTATATCACGCGGTAAATGTGGGTTAAACTGAGTACTTCTGATAGAAAATCTACCAATAATGTGGTGACATCATTGGCCTCCAAGGATATTGTGGTGGTGTGCTCGAATTCCTCCCACTCCTGGCATGGTACCTTATTGATCAATTTATTCATTCCCATTAATCCGGCTTGGAAAAGTGCGGTAAGTGACGAACCTGAAATTTTCATACGAATATCAGCAGTATGAGGGAGGAAGGTGATATTCTTGGTATTCTGTGGCAAAACCCAAGGTTTTAAGTTGTAAAAATTACTTCTTCATAGCCTATGATCTACAAAATTAATCTAAATTAATCAACGGGGATTGAATCAATTAACTTCAATGATCAGAATCAATGAAACAGGAATACTGGATGTAAACATTTTATTTGATTTGCCAAATAGGTCATTTTTTCAATTTCAGGAAAGATGGACCATTTATTTATTTACCTGAGGAATTTTGGTGATTGCGTAAAATTCGATCATTACGAATGGATCAAATGTGAATTCTGCAAAGGCCAGTTATACTTTCCTCCAATTTACCAATGAAATTGAATTCCAAAATTAACTGAACGCGGCATGCCTGGACGTAAACCGGCGGGCCTCAATGCGGTCAAATACTTTTGATCGAATAGATTCTGAATATGGGAAAAAGCGGCCAAATGACGATTTATCCGGTAATCAAAATGTATGTCGAATAACCACCTTGCTGGTATAATATCCGCAGCATTATTCTGACCCGATTTAGTAAGTAATTCGGATTGAAAATGATGTGTTATTCTGGCACTAAATTGATCTTTGTCAAAACCAATGGAACCAGCAAGAACCGATTTTGGGAGATAGGGAAGTTGATCTCCTTTTTCCACATCGGCCCAGGGACCAAAAGCACTTTCAAAACTCTCGGAAAATTTGGCAAAATTATAGGTGTATTGAAGAGAAAGAGGAAAATAGATATTGTTCCTAATTTTGAAAACATAATTAGCCTCAAGCTCAACACCATAGGCGATAGCTGAACCACCATTATAAAGATCTCCACTGCCGGTTCCTCCGACTGCTGTCAAGTCACTGCCTAAAAGCCTTTGGTAATTATTGAGAAACAGTGTTGACTTGGTTTGCAGTTTGTTATCTAAAATCCGGACCCCTAATTCTGAATTCCAGCTGACCTCAGGTAATGTACCCGGTACATCTCCGGCTGGGGTGAATCCCTTATGAATACCCGCAAAAATGATCTGTCCCGGTTTGATTTGCTTGCTAATTCCAACTCCCGGTATCATTACTTTGGATGGATTCCTCCTTTCTTTGATATTCAGCCCCCTGCGATCGGGATCTTCTTTGCCATAATCCTTACGTTCGTGTTGGATGGACTCGATTCGCAATCCGGGTGTAAAGAGCCATCCCTTGTATTCCAGATTATTCTGGATAAATCCGGCGAATGCATTGGCTTTATTGATTCGATTTGATTCCGTTCCTGGTACACCTTTTTGCTTCAGCGCCAATGAGCCCTCATTCCAATAATAGGAGTCTTTCCATTGAAACCTGTCTTGTTGGTCATAATGGTAGCGGATACCGGCATCCAGGTGCCACCGGATCTGATTTATATTCAATTCTATACTATGTATGGATTGCACGCCTTGAGATAGATATTCCCGATTATTTGCTTTGATAAATAAATTGTGATCCGGATTAATAGTATATCCTTTAAGGAAGCTTATCATTTCGGTTTCCTTTTCGCTTTCATTTTCCGGCGTGATATCGGTTATTTTGCTAATTTTCCAGCTTTCATCACCGATTGAAAAGGCGTCGAGCTTATACCAATTCCGTTGAAATGCATTGCGATATGCAGTAGTCGTTATCTCCCAGTGGCGATTGATTTTAATGAAATGGGTTAAACTGTATTGATTTTGATTGGAAATAATCTGATCTCGCTGACCGGCGGCATACCGCTGGTAAGGATCGACTTGAAAATCTTTTCTCGACACACCCAGATAAGTTTCCAGGGCATCTTCTTTACTTTGCCCGATCTTAACCTCTAAAGATTGTGTAAATCTTTTGGTAGATTTTGATTGCCACTGCGCTTTGATAATATAATCAGAAAGCTTAAAACCTAGATCCTGATCATAATTTGGAATTTTTTTGAATCCATCTGATTCATGGATAAAAGTTTCGGCAAATACTCTGAATTGTCCGAATTTGGCACCTATATGAGAGTGTATAGTTCGATCGTTAAAACTCCCCAGACCTATTTTGAATTGACCGGATAGTTCATCAGGCATTGGAGTCGACAGGAGGTTTATTGAACCACTTGTAGTGAATGGTCCTGTGCGAATCTGATTGCTCCCTTTTAGTACTTCGACACCATAGATTCTACCTGAATGAGGGAAATAGTAAGCTGCAGGAGCAGAATAGGGGGCTGGAGCCATCAATATCCCATCCTCCATAATGGTGATTTTGGAACTACGTTCTGAACCGGAACCCCTCATGCCGATGTTAGGACGCAGCCCATATCCATCTTCTTCCTGAAAATATACACCTGGAATAGATTTGATAACTTGGTGAATGTCTTGCCGGTTGGTTTTATTCATATTTTCAGGTGATACATAGTGGTATGAACCGGGTATTTTGTAGGATTCTATATGGCCTTTGGTCAAGCTTTTCCCTTCGATGACAACACCTTCCAAATTGAACAATTTTTCCGCAAGTTGTATGATGATTTTCCTACCGAGTTGTGATTGATCCAAAGTAATCGTATCGGTAAAATAGCCGAGGTTTGAAAATTTGACATTCCAGGGTCCGCTTCCGTTTAATTCACAGCTAAAATCTCCTTCAATGTTCGCAACTAAATTAATTCCGGACAAGACTTCCACCGTGGTATAGGGTAGAGGTGCCAAGGATTCTTTGCCTACTACTTTTCCTTCTAGGGTATAGGATTGAGAATAGGCTATAAAATGTAGGCCAAAAGCCAATAATAACAACCAATATTTCATATCTAATTAAAATTAGATTAAATCTAAATAAGCATCAAATATATAATAATGGATGGTCCAGTAATTAATTAATTTTGATGATTTATGTCATCAGGCCAAAAGATATAGGCCCGATAGACCGAAAATGGTTTGAAGTATCAATTCATTTATTATCCGGTCTCCCTGGAATTTTCTGTTCATTGGAAGTGCTTTCAATAATAGCCTAGCTCAATAAATCTGACTAAATCGAATACCGATATCAACCACATTAGTGAGGGTACTTTTATGATTTATGAGTGATTACCATTTTCTAATTTTGCGCCGTTTTGGTTTTGCAATAACCGTATCAATTTGATCTTCATCCTGATCGATTATTTCTTTAGGGTTTTTCAAAACCAGCCAGGTACAGACACAGCGTAAACCCAACCAATGTCCTGGTTTTGTATATTTAAAGTCATAATAAGCATCAGCAAGTCTTACTTCATGGATCCAACTTCCTCCTTTTGCTATTCCTTTTTCTGATGTCATTTCTGCAACGTTTCCCAATAGATGATGAAGTCCTATGGAATTTGGTTTTTGTTGCTGAACTTTGGTTGTAAAAAGTACCTTTTGCTGATAGTTACTTTGCGACCTGACCTCTTCTTTAGTGTATATTTTTCTATTTTCTGTTGGGTCATAGGATAATTCAGCGAGATATTTCCATTCTTCAGGAGTAGGTAACCGGTACTGTGGTATGGGACAGGTAGAGTCTGGCTTTACTCCTTTGTATCTGCCGGCCAAATAAGACTCTCTAGTGAAATAGGAGAGAGAATCCTGCTGAGCGGAAGGTGATATTAATCCTCGCCGTCCCAACATCATTTCATATACCCGATCAGATCGCCATTTGGCATATTCCGTTGCCTGTTCGTAGGATAATCCTACTATTGGGTAATTGGTGAAGGCGGGGCTTCGTAGGTATGATATGCTTAGCTGGTCAAGGCGATCTTTCAGCCATACATTGGTATCAGGAAGAGCAATTCGGTATCGTTGAGATCGGCTTCCAAAAATAGTGCTCAACCAGTCAAGATATTCCAGATAATCAATGACGGATATTTCTTTGGTATCTGCATAGAGCGTATCATCTATTTTTACTGTTCCAGGCGGAACAATAATTTTCTTTAAACCTGCTTCATTATATTTATAGATCTTTTTGGATTTGCATTGCAGACCGACCAATAATATCAACAGGATGAGAAATAAATGATAAGGAAAGTTTGCTCTCGTCATGTGAATAATCAATTACTTTAGAATATTGAATGACATATTATATATTTATTTAAGATGTAAATATAGTGATTGTGAAGGATATAATGGATAACAACAATTTTTGGGTGCATTTCAAAATGTCCAGAAAATTGAAATATATGTGTTAAATTAGCTATACAACCAAAATAGAGAAATCATGGACAGGGTTAAATTACAAAAAAAGTTTGACCGCCTGTTGAATGATGTAGAGAACCTAGACGGCACAGAGAGTTTTTATGATTACGAGGAGAAATTCACGTATTTGATGAAAGACTTTGGTCGGGAATTATTTGAAAGTTCGCTTGGTGAACCTGTTGTAAACCGAAAAAAAAAAGAGAATTCAAAGCGGTTTTGGAAAAATTGAGTTGAACAAGTCACATTCTTATATTGAACAAATTGAATCGGTAAAAGTGAGTCCTTATTTGGAGGGCAAGTTGGTATTCATCGGACAGCATAGTTGTTATGAAGATGGAGCATCAGTAGCTAACAGATTGTTAGAAATAGAAACGAACGATACGGCGATATATCGGCTAACTGATGGGATGGGTCAACAAGCAAGGCAATGGGTGGATGAAGAAGATCGGTATGACAAGCCCAATGTTGGTCCGACAGATATAGTTTATTGTCAAGTGGACGGATCTCAGTTGTTTACCAAAGAAGATAAATGGAAGGAGGTGAAGTTGGGCAGGGTATTCAAAGGCAGCTCGATATTACCAGAAGGTACAGATAGACAGTGGATTAGAGACAGTGAATACGTCGCTCACTTAGGCTGTCATAAAGAATTTGAACTAAAGATATCGACGTTATTGGATGACTACTCGAAGCTAGGTAAACGTTTGGTGTATATAAATGATGGTGCGATATGGATACAGAATTGGGTAAAGGCAGAATACCCAGAAGCACTTCAAATATTGGACTTTTATCATGCAATGGAAAATATATCTAAATATGCCAAACTTTGTATCAAAGGTAGGAATAAGTTCAAAGAATGGATGCAACAAACCGGATCATTACTAAAGGAATTAGGCTATGATAGCCTAATAGAACGAATCGATCAATTGAATTGCAATACAAAAGCAAAAAAAGTAGCGAAAAGTAAATTAATGGGCTATTTGCAAAGAAATGCGTCAAAAATGGACTATCCATCCTACTTGGAACAAGGATTGCTAATAGGCTCTGGAGCCATAGAAGCTGCCCATCGTAATGTGCTACAAAAAAGAATGAAACTATCAGGTCAAAGATGGTCAATGGAAGGACTTCAAAATATGATTAACCTCAGAGTTCTGAACAAAAGCGGACATTGGGATATAATTACTGATTATTTAAGACGCGTAGCTTAATTAAATGTAAAACATCGGGACATTTTGAAATGCACCCCAATTTTTTACCATTTGGTATGTACACTTATTAAAGTCATCATATCTTCAGATCATGGGATTGATAATACATTTATTGCTGACATCAATTCTGGTATTTTGTCCGGAACTCAGTAGAGATCACGCATTTTACTTATCCGTGGTTGAAGTTAATCACGACTCCGACAATAGACGCACACAATCTTTATTTAAAGTATTTTGTGACGATCTGGAAGATGCCATTCACCATCATCAGAAAATTAGGCTTCCCATCCAACACGCCGATAAACCCGATCATTTTGAAACACCAATTCAGCAATACTTCCGAGATCACTTTAGGATCACAGTAAATGGGAAGGAATTATCACTGGAATATGTAAAAGCAGAACGTGAAAATGATTCCTATTGGATCTATTTTGAGCTACCGCATATTCAGAAATGGGAACAGATAATGATCTTTGATGATCACTTCATGGAATTATTTCCCAACCAAGTTAATATTGTTTCGATTAAATATGACAATCAAAGATCTTTTTCTAAGCTTACCAAACGTAAAAAGAAGATGATTTGGAAAAGCGGATCGTGATCTGTTTTGCTATTCCATTCTCAATAAATCCATGATTATTTGGGTATTCACGGCAATTCCAGTCAGCAGACTTTCACGTGGTTGCGGATAATAAAACGGAGAATGCAGGCCGGGTAACTCTCCTGATTTAATTCTTTCTTTTGGTACAGTTCCCAACCAATAGAGCACCGTGGGAACTTTGTGTGCTGTTTGGCCATACCGGGCAAAATCTTCTGCTACCAATTGTGGTTCGGTATCCTTTACAAAGTCAGCACCTCTAATTTTTCTGGCCGATTCTCTCATCGATTTAGTGAGTTCAGGATGGTTGTAATTAGCCGGAGTATAGGACTCAGGAATGATCACCTCCGGTAGTTTATCCTCAGGAAGTCCGGCAGCCAGGGCTATTCCCTTGCATATTTCTCTGATCCTGCGATGCACCATTTGTCTGACTTCTTCAGTAAATGTCCTTACCGTCAATTGAAGTGTAACTTCATCGGGGATTATGTTGTGCTTGATTCCCCCTTTGATGGCTCCAACGGTTACTACTGCCGATTCAGTAGGTTTTAAATTTCGGCTAACTATAGTCTGAAGGTCCATAACTATCATACTGGCAATTACAACCGGGTCAATGGATTTATGCGGTGCTGCCCCATGAGCTCCAACACCGAAAATCTTAATGTCGATACTTTCAGCATTAGCCATAGTATAACCACTACCAAAACCCACTTCACCTGCTGGCAAGGTAGGGCTGCAGTGCAATCCCAATCCAAAATCGGGGATTCCAAATCGTTCATATAAACCCGCATCCAGCATCATTTTAGCACCGGCGCCAATCTCTTCTGCAGGTTGTCCTATCCACATCAGCGTACCGCTCCATTGGTCTTTTAGTTTGATCAGATTCCTGGCCGTTCCTATCCAGGTAGTCATGTGCATATCATGTCCGCAGGAGTGCATCGTTCCAATGGTTTGTCCTTGATAGTTTGTTTCCTTCTGGCTGGAGTAAGGTAAATCGGTTTTTTCATACATGGGTAAGGCATCCATATCTGTTCGATACAGAAGAGTAGGGCCCTCACCATTCTTATAGATTCCCACAATGCCATTGCCTCCTACTTTATCCGTTACTGTAAATCCAATTTTTTCAAGTTCATTCTTTAATGCTTGTGCAGTTTCCATTTCCTCTAGCGAGATTTCGGGATTGCGATGAAGGTGTTGGTATAAAGCGATCAAATAGTCAAGATCTGCCTCTATTTTGTCGACCCAAACTGGTCCTTGTACGGTATAAATGGCGGAAAATACCGAGATTAATACGAATAATAAATAGTTCATACTGGATTCGGATTTTTAGGTTAACAGGTAAAGTGATTCTTAAAGTTTGGTAAATTGGATTGAACTCTGAAATTTTTCATGAGATAATCTTAAAATATAGTTTCCTGGATCTAAATCTAAGTTGTCCACTGCTATTTGGTTTTCTCCTGGGTTGATGAAGGACTCCGTTGCCCAGATCTTTCGTTTGCGATAATCGTAAATTTCGATGGTTAGCGAGTTAATACCCAAGTGGTTTTGATACTCAAGTACAAATTGGGATTGGATTGGATTGGGAAATAACCGGTAACTAAATTTTCCTGGTAAACCTGCTGAGGTGTAAGTTATGTTGGTGTTAATTTGATTCTGGATAGTCCAATTAAGCTGAAATATATATCCGCTATTTGGCAAATACGATTTGGAGAGCGATGTGGTGTCATAAAATGTCAGGGTTAAACTGTTTGCCCCCGGGAGAAGTATTTCCTTGGTAATAGTGATCTCAGGTTCTGAGGAATTAAATTTCTCATCGTTCAAATTCCATTCCAGGTAGTTGGTTAGCTTGGTAGTTTGAAGAAAATCGCTTGCGAAAGTGATATTTTCTTGATCTGCATTTATGGTGCCTTCAGGATAGCTGTAGTTTTCGAGAGGAAAAACCAAATCATAAATTCGATTGATGAACGCTTCAGTGCAAACAGCACAAAATGGGGCATTAAGCACACGCATCTTACATGCTTGATGAGGTCTGAACCATAAGGCTTGTACTCCGGAATTGCCATAGGGATAGATTCCGACGTCTGAATGGTTGATCCACGGATTCCACCTTACTTTTTCAGGATTCGTTTCCTGAGTCATATTGTCTGCTTCACGAGCATATTGTTCACCTGCCCAATATTCATCGGCCAATCCTGAAAATGAATGGCCGATTTCATGAATTGCTATTTCGGTACTGGATTCACCGCTGGACGCAGTAGCGAATGGACCTCCGGATCCGCCATAATATGGACTATTGACAATAACGAATGCCTGATCATAACTTGGAAAATTGCTGGCCAACACCAAATTCAGGTTAAGTGAGTTGGTAGGGACCAGAAGTCGGTGAATGCCTCCAAAATCATACGTAGATCCAAAATAATTATCCACTTCTATCACTGGATGCTTGGGTTCGGTGACATCTGTCGCCGTGCCCGGATGGTTTGCACCCTTTTCCTTGCTTGGTACTTCAATGGCAAATGCATTGAAATAACTTTGGTAATCATCAAGCGGAGGGGTCTGAAATAAGGAACTAATCATGTTTTGTGCATCCAATCGAAACTTTTGCATTTCTTCAGGAGGATATCCATCAGGCAATATGACCAGGTTTATCCGATTAGAGATGGCCCCATTCCAGAGCAGCGTATCAAGAGGAAACTCTTGTGCTAAACAGATTGCAAAAGTCAGATTCAGGATGATGAAAACGGATATTTTAGCTAGAGTATTCAATGAGTATTGAGGTCAATTTTAATAATTTTATCAGTTGCTTCTGAAAAGGAGACCCATATTTGATCAAAGTTTTCTGTATGATTGATCCTTATGGTGATATACTCTTCTGGAATTCTGATCAAGTGTTTGGAAGGTTTGTCTTCATGGTCAAACACCTCATACACTTTATTTAACGGATTACTTATCACAAATGCTTTTTTTACAGAGTGGTTGGAATCAACAAATCTGAATTGAATTTGATTATCCGATAATACTTTTTGTTCTAAATGGTTTTCCTTGACAATACCTTCTTTGAGAATAATTTGATGCAATTCTGCCTGATAGCTAAAATTCCTAATTGAAGTGTCCTGTACAAGCCGGAATATATATGAGGCAACTTGAGGTATGTCTTTTACCCCGGTTGCCGTCTCTGTTTGCACAGGTCTCAATGTTTTACAAGAAATTATTAAAACGATAAAAATCAATAAGTATCTGGGCATAGTAGATTATAAATTACGCAGTAGTGGTTAATCTTCTGTATGACCACAATCTGAATGCACATCTTAATAACCGATTTGCATTTTCTTTGATACTTGGTAATTATTCGCAATAATTTGATAGGTGTATACTCCTGGACTCAATGATTCAACATAAAAAGGTACTATGTTCATTCCGGATCTCAAGTTTTCTTGAAACCATTTAACCGTACGACCCATCATATCCGTGATGCGAATATTAACCCTTTCTGAACGTTCACTATATACCCAAATATCCGTTTTCCCTCGAAAGGGATTGGGTACATTTTTTATGTTACTCACTGGTGGTTGTAGGTTTTTTTGATTGGCCGTTGTACAGGATCCTTCATTCATCAGAGGCAAGGAGTATTTACCAGGTACCACGGTTCCCGGAATCGTTTCCTCAAATATCCCGATGATAGTTGCCAGTTTTAGATTGATGACAAAATCGTAAATACCGGTGTCATTTTCTTCACTTGGAATACCATGCAATAAAATACAACTAGGAACTCCGGGAAGAACCCGGCAGTTACTAGGGTTACAATCATATTCGATACCAATTGGTAAATTATCAACTGCTCCTACCGTGTCAATTTGGGCATAAGTGAGCCCCACCGTAATTCCATTAAAAATAACGGTATTAGGAATTACCATCGTAAATAAAAGAGAATACTCTTCATTGATGCAAGCAGGCACTGTAATTCCACCACCTAATGAATCCGTGAATGGAGTGGGGTAGACCACATCGATCGTATCCAGGATCGATGAGTCCGGCAGGCAAGCCAATTCACTTTGAGCTTTGATGACCATCGCCCCGGACAAGAACATCATTAGACAAACTAACCATTTCATGAAGATATGTTTAATTATAGTTTAAAATAGAGTTAGATAAATAACAATACAATTTGAAATTCATAAATTGCAATGTCAATAGTAAGATACAAATTACTATTTTATATAAATGAAAGATTTCGTTAAATTCCATATCCCAAAGCTTTTTAGGGGTTGGATCTTTGTATTGATATGCGGACAGATTACCGGTCAGAATGTTACAATTACCGGACTGGTGATCGATGGAACCAATGATGAAATCCTCCCTGGAGCCACAATACAAATTGGTGATTTTGGAACCTATACCGATTTGAATGGTGAATTCAACCTCCAGATGAATTCTGGAGTCGTGGCACTTTCCTGCAGTTTTGTTGGATATGACATTTGGCATTTCAATGGTCATATTACGAAGGATACTTTTATTCAGATAGAAATGGTGCCCGCGGAGAATATACTGGAAGCAGCCACCGTAACCGCTTCAAAATTCTCACAATCTTTAGCCGAGTCCACTATTTCTATTGACATTTTAAGACCGGAACTCATTGAAGGAAATAGTCCCAGTTCTGTAGAATCAATTTTAAACAAATCACCGGGATTGACAATGATTGAGGGACAGGCCAATATCCGAGGGGGATCAGGATTTTCTTATGGTGCGGGAAGCCGGGTCTTGCTTTTGGTAGATAATATGCCTGCTTTACAAGCGGATGCAGGATTTCCAAATTGGAAGGATCTTCCGCTGGAAAACATAGGCCAGATTGAAATTGTAAAAGGGGCTGCCTCGGCGTTGTATGGGTCGAGTGCATTAAATGGAATAATAAATTTACGTACAGATTTTGCCGGTACTGAACCTGAGACTAAAGTATCTACTTTTTATACCCAATATCTCAATCCTAAGGATTCTAGAAAGAAGTGGTGGAGTTCTGCTCCCTCCAGTTTTACGGCACAAGCTACTCATAAACAAAAGTTTAAAAACTTTGATTTAGCGGTAGGTGCATTTTATAATCAAACTCATTCATTTCGCCAGGAAGTTGAAGAAGAGTATTTCCGGTTTTCCTTTAAAACGAGGTATTACATCAATGATCAATGGTTAATGGGACTTAATGGGGTATTGAATACCGGGTTCAGAAATAACTATTTTTACTGGGCAAATGACAGTACGGGAGCCTATATTGGTTCCGAGGGAACCCACAGCGAAACAGAATTTGATCGGCATTTTTTCGATCCTTTCCTAGTATACTACCAGAAAAATGGAGACAAGCATCACCTTCAGACCAGATTCTCACGTGTCGATAATGTGGCCTCAGCAGGCCGGTCTAACCTTTCCTCATCAAAATATTTAGAATACCAATATCAAAGTCAATGGGAACAGATAAGGACTCAGTCAGTCACAGGAATCACTTATAACCACTCATCGGTGCAAGCCATGTTGTATGGAGATACCACATTTACTGCGAATAACTGGGCCTTATTTTGGCAACTTGATAAAAAAGTTTGGGAACGCATTTCACTAAGTGCAGGATTCAGATATGAAGTATATAATCTGATTGGGCCATCGGAGATTGGGGATATACCCATTGATCCAAAAGTTACAGAGTCAAAACCAGTGTGGAGATTTGGGGCAAATTGGAAAATATTACCTTATACCTATCTGAGATCCTCTTGGGGACAGGGATATCGATTTCCTACCATTGCAGAAAAATTTGTGCGAACCACTTTTGGCGCTTCTCTGATCAGCCCCAATCCGGAATTGCAAAGTGAAACCGGGTGGAGTGGTGAGTTCGGTCTTAAGCAAGGGTTTAAACTGTGGGGATGGCAGGGATTTTTTGATTTGTCTGCCTTTTGGTCTGAATATGACAATATGATGGAATTTGTATTTACAGGCTTTTCGCGAGGATTTCAGTCTCAAAATATCGGAGATACGCGAATAAAAGGTCTGGAATTTACTGTAGCCGGAAATTCAAAACTATTCGGAATTCCCATGAATTTATTAGCAGGATATACTTTGTTGGATCCTAAATTTAAGAATTTCACTGAAGAGGATAAGCTCCGATCTTCTGTAGATTACAATATTCTCAAGTATCGTAATAAACATAGTTTTAAAATGGATTGGTCGGCCAACTTTAATCAATTTAAATGCGGATTTGCCCACAACTACCTAAGTAAGATGGAAGCGATGGACTCAATCCTGGAAGTAGTGGTACCAGGTCTGAAACATTATCGGGAAAGGAATGGTGGATTTGGAGTTTGGGATACTCGTGTTTCCTATGAATGGAGGGCTTTCACCGGAACAATTATTTTAAACAATATATTCAATCGAGAATATAGTGTCCGGCCCGGATTACTTGATGCACCTCGCAATTGGACCATTAGGTTGGATATGAAAATTTGACGAAGCCTGCTTTGAGAATTTATGGTGAAAGATAACGAAAAAGTATAATCAAATCAGACCCAACTTTTATTGCGGGATTTCACGTCTATTTAAATGATGATTATATTACTTTCTAATCTTGCATTATGAACTTTACTAGCTTAAAATACCTTTGCGGTTGGATCTTGTTCCTTACGATCATATCGTGTCAAAAAGACGAACTTTCTCAAAAAATAGACTTTGACTATTTGCTATTTGGACATTTTTATGGAGAATGCATAGGAGATGCCTGTATAGAGACCTTTAAATTAGAAAAAACAGCGCTTTACTTGGATACACTCGACAATTATCCATCCGGAAACGAACCGTTTACAGGTAGTTTTATACAATTAACAAATCATCAGTATCTCCAGGTAAAGGATTTGCCGGAGAAGTTGCCCAGTGATCTTTTCGAAATACCTGCTGGTCGCATCGGATGTCCGGACTGCGCTGATGGAGGTGGAATATATATCGAGATTAAAAAGGGAGAAGAAATCGACTTTTGGCTGATCGATCAGATGTTGCAAAACATACCCGAACCACTTCATGAATTTATAAATCTAGTCAATGCCAGAATTGCCTTGTTGCAATCCAAGTAGCATCCAGCTGAATTGTGATGTCATACCCACTTTGAGGGTATCAACAGGCCACAGCTACCGATGCTAAATAGTGACTGCATTTTAAAACTTTCCAGTCAATTTACCTGTTAGTTTTAAAAATTTGATTGATGGATAAATTGCTTTTTTCAATTGGCTTACTATTTCTATCCTTAAGTTGTGCAGCCTCAACGGAAAAGAATGATGCAAAGGTTGACCAATCAAGGGAAAATTCCAATTACATTCAACATGCCGAAGAACAAAAATTATCAGAAACCGATCCAGATTCTGGAATTATATCTCACGCAGAAAAAAGCAAGGAAGTGAGTAATTCAATTTCTGGTAAGCGGAAATCATTAGATAATTCTAACGTTGTTGAACACCAGGATTCAGCTCACAATCCGACTGAAGATAGTTCAACGAGTGATGTTCACAAGGAAAGCAATAAAAGCAAAGATCCAGGTCATCTTCTTCCAAAAGAATCCGATAAGGCGGATGGCAGTACGACTACTGAAATGGTGGTTCCGGATCATACCTTGTGGGATCAAGTACTCAAACAAATAGTGAGTGCGAATGGAAATGTCAATTACGATGCTTTACATAAAAGCCCTTCAAAATTTAACGAATATATCAGTTATTTGAACAACAATCCAGTACAAAGCTCCTGGTCCCCAAGAGATCAGTTGGCCTATTGGATAAATGTGTATAATGCATTTACCGTCAAGCTGATTATCGACAACTATCCGGTAAATAGAATTACTGACCTTCATGGCGGTAAGCCCTGGGATGTGAAATGGATCAGCCTGCGTGAGAAAAAATATTCACTTAATCAAATTGAAAACGAGATAATAAGACCGGTCTTTAAAGAGCCTCGGATACACTTTGCGGTTAACTGTGCGGCAAAATCGTGCCCTCCATTGTTAAATCGGGCTTGGACAGCAACCAATCTTGAACAAAATTTTCAAAAGCAAACATCCAGGTTCCTCAACAATCCTACCTTTAATATCGTAGAGTCGGACAAATTACAGTTAAGTAAGATATTTGAGTGGTATGCCGAGGACTTTGGTGATTTGATTTCATTTATTAAACCGTATGTAAAAAACGTCAATATTAAGCCAAATGCCCAAATCACCTATTTAGAATACAATTGGTCCTTAAATGGAAGATAATCGATTACATACTGGTTAACGTAACAGCCCAGCGTCCCTCGGATTCTATTTCAAAGTGAGCGAAGACCTTAATCACTTCACTGACTTTGTTCCTGGTTTCATATTCTAAACGGACATTTAATGGAAATTCGCAATTTTCTATAAGGAGTCGTTTTCCTTGTCTCACATTGGTTCCGGAAGACGTGATCATTTCGTATTCTCCCAGAGTGACGATATTTCTAAGATAAATCTCCACAAAATTTTTGCTTTCGTTCATCTTTTTGAAATCTAGGCTAACGATATTTCTTTGGATAATGATCGAGTACTCCTCCTCCATTACATCCATAATATACTTGTCGTCTTTCCACAAAGCCAGATTACCGGCCACTAAGGATTGGGTTGCCGAATCAATACTATGCATTGTACCCTCACCATGACGTAGTCCTTTTTGAAATTCGCCTACATAATAGCTACCATCTGCCCAGATATATTTACCTTCTCCATGAGGATAGCCTTTTTTAAATTTTCCTTCATAGGTATCTTCACCTTGAGCGATTCCATGTCCATGAGCCAGACGCCCTTTGCATTCACCGGCATAATTGGCACTAATTGATTTTTTAAGCACTCGGCAATTGGATTGTTCGGAAGGGGGAAACGATAAGAATAGAGTGGATAGAATAAGGATCAGATTTTGCATAATGAGATTTTTTTTACTAAAAGATATTATGATAACGAATTATAAAAGAAATTTGCTCCCGAAAATACAAAGAAAATATAGATGAATATTGTAATTCTTGACGGATATACTACAAATCCCGGAGATTTGAGTTGGGAACCCGTACAAAAGTATGGCCAGGTCAGTATTTTTGCACGTACCTCTTTGCAAGAATTGGAGGACAGAGCTCAAAATGCCGAAATTCTACTTACCAATAAATATCCTTTAGGCCAAGAGGATTTCAAAATATTGCCTTTTCTAAAATGTATTTGCGTATTGGCTACCGGCTACAACAACATCGATATCCAAGCTGCGAAAGATCACAATATCAAGGTCTACAATGCCACTGGTTATTCAACGAACTCCGTGGCTCAACATACATTTAGTTTACTTTTGACAATAATAAACCAAAGTCAAAAGCACCATGATGCTGTGGTCGATTTGGTTTGGTCGAATGGGCCTGACTTTTCATTTTCACTACTTCCCATCAGAGAATTAGCAGGAAAAACTTTGGGTATTTTTGGATTTGGAAACATAGGTCAGCAAGTAGGGGCGATTGGCAAGGCTTTTGGAATGAAAGTTTTGGCTGTCAATCGTGGAGTGCATAAAGATATTCCCAAGTGGGCTGAAGCAGTAGACCGGGAAACCTTATTTAAAGAAAGTGACATTATTTCTTTGCATGCACCATTAAATTCCCAAACCAGAAGTCTTATCAATAAGGACACTCTGGAGTTGATGCAGCCGCACGCCATTCTTATTAATACAGCTCGAGGTGGGCTTGTCAAAGAGGAAGATCTTGTAGTCGCATTAAAAAATAGAACGATCAATGCGGCAGGATTGGATGTTCTTGTCGGTGAACCTCCATCGAAAAACAACCCGTTAATTGGCCTACCCAATTGTTGGATTACACCCCATCAAGCTTGGGCCAGTCTGGAGGCCAGAAAAAAACTAATAGAAATTACAGCGGCCAATATTGGTAGATACTTGGCATCAGATGATGAAAATCGAGTGGCATAGCGCTGACGAGCTTCGTTGTCCGCATGGACGAGCTTCGTTGTTAGCATTTTGTATTGAGACGGGAATGAGAAAACAGACTTAAGAGAAAATAGAAAATAGAAGTCGGAAGTCAGACGCTGTTCTCGGTCAACCTATTCAGGCATTGTCACATAACTTATAACTCAAAGCGCACAACACAACTGCGTTTAGCCGTTGGCTATGAGCCTTTCGCTTGATCGGTCATTTTTTTTAAAAACTTATTTCAATCATTTAAACAATTCCACAGTTCCACTTGCCTTCGCTTAAAGCTTCGGCAGGCAAAGCAATTCACCCACAAATCTGTCGTCTGATTTCACCGACAACCGATCACTGATTACGACCACCGAATTCAAAAACGGTCAACGCTATTTAGACATCTACAATTTACAACCTGAAACCCGATACCCGATACCCGACACTTGGCTTCTGATGCCCGACACCTGAAACCCTCGACATCCCATGAAAAAAGGTGTACCTCACCTGAGATACACCCTACCATTTTTCTTTCTTTAAAATTATCCTTCTAGTGGAGGAATTCTTAGTACTTGTCCAGGATAGATAAGGTTAGGATCCTTTAACATCGGTTTGTTAGCTTCAAAAATCACCGGATACTTCATGGCATTTCCATAAAATTCTTTGGCAATTTTAGATAGGGAATCTCCGGACTTAACTTCGTAAAACTGAGCTTCAGGCTCAGGAGTTACCACTGAAATCCGATCGTCCACCGTAGCGACTCCTTCTACATTTCCCAATGCTAAAATTACTTTTTCTTTGTCCGCTTGGGATTCTACTTGCCCATATACTGTTACCACATCATCTTCTAGATCAACGTCGAAATTTTCGATAGGTAGCTCAAGATCCGTTACGGCCTTTTTCAAAGCTTCTATTTTATGCTCCTTCTTTTCAGCGGCAGTTTCACCACCAAAAATTTTAGCACCTGCATTTTTTAAAAATGAAAATAAACCCATAATAAATAATTGTTTGAGATTAAAAAATATTCAAGAAGGTCATTTAATACCATTGCAAAAATCATTGAAGCCATTGGGCTAATCCTGCCTTAGCTTGCAAAAAAAAGTAGCAATAAGTCGTCAAATAACTGTTTTCTAAAGTTGGGACGAAAATACCTTAATAAAGTAACATTTTGAAATATTTGATAATGATTATGTACCATATACCATATCGATTCCTCTTTCGTGTGTATCAAGGGGATCAAGGGTCACAAAGGACGGTTTCAGGATGTCATTATGTACCAACGGGTCTCAACTACTACAATATAATAAAGGATTGTGCATCTCCAGAATTTATTCATAATTTATAAAACCCCAAACGTTCACGGTTGTTACCCTGAACTTAAAGTCACGTGCAACGTACTTAAAGACTAAAAGTCAACATGGTCAAAAACTTCGAGTGCCTGCAGGCCAATTAAGAACTTCTGTTTTGGAGTAGAATATACTACGTTTTTATCAACGATTGAGCATAAAATTTTTCCTGATAATCCAAATATATGAGAGTCGGGAAAATCCACTTATAACTAGAAAGATTTAATAGACGATAAATTAAATTAATTGCTGTATATTTGCGCAGTTTTTCAAAAAGAAATCGTTATATATTTAAAGATTCTATCATATGCAAGGCAAAGGATTTATTAAGTTTTTCTTCTTTTTATTGCTTCTAGTCAGCCTGGTGCAATATTTATTTATTATTCCTACCAACAAAGTTGAAAATGAGGCTGAATCATATGCTGAGCAATTTACACTAGGGATGGAAGAAGGCAGGGTGAAGAATACTGCATACAATGATGCACGAAGTGCATACTTGGATTCCATGTCCAGTGAGACCGTTTTCAGTATTCCCTTGATCAAGGATTATAGCTACTCCGAACTTAAGGCGCAACAATTGGCTTTAGGTCTTGATTTGCAAGGTGGAATGAGCACTGTGTTGCAGGTGGACCTCAAAGACATGATCAAAAGGTTGTCAAATAACAATAAAGACCAATATTTTTTGGCTGCCCTGGATCGGGCAGAGGAAAGACTGCGATCGGAGCAAACCGATTTTGTGACTTTGTTTGGTGAAGAATTTGCCAAGGAACCTGGTGGAAAAAAATTAAGTCAGATCTTCCGTAACAACCCCGCTATGAGGGATGAAATTAATACCAATACTACGGACAATGAGATTATTCGGAAAATTCGTTCCCAGGCTAATGAAACAGTTGACCTCACCTATAAACTGCTTAAAGAAAGAATCGACAAATTTGGAGTAGCTCAACCCAATATTTCTAAGGACGAGTCCCGGGATTTGATATTAGTCGAATTGCCGGGAGTAAGTAACCCGGCCCGGGCCAGAGCGTATTTACAGCAAACGGCTGAATTGGCATTCTGGGACGTGTACCGATTCAATGATCCGGGAATCATCGATGCCTTCTTTCAGGCCGATCAAAGGTTAACTAATTTGCTTAGTGGGGATACTTCGAATATTGATGAGGTGAAAACTCGTCTGGATTCACTTCCGGTCAGAGATTCACTCGGCAATATCATACCCGACTCTTTTAATATCAATGAAGTACCTATTGAGGATCCGACTCAAGGTGGCCCTTTATTGTCGGTTTTAAGTTTGAACCAGATTTCCGGAACAAGTACAAGCTATCAGCTTGCTGTGATGGGAGTTGCCGAAAAAAATAAAAAGGATCAGATCACAGGTATGTTGGAACGAGAAGAGATAAAATCACTTTTCCCGCGAGATTTGGTATTTATGTGGAGTCAAAAACCAATTACAGACTTTACAACGGGTGAGAAGACCAACCTTTATACATTGTTTGCTATTAAAAAGCAGCGGAATTCGGACAATCCACCTTTGGAAGGAGATCGGGTCGTAGACGCCCGTGAAAATACCGATCCGATGGATAATGAAATTGTGGTGAATTTGAGGATGGATAGCCGTGGGGCCAAAACCTGGGCTGAAATGACAACGAAGGCTGCCCAGGATAACAATCGGGAGGTGGCAATAGTTCTGGATGGAGAAGTAGTGTCCAGTCCTGCTGTAAATGAACCCATTACTGGGGGGAGTACACGGATCTCAGGAAATTTTACCCTACAAGAAGCTAAAGATTTAGCAAACATATTGCAGGTAGGTAAACTACCAGCCAGAACCAAAATAATCCAGGAATCCCTAATCGGACCTTCATTAGGTAAAGATAATATCGCCAAGAGTTTACGATCGTTGATCATTGGACTGACCTTAGTTTTGATCTTTATGGTACTGTACTATGGTACCGGAGGGATTGTTTCCATTATATCGCTGCTGCTTAACCTGTTTTTTATATTTGGAGCTCTTGCCTCCTTGGGAACGGTACTTACGCTTCCTGGAATTGCGGGGATCGTACTTACTATCGGTATGGCAGTGGATGCCAATGTGATCATCTATGAACGCATCAGGGAAGAACTGCGATTAGGAAAAACAATGACCTCTTCGATCCGGGACGGGTTTAAACATTCCTATTCAGCGATTATTGATGCCAACGTCACTACCTTGCTTACAGCGTTCGTATTGGCCTATTTTGGATTAGGACCAATCAAGGGTTTTGCTGTGGTGTTGATAATCGGAGTGCTGTCATCATTATTTACCGCGGTCCTAATGGGACGTTTAATCATTGATTGGTGGGTTGGCAAAGGACGAGAAATCAGTTTTTTTACTCCACCTACCAGAAATGTCCTCGCTAATCTAACCACCGATTGGCTAAGCAAACGTCGAATTGCTTATGTCATTTCTGCAATTGTAATTATTGCCGGATTGACCTCCATGTTTACACGCGGATTTGACTTGGGTGTTGATTTTCGAGGTGGATATTCTTATAACATTGAGTTTGACGAAGATATGGATATCAATCGGGCCATGTTAAATGAAAAGTTAGAAGCAACTTTTGCTACTACGACGGTGGTAAAATCGGTTGACGTTTTGAATACCTTTAACGTCACTACCGATTATTTGATTGACGACACCGGAGATGATGCGGCCGAGAGAGCATTGTCAAAATTGTACGAAGGAGTCAATGAATTAGTAGGAGGGAATTTGGATAAAGATCAGTTTGAATCTCCAGAAGGAGCAGGTACACACGTGACCAGTTCCAGCAAGGTAGGACCGACTATTGCGGATGACATTAAGGACAGTTCGGTAAAGGCCACAATTTTTGCACTGATATTGATATTTATCTACATATTTATTCGATTTAGCCACTGGCAATACAGTATGGGTGCCGTAACGGCGCTGTTTCATGATACTTTGGTCGTTCTGGGAATGTTTTCGCTATTACACGGAATTGTCCCCTGGACCATGGAGATCGATCAGGCATTTATTGCGGCATTGTTGACAGTCATCGGATACTCTATCAATGACACGGTAGTGGTGTTCGACCGGATCCGGGAATATTTAAATACTTATACAGGAAAGTCTAAGAAGGAAGTGATTAATGATGCGATAAATAGCACCTTAAGCCGGACCGTAATTACGTCCCTGACCACCTTATTTGTGGTGGTTATTCTGTTTATTTTTGGTGGTACTAGCATTAAAGGATTTGCGTTTGCTCTTTTACTTGGAATCATGGTGGGTACCTATTCTTCCATCTTTATTGCCACTCCGGTAATGGTTGATCTATCGGGAGAATTGACGACTAAAAAATCCTCCACTACCAAAAGACGTTTTTCTAAGGCAGCTGAATTGAAATAATATAGAATCAAGATACTTAAGGGCATCGTGTTTCGCATGATGCCTTTTTTTATAATGCCCTATGGAAAAATGGATTTACACTTTCCAAAATCATCGTAAAATTATGACCGATGTCTTAAATGAATTTCGGCACACATTTCAACAAATCTAAAATGCAACAATACAGCGGGTGTCGCGTTTCTAAATTAATAACTATATCTTAGGAGTCCGATGGGCAGAAATCTGATCATATTCTTAATATTGGCTACCGGATGTACTTTTACCCAAAAGGTAAAGACAGGAGAAATGGCTTATGAACTTAAGTATTACGATACCGCCATCAAAATGCTCACCGACGAATATGAATTTTCCCGAGATCGACAAGTAAGGGCCCGCAAAGCCTATTTAATAGCGCAAGCCAATCGCATTAATGATGAATTGAATCAGGCATTGAAATGGTACCGAACTGCTTATGAGTTAGATTATGGAGATCAGGCCTTATTTGAATACGGTAAGATCATGAAACGGCTGGAGAGATACGATTCAGCGATAAAGATTTTTCAAGCATTGCAAAACCAGGGTGGAGCCAATGCGGAATACCGACGAGAGATTGAATCCTGTAGGCGTGCTCTGGAATGGAAAGAGGGGACTTGGAAGTATGAAGTGGAAATACTTCCGATTAACAGTCCGTTTTCGGATTATGCACCGGCTATTTACGAAGATGGAAAAATCATTTTCTCCTCAGATCGTGCCTCCAGTCAGGGTGATGTTTTTTATAAATGGACGGGTCGAAAATTCTCGGATATTTATGTAGCCAATCCATTTTCGAATCGTCCCGAACCGTTTGCTCGTGATATTAATTCAGATTGGAACGAGGGGACCGTTTGTTTTAACCGGACTTATGATCGCATTTATTTCACCAGATGTTCCGGAGATGATAGTCAGGATGGTTTTTGTAAAATCTATACCAGTCGCAGAAATAGATATGGAGGATGGGATAAACCTACGATCTTATCTTTCGTAGTCGAAGGATATAATTATATGCATCCGACTATTGCTACAAATGACAGCATATTGATATTTTCTAGTGATGGCCCAACTACTAATGGTGGCTTTGATTTGTTTTTTGTTGCCATGAATGCCGAAGGGTGGGGTGAACCTGTATCGTTAGGGACTAGAATAAACACCGGTGGAAATGAACGGTTTCCGTTTTTGTTTAAAGATACGCTGTATTATGCATCGGATATGGTGGGTGGAATGGGAGGACTGGATGTTTATCAATCTTACGTCATGGATGACGGCTCATGGGCACCTCCGCAAAATCTAAAACCACCGATAAACAGTGGATACGATGATTTTGGGTTTATTATTGACAATCGCAATGAGTTGAATCCGAATGAAAAATTACGTGGATATTTCGCATCATCGAGGCATGGTATTGGAAAAGATGATATTTACCTATTTAGACTGGTAAAAAGTGAGGCAGATACTGTCGTACCCACGGTAGTAGAAGTGGAAGAAGAACCGGATGAAAATTTTGAAATTTTTCTTGCGATTACCGTTGTAGAGAATATACGTGAAAACCCTGAGGATCCTAATTCCAGGATAGTTGGCAAAAATCCCATTTCCGGTGTAACCGTAAAAATCAATGATCAGATTGTCCAAACGGATGCCAAAGGATTGATTCTTAATCAAATAAAATTTGATACTTCTTACAGGGCAATTGCCCGTAAAGAAGACTATCTGGCTGCAAGTATTCAATTTCGCTCCCCCAAAATCGACAAACGACGGCATCAGGTTACCATTAATAAAGAGATTGCGCTGGACAAAATATTTGTGGGCAAAGAAATTGTATTGGAAAATATTTACTACGACTTCGATCAATGGTTCATTCGAAAGGATGCCGAACCAACCTTGTTGATCCTTGCACAGTTACTCAAAGACAACCCAAACATTCACATTCAGTTGTCCTCACATACTGATTGCCGGGGTAATGATGACTTCAATCAGGTATTATCTCAAAAGCGAGCACAGGCGGCTGTTGACTTTCTGGTTACCAACGGTATTGACCAGACCCGCTTGTCTGCCAGGGGATACGGAGAGACCCAATTGATCGAAAAGTGTGAATGCAATGATTGCAGTGAAGAAGAACATCAAACCAATCGACGGACGGCTTTTACGATCGTAGAGTGAGGACACAAAGGCTCGAATTACATTAAGAGAAATTAGGTCAGATGGATTTGTACAGTATATTCAAATTCCATTCCACTCCTACGTTAGAATTATTCCTTCACTTATCCGGTGGACTAATGCACGGTCTTATTCGAAAATTGATAAACCCTCATCGTAAAATGCACCCCATACAAATCCATACCCGATGAAATTGCGTACGGAAGGAAGTTTGCTGCCTTTATTGGGACCACTTACTACTTCTCCAAATATGTTATAGACATTCCCTAAATCATCCTTCATGATGGATTGACCATTGCCCGATCCTAGTCCTTTAAAAGTTCTGATATTTCCCTCCAGATTCCTGGAAAAAGCAGCAATTACATTTTTGCCTTGGTTTCCTACCACGACAAGGGGTGATTCAAGATAGTCTTCTTCTATGACACTATAATCAGGTCCAGTGAAGTTCGAAAAACGATATATTCGAACCAGATTTTCGACAAATACTCCTAGTACTCTTTCTTTGGTTGGTAAAGAGGCTATGGAATTACTAACCGGAAAAATCAAACGATCCGAGATCTTGTAGTCGCCGTATGGATATACTCCATAACTTCTTTGACGGCCTGTTTCGGTACTCATTACTTTACCAGAAGGAAAATATTCTTTCCAGGTTTTCCAGCTCATTTCCACTAATGGATAGGTATTTATTTCGGTGCCTACCAAATCACCATTTACACAATCCATCCGCATTTGTGACCAAAAGGAATCGGTTTCTCGATCATAGGGTATTAGATTTGAATTATACAGCAATCCCGATACCCCAAAAGTCGTCTCTTTTTTATCTACCATTCGATCCCATCCTATACCCGTGCCGGTGAGAGGGCAATAGGTGACTGCAATCGCAAGATCAGCAATTTTGTCATTGACGATTTCATGCCAATCCAATATCGGATGTGGGTACCCTCTGACCTCATCACCATGTTTAAGGGCCAATATCAGATCGTTATCCGTCATGAACTTAACGGCATCATTACTGATAAATTTGGGATCATCGATTGAAGGTATACCGTCTTTACCTGGTCCACCGTTGAGCACCTCATTCTCAGGGATGGTCCAACCCGTAGCAGTTGGATTTTGAGGATCGGTGGGAATTGGAGTGGGAGATTGGCTATCACTGCAGGCATAGAAAAATAGAATCGAGATTAGAAAGATAACTTTTTTCATATGTAGGTCATTTGCTTCTATAACTGCAAAGTTGATCCAATTGCTGTATCCAAGCTCAAAAATATGACATCTCTGTCAGGAGTTGGACAATATTCCGTTGAAAATGGTCAAAAGTAAAGGAACAATCATCAACCCGTCTATTAAAAACGAATAGTAGTAATCCGATCGCTTTTCTAAGGAAAATCTGATTCCTATGTAGGTAAACATTAGAGTGATGATCCAAATAATAAGATACATACCATCATGGGTAAGTGAATTTAAGTAGGCGAAAAACCCGGTGAGAATGCATAAGACATATGCCAATATTTTAGCATTTTCAATTCCATAAATTCCCGGAATTGTTTTTACTTGATTCAACCGGTCTAAATGGTAGTCCCGGATATCAAAAGGAATGGTAATCGCCCAGATGAAGAAGAACCTTTCCAGGAATAGGGTAAGTTTAAGTGAGGTTGGAGTTTCTAATTGACTGGCAGGGATCCAAGCGGTGATTATTGCCCAGACAATGGCAATTATCAGAATTTTGATAAATGGATAATCCCGTAATCGTTGGTTTTTGGGGAATATAGGTAACGTGTAAGCTATGCTCAACAAGACGGCCGGTAATAGAGCTAATAATAGGGAGAAGGAAATAAAAAATAGCATGAGGATGGAGCAAACAATGGATAAAGCAAAAGAGACCAGAATCAGACTTTTTAAGCGTGCGATTTGTTCATAGCGCGTTTTTTCATAGTAGCTTTCCTTCATTTTACGCAGCCCGATGATCCGATGCATGGAATACAAGCTAACGGTAGCAAAAAAAACCAAAAACGGATAAGTCTGGAAATCCATATCTTGTTGCAGATTCCAAGAAGTAAACGTGGTCAAAGACCAGGCACAAATCCCAATATAAATGTGACTATAATTGAGTATCGATATGAAGAAACGCAATTCAAAAATACTTAAAACTATGACCGTCTTTAATATTCTTTAGCGTTTCCAGCATCAGTTTAATGACGTTTTCTACATCTGACTTTTTAGTCATTTCCACAGTAGTATGCATGTATCTCAAAGGCAGGGAGATCAGTGCTGATGGAACGCCGCTATTTGAATAAGCAAAAGCATCCGTGTCCGTACCGGTGGATCTTGATGAAGCACTTCTTTGATAAGGTATTTTGTGTTCTTCTGCTGTATCAATGATGAGTTTTAATAGATTTTGCTGAACTGCGGGAGCATAGGTGAGTACCGGCCCATCCCCAATTTTTACATCTCCCTCAACTGCCTTTTTAATCATCGGCGTATGCGTATCATGTGTTACATCTGTAATAATGGCCACGTCAGGATTAATTTTGTTAGCGATCATTTGCGCACCTTTTAGGCCGATTTCTTCCTGCACTGCATTTACGATGTAGAGTGAGTAAGGGAGATCTATCTTTTGTTCGCGGATCAGTCTGGCCACTTCGGCAATACAAAACCCTCCCATTCTGTTATCCAGGGCTCGTCCGACATAATAGTTTTTATTCAGAATCTCAAATGTATCTTCGAAAGTGATGACGCATCCAACATGAATACCAAGTTTGGCGACCTCTTTTTTATTCTTTGCCCCTACATCGATAAAAATGTTTTCCAGAGTAGGTGAAAGATTGGCATTCTTACCTTTCCTGGTATGAATTGCCGGCCAGCCAAAGATACCCCTGACAATACCCTTTGAGGTATGGATATTTACCCGTTTGGAGGGAGCTATCATTTGATCAGAACCACCATTGCGTATCACGTAAATGTAACCGCTTTCTGAAATGTAATTCACAAACCAGGAAATCTCATCCGCATGAGCTTCGATAACCACCTTGTAGGGCTTATCCGGATTGATTACACCAAATACGGTACCGTAGTTATCCAAATGGTGTTCGTCGATATATGGGGTTATGTAATCAAGCCATAACTTTTGACCGGGCGTCTCAAAACCGGTGGGCGCCGCATTATTGAGATATTTTTTTAAAAAATCAGTTGAACGTTTTTTGATAATTGCCATTATGCTAATTGTTTACATGATTATCGGACCAGGCTTTAGGATTTTTACGCCAGGAAGATAAGTATTCAAGATTTTCAGATCGCAATTTACCCAATGACTCAGCTGTTTTCAGCATAGATGAAAAATTGGATAACGTATCAAATGGGATATTTGCCTTGGTAAATCTTTGAATTGAAAGATCGAACTGATAGGTAAATATAGCTATTACACCTTTTATTTCCACATTAAATTTTTGCAAACCATGTACGGCTTCCAGACTACTACCTCCGGTGGATATCAGGTCTTCAATAACCAATACTCGGGAATTGGTAGGCAAATGTCCTTCGATAAGGTTTTGTCTTCCATGTCCTTTCGGTTTACTTCTTACATAGACCAGTGGCAATTTGAGATGATCGGCGATCATAGCGGCCCAAGGAATACCAGCTGTAGCAACCCCGGCTATAATATCAAAGGGTTGAAAGGTAGTGGACTTTTCGATAAAACATTGAAGAATTAGTTCACGAACCACAGGATATGACAAGGCCAGACGGTTATCACAATAAATAGGCGACTGCATTCCGGATGCCCAGGTAAAAGGCTTTTGCGGGTTGAGTTTTATTGCGTTTATTTGTAGTAACGCCGTAGCAATTTTATTTTCCATTTTACAATTTCAAAATTGGAATCCAAATGTACAAAATCTACCTGAATGAAAAGGAAATCCTCATCGATTCATGGTCAGCTGATTCGAACATCTATTCCGGGCAATTGTCCGATAAAGTATTGCCTTTTAAGGCCGACAGAGATTACTTGAAAAAGTGGACCACCAGGAATCAATATCCCGCTCAAAGAATTGTCTTTATGGCTGAAGATTTGGAATACGCCTTTCACTATTTTCAGCAAACATTTAAAGTGATTGTTGCTGCCGGTGGATTAGTCATTAATCAAGATAAAGAAGTTCTTGCTATCTTCAGAAAAGGGCAATGGGATTTACCCAAAGGTAAAGTCGATAAAGGTGAAACTTTGGAACAAGCTGCTCTTCGAGAAGTTGAAGAAGAAACCGGAATCAAGGCCTATATGCGGCACTATTTGGGAGATACCTATCACATCTACAAACTTAAGAACAAATGGATTTTTAAAATCTCAAAATGGTATGTAATGAGTGGCGATAAACAGCCCATTTCAGTGCAAACAGAGGAAGATATTGAAACCGGTGAATGGGTAAATCCTGAAAAGCTCTTGTCTTACCGTCCGATTTATCCAAATATCCTGAATATCTTAAATTCTTATTTGGGATTAAATAGCGAGGAGGAAATGAAGTAGCGCCTTCAGCTAGCCTGACTTAGTGATTTTATAGTTATAAAAATACGTCTGACCTTTAATGCACTAGTGAGTTTACTCCGAAAAGTATAGTTAGGGATTACGCATAAATAGGATATATTTAGTATTTTTATTATATGTTTAAACTTAGCAAACAATCCAGAGAGCCAAGCCTATTTGAAGGAGTTACACAGCACATGGGGGAAAAGAAGTTGAAGGATTTTTCGGATGAAACATTATGGTATAATGTTTTTTATCGAGAAGTGACCAGTCGAATTGAGGAGGAAATATTTCAGCCATTGTATTCCACAGACCAAGGGCGGCCAAATGCTCCAATTCGTCTTTTAGTGAGTATGATTATATTGAAGGAAGGACATGATTGGACAGATGAACAGCTATATGAGAACTGTCGGTATAATATGGCAGTGATGAGATCTTTAGGTCTTACCAACATAGACGACGAAGTTCCAGTCCCTAGTACCTACTATGATTTTAAAACAAAGCTAGTTAAACATCATGGAGATACAGAGATAAATTTGTTTGACAAATTATTCCAGTCGATTACAAGCGAGCAAATTAAAAAGTATAATGTAAGCGGGAAGAGTGTGCGGATGGACAGCAAGTTGATCAATCTAATATTCGGACGGGCTCACAATTACACAAGGTACTGGAATGCACTCAAGTGTTTTGCAAGCACCTGGATGAAGGCTGGAATAAAAAGATAGTAAAGAAGCAAGACCGGGAGTTTATAAAGAAAATAATGAGCAAGCCGGTGACAAATCATTTGTATGGAATGACATCGAAAGAAAAATCAGATTGGCTTCGGAGGCTGGGCTATTTGATTAGAAAGTTGCTTAATATATTTGATCAAAGCCAAAGCAAATATTATCAAAGTTTAAGTCAAATGTACAAGGAGCATTATGTTGAAACTGGAGATAAAGCCCAACAAACGCGCCCGAAAGAAAAAGATGAAATGAATGCCGAAGGCATCCAATCTGTTCATGATCCAGATGCGGCGTATCGAGCCAAAGGTCGTGGGACAAATAGACAACAAGTAAGTGGGTATAGTGCCAATATTACCGAGACCACTGAAGGTGATTTGAGATTGATTACGGATGTTCAAGTAGATAAGGCAACCCGTAGTGATAGTAGCTATTTGGAGCCAGCAGTAAAGAATACAGTTAAGGTAAGCCAACAAGCAGTTGAACAAGTACATACAGATGGCGGTTATGATAGTATTGAAAATCGAATTCGTTTTGCGGACAACATTGCGGATGAGTGGCACCTAGCTAAAAGTATGGGAGGTAAGCCGCGTTATGATTTTGAACAACAAGAAAATGGAACAATTCGCATCTATGACTCCAATACTAACAAGTGGAATGAAGCTGAATTATCTAAAACAGGTAGTTACCGAATTCCTGCATCCGACAGATCAGCGAAATATATATATTTCAGTGAACAGAAAGTCAAAGCAGCATTGGCGCTACAAATAGTTAGGCCGAAGAATATAAATAAAGGAATACGAGCAAATGCAGAATCGACCATCAAGCAAGTGTTCCATACACTAAAAGCAGGCAAAAGTAAATATAGGGGTCTGATTAGAAATACGATTTATGTGACTTCAAGATCTCTATGGAGACTGTTCAAATGTGTCTGATTAACTTTGCAAAATATGAAAGGAAAGAATGAAAAAGAACAGTTATTAGTTGATTCTAAGATGTATGATCGGCTAAAGAAGCATTTGTACAGCAAACGTCCAGTATTAGGGGAAGACAGTCCCTTCAGCGAGTTACTACAATCGATGGTGAATCAATTGCTAGATGGAGAGATGGAGTCGTTTATGGGCGAAGAGCGGACAAATAATCGTAGAAATAAGCGAAACGGAAAATCGGTTAAGAAGGTCTTGACAAATAGTGGAGACATTTATGTTGAGACCCCTAGGGACCGTAATGGAGAGTTTGAGCCTGAATTGATAGCGAAGCGTCAAAGAGAACTAAATAGTGGATTAGATGCTCAGATATTGGCATTGTATGCCCAGGGCAACTCGATAGAAGATGTCAGGCGATTACTCATCCAGATGTATGGGGTAGAAATATCAGCTGGAAAGATATCACAAATCACAGACAAAGTATTGCCTGAGATACATCGTTGGCGTGCAAGAGAGCTTCAATCATTTTATCCAATTGTGTATTTGGATGCGATACATTTTAAGGTTAGGAATGAGGGCAAATACAGTAACCATGCATTTTACACGGTATACGCGGTAGATTGGGAAGGTCAGCGAGACATGCTTGGCTTGTATGTACAAGGAAGTGAAGGAGCTGGTAAATGGGGGATAATATTGGAAGATCTCAAGAGTCGAGGAGTTACAGATATATTGGTGATGTGCACTGATAATTTGACTGGATTATCAGAAGTAATTACAGATGTTTTACCAAAGACTATAGTTCTGCATTGTTCATCAAAAATTCGCTTAAATATGTCGATTCTAAGGATGTAAAAAAGGTTGCATCGGATCTACGTAAAATATACACATCACCGACGCTAGAGCAAGCCCAGAGCGGTCTGTTATCCTTTGAAGTAAAGTGGTCGAACCAATATCAATACATAGTAGATCAATGGAGAAATAATTGGCAAGATTAATGGCCTTTATGGACTTTGACCCAGGAATGCGGAAAATGATTTATACAACAAACCCGGTCGAATACACCGAATCATGCGTAAATTGATTAAGTCCAAAGCGGCCTGGGTTTCACCTACAGCCTTAACCAAACAGTTGTATTTATCGCTCATGCACAATAAAAAATAGTAGGAAGGCCTTTGCCTGGACAAGTATCCAACGTAGCATCATGCAAAACTATCCAGAAATGCCGAAAGAGACGATCTTCCAGTCGGCCTACGGCCTCCTTCCAGAACCAAACCTTACCTCCCAAAAGTGGGAGGTAGAATATTAATATTTTTCAGTTAAAGAACTATCCCTCTCTATGGGTGAATTGTAAAAGAATTGCCTTCAAATCCACATCTAAAAACACTTTTCTAGACTCAATTTTAAACAGATTCCTTTGGCAAAGTTTTAAATTGAAAATTTATTCCGCTGCACCCCACTAAAATTTCAAAATATGAGGTCTTTAGTAAGGGCTTAACATTCAAATTTGAACCCACTTCCAAATCTTAAGGGTTTTCAGAGTGGACTCACTAGTGAGGCCACTCTGAAAAGTATTGGTTTGTTAATCCTATTAAAAAAATACCCAATAACATGCTGTTTTAGCCCAATTGCACGCCAAATATTTACATTTCATGTTTTTGATTTTAGGGTAAAAATGGACTATGGGTGGCTTCCTTTTAGGGTTAGGGTATTGGGGAGCATACAATATTTTTGTATAATTTCAGGTATTCTTTTAAATACCACTTTTTGGAGTACCCTCTCTAGTGGTTCAGAAATTAAGTAATTACAGGGTATATCGATAATGGTTGCCCATTGGTCTGCGAAATCTTCCTTCGGCAGACTGGCTTATTTCGCAGTATCGAAAGAAACCAAATAACCCTGCCAGGCGCAGGCTGGTTTGGTTTACCATTGGGCTCAAAACGTAGATATTTTGCCAATGGTTTTGATATTGACTTTTCGGAGCAGCCTCGCTTGTATCCTCCCCTTATTCTTTAAGAATAGTACGTGAAATAACGATCTTTTGAATTTCTGAAGTCCCTTCGCCAATAGTACAAAGTTTCGCATCCCGATAATATTTTTCAACTGGAAAATCCTTTGTATACCCATAGCCTCCATATACCTGAACCGCATCGGTTGCGATTTGCACACAAGATTCCGAGGCAAAAAGTTTCGCCATAGCGGCCTCCTTAGTTACCTTTTGTCCTTTGTCTTTTAGATGCCCTGCCTTGCGGGTCAGCAATTCTGCAGCATGAATTTTGGTACACATATCGACAAGCTTAAAACTTATTGCTTGAAAATGAGCGATGGGCTTGCCAAACTGCTCTCGTTCTTTCGCATATTTTACCGCTGCTTCATAGGCCCCTTTTGCAGTTCCCAGGGAGAGCGCTGCTATCGAGATCCGACCACCATCTAAAACCTTCATGGCCTGGATGAATCCCTGGCCTACTTCTCCAAGTACTTGTGTTTTATGAACGCGGCAATTGTCAAATATCATTTCTGACGTCTCACTACACCGCATACCTAATTTGTTTTCTTTCTTACCTCCGGAAAATCCAGGGGTTCCGCGTTCGACCACAAATGCCGTAATTCCATACTTGTCCAACAATTCACCCGTACGGGCAATAACCACCGCTATTTCTCCACTAATGCCATGCGTGATCCAATTTTTAGTCCCATTTATTATGAAATAATCACCGTCCTTTTCTGCCGTACATTTCATACGCATGGCGTCACTACCGGTATTGGGTTCGGTTAATCCCCAGGCTCCAATACATTCACCTGTTGCCAATCTGGAAAGGTAGTTCTGTTTTTGTTCTTCGTTGCCAAATAACAACAGGTGTCCAGAACATAAAGAGTTATGGGCAGCAACAGATAAGGCCAGCGCCGGATCAACCCGGGCAATTTCCTCAATAATGGTAATATACTCCTGGTACCCCAATCCCGATCCGCCATAGGACTCTGGCACCAATACTCCCAAAAGTCCAAATTCGCCCATCTTATGCATCACGTCAATCGGAAAATGCTGTGCCTCATCCCAGTCCATGACATGAGGACGCACATAGGTTTCCATAAAATCCCTGGTGCTTTGTTTGATCATAGGCAAATACCCGACCATCAAGTGTTCCATATCCCTGTCTTTTGATTATCAACAAAATTCGCATAAAGATAGACATTTCCTATGGGTTTGAAAAAGGAAGTAAAAGAGGCCTTTTTTCAAAGATGACCGATGAACTGATCATCGCAATTGATCCTTTTTCACAACCTATTTCCGAGAGTAATCGATTCCCTGTGAGTTCTAATAAGAGTCAGGCAATGAGTGAAAAGAAAGGGTTCATTCATCCTTCCATTTTTGATTCATGATTTTCTTTATCCTATCCTCGGTAGGATTATTTCCAGGGTGATAAAATTTTATTTTTGAGATTTTTTCAGGTAAGTATTGTTGTTTGACAAACTGATCCCGGTGATCATGGGGATACTGATATCCTTGTCCATATTTCAAATCTTTCATCAATTTGGTAGGAGCATTGCGCAAGTGCAAAGGGACTGGTAAAGGTCCGCTCTTTTGTATCTCCTGCAAACTAGCACCAATCGCTTTGTAGGCCGAGTTGCTTTTAGGTGAAGTTGCCAAGTAAATTGTTGCCTCAGCCAGAATAATTCTGGCTTCCGGCATTCCAATAACGTGTACGGATTGAAAGCAGGTGTTCGCCATAAGCAACGCGTTGGGATTCGCCAGTCCAATATCTTCAGCAGCACTGATAATAAGCCTTCTAGCTATAAATTTCACATCTTCGCCTCCTTCCACCATCCTTCCTAACCAATATATGGCCGCATCCGGGTCACTACCTCTAATACTTTTTATAAATGCGGAAGCCATATCGTAATGTTGATCCGCCCCTTTGTCATACATTAATATATTTTTCTGAAGCAGTGATTCTACCAGAGAATTGGTGATCTTTTCTCCCTCCTTCAGATAAGAAGTGACAATTTCAATGATGTTTAACAGTTTACGGGCATCACCACCGGCGTATTTAATGATTGATTCCGTTTCAGATAGCGTGATGTTTTTATTTTTTAATTCAAAATCCTGTTTGAGTACTCTCCTGGCCAGTATCAACAGATCCTCTTCTTCTAAGGAATGCAAAATATAGACTTGACATCGGGAAAGCAAAGCGGAAATGACTTCAAACGATGGATTCTCAGTGGTCGCTCCAATCAAAGTGATGATACCCTTTTCTACGGCATGTAAAAGTGAATCTTGCTGAGATTTGCTAAACCGGTGGATTTCATCGATAAAGAGGATGGGCTGGGGTTTATCAAAAAATTGTGATTTTTTGGCCGTTTCAATGGTTTGACGAACTTCTTTCACACCGCTGTTAACTGCACTCAATTGATAGATTGGTCTTTTCAATTCCTGAGCTAATAAGTTTGCCAAAGTGGTTTTGCCGACTCCGGGAGGTCCCCAAAATATCAGCGATGGAATATTTCCGGTCTCCAGAAGTTTAGAAATAATTCCTTTTTCTCCGATCAAATGTTTTTGACCAATTACTTCCGATAAGTATTGCGGTCTGACTCGCTCAGCAAGGGGTTTCATAAATAATTTTTTAAAAATTGTGAATTTATCCAACCCATAGATTGAATTTTCCGTGTATGGAACTGATGAATTTATTAATGAACAAATATTAACAAAATGACACGGATATTAACGATCCTTCCATTATTATTTCTATTCTTTGTCCAAAGCGGAATCGCACAAGATTGTAGAGTAGAAATAACGAGGGCCACCAACGATGCAAACCAACCAATCTTAATAGCCAATACCATCACTACTAGCACCCAACCAGTTTCCTATAAATGGTCAAACGGTGCCACTACAAGATCAATTCGAATTGGGGATGCACTTCGATATTGTGTAGAAGTACTGACCGCTGATTCTTGCCGTGCTAAAGATTGTATTGAATTGCCTTCTCCTTCTTTATGTAAAGTAGAAATCTCCAGAGAGTTGGTAAATGCAGGAGTAAAATTAACCGCCCATTTTAAGCCTGCCGATGGAGTAGAAGAATGGAAATGGAGCAATGGTTCTACTGATCGATCAATCATTGTCAATGAATCTGATGAATACTGTGTTAAAGCACGTTTTAAAGGCGGATGTACTGATAGGGCATGTATCGATGTAAAAATTGACAGAAGATGTGATGTTAAAATCAAAAGGAAATTGGTGGATGGTGGTATTCAACTGACAGCTCATGCGATACCGGAGGGGCATGCCACAACTATCAGATGGAGTACCGGAGAAACGACCAGAACTATTGTTGTTCAAAAGCCCGGTGAATATTGTGCTAAGGTGACTTTTGACAACGAATGTACAGCCTCCGCTTGCATTAACATTGAATCCGATAAGCGCTGTTCGGTAGAAATCAGTCGTAAGCAGGTAGATGGTGATATCCAATTGACTGCTCATGTCAAGCCGGCGGATCAACTGGCATCGCTTAAGTGGTCTACCGGAGATACGACCCGGTCCATTATTGTCACTGAGCGCGGTAAATACTGTGTCGGTGCAAGATTCGCCAATGATTGTTCAGCGGAAAAATGTGTGGTGATTGGTGAAGACAAACGTTGTTCCGTAGAGATTAGTCGTAAGCAGGTAGATGGCGGCATCCAACTGACCGCTCACGTCAAACCGGCGGATCAACTGGTATCGCTGAAATGGTCCACTGGAGATACGACCCGGTCCATTATTGTCACTGAGCGCGGTAAATACTGTGTCGGTGCAAGATTCGCCAATGATTGTTCAGCGGAAAAATGTGTGGTGATCGGTGAGGATAAACGTTGCGCCGTAGAAATCAGTCGTAAGCAGGTAGATGGTGGCATCCAACTGACTGCTCATGTCAAGCCGGCGGATCAATTGGTATCGCTTAAATGGTCTACTGGCGATACGACCCGGTCGATTATTGTCACAGAACGTGGTAAATACTGTGTAGGCGCAAGATTTGCCAATGATTGTTCGGCGGAAGAATGTGTCGTGATCGGTGATGATAAGCGTTGTGCCGTAGAAATCAGTCGTAAGCAGATAGATGGTGGCATTCAACTGACCGCTCACGTCAAGCCGGCGGATCAATTGGTATCACTTAAATGGTCTACTGGCGATACAACCCGGTCGATTATAGTCACTGAGCGTGGTAAATACTGTGTAGGCGCAAGATTTGCCAATGATTGTTCAGCTGAAAAATGTATAGCGATTGGAATAGATCAGGACTGCAAAGTAGAAATTGTCCGGGAACTTAAAGCTGCTGGAATACTTCTGATTGCCAAGACCAGACCAAATGATCTGGTAAGGAAGATTATCTGGAATACCGGCGATACTACTCAAAGGATATTGGTTACAGAGTCTGGGGAATATTGTGTGGAAGTGATTTTTGCAAATCAATGTCGAGCAAAAGATTGTATAAAGGTAGACTTGGAAAACGCATGCAGGATCAAGATCTCAAGAATGGCTGCTGATTCCGGTATTATTCTAAAAGCCCATGTATTTCCCAACAGTGTTACCTATCTGGAGTGGAGTACGGGAGATACCACACGTCAGATCGTGGTTACTGAACCCGGTGAATATTGCGTGAAAGCCCAATTTGCCAATGGATGCTCTGCCAAGGAATGTGTAAAAGTAAGTCTAACGGACTGTAAAGTAAAAATCAGAAAAACGAGTTCGGGAAATTTACATGCAGTAACCCGAGGACCCGGTCCCTTTGAATTTCTGTGGAATACCGGTGAAACCACCAGAAGTATCCACGTCACAGATTCGGGAGAATATTGTGTAACTGTAGTTAACGGTGTTGGCTGTACTGCTACAGCATGTGTCCTTTGGAATGGAATCAGTCCTTCAGTAAGTTTGTCAAAACCAACACTTTCTGCAGGAAAATCTTTAACAGCTGCCGGAATTAATAAATACAAATCTGGGAAAAATGCGCTATCTCTAAGAACCACAGCCCTGGCTTTGAATAGACTATATCCCAATCCGGTAGATCAACAAATGACCTATGAAATAGATATTATCCGGGAGGGAAAATTCTATCTATTGGTAGAAAATCTTGCTGGCCAACGAATTTTGAACGAGCAAATTACCTTGTCTAAAGGCATACAAAAAGGAACAGTAATTGTACAACAATTTCCACCGGGATTGTATATCTTTAAGATAGGTTCTGATTATGAATGGGTTACGATGAAGTTTATTAAGAAATAAAAATGGATTAGAACTGTGGCGTCAGTCTACAACATAGGATTATTAAAGAGCTTTACCGATTGTTAACGCCACAGTTTCTTTACTAAAAAGTGTAATGATTAGTAAGGATTTGATAAAGGATTGTCGGGCTGGGCACCAGGTTGCCCAGTTTCGCCTTTATAAAATCTGCTATAGTACCCTGATGAATGTTACAAGCCGATATATCAAAGACCGCGATGAGGCTGTCGATTTAATCAACCTTGGCTTTTATAAAGTTTTAACGGGATTAAAAAAATACAATTCAGACAAGCCTTTCGATGCCTGGATACGCCGCGTAATGATTAATACCATTATCGATCAATATCGCAAGAATAAAAAATATCGCGAATCTACTCAGCTTATTGATCAAAGTGAGTTGGGTATCGAACTTGGTTCTGCAGAATTCAATCAGGCAGCATTAGAACTGGATGCCGATCAACTCAGAAAATTTATTCATGAATTACCGGACATGCATAATCAGGTATTTAATCTATATGCTATCGATGGACATACGCACCAGGAGATCAGCAAAATGCTGGAAATTCCAGTAGGCACCTCGAAATGGTATTTGAATCAAGCCAGAAAATCTTTACAAGAAATGGTAAAGAAATCTTTGAACCAATTTAATCAAAATATTAAAGTACGTATTTCTTAAATCGATCTTATTATGAAAAAAGAAATACCAAATATTGACCAATTATTCAAGCAGAAGTTGGATTCCCAGCGGTTCCAGATGCAATCGGCCGACTGGGAGAAAGCGATGCACCTTATTAAAGAAAAGGAAAGTAATAAGAAGAGAATGATTTGGTGGCGGAGTGTTGGAGTGGTTGTAATTTTACTTATGTCGCTTGGACTTACCTGGATCCTGTTTAGTCCCAGTTTGGCTGAATTCGGCCGCCAGGAAATGGACGATTCAGTACCGGATAGGATGGTTTCAAATACGACCAATTTACCCACAAATGATCAGCATAAATCGGACGAACCAAGGGCAAAGTCAAGTGAAGAAAATCGTACACATTTAGAAACAGATTTAGAAAAAATTCCTTTTGAACCTGTAGCTACGAAATCACAGTCTGCAACAACCACAGGAATAGATGATTTTGAAGGCTCATTACAAAAGGATGTATTAAATCAAGAAAGTACGAAACCCAAACATCCAGGGTCAGCATTGATCAACAATTTACCAAGTGAATCGAAATTGGTTCAGGTACAATCCAATGCTACAATATCCGGGAACTCAGAACATAGTATTGATAAAAATCTTGCTCTATTACCCAGGTGGGATCATGCAAATCTTTATTCCAATCAAGTTAATCTTTTCACAACGAATACATTTTCCAGTTTGCCGACCAATTCGGATGAAGATTTTGTACCCAGGTTTTACTTAGGAATGAATTTGGAGAGTAAATTTAATTTACTGGAATCGGGAGAATCATTTTGGGCGGGCTTTGGAATTGGTTTGCTGGGTAGATACAAGTTTACTCCTCGTTGGTCCTTTGATTTGGGCGTACTCTACGAACAACGGACTTCACATAGTCTTTATTCGGAGCTGCAAGAAGAAATTATTTATGATTTTGGCGTGGCCAACAAGTTTTATGGTATGCATGCGCAATCGTTGCATCAAATTGGATTACCGCTCATGTTAAACCGGCATGTAGGTGATCATGTCCTACAGGCAGGATATGTTGGAGGCTATCTTTTGGGTGTGCAGGGAGATGTAGAAGAGGTGTCCCTGATGCCCAGCAATAGTCCATTGAGAAGTCGGAAGGTAAACGAAGTGGTGGAAAGAATTCGGAAAGGATGGATTGATATCTCGCCATTTTCCAGTTGGTCTCATAATTTGGTCGTTGGATATCAATATCAGATCAGCAATGGATTTTACACCGGTATTAAATTGAACTACCGGCCGGGGAAGATACTGGCAGATGCTCCACAGGATCTACAAAATCGTCCGTATAGCAAATTCTACCTAGGAGTTAACCTTCACCTAATTATCGAATAATCATGAAAAAAGCGATTATATATCATTTTATAGTTATTTCCGCTTTCTGGTTCGTGGGATGTCAAACCCTTGAGTTTCCCGAACCCGTTAATGATCAACCCAAGTTTTACTTTAAAGGAAATATAGATGGTCAGCCAATTGATTGGAATGCCGGAAATAATAATTATTACATGTTTAGTAAGGTAGAAAAAGATGTTCAGAACAATGTTTCAGTGTTTACCGGCCATTTGAAAGAGCAAAGTTGTAACCAGAATGTCGAATGCGCCAATTCCATTTTACTAAGAGTGCGTAATTCGGATATTGGAACTCCTACTGCGAATACATTGGAGACAGGGAGCAGAGAATTTGTAGAAGCTGAGGTCAAGGATTCATTTGAAGTCACTTATACAAGTGTAAGTGAATGTAGGGATAAACAGGAAGTCCATTGGGTAATTAATGATCAAAAGTATGCCGGCAAGACGGTGACCACGGTATTTGCAAAGGGCCAGAACGTAAAAACCAAGTTAACTTCTGAAATGCAAGGAGTAACTATTATGGTTGAACAAATGACCCCTATCATCAGTAATGATGAGCGATGCTTGTTTAATATAAGTGTAAAGAAGGTTAATAGAAACTATGTGATTCAGGTGAAGCCAGAAAAATCAGTTGATGTTAAAGCTACCTGGAAATGGAATCAGGGCACCCAGGTCTCAAGTGATGTGGTAGAGTTAGCCAACCCATCCGGCAGGATTACAGGAGAATTGACATTAGGAGACCGCTGTCATGCTACAGTCGCCATTTTGTTGGACCCAAATAAATTACCGGAGAATTTCAGATGTTCCTTCGCCTTAAAATACCAGTTAACCCGGTTAAAGCCACATCCCAATCCCACTCAGCGTAAAAGAGTGGAGGTGATTTATTTTGATCAAAACGCTGTTGCCTATTCTAGTCGCTTCGCTCTGCAAGACCGATCGCAACTTTTCAAAATTGAACAGGTTGAAGACTTCATCAACAATGATCGGGATGAAAAAACAAAGCGAGTGAAGTTTACGTTGAACTGTCGCTTAAAAAATGAAAAGGAAAACCGGGTCATTGCCATTGAAAATGCTACTGGGGTATTTGCAGTTGCTTTGCCTCAATAACTTCCGGTATAGGAATACAAACGACGAGTTATTCGATAACCTCGAATTCGAATCATTTATTCTGTACGCAATACGTTAACCGGATTGGTTGTAGCCGCCTTCCAACTTTGCCAACTGGTGGTCATCAGCGCGATAATCAAAGCCAGTATCCCAGCCAGGATAAAGTTTTTCCAATCCTGACTTATACGGTAGGCAAAATTTTCCAGCCACCGATCCATAGCCAAATACGCTAGGGGGCAAGCCACCATGTAAGCAATGATTACCCATTTCACAAAATCTTTATTGAGAAGTGACATGATTTCCCATTCTTTGGCGCCACTTACTTTGCGAATCCCAATCTCCTTGATACGTCGTTGTATCGAAAACAAACTCAGAGCGAACAAACCTGCTAATGAGATAATGATGGTCAAGATTGCAGCAATAGAAATCAACTTTTGAAAACTGGCTTCCGATTTATAGATTTGAGTAAATTCCTCATCCAAAAAAGAAAACTCGAAGGGTTCATTGCGACTTACTTCTTTCCATTCCGACTCAATATTTCGAATTACCTCCTGTAGTGAACCTGCAGCTAACTTGATCATCATATAATCATAACGATTGTTCCAGGGTTGGTTGGTAAGAATCAGAGGCTTAACTTGGTTGTGTAGGGAAGCAAAGTTAAAGTCCTTGACGACACCGATTATCTGATGTTTACCATTCCTGGTAATGGTCTTACCTAACGGATTCTGCCAACCATATACCTGTATAAAAGATTCATTGACCAAGTATTGATCGTTATCCGTTGATTTATCTGGGGAGAAATTCTCTCCCAGCAAGAGATCAACATCCATCAGGTTTAAGAACTCTTCGTCCACATCCACTACATTGATTATTTCCGGTGAATCCGATCCCTCCAGGAGGTATCCGTTGCTGGTAAAACCGGAATTAGGTACTTCGGAAGAACATGATATACTTTCCACTTTGGGAAGATCCCTTAATTCTTCTTTTAGCAACGTTGCTTTCTCTTGAAGATTAGCGGTAGATAATGGAACAACCATGACATTTTCTTTATCATAACCGGTATCAAAGTCTAGCAAAAAGCGATTTTGTTGATTGATTGTAAGGATAGAAATAATCAGGGTAATCGAAATTAGAAATTGAAAAATAACCATACCATTGCGGATTCCAAAGCGAGATTTACCGGGAGTAACCGCTTTTTTTAAGGAATGGACAGGCTGCAAATTGGTAAAAAACAGGATGGGCAAAATACATGCTACCAGTATAATTAGGCCTAAAAAGAGCATACCTATACCAACTGTGGTCCAATTGAAAACAATATCTAAATTGATTTCTTTGCCAATCAGCGTTTCAAAAAGTGGGTAAATAAGCAGAATCAATGCACACGCGGCTCCTAACGCAATCAGAATAAGCACGGTCAGTTCGGTAACAATATTTTTGATCAGAACCGTTCGACTGGCTCCCACGATCTTGAGGATACTGTAGTTTTTTACCCGACGAACTGAATCGGCAATTGTCAGATTGATAAAGTTGATCAGGGCAATGGCCAGTAAAAGCAATCCGATTCCGGAAAAGATCCAAAGGTTTCTCTTCAAATACGAGGAATATTGGTTATGGTTCAGGTGTATTTTAGGAAATGATTGTAGAACCAATTCATCTTTCAGATGGTACTCGGCATAATCGGCATTGAGGTATTTCCACATAAAGGGTTCAAATTCGGCCTGAAGATTGGCTATTGACGCATTATCAGTAACTTTTATATAATGGGTATATTGGTTTCCGCCGTTCCACCCCATGTATACCCCGGACTCTTTATGTCTGCTGGCGAAAGAAACCAGCATATTAAATCGGATATGCGAATTGGCCGGAGGATCTTCTACAATTCCGGTAATTGTATAAGGAGTCTTATTATTCAGATGGATAAGCTCACCCAGTGGATTCTTACTTCCAAACAACCTGGAGGCCACGCTTTTGGTCAGCACGATACTAAATGGAGCTGCCAGTACCTCTTTGGGATCCCCGGTAAGGAGCTCAAAAGAGAAAAAGGTAAAAAAGGTGGAATCGGTATAAATGTAATCTTCGATTTTAAATGGCTCATTTTGTACATAAAAATAATCGGTATTCGGGATCGAAATCCTAACATAACTCTCTATGCCGGGCAGATCCTGGTACATGGCCTGGGCGAGGGGAGAGGTATATACATAGGACTCACGCTCGAATTGATTTTCCCGGTATTCATTAATGGCAACCCGGTATATATTCCCTTGATCATCATGGAATTTATCATAGTTTACCTCGTGTATTACATAAATGGCAATCAGGCCAACTGCACCTAGGCCCACAGCCAGGCTGGTCAAATTAATAGAAGTGATCATTTTGGATTTAGCCAGATTTCGGATGATGAATTTTAAAGTTTTCATTTGGTTGTATTTTAGTCGGAATTAGTTATATTTTATTCTGCATGTCTTTGTTCCAATCTGTAT
This sequence comes from Saprospiraceae bacterium, assembly GCA_965223405.1. Classification (GTDB taxonomy): domain Bacteria; phylum Bacteroidota; class Bacteroidia; order Chitinophagales; family Saprospiraceae; genus CBDCWO01. The sequence goes on from CBDCWO010000006.1 coordinate 5,314,200, forward strand.
TCCCGTCTCCGTGTAAATGTCAGAATCAGGATTTACAGGATTAAAGGATTAGCAGGATTTTTGACATTTAAAAGTCGAGATTATGTTAAAATAGTCTTCGATATTGGAATAACTAGGATTAATGTTTTCTAAATAGTCTTTTTACTTCCAGGCTTCTTGAGCCAAAATTTATTAACAGACCTTTGTCTATTTTATAAGCTGTCAGATAATTCAATGCCTGTGCCAGGTGAACATCGTCTAGTTCAACTAAAGCTTTTATCTCAACCATTACCTTTTCTTCAATGATGAAGTCCGCCCTTCTGGTTCCTACTTCAATATTGTCGAAAAAAATGGGCATTTCTTGCTCCCTAACGAATGTCAATTCGGCCTTTCCTAACTCAATTGCCAAGCATCGCTGGTATATCACTTCTTGAAACCCATTGCCAAGTGTACTGTGGACCTTCATCGCACATCCGATAATTTTATAGGTCAATTCGTCATCGATTTTTTTCTTCATCAATTTCAGTAATATTTTATTCTGTATGTCTTACATTCAATCTGTATTTTCGCCTCCCCTCCTTCGTAAAACTTCGGCGGGCAAAGCGTATTACTGTTTCCGGTAAATTGTCAGAATCGGGATTTACAGGATTAAAGGATTACCAGGGTTTTTGACATTTTAGAAGTCGAGATCCTGTTAAAATATTCTATCCTGATAGTTCCTAATTCATTTTCCATGCTCCAGTTTTCCCTTTACTCCTTGCCTCTTGCTCTCTTCCCCTTGCCCCTCAATCTTAATTTTCTCCTTCACCAAGACTTGCACCTTCACTAAAGTTATGGTGCTCGCAGTCGGAGAGCAAAGCAGAATTCATCATTCTCCTTCTTGCAGTAGCTTGAAAGTCAAGCCACACTCACACCCAATTATCAATTACCAATTACCACTTATCAATTCTTAGCTTTTCGTATTCATTTTCCGTATTTCTATCTTCGTATTACTGTTTCCGGTAAATTGTCGGAATCGGGATTTACAGGATTAAAGGATTACCAGGATTTTTGACATTTTAGAAGTCGAGATCCTGTTAAAATATTCTATCCTGATAGTTCCTAATTCATTTTCCATGCTCCAGTTTTCCCTTTACTCCTTGCCTCTTGCTCTCTTCCCCTTGCCCCTCAATCTTAATTCTCTCCTTCACCAAGACTTGCGCCTTCACTAAAGTTATGGTGCTCGCAGTCGGAGAGCAAAGCAGAATTCATCATTCTCCTTCTTGCAGTAGCTTGAAAGTCAAGCCACACTCACACCCAATTATCAATTACCAATTACCACTTATCAATTCTTAGCTTTTCGTATTCATTTTCCGTATTTCTATCTTCGTATTACTGTTTCCGGTAAATTGTCGGAATCGGGATTTACAGGATTAAAGGATTACCAGTATTTTTGACATTTTAGAAGTCGAGATCCTGTTAAAATATTCTATCCTGATAGTTCCTAATTCATTTTCCATGCTCCAGTTTTCCCTTTACTCCTTGCCTCTTGCTCTCTTCCCCTTGCCCCTCAATCTTAATTCTCTCCTTCACCAAGACTTGCACCTTCACTAAAGTTATGGTGCTCGCAGTCGGAGAGCAAAGCAGAATTCATCATTCTCCTTCTTGCAGTAGCTTGAAAGTCAAGCCACACTCACACCCAATTATCAATTACCAATTACCACTTATCAATTCTTAGCTTTTCGTATTCATTTTCCGTATTTCTATCTTCGTATTACTGTTTCCGGTAAATTGTCGGAATCGGGATTTACAGGATTAAAGGATTACCAGGATTTTTGACATTTTAGAAGTCGAGATCCTGTTAAAATATTCTATCCTGATAGTTCCTAATTCATTTTCCATGCTCCAGTTTTCCCTTTACTCCTTGCCTCTTGCTCTCTTCCCCTTGCCCCTCAATCTTAATTCTCTCCTTCACCAAGACTTGCACCTTCACTAAAGTTATGGTGCTCGCAGTCGGAGAGCAAAGCAGAATTCATCATTCTCCTTCTTGCAGTAGCTTGAAAGTCAAGCCACACTCACACTCAATTATCAATTACCAATTACCACTTATCAATTCTTAGCTTTTCGTATTCATTTTCCGTATTTCTATCTTCGTATTACTGCCCCTTGCCCCTTGCTCTTTGCCCTTTGCCGATCATTCATATCTCAAGCTTTCGATCGGATTCCGCGTTGCTGCCCTCCAGCTCTGCCAGCTCACTGTGAACAAAGCTATCCCTAGGGCCAATGCTCCAGCCAGCGCAAAGATCCACCAACTCAATGTTGTTTTATAGGCAAAGTTTTCCAGCCATTTGCGCATTGCGAAGTAGGAGATAGGGGCTGCCACAGCAAATGCCAGAAGAACCCATTTCAAAAAATCCTTATTAAGCATAATCAATATTTCGTTTTCTTTGGCACCATTCACTTTGCGGATACCGATCTCCTTTACTCTTCTTTGAGTATCGTAGAGTGCTATCGTGAATAATCCGATCGTCGATATTATGAGTGCAACGAGGGTAAAGAGGATATAAATCGAACTCAGTCGTTTTTCTTTACTATACAAATCTTCAATTTCATCACTCAGAAAGGAATAGGTAAAGGGTTTTCCCGGATTTTGCTCAGTAAATAGATTTTTTACTAATTCTAATCCTTCGGTGACTCTACCTTCTCTAAACCTAATTATAAATTCCATAATTCTGTCTTGTCTATAGGTCATAATCAAAGGTTTGGGCTTCGAGGATAGGTGTTCATAGTGAAAATCTTTTACGACCCCAATTATTTCATAACCTTGGCCTTTATTGCGAGTAGAAGAGCTGTTGAGAAGTCGAGATTTTGAGATATCCTGAATATTCCAATACCTCTTAGCGGTTTCGTTGATGACGACTTTTTTATCATGGGATTTATCCCGGTCGGTTTGAAAGAATCGGCCTTCTACGACAGTCAGGTTAAACGTATTTGCATAGTTCGCCGATACGGAAAGACCATTCTGGGTAGAATAATCTGCATCGCCATCTCTTAATTTCCATGTGCCAGGACCATGGTTTATTGGGAAACTTCCTTGTGTGAAAGTTTGGATAACCGGGGCAGATTCCAACTCATTTTTCAGAAATTGATATCCTTGTTTTTGTTTTTCTAGTTGAGCATCCCATTCATTAGCTTTGGACTTTAGATAAGTTTGATTGGAAAGGTTTGCTAGTAATTCATTCCAGAGAAACGGATAAGGAATGTCATAAAAGAGTTTTGTACGGATTATATCATTTTGATGAAATCCCAGATCTTTGCTTAATAGTGTTTTAAGCTGTTTAACAACGGTCACAGAGGCTATTAATAGAACGAATGTTAAGGTATACTGAAAAACTATTAGTGAATTGCGCCCTAAAACCAAATTGACTGAAGGGGAAAAAATCTTCATTCCGGCAATTGAATGAAGATGGAGAGTAGAGAATATTGGGTAAATGAGTGCAATAATAGAAGCGCAAATCATGATGATCCCATTTAGCAAAACAGTCTTACCGATAGTCAGAGAAATGGAAACTCCTGTGATTGTATTGAAGGCAGGTAACAAAACGGGAAATAGGCATAATACAATAAGGATAGATACTATAATCAGTATAGTAGATGCTATGACGTTTTGATAGATGATGTTTTTTTTATGCGCACCGTTGATCATGCTGATCGCATTGGTCTTTTGCGTTTTATTGGCAAGGATAATTTTTAGGTTGGAGAGATTAATAGCGGATATAACAAAAATTAAGAGTATGATGCCTATTAAGATGCGAAGTGTTTTTATATCTCCAACCTTTGAAATAACGCTATGCAATGTATTTTTGCTAAAGTACAAACCGTTAAAAGACTGAATTCCCATGATACTTTCTCCAAATTGACGATGAGAACGACCTATGCCTTCAATTTTTTTAATAAATGACGATTCTTCAAATTCTTCATTCACAAGGAAAAAGGCCCCGTCGCCTTTGTCGTATTTATTAGGTTCCCAATCGGATGGCAAAACAAAGTCAAATGAAATGGAACTGTTTGGCGGTGGCGTTTTAACAATGCCGGCAATGGTATGATTTTTCTTAAAGTTTGAGGTAACATGCAATTGTTTACCCATGGGGTTTTGGTCACCGAATACCTTTCTTGCCCAGCGTTCGGTAATTAAAATGCTACTAGGGTCTGTTAATACGGTTCTTGGATCTCCTATTTTCAGGGTAAAATCGAAGATTTCGAAAAAAGTACTATCGACCACAATTCCTTCAGGAGAATATTCAACCTCTTCAAAGGTGATCTTCATATCTCCTTCCTCATACTTCTGAATGTTGGTATAACTCTTCAGTTCCGGATGTTCTTTATAGTTGAAATTGAAATATGGTTCCGGGTTGATACCTCTCCATTGAGCTTGAGGGGCCGGCTTTATTTTCATCATGTATATTTCATCGATATGCTTATGGAATTGGTCCATGGTCATTTCGTTGTGTACATACATATATAAAAGGGAGATGCAGAGAGAACCCAAGCAAAGTGTGAGTATACTGCCCATAAAGATCAACGGATTGTTTCCGAAGTTGCGGATTGCAAGTTTTATATAGTATCTGATGACATTTAGCAATTGAAAGTCAAACCCACATTCACACCCAATTATCAATTACCACTTATCACTTATCAATTCTTAACTTTTCATACTCCGTATTTTTTGTTTCCGGTAAATTGTCAGAATCGGGATTTACAGGATTAAAGGATTACCAGGATTTTTATTTTAGAAGTCGAGATCCTGTTAAAATATTCTATCCTGATAGTTCCTAATTCATTTTCCATGCTCAATTGTGTAAGTTTTATATAGTATCTGAGCATAATTAAATCATATATGTTAACATCGATTTATTGTCGCGGATGACATTTAGCAATTGAAAGTCAAACCCACATTCACACCCAATTATCAATTACCACTTATCACTTATCAATTCTTAACTTTTCATACTCCGTATTTTTTGTTTCCGGTAAATTGTCAGAATCGGGATTTACAGGATTAAAGGATTACCAGGATTTTTGACATTTTAGAAGTCGAGATCCTGTTAAAATATTCTATCCTGATAGTTCCTAATTCATTTTCCATGCTCCAGTTTTCCCTTTACTCCTTGCCTCTTGCTCTCTTCCCCTTGCCCCTCAATCTTAATTTTCTCCTTCACCAAGACTTGCACCTTCACTAAAGTTATGGTGCTCGCAGTCGGAGAGCAAAGCAGAATTCATCATTCTCCTTCTTGCAGTAGCTTGAAAGTCAAGCCACACTCACACCCAATTATCAATTACCAATTACCACTTATCAATTCTTAGCTTTTCGTATTCATTTTCCGTATTTCTATCTTCGTATTACTGTTTCCGGTAAATTGTCGGAATCGGGATTTACAGGATTAAAGGATTACCAGGATTTTTGACATTTTAGAAGTCGAGATCCTGTTAAAATATTCTATCCTGATAGTTCCTAATTCATTTTCCATGCTCCAGTTTTCCCTTTACTCCTTGCCTCTTGCTCTCTTCCCCTTGCCCCTCAATCTTAATTCTCTCCTTCACCAAGACTTGCGCCTTCACTAAAGTTATGGTGCTCGCAGTCGGAGAGCAAAGCAGAATTCATCATTCTCCTTCTTGCAGTAGCTTGAAAGTCAAGCCACACTCACACCCAATTATCAATTACCAATTACCACTTATCAATTCTTAGCTTTTCGTATTCATTTTCCGTATTTCTATCTTCGTATTACTGTTTCCGGTAAATTGTCGGAATCGGGATTTACAGGATTAAAGGATTACCAGTATTTTTGACATTTTAGAAGTCGAGATCCTGTTAAAATATTCTATCCTGATAGTTCCTAATTCATTTTCCATGCTCCAGTTTTCCCTTTACTCCTTGCCTCTTGCTCTCTTCCCCTTGCCCCTCAATCTTAATTCTCTCCTTCACCAAGACTTGCACCTTCACTAAAGTTATGGTGCTCGCAGTCGGAGAGCAAAGCAGAATTCATCATTCTCCTTCTTGCAGTAGCTTGAAAGTCAAGCCACACTCACACCCAATTATCAATTACCAATTACCACTTATCAATTCTTAGCTTTTCGTATTCATTTTCCGTATTTCTATCTTCGTATTACTGTTTCCGGTAAATTGTCGGAATCGGGATTTACAGGATTAAAGGATTACCAGGATTTTTGACATTTTAGAAGTCGAGATCCTGTTAAAATATTCTATCCTGATAGTTCCTAATTCATTTTCCATGCTCCAGTTTTCCCTTTACTCCTTGCCTCTTGCTCTCTTCCCTTGCCCCTCAATCTTAATTTTCTCCTTCACCAAGACTTGCACCTTCACTAAAGTTATGGTGCTCGCAGTCGGAGAGCAAAGCAGAATTCATCATTCTCCTTCTTGCAGTAGCTTGAAAGTCAAGCCACACTCACACCCAATTATCAATTACCAATTACCACTTATCAATTCTTAGCTTTTCGTATTCATTTTCCGTATTTCTATCTTCGTATTACTGCCCCTTGCCCCTTGCCCCTTGCTCTTTGCCCTTTGCCGATCATTCATATCTCAAGCTTTCGATCGGATTCCGCGTTGCTGCCCTCCAGCTCTGCCAGCTCACTGTCAACAAAGCTATCCCTAGGGCCAATGCTCCAGCCAGCGCAAAGATCCACCAACTCAATGTTGTTTTATAGGCAAAGTTTTCCAGCCATTTGCTCATTGCGAAGTATGCGATAGGGCAGGCGATTATAAAAGCAATCACTACCCACTTTACAAAGTCTTTGTTTAGCATAACAAGTATTTGCGAAACTTTTGCACCGTTAATTTTACGGATACCTACTTCCTTAACTCGTCTTCCAGTTGCAAAGGCAGAAAGTCCAAAGATTCCAAGCATAGCAATGATGATAGCCAACAAACAAAATATAAGAATAATCTTTCCAAGTTGATACTCTGCTGAATAAAACTGTTCCATCCGGTCTTCGAAAAAATGGAATGATAAATCCTCAACTCCCCTGAATTTTTGGTATGTATCACTAATGAATGCAAGGGTCTCTTGTTGATTTTTCGGTCGAATTTTGATATGACAGGTTAATATGGACTCGGGATTATTAGTCAATACCAGAGGGCCAATTTTGTGATGTAATGGGCGATAGTGAAAATCCTGAATCACACCAATTATTACATTGGATTTATTCAATCGAAGGCCTATTGGATCAGCAATTCCCAGTCTTTTCATAAATGTTTCATTAATAACTACAGGAAAGGCAAATCTGTTTTCTTCCATAGTTCCCTGCCTATTGTGTGCATTTTTATTTAGGATTCGCCAATAATTTTTATAATCAAAATTAATGAAGTCCCCTTTTAGTATTTTTAAGCCATAGGTGGATGCAAAATCTTCATCAACCCAGAGTATATGGGCCTGGAGGCTGTCTGTTCCGTTAGCCTCATTCCATTGAAATTTTTGCGACCAGACATAATCTAACATCGCCTCAGATCCTGCCGAGACACTGACGACATTTGGATTCTTGAGTAACTCCTGTTTAAAACTTCCAATGGAATACCATAATCCAGTAGGGATGACAACCACATTATTTTTGTCAATTCCCAAATCAGACTTTTGGATAAATTGCATTTGCTTAAAAATCACGCCAGTGCAAACCAGCAGGATAATGGTTATCGTAAACTGCAGCAATACCAGACCTTTTAATAACCCTCCTTTTGTTCCTAGGGGATTGCCCCTCTTTAGAATCATCAAAGGTTTAAGGGATGTGAGATATAGCGCTGAATATATTCCGGACAGTAGGCCTATAATGATAATGTAGAGCACCAGCCCATAGAATTCCCAAGGTGTAAAGATCAGAGCCAATTCTCTTCCGGTTAGATTGTTAAACCAGGGTAAAATCAACCCAATCAACAAGAGAGAAACAATACTTGCAAAAAAAGTTTGAATTATAGACTCAGCAATAAATTGGATCGCTAATCCCTTTTTGTGCGAACCAACAACTTTCTTTACACCGATCTCAATTGCTCGTTCTGAAGCTCTCACTGTGGTGAGCGAGGCAAAATTGAAGGAAGCCATCAAAATGATGAGCATTGCCAAACCCAGAAATATCCATACGTATTTGTAATGCCCTAAATTTTTGTCAAATTTATATGTATCATAATCAGTATAAAGGTGGATATCGTCCAGGGGCTGGAATAAAAGCTTATCTGTATTTTTGGAATATTTACTGACTAGCCCACTGGCCTTCCTCCTGAAATTATCATCAATTACTATATTTTTTTTGAGTTTGATGTAAGTTACAGTATGATTAGACTTCCGGTTCCAATTATTACTACTTAAATGGCCCTCAGATTTTTCAGAAAGCAAATAATCAAAAGTTATGTGGCTGTTTGGTGGAATTTCGACAACGCCGCCAACTGTGTAAAGATTTTCCCAAGAGTATTTATCACTGATTAGACGCTTCCCTAAGACGGACTCCTGGCCGAATAGCTTATGTGCGGTATGTTTTGCCAGAACGATTTTGTTGGGGTCGTCTAAAGCTGTTTCGGGGTCACCTTCAATAAACTTAAATCCTTTGAAAAAGTTAAAAAAGCTATCACTCACAGTAATTTTTGTAAATTCTAATCTATTTGGTTTGTCGGTAGTTTTCAATGGTGAGTTTTCTGAACCATGGTAGATCCAGATTGCATCTTCGACCTGCGGGAATTCCGATTTCAAATATTGTGCTGTGGGCGGGTAACTCGCCGATGATTTTACAGGTTGATCCCCTTCTATCGATAAGGTAAGTACCCGGTAAATCCGTTCATGGCCGGGATGAAACTGCTCATAACTTAATTCATCCAAGACCAACAACAAAATAAAAAGACTTGCTGCTATACCTAAGGTGAATCCCGCAATTGATATTATCGAATAGACAGGCTTGTTCAGGATACTGCGAAAAAACACCTTGAGGTTAATATAAAACATCACTATTGTTATTGTTTATTCTATAATCATTACAACGGATTCTGCATCACTAAGAAATTTGGCCATATTAATTAGATTCTCTTTTGTATTATGAGAGACATTTGATTGCTTGAATATTTGCGAGTTTATATGCTTTTTGAGTTCCCATCCTTCAAAATGTCTGAACACAATACCCTCATTGTTGGCTTGTTCGGGCCATAACGGCAATCCACCATCGATATCGTTTTCAATTTCATATACATAATTGAGTGGATCAACAGGTATATGATTTAGTTGTTTTAGCTTCTTATCATACCAGGCATAATAGAATTTAACCTCCTTTTTCTTAAGTGAAAATAACGAGCTGTAGCCTTCTATATATTTAATAAAAATGAATCGTGGTGTTTCAACCCAACTTTTAATTTGGAATTTATCTTTTAAACTATATCTGGGATGTATGGCTTCCCACACTGTTGGCTTATATTTTCCTAAATTCAAGATGAATACCGGAAGCAACCTGTTGGGTGGAATGAATCTGAAAATGGTATCATTAATAGCACCTCTATAAGTAAATTGATTATTGAAAAAATACTGCGATCCTTCATCAAAGGACTTTACAACCTTTGCATCGTAATTGAAAATTCTGTCATACTCTTCGAAAACACAGATCGTATCACCCTGTATATTCTCGACCAGCAACATAACTCCATTTTGGGCAGAATTCCAAAGAGATTGATATCCAATCTTGCTGTTATTATTGAGAATATGATAGTGGTAAGTGGATTTGTCATCAAGTGAAGTAAGAGGTTCACCTTTGCTGATTATATTGTCATATTTTTCATTAGCACTGTTATTCGAACGAACTTGACCCAATTCAGGCATTTCGTATTTCATCAGGATAGACTTCTCCTTTAATTTGTCCGTATATTTAAAATAGATGGTTTTATCCAAAGAATTGTGACTATAAATTTCATCTATCCCCTTTTGTCTCCAACCTGAAATACGTTTTCTGCCGTCTTTCAATGTTTTAGGAATATCATTATATTTTCTAAAATAAGGAATATCTGGTAGTGGGGGAACACCTGGAGTACCTGCCGGGGGAGCTTCAAGATCGGTTTTACAAACCATGTCTAAGAATTGTCCAGACAAGGAATAAATGCATGTGGCCAGTCTTGATGTAGCTATAATATTTGTTTTGGTGAAATGGATTATCGGCTTCGCATGAAAAAATAAACTATCGGGAGGGGGTTCCAAAATTATATATTGGATTCCTTTTGCCATATCAGAAAGTTTTATCATCTTTTTGTTATCAAGGTTTCCGACAATATCAAGAGTTTCGGGTGGATTGGCCGGGTCTGCCGAACGATCCGGTTTATATTGGATCCCTTTGGCAATTGAATCTGCCATTTGATTTTCTCGCTCCATAAGCAGAGATTGTTCATCAGCTAGTTGTTTTTCTTTGGCAAGAATTTCCATAGCCAGTTTTTCCTCATCCATACTGAGTTTATTTCGGTTTTTACAGCAAAGGAACACGGTTATAGTAACAAAGAATAGAACCTTGAATTGAAGTTTTATGCTCACTTTGATCTCATTTTATCAATTATTAATAAGAGTTTGCTGGCCTTGTTTTTGTTTATTATTTTTCAAGAAGTTTAATGCGTCATTCATAATTTATTTTTGTGGTTTACTACTTTTCCAATTGTCAGAATCAGGATTACCAGGATTATCAATTACCAATTACCACTTATCAATTCTTAGCTTTTCGTATTCATGTTCCTTATTCCCGTCTTCGTATTATCGTTCCCGGTAAATTGTCAGAATCGGGATTTACAGGATTAAAGGATTATCAGGATTTTTGGCATATAATAATCAAGATTCTATTAAATTAAAATATTTTATCCTGTTAGTCCTGATTTCAGTTTCTGTCTCTCGTTTCCGTATTTCTGTTTCCCACTTCAACTAATGCCACGGTCTGGCACAAGCAAAGCGGAATTCACACTATATGCTGACAGCAAAGCTCTTCAGTACACACTCACACCTAATTATCAATTGTCAATTCTCAATTCTCCATTTCTTTCATTCATATCTCAAACTTTCAATTGGATTTCGGGTCGCTGCCCTCCAGCTCTGCCAACTTACCGTCACGAGAGCAATCCCCAATGCCAATACACCGGCCAGCGCAAAGATCCACCAACTTAATGTTGTTTTATAGGCAAAGTTTTCCAGCCATCGTTTCGTTAAAAAAATGCCCATGGGCGTCGCAATCACAAAAGCAAAAACCACCCATTTTATATAATTCTTTATCAATAGAAATAATACACTTTGCACAGTAGCACCCATCGCTTTGCGGATTCCGATTTCCTTGGTACGTTGAGAATTGGCAAAATAGATCAGGCCAAATAATCCGAGACAGGAAATCAAAATTGCGAGAACGGAAAATATAGTGAAGACTTTTAAGAACCGGGATTCCTGACTATACAACAATGCCAAACGATCATCCAGAAATTGATATTCCAGCGGTTCGTCGGGATCGAGTTCGTTATACTTTTCTTCACAGAAAGCTATCATTTCAGCTGTGGAATTGAATGACATGGGGTTGAAACGGATATTTATAATTGAGGCCACAATACCTGTGTTCGGATAAACCCTCAACATGGCCGGTGTAACCTCATTTCTAAGGGAGCCAAAATTAAAATCCTTGACCACACCTGATATTTTTTCAAATCCTTTTATTCTTTCCCCACCATCCGAGGATCTATATGAATTGAATGTTTCCAACGCGAGCGGATCATCAGCAGCCAACTGTTTAATCGCAGTCTCATTAAGATATACGTAATACTCCTTCTCACCTTCCAATTTTTGTTCTGCCAATATCTGGACATCAAATGTTTTAAAAAACGCAGAATCACAGAATATACTCTGGCATGCAATTTTAGTATCTTGACCTTGATATTTGATATGTATGAGAGTTTTTCCAGGGGCCATTTCTCCAATAAAATCAGAAGTTGTACTGAAACTAACTATGGCTGGATGATTGATCAATGATTTGAGGAAAACCTGATGGGTCTGGTGGAGTGATAGTGTGGAATTAATCGTTAGGATACTCTCTTTATCATAACCCAAGTCCTTATTATTTAAGAATTTGAGTTGTTTGGAAACTACCATTGTACCTATTAAAAGAATAATTGTAATTGCAAATTGAAATACAACCAGACTTTTACGAAAAATATTTACGCCTTTAGATTTTAAGCTGGTGCTTTTGAGTACCAAGGCAGGGTTAAACGAGCTTAGATAGAATGCCGGAAATGAACCGGCCACCAGAGTCAAAATCAGGATTCCTCCTAATACAATAATCCAGTGAATGGATGATTGGAAGTAGATGTGATCCAGACGAATATTTTGCATATTATTGAATCCCGGTATCAAGTAGTTAACAAAAAGTACAGCCAGGATCATGGAGGCCGACGATATCAATAATGCTTCAGAAAGAAAGTGCATGGCTACTATTTTTCGGCTTGCTCCATTTACTTTTCTAATACCAATTTCTGCACCTCTGGTAATGGCCTTTGAGGTAGCCAAGTTAAAAAAATTGGTAATAGCGAGCATCAGGATTAAAAAGGCGATGCTAGACAGAATAAAAAGATTTTTTGCATCTCCTTTTCTAAATCCTGTATGAAGGTCCGGATTAAAATAGTTATCTCTCAGGCTGTACAATTCCAGCGTTTCCAAATTCACCTCTGACTGATTTATCGAGGCAAGAGTTCTTTGAATTTTTTCAGAAACATCTTGTTTTTTTGCAGTCGGAATTAACTTGGCAAAAGTTTTAAAGTTTGATGCCTTCCAGTCGTCATTGATGGATTTTTTACCAAAAATCTCAATTGCTCTTTCAGATTGTGCAAAACTAAGTATAGCCTCAAACTTCAAGGAGGAATTTAGTGGTGGGTCTTGAATAACTGCTGTTACGACAAATGGATCTATGCTGGAATTTTCAATAACTTTCCCAATTGGATTGGTATCTCCAAAGATTTTATTGGCAAGACTTTCGGTAAGTACTATTGAGCCGCCTTCTTTCAATATTTCTCGGTTTGGCCCCAATTTAATAGCATATGCAAAAACATCGAAAAAAGAATCTTCCGATAATATGATGTTAGGCACTTTGTACTTCTTATTATTAACAAATACTTCTCTCGTTCCTCCTCTGCTTATTATCCTGCAAACCGACGCAATCTCCGGAATATGTTGTGCAACATAGGGCGCGACTGCCGTAGGTGTGTTATTAGTGCCAATACGAAATATTTGATCGGCACCTTGATGATACTGATCGGTACTCAGTTCATAATGGATGTTGAGTGCAATCAACACTACCAAAGTCATCGCCAAAGCAAATCCCAAAATGCTAATTACGGAATGCAGCTTGTCTTTAGCTAAACTCCGAACTGCAGTTTTAAGAAAATATAAAATCATGAACCTATATTTATATTTTTAGTATCTCCATACTGTTCATTCATGCGTCTCAAACTTTATTATGACTTTTGACCCTATCATTGTTCATTTCCTTTTGTGTAGTATTTCATCATAATGCCTAATTCATCGCTTCGTGCAGGCAGCTTGAAAGTCAAGCCCACACCCACACCCAATTATCAATTACCACTTATCAATTCTTAACTTTTCGTTTTCATGTTCCTTATTCCCGTCTTCGTATTACCGTTCCCGGTAAATTGTCAGAATCGGGATTTACAGGATTAAAGGATTACCAGGATTTTTGACATATAATAATCAAGATTCTATTAAATTAAAATATTTTATCCTGTTAGTCCTGATTTCAGTTTCTGTCTCTCGTTTCCGTATTTCTGTTTCCCACTTCAACTAATGCCACGGTCTGGCACAAGCAAAGCGGAATTCACACTATATGCTGACAGCAAAGCTCTTCAGTACACACTCACACCTAATTATCAATTGTCAATTCTCAATTCTCCATTTCTTTCATTCATATCTCAAGCTTTCAATCGGATTCCGCGTCGCCGCCCTCCAGCTCTGCCAGCTTATGGCTAAAATAACAATGGATAGGGAACAGATTCCAATAAGCCCAAATAACCACCAGGTAATAGTGGTCTTGTAAGCAAAATTCTCTAACCATTTATTCATTAGAGTGTAGGAGAGTGGGAAAGCAATTAACAATGCCATAATAGTCCACTGTACAAAATCTATATTTAATAAAACCATAACCTTAGTAACAGAAGCGCCATTTACCTTTCTGATCCCAATCTCTTTGGTCCTTTGGATTGCAATAAAGAAAGATAGGGCAAAGATTCCTATTGAATACAAAAGTATGGCAAGTACTGTAAATAGATTTATCATCCTTTGGAGAACAATATCTTTTTGATAGGCCTGTTCATACTGATATATGAAAGGATGAAAAGGATAATCCGGAAAATGATTTTCAAATATTTGACCAACAAATTTTGAAACCTTAGTTGTGTACCCGTCCTCTATTCTCAACACCAGAGTATTAGTAAAAACCGGCCAATCATAGACCAAAACCATGGGAGTTACAGGTCTGTATAATAAATGATGATTCACGTCTTTAATTACGCCCACTATTCTGGCAGTTAAACTTCTACATTTGATCAATGTCCCAATCGGCTCTTTCAGCTGAGCTTGTTTTACAAAGCGTTCATTAACCAATACTTCAACGATTCTATTACTGCGGGATTTGAAAAAATCATCGATGGTTTGTGGAAATAATTCGGGATTAAGGTTATTACCCTCCAGCAATTTAATCTGATAAGTTTTCAGATAATTGTGATCTCCGAAGAGCATACTGGCTTGCAACTCCTCTTCATTTGGAAGGAGAAATTTTTCCGTACCCTTTCCTGACAGAGGAAGGCTTGTGCCGTTGGTATATTGAGAAATGTAGGGGGATTGATCCAATCCTGATTTAATCACCTCTATGAGTTCAATATCAGGAATTGAAATGGCCATGGTTTGCTCAGGGTTAAAGCCTAAATCCTTATTTTTGATGAAGGTAATTTGTTTCCTCACTACTCCAGTACATAAAAGCAGACCACAGAATACGACCATTTGTGTAATTAGTAGCATTCGTCGCCAGGAATTCACTCTGCCGAGGGCTACTATTCCCGACTTCATTACTTGAGTCGGTGTCAGTTTTGAAATGAAATTGAATAAAATTGAAGCCAAAAACAATCCTACCAGTATTAAAATGATCAGGTAGGCTAATAAAAAATACCAATTGTAAACAAACGAAATGGTTCTGGCGGGATCGATTATCCGATTAAAAACGGGACCTGCCAGGTAGGTAAAAAAAAGTGCCAAAAAAGAGGCAATCAGGAGGTGGATGAAAAAATCGGCATAAATCATATTTCTAAGTTGCCTTCTTCCAGCTCCCAACGCCTTATGTATGCCGATGTCTGAAATGTACCTGGAAAATAAGGCAGTATTTAAGACTAAATAATTAAAAGCAACTAAAAGGATAATAAGTAAACCTATAAAAGCGAGAATTTGTATAAAGCGTATACTGCCTTTCTCTCTAGGTGGATCATTGATGTCGTCAGAGTGCAAATAGATGTCCTCGTAGGGTTGAAGTTGAGTGCGTCTTGAAGATTCAAATCCTCCGTGTTTGATATATAATTCTGGGATCATTACTTCGACAGAACTTTTTGCTTTTTCAGAATTAAGGGTGACCAGGAGTTCACAACTATGAGGTCCCCAATGTGTTGATTGCTTAGCCTTTTCAGAGATATCCAGGATATAATCAAATTGAATACTGGACCATGAGGGAACATCTTGTATCACTGCAGTCACTGTGAATGGTTCGTCTTTCATTTGATCCAAATAACTCATATATAGAGTTTGTCCCACCGCGTTGTCATTTCCAAAAATATTTTGAGCAGTAGTCTGAGAAATAACCACTCGGGAGTGTCCGGTTTCAATCTGCTGGATATCTCCGGTTATTACCTGATAATTCAGCAGTTCGACTAAACTAAGATCTGCAAAGGCAATGTGATCGGCCTTAAAGTATTTGTTGTCTTTGGCAATGTCCACTATATCCGGTGGAAGATATTGGATACGAGCAAAATTGATTACAGATGGGAATTCCTCAGCAAGTGTTGGCCCCATCGGCATCGGAGTGGATACGGATCTACCGTACTCATTAATGCAAAGCACACGAAATACATTATCAACTCCTTGATGAAAACGGTCGGTTTGATATTCATGAATGATATAATTATAGATCAGTGCAGAGGATACAATACCTATGACCAGACCAGTAATATTTACAATGGAGTAAATACGATTCCGGAATAGCTTTCGTACACTTATTTTAATATTATAATAATACATACTTTATCAATTATCAATTGTTGATTTCCTTTCCTCTTTCCCCTTGCTCCGCGCTCTCTGCTCCTCGCTCCTAGATTATCAATTTTTTTCTTCATTAATTTCAGTTTATTTTATTCGATATGTCTTTCATTCAATTTCTGTTTTCCCTCCTCGTATTACTGTTTCCGGTAAATTGTCAGAATCGGGATTTACAGGATTAAGGGATTACCAGGATTTTTGACAATTTAAAGTCGAGATTCTGTCAAAATATTCTATCCTGGTAGTCCTTATTTCAATTTCCGTACTCCGGTTTCCCCTGCTCCTTGCCCCTTGCTCTCCGCCCTTCATTCCTGATTTTTAACCTTTCGTTTTCATTTTCTTTATTCCGGTCTCCCCGCCTCCGCCAAGGTTACGGTCTGGCAGCGTTCTCCCTCGACCCTTGCTCCCTGCTCTTTGCTCTTCATTCATAATTTTTCATTTTCCGTATTCCAGTCTTCATATTCCGGTTTCCCTGCTCCGTTCTCCGTTCTCCTTGCTCCTCGTCTCCACCAAGGCTACGACGGGCATTGCCTGCCACTCGCCCCATGCTCCCCGCTTATTCATATCTCAAGCTTTCGATCGGATTCCGCGTCGCCGCCCTCCAGCTTTGCCAGCTTACACTTAAAAATGCTATACCGAGTGCAAGTAGTCCAGACAATGCAAAAATCCACCAACTGAGATTGGTCTTATAAGCAAAATTCTCCAGCCATTTACTCATGGCATAATAGGCTAAGGGACAAGCAAGTATAAATGCTAGTAATACCCACTTTAAGAAATCCTTGTTGAGCATAGCCATGACCTCTGATACTTTGGCTCCATTCACCTTTCTGATGCCGATTTCTTTTACCCGCCTTTGAGTATCGTATAAGGCGATAATGAATAGGCCAATCGTGGATATGACCAGTGCGACCAGAGTAAAGAGAATGTAAATTATACTCAAACGCTTTTCTTTGCGATACAGATTCGAAATCTCATCACTCAGAAATGAATACTTTAATGACCTTCCTGGGTTATGTTCGCTGAACAGATTTTCCACAAATTGGATTCCTTCATTTATCCTTCCTTCCCTGAACCGGATTAGGAAATCAGCATCTATATCCTACATAAAATACATAATCAAAGGTTTTGGTTTCAAAGACAAATGCTCGTAGTCAAAATCCTTTACAACCCCAATAACCTCATACCCTTCGTCGTTGTTCCAGTATCTATTCAATAGACGGGTATCCGCTATATCTTGAATATTCCAATACTTTTTCGCTGCTTCATTGATTACTACTTTGTTGCCTCTAGATTTATCCTTCTCTGAATCGAAAAACCTCCCTTCAACGATTTGTATGTTGAACACTTTGGCATAGTCAACACTCACTGAGAGTGAATTTTGAGATGAGTAATCTATCTCTTTGTTTTTGGGTTTGCAGGGCATTGTATAGGGACTTATCGGAATCTTTCCTTGGGCAAACAACTCAATGGAAGTATGGGATTCTAATTTATCCTTTAAAACTTGATATCCTCGTTCCTGCTGTTTTTTTTGCTCCCGATATTCTGCACTTTTTGCCGTTAGAAAAGCCTGATTGTCACGATATTTAGCAAAGTCAGCCTGTTGCAATGGGTATGGAATGCGATGGAATAATTTTGCTCGAAGAATATTCTCCTTATGGAAGCCGAGGTCTTTGTTTAATAGAGAATTTAATTGTTTGACAACTGTTACAGATGCGATCAAAAGCACAAATGTTAAAGCATATTGAAGCACTATAAAGCCATTTCTTCCACCAATTAAACTTCCCGAGAGATAAAGATTTTTCATGCCGGTAATAGGAGGGAAGCGCATGGCTAGAAAAATCGGATAAATAAGTGCCAAAGTAGAAAGGCACAAGAGAATTATTGTATTTAGGAAAAATATGTTTAAAAAGGGTGGTGATAAGGAAACCTTTGTAATGGAATTAAACCCTGGAAGAAGTAAAAAATATAAGGCAGATATGAGCACAGCTGAAATTGCAATATGGAGTGCGGTTTCTATGATTTTTTGATAGACAATATCCCGTTTACGTGCTCCATTGATCATGCTAATCGCATTGGTCTTTTGTGTTTTGTTGGCATTGATAATTTGTAGATTCGATAAATTTATAGCGGAGATCAACAAGATTAAGATCATTGTGCCGATTAAGATATAGAGTGTTTTTTTATCTCCATATTTGGAAATAAGACCCTTTAACTCAGTTATATTTTTGCTATAGTACATTGTATTAAAAGGTTGAATTCCCATGATGCTTTCTCCGAATTGCTGATGAGAATGACCAATTGATGCAATTTTTTTGTTAAAAGATGATGGATCAAAACCCTTGTTTACGAGGAAAAAAGCTCCTCCCGAACGAGAATATTTATTCGGTTCTGAAGATGAGCGTAAAATAAAATCAAATGTGATGGAACTATTAGATGGTGGTGGATTGACAATTCCTGCAACAGTACATATGTCCTTTCGATTTGAGGTAACATTTAACTGCTTACCCACTGGATTTTGGCTGCCAAACACTTTCTTAGCGAAGCGTTCTGTAATCAGAATGCTGTTAGGAGCAGACAAGGCCATTTTTGCATCCCCGACCTTCATGGTAAAATCGAACATTTCAAAAAAAGTTGTATCGACAATAATTCCTTCAGGAGTATATTCAGAATCTTCGTATGAGATCTTCATTTCTCCTTCATTATATTTTTGAATATTCGTATAATTCCTGAGCTCTGGATGTTCTTTGTAATTGAATTTGAAGAAAAGTGCCGGATTGATAATCTCCCATTGAGCTTCGGGTGAAGCTTTTATTTTCATCAAATAGATGTCATCAATATTCTTATGGAATTGGTCCATAGTCATCTCGTTATGAACATAGCTGTATAATAGGGATATGCAGAGCGTTCCCAGACAAAGTGTAAGTATGCTGCCTACAAAAATCAATCTATTGGTTCCGAAATTTCGAATTGCTAATTTGAAGTAGTATATGATCATAAGAATCTATTTAGATTAGTCATAATCGCTATAAGTTATTGATACATAATATTTTATAATAGGTCGCCATCCCCTTCATTTTCAGATTCTGTAATTACCTGCCCATCAAACAAATTGATGATCCGGTGGGCATAGGCCGCATCATCCTGTGAATGGGTGACCATCACCACCGTGGTGCCCTCCTGGTTGAGTTCGGTGAGCAACTTCATTACCTGGGTGCCATTTTTGGAGTCCAGATTTCCAGTTGGTTCATCGGCAAGAATGAGTTTGGGGTTCGAAGCTACAGCACGTGCGATTGCTACCCGTTGTTGTTGGCCTCCCGATAGTTGCTGGGGGAAATGTTTACGCCGGTGACTCATCTTCATGCGATCAAGCACTTCATTGACCCGCTCCTTGCGTTCACGAGTACTCATTTTAAGGTATACCAGGGGGATTTCTACATTTTCAAAAACATTGAGCTCATCAATGAGATTGAAACTTTGAAATACAAAACCAATGTTACCTTTGCGTTTTTCGGTGCGATGGCGTTCTTTTAAGTGGCCGACCTCGTCGCCTTTAAAATAATAGAGTCCTTCCGTGGGGTTATCCAGCAGTCCGATTATGTTTAACAAAGTGGACTTCCCACATCCGGAAGGACCCATTACCGCTACGAATTCACCATCTTCGATGGTTAGGCTGACTTGATACAAGGCACTCGTTTCAATTTCGCCTACCCGGAATATTTTGGTTAAATTTTCTGTTTTTATCATAGGATTAAAGTTGGAGACCGAAGACCGGAGACCGGACACCAGAATTGATTTATATTTAAATTTTCAGGTTCAAGTGGTCTATAAAATGATAAGTATTGCTCATATTTTACATTTTTAATAGTTTTCAATTCTCAATTTATAAATCTTATTTCTTCATTTGTAATGCGTAATTCGTATATCTGTCTTCGTATTACTGTTTCCGGTAAATTGTCAGAATCAGGATTTACAGGATTACAGGATTAGCTGGATTTTTGATATATAAAAATCGAGATTCTGTTAAAATATTTTATCCTGTTAGTACATTTCTCAATCTTCACTCTGGTTTCCGTCACAGATTATTTGGCTATGAAGGAGGACCTTGTTCCCTGCTTTTTATCCATAATTGGTAATTTTTCATTTTAGTACAATCTTGTCATTATCCCCATAAGTATCATAATTGGATGTGATAACCTTTTCTCCCGCTTCCAACCCTTCTACCACTTCATAATACTGTGGATTCTGCTTGCCAATCCGGATAGTACGCTTATAGGCAAACTCCATATCCGGATTTAAAACATAAACCCATTGACCACCGGTACTTTGGAAAAAACCACCTCGCGGTAAAAGCAGTGCTTTCGCCGGTTCGCCCAATTTGAGTCTGAGATTGTAGGATTGCCCGGTACGAATGTTTTCGGGCCGGTGATCCATAAATACAAAGTCTACCCGGAATTGTCCATTTCGAACTTCGGGGTACACCTTCCGTACTCTCAATTGGAAGGTTTGACCGCTTCTTTCCAAGGTGGCGGTCAGATCCCGAATCACCCGGTCGATGTAATGTTCGTCTACTTCAGCTCTGATTTTAAAATCCGTTAGCACATTGATTTGTCCGATCCGACTGCCTCTGCCGATGGTTTGACCTATCTCTGCTTCGAGGGTACTCAACTGCCCATCGATAGGAGCTTTGACATTTAAGTTATCCACCCGGTCCCGTACAAACTGGAGATTTTTCTCGTTTACTTTCAAATTATCGTTGAGTTGCCGTATTTCAATTTCGCGGAACATAGAGTCTTGTCGCGCTCTTTCCAGCGTTAATTCACGCAGTTGTTTGGCGTGTTCAAAGTCCTCTTTTGAGCGTATATAATCTTCTTCCGGAATTAATTTGTCCGAAAAGAGCTGTTGATTCTGATCATAAAGCCTTTTTTTTCTTTTGATGTCATAAGACTGCAGGATCAATTCTTTTTCCAGACTGATTTTTTCCTTTTCCATGCGAATCATGGTGTTGCGTAGGTCATTCTGACGTTCTCCCAGGCGTGCTTCAGTTTCGAGGATCTCCAGATACATGTCTTTATTCTCCAATTTCACCAGAACATCACCCTGTTTTACCATAGCACCTTCTTCGACATATTTTTTCATGACCCTTCCTGATTCAGGGGCATCCAGGAAGATGGTCGCTATGGGCTCTACATAGCCCAGCAGACGGATGTAATCGTTGAAGTCCCCATCTATGACTTCATCGATGGTCAACTTATCCTTTTCAATGCGAAACGTAGTGACCTGGGACATGACAAAAGTCCGATACAGTATAAAGATGAATGCACCAACCAATATCACCCACAGCATGTGTTTGGGTTTGATGCCTTTCTCTTCTTTTACGATTCTATCCATAAGATAATGTGGTTCTGAGACTTAAAGTCCTCGATCATTACCTGAAACTATTTTTTCAGTGGTTCTTCATTTTCAAAGTCGTACAAAGTCATTCTCCGTATATCGTAATAGGCCAACCAATAGGCTCTCAGCGCGGTGACATATCCTTTTCTGGCGTTGGCTTCCTCACTCAGGGCCAGGTTCAGGTCCGTGATGGCTGCTCTGCCAATTCGGTATCGACCTCGGGTCATTTCCAATCGACGCTGGGATATGTTATAAGCTTCTATGGCAATTTTTACTTGTTCTTCGACCAATTCAAATTGTTGCACCCGAATGGATATTTCATGGGTAAACGACAGCTTTGCTTGTTGCAATTGCAGATCCAATAGTTCCTTGTTAGACTTGGCAATTTCAATTCTCGACCTGGCCTTACCCCAGTCAGCGATTGGTAAGGAAAGACCTATCTGAAACTGTTCGTTGTCTAAAGGAGATTGATAGGCACTCTTTAATTCATTTCCCGTTTGGGAGAGACCAAAGGTAAAGTATAAACTGGCATTGGGGCCACTCTCTAATTTCGCTGCCTTCAGATTTCTCTGAGCTTCCAGCGCTCTGCGGTCAAATTCAATGATATCGCTGCGGTTCAGTTGGGCATATGCCAAGGCCCGATCCTCATCAACATGCACGTTAGGGATGGCTTCCGGAACCAATAACTGGAAGAACACCTTTTGAGTAATGCCAATATAATTTCGCAAAGCTTCAGTGGAAGCATGATAATCCTGTCTAATGCTGGAAAGTCCGGCGTTTGCATTCATGACATTTAATCTCATTTGCAATAACGCGGTTTCGGCCACCTGGCCCACATCATATTGGCCCTGGGTAAGTTGCAAGAGAGATTTCGCTTCGTGGAGATTATGCTCTGAAGCCACTAAATTGATTTGGAGGGTTAACAGATCAAAAAAAAGACTGGCCGCATAATACGACACATTTTCCAGGTCTTCTGCAAACTCACTTTGAGCCTCCCGGTAATAAATCGGGGCCATTTTTTTGTTCCACTTCTGGTGGTTAAATCGAAACAGAGGCTGTACCAAACTAAAAAAGATAGGTGTAGTTAGGTATGATTTTGATTTCCCGGAGTTGCTATCACCAAATAGATCCAACCTTTGCAAACCGGTACCGACGTAGATACTCCCACCGGTCAGTGCGATATCCTGACTGACTCCGACATTAATCCGGTTTCTCATGAGTTTTTGTTGCACAAAGGCTTCGGCCCCATCAGGAAGTGTGATCCGCTGGATTGATCGGTTGAAATCAGATAAGTTGGCTGACAGGCTAATCTGAGGGTTGAAGTCAGCCAGAACTGCCTGGTAGGCCCAATATTGATTAGATAGAGATTTGGAGGCTACTTGTGAACTTAGCGATTGTTCCCTGGCTATGTTGATGATGTCAGTCAAAGTAACTTTGAGCGTGTCCTGCCCGCGCGATCCGGATGCCTGTATACAAAGGATAATTAAATAAATGCATCGATATATACGCCAATTTAGCACCAAAACCAGATAGGTTTTCATAAAAATGTACAATCGGAATGCCAGAAATATATCTTTCAGATTTTCAGTTCATTACAAAAATTCATGCCTGTAAATGCTACTAAAAGTGTAAAAATATTTTACAAGTATTCTGTATAAATATTTGACACATGGCTAAATATTGGAGTATATTTATCTCGAGTAGACTGTGATTAACTTATTCAAATTTTACTAGTGATTAATGCCAACGTACTGATTATAGATGACAACACGGGAGTGCTCACCGCGCTAAAGGTGCTATTATCCACTCATTACAAAAAAATCGATACAGCGTCCAATCCCAATGTAATTCCTTCACTTTTAAGAGAACAGCACTTTGATATTATCATCCTGGATATGAACTTTTCTGCCGGGCTTAGATCAGGTAATGAAGGAATTTACTGGTTACGTAGAATTCGTAAAATTGATAATTCCACAAGTATCATTATGCTTACCGCCTATGCCGACATCGAACTTGCGGTTAAAAGTTTGAAAGAAGGCGCCACTGACTTTATCATCAAACCCTGGCATAATGATAAATTATTGGCAACCCTGAAGGCAGCTTATCAATTAAGCAAATCCAAAAAGGAGGTAAAGCAACTTAAATTAAAAGAGCGTAATCTAAAAAATGCTATGATCAGGCCGCGTGAAATTATTGCAGCACCTGATTCTTCCATGCACCAGGTCATGAAACTGGTGAACAAAGTTGCGGGAACCGATGCCAATGTCCTAATCACAGGAGAGCATGGGACTGGAAAGGGTTTGATCGCTGAGGAGTTACATCGCAGCTCAAAACGCTGCCATGAAGCCTTGATCACGGTCGATATGGGAGCGATCATAGAAACGCTATTTGAAAGTGAACTATATGGTCATGTAAAAGGAGCTTTTACCGATGCCAGGGAAGATAAGGCAGGAAAATTTGAAACAGCGGATAAAGGGTCGCTCTTCCTTGATGAAATCGGAAACCTGCCACTGCACTTGCAAGCTAAATTATTGGTTACCCTGCAGAACCGGTCTGTCAGCAGGGTAGGGGCCAATCGAACCATCCCCATTGATATTAGACTGATTTCAGCTACTAACCGGGATTTGGAACAATTGGTAAGGGAAGGACTGTTCAGAGAGGATCTTTTATTCCGGATTAATACCATAACCATTGAGATTCCTCCCTTGCGAAACAGGAAGAGCGATATTCCTTATTTGGCAGAATTTTATTTGAAGAAGTACAGCGACAAATATGGAAGAGGAAACTTGAAGTTAAACCATGAAGCTCAGCAAACTTTAATCAACTATCAGTGGCCTGGAAATATCCGGGAATTGCAGCATGCTATGGAGAAAGCTGTAATCCTGGCTGACGATAAAACTCTGGGCCCCACAGACTTTTTTTTCAAATCTGAAGAACTTATTGAAGAAAACGATGCTTCCGTTACTCTGGATGAAATGGAGAAGCGAATGATCACTATCGCTTTAAGGCGGCACAATGGTAATTACAGTGCTGTAGCCAATCAACTGGGCATCACGCGTCAAACATTATATAATAAAATTAAGAAATGGGGATTTTCCGCATAACTGGTTTTTTCACTCCACAACAGTAGAGCTATGATTAGTATTTCTCTTTATCGAACCATTATCAGCTACGTCATACTAATGGGTTTGACATTGTTTGTGCTTTTGTGGTGCATATTTATATTGCATTCTTGGCTTTACAGTATTCCGGTCTTTCTGGTTCTTACCCTCGTCGTGAGTTCTTTGATCTATTATCTAAATAAAACCAATCGTAAGATTGCTTTCTTTTTTGAAGCCATCGAAAATGAGGATACTGCTTTATTTTTTCCAGATGAAAGGAGTTCTCCAACCTTAGGCACATTAAACCGGAATTTAGATCGGGTAAATGCCATGATTCAGAAGATAAAAATGGAGAACAGAGCACAGGAGCAATATTATAACAAAATATTTAACCAAGTCGCCACCGGAATTTTGACAAAAGATGAAAGGGGTTTTATATATCTGGCCAACAAGGCTTGTAAACAAATGCTTAATCGAAAGCAATTAACGCATATTAAGCAGATATCCTCGATTGATTTGAAATTGTATCAAATACTGGATAAAATCCGACCCAATGATAGACAATTAGTAAACTTACACCGTAAGGATGGTACTTTACATCTGTTACTCCATGCTACCGGATTTAAAACCCCAGATCAGGAATTGACTATCGTCACTATTCAGGATATCAAGAATGAGCTGGATTATAAAGAATTGGATTCCTGGATCAAATTGATCCGGGTATTAACACATGAGATTATCAATACCGTAAGTCCAATAACCTCACTCTCTGAATCTATTTACCAGCGCTTCGATGATTATTCGAATGCTGCGGATACCATTACATTGAACCGGGAGATTATTGACAAATCAATTGAAGGGTTGCAGGTGATCAAAGAAAGGGGAGAGGGGTTGATTGAATTTGTAAACTCGTATCGGAGATTGACTAAATTACCTAAACCTCAAAAGAGTTCCTTAAACGTCAGGAACCTGATCGATAAACTAATTATTTTAGTTAGTGGGGAACCTCACTTTGATCGGGTAGTATTTAAGCAAAATGTAAATCCTGAAAATCTGGAAATTTATGCGGATGAAAAATTGATTACCCACGCTTTAATTAACCTTATAAAAAATGCCATTGAAGTTCTTCGCGAACAGGAAAATGGGCAAATAGTTTTTACTGCAGAAATAGGCTCTTCAGGGAAGGTCCATATTTCGGTTACCGATAACGGTCCCGGTATACCTGCTGAGATCCTGGACGATATCTTCATCCCATTTTTTACCACCAAAGAGCATGGCTCGGGTATAGGTCTAAGCCTTTCCCGCCAGATTATACGATTGCATGGAGGTACTTTAAATGTAAAAACCGTAGTAGGTAAGGGGACTTCGTTGATATTGAGGTTGTAATATCAATTACGAATTACGAATTGCGAATCAATGCAAAATTGATTGAAAAATGAGTTGAAAAACGAACCTTATTTAGGCATCTACAGCAGACTCATAACTCACAATTCCAGGCTCACAACTTACTTCTGACTACTCTTCAGCAAACAATTTGTTAATTTGAGCTAACTCTTCATTATTCGTTGCGAGGTTATAATTAATCAAGCAAATCTTCCAATCAGCTTCTTTTCTTAGCACGTAAATTGTGCGTGTGGGCAGTATGCTACTGATTATGCTAAAAGTAGATGACTCAATAACCATTTTCAATTGAGGATTGAGATCAATTATTTCAGACTTTATGTTGTCATTGGAAATAATTAGGTCGGGCATGGAAAAGGTATTATTCACCATTTCAGCGAATTGTTGAATGCTATAAGTTTCCTCTGGTCCTGTTCCGAATATTTTGGCATCTTTGGAAAATAATTTTTGCCAATCTGAAATTGATTTGTTCTTAACCGCTTGATGATAATTTTGTATGATTTGTTCTGCTCTATGAGGTTCTCTGCTTTCTTGACTGTAAATAAATGAAATCGAGCACAACAAAAGAAAAGTTAATAATGTCTTCATGTTTGATATGCATTTAGTTTTTGAAATATGGATCAATGTATTGAATGCTTCGGATTTGGCGCGGAAGTTTTAGTGCAATGGTGGGGTGCAATGAGTTTTCAGTTATAATCTTTGAGGATTCGGTTTGGTGTGCAATAGATTGAAGGTTAATTTTATGTAGGAAAATAAATCTATGGATTCCTATACCTTCTATGTATTCGTTTCTGGCTTTAGCGTTTTGATGATGATACATACCTTCGTCAGATCTTATCTCAATAGTTGGGATAGGTCCTATCTATATTGCTCCATTCTATTTTTGTGTGCTTTTTTGAATTGTGTGTTTTGGTCATTAGATGTGGACTTTACCAAGTTTGGATTCCGTCTGTATTATAATGGAGGTGGAAATCCAGGCATGTGGTTTAATCATCTAACTCCACTGATGTTGCTTCTGCTTTACCGGGAATTTTTGAAAGTCAAAGAAGACAACCTGGTCATATATAAAATGATGACCGCTGGTATATGGATCATTGGTTTAACTATACTTGCTGTCATTCTATTTACTTTCATTCCAGACACTTATGAGGTAACAAGGAAAGGAGAACAGATTTTCCAATTAATTCTGTTAATATTATTTTCAATTTTACCAATATATACGTTAAAGCGGTTCAGACATTCCTACTATAAATTTGTCGCTTTATCCAGCTGGTTAATCTGGATCTTTTATGGGATATTCTATCTAGGTATTCAAAGTGAAACCTTACTCAGTTTAAGTCCTATGTTTATCAAATCCGGTCGAATTCTTTTTGTCATCCTTCTTGTGGATGGGATCTTATTCTTGACTGCGTTATCAGTGAAAGATAATATTATTGCCTCGGAAAGAATACAATTTGAAAAAGAAGCCAATAACCAAAAAATTATGGCACTTCAGACTCAATTGAATCCACACTTTGTTTTTAACTGTTTAAACTCCATTAAAAGCCTCAACCTCTCCGGCCACATAGATCAAGCAAATTACTATCTTACGAAGTTTGGTAAATTAATGCGTCAAATATTAATTCAATCGAAACAAAAATCGATAACATTAAAGGAAGAATTGGAAAATGTAAAGGTCTATTTGGAGTTAGAAAAACTGCGTATGGGCAAAAAAATTCAGTATTCTTTGTCGGTCGATGATGATATCGATGCTGAACTTATCAAAGTGCCTCCAATGATAATACAACCCTATGCAGAAAACGCCTTATGGCATGGTTTGTCTCCAGTAGCTAGCTCGCTTGAGTTACGGATTCACCTTAATTTAACCGGAGATAATTTGATCATGCATATTGAAGATGATGGCATTGGCTATTTAGCCAGTATAAGCTCAAAACCTGAATCTCCAAACCGGAAGTCATTTGGAACCAATATATCAAATGAGCGAATAGCTAGTTTAGGTCATATTACTACATCATCTGCTAGCGTTAAGATTCAGGATAAGTCAACAATGTCTCCTGTAGGGACAGGCACCCGGGTAACCATTCAAATTCCTCTAGATTATGACCATATTGATCATTGACGACGAACAATTGAGCATAAAAGTTATTGGACACCTTTTGGAGAAAGAACAACTAAAAGGAGTGAATATCAATACTTGCCATGATCCATTTCTGGCTAAGGGACTAATCCAGGAATTAAAACCTGAACTAATTTTTCTGGATATCCAGATGCCAGGCCTGAATGGATTTCAGATTCTGGATTCACTTTCCCAAGAAGACCTTTCTTTTCAATTAATCTTTACGACTTCTTTTGATCAATACGCTATCAAAGCGATCAAATATTCAGCATTCGACTATTTACTAAAACCAATCGATGATGAAGAGTTTCGAGTCTGTATGCAAAGGGTCGAAAAGCATCGAGCAACTCAAATGCAACTAAAGCAACTCCAAAAAAACTTAAAATCAAAAAAACCTTTGACTCAATTAACAGTAGGCCATATCAGTGGATTATCTTTTATACAAGTTCAGGATATTGTTATGATGCAGTCTGATAATAATTATACGAGAATTTTCTTAAATTCGGGAGAATGCATAGTTGCATCAAAGACTCTTGCCCATTTTGATAGACTATTAGAAGATCATGATTTCTACTTCAGATCTCATAAGCAGTTTATCGTTAATATTAAATACATAAAAGAATATATTGGGGGAGATGAAAACACCATTGTACTTAAATATGGCCAGCGTGCCAGGTTAGCCAGATCTAAACGTAAGCAATTTTTATCAACCTACCGTATGTAGCAAATTTGCAGATCTGCCCTGAACACTCTCCCGATCTTCAGATTAGGGCCATTTTCCACCATTCCACATTTACACAATTCCACATAAAACGAAGTTGAAAAACGGGCAACCTTATTTAGGCATCTACATACAACTCACTACTCACTACTCACTACTCAATACTCAATACTCAATACTCAATACTTACTCCTCATCCAACTCATCCAGCATATTAGCCAATAGGTCATTGAAAGTCATAGAAGAGCCTATCACTTCCTTGTTGAGTACATTGAACTCAGTCAAGCCATGCAAGAGCAACTCCATATAGGCAAACTTTTCTTTTTTATCCATTTTCAGAGACATTACAATTTTTTCTAAGCCCGGAATGGCGCTTAGCTTTTGGATAAATGTCGTATCTGGTTCGTCATTTTCAAGATTCAACTCCTGACCATCACTGAAAAAATGTCGAATGGATTGGAAAAGGTCATTTTTTCTCCTTTCCTCTTTAGCCGGATGTGGAAAATGAGTCAGAAATTCATCTTTAATGGAAAGCCCTAGCAGCTTGAGTGCAACCTGGTAAGGACCTTCTTGTTCTCCTTCATAGACTAATTCCACCTTACCGGTAATTGCCGGAACTACTCCCCAGAAATCAATGATTCTGACTTGGGTACTTTCTTCATTATTGCGCAACATTCTGCGCTCAGCAGTACTAACCAGATTTTCATAACCGGTGATACTTAGCCGGGCTGAAACCCCGCTTTTTTCATCGATGTATTCACTTTCTCTGGCATGAAAGGCAATACGCTCCAAAATATTTTTTACTAATTCCGGTATCCGGATTTGCTTTTTTTGCACCTTGGTGATGCGGGCTTCTTGCTCGGTAATTTGGCGAGCCACTTGCAGAGAAGTGGGATAGTGCGTAAGGATCTGACTCTCAATTCGATCTTTCAAGGGGGTAATGATCGATCCACGATTGGTATAGTCTTCGGGATTGGCAGTAAATACAAAGGAAATATCGAGAGGAAGTCTGACTTTGAAACCCCGAATCTGGATATCACCTTCTTGCAATATGTTAAATAGGGCCACCTGGATTCGTGGTTGCAGATCGGGGAGCTCGTTGATCACAAAAATCGAACGATGTGCTCTGGGGATCAACCCGAAATGCAACACCCGTTCATCACCATAAGGTATTCTTAAATTAGCCGCTTTGATTGGGTCTAAATCGCCAATCAAGTCCGCCACACTCACATCGGGAGTTGCTAATTTTTCGACATATCGTTTACTGCGATGAAGCCATTCAATCGGGGTATCCTCACCTTGATCACGGATTAAATCGCGAGCATATCTACTGATCGGTTGGTAAGGATCATCATTGATCTCACTCCCCGCTACCACTGGAATGAACTCGTCCAGTAGGTTGGTCATCAATCTGGCAATTCTCGTTTTCGCCTGACCACGTAATCCCAGTAGCAGCACGTTGTGTCGGGATAAAATGGCTCTTTCGATATCGGGCAGAACCGTATCACCAAAACCTAATATGCCAGGAAATACTGGCTCCCCAAGCTTGATTTTATTAATCAGATTATCGCGCATCTCCTCTTTAATCGGTTTTGATTGATAACCGCTTTTTCTTAATTCTCCAATGGTTTTAATATTCATTGTTTTCTTTTCCTTTTATTCTGTTTGTAATCCAAAAAGATAAATTCACCCAAACCCTCAAGAGTGCTATAAAATGCCTTTCCCTGATTTGCTCTGGTAAACTGATCTACAAAACGGATCAAATAAGGATCTCGGGCAATCATAAATGTGGTAATCGGTATTTGTAATTTTCTGCTTTTGACGGCTAGCGCCAGGGTTCGGTTGAGGATTTTACGATCGATCCCAAAACTGTTTTGGTAATATTTTTTGCCAATTTTGATGCAGGTGGGCTTGCCATCTGTGATCATGAATATTTGCTTGTTAGGGTTTTTTCGTCTGCGCAGAATACTCATTGCCAGTTCCAAACCAGCGACCGTATTGGTGTGATAGGGGCCAACCTTCAAATAGGGAACATCACTCAATTCAATTTGCCAGGCATCATTGCCGAAGACTATGATGTCCAATGTATCTTTGGGATATCTGGTTTTGATCATTTCAGCCAGAGCCAGAGCAACCTTTTTGGCAGGCGTAATGCGATCTTCACCATATAAGATCATTGAATGGGAAATATCGATCATCAATACCGTACTGGTTTGACTTTGGTAATAGGTTTCATGAATTTCCAAATCTCTTTCGGTAAGGGTAAAGTCATCCAGGCCATGGTTAATCTGAGCATTTCGCAACGACTCGGAGAGCGCTATTTTGTCCAGATTATCCCCAAATTCATAAGCCCTTAATTCTGAAGTGGATTCATCACCTAGCCCCGAAAACTTGGTATTGTGTTGTCCTCTTCCCGTCTTTTTGACTGAATCAAAGATATCCTCTAATGATTTTTTCCGCAATGACATTTCCATTTTGGAGGTCATATCATAAACCTTGCGCTCTTTTTCTCGCTCCGAAATATATCCCTTGTCGATCAGGTCACGCACAAATTCCCCGATTCCATAATCTTCAGTGGTTAACTGGTATTGTTTGTCCAGCTCAGTGAGCCAGCTCAAAGCTTCATCAATGTCTCCAGAGGTATACAACAGTAATTCCTGGAAGACTTTTAGAAGCCTTTCAAAGGGAGTTTCACCTTCTCTGTGTTGAAATTCGGAAAATCGCCAAAATATCATATCTATCAGGAATATACTTATAAACCGCTGGGGCGGCATTTAGTTTATCCTCAATTGCACAGCAGAATCTGAAATGAATCAAATATTTAATTAACAATGACAATTTATACAATTCACATAAGGTCAGACAGGGTGAATAACCAGTTATAGGATAATTTTTGTATCGGCCTGAGGCCGTGTAATATCAGAACCATTTCACATGCAAAGATTTTTTCAAGATCTGTGCACCTTATTCCAAGCATTAGGATTACTTAGGATTCATTAACGCATAACACAGATCCCGAACATTTGCTATCGCAAATTCCGGGATGACGTCCGTTTTTTGTTTTTGATGAAGGAGAGAAACTAAGTGGTCTTCATCTTTCAAAGGTGTCATGGGTGTCAAAGTTGAAATGTCGAGGATTAACCTAGACTGACGTCAGGCAAGGATTTTTGAATGCATAAGTTTAGCAGGATAAATCTAACTTCGTTAATCGATATTCCTTGTTCTTAAATGAATTGAAGCGAGTTCGATGTTCATTTCAGTCATTACTTCTTAAATCTAAATTCGTTAATCCTTGTTCGATGTTCATTTTCTAACACAGACCCCGAACATTTGCTAATTTCAGGATGACGTCCGTTTTTTGTTTTTGATAAAGGAGAGAAACTAAGTGGTCTTCATCTTTCAAAGGTGTCATGGGTGTCAAAGTTGAAATGTCGAGGATTAACCTAGACTGACGTCAGGCAAGGATTTTTGAATGTATAAGTTTAAGAGGATAAATCTAAATTCGTTAATCGATATTCCTTGTTCTTAAATGAATTGAAGCGAGCAGGGAAAGAAGTTATTTAAAAGTGTCTTATACTCCCGATTCTTTTGGTAATAGACGCATTAGGATTACTCCGGATTCATTAACGCATAACACAGATCCCGAACATTTGTTATCGCAAATTTCGGGATGACGTCCGTTTTTTGTTTTTGATAAAGGAGAAATAAGAGATATCACAAAGGACTGAGCATTATCTCACAACTCACAACTCACAACTCTTTTCAAGGGTGTCGAGGGCCTTCTTCCGGAATCAGGTGAGGGTACTCATCTCCTCCAAGAATTATTACTTAATAAGTCCCTCATACAACCATTGGGCCAGATATTGCCGATTGGATGGATTTAAGATCCGTTTATGATCCTTGTGGTTTTTGATGTTGGCCAGTTCTACTAGAACTGCCGGAGGCATGGTTTCTCTCAATATATAAAAATTTTTAGTGCGGACAGAACCCTTATAGCCTCGATTCTTTTGGTAATAGGCGTATTTGCTTTCAAAAGTATTCAATAAATTTTGAGCCATGGTACGGCTTTTCCGGCTACTGTTTTTACCTACAAAAAAATAGACATCCTGCCTGCGCGATTCATCCTGCGAATCGACATGGATACTGATGACTTTATGATGGACATAACCCTTTTTACGATATTTGAGGTAAAGTTTATTAATAGCGTCAGTACGTTGTTTTAAGCGGGCGGTTTGGTTTCTGGGCAATTTTTGGCCATAACACCTTTCATCATGATCCTTTTTGAGTATTTCGTAATCGCGAATGCCGTCATTGGGATCCTTGATAATAATTTCTACCACAGCACCCTGTTCCATTAGGTTTTTTGCCAGGCGAAGAGATACATCGTAGGCATATTCATCTTCACACAGCATATGTCCTCCTTTATGACAATTTGCACCGATATCCGGTCCGCCATGTCCGGAGACGATATAATAGACATGGTTTTTTAGTTTGTTACTCTTTACAGTAAATTCATTGTATTTGGGACCAAAAACGGAATTTACTTTGGTGTGTTTGCTGGTCTTGGATTTAGGAGCCTCAACATCAATCTTTTCGGCCATGCAATACATCTCATGAAATGGGACCCATAAAATTTTTGAACTTTGAATCGTCATACGTCGTAATCCTCTAGCCCGAATATCTTCATTGTATTTTTCAATTCTTTTGGCTTTATCATAATCCTTTATACCTAATGTGGATCGGATACTCTGACCATTATATTTGATAATATAGACGGGCAAATTATATTTAACACCTGCCAATATCTGGCTATGGCCCTCAAGTTTGTTGATTTTATAAAACTCTTCCAGATTGCAATCATTATAAAGTAAATATCGCTTGAGCAGTGAATAAGGGCCATCCCCATTTTTTGCAGCTGTCCGATAGTAGTCTGCTGCCTGAATTCCTGAAATCATGAAGCAGATCAAAGCTCCAATGAGTATTTTTCGATAATGATTATGCATTTTAAACCAATTTGAACTTACAAATTAAATAAAAATGTGATATATAAACAATAGATATACAGTTTAAAATCACAGATATCGTAAAAATTATGCTATATCATTGATCTCCTTAGTAAATTTATAGCCCGAGCTTGGTTTGGTTTTTTACCTTTAGAACGTAATTATGTGGTGGCAACTTATACATTTTATAAAGAAAGACTGGCTTTCCGAATGGAAAGTTAAATATTCGCTGGGAGGATTGATCTTATATTTAACCGCCAGTATTTTCATTGTATTTTTGATTTATCAAAAGTTTTCTTCCACCCAATCCATCCGTCCGAGTCTTTGGAATATGCTGTATTGGATTATTATCTTATTTGTTGCTATGAACGCGGTAGTGCGCTCATTTATTCAGGAACAAGAAGGGAGGAAATGGTATTACTTTCAGTTGATCGATCCGGTATTACTTTTAATTTCAAAAGTGATTTATAATGCGCTGGTTTTATTCATAAGCTGTCTTTTGGCTTACGGTTTAATGAGTTTGCTTGTTGCGCACCCGATTCAACGAGTTGGTAGTTTTCTGATTACCCTGTTGGTCGGAAGCATATCCCTGAGTATTTGTCTTACTTTTGTCTCTTCCATATCCAGTCAGGCGGGTCAAAATTCCACCTTGATTGCTATTTTAGGATTTCCATTGATCCTACCCATCATTGCCTTATTAATTAATTTAACAGCATATTGTATTTCTCTTGACACTGGTCAATCTTTTTCATCCGATATAAGCTTACTTTTGGCCATTGATTTATTACTTCTAGGATTATCTTTGTGGTTGTTTCCCTTTTTGTGGAAGGAATGAGCATCAAATTGATATGAGATTTAAAAATTGGTGGAAATATTTGGCGGTTTTGATTCTGCTAGTCACAATCGTATTTGGGATGCTGGTACCTTTAGGTCCTGGTATTGTCAAAGCAGACCCTGGAAGTGCGGTGCCTGGAGAATCGTTTGAAATGACCATTTGGGGGTACAATACCTCTTTCAGCGAGCATGTGGGAGAATTACGTGTGATACTAAAAACTGAAGAAGACCTGTGTTTGTTGGCTGAGAAGGTTACCATTAAATCGGATTATCTTGTAGTCGCAGAATTTAACCTACCTAGTTCCTTACCAGGAGGTCCGGGAGTAAAAAGACTCACACTGATCATTGACCAAGATGAACACGGTCCAGCCATTTTACCTGATGCCTTGTATATCCAAAATTCGGATCAGTACACTGATAACTTACAGTGGACCTCTTTACAAAAACTAAATATTAAACGAGCCAATCGCTTTCATTTTCCATATCGGAATATTCTAATCGAATCCATCAGGAATACCTATTTTCATGTGGCCTTATGGTTTGCGATGTTGATCATATTCCTTGTCTCGATGATCTATTCCATAAGCTACTTAAGGCACTCGAAACCAAAATCTGATGCCAAAGCAGTGGCATTTGCTGAAGTCGGCACCTTATACGGATTGCTCGGTATTACTACCGGTATGATTTGGGCGGCTAATACCTGGGGTTCGCCTTGGAATTGGGATATTAAACAAACTATGGCTGCAGTGGTGATGCTAATCTATTTTGCCTATTTTGTTTTGAGAACTGCAGTAGAGGATACGGATAAAAAATACCGAACTTCGGCGGCATACAATATATTTGCATTTGCTACCCTGATTCCTTTACTGTATATTATTCCGCGCATGGTAGATAGTCTTCATCCCGGTAGTGGAGGAAACCCAGCCCTGGGAGGAGAAGACCTGGACAATACGATGAGAATCATATTCTATCCAGCTATTATCGGTTGGACACTTTTGGGAGTTTGGATTGCACAATTGTCAGGACGAAGAATTTTGTTGAGAAGAAAAATAACCGAGAAACTCCTTAATTAAAACCCTAACGCATCATGAAATTTATATACGAAAATTCATATCGCAAGCCATTACAAAAGATAATGATATTACTAATGGCCATTTCTTCCCCTGCCTGGATCCTGTGTCAAGATCAATCGCTTGACTATTATCGAAATGTGGGCAAGATTTATGTGGTAGTCGGGGTGATCATTCTGGTATTTTTGGGGATCGTAATGTATCTAATTCGGTTAGAAAAGAAAATAAAGAAGTTGGAAGATTCTCTCAACCAAAATTAACGCCATATGTCATCTTTTTATGAAAGCGTCCAGCAGAATTTTGACCGGGCTGCCGCTTTGACTAAGATTCCCAAAGGACTGCTCAAGCAAATCAAAGAAGCCAATGCGGTATTACAAGTACGATTTCCGGTAAGGATTGGAAATAAATATAAGGTAATTGATGCTTACCGGGTACAGCATAGCCACCATAGGCTGCCTACCAAAGGCGGAATACGTTACAGTCAATATGTCTCTCAGGATGAGGTCATGGCCTTGGCGGCACTTATGACCTACAAATGTGCCATTGTAGATGTTCCTTTTGGTGGTGCCAAGGGAGGTATCCGGATTAATCCCTGGAAATATACCACTCAACAATTACAGAATATTACCAGACGGTATACTTCAGAGTTAATCAAAAAAAATTTCATTGGACCGGGTTTGGATGTACCCGCACCGGACTATGGAACCAGCGGACGGGAAATGGCCTGGATTCTGGACACCTATTTGAGCTTTAAAGGGGGAGACACGGATGCCGTGGCCTGTGTGACCGGAAAACCACTGGGGTTGAATGGAATTCGAGGTAGAGTAGAGGCAACGGGAAGAGGAGTATATTATGGTATTAGAGAAGCACTTAGTTATGAGCAAGACATGAAAGAATTAGGTCTCACACCCGGAATGCAAGGCAAAACGATGGTGATTCAGGGATTGGGGAATGTGGGCTCTTATACCGGAATTATCTCCACCAATGAAGGAGGAGCAAAAATAATTGCGATTGCAGAAAGAGAAGGAGCAATCTACAAAGAAAGTGGAATAGATATTGAAAAGTTACTCAAACACCGAAAATCAACTGGTTCAATTAAAGGGTTTGAGGGGAGTAAGACTTTGGAATCACGTGAAGCGGCCTTGGAGTTGGAATGTGATATTCTGGTCCCGGCAGCGCTGGAAAATCAAATCACAGAAGAAAATGCTAGCAGAATAAAAGCTAGGATAATTGCTGAAGCGGCCAACGGCCCTATAACTGCAGCCGGGGAGCGCATATTGCTTGAGAAAGGAGTTATGATTATTCCGGATATGTATGTAAATGCCGGCGGTGTTACCGTTTCCTATTTCGAGTGGTTGAAAAACTTGTCCCATATGCGATTCGGGCGTTTGGAAAAAAGGTTTGATCAAAGGACGTATCAAAATCTGGTTGGACTGATTGAAAGAGAGACCGGGCATGTCATCAACCAAAAAGAGAAAAATATATTAACCAAGGGGGCGGATGAAATCGACCTGGTCAAATCAGGATTAGAAGAAACCATGGTCAACGCATACCAACAAATTCGTGAAATCAAAAAACGGAAAAGGAGATGTGCTGATCTGAGAACAGCTGCTTTTATCAATGCGTTGGAAAAAATAGCTAATGACTATATCAATTTGGGAATATTCCCTTAATACATAATACAATAAAACTGAAAAGATGCGATCAGTGAAACTTGATAAAATAGATCGAAAAATCATTAAAATCCTCCAGGAAAATAGCAAAATTACCAACCTGGAGTTATCGAAAAAGATTAAACTCTCGCCAGCGCCGACTTTAGAGCGGGTTAAAAAACTAGAACAATCCAAAGTGATTCAAAGTTACCACGCCCAAGTAAATCCTCAAGCCATTGGCTTGAATGTCAAAACATTTATTCAGGTTTCACTGGCTTGGAAGAAAGAAAATGCCTTGGATTCTTTCATCGAGAAGATTCAATCCATAGATGAAATAACCGAATGTTACATCACCACAGGTGAGGCCGATTTTTTGTTAAAAGTTATTTGCAAGGATATCCCGACTTATGAACAGCTTTTGTTCAAGACATTACAACAAATAGAGGAAATTGAAAGACTGAAAACCTTGGTTACGCTATCCACAATTAAAAGCTCTACAGTATTACCCTATGATTATGGAAAATAACTGCAGATGGTACAAATATAGGAACCTTGATGGTATCAGGTAATGAGAGTTTGTTTTGGTCTTTAAACCATCCGGATAGGAAGCCACTGTTCG
Organism: Saprospiraceae bacterium; assembly: GCA_965223405.1. Taxonomy (GTDB): domain Bacteria; phylum Bacteroidota; class Bacteroidia; order Chitinophagales; family Saprospiraceae; genus CBDCWO01. The sequence goes on from CBDCWO010000006.1 coordinate 5,352,427, forward strand.
TTTTGGGTACAATTCATGTACGCGATTCTCAAATCCTCAGCTGGATTGAAGAAACAAAATCAAACTGGATCGAAGTGGAGGCATTGGCTTTGGAATTGGATCTGGAGGAAAGAAGTTTTAGACCAATCCGACCTTCACCCTATAAGTTATCGGAGTATTTGAGTGAAAAGAAGTATCATAAACTGCGTAGAATCTTCTTAAAAGCTTTCGACTTTGACATACAACAGTTTGATCAGCTACATCCTCTTTTTATCAGTCAAATTATGGCTGAAACATTCTTTGACCAGACCTCTGACCCTAGTGTGGACCTATTCCTGTGGCAAATAGGACAAGAGCTCGACTTGCATCTATTCGGATTAGAAACCTGGGAACAACAGATCAATGTGTTGGACCGGATCCCATACGAGACCCAGGTGAAACAGTTACTGGAGATAGGTAGAAACATTCGTAAAGTACCCAAGCAGGTTTTAAAACTTAAGCGCTATTATTTTGAACAGAATATCAAAAGTCTCTATCATGCAGCCAAGCGCCAACTGGGAAAGATGCGAAAAATTATGTTATATGATCGCAATGTGATTCTTGCACAACGGATTGCAGAGATCAATCAGGAGCATTCATTGCTCGCAGGTATCGGTGCCGCTCATCTATGGGGTGAAAAAGGAGTATTGAGAATGTTGAAAAAAGATGGATACCGATTAAAGCCCGTTTTTATTCCGATAGCGCATTGACAACAATTGGTTATTTATAGATAAGGTAGTTTTTTTATAGTGAGAATCTATGCTTTTTTGACTTCTTCATCGCTGCTGTATGAAAATTTTCGTTGCCGTCAGAAGGCTAGGAATTTGGCTTGTTTGGTGCAATTTCTGGATGGAAATTGACAGTTCTGGGTTTTGCTTTTAGTCTGAATAAAATCCTGTGATGGTAGCTTTGTCACAGGTGAAAATACGTTCCTTATTTGCTTAAACCAAATCAAAACTATGAATGTCATTCTGAACCCACCTCCGGAGGGCACGAATTGCAACCACAGAAGGTAAATGTTCCGATGCAGCACTTTGTTTTGGGATATGCCTAATGCAAATCTGGCTCTGTAGATGTCTTACAAACGTTTCGGGCACTTTTTTCTTGTTACTTTTTCAGATAAAAAAGTAACAAAACCTGTCCACTCTTTGGCGGTTATCTTTTTTTCGTACGGATTGTATCAATTCCATCTTTGATTCTGTGGAGGTCGTCTCGGTTCAGGTAATTTGCTTTTTAGGTTCTTATTCCATCATTCCTGCATAGTGATAATAGGCAGCACATGCCCCTTCTGAGCTTACCATGGGAGCGCCCAGAGGATTTTCAGGTGTACAGAGGGTGCCAAAATTTGGACATTGATGTGGCTTTTTAATCCCTTTCATGATGCTGCCGGCAATACATGTTTTATTTTCCGGTGCTTCCGATATTTCGATAGCGAATTTTTGCTTGGCATCATAATGTGCATATTTGCTTTTTACTTCATAGCCGCTATTGGGAATAACCTGCATTCCCCGCCAATTTCGGTCCTTTATTTCAAACACTTCATATATGGATTGTTTTGCACGCTCATTTCCAGATTCTTTAACCATACGGGAATATTGATTTTCAAGCCTTGTTTCCCCATTTTCCAGTTGCTGTACTACCATTAAAATACCTTGCAACAGGTCTACTGGCTCAAATCCAGTGATCACTATGGGAATTTTGAATTGTTCTACCAACGGATAATACTCAGAGGTACCCATGATCGTACATACATGACCTGCTGCCAGAAAAGCTTGAATTTGACTGTCCGGATCTGCCATAACGGCTTCAATTGCAGGTGGAACCAACACATGGGATGCCAAAATTGAGTAATTGTCTAGTTTTTTTTGATAAGCCTGTATTACCGAAAGGGCATTGGCTGGAGCTGTGGTCTCAAAGCCTACCGCAAAAAACACCACCTGGCGATCCGTGTTTTTCATAGCTATGTTTACCGCTTCCAGAGGAGAATAAACAATCCGCACTTCGGCACCTTCGGCTTTGGCCTCCAACAAACTCTTTGACGATCCGGGAACTCGCAACATGTCACCATAGGAACATAGGATAACGTCTTGTTCTTCGGCTAGATAAATTGCTTTGTCAATCAAATTTAAAGGTGTGACGCATACGGGACATCCCGGGCCATGGACCATATTGATTTTCTCTGGTAGCAAATTGAGAATTCCATTTTTGACTAAACTATGTGTTTGTCCTCCACAAACTTCCATGATCGTCCATGATTGGGTCACTATTTTGTTAATTTCTTCAAGATATCTTTGAGACATAACCGGATCCCTGAATTCTTGTAAATATTTCATTGCCTAGTTTAATTTCTAATTCAATCACAAATATCATTGTTTTCTATCAAAGTTGAGTTTCTTGTGATCTTGGATTTGGTCAAAGACCAGTTGTCCAAAGGATACACATTCATCATTAGGGGACAGCTGTTGATGAAAATACAATTCATATTCATCATTTAAAATATGGCTTAACAAATCAACCAATACACTATTTTGAAATACCCCTCCGCTAAAGGCAATTTGCTTGCAATTTAACTTATCGGCTACCTGTTTGATCAGGTATGCCAATGATACATGAAATTTTGCGGCCAAATGTTCGCGATTAACCTCCCCCATTAAGTCACCTATGATTAATTCGAAAAGAATTTTAGTATTCACAATACCATCGGCATCCAGGAAGTTATAAGGAGGAAGGTGATCAGGCCCCAGTTTGTCTAAATAGATCCAAGCCAGATTTTCCAGAAGCATAGCAGCCTCGCCTTCGAAAGTTTGCTTATCCGCCAGACCAAGTAATGAAGCTACTGCATCAAAAATACGGCCAACACTTGAAGTACTGAGTGCTTTGTTTTGGGATAAAAGTTGGTTGTAATAGGTCCATTCTACGGTACTGAATTTTTCTCTCAGAAATTCTTCTGCACCTGTTATATGGTGGCACAACGATAAAGCTGAAATTCTGGGCTCTTTAGGCATTTTATCTCCTAGGATAAAATCAAAGTAAGCGAAATGTGCATATCTCTTAAACTTATATTGTTGGTAAGTGAAAAATTCGCCTCCCCAAATTTGTTGGTCGGTGCCCAGGCCTGTCCCATCCCATACAACGCCTAACACGAGCGCATTTGAGTGGATTAGGTTCGCTTCTCCCAAAATGGCCGCAAAATGAGCCTCATGGTGTTGAACCGGAATTACCGGTACATTTAGTTTTTTTGCTAAAGATTGAGCATATCGAGTGGATTCATATTGGGGATGCAAATCGCAAAGTATCTTTTGTGGATTTTTACCAAATACATCGAAATAATGTTGGATAGTATGTCGCATACTGAGGAATGTGTCATAATGCTGCAAATCTCCCAGATATTGACTGATATATACATTGTTTTGGTGGACATACGAAAATGTACTCTTCAACATAGCACCGGTTGCTAAAATAGTAGCATTAGACCAGGAAAGTGAAGGGTTGATATAAGTAGGAGCCATTCCTCGTGAACGACGGATAATTATCTTGGTTCGGGACTGAGGAGTATATTTGATTACACTGTCATCTTGGGGAATCACTATTTGACGGCTATGCCATAAGAGATAATCCGCAATAGATAGTAGTTGTCCGATAGCCTGATCATCTTGATAAATAATTGCAGCATTGCTGATGTTTCCACTGGTAGCGACCACCGGTTTTTTATAAGCAGACAGCAACATTTCAAATAATGGTGCGTAAGGTAACATGATGCCCAGATGAAGCAATCCGGGAGCAATTTCATTTTTGGCAATCATGCTTTGCTCCGGATCCTTTAATGGGAGAAGAATAATAGGTGACGTTGGTCCTTTTAATTGATCAATTTCTTCCTTAGTCACCTGAACTTCTTTAATTAATGCTTCTTGATTGGGAAACATTACTGCGAAAGGTTTGGAAGGCCGGTTTTTTCGTTGTCTCAATTTTTTTATGACACTTGGATCTTCAGTTTTGCAGGTCAACAAATAACCGCCAATGCCCTTGATCGCAACAATATTTCCTGCTTCCCAGAGTATAATAACCCTGGTAATAATGTCAGCTGGGTTTTTGCAAAGTACCTTTTGATTGCGGTCCAATAATTGCATTGGAATGGCACAATCCGGACATGAATTGGTTTGTGCGTAAAAGCGCCGGTCTAAGGGATCTTGGTATTCATCCAGGCAAACCATGCACATTTGGAATGGTTCCATTGAGGTAGTTTCCCGGTCATAGGGTAGGCTTCTGATAATGGAATAGCGCGGCCCACAGAGCGTACATGTAGTGAAGGCATATTCGTGGCGCCGGTTTTTATCATCATGCAGGTCTTGTGTGCAAGATTCACAAATCCCGAAATCAGGAGTGAGGAGTAAACTAGGTTCTCCAATGGGATTACTCTTAATAATGGAAAAGTTTTGATAGGCAACAGGATCGGCTAAAGTCAGTGATGAGTGGGTAATTATTGACAATACCGGTGCCTTTTTTAGGATCATCTGATAAAAGGATTGTGCTTCAATGTTGCTGGCATTAAACTCGATATGGACACCATCCCAGGTGTTATTGACCCAACCTTCAATATGAAATTCTTGGGCCAGTTGGTAGATAAATGGCCTGAATCCCACCCCTTGTACTTGTCCTTCGATGTGAATGTGCCAGGTTAGGGGTTCGATCGGGTTTTTATCGGATTGGAGTGTATTCATGTTAAGCGAAAAGGTAGAGTTGGTAAATGTTTCGATCGCCAAGGAAATCCGAAATCCTAAATGGGATATCTCTGATTAGAGTTAAATTTCCAGACCTATGCCTATTTATTTTGATTTCCATTGAGAGGAGGTGTTAAACAAAAAGAAGGCCATACGGTCCGTTCCTTCTGCTAAGATTTTATGAATAGGTTTACCGACTCCGTGGCCGGCCTGTTTCTCTATGCGAATTAGGACCGGATTATTTCCCGAATGACACTTCTGTAATTGAGCAGCAAATTTAAATGAATGTGCAGGAACCACACGATCATCGTGATCTGCGGTGAAGATCAATGTTGATGGATATTTCGTATTTAATTTCAAGTTGTGAAGTGGAGAATAATTTAAAAGATTCTCGAAATGTTCGGCATCTTCACTGGAACCATATTCTACCACCCAAGCATGACCGATGGTAAAGCGGTGATACCGTAACATATCCAAAACACCTACTGCCGGGAAAGCGACTGCAAACAATTCCGGGGCTTGTGTCATGCAAGCACCGACCAATAAACCCCCATTGGATCCTCCCGCAATCGCCAATTTTGATGATGAGGTGTATTTATTTTCAATTAAGTACTTCGCTGCCGTTAAAAAATCATCAAAACAGTTTTGCTTTTGCAACAACATCCCGGCTTGGTGCCATCTTTCACCATATTCGCCACCACCCCGAATGTTTGCCTGAATGTACACACCTGATTGTTCTAATAATAGAATTCTCCAAGGGTGATAGTTTGGGGTCAGACTTACATTGAACCCCCCATAACCATACAAATAAGCTGGGTTGTCACCATTCCTGGAAATCCCCTTCTTGGCGACAATAAACATGGGAATATCTAAGCCATCTTTGGACTCGTAAAAGACCTGGGTTTCATCATAATCCTGTGGGTCGTATTTTAGTGGTGTTTCATAAAATGGACTGGACTCCCCAGTAACCATATCATAGGTAAAGATCGTAGGAGGGTATAAAAATGAAGTAAATGTGTAGAATAGTAATTTGTCCGTTTTTTTTCCTTGAAACCCCTCTACATTTCCTAAACCCGGTGTATTGATTTCTGTTTTGGCAGAACCATCGAGATTAAATTGATAGATCTTAGTGATAGCATCTCTGAGGTAATTCGCGAAAAGTTTGCCACCAGCACTTGATACAGACCTGAGATAATCCTCACTCTCAGGAATCACTTCATGCCAATGTTCTCGTGCTGATCTATGTAGGTCTATCCGTACTAACCGGTACCTGGGGGCGCCAATATCAGTCAATACCAGAAAACAACCCTCATTATGATCTATGATTAGGTTTTTATGATCAAATCCTGTAAAAAGAGGAATGAATTTACCTTTATCTGCTGTATGGCGGTAGTATGTTTCATAGCCATTGGTTCCGGAGCTTTTGGTTAAGATCAGATACTTTTGATCTTCGGTTACAGCAATACTATGGATATGGTTAGGATTTAAGTGATCATTGAAAATCAATTCATCTTCAGCTTGATTGGTGCCGATCCTATGATAATAAACGGAGTGAAATTTGTGGGCATCGGAGAATTTATTTGCTTCATTTGGTTCCGGGTACCGGCTGTAGAAAAATCCATCCTGATACCAATTAGTCCCGGAAAACTTAATGTGTTGAACCAGATCGGGTAGGGTGATTCCAGTCGCTACTTTTTTAATCTGAGCCTCCATCCAGTCTGATCCGGCAGTTTGTTTGAAATAGCATATATATTGATCATCTTTTGAGGCCCCGCCCAGCTGAAACGAAATGGTGCCTTCTTGGGAATGTGCATTGGCATCCAGAAATACTTCCGGATTTCCTGAAAGTCCTTTCTGACGATAGATAACGGGCTGATTTTGTAATCCTGTATTTTTGTAAAAAAAGTAATAGTCACCCACTTTGAGGGGGGATGACATGCGCGGATAATCAAGCAGTTCCCGGTATCGGGTACGGATTTCGTCACGGAAAGGAATTTGATTCAGATATTTTTCAGTGACAGCATTTTGCAATTCCACCCAACCCGCAGTCTCCGGTGAGCGATCATCTTCCAACCATCGATAAGGGTCTTTGACCATTGTGCCGTGGTATTTATCGCTTACATTCAGCTCTTCCCGGGAATCAGGGTAGGATATTTTGGTATTTGGGCCAATTATTGACATACAAACCAATGATATGTTGAGGTCGAAAAGATGGAGTTACGATTCATTTGGAAATGTTTTGCTTTAATAAAATCAAAAGTATGTATATTGACTAATGTCATAACCTTTCTTCACACGTGCAAGCGGTCCAACGGTTGTTTGGGCATGAACTGATCTGGGTCCGCCAACCTCATGGCATCGGCATATTCCATCGGTATGTTTTTATTATCAGTTAAACATTCCTCCTGTAGGTAGGGATATAACTGATCGTATCTTAAGGAGTTTTGGTAACCAGCTCTTCTATAAATATGGGAACGATTGATTTGATCGTGATGCTTAAGTCCAGAGGCTGCTTGAAGTTCCACAAAACTATTTATAGTTTCTTCATGGTAGTTAGCAATTCGGATGGTTTTATCAGAGACCACCAAGCCTTTTACCAATTTCGGTTTTTGAGTGGCAACTCCGGTAGGACAAGTATTTTTATTGCATTCAAGAGCTTGAATACAACCAACAGCCATCATCATAGCACGTGCACTGTAAGTCGCATCAGCTCCCAAAGCAAGAGCTCTAAAAACATGGTATCCGGTCACAATTTTGCCTGCTGCCAGCAATTTGATCTCATTTTTGATACCAAACCCGACTAACGCATTATATGCAAATGCCAAGGCATCTCTATAGGGCATCCCTACCGAATTTGAGAATTCCAGCGGTGCTGCCCCAGTTCCACCTTCACCGCCATCAATACTAATGTAATCGGGACCTGTTTTTTCTTCGACAATGGCTTTGCATATTCCCAAAAACTCCGATCGGTGACCGATGCACATTTTTAGTCCTATGGGTTTGCCCTCACTGAGTTCGCGTAATCGATGAATAAATTGAACCAATTCTCGTGGTGTTTGGAATGCCGTATGAAACGGGGGAGACATTACCGTTTTCCAGGGCTCTATATTTCGGATCTTTGCAATTTCAGGTGTAGCCTTAATGGCTGGGAGGATTCCTCCGTGTCCGGGTTTCGCACCCTGAGATAACTTTAGTTCAATCATCTTCACTTCCTGGTGAGAAGAGGTTTGGCGAAATAATTCCGGATCAAATTGGCCATCCTGAGTTCGACAACCGAAATATCCGGTACCGATTTGATAGATTAAATCTCCACCTGGTTTCAAGTGATATGGAGATATCCCGCCTTCTCCGGTATTATGAGCAAATCCACCAATTTTCGCACCACCGTTCATGGCGAGGATCGCATTTTTAGATAAAGACCCAAAACTCATGGCAGATATATTGAATAGGGAGGCAGAATACTTCTGCGCACAGTGTGGGCCTCCAATGATTACTCGAGGATCGGCATCCAAAGTATGATGATCAAGGGCAGCTATAGAATGATTCATCCATTCATATCCATCTGTATAGACATTGAACTGAGTGCCAAAGGGCGCAGTGTCCATAACTTTTTTGGCACGCTGATAGACAATCGAACGGAAAATGCGACTAAAGGGTCTGCCATCAAAATCCGGTTCAACAAAATACTGATACACTTTCGGCCTCATCCACTCGGCAATGTATCTGGTATGCCCGACTAATGGAAAATTCCGACGTAGGGCATGTTTGGTCTGAATCATATCGACCAATCCAATAATGAAAAGTGGACCGATAACAACAAACGTCCACCAGAATCCTGGCGAAATAAAAACACTAAAAGAGGCAAAAACCAGGATAAGGGTTATAAATGTAATCAGGAATGGATTCTTCATTTGTAACTCAGTAATATCAATATATTAAAATGTTAAGCCATTTTTGAAATAAGCTGGTCGGTTTCTTTCAATTTTGATTTCACCATTTCTACTGTGGTATCTATCAACTCAATTTCACTTGCTTCGTTTTTCAGAAAGTGATCAAAACCTTCGAATGTATTGTTGATTTTTAATCGCAATTGTTTAATGTAATGTCCCAAAGTTTCAGTCAATTGAGATTGCAATTGTTTTTTCCCTTCCGTAGTTGCGTCGATAAATCCGTTTAATATCTTTTTGCGCTTTACACCAGCACTTACTCCTGCAAAAACTAATCCTACAGCAGTAAGTACTCCTCCTGTAATGTCGAAGACCATTCCATTGGTAATGAAGGTAAGGATAACTCCTATGACCGCTATTCCGGAACCAGTAGCGATATTGGGAGAAACATTATGATCACGATTGAATAGCGCAGAATCGTAATAATTATCACTTTCTTGCAGGAAAGACTTAAAAGAAGACCTCAGTTCATTCACGATTTCACCACGTTGTTGATAGGTCTCTTTGAACAAATTTTCTTTCGGATACGTAATTTCGGCATTTTCTCTCATTTTGATGTCCACCAGTAAGCCCATCTGTTGTACAGATTCGGACAAATGAATAATCCCTTCCCCTAATCGGGATTGCAAACGTTGCTTAAGGTCCTGTTCAAATGATTCATTGACTTTCTGCAACCAGGTTTGAATATTTTCCCTTTTGCCAAATGCGGATTGAAATGAGCGTTTTAGCAATCCAAGAAAAGAAAGACCATTTTTTAATTCGCGCCTCTTGTCGCGACATATTTCTTCATAAGTCAAAGTAATGTGATCAATAAATGAATTTAGTTGTCTGGTAGACTTTTCCTCTTGGGAATTTAATATTTCTGTAACTTCATTTCTGAATCTGTGATCCTGATCGTATCGCTCTTTGCGGATGTCTAGACTGGAATTTATTTTGGTGGTAATGGTACTTCCTGTCGTATGTATACTTTGCAATTTTTGAATAATCGCATTTTCACCGGTGATATTTGTTAGAATATATTCTCTCAGCGGTTTAAAACCGCTGTTATCTTCATTTTTTTGCTCATTGAGAGCAGATACATCAAAAATTACCGGACGTTTGATTCCCTTTTCTCGGGCATGTTTTTCAACCCCTTTAATATTAATTTTCAGATCTTCCTGAGGAAGCAAATCTTTTTGTTGCAGCACGAATATAATTTTCTTGCGCCACTCGTCGTGGATATAATCGAAAAACTCCCAGGCAGACTGTCGATAGGGGTTTTTGGCCTCGAAAACAAAAATGACTAGATCTGCACTCGGGATAAATCTTTCCGTAATCTCTTGATGATGTTCTATGATGGTATTGGTTCCGGGTGTATCTACAATAGCTACTTGTTTTAATATATCCACCGGTTCATATCTCTTGACTACATAAGGTGAAAGGATTTCTTCGTGTATGCGTTCACCATAGGTTATTAACTGGATTTTATCAGTCATCGGAGATGGAGCAACTTTGCATATATCATCTTCACTTTCAAGAAGCGCATTTATAAAACTACTTTTGCCGGATTTGACTTCACCGACAATGACAAACATAAAGGGTTCATCAATTTGTGTTACCAGATCCTTAATGGTTTGGAATAAACGGCTGTCGGACACCAGAGATTCCAATTTCTTCAATTGCTCAAGAACGGATCCCAGGTTGTCTTTTATTTCGACAATTACCGGATTATCTTTTGATGTGATCATTTATTGGTGTTGATTTTGAATAGCAATGTATTAAGATATCATACGAAAAGAAAGAAAGTGAGTAGGAATTTAATCCGGAACCCAAAATTCACTCTTTATCTAGATTTTGAATAGCAGATTGTAAAAAGGACTTGCTCTCGGGCCCTAGACAAAATATCAGATCCAGAATGCTGAGGTTGGCGATAAATGGAAGTCGGTCGGAAAATACTTGTTCATAGGAGTAGGATGATCTATTTTGGGCATATTTATGGTATGGAAATCGTCCACGTAAATCAATTCCTTCTGGTTGATGCTCAAATTTATTGGTAAATAAAATATTAGGATCAGACCCCAACCATTCCAATACCAATTCCAAAGTCTGCAGATTAAACTCGTATAACCACAAGAAGCGTTTGATAAAGAAAGGCTCAAGCATCGGCGCATAATGTGAAAAAAAAGGGGAGTTGCCGTAATTCGTTTCGAGCGTACGCCAATGAACCCGCTGCCAGGGTTCGGTATTGGCTATCTTAGTATCAATGTAATTCTGCTTTTCATGTTTACCTTTTAGTAATGGAATCGACAGTGTAATCATTCCTTGTGGGCCACAAATTTGATATTTGTTTCGATAGGTCCTCTTTTGGTAGTTCTCGCATCGTTCTAAAGTGAGGTGGTCGTTATCAAGGACTACTGAAAAATACTCAAGACATGGAAAGGTAAAATTTGGTAATAGATATTTCATTTTAACATTTAAAAAAATATCGGATTTTTTTTTGCAAATTTCATAATTTCTATATCTTTGAGACCAGATAGAGGATTAAAATTTTATTTATTACATTTGTATCGTACTCAGAAATAATTGCAACCATAAGGGTTGTTTAAAATATAGTGGGTAGTATTATTTTCGAAAGGGTGTAGTTGCCGAACTATGCCCTTTCACTCTTTTATATGGATACCTATTTTAAAAAATATCAATCCTACATTTACCCTCTGTCTTTTTACCGGGATCGTCCAATCGAAATGGGGATCGTAATTCCAATTTACAATGAACCCGACATTTGGACTACGATCAAATCTATTGAAGCTCAAAATACTACCCGTGAAGTAAGAATTGTGTTAGTTCTGAATCACGAAGTTGATGCTCCCGGAGTAGTTAAAGACCGTCACCATCAACAAGCCGAGGAAATCGAGAAATGGATCAGTCAAGTTCCCCCAAATGCAAATTTGCAGTACGATTTGATCAAAAGATTTGATTTGGAAAATGTGGACTCCGGAGTAGGTAATGCGCGGAAAGTCGGAATGGATTCACTGGCTTATTGGTTGCACCAAAACCATTCTGCACAGCAAGTGATCATTACCAACCTGGATGCGGATTGCGAGGTGGCGCCCACTTATGTTGAAAGGTTGTACTTACATCACCAACAATACCGCTGGAATGGCTGTTCGATAGGATTTGCTCATCGCCCATTACAAAATGGATCTAAGTTAGATTGGGAAGCTTGTGTACGGTATGAAATACATTTGCGTTTGTTTATTCTTTCCTTACGCATAACCGAATATCCTCTGGCCTTTCAAACTATTGGATCGGCTATGGCTTGTACGAACTCAGCCTATCTTCGACAAGGTGGAATGGTCAGAAAAAAGGCTGGGGAAGATTTCTATTTTATTCAGAAGTTATTGCCTTTGGGTAATTATTGTGACTTGCCTGAACCCTTGGTTTTTCCTTTAGCCAGACAATCGGACCGGGTGCCTTTTGGGACCGGAAAAGCCATCAACAAATTTCTCGCATCTGGGATCCAATATACCTATCACCCGGACAACTACCAGGATATAAGTATGATGTGCCGGAATCTGCCGAATCTGTATCGTGATGGGTTGAATGGATTATTCAGTGAAGTGTTTCAACAATTTTTGGAATCACAAAATATCGATAAGGTTTATAAAACGATCAAATCGAATACTTCTGACTTCCGATCCTTCCGAAAACGTTGGTTTACCTGGTTCAATAATTTCAGGGTTATGAAATGGTTCCATTTTGCCCGGAGCGAAAATCCGGATATTCCGGTTGAGGAAGCAATGGAAAGGATGAAGGACAACCTTGGGACACAAGCAAAGTTGCCTGAAGAGCAATTACAATATTTAAGGGATTTGGATTATTCGTCTGGAGTGTTGTTAGATAAGAACTTTAATGTAAAGCCGCTCTGATCGGACAGCTGGTAAGAATTTCACTTTCTCTTTCCACCCACCACTCAAGACGATCATATACTTTATCTTCAGGAAAGTAATTCAAAGCCATTTTGACATAGATGTGGCCATGTTTCGCCTCACTGATCCACAGCATCTTATAAAACTTTTTCAATTCCGCATCTTCCAGCGCATTAGCTACCATTTTGAAACGCTCGGCACCTCTGGTCTCTACAACCGAGGCAATTAACAAACGGTCCAGAAACCGCTCCATAATTCCGGAATGTTGACTTTTGATCAATGCCTTAATGTACAGATCTTCAGCAATACTGTGAGCCAGTTGAATACCTCTGGATTCCATAATTTGGTAGACCTGCTGAAAATGCTCAAGTTCTTCAATTGCCGTTTCTATTAATTCAGGAATAATCTCGATACGATTGGGATATTTGGCAACCAAACTCATTGCGGTTGCTGAAGCCTTCCGTTCGCAATCTGCATGATCTTGTAAAAAAGCGTCAAAATCAGCCAATACGGCATCCACCCAATTTAAAGAGGACGGCGTGGCCACATCCAAGTTTAATTTCATAATTTATCGCTTAGGACTTAAAGGAAATGTATAACAAGATAATCAAGACAATAGTAATAACAATCACCCAAACAAAGAATGACTTTTCTTGCTTTTTGTTTTTCCTGGCCAGTCGCATTTTTCTTTTTGAAGCCATATGCAAAGGATATTTGGTTAGAGGTCAAAATCAACTCATCTGAATTTTCAATTACTTAGAATTTCAGCCAATCGGTTATTCTAAAAGTACTTTTTAAGGTACAAATAAATAAAATGTTAACCTGGTGACTAAATTAGAAAAATATCCCTGAATTGGAAGAGAGCAAATAGAAAAGTTTATGGGTAACCCGTTTTCCGAAGATGATAAAATGTCACAACTATGGTTTTTATGATACAAAAAAAACTTTTTAGGTAACCAAAATAACAGTCCGACGACACTTTTTCCACATTCCTCAATCAGTTTTGGTTCTAGCCGGATCATTCTACTAACGTAGATATTGATCATGAAACTCGATAATCCTAGGATCCACAATAATGTCTTGGGGACGGATCCGCTGTGGCAGGATGATGCCTTCCATGGTAGTGCATCTCGAAAGCGCTACGTAAGTCTGACCGTGTGCAAATGCTCCCTGATCGAGATCAATGATTACATGTTCAAACGTTTTTCCCTGGCTCTTATGTATAGTTATTGCCCAGGCTAGCTTAATGGGGTACTGAATGAAGACACCAATCGTTTCAGTTGTAATGACCGGGTTATCCTCACCGGATAATGTGTATTTGACGATTTCCCAACTTGATTTTTCGATTCCAATCAATTCTTTGTTCCCATCACTATTTCTGATCGACACGCCGATTTGGTCGTTATCCAAAAGCGCAATTTCACCCAGTGTTCCATTTACGTATTTTTTCCCGGGATCATTTTTTAACAACATAACCTGAGCTCCAACTTTAAGATTGAGTATCAGATCCGCTGGATACAATTTTGGATCAAATTGACCATGAATTGTGGCAGGATACTGGAAGGCAGGACGCTCAATTTTGGCCAATTCCTGTTTATTGATTTGATTGACTTTCCAGTTTCGCGCGGATAAAGTAATATATAATTTTTCGGACATTAAGGGTTGTTGGTAGCGGGTATTTAGGTATTCGAGATCGTCGTAGTCTGCCAGATTATTACGTATGGTATCGAGTAGTCGGATAAACGCTCGCTCTTCCTGTCGAAAAATCCTGGTCATTTCAATGATCCTGAGGACAAAACCCTGTTGAAATACTTTGGCACTGAAAAAATAGGGCGTTTCGTATTTTTCCTTGAAATAGTTTTTTTCGAAAGGAGTGGCTACTACTGGAGGTAATTGAAATAAATCACCGAAAATGATTACCTGAACTCCTCCGAACGGGCGATTATCTTCTCTATTTTTTCTAAGGAACAGGTCAATGTGGTCAAAAATGTCTGCTCGGACCATTGAAATCTCATCGATAATCAAGGTTTGAATTTTTTGGTATAATTTTCGTCTCCGTCTTTTTCGGATTTCAGTCGGATCCATCAACTTGGGCGGAAATCCGAAAAAGGAATGAATGGTTTGCCCTTTTACGTTCAAAGCAGCGACTCCTGTGGGAGCGAGTACTACGATTTGTTTTTTGCTGGTTTTGCGAAAAATATTTAATAAAGTGGACTTACCAGTACCTGCCTTTCCCGTTATATAGTGATGATCATTGGAACGTTCGAGTTGATTTAAGATATCGTTGAAATGCGTATCCAGTTTAAAAGGAGTGTCAAGAATCATAGTCTGGTAATTCTATGGATTGGAGCTCCTGAAAATAAAAATACTCTGGGAATCCAACAATAGCTATCATTGTGTACCAGACAATTTCTGAAATTCCTGATATCGGATATAGTCCGGATCAGCATTATTCCAGAGCTGATACAGCTTATCGGCAACCTCCTGAGGGTTACCACTATCCGACTTTCGTAAGATTTTATATTTATAGAGCAAAAACAACGCTGAATAAGGATCGGGTGTCAATTTTACTTCACACTCCTCCAGCGCTTTTTGATAGTCTCCATTTTGATAATATGCTTCCACTAAACCATCTCCAATAGCTTGGTTACCTACACCGGTGGAATCAATAAAGGTATGAAAATCCTGGATCGCTTCACCATATTTTCCAATACACAAGTTCATGAAAGCATCAATCAAAATCGTATTGTTTAAGCCACTTTTTTCAGTATGCCAATCTCTTAATTTTGGCCATGTTTTGTTGAGATAGGCAGTGTCTTTTTTCACTAAGGCACCATTCAAAAGGATTGCGGATGACATGATGGGGTCGTTAAAAATACCTTTAAGTTGGTCCACCCTCAGATCCGCTTCTTCGGCTCGACCTACAGAAAAATAGCGATTATAGATTGGCAATTGAAGTATTTCGACCAGCGTAGCGATAGGAGGTAAATATTTACCGCTCAATTTCCAACGGTTTTCCATAATGTCAATGCACTTATGCAACTGACCACGATTTTGAAAATAATTTTCCAATTCTACCAACACCTTTACCGAATCCTGTGCATTAGTCGCTTTGGCGTATGCCGCCTCAAGTAGCGAATGTTCCTTGTCAAAATTGCCTAATTTACCCTCAGTTTTAGCGATTTCGATTTGATTGGAAATTGATTCAGGCCGTAAGATTGCCACTTGCTGATAGTGTTTTAACGCGGCTTCAAAATCACCCATTTTTTGATAGATGTTGCCAATTGTTTTCGATTCTAAAGCTTTTTCAGGATACTCTTCTTTGTATTTTTCAAAATAACTAATAGCCTTTTCAAATTTATTCTGTTCAGCCGCAAGTTCTGATAGTTGTAGTAAATAGTTTCCTTTTAATCCCTGATTTACCGCATCTTCACCTACCTGAATGGCACGATCATATTCTCCCTGCAATGATAGGAATTGAATCAACCCTTTATACGGCTCTACATTATATGGATATAATGTTCTCCACATTTCCAATAAAGAAATCGCCTGAGTCAGTTCATTCTTAAATAAATAATAAACGTATCGAATTCTAAATTTTTGCCTTTCCGGCAGAACGGAGCTCAGTTTTATCGCTTTTTCCAGATGGGGAATAGCTTCTTCACCTTGATTGTTTCCCATATAATTGGAAGCTAGCAAGATGAAACACTCAGCACAATTTGGATCTTTTTGAATCGAGTTCTCAAATTCTTTAATCCCATATGCATATTGATCGGCAAAAGTGGTGGCATAATATCCTTCTCCAAAGGAACGGAGTGCACTCAAGTCATTGGAAATTAAGTCTTTAGCGGGAATGTCCAGAAACTTTTCCGCATCCATTTTATAATCCTTAGTATACAAGTGTTCAAAGAAGTAATTTGAAAATTGATCTGCTATTTCATAAATATCAGTACCGCTGAATCGATGTTGCCAAAACTCAACTCCGTCAGCTACCGTATGTGTTGTGAAATTGGCGATGATCGAATCACCTAAAGTGGTAACCTCCCCGGTAACTAAATAATCCTGATAGTTATCTTTTGCTTTTTTTAATTTCGCCGAGAATGGAATATCTCCGCCCACTTGATAGTTGTATTCTTTTAAAGATAACTTGTAAGTTGAAGGTGAAGTAGCATATACACGAGGATTTTGTTCCAATTCGAGTGACAATAGGTAGGGTAGGGTGAAGGCATAAAAACTTTGGTCCTTTTCATCCATACTTGAGGTGACCAAAGGAAAAATACTAACTGATTTTGCAAATTGGGCGGAAGGTACAAGTCTTTTTTCCTTTTCACCTTCCTCATTCACGATGGTTACCTTCTGTCCTGTGGCTGCGAACGACTGGTTCCTGAACTTCAGAGTAGAAAAGGCCAAGATCGCCATTATATTTATACCGATCACGATAGATTGCCTTTTATTGAAGTTAAAATTATGCTGATGGTTGAATACATACAAAACAATAAGAACAGTCGGAATCAATAAAATGAGTAAGGCCAGCAAAAGATCCGTCCAGATGGGTGAGTACATATTGCGAGCACAAAACCAATCTACAAATTGCACACTTGCAAAGGCCCCACCTAAATAGGTTACGAAATAGGGAATTACCTTCCTTTCCTTTAACCGCTTAAAAAGCGAATTGTCATTATGATCACTCATTTATCAATCCTATCTTTGCACATTTGATAAAATGTCAAAGTTAATATACCAAAGGAGAAGCATCAATAAAAGTTAGACAAATTCATGGTACAATCTGAAAAATGGTTTCGATGTAAGCATTTTGAAGTAATTCAAATGGCTGAAGTTATGAAAGTGGGTACCGATGCCATGTTGTTGGGCGCATGGGCCGGAAAGAAATCTAATGGCATAAAGAGGATATTGGATATTGGCACGGGAACTGGAATTTTGGCTTTAATGTTGAGTCAAAGACATCCACTAGCACATGTAACTGGCATTGACATCTCCAAAGACTCCTATTCTCTGGCTCGAACAAATTTCGAAAATAGTCCATTCGCTCACAACTTGTTGGCAGTATTTGTCTCATTGGAACAATTCGCGCGCACCCAACCAGAGCCCTTCGACCTGATTGTCAGTAATCCTCCTTTCTACACTGGGGCTGTGTTTGATTCTCCTGAGCATCGTCAGACCATGCGACATACAGTAAAACTTTCCCACCAGGAATTGTTAAAAAATACCCGAGACCTCATGGCCGATCAAGGGCAATGTTGCTTCATTCTACCCTTCATGGAAGGCCTGCGATTTATTGAATTGGCAAATCAATACGGACTCTTTTTAGAAGAAAAAGTTGAAGTAAAGTCCTACACTCGCAGTACAATTGTCCGGTTGTTGTTATGCTTCTCCAGACTTCGCCCAAAAACATTGCGTGAATCGGTCATCACGATTTATCAGGGGAAAGCACCTGAACAACAATATTCCAAAGAATATCGCATGCTGACTCAAGACTTCTATCTGGATACTTAAATTCCGCGATCGTAGCGTTGGTGAATTCGAATGTTCCTAAAAGTTTGAAGATAGATCAAAAAGTTAGAGTCTCTATACAAAGTACTCAATTACAATGAAGAGCTACTGTCTTTTAGGTTCAGACTTTTTTCGTTACCCACAAAAAAAGAGGATAAAACTACCCTCTAATTATTTTGACCGACAGTTTTGGCTTCTTCAATGATTTTTTTTGCCATATCTAAAATCGTGGTATCTTCGATATCTACAATTCCACCCCCAGGTCCAGGTTGTACATGTTCATTAACTATCTCGCCATCTACATACTTCTTGGCTCCAAAATAATTTCTAACGGTCTGAGGTTCTATATTTAGTTCTTTAGCAATTCTAGCAACACTTCCGGTCGGCAAGCTATGCTTGATCCGTCTTAGTTCATTGAATGTTATGTGCATATGAAATTTATGTTTTAAGGAAAAAAAAGAATTCTTATGTTAAAACCGGTTTCAATATAAGACAAATTAAAATTTCGGACAAAATTTCCAATAACTTTAGTTTTCTTCATGTAATCCGATTTATAGCAAAGGATCAAATTAGCCAGAAAATTGATAAATAAGTTCCTTTTTACTAATTACTTAATGGTATTTAAATCGTTTAGCTTTCCTTGACCCTTTTGTTTTATAAACAGAAAAGTTTACTAAATTATTTCAAAACTTCCGCAACATTTGTATAGGAAATATCAAAAGCCTGTGCTACTCCTTTATATACCACTTTTTGATTGACAATGTTCAATCCTTTTGCTAATCCTTGCGAATTATTACAAGCTCGTTTCCATCCTTGCTGCGCCAATGATATGGCATAAGGGAGGGTAGCGTTAGTCAGTGCGATAGTAGAAGTCTGTGGTACGGCTCCGGGCATGTTGGCAACACAGTAGTGAACTACTTCATCGATGACGTAGGTCGGATCTTGATGGGTGGTTGGTTTACATGTTTCTATACAACCACCCTGGTCGACTGCCACATCCACTAATACAGTTCCAGCCTGCATAGACTTTAGCATATTCCTGGTTATCAGGTTAGGAGCTTTTGCCCCCGGGATGAGTACCGCTCCAATGATCAAATCGGAAATTGCAATTTGTTGCATAATATTGTACTCATTGGAGTACATGGTCATTACATTTGGTGGCATCACATCCTCTAGATATCTTAATCTGGAAAGATTGATGTCTAGAATGGTCACTCTGGCTCCTAATCCTGCTGCCATCTTCGCAGCTTGAGTTCCTACAATCCCACCTCCCAAAATTAATACATTGGCTGGAGGCACTCCAGGCACCCCTCCCAATAATACGCCGCGTCCGCCTTGAGGTTTTTCCAAATATTTGGCTCCTTCCTGAACTGCCATTCTACCCGCTACCTCGGACATCGGTATAAGTAGAGGTAAACTGCCATCCGGATTTTCAACGGTTTCATAGGCCAGACAGATGCTGTTGCTGTCAATCATAGCTTGTGTCAAGGGCTCATATGAGGCAAAATGGAAGTATGTAAATATTAATTGATTTTCTTTTACCAGTTTATATTCCGGAGCTATTGGCTCCTTTACCTTCATGATCATTTCTGCTTTAGCAAACACATCCTCGATCGTTGGAAGTATTCGAGCACCGGATGATATGTACGATTCATCATTAAAACCACTACCATCTCCAGCAGTACTTTGAATAAATACCTCATGGTTTCTTTTGACGAATTCTCTTACACCAGCAGGGGTGAGAGCTACTCTGTTTTCACTAGGTTTGATTTCCTTAGGAACCCCAATTATCATAATTGTTAAATTTTGGTTTGACTTGGCAAATGTAAAAATTTGAAATGATTTCACGTATAAAAAAAGAGGCATACATTAACGTAGCCTCTTTGATTACCCATTTTACTAAAACTAAGATCTCACGAGAGAAAAAAATGCTCGCGACGTTTCACGAGCAAGACGAATTTTACACTTTTAAACCAAAACTTACAGTACAAATATAATACATATTAATTATTAATGCAATATGTAAATATAAGTATTTTAATGAAATGTATATATATAATTAATTTAATGTGTATTCGACTGAAAGAGCACCACCTATCTGTCCAACTTGATGTGCTTAATTGAAAAGATTAATTTAGAAAGTCGCCAAAACCCTAAGCCTATCTCTTTCTCCCGAAAAAGATATGTTCGAAATTATTTAAAAATCATAAACACCCAGCGGGATTGAGTTTATCTGAGATCGATGTGAAGGAAAACAATTTCATTCGTGACCAACAAAATAATCGGCAGAGTCTATCTTTATTTTTTGTGCCAAGGGATATTCTTCGAAAAGTCGTAATATGGCTGCTTTGCCTGAACTTCCAAGATTAAAACTATAATCATTAACATAAAGATCAATGTGTTGTCTAATCACTTTCTCATCCATTTCTTGTGCATATTTTCGCACCAAAGGCATTATTTCATCCGGATTGCGGTAAGCGTAGGTCAGACTTTCTTTTATCAATTCTGTGATCTTGTATGCCTTTTCAGGATGCAAATCCCTATGTATAGCAATACAACCTAAGGGAATAGGCATTCCAGTCTTCTTTTCCCAATATTCACCCAAATCCTGAAGTAATACCAAACCTTTACTTTGATAAGTAAACCGGTTTTCATGAATAATGACTCCGGCATCCACCTCTCCTTTAACAATGGCATCTTCTATATTGGAAAAAATATATTCTACTGTATTGGATAAATGGGGATATGCAATCGCCAAAAGCATATTAGCAGTTGTCAGATTACCTGGGATAGCAACTCGTAGGGTTGCATCTTTAACCGATACAGCATCATTATTTGCCAGTAATAATGGACCGCAACCGTGTCCCAAGGCACTCCCGACTGTGCTAATAGCATAGGTTTCTGTCACGTGCAAATAGGCATGATATGACAGTTTAGTACATGCCAATTTACCATCCAGTGCCCAATTATTCAAGGATTGCACATCTTCAAAAACCACTTCAAAATCTAGTGGTTCTGTATTAACTTTGCCTAATATGAGCGCACCGAATATAAAAGTATCATTAGGACAAGGCGAAATGCCAAGTGTAATTTTAGTCATATGTATATATCTGTATTATACGAAGATAATCATTTACTGGTGGTGAATAAACCCTATAATCTCTTGTCACATGGAGATGATACCGGTGATATTACAGCTCTTGACCTGGGTAAAAAATACATCAAAGAGAAATACCATAAGCCCGGAGCGGTATTCCTTGGTATGGTACACAGACTGGATCGACCCACTTCAGGTGTACTCTTAATGGCCAGAACGAGTAAGGCATTGACCCGGCTGAATGACCAAATGCGAAGGCGTAAAATAAACAAAGAATACCTGGCCATTACCGCTGGAAAGCCTAGAAAAAATGAGGAAATTTTGGTTCACTTTTTATGGAAAGATTATCAAACCAATAAAGTACGGGTATACGATAAAAAAACTGGTTCTGCGAACAAAGCAATTACCGGTTATGTTCATCTTGGGTCGAAAGATCTTTACCACCTTCTTAAAATCAAAATCGAAACCGGAAAATCACACCAAATTAGAGCTCAGTTAGCCAAAGTAGGGATGGCCTTAGTCGGAGACATGAAATATGGTCCCGCTACGAAAAAGCAAAAGTTATGTCTCCATGCCTATAAACTTGGATTTACACACCCGGTGACTCATGAAAATCTACAGATTATTGCCCCGTGTCCTCAAAATATGCCTTGGCCATTATTCAATAAATATTGTGATAACTTGGAATGAAGTCGTTTAGAAACTATCTTCAACCCTGCGCGCAAAGCATTGTGTTCGTTGAACTTCTGCTTCCTGCCGGCCGCAGGCTGGTTTTTCGTCTCGTAGTTCAAACTTTGAAACCTGACTACTTCAGGCAGGCTCAAAAAAGCCTGTCCGCCATCTGGCGGAAGCATCGCCAACAAACACAAGCCTTTACGCTCGATAACAAATATAGTTTCTAAACGACTTCAATAAGTAAATTGGCCTTATCACGAAAAGACTTATTATTGTGATATGATTTATTTACAAGACCTTGCAATTCATTTTGGTGAACGAACCCTCTTTTCTAATTTGAATTTATCCATTGGATTACAGGACAAGATTGGGCTGGTTGGTAAAAATGGATCCGGCAAAAGTACGCTCTTGAAGATCATGACCAATGAGCTGAAGCCTGATCAGGGCCATATTTCAGCTCCTTCAGGATTGAGTATTGGCTATCTTAGACAGACATTGGACCAATCAGGTAAACAATCTATTTTACATGCCTGTCTCGAAGCATTTCCAATTTGGAAATCTTTGAAAGACGAAATGAGCAAACTAGAAACGGCGCTGGAAACCGTGACTTCAGATGACGAGGCAATTGTCTTGAGTCAACAACTGCACGATTCTATGGAAGCCTGGAATCATCTTCAGGGTTATGAAAAAGAAATCATGGCCATCAAGCTGTTGACTGGGTTAGGGTTCCGTGAATCGGAACTTCATCATCCGATCAACACGTTAAGTGGAGGATGGTACATGAGAGTAGAACTGGCCAAGTTGTTGCTGTCCAATCCCGATGTTTTACTACTTGATGAGCCCACCAATCACCTGGATATCGATTCGATCATTTGGTTTGAAAAATATCTCTTGGACTATCCGGGAGCAGTCCTCCTTATATCACATGATCAGGATTTTTTAGCGAATATTATTAGTCGTACCTGGGAGATTGAAAATGGTAAAATCGAGGATTATCGGGTAGGATATCGTGAGTATAAGACCCAAAAAATTGAGCGGGCTGAGATCCGTGAGGCGGCCTACCGAAATCAACAAAAAGTCATTCAACAAAAGGAAATGATTGTCGAAAAATTTAGGGCAAAAGCAAGTAAAGCTAAATTTGCGCAATCTTTAATCAAACAATTGGACCGGATGGATCGTATAGAGCTGGATGGATTTGATGATAAGACTTTCAAATTGGCATTTGATCCAGCACCAAGATCTGGAATCTGGGCCATCAAAGGTCAAAAAATCAATAAAAAATTCGGGAAAAAAGAAGTATTAAGAAATATAGATATCCAGATAGAAAGAGGAGAAAGAGTGGCATTCGTCGGACAAAATGGGCAGGGTAAATCTACTTTGGTTAAAATTTTGGTCGACGCTTTGAAACCTACATCAGGAGCTGTGGAGAAGGGGCACAACGTGAAACTAGCGTATTATGCCCAAGACCAATCGGATCAGCTGGCAGGAAACAAGACCGTATTACAAACATTGGAGGAGGCGGCTCCTGAATCCCGCAGAACACAGGTGCGAAGTGTATTGGGTGCTTTCTTGTTTAGTGGTGAAGACGTAGACAAAAAGGTGAGTGTTCTATCCGGCGGCGAACGGGCCAGGTTGGCCATGGCATGTTTAATCATGCATCCGATTAATTTGTTGATTTTGGATGAACCTACAAATCATTTGGACGTATATGCAAAAGAAGTATTAAAACAAGCTCTCATATCCTATGACGGAGCTTTGGTAGTGGTATCACATGACAGGGAGTTTTTGAGTGGTCTGACTTCAAAAACGTATGAGTTCAGGAACTATCGATTGCATGAATATTTAGGCGATGTCAATTATTTTCTGGAAAAGAGAGAGGCAAAAAACTTACGTGAGATTTCTAAATCAAACGCAACAGAGCCTACCGATAAAACTCAGAGTACCCATAAAACACTATCCTTTAAGGAGCGGAAAGACTTAAACAAGAAAATCGCGTACCTGGAACGGGATATCGAAAAAATTGAAATCCAAATCAAGGAATTAGAACAGGTGATGTCAAATCCTGACTTTTATCAACAACCTGATCATCCGGTCAAACTCGATACTTATCAGAAACTCAAAGGTGAACTAGAATCATTGATGGAAAAATGGGAGAAATACTCTGATAAACTAAGCTCGTAAAAAGTACCTGAAGTTCTACGTATCCGGAAAACTGTCGCTCCCTTGAAAAAACTAGATCAAAACAGATAACATTTAGGTTCCCACTTCCAATTTACGGTAAGTGATGGAGATCTGTTATGAAGAAAATTTTGAAATCAACCGGATCACCTCTTTATTTACTGAATCTATTGCCAAAGGAATATTCCATTCCTCTCGGTTTCTTGGCACTACGTGATTTGAAATTGCTCGCAGGGAAATAAAATCGATATTCTCAGTTAGGCATGCATAAAAAAATGAGGCTCCCTCCATGCTTTCTATGTCTGCATCATACTTCTTTTTTAGTCGATTGATCGAATCCCGGGTGCCAGGAATTTGACTTACCGTAAGCCCTTTGGCCTGTGGGAGATTGGTGTGATATGTTTGGTCCTCAGGAACTAATAGTCTACCTGCTTTAAATGGATAAAAATCAGGACTATGTAATCTTAAATCAAAAATATCCGAGAAGGATTGGTCTTGGTTTTCAACACCTAAATCACCGAACTGCTCCTCAATAACCTGAACAACCATCCCTAGCGGATATCCTTGGTCATAGGCTCCAGCAATGCCCACATGAATGGCCAAATCGATTTGATGGATATTAAAAAACTTGGCCAATCCATGGGCGGTAAAGATCGGACCTACACCAGTAATTAAAATATGGATTTCATGGTTATCCTTTTCAAATACAGAAAATGATTTCTTTTGAAATTGACTTTCAAGATGCTGAATGGATGGGGCCAATTCAAAAGAGGTGGCTGCGGTGAGAAGGATTTTCATATTCTATCATTTTAAATCTATGGTCACACCGGCAGAAGGGCTTAACCCCAGTGCTTGATGAAATTGGGCAGCCACTTGAATGGATAATTTGTCAACGATGCGAATGGAAGTCCCAAAACCGCCGATAAATGGGTTGTTCCTGACTCCAAATGTTAATGAAATTGAAGGATGTATTTTATATTCCAAACCACCATGAAGCTGCCATCCGGCCGGTTCGATCCAATTCACCTGCGAATAAAATGATAAAAAATCAGTGGGACTGTAAGCAACACCAAGTTTTTGCACCATGGTCAAAGAATTGGCCAAATCCAAATTTCCGGTATGGTGTATAAAAACACTGTATCCGGTTTTTACCTGCTTAGATATGCTCCACAAGATTCCTGCATCCAGGGCAGTAGTGAGCTGATGACCATACTCTTTAATCCGAAATTGCAATAAATTGAGTCCTGCTCCTAAAGCGATATTTTCCCCTAAAGGTCGACTGTAAAGAAATGATAAAAAGGAGTCTGTCTGATCCTGATCACCGAATCTACCGGCCATTAAACCTATATGATGTTGTGCAAATTGAGTGGTAGCTGCGATGTGATGATAAAATAATCCGGGTATTCCATAGAGATTGGTTGTCGAGAAAGCTAATTGTGGATTTTGACTGGAGGTGATGGCCGCCGGATTTCCTCCCATACCTAGAATTCCTTCGACCGGCGCATCAACCCCACCGAGGCCAAAGACATGAGTATTATTGATAAAGGTTTTACTCCATTGTGCACAAATGGTCCCAGGAATACAACCTGACAAATAGAATCCTAATATGTAGATTAGAAATTTCTTCAATTTATTAAGTTGTTGGCTAAATTTGAGGTGCTCAAAATACAAATTCATAATTTTATCTGGTTAGATTACCGTTATATTCAATATTATAAATTCTTCAATTGGCAAAATTTAGATCCAATCATTCTAGAAGAACTGGCTCACTTGGTCTGATTCGTTTTATTTTGTTCATTCCGGTTGCTGCTGTGCTATTGATTTATGGGTACCAATGGATAGAGAGGAATTTGGTGTCTCCTGACTCTGGGACTGAAATGACCAATCTGCCAGACAGTCTGAGATTTTATATTCCCGTTTCCCAAGGTACGGATCAATTGATTCATCATCGTTTTTTTTCATTAGGGTATTCAGAAGCTCATGAGCAACCCAGCTGGGTAGCTTATACCCTAACCAGGGATCAGTTGAATATGAAAAAATATCCTCGGCCAGATAATTTTCGCCCGGATTATGCGGTACGTACTCGATCAGCTTTCCATCGGGATTATACCGGATCCGGGTATACTCGTGGACATTTGGTGCCGGCTGCGGACATGTCATTTGATTCCATTGCTTTGGAAGAAACCTTCTACATGAGTAATATCAGTCCTCAAACCAGATCATTCAATAATGGCGTATGGCGGGAATTGGAAGAAGGCACTCGGGATTGGGTCTGGAAATTTGGAAAATTATACATTGTCACCGGACCAATACTTTCTAATGTTTTGGGGACCCTGGGTAAGAATAAGGTCTCGGTACCTCAATCATTTTACAAAGTGATTCTGGATCTGGAGGATCCGGAAGTCAAAGGGATTGGATTTGTAATACCCAATCGGTTGGTCAATGAACCCTTGTCCAATTTTGTTCACTCCATCGATCGGGTGGAAGAAATTACCCAAATCGACTTTTTCCCGGAATTGATGCATGGACAGCTGGAAGAAAGGGTGGAGCAAACTGTGGATATTGAATTGTGGCCAATCAACCTAAGCAGATACGCAAAGAGGATCAATGAATGGAATTATCGCTGATGAGGTCTTTGTTTTTAGGATTACATGAGTGAAATAGTTAATATATGTACAGGTCTGCACCGTCTATTCTACTTTTTATTATTTTTGATATTCAATTCAGAAAGTAATTATGGAGTTAAAGGACAAATTTTCACAGGAAATTTTAGAGGGTTATGCATTTGAAAAAGCCTCGATCATACTGGGAGGAGCGATGTTTGATAAACATTGCCTCAAGGAGCACTTTATCCGAATTCCACTAAAAACCTTAAATCGACACGGATTGATCTCCGGGGCTACCGGAACAGGGAAAACCAAAACATTGCAGATTTTAGCAGAACAAATGTCTTCCAAAGGAATTCCGGTCTTGTTGATGGATGTTAAAGGTGATTTAAGCGGAATTGCGGTACCTAGTGATGGGCACCCGAAAATTGATGAAAGGCACGAGTCCATAGGACTTCCATTTATCCCCGATGATAGTCCAGTAGAGTTTTTGAGTTTGTCTGATGAACCGGGAGTAAGATTACGGGCTACGGTATCGGAATTTGGTCCGGTGTTGTTTTCTAAGATCTTAGATCTGAATGAAACTCAGGAAAGCATTGTTAGTATCTTGTTTAAATATTGCGATGATCATAATTTGCCTCTGTTGGATTTGAAGGATATGAAGAAAATTCTTCAATTCACTACTAATGAAGGCAAAGCGGCAATTGAGGAGGAGTACGGCAGAATATCCAGCAGGTCGGTAGGGACTATCATGAGGAAGATCATAGAATTGGAACAGCAGGGTGCGGAAAGATTTTTTGGAGAACGCTCATTCGATGTAGATGATCTGGTCCAGGTCAATGAAGATGGGAAGGGCAATATCTCGATCTTACGACTTACAGATATTCAGGACAAACCGAAGTTATTCTCTACGTTTATGTTGCAGGTATTGGCAGAAATTTATTCCTCATTCCCAGAAGAGGGAGATTTGGAAAAGCCGAGATTGGTGATATTTATCGATGAAGCTCATTTAGTATTTAAAGAGGCTTCCAAAGTACTATTAAACCAAATCGAAACGATTATTAAGCTGATCAGGTCTAAAGGAATCGGTATTTATTTCGTGACACAAAACCCAACTGACATTCCTAACGATGTGTTGTCTCAGCTCGGATTGAAGATCCAGCATGCATTAAGAGCTTTTACGGCCAGAGATCGCAAAGCGATCAAGTTGGTAGCCGAAAATTATCCGCTGACGGATTATTATGAAATATCCAAATTGTTAAACGAGTTGGGGATTGGAGAAGCTTTGGTAACCGCCCTGAATGAAAAGGGAATTCCGACTCCATTGGTACACGTTCTACTTAGGGCACCTCAGTCTCGCATGGATATATTGACTCAGAAAGAAATCGATGTTATTATTGATCGTTCTCGGTTAATACCTAAATACAACCAGGAGATAGACCGGGAAAGTGCCTATGAAATTCTTAATGAGAAAATTGAACGATTTAAGGACGCTGAACATCAGGAGGAATTGAGAAGACAGCACAATTCACCCCGTTCACGGAGGAGAGAGAAATCGACTTTCGAAAAAGTTTTCAATAGCACTACTACCAGGCAAATAGGCAGAACAGTGGCACGAGAATTAACCAGAGGATTACTTGGGGTGTTGGGAGTCAAAACCTCCAAACGGAGAAGAAAATCATCATGGTTTTAAGTGAGATCTACGGGTTAATTAATTAATTACTGTGAAAAGACTAATTTTTGCCTTTTACCTGAGTGGTGTTTAGGCTTTTTTCTTTGTACTTCTCATACCAATTGGCGAATGTTCGCCACGGAGTTTTTTTGTAATGATCGCCAGCGTAGTAGTGTAAAACAGGTTCTAGTTTTTCAGGCCCAATATAGCTCGATAAGGGTTGTATAATCTTAAAGTCCTCATCAATGAATACCAGGGTAGGAAAAAGCAATCTCCCTAAAGTGATTTCAAAGGCAAGTTCATTGTAACGACCTTTGGCTTTAGGTCGATACGTTCTGCCGTTGACTTCGATATGTTCGGATGATTCGGCATTGAAATAAATGGGATAAAAATTGGTATTAATATAGTTCCTGATTGCTGAATCACGGAACGTGAGATATTTCATTTTTTTACAGGCCTCACACCAGGGCGTATAAACAAAAACCAATATTTTCTTTTTCTCCAGTTCGAATTTTTCATCCACTTCTTCCCATGTCATCCAATCAATATCTTTATCCTGGCTATATGAGATTCCATTTATCCATCCAAAACCAATACATATACTCAAAATCCTGACAAGAAACAATTTCTTGATATTCATACTATGGCTTACACAATTTTCAAAAACAAATTAACAACAATGGAACAACATTTTCAAAAGTTAAGTAGATCCCTACGTCACATTTAAAAAAACTTTAACGCTTTGATGGGGATTGGATCAATAAATATCCTGAATTGACTTTTGGTTAATGAAATTAGGACTGATAGCGATAAACCATATCGTTCTCCCAGGAAAACATCAATTCTCCTTTTTGTGGAATTTTAGGTGCCGGGATACCTTTTTTCAATATCATCTCTTGATTGATGGTTACCCAGGCTTCATCCCATAGCCCATGGGTGATGAAAGTAGATAAAGTCTGACTTCCACCTTCGATTAGGAGTACGTTAATATTTAAATGAAATAGATGATTTAGGATTTGTTCAGGAACAGACTTATCAAAATCGATTTGAATATAATGGATCCATTTTGAATCTTTTACCCCTTCAGCCGTAAAAACATATGTTCTGATTTGATCTGTAAGCAGGTGATGAGTTTTTGGAACCTTGAGGTTTTTGTCAATCACGATGCGAATTGGATCTTTACCATAAAATAACCGGTTGGTAAGTTGTGGGTTATCCAGGATAGCGGTATTGGTTCCTACCAGAATGGCATCAATGTCTTTGCGCCATTTGTGTGTGAATATTTTACTGATGCGGTTGCTGATCCATACTTGCCGCCCAGGTAATCCGATATATCCATCGCTAGTTTGTGCCCATTTTAGGATAATATAGGGCCGGTTATTTTTCATGCGTTTCATAAATGGAGCAATCAATTCCTCACCTTCTTTACGGAGAATATTTTCAATTACATGTATTCCTGCTGACCTTAATTTTGCGATACTTTTACCGGAAACCAAAGGATTTGGATCCTGGCAACTGATTACCACGTTACGAATAGGGGAGTGGATTATGGCATCCACGCAAGGTGGATTATAGCCCTGATGAAAGCAAGGTTCCAAAGAAACATACAAAGTACTCCTTTCCGGCCATTTGTAGGAGTTTGGTACATTTTCGATGGCACATATTTCTGCATGCTTAAGTTGGAATCCGGGATGAAATCCTTCTGAGATGACTTGATCCGAGTTTGCGATCAAGCTTCCAACCATCGGATTGGGTGAAGTGAGTCCTTCGGCACGACGAGCCAGGTCAAAACATCGTTTCATCAATAGCTCGTGTAATGCTTGATTCATTTCATTATTCGATTGCTGATTGGACCAGTTCCGCTGCTTCTTTCAATAAAATCGCAGATTTTACTTCCAGGCCGGATTTGTCAATGATTTCCTTAGCCAGTTCGACGTTGGTGCCTTGAAGCCTGACAATAATGGGTACATCAATATTTTCAATATTTTGATAGGCTTGAACCACACCGGTTGCCACCCGGTCACACCTGACAATACCTCCAAAAATATTGATCAGGATAGCCTTTACATTGGGATCTTGCAGTATAATTCGGAATGCTTTTTCTACCCGCTCAGCATTGGCTGTTCCTCCTACATCCAGGAAATTAGCTGGTTCTCCACCTGATAGCTTGATGATGTCCATCGTAGCCATGGCCAGCCCTGCTCCATTCACCATACAACCGACATTACCGTCCAGATTTACATAATTTAGCCCAAACTCTTTTGCCTCTACCTCTACCGGGTCTTCTTCATCAAGGTCCCTCCATGCTTCCAGATCTTTGTGCCTGAACAGTGCGCTGTCATCCAGAGTTACTTTACAGTCTACTGCTAAAATGTGGTCCTCTCCGGTTTTGAGACATGGATTGATTTCTATCAAGTTTGCATCGGACTGTTGATAGGCACGGTAGAGTGAACTTATAAATCTGACCATTTCCTTAAATGCCTGACCACTCAAGCCTAGGTTAAACGCTATTTTTCTGGCTTGGAATGGCTGAATTCCCAATGCTGGATTAACATGTTCTTTAAAAACGAGATGAGGAGTTTGTTCTGCAACTTCCTCAATATTCATTCCTCCCTCAGTTGAATAGATAATTACATTTTGGTTTTTCTCCCGATCTAGGAGCACCGAAATATAATACTCTTTACATGATTCAAAAGTAGGTACATAGCTATCTTCAGCGATAAGGACTTTACGTACTTTTTTACCTGGTCCGTTCAAACCTCCCGGAGTTTGGGGTGTTTTTAACATCATTCCCAGAATGCTTCCTGCCGCTTCCCTGACTTCATTTTCGTTTTTGGCGAGCTTAATTCCACCTCCTTTACCCCTTCCTCCTGCATGAATTTGTGCTTTTACAACACACACAGGCGATCCGCTTTTTGCAGAAACTTGTTGATAAGCTGTCAAGGCTTCTTCGACAGTACTTACCAGAATTCCTTCTTGGATACTGACACCAAACGTTTTGAGTAATTCCTTGCCTTGATATTCATGTAAATTCATAAGTGTATTTTAATTTGCAAGCCTCAAAGGTAAAGAAAAAGGTGAAAATGAATGATTTCTTAAATCGAGAGTTCAAATATAATTTTTGGGACTTGGATGACTAGATGATTCAGTAATAATGGAACCAATTTGAGTAAGATGAAAATCCAGAAAACTTAACCTGTGGAAAGAGAAAAAGAAACTTGCCCACGAAGTCTTAGTGTACGAGAATCTTAGTAGAATAACTTCCTTTGGCGGATTGCAAATTAAGAACATACATACCGGATGCAAGTTCGGGTATATTCAATTCATAGTAGTTTCTTCCTGGAATAAAATCCAAAATAGGCCATTGGTGGTATCGCTTCCCCTGAAGCCCGAAAAGCTGAAAATGAGCCTGAAATGAGAGTTCAGTATCGATTAATATATTTATTTGGTTGTTGTTTTTTGGCAAGACACTAGGGTAAATATTTAAATGTCTTACAAATGGCAATTCATTGATGGCAGAAGTCTTCGATGTCTTAAATCGGCGTATTTCACTCCGAGAGGTACAGGTATAGTATTCGTTGAAAGGAGTTACTCTCCAGAAATAGTTCTTTTCGGGAAGTAATCCGTCGATGTAAATATTGTCTTCTGTAGTGATGTAGGATTCAGGACTAAAATCAATACTTGGTGATACATCCAGTTCAACCAGGTAGTAGTCAGCACCATTTGATTTGGTCCACTTTAAGACCACTTCATTATCGGAAATAAGGCTTTCCTGGTTTTGAGGGGATATCAATTCGGTTACCTGATCGATGATCATGGTATTGGGCTGATAATTGGATCGCAGATAATCACGCGAGGAACTGTTAAGACTTCTGGAAATCTCAGTCTTTTGGCCATTTGTAAAAACATAATTGTCGCATCCGAAAAAATAATTCATATAATTATTTTCCTGAGGTGTAACTTTGGCCCCATTGGGATCACGGGCATCCAATGTGTAATCACAATTTGAACTGGCAAAATTATAATCAGCAGGAGTATCGCATATTCCATCTCCCACGTTATTATTGTTTTGCGCTAGGTTTGGGTTGCAATTGCTTCCATCAGCAAATTCATTAATGGTCACCTTATCTGGTGCATATTTGCCTACCGGATTACCATGTTTTTCCGAATCCCAAGGTTCATCATCCCATCCGTTGAAGGGATGAGGGACTGAAAAAAAATGACCTATTTCGTGAGTAACAACTCTCACATCATCAGCATAGTTGTTGCGAACGACGATCCAATCATTAAATCCTGTAGGTCCCTGATAATAGGCGGCTGAGCCTTCTGAAGCCCCTTCGGTAAAAAATATATTTATCGCGTTGAGCTTGCGTGCATTTCTGATTAAAGAGGCGGCAAAAGATCCGGAAGGATTATTATATATGGTCGTATTATTCATATAAGAAAAGCCATCCTTGATATAGAACTGAATGTTTTGGTCCGCATAGTTTTGATTTAAGGTGCACATCAGATCCAGCACGGATTCTTCATTCAATCTGCCGTTGCCTTCATTATCGGCCACCAAAAAGATTTTTACCGGGACATAAGTAATGTCATCGCGAAGATTGACAAAATCACGAAGTTCAGCTCTGTTTATCAACATTTGTTCCTTAACCAAGTGTATGTCATGGGTGCCACATACAAATTGTTTTTGAGCAATGCCAAACAAATGCATAAAAATGCTAATACATAATATTGGAAAGGACCGTTTGATATCCATACTTATTAGACTAATCCTAGGTATAACAACAAAATTAAAAAAAAATGTTTCAGTAGACCATAATTATTATGTCAAATTGAAGTCAAAACTTATTATACTAGCATAAAATACATACATTTGTGGCAAAATTAAAGCGATAATTAATGGCAAAAGTATCTGTTATTGGAGCCGGAAACGTGGGCGCTACTGTGGCCAATGTACTGGCACATCACAACCTGGTTGGGGAAATTGTACTTTTAGATATTCAAGGTGACCTGGCAAGAGGAAAAGCTTTGGATACCTGGCAACAGGCTCCAATCGATGAATATTCTACATTTATAAAGGGTACCGAAAATTACGAGGAGACTCGGGATTCGGATATTGTAGTTGTTACAGCTGGTGTCCCTCGCAAACCGGGCATGAGTCGGGATGACCTGATCTCTACCAATGCCAAAATAGTAAATATCGTCACTGACTCCATATTGAAATATTCGGCTGATCCCATTATCATTGTGGTATCCAATCCACTGGATGTAATGACATATGCCGCCTTTAAAAATACTGGTTTACCAGCTAATCGAGTTTTTGGAATGGCTGGGATATTGGATACCGCAAGATATCGTGCATTTTTGGCTTCCGAAATAGGGTGCTCCCCCAGAGACATTCAAGCAATGTTATTGGGAGGACATGGAGATACCATGGTTCCATTGCCCCGATATACCACGGTATCTGGCATTCCGGTTACTGATTTTCTGGACACAGATGCATTAGACCGGATAATCCAACGGACTAAAGTAGGAGGAGGAGAATTGGTAAA
Organism: Saprospiraceae bacterium; assembly: GCA_965223405.1. Taxonomy (GTDB): domain Bacteria; phylum Bacteroidota; class Bacteroidia; order Chitinophagales; family Saprospiraceae; genus CBDCWO01. The sequence continues at coordinate 5,386,312 of CBDCWO010000006.1, forward strand.
ACTAATGGGGACTTCAGCCTGGTACGCACCCGGTGCAGCTGCTGCTCAGATGGTTGCAACCATTTTGAGAAATGAAAATCGCATATTCCCGGTTTGTGCCCGTCTATCCGGAGAATATGGATTAAAGGATATTTTCCTGGGAGTGCCCGTGAAACTTGGTAAAAATGGGATTGAAGAGATTATTGAGTTGAAATTGAATTCAGGAGAAATGAATGCTCTCCGGGAATCGGCGGAACATGTGCGCAAGGTGATGCAGGTTTATGATCAAATGGGAATATAGCATTTCATAAAATCTATATTTAAGGATTTCCAGAGATACAACAACATTAAATTTTGCTTGCTCTCTTATTGCCATTGCCAGCCATTTGACAAAACAGCGTGTTTTACTCCATGTTGTACTAGATCTTCCATTACTTTTTATTGTAATATGGCACTTTCTTTGTGTTTCATACGTTATGACTGAGATAACTTAGTGTATTATGCGTAATATCCTCCAATTGATAGTGCTCTTAATAGTTTTCCAAGTGAGTAGTGCACAAAATACCGCTCCAAGTGATTCTGATGCAATTGATATTTCAAATATGGAAGATTCACTCAAGGTGTATGCTCATGGAATTTTATATGAAGAATTGGCCGAAAATCGCTTTATTTCGTGCGAACGATTTATTAAGACTTTAGTCAGAACCCTAAAGACCCCCAATTCATTTCTTTATCCCTTTGTCGAATTTGAAAATATCTCAATTAAATACGCACCCGATCAATCTTTTCGAATTTTTACCTGGCAACTTGAAGTTGGAAAAGGAGAATATCGCTATTATGGTGCCATTCAAATGAATACAAGTGAATTGAAATTATTCCCGCTAATAGATCGATCATTCAAAATCAAAGATCCTTCTCAGGCTGAAGTATTTCATAATCATTGGTTTGGTTCAGTATATTATAATTTAATCAGTGTAGGTACCGACAATCCTTATTATTTACTGTTTGGTTACGACTCTGATAATTTTTCCAGTCGTAAAAAGGTTATTGAAGTTTTACATTTCAAAGAGGGTAAGCCTTATTTTGGAAAGCCCATTTTTCGCAAAGGAGACCAGTTACTGAGTCGATTCATTTTAAATTTTGCCAGTGAGGCTTCGGTGCGATTGAATTACGACAAAGAATTGGATATGATTGTTTATGATCACATGGTTCCTCATCCCACTATCCCGGGTAAAATGATCCCGGATGGCACCTATGAGGGATTCAAGTTGATAAATGGGGAATGGAATCATGTGGAAAAAGTATTTAATACAGTATCTGATACTCCCATCAGACCTGCTCCTTTGACCAAGCAAAGAACATCGGCATTGGATCCCAACAAGAAAAGCTGAATCCTGACTACTAGAATTAGGGGAAACTGGATTTGGAAGGAAACCCAAAATCTCTGCAATTTCAAAATTGATTCATTTGCACTTCGTGTAGGCAGCCAGAGATCTTTTAATCTTTGTCAATTAGTTGATCTAAAGCTCTCTGCCAACAGTAGTGACAAAATCTACCTTATTCAAACCACACCGAACCTATCTGTAGGCAACGGCAGGTTTAATCAATTTGAAACCTTAACCAGAATATTACATTCTAATATTGACAATAATCAGAGCGGGCGCAATTTTGAACTTATTTTTTCCGCCATCTGATTAAAAGAATTGTTTTAGTTGAATTGGTTGTTTTTATCCGGTCATCGATGCGGTGGCCCAACACGGTAAGTATTTTCTCCTGGTCTGCTAAAATCCAGGTTTTAGCTTTATCGATTCGTGAGATCTTCAGATCAGTAAGCAAATCTTTGACCTTTTTGGTTCTTCCATCCATTCCCAAAGGTTTGAATCGGTCACCTTTTTTCCAGATTCTCAAAATTAAAGGCCATTTGATATTGGCCGCATCCACAATTTCAGTATGCTCCGACTTTTTTGCTTTTGAAAGATTATTGAAACTTTTCAGTTCTAGGATGTTATCTTCCAGATTTACAGTTAAGGGGAGGTCTGCTTTGTAAACAGTGAATTCCGGAATATCTGATTTTGATGGCGGGCTGATAATAAGGAATTGCCGGTCCAGGTTAGCGGTGAAGTGGCGTGAATAAAAAAGAGTACCTACATGATTATTTTTATATGCAGTCCAAATGGATTTACATTGATCTCGATTGAATCCATATTCTAGTAATATTTCAAATAACAGGTATTCGGGATTCGGAAAGTCGTTGATTGGGCCTAATGAAACGAAAACTTTATTTTTCTTTTCGGAACAAATTTTCAATTTGAGATGCGAGATAAAATGCGTAAATAATTGGTTCGTGTCGTATAGATTGTGGGCTGTTGCAGCAATCTTCTGGGGGAATTTTAGATCGAACTTTATTAGCTCGGGTAAAAGTCTCAGTCTAATCCGGTTTCTGGTATATTCTGTTTTTTGATTCGAATGGTCGACTTGGAATTTAATCCTGTTTATTTTGGCATAATTCCAAATATCTTGCTTTGTGATATCTGACAAAGGTCTTATAATATTATTGCGAATCCTGGGTATGCCGCTGAGTCCGCGGATACCTGTTCCTCTGAGTAAATTAAATAAAAAAGTTTCAATTGAGTCATCCAGGTGATGTGCGGTGACAATATACTTGTAATCATTTTCTCTGCATATCTCTGAGAACCAGTGATACCTTAAGTTTCGGGCCGTTTCTTGAATACCAAGTTTTCTTGATCGGGCTACCTGGATCGTATCGAATTTAATATCATGGATAGGGGCTTTTTGGATAAGCAATACTTTTTTAATGAGTTCTAGGTCTAGATTCGAATCCTCCCGCAATTGATAATTTACATGAGCAATTCCATATTTAAGATTGCTTTTATGGAATTGGTGCCAGAGTACCATACTATCCATTCCACCACTGATCGCAAGTAGAAATTTCGAATCTAAATCGATACTATGCTCCCTCAACCAATCTTTAAGATGGAAATTCATATTATAAAAAGATGCAAAATCAAAAATAACATATAATTTTGAGCATATTTAAAATACCGCTGAATATGAAATTTGTTACTTGCCTTCCTATCTTGGTTGCTTTATTACTGATTGGCTGCAAAGCAAAAAAATCAGAAACTACTCCTCCGGAGACGACTCCTACGGAAGAGCAAAGTCCAAACTCGTCTAACTCAGGGGTTGTATCTGATAAAAGCGAGATTCCTCCCATTGATCCTGAATTGGATTATTCTGAAATGGCTGAACTTGCGGTTCCGAAAGATTCGACTATCGAATCGTACTTATCAACCGAGCTATGGGAATATACCAAAGGAATAATTGGGACCGCATCTGCTCAAAATATTCAAGGAAAATGGATCAAGTTTAACGAAGATTATTCATTTATTGGAGGTTTTTGGGAGGAGCAGACTGTTCAAGGTGAATGGTCCTATTCATCGGAAGGCAAGTTGCATTTAATTCCATTCAACGCCGTTGAAAAGGAAAGTGAGTGGAGGCTCCGGCGCAAAGATAACAGCATGGTCATTTCCGGTACAGAACGTTTTGGGGACCAGTCTACTCAAATATTTTTGGCTAGAAGGAATTCTCGCCCACGACAGATATTTTAATTTACATTTTGTAATCGCTTATGGTACAAAAAGTAAGAATTCTTATTTGACTTTGCTTGAATCGGCTTTTGCTTTTTTCCGATAATATCTTCTGAACAGGAAATTGGATTCCAGAGCTTTCATGTTTTCGTTGAATTTGGCGGTACCCTGATTTAGGTTTTGAAGTGTTTGCCGTATTTCATTTTTCATCAATGTATCCGTAAGCAAATAATTAATGGTACTCCCATCTTGCTCTAGTTTGAGAAGGGTTTGTCGGAGTTTATTTGCCGAGGTATCCAAATTTTTACCCGTATTCTTAAGATCGGTCAGGATTGGATTCAAACCCCGGGTGAAATCTACAATCGAATGGATGGCGGTGTCCACGTTTAATACGGAGCGATCCAGACTTGTGACCAGAATCGAATCCTGATAAAGTTTTCCCAAAAGGCCTTTCCCTTGTTTTATTTCATTAATCATCGAGTTCAATTGCTTGGTAATCAAGGTCAATTGAACAGTGGTTGAGCGAATATATCTCATGGATTCTTTTACATCAAAGACCAACCCAGAGTCTTGTAAAAAGAGAGAGATTAAGCCACCTTCCTGATTCATTTTATCGGTGATTCCAACCAGATTTCTGGAAATCAAGGCTACATTTTCACTGGTGCTACCTAGAGTAGAAAACATCTCATCGGCATTGATCCTGCTGTAGGAAGGAATCTCATCGCCGTCTTCTACCGGACCACCGGTACCATGGCTTGAAGTAATGTTTATGATCATATTTCCAACAAGTCCATCCGAACTAATATTGGCAAGAGCATCTTTTTTAATGTAAGGTTGGACCTCGTGATCCAGGATCATATACACTTTAAGTAACGTATCATTGACAATGTCAATGTGCTCAACGGTGCCTACATTTATCCCATTAAAGCGGACATTATTTCCTTTTTTTAATCCGGCAACATTCTGAAATGAAGAAGAGAGATGAAAGGTTTTCCCGAATAGATTTTGGTTATTTCCAATTAAGTAAATTGCAACGATAAACAATATGGTAGAAACAATTACAAAAAATCCGAGTCTGACGTTATTGATTGATTTATTTGACATGGTTATCCTAAAAATGATTTTATTACTGAGTCATTCGATTTCAATAATTCAAAATATGGACCTTCAGCATAATTAACACCATTGTACAGAATGATCATGCGATCAGAAGATCGTTTGACACATTCCATATCATGACTGATAATAAGGGCCGATGTCTGATATTTATTCTTAACATCCATAATAAGTTGAATTATCTCCCTGGACGTAATGGGATCCAATCCACTGGTTGGTTCATCATATAAAATGATTGATGGTTTTAGAATTAGAGCTCTGGCTAATGCTATTCTTCGTTTCATTCCACCGGATAATTCCTCAGGCATCATATCAGCTGTGTGTGGCAAGCCTACACTTTCTAAGGTTTCCATTATAAGGCTCTCTTCATCATGCCCTTGTACTCTTTCCGGATGGCGACGCATCGGAAACTGTAAATTTTCACGGACAGTCATCGAATCGTATAATGCACTACCCTGAAATAAAAACCCAACCTGAGTTCGCAATTGGTCTAATTCTGGTTGTTCCAATTGTGAGATCTCACGATCAAGTACATATATTTTACCTTTTTCATATCCGATCAGTCCAATTATGCACTTCAGTAAAACCGATTTACCTGATCCTGACTTACCAACAATAGCCAGGTTTTGATTATGGTGTACCTCAAAACTTAGCCCTTTCAATACATGATTTTCACCAAAGGACTTATGTAAATCTCTCACTGAGATTAACGGCATTGTCGCCAATGTGCTTGAATTAAATTGATATTTATCATTTGCCTGCATGAATTATAATTCATAAAAAATATCCGCGATCAACACCGCGAGAAAGTCAATTACAAATAAGAGGAGGGAAGCAATAACCACGGCAGAATTAGCTGCTCTACCCACACCTGCTGTTCCCTTGCTTGAAGTATACCCCTTATAACATCCAACAATACCTATGGCAAAACCAAAAAAGAATGATTTAATGGTTGCCGGTAGTAAGTCTCCCATCTCCAAATTCTCAAAAACCTGGCTAAAGAACAAGGTGAAGGAAACGTTTCCTTTCAGATTTTCCACTATGTAAGATCCGAACAAGGCTACTGTGTCTGCCATGATTATTAAGAGAGGTACAGTAAAAGTGGTGGCCAGCACCCGAGTAACCACCAAATATTTAAATGGATTGGTGCCGGACACTTCCATAGCGGCAATTTGTTCAGTAACTTTCATAGACCCAAGTTCTGCCCCTATACCGGATCCAATTTTACCAGCACATATCAGCGCAGTAACTACTGGTCCAATTTCACGTATAATTGAAATACCTACCATAGCGGGCATGTAAGCTGCTGCACCAAACTCTTCCATGGTTGGGCGCGTTTGTAATGTCAAAACCAAACCCATGATGAAACCTGTAATGATGACTAAAAACAAAGATTTATTACCAATTAGATATCCTTGCCGCAGCAGTTCTCTGAGCTCATAAGGAGGGTTTGCAAATTCCCGTAAAAACTTGGCAGTAAATGCTGCCAACTGACCCACCTCATATAAGAATTGCTTTATAATATTGATTAACAGGCTTTTCATTACAAATAACTAAAGTAATAGTTTATATATATGATTGCATAAACCAATAGAATATATAAATTATCAACATTAAAGCCACGATATATTGATCGGTATCAGATGGGAAGGTGATTTTGATTATTCTTTCAACAAGTGGCTACTGGATAAGGCCAAATAGAAGGATGTGCAACGCTTGGCCAAAACCTCTATTGCAGACTATTCAGTGGTTAGTTTCTTTAGGATCCAATTCTCAGGATCTATGTGATACTCATGATTCTTAACTTTGATCTTCCCACGAGAGGACTTCATTGAAACCAATTTTGTGGTACTGGCAAATCTAATGGGAACCGGCATGTTGAATTTTGTATTTCCTGCTACATTCCAGGTCAATTTCAGCTTTTTCTTTTTCTTTTTAACAATCAATTCCGGTAAGTCGGCGTGGAGTAGATAGGAATCGAAAAACCAATCCAGTTCTTTACCGTAGAGCTGTTCCGCTAGATTCTCAATATCCTGGGTGGTAACCAATCGGCAATGTGAACCATCAACGACCTTTTCCAATTTTGAATCCGGATAAGCCGCCTTTCTTAAGAACCGCATCATTCCTTCTTTTTTTAATAGAAACCTTAAGGTGTGTAATATAGCAGCTCCCTTGCTATAAACATCTCCGATATATCCGGTGCGGGCAGTGACGTGGGGTTTCGACAAAACCACAGGGTATTGGTTTTTGGAATTTTTGATAAATTTCGCTACGTATTTGTGATACGCATCTTTTCCTAGTAAATGTTCAGCATATAAGGCCTCAGTATACGTAGCAAAACCCTCGTGTACCCACCAGTGCTTCCAATCTTTTGCGGTAACCATATTGGCAAACCATTCATGAGCGAGTTCATGGAAGTGCAGGAAATCAAATCCATATTCATTACTAGTGTAGTTGTGACCGTAGGCAATAATGGACTGAGTCTCCATACCCAAATAATAGGTTTCTGCGATCCCGTATTTGTCCGCTCTAAAGGGGTATGGACCCAATAGATTTTCGAAAAACTCCATGTCACGAATGAATAAAGGAAATTGCTTTTTACCTTGCTCATAGTGTTCGGGTAAAACCCAAAATATAAAAGGGAACGTATCTCCTGATGTACTTTTAAAAGTTTGACGAATAGTGCGATAGGGTGCAATATTGATGGTTACTGCATAATTGTTGATCGGAGTGGATATAAACCAATGATATATTATTTGGTCACCCTTTGCTATTTTACTTCGTAACTTACCATTTGCAGCTACCACCAGACCTTTTGGCACGCTGACCCGAAGTGACATTGAATCCGGTTCGTCAGCAGGATGGTCTTTACATGGCCACCAAATATCCGCACCATTTAGAACCGATACATTTCCAATCCAGGGCTTTCCGTCAGTAGTTTTCTTCCAGAAAAATCCATCAGACCAGGTTCCTCTTTCCTGAGTCGCTGCGGACAACGGATGACCCTCATAGTTGATTTTTACCGTCACCACATCTCCAGGGTTAAACTCTTGATTCGCATGAATCCAGATCAAACCTCGGTCTCGGTGCCATAAAATACTTTGCTCATTGCTAAGTTCAGGAAAGTTTACTTGTTTCACGCTTAGGGTGGTATCCAGGTGAAGGACAAAATCCTTAAATGGCTCCAGTGCTTTAACTGTTACCACCATTTCGCCTTCAATCCATTTATTATCCGGTATTACACTTAAGCTCAGATCATAAAATATCACGTCGTAAGATTTCTGCTCCGGAATAGGTTCTCCTCCTGAATCGTAAATATCGGTTTGCAAATAAGAGAGGAAAGGTACTGTAAGGAGGTACAAAAGGAAAATCAACTTTAGTTTAATGGTGCAATACTTCATTCTTTTAAAACTTGAATCCAACAATATTTCCAGATTCATTTTCCAGATCCATAGACAATGAATAAATCAGCATCTCTTTAAGGCAATTATTTTGTGAAGATAGACGATTCTATCCGTTGATTCAAAGTGAATATCAGGTAATTCAGCTGTTTGCTTATATCGGTGACTAAAATAAATTGGTTCGACTTCCTTTAATATTAGTGCATAAAGGATAATTTTAGTCTCCGTAGTTATTTAATGGGATTTAATTGGTTTTGAAGATTGATTCCTAATCCCGAAACATAAGGGCAATAGCATGTTGAATTGGTTTGACAAGAAAAAGTTTAAGAGTTGATTTTGTAAACTAAAAAGAAATAAGTTGATTCAGTTTTGAATTACCATGACCAGCTTCCCACTTCTATAGGCCATTCGAGTTGCTGAGGAAATGCCAAAAGCTCTCAGGTCCTGAACTTTCTTCCATCCCGTAGTATTTTTCAGATTGAACCTGTACAATACTCCATCGTCGACCATTAAAATGCTTTCGTCATCCAAGAGGGTGAAATCTTCACTTCGAAAACCGACTTCCGTGATTATGGTTGCTCTTTTGGTAGTTGGATCAAATTCCTTTAAATACCAAAATTTATCTGAATATTTGTGCAAATATATAAGATTGCCAATTCGATTTTTTTGGAGGCATCTTCCGATGTCCGAACTGAATGAATTGAATCGATTCATGGCCACGTCAGCAATTTGCAAAAGAGGTGGATCTTCTACTAAAAACAAAGCGATCAACGAATCCCTTAACCAACAGTAATAACCGATATTTTGATTTTTTGGCACCAAGTTCATGAAATTTCCTTCCGGTAATGTGGCATATTTCCACAATTCTTGTTGTTTGTCCTCATTGACGCGGATAGTTGAAAAGTGGTCTCGATCAACCGGTAGGGGAGAGTATTCACTTTCCTCTGTAAAGGTTATTCTTTTACGATGTAAATTCTTTAAGTCCAGATAGTAGATATCGGTCTGAGTTTCACCAGGTAGAATGGTCGTAAACAGAATTTCGTGCTCAGAAATAAAGGCAGGCTGATTGTTGTATTGTCCTTGGTTGAATCCGGTAAGATACTGCGGATTGAATATGGCGATACTCGTATCTGCAAGGTAGTCTAACTCGAAAACTATTAATCCACTGGGAGAAGGTTGAGCCAGCATCTGGCAACTAAAACACAGCCCCAATAAAAAGGAGAATGGAGGTCTCATTCGCAGATTATTTCGATGGCAATATAGTGATTCTTTAGTTTTTATTGGCAGTTGTAAAGATTCGATTCCAGTTTATACCATTCTTGATTGAACCATTCTTAGTAGAAAACCAGATAAACAAAGGTTTGCCAACAACATGGTCTTCGGGAACAAAACCCCAATCACGGGAGTCTTCCGAATTGTGCCGGTTGTCCCCCATAGCCCAATAATAACCTTGCTTAAAAGTGTAAGAGGTAGCGGGAGATCCATTGATTAGAATCTGTTCACCTGAAATTTCAAGATCGTTGTTTTCGTATACTGAAATAATCCTTCGATAAAGTTCAATGTTGGCCTGGTTGATTTCCACAGTTGTACCGGCTTTGGGCATCCACAAAGGACCAAAATTGTCGAAGGACCATTGAAAGTGTTCCGGGTCATAAGGAAAGGCTTCTCCTTTAGTATCCCGGGACCCAGGGATTAGTATCAATCCTTCCTTTTTTAATTGTTCTGCCTGTTGGTTATTGAGAAATAGGCTCCCTTGACTACTTCGATCCGTAAGATTAACACCGATTCGCTCAAGCAATTTGGTGTTTACCTGGCCGGTAGGAGATTGCAGGTAATATTCAAATTGCATATGCTCCGGATTAGGAGATGCTTGTCCGTTAATGTAGATCTGCTTATCAATAATTTCTAAAGTATCTCCGGGTAAAGCCACACATCTCTTGATGTAATGGTCTTTTTTATCGATAGGCCTCACAATTAACTTGGCTGACCTGGTAAGGTTTTTTACGTATGGAATTCTGCGTGCTTGCTCTGAAGTCCAACTTCTTTCCGGAGTTACATATACACTATCTCCGACAGGCCAATTAAAAACCAGCGGCGTATTTCGTTGTATTTCCTGTAATTTGGGGAGTCGATGATAAGAAAGGGCTGGTTTTTTAAGATAAGATTCCGTGTTTAGGAATGGAATTCTGTTGTGAAGCAAGGGTATCATCGCTACGGTCATCGGAGTGCGGATACCGTAATGTGCTTTACTGACAAATAGGAAATCACCGACCAGTAAAGATCCCTCCATCGAAGAGGTGGGTATTACAAAGGCCTCTATCAAAAACATCCGGATAAACGCCGCGGCAAAAACAGCGAATATTATTGATTCCACCCATTCTCGTCCTCCGGATTTTTTGTAAGGATTTTTTAGTTCGAGCTGCTTTACTATTCGCTCATTACCTTTTTCCTTCGCACTGGAAATCTTAGCCGCATATTCTTTCTCCATATCCAGGATCGGCCCCATATATTGATCCTCTTTATTGGTTCCAAGAAAAAGGGCATATATCGGTCCGAATGCCACTGCCAGAAAACTATGAAAGAACTTAAGTTTACCAAAAGAACGGACTAGATCTATAATCATTCCGCAGAAAATAAATATGTTGACTATGGGTACTATTAGCCAAACAGGCCACCATGCAGGTCGACCAATTATTTTGGACCATTCGATTAAGTTGAGAACCGGAATCAAGCCCTTCCAAGCTTCTACACCGGCCTTCTTAAAAATGAAAAATAAACCTACACTAAGAATGACATATCCAACAATCAGGAAATACAATAACCACACGGTGAATTCTATTTATTTGGTTCCAGCCAAACTTGGCCATATAAAAAACGTACAAATATAATCTTATTTGTTTTTTAACCCCGGTTATGAAAAAGTTAAATAAATAAAGGAGATCCTTGAGTAAATGTCACACTTTCCATTTCAATTTCCGGAGCGGTAGCTAACTGCCACGTTCGGCTCCCCGATAAATTTCTTATTCATGTTGTTTATTAGAGTATTCATCATAAGAAATGGATATTCATTGGATTATGAATGTTTGATTTAGCCTAAACTTAGGTTCGATAATCAGTGCAAATCAGGATCTTAAATAGGATGCTCCATTAATATCCAGGATGGCCCCGGTCATAAATTCTGTTCCTTCTTCGGCCAGAAATAAAACACCTTTCGCGACATCCAGCGGTGCAGCCACTTTGTTTAACGGGCTTTGCGCTCTAATCTTTTCTCCCTTAGCGCTACGGAGCAGATCGGCTACCATTTCGGTTTCCGTAAAGCAAGGTGCGACCGTGCCCACATAAATGTTATACGGGGCTAACTTTACCGCCATTGATTGGCCAAGGGCATTCAATCCAGCCTTACTGGCTCCATATGCCGGCTGATCGGGTTCACCACGAAAGGCGCCTCTTGAGGAGACATTGACTATTCTACCTCCTCCATTTTTGATCATATGTTGACTGCAAAGATACATGAGGTTGGCGGCTCCAAACAAGTTGATATCCAGTATTTTGCGCCATTCACTTCGCCATTTTTCAAAGCTTATTTCATCAACGGGATGGTATTCATGAATTCCGGCATTGTTGATAAGTATATCGATGGTGCCAAAATGATCAATGGTTTTATCAACCAGTCTTTGGCAACCACTAGGTGATCCTATATCCGCTTGAATGGCGAGGTGGGAGGAACCAGGTAGCTGGTCAAGGCACCTTTTGGCTGCTAATTTATTCTTAACATAATTAACAACGACATGCGCACCTTCTTTGGCAAATTCATAAGAAATGGCCTGGCCAATGCCCCGGCTTCCCCCGGTTACCAGCGCCACTTTTTTTTCAAACTTATTCATAACTTTTTTTGAGTTGTTCAAATCCGTTAGTAATTATTTATTGCAGGGAGCAACTTCGAAGAATCAATGCAAACTATATCTGCTAAAGATTCAAAATTAGTGAAAATTTATTCGGCTTCATCTGTTATTTGCCTGGCCTTTGTTAAATTTATAGCTATTGAATTATTTACTTCACAATGGATTACATTGTATTATCGATCCCCATTTTCTTTTTGCTTATCGGGTTGGAGTTATTTCTGGCTAAAATTAAAAAATCGCCACTATACCGACTTAACGATGCTGTAACCAACATTAGCTGTGGTATTACTCAACAGGTAAGTGGAGCCTTTTTTAAAACCTTTTTGATCGTCGGGTATATTTTTATTTACAACAACTATAAGATCTGGGAGCTCCCGGATACGTGGTGGAGTTATATGTTATTATTTGTCGGGATCGACTTTTTCTACTATTGGTTTCATCGATATTCACATGAAATTGCGATCTTTTGGGGTGCTCACATTGTACATCATCAAAGTGAAGATTACAATTTCAGTGTGGCTTTGCGTCAAAGTGCATTTCAAGCATTTATATCAACTTGGTTTTATTTGCCACTTGCCTGGATTGGCTTCAATCCTATCGCCTTTATAACTATCAATGCTTTTCAAACGCTCTATCAGTTTTGGATTCATACCAAAACTATCCATAAGCTACCCCGGTGGATTGAATATGTTTTCAACACACCCTCTCATCATCGAGTACATCATGGTAGGAATCCGAAATATATTGATAAGAATCACGGTGGTACTCTAATCCTTTTTGATCGGTGGTTCGGTACATATCAGGCTGAAGAGGAGGAAGTTGTTTATGGGGTAACCAAACCATTGGCCAGTTGGAATCCGGTTTGGGCTAATTTTGATTATTACGTTGATCTATGGAACCTTTTAAAACAACCCATGAGCTGGGAGGATCGATTTAAAGTCTTATTTCGCAAACCGGGATGGAGACCAAAATCTTTGGGTGGTTATCAAACGCCTACAGAGGTTTCTGCCGGCGATTATCACAAGTTCGACGATTCTGTAGCCATCGAGATGAACATTTACATCCTGATCCAGTATATATTTATCCTGGCTATAACTTCTTATTTTTTGTTTTCTATTGACCACTTTACCTGGGTCCTGAAATTGATGTTTTCAGCCTGGATAATGATCAGTATATCTGTTACCGGAGGATTATTTGAAGAAAAGTCCTGGGCAATTGCTTTGGAGTATGGTAGGCACTTATTATGGATTCTGATAGCTTGGTATTCATTTTCACACCAGTGGCTTCTGCTGGTCATGGTAATTCTTCCATTGATTTCAGCGCTGTGGTTCTATTACATCAGATCGAGTATGCCGAAAGAGATGAATTCTCCTTAAAAAAATTTAAGAAAATACTTAGTGCGACAAACATACAATAGGAGACTCACCTTATCTGTTTATCTTTGCCCGGCTGAAATCCAGTGATATGAACAAAGATTCGATTATAGTGCAAAAATTCGGAGGAGGGGTAATCAAAGATGGCCAATCGATCGGTCAAATGGGAAAGATTTTAGAATCTCAAGCTGAGACATCTGTGTTGGTTATTTCTGCCATGGGTAAAACAACCAATCTGCTGGAAAGGATGGTCAATAAGCAGTTTGCAGAGCAGTCCATAGTATCGGAAATGGATCAATTGAAACAATTTATTATTAATATCTGCCAAGACCTTTTTGGAGCATCAAATGAGGTATATTCATTTTTAAATGACCTGTTGGTCGAATTGGAATGGGCCCTCGGTGAAATTCCAGAAAATAATGATTTTGATTATAGTTATGATCAGGTGGTAGGTATCGGGGAGTTAATATCCAGTTACATTGTCTGTTCCTACCTACAAGAAATGGGCCTGCCAGCTGTTTGGGTTGATGCCCGGGATGTGATTAGGACCGACGCGTATTTCAGAAATGCCAGAGTGGATATGAATCAGACTTTAATAGCTGTAGACCGCCACATCAATACCCAATTACAAGCAGGATCCCATGTCGTGATTCAAGGCTTTATTGGTAGTACATCAGACAATGCGATGACTACCCTGGGACGAGAGGGTAGTGATTATACAGCCGCATTGTTGGCCTACTTGATGGATGTGCCCAAAGTCATCATCTGGAAAAATGTCCCGGGAATCATGAGCGGAGATCCGACTCATTTTGCCAATGTCAAGATTATTAATAAGCTTTCATATCGAGAGATCGTGGAGATGACATTTTTCGGTGCTAAGGTGCTCCATCCCAAGACAATACAACCTTTAGAAAACAAAGGGATCTTATTGAATGTGAGGCCCTTCCATGATCCGGAGTCAACTGGTAGTTTAATTCACCATTTTGAAAACCTGCAATACCCACCCATTGTTGTGCAAGAAAAAAATCAGGTGTTACTCCATTTAACTACATTGGATTTTTCTTTTATTGCCGAAAAACATCTACAACACATTTTCTCGATATTCTCAGACCGAAGAATTAAGATCAATTTAATGAGGAACACCGCCATAAGTTTTAATGTATGCATCAACTTTCACGAAAATGAATTTAATGCCTTATTGAATGAGTTACAACAGGAATATGATATTGCCTATAATACTGGAGTAAGCCTTATCACCATCCGTCACGCAATCCCGACCATAGTCAAAGAAATGAAGAAAGATAAACTGGTTTTATTAGAAGAACGCCATGGAGATACGCTACAGATGGTAGTTAGAGATAAGCAGAAGTAGGGTGTGGGTGTGAGTGTGAGTGTGAGTGTGAGTGTGGGTGTGAGTGTGGGTGTGAGTGTGAGTGTGAGTGTGAGTGTGGGTGTGAGTGTGGGTGTGATTGGGAGAGAGTGACGATTCTATTTTATTGTAGACAGAGATTTGTTCGGATAGCCGAAGGACGTGATTTTGAGAGCTTTAAATCAGCAGGACCTATTATTTTTCCTCATGAGGATATGGAGAGGAAAAAATTTTCTATTAAAATTCAGAAAGGAATGCATCTATAGTCTCATTAACCAGATCTGGTTCTTCAACCGGAGACATGTGGCCCGCTCGCGGGATAATCTTTAATCGTGAACCTTTGATACTTCGTTGCATGATTTTTGACTTTTCAACCGGGGTAGGAATGTCATTTTCTCCGACAATTATCAGAGTAGGAATGTGAATATGATGAAGTTTATTAGTTATCGATTCACGAAATAAAACTCCCTTAATCGCTTTGGAGATCCCTTTTCTGTCATTGGCAAGAAAGTGTTCTTTCCAAATTCTCTTAGTCGCGGCCCTTGATAGATCATTTAGAAAGGATCTCCCAAAGAATTTTGCCATAACTTTATTCGCGACTACCGACAAACCAATATGTCTACCAATCCATGCGAGCAGGAGATTTTGGGGCAAGGTTACCTTAGATTCCGTTTCGGAAGACGTGTTGATCAGGATGAGTGATTTGAGCAAATTGGAATTGTGTATTGCTAATCTCATACCTACCATGCCTCCCATGGAGAATCCAACAAAATGGCAAGGCCCTTTACACAGTTTATTCAACAACTCAACAATATCAGTGGTAAGCGTATCCAAATCATAGCCGCCTTCCGTAATTTCACTTTTTCCCTGGCCTCGAAAATCAAAACGTATACACCGATAATTTGATTTTAGGAAATCAACCTGGTCATCAAACATACGGAGATTGAATAACAGGCTATGACCAAAAACTACTTCTTCAGGCCCTTCACCTTCAATTTCATAATACAATCGACTATTGGATAAATTAATGTATGGCATAATTAAATCTAATCAAAAATAAGCATTTCGGAGCAACATTAATTTATCTATCTAAAGGTTTTTGTTTTTGCCCCCTAATTAAGAATACCTTAATGGTCTCATTAAATCTTTATATCTTGTTATCCTAAATTTGGAAGAAACAAAATGAATTCCCTGCATAATTTTTTAGCCAAGGTTAATACTTATAAAACGGTCACGCAAAACACACTTAATTATCGCGCTGTTTGGCGGGAAAATTTAAAAAATGAGATCAAAACCGTTTTGAATGAAATGAACAAGGAAGGAGCTTTGGAAGCTAAAGTTGTAGTAAATACCGATATGGAAAATTTAGAATCTATAGTGTTCAATCTGGGTACTGAAGAAAGTGGAATTTTTAGCATTGTAAACGAAAAAGCAAAAAGACCTTTGCTGAAGCATAAAGGTGCCTTGATTTATCAACAACTTTTTAATGGAAAGATTATGGTACAGATCCACATGCCTTATATTGAAGGATATGGTGAACCACGTCCACCAAAAGTTGTTTCAATTTACCGACCTGAAGAAATAACCAGACCATTTATTATTCGGCATATGGAAGAGTTTTTCTCAGATATCATTAATTGGGAGGATTTTGATGATGATGATAAGCATCCACAATCCAGAATTGGATTTTCCAACCAATTTCAAAGAAGTGGAGATAAGATTCCTTCTAAATAATGGAATATTTACTTTTTATAGCGATATAGCTTAGAATGATTTCGAAAACTAAAGCTTCAGGTAATTACAGTAGCCAAAAGGCCAGATTGATCAATGAAGAGAAATTTGGTCCTTACACGTTTCCGTTTTCGGCCAAACTTTCCTTTGAACCGTTGATAAAGTTCTGGGAAAAAAAGGGTAAAAGTGAGGATATGGGGGAAGCTGTATTTGCCCGTGAAATCCATCGAAGGCTAAATGATGCGCCCTCATTGCAAGAACCGATAGAAGATATTCGGATTCTCGATAAACATGATGAATTGGTGGAACTGCTACTCGCCGGAATGTTTCCAAGTGCGTTTCGCGAACAACAGTTGGGTTTTGCCATTCCACCATTTCTACTAAAGGGATTTTACTTTACACCTCGTTTGACCGAGTTGTTGTTGTCTCAGGAAATCCGTTTTGGGTTTGGGGCAAATCCTATTCTTACCAAAGCGGTTTCTATAGCCAGAGCTTGTGCAGCCATATTAAATAAATACTATGGACAAAAAATTGTGATCGACCCTCCGTTTAACTTTGTCATGAGGCCCAAAAATCAGGTGGTGGAACGGTATTATAAGTCTCAGCTGAATTCTGATTTTGTTGTAGTCAAGCAATTGAAGCCATTGCCAGAAATCAGTCAGGGACAAATCAATAGATTATTAGGCAATATTTATGATACCAAGGCCTGGTTAGAGGTGGTTCCTCCGACGCATTTTGAATTTGAAGGGCTGGTATTTGCCCATTTGATTGATGTGACTGAGGAAGAAGCTGTTTCGAGAATTAAGCATCGATTGTTGGAAAATGATGCCTTGTTGGATCCTGGCAGTATCAATGAACTTCAACTACTGGCGCGGAATTATTTTGATATCCATGATTTGAAGTTAGGTGTAAAAGCTTTTGATTATCCATTCAAGAAAGAAATATCGGGGAAATACCAAATCGATCACAATATCCTTTCCCGCTCAGGCTCGGATATCTTGAGTGAAGATCATTCCAGTTCGGTATATATGAAGTTATGTCGGGAAAATACCATTGTGATTGTTGAAGATCTTACATTGTATCATGATCCCACAGAAATCGAAGTAGATTTACTTAACTATGGAATACGGTCAATGATACTCGCACCTCTGAATGATGACAATGGAAGCATCATCGGATTTATAGAGTTGGGATCAGGAACTCCCAATGGGTTGAATGCCCTAAGCTTGATCAAAATGTCAGAGTTAATCCCGTTATTTGAAATTGCCGTTAAGAGAAGTAGAGAAGAAATCAAAAACAGAATTCAAGCGATTATACGAGAAAACTATACGCATATCCATCCCAGCGTGGAATGGAAATTTATCCAGACCAGTTTTCAGTATTTGGAATTGGAGGAGAAAGGAGATATTCCATCCATCAAACCAATTCTATTCCGCCATGTTTATCCGTTGTTTGGAGAAGCGGATGTGGTTAATTCATCGGTATATCGGAACAATGCTATTCGTGAAGATTATCTGGAAAATTTAGAATTGATTAGCAAGGTGTTTAAAACCTGTGCCAAAGAAATGGATTTTCCAATTATCAATCATTATCAGTATGAAATCAAAAGATATCGAGACAAGTTGAACAAAGGGATTACCTCAAGTGATGAGGTAAGAGTTCTCAATTTTATCCGGAATGAAATTCATAAAATCCTACAACAGATTAAAGAAAATACACCCCGTTTAGAGAAAGTTTTGGACACCTACTTTGGAAAACTTGATCCTGAATACCAGATTGTATACAAGCAGCGGTTGGCCTATGAAGAAAGTATTTTTCAGATTAATGAAGTGATATCCAATATTTTGGAGAAGGAAGACGAGCGTGCTCAAAATATGATCCCACATTATTTTGAAAAACACAAGACTGATGGCCTGGAATTTGACATTTACGTAGGCCAATCCATATTGCGAGAAGGTACTTTTACCGATATTCACCTGAAGAATTTGAGGTTGTGGCAAATTACTACTTTATGTGAAATTACTCGTGCTGTCAGAAGCTTGAAAGCCTCTTTGTCTTGTCCAATGGAGACCGCCCAGTTAATTCTGGTATATAGCAATGCTATAAACATTCGTTTCCGAACCGATGAAAAAAGATTCGACTTAGATGATGATCACAATGTAGATTATGAAATTATTAAGAAAAGAGTAGACAAAGCTAATATTGCCGGGTCGGAGGAAAGGATTCGCAAACCTGGGCACATTACCATCGTATATACACAAGATTCTGATCGTGCAGAATACCTAGATTATCTACGATTTTTAATCAAGAATAAATTTGTGGATCCCGATATCGAACATCTAAATGTTCAAAAACTACAAGGAGTAGAAGGATTAAAAGCCATCCGGGTTCAGGTTTTGGATTAGATCCTTTTGGAGGCTTAATAGGATCTTATTATTTAGGTTCTCCTATCATTTTAGTGGATCTGACTTCTGTGAAGGCATTTGTGAACTTATAAAAATGAACAATTTTCTTTAGGTAAACAATTCATATAAAGAAGTCGTTTAAGAACTATCTTCAACTCTGCGCACAAAGCATTGTGCTCGTTGGACTTCTGCTTCCTGCCGGCCACAGGCTGGTTTTTCGTGTCGTCCGTGAGTGTAAGAGCTACTCTGCAGAGGCGCTGGTCCATTTATTCATTCCTGCTTAGTGTTTCTTTGTGCTCTAAGTGGTTCATATTTTCCGTTTAATTCATAGTAGAACCATTATTTCAGTTTGACTGTAATTTCTATATTAGGTACGTGAAGGTTTGAAAGGAATTTAGAGTTCACATTAGGCGAGGTAAATATCCATGTATTTTGAGGTTAATGTTTTTCTTCACCATCCCGCTAGGATTTTGCATTCAGAATTTGATGTACGCTGATCTTATCCTCTTTTTCCAAAAATTTCCAAAACTGATTTAGATAACTTTTCAGATATCTTTTTGAGGCCTTACTTAAATAGGGGCTTGAATCAAGTAGGAGGGTAGCCTCTTCTTTTTTGGATAAAAAATCTTTGCGCACTTCATCAAAATAAGGGAGACATACTTCCGGACCCATGAAAATGCGATCTCTGACGGTATGTGCTGGTAAATTGGGATTGGCAATGGCATAACTTGCGTTAATCATACCTGCAAAATCAAAGTCATATCCGATACAAATCTTTTCGCTATTTTCAAGTTGAAACAGTTTTACATTTCGTAGATTCAGGGGATCCCAGTCATCATTTCCTACCATAAAGTTGAGCAGTGCAGTTTCCATCAATTTCCGATGATTGTAACTATCAAATCCGGTTTGAAACTCATCAATAGACTTGGCATTTAATCTCTTGGCTAACTCCTTTTCACTTTCAATGATAAATCCTTTACGAATCATTACCAACGTATCATCATGATAGTGATAAACCAGATGGACCAGATGGGTTTGAAAACTTTCCGGGGTCATAAGTTGTACCAACTCATAGGAAAATTTTTCCCGGGAAATATAGTCATCGGCCATTTCATCTTCGGAACAATGGGTCACCAGTTTGTATTCATCGTGTTTCCGGATCATTCCGATTTTCTCCAGATCTCCTTTCTTGAAATTTAACTTTAAAGGAGGAAAATCACACACTCGCCTGCGATATTTACCGCGGATGGATAGTTTTCCTTTCAAATTTTTAATACCCTTTTGGGGGATCTCCAATACAAATGGAGCTGTGGTATCAACATACTTATTGTTTGCAAGAAATTCCAGATCGGAATACAAGTGTAGCGTATCTATTTGTTGATCAACCAAATAGTTAAAAAAGCTAACTTGTGAATTGACTGTCGTAATATTAAATAAGAAATATAGGGATAGGCTGTGTAATAAAAAGTTCTTCATCATTTATTAAAGTTAATTAAATAATTGCAGCCTTCAACAATGGATAATCAAAAAATGAATCAAATAGTTCCGAATTAAAAAAGTGACCTAGGTTGTCAAATACCTGGTCACTTAAATATTAAAAATCTGATTGTATATGCTCTTTGCTACTTGATTTTAAATGTAATCGGCATGGAATAAGTCTTTTTGATCTGTAGATTCTTGGTTTTCAAAACCCGGTCATCCAACCTGGCTTCGATATATTCTTTGAGCCGATCATTTCGGGTACTGACTTCAACGACTTTCAGCTCATTTTTAGAATTGATAACGAAGTAGATCATCGCCTTTCGACTATCGCTTGGCTTGATCTTCAAATTGGGATGTTTTAGCATTTTGACAATTTCCAATTTCAACTTTTCATTGACTGAAGGCTTTGGATTGTCACCGATACCGTTGGCAAACACTGGAGCTACTATACAAGCACAACATAGTGCCAGCACAAAAGATTTGATCGTTTTCATTTTATTGTAAGGTTTAGTGAATTAATCAATCGATTCAATTCGCTAACCGCTAAAAAAGTAGAGTTTTTGCTAAACCAATTTCAATTTTTAGAAAAAATGGAAATCTAAACTTGGTGAGATTACGCTTTCAATACAATTTAAAGACGTCGCTTTTGCTATAAATGTTGCAACACATCCAAATTTTAACATATTAAAATTAAAATACATGTTAAAAACGGAGAAAGTTGGCGCGAATAGGTATACAATGAGTGAACATTTCACTAAAGTGGATACCATGGTGCGTTACCAATGATGATTGTCAAACAATATGAATCTAGCCGACCTTTTCGTTTAAGCAGTTACTGGAACTTCAAGTGGAACTATCCAACCGAATGTATCCTTAACTTTTGCGCTTCTTAAATCGTTGATCGCATTTTTCAATTTGGTCGACATATCCCAATTCGCGCTGCTAAATTCCATATGAAAATCACGATGGCTAATTTTGCTAACGGTGGCGGCCACTGCAGCTGTTCCGGCACCAAAGACTTCGATCAATTCACCATCCAGATAGGCTTGTTTTACCTCATCGATGGTAATTGGTCTTTCCTCAATTGGAATCTTCCAATTCTGCAAAAGGTGGATAAAGGAATCTCTGGTAATTCCATGTAAAATGGCCCCGTCGGTGGCAGGAGTGACTACTTTGTCCTTAAATACGAAAAATAAATTCATTGTCCCTACTTCTTGGATGTGTTTGAATTCGTGGGCATCCATCCAGATTACCTGATCGTATCCTTTTTCCTGGGCAATTTTTGCAGGAAGCAAAGATGCGGCATAATTACCGGCCGTCTTAGCCTCTCCGGTTCCTCCATTGACCGCTCTTACATATTTCTCTTCTACTAAAAGTTTTACTGGCTTGGCATAGTAGGGTCCAACCGGAAGCGTAATGATTATGAATTTATAACTATTAGAAGGTGTGACTCCGATATACTCATCAGTAGCAAACATGATGGGACGGATATATAACGCGCTTCCTTCAGCTTCAGGGATCCAGTCTTTTTCAATTCCAACCAGTGCTTTAATGGCCTGGATAAACAAATCTTCCGGAATTTCTGGCATACACATCCGGCGTGCAGAACGATTCAGTCTTTTTGCATGCATTTCCGGACGAAACAAAAGCGGAATACCATCACTATT
Source organism: Saprospiraceae bacterium (assembly GCA_965223405.1). Taxonomy (GTDB): domain Bacteria; phylum Bacteroidota; class Bacteroidia; order Chitinophagales; family Saprospiraceae; genus CBDCWO01. The sequence goes on from CBDCWO010000006.1 coordinate 5,408,345, forward strand.
TGCAGAGGCTTTCATGCCTTCAAAAATAGATTGACCGTAATGTAACGCCAGATTGGTTGGATGCATAGGTAGATCATAAATTGGGACAATCCTAATATTAGTCCAATTTCCATCCACATAATCGGCTTCAAACATGTGGTCGGTACAAATTTTTCCGAAAGGAAGATTGTTAAAATCAATTGATGATCGTTTTGACTTTTCCGTTTGTGTAATTTGGATATTATAGGGCATATTTCTAATTTTAAACAAAGTTAACCAATTCCCAAATGTTTTGCAATTCAGAGTTAATGACCAAATAAAACGAAATTAATTTTGCATTATTAAGTTTTACAAAACATTATTTTATCTAGCAGGGATGTAATTACATATTTTATTGCTTATTGACATATGACATTTTCACTAACTTATATATCCCCACAGAATAGTGATCTTCAGGAATATCCTATTGATATTAACGATATTAAATCCGTATTGGTTGTGTTGAATGAGAAAGATCATACTCGCGAGAATTCAGACCTGCTCAGCAAGATATTTAACGCCATAAATTTGGATGAAAATAAGGATGTAACTAAAATTTGTTTATCTGAAATTCAATATGTTCATGAGCTTGCCTGGAAAGTGATTTCCGGGAAAAAAATTATTGCCTTTGGTGTTGAACCAGAAGTATTGTCATTACACATAGTTACACATTATTATCATCCCCTGACGATTGGATCTCACACTTATCTTTTTGCGCATCATTTGTCTGACCTCAATAAGGAGCGTAAAGTAAAGCTTTGGTCCTCACTAAAACAGTGGTTTCATGTCCAGACCTAAACAAATTATTTTTGCGACTCACAATCCCCACAAGGTTAAAGAGATCAGAAAACTTATTTCATCCAATATTCAGATACGTAGCCTAGTGGATTTGGAATATCATGCTGAAATTGCAGAGACAGGAGCCACTCTTGAAGAAAACGCAGAAATCAAAGCCAAGACCATCTATGAGGTATTCCAAGTGCCTGTATTTGCCGAAGATACCGGATTGGAAGTGGCGTCTTTGGGAGGAAGACCGGGTGTACGGTCAGCCCGCTATGCAGGCGAGGAACGAGATGCTCACGCCAATATGGATCTGATACTCTCTCAGTTACAAGAATCCACAGACCGAAAGGCTCGTTTTAGAACCGTAATCGCTTATATTGATAAAAAGGGGACCCATCTTTTTGAAGGGATCGTTAAGGGGACCATACTTTTAGAAAAAAGAGGATCGTATGGATTTGGCTATGACCCGATTTTTCAACCTTGGGGCAAGTCTAATTCGTTTGCGCAAATGACGGATGAAGAAAAAAATCAGATATCTCATCGGGCTAGGGCGATGCAAAGATTTCTTTCCTGGATCGAAAAGAATTGATCACTACCAGAAGAAATCTAAGATTAGGCAAGTACCAAAAATGACAGAAGCAAACCCATTAAAGGTAAAAAAAGCCAAATTGACACGGCTCAAATCTTCAGGACTAACTACCAAATGCTGATAAATCAACATGATAATAAATATTCCAGCTCCGATCCAATGTAAATAGACCAATTCGTCATAATTGGATGCCAGCAAAAAACCGGCAAGTACCATTAAAAAGATACATATCAGGTGCAGGATTGTAGACAGTCTGAGTGCATTGGTTTTACCCATTCTTACCGGGATCGAATGCAATCCCTGATGTGTATCAAATTGGACATCCTGCATAGCGTATATGATATCAAATCCTGCCACCCATAACAGGACGACTACGCCATATAAAATGGGTATCCAACTAAAATATCCGGTTACAGCGAGGTAAGCTCCTATGGGAGCTAAGGACAGCCCCAATCCCAACACAAAATGGGATAAAAAAGTAAACCTTTTGGTGAAACTATATCCCATGATAACCGCTAGGGCGACTGGAGATAACAGAAAACAAAGTATATTGATGAAAAAAGTGCAAAGGATAAATCCCAATACATTTAATCCAATAAACCACTTAGCTGACCTTGTGGTAATCAATCCTGAAGGAATTTCTCTCATTTTGGTACGGGGATTTACCAAATCAATATTCCGGTCTATCAGCCGGTTGAAGGCCATGGCGGTATTTCTGGCAAATACCATACACGCTAGAATCAACAATAAGGTCAGCACAGGAAATGAATCTGATCCCCGATCATAAACACCGATAAAAAACCCTACCAGTGCAAAAGGAAGTGCAAATATGGTGTGGCTGATTTTGACAAGTGATAAGAAATTTTTGATCATGGCAATACAAACAAAAGAAAAAGCCTGCAAGTATTCAAACTTACAGGCTGTGATTTCAATTTGTTAATCGGATTAACTAGCTTTTTTTACTACTTCCCCTTTCAAAACCACTTTGGTTTGAGCAGGATTGGTATTTGCTGTTACTGTAACAGGTTTATTTTGACTACCAGTTCTACCACGGCTATTAAATTCTACGGATATTTGTCCAATTTCTCCGGGGGCCACTGGCTCGGTTGGTTTCTTAGGTACGGTGCAACCACAGGTGGCTTTGGCATCTGTTACGATCAAAGGCTCGGATCCCGTATTTTTAAATTTAAAAACATGAGTCACAATTTCTCCATCTTCAACGGTGCCAAAATCAAATTCCTCTTCCAACCATTGTATGGAAGTCGTGGGACCGGTAGGAATCGCGGGTGTATTGGGAGTAGTGATAGGGGCTACTTCAGAGGCATTATTCGCATCGGCAGCAGTTGCTTGTAAACTTTCTCTGGCAGCGTCACGAGAATCTCCTGAATCACTGGCGCACGAGGTTAAAAACAAGCCGGCTCCTAAAAAGAAAAGCAAAACTAAATTCTTCATACGTATTTATTTTTTGGTTTTATCAATGTTAGATTTCAACAATTACTGATTTGTATTTTTCAATTATATAAAAGTATTCAAATCGAAAATATTGTACAAAACCATATTATTGCATAAATCTGTAATATATACAATACAAAAATAATACCTACCCTAGGTAACCCCAGTTAATGAACCGCCAAGGTTTGTTAATGATTAGTTAACGAGAATTTCTCCTCCTGTTACTTAAATATTGTGGATGGCATAAGATTATTGAATCATCTTTCGGACCGTAACAACCAGGTTTTGGTCAGTATATCCTGGATGGGGATAACCTTAAATGATGAATCTACAAGATAATATGTAGGCACTGAAGCACTTGAAATCACTTTTCCTTTAACTTTAAGGGATTTTGATGCCAACTTAGTAAATGGATTTTTTTCATCCCATCCCATATAAAGATGAATACCCATCTAGGAATGCTTGGATAAAAATTCGTCCCATTCTTGATAGTCTCGATCAATACTCATGGTGACGACTATAAAATCTTCATGATTGATTATTTGCAACAGCTTATCTAAATAATGGTGTTGTTTCCGGCATAGTCTACACCAGGTAGACCAACAGTCAATTATAAACTTTTCTATAGGTATCAGCCATATTTGAACAATCTAAACTTTGATGATAATAATAGTTTGCAAAATTTTTAACTGCTCAATTTAGAACATTGGATGACCTCTCTGAGGTCAGAAGAATATATAATGAGTATCTAACATATGGTGACCTTTCCAAGGTCAATCATGTGGTGAAAGAAATTAGAGCTATAAGCCCCGGAGGGGTTATCATGTGTTAGAAAAATCATTTAAAAAAAACCGACCTCAGTGAGGTCGCCCAATTACTTCATAGTTTTTCAGTAATGACATGTATTCATTAAGAATGTGCTCATGCTTTTCATTGGTAAGGAATTCTTCCACGACTTCGATGTTTGCATTCTTTTTTAACCGGGTTACGAAAAACATACCGCTGCTGTCCAAATTAAACAGCCAATCAAAATCTACATAAGCACGATCCACTACAAGTACTGATCCTAAGGGAAATTCCGTGTTCTGTGCTTCTTTTACATCATGGGTTTTACCGCTCGTTATTACAGCATAGCTAGGCAACCCTATATCGTAATCCAATACCGCATGAAGTTTTATGGCACCTTTCTTGGTCCGGAATTTTGCCCAGTCAAAAAGCGATAGGCTCAAAGGGATAATACTGGAATCCATGATGAATATCTTGCGCCTTTTCCGCCTGGCATATCGCTTTCTCCTTCGAAAAGAAGGTTCCACCATCTCAGGCAAAATGAAATACAGATCCCTGAACAATTCATAGGTACGATGTTTATTAATATAGCTCACTGATGACTGCATGATGTTTTTGCCACACCTAAGTGACTAAGGTTCCCTGCGGCGCTTCGCAAACCGGTACTGATATCCCTCACAGAAGTTGCCCCAGCTAGTTGTATGAATAACATCGAAACCAAATGTGTCAAACTAATGCCTTTGTTGTGTTTATCCGAATTGTATTTACGAACAAGTTTTGAAAAAATATTGCGATCTATTAACCCTAGGACTTGAGAGAAAAGATTTACTTTGTTGTGGACAGGGTGTTGATTTTTAGTCACCCTAAAATTAGGGTTAATCAAACCACGTCCATGGTTTGTTTTGATTTATTTATTTTGGACGCTTGTGATATAGTTTGCAAAATTTTTAACCGCTCAATATACAATATTGGATGACCTCTCTGAGGTCAGAAGATTATAGATAATGGGTAACTAACATATGGTGACCTTTCCAAGGTCAATGATGTGGTGAAAGAAATTAGAGCTATAAGCCCCGGAAGGGTTATCGTATGTTAGAAAAATCATTTAAAAAAACCGACCTCAGCGAGGTCGCCCAATTACTTAAATGCAGATCCCTGATATCGATGGAATGAAACTTTACGGTGGAAGATGTTACTGGTATCTTGAATAGAGACGTTAAGGGATTGCCGGCGGTCTTCCCAGGTTTTGTCGATTCCGGTCCAATTTCCGACTGAATAAACTATTGAAATGATAAAGAGGAATACCAAATTAACTTCAAACTATTTTATTAGATTTTAACGAATTCATAGGCTAATGAAATCGGAGATGAAAATATCTGAGCATCCCGATCTAAAAAGACTAACCAACTAAGACCTACCGGGCATCAAAACGAATAAACGGCAGCGATAAGTACCTGAGATGCATTTTTTGTGGCAGAATTTTTCCTGTCCACAAAAATTGAATTCGAACCCACATCGACTCTGAATTCAGGAATGATCGTTAACTCACCCAAAGCGATGTTTCCCGACCAAGTAATTCCTGTGACATGGGTTTTTTCATCCATTCCGAAAATTAATTTGCCGGTTTTATCGGAAAAGTTTTCACCTCGAATTCCCAGGACCACTTCGTCAGATATCGCATATTGCGCATAAAGTGCGATACCGCTAAATCCTTCATCACTACCGGAGAAAAGTTGATCGTCTCCGACGGAAAAAGTCGCTGCGTTTAAGCCCAGGTAAAACGCCTCGGTGATTTGGTATCCCGTAGTAAGGTCATATTCCGTACCTGAAGATTTACCCGTGATGAAATTTAAATGGATATCCCAACCTTCCACCGGACTCAGCGATAATTGACCACCTATGTCTTTACTACCAGTAGCATCGGTATATTGATTCCAATCATTGAATACACCCAACATCAGGCTTACTTTGTCACTGAAAGTATATTCTGCTTTAATTCCTGGATTTTGAAAAGGCCCCCATGAAAACAAGTATGATGTGGAGTAATTAAAATTTGAAACCGGACTGATTACTTCATATCCTAAAAATGTTCCCATGTATCCAGCAGTAACGCTGAATTTATCAGTAAAAGCATAGGAAACCAATAGGTTCTGAATCAATCCTGGCGCACTGGAAGGAGTTGCACGCGGTCCAAAACCCAAGTCCGCTACAAATGAAGCTTTCCCGGCGGATTTTTCCAAAATTACATTGGCCATGCCAATGGAAATTGAATTGTGATCCGGGGCGAAATAGGTATATTTTTCACTGCCACTAATATTTCCATTTTTGGATTGAGCAAGATCGTATTTATAGTAAAGATCCACTGATCCCGACAGTTCTAGATCCCATATCGGCCTCTTTTCTTCTTCTTGGGAAATTCCGGATAGGCTAGCGGCGAACGCTAATGTGGAGATTATAATTAGCTTGAAATGTTTCTGGTAATTAGTCTTCATAGATAATTAGTTTGTTTTCTGCAAACACTGTTTGTAGCAGATTACCTCTAATTTATGTTCTATTATTTGGCATAGATCATCAGTAATTGTGCTTATTGTCACATCTAGAAGTTCTAATTATTTATTTAAACCCTAGAAAATCAATATATTGCGAGAGATTGAATTGTGGTTTCAAGATGTCCTTTTGTGACGGAAGGCTGGGAAAGATCGGTGGCGGTTTTCGAGCCTTATTTTTGAAAGAAGTTTTTGAGCCGCAATAGATTTAAGCTGTTCAGGCAATCCGTTTTCTTCAACCCACCTTTACGTGCCGTCCATACACCGTATTGGATATCCTTGATTCCGCGTTGACTGTGCGCATCGGGATTGATAGATAAATAAACTCCCTTCTTAATTGCATAAGGAATCCATTGGTAATCCAGATCAAGCCGGTAGGGATTGGCATTGATCTCGATAGCGACCTGATTTGCAGCACAAGCTTCGATTACTGCTTGAAAATCCAATTCATAGCCGGGTCTGGATAACAATAATCTGCCGCTAGGATGACCTAAAATATTGGTAGCCGGATGTTCTATTGCCGTGATAATCCTGCGGGTGGCAGTAGCTTTATCCATCTTAAGTTGGCTATGTACTGATGCAATAACAAAATCAAACTGTTTTAGAATCTCATCCGGATAATCAAGGGATCCATCGTTGAGAATATCAGACTCAATACCTTTGAAAATCTTGAATTGGGCCCTCTGTTCATTTAATTGGTCAATTTCTGCCCATTGTTCTTTCAGTTTGTTAATGTTTAATCCTTGAGCATAGACCGCCGATCTGGAATGATCTGTAATTCCGAGATATTTGAATCCCTGATCATGGCAATGAGCTGCCAATTCGGATAGATTATTGATCCCATCGCTATAGGTTGAATGAACATGCAGGATACCAGTGATGTCCTCCAGGGAAATTAAATCCCTTTCTGCGGGAATATCGAGAGGTGGTAAATCTCTGCACTCCGGAGGATGGTAGGGGATTTGATTTGCGGTATATAATGATTTTTCATCTCCAACCAACTTGTTTGAAATCTTTTGATCTGCCCATGCCACATACTCCTGATTTCCGGTTTTGGAAAGCACCTCCCATCCTCTGGTGGAGGAATCTTGGTGCACATGGATTTGTAGCGGGAAACGCTGCTTGTATTTTCCGGTATAAAGATTAGGTCCGCCGGACAATTCAAGATCTTCGATATTGTCCGGATCAATAGGCTGATCAATCAAGAGCTCGATGCTTTGGATAACCGGTAGTTTCCTTCTGATTTCGCCGACGAGTGTGGTATGAGCCTTTGGATAAGCCCTTTCTATATGTGTAATTAAATCTTTGCAATGGGGTAATATATTGGCAAGCAGAAATTTACTTTTCGATAACGAGAAATATTTCAATTTTCCCAGAATGTCTTCCTGAGTTTTTAACCCGAAGCCCTTTAATTCAATCAGCCGATTTTCGTTGATTGCATATAGGAGTTCACCTGTATTTTCAATCCCCAATTCTTTCCATAGGGGCAGAATTTTTTTGGGTCCCAAACCTCGGATTTTTACTAACTCCTGTATTCCCACCGGTGTCATATCACGATACCTCTCCAAAGTCTTCATTTTACCCGATTCGACCAGTTCTCTAATCTTGTTAGCGACGGCCGAACCGATGCCTTTGATCGCTTTTAACTCGTCCAGGGAAAGGTCTTTTACATCTTCATTAAGCTTGCGAAGGGTGAGGTACACATTTTGATAGGTGCGAATCTTGAATACGTTCTCCTGATGTAATTCCATCAAAAGGGCAAGCTCCTGAAAATGACTGCCAATTTCTTTATTCGTCATGTCCTTTATTCGGGCAGCAGTTCTGATAACGGCCGGAAGAACTTTCGATAAACCCCTGCTGAATCGGATGTAAAATAGGCTTGAGGATTTACTGTACTGTGGATTACGAATGGAGCTATGGTATCTTGACTTGAATAACAGGAAATCACTGTCGGTGTCAGTTGATTGTTAGCAATAATTTCCAATTTGTGAATCCGGTTGGACTCCGAAACACTATAGTCGTCTTTAAAGTTTTGACCATTTGCAAATCGAATATCACTTAGAAAAGAGGCCATTTTTACTGAATCGATGGTATTTCCATTAGCCATCCAATCGTTGCCTTGTTTTTGCAAGGTATAGTTACCCAGGGAGGAAGAATTCAGATTGAGTTGGGTGATATCCTCTCGATTGAGATTGATTAACTCTTTGTTTCTAAACGAATTAAAATCGCGATTAAATGTCATACTTAGAAAGCCATCCACGGAATAAACTTCATTCTCACCGGATTTTCGCAAAAAGGAAGTACCGCTCCGGGCCATTTGATCAAAGCTAAATCTACCAATGACCAGGTTGGATAGTTCTTTATCTCCTGACAGGACGATCACCTTGGATCCGCTCTCTTCATCTACTTCATAATCGACCCACTTTTCGGTACTGTTGGCAACGATGCGTTTGGCCACTAGTTTGACCAAATTATCCAGGATCGCCTTGACCGCTGTGGTGGTTGCCGGAGCTGTAAAATTATCTCTAGCCACGGTCCACTGATGGTTCGATTTTTGCAGAATGATCTCCTGCCCGTTTTCTGCTTTTGGGTAAAGTTTAATCAGGTCAACTGCTGAAGTGTCTATTTGAGCAATCAGCGCATCAAAACTCCGAGTTTTAGGTTTGTTTAAAAAGAAACTTAGTGCAAATATTACCAGCAATACTGCAAATATTTGGGCTAAAGTTTTGTTGTTCATTTTTACTAGTTTTAGGATTTAAACATAGGATTGTTCTCTTCGCTTCAATCTTAAATTTCGCTTCTGTTGTGATCGGATAAAACCATAAATTATGATTAAAAGAATGGGAGCAAGGAAGTTCAAATACTTATAGAAATTACGTTTTCCATCTTCCAAATCTTTGATCGGCCTGGTTACCGCTCCTTTGGTTCTTAACTCGACCAATCCGGTATCGTCTGATAAGAAGTCAACTGCATTAGAGAGCAAACTGATATTATCCGGGCTAGTGCCGCGTTGACCACTAATAGGAAAGTCACCATCTCCAAATACAATAAGTTTACTGGGTGAAGAACCTCCAAAAGTTCCTTCCACCAACCCTGCTACCGAAATGTTAGACATTGGAAAATCATTTTCAGTCCATTGTCTTTGTACATCAAAGAATACCGGATTTCTGGCAATTCCGGCTTTTTCTGAAGACTCTAAGAATGAAGTAAAAACTTTGGTACTATCACCCAGAAATCGAACCGGACTTACAAATTGAAGAATAACCTGTTCTAATCCTTCGGTAATGGGGTGGCCTTTAAACTGATTTACTAGTGGTAAATAGGGAAATTGAACCGGGGTATTGAAGGTAAATGCTCCTTGCCTTTGTTGCACCGTAACTTGTCCACAGCTCGCATCTATCACAAAGGCATCTTCGACTTCAATGTTTTTGTTTCGAAGCCAGAGCGACATACCAATATTCACTGATTTACCCTGTGAAGTGGAAAAATCTCCATCCACTTTGTTAAATGCAATCAACAAATTTCCTCCTCTTCTAAGAAAACCATCCACTTTGTCAAAAGAGGTTGGAGGTATGGTATCTGTGGGTCTGATCCAGATAATGGTAGCATATCGATCTGCTATGGTTGGTTCTGTGGTTAAATTGATTGTTTCGACATTATAAAGGACTGCCAATGACTGATAAAGTTGACTAAGCTCGTTAACCGCGGGTTCTCCGTGCCCTGCTATAAGGCCCACATAAGGCTTATCGCTTGCTGCTAATTTCTTAATGTTGGTGGTTAAGGAATATTCCATTCCTGCACCGGGTTGAATAAAAGGGATAACTTCTTGTTGTTCCCCTAAGTTGATGGTTGCGGCCAGATAAGCCTTTTGTTGTTTCATTTGATCCTTTTCCCGTACGTTGATCATTACCGGTTGAATGCCCTGCTGTAGCAGTTGTTGTTCAAGTTGCGGATCTTCCGAGGGATTGATAAACTCATAATTTACCATTTGCTTAGATCTGGTTGCATACTCAGTAAGCATTTCTCTAAAGTCCTGTTTGGTTTTCTGAATGTCTGGCGGTAACTCATCAGAAAAATACGCAGTTACGGTGATCGGATCCTCCAGGTCCTTCAAAATATTCTTAGTAGCATTACTCAACGTGTATTGTTTGTCTTTGGTTAAATCCAATCTCACAAAATATCGGTTACCAAGAATATTGATCAAAATCACAATAGCGGCAATCAATAAAATGGATACAGAACGATTATTTTTCATATTCATGAGGATTTATCTTTTTTGAATAGTCACCGTGGCCAATAAAATACCAAGTGCAGTTATGGAAATAAAAAACACCAGGTCTTTCGTATCCAAGACCCCTCGAGATATAGAATCAAAATGACGAGAAATACTCAAAGTGCTAAATAATTCTGCCAAAAATCCGGTAGAACCACCGGCCAATATATCGAATATAAAATGGAAAAAGATACCGATAAACAAGGCTAAAATGAAAGCAACAATTTGGTTGTTGGTCAGACTACTTGCAAACAATCCGATCCCAATGTAAGCTGAGCTCATCAGAATCAGACCGAGGTATCCACTTAAAGTAGCTCCATGATCCATATCTCCCAACTGAGAAATAGTGATATAGTAGGGAGCTGTAAATAACAAAGCAATAATTACGAGCATTAGGCAAGCGAGGAATTTCCCCAAGACCACCTGAGCATCAGTAACATTCTTTGTCAAAAGTATTTCTATGGTTCCGGTCTTTTTCTCCTCGGCTAACATCTTCATCGTGATAGCTGGGATGAAAATAAATAAGGTCCATCGAGCTACCGCAAAAAATACTTGTAGATCGGCTTCTTTTCGGATAAAGACATCTCCACCATATAGCCAGGTGAAGAAACCACTAAATCCTAAAAAAGCAATGAGTAATATATAAGCAACCAGGGAATCAAAAAAAGATCCCAGTTCTCGCTTTGCAATAATTAATACTTTATCCATTGTAATTAATTCATGGTTAATTCTCTGAATATATCTTCTAACTTCGTTTCAAGAGGTATCATCTCGGTAAGAACCCAATTATTTTTTACACACACTTCAAAAACATTACGGTTTACCGGCACCTCGCTTTGAATATCAAATTGTGGGGTACTTCCTGCCTCCAGGTCAACCATCTGGACTCTAGGTATTGCCTTTAAGGCCTTAAATATCTGATCTGTATCACCGCCCTCTACTTTGATCCTAAGTATTTGATTTCCCTGGGCTTGTTTTCTCAAGGTATTTGCCGTACCATCAGCAACAATTCTACCCCTGTTAATAATCAGTATCCGGTCGCAAGTCGCCTCTACTTCAGGTAATATATGGGTAGATAGTATAACGGTTTTCTGCTTACCCAACTTTTTAATTAGCTCTCTTATCTCTACAATTTGATTCGGATCCAAACCAGTAGTTGGTTCATCCAAAATGAGAATTTCAGGATCGTGGATCATCGCCTGTGCCAGACCAACCCTTTGACGATAACCTTTCGATAACTCCCCAATTTTTTTGTGTTTTTCTATATCCAATCCGCATACCTTAACCATTTGCTTTACCCGGTCGGGAATGTCTGAATTAGCAATTCCTTGTAATCTCGCACAAAAGTCTAGATAGTCAATGACGGGCATCTCAGTGTACAATGCATTACTTTCCGGTAGATATCCAATGTTCTTCTTGGATTCATGCATGGCAATGGATTTCCCATCGATATATACCTCACCGGTATCTGCCTCTATGAACTGGGTGATGATCTTCATGGTAGTAGTTTTACCCGCACCATTAGGACCTAAAAACCCTAAGATCTCACCGGTTTTAACCTGGAAAGATATATGATCGACGGCTTTCTGGTGACCATAAGTTTTAGTGAGATTTTCAATCTTAATATTCATATTACTGATTTACAAACTCTAGGAAATTGAAACCTTGATTAAGGTCATTTTGAATTTTGCGAATGCAAAAGTAATAATCAGATGAAAATTACGCAAATTAATTAGGTTATGGATTGGAATTAGTGATCGAAAATGGCCTGATTTTGCACCATTATCGAAGGGGATATCACCAATATTATTGAATTCAAAAGGATGAGGTCAATCGCTGTTAAAATATCCAATCGAGACGAAAATATCCCCAGAGAATATGCCAGAATAAGTAGTACACCCACCGAAAAAGCAACATAGTAATAAAATCAAATTTTGAAAAGATCCAGAGTTGTACCAAATTGAACGCATAGAGATTGACCCAGACCAAAATGATTGCCCAGATAGGAAAGGAGTCCATATCCAAAACCTGAAATGTGGGTTCAAGCAATGATATCACGGCAATCGCTCCCCATAACAAATTCTGATAATTCACTTTAATTGGTAAAAAGGAAAACCCCAATATCGGTATACAAAGTGGCAATACATGAAAGATGATTTCTACTAAAAATGCCATAGCAGGATAAAAAAACAATGAATGAGGAAAGAGGATGTTGATTTCAGCTGAAAATCCAACTACGGAATCAACTGTGATCGAAACCGGTAAAAACACCATAGCTGTAAGGATTGGGATACTTCTTTTTCTCCAAGTTATCTCTGTACGGAAGATATCGAAGTGTTTTTTCTTCCTTAAATAGGTTAGAAACATATATCCGGTAAAACAAACTGCTAGAAATACCAGCATGGGATCACTACTGCCCAAGAACCGAACAAATATCTGCGTATTCAATGAAACCAATAGATATACAAAAGCCAAAACTAGAACAGATAAGCAGATATATACAGTCTTTGACAGGGCCTCGTTGCTAAATAGCCCGGATGATTTAGCCATTATCTCTCATGTTAAGTTATCCATTGCATGAATCGGAATTAAAACGGCGTGATGCGCTATAGTCACGTCCAGAGTATTTTACAAATAATCGATTCTCCTGACAATTAATCAATGATACAAATTAGCCCAATTCAAAAATTTCGGGCGAATTCGTTTTAGGTGTGGATTGAGTTTGCTAACCTTTGGAGTCAGCGACTGGCTGGGTTATGAACCATTAGAAGTCACGCGCAACCATAGATATTCGCATCTTGTTATAAATCACTTCAATGTTTACTATTGACACAAATGGTCTTGGAACGATTATTTCGGAATTAAATAATTGCTGATTAATATTTAAAATTTCCAACTCGCTCAGGTTGGGATTTCGGGTTACAAAAGCCTATTTTCGCAAAAAAATATTATGGAAAAGTTGATTTATAGCTTCTTGGTCATTTTAGTTATTAGCATTGGATGCAGTGAAAAATCCAAGACTCCGGTACCGGTAAATGTATCCGGTTATGAAACCTATGCCATCCATGGCACACAAGTGCAAAGGGCAGTTAAGAGGCATGAAACAGGTAAAGTGATTGAACAGGGTTATCTTGAAAATGGTCATCGAACCGGGGTCTGGATGTCCTTTAATGAAAGAGACGGTAAATTGAAAACGCTGACTTCGTTTGTGAACGGGTTAAAAGAGGGGGTTTACCTGCAATTCAATAACCGGGAGCAGATTGATATACGTGCTTTATACGCAGCCGACGAACTGGATGGTTTGTATTCAGAAATGCAATATGGGAGGCTAGTAAAGGAAATGGATTATAAGAAAGGTAAAATCGACGGTTTGTATAAAGAGTATTACGGCAGTGGCAAATTATTGAAGGAGATCCAATTCAAAGATGGGCTGATGCATGGTTATCAACGCTATTATAACGAAAAGGGAGAAATAACCGTTCAATATGAATTTAGCAATGGCGAAAAAGTCAGTGGAGGTATGGTGAAATAAACTGTTCCATGAAGTTTTTACCGATAGACCTTTTCGTATTTCAACAAAACTTAAAATTCAGTGTCCGGGATCAAAGAAAAAATATCTGGGATCCGATTCGCAAAAAATACTTAATTCTTACCCCTGAAGAATGGATTAGACAACTCACAATCCAATATTTAATTCAAGAGGTGGGTTATAATCCCAATCGGATGCAAGTTGAAAAGAAATTCAGTTTCAACCAGATGAACCGGCGCTTTGATCTCTTGGTTTATAACCAAAATTTTCAACCCTGGATGCTAGTGGAATGCAAATCTCCGGATATGAATATTACTCAATCCGTGTTTGATCAAATATTGAGTTATAATTATTCTTTCCAATTGGAGTATTTGTTTGTTACGAATGGTAAGCACTCGATCGCTTGTAAGATTGACCTGCAAAAATTGGACTTTGTATTTTTGGACCGTCTGCCTAACTATGAATAAATACCATGTTCAGCATTTTAAATATTGATTCCTTGGGTTTTCGAGGTACTCACTATGTGAGAAAAATTTTTCTATTTTTAGCTTACCATATTTAAGTATCTTGAAATGTTACCAATCATATTGAATAGTGTAGTAGGTATTTTTTTTCTGGGAAATGGGATCTATAATTTCTTTAACGAAAAGCTATTGATAAAATATCTTGAAAATAAGGGAGTAGATTATGCCCAGCGATATACCAGGTTATCTGGAATTCTATTGATAATTTTTGGGACTGCTTTTATGATAGACTCATTACAAATTGCAGCGGTAATTGGTCTATCCCTGTATCTCTTAATTAGCGCCTTAGTCGTTCATCAGTTTTGGGAAGAGGGTGATTCCCAGGATTCGATCAATTCGTTGTTGCATTTTGCCAAGAATATCCTGATGATTATCTTACTTTATATGATTGTCCTGTATTGATCACTAATTGATAAAAATCATAGTTGACTATTAATGATATTTTGAATTAATCACGTTACCTTGCTCTCTAAATATGGCCTGATTTTTAAGTTGAAGAATTCTGAAATATGAAGAAAGATCGAATCCTGGTGACTGGGGCTAATGGACAAATAGGTACTGTTCTTACCCAAGAATTAAGAAAAATATACGGTCAGGATAATGTAATTGCTTCGGATATTGTAATTGAGCATCATGTAGAAGATCCTTTTGTCATTTTGGATATTTTAAACATACAGCGATTGCATGAGATTATTGAAGACTATAAAATAACTCAAATCTACCATTTAGCTGCGATTCTATCTGCGAGTGGAGAATGGAATCCACTCAAAACCTGGAATGTCAACTTAAATGGTTTTATAAGTATTCTTGAACAGTCTCGAAAGGATCACATCTCGAAGCTTTTTTATCCCAGTACTATTGCTGTATTCGGAGCCACGACTCCAAAGACGAACACCCCTCAGCATACCTCATTAGAACCCGAAACGATCTATGGGATTAGCAAACAAGCAGGTGAATTACTGGCAAACTATTATCATAAAAAATACCAGGTTGACGTACGGTCACTACGTTACCCGGGGATCATTGGTTATCAATCCATACCTCATGGCGGAACCACAGATTACGCTGTTGAAATCTTTCATGAAGCATTAAATAACCAATCCTATGAATGTTTCTTAGAGGCCGATACACGTTTACCCATGATTTATATGCCGGATGCGATCCGAGCGACCATTGAACTGATGGAAGCACCAATAGATCAAGTCAAAGTTCGTACCTCATATAATCTCTCGGGAATGAGCTTTACACCTGATGATATCGCTACTGAAATCCAAAAACATATTCCGGAATTTGTTATAAATTACAAACCCGATTTCCGGCAGGAAATTGCAGCGTCGTGGTCTCAGACTATTGATGATAGTGCAGCGAGATCAGATTGGAAGTGGAGAGAGGAGTATGATCTTTCCCGGATGACAAGTGATATGTTAGAAAAATTAAAAATGTAATATTATGTTTTCGACTCTTAGTAAAGTGATTCAAAAAGAACTGGAAGATATCCGGGAAGCGGGTTTGTATAAAGAAGAGAGGATCATCACAACGCCTCAGTCTGCAGAAATTCACACCGATCAGGGATTGGAGGTTTTGAATTTTTGTGCGAACAATTATTTAGGACTCTCTTCCCATCCTGCAGTTAAAGAAGCTGCCATACAGATGATTGAATCACATGGATTTGGGATGTCCTCGGTACGGTTCATATGTGGGACCCAGGATATCCACAAGGAATTGGAGGCTAAGACCGCAGAATTTTTGGGCATGGAGGATACTATCCTTTATGCTGCGGCATTCGATGCCAACGGAGGATTGTTTGAACCTTTGTTGACCGCCGAGGACGCGATTATTTCCGATCAATTGAATCATGCCTCGATTATCGATGGTATCCGGTTGTGCAAAGCTAAACGCTTTCGTTACCTAAATAATGACATGAATGACCTTGAGAGTAAATTGAAAGAAGCGAGGGAGCAGGGTGCAAGAAGGATAATGATCGCTTCGGATGGCGTTTTCTCTATGGATGGAATTATTGCCCAAGTGGACCAAATTTGCGACCTGGCCGACCGTTACGAAGCGATGGTTATGATCGATGAGTGTCATGCTACTGGATTTATTGGTCCTAGAGGAAGAGGGACCCATGAATATCGAAAGGTGATGGACCGGGTGGATATTATTACAGGGACCTACGGAAAAGCATTGGGAGGGGCTAGTGGAGGATTTACCTCAGCAAGAAAAGAAATCGTCGATTTACTTCGTCAACGATCAAGACCATATCTTTTTTCCAATACCGTTGCACCGGCCATTGTAGGAGCATCAATTAGGGTATTGGAAATGTTGGCAGAAGACACCTCATTAAGAGATAAGCTCGCTTGGAATACAAAGTATTTTCGAGAAAAAATGACTTCGGCAGGATTTGATATTATACCCGGAGAACATCCAATCACACCGGTTATGTTGTACGACGCCAAATTATCACAGGACTTTGCCAATGAATTACTTAAGGAGAGAATTTACGTTATTGGGTTTTTCTATCCGGTAGTACCAAAAGGTCAAGCCAGAATCAGAGTTCAGGTTTCCGCCAGCCATGACAAAATTCACCTGGATCAAGCAGTGGAAGCATTTACAAAAGTGGGTAATAAACTTGGGGTGATTCAGTAGTTGGAAATTGAAAAAAAAACAAATATCAAATAATCCGAACCCCATTAAAAAGGCCAGTTGATCTTTTCATTTTCGTGAATAATTTCTCCATATCTGAAGCAAGAGATAAGGTGATCATTTACCATTCCTACAGCCTGCATAAAGGCGTAAACGATTGTAGATCCTACAAACTTGAAGCCATAGGACTTTAAAGCCTTGCTCATTTTGTCAGACTCAGGACTTGTGGCTTGATAATCCGAATTCGATTTTAATTGATTGTTGAGCGGGCGAAAATTAACAAATTGCCAAAGAAAATTGCTAAATGAGCCCTCCTTTTCCATAATTTGCAGATACCCTTGAGCATTGGTAACCGCACTTCGAACTTTAAGTTTGTTACGAATGATCCCCGGGTTAAGTAATAATCCCTGTATCTTTGCTTCGTCATAATAAGCCATTAATTCAGGGTCTAATCCGTCAAATGCATCAAAGTAATTCTGTCTTTTCTTTAAAATGGTTATCCAACTAAGGCCGGCTTGAGCTCCGTCAAGAATAAGCTTGGCAAATAGAGCCTTATCGTCAAGTTCCGGAACTCCCCATTCACGATCATGATATTCTAAATACAATTGATCATTAGAGGGCCAACTACAACGTTTAATATCTTCCATCATGGGCCGGGAATTTTGACTCACTATTACGACCTATCAAATCTGACTTGTTCCTTGGGACAAACCAAATACGCTCAGTAATTGATTAAAAGAATGTCGTAGGCAAACTAATTAGGATAATTTTGTTGCCAGCCTGCGTTCGTTGCGATAATACTCCAGGAATGTAATCATCTTTTCTCGTTCTTCATCCCAAAGTTTATGTTTCATCAATTTTAGACTTTCTCTAAATGTGAGCGTAGTAACATATTTATTCAGGAATTTATTTTCCCTGAAACATTTTTCCAAGTTATAATTTGGGATCAAACTGTTTAAATGATGAATATGATGAAATCCGATATTGCCTGTCAACCATTGGAATAATTTAGGTAGTTTATAATATGTGCTTCCACGGATTGCTGAGATGACAAAATCCCAATTTTCTTTCCATTGCTTGTAGGCAAACTCGTGTTGATGCTGGACATAGAAAAACCAAAATGCAATAATTCCAAAAATAGCAATCAGAGAAAATTGGATAATCAAAAACTGCTTCCATCCAATCAGAAAAGCCAGCAGCGCATATACCAAAGTAATCAAAATGTTATTTCTAATTTGAGCTCGTTTTACCCCTTTCCAACTTTTAAAATTGAAGTAAAATGGGTAGCGGTTGGAAAAGAATAAATAAAAGATGGGAGCAAAAAAGAACAATACCACAGGTGAGCGAAATATGCGATAAAAGAACTGGCCCCATTTACTTTTGGACTTAAATTCATTAACGGTTAAAAAGGGGATATCTCCAACATCTCTTACTTCCAATTGTCCGGAATGTCCATGATGGAAATTATGAACTTTAGCCCAATATTTATATGGAAGGGAACTGAAAAAACTACAGACAAATCCAATCGCATTATTCAATTTTCGTGAATCCAAGAAAGATTGATGACCACAATCGTGTTGGATAATAAAAATTCGAACCATAAAAAATGCATTGATGATCGCCAATCCGATGGTTATCCAAGTAGACCATTGAAGACTAAAGTACATCAATACCCACAAACCAATAAACGGCCCAAATGAAGTTATGATCTGCCAGGCCGCCTTACGAGGGTTTTTCTTTTGATATTTCTTGAGTACTTCTCTCCAATTGCCAAGTGAAGCGATGATTTCTTCGTTAACAATCTCCTCTTTGTTTTCCTTGATCTGAGTCGTGTCTGTCGTTTCCATTAATTTGTTCTATTGTTTATTTGCTGAAAGTGGAAAATTGCCAAATTCACTAACGATATTGCCTTTAAGCATAGTATCTGATTCGAAATTGGCATCTATTTGCAATGGTGTACCGTCAAACTCAAATGTAGCATTCAGATTGCGATCCGCTACAGAAATGTTTGATAAGGCCAATGCGCCTTGTGGGGAATTTAAGCTACCGGTCCAACCGTTTTCAACCTTTTTAAGTACCAATACCCCACTCACATCTCCCATCGGCGTTTCATTAATTATATAATCCCATGATCCTGCAGGATTAAAAGCATTTACTACAGCTTTCTTGCTGGTGCTACAGGCTCCTAATACAAGCCATGCAATAATCAATGTTGAGAGGTAACTCTTCATAATAAATCTAATCTAGTAAGCTAAAACGAAAGCATAAATGTATGAAATAAAAAACTATCCAATGATTCAGGCGGCAATATTTATTTCCTATTTACAATATGATGTCGTCTTTATCCTTCGTGCCGTCCTTTAGATGATGGACCAGGATCAGAGCAATTGGTTGTTAAGGTTGGTTGTAAGGACCGCCTATTCAGGTATACAAAGCCAACCAATACATGTTTAATCTACTGAAGTGATCTTAAAGTGGTAGATATAACCATCTCTGACTACTAACGTGTTTTGAACTTTAGTATCTGATTAGCGTAAATATTGCATAAAATGGATTCTTTCCATGAGTTATTAACATAACGACTGCGGGTTGACCAAATTTCGCTGTGTTATCCACTTTTTGTTTAAAACATGTTAGTAATAAACTATTGTAATACAATTAATTACAACAATAAAGTTGTAAAATTGTAGATACAAAAGTAATCTTATAATCGGTGAAGAACAAAGCAAAAAAGGGCCTTAGATCAAAGAAGAAGACAACGCTTGATGGTTTAAGTTCAGAACAATTAATAAAGATTATACAACAAAAGGATAAGATCATAGAAAAGCAAAAGGAGATTATAGATGAGCATATAAAAAAAGATAAAAAAACCGATCGGCTAACGAGTGCCCTTCAACAAAGAGTGGAAGAATTAGAAGTAGCTCTAGGGCAAGCACAAAAGTCAATCGATATGCTCACACGTGCATCAAAACGACAAGCGGCTCCTTTTAGGATATCGGAAAAGAAACGCAAGAAGCATCAAAAACGACCAGGCCGTAAAAAAGGACATCGGGGTAATTATCGGCCTGTTCCTCCAATAGTAGATTATGAAATCGAAGTTTCACTATCAGAGTGTCCGCATTGTAAGGGACCGGTAAGTGATCTTCGTCAAATAGAGCAATACATAGAAGAAATTCCAGTTCCACGTAAGGAAGTAACCCGTTTGTTAACCTATCATGGGACTTGTAATCAATGTGGAGTTGTTCAAAGTAATCACCCACTAAAAGTCAGTAATGCTACAGGTGCGGCCAAGTGTCATCTCGGTCCCCGTGCACAAGCGATGGCTATACAGTTGCTTTACGACTATAGCCTCACCTTAAGTACCACCTCCCGACTAATGAACGAAGTATACGGACTTGATATCAGTCGAGGCGGCCTGGCACAATTGAGCCAACGGATTGGAAACAAATGCCAAAGTACTTATGAACATTTAATCCGCCGAGCTGCTGAAAGCGAGGTTATCCATGCAGACGAAACGTCTTGGTATGTCGGTACTCCTAAGAGTTATCTATGGTTTTTTGGGAATTCGAACTTGGCGGTTTACAAAGTAAGCGATAATCGCAGCCGCGAAAATGTATACAATACCTTGGGAAAAACCTTTGCAGGTGTTTTAGTAAGTGATTGTTATGCTGTTTATGATGATGTGAATGAGTTGCAACAAAAATGTTATGCACACCACTTAAAAGAAATAAGTCTGGCCCTGGAAATGTGTGATCAAGGCAAAAATGTGTTTATTGAAAAAGTACGGGCTGTATTAAAAGCAGCGATGGTTATTAAACCCTTAAAACCGGAAATCCATAGCGATCAGTACAAAGCCATGATCCGTCATTTAGAACAGGAAGCCGCTGATTTACTAGCAGAGGAAAGATCCAATCCCATTGAAGAAAAAATAGCCAAAAGACTTCGTAAACAACAGGATCATTTATTCACCTTCTTACATCATGATCAAGTCGATGCAACGAACAATTTGGCCGAACGCATGCTAAGACCTGCGGTGATCAGCCGTAAAATATCCTGCGGTAACAAAACCAAAAAAGGAGCCCAAACTTGGCAAATTTTGACCAGTGTTATAAACACCAACCGATTGAGAGGTATTAGCAATAGTCAATACTTCTATACTATAACTCAATTAAATAACCAGATAAATCTCACTTAAATACGCTAATCAGATACGAACTTTAAAGTTCAATTTATACCAGGGTGACAAACTCCTGATTTTTATTTTTCTGTCTCGTCTGTCTTTGATATCTGCTGTCTGTCTGTTCATTTCCGTCTCATACAAAATGCTTACAGTGAAGCTCGTTCGTGCTGACAGCGAAGCTCGATGGTCGGTGCTAAGTGACGGTGGTCGGTGATCGGTAATAGGTGATCTGTAGATGCCTAAATAAGGTTGACCGATTTCTATATAACTTCTCCTACTCGATACTCAATACTCGATACTCAATACTACTTCATAAAACAATGATCCTGACCATATTCATCCTATCAGTAAAAGCTATGGCCAGATAATAGGTTCCTGCCGGAATGCGATTCACATTTACTTGCACCTCATAGCTAGAAAAAGACGATATTTCAAGATTTACCAGTTTGCCTAGTTGATTGTAAAGGTTCAATTGTTTAATTGGTTTGGTCGTATGCAAAAACAGATTTCCTTGAGTCGGATTGGGGAATAGGACATATGCCGGGTCTTGTATTATTTGTTCATTCGATACCGAGGTTTCCAGATTCAAAGCTATGGCTGCCCTGGGTGCAAAATATTGAATCATAGTGTCGATATAGGTTCGTCCTTTGGAAGCGGATACATTGGGATTGGAAAAGAGACCTATTGTATGAAAACTACAAGCTGGGGGAGGGGCTCCTTCACAAAATGGGTGCTCAATATTGGACCAGTACGATGGATCCCACCAATCCCATGGTGCATTATCGGATTCGAAGGGAGTATTTAATGGACAAAATCCTTCTGGATTTATACCGGACCGGTGCTTAATGTCGGTCACCGGATCACTTAACTGTGCAGCTACAAATCCCTCATTTAATGCCAAATTGTCGGCCCTTTGGGATATTAGGTTACTGCCCATTGCCGGGATCATTAGGTCTCCATTTACCGGATCTATAACAAAAAACTCATCTTGCGGAAATATGGGATCGGTAGCGACATGAAAGAATATCCCAGGGTTACCGTCTGGTTGGATCCAATTGGTATCCGGAAGGGTGCCTTGACAAGCTACTGTGAGTCCCACATTCGAACTGAAATTTGGATAATTGGGCAATGAAAGTGTATCGCCATTTGAGCCTAATCCATAAGAAGTTCCCATTGAGTTACCCAATTCTGAAAAATTGATCACAGGATCCGGAACCTCATCCTGGTTTAGATCTACTCGGAGTGCTTGATCATGCCATCGAGCTTCATCAATTTGATAAGTGGTTATACAAGAAATTAAGCTCCCAATTCCAAATCCCCAGATCCCAACCCTGCTGGTATCAATTTGGTAGGGATTGTCTGCTTCTTGAAAACTGTATTTGAAAAATCGGACTGCGGTACGCGTATCTTGTACAGCACGGTAAACGGCTTGAATAAAGGTAGACTTCCTTACGTGATCTAGATTGTTCAGATTGTCCCATCCCAGACGATAGTCAATTGCTGCCACCCGATAACCCAGTGCTGCTAGTCTAAACGCAGTTTCAACCAGAGCGGAATCTTTCTTTGTACCGGTCAATAAATTGTTCTTGATCGTTGGTAATAAAAATCCACTATGTACTAATATCATTAATGGACTTGGAACTTGATTATCCGTCGCTGTATAAAAATCCAAATGCAATTCAACCGAGGCAGTATCTTGATTTTCAAGAGTAATATTACTACCGTAGACAATATTATCGAGTCGAGTGATTTTGGAAAATACCGGATCAAGGTACTTTGATTGTCCAAATTCGCAAATGGCAAAAACCATAGAACAGGTAAAAGTTAGCAATTTGATCATATGCAAACGAACTATGCAATAAAGTTGATTAAAACCTAGCTTATTCTTGCAGACAATGTTTGCAGAAACTACGATTTGCATTCCATCCTTTAATTAAGCACTGTTTATGTGCTGAAGCCTCTGCGACTCTTGATTGAAAAGCAATCGTTAGCTTCTGCAAACCGCATTGGCAGGGTATTAAACAACATTATAAAAAAAAGGCTGTTCATATAAAGAACAGCCTAAAATAAGATATATTATTAATTTACTTATTTGAAAACTATTTTTTTGCTAATCGTACCTTTTTCGAAGTACAATTGTAAAACGTAGATTCCACTGGGTAATCTATTTCTATTGGCCCTGATTTCATAATTATTGATGTGATTCCATCTACCAATTTCGTGACCGGAAAGGTTGTAAAATCTGGCTGATTGGATCGGATTGTTTCGGTTGACCCGAACTGTAAATTCTACATCAACCGGATTCGGAGCAATATAAAGACCAACCTCAGCTTCATTAATTTGCTGAACATTTGAGGTAATGCCTAATCCCAAAGCAGCATATCCTCGAGGAGCGTAATAGGCCATTATGGTGTCGATATAAAGTCTTCCACGCTCGGGTGATGCTTCCGGATTACCTGCGCGTGCCGTCTGGTCCATATTTACTCCTGGCAAAAAGGGATTATCAAAGTTTTTCCATACCTCAGGTTCCCACCAATCCCAGGGGGATCCGTCAATTACACCGGCGACCGTATCGATGTTAAAAGCGTAAAGGCCTTCATAATACTCATTTCCAGCCTGAGCTGCAGCAGCCTTGGCAGCTGCGGTGATTTCATCTTCCGGGACACTGCTGAAGACACTGTTTAGTCCCAGTTCAGTGGCTTTTTTTACAACGGTAAAACTTCCCTGTACTTGTACAATGTCATCGCCGGTGGTAGGTACACGCAATACGTCATCTGTGTAGGGTGCATTTTCATCCTTTGGCACGTGAAAACTAATGAATGGCACATCGGTCGAATCGAGCCAGGATATATCTCCCATTGCACCGCCCATATTGACACATAATTGTATTTCTGAAGAGGGACCCACTGCGTTGGGATAACAAAGGGTATCATTGGGTGGAAAGATCAATAATCCGGTTGGAGGAACCACACCATATACCGTACCTTCGAGATCTCCATTTACTGAGGGTATTACCATGGGATCTGCCGTGCCATCTCCATCAAGATCCGTTAGAAATTTTCCAGCCGGGTGTGTCGTTTGCACAATATCTGTAAATTCATCCAGAGTAGATGAAGCCAGTGTGATATACCCTCCGGTACCAATTCCCCATAGGACCAATTTGGTGGTATCCACGCGAAATGGATTACCTGCTGCCGCCAGTTGTTTGGTGTGCCGAACCACCGTTCTGGCATCCTGGACACCACGATAAGCAGCCTGGATCAATTGCAAGGCTCGTAGCGGCTGGTTGGGCTGAATGGGATTCCATCCTTCTCGATAATCCGCAGAAATCGCCACATAACCCATCTTGGCCAGACGACGGGCAATCTCTACCAATGCCGAATCACTTTTGGTACCGGATACCTGCCCATTGCTGACTATGGGGAGAAAATTTCCGGTTTTGAAGAGGAACACACAGGGCCTGACATCCACCGTATCACCTTCAGGTTCATACACGTCATAAAGTTGTTCTAATCTTAATGCCTCGGCAATTTCAGGTACTAAGAGCGTAATGATAGTTGCATTGGCACCATATATTTGGTCTGATGTCACTTTTACTTCATCAAATACCTGGTCCATATATCGTTCTTGACCATTAATTGAAAAAGATAAAAATGCAATGAACAGTAGCGTAAGGAATTTCCTCATAATAGAAAATTTATAATGGTGAATAATGATTTTATTTCTTTTTAAATTCATAAAGTATAGTTACATAGCCCAATCTCCCGATCAAAGGGCCACCGTAGGTTTCATAGTGTAAGTTATCCAATATATTTGAAGCCCCAATTTTTAAACTGGTATTTATTCTGTCAAATGAAAAATTTACCTGGGCATTCAAAATTCCATATGAAGGGATAAACCCGGTAAATTGGGGGGATCCTTCAAAAATAAATCCTTCAACCCATTTATAATTGACATTAAATCCAAAGGATCGCAGCCAACCCTTACTTCTAAGTGGAATGTCACGCCCGCTGATGCCTAGGTTGTATTTATGTTCCGGAGTGTTGTATGCTGGTATTATCGGATCGTCCACCTCAGAGATCAGTTTATTCCAGGAATAATTGCCTTTCAAGGCGTAGAATCTCTTGAAATAGTAATTAATCCCGGCACTGAAACCCTGGGTCTTAACTATTTCTTTGGAATTAGAAGAATATCTGAATATCTGCAATCTCTTGGGGAAACTGGTTGCAGGATCTACTTCGATATCCGCCCCGAGGGTGTAACCGATAAAATCGTTGTAAATATTATAATAATAGCCCACATCCAGAAAGACACTGTTGAATAGGGTAGACCGGTATCCTACTTCCATAGTTTTGACTTTTTCAGGACGAATCGGATCGATATCAAAATACTGCAATTGATTGGGATTCAATGTATTGAAATACTCCAGCAAGCTTTCAATCGTTGCCAACCCAGTTACTCCGTCTATGTTACCCGAAAGTGTTGCCGGGCCGACATTGAGAGACAAGTATTGATCCGTAAGTGTGGGATTTCGCAATGCCGAAGAAAAGGAAAAACGAAAGAAATTGTTTGGTTTTGGTTTCCATACCACGCTGGCTGCCGGAGAAAATAAATAGGGGAAATTCTCATTTTTGTCTAATCTGGAACTCAAATTAAATCTCCAGCGATTTGCATTTAAAGACTTTTCTACACCGGCATATATTCCGTATTCGAAATTGGTGATTTTAACTCCCGCCGTATCATAGAATATGGTTCCTTCGGAATTTGGTTGGTACAGCCTAGCATTAGCGCCAACTACTAATTTGTCAGTAAATGATGGTGCAAAGGAGTATTCTCCATGTAAATGTTGCAGTTTGGAATGGTCGGTAAATAAAGTACCACCAACTGTTCTTTTTCGAGAGATAATCTGGTTGAATTTCTCATCAAATTCAGGTGTCCCGGGAGTAAGGAAGGGAGCTGTGACACTCGTTGTTTTTGAGTTGGCAAAAACTTCAGATTCTTGGTGCCATGTTGTTAGCTCAGACTGGTGATCAAGAATCCATTGGGCTGCAGCAGGGCGATCAAAGAAGGTGGTTATATTACCCATTGGATCCACGTCTACTTGTAGTTGAGGATATCCTCTTTCCTTTATCTCCGGAACTACATTTCTCAGCCAGTTTTGCAAATAATCTTGCGCCCATCGTAAATTGGTTTTAGATTCTTCTTGCAGTTTTAAGGCGGTAAAAAAAGGATCGTAGGAGTCACCGGCATCTTCAGCCGTGCGATAATATCGCAGGAACCATTTGTCTCTTTTTCTCAGTTCGAATCGATTTTGGAAAAACAAAATATTTTTGAGGCTAAATCGATTGTCACCCTGATAAACGGTGGTTCCGGCACCAAAATTTGCAGCTGCAATAAATTCTGGAGATTGATCTAGCAGGGCTGGATTTAAGCGGAAATGGAGCGCGGCATTAGCTTTGGTATTGCGTGTATTGTAGTCGACCAAATCAATTTCTTGGTAACCGGTTCGATAAACGATACCTAAACCGGGAAGACTCCAAGGGTCAGAAGTCGAATAGTCATTCCCTCGATAATACTCGTCTCCGTATATATTGACCGCATCATATCGCCCGGGGTTGTCAGCATCTACCCGAGATCCGTCTACCGGATTATAATTGTCAGCAACCCAATCATCTGCACGGAGATAAAACAAATTAAACTTATAAGCCAAAAAATCCTTGCCTTGTTTGTTTTTAAAAGCATCGGCCCAGCGAATTGCACCTTCCAGCATATTGCGTTCGCCTCCTTTTACCGATACCGATAATCCTTTTTGAAAAAAAGGATCTTTAGTAGTCATACTGATTACTCCATTAAAAGCATTAGGCCCATAAAATGCCGAACTCGCTCCAACCACTAAATCTACTTTGAGGACATCCAATTCAGATGAACCCAGAAAATTACCTAATGAAAAATTTAATCCTGGAGATTGGTTGTCTACGCCATCAATAATTTGAAGTGATCTTACGGGGCTAGTAGAATTAAAACCCCTGGTATTAATCACTTTAAAGCCTATACTTGCTGCCGTAAGATCTACTCCTTTTAAGGCTCCAAGTCCATCATAGAAATTATCAGCGGGGGTTTCTTTTATGGCTATTAGATCTAAAGATTCAACCGTGAGGGGTGCTGCTTTTTGTTTCTCTGAAATTCTTTGTCCCTTGACTTCTACCGTTGCCACGGTCAAAATATCTTCGGATAACTTGATTGAAAGTTCGTCCGACTCCCCAATTATTTCAAGTTCCATAGGTGTGTAGCCAAGATAGGAAAAGACCAAAGTCACTGGCATGGGGTCTGATATCTTTATTTCAAAACTCCCGTCATAATCCGTGACTGTACCCAAAGTGGTTCCTTTTATTAATACATTTGCACCAATCAAAGGTTCACCGGATAGATCATCATTTACATTACCTCTTATTGTAATTTGACAAAATACCGTACAAAGTGACAAACAAGTACATACCAATACTAAAAGCCCACGAATTTGACTACACCTCATGTGTATTAGATTAATTCAGTATAATGAAATGATAAAAAAACCGTCTACAACCCTGTGCAAACCAATGTTTTTTAAATCACTTCAATATAAAAAAAATAATTGTTTGGGGCTTAGACTAAGTAAATATAAAATATTTCTTACGACCTCAAAATTATGAATTAAAGAGAATAAAGTATTATTTTCAAACGAGGTCAATTTCAGACAATTAGGTGACTCAGAAGTATGAATGGAACATCGATGGTTTATTCTTGATTTAAAGGCGATTTGGAAAAACCATGCATATTTTGTTGTATAAAAGTCTTTGGAAAATCTTCTATGCCAGGAAATCCCAATTTGATGTCTTTTCCGGAATACGGAACTACAGCAGTACCAAACAGGTAATCCCAGATGGCCAATGAAATCCCAAAGTTGACTCCATATTTATGATTAGATGGCCATTGGTAAGCATGATGCCAGATGTGCATTTCAGGATTGTTAAATACTTTCTTGATTACCGGACCAACCAGAATGGTGCCGATCAAGACACAGGTAATTATTAGTAGTACTTGTTCGACGATGGAGGGATCATGAATGATTGAGGTATCAAAACCACCCGTGGCAACCACTATCCCAATGAGCAAGCCAAGAATTCCTCCGGATAAATATTTATCCACGGTGATATTGGAATGGTTGTAATGACCAATTGCCAGAGCAAAAATATGAATTATGAAAAAATCATATAAACCAATACCCATCAAGGCCAAGGGAATATATTCGATACTTCGATACACCACATTTTCCATCCAATGGTATCTGAGGTGTGCTGCAAACCCCATTTCTTCAACCGAATGATGGACTTTATGAAATTCCCACAATCTGGGTACCCGATGAAGTAAACGGTGGGTCCACCACTGAATGAAATCCCGGCAAACGAACCCGGTGAGCAGAATAGCCCATATAGGCCATGAGTTCATTGGATTGGCAGCCTGTAGATCAAATCCTGTAATAGCCAATATCCCTTCATTAAAAAGCCTGACGACTACATCAGATGCTGCATTGTAAATGATCAATGAGAAAATAAAAAAGTTAAAAAACATGTAGAAGAAATCCAGCCAGAAGTCTTTGCGAAATTTAGATTGATTCTCCCTCCAGGGCTTCATCCATTCTAAAATCAGGAAAAATAATGAAACGACAATTAAGGCATAAAAGTAATTATGCCAACCGGGGTGGGTTATTTCGTACCATAAATATTGAGCGTAGCCACGATATCCTTGAATGAATACTTCCCAAAGATTCATTTATTCAATTTTCCATGCATTATAGCCTCCTTCCATATTAATAATTCGCGTAAAACCTTGTTTTATCATAATGTCCGAGGCCGTCAGACTTCTTCTTCCACTTCTACAGTATACAATATAGGTCTTTTGTTTGTCTAGTTTGCCAACCAGGTCAGCAAAGTTCTTATTTTTTACATCGATAAGTAAAGCATTTTCAATATGTCCCTGATCAAATTCTTCCTGAGTTCGTACATCTAAAAGTTCAACCTCCGAATGTTTTAAATATTTTCTACATTCTGGGACCGTCGTACTTGTAAATACAGAATCAGGCAAGGTAATCGATGGAATATCAGCAATAGGTTGGTCCGTTTGAGAATTACCCTGACAACCCCAGATGGACAAGCTTAACATTATAATAGCAGCAGCAAACAATTTATTCATTTACCAAATGATTTATCAAAATGAACGAAGAAGTTTAACCATAAAGTTCTTGATATTCTCAAAATATAAATATATAACAAGAGCATTATTATAACACCGATTACAAATGAGGTCATCAATCCCATATCAATAAGAAAAAACAAAAAGGCGAATAGGCCAAATAATAGGAATGCACTGATAGCGTAACTTATGAACATGGCTCCCCAATAGAAACCTACTTCTAATTCGAATCGCTGCTCACAAACCGGGCAGTTAGCCGGCATAGATAAGGGATCGGCAAAATCAAATATTGAGGTGGCAAACATATTGCCCTGGTGACATCGTGGGCATTTCATCAGCAGGGTGCTGTACAATTTTGATTCTTTCAGCATAATGTGACCAAATATAAGGGAATTCCAAATTAACCCATTGTGATTTTAGTCACTATCCATTAAAAAACAAAAAACCGTCTGGAAGAAAACCAAACGGATCTTTGTGATTTTTATATAGAACAGTAAGTCATACCAGGTATGTCCTAGCTCGATATTTTTAATTATCAATTTCTTGTTGCATTAAGCCTTGAAACTCAGCAATGCCATTTTTAAAACGAGATTAACTCACCGAACTATGCTTGAATTTTAGTCGCAAAGGAAAATCTACCTTTGCTAATAAATGGTATGGCGGATTCATAAGCTAATGGTTTAAAACAACAGTTGGTTAATTGGGCTTATTCAAAGCCTGTTGTTGCTAAATAATAAGTTAGTTAAATATATAAAATTGTTATATAAAAGTCAAGAGGTTTAATAGGGAAATCTTGGTTATAGGATTCAATGAATGGGTTAAAGGACAGCTAGATAAGGACAAGAATCCCTTTACATTACCCGGATAGTTAAAAAAAATCCCAAGTATTCCTACCTGGGATTTTTTTAGTTATTCGTATTATCAAGATGATCTACCCGATCGCTAATAAAGGGGAAGCCTAACTATTGGCTCCCTCTTTAATACTGCTTACAATCTCGGGATTAAGTAAAGTAGAGACATCCCCTAAGTTTGAGGTGTCTCCCTGGGCTATTTTTCTTAATATACGTCTCATAATTTTACCGGATCGAGTCTTAGGCAATCCCTGGACGATTTGGATTTTGTCAGGTTTTGCAATAGGCCCAATGACTTTAGTAACCACCTTTCTAATTTCTGTTTTGAAATTTTCACCATCGGTAACTTCTTCTCCTACAATTACATAGGCATAAATCCCTTGTCCCTTGATATCATGAGGATATCCAACTACCGCTGATTCAATGACTGAGTCGTGTTCGTTTATTGCATTTTCTACTTCAGCAGTTCCTATGCGGTGGCCACTTACATTAATTACATCATCTACACGACCAATAATCCGGTACATGCCATCTGCATCTCTACGCGCCCCATCGCCTGTGAAATAATACCCTTTAAAGGTACTGAAGTAGGTGTTGATGCAACGTTGATGATCACCGTAGGTGGTCCTTAATATTGCCGGCCATGGGAATTTCATGCATAGCAATCCTTCCACATCGTTCTCTTCAATTAAGTTGCCCTCATGATCTACCAAACAAGGTTGGACGCCTGGCAGTGGCATAGTCGCATAAGTGGGTTTTAGTTTGGTGATCCCAGGTAAGGGCGAGATGAGAATACCTCCGGTTTCTGTTTGCCACCAAGTGTCGACAATAGGAGCTTTTCCTTTACCCACCTTTTCATTGTACCAATTCCATGCTTCCAGGTTTATTGGTTCTCCGACAGAGCCCAATACTTGAATGCTGGACAAGTCGTATTTTCCGGGCCACTCGTCCCCATGGGCCATTAATGCTCTAATTGCCGTAGGGGCAGTATAAAATTGATTCACCTGATATTTTTCACATATTTCCCAAAACCTACCGGCATCGGGATATGTAGGAACGCCTTCGAACATCATCGTTGTAGCTCCTGCCAATAATGGACCATATACGATATAGGAATGACCGGTGATCCATCCAATATCCGCAGTACACCAATAGATGTCTCCCGGTTTATATTGAAATACATTTTTAAAAGAATATTCGGTATACACCATATAACCACCAATCGTGTGAACTACTCCTTTAGGTTTTCCAGTTGATCCGGAAGTATAAAGTATAAATAGCATATCCTCAGCATCCATAGATTCTGCCGGACAATCAGTTGATTGTTGATCGACTTCATCATGCCACCATCTATCCAGTTTATTATTCCATGAAATTTCTTGTCCAGTATTCTTGTGGACCAGGACCGTTTCAATACTAGGGCATCCTATTTCGAGCGCTGCATCTACGACACCTTTTACGGCAATATTCTTTTTTCCACGTGAATTATAGTCCGAGCAGATGACCATCTTACAGGAGGAATCGTTGATTCTATCGGCTAAGGCACTGGCAGAAAATCCAGCAAATACCACAGAGTGGATAGCTCCAATCCGCGCACAAGCCAAAACACCAATGGCCAATTCGGGAACCATAGGCATATAAAAACATACTCGATCGCCTTTTTGAATACCATTGGCTTTAAGTGCATTCGCGGTTTTGCAAACTGCTTCATGTAGTTCTTTAAATGTATAGGTTTGATCAGGAGCATTTGGATCATTGGGCACCCAAAGTATTGCGGTTTGATCTCCCTTGGTCTCCAAGTGACGATCCAGGCAGTTTTCAGTGATGTTTAACTTTCCACCCTCGAACCATTTTACATCATAATCAACAAAATCCCAGGATAGGACCTTATCCCATTTTCGGTGCCATTCAAAGGTTTCGGCTTGTTTGGCCCAAAATCCTTCCGGATCTTTTACGCTATTTTGATATTCATTTTGATATTCTTGCCATGAAGCAATTTGTAAAGTCATGATAATAATTTTTTGTACCGAAAATAATCAAATATTTCAGGGCGTAATGATACCGGATTATGGAAGTTAAACCCAGATTTTAGATCACTCAAAATATTGATTTTAATCATTAATTACTTATTGAATCGCTATTCGTCAGGTTTTCTAATATTGTCAATTAACTGAACGATGTTTTGAGGTGGCTTGGGTGTAAATAAAGTGACGATCCAAGTGACGGCAAAATTCAGAATCATTCCCAAAGTTCCTATACCCTCAGGAGAAATATTAAACCAATATTGATCCGGTGTACCACCCCAATACTTAAAGTATACGATGTATATGGTGGTAAACAGTAGTCCGGTTATCATGCCAGCAATTGCACCTTCTTTATTGACTCGTTTTGAAAAGATTCCCATGACAATAGCAGGGAAGAAACTGGCGGCAGCCAATCCAAAGGCCAATGCGACCACTTGAGCCACATATCCGGGAGGATTGATACCTGCATAACCTGCCACTAGAACAGCAACGGCTATTGCAATTCTGGCAGCCTTTAATTCTCTCTTTTCGGAAATCCTGGGTACTAACCATTTTTTCAACAAATCATGTGAGATTGAGGTAGATATGACCAGTAACAGACCGGCAGCAGTAGATAACGCCGCTGCTAATCCTCCTGCTACCACTAGCGCCACGACCCAAGCCGGGAGATTGGCAATTTCCGGATTTGCCAAAACCATAATATCGCGATCCACGGTTAATTCACTTCCTTTCCAACCCTGGGAGTTAGCTAGATTATTTACAAAAGCCTCATTTTGATCATTGTAGTATTGTACTTTCCCATCCTCATTTTTGTCCTGAAAAGAAAGCAGTCCGGTACCTTCCCATTTGCCAAACCAGGCGGGAAGTGATTCATACGATTGATCATGAACGGTGTTGATTAAGTTGGTCCTCGCAAAAGCACCAATTGCCGGTGCGGTAGTGTATAAAATAGCAATAAAAAATAAGGCCCATCCGGCTGATTGTCGGGCGCCCGAGACTTTCGGAACAGTAAAAAATCGTACGATAACATGGGGAAGACCAGCCGTTCCCAGCATTAATGCAGCAGTTACAAAAAACAAATCCACGGTAGATTTCTTCGAAAGCGTGTATTCTCGAAATCCCAGATCAGTGCACAACTGGTCCAACTTGGTAAGCAGATAGGTACCATCCTCTAGCTTACCTCCCAACCCGATCTGCGGGATGACATGTCCCGTCATTAAAATCGAAATGAAAATGGCTGGAACGATGTATGCGAAGATCAATACACAATATTGGGCAACCTGTGTATAGGTTATGCCCTTCATTCCTCCAAGTACGGCATAAAAGAAAACAATTGCGACACCAATAGTAACTCCCCACGCAAAATCAATTTCCAGGAATCTGCTGAAAGCGACTCCAACTCCCTTCATTTGCCCAATTACATAAGTAAAACTGATAAATAATGCACAAATTACAGCCACTACTCTTGCTGTCTGAGAATAATACCTGTCTCCGATAAAATCAGGAACCGTAAATTTTCCAAATTTCCGAAGATAGGGAGCTAATAATAACGCTAGCAATACATAACCTCCGGTCCATCCAATTAGATATTGGGCTCCCTGATATCCCATAAAAGCGATTAGACCTGCCATGGAAATAAACGAAGCGGCACTCATCCAATCGGCTGCTGTGGCCATGCCATTTAATATGGGGTGAACTCCTTTTCCCGCTACATAGAATTCGGATGTAGATTTCGCCCTTGACCAAATCGCCACACCTATGTAGAGTAGAAAAGTAATACCAACTATAATTGCCGTCCAAATAGTCTGATCCATCGACGCTTATTCTTGCTCGTTACGGAATCGGTTATCTAATTTATTCATCAAAAAAATGTAAATGATAATCAACAAGACGAAGACATAAATAGAGCCTTGTTGTGCAAACCAAAATCCCAATTTGAATCCTCCGATTTGATATTGATTGAAATAATCCGCCCAGAGAATGCCAAATCCAAATGAGGCCAAAAACCAGATAGTCAGAAGAATAATTACATATTGGATATTTTTGCGCCAATATCTTTGATTTCGCGTTTCGGACATTGATTTTCGGTTAAAGTGGAAAAATAAGAAAAACTATAGGATTAATAGTTGATCCACGTTAATTTTCAATTGGGAAGCCAACTTTTATAACCCTGATCCTCAGATAATACCTTCAATCTGCTAAGAGAACTTCGACAAGAAAGCGGACAAATATCTATGGATAAGTTGTACTTTACTTTAGTATGTAAGAGGGGAGTGAAGCTGTATGGAATTTAAGCCTGGACGGGTCAAAGGGTATGAAATGCTGTAAATCGTTTAGAGTAGTATTCAGGTTTTCGACTCTAGCTTCACTGTTGTCAATTTCCGGATATGAAAATAGAATTTGGGTCAATTTCCAAGATCTTTGCCATATCTGAAGGTTCTGTAAGCATGTTTAGTAGCCCCGAGCGGAATCGAACCGCTATCTAGAGTTTAGGAAACTCCTATTCTATCCGTTGAACTACAGGGCCATTTTCCATTTATTCGAATTACCTGAGAGATTGTCACAAGCTTAAATTCTTGGTGCTGCAAAATTAGTAAATTTTGTTTGGAGGCGTATATATCTACGTATTCCAATTTGGATTTAACGAATAAGCAGCACGCCTGTAAGAGTCCACCAAACAACTGATATCATACTTAGGCTCATGACCAACTATCTGGTGGACGAAAGGTCTGCTTCGAAAATGTCTTGGCTACTTTGTGCTTTTGTTAGGATCAATATGGCTTAAGATGACCGAAATCCCCGTTGCTAATAACCTGAGTTCGACTAATGATTTGATCACAGAAGTCATTGAAATAGTGAGATTTAGACAAGAAAAATGCAGTAATAGCAGCGCTATTTGCAAGGCTTTTATTGGCTAAAGATTGCTGTTTCAATGGCTTTAACCTTAAAAATCAGTTAATAATCAAAAGATCAACTAATTTGAATTTATAAATATATGACTATCAGCTTACTGTGAATAAATGATTGGTCGAACTCAGGTTAATAAACAGAAATTAACTTTAAGGTGCTGGTCATATCCATTGATCACAAAATTTGTAGTAGAAATTATTTTTGAAACCAGGTCAATTTAAATTTAATACTTTTCACTTCCGTAATGGATTAAGTCAGTTACCATAAGAGACCATCAATAATTGTGGAAGAATACCAATAATTATTTTCAACAAAAGTAAATCCATCTATGAATGATTTGGAAAAGGCCCTAAAACCCAATGATCCCATTCTCTTCGAAAAGGCCATAGACCAGGCCAAATCGTGGATTATGGAATATCTCCAATCCATGGAGAATATCAAGGTGCATCCTGACTGTGGGTATTCACTGAGTAATTCGGAATCGGTTCCCGTTGATGGCATCGGAATGGAAGAAATGATGGCCGATTTTGAGCAGTTTATCACTCCGGGTGTAAACTATTGGACACACTCTGGTTTTATGGGCTATTTCAATTCTTCTACAACTCCGGCTGGAATGGCTGCAGAAATGTTAATTACAGCAATCAACGCCAACTGCATGACACGTCTGGCTTGCCCGGTTGGAACAGATTTGGAAATAAGCACCTGCAAGTGGTTGCAACAGCTTCTTGGTCTCAGTGAAGATTTTTTTGGCATTATGTATGAAGGTGGATCATCCAGTAATTTTCATGCATTGGTCGCAGCTCGAAATAAGTATTTTGGAGGGGAATTCAAGAATTCCGGATACCATTCTGTACAAAAAAAATATTGTGTTTACTTTTCCGACCAAACTCATAGTTCAATTCAGAAATCTTTAAGTGTTTTGGGATTCGGGTATTCCCAACACCGGTTGATTCGATCGAGTAACATTTTTCGGATAGATGTTGGGGCCCTAGAGTCTGCCATTGAAAAGGATAAGGAGAATGGCAATACACCCATGTGTGTGGTTGCTTCAATAGGGACTACCTCATCGACAGCTACTGATGATATCAAGTCAATCGCCGCTATTTGCAAAAGAGAAAACATGTGGTTACACATTGATGCATCACATGGTGGGGCATTGGCTCTATTGCCAGAGAAATCCAGCTTATTTGAAGGATGGGAGGAAGCAGATTCAATTACCATAAATCCACATAAATGGATGTTCGTCCCGCTTGACATGAGCGTGTTATTTATAAAACAGCCCTATCTATTGAAAGAAGCTTTCAGCCTTGAAACAGAATATTTAAAAAACCCTCAAGAAGATGACTCATTAGATTTTATGGATTACAGTATATCATTAGGAAGAAGATTTAGATCTTTGAAACTTTGGTTTACGATCAAGTATTTGGGTTTATCAGGATTGCAGAAGGCCTTGCGAAATCATTTAAAGTGGGCTCAATGGTTAACCGGGCAAATTGACAACTTCCCCTTGCTTGAAGTCAATGCACCGGTGGAAATGAGTACTATTTGCTTTAGTATCAAACCAACCGGAGCGCAATCAACGGAATTAAAAAATGAACTTACAAAAAAATTACTGCTTGCTATCAATGATACAGGGAAGTTCTTTTTAACACATACTAAATTAAGTGAAGTGTTCGTGATTCGGGTTGTTATTTCGTCTTATATGGTTTCATTTGAAAAAATCCAAGAGCTTTGGGGGACAATCAGACACGAAACAGAGAATATTCTCAGAATACTGTGATCCACGGATTGATCTATCAGTCGTTAGATTTTCAAAACTTGAATTATGTATTTCCCATTTGATAAACCTCAAAAAGTTTTAGTCCACTGCAAAATTCTTTCTTTAAAAGCTTTGAGATTCTTGAGCTTTAATGTGACTCTGATCCTATTTTTAGTTTTTGACGGCTGTCAGCGATCAGATAAAGTGAATTTGGAAGAAATAAAAAAGGAGATTTTTGAGACGGAAATCGCTTTTAGTAAAATGTCGGTCGATTCCGGTGTAATGCGTGCTTTTTTACAGTATTCGGCTCCGAATGCGGTGTTGAACCGTGGAGGAAAGATTATCGCAGGCAAGACCGGAATTCGGCAATATTTTGAAAGTCAAACGTTGAATCAGGTCAAACTGGATTGGCGTCCGGAGTATGTGGATGTTTCCCAATTAGGAGATATGGGCTACACCTACGGTCCTTATCGGTTTTCTGCCGTTGATTCCACTGGCAAAGATATTCGTTCTAATGGCATATTTCATACGGTTTGGAAAAAGCAAAGTGACGGCTCATGGAAATTTGTTTATGATTAGTTTGATTTTCTCCTTCCTGCCATAGTTTGGCGTTGCATTCCCTGGACAACTGGAGTTAAGCATATAATCCGCATCAAAAAAATTCAGGTAATTAAAAATTATGGATATATGATTTGGAACCGTTATGTTTGGCGTTTATCAAGATTGAAGATATAAAGTCAATTAGAATATAGAAATATATACTCTCATATTGGGTACGATAAGTGGGTTTACATTGGGCCTTGCTAAATCGGGTTTTAAGGGATTGGGATTTGTTGTAGTTACTTTAATGGCTTTGGCATTTGAGGCTAAAGCATCCACCGGAATTCTGATGCCAATGCTGATCATTGCCGATATTTTGGCTGTGGTTGTATATAGAAAGAATGTAAAGTGGGGGGTGCTGCTAAAATTGTTGCCGTGGATGGTAATCGGAGTATTGATTGGTGTATATTCTGGAGACCGGATTTCAGAAGAAGTCTTTCGAAAGATGATGGCTTCGATTATTATTGTCAGCCTCGTATTAATGTTAATCTTCGAAAAAATGAAAGACTCATCGGTTCCAGATTCCATCTGGTTTTCCAGCTTGATGGGATTAAGTGCTGGATTTACAACCATGGTTGGTAATTTGGCTGGAGCCTTTGCTAATTTGTATTTTTTGGCTCTTCGATTCCCGAAACTTGAATTTATCGGAACATTGGCTTGGCTGTTTTTTATTATTAATCTATTCAAATTGCCCTTCCATGTTCTGGTATGGAAAACCGTAAACTCCGAATCTTTAATGTATAGTTTGTATTTAACTCCGTCCGTATTGATAGGTTTCTATATAGGACTTCGACTCATCCGCTTATTTAGCAATCAATTATTCCGGAACTACATTATTGCCATCACGATCATCGGATCTCTGATGATCTTTATTAAATAATTGAATACCATTATTCTTGAGGACTGTGCAGAGATTAATTGATATCAAAAACATTCGTTTCACCACATAATATTGGGTGTGATAATAAATCAGCCTATTTTGGGTAAAAGTTAAATTATGAAGTGTTTGTTTTACTTGCTTTTTCCAATCGGTCTTTTAGCCCAACTAAATGTTGAAACCGTGCTACCTCTTGATGCAAGTGGGGGTGTGACAATAGGCTCGAATGGTTATGTATATGTAAGTGATTTTGGCAAACAATTTGGTCATAAAGATGAAACCAAAGTGTATCAAGTCAATCCAGCCAATGGGAAATTCAAGGTTTTTAGTTCAGGATTTCGGGGGGCTTCCGGAGCGTGTTTCGATCGCAAGGGAAACTTTTACCAAAGCGAACCCTATGGTGGAGTTGTAACTAAGATTGCCACTGACGGAAAACGATCTACTTATGTTTCCGGACTAAAGCTTCCAGTGGGATTGGTGTTTGATAGTCAAGGAGCGTTATATGTATGTGACTGTGGTAATAGTGAAATCGTCAAGGTAAATGAAGGAAAATCTTCCGTTTTCGCTAAGGACAGTTTAATTCAATGTCCCAATGGTATGACCATTGATGATGGCGACAATTTGTATATCGTTAATTTTCCACGTGGAGATCTGGTCAGAATAACCCGGCACGGAAGAATTTCTGTAATTGCTACAGTTCCTGTATTAGCCGGCGGCCCAAATCCCGTTGGAAATGGACATTTGACTTACAAAAATGGATTCTTCTGGGTAACTAACATTGGAACTGGTAAAATATATAAAATCTCTCCGGGAGGAACTGTTGATCATATTGCCGGAAATGGAGCTTTTACCAATGAAGATGGACCTGCTCTGGAAGCGTCATTTTCAAAACCAAATGGTATAGCAGCAAGTATTACTGGAGATACCATGTTTGTCAATACTTCTACACCTTCATGGGTTAGTAATCCAAAAGAATTACACCCAGGTCAGTTGAGGATGATAACCGGCGTGTGCGGTCTTCCTGATGTTCACTGTCCGAAAAACAATCTTGAATTAGAGGATTATCAGAAATTGAGGAAAAGTATGGCTGAATTTTCAAAAGCGCTGGAGAAACAAGATTGGAATTTAATAGTAAAGGCATATACGTCGGATGCTAAAATATTACCCGGCGGGAAAAAGATATTAACAGGTCATGATCAAATCGGGGAATATTGGACTCCCGGACCCGATGCGAAGAGCAAAACCGTTTTTCATCACATTATGCCTGAGGAATTGGAAATTCTAAATCCTGAAACTGCTTATGATTTTGGATATTATGAAGGGATCTCCTTGCTTGGGGATGGAAAAGAATCCCATTGGAAAGGAAAATATACAATCATCTGGAAGAAAGTGAACAGTGAATGGAAAATATATGTAGATATTTGGAATAGGGTATAGTTGTACTACTTATTTGATTTTAAATTATCTCTGGTGCATTGGAATGTCTTTATAATAAAGATGTTGCAAGAGGATCTGCAAATTGAACGATTGAAAGTGCCGATTCGGGTAGCTTAATCGCAGGCAATAATAGCCTCGATTTCAATTAAAAAACCATAATGTAGATCTTTTACCGGAACTATCGATCGCGCCGGTTTGTGATTTTCAAAAAATTCGCTATAAATCTGGTTGACATCACCCCAAAGACTCATATCTGATACGAAGGCGGTAGTTTTTACGATGTGATTTTTGGTTAATCCTACAGCTTGGGCAATGGCCTCGATGTTAGTCAGAATTTGTCTGGTTTGCTCCATAATATTACCACTGATCTTTCCTCCTTCCGGAGTAAAAGGCAATTGGCCGGATACATAAATATTTCCATCATGCCTGATTGCCTGGGCATAATGACCTCCTGGTGTTGGTGCTAGTTCGGTTATTATTTGTTCCATTGATATCCCTTAGAACCACAAAAATATCAGATGATGATTTGGATTATAAATGACGTCGGAGGGTGAAAAAGTTGATTTGCATCAATTTGTATTAATTTGAGGAGGGTTGATAATCAGAAATCTGTAACATCTCCATTATCGATGATATACTAATATAAAACCTGCCTTCAGGTACTTAGTGCAAGCTGGGCATAGTTGATGAAGAAATTCTACAGAAAAAGTATAAGATCTCTCTTAAAAATGTGTTTCTTTTCATGAAATAGTGAATTGCTAATTCTCAATGTTTTGAATTATAGCTAATTGTATAAGCTAGAATTGATCGAACCCGGGTTTATAGATAAAATTCCATTCCTTCCCTAGCCAGTTGACAACTAGGATACCTTTGTTGGCAAATTTTTTCCATGCGATTTAAAAATTTATCATCATGATCGGGGTCATGATGTGTCATAATCAGGTGTTTGACATTGGCCAATTCGGCTACTTGGATTGCTTGTTCATAGCTGCTATGGCCCCAACCTCTTCTTTTTTTTAATTCTTCAGTAGTGTACTGGGCTTCATGGATTAGGAGATCAGCGTCTCGAGCTAATTGGATGATATTCTGGTCGAGCTCATCACCATGTTCGATATCCGTGCAAAAAACCATCGCTTTACCATCTTTTTCAACCCGATAACTATTAGCGCCTCCGGGGTGGTTATGCTGTCGCGCCTGCACCGATAGACCGTTGGCGTGTTGGGCTGCTTTTTTCCCCAAAACGATGAAATGAAACTCGGCACCCATATCGCTTAGTTGAATTGGGAAATGGGCCGAACTAGTTTGAGCAAGAAAGATATTACGCAGATCTTCTACTTCCTGCGTTCGCCCCATTGCAAGAATATTAATGTTTACGTCGGGCAAATAGGCAGGATCAAAGAAAGGAAACCCCTGAATATGATCCCAATGAAAATGAGTAAATCCAATAGTTATTTGTTTAGGCATATCCTCTCTTAATTCGATTAATTCCTTCCCGAGATTTCGGATACCGGTGCCTGCATCGATGATATTGACTGTATTACTATGAGGGACCTCCACACTTACACACGTTGTATTGCCACCAAAATCCTGATGTTCCCGGTCACAAATAGGTATTGAGCCACGGGTGCCGTAAAACTTAATCTTCAGGGTATGAGAATCTGACATGCTAAGTCTTTCTAATAATCAAACTCAGGTGAAAACAATGATTAAGATAATTAAATACAGATTAATGAACAAACGTGGATAATCGGTGATCAATCTTCTTGGTGCTTTTAAGTCAATCTAAACCAGGCCAATTGCAGATCAGATTAGTTGGGTAAAGTTGCATTGCCCGTTTGACTAGAACTATACGAATTGCGTAACCAATTGGTTCCTGCTACCTCATCAATATGACATCACCCTTATATTTGGCTATTTCTCCTCCTTGCTTGCGAACTGAAACAATGTACACATAGGTGTCAGAAGGGGCAGGGTTTCCATTGACATTGCCATCCCAACCTTGTTCCAGGTTATCACTATCAAAGACCAACTGACCAAACCGGTTGAAAATTAATATTTCATGAACCGAAGCCGCCCCACTTACGAATGGCCGAAAATACTGATTCACTTCATCGCCATTTGGGCTAAACACATTAGGAATTTGGACGGAAAATGGGGGGGTGAACCATTCAATTTCAATTGCTGCCTGAGTTGGGCAACCGTTTTGATCTATGGCGGACACCGTATAGTTTTCTTTGGTATCTGAATTTTTAGTTACCATGAGGCTGTTTCCAGTTTCGGAAAGGCCACTATTACCTTCTTCCCAGGAATATGTAGCTATTGGGCCATTAGCCACCACGGTAAGGGTTACTTCAGTTCCCACTTCGACTCTTGCATCGGGTGCTGGTGTGATGCCTAAAAATACCGGAGTAAAAATATTGACTATAACTTGCCCACTTACAGGACAACCGTTGCGTTCTCCTTGAACCTGGTACATAGAAGGCGTTGGGGTTGTCGCGGTAGGATTATCACACTTGGAACAACTGAGATTCTCGGTTGGCATCCATTCCAAATCTTTGATTCCATTATTAATAATCGTGATGGGTACCTTTTCATTGGGGCAAACGATGGTGTCCATGGGCATCGTAATGATGCGAGGATCTTCTACATTGATAGTGATTTCATCAGTGACCTCACAAGCATGATTCGTTGTGACTCTACTATAGGTTTGAGTATCCTGGGCCGTTATTTTTGCATTTAGGAACATGGTCTCATTATTTACAAAAGCACCGTCATTAGGCATCCAGTTATGGGTAATGTCAGGAAATTTACCGGTATCATAATCCTGCGACCACAAGGCAATTTGATCACCAACGCAATAGGGATCTTTTTCAGGTATTACATTGATTGTATCCAAATCGGGAAGAGAATCTACTCTGACATACACAGAGTCAAAAGCCATACAACTATTTTCTAATGAGGTTACTTTAGCAATATACACGTACGAAACCATCGGTGTAACTGTAATGGTTGTGGCCAAAGCATCACTCAAAGAAGTATCCTCCGTAATCCAGAAAATTTCACTTTCCGGAGAGGTCGTTGCCGATATGGTGGCACTGCTTTCCAAACATATTTCCACAGTATCCGGTCCGGAGATATTTACGTCAACCGGTCGGGTGTTTACATTGATGGAAAGTGTATCACTACAATAACCTCGTTCGCTTATTGCAACCAAAGTGTAAGTAGTGGTGTCTTCAGGTCTGGCAACTGGAGAAGCCGAAGTAGAATCATCCAGGTAATCACCCGGCGACCATTTGTAAAATGTACTTTTATCTACCACCGGCAAGGCCAATAACAAGGCCTCACCTTGGCAAATAGTTGTATCAGCAGCAACTAAGTTCGGCACCGTGTACGGATCTACTTTTACATGAACCGAATCCTGAATCAGGCAATTTTCCAATGATACGGTGGCGTGATAAGTAGTATTAATAACCGGTGACACAGTAGAACTCAATGCCAGGGGGTTTTCCACTTCATCGGC
This sequence comes from Saprospiraceae bacterium, assembly GCA_965223405.1. GTDB lineage: Bacteria > Bacteroidota > Bacteroidia > Chitinophagales > Saprospiraceae > CBDCWO01. Next base: position 5,451,875 of record CBDCWO010000006.1, read on the forward strand.
AGGCTCCCAGCTGAAAAAACTCGTGTCTATGCCTTCAACCGTAGCATTTAATAGTACAGATTCGTTTACACAAATTTCTGGTATGGTGAGTGCTTCCGCAGTAACCAAAGGATTGTATGCATTAATTGCAATACTATCTATATCGGTACAATTCCCTGTAGACCCTTCCACTTTGAGAACCACATTTTCTGATGTTATGGCAACAATGGTCTCATCTTCAATATTTTGCAAAAGACTTTCTGGGAATACCTGATACGTATTGGCTCCGGATACCTGGATTTCAAAAGTAGAATCTCCACACACACTCAATACTTCCAAATCAGAGAGAATGTTAACCTCAATATTCTCAATAATTGGTATTTCTAATTGTGACAATACTTCATTATCATCAGTTTGTAATTGAACGATAATGGTTTCTCCAGGATCGGGATTGTCAGGGATGCCCTGTATAGTAAAACAACTTTCAGATGATCCGGCCGGCAGGATGAACGTATTGGTTATCGAAGTTTGATAATCGATAATATTCTGTGCATCTCCTAATAGATCAAGTCTAAAAACTCGATCTATGGTATCGGGACTAAACTGAAAACAGATGGTATCCGGTACTTGATTACACGATTCTGTCAAACTTTCAAGTCCAAGCGAAGATTTGAAAACGATCAGAGGTGATTGGGCCCTTAACCCTAATATTGTCACACAGATAATAAGTAGGGAAAGTCTATGCTTCAACTCCATATTGAGTACTCTTTTCCAATTTAATATGTCCAAAAATTAATCGATAGATTTGGCAATATAGTATAAAAACGTTAGATATTATGAATTATTGACATCCATTTAACGCTTTTTCAACTTCTTCGGTAGTCATGATTCTCATATTATTTCCCCATGCATTTCCAATGTAGTTTATAACGTTCGTGATTTCTACAATATTTAATTCGAAATTTGATGGCATTTCTTGCTCATAGACGATTCCATTTACTACAATTTTCTGATTTTGGCCTTTTCTGATAATGCAGGGTAACTTAGAATAATTTTGAAGTAGATAATCCGCATTGGCCAGTGGTGGGATTAATTGAGCCAAGCCCTGACCAGCTTCCATATGACAATTGGCGCAATGTGTTTGATAAAGTCTTTCACCTTCAGATATAGTCCCACAATATAGGTAGATCAGGGTAAGAACCATCCATGATGCATTATTCCATTTCATGGACAAGCAAGTTGTCAATATCTTTCATAAACCGGGTTACATCTTTGGGATCTGTCCCATTACAATGGGATCTAACATGACCAAATTGGTCAATTAAGACAATTCTTCCACTGTGGTCAAACCCGCCTGGGGCATCCGGATCCTCATAAGCAATGCTCATATAATCCGAAGCTATTTCATGCAAGCTGTCTTTTATCCCGGTCAGAAAATGCCACTTCTGCGAATCTTCAATTCCCAAATTCCTGCTATATTGTTTTAATTTTCCTACCGTGTCTCTTTTGGGATCAATGGTGTGTGATACTAAAATGAGGCGATTATCGTCTCGATACTTCTCATTTATACGCAACATTTGTTGTTTTACTTTTGGGCAGATGGTCGGGCAGGATGTAAAAAAAAAGTCAGCGACATACACTTTTCCGTATAAATCCTGATTGGTTACTAACAGACTATCCTGATTCCAAAATCTAAAATCTCTGATTACTGGATATATCGTGTCATTTTCGGAAATTTCCGGTATTCCGATAATCGGAAGTTTTTGGTGAGCAGGTTGGCAACTCAAAGTAATCAAAAACAAACCAAATACAATCCATCTGTACATAGTTCTTACTTTAAATGATACTTTTCAATTAAGGTCTCTCCTTGTTCAATCGATTGGAGCATATCTTCCTTAACTTTGATAATTTTTTGCATCTCATTTTCTAAATAAGTCTTAGCCGTAGGAACATCATTTTGATCCGGTTTTTTTATTTGGTTCATCCATTCCCACATACCTTCTTCTGCATTTGCCAAAAATATTATGGTACTTCTTATTTGAATGGTATCCGATTGGAGGGTTGAGGTATCTAAAAATGCACGTAAAGTACGCTGCAGGGAACTTATATAGCCCATTTTAGGCATTACTTCATCATGTATGGCCAAAACCTTGTTGTATTCTTCAGTAATATTATATTTTTGAGAAGAATTACAACCAGAGACTACAAGGCCAAGTGCCAATAGGATTACAAAATGATTCATAGTTCGAAAATTGGGCCGTAATTTAATAACATTTAGGACAATGTATGGTTGATATTTTTAACTTTTCATATCGGATATGAAAAAAGCAATCATTTGGTTTCGATCTGATCTGAGAATTCATGATAATGAAGCTTTTGTCGACGCACTTCATTGTGCAGATATGGTTTATCCAGTTTATGTATTCGATCCTCGAGTTTTTAAAGGGAATACTTCGTTCGGGTTTAGAAAAACAGGAAAACATCGCACTAGGTTTATTATCGAAAGTATATTAGATCTCAAAGAACAATTAAAAAAAATGGGATCTGATTTGATTATACGATCCGGATTCCCTGAAAATGAAATTTTTGAACTGGCTCGAACCTTAAAGACCTCCTGGATTTTTTGTAATCGGGAAAGGACTGCTGAAGAGGTGCGTGTTCAAGATAATTTGGAAAAGAATTTATGGACAATAGGGCAGGAAATAAGGTTCTCCAGAGGTAAGATGCTATATTATACGGCGGATTTACCTTTTCCGATTACCCATACTCCGGATACATTTACTGGCTTCAGAAAAGAAGTGGAAAGATTTACTACCATTAGAAAACCTTTACCAAAAATTGAAAAACCACTTAATCCTATTCCAAAGGCAATTTTAATAGATTCTTGTGAATTACTTCTTGAATTGGGGTATCAGGGGGAATCAAAATCCTATTTTCAAGGTGGTGAAAGAATCGCTCTTAAGAGACTTCGTCAGGTTTTAGATCATTCTTTAACAGACGGGTACAAAAATCGAACATCAACAAATGGAATAGTCGGGTTAAATTTATCCACAAAGTTGTCTCCCTGGGTCAGTTTGGGATGTCTTTCGACCAAAACTTTTTACTGGGAGGTGAAAAAGTATGAGAAACTAGGGATTGATAAAAGTACTTCATATCAACAATTTATAGATTTAATGCGGAGGGATTATTATCGCTTAATGGGTAAAAAACATGGTAATAAAATATTCCAAGCAGCAGGTATACATGGAAAAATTCGACTTAGGCCTGAAAACCGAAAGTTATTTGATATCTGGAAATCGGGTAAAACCGGTGTCCCGGTGATTGATGCATGTATGAGAGAACTCAACCAGACAGGGTATTTATCTCAACAAGGCAGGACATTTGTGGCATCCTACTTAATCCATAATCTAAATATTAACTGGATCTTGGGAGCGGAATATTTTGAATCTATACTTTTGGACTATGATCCTTGTAGTAATTATTGCAATTGGCAGCATTTAGCCGGAGCCGAAAAAAACAGCCGATCATTGTATATAAGAAGCGTTAAGGCTCAAGCAAAGAAGGTTGATGCCAATGGGGATTATGTTCGATACTGGGTGCCGGAACTGGCGAATATTCCGGGTAAATTAATTCATACCCCAGAAAATTTAGATTCTAGGCAATTGCATAAATTCCAGATCGATTTAGGCGTGGATTATCCTTACCCTATTGCCTGTACCGAGCAAAGTGTGTCTTAAGTGTCCAGGGATAATGATTTATAAACAGTATTGAAAATTTATTTGACTTTGTACACGATACATTGGGTGTATTCCCCAGGTGACTCTTCGAAGCAAATCCGGATAAAGTCCACATCATCAGGTATAAAAAAACTAAAGGTAAAAACACCGGCATTTCTACTAATCTCAGCATCCAGAAGTTCGTTATTGGCTACTAAAATGAAATTTTGTTCAGCATCTTTTGTATTCAGTTTGATATGGGTTTTTGCGTTGGTCCTGGGCAATATTCCGGATTTAGGTACTAAGGATTCCAAGGCGATAGTCCTCTGATGGTGATTTAATAAGGGGTAATTGAGGAATTCAGATTCCGTAACCACTTTATCGCGTGGTAATAATTGCCATTTGGAATCATCCGGGTAATGGGTATAGATCATTTCTTGCGGAGTACACAAAAAATAATCCCGAAACTCCTTGGTAAACTTTGTACATGAACCATCAGTGTAACCACTACCCCAAGTTGCATCAATGAAATACCACTTATCCTTTATTTTAACCGCATTCCAGGTATGCGTGTAGGGGTTAAAACGCTCTCCAATTTCAGATTCGGATTTTTTAACTTTTCCCAATACCACTTCTGAAGGAATTCCTAATTCTGCACACAACTGTTTGAACAGATAGGTGTAATCATAACAAACTCCTTTTCTGGATATTAAAGTAGTTAAGGCATCATCGTATTCCAATTGTTTCTTTTTTTGCACCAACTCTTCTTCAGATTCATATGTTATGAAAGTTCCTCTATCTGAATTTCTTTTTTTGCAATCATAAGCTATGTTGTCGGTGATCCAGGTATAAATGGCCCTCACCTTACTCACTTCCTCGATAAACGGAGAAGTCAAAGCAAGAGCAAGTTCATGAATACTCTCTCCCCTATAATCCATTTTGCGAGCATGCCGGTCTTCTTTATTGTAATTTTGACCAAAAATCGGATTGCTAAATCCAATCAGTAATATGAACAAATATTTCATCTTTTAAACACCATTTGAGATTCTTCAACAATCCAATCATACAATTCGTTTACATGAGTTTCATTTAAAAGATAAGTTCCTAAAACAAGTCTTATTGCATAAATCCCATTTACCTTAGTATGTGTAGCATAAATTTTTCCGGACTGATTCAAACTTTGCAATAGTCTTTCTGTTCTTTGATTTCTTTCTTCTGTACTTTTTCCAGTACAATTGATCAATATAAGATTAAATTTTGCCGGAATCAGTATTTCAAAATACGGGAGAACAGCCAATCTTTTTTCCAGTTTTTTAGTCCACTTAATTTGATCCCTCAATTTTTTCCGGATTCCATTGATTCCCAAAGAGCGAATGACAAACCATAATTTCAATGCCCTAAACCTTCTCCCCAAAGGAATGCCCCAATCCCGGTAATCATTGACTTTCCCATGAGTTTTAGTTTTTAAATATTCTGGAAGGATTTCATACGTTTTTAGGAGCTCATTTTTGCTTTTAAAATAGGATACATTGCAATCAAAATGGGTGAACATCCATTTATGCGGATTAAATACAAAACTATCTGCATACTCAATACCGCTTCTCAACCATTTGTACTCTGGTAGAATCAGGGCTGTCCCTGCATAGGCGGCATCGACATGTAACCACACGTTAAACTCTTTGCATATTTGACCAATAGCAGATAAGGGATCCACGGCCAAAGTGCCTGTCGTGCCCACAGCGGCTATTACGGCACAAGGTACATAACCCGATTGCAGGTCGGTCTCAATTTGTTGTTTCAATGCCGAGGGAATCATTGCCAATTGGTCGTCTACATCTATTTTGATCAAATTGGTTTTGCCAGAGCCCAGGATTTTTACCGCTTTTTCGATTGAAGAATGCGCTTCAGATGAACAATAAAATCTCAAAACCCGATCTTTAAATCCATTATCGTTTATTTCCCAATCGGTTTTCTTTTCTCGTGCGACTACTAATGCCGCTAAGGTTGCTGTGGAAGCGGTATCTTGGATGCTTCCATTCCAGTTAATGGGCAATTGCATTTCTTCCAATAACCATTCCAATACCTTTTGTTCCAATTCAGCAGCTGCCGGTGAAGTATCCCAGATCATGCATTGAGCACCTAGAGTAGAGATGATCATTTCAGCCAGAAGTGATGGATAGGAAATGGTGGCTGGGAAATACGCATGAAAATGAGGATGTTGCCAATGCGTCATTCCGGGAATAATCAGATTTAGAAAGTCATGGAAAATCTGATCAAAATCTTCGTTGTCTTGAGGAGCATGTAGCGGTAATTGGGTATGGATTTGTCCGGGCTCTACTTTTGATCTTACCGGGTATTCTTCGATATGCCTATAATAATCAAGTATCCATTTACTTACTTGGTTAAGTCTTTTTTCGAGCTCGGTCAGATTCATTAGTTCATCTTAATCTCAGGTTATAAAGTGCATTTATCAGCACCAAGTTATTAAATTTTAAATATTGGAAATAAAGGAATTATCGAGGCCTTGCAGAGCCTCGATAAATTGTCTATTACCAGCGGAAATGGCTTTTTGAATGTCCATGATGTTTACCTTGATAAAAACGCATGAACAAATCTCCTTCATAACTGGTATACTCGATTATTCCTGACCTTTTGATAATCAATTGATTGCCATGACGATCTCTATATATTCCCCGATGTTGATAATGGAACGTTTCCTTGCTGCCACGGTTGAACCTTACCTTTATATGATTCCTCCTTTCATCAATATGAATCTTCATCCCGGTACTTGGATTAATCCACTGGCCGTCGACATTAAATTTATCGGAATACCTTCTGTCTTTGGAATACCAGTCACGATCCTTCCGATAATCTCTTCTGTCATCGGTACGATTGTAATTGCCTCTGTACATGATATAGGCCTTTCCCTGGGTTAAATATTCCAGTTTATGCTGGTTGAGTAATCTATATTCATCTCCCCGTTGATCCCGGTATCTATTGTAACCGGAACGACGGGCATCAATCCAATTCCGGTTGTTTTGACGAATTCGGATACCTCGGTCAAATTCTTCAATTTCAAAGACCAGGTCATGTGTCTGGCATTGCCAGTGTCCGGTCCAGTCTCCGGCATAGGAGGTGAAACTCATGATCAAGCACATAGTCCCGATAAAAAATAATGATTGCGTTTTCATGACATTAATTTTTAATGATACTTAATAAGGTTTCATTTAGTTATTGAACTCCAATCATTCGTTAAAGAATATTATAGTCGAGTTAAGAGAAAGTTAACTACGACCTGTGGTTTTAGCTCATGATGCCCACGAAATACAGATGAATCAATATGAAGTTTAAGAATACTTTGATAAAATATTCTTTACGGAACCCACATAACCAAATCCAAACAGGTTGACATGAACTAGAAGGTAGTATAATTGAAAAAAAGGAATCCTGCTTTGCCACTCCGATTCCAATGGAAAGTTTTCTTGATAGGATTGATAAAACAGAGGAGGAAATCCACCAAACAACTTGGTCATGGCCAGGTCCATTTCACGATGGCCATAATATACTGCCGGATCAATGATCAAAGGATGAGTTGCAGTATTTAATACATTTCCATTCCATAAATCTCCATGAAGAAGACTTGGTGGTTCTGTGGGTACTATTGCCGGGGTTTTTGCCAAGAGCTGATCAAATCTGGAAATATCGGATTGACTGAAATATTGATTGTCAACTGCCAGTTTCACCTGGGGTAGGATTCTTTCCTCGGCATAAAAAGTGGTCCAATCATCATGGATTCGATTCGATTGGGGGAGGGAACCTATATAGTTGTCCTGTTTCAATCCAAAATATTTAGCGGAATACCGATGTATCTTGGCTAATCCCTGTCCGAGTTTTTGCCAACTCAATTGAGTGGCGGGTACCGATTTAAAAAAGGGCAACATCAAAAAACTCAGTGATTCAAGATTTTGGCAATGAATTACTTTCGGAACTATATCAGGGTTTGCTTTGGCCAACACATCCAGTCCTTCACATTCACCGGCAAACATTTGATAGGCATTCGGATGATCATTAAATTTTATAAAATAAGATCCTGTACCTGCATCAATTCTTAGCGCTTGGTGAATATCTCCTCCTGTAACGCGGATGGTTTGCCGTATTTTAAGAGACAATTCATTTGCAAGAAAGAGTTCTAATTCTGCGGGGAGTAGACTCAATTACAGTTTATTTTTATTGATAATTTCCAGCAGCTCGTCGCGATAATTTTTTCCGATAGGTAAATGTTTAGCCTGACCTTTTTCTCTCACTTCCACCATATTTCCGACTATAGCCTGAATTTTATCCATATTGACTATGTAGGAGCGGTGGATCCTTTTAAAGATGGCCTCCGGAAGTTTATGTTCAAGACTTTTCATGGTTTGCAGGGTAATAACCCTGGATTGGTCCATACGAATGATTACATAATCTTTCAATCCTTCAATATAAATAATGTCGTTATAGTTTATCTTAACCAACTTTTTATCTGCCTTGATAAAAATATAATCCCGAGGTTGATCTTCGTTTTCCGGGAGTACGGATGCGGACTTCTTGTGCTCATCAATAGCACGGTTTACTGCTTTGAGGAACCTTTCAAATGAAATTGGTTTTAACAGATAATCAACCGCATCCAGTTCAAATCCCACTATGGCATAATTGGAATATGCTGTAGTAAAAATCACCATGGGCGGATTGGATAAGGTCTTTAGAAAATCTATACCAGTTAATTGGGGCATCTGAATGTCTAGGAATATCAGATCGATCTTATGATTATGGATAGCTTCATTGGCTTCGAAGGCATTGGAGCACTTTTTTACAAGTTGTAAGTCTGGGATTTTTTCAACATAAGTTTCCAAAACATCTTGGGCAAGAGGTTCGTCATCTACAATAATTACATTCAGTTTTGTCATAATTACCGGTCTAAGTTTAGTTCCAACTTTACACTGTATGCATCCGGCCTGTCATCTATAACCAATTCATGAGCCTTGGGATAAATCAACTTCAATCTGCGTCTAACATTTATCAATCCGATCCCTCCGATCTTTGGTTGTGCCGGGCTGGGAGACGCTGATGGTTTACTATTTTCCATAAAAAACCGTAATTGATCACCCTCAACGTCCAACACGATATTAACATACCCTTCAGTTATTCCTCGATTCAATCCATGTTTAAAGCTATTTTCTAAAAATGGAATAAACATTAACGGTGAAATCATCTGATCTCGTATTTCTCCATTAATAGTGAGGTTAATATTGGATCTGTCTCCCTGTCTTAACTTTTCAAGATCAATGTAATTTTGGATATATTTTATTTCTTTCCTTAAAGGTACTCGTTTTTCATTGCATTCATATAACATATACCGCAACATTTCTGAAAGTTTGATTACAATTTCAGGAGCATTATCCGATTTTTTTAAAGTCAATGCATATAGATTGTTTAAGGTATTAAAAAGGAAGTGTGGGTTAATCTGGGATTTTAGAAATTTTAATTCAGTTTGGATACTTGTTTTTTCAATTTCTTTGGTGGCATTCTGCTGGTAATACCAATCCTTGACAATCTTCATAACTGTAGAGGATCCTGAAATCATAAAATAGATAAGAAAATATAATCCGATCTGACTCTCTTCAATTTCTCCTTTCGATATAAAATAGATTACTACTGCATTTATAGGAGCCAGTAAAGCGCATAAACCAATAAGTAGTAAAGTGTAAAGTAAAAAGTTCTTCGAAAGGTAATTAGGTATCAGGTGAAAAAAATTAATGTACACCAGGCCCATCAAAAAAGCGATAAAAACCAGCGTAACAATTGGGTTTTGCGAAATGCTCAAAAAGATAAAAAATAGAAAAACCCAGGCTATTAGATGATGAATTTTCCTAGTAATTGCCAAAAGAAAAATTTGCCTTACGGTTGTAAATAATTTCATATGCTTTACAAAAATAGGTAGAAATCCAGTGGTTTTACCCTGGCGAAGTGATGAAAACGAAAATAAATAGACAAACTTATAATGCCATTCGATTAATAAGTAGGCTCTTTACGAAGTAATTGATTAAATGGTGCTCATTCAGTTAATATTCTTATTTTTGCGCCGGATTTTAAGTGATTTTGTATGGTTTATTTGACTCGTATTGAACGTTTTAACGCAGCTCATAAATTATGGGTAGAGGAATGGAGCAAAGAAAAAAACTTGCAGGTGTTTGGAAAATGTGCTAATCCGAATTGGCACGGGCATAATTATGAATTGCATGTTACGATAAAAGGTGTTCCTGACCCGGTTCTTGGTTATACAATAGATGCTCGAGATTTAAGCAAAATCATTAAGAAAGAAGTCATTGAGCTTTTGGACCATCGAAATTTAAATCTTGATGTGCCCTATTTCTCTAAAAACCTAAATCCAACTGCAGAAAATCTAGTCATGATAATTTGGAAATTATTGGAAAATAAGTTGCCTGATCAAACTTTATATGCACTCAAATTGTTCGAGACGGAGAAAATCTATGTTGAGTATTTTGGTGAATAAACAAAATGAAGTATAAAAAAACAGAAGAGTATCCCGAAAAGGTGACCCATGATTTAGTACAACATTACCGGGATATTATTCAAGGGATAGGGGAAGATCCGTGGCGGCAGGGATTGCTCAAAACACCTGAACGTGCTGCTAAGGCCATCCAGTTTCTTACCCATGGATATTTCACACAGCCGGAAGAAATTCTGAAATCAGCCATGTTTGATGAGGAGTACAGCGAAATGGTACTGGTTAAAGATATTGAATTGTACTCCCTTTGTGAGCATCACATATTACCTTTTTTTGGCAAAGCACATATCGCTTATATACCCAATGGTAAAATTGTTGGGCTGAGTAAAATTCCCAGAGTTGTGGATATTTTCGCCAGACGATTGCAAGTTCAGGAAAGATTGACCGACCAGATCTTAAAATCGATTCAAGATACGCTCAACCCACTGGGTGTGGCCGTCGTAATTGAAGCTAAGCATTTATGTATGATGATGAGAGGTGTGCAAAAGCAAAATTCCGTAACCACCACCTCTGCTTTCACCGGAGAATTCAGGAAGGCAGAAACCAGAACCGAATTCTTAAATTTGATTACCGCTGATTTAAGCTAAGCACGAAAACGATACCATGAAAGCATTTATATTTCCAGGACAGGCTTCACAATATGTGGGAATGGGTAAAGAGCTGTTCGAAAGATCAGAAGAGGCCAAGCAACTTTTTAGGGAGGCCAACGAGGTGCTCTCATTTCCAATTACCGAGGTGATGTTCAACGGAACTGCTGATCAGCTTAAAGAAACTAAAATCACGCAGCCATCAGTATTCTTGCATTCGGTAATTTCTGCAAAAATTTCTGGAGCGAGCTTTACCCCAGATGTGGTTGCCGGACACTCTCTTGGGGAATTCTCAGCTTTAGTCGCCGCTGGGGCGATCCAGTTTGCAGATGGACTAATATTGGTTAAAGAACGGGCTGAAGCCATGCAAGCAGCTTGCGAAATGAATCCAGGGACCATGGCGGCGGTAGTTGGAATGGAAGATCAAACTATTGAAGCAATATGTAAAGAAATAGAAGAATTGGTTGTTCCAGCGAATTATAATTGTCCCGGACAGCTGGTTATTTCAGGTACGAAAAAGGGTATTGAAGTAGCCATGAAACTTCTCAATGAAAAAGGAGCTAGAATGGTCATTCCAATTGCGGTAGGTGGTGCGTTTCATTCAGCCTTAATGGAACCTGCCCGAGAGAGATTAGCAACGGTTATTGAAAACACTGATTTTGTCACCCCGAGTTGTCCAGTTTATCAAAATGTCGATGGCAAAGCCCATTCAGATCCCTCAAAAATTAAGGAAAATCTGATCAAACAATTGACCTCTCCGGTGAAATGGACTACAACCATGCAAAATATGTTGTTGGATGGAGTGAGTGAATTTGTTGAAGTGGGTGGTAATGGGAAAGTACTGTCTGGATTTATTAAACGAATTGATCGAAAATTACCTTGCTCACCATTATAACAATTTGTATATTTCATCAATGAACAAAACTGAAGTAAATAAAGGAGTGGTATTGTTATCAGAGCCTTTCATGATGGATCCGAACTTCCGTCGATCCGTTGTTTTGTTATGTGATCATCATCCGGAGGGAAGTCTTGGGTTTATCTTGAATAAACCCTTAAATATGAAAATAGAAGAATTGATTTCTGATTTTCCTACTTTTGAATCTGAAGTGCATTTTGGGGGGCCGGTTTCGACTGATACCATTCACTATATTCACAATGTAGGAGATCTCCTGGAAGATTCTGTTGAGGTCAATCGGGGTGTTTATTGGGGGGGGGATTTCGAGAAATTGAAATTTTTGATTAGTTCCAAACTAATTCTTCCGAACAATATTCGGTTTTTTGTAGGCTATTCGGGATGGTCCGAGGGCCAACTAGGCGATGAATTACAAGTGGGAAGTTGGGTGTTGTCAGAAATGCATGCCAATTATATCTTCAAATCCAAACCAAACCTGCTCTGGAAACAGATTATGGCAAACAAAGGGGATAATTATGCCGTGATTGCTCAAATGCCGGATGGAATTAATTGGAATTAATGAGGGGGATTAACCATTACCTATGGATAATTCTATTAAGTGGAACAATGGTCCAGATGGTAGGACAATCTTACCGTAAGGAGCTTAAATCATGGGATCAGCAAAGGGTCGAATATCTTACCAAACCTGATGGTTGGACTACATTGGTAGGATTATATTGGCTGGATCAACCGACAAGTACTTTCGGTTCAGGAAATCAAGTGGATGTACAATTTCCAATTGATTTTCCTAACACTATGGGAGAATTTATAGTTACTCAAGATTCTGTTTTGATGACCATAACGAATTCGAAACAACAAGTAAAAGTTAATGGTAAAAAATCTCGACAATGTAAATTAGAATCCGACTTGACCGGAAATACGACTAATGTGGAATGGAAATCGTTTCGCTGGAATCTGATCCAGAGAGGGCAAAAACTGGGAATTCGTTTAAGAGATACCATGTCTGATGCCCGATTTGAGCTAAAAAATATTCCTAGATATAAGGCGAGAAAGGCATGGAAAAAATATGCTAAACTTTTAGTTCCTCAATCAACCGAAACCGTATTGATCACTAATGTAATGGGACAAAGATTACCCACTCCAATTGTGGGCAGGGCTGTATTTGAGCATCAAGGTGAATCCATAAGTCTAATCGCATTATCCGGCGGACCGGACCAATTGTTTATCATTTTTGGTGACCAAACCAATGGAACTGAAACTTATGGAGGTGGACGTTTTTTAGATGTTCCTTACTCTGGAGAAGGTAACATTATTATTGATTTTAATAAGGCATACAATCCACCTTGTGTATATACGGATTTCGCTACCTGTCCTTTGCCACCGCGCGAAAATATCCTGTCTTTCAGGGTTGGTGCTGGAGAGAAAATTTCAAAAGAAAAGCGCTAACCAAGGTAATCAAGAGTATAAGCCATAATGCGCTGCACCCCACAATGCCGTCTTATCGTTCAGTATGACATAAATGGGAACTTTTTCCAATAATGGTTTTAAGCGACCACTATTAAATAAATGGTTTAAAAACGACTTTTTGTCCAGGAGCTCCAAAACTTTTATAATTATTCCACCACCAATAAATAATCCACCTGTAGCTTTCATTTTTAAGGTAAGATTTGCTGCTTCCTCAGCTAGGCATCTAAAAAATAATCGGTATGTGGCTATTGAAATATAAACTCCTCTTTGAGCACCCTCGGTTATTACACTAGCGGGATCGTATTCCAGCATTTTCTTTTTCATCCAGGAGGGCTCTTCCAGGTTACGAACCTCTTTCATAAAATTATAGATTGAACAAATCCCTTGACCTGATAATACACGCTCCCAACTAACATGCCCAAATTTTTCCCTTAGATATATATACAATTCAACATCGATATCCGAATAAGAACTAAACGCCGAATGGCCACCTTCCGTAGCAAATGGATGTAGTTTCTCACCATCCCAATACATACCAGCTTCCCCCAGACCAGTTCCCGGAGAAAGCACCGCCACATTTCCTTCGATTTCAGGATCTCCTTCATTCAAGATTAAAACTTCTTCTGGCTTCAGGGCTACAATCCCATAAGAATTTGCTTCTAAATCATTGATTATGGTTACATGCTTTATACCCAGGTCAGAGGCTACTCTCGCCGTACTGATTCCCCATATGAGATTTGTGCCAGAAGCTTCTCCCCGGATTATCGGACCTGCAAATCCGATACAAATCCGATCAGGTAATTGCTTGCCGAGATGGAAAGATTTTACGATGTCAACAAAAGATGGGTATTCATTGGATTTAAAGGATTCTTGTCTAGAAAATTCCAGTTTTTCCCCATCCCAGTGAAATAGAGCCAGATTGGTTTTTGTTCCTCCTACATCTGCCGCAAGGACCGACTTCGGTTTTTTTGGAGGTTTGGCCTTAGGAAAAGCAATTGGAATCACCGGAATTATTTTTTGTGAATGCCAATTTTAAGAATTGAAACCAAATAAACCAAGCTTTGCCAATTCAATTATTGAAATAACTGAAATTTTTGAGACCAAAGTAAATTTATAGCTTAGAAAAAGAAGCAAAACCTGAACGTCAACCTTATATAGACATTTACACGCAAGGCGTGACACACAGCTCATAACTCACAACTGCTTTCAATTCTGCCTGATAATCTTTTGAATCATTTGTTCACCTTGATCAGAGGTTATCCGGACTACATAAATCCCGTTTTGCAATTCACCAATGTTGATTTTTGAGTCGAACTTTTCTAACATTCGGTACAATACTCTTCGACCGGAATATTCAAAAATTTCCAATTCCCAACGCTGAAATTCATCTGTATTGATTCGGATCCAATTATTGGCTAGGGTCGGGTAGATGCGTATTTTAGGGTTATTCCTTTTGTTCAAACTGATTACTTGACTATATTCCACGTTGCCATCCAAGTCAACTATTGCCAGCCGGTAATAGTTAATCCCTGGTAAAGCTTTAGTATCAAGCCATTCATATTGGCGGATGATTTTATGGCTATTCTCTCCTGGCAACCGTCCCAAAGATGAAAAGCTAATCCCATCTGAACTTCGTTCCAACTGAAAATAGTCATGGTTCTCTTCAGATGCCGTTTCCCATACCAAAAGAATGTGATTGTCTTCCTCCATTCCCCTGAATGAAATCAGGTTTACTGGTAGAGAGGGCAATGGAGCCAGACACATGGTATTAATGTCAAGGATGGAATTACATGGATTAGTATTTCCACCTATTGTAATCGGACCTCCGATGCCTGAGGCCAAAATCACCGGACATAGTCCTTCACAAATGTTCAGTAATGGATTGTTACTTAGATTTAATTCCCCGCCAATTGTACTTAAAGCCATAAAACCTGATATGGAATCCAGTCTTTGATTTTGTACAATGAATAACTTGTTCCCAATTGAAGCAAGACTGTTAAATCCGCTTATGGTGTTCAACCAGCTGTTTTTGTACAATGACAAATTATGTCCAATCGAGAGGAGATTGTTGATACCGGTAACTTCCAGCAAGCTTTCATTGCTATGGATGAAAAAGAAATCACCTACAGAAATCAGATCACTTAATCCATCAATGCTGGATAAGGACCAATTATCTTCAATTAGAATGTGATTACCCACGAAAGTCAGAGATCTTAGTCCATCCAAATTTTGCAAAAGTGAATTATTCGTAATCTCAAGACTACCATTCCAGGTATCCCTGCCGATTCGTATAATGTTGTGTAACCCTTCCAAGCTGGTTAGTTGCGTATTGTTGATTATCAGATTTCCGCCAATATCCGTTAAACCAGCAAGTCCGAGTAGATTGAAAATACCCGGCCCATCAATAATTAGGTTTCGCCATTCTCTGATTTCGGTGCAGTGATAGTAGGTAGTAGAAAAATGATCTACTTGTTGTTGAGTGGTTAAATGGATATCATAATCAGGGCAAATAGCTGAGAGGTTGTCGCTCTTAATAAGAGCCAAAATTAAGCTCAGACCGAATAATAGATTGGATTTCATCGTCGTTGGTTGTTGGCTAAAGATAATTATTATTCTCCGAATACAATGTTAAGTAAGTAGTTAGAAACACTGGAAAATTATTTTCTATTTACCTATTCATGAGATTAGAAGTAGGAATGAATCGACCAAGCAATTAGGGATAACAATGTGCTAAGATCCAATAAGCAGCTAGGATCGAAATTTCATAACTGAATCTCAATTTCAGCCAGCCAATTTCAGTTCCAATAATTTTGCTTTGGGGAACAAAATGTTGTTTTCCAGATGGATATGCTGGTGCAAGTCGGCTTCAAACTCCTTCAATTTGGCATACAATACTCGGTAGGTATTACAAGCATGATCTGGAGGAGTATGATTGTTACTAAGCGTACAGATTTCCTTCAATAGGGAACCGGCATTATCGTGTTCATGCTCCATCATGGAGATCGGATTTGCTACAGTACCAAAAGGAGCTGGGGGTGGAGTCGTATTATTTTTCCTCGCCGAAGCTAACATTTTTATAAATGGAAATAAGATGTGTTCTTCTTTTCTCATGTGCAAGGAGAGTTCTCCACCTAAAGCTTTGAAATGTTGAAATATTTGAATGACTTCCGGATTGGCATGTCCATGTACCCGGGCAACTTTTTCTGAAAATTCTAATATCAGAGGTATATTTTTAACTACATATTGGTGGTGGGTATTGACTATATAGTCCACTAAAAAATCCAGATCCCAACTGTTGAAATCCGGAGTATGACCGGTATCATTGTTTTCCACAGCCTGCAGATCTTTGATTAATGCATTTTCATCAATGTGATTATCTGCACAAGCTGCGGCAATGGTTTTTCCACCTCCACAACAAAAATCCAGACCGTGTTTTTTAAATACCTCAGCTCTGCGGTAATCCTGAGCAACCAAATCGCCAATCTTTTCATTTAATATATCAGTATTGTTCATCGCTATTTTTTTTGTGGGGCAAAGATAATTTAATTGGATAAAAAGATGAATAACTCTTTTATGATTTTGTCCGAAATCAAAAATAAAAAATACAAATTAGAGTTTTTCAAATGTGTATCGCATTGCGGATGGAACAAGAGCAAGTTATTCAATCACAAACAGATAGCCTACTCCTTTTAGAGTAATAATTTCAACCTGCTCATCTGCTTTTAAATAATCTCTTAGTTTAGTGATATAGACATCCAGATTGCGTGAATTAAAAAAATGATCATCACCCCAGATTGCTTTTAGGATCATTTTTCGATCAATGGTGCCTCCACGATTTTGATAAAGCGTCATCAATAGTTGGTTTTCACGATGCGATAACTTCCGCACTTGATTCCCATGGATAAGCTCCAATCGCGATGGGTGAAACACAAACGATCCAATTTTAATTTTTTTGGCCGGTGCAATTTTTTTATCGCTTACAGGTTGAACCATGGAAAGCAAATTTTCTATCCTAACGATCAATTCCTCCATGCTAAATGGTTTTTTCAAGTAGTCGTTTCCACCACTCTTAAATCCTTTAACCACATCTTTGGTTTGATCTTTCGCCGTCAGATAGATTATTGGAATGGAGGCATTTAAAGCTCGTATTTCGGTGCCGATTTGATAACCGTCCTTGTGTGGAAGCATTACATCCAGTACACAAATGTCTGGGCTCATCTGCCGATATTTGGCTACCGCATGGCTTCCGTCATGGACCATATATACATGGTACCCACGGGTCTCCAAGCTTTCTTTAACGATCTTGCCCAGAAAGTGCTCATCCTCAACATATAATATTTTAGCTCCCTGCATGTTTTCTCGGTAATTCGATGATAAACTTTGATCCTTGGTGAGGAGATGACTCTACCCGGATAGATCCAAAGTGCTTATTAATTACATTTGCCACATAACTCAAACCCAATCCATAACCCTTTATATCATGGTGATTTCCCGAAGTTACACGGTAGAACTTATCAAAAATCTTATCCATATGGAAAGTATCTATACCTATTCCATTGTCTTGCACAGAAAGGATTACTTCTTCTGGGTGGTTTATTAACTCGATCGAAATAATCGGCTTGCGGTCTGTGTACTTCAGAGCATTATCAATTAAGTTGTAAATAACGCTGGTAAGATGGATGCGATCACCATCCAGATTGAAATCATTGCCTTTTGACTCCAGGGTTACTCTGCCAGCATATTTTTCTACATGAAGCCTCATGGAAGAAACAACTTCTCCGGTTATGGCAAGCAGGTCTAATTTCTCAATATTTAAATCGGGAACCCCTTTTTCAAAAATGGTCATTTTCATTACTTTGTCCACCAAAATGCTCAGTCGTGACAATTCTTTCTGAGATATATCGATATAATCTTTTGTTCTTACCGGATCACTTAGTCCATCAAAATTACTCAGCGCTTCCAGTGCTACACCAACCGTAGTAATAGGAGTTTTCAATTCATGAGTCATATTGGATACAAAGTCATTTTTTATTTTCACTAACCGATGTTGAGAACGCATGGCCCGTAAAGTCAGCAAAAAAGCAGTACATATACAGATGAATAAGAGAGCAGAAAAAGCAAGATGAGGCCAGATTTTTCCGAATATCAAGGCCCGGTAATTGGGAATAAAAGCCTCGAACGTTTGACCGTTGGCAACGTCTACGTAGGTTCCTACTGGGAACGCAGAAATTGATAGATTAGGGTGCTCTGACTGTTCTATGAGTTTAATCTGGATAGGTGATTTAGCATAGTCAAATCCAGCTAGTTTTCTTTTTATTGTACTAGTCAAAAAGGAGTCTAATAGTGCTGAATCTCCTGGAATATCTGAGCTGATCGTGTGCTGGTAAAGGGACAGCATACCGGAGATCTCCAAAGGACGAGTTTTGTTGATCCAAACTTCTTCACTATCCTTTCTCATGAAAAATGTGCTGTCTTTTTCCAGAGTTAACGCTATAGAATGATGAGCATGTTTTTTGCCGTAGAACTTTTTAGTTACTCTGAGGATGCTGTCGATATTCGGACGATGGATGGAATCATGCTGATGGTCAATCAATATGATGGATTTATCCATTACGTTGGAATCGTCTAATTCAATTCTGACTAAGGTATTTTTAAGTAGAGCATCTTCGGCTTCCCGGATTGCATTAGCAAATACTAAATGGTTCTTTTGTCTTAAGTCATTCTTCTCATTGTGATAGATAGATTTTGTCCAGATACTTAAAAAGGTAAGCAATAATAACAGACTAATACCTGCCATCCATTCATATTTCCGGTATGGAGGTGGTTTCCTCTTCATACCTACAAAATTAGCATGTTTTTGATGACCGCATCCATATATTAACCTTAATTAACCTACTTGTAACCTTGATTAACTATGGTCGTATTTAACTTTGAGATCGAAATTAAAACCTATATCTAAATGAAAAAGTGCATATTATTTCTTTTGCTTTTGCCGGTATTAACCTTTGGACAGAGTAGTCAAGGCAAAATCAAGTATGAGGAAACAGTCAAATTACAAATTAAACTCGATAATGAGGATAAAGCTTTTCTATCAAAGCTACCTACGGAAAGAACGTTTAATCATGAGTTGATTTTTAAGGACAATGAGAGTTTGTACAAATCAGTGGCGAATGAAGATCTAGAAATACAAGAAGAATCGGATGGCCATAATTTCGTGTTTAAAATGGATGTTCCGGATAACCAACTCTATTGTGATCACGCCAATCAAGTTCGTATTGAGCGCAAGGATTTTTTGGGTAAATACTTTCTTATCCAGGGAGAACCCAATAGCTGGAAGTGGAAATTAACCTCGGATGCAAAAGAGATTCAGGGATTTGCCTGTCAAAAGGCAATCTATTCGGATACCAGTGAGACTGTAGTGGCCTGGTACACCCCTCAAATTGCCATCCCCTACGGTCCGGCCAGTTATGGTAAACTGCCAGGAATGATCCTGCAGATTGAGTTGAACGAAGGTACGCGTATAATTACTGCCACCAATATTACTCTAGATTCTATTGAAGAAGAAATCGAGATCCCCACAAAAGGGAAAAAGGTTACGCAGGCAGAATTTGATGAAATTGTAGACAAGAAAATGAAGGAGATGGGTGCCACTCGGGGTAAAGGTGGCTCTGGTATTAAAATGATAATTACCTCTGACCATAACCACTAGATCGTTTCAAAACAAATTTCGATGAGATTCCTATTTGTACTTTGCCTGACTATTTTTAATCTCACCTTGAATGGCCAAAATCAGATTCGAATTGCCGGTTTGGTTTCAGATTCCAATCAGGTGGCGCTGACCGGAGCAACCACAGTATTGTTGCATGCTGGGGACTCCGTGTTAGCCTATTTCGCAGTAACAGACAAGAAAGGCCAATTCACTATCTCGAATGTAAAGCCGGCCAAATATATATTCCAAGTTAGTTTTTTAGGGTATTCAAATTACAGTGATTTGCTTGCAATAGCTGGGGATAAGAAGGAAATAGATCTTGGAACTATTTATTTGCAGGAGGAAGTAAAATCACTGAATGAAGTCGTGATCACCGGCGAAGCATCACCAATTACCATCAAAAAAGATACCATCGAGTATAATGCCGCCTCTTTTAAAACCAAAGAAAATGCGGTAGTCGAAGAACTGTTAGAGCAATTACCTGGGGTAGAGGTTGATGAAGACGGATCGGTTAAAGCTCAGGGTAAGACTGTTGAAAAAGTATTGGTCGATGGAAAGGAGTTTTTTGGTGAGGACCCTAAAATTGCTACCAAAAACCTGCCAGCCGAAGCTGTAGATAAAGTTCAGGTTTATGACAAGAAATCCGATATGGCTGAATTTACCGGGATTGATGATGGCACTAGACAGAAGACCATCAATCTTGCCTTGAAGGAGGATCATAAGAAGGGATCCTTTGGAAAAATTACGGCCGGGTATGGAAGCGAAGATCGCTATGAGTTAAAATCAAATTACAACAACTTTTTCAAAGATACACGACTCTCTATCATTGCTTCCTCCAATAATGTAAACCAACAAAGTTTTTCAATTAATGACTACATTGCTATGAAAGGGGGAATTGGTAGCTTTGTTGGAGGACAAGGCAAAATTGAAATCAATATTGGAGGTGAAGGACATGCTCCTTTTTCTCAGGATCTTAGTGCAGGGTTTGTAAATACTACTTCAGTGGGGGCAAATCTAAGCCAGGAATTTTCCAAAAATACAAACCTCAATTTTAGTTATTTCGGTAATTTTTTAAAACATGATTTGGAATCAATGATCCAAAGAGAGAATTTCCTCCCCGGTAAAAATTTGTTCTATACGGATTTTACAAATTCTCAACTTAACAAAAACTCCAACCACCGCTTCAATGTAGTTTTTGAACATAAAATCGACAGCTCACAAAACATAAAATTAAGAGCGGGATTTAGTACTAGTAGTTCAGATCTTGCCAGTACAAATAATAATCTGACCTTAGATGAGCTTTACAATCCCGAAAATACCAGCGATCAGGACTATCAATCGGATGGTAATGGGAAGAGAGGCGATGCTCAACTTACTTACCGGAAAAAATTAGGAAAAACCGGACGTAACTTTTCGATCAATACGAATGGTGGACTCAATAATCAGGAGGCATTGATGGATCTGTGGGCGATCAATCAATATTTTTCCGGAAATATCAATCCAGTAATCGATTCGATAATCCAAGATCAATCTCAAACTAACGATCAGTTGAGTTATTCAGCCAAAGTTTCTTACACTGAACCTCTGGGAAGAAGGCAGTATCTGGAATTCAACCTACAACAATCAAATTATAAAAGTGATATCAACCGGGAAGTTATTGATCTTTATCCTTTTGAATTGTTTAATGAGCATTTGTCCAATCACTACAAAAGGTACTATTCATATCAGCAGGCGGGAATGAATTATCGTTTCAATCGAAACAAGTACAGCTTGACCCTGGGTGGTATGTACCAGAATAGTCTGTTAAGAGGAAATTTACAGGAAGAAGGACAGGAGATCAAACGTAGTTTTCAAAACATCCTGCCTTCCTTAAGAGCAAAATATGACATAAGTAATTCTGCCAATTTGAGATTGGATTATGAGACTAGTGTTAGAGAACCTTCTCTTGAGCAGCTACAACCGATTGTTGACAATACCGATCCACTTAATATTTATGTAGGCAATCCGGACTTGCGACCCGAATATCACCATAGTATCACCACTCATTTTTTCTCATTCAGTCAATTTTCTTACATCAATGTGTTTGGTTACCTGCAAGGTACCCTGATCAATAATCCGATAGCTAACGGCAAAACCATAGATTCTCTTTTTCGGCAGACCATAAGGCCGGTAAATTCGGAACGTGCTTACCGGTTTACCGGGAACCTTTCATTTGGAGCTCCACTTAAGTTTATAAAAAGTCGCTTTAATATCTCTACTAATGTAGTTTACCTGCAGTCCATCGCACCGATCAATGGTTTGGAAAATTTAACTGATACTTGGATTCAATCTGCACGATTGAGAATTGATAATCGAAATAAAGATATTTTGAACCTCGGTTTAACAGCTCGGGTAAGCAGGAATCAAGTCAGTTATGAGCTTGATCCAAATCTTAATCGGACTTATTACAATCAATCCTATTCGGGCAGAGTAGGGCTTACCTTTCTGAAAAACCTATTTTGGAATAACTCCTTCAGTTACAGCATTTATGATGGTGTTGCCACCGGAGTAACTCAAAAGATACCCATATTGTCCTCCAGTTTATCCTGGTATCTGGCAGATCGCAGAATTGAGCTTAAATTCGGAGTTGTTGATTTGCTAAATCGCAATACAGGAATTTCCCAAAGTAGTTCTTTGAACTATTTGGAGTACAAAGAAACCAACAACCTGGGTAGGTACTTTTTACTTTCTATGACTTATTCCTTGAAGAAATTTGGGAATAAAGATCCCGGGATAGTGATTGAGCGTTTATAAGAATGTGAATTCAGTACGTTTCTGAACTCGCCATTAATTTGTACAAGTTACCCTGACCTACGAAATGACTACAGTAATTTACTTATCGAAACTCGCTATTGACTTTACAATTCAACTTCAAGATCATAGTGCAAATTAAATTGAAACAAATGGAATCCTTAAAACCATTGAAGATATCCAATACGAATTCCTTCAACCACATACTTCTCCAATGTCGACTTGAAACCAAAAGGGTCAGGAACCATACCGGAAAAATAGGTAGTTTTAGACATATTCGACCTGTACAAAGTGTAACGTTGGGCGAAGGATATGAGGTCAAAATGATAACGGTCGAGCCAGTTTACAACGAAATATTGAATACGACTGCATTATTCTTTTTACTACCTATGGGCTGATTATGAAGTAAGCTCTCCTTCCATTTCTTGTATAGACAAAGCCTTTTTACTTAAATACTGAATCGATAAGTGTCTTTCTTGGTATCGAATGCGGACCTTTAGTGCTAGGTTTCTAAGTAGGATTCCGATTATGAATTCAGGTAGATGGGGAAAGGCAGATTCGCTACAAAAACAAGGTTAAATTTGCAATAACGAAGTGAAATTTGCATATTACCTAAGTGACAGGAGAGATGGATTTAAACTGTTTAATATCATCCAAATTAGGGGTACTTTCAATAACCTTTTGGCGTTGTTATAATATATAAGAATTTTTCAATTATGAAGAAAGACAAACATCAAAAATCTCAAGGTGGAATCAGCAGACGGGGATTTCTCAAAGGGGCTGGCTTAACTACCGCCGGTACCGTGATGGTAAATAGTGGTGTCCTTGCTTTTCAAAATGTCGAACCAGATGTTAGAGGTAAGGAATATGGACCAGAACCTGTATCCATTAACTTAAAGGTGAATGGAAATGTTAAAAGCCTTTTTGTAGAACCCAGGACGACATTGGCATCTGCATTACGTGACCACTTAGATATGACCGGTACCAAAGTGGTTTGTGATCGGGGATCATGTGCCGCCTGCACCGTCTGGTTGGACGGAAAGCCGGTAAATTCTTGTATGATCATGGCATTGGATGTTGGCGACAGGGAAGTTACCACGATCGAAGGGATTTCTCAAAATGGAAAACTACATCCGGTGCAAGAGGCCTTTATTGAGCATGATGCAACCCAGTGTGGCTATTGTACACCTGGAATGATCATGACCTGTGTTCATTTGCTGAATGAAAATCCGGATCCGGAATTGATTGATGTTAAAAAAGCAACCCGAGGTAATTTATGCCGATGTGGAACCTATCCCCATGTATTTAAAGCCACCCTGACTGCAGCCAAAAAATTAAAATAACATGGATACCAAAAAAGAAAAGTTCCCTTTTGGGATACCCGGTCACAATTTGGAAGAAATTGAGCGTGATATTCCGGTATCAGAGCCACCCGCCTGGCCAACAAACGAAAAATTGAAAATAGTAGGAAAGCGGATTAAGCGCATTGATGCAAAATCAAAAGTAACTGGAGAAGCACGGTTTACTTCGGACGTCAAATTGCCGGGTATGTTGTACGCAAAGATATTGCGAGCGCCGGTCCCAAGTGCACGAATTAAATCTATTGACGTGAACGTTGCCAAGATGCATCCTGGTGTCCATGCTGTTCATGTTTTTACTACCAAGGATGGGAATCAAGAACAAAGTAAAAATGTTTCCTATCCGGATATAAAATATGTGGGTCAGCCATTGGTGGGAGTAGCCGCTGTTAGTTTGGAAGTCGCCAAAGAGGCCGTTTCCATGATAAAACTACACCTCGAAAACCGACCTTTTGTGGTGGACATGGAGGAAGCAATTAAACCGAATTCCCCAGTCGTTTTTGATTCCCCAATAGGTACACAAACCGACGAGGGAGATGTTGGGGTGGTCCATGATGGTAGCGAAGGAACTGGAAACCTGAGGGGACCATCGACTTCCAGCTTTTTGGGTGGACCCCGAGGAAATTTAGAAGCCGGATTTGCACAGGCGGATGTCATTTTGGAAAATACCTACTATACACAAGTTCACACCCATGCATCTCTTGAAACTCATGGTGTGGTCATTGACTGGAAGACGAGTAGTAATGAAATGATTGTGTATGCTTCCACACAAAATACCAAGGGTGTACGCAATGAGCTGGCTGAATATTTTGATTTACCCAAAAGTAAAGTAAGAGTGATATGTGAGTTTATGGGTGGAGGATTCGGGGCTAAGCACGGAGTGGGTAGCTATGGCCCTATGGCCGCAGAGCTTTCCAGGAAATCCGGACGTCCGGTATGGCTTATGATGGACCGCAGAGAAGAGCACATCTCTCAAGGTAATCGTCCAAATTCCAAGCATTATCTAAAGATAGGTGCAAAAAAAGACGGCACTTTGACTGCGATACAACAAAGATCTTATGGTACAGCCGGTGTGGCATTAGGAGCTGGTGTGGGCAGAATTGCTCAAATACTCTACGAATGCCCTAATTTTGCCACCGAACAATACGACGTGTTTACTAATAGCGGCCCCGGTGCGCCCTGGCGTGCTCCGGGAAATGTGCAAGGGGCTTTTGGGTTTGAACAGGCCATTGATGAACTTGCTGAAAAATTAAAATTGGACCCTCTTGAATTACGAGACCGTATTGATAAAAGTGAAGTTAGAAAAGTAGAACGAATCAAAGGCGCTGAAAAATTCGGCTGGTCTAGAAGAAAGCCGGCGGCCTCAGATAATGGAGTTATTAAAAAAGGATTGGGCATGGGTCAGTCCACCTGGCCGAGATTTGTTCATCTGGATTCTTCGGTGGAAGTGAAAGTTTTTCGCGATGGTGCGGTTGAAATTCGTTCGGGAGTGCAAGACATTGGTACCGGTACTAAAACAATTTTGGCGCAAGTGGTTGCCGAAGAACTTGGGATTAATACAGAAGATGTGACCGTAAGAATGGGGGATACCTTATTCCCCGATGGTCCCAGTTCCGGAGGAAGTGTGGTTACCGGATCGATAACACCGCCGGCAAGAAATGCAGCATATGAGGTAAAACAAAAACTACTCAGGCAGGTAGCTAAGTTCTGGAAGGTGGATCACTCTCAGCTCAAAATAGAAAATGGCGAAATACTTCATGTGTCAGATTCCACTAAAAAATTAAACTTTAAAGAGGCTCTTAGCAGGATGCGTACAGGTCATATTTCTGCGATTACTTCCCGCTCAGATGATTATGGAGGCTTTAGACAATCTTGGGGATTAGCATATGGTGACCTTGGATCCGTACAGTTCGCTGAAGTCTCAGTTAATACAAACACCGGTTTCGTCAAAGTCGATCGGATCGTTGCCGCCCATAGTTGTGGAAGACCTATCAATATAAGCCAGTTGGAAAGCCAAATCAATGGAGGTATCATACATGGAGTATCTTATGCTCTCTATGAACAGAGAGTAATGGATAATTCTACTGGCCATATGATGAATACTAATTTGGATCAGTATAAATTACCGTACTCGATGGAAATCCCAGAGATTGACGTTATCCTTGTGGAAGAATATTCAGCTGCTTCGTCAACCGATGCATACGGGATCGGGGAGCCTGCAAATATTGCTACAGCCGCAGCAATTGCCAATGCAGTTTATAATGCGATTGGCGTTCGAATTCATGAAATCCCAATAACTCCTGGAAGTATTTTAAAAGCTCTTAATAAAGTGGATCAATAATTCTGAATTATGAACAATTTTAGTTGGTATGAAGCCAAAACTATTGAAGAGGCTCTGAAAAAGTCTAATACAACCGTTTCTGAAGAAATCTACACACATTCGGGCACAGCCAGGGTGTTTAAAGCAGGAGGTGTCGATCTTTTGGATTTGGTGAAGGAAGGGATTATTAAACCAGAAGGTTTGGTTAATATTCGGAACATCGAAGGACTGGATACACTCGAATTCGATTCCAAAACGGGACTTACGATCGGCGCTAACGTAACTTTAGCTCAATTGGAGGCTGATGAACTTATCCGTCAGAATTATCTGGCCCTGCATCAAGCTGTTGCTTCGGCTGGTACACCACAAATTAGAAATATGGCGACCCTGGGAGGCAATCTTGCCCAAAAAACCCGGTGTTGGTATTTTCGATCTCAGCATCATGATTGTTTCCGTAAAGGTGGAGATCGATGTTTCGCCAGGAATGGAGAAAATGAAAACCATGCCATTTTGGATAATGGATCTTGTGTTAGTTTACATGCCTCTTCCATCGCCACTGCTTTAATGGTCTTCAATACGAAATTACAGCTTACGGATGCACAGCAAAAAATTCGAGAAGTTGCAATTGAAGATTTTTTTGTCTCTCCCGGAGAGGACATAAGTACAGAAAATATATTGGTAGCGCAAGAATTGATCACTGCAATAATACTTCCACCGCCATCTTCAAATAGTCAAAGTTATTATCTGAAACAAGGCTCCCGTGAATCCCATGATTGGTCTATTGCCGATGTAGCCATCCGGCTTGAAATGGACAAAAAGACCTGTCGATCAGCGGCTCTAGCTTTAGGTGCAGCTGCCCCGGTACCCTTGCGAATAGAGGTTGCTGAAGAGATGCTTAAGGGAAAAGCTATTGATATGAGCTTAGCCAAACAAGTCGCCAAAGTGGCCTTAAAGCGAGCACGTCCTCTCAAGCTTAATGGTTACAAAGTTCCTTTGTTCGAATCTTTGATCCAAGAAGTTTTATTAAAAATTGAAGCATGATGGAAAGAGAACCCGCAAAAGCCACGATCTGCAGATATTTACGTGCTCGTAATCCCTATGGGATGAATGAAGGAGGTGACAATCCCTGGTATTTACTGGATGACAGTAATACCATGTGTTGGTGCATCAAAGCAATTGGAGGTGTGGGACCGGACAATGGTGCTGTTGATCCGAGGAAATGTCGAGAAGGTAGAAAGTGCTTTAGGCAGCCTAATCAACGTTAAATCAGTCTTGAAATTATATTGTAATGTTTTAAACTAATTCAGATGCAAAGAGTAGTTTCTATCCTGGCACTATTTTTCACTTTAGGTTCTCTGGTAGCTCAAGATTCAAAAATTACCTGTTATGCCTGGATGACGGGACCAGGAAGAGCTTCAGATGAAAAATTGTTAAAAGATTTCATGGATCTTAAGCAGAAAGGTATTGATGGATTGATGTATTCTGCAGGACAAAACCCAGAGAGGTATAGAAGAATCGGAAAATTGGTAAAACAGGCCGGCATGGAGTTTCACGCTTGGATTCCAACCTTGATCCAGGGAAGAAATAGAACCTTAAAACCAGAGTGGTACGCAATAAACGGCAGGGGAGAGTCAGCCTATGATAAACCGGCCTATGTAAGACATTATAAGTTTCTCTGTCCCAATCGGGAAGAGGTATACGACTTCCTGAGCGGGCTCTATGGTCAGGTTGCAGACATACCGGAAGTAGATGGAATCCATCTGGATTTCATTCGATTTCCCGATGTAATCCTTGCAAGAGGATTATGGGAAAAATATGATTTGGTCATGGATCGGGAATACCCTCAATATGATTACTGCTATTGTGATCAATGTGTAGGAGACTTTCAGGAGAAAACCGGCATCAATATCAGATCGGAACCGGATCCATCTCAGATACAAGCCTGGAAGCAGTTTCGTTATGATTTGATCACCAATCTGGTCAATCACCTGGCCAAAGAAGTTCATGCTAAAAATAAGCAAATCAATGCAGCGGTTTTTCCGGGACCGCATTCCATTGCGAAAAAAATAGTGAGACAGGAATGGGATAAATGGGATTTGGATGCCTTCTTCCCGATGAACTATAATGATTTTTATCTTGAGGGAACAGATTGGATAGGTGATGTTTGTGCAGAATCTGTGGCCTCCTTACCCAAACGTCAACCCGTATTTAGCGGCTTGTTTATCTGTCCCAGACCGGAAAAGAAGTCTCAAGAACCTGATCCGGAATACCATGGTCTCACACCGGAAGAACTTCCCGCAGCGATCCGGGAATCTATACAGAATGGGGCCAGTGGAATATGCCTATTTATGCCCAGTAGAATGACTGCGGCACATTGGAAAGAATTTGAAAATGTGATGAAAAGTTCAAGACAGATGCAAAAAAATTAACCTATTCCTGAGCTTCTTTTTGCGCACTTCTCCTAGTTTCTAAATAACACTTTAGATTCGGGATATAGACTGAACAGGGACATAAAAAGGAACCGAAGAACGAAGATTTTCGAATTCATGAAACAATGTATTTGACAAATTGAATACGCAGATTGACTGATTAATAAGTCGATTCATATTAATTTAATCATGAGAACAGGTACATCTTTTTGCTTTTTGATTGTAGTTATAACCTTGACTTTTCCCCAGGACACTCAAGGTCAGGTTACAGGTTTGGTTACTGATTCGAATCTAGAGCCGCTTCCTCTAGTCAATATTGTTATAAAAAATACCAAAATTGGAACACGAACAGATGAATCGGGTCGATACACATTAGGAGCAAGTGCTGATGATACCCTATTATTTACCTATTTGGGTAGGCGTTCCCACCAGATAGAGGTGAGAGAAATCCCTTCCGTGATTAATGTAAGGATGCGAAACAATAATATTGATTTAGAGGAGGTAGAAATTAAGGCGCGGAGGCTCCGTACACAGGCGCAACTGTTGAAAGAATATCCAAGGAACAAAAATTTGGTCAAGACCTACTGGGGAATAATCGACAAAGATAGGATTTCGGGATCGATGCGCATCGTTGATGGAAATTGGTTGATAGATATTGGCCCGGACTTCTTAACTTCTCTTAAAAACTTTGTGCCCGCTATGCAAGTAACCAGAGGCTCGGATGGAGTCAAGGTTTCAATTTTTAGAAAACCTGCAATTTTTGAGGTAGACGGAATGATGTATTTTAATTCTCCCCCTAGCTATCCAAGCTCTGAAATTGATAGGGTTGCAGTCCTGAAACGGACAATGCCGATCGGGCCTAGTGGGGCAGGATATATTATTATCGTCAATACTAAAGGGCAGACGGCAATGGACGAATTAGGAGTGGATCGAAGTATTGAAAACAAGATCCTATTGGATAATATGATAATTGAGGCTTCTACTTATGAGGATTATATTCCGTTCACTTCAGTTTATTTGAAACCACTCAAGGGGATTAGGAAAAGGAAGAAAGCGGTTGCTATTCATGAAGCCCAAAAGCAAAAAGAATTCGATAATCCATATTATTATCTGGAAATCTACAATTTTTGGTTGTCCCGCTGGAAAAACAGTCCAGAGGCAAGCGTTTTGTGTAAGGATATAGTGGACTTCTTCCCAAATAATGTTGAGGCACTCAAAGCCTTGGCTTATTTAGAAGAACAATATGGCAACTATAAAAGTGCTTTATCAATCTATCTAAAGATTTTAGCGAAGATTCCTGATCGGGCACAATCACATAGGGATGTGGCCAATGCTTTTGTGGAATCGGGAGATTACAATAATGCATTAATTCGATACAATTTGCTCATGACATCTGCGAAAGATGTGCAAGGGAGCGATTTGTTGCTGACTACTGAACTAATGAATATTCTTAAACAAAAAGGGGCTGAATTATCGGAAAACATAGACCTTAATGAGGTTACCGATGTCTACACAGGACCCAGGCTGGTTTTTGATTGGAATAACCCAAAAGCAAAATTTGACCTCCGGTTTATTACATCTGAGGGATATTATGACACCTGGAATAATTATTCAGAAAATGGTGATCCAAAGGGTTCCAATAGTAAGCAAAAGTACGATTGCAAACAGTTTTTTATTGATCATGAAATCAAAGGTACTTGGAGTATTAATTTGAATTACCATGGAAATCAATCGGATTATCCCACCTATTTAAAGCTTTCGATATACCACGATTATGGGCTGCCGAGTCAAAGCTTGCGAATTAGAGTCTACCGGCTATCCGAAGAATATAAGCAAATCAAACTTATTCAACTAATTCAAAAATAAGCACTTTAAGCGAATCAATTTGCACCTTTGCATTTCTCAATGTAATTGATTACAGAAATCTGTCTATATTAGATGATAATCACTCCCGATTTTGAACTGAGGACATCTAGCGGTATGGTCATTTTCCCAAAATATAGGATATCGCAGGTTTCCGGACATTTTTATTTTCCGTCAGACTCACTATTTTTACTTGCTGCCCTTAATTCTTCTTTTTTTCGGAATACCACATTAGATCGTGTATTGGAAAGATCAGCAGAACGGGCTTCAAACGCATTAATGTAGTCAAATCCGATTTCGGACATGTAGGTAAAGAGGTCTGTAAGAGTTCGTATATCTTTCCGCCCCCTTAAGTATTGTCTTTCTAATATTTCCAACTGGGTGCGGTATTTTGACTTTCTCCAATGTAAAGAGATGGAAATTCCCCCGGTCAAACCACCACTTTCGGTCTGTACGATGATGTATTCCGGGAGTCTATCGACATTTAATCGTTGTGCTTGAGCACTTTCACTCCAGCCTGATAAAAATAATATAAGGGCAAGAACCAGTGTTTGTTTCATTTTAATTGTTTAATTGTTTAATTGTTTAATTTGAATTGAAGCTTTTCTTCGAGTTCCAGTTTATAATCGTATTGTAAGTCCTCATGCAATCCTGAAATGGCCTTGAGGATTCTCTGTATCTGACGTTGATAGAGATTTGCAATTGCCCGGCTGCGAGATAACGTATAATTCATTCTTTTCTTCAACAACTGACAATAGTAGATCCTCAATTCGACTTCCGTCCGCTTTTTATCAGAGTACTTCACAAACTTATCTACTTGTCTTAACGTTTTTCGAAGTCCTTTTTTAGTCCAGTATAGATTAGTGAGATTGATACCGTCAAAAAGTTCTTCAATTACGGCTTTAATACTAAGGATATAACCGTCTTCATTGTGAGCTTCAAATAACAAATAGGTTAAAAGTTCTTTATTCTCTTTTTTGAACTTAGCCAATCGTAGGCAGTACTCCAATACTTTGGCGGGAGGTTGAGTTTGCAACTCTCTTTTTATTTCGTAAATCGATGCGGCTCGCATTTCTTACTTGATTTGACTGGATCGAAGGTATTATAAGTTGGGGAAAAAGAAGAATTTAGCGCTCCCATTAAGCCCTTCTCATCCCAATCCGGATATCTACGCGGCGATTTTTTTGACGACCTAGGGGGGTGTCATTGTCTGCGATAGGGTAGTATTCGCCATGACCATGTAGGTGGATACGGTTTTTGTCGATGCCATTTCGGATTAAAAAATCTGCGACTGCCTTTGCTCTGCGCAGGGATAACTTCGCATTGACCTTTTCGTCTCCCTGATTGTCCGTGTGGCCATGGATCTCAATATCCTGGTGATGTTTTTTTAGAAAATTCACGAGCCGTTGTAAATCAGGTATGGATTCTTTGAGGAGCACTGAGCTGCCGGATTGATATTTTAGATTTCTAAGCGTGACCGTTTCACATTTTAATAATTCTTTAGTGGTTTGAGTATTGAACTTCAAAGACGATGGAGGTGTACTAAATGATAATTTTTGGAAACAGATTTCATGAATGTTGTTGAATTTGCCGGTGGCTGCGGTAACACCCCAGTACACCTCTGAATTCCCCAAAAACAAATCTCGTATTATGTTCCCGGTATAAGCAATTACCTCCGAACCATCCAGGTGAACTTTTAAGGTTTGAGTCAGATGATTCCATCTTATCAATAGTTTATGCAGCAGGCAGTCTTCCACATTCTTAATCACAATGGGGCCGGCTAAATTGTAAGAATGTCGCACCCTTCCATTTTGTAAAATGGCAATATGATCTTCATAGGGATCACCCAAGTGACCGTTATACCAAGTATCTATTTCAATTCCCAACGAAGGTTGTAATCCTGCGAACCCCATTCCTTCACCCTGAAATCCCGTCAATTGACTATAAGGTGAAAATACAAATACGATCCCATCGGCCCCTTCCTCATCTTTACAGCCAAACATCAGGTTAAGCTCCATCTCAAAAGATCCGGCAAGGTCGATAGGAGTCTTATACCATAAAGAGCCAGAAGACCAATCTCTGGCTGAGGTCAATCGGTAACAATCATCACCGGTAGAGATGGTTTGGCCAGACCTTCTGAAATCTTTGTGTTCCAAAAGCGGGATTTGGCTTACTAGTTCCAGATTGATAAGAACTATCGACATTAAGGTCAGATAGAGTTTATATGTGATGTTTAGACCTTTGAATTTCATCATTTCATCTTAACAAATAGCATATGGTGAATGTGTTTATTCTAACTCATCCAGATTCAATTTACTTAAATTTTTAGGGGAAGGCAAGCAGAAGACAGAAAATAGAAGACAGAAGACAGATTTTCCGTACTCAATAATTCTTAAGTCAACTGAAACCCATGAAACCCTGGTCCTGATACCCTTGAGTATTGAGATATGAGTATTGAGTCATTCCATCCCGCCGGTCGGGATATCAGATACTGCCTAACTGGAATTAGGTTTTATCTTTGTGATTATTTATAAACCAAAAAGAAACCCTACAGACCTTTCCGTCCACTGGTGCCTTAAAGAGCCCTGTATTGAGTTTAGGCGAGTATATTCATTAATCAGTTATTGGTGCCTAGACACCTCATGAAAGATTATAAGATATCCGAATATACTTGTAAGGTTTCTTCAAAAAAATTAATTATGTCAAAGTTACTAAATCCTAATGCAGCCGGAATTGATATTGGATCAAAAATTAATTATGTAGCTGTACCAGAAGATCGTGATGCAGAATCTGTAAGATCATTTGGAACATACACCTGTGAATTAAAGCGCTTAGTTGATTGGCTTATCACCTGTAAGATAGATACAGTAGCCATGGAATCAACAGGTATTTATTGGTATCACTTATTTACAATGTTAGATGATGCTGGGATCGATGTATATTTAGTGAATGCCCATCATATTAAGAAAGTACCCGGTCGAAAATCGGATGTTGTAGATGCCCAATGGATACAAAGACTTCATAGTGCAGGTTTGTTAAATAAGAGTTTTCAGCCCGACAATCTGACACGAAAACTACGGACCATAATGCGTTTGAGAAAAAGCATAATTGAACAAATAGGGACGCAAATACAAAGGCAACAAAAATCATTGGAACAAATGAATTTGAAATTGCATCAGGTACTTAGTGATATAGATGGTAAAAGCGGCCGCAAAATCATTGAAGCGATTATTGATGGACAAACCGATCCTATAGAATTGTATAGCCATGTAGACAAACGGGTTAAAGCAAGTCGAGCTAATATATTGGCTGCATTAGAAGGTAATTGGCGAGAAGATCAGCTATTTGTGTTGGAAATATCCTATAACCAAATGGTTCACCTAGAAAGTCAGTTGCAATTATGTGATAAAAAAATTGAA
Organism: Saprospiraceae bacterium; assembly: GCA_965223405.1. Lineage (GTDB taxonomy): Bacteria > Bacteroidota > Bacteroidia > Chitinophagales > Saprospiraceae > CBDCWO01. The sequence goes on from CBDCWO010000006.1 coordinate 5,485,990, forward strand.
AGGATTATTCAGCAATTTCAAACAGGCCCAAAAGATCAATCCATCAAACCAAATCGAAAGGAAAAAAGACAACCAGCTTTTAATGTCAACCAATATTTAGCAAATATATACGGTGTGCAAGTCACCAAGATACCAGGTTTCAAAAACACCACAGCATTAACCGTGCTGGCTGAAATAGGTCCTGATGTTAAGGAAAAATTTCCAACGTTGAAACAGTTTTTATCTTGGTTGAATTTAGTGCCAGATAACGATATCACAGGAGGTAAAATTGTAAAACGCCGAAGAAAGAAAAAACATAATAAAGCTGGTCTAGCTTTTAGGGCATCGTCCAATGCGTTATGGAATGCTAAAAACCCTCTTGGCGATTTAATGCGAAGCAAGAAAGCTCAAAAAGGAGCATCCACCGCCATTATTATTGTGGCTAAAAAATTAGCTAGCATCTTCTACACTATGGTAACTGAAAAAAGAGAATACAATGAAAAATATGTAATGAAAGACAAAGCCAATTACTATCATTCTAAATTGAAAAAACTTCAAAAATCCATGAATGAAGTTCAAAATTATTTGACTGAATATCAATCGATTAGCTAATTTGTTATATGAAAGATGTGTGGGTGTGACAATACCTCATTGTTAACATCACTTAGGTCATCCGCAAATTTCCCCAGCACTGACACCTGAAACCGACTTTCCTTACTAAATAATTCACGAGTCAATCGAAACCCTTTAAACCCATGCATTAATATGCCAGGATTGGATTGTATATGAAGATGGAATCCAGAATATCCTAATTGTATTTAATCGTGTTCAAAAGTTGAACAGGATTTTAAGGATTTACAAGATACACCAGGAATGGATTGCATCTGAAGATTGAATCCTGAGTATCCTGTTTAATCATGTCCAATCGTGTTCAAAAGTTAGTACAGGATTAATGGGATTCACAATGGCTTTTTAGTCGTTGGCTATTAGCCTTTCGCTTGATTCGGTTTCCGTTTTTAAAAACATATTTCAATCATTTAAACCATTCCACAGTTAAACAATTCCACATATAGTTGAATTACGGTCAACCTTATTTAGGCATCTACAATCTACAACCCTGGTCCCGACACCTGACACGCGACACCTGATTTGATACCTTCGACACCCTTGACACCCTTGAGTATTGAGATATGAGTATTGAGATGTGAGTACTGAAATGTGTGGGTGTGACAATACCTCAGTGTTAACATCACTTAAGTCATCCGCAAATTTCCCCAGCACTGACACCTGAAACCGACTTTCCTTACTAAATAATTCACGAGTCAATCGAAACCCTTGAAACCCTTGCATTAATAGGCCAGGATTGGATTGCATCTGAAGATGGAATCCTGAATTTCCTAATTGTATATAATCGTGTTCAAAAGTTAGTACAGGATTAATGGGATTCACAATGGCTTTTTAGTCGTTGGCTATTAGCCTTTCGCTTGATTCGGTTTCCGTTTTTAAAAACAGATTTCAATCATTTAAACCATTCCACAGTTAAACAATTCCACATTATTTTAATATTAACCATAATTATAATATGTTAAATTAAGAAAACGGTCAACCTTATTTAGGCATCTACAAATTTTTTACCGACCACCGATTACCGATCACCAATAACCGATAACTTTACTGAATTTGTTGCTGTATTGTAGTAAGCAGCTGCTGGTAATCCTGGTTTCCCGGATTCATCTCAATAAGTTTTTTGCAAATAACAAGAGCCTCTTTATTTAATCCGGACTTATACTGTCCTAGTAATTTGACATATAGCAGTTGTTCCGAATTTTGCCATTCCATGGGAGTTTGACTAATCACATTGAGCGATTCTGAGAGCTGATTGTCTTTTTGAAGAAGCAAAATATAATTGTACCAGGCTCTGAAATTGGCCGGATCTTTTTGACGGGCCAGATTGAGATAATTCAGAGCTTCAGGAATTTTGTTTTGCTCATTATATAATAGCCCCAGCATATAAAATGCATAAGCAAATTCCGGCTCTTGCCGAGTAACTATTAAATACAATTCTTCTGCTTCCACCACTTGACCTTGTCGATAGAGTAAGAGAGCCAGATTTAACCGGGACATATTAAAATAATTGTCAATTTCCAGTGCTCTTCGATAGGCTCGGATTGCATCATCTATTTGTCCCTTACTTTCAAAGTAACCGGCCAATCGATGTTGTCCTGATGCAAAGTCGGTATTAAACTCCAGCGAAGTGAGGTATTCCTTTCCAGCGATTGATGACTTCGGATCAAAATCTTGAGGGCTTTTAAGCTGAGAATATTCAGCTGCAGCGATTCGCACCATTCTAAAACTATCTGATAATAATGGTTCAATTAACTTCGTGTACGTTTGATCACCGACATTCTGAAGTGCCCTGATAGCTTGAGTCCTTACCAAAGCTGATGAGTCGAACAGAAACATTCGGATTGAGTTCACCTCATCAGGCAACAAGTTTCTACCCAAATAATTAAGTCCGGTAGCCCGGGCTATTTCGGGAAACCTTGTACCGGCCAACAATTGATAGAGCGCGTTTCGATCTCCTAAAGCTCCTGGAATCAAGTAATCTGAAAAGTGCTCTGCCCGTTCTGTTCCATAGAATTTTACAATTGCATTTTCAGCCCACTCCGCACTTTTGTCGGTATGGCATTCATTGCATGCATTGGGGGTGCCGTATTTTACTGTTTGATCCGGTCTAGGAACTCTAAAACTATGATCTCTGCGAAAATCGTTACCCATGTAATATTCGCCGGTCATATGACAGTTGACACATTGTCCGGCGTCGGAATTAGGTATATGAAAGTGATGCTCTTTGCTATCATATTTCTGGACATGGCAACTGAGGCATAATTCATTGCCGGTCTTTTTCAATTTCTGAGAATGTACATCATGACAATCGCGACAAGAAATACCCAAATGATACATTTTGCTTTGGACAAAGGATCCGTACACGTACACTTCGTCTCTTATTTGGCCGTCAGGTTCATACAATCCCTCGGTAAGCAAGCTAGGCTCATAATGATCAAAGAAATGCCCTTGGTAATCAAAATAAGGGGTGAGTTGAGATCTTCTGGAATGACAGCGAGCGCATTTTTGAACCAGTTCGGTAGATGTGGCATTGGTGTCAAGGTAAAGTTTTGGAGGGATATTATTTTCAACATTTTGATTTTCAGCATAATATTTTGCGTGTTCCTCTCCCGGCCCATGGCAAGCTTCACATCCTACATTAATTTCGGAGAAGGTAGTATTAAATGCCCCTGATATGGCATCAAAATTCTTATGAAGATTAGTTGAGTGGCAGTCAGCGCAGGCTGTATTCCATCTCATTCCACCACCGGTCCAATGAATCCATTCATCAGTTGCAATATCCATATCGGGTTGCAAATGAAACCACTTATTTTTTTCCGAATCCCAGGCTATATCCAAACATTGATAATGCCCCTTTGGAAATTCCACGATGTACTGTTGTAGCGGAAAAACGCCAAAAGTATATTTGATTTCATATTCTTGGACCTGAGTTTGATCCTGATCAGAAGAGAAATAATACTTGCCATTTTTTGTCGTAAAACGGTAATCCTGGTTCTGATGTGTAAATATTTGATTTTCAAAATTCCCCAGGATCGTTGAAGAATCTGCAATTTGCATAGCTAAATCGTGATGAGAATTCATCCAATCTGCATACTCATCTTCATGGCAGGTTCGACATTCCGTCGAACCTATAAATTTGTCTTTATGGTCTACCATCCGCAGCTGACCTTCTTCTTTTCCATTCACATTGCAGTAGACAATCAGGAAAAAGGCACTAAACACGGCAAAATAAATTAAGGACCTTGGCATAAATGCAATGATAAGAAATTTAATATTTAGAATCAGGGATGATTTAGAAAGCAACTAACAAAATTCAATTTTTCGTAATTTTTGCTAACACATTTTCGATCAGGTCATTTACAATGTTGGTATAATTGTTACTAAAATTTGTGGTGATTCTATTGGCTATAATGGCGCAACAGGTGCAGCATTTATGGCCCATCATTCTGCCGAGTCCATACAACGCTGAAGTTTCCATCTCATAATTAGTAATTCTCATTTGATCGAATCTAAACGTAGTTAACTTTTGATTTATATCTGGATCTTGTGGCGCTGAATTAAGATGTCTGCCTTGAGGACCATAAAACCCGGGAGCAGTAGCGGTAATGCCCGGGATCATATCTTCATTCAGTAATGCGACTAGATCCGAGGAAGCTTCAATTGCATAGGGCAAAGAAAGCTTGGGGTTCCACTGGAGATGATCGTTGATAGCGGTGTTCAATTTTCTTTCCTTCTTGGTGTAATCAAATTGGTAATAATGCATTAGACCATCGAATCCCAAACCAAATTTGGAAATTACCATGGAACCCACGGGAATATCAGAATGCAGGCTACTGGAAGTCCCAATTCGGATCACATTCAGAGAAATCCGGTTCCGATTGGCTTTTCTGGATACAGGATCAATGTTTATTGCTGCATCCAATTCGGTTAATACGATATCTATATTATCGGTCCCAATACCGCTGGACATAACTGTAATTTTTTTACCGTTAAGGGTGCCGGTGTTTGTTACAAATTCACGGTTTTGAATCTGGAAATCGACTGTGTCAAAATATTTACTCACTTTGACCACGCGACCGGGATCACCAACCAGGATCACGGTAGGAGCCACATGTTCTGCTTTAACGCCCAGGTGATACACAGTGCCATCCGAATTTAGAATTAATTCGGAATGGTGAAATGTTTTTCTATTCATTCTTGCAAAATACAATTTCATATTTTAAATAACACGATTGTATTATTAGTTGGTATTGTTTGGGGCATCTCACCTCAAACTATTTACGAACCACCTCTGGGGTTGTTTGGGCGTCTCACCTTAACCTATTCTCAAACTGCGTATACCGTCTAAATAAATTTGTCGAATATTTATCCAACCTCAAGCATTTTAGGGGAGTTTTGCCGTAAACGGTTATTTTTTAAAACCGGCTCCGGATCAAGAATAAGAAATTGTACTTTTGCCAGTAACTGTTTTATCTCCGGATTTAGCAAAAAATCATAGAAAATAGTGAAATATGAGTATTCATCTAGAAGCAAGCAGAGGATCTATTGCCGAAACCGTGTTGTTGCCCGGTGATCCTTTGAGAGCAAAGCATGTAGCCGAAGAGTTGTTACAAAATAGTAAATGTTACAATAACGTACGGGGCATGCTTGGGTTTACCGGGTATTATCAGGGGCATCTGGTCTCGATCCAAGGAACTGGTATGGGAATGCCAAGTACAGCTATTTATGTAAACGAGTTGGTTAAAGAATATGGAGTCAAGCGATTAGTGAGAGTAGGAACCTGTGGTTCCATCCAAGGAGAAATGGATATTGGAGATATCATCCTAGCCACTAGTGCTTCTGGAGATTCTCACACCAATAAACTGTATTTTGGAGGCATGGATTTTGCTCCTACTGCAGACTTTGAATTGTTATATAATGCCTATCAGAGAGCTAGATTAATGAACATTCCTGTAAATCCCGGACCGATATTTAGTACGGATACCTTTTTTGATGACAAACCGGATCGTTGGACCATTTGGGCGGAGCACGGAATCCTAGCGGTAGAAATGGAAACACAGATGCTATACACATTAGCTGCTCGATTCGAAGTTAAAGCACTCTCCATTCTGACCGTAAGCGATAGTTTGGTTACTGGAAAAGCGGCTAGTCATCAAGATCGTGAGAAAGGGTTTATGAAGATGATGAAACTGGCCTTAGAATCAACAATCATCAGCAATCTGGATTGATCAAATTTTCGTCATCACGAACTTTGTAGTACTTACTCATACTCCATACGGAATCCAAATATTCTTGATCTGGGTTGCTTTTCGCAAGTAAAGTTCTCCTTGGCCGGATAGATTATTGAACCAGTTGTTTGATTCCTTGTCGATCCAGGTTCGTTTCAGGTTTTCAGCGGAATGGTATTCTACATTTTTTGCTGCTGAGGATTCTCCAAAATACCAGATACCTTCCAAATCATTGTGTTTGGCCAGAACTTCAGACAGTTCTATGGAAGACCCGGTGACAATGTTTAAAGCACCATTTGGTACATCTGATGTCTCCAGTATCTGATAAAAATCAGTGGCTGAAAATGGGTAAGCTTGTGAAGGGATCGCGATAACACGATTCCCCATTGCCAGGGCTGGGAGCACGGTAGAGATAAAACCGAGCAACGGATTATTTTCAGGACAAATTACACCCATAACTCCTAGGGGTTCGGGCATGGCCAGCGTGACGTATCTATGGATAGTATGATGTACCCTTCCATCGTATTTGTCTGCCATGGCGGCGTAATAGTACAATCTTTCAATCGACTTGGACACTTCCTGGGAGCTGTAGCCTGGATTGCAATCGAGCATCTCAGCAATTCTACGGCTGAATTCCTGCTGGCGGACGCTTAGGTTTTCGGCAACAAAATATAAGACCTGGGCACGAGCATGACCGGTCATATTTTTCCATTTTGAGTCGGCATGAGCCGCTTCAACTGCATTTCTGATGTCCTTGCGATTACCTTGAGGCACTTCACCCAGATAATTACCCAGCCTGGAATAAACTTTACGACTATATCCACCATCGGGTCGAACTTGCTGACCCCCAATATATAATTTAGGTGTCCGATCAATTGTGGGCCCAAAATTCATAACTGTTTCATTGTCATGCTCATGGATTGGATCGGGAGTGGATGACGTCTCATTGGAGCTGAACTTTAGGTATTCAAAAAGACCTTCTAATCCGCCTTCACGTCCGAATCCGGATTCTTTATAACCTCCAAATCCTGAGGCGGCATCAAATACGTTGGTACAGTTAATCCAAACCGTACCTGCTTTTATTTGTGGGGCAAGATCCAGGGCGAGATTTATGTTTTCCGTCCAGATACTGGCTGCCAATCCAAACCTCGTGTTATTGGCGAGTTTCACTGCTTCCTGATGATTTCTAAATCTCATCGCCACCAGGACAGGCCCAAATATTTCCTCTTGTGTTATCGTATCGGAAGGCGAAACATCTGTAAAAAGACTGGGAGGATAATAGTATCCATTTTGTGGACAATTCCAGGATGGCTGCCACAAAATACCTCCTTCCAGGATACCTTGCTTGACCAAATTTTCGATTTTTTGCAATTGCACAGGAGCAATAATAGCACCAATATCTGTATTCTTATCTAGAGAGTCTCCCACACGTAATTGTTCCATCCGGGCTTTGACTTTTGCATAGAATTGCTCCGCAATACTTTCTTGTACTAATAACCTGGAACCTGCACAACACACTTGCCCCTGATTAAACCAAATGGCATCAACTATTCCTTCCACTGCACTATCCAGGTCGGCATCTTCAAATACCAAAAAGGGAGATTTTCCTCCTAATTCGAGAGAAATCTGTTTTCCGGTACCGGCTGTGCTTTTACGAATCAGTCGGCCTACCACAGTCGACCCTGTAAAGGCTATTTTTTGGACATCCGCATGTTTAACCAAAGAAGATCCGGTTTTACCATCTCCGGTCACAATATTAATTACCCCTGCTGGCAGATTAATTTCCTGGCAAATCTCAGCAAAAAATAAGGCCGTTAATGAGGTGAATTCAGCCGGTTTCAATATTACGGTATTTCCCATAGCCAGAGCAGGAGCTATTTTCCAGGCAAGCATCAAAAGTGGAAAATTCCACGGTATGATTTGACCAACTACCCCAATCGGATGATAATTCTTTAGATCGGCTTGTTTGATTTGAGCCCAACCAGCATGATGATAAAAATGTCTGCTCACCAAAGGAATATCAATATCTCTGGTTTCTCTGATTGGCTTTCCATTGTCCAGAGATTCCAATACAGCTAGTAGCCTGGCGTGCTTCTGGATTTTCCGTGCAATGGCGTAGAGAAACCTGGCGCGTTGATGAGCTCCGATTTTATTCCAGGCAGGAAGTGCCATTTTAGCTGCTTGTACGGCATCATTAATATCCTCATGACCCGCTTGACTGATAGTTGCCAACTTTTCTTTTGTGCATGGATTTATACTATCAAAATATTCACCTCCGTGTGGCTTTTTCCATTTATTGTTTATAAAGAGTCCGAACTGGGATTGATGAGATTGTATCCACTGCAAAGCAATGTCCTTATTTTCAACTGCCGGCCCGTACTCCATTGAAGTATATATTTTTTCAATTTTCATAGCATAAGTTTTAAGCCATTGGATGACGGTAGGTTGCACTATACCTTCCGGTAACATAGTGTTCCAATTGTCTTTCGATGTCTGACAATAATCCACTCGCTCCAAATCTAAAAAGTCGTGGTTGCATCCATTCAATTCCAAGCTCTTCCTTGATCAGTATTAGCCATTGCAATGCTTGTTTTGCTTTTCTGATCCCGCCTGCTGGTTTGAATCCTATTTGAAACCCTGTGCGTTGGTAATAGTCTCGAATTTGACGAGTCATCACCAGACTCACAGGTAGCGTAGCATTTATACGTTCTTTGCCCGTACTGGTCTTGATAAAATCGGCTCCGGCCATCATGCAAACCTGGCTTGCCTTAGCAACGGAGTTCAGATTTGGTAATTCGCCAGTAGCTAGGATCGTTTTTAGATGAGCATCTCCACAGGCTTGCCGATAGGCAACAATCTCATCATATAGGGACTTCCAATCCGCAGCAAGAACTTTACTCCTGGAGATTACTATATCAATCTCTTGTGCCCCAGCGGCCACAGATTCTTGAATCTGCTTGATTTTGGTGGCATGACTAATTTGTCCTGCAGGAAATCCGGTTGAGACCGCGGCGACTGGAATAGTACTGCTGGCAAGATAATCTGTGGCTTGGGCAATAAAATTGTGATATACACAAACCGCTGCCACCCTAAGGGGGAGGGTAAATTCCATTCGGTCCAAAAGATCTTGTCTGACGGGATGAAGGGCCTTATCGCATATACGTTTGATATTTGTCCAGGTATCATCTCCCGATAGGGTAGTCAAATCTATACATGAGATGGCTTTTAGTAGCCAGGCCGCTTGCCATTCTTTTTTAATGGATCGCCGCTTAACTAGTGTAACTATTCTTCTTTCGACAGCACTTCGGTTTATCCTTATTTTAGCGAAAATATCCTCACTGTAAAGGGTTCCCGGATTTCTTTTTATATGTGGAACTTGGATAAGCTTGTCATTTTTCATGAACCAACGATCATTCTGAGATAGAGGATTTTCTATACGATAAAATTACAATATTTCACCAATGAAATGAGTTGACCTGCAAATTTATTGAGAATCTATTCAAGAGGTATTGGATCTAATAATTGAGTAAGGTACTTGCTGTTTGATGGCTTTAATCAGAAAGTTTTCTTCATTTCCATTGACCAACCAGGTTTCAATACCCGCGCTTTGAGCAATTGCTGCTGCATCCAGCTTGGATTTCATACCCCCCGATCCCTGGTCCGATTTGATATTACCAACCTGAGCTTGCAAATGTTGAATTTCAGTGATTTCCTTTACCGTAACTCTCTGGTTGTCTTTGAGAGCTTCGATATCATACAATCCGTAGGTATTCGTTGCCATAATCAAAAGATCGACTTTTAATAGACGAGCAGTGAGTGCCGCCAAACGGTCATTGTCACCAAATTGTATTTCCTCGGTTGCTACAGTATCATTTTCGTTGATTATCGGAATATAATTGTTGAGAAGTAGTGTTTCTATAGTATTAATTATATTATCTCTGGTTTGATGATGATCAAAATCCAAATAGGACAGCAGACACTGGGCAGTCAACAATTTTAATTCTCGAAAACTTTCTTGAAAGATGCGCATCAGGTGAGGCTGTCCAATCGCTGCCAATGCTTGCTTTACTGTAATTTCTTGACCACTTCCCTCGAGGTTGACAAACTGTTTGGCTACGGCAATTGCACCCGAACAAACTAAAATAAATTCATAATGATCACTTAGACCGATTATCTGTCTGCCGATGTCCTCAATTTTACCTCTTGATATGGAATCGGTACCTTTGGTAAGAGTACTGGTGCCGATTTTTAGCAGGATTCTCTTTTTATCGCCCCTGTCCGTTCCCATAAATATACCACTTGTTGGTTACTAATTGTTCCAAACCCAAAGGACCCCGGTGATGCATTTTATCAGTGCTAATGGCCAATTCGGCTCCCAGACCAAATTGTCCGCCATCTGTAAATCGCGTTGATGCATTGTGGTAAACTGCCGCGGCATCAATGGTTTGCATAAATTTCTTTGCTACATCAGCGTCTTCCGTAACTATGGTCACTGAATGTCCTCCCGAATATTTGTTGATTTTTTCAATAGCCTGGCTGAGATCCTGAACACCTCCGATAAGTATCTTATAATCTAGAAACTCTTCGTACCAAAGTTCATCCGAATCGTTTAGTTGCCCTGGTCCGGGCACACCATCCTCTTTTATTACTTCAACACCATGGTCAGAAAGCAGCTGACTTAATGATCTTACAAAATCATTGTAATTCGGTAAAGACTGATCCACAAGCAACTTATCTAATGCGTTGCAAGCAGATATTTTGTCTGTTTTAGCATTTAATATCAGAGCTTTGGCCATTTCCAGATTGGCTGAATGATGTACGTAAAGGAAGTTGTTACCTCTGCCGCTTACCAGCACCGGACAGAATGCATTTTTTTTGACAAATGAGATCAGTTTTTCACCACCCCTTGGTACGATCAGGTCGATTTTTTGTTTCGGTTTCAACAACAAATCCTGAGTTTGTTGTCTGGAATAATCCAGATAGCGAATGTAATCATGTTCGCAATGGTATTGTTTCAAGGCATGGTGCCAGCACTCTACGAGTTTCAAATTCGTTTTTATGGATTCTTTGCCTCCTTTAAGCAGAATTTTGTTACCACTTTTAAAGGCAATGGCTGCTGCCTCAATGGTTACATCCGGTCTTGATTCGTAAATGATCAATATGGTACCGAAAGGAGCTGTTTTATTTACCACTCTCATTCCATTAGGATGCTGATATGAATAAAGATCGCGATCTAAGGGCTCCTCCTTTTCGATAACTTTCGCAAGCGATTGAATCATTTCATCTACTTTCTGATTATCGACTTTCAACCGGTCGTATAATGCGACATCATCCATAGCAAACGCTTGTAGATCTTGTTGATTCTGATCGATAATGTGTTCTCTCTGGTGCTCCAACCATTGTTGCATTTCCTGTAAAACAATATTCCTTTTTTCCAGTGATAAGATGGCCACAATTAATGAAATTAGTCCGCAAAGATAGAGATTAATGATGATATGAGTATTGAGATGTGCGTATTGAGTAATGAGAAATGTGACAACGGATATCTCAAGAATTTTGAGCGGGTAAATACTTATGTGTCAAAGGACTGTCAAAATACAGAATTAACTAATTGATCATACCATTAAGTTAATCAGAACTCAGTTCATTTGTAGCACGTGATTAATTTTTAAAACCTTACCTGCAATCCTCCGACTGCATTAAGCCCGAAAGTTGGATAGTTTAGCCACCGTCGATGTTTAGTATTCGGGATGTTGTTGATCATGGCAAACACACCAAAATGCGGGGTGATAAAAAAATCTGCATGTAGGTTGAGGTCTAATAGTACATTGGATTTTCCAACTTCACCTTCTTCAAGCAGCGTATTTACTTTGTCCATATAAAAACCTTCTAACCGGACATTTAGCCGATCTTCCAATGCTTTATAAGCAATGGCCGCATTGGCTTCTAATGATGGTAAAAACCAGGCCTTTTCTTCCTGATCCGGATCATAAAAGTTTTTAGCTATAGTAAATAGAATTTCCAGCTGATCGGTAGGCTTGACAATTAAAGTCCCTGATCCATAATACAGATTTACATCGTCATATAACACTTGAAATTTGGTGGGTATTCCATTTTGTGCCTTAAATAATGCCAGATTTTCAGTTTGTTTAGCTCCTCCTTTGAACTCATAATTAAAAATTGAAACATTACCTTTCAAACCACCAAAATAGTGATTGTAATGAGTATTACGTATATCCTGTATACGAGCCGTGAGAAAAGGGTTGTAGGTAGTTAATGAGCGGAAATTGTTTTTTGCAAGATCTCCGACCCAACCTCCAAATAGTATAAATTGATTGCCAGCAATACTTACCGCTGCTGAAACATCGGGAAAGACATAATATTGATCTTCATTATTGGCAAAATTGGCTCCAGCTTTAATTCGAAAACTTCCTCCGTGAAAAGTAAATGAAGGCATTAAGTTGAAGTTATTTAGACTTTGCTTCATGGTATCTTTCAGAGTGGAAAGGTCAGTCTTGATTTTCAGTGTCAAAGGGTGTTTTTTACTAATCCAAAGTGATCCACCCAAATCCAACAAGAAACCGGTTTCCTTTGCTGCCTGATTGTCGCGATGATGGTACAAATCAAATCCGGCAGAATAATTAAAATTCGCCTTATTTTGATTTCCATTAAATAGATTAAATCCCAAATCAACCGTTGTAAATTTTCGCTTTACACTTTCCTGGTCTACACTGATCGAATCCGGATAACCATACCAAAAATAATCGTCAATACTAAGCCCAACCTTCCCATTAAATGCGACCTCATTATCTGAAAAATAGGTACCTTGTAGAATAAGGTCATTGTCCATAAATCTTTGGTTCTCAACATTTTTGGTGTTGTTGGCTGAATAATGTTGTGCTAATATTCCCAAATTTAGTTTATCGTCTTTTACTAAGTTGTATCCAAATTTTGCGAAAGGACTGTTTGGATAACCATATCCAGCTTGTGCAAATCCGTTATAAGCCTGAGGCAATTTTTCCGTTTTAATGCCCAGCGGTCTGATTTTGGGTGCTTCATAAGCAATATTCAAAGCCAATGGCGTGACATCGTAATGAAATTGTGTCTTAATGGCCTCCTCATTCTGAGGTAATTGGGGGTTGATATCCACTTTAGTCGCATCTGCCAATCGGGCTTCAAAGTTTTTGACAACCTTTACTTCTTCAGCAGGTAATGTCTGGCTGATTGAGTATGGAAGCAATGTCCCAAACAATAGAATAATACCAAGATATTTATTCATTATTTCCATTTTCTAGTTGTAATAATTTTTGATTGCCCGGATCAATACGTGATTGGTTTTTTTGCAGTTGATTGACCCGTGTAAGTTTTCTCTGTGCTTCTGACATGATCTCCGGATATTCTTGCCCATTTTCAATAACCACTGATAGTGGTGCTTTGGCTAAATGGTAATCTTTTTTAGCCACATGATTATCAGAGACTAGTATCAAACTCCTAAACGCCCATTGTGGAAAGCCGGTATTTTCTTTAACCGCGTTATCTGCGATACTGAGACTTATATCATATTCCTTACGATTGTAATAAATAAGACCAATCAAATATCTGGCTTCCGCAGCTTGTTCATTGTCAGTAAGTTTGATTACAGAATTAAAGCTGGCCAATGCATCATCCCATTTCTTTTGATCGAAAGAAACCTTGGCGGTATAGAAATGTGCTGTTGCTTTCTGAGGTGTTGTAGTCCGCGAATTGCTGATTACTTTGTTGGCTTCGGTGTACACTTCCTGAGCTTTGTTAAGCCTGTACGCACATTGTAAAGCACCAACCTGAGCTTCATTCTGTCGTTCTTCAGAAGTAGACACTTCTTGAAGTTTTTGATAGTATCGATAGGCCTTAGCAAAATCAGCAGAGTGGTTATAGGAGATTAAAGCTGCCTTATATAATGCACTTTCATAATATTCACTATTGCCTTTATTTATCACATGCTCGTAATCAGTTAAGGCTCGATCGAAATCCTTTTCCAATGAGTAGCTCTCTCCCCTGCGATAATAGGCAATCAAAGCAAAGGCCCCATTGGGGTAACGATTCAAATAGTTGGTGTATCCTGTGATGGCTTTTTGATAATTCCCTCCTTCATAATGAATATCAGCTGCCTTAAAATTAAGTGAGTCTTTAGCAAAGTTATCCAGTTTATAACCTGGAACAGTTTCCAAGAAAGCGAAATAGTCATCGGGTCGTCCTAAGTCCTGAACATAGATTTCTTCGATAGCAGCAAGTGCTTCCTGTGATTCTTGAGGAGATGGGTTATGTTGAAAAACGGCCTTGTATGACTTCAAAGCTTCATTGTACTCACCCTCATTGTAATAAATAAGTCCTAATTTTAAGAGTGCTTCATTGATCAGGTTTGATCTTCCGCCATATTCCGATACCAGTCTTCTTAAAGGCGTAAGGGCCAGTTGGGACCGGTCTGTTTCCTGATAGGTAGCTCCCAATTCCAGTAAAGCATCATCAGTATATTCTGATTTACCGTGATTATCAATTAAATCCCTCAAGTCCTTAATCTTTTTTTCTGTGTTACCGGTTAATCCCTGGATAATGGCATTTTGAAACATAGCATATTGATATCCTTTGTATCTTTTTCGCACTGTTTCGTTATAATAGTTTCCCGCCCTTTTATAGGCATTTTGTTTAAAATAGCAATCACCTAATCTCATCAAAGCATCTGGAAGCATTCTGGTGGGAATCTGATCGTTTTTATAGTAACTCAACTGTGACTTAATTCCGTCAGTGGCCGGTTTGAACTCCTGCAATGCCTGGGTATAATTAGCGCGTTTAAAGTGGTTATATCCTTGCAGATAATGAGCCGTTGGAATGCTTGCCTCTTCAGGCAATCCCTGCAGATTTTTTGCTAGTGTGAAAAATTTATTCATTTCTAGTTCAGAGCGGCTGTAATCTTGCTGTCGATGCGCTATATCACCTTTCCAATAGCCACATAATGCCTGGATGGTTTTATCTATGGGTTGTGTCAGTGATTTGTTGAACAAAATTTCGGCTTCTCCAAGTTGAGCTTCATTTAATTTTTGCAATCCTCTGAAGTAGGTTACCTTTTGGTAGGCTGCATTAATTTGGGGTGTTCTTTCCGGGAGCGACTCAATAATTCGTATCGCTCCGGCATAATCACGGGTTCTTACAAATACATCCGATAATATTTCCTGAGCTTGCAAATAATACTTCGAGCTTTTGGTAAATCGGGTTAGGGCGTTTATCGCGTCTCTGTCGTAATCCAACTCCGCGGATAGCTGTGCAAAATAAAACAAAGCATCTTCTTGCATTTCAGGATTGTAGTCCAATTTATTGCATTCATAAAATGCGGTCCTGGCTGATTTTTTATCACCGGTATTTAAGTAACAATTTGCCAGGTAAAAATTGGCATTTTGCCCCATTTCGGACTTTTCATTATTGATTTCCAAGAATGAGTTGATGGCTTTGTCGTAATGTCCGGTAACATATTGGGTGTAAGCCAACTGATAAAAATCTTCCTTTCGCAATCTGGACTTGTGACTTTCATAATACTCCAAATGGGGTAGGGCCGCTTCGTAATTTCTTTGTTCAAAGTAAGCCTGACCAACCATCTGGTGCAATTCAGCAGCATATTTGTTCCTTCCGGTTCCGGACAGGGCTTCTTCTCCATAGCTTATGACTTCGGAATATTTCTTTTGAGAAAAATTGATTTGTGTAATATAATAAGGAATTGAGGCTCTATAGATGCTGGACTTTTCCACGCGGTTGAAATGAGATATTGCGGCATCGTAATTTTCCGTAAAATAATGGCACATTCCCAGGTAATAGTTGGTAGGATAATAATACTCTGTTTTGAGATCTGCTATTTGACCGAAGGATTTTGCTGCATCTCTGAATTTCTTTCTGACGAAGGAGCTATATCCCTGTTTAAAACGTACTTCAGATTTTCTTTCGGCATTTAGGCCGCTATTATTTAATAAAGAGTAGAACTCATTGGCTTTGTCATATTCTTTGGCATTAAAATAGTAGTTTCCTATTTCAAAAACTGCATCATCTGCAATGGGATCCGGCTGGTTCTTGCGGATGAACTCCAAAATCAATTTTTCACCTTCTGGTAATTCCATTTGGACCAGGGTCCTGGCCAAATACAATTCAGCTTGAGTTTGTAACAAATTGGATTGTGGGGTGTTGATCGGCTTGGTCTGATCAATGGTTTTTTGAAATTCTTGTTTGGCTAATCCATAGAGCCCCTTATCGTAGTACGATTTTGCCTGTTTAAAATGATAGTTGTCTTCAGTAAAAACTCTTGTCTTTTGAGCCGAAATTAATATGGGAATCAGAAGAAAGCTAAGGAATAAGAATGTATTTTTCATATGCCGCCAAAGGATATTCAGTTCATTAACTGATAAAACTGTATGAAAGATTGTTTTATTGCCGCGAATTTATGAAATTTTTAACAACACCAAAGGAGAAGTAAGCTTATATTAGTTAGTTATGGATTAATAAAAAATATAATGAGTTTTTTTAAATCTATAGGTTTTGCAACAGGAGCAATGCTTAAGTCAAGAATATCGCTTTTCCATAATATCCATTGAGTGCAACATTTTTCGAAATTTACAACTTAAAAGGGCTATCCATTTAATAGGGAAAGCCCTTCAGGATTCATTTTAGATCCTGGTCTGATAATTCCTGTCCGTCATATTGCGGCGTGGACTATTTGACCATTGTTCATCATGGCTTGTAGGCTTCATTCGCATTGACAGAAGCACCTCCTCCGGGGGTAGCTCCACCAACAATATAAATCCTACCACCATGATCTGCGGCACCTGATTCAGATCGAGCAGTTGGCATAGGGGAATAGTTTTCTTTCCATGAGTTCTTGGCAACCTTATAGGCTTCTACCGTTGAACCAATATTTGTGTTAAAGGGATAAACTCCATCCCATCCCCCAATTACATAGATGGTACCACCTTTTTTAGCGACTGCATATAAAGCACCTCGGGCAGTTGGCATCGGAGCAAGACCGCTAGTCCATTTATTCGTATTTGGGTTATAGACCTCAACCGTGTTAAGTACGTTACCATTGGTATCAAATCCGCCAAATACAAATATTTTATTTCCAACTACCGCTGCTCCCATTCCAGAGCGAGGTGATGGAAGAGGAGCAACGGTTTGCCACATATTGTGGTCAATATCGTATCTTTCAACCACATCCATCTTTCCAAATCCATTGGGAGCGTTTCTAGTCCGGCCACCAATGGCATAAATGTAGTTGCCAACAACAACTGCGGCAAGGCCTATGCGATTGGTGGGCATTGGAGCAAGTGCAGTATTCCAAACATCGTTTACCGGATCATATGCCCAAAAATAATTTTCGGCTATAGGTCGACCACCTATATTATAAAACAGACCACCATGGGCTACCCCAGCACCTTCTGAACTTGTAGCCGGAGCATCTTTACCGAAATTCCAAGTATCCGTTGAGATATCATAAATGCGGGTCAATTTTGTATCCGCTCCATCATGACCACAAACAGCGATGATTTTATTGCCTATTGAAGCCACACTCATTCCTTCTACGCCAATAAACCTGGCCGGAACTGGAGCTAATTTAGTCCATAGATCAGATGCTCGTTCATCGAGTTCATAGGATAAATCCTCTGTAAATGTTAGGTTTTCTGTTTTTTCGCAACTTGTAATCAGTAACCGGAAGAAAGCTGCAAGCATAATAAATAACGTTAGCTTTTTCATACGACTTTGATTTTTGATTAGAGAGAGAATCACTAATTACGTTTGAGAATAAACAGATGCATCTACTTAACTACAATCAGTGCCCGAAATTAAAGCAATTTCCAAACCAGCCTGCTTGACTTGTAAATAGAATTTGAGAATCATTTTGTTGTCCATAGTTAAACCAAATTATTGATTCTTTTTCTAATTGTTTATAAATAAATATTTGTAATAAATACTGCATATAGGAATAATTACAATTATGAAAATTTCGTTGTTTTACTCTTCGTGTTATTATTAATAAGCCAATTTCGTACAAGTAAAAGTTACAAGAAAAATGGGTGGTCAGAACAACAAAAGTTAAAATTGAGATAGCGAATTCTTTGCATTAAGGATATAACATTTCCTTGTGCATCAAGAATAAAGTAGTGGTAGGTTTGAGGATGAATAATTTTTACAAGATCAATCCCTGCTCTCATAGAATCGCGAAACCCATTAGAGCAAAAAACCTGTCTGCGACCGACAGGCAGACGTAGGAATACCCTAATCTATGTCGAGCCCCGGTTGCATTCAACAGGGCCTTTCAACCTGCTATGGCCCAGGCAGGAGCAGATGTTGGGAAAAACTCGCCTACCTCCATTTTAGGTTGAATAGAACGGCCTGGGATCGAGATAACCTACTCTTATTTTGTGTCTTGATACACCAGCTTATGCTTTTAGTAATCTGAAATAATTACTAAAATCATTTGTCTGATTTGTGTATACCTCCCACATTTAAATGGAATCTTTTCAGAAAGGCTTTAATTCGGGAAATCAAAGGTTGGAATCTATATAATCTTAAATTACTTAGTAGCTGATGGCATAAAAACAGATCATGAATTTCCATCAATAGACCAATCACTCATCCTTGTCTGTCACTAATTTTTCAAATCTATTCAAGTGCTATATCAAACGGATTGTGGAATTTTACGATGTTCAAAATCAGTGAGATGATTGATTTATATCATTATACTAAATCAAAGTAAAAAATTTACCCTAAGGAAATACCAATTCGGATATGAGGAACCTGCCGATATACTTCCCTTAAAAAACTCAATTGGCGATCGAGATGGGTAGTCAATGAAAACAAACTAAAAACGAAAAAAGGCTGCCAAATTGAGACAGCCTTTTAAATCAAATATTTATGTTGCCTACTTAACCTCAAGCTCAACGCTTGCAATGGTATTCTCCCAGATAAATTCCAGCATAGCTGAGTTGTCTCTAAGGTGATCGATATTAATTGTGAATGACTCCACTGTTCTGTCTGATTTGGTAACTTTTGCCATGACGGATGCAGACGCTTCTTTGGATGCATATGACCCTGACCGCGTGCTTTCATGAGTGTAAAAATTTACAACCCATTTTCCCTCTCCAGGCTTTGTGGTAACTGCATAAGATCCGGCCGCTAATTCTTTGCCTCCAACTTTCACATCGTCGCTGAAAGTGATCTTCGTTGCAGCGTTGGCTCCTGTTCGCCAAACTTGATCAAACGGAACCAATCCATCCGTGGCAAAAATGGTGCGACCTTTTATTGACGGTCTTGAATACTCAATGGTTACATCGGTTAGACCTACTTTTTGTACCAGTTTGGATAATGGACTTGGGGCAGGTTTGTCTTGTGCCTGCAATACAATCGCTAGGGATAATCCCAGCATCAACATGAAAAACTTTCTCATAAACTACATTTTTATTTATAAATTAAAACTTGTTAATACTCTCTTCGATCGCATCACAGCATTGGTGCATTTGATCACTGGTGATGATAAGAGGTGGAGTAAATCGGATGATATTACCATGTGTTGGCTTTGCCAATAATCCATTTTTAGCCAGCTCCAAACAAATATTCCAGGCCGTCTGACTTTCTTCAGCATCATTGATCACTATCGCATTGAGCAGACCTTTTCCCCTTACCAATTTCAAAATTGGGTATTTCATTATTAAGAACTCCATTCTTTCCCGAAATAGTATACCCATATGATGTGCATTTTCAGATAATCTTTCTTTGATGATCACCTCAAGTGCTGCCATTGCCACAGCGCAAGCCACTGGATTTCCACCAAATGTGGATCCATGTTCTCCGGGTAATATACTTAACATGATGTCATCATTTGCTAAGACTGCAGATACTGGAAATACACCGCCAGAGAGTGCTTTGCCCAATATTAAAATATCAGGTTTAATTCCCAGATGATCACAACAAAGCATTGCACCGGTTCGCCCGATTCCGGTTTGGACTTCATCAGCAATAAACAATACTCCTTTTTCACGACATATATTTGCAACACTTTTCAAATAATGGTCATCAGGCACCACCACACCAGCTTCTCCCTGAATCGGTTCGAGGAGTACTCCTGCGATATTATCGGCATCTAAAATTTCTTTCATGGCTTCTAAGTCGTTATACGGAACTATTTGATAGCCGGGAACAAAGGGACCGTAATCGGAAGTACTACTGGGATCAGTAGACGCCGATATTGCTCCGAGGGTTCTGCCGTGAAAGTTGCCGGAAACAAATACAATTTTCGCTTCATTTTCTTTGATTCCCTTTACTTTGTAAGCCCATTTTCGACATAATTTGATGGCGGTCTCTACGGCTTCGACACCGGTATTTATCGGAAGTACCTTGTCATACCCAAAAATATGGGTTATGTATTGTTCATAACGTCCTAGTTGGTCATTGTGAAATGCTCTTGAAGTCAGGGTCAATTTTTTTGACTGATTTATTAGTGCATTTAGAATTTCAGGGTGGCAGTGGCCTTGATTGACGGCAGAATATGCACTCAGAAAATCAAAATATCTTTTGCCCTCTACATCCCAAACAAATACCCCCTTACCCTGACTCAATACCACAGGCAATGGGTGATAATTATGAGCACCATGTCGGTCTTCAAGTCGGATTAGTTCCTGTGAGTTATAGGTTTGGGCTGATTCGATCATATCTCTTGTTTTTACAAAGGTAAAATATTCGTTTTGGATATATAAATAGTTTTTGTAAACCTGATTCCTAGTTTCGTTCCTTTTAGTGTATTGAGGATCTAAGACTACACCGATAAATGGAATTTTGGATTAGGAACTGGTTATTGCAAAATTTGAAACAAATATTTATTCCGTAAATATGATTTATCGTTCACTTAGTTATACATTCTGATATTTAGTAATCTCTGGAAAGTGCCATTTCTGGCACATTTTTAGTCTAGTCTCAGGTGCCGGCCTTTCCTTTATTTGAATAAACTCTTACTACATATTTATCATGGGATGGTGGGCTGATCTCTGTACTAGCTCAAAGAGATTGGCCCAAATTTTTTGTACCTGTTCTCTTCAAATTAAGATTTATAGTCAAATCTCAAATTAACTAGAAATTTTTAAAATCGCGGATTAATAATATTATTGATAGAACTTCCAAAACGATAACTTACCCCTATCGCAGTCGCGTATTCGTAGTTTGTTTTTAATTGTTTTATCCGAAGCAAAACATCCTCTTCTGAAATAGCAGTGTTGGGAATATTTATTTGATCTCTGATAAATGAAATCGAGCCACTCACACTTAGACTGAACCCCCGAAATAGATTCCAACTCATATTGGGATATATCGTAATTCGGTTTAAACCAAGATCATGTAAAAAGGTACTATAGATTGCCGTAGCATTGAGGTTACCCCATTTTTCAGTGAGTCTGTAATTGATACGAAAATAATGGCGCATGAGCCATTCTTTATCTACTCCGAAAATAGTCGCTTCCGTATAATCATAATATCTGGGACCAATAATATATTTGACAGTAAACTCTCTTTTGGCTACATCTTCATATGGAAATATGCTATATTCTATGCCAGGTGATATCCCGCTGTTGATATCATAATTTCGAAAAGAACTGTTTGAAATATCGAAGAATATACCTAAAGACCATTTTCTGGCAATGGCATGTATATATCTGGTGCTTAAAGAACTGGAACGTGTAATCGAATTGATCACTTTATCACCTACCTTAAATTTGCTTTGACGATAGCTAAAATTAATGTCTGAATAAAACTTATGTTCAACTTTCACCTGCGACGCGGTGAGACGTGCAGAGGATCGCAATCCGGTATACAAGTCTTCTCCATTAATACTGCCACTTCCGCTTATCCTAAATGACCAATAATTCCAGGGATCGATATCAGGTTGATCCACTTCTTCTGTCGAAACGCTCCGAGTTTCGATCTTATAACTTATTTGCGGGGTCAACCCGGCATTTACCATAAAGGGTAGATATATTTTCTTTAATTCAGCCGCTACGATGCTCCTGGTGGTTTCCCATGTACTTGCCGGTGGAATTAAAAATCGCACAGTATCTGTCATACCTTCAAACCGCTTTTGGCCTTCAATAAACATGCTGTACTCAATACTCCCATTACCCGTTCCAATTCTGGCAACTTGGATGTAAACATCCGCTTCCTGTACATTTACCATGTAATAAACAAATGGTAGTTCAGTTCGAATATATGTGAAGTCACAGCCTCTGGAGCAATTTAGAAAAATCTTAGGTGCATTTTTTGGTTGGGCCTGGATACTACTAAAACAAATGAATATCAATCCGATTAATAAATATTTACCACCGTTGCTTTGGTACACTTGCATCCAGATTTTCTATTGAAGTTCTTAAACAACTTCATTATCCAATAAAGCGCCGAAGGTGAGGATTAAAAAATGATTTTTCAAAAAATCTAGATCATTTTTTTCATTAATTCGTGATGTTGTTAATGTCTGGTGGCTACAATTTTACTCATCAGTTTCCAGGAATCATCGGATTGCTTAACTTCATATTTCCAATCGAAGCGATTGGAAGTAATGTTGAAGAAAATAATGTGCCAATTCCCGGTGCCATCATGCATTCGAATTTGATCATTTTCCTGTTCTGCAGTCCAAACCGCAGACATCGTATTCGCACGATTATCCAACCAAACACACTGCCAGTTATTAAACTGAGGGTTATATATCCGGTAATTAATTCCAGTAAAATCTCTGCCCAGTGTTGCGGTATTATTTGTCTTGTCATTAGCTCTTTCAAACCATATATCTTCAATGGCAAATCCATCTAATGTATATTTAAAAGTCCAAATGGCTTTGCTGGTTTGCCAGGTTCCATCTTGAGCGAGATCCTCAGATATGCAATTCCATTTTCCCACTAATTGACCAAATTGCTTGGTTTGTTCCGGGGCACTAGGATGTTGGGTACCATATTTTGTAACCGAACATTGGATAAAAACTAAAAGGAAACACAACAGATGAGATTTCATAATCAGTAATTTTTCGGTTGAGAAGAACCCACAATTTGATTTTATAAAATAGAATAAATCGGACAGAATATTTCATTTATTTCGAAATATTTCTGGCTATTTATAATTTGCAGTCAAAACAGGAACCAAATGTCCTGAATTCGTATTCATCATATAAACAAAATACATATAGATTGAAATTTTCCGGAGAAAGCAATATTCCATTACCGCTTGATGACCTATATGAAAAACTGGCCAATCCTTATCATCTCATCAAAAAAATACCTCAACTGCAATCCATTGAGCAACTTGATGATGGGGTGTACCGTTTTACGGCAAAGTTTAAAACCGGAATGTTTAAACAGAAGATAAACGGATTAGCGAGAATTGTAAAAAGCGACGTATCCAATCAATTGGTATATGAAATAAGGCAACAGAGCCGTTTGGGTACCGCCCTGACCAGAATTACCATCAACTTGCATGACAATGCAGAGAGAGACACCCGGTTATCCTATGAATCTGAAACTGTTTTATCAGGTCTTTTTAGAAAAATCCCACCAAATTTGATTGAAGAGGTTGTAGAAAAAGGAGTAGCCCGAGCGTTCCAATCCCTGGCTGATGATTCATAATAACATCAGCCTAATCATACCGGTAGCCGGATTCTCATCGAGAATGCAAGAGACCAAAAGCCTTCTGGATATAGAAGGGACACCAATGATCAGCTATGTTATATCACAATTGGCTTTAATACCCTGGGGAGAGATAATTGTTGTATTAGGACATAAAGCAGAAATAATATATCCCATTCTCAAAGGCATGAATGTCCTGCAAATTTATAACCCATATTATAAAAAAGGATTGATGGCTTCCCTGCGTAGCGGAATCTCCAAAATTTCACCCAGATCCAATGGTTTTTGTATTGTTATGGCTGATATGCCGGAAATCAGAATAGATAACGTTCAGGGATTGATTGACCAATTTTATGAAAGAAGATTGAACACGTCCAGGATAATATATGCCTCATTTGGGGGTAGACAGGGACATCCCGTAATATACAGCCGCCATTTTATCGAGGAATTTTATAGATCATCATCGGGAAAAGAAATTATTCGAAAGCATGGCGAGGTAGCTGCAGGTTATGAGTGGTCCGACAATTCTTGTTTATTGGATCTGGATACACCCATAGATTATCAACAATATATACACAAATATTTTGGAAATAAATCCTGATTGTGAAGCTATTCGTATCTTGTATCCTGAATTTAAAATTTATGAGAGTTAGATTATTGGCATTTGGAATCGCAAAAGATATTTTAGAGGATAATGTGATCAGTGTTGAATTGGAACCTGGAGTTACCATTGGTTACCTGAAGGAAATGCTGATTGAGAGCTATCCTGATTTTGAAAAAATCAGCCAAATTAGATTGGCAATCAATGAAGAATATGTAGAGGATGATCAGATAATCTTACCTCAGGATGAAATTGTGATTATTCCACCCGTGAGTGGAGGATAACCCATGCAGGACAAAATAAATATTAAATTATCACCATCTCCACTAGATAGGTCAAAAGTGGACCTTTTTATTTATGAACCCGGTAGTGGAGCAGAAGTCGTATTCGTTGGAAAAGTCAGAAATGCAACCCAGGGTAAGGAGGTATTAGGTCTTTCTTTTGAAGCATATGAACCCATGGCCAAGCGAGAAATGGAAAAGATCGCCACCGAGGTAATTGCACTGTGGGATATTAGAAAAATTGCGATTCACCATCGTGTCGGCGAATTATCTATTGGTGATATACCAGTAATCATTGGGGTCTCTTCAGCTCATCGAAAAGAAGCTTTTAAGGCTTGCCAATTTGCAATTGATACCTTGAAGAAAACTGTGCCCATCTGGAAAAAAGAAATATTTCGTGATGGAGAGGTTTGGGTAGGCGAGAGGCCATGAAAAATTGGGTGTGAGTGTGAGTGTGGGTGTGGGAGTGGGAGTGAGTATTGCCGGTAAGAAATGAATAATTGGTTTAAACTTAGCGGGCCTAAAATCTAATAAACAAATTGTGTTAGTTTATAAAAATACTTGAATTAACATAATATATATTTTTCATTAACTGGTGTTTAAGAGTATTAGTATTGAGGTTCATCTGGAGGGACGATTGGGATGTTGTTGAAAATATAGCCGGCTGGAAATACTGTATTAGGACTCAAAACCATCATAACAACTTTCTTCAATTCCAGATAAAAGGAAATCAATGACAAATTATATATGAGAATTACCCTAACCACATTAAGCTTGCTTTTAGTACTTTTTACTGCAAAAAACAGTAATTTACAAGCACAAGTGAACCCTGCCGATATCAATCTCTTTTTGGAAACCGATCTGGAGATTGATAGTGTTTTTATTTCCAATATCTCACAGGATAGAGAGTTTCAGTTCATTCCCTATGCAGATACACTTAGAATCACTCTTAATGATAGCATAAATGACCTATACAATATTCATTTTTTCGGGAAAAAAGGTAGGTCAACAAATCAACTATGGCTAAATGGTCAGAATATTGTTATCAAAGGAAGGATAGCAAAAAAACTAATTATAGACACCATAATTGGTTCTGCTCTTTACTATAAATCAATTGAATTCAGAAAGAATTATGCCCAATTGTTAGAAGGCGACCCGGATAGTACGGTGATTGATGATTTTTTAACCAATGGACTATTAGAAAATGTTGGAAATCCTTACTCGATAGAAATAGCTAATAATTTCTTCTACAGAAATATTAGTAACAAAAATAAACTTAAAAGAATATATCATATTCTTAAATTCCAGGTGGATGCTATAAAATATCACATGATAAACCCTTTCGATCAAATAGAAAAAATACTAATCGAGGACCAGATTGACTGGAACCAATTCCGATTTTACACTATGGAGCATGAGATATTTGAGATACATCCTGCGAAAGATGAAAATATCTTGATTGACTATTGGTTTATGGCTTGTCCGCCATGTATTAGAGACCATAAGTTAATGATTGAAAAAGTAGAATGGCTGCAAGATTTAAATGTCCAATTAATTGGAATTTCCATTGATGATAATCACGAAGAGTGGAAAGAGTTTGTAGCAGAAAAAGGGTATAGGTGGTTAAACTTAAGAGAAGTGGATGATGAACAGTTATCGTTACGCGCTGATATGCTGATTTCAAGTTTTCCTACCTATTTACTCGTGAGTGGCGACGGGAAAATTTTACACAGAACTAACTCATTTAAAGCTATGGAGAAATACCTGCATAACTAGTGAGTCTACTCCGAAAACTCTGCAAATCCAACAATGATTATTTTATGAAAATTGACAGTTTTCAGAGGGGACTCATTAGTTCTTGAAACACTAGCTTTCTGCAAATGTAAATCAACTCCAAGTTTATCCAAGTTTGACCATTCATTCTCTTGGCAATTTCTTCCAATTTATCCATGATTCATATGCCGGTCTCTTTATACCCTTTCCATCCAATAGGCCATTATCTCTCCATATCTTAAAGATATCACTAGGGTAGGCATCATACAATTTATCATAATCTCGATAGACAAACCAGCATAGAAATTTCGCATCTAAATCATTGGCATGAATGAACAGCTTTTGCAAGTATTCCTCCTGCCATTCAGGTTGCCCTTTGATGTTGACACCATAAGCAGGAAGGTCTAAGTCTTCTGCGATAAACCCTGTTTCGGATATGGCAAATGGTTTGGATACATCTACATTGCGAAAATCTGTTAGCCAGTTATCTGAAAAAAGAGCTGGATTTGCTGCTCTGGTGGGAAAATCATACCACCAAAATGGATAAGTACTCATGGCGATAAAATCTGAAAATTCGGCTAACTTCTTAGTTGTTTTCAGCAATTCAATTTTTGAATTATTAAAGGATTGATTTTGAAAAGTCATCATGATGGGAATTTGCGGATACGATATCTTTAGAGAATCGTATACAATCGCCGCCAAATCCAGAAACTCTTCAAATTCATCAGTACCCTCTCTGAAAGATCCATTTATTTCAATCCCGAATGCGAAATAATCAGGATTTGAAATATCAATAATTCGGTGGCAGTATTTAAGGTATGCACTGATTACCATTGGATCATTGAATTTTTTCCCTTTCCAATTTGCAGGGAGGGGCTGATGTGTGCCATGATTGTTCCAATAATCGGCTAATGCATCTCTGGATTGGTTAGTGGGAGTTGCTGTTAAGAATAATTTTTGCCCATGTCCTCTGGCTTCATTAGCCTCCAGTAAAGTGTTGTTAATTTCATCTGGAAAGGGCAATTCGTTCAATGCTTCATCCCAGGGAACTCCATGATCCAGGTGATTGAGATAAATATCACCATCTCGGCCAACATTTTGGTATGTGTCAGCTATTGCTTCTGGAGTCAGGTCGTAGGGAAATGCAGTAAATCCCATATAAAAAGAGCGATTTTCAGGAAAAGGCGGATCTGATTGAGGAGAATCTTCTTTAGAACAAGTAGCGAAAAGTAATATCAACCCAAAGTTTAAATAAAATCGACCAATCATAATTTTGTGATGTTGAATAGGTTTACAGATTTAGCCGAAGTACGAAACCCCTCAGTTAAATGTTACAAATCGTATTTGGAATTAATATTTTCTTAAGACCCAATTGAAATACTTCAAAAAAGGTAATCTGCCGCGTTTTTTTGTAATTAGAATTTATTCTTCCCTCAAATTCCTTACGGGATTGTCAATCGTCGCTTTGAAGGTTTGAAGGTAGATTATGGCAAAAAGAAACAAGTATATCAATAGGATCGAGATCAGGTAGATCCATAATGATACTTCTACATGATAGGCAAAATTCTGTAGCCACTTGGTAACCCAAATATAGCTCAGTGGAATGCCGACCAACGCTGAAAGTGCCAGAACCCAAATGTACTCCTTTCCTATTAGGACTACTAACGAACCTAAATCAGCTCCAATCACTCTTCTTATTGACAGTTCTTTGGACCTGGTTCTGAGCGCATACGCCACCAATCCAATAACTCCCATAAATGAAATAAAAATTGCCAAACAAGCCAGTGTACTCAAAAGTTTTAGTTGGATTCTATCCTGGTTGTAAAGCTTATGGAATAATTCATCCAAAAAATGATATTCTATGGCATAGGGGAAAAGGTCGTTCCAAGTATCCTCAATTTCTGAGAGGATGTGAGTAAGATTAGCAGCTTCAACTTTTATAAGTATGTTTTGTAACCATAGTGGTTCAACCAGTATTACTAAGGGATCTACTTTATTTTTTAGACTTTCCTGATGATAATCTTTGATTATACCGGTGATCGGACCAAAAGCGAGCACAAAGGATCCAATCGACCAATTTATCTCCTGGCCCAAAGCTTGATCCGGAGAATTCCAACCCAATTGTTTCATGGCCGTTTCATTGATTAGATATTTGCGGGGGACTGAAGCAAGATATTTGCTTGGAGTTAAATCTTTATCAAATTCCGGAACTTCCTGAAGGATGGTCTGAGCTGTAAAATCCTTACCTGCCAATAGCTCGATTTCCATCATACTTATGAAATCTTGGTCCACAATTTGGACATCCATCATGGGTGCTGATGAAACCTCTTCGTTGACCCCCTTAACTAATACAGGTCCAACATCCCGGATTTCTGTCGATGGAATCTGCATACACGATGAAACCCCCTTAACTCCTGGCAGGTTAAGAAGTCGGTTTTTTAAAACGGTATATTGTCTAGTAACCAAATCAGGGACAGCAGGAATTGCCACAATTTGCTCAGGTACAATTTCAAGGTTTGTTTTGTTGATATAGGAAAATTGCAGATGACCAATAAAGGCACTGCCAATTAACATGATAGCTGCTCCAAATTGGATGGAAATCATAGTTCTTTTGAGGTTAACTACACCCGTGCTCCTTTGGAACGACCATTGATTTCCCTCTTTGAAATTTTGCAAAATACTTCTTGAATTTAAGATAATTGCAGGCAGTAGACCTCCGACAATACCACTGATTAGAGTAAGAGTAAGCAACAAAGGAATTAGATATTTCAGTGGTGGTATCATTTCAACTCCTGTAAATCGCTGGAAAATCGGGAAAAAGAAAAAAGTACATAAAACACCCATACCTAATGCCACAAAACAATAAATAAGGCTCTCAGTGAGGGCGAATAGAACAATATTATTTTGGGTGGCACCTAAAAACTTGCGCACCCCAATTTCATTCCCTCGACTTAATGAAAGGGCAGCGCTTAAATTGGTAAAATTTATGAGGGCAATTATCCAGACAAACAGTCCTACCCAAAAGAAAATTCGAATATAAATGAGTTCACCGTTTGGCTTAATTTCACGGGCCAGATGAGAGTTTAAGTGAATATCCTTTAAAGGTTGAAAGTCAAACGTGATTTCTGACGGATTTTCGGAATTTGAATGCTTTGCCACAAAATCAGACATCCTGGATTCAACTCCAGCAATGTCACTTCCTTTTGCCAACATAGTATAGATATAAGCCCATCCGTTCCTTTCTTCCGGATTAGTAAATGAAAGCAAAAATTGGATCGGCAAATGCGTATTTACCGGTAGATCTTTCATAATACCGGTAACTTTAAAAACTTTTTCTTCAGCTGACCAGTCACCGGAAATAATAACTTCCTGGCCCATAGCATTTTCGTTTGGGAAATATTTTTGGGCAACAGACTCGGTAATAACGATGGAGTTGGGGTTAATAAGAGCTGTCTTAGGATCCCCGGCAATCATCGGTAAACTAAAAACGGTAAAGACTTCGGGATCTGTAATGTATAGGTCTTTTGGTTTAAATTTTTTGTCCCCGATGCGAATGTATTTTTGTTCTTTGTTCTGAAAACGAATTAAATATTCAATTTCAGGAAACTCCTCTGGAAGAAGGTTAATGAAATTAACTGGAATCCTGGCAAAATGGATTTCAAAATCGCTTTGTGATTTGTAATGGTAGGTGGGCCGAAATATTCTTTCTGCATTTTCATGAAAACTTTCGTAGTTCTTCTCCTGATAGAGATAGGTTATGACCAGGATCAAGGTGGCAAAAGCAATGGACAAGCCAATCACATTAATACACCCGTACAAAAAATTCTTTTTAAAATTTCGATAGGCGCTTTTGATGGCCAAAACCATGTGTTTGGTGAATCCTGACATATAAAAATGGGTTGTTTACACCTGTAATGTCGTGATTAAACCGATAATTCCAAAAATGGGATGATGATT
Organism: Saprospiraceae bacterium; assembly: GCA_965223405.1. Classification (GTDB taxonomy): domain Bacteria; phylum Bacteroidota; class Bacteroidia; order Chitinophagales; family Saprospiraceae; genus CBDCWO01. Next base: position 5,516,102 of record CBDCWO010000006.1, read on the forward strand.
TTTGAGAAGTTGGCATGAAAGAGCTATTAATTGGTTGGCATAACTTGTTGGAAATGAATGTGTGGCTGCATCCCTTCAGGGTTAGTGAAAAAATGGATCTGTGGGCGGATTCCCTATAGGTTTAGTGCGGTGGTTGAGCAAACAATGCTTTGTACCAACTATATTTATTAATGATGTTCTAAAGAGCAAATATCAAAGAAGTAGTTAGATACTACCTACGTTCGGATCTCACCCCACAAACTCTCAGAGAAAGATCGCATGTGAGAATAAACAAAAGACAAATGAAAACCACATTGCGTTTTACACTACTGATACAAATTAGAAAATCAGACTCAGCTTATTAATCAGATTTCTTTTGTTTTACATATTTTCCGTCAAATCCACCGGTCCAGGATTTGCCCTGATCCACGCTGGATTCAATATACTGCCGGACAGAACCATCCTCCTGCAATGTAAAGGTCATTCTCCGGAGTACTATTCCGTTTGGTCCGATTGCTTTTCCCTGAAATTGAATCATTCCATCAGCGGAATTGATCTCCTTATAGGTAGTGATGTCCTGTGCACTGCCTACCCAGTTTTGAATCCATAGTTGCTCTACTGGATGGTAATAGTTGATGCTTTGCCCGGTGTGGTTCCCACCCGTAGCTTCCCAGTTTTCATGGATAGCACAACCGCCTTTGGCCAAGGTGATTGAATTGGTACCCGCAAGTTGTCCACCAACATAAACATCCCATTCTCCTAACCAAAAATCAAATTTTCGGTGATTGGGATCGGATATGCATGGATAAGCATTGACTTCTGCCTGATGATAAATGTTTTTGAATTCTTCATTATTTTGAATAGGCATGAATTCTTGATCCTTAAGCCTTGCAAAAGCAGCAAATCCATTTTGTACTAATTGATCCAATATCTGAATTGCTTGTTTTTTTTGTCCTAGCTGTGCATAACATTTGGCTTGATTAAACCTTACTGCCACCAATCCCGGATATCGGTATTCTTCAGCTTTAGAAAGGGATTCTAGCGCTGCTTGATAGTTTCTATTTTGAACTAAAACATAACCTTTTAAAAAATGGGCCGTTGAGTCCTCCTTGACTACCAATAAATACTGGTCTAGACACCACAGGGCGGAATCCCATTGTTGATTGTTAATATATTTCTGTCCTTGACTGAGGTCACAAGTTTGACCGATTGAAAATTTTGGTGCCATGAATAAAACAAGCAAAGTCAGAAAAGTCTTCAGATACCTCATGAGCAAAAAATCATTTAATCATCGTAAGCAATAAGGGTAATCGGTAATATTGGCTAAAAGTAGGCAAAATTAATTATTGTGTTAATCTTTTAATTGTACAAATCGGACATTGCAATAAAATCATTACATTTTGATTATGAACTACTTATGGAGACAGCGATTTAAAATATTAACCGTTTGTTGAATATATGGAAGAAGTATTTATAAAACATTTACCAAGCCCTCGGTTAAGCCACTTGATTGATTATTTCTGGTTGTGGAAGTCGGAAAATCCGGATATATCCAAATTTCCAGATAGATTTATCCCGGATGGCCATTTTGAAATTTTCATTGATCTAAAGGATATGTTTGCGCAATTGGACGAGAGTGGTGAATGGACCCGAGCCCCTGCTTCTTTTGTAGGAGGCATGTATACCAGTCATTTTTTTGTAAAATCTGGGGATAGTATATTCAGGGTTGGTGTAGTGGTTAGACCCGGAATGATCCAACATCTGATTAATGAGGATCTTACAAACTTGAAAGGAAAGAATACGGATTTAAAAGATCTTTGGGGTAATATGGCCGAATCCTTAATGGATCAGTTGGCCTGTAGTCAATCGAATGTTCATATCTTCAATATTTTGGAAAATTATTTGATCAAGGTTGCAAACACCAATAAAATCGATCGAGCTATCAGTACAGCGGTAAGGGAAATTATTAGAACCCAGGGAAATATTACAGTTAAGTCTTTGGCCGAAAATACTCATATGAGCATTCGGCAATTTAGAAGAAGGTTTCAGGACAAAATTGGAGTTTCTCCCAAACAATACATGAAGATTATACGAATATCGTACATTGCTAGATTGACATTATGTCAAAAGTTTGATCGTTTAACAGACCTGGCCTATGAAGCGGGATTTTCGGATCAATCCCATTTAACAAGGGAATTTAAATCTATTGCTGGAATCAATCCCAATGGATTTCGTCAAGAACCCCATCCCATTTTTGATAACCTTATAAAGAAATACAAAACCATAACAACTAGCCAGGAATTACATATGAAATATTAGTAAAGCCTGCGGGCAAAACGAAATGAAATGAAAACTCTAATTTTTTGTTTATTTGGATTTATTTACTTGACTTCATGTGGTCAATTGGATGCAGACCATCGACATTATGACGAAACCGTCAAATACTTAAATTCTCCTGTACAGCTATCAGAGGCACCAGAATTGTTCCTGAGTAGCGCCCATACGATCAGAGATGTAGCGCTATCCGGAGATGGAACCAGGATGTTGTACACCATGCAAAGTTTGAAATTCAGAAAAAGCACTGTTGTGCAGCGGGTACTAAAAGATGGGGAATGGATCAGCCCACAATTGGTTTCGTTTGCCGGAAGATATCGGGATTTGGAACCTTTTTTTCATCCAGATGGTACAAAATTATTTTTTGCATCCGATCGTCCGGACCAAGAAAATGGAGAACCAGCGGATTTCAACATATGGTATGTTGATTACCAAAATGGTCAATTTGGAGAACCCGTGAAGCTCGATTCCAATGTCAATCAATCAGGTAATGAGTTCTATCCCAGTGTTGCGATGAATGGTAATCTATACTTTACTGCAGAACGTCAGGAAGGGAAAGGAAGTGAAGACATTTTTGTCAGTTATTACCGAGATGGAAATTACACCAAAGCACTACCTCTGGATTCGGTCAATTCCGTAGGCTATGAATTCAACGCCTATATATCACCCGATGAATCGCTTTTAATCAGTACAGTTTATGGAAGAGCTGATGACCATGGCAAAGGAGATCTATACGTATTTCGAAAACTCCCGGATGGACAATGGGATTCGGGCACCAATTTGGGATCCTTGATCAATGGACCATATTTAGATTATAGCCCTTTTTTAGATATCAATAATCAGATCTTATATTTTAGTTCGGAAAGAGAAGGATTTCCCGCAAGCGGAAAGGATATCCCAGATTACCGGACCTGGATGGAATTGCTTGATGCTCCTCGAAATGGAACGAGTAATGTCTATGCCATCCATTGGAAATTAAATAGTTTACCATTGAAAACTGATTGAATTCTTCAATTTTCAGACTACCTTAGTTTAAATTTGTCAATTTCCCTTCTTTCTTTTTTGGTAGGTCGACCTTCTCCCTTTTCTCTGAATTCAGGACGCATTCGCTTCACTGAAAACCATTTTTCGAACTTATACAGCTCTTCCGGCGGTGTAAGGTCGGAGTAACATGCAACAGCCAGTGGTGCACCGACACGTTTTGCAATTACTTTGATTACTTGATAGCGAAAACTGAAGCCATCTTTTTTGACAATAATTTGGTCACCAGCTTGAATGGGGGTACTTGCCTTAATAGGAGTGCCGGTTAAGCTTAATACTTTATTGTTTTTACAAGCATCAGTGGCTCGAGTTCGAGTTTTAAAAATACGGACACTCCACAACCATTTATCGATTCTAACCTTAGGCATATTATTTTTTCTTAATAACAGGGTACCTTGGATTAAGCGATTTTAGTTTTTCCAAAGTAATTTTAGCAACTACATAATTACGATACCATCTGGAGTCAACTGGCACAATATGCCATGGGATTTTACTCCAATTGATAGCATCCTGATAGCATGCCATGTACTCTTCCCAATGCTCCCTTTCTTTCCAGTCGTCGGGATTGTGTTTCCAGTTTTTCCTTGGTACCTCTATGCGTTCTTGAAGTTTCTCTTCCTGCCTGCTTTTAGAAATATGCAAGAAAAATTTCAGAATTGTGGTATTGTTATCGGCTATAAGAAGCCTTTCAAAATTATTGATGGCATTCATCCGCGCCTTGACTCTATCTTCGTCTATCCAACGGTGAACTCGCTGGATTAGAATATCTTCATAGTGAGAGCGAATAAAGATTTGAATATGTCCTTTGGTTGGAGCTTGTTTGTGAACCCGCCATAAAAAATCATGTGCAAATTCCAGATCGGTAGGTTTTTTAAAGGAATAGGCACTAATACCTGAGGCATTACAATATCGAAATACATTTTTGGTGATGCCATCCTTACCGGAAGCATCCATCCCTTGTAGGACAATTAGTACACTATGTTTTTTTTCAGCATAGATCCTTGCTTGAAGATCAGCTATTTCCTGAGCTAAATCTTTTGTTTCTTCCTTAATGTTCTCTTTCTTTAATCCGCTGGGAGGAACCGTTGATATTTCTGATAAATTAATCATGTGAAACCTTTTAAATTTTCATTTTACTTCTTTTAACCAAGTAGGCCTGTAATATATTTGCATAACCGGCGTGGATATCAGCAGGAACAAAATCAATTTGATACTGTAGACATTTCAGCTTAATTTCATTGATGACGTGATCAATTTTTTCACGATATAATTTTTCTACCTCCTTTGGTTGCAATCTCAACTTTTCACCAGTTTCAATATCAATAAATAAATAAGGTCGATTTTCATATTGAAACTCCACTTCTTTTTGTCTATCTACAACATGAAAGAGAATCACCTCGTGTTTGGCGTACTTCAAATGTTGCAGAGCTGCAAATAGTTCACTCAATTCTTCCTGGCTTTCAAACATATCGCTAAATACGATCACCAAAGATCGCTTATGAACACTCTCTGCTATTTGATGAAGTGCTTGAGCAGCGAATGTACCTTTGTTGGTTATACGATCATTATAGGCATTAGTAAGATAGGTGAGCAATAGTTTATAATGAGAAATATTGCTTTTGCAGGGAGTATGTCGATGAACTGAGCTGTCAAAAAGACTTAATCCAAAGGCATCTCGCTGTTTGCGGAGGAGGTTGATCAATGAAGCAGCTCCTAGGATAGAAAATTGCATTTTGTTAAATGGGAATTTTCCCTGGGTATCCAGTTCAGGGAAATACATACTTGAAGAAGTATCAACTACAATCTGGCACCTTAAGTTGGTTTCTTCTTCATACCTCTTAACAAACAGTTTATCAGTACGCGCAAATACTTTCCAATCGATATTACGGGTGGATTCGCCTTGATTGTAAACTCGATGTTCAGCGAATTCTACTGAAAATCCATGAAACGGACTTTTGTGTAGCCCAATAATAAATCCTTCAACCACCTGTTTGGCAAGGAGTTCGAGATTATTGAGATCCCGAACCGCATATTGATCAAATATTTCCATAAACTATTTTACAAATTTTATCCTTGATTATTGTCTAAGATGGATCTAAATTTTCAGAAAACCAATTCAAGGGAGTAATAATAAAACGAAAAATTCTTGGACAAAGGTTTCAAATTTTGGAAAGCGGTTTTTTACTTTATTAAGACAATCCAATGAAGTGGTTTAAAAACAGATGTTAAAATGAGTTGTATGCGCTTGATTTTCAAGATGAAGCTCTTTTGGAGATGCATAGCCGTAGCTAGCGCCTCCGCTGAGTAGCTTTGGCGCTCGCGGATGGATCGAGAAAAAGCTGATATATTGAGGATCAATGGTATGCAAATCAATTAACAATTTGTTTTTAAATCACTTCAATAGTAGAATCTCAGAAAGCGCTATTCGCAATGATCAGGAAATAAAAATAGGCTGCCATAAGACAGCCTAATTATTTCATTTTACCATGTGTATAAAAAGATTAGGACAAATGGGGTTCAAGCTTTTTTATCAATACTTGCTTGCTGGTAGCCCCAACTTGCTTATCTACAACCTGTCCATCTTTGATAAAAAGAATGGTCGGGATGCTTCGAACGCCAAATTTCATGCTCACATTGGGATTCTCGTCCACATTCACTTTACCTACCAGAACTTGACCATCATAATCATGCGATAATTCTTCAATGATTGGGGTAATCATTCGGCAGGGGCCACACCATTCAGCCCAAAAGTCAACCACAGAAACTGTACCTTCAGCTAAAGCTGTAGTATCGAAATTTTCATCAGTAAATTCAAATGCCATTAGAAATAATTTTCAGTATTTATTAATTCAAATTAAATATGATCTTTAACAGTTGTCTTTTAAAATAAGTTGCAGCAAATGTACAAAGAACAGCTTAAATTGTCGTTTAAAGTACAAATTATTGCATTCGACTATATAATATGAACCGATTTATACGGATATCATGGTTGGGAATCGTACTAGGCCTAGGAGCTTTGTTTACCAAGTGGATTGTAGGATCTCATTCGATATTTATTGAACAGGTATATGGCCAAACCGTATTCCCAATAATTAGGAATATTTTAGGCTGGGTGGTACCCTGGATTCCATTTCCCGCGTTATTCCTCGTGATATTTTCTATACTTACCATCTTACTAGGGATAATGATTCAGAGTTGGACCCAAAGGAAAAAACACACCTGGAGGAATTTGATATATTATTTGACGTTGAGAGTGGGTGGTTTGGTGGGGTTCCTTATCTTTTTATTTTATACACTTTGGGGTTTTAATTATGGCCGGCCAGACTTCAAGCACCGAATGCAAGTTCAAACCTCTTTTTTGAACGATTCCGCCATCTTGCAAGAATTTAATTGGATTCAAGACAGTATTATATATTACTGTTTGGATCCTGCCGTGATAGAAGCTAGAAAAAGTGATTTCAGGTGGGGAACTGAGTATAATGAAGAGATACAAGCATTGGTGAAAGAGATCTTGCAAGAATTTAATTTTCCCTATTCTGGGAATGTACCACTCCGAAAATTGAAGCCTAAGGGAATTCTACTTTGTATCAATACGGCCGGATTCTATTTACCTTTTACAGGAGAAGCTCAATTTGACCAGGGAATGTATGGTCTCCAGTGGCCTTATACGGCTGCCCATGAATACTTCCACGGTTTCGGAGTAACCAACGAAGGTGATTGTAATTTTTTAGCGATGTTGGTATGTTTACGATCTGATAATCCCGTTATTAAATACTCAGGATTGGTATCGTATTGGAGACGTGTAGCACGGGAAGTTTATAAGTTTAATAAACCTTTATTTCGCGAAAAATCGAATGCCTTGCCGGTTGAATTTCATCAAGACTTGGAAAGCATTCGCAATTACTTAAATCGTTATCCAGAGATTTTTCCTTCGGTTAGAAATGCAGTCTATAATCAATACCTGAAATCTCATGGTATTAAAGAAGGTATGCGTAGCTACAATCAAGTTATTATTTTGCTGCACCACTATAGGAATATGGAGTATTGAGATGTGAGTATTGAGTGGTGAGTAGTGTGGTGTAGATGCCTTGTAGATGCCTAAATAAGGTTGCCCAAGTTCGATGGTCTGTGAATCGGAATCTGTGCTCTGTTTTCTATCTTCTATTTCAGTTTTCGTCTCAATACTTGCTACTCAATGTAGAGTATCGAGGGTGTCAGATCAGGTATCAAGGATGTCGAGGTATCAAGGGAGTCTGATGACTGAAGTGTATTGAGAATTAATAATCGATTAAATTCTGTCTGTTGCCTGGTTTCAGTTTGTCTCAAAACTAACAGCTGCTCACAATTCACAACTCATAACTCACAACTCATAACTTGCCAAATCAGAGTTTTTTGTATATTCGAAACTGACGTCATTGGTAAGCCTATTAAAATGCCAACAGTAAAATTTACGAAAGCCCTTAAAAGATTTTTTCCAACCCTTGAGGATACCTTGGAAGTAAAAGGGAATAAGGTTAAAGACATTATTGGTGAAATTGACGCACTTTATCCGGGCCTTGCTGGATACATCGTTGATGAGCAAGGTCAATTGAGAAAACATGTAAATATTTTCATCAATTCACAATGGATTGAAGATGAACTTACATTAAGTGATGCAGTTGGGAAAAACGATGAGATTTTTATAATTCAAGCTTTATCTGGAGGATGAAAAAAATATTGATTGCAACCCGGAAGGGTTTGGTTATTATGGAAAAGAGTCGGAATGGCTGGAAAATTATTGGTGATCATTTTTTAGGTGTACCCGTGGCTATGATTTATGTAAATCCTCATGATCATAGTTGGTGGACAGCTTTAGATCATGGTCATTGGGGAATCAAGCTTCAACATTCACGCGATGAAGGTAACTCATGGCAAGAAATCCTACCTCCAGCATATCCGACTGATGCAGAAATTAAACCGGGAGTTGCTGCTACACTCAAATATATATGGGCATTTTGTGCTCAAAAAGACCAAACGTTATGGGTTGGTTCTGAGCCCGGGGGATTGTTTAGTAGCCAAAATGGTTCAAATTTTACATTGATTGATTCATTATGGAATCATCCCAGTAGAGAAAAACATTGGTTTGGCGGGGGAAGGGACTATCCTGGTATCCACTCGATTATTGAAGATCCAAGAGATCCGGACCATCTGTATATTGGCATCAGTTGTGCAGGTGTTTTTGAAACTTATGACCGGGGCCAATCCTGGAAGGTAAGGAATGTAGGATTACGAGCGGATTATCTTCCCATACCGGATGTAGAGGTCGGGCATGATCCACATTTATTGACACAATGTCAGAAGCATCCCCAATTTATGTGGCAGCAAAATCATTGTGGAATCTTTAAATCTGAAAATGGTGGCGAGACCTGGTTGGATGTAACTGATAAAAAGGGACCGGCAAACTTTGGTTTTACTATCGCGGCGGATGCAGAGAATCCTGCTTTGGCTTGGGTGGTACCTGGAATCTCTGATGAAGTAAGGGTTGCGGTCAATCGCTCATTATGTGTCTGTAGAACCGAGGATGGTGGCAAATCATGGCAAGATTTACGCAATGGTTTACCGCAAACCTATGCCTATGATATCGTGTATCGTCATAGTCTGATTCAATCAAAGGACGAGCTGGTTTTTGGAACCACTACGGGCAATCTCTATTATTCTAATGACGGAGGGGATGGATGGACTTCTTTACAACATAATCTTGCCATGGTCTATTGTTTGGCATATACCGATTGATCATTTTGAATACAATATGTATTTTCAGACTTACAAACCAACAAAATTGCAAATGAAAAAATATGTAGGATGTATTATCATAGCGCTCACACTGATGCTGTCCTGCATAACTACAAAAGAAACGAATATTCCAGATTTGCATGTTGCCCAGAATTATGTAGAGGAACATTATTCAAAAAGAGAGGTCTACATTCCTATGAGGGATGGTATAAAACTGTACACTGCGATATATCTTCCCAAGGATACAAGTCACCGTTACCCATTTTTAATGAAACGAACTCCTTATAGCTGCAAGCCTTATGGTCGAGATGTAATGCCCAATACGCTTGGTCCCAATCCTTACTTAATGCGCGAAAAATATATCATAGTATACCAGGATGTGCGAGGTAGGTGGATGTCTGAAGGGTTGTATGACAATATGCGTCCGCACATCCCTGATAAGCATGATATGGACGATATTGACGAAAGCTCAGATACCTATGATACTATAGATTGGCTTTTAAGGAATATATCCGGACATAATAGCCGCGTAGGCACCTGGGGAATTTCATATCCCGGGTTTTATGCAACGACCTCTGCGATTGAAGCTCATCCAGCGTTAAAAGCCGTCTCTCCCCAAGCTCCGATTGGAGACTTTTTCTTTGATGACTTTCATCACAATGGAGCTTATTTGCTGAGCTATTGGATGGCCACACCTGTGTTTGGTTACCAGAAAGATACGCCAACTACACAAGCCTGGTATCAATTTCCAGAAATTGGGACTCCAGACGGGTATCAATTCTTTAAAGATGTTGGGCCTTTGCACAATCTCGATCGCTTTTATGAGGCAGACAATTTTTTTTGGCAAGAGTTGAAAAATCACCCTAATTATGATGGATTCTGGCAAAAAAGAGGAATAATCCAACATTTACATGATATCAAACCTGCCATAATGGTTGTAGGAGGGTGGTTTGATGCCGAGGATCTCTATGGCCCCCTCACAACCTATAAGACCATAGAACGCAATAATCCTAATATCTACAATACTATTGTAATGGGGCCTTGGAGTCATGGTGATTGGGCTAGAAATAATTCAAGGCAGACAGTCAGCAATATTTTCTTCGGAAACGATATTTCTAATTTTTTCCAAAAGGAGATCGAAACGGTATTCTTTAATCGATTTTTGAAAGAAAAACAGGATAAGGAATTACCCGAAGCATATATGTTCAATACCGGATCTAAAGAATGGGCAACTTTTGATAGTTGGCCGCCTCAAGAGTCAATCGATGAGTTTTTTTACCTCCATCCTAACGAAGAATTATTGACAAAGCCTCCGCTAATTCCGGATCTATTCTCTGATTTTGTAAGTGATCCTAACAAACCAGTACCATATACTGAAGATATTAAGGTTGTATTTACACCACGGAAATATATGGCAGATGACCAACGTTTTGCGGCCCGGAGAACAGATGTGTTGTTATTTCAGACCCATATTTTGGAGGAAGAAGTGACAATTGCCGGTGAAATTACCGCTGATCTTTATGTAACTACAACAGGAACGGATGCGGATTGGATTGTCAAAATCATTGATGTTCTGCCAGCAGAATCTAAAGATACTGAGGAAATACAAGATCATTTAAGAATGGGTAATTATCACATGATGGTAAGAAGTGAAGTGATGAGGGGACGATTTCGCAATAGTTTTGAAGTACCTGAACCGTTTACTCCAAACCAACCAACTAGAGTCAAGTTTAGACTTCAGGATGTCTTTCATACATTCAAAAAGGGGCACCGGTTGATGATACAAATTCAATCCACCTGGTTTCCACTAATAGATATAAATCCACAAACTTATGTACCGAATATTTTTTATGCTAAACAGGAGGACTTTCAGAAACAAGTGCACCGGGTCCTACACAGCCCATTATACCCTTCCAATCTGCGAGTAGATATACTACCACTTAGCAAATGACACTTATTCTAATTCCAGCAAATGACCATCCTTATTTGTACTGTATAAATGGCGACCTTTATGTATGTACAAACCTCTTGAACTGTCAGCTCCCCGGGCATGGGGAACATCAATGGCAATTAATTTTTTTTCGAACTTATAGTGAATCTTTTCGACTGGAGTGTGCCCAACTATGATGGTACGTACACCAAAATGTTGGACAATCGTGTCCAGAGCAGGTTTGGTAATTGTGGAATCATAAAAATAACCACGATACCACATAGGTCCCTCCTGGCTAAACAAAAATTGTCCTCTAAAGTCAGTGAGCGTATCCAATTGATGGCCATAATATTTCCTGCCTAACTCATTGATTTCGTGTATATTAAAATTTGCCTCAACCACGGATGGAGATATTCCGCCGTGTACGAAGAGCAGTGATCCAATTTTTTCAACCATGTTTTTTGATCGCAACCATTGACCTAATATTGTATTAGGCCCTATCATATTGGTTGGTGACATTTCTAAAAATCGAGAATTGATCATGTATTTCGGATGGACATAACGGATGTCTCCCCTTAAGTTCATTTCTTCATGGTTGCCGATGATAAAATGTACCATTCCCCCTGCTTGAGCGGCTTCATGATCGAGCTTATAGATTAACCATAGAATTTGTGTAACCATATCGCCTCGATCAAAAAAATCCCCTAATAATACCAAGTGCCCTTTTCCATAGATCCATTCGTAGTTGTCGTTAATTACCTTGTTTCCTTTGAGGAGTCCTATGAAGGGTTCCCAATGACCCTCAATGTCAGAAATGACCAATAAATTTTGCACTTTTGGATAAATGGCTTTAGGTGCTTTGACATCATGTAGAGGAAAGCTAAAAGAGTCTAACTCATTGATATAGCAAGTGAAAGAAGAGGAAGTAGGATGTGACGTTACTTTCGGTACTATCTGATGGTCCAAAGGGCCAATCTGATAATTGGTAATCAGGTTAGTGCTGTCGTGGAATAGGTAAGGTCCATCAATATCCAACATACTTTCAGTAATTGTAATTAAATTGTGTGTGACCAAAAATTGTATGAATCTACTATCTCTAGCCCGGAAAGCCATTTTAACCAAATCATCTGATAAGTATTCTTCAGGATTGTCTTTAACAAGGTAATAAAAGGACTCATAGAAGTTTTTTTCAATGGCAAACTGAATACTATTCTTTCCATGCTCATTAGTAAGTAAGGGGTTTGCACCATGTTCTACCAACTCCTTTATGATCCCAAACTGATTGATTAGGGTAGCTTGGATCAAAGGATTGTAGCTTCCGCAAAATGCATTGACATTTGCCTGTTTTTGGATTAAATATTTGACTAAATCAGAATTTCGAATGCGTATGGCCAGGGTAAGCAAGTTATATCCTTTGAAACAATCATCAATTTCATTGTTGCTAAGCCAGGTATCGAGTGAATCAAATTGATTGGTTTGCAACAAATAAATGGAAGGTTGTGTAATGCCTTTTTGCCAAAGCAGGCCCCAAAATAAACATATTGTAATACTATATCTGATTTTCCACATATTTGACAATCATTTTACAATAAGATGCTCTACAAAGTCATGTAAACCATTACTTTTGCAACTTCTTTTATCACAACCTAACATTTCATTATGTGTAAGTATAACATATTTTTTGCTATTTTGATTATAATATCAAGCTGTGCTCCAAAAAATGAATCCAATCAAGAACATCAAACCGGCGAAAAAAGTTTCTTGGCTACGCACGACAGTTTAATTCAAGAATTGGAAAAAAGACATTTTAAATCTTTACGACAATTAACTTACGGAGGTGATAATGCAGAGGCTTATTGGAGTTTCGATGATCAACAATTTGTTTTTCAGGCGACAGTAGACAAATGGGGAGCTGAATGCGATCAAATATTTATAATGGATATTTTTGAAGATAAGACTCCGGAGTCTACCCCCATCATGGTTTCAACAGGAAAAGGACGAACTACATGCAGTTATTTTTTACCTGGAAATAAATCGATATTATATGCTTCCACTCATCTTGATGATGAGGCTTGCCCTCCGGTCCCGGAAAGGAGATCTGATGGGAAATATGTTTGGCCGATTTACCCTTCATTTGAGATATTTGAAGCAGATCTTGAGGGTAACATCCTCAGGCAATTGACGGATGTGGAGGGTTATGATGCCGAAGCTACGGTCTCTCCGAAAGGAGATTTAATTGTTTTTACCTCCATGCGTAATGGAGATTTGGACCTTTATACCATGAAATTGGATGGAAGCGAGGTCAAACAGGTTACTTTTGAATTAGGTTATGATGGGGGGGCTTTCTTTTCACCGGATGGAACTAAGCTGATTTTTCGTGCCAGCCGACCTCAAACTGAAGAAGAGATTGATGAATATAAACAGTTATTGCATGAAGGATTGGTCAAGCCCACAGAAATGGAACTTTTTATATGTAATGTTGATGGTTCTGAATTAAAGCAAATTACCAATCTGGGGAATGCTAACTGGTGTCCATTCTTTCATCCCTCCGGTGAGAAGGTTATTTTTGCTTCTAACCATAAGTCAACAAGGGGATTTCCCTTTAATTTATTTATGATAAATGTAGACGGATCCGGATTAGAACAAATTACTCAAGATGGTACGTTTGATGCTTTTCCTGTATTTTCCAACAATGGTAAATACCTGGTATTTTCATCGAATCGAAATAATGGAGGAACTCGTGATACTAACCTATTTATTGCTGAATGGAGTGATTGAAAAAATATGGAGGCTCCGGAAAAACATCAGCAGAAAGTACTGACAGGTAGCAGTTCGGACTCCCAGATGAAGTGGGTCAAAAAACTCCAACGACGTTGGGAAGTGACTGCCAGCCAGGTCTTTATTATTTTGACTGTATTTGCCTGTACCGGGTTTACGGTAATGTTTCTAAAAGAGCCCATTCTATCAATGATCAAACCACCGGAGGAAAGAAACTGGATGTTTACGGTCGGATATTACCTATTGATTTTACCGGTATACAACCTCTTTCTCTTGATCTACGGATTCATCTTTGGGCAATTTACTTTCTTTTGGAATTTTGAGAAACGTTTTTTTGCACGTATGGCCCGGGGATTTAGAAGGAAAGAGAATTAAGCAGGATTTCACGAGTATCAACCGTAAATTTATGCTTAATCAGATAAGCATAAGCAAAAATGAGACTGACACTACATCCATTTACAATGTCTTAATTAATTTCATTCGATTTAATCATTAAATCTTCAAGGAATCACCTGCTTGCTGAGGTCTTTTGTCGATTCCCTTCCGGACAAATTCTTATCTAGTGTTCACACCGGAGCTTTCATCTTCGGAGCACAGACGGTTACTGAGTAATAAAAATCGAACTCAGTTTAATAATCCAATATGGATGGTGGTTTCACATTAAAATCGGTAACAATGACCGATGGCAATTCGGGTTAAATATTTTTTTGAAGCGGAGTATTACCTTGGAAATTGTTATTTTACTCCAACGAAACCAGATAGGAAGTGTCCGAATTAAATCTACAGCAGTATATATTTGATCAAATTCTGATCCGATTTAAAAAAAGATCTGATGCTATTAAGGCAATTGCCAGCTACCTCGGATTGAGTATTGATGCGGTTTATAGAAGAATACGAGGTGACTCCTATTTGACCCCTCAGGAAATTCTGAACTTGGTCAAAGAGTATCAGGTACCTATGGATAAACTTATTCAAAATAAACAAAACTCAGTAGTATTTGATTTTTATCAATTTGACACTCATTTAGGTTCTATCGACGAGTTTTTAGAAAATATGACCGTCATGATCAATGGCGCCAAAGTACTTACCAATATCCGGGTTATGACGGTATCCAATGATATCCCGATTTTTTACTATACACTGGTACCTAATCTATTGAAATTCAAGTTATATGTTTGGGGAAACACCATTTGGAATTTGCCTTTATTTAAAGCACAAAAATTTTCATTGGATCTGTTTCCGGTCCATATTGATAAGGTTGTCGAACATATTCGTCGTGAATTTATCCGCTTCGAAACCATTGAATTGTGGAGCTTAAGTTTGGCGGAAGACACACTCAATCAACTGTCTTATTTTATCTACAGTGGGCGACTTGCCGATAAGAATGTAGTGAAATTGTTGTTTGACGACCTCAATCAGCTAATCAGAATATTGGAGTCATATGCCACCTTGGGATATAAATTCTTACATTCTCCAGATTCTCCGGCAGGCACCTTCTCTATGTATCACAATGAAATAATCCATTCTGTAAATCAAATTCTTCTGACCAGCAAGGAACAGCGATTTGTTTTTACTCCTTTTGCTTCCCCAAATTATTTGGTTACGCATGATCGTGATCTATGTAAATATCTGGAAAAATGGTTCGGGAAAATAATCCAAAAATCTGATCTTTTGAGTCAATCCAATGAAAAAAACCGTCGCTGGTTTTTCAACCAGTTAATCCAAAAAATTGAATTTAACCGGCAACGTCTGTCCGGATTGCTGAATTGATCAAATCACTTTTATAATATAAGCGATTATTCCATACTTTTGCACCAAAATGACAATTGGAATGAAATACGATAAAAGAGGCGTTTCTGCATCCAAATCCGAGGTTCATGCCGCAATTCAAGGTTTAAGTAAAGGCCTTTTCCCTACAGCCTTTTGTAAAATATTACCAGACATCACGGGAGGAGAAGAGGCATATTGTAACCTCATGCATGCGGATACCGCTGGGACCAAGACCATACTAGCCTATCTGTACTGGAAAGAAAGCGGTGACATGCAGGTATGGAAAAAAATCGTTCAAGATGCCCTGGTTATGAATTTGGATGACATGGCCTGTGTAGGAGTGACTCAGGATATTGTGATCTCTTCGACGATTGGAAGAAATAAGCATTTGATTCCGGGTAGCGTATTGAAAGCAATTATTGAAGGTGTGACCGAATTTACAGATATGTTGAATGGTCATGGGATCAGGATCCATAATTCGGGAGGTGAAACAGCTGATGTGGGTGATGTGGTGCGAACTATTGATATTGGATTTACAACTTTCGCCAGATTGAAAAGGGATGATTTGGTGATTAATAACATACTTCCGGGGCAGGATATCGTGGGAGTAGCCTCTTATGGCCAGGCCAGTTATGAAAAGGAGTACAACTCCGGGATAGGTTCAAATGGGTTAACCCAGGCACGACATGATTTGTTGTCTGCCAAATATGAAATGTTTCCTGAAAGTTTCGATCCCAATACGGATGCGGAATATCGTTATTGTGGAACTTTATCACTGATGGATCAAGTAAGACTCCAAGGCAAACGCTACGAGATAGGCCAGCTCATCCTTTCTCCGACCCGTACCTATATGCCTGTGATCCAACGGGTATTAAATCAATTTCGAATGGGTATCACCGGAATGATACACAACACCGGAGGGGGGTTAAGCAAAGTGTTGAAATTTGTTGATAAGGTGCGAATTGTAAAGGATAACCTTTTACCAATACCTCCGGTTTTTGACCTGATTCAGCACCAATCAGGAACTGACGCCAAAGAAATGCACCAGGTATTTAATATGGGTCAACGATTGGAAATATATTGCCAGCCTGCATTTACAGAGTCCATTATCGATTGTATTTCTGAATTCAATATCCATGCACGCAAGATTGGATATGTGGAACCATCACCTTCTGCCGAAGTAGTGATTCATAGGGATAACCGGCAATTTAAATATACGTTATAATGCCCTTTTTCGACTCGACGAATATTGAGTCTTACTCTTTTTTCACTGCCTTTAAAGTTCCATTTGGAGTGTTCACCAAGATGTGTGTAATTTCTTGATCATTCCAATGAAACTCCAATGAAAATCCATCCAGGCCTTTTGGCTTAAATACATTTTCTTTAACCGCAACCAATTCAGTCTGGGACATTCCCGTAGGTAATGCCCAAAGTTTGTTGTCAATCAATTTGATTTCAACATTATTGGAGCCTTCTTGATAATTACCTACAAATTGTTTGAGATATTCAACACTTTGAAGGTCGGAAGAAATCTCCTTCTCAAATTCGATGGCATCAACCGAGGCTTCCAGAGGCAATGAAAGTCCAGTAATATATCCTTCAAAATCAGAATTGTATTTTAACTTAATCGCTTGATTTAGATCTTTTAATTGTGCTGAGAATGCATCTATAGCTGCGGGTGTAAGGTTGAGGTTGAAATTATTATATCTACCTCTCAGGGAGTCCTGGTCTTCAAATATTTCAACGGTCCCATAGGCCGGATGGACAAACTTTCCGGTATATTCCTGCAATTCCCGAACCGGTTCAAACACTTCTTCTTCATCATCTTCTTCCTTCTCTTCTTTGTCTTCATCCTCTTCATTTTTCTTCAGCTGCTCAATCAGGGGGCCTACCCAATCATTTCGCTCATGTTCCAGCATAATATCAGCGATCATTCTGCTCAGAGGTTTTGGAAGTCCGGTTGGATTATTGGACAATATGACCACCCCAAGTTCCTGACCTGGAATCAATAACACCTCGGTAATAAAGCCATCAATACCGCCTCCATGATGTAATATCTTGTCACCTTGATAGGTCTGTATGACCCATCCCAAACCATAAGTCGGATGAGACATGTTGGCTGAACCAAACCCGCCGGGTGCAATCATGTGGGGCGTATGGATATAGGCGAGAGTAGATGCCTTGATCAGCTCATCATCTTCCACTTTACCCGCATTCAGGTTAAACTCGATCCACTTGAGCATATCTTCAATATTGCTGTTAATTGAACCGGCAGGCCCTACGGCATCGATGTTGCGATACGGAATAACCTTCAATTTGTCATCCGTCTTATTATAAGCTAAGGCTGCATTCTCACTTTTTTCCATTTCCATTACTGAAAAATTGGAAGAATTCATACCCAGAGGATCAAATATTCTTTCTTTGGTAAATTCTTCCCAACTCTTGCCACTTAACCTTTCGATCAGTACACCGGCGGTCATAAACATTAGGTTTTGATATTGAAATGTGGTACGAAATGGTTTACTGGGTTCGAGGTATTGTAGTTTGTTTAATAACTCTTCCCTGGTGAAGGGTGCCCCATACCATAACAAATCATGCCTGGGCAATCCCGAACGATGACACATGATATCCGTGGCTGTCATTTCCGTGCTGGCAAAAGGATCACTCAGCTTAAATTCAGGAATATAATTTTGAATCGGTTTATCCCATTCAATCTTTTCTTCATCAACCAACATACCCACTGTGGTAGCCGTGAAGGCTTTGGATGTGGATCCGATCGCGAATAAAGTTTGATTATTGGCTTTTCTTTTGTTTTCCAGGTCCGCATACCCAAGGCCTTCCGAAACCACTATTTTCCCTGCATGATATACCCCTATACCAAGTGCCGGAATATCAAATACCTCTCTGAGGGAATCTGCCAGATGCTGAATTTCTGTAAACTTGGCCGAATAGTCAATTTCTTGGACCAGCTTGATAAATTTCAGGTCAAAGTTCTGTCCGGCCTGACTAAATGTCCCTTCAATATCTACGGTTTTAAATGCACCTGAGTAATGGGCATTGCCTGGGACTTCAGGAAGAGTAAACGATAAGGAGTCGTCCGTCACCCGAAGCGCTCCTAGTTTCATGTTTTTAATCATTTGTTTGGGGATATCCAAATCCCCCTGCCATTGACCATTTTTTAGTTGAATTTCAATGGTCATCGGCAACTCCAATGCACTAACCTTCAAAGTTCCGTTGTACGTCCCTTCTCGGGTTGATTGCGAAATAAGGTAAAATGCGCAGAGGCTAAAGAAGAGTAATAGAGTAAGCTTAGATATTTTCATGATATGAGTCTTTTTTCCAGGGATTAAGATGAACATCTTTGCGGGAACTATTAAAAAAATTCGATGAAAACCTTAAAATACCCGAAATAGATAGTGACTCACATTACTGATCAGAGTTCTCTTGCCTATTGATAATAAAGTAAAATCCCAAAAGGCTGATTCCACCGAAGATTAAAGCAAAGACCAGAACAATAGGGGGGAAGTCCAATGCCGTATACTCGTATACCAGATAGCCTAGAAATAAACCAAGACCAATTCCAATCATAAGTAAACCATATTTCAAAGCACTATTCTGATCATAATGAGATTTAAAAATCGAAGAGTCATTTCCCGACTTGATCAGTTCCATACGCTCACGGTGTCGTGTTCTAAAAAATGAATATATCAATATGATTACCGTGGCAAAAAATCCAATTATCGCTAGTACTGGAATAAATAAAGCTGAATCATTCATGATTTAATAATTTTAATTTATCAGCTTTGACGAAAAGATCCCATATGGGGTTACATAAATCGAAAAAAAAATGTTTTATCGAAATATTTAAATAGTTGTAACCGGATAAAAAGAAATCTCGTCTAACCAATTGTGCAAGAAAAAACGGACTATATCATTGCATTGCTTAAAGATAAGAACTCTAAAGGGATAGAGTTGCTATTGAATCGATATCAGGACTACATTTATACTATTGTATTTCGAGTAGTTAAAAATACTCTAGTGGCAGAGGAAGTGTGTCAGGATGTATTTATGAAAATATTCCATTCAATTCACAAATATGATGGTAAAGCAAAATTCACCAGTTGGATGTACTCTATTGCCTATCATGCAGCTATTGATGCTTATCGAAAAAAGAAACATCAGTTCATTCCTATCAGTAATGAAAACCAAGACAAATTTATGACTGTTTCGACTGAAAATAAGCTTAATCAAGCCAACCACCGTGAGGTGATTGACCTGGCTTTGGAACAACTGGAACCGCGCGAAGCAAGCCTTATTACGCTGTTCTATTTTGACGAAATGACGGTTAAAGAATTATCCAAAATACTCTCGGAAACCGAGAGTAATATTAAGGTTAAGCTTTTCCGAGTAAGAAAAAAACTTAAAAAAATTTTAGAACGTTATTTAAATCAGGAAATTGATACGCTTTATGGATAACGAAATGATGATTTGGAATTACCTTGACGGGGACATGTCTTCGGCTGAACGCAATCGTTTTGAAAAGCAATTACAGGAGGATATTATGCTGAAAAAAGAGTATGAGCAAATTACTATACTACATCAGGGGTTGACCAAACATCAGCTGAAGAGCGCTCCTGAGCATTTATTTGATCAGGTTATCAAGAGAGTGCAATCAGAATCCTCACCTGGATTTAGCCTTGTGCCTTTATTAAAAAGGCTGATACCGGCTATAGTTGTGGTAACGCTACTAGTTTGGTTATTTCCTTACCATTTGGTAGGAGTAGAAGGCGGTGTTCAAATCACCAATTATAGTTTTCAATTTTTTGAAATACTTACTCCTTATTTTTCATTTATGGCTTATTTATTCGTACCCTTATTATTTCTATTAGGATTGGATCGTATTCTCAAAAAGAGATTTATGAGTCCTAACTGAAAACTTTATTTTTGGTTATGCAGAGTCCTCGGAGCGAACTCAGATGTAAGAAGTCAGCTTTCCCAACGGCCAATATAGTTAAATGGCGTTAGCTTTTTTAATTCGACCTTTACATCCTTGGTAACATCTAATGTATCTATAAATTGATGGAGGTCTTTCTTAGTAATTCTACCTTTACCTCGAGTGAGATCCAGGAGCTTTTCATAAGGCTTCTCAATGCCTTCTCTTCTTAATATAGTCTGGATTGCTTCCGATAGGATGATCCAATGGTCATTGAGATCCTTTCTGATTTTGCGGGTATTAATTTGGAGTTTGTTGATCCCCTTCAATATGGATTGATAAGCAATAATGGAGTGGGCGATGGGCACACCTATGTTTCTCAGTACCGTGCTGTCGGTAAGATCTCTTTGCAACCTGGAAATAGGAAGTTTACGAGCCAAAAATTCGCATATAGCATTGGCATATGCCAGATTGCCCTCAGCATTTTCAAAATCGATGGGATTGACCTTATGCGGCATTGCTGAAGAGCCGATCTCACCGGATTTAGTTTTTTGAGTAAAATAATCTATTGAAATATACGTCCAGATATCGCTGCAGAAATCTATCAGTATGGTATTGATACGTGAAAGGGCATGAAAATAGGCAGCAATGAGATCATAATGATCTATTTGGGTGGTAAATCTTGATCTTTCAAGTCCCAAGGAATCTCTGCAAAAATTATTGGCAAATTCAAACCAATCGATATCAGGAAATGCCACGAAATGAGCATTAAATGCTCCGGTTGCGCCTCCAAACTTAGCCCGGGGAGGAACGTGTTTAAGGCCATTGAATTGATCTTCTAATCGAACCGCAAATACATGCCATTCTTTCCCCATAGTAGTAGGAGAGGCTGGTTGTCCATGTGTTCTGGATAACATGGGAACCTGACGGAATTCCTCAACTTTTTCTTGAATTGTTTGCAGCAATTCTCTTAATTGGGGATAGACTTGTTCTCTCCCGGCATCATGAAGTGAAGCTGGAATAGCCGTATTATTGATATCTTGGGATGTAAGTCCAAAGTGGATATATTCCGAATATTCCTCTAGTCCCAGCTCTTCAAACTTATGTTTAATAAAATACTCGACCGCCTTGACATCGTGATTGGTGGTTTTTTCAATTTCTTTGATCTTTTCTGCGTCCTTTACTCCGAATTTGTCTGAGATTTTGGCAATGGATCCTAATTGCTCTTTATTGAGCTTATTCAAATTGCCTATCGAGTATTTGGCAAGTTCTAGAAAATATTGTACCTCCACCCACACGCGATATTTGAATAGACCATATTCGGAGAAATAGTCCCTGATACACTTTGTTTTAGTCGCATAACGTCCATCAATAGGAGATATGTTTCTGATCATGCTTCGATACTTTTATCTTGTTTGCGACGAAAGAAGTAGTACGTTTCCATCTGTGACCTGTTGGCAAAATCTGTACCTTCACGTTTGTAATCATTAATCTTCTTAAACTCCAGATGTCTGGCTTTGATATTGTCGGTCAATTGAATATTTAGTAGTTGTAAAATCATGGTTTTCAACTCCGTATCATAAATAGGTACTGCTGTCTCGATGCGATGACTTAAGTTCCTCACCATCCAATCGGCAGATGAGATATATACTTTTTCATCTCCCTTATTGTGAAATACCAATATCCGGGCATGTTCTAAAAACCTATCCACTATACTAATTGATGAAATATTTTCGCTCCATTCTTTCACTCCCGAAACCAGAGAACAAATCCCTCTAACTATCAATTTTATTTCAACTCCCTCCTGGCTTGCCCGGTAGAGATGTCGTATCATTTTAGGATCCTGGAGACTATTGAGTTTCAGGATTATTTTTGCAGGAATTCCTAATCTGGCATTTTCTATTTCTGCATCTATTAACTCTTCCAATCGCGGCCTTAGGTTAAACTGACCTACCAATAAATTCCGAAATGGTGTTTGTGGAGTTTTAACCGTTTCCAAATAAGAAAAGAGTCGGGCTGCTTCCGAACAAAGTCTTTTGTCGGCTGTAAACAATCCAATATCGCTATAAATTTTCGCGGTCACCTCGTGAAAGTTTCCGGTACTAAAATAAGTATACAAATTGGCTGTGTGATTTTCCAACCTACGGATTAGTGCGACTTTTGCATGAACTTTTAATCCCGGAAAACTATAATGGACATTGACACCGGCTGCTTCCAGCTTTTCACCCCATTCCAGATTGGATTCTTCATCAAACCTAGCTTTCACTTCCACAAAAGCCGATACATGTTTCCCGGCCCGGACCGCTTCCATCAAAGCATTCATGATACGAGATTTTCTGGCAACTCGATATTGAACAATCTTGATATGAGTCACCTGTGGATCTTTGGCGGCTTCTTCGAAAAACCTAATTACCGATTCGTAGCGCTGATAAGGGACGTTGATCAAATGATCTCTTTCTTTAATTTTACCAAAAAAATCTTGGGCATCCTCCAATTCCCGGTAGGGTAGTGGTGGTAATGGAGACTCTTTCAAATGTTCCTTTCCAAATGATGGAAAATTGAAGAAGTCACGGTTGTTGTGATAACGGCCTTCTTCGATAATGTCTTGATTTTGCATTTCAAAAACATCCATCAAATAATTGAGGAACTTAGTCGGCATCTCTCGATCATAGATCAGTCTGGAAGCAGGACCGACATTTCTTTTATTCAGGCTGTTTCTGATTTTGTCAATAAGATCTCCTGAATATTCATCATCTATATATAGTTCAGCGTCACGGGTGAGTTTGAGCGAATAGGAATCAATAATATTATAACCGGGAAAAAGCCATTCCACACTATGTCTAACAGCATCATCCAATAACATCAAATCATGTCTGGTCGGTGCAGATTTGGGTAACTCGATAAATCTAGGTAAGTGGTCTGAAGGTATTTTGACCAGTGCATATTGACTGCCATCAGATGGGTTTTCTTTATCTTGTAAATGCAAAGCCAGATATAACGCTCCATTATTTAGAAATGGCCTTACTTTCTTATCCACCAACAACACCGGTTGCACAAACGGCAATAGATAATGTTCAAAAAAATGATCAATAAATTCTAATTGCTCGTCATTTAAATGATAATTGCGGAGCAAATAAATGTTTTGTTTTGCCAGTTCCGGTATTATCTGATTTTCGAATATGTCGGTAAACTCAATCTGCTGTTTTTTGACTTTCTTGAGGAGGGTATTAAGTAAAATCCCAGGATCGTATTGCAATTCTTTCTTGGTTTTTTTACCTACCCGTACCAAATTGCGATGATTGGCAATTCGAATTCTGAAAAATTCATCCAGATTTGACGAGTAAATAGCAAGAAATTTAATACGGTCTAACAATGGTACAGCCGGATCTTTGGCCTCCTGTAGTACCCGATAATTAAATGATAACCAACTGACATCTCTTTCGATATATGGCATCGTTTTACTCATGTTGCCAATTTACTAATTATAGAGGAAAAAGTGATGGTTGGTTTACATCTTTCTCACTGGATTAATCCAAGAAATTAAAACCCACTTGAATAGTACTAATAATTGAATTTTGCCGTTATTCCCGCTCTGATCCATCGGCCAGGCATGGGAACTAAATTGGTTTCTCGATATTGCGTATCAAATACATTGTCGACAAGTACAAATGGTGAAACAAACTTTCCATTTCGATTCAATTTGATGTTTACCAAATGGTAATTTTCTAAGTTAACCCGATCATGAAATCTGTATGAAAGCCTAAAATTGAGAAAATCGAAAAGGTTTAATGAAAACGCAGTTCCAATCTGGTGTCTCAGGTTTTCCAAAGCATATCGGGAAAATGGAGCATTCGTTTCAGCAAGTTTTCCATTTAAATAGGTGTATGAAAACATGATCATTTCCAGCACGGATGATGAAACCTTCCATTGCAGATCCATATCTAATCCTGACATGGTGAGATTTCCAATGTTATGCGGTTTCCATTTGTCATCGGGATGTTGTCGAATCCAATCAATTTGATCCTCGGTATTTCTCCTAAATATACTTAACGAACCCTGGGCCTTGGAATTTACATACTTGAAACCGAGTTCATAAGTTAAAGCCGATTCTGGTTCCAATAGTGAGTTACCCACATTTGCTCGATCTTCATAGTAAAGATCGGTAAATGTAGGTATCCGGTATGTTGTTCCCAGGTTGCCGTAAACCTTCACGCTCGAAGTGAACGAATAGCCCAGGTCAACACCAGGAAACACCAAGGTTCCAAAATCTGAATAACGATTAAGGGAAATTCCGGGGTGAATATCAAATTTGGATCCGATCACAGCTCGGTGCTCTGCTTGTAATGAAAACACCGTACGGTCATGAGATCCCAAATTATTACTCGCTAAAAATTCCCGCCGGACCTCAACTCCTATACCACTTGACCCCAACCTGGACTGATAACCTGTATTTAGTTCCATCGCCAGATTATTGGAGATGTGCAGATTTCGATAAACGGAAGGGTTCTCCCGGTCAAAAATATAGGTGTCCTGATTTCGGCGCCAATAGATTCGCGGTGTAACTACCCACCGTTTGACTGCCTTTTTTATTTCAAAATTTAAATAGCTGGTTTGTGTTTCTTCATATTGTTCCGTAAAATCCGGACTTGCATAGAATCCATTTGCTCCGAACTCCTTTTCCACATAACCGCCGGTAAGGCTCAATTCGGAATGGGCCAACTTAAGCTTTCCCTGATAGAAGTATTGATTTTTGTCAAAATCTGTATTGTGGCGATATCCTCTACTAAAGCTTTTAGACACTGAAAACTGCTGTTTTAGCTTATTGACTGGTAATTGTATTCCTGCTACGAGTTGTCCTAATCCGAACTTCCCAATTTCTACACTTCCATATCCCTGTTTAGAATCGATATTGCGGGTTACTATATTTATTGCTCCAGAAAATGCGTTTTGGCCATATTTACGTGCTGCCGGACCTTTTATCACCTCTATTCTTTCAATATCCTGAAGGTTTAACGGCAGGTTTAATATGTGGTGTCCGGTTTGCGGATCAATCATTTTAACACCATTGATCAATACTAAGGTTTGGTCGAAAGTTCCACCTCTGATACTCAAATCGGCCTGAATATCATATGGTCCGCGTTGTCTGACATCAATACCTCCCACCAATTGCAATAATTGATTTAATGATTGCACCGGTAGAGCTTGGATTACAGGTTGAGTAATTATGTTCACTGTATTGCTTAATTCAGTGGTGGTAAGTTGGAGTCGATTATCAAATACAGTTATTTCATTCAAATCAACCACCCGCATACTGTCCTGAGCCAGGTTTTTTAGGGGTATGAATGTTAATATGATGAACAAGAAATATAGTTTCATAACCCGCAAAGCTATAAAACTTTACTTATTTGATTTTTCTACTCGTAAGGTTAGGTCATCTCATGGTAATCTTATTTCTTCGTGTTTTCTTTTAATCGCAAAAATTTACAAACATGAGAAAAAATATTGCAGCAGGTAATTGGAAGATGAATCTGAGCCTGTCAGAAGCATTGGATTTAGTACGGGAATTGACCAAAATTGAGATCAGTGACCGCACCGATGTTATTGTTGCACCTTCATTTCCCTATTTAGATTCGGTGGGTAAAGTGATTGGCAATGCTCAACGTGTTAGTTTGGCGGCGCAAAATGTTCATCCAGCAGGAAAAGGAGCTCACACTGGTGAAGTATCTTGTGATATGTTATTAGATGTAGGGGTTAGTTCAGTAATCGTTGGCCATTCTGAGCGGCGACAGGATCAAGGTGAAGACCATGAATTCTTAAAAGCTAAAGTAGATGCCTGTTTGGCAAAAGGCCTCAAGGTTATCTTCTGTTGTGGAGAGTTACTCTCAGTTCGAAAAGCTGGTAAGGAAGAAGAATTAGTACATACTCAGATCAGCGAATCTCTGTTTCATTTACCGATTAGTGCTTGGTCAAACATGATCATTGCCTATGAACCGGTTTGGGCCATCGGAACCGGAGAAGTCGCTACTCCGGATCAAGCACAAAAAATGCACGCACATATTCGAAATAGCATCCGAAATCAGTATAATGATCAAGTGGCTGATGATATTTCCATTTTGTATGGGGGAAGTGTAAAACCGGGAAATGCTGCCGAGATTTTTAATCAAGAGGATGTAGACGGAGGATTGGTAGGAGGTGCCTCGCTGAAAGCTTCTGACTTTATCCAGATAATTGAATCATTTTGAAATGAAATGACCGAATAAGAGATCTACGCTTCTTTAAATCAGATCCGATTCACTTCAGGGTAAGCTACTATTAATTCCGATTCGGAAGAAATAATGTAAATTTTTTATAAAATATTATAAAAAGTTTTAATTCATTCCTATTTTTGACTTAGATGAACATTCATGCTTATATGAATAATGTTGTAAGTCAGCGTTTTATAAAGTGTGTTAACAAGTTAAAGGAATCTGGAATAATCCCATCATATCGCCAATTTTCTATATCCCTTGACTATCAACCACAGAATTTCCATGAAATTGTCAATGGTAAAAGAGACGTCACCATTGAGTTATTGAGAAGGGCTGTGGAGACTTACCAGTTCAACGCTGAATACATTTTTTCTGGCAAGGGAAGCCTATTTAATAATCAGGGAGACGAAAATGGATTCAGGATTCTCACCATAGTTACGGACCAATTTAATGAAGAAAAGATAGTTCATGTACCGGTACCTGCTCAAGCAGGCTACACAAGTGGTTTGGCTAACTCCGAATTCTATGGCGATCTTCCGACCTATTCTTTGCCGGATTATCGATTTAAAGCGGGGACCCATCGTTCCTTTGATGTTGCCGGTGACAGTATGGAGCCTACATTACAAGAAGGAGATAAAGTCATTTGTTCCTATGTAGAACCTAATTACTGGATTAACTCAATTCGAGATAACCATGTATATGTTGTGGTAACTCATGGGGACATCCTGGTCAAACGTATTAAAAACCAAATTACCGAGAAAGGTCTGATCCAATTAATATCTGACAACTCATTTTACGAACCTTATGAGGTAGAAATTAATGAAATTAAGGAGTTGTGGTATGTACAATGTAAAATAAGTTCTTTTACTCATTGCCCTGTAAATGGCCCCATAGATTTGCAATTACCTAAAAATGATGAATTAAATCATTTAAAAAATGTAATTGGGGAACAAACAAGGCTTATTAGCAAGTTGAATACCACAATAGAACGCTTGTTAAATTCAACTATAGCCTTGTAGAGATGAAAAAGATAAAACTCAAAGGAACTGCTGTAAAAAAAGATCTTGGTACGGGGTGTTGGGGGATTATCGACGCAAAAGGGCATCCCTGGAGACCTGTCAACATGCCGGAACAACTAAAAAAAGAAGGCGCCGAAGTAGAATGCGTCGCAGTCAAAGCTACTGAAGATATTTCCATATTTATGTGGGGCACTCCCATCCATATCATTAGCTTTTTAACACCTGCCCTTAAATTGTAACCATTTTCCTTTTTGTCTTCACTTTCCTGATTTCCAAAGCTTCCATTTGAATAAATTTATGATACAAATCTGTACTTACCGGCCCAGGTTTACCATTGCCAATAATCATATTATCTATTCTCACAATGGGTAGAACACGCTTCATCGTTCCGGTAATAAATACCTCATCTGCACCAAGTAACTCGGTCAATGGTAAGTCTCTTTGTTCACAAGGATATAGGTCTTTGGCTATTCGGAGCACCTTTTTACGTGTAATTCCACAGAGAATATTCCTATTTGGAGTTACAATACAACCATTTTTTACACCAAAAATATTTGCCCGGCAAGTTTCATAGACACTTTCTTCTCCAAAATAAAGTGGCTCAAGCGCATTTTGAGATTTGACCAGTTGATCGACATACACGGCGACCAGATAATTTGTGGATTTAATCTCTGGGAAAGTACGTTTGTAAGGAAAGGTAATAAGACTGGCCCCATTTTCTAATAATTCGGGTTGGGGTTCACCATAGTCTTGCACAATTACCGCGACATTCGGTGTAGTGAGGTTAAATCCATTTTCGGAATAGCCACCGGTCGCTACAAATTTCAATCCTGCCTGTGTGATATTGTTGATTTCAATTAACTCATAAATCACTTGTTCCAATTCTTTTTTTGATAGTCCGAGGTCCAACCTCATTTTTTGGGCTGAGTTAAAAAATCGGTCTAGGTGATCATCCAGGAAAACCGGAACTTGATTTTTCACCTGGAAATAATCAAAAATTCCATATCCTCTTACAATTCCAATATCATTGATTTGGATCTTGGCATCCTGAAGCGGCATAAACTTGCCGTTTAAGAATTGGTAATTGAACATATTATCAGTTTATAACCGTGAAGATAATTTCAATTTTATTTTGAACGAAGGGATAGTAAGGAATATTTGATGAAACTACTTAATAACTTGTTATTTATACATTATAAGTAATCTACATCCTCCTGGTAGGGAATTTTCATGAGAAAACCTATTGCTTTTTTCATATCAAGTCCTTCGAATACAACCCGGTATAACATCTGGGTAATTGGAGCCACAATATGATAATATTCCAACAGTGGATTAATGATCTGTAATGTGCGAACTCCTTCGGCCAACTCATCTGTGGTTTGAAGAATTTCTGAGTACTTTTCACCTTGTCCGATTCTTTTACCAAAGGTATAATTCCTACTGTCCTCACTGGTTGCTGTGGCGATCAAATCCCCGATTCCTGCAGTGCCTAAAAACGCTTTTACGGTCGTTCCCATAGCCATTCCAAAATAGATCATTTCACTTAAACCTCTTACAATCAGTACGGACTGCATGTTTTTGCCAAATCCCATCCCACCAAGAATGCCTGATCCGAGGGCAATAATATTTTTCAACGCGCCGGCTAATTCCGCTCCGATCATATCATGTGAACCAAATACAAAAAACTGCTCACTGCTAAGCAGGTCCTGTCCCGCTTTAATCACTTCATCAAACTCACTGGCAAGTACACAGGCTGTAGGTTGTCCATCCAATATTTCACGAGCCAAATTGGGCCCCGCAATGCATCCAATTCTTGCCACAGAAGTCTCAGACCGTATCACTTCGCTCATGGCGAAAACGTCTTTTCTGGTAATTTGTCGTGAACTGAGTTCCTTTATAGAGAGGTCATCGATATCGAGGCCTTTGGTTCCATGAATCAGGATATGGTAAGGTTTTAAGTAAGGTGCAAACTCACGAATCATAAGCCTAAACTTGGAAGAAGGAACAATCGGAAATATGATCCTGCAATAATTAATAACTTCTTTTATGGAAGTAGTCGCTTTAATGCGACTATTAAGTGTCACATCAAAATGAAAATGGTCCTCATTGATCTGCCTGGCAATAGGTTGATTTCGAGTATATAATAAAACATCCACATTCTTTGCCAAAAGTTGTGCAACCGAGGTGCCAAAACTACCTGATCCAATAACAGCAACCATTTTGCGTTTTTGTTTCATTTTATTTGACAAATGATATTATTAATAAAACACCAATCTACAAAATGCGTTCTAACTTGGATACTATTTCATCGATGATAAATCTAAACTTTGCCATATCTCTACTATTTTTTTGGTTCAATGTCCTGAATCCCAGCCCTCCCTCAATTCAATATTCAGCGGAGGCGCACCATGACGGGGATTCGTTGATTATGGTTGATGCCGGTCATAATGAGGAAGGGTTTTATTTGTTTTACCATGATACCGAAAGGACTAAAAGATTGATATTGTTTATCCATGGTTACGGAGCTATTAACCCAATGATCTATGGAGGTTGGATAAAGCACTTAACACAACAGGGATTGATTGTGGTTTTCCCTCGATACCAGCTCAATCTGCTCTCTCCTTCTCCCAAGAAGTTTGCGGCCTGTGTATCTTTTGGATATAAAAATGCCATTGAGTACCTCCAAGAGCATTCGATATCATATACAGACGAAGATTTTTATATAGTCGGGCACTCATATGGAGGAGCCCTGGCTGCTTTTGTAGGTGGAAACTATCAGGATCTTGATCTTCCCAAGCCATCCGGATTGATGATATGCCAGCCGGGAACGGGCCCGTTTTCCAGCTTCAATCTTGACGATTATAGTTTTATTCCAGAAGACGTAAAAGTAGCAGTAGTTGTTGGTGACAAGGACCATACCGTAGGTGACGTACTGGCTAAGAAGATATATAATACCACGGTAGTAAAGGATAAGCTGTGGATTCGACATTTTGCTGACACAACCGAGCGCTCATTATTGTCTGCCTCTCATTACGAGCCCTACTCTCCCGATCTCCAATTTGATAATGGTGAACGTAATTATTCCGCCAAAAGAGCTTTACTAAAAGGGAAAATAGATGATTTAGACCTACACGTATATTGGTCCATATTCGATCATATGCGAAGCAGGAGCTCGACCCTATCAAATTGGTTGGCACCTGTGATTACATATAATCAAAAAGACTCCTTATCAGGTTTTTTAAAGTATTCGATAAGTCCTTGATTGGTCTAATTGAATGACTCCTAACTATCGTCTTTTCTTTTTATTTGTACTTGTTTGCTTTTGTTGCGCAATACGTTGTTGTTCCTTCATAGCCGTTTCCAGCCGTTGGGCAAAACCACCTTTCTTTTTGGGCTTTTTGGCATTTTCTTCCAACTTACTTAGAATCTTGGAATCATCAAACAAGAAAGCTTTTGATCCAACGGTCTGACCTATATTAATCAAATTACTGAAAAGGAGATAACAGGTTAAACCGGATGCATAGTTGTTAAAGTAAAATAAAAACATGAGAGGCATCAGATATTGCACGTATTTCATCATCGGATTGACGGAATTCATATCCATGAATTTGCTGTTATAATACGTATACAATACAGTTGTGCCGGCCCATAAGATGGTAAATAGACTGATGTGAGCCCCAAATAGAGGAAGCTCAAATGGCAAATAGAACAATACATCGTAGGATGACAAGTCATGAGCCCATAAAAATCCAGCTTGCCGGAATTCGATTGAAGCAGGAAAGAATCGGTATAATGCAAACCATATAGGCATTTGAAATACCATAGGCAGACAACCTCCAAGTGGGTTTACACCAAACTCGCGGTATAACTTCATGGTTTCCATCTGCTGCTTTTGCTGATCATCTTTAAATTTCTCTTTTAAAGAGGCCATTTTAGGTTTCAGTGCTCCCATTTTAGCTTGTGAGTGCAACATCTTATAGGTCAATGGAAACAACAAGATTTTTACAATCAAAGTAAGCAGGATGATCGCAATACCCATACTTCCTAAAAAGGAGGAAAGAAAATTGAACAGGGGTCTGATGATCCAACGGTTTATGGATCCGAAAAAACTCCTTCCAAATGGGATAATCTCCTCCAGATGTACATTCATTTCACGCAACATCTCAAAATCATTCGGACCGATGAACATCTGCATGGCAAACTTTTCTTCTCCTGGTTTGCCGGCAAATGGGATATTGACTTTGGCCGTGACTTTTTTCATGTCTTCAGACTCATCATCCATCATCTGTGTAGACAATACGCCTCCCTTAAAATTAGATTCAGTTAGAAATGAAGTGTTGAAAAATTGATTTGCAGCAGAAATCCACCGCAATGGTTTATTGGCCAAATCCTCGGTATCATCTCCCCGACATGAACAATAATTGACGTCTTCACTGGATTCCTTATAATATATAGTAGAATAAAACTTTTCAAATGAGGTGTTAATTTCAATTTTATCCAGGTAATTCTCCCAATTCAACACAACCCTTTCTCCCT
The DNA here is from genome assembly GCA_965223405.1 of Saprospiraceae bacterium. Classification (GTDB taxonomy): domain Bacteria; phylum Bacteroidota; class Bacteroidia; order Chitinophagales; family Saprospiraceae; genus CBDCWO01. The sequence goes on from CBDCWO010000006.1 coordinate 5,548,442, forward strand.
GGACATCCGATCCAAAACCTTTTAATATCAATTCATGATCAATGACATATCCTTCTTCGGGTATAGTATAGACATGTTGCAGGCTGGTTTGATCACTTAATTGGGCGGTAAAGGTTATCGTGTTGCCAAATTGAGATGCCTGGAAGTATAAATCACCTGTATTTATCAAACCGTCTGGTGATTGTTTGTAAGGAATCCAATATTCCAATTTGTTTTTTGGATCTTCCAACAAGCGCACTGGTTCTTCTACAATTTCCTTTCCTTCACCTTGAATTTGTTTTTTATAATGCTTCAATTCCACATTTCTGGGAATTCCTCCCTTATTACTAAATTGGATTTTTACTTCATTATTTTCTAATTCAAACTCCTTTTCTTCACCACGCATAATTGTCGCCAGGGAACCGTATTTGGCATTTTGACTGGCTTCCCTCATCGAGTCGGAAATCGTTTCAACGGTTATGGGAGTAATTGAATCTTCGGTGATAGTAGCCTGATTTTCCAATTCCACTCTTCGGAGTGAATCCTGAATTCTCTTTTCAGCTTCGATTACATCGGCATTTTGCCAACTCATCCAATAGCTCCAACCCAACAAGATGAGTAATATCAGAACCAAACCTATGGCATTATTCTTATCCATATAAAACTTTGTAACGAATCGGGCGCAAAGGTACAAACAGTTCTGTTTATCCAGGTATTAACTAGATAAAAATGAAATATATTTGGATTAAGCAGTCATATTCATCAGAAAGCTTGGATAATACCTTATAACTTTCGGACATAAGCCCCAGTAGTTATAAGAAGAAATATTTTTGCGACATACATTTTGATAAACATATCAACATCCTTTAATCATCGAGTATGTTTACCACGAGTAAAATCGTTTAATTTATATGTCTATTAAGTTTGAGATGAAAACTACAAAATTGTTAATTAATTTGATTTTTCTCCTTCTCTTCGTTTGTGGATGTGGTCCGCATTATCAGACCTTGGAAGTAACAGATTTAAAGAGTAAAAGAACGTATATTCTTAGATCAAACTCCGGTCATCCTGTGAAGATGGATTTATTTGTTTCTGGTAATGTGACGGATACCGTAAAATTAAACCACTGGACTTTACTTCCCGGCACCGTGGATACTCTTCTTCATAGCCATGATTTTTATAATAAAAAGTTTTTAATATCTGTCGAACCTATAAAGAATACAGAGGGAAAACTCCTGTTTTTGTATAAATTTTAATTTGAATCAATAATGAGTAGGTAATCGAATGACTTCAATAACTTGATTGAGACTTAATTAAATCAAAATTTCGAATTCCAATGATAAATATAATTTTAGCTATTGCATTAATAATGAGCTTGAACAATTCAGAGTTGTCCGTGGTTGAGACTTATTATTTCGATTCAGGAAATCGGAAAGTTGAGTGGCTAATTACTAACAAATATATTATTCGAATTAGCCATGATCATGATAGAAAAATGCCGGGGAACCTGCGGCAAGAATGGAAATATGTGGTTTTTGACATCAGGAAATCAGAAACTAAACTTATCAACCGTTCGTGTGACTATGGCAAGAAATATTCAAAGCTATTTGACAAAGGGAAATGGGAAATTGCTGGAACTCAAAACATATCAAAAGAGAATATTCACCTAGATAATTATTTACTACAAAAAAATATTTATCATGCACCAAGTGTAATAGGCAATAGCATATCGGTGACATACGAGAACCTTTGGCTGAGAACAATCTCCTGGACAGAAAAACATTTAGATCCGAAATATTATAAATATCTTGATTTTTACCATGAAATGATTGATGAAGAATATTATTTCATTGTGAAAAAAGAATATAAGATTGATATTAAAGGTTATAACCTTGATAATACTTCAAATAGTATCGTTCGAACAATCGATACGATCAAAGTAGTGAAAAGAGCGGGTTTATTTAAAAAATTATCGAAAGTAAAATGTTTGAAAAGTGAAGAATGAGATGGATATCGCTTTTGGAGCTACAACCTGTACAACAACTAAGAATTAAGTAATTTGAAATAATTGGGAAGTTTTGGAAAGTGTTCTGTCTAAAAATTAGAATATTGGTTTACCGGGCAAGCTTGGGTGTAATCTCGAAGATTGTTATTCCTTATCCTTGAGGATTATGAAATTGGATTATTATTCAATTCCCTTGATAATGGCTCTGATTTTCTTCTAAGTAAAAATCTTCTAAGCATTCATGTGATCCATGAGTTTGTCTTGGAAATAAATGGCATTTTCCGGTGCCATTTTCTCATCGATATGGTGAAAATAAAAATACAGGTCATTCAGACCCCATTGCGCCCAGATTTTACACCTTTCAGCCCATTCGTCAAGCCGTTTATGGTCGTACTCCGGAGGATTATATCCTGTAAAACGGATAAATGCTGATCCACTATTGAAATGCATGTGCAAAGTATCTCTGCGGGAAGCCACATCACACATGACGGGTTGAACATTCTTGGTCTGCATAAGATCAAGTACTTGACGGAATTGGGCGTCTTCAAACCAATCCTTATGTCGGAGTTCCAGATGGACAGGAAATCCTTCCGGGATTTGATTTACAAAATGTTGTATCCGTTCAAAATTCTTGGGACCAAAGTTTTCGGGCAACTGGATAAACGTGGTTCCAAGCGTGTTTTCAAATAAAGCACAGGAATCAATAAAATATTGAATATTCTCATCCACGTCCTTCAATCGTTTAAGATGGGAAACTCTACGGCTCCACTTGGGACAAAACGTGAATTTTTGATCACCGATTTCTTCTCTCCACAATTGAATATTCTTGCGGGATAACCGATAGAACGTAATATTCAATTCGATGCTATTGAAGAGTTTCTTATATTCGGTAAGAAAATCCGCACTTTTAGTTTTTTGCGGATAATACAGGCCTACCCATGAATTTATTCCCCATTTGGCACACCCAATCTGAAATTTAGTAGGATTTCCATTGTTATGTTTTTGTAAAATCTCCTGGGTTCTTGAAGAATCCGGAGGTAAGATTAACTCTGTATTTGCCAATTCATCAGGAGAAAGTAAACCAAATTTCATGTTTGCAGATTTGATAAATATTTAAAATTAAACATCTTTTAGTGGAAATTATAACGACTATTTGTGACTAAATTACCGAAACATGGTCTAAATTTAGGGTGATAGAGTCGCAAATAGAGCTGCAATAAATAACAAAACGAAAGTAAAGACTTCGGTTTTATGAAGTAGTTACATCCATTTTGCGACTCACGCAATCCAAATTCAGATACTTTTTTTTTAACTTAAACAAACTAAAATTATGTTAGCATTAATCATTCAACTGATAAGCGGAGCCATCGGCGGTAATCTGGCCGGATCACTAATGAAAAATAACTCATTGGGTACACTGTGGAATTCGGTGGTGGGAATTGTTGGCGGAGGATTAGGTGGTCAAGTATTGGGCATGGTTGTTCCTGCTTTAGGCGCGGCAGCAGCCAGCGGTAGTATGGATCTTACCAGCATCATTGGTAGTATCGCCGGAGGCGGTGTCGGTGGTGGTATCTTACTGGCCATAGTAGGCATTATTAAAAAAGCCATGGGCAAATCATAAAAATCCCATTTTGGGCAAATGACTGTTTATAAGGCATAAGCCATTTGCCCAACTTTATTTATCCTTCCGATAAATAAACATATGTCCGTCTACCGGAGTGTGATTAAAATACATATAACTTTCGCAAAATTGATTGACCGGTAAAGCGTAGTGAAAAGGGTTTGTTATCAGTTTATATCCTTTGTTTCCATTGAAGTCTTCAATTAGTTCGAGTTTCCAGGAAAACTTAATTTCAATCTTTCCCTCAAAATCATCTTCAAACTCTAATATTCCAGTAGAGCCTTTAAATTCCAATTTCGCAGAAGGCGTAGTATGAGGCGCACAAAATCCACATGCATATCCGGCCAAGGTCCACTTGCCGAGTATTAGTTTTTTAATGTCATCCTGATTCGAAATCCGGCTTTCAAAACAGTTGAGCATGACTTCTTGCTCTTTCTCCGAAATGATGATGTCATTTTCCAAAGCAAAATCCTCCTTTGGACTGCATGCAATCAATAGGGCGAGTAGCACGATCAAAATTCTCATAAACTGTTTTTACTTTGTTATACGTGAAATACCTGTTGAAAGGTTGGGATGAGAAGAAAATACAATGAAGTTTTTAATCAACTTCAATAAGTATCTGATATAATTATTCATTAACGAATGCTTTTTTTTAAATTTGATTTAGTTGCCATCCTTTTCAAACAATTGAATCCGATTTCCGTCGGGATCCCTGACAATAAGCATTCTTTGACCCGAGTTGGGATCCTTGACAATACTTCCAAATAAATTAGCACCGGTCTTTTGTAATTGCTGTTGCCAATGATCTAATCTATTGACATTAAAGCCTATCTTGAAAAACCCCGTGAGTCTGGATCCGGTAGGTAAATTTGCCAATACCGTATCTGGAATAACTGATTTTTGCAACTCGATCAATTCAATCCTGGCGGCCCCATTCTGCAAATTTGCCTGCCTAAATCCCTCATTAGGAGACTCATATCTGCTTATTAATTTGAAACTGAAATTCTTTTGATACCACCATATAGAAGAATCGAGTTTGGTGACAATGATTGCAAAGAATGAAGGCCTCGGGCTCTCATGATTGATCCGTTCCTGACATTTTCCTGATGTCGAAATATGCACTAAGCATAATATACTTGTAACCAGTCGGATTAGTAAAGATTTAATCTTTCCTGAATAGGTTTTCATCTTAATTAATATCTAGGTTTATTTATTATCACTACATCCTGCATTTGATCGGCGAACAATGATCAAAAATTTGAACCGTATATCGTATGAACGAAAAAGTAATGTATTATTGTTAAGCCAAAGTGATGATTTTTGAAATTGATCTAATTAACAACCGATTATAGAAAAAAAATTAGTAAAATAGGATTTGATGGACTTAGACATCCCAGTTTTTTGCTTGACTTATTCCTCTTGGAGGAATCAATCTACTAGAAGGACTAATTTAAATTATGAGTCCTGATGTTTTGGTTTTGCAGTCAATTTGAATGACTTCCTTATCTTGTAATATGATTATTGGAATCCTGATCTGGTTACTTGGATTTACTGAGCCGTCATTTGTGCTATTGCGGACCAATACCAAGCACGTGGGATTATACAGTGAGGTAGATACCATTCCTTCCCTCAAAAAATATGAAATCAAGCTAAACGATACTAGTGATTTCACTTTGTTACTTATTCATGATAAAGAAGAGAATCCTGTTCATTTTGTGGGACAACTAAGGACACCGGTATGCCATACCGGAGAATGTCTTCCGATAGCTCTTGACATATACTGGGATTTGTTAGGAAATTATCAAAAATTTGAACTTCCCAGGGACCGAATTTTGACAAAACTTGATCATATTCCCTTTACCAATAGTGATTATGAAAAACTCCAGAAAATACTTTCCAACGAGTACTCTATTTTAAAGAATTACAATATTGATGAACTGGTCGGTGGTAAATCAATTCCAGTTGAGGGAGGGATAGATGCAGTAACTGGAGCTACCTTGAAGACGATTAAAAATGAAGTTGTAGATGGCGCTGTATACACCTGCTATACTTTATGGCACTATGTTCATGGCTTAATCAAGGACCGGATTCAAGAGATTACGACATCCTATCCGCACGATCAATTACTTACGCTGTTCTTAAACAGCGATCATTATCCATATCTCTATTGGTCTGTTGATAAAGTAGTGGAATCTGTATCATCTCAAATTCGCTTTTTACCCAAGGTCTTGGGACTTATCGAAGATCCCAATATATTCCTGGGGAAATACGTCATTGCGCATTTACCACTCATACTACTTTCTCGTGATTCCATACAAAATCACTTGCTGGGACATTATCAAACCATACCTTATGTATTGAAAAAGAGGATTTTGGATCGATTCAAATCAGTAGAAATGTCTGATGACAACCTGATTTTTTTGATAAAGTTAATCCCGGATATGAATAGGGATCTTCTAATAGATGCCTTACAGATTGTTGGAAATCAGCAAGAAATCTCTGATGCGGCCATTAAAAAGTTGGCCCAGTTGTGGGAAAATCCTGAATTTCGTTATCGCGATCAGGTAATCAAGACACTTGGAGAAATACCATTAAAATCATCCTATTTGTTAAATAAATTAGAATCCTATCAACATGAATAAATTACGGATAGCCTGGACTACTTTGTGCATTGTTCTTTCATTGATTTCCGAGGGATTTGGACAGTCAATATTGATAGAAGCGGAATCTTTCCAAAATCATGGAGGTTGGGTAGTAGATCAACAATCTTTTGATGTGATTCAATCATCCTATCTGATGGCGCATGGAATGGGGAAACCGGTCAAAGATGCCTCTACTACTGTACAAATTGGTGAACCAGGCCAATATACCGTCTGGATTAAGACCAAGGATTGGGCTCCCTATCCACAAGGGCCTGGAAAATACACCCTGAACATTGATGGACGCCAAATTGGTAAAGTCCTGGGGAGTGATGGAGATAGCCGGTGGAGATGGATATTTGTAGACCGGGTGGAGCTTGATACTACGATTACGATTAAGCTCAAAGATTTGACCGGATTTAATGGTAGAGTTGATGCAATTATTATTACCAAAGAGGACATTAACAACGACTCGAATAGCCAAAGTAGGCTGGGTGAGATTCGTTTGGAGTTGGCTAAAGATCAATTTGTAATGCAGGAGGCAGGAACCTTCGACCTAGTCGTTGTTGGGGGAGGAATGGCCGGTACCTGTGCAGCCATAAATGCTTCTCGCCAGGGATTAACTGTTGCTTTGATCCAGAATAGACCGGTCCTGGGAGGTAATAATAGCTCAGAGGTGCGTGTCCATTTAATGGGGAACTGGCATCAAAACCACTATGCTGGCTTAGGCCGCATTGTCCGTGAGTTAGACAATGGTGATCCGGGGAATGGAAACCCTGAAGGTAAAAAGTACGGAGACGATCGCAAACTTGCCATCGCACGAGCAGAGAAAAATTTGCACTTATTTTTAAACACTCATGTCCATCAGGTGGAGATGAAGAATGATCAAATTCAAGCTGTCATAGGAAGACATATAAAGACTAATCAAGAATTTCGATTTGAAGGATCTTATTTTGCCGATTGTACCGGTGATGGAACGGTTGGATTCTTATCCGGGGCGGATTTTAGAATGGGCAGGGAGAGTAAATCTCAAACTCAAGAACCATCAGCGCCGAATAATTCTGATAATTTCACTTTAGGAACTTCAAATCTCTGGGCAGCTCAGAGAAAAAGTATGGAAAGCTCATTTCCTGAGTGCCCCTGGACAATTCAATTTTCAGATGAATATCATATCGATCAATTCCAATCGGATTGGCAATGGGAAACCGGTTTTGGAAATTTTAATACCATCACGCAGGCCGAAGAAATAAGGGACCATAATTTAAGGGCCATATATGGAAATTGGTCCTTTCTAAAGAACCAAAAGGCAGATAAATACAAATTCTATGAACTGGTTTGGGTTGCTTATATCGGCGGAAAACGCGAGTCAAGAAGATTGTTAGGAGATCATATTCTCACTGAGACCGATATTGTAAATGGCGTTCAATACCCGGATGGATGTGTAACGGCAACCTGGACTATAGACCTCCATTTCCCTGAGGCCTCAAACAGCAAATATTTTCCCGGAGAAGAGTTCTTTGCCTCTACCAAACATATCCGAGTGAAACCTTATACCATACCTTATCGCTGCTTGTATTCACGAAATATCACAAATCTGTTTATGGCTGGCAGGGATATCAGTACCACTCATATCGCCTTTGGGAGTACTAGAGTTATGCGCACATGTGGTATGATGGGCGAAGTGGTCGGTTTTGCTGCCTATTTATGCAAGAAGCACAATACCATTCCCAGGGGTGTTTATCAAAACCATCTTTCAGAGTTAATTAGCTTGATTGAATAGTCCCAATTGTCATCACTGAAATATTGGGTTTCCGACTATTTTGATTTATTATCCTGAATTCTATTTTTTAAAAAGCATCCAGAACTAAATGACTTCGTGAAAAAATTATCAATCGAACTCAGGTTACTGGGAATTAGATGTACTCTGGTTGGACGCAGCGAACTTTTACATGGAACTGAAAATAATAATTGTACTGATAATTACTGTCATGGCAATTGGCACCGAAATTACTCCAATTCCGACACGAATAGAGTAGGGGAGCTTGGAGTGTGCCGGGGATACCAGATTAAACACAGGTAGTCCAACGACTAATCCAATAATGATCCAAAGCAAATAGTCACTTAACGGAGGATAACCCTTGCCTAAAATATATTGCCCAAAATTTTCATAAAGAGTGGAGTTTCCTTCATCTACATATCCGATAAAGGATACCAGCAAAATGGCCATGGTGGAGATACTGCCAATAACTCCAATATTCTCTTTCAACAGATTCCTTTCATGGTAATGGTGATTTTTGTCCTATTAAAAATAGGAAAATCTGTAAAATCAACTAGTGAGTTCACTCTGAAAACTGTCATTTAACAAGAATACTTGAAATAATGCAAAATATTGTATACTCCCCCACCACCCTAACCCTAAAGGGCTCCGCCCACAAATCCATTCTTTACCCTAGCCCAAAAGGGAATGCAGTCGCGCATTCATTTACAGCAAGTTATGCGGGAGGACTTTCCTTTAGGAGTCGGAGGCGAGCGTGGGCAAATTCTAAAACCAAATTATATTTACCGAAGGCTTTGATGTTGACTTTTCAGAGTAGACTCACTAGTGAGTCCACTCTGAAAACTATCAATTTTCATAAAATGAATTATTTTGGATGAGATTTTTATTTTTTGAGATTCGTTGATGCCTGAGTATCAGCTAATTGAAAAAAATGAAAATATCCCCAAAAGAATCATTTTTGGATTTGCAGAGTTTTCGGAGTAGACTCACTAGTACTATGTCAACGTTTGAATGACGAGTTGGATTAGAGTGAAGTTTATGCGTGGGCAAGGCGGAGGTTCACGAGTTATGCCAGGCATAATGAGTGGTTCTCCAACGCAGCACAGACTTAAAATATGCCTAATCCATCCGTCAATTTAAGCTTGACATAGCACTAGATACCAGGAAAATTATCTGTACCAGTAGGATTTTGATAATTAACAAGGCAGGAAGTGCCAAGGAAAATCCAACTAACGGTAAATTATTCTTTGTTCGTTCTTTAGCGAAGTCCAAAATTGCGGGTTGATTAGCAATCATACCGATCAAAATAGAAAATGGGATTTTTAAAACCTTATGCCCAATCAACATAGTAATGACAGCAATCATAAATACGATAACTGCCCCACTTAGAAAGATCGTAAAACCATCCAAACTAAATAGGGTTCTAAAGAATTCAAACCCGGCATTTACCCCTATAGTTGCGAGCAAAAATATCAAACCAATTTGCTGTAGTGTGTGATTGGAATTATAGGGAAGAGTCCATACTATTTGCCCAGTACGCCTTAAACTTCCTAATACCAGTCCGGCAATTAACGGACCACCTGCATAGCCCAATCTAAAGGGAAGTCCTCCAGGCAGCGTAAATTCGACCATGCCGATAAACAGTCCAATGGATAGCCCAATGCCAAATGAAAAGAAGTTTATTTTGGTAAGTTGTTCGTGGCTATCACCAAATAGTTTTTGCAAGGAGGGAATGTCTTTCCTATGGGCAACAAACCCAACTTGGTCCCCTAATTCTATGACCGTTTCACCGGTTGCCAGCACATCGTGATCCCCTCTGCGGATGCGTGAGATTACCGCTGAATATTTTTCGTTAAGATTTAAAGTGGCCAGCGATTGACCGGCGATTTCAGGATTGGATACAAATATTCTTTTTCGACCATATACGGATTGACCTTGGTCGACAAGTTCAGGCATTGCCTCTCCAAACAAATTAACCAAGTTGTCTATTTGACGCTCATTTCCGGCAGCTAGTACCATATCATCAGTTTGTAATTCCGTATCCCAATTGATTAGGAATTCCTGATCTCCCCTAAACACTCTACCAAAGACTACTTGGAGCTGATATTTTTTTACTAAGTCTCTGACTGGTATTTCCGTAATTTCCGGATTGGTAATTCGGATTCCCTGCTTCAATAGGGATTGCTTAACCGGATAAACCTCGGCGAGTTCCTTTTCCTCATTCCTTAAATTAATAGCAAACCACTTTTGACAACAAATAATGGCGATCATCACGCCCAAAACTCCCATGGGATAAGTAATGGAGTATCCAATCACTGCTTGATCGATAAGGATTGGATTTTCCGCCCTGGCTTGCACAAAGAAGTCCAATAATGCCGCCAAGGCCGGAGTATTAGTAGTGGAACCGGCGAACATGCTTGCAACCATTGCAGGATCGTATCCTGGCCAAAAAGATAATCCCACGAAAAGTAAAGCCATAAACAACATCATACCTATCAGAAAGACAATATCCTTGACTCCTCTTTGCCGAAACAAGTTGAAGAATCCTGGCCCACTAGCCAATCCTATGGTATAAACGTACATGGCCAATCCAAGAGTTGCAATCACATTAGGAATTTGCAGTTCAGGATCTAAACTCCCCACCAGCAATCCCATGAAAAGAACTGCTGCTACCCCTAATTTGATTCCTTTTAACCGGATGTTACCCATCAAATATCCAAGGGCAACCACAGCCATTATAAGAAATACCGGATTAGATTTTAATATCTCGATCAAATTGAATAAAAAAGCTATCCTTTAGAATAATTCAGTTCCCGCAAAGTGAAATTGAATTTCGCGTTCTGCGTTGGAATCAGAGTCAGCTCCGTGTATGGCATTTTCCCCAACACTGTTGGCATATAGTGCTCTGATTGTTCCAGGTTCCGCTTTAGCAGGGTCAGTTGCACCGATTAGGGTTCTGAAGTCCGCCACCGCATTTTCTTTTTCCAATGCCATAGCTACTATCGGTCCCGAGGTCATAAACTCCACCAATTCTACATAAAATGGTCGCTCCTTGTGAATTTCATAAAATTCCTGAGCCTTATCAGTGGTGAGTCGAGTCATTTTCAAGGCTTTAATTCGAAATCCCGCTTTATTGATTTGAGCTATTATTGCACCAGTATGACCTGCGGCTACCGCATCGGGTTTGATCATAGTAAAAGTATTTTTGCCAGACATATTTTAATTTTTTATCAATTCCTAAAAATGTGCGCAAAGTAAATCAAAAGGTCGAAAATAGCCTAAACAATTAGCATAGATTTTTAATTGCATACTATCTAAAATAACATATCCATCCCTGAAGCTGAAATTTATTTGATTTACTTAAACTAGTCATAAGGTCCAAGAAATATTTTGATATCAATTTTAAAAATGAGATTTTCGCATCTTGTCGCCAAATATGGAAAATCTAAATCATCTAAAAACACTACTTAAGATACCCCAAAAGGTAGTCATTTTGTCACACCGAAATCCTGACGGGGATGCCTTAGGCTCATCCTTGGGACTCCAGTTAATACTAAACAGAATGGGCCATCAGGCCACGGTAATTTTACCCAGCGATTTTCCTGCTATCTTTTACTGGATGCCCGGTGCTGATCAGATTGTCATTGCGGATCACGACGTGAAAACAGCAAATCAGATTGTATCATCAAGTGAAATGATATTTTGTCTTGACTTCAATACTCTGGACCGCGTGGATAACCTGGCGTTAGCTGTCTCCGAATCTTCCAAGCCCAAAGTATTAATTGACCATCATGTAGAGCCCTACCCATTCGCTGACTATATGTTGGTGAATACAATGGCCAGTTCTACGGCGGAATTGGTATATGAGTTTTTGCACTTAATTGGTGAAACACATCGCATCGATAAGGATGTATCGAAATGTTTGTTGACCGGAATTATCACTGATACCGGATCCTTTAAATATAATGTAAACCCGGAAGTATTCGTTGTAGTAAGCAATTTGCTGAAAACTGGCGTTGATTATCAAGACCTGCAGTATAAAATTTTTAACAATTTATCACTAAAGCAATTGGACTTGTTGGGATTCTGTCTGTCGCAAAGAATGGAAATTATTCCTGAGTACAAAGCAGCCATCATATATTTAAATAAAGGTGATTATCAAAGATTTCGGATTTCTAGAGGAGATACAGAGGGGATCGTAAACTATCCGCTGACCGTTGGGAATATTATGGTTTCCATATTTATTACTCAGCAACCGACTATAATTAAATTATCTTTTAGGTCTAAAAGTCCGATCATCGTGAATCAGCTGGCCCGAGATCATTTTAACGGAGGAGGTCACATACATGCTGCGGGCGGCTATGTTCATCTGTCCCTACGCAAAACAATTGATAAAGTGAAGGCCTTATTGCCATTTCTACTTGAACCGATAGATGACCCATCAAAGATCAACAAAATTGTTTGACATGGAATTTGAATACACATTATATAAATTATATTCTATTTGTTGCTTGGTTTTGATTCTTGGTTGCGCCAATGAGAAAAAACAAGAAACTACCGGTAGTTTTGAAATCACTCCATCTGGATACAATTATTATGTCTTTAAAAAAGGAGAGGGTAGGAAAGTAGAAGTTGGGGAGTATGCTTGTTTTAATGTAATTGAAATTATGGATGACACCATACTGGTCAGAAATAGTTATGTGGATGGTCGCATAAACAAACTGGGGATCTTACCTTATGGGCAGATGAGCCAACAGATTGGCCCTATCATGGAAGTATTAAGGGAGTTACATGTAGGGGATAGTGTAAGTTACCGCGTAACCGCTGCAGAGCTAAATATACCTCCGGAAGCTTTTCGTTTTAACCATATAGAATATATAATCAAATTGGAATATATTCAGACAAGAGAAGAGTATGAGGAAGAAAAAAAACAGTTTGAGGAGAAATTGGAACACCGGAAGGATTCAATCAAAGCACTCGAGCTGGGAGCAATAGATTTTGCAAAAACTACCGTTGAGTCCTGGCAAGATCAAGAGGTTGAGACTACACCAGCTGGGGTGGAATATATTATCCATCAAGAAGGGGATGGCAAACTACCTCTACCTGGTGAGCCAATAGCGTTGCATTTTGTCGGGATTGTGGAAGGAGAAGGGGTATTTGATAATTCATTTCAATCCGGACTGCCGTTTGTATTTCCTTTTAAACGAGGAAGTGTGATTAAAGGGTGGGACGATGTTTTTGATTACATCATCAGGGGATCGAAAGTGACTATGCGGGTTCCATATACTCTGGCATATGGAGAAGCTGGAAGTCCTCCCCTAGTACCGGAAAGGGCCAATTTATATTTCTATGTTGAAGTAGAAAAAAATGAATAGTCAAGTTGAGTGGGGATTTATTACTCAAGTTGGGGTAGGGTCCATCTACATTGCCGAGAATTGTACTATTCTGCACACCACTGTTCTTCCATAGTAAGTTTAGCAGTATAGAATCGATAAAGATTAAAACCACAGTCTATCTAATCTGCAGACAAGCTTATATATGCCTCTTCCGAGTTAAGAAGAAGTAGTTGTACTAATTTCCCAATTGCCTATATACAAATTGGGTGTCGATTATCGTTTCATGTATAATCCCGGTATATCCACATTGTCATACTGTACTTTACTTTTCTGGTTCTGATTGGTTTCAATTGAGAAATCAGATAATATAAAATCAGGTAACTAAACAATAAAAAATGTCAAATTTGAAATTTTCAATATTGGTTTTATTGTGGGTTTGGGTGTCTTCATCTTTTGCGCAACCGGATATCCAACTTACTCCTTACATTAATGGCCTTTCCAGCCCTACTGACATCGCATTCGCACCGGGCTCAAATCTGATTTTTGTAGCCGAGCGGGATGGCAAAATCAAGTGGATTGACCAAAATATGAGTGTGGGCACCCTATTAGACCTTTCGCCAAAAGTTATATCAGGAAGTGAATTGGGATTATTAGGTCTCATATTTGATCCAGATTTTCAGACCAACCGGAAGATGTATGTGAATTACACCAGATCCAATCAAAATAAAATAGAAACAGTCATATCAGCGTTTACGGTGACCGACAGTACCTTGAAAAATGCGGATGTGGCAGAAGAGGTCATTTTAATCTTTGAACAGCTATTTGCCAACCACAATGGGGGAGACTTGGCATTTGGGAGCGACGGATACCTCTATGTGGCAACTGGGGATGGAGGCGATGGCGGAGATCCACAAAATCAAGGGCAGCAGCTAAATACGTTATTAGGGAAAATCTTAAGAATAGATGTTTCGGTGGATTCCGGATATGCGATTCCCCCTGACAATCCTTTCGTCGATACAGCAGGAATGGATGAAATATGGCTTTATGGCTTGAGAAATCCCTGGCGCTTTTCTTTTGACCGCGTATTAGGAGATTGTTGGATTGCAGATGTGGGTCAGAGGTTGTGGGAAGAAATTTCAACTGTTCCACCTTCTGGGGGTGGCCGAAACTTAGGCTGGCGGTGTTTTGAGGGTTATGCCCAATTTAGTAATTGTGACGATATCGTACATCACGAGCCAATCTACGCTTATGCCCACAACCGCAATTGTGGTGACAACAACTTTTGTGGTAATTCCATAACCGGTGGTTTTATATACCGGGGACAAGCTTTTCCAAATATGAGTGGACATTACCTCTTTGCGGATTATGATACCAACATATTATGGTCGCTCACTTTGGATTCCGGTGGAAATTCTCAAGTCCTCAGACACATTCAATCCAATCCTATTTCGGAAATATCTACATTCGGTGAGGATAACGAAGGGGAATTATGGGCAGCTAGCCTTAATGGAATAATCTACAAGGTTTCAGATGCAAATATTACCAGCACCACAAATATTTTCACGATTCCGGAGTTTCGCCTTTTTCCAAATCCTACAAAATCTATCGTAGCCTTGAATTCATCCATTCCATTTTCAACGGTGAACATTGCATGTTTTGATGTAATGGGCCGGCGATATGATCTTAAACATGAAGGTAGCGGTAGTGAAGCGATCATTGATATCAAACCATTGCCCACTGGTACCTACGTGATATTCATTAGTGATAAAAATAACAACTGGATCATTCCATCACGATTAATCATTTTTGAGTAGAATTTGTTTGAACTTTTGATTACTATTATTGAAGTGATTTAAAAACAAATTGTTAATTGATTTGCATACCATTGATCCTGACTGCTGCAGGCAGGTCTCAATATATCAGCTTTTTCTCAATCCATCCGCGAGCGCCGAAGCTGCTCAGCGGACTTAGTGCGCCATCCGCGTGCCGCAGTAGCTTTAGCGGAGGCGCAAGGGGACTTCGTCTGCCGACGGCGGACAGCCGTCGGCCAAAGCCTTTGGCGTCGGACGAGGCGCTAGCTACGGCTATGCATCCTGCCAGCCGCAGGCAAGGCTCTATAAGAGCTTCATCTTGAAAATCAAGCGTATACAACTCATTTTAACATCTGTTTTTAAACCACTACATTATTCAAATATTCCGTGATAATCAGATTGGATTTTGGGAATATCGATAATCCGTGTAATTTGCAGCTTTAAATTTATAATCATGACTATTGAACAACTAAACGATCTTAAAGATCGACTGCTTTCGTTAAGGAGGTATCTTTGACGTAGATAAACGTCTTGCTACCATAGAAGAAAAAGAAATTCATGCTGCCGATCCCGCATTTTGGGAAGACTCAAATCGGGCGCAAGCAATTCTTAGAGACATTAAATTAAACAAGAAGTGGATTGAGCAGTATCAAAACACAGCTCAAACCATTGAGGACCTTGAAGTAATGTTCGAGTTTTTAAGGGAAGGTGAAAGCTCCGAGGAAGAGGTAGATAAATATTATGATAATGCGGTAGAATCTATCGATGACCTGGAATTCCGCAGTACACTGAATAATCCGGAGGATGAGCTAGGATGTATTCTTGAGATCAACTCAGGAGCCGGGGGAACAGAAGCTTGTGATTGGTCGGCTATGTTACAGCGCATGTATATGATGTGGTGTGATAAGAATGGTTATAAATATTCGCTCCTGAACGAACAGCCGGGAGATGTGGCAGGAGTCAAAAGTGTATCTTTAGAGATTATCGGGGATTATGCATATGGGATGCTTAAAGGCGAAAATGGAGTTCACAGACTTGTCAGAGTAAGTCCATTTAATGCACAGGGAAAGCGGATGACCTCTTTTTCATCGGTATTTGTACATCCCATGGTCGATGATCGAATTGAAGTTGAAGTAAATCCTGCTGATCTGGAATGGGATACTTTTCGTTCCAGCGGAGCAGGTGGTCAGCATGTAAACAAAACGGAATCAGCGGTTCGAGTTAGACATTTGCCCAGTGGGGTGGTAGTGGAATGTCAGCAAGAAAGATCGCAACATATGAATCGCGATAAAGCGATGCAAATGTTGAAGTCCCGGCTTTATGAACTGGAATTGGAAAAAAAACGAGCTGAAAAGCAGAAGGTCGAGGCAGGTAAAATGAAAAATGAATGGGGTAGTCAAATCCGTTCTTATGTATTGGATGATCGCCGGGTAAAAGATCATCGTACACAGTTTCAGACATCTCAGACTGATGCCGTTCTTGCAGGGGATTTAGATGGCTTCCTGAAAGCTTATTTGATGTGGGAAGGAAAAGATAATTGATCCGATCAGGGAATCATCGTTGTGGTACACTAGCTAGATTTATTTCCGTCAGACTCAAATAGCACTCCATCTCTCATAGTTAGAATTCGATCACTCATAGCAGCTAGTTCCTGGTTGTGAGTGACAATGATAAAAGTCTGATTAAAGTCTTGTCGTAGTTGAAACAACATTTTATGTATGTCCTGTGATGTTTCCGAATCCAGATTGCCGGAAGGTTCATCAGCTAAAATGATATCAGGCTGATTGATCAGGGCTCTGGCTATGGCAACTCTTTGTTGTTCACCTCCGGAAAGCTGCCCGGGTTTGTGTTCTAGTCTTTCTCCCAGTCCCAAATACTCTAAAAGTTGTTTAGCTCTGATTGATGCTTGAGACAAAGAGTCTCCTTTGATAATTGAGGGAATAAAGGTATTTTCTAAAGCAGTAAATTCTGCCAACAAATGGTGAAATTGAAAAATAAATCCGATTTTTTGATTGCGGAATTGTGCTAATTCCCGTCCGGATAATTTAGTTACATCAATACCTCCTATTAAGATTTTGCCTTGATCCGGTTGATCGAGAGTGCCTATTATATGGAGTAAGGTGCTTTTCCCGGCTCCTGATTTACCAACTATGGATGCAATTTCACCTTTAGAGATGTTAAGGTTAACACCCTTTACAACATGCAAGTCCCCATAATATTTGTGTACATTTTCTACAAGTAACATTTAAATGTATTATTCTAGTTGATACTGTAAATAAATAATAGGATAGTTACGTTATAAATTCGTCAGTAAAGTTAATCGACTTAATGAGGAATGCCTTATTAACTCAAACTTTACGGATTTTTTAAACGAATATTTAGCCGATATATGGTTATTGGGCTATTTTTGTTGAACTAGTCCTTAATTTTAAACAATATAAATAACAACATGCCTTTCATTAGCATTTGCTAAGATCAATTATTTTCTATACTTTGACACCAACAATCCAACATAATCGTTTAAATACTGGTATGAAGATTCTTCAGATTTGTAAGAAATTTCCCTATCCGCTGAAAGATGGAGAGTCAATAGCCAACACGTACATCAGTAAAGCACTAAATAATTTAGGCTGCGAAATTACATTGTTATCCATGAATACCTCCAAGCACTATGTAGAATTGGAATCTATTCCCGTGGATTTTGATCATTATCAAGCCGTTCATACGGTTAAGGTAGACAATCATGTAAGTTACTGGAAGGCGTTTTTGTTCTTAATTAGAAATGAATCATATAATGTAGCTCGCTTTATTTCTCCATTATTTGCCAATAAGTTAAAAGAAATATTGGAGCAAGAAAAGTTTGATGTGGTTCAGTTAGAGACGGCCTATTTAAGCCCATATATTCCTTTGATCCGGAAACATAGTCAGGCACTTATCGTGATGCGAGCTCATAATGTGGAGTATGAAATTTGGGAACGAATGGCTGAACACTCCGGAGTTGGTTTTCGCAGGTGGTATTTTAATCATATCAGCCGACAGTTGCAATCATTTGAAAAGAAATACCTCAGGGATTATGATCTGCTGATTACATTTACGGAAAGAGATCTGTTTAAATATCGCAAAATGGGATATTTTAATGGGGCATTGTTATCTCCGATTGGGCTTAACTTGGATCGATATAATAAATCCGAATCCATTCCGAAAGATGGAACTCATCTGGCATATATTGGAGCCTTGGATTGGATGCCTAACCTTGAAGGACTAAAGTGGTTCCTTAACGAAGTATGGCCAGTATTGACTGAAAAATACCCGAAATTGCATTTTCATATTGCGGGTAGAAATACTCCACCTGAAATTTTTGATCGAAAAAACCAAAGGGTCCACATCCATGGAGAAGTTCCCGATGCATTGGATTTCCTAAATAAATATTCCTTATTGATTGTTCCTCTTTTTTCAGGAAGCGGGATGCGGGTAAAAATCCTGGAGGGCATGGCTTTAGGAAAAGTTGTTGTTACCACTACAATTGGTATGGAAGGTATTCCTGCTCAGAATAATAAGGACATCCTCATTGCTGATAATGCTGAGGAGTTTGTAGACCAAATAAGTCATTGTATTGACCACCCTAAAAATATTCATCGCATTGGCGACCGAGCCTCGCTGGTGGTTAAGGCGTATTTTGATAATCATCATATTGCCAGACAACTTCTTCAAACATATAAAGAAGAGATAGAAAATCATCGTCTGATACCCGTTTGATCTCTTCTTTTCCTACTTTTGCACTCGTGAAAATAGCAATAGTGGCTCCAAGGTTCCCTTACCCAATTGAGAAGGGAGATAAGCTAAGATTATATCATCAAATAAAGGGTCTGGCTCAGAATCACCAGATCTTTTTGTTTTGTGTTTCAGATGTTCCAATTTCTAAACCAGATAAACGACATCTACTCCAGTATTGCCAGAAAATATATCTTTTTAATCTATCCAAGTTGCAAATTATTGGCAATCTATTGCGTGGGTTTTATACCTCTTTGCCCTTTCAAGTGGCTTATTTCTATTCCAGAAAAGTTAAATCGGAGATTCAAGAAAAAATCTTGAAACACAATCCGGATGTAGTTTTTACTCAACTGATCAGATCTGCACCCTACACCCGGGCATTACCTTATTATAAGGTGATTGATTACATGGACTGTTTTTCTTTGAATACCATTAGGAGAACAGAAAGTAGTCCTTGGTATCAGCAGTGGTTTTGGAAATGGGAAGTTTCGAAAGTTAAAAAATTTGAAAAAAGTATTCTATTTGACTATGATCAACAATGTATTATCTCCGGCTACGATAGGTCTCAATTACCATTGCTATCCAAAGATCGAGTTAGAGTAATTCCTAATGGCATTGATCTTCAATATTTCAACTCCACCAGTGTTCCTGAGACTTTGGATGACAAATTTGATTTACTGTTTGCCGGTAATCTTGGTTACTATCCAAATGTGAAAGCTGCGCAGTTTTTACTTAAGCATATTTTAACCAGTTTGCCAAAGCATATTAAACTATGCCTGGCCGGCGCACGTCCCCACAAGTCCCTAAGAGTACATTCCGATCGTGTTTTGGTGACAGGATGGGTAGAGGATATTAGGGGATATTACCGGAATGCAAAATTATTTGTAGCCCCAATTTTTGAAGGAGCCGGATTACAGAACAAAATATTGGAGGCAATGGCTTTAGGCATCCCATGCATCACTACCTCAATTGTCAACAACTCCATTAAGGCTAAAGCGGGAGCACATTTATTGATAGCAGACACTGCAGATGAATTCATCATGCAGATAAATTATCTTTTAGAGAATCCCGATAAAAGGCAGCGAATTGCCGATGAAGCAATTAAATTTGTAGTCAACCATTATAACTGGAATTTGTTTAATGCACGTTTAGAAAAATTACTAACACATGACGGAGTCAACAATTGACCGGACTATTCAACTTAACTCAGTTGAAGAAGCTATTGAAGAAATAAAGTCTGGCAGAATGGTAATTGTGGTGGATGATGAGGATCGCGAAAATGAAGGAGATTTTATTTGCGCCGCGGAATGTGTTACTCCGGAGATCATCAACTTTATGGCACAGCATGGGAGAGGTTTGATTTGTGCACCATTAGACGAAAATAGAGCCAATGAGTTGGAATTACCCATGATGGTTCATTCAAATACGGCCTTACATGAAACCGCATTCACTGTCTCCATTGACTTAATTGGCCATGGATGTACAACAGGAATATCAGCATATGATCGTGCCAGGGGGATCAAGGCTTTGGTAGATCCAAGTATCATTTCTTCAGATTTTGCGCGCCCCGGACATATTTTTCCACTTAGAGCTAAGAGTGGGGGAGTATTGAGAAGAACCGGCCATACTGAAGCAGCTATCGATTTAGCTCGATTGGCTGGTTATTATCCCGCCGGAGTACTTGTTGAAATCCTAAATGACGATGGGACCATGGCACGGCTACCTCAGCTCTTGGGAATTGCACAACGGTTCAACCTGAAGATCATAACGATCAAAGATTTAGTTGCTTTTCGGATGCGAACCGAGCGCATTGTAAAACACATTTATAGCCGATTTTTAGATACGAAAAGGGGGAAATTCGAAGTAAAGGCCTACCAACAAATAACTACTGGAGATATACATTTAGCATTTATTAGGGGACCGCTGAAACCTAATGTTCCCGCCTTGGTTCGTGTTCATTCATCAACGGTTACTGGAGAGGTATTGGGCAATATTATGGATGACTATGGATTACAAATTCATAATGCCATTTCAATTATTTCTAAAAAAGGAGGTGTTTTATTAAATATGAGACACAATGATGATATCTCAATAACCGAAAAGCTGAAAAAAATAGAACAAAAGGGTGATTCACTTGAACAGCGAGACTTTGGTGTCGGCGCTCAAATATTGAGAGAGCTGGGATTACAAAAAATTAAATTATTGACCAATAGTAAAAGGAAGAGAATAGGGTTGGAAGGATATGGTTTGGAAATTGTGGGGTATGAATCTCTTTCTATATGAGTCAAATAAAATGATTTAGGATGTCTAGTGTAAGTTATGCTTAATTGACTGATGGCTTAGGTGTATTTTAAGTCTGTACTTCCCTCGCTATTGGATCTACTCCGAAAACTTTTGGATGGATTGTATCGCTTCTTTGGAGCTCCGATTATTAAACGATCCATGTTCAGGGTCTTACGAACCTGGTAACAATCTTTAGTTCCGATGAGACTAGTACCAAGTACCTACTATGATTTTAAATCAAACGATACTAGTGAGTAAAGTCGCGTTAGCGACGACAGAGCATAACCAGGTTCGTAAGAACCTGGAAAATAGACAAGCTTATCAATGGAGCTCCATCGGAGCGGTAGATCTTAAACACCATTTGTTTCCCAAATTCATAATATATTGACGTGGATCGGGAATATTTACCCAAATTCTTTTGTGGATTGTATCTCTCCTACGGAGCTCCGATACAATAAATCATCTATATCCAGGGTCTTACGACCCTGGCAACAATCTTTCGTACCGATAGGACTTGTTCGAGTAACTAATTCGACCACTCTGCTAAGTCAACATCAAAACCATTGGTAAAATAACATTAGGTTTCAGCATTTGTGAGTCCTCCCGCGAAACTTGCT
The DNA here is from genome assembly GCA_965223405.1 of Saprospiraceae bacterium. Taxonomy (GTDB): domain Bacteria; phylum Bacteroidota; class Bacteroidia; order Chitinophagales; family Saprospiraceae; genus CBDCWO01. The sequence goes on from CBDCWO010000006.1 coordinate 5,570,281, forward strand.
GTAAATGAATGCGCGTCTGCATTTCCTTCAGGGCTAGGGTTAAAAATGGTTCTGTGGGTGGAGATCCTCAGGGTTAGGGTGTAGGTGAGCTTACAATATTTTGTCTAATTTCCAGTATTGTTTGAAATACCACCTTATAGGGAGGTCTCACTTTTACTATTAACTAGTGTGGTTAAACTAGAATTTAGGACAAAATATGCCTTCATTGTCATAAGATCCCAATAGGATCAATGAAATTTCAAAACTACTTCTTTGACCAAATTTTTCAGCAATTTTGGAAAGGTTATTGTCGTATGAAAGTCCTATCAAAAATGGTCCGGTTCCAACACCTGCAAATAAAGTGGCACTTTCCAATCCGATGGTTTCCAGTTGGTTAGAAACTCGCAACCATCCTCCTAAATAAAGTGAAAAGCTTTGATCCGGGGTAAGGCCCAAGCGGGTATTGGTTCCTACCAGCCATTCAAAATGGTCTCCTTGCCATTGCACCACTGTACGAGGCAGCAATGATATTTGATGACTGTTTGATAATTCTCCGATCAGAAAAACGGAATGCTTAGAATCCAGCAGTTCATTATTATTAATAATTTGTTCATCAGGCAGGTCTTTATAAAACGAAATATTCGGTTTGCTGATGTGGTGAAAAGCGTAACCTACAGATACAGATATTCGATCATCCGGCTCGATCGAATAATTAACGCCTAGCGAATAATCCCCGTACGCGAAATTGTTTTCCTGTAGCGGTTCTCCGGTGGCATTGACATAACCTGATCCATCTACAAATTGATCACCAAAAGACAGACCGCTATAATTAACATTCTTCTGTGCAATGCCCATCTGAAATCCAAGAGATAAGAATTGGTTGGTATTGGCATCTAACATTTTGTGGTATGCTCCAAAAAGTGAAATTTGATTCGTGTTGAAATCGAAACCATTTACCTTGTCTGCAAAAAACTGAACACCGGCACCCACACGATCTCCTTTGAAAGTGTTTTTACCAGCAATTTTAAAGTTCAAATCTGCAGAAAGACTAAAAGTTTTAAATGGGTTTTCAACCGCATTGAACCATTGACTCCGGTATAACATAGAGGTCCGATAAGAACCGTCAAAAGCACCGGTTAAACCTGGACTTAAATAAAGTGGATTTGAAAATATTTGTGAAAAATGACGATCTTGAGAGTGACCAATCTGGGTATACAATAAACCTAAAAGGGCAATTCCAAATATCTTCACCAATAAATTTCCCTTCATCATCCAGTTACATTTTTCTTATGGTTAAACGGCATGAATCAGATCATAGTGCGTAACGATGTCGTATTTTTGCCCTTCTTTCACAATCACTGCTGGAATTTCCTTAGAGATGTACTTACTGATTTCTTTTAAGTGTAGGTTTTTAGAGACAATGGGAAATGCCTTCCCCATTATAGTTGATACAGGTTTGTCTGAATGCTCGATGGGGTTTTCAAGCAAAAAGCTTAATATTTTACTCTCGGTAACCGAGCCGATAAGTTGATGATCCGCGTTTTCTACCGGTAATTGAGAAATATCTTTGGCTTTCATTAATTCAAATACTTTTTTAATGTGATCCGTTTCTTTGACACATATGAAGGACGTACTCTCTTTGGTTCTGAGAACATACTCCAGAGTTCTTTCATAATCCAGGAAACCATGATCTCTCATCCAATCATCATTAAATATTTTCGCTACATAACGACTTCCATGGTCATGAAAAATGACTACTACAATGTCCTCTGAAGTTAGTTCGCTTCCTAGTTGGTTTAATCCTGCAATTGCAGAACCGGCGGAATAACCTAAAAACAAACCATCTTCCCTGGCTAATCTTCTTGCAAAAATAGCACCATCTTTATCGGTCACTTTTTCAAAGTGGTCAATTAATGAAAAATCAACATTCTTGGGTAATATGTCTTCACCGATGCCTTCGGTTATATAGGGATAGATCTCTTTATCGTCGAAGATACCTGTTTCGTGATATTTTTTAAAAACCGATCCGTAGGTATCGATGCCCCAGATTTTAATATCTGGATTTTGTTCTTTTAAATACTTAGCAGTTCCTGAAATAGTTCCCCCGGTACCCACTCCAACCACGAGGTGAGTAATTCTTCCCTCGGTTTGTTTCCATATTTCAGGTCCGGTGGTTTCATAATGTGCCTCCGTATTGGCCAAGTTATCATATTGGTTGCACCAAAAAGAATTCGGAATTTCATTTGATAACTTTTCAGCTACACTATAGTATGATCGTGGATCGTCAGGAGTAACATTGGTTGGACAAATGATCACTTCCGCACCAAAGGCCTTTAGAATATCCATTTTCTCCTTTGATTGTTTATCATTTGTTGTGAAGATGCAATGATATCCTTTGACCACACCCGCTAGAGCTAATCCCATTCCTGTATTACCACTAGTGCATTCTATGATCGTTCCTCCTGGGTTGAGCAAACCTTTCGCCTCAGCATCTTCTACCATTTTCACAGCCATTCGATCCTTTATTGAATGGCCAGGGTTAAATGTTTCCACTTTAGCTAAAACTAAAGCCGGAATCTTGTTAACGGTATTTTTTAATTTAATTAAAGGCGTATTTCCAATCGTGTCCAGAATCGATTCGTAATAATCCATAAGCCGTTAATTTTGGGCCTCAAGATATCGAACTTTTACAAAAAACCTGGAGTCAACAGCGCCTAATAAGTTTGCAATTGCCGGAGAAACCACAATGCATACTTGATGCGGGTACATATTCGTCGGCATGTGGTCGATGACTTTGGCATAAATTGTTTTGTCTATCATCGGATTGGTAATTTCCAGCGTAGATCCCACCGGAGCGTCTCGGTGTAAAGCATACAGATCTGTCATGTGTCCAATTTCTTTATTCCAAACTGCAATTCCCCGTTGTTCTTTATATACGAATTCAATCTCCGGAATCTCAAACTCATCCTTCAATTCAGCATTTTCAGTACGGATATTTCCATTTTCTTCAGTGGTTCCCTCAGCTTCGTCTACCTTTAGTGGGGCATTAGGTTCAGGAATTACTTCTTCCTCCTCTTGATGGGCGATATCTTGAGGTTGTTCCAAAGCGATCTTTTCATCTACAGATGCTTTATGACGGTTCGCACCTTCTGTGCTGATCCAACCGATTAGTAGGTATTGACCAATAGCAAGATGAGTATCTTCAATACTATTTCTGATTTTTACCAATTCAATCGGAATATCAAAGTATCGTCTGGCTATTCTGAATAGATTGTCTTTTTGCTTTACCTGATAGTATACAGGCGCAAAATTCTCCATGTGCTCTCCCGGATGATTTGTATGAATAAGTTTATCTCCAATCGGTACCTTAACCAGATCCCGCACCGATAATACCTTATTTTTTAACCAGGGATTAAAGTCATAAATTGAATAAACATCTAAGCCATAGAATTTACTCAATGAGTACAAGGTCTGCCCCGACTCGATTTTGTGTTGAAATATCTTTTGGCCGGCTTCTGTAACTTGAATTATTACAGTATCTTTCTCGGTAAGATACTTGACATTATTACCGGTTGCCTGGAGATGCAGACTTATAGTGAAGGTGATGAGTAACAAAGACCATTTCATGCTTATGGGATATTTTATACAAATATATGACAATATAGTGTAATATGTAAGGAATTCAAAAAAAATCATCTAAATGAACATTGCCATTATTCCAGCACGATTAGGCTCAAGCAGACTTCCGGGTAAAGTTCTTCTGGATATTCATGGAAAAACCCTGATAAATCGTGTGCATGATCAGGTTCAAAAATCAAAACTTATTGATCAGATCTGGGTAGCAACAGACCACCTTTCCGTTGCACAAGAAGTGGAGTCATTCGGAGGAAATGTAATGCTCACCGGCGAAGAGTTGATTTCTGGAACCGACCGTTGCGCTGAAGCCATGCAAAAGCTCAACCTTCCGGTCAAATTCTTAATTAATATCCAAGGAGACGAACCTTTTCTAGATCCGGGCGAGATCGATCTAATGGTGGAACACCTTTCTACTACCAATGCAGCTATCGTAACACTGATAACGCCGCTGCGTTCTCAAGAGGATTATCACAATCCAAATGTAGTCAAATGCGTAAGAAATCAATTAGGCCGGGCGTTGTATTTTAGTCGTAGCCCTATACCATTTCAAAGGGATCCTCATTTCTGGCAGGAAAGAGATGATGGACTTGGTTTTCAACATGTGGGTGTGTATGGTTTTCGTGCTGATGTTTTAAGCACTTTGGCCGCCCTAGAGCCGACCAGTCTGGAAAATAGTGAAAAATTGGAACAACTAAGATGGCTCGACCACGGATATCTTATCGATACACTGGTAGTGCCAAACCCCCATTTGGGTATTGATACATTACAGGATTTGGAGCAAGCGAGAAATCTGATGGTAAAAAAGGAATAGTTCCCTAGGGCTGTAAATGATTGGGATGAAAATCAAGAGGTAATAAACTTTTGGCATCGGAAAACTCAAAAACCTTACCTGTATTGGAGAGTAAAAGAATACGAATAGGTGAATTTTGCTGGTACTCGTATTCTAGGATTACCTGGCGACAACCCCCACAAGGTGGGATGGGATCTTCGAATTTTTTTTCCTGATGTCTTGCAGTTATTGCTATTGTTTTGATTACCCCTTGTGGATAATTTGCTTTAACATAGTGCAGAACTACTCTTTCAGCACATAAGCTCAAAGGAAATGCGGCATTCTCCTGGTTCGAACCACGGAAAATGTCACCATTTTCCAATTGAACTGCAGATGCTACCAAAAACTGACTATGGGGAGCATAAGCATGATCCAAAAAATCTTTACAACGCTCAAGTAAAGTTTGGTCCTCATTGGTTAAAAAGGACATATCCTCATAGGAGAAAAAATGGATATGCAGGCTGTGTTTTCTACTCATAAGACCAAATGCTGATCAATGAATCTCTCATCAAGGTACGGATAAATTTTTCAAAAGGAATAGCCCGTAGGACTAAAGAAGTTCTGGTAAAAGGATAATTTTGCTCTTGCCAACAGACTTTAATATGAAAAGAATTTTACTATTTGGAGGTGGACGGTCTGCGACTTCATTTATGGAATACATCCTGAATAATTCGCTGAGTGAAGAACTGCAATTGGTTGTGGTAGATCAAAACAAGAAGCTGGTTGAAGAAAAACTGTCCCACTTTCCGCACGGAGTAGTCCATGCTTTTGACATCCAGGATGAAGAAAGACGAATTAGGGAGATTTCGAAATCCGATTTGGTAGTTTCTTTGTTACCGGCCCACATGCATATAATTGTGGCAAGAGATTGCCTATACAATGGAGTAAATTTACTTACCGCATCATATCATGACCAGGAAATGAAAAATCTGGATCGCCATGTGCGTGATAAAAAGTTGTTGTTTTTAGGAGAAATGGGCCTGGATCCTGGCATTGACCATATGAGTGCTATGAAGATGATTCATGAAATCCAGGATAAAGGAGGTAAAATAACCAAGTTTATTTCCGGCACTGGTGGATTGATAGCTCCTGATTCTGATGACAACCCATGGCACTATAAATTTACTTGGAATCCACGTAATGTGGTAATGGCTGGTAAAGGGGGAGCGAGGTATCTAGAACATAATTCTGTTATTCAGATACCATATCGTCAATTGTTCAAATCGCTTGTGTCTCTCGATACTCCAGTCGGAACATTCGAAATGTATCCCAATCGGGATTCTTTGATGTACCAAGAGGTCTATGGCCTGGACCGTATTGAAACATTGATACGTGGTACTCTGAGAGCTCCCGGATTTTGCGAGGCTTGGGATGCATTGATCCGGATTGGACTTACTGATGACCAACCTTCATTGGATTTAGCTAATCTTAGTTACCGGGAATTTATGTTAAACCTTGGGATCTCTGATTCCAATGATATAACTAAAAACATGGTTGGCCAATTTACCAAAACATCTGAAATCATTGAAAAAATTAACTATTTAGACCTTTTTTCCGATAACTTGATTCCGCTGACAACAGGATCACCGGCAGATGTGCTGCTTTCCCTTCTTCACCACAAATGGAAGTTGCAGCCAAATGACCGGGATAGAGTTGTGATGCATCATATCTTAGTGTATGAAAATAGGGAGAATTGCGTAAGGATAGCCTCCACTTTGGACCAGATTGGTGAAAACTCAGTTCATACGGCAATGAGCAAATTGGTTGGATTGCCTTTGGCAATTTATACACTGAAATTGTTGCAGGGTATAAATTACCCATTAGGAGTTCGGATACCGGTATTACCCGAGATATATCTGCCGGTATTACAGGATCTATACCACGAAGGGGTTACATTTAAGGAAAGTGAAACGGTTGAAGTCATTTAAAAACGCTAAAACTAAAAACAACTTTTGAAAGCCATCTCTTTACAATTTTTGATTTTTACACCTAAGTATGAAGGCAGCTTAGGTCACTTGGTGTGCTCATCTACTTTAGCCGAAGTGCATGGAAACCACGTCAACCGAATACCGACATGGCTTGCCATCCACACGTCAGTACGCGTCAACCGCAGTCGTCCTGCGCAAAGTCCAACCAAAGCCCAAACACTCTGTAAGGGTGTCGATATAAATACTCCCGCATTAATGAAAACAAATAATCCTGTCGATCTGATCGTACCAGCAGCTTGTTTTAGATTTCAACATTGTTTTTAAATGACACCTATTTAATAAATAAAACCAATTGTTTTTGCAGCGATTTCTTTCTTATTTAAATAATCCCTTGGTTGCACTTCAGGCAAACCAGGCTGCTTCGCAATTAACCTCTTTGATTATTAGTGTCATTCTTGCTAAATGGATCGTCGATACTGAGGTGATAGGGATTTATGAATTACTAGTGTTTCTGGGTTTTATCTTTTCTTATTTCTGGTTTACTGGATTGATGCAAGGATTCTTACGCAAGATGAATACGGATCCACAATCACCACTATTTAGTACCCAACTTTTTAATTTATACTTACTCACGCTCGGATTAAACACGGTTATTTTTGGCCTGCTTTACTTTGGGCAGGAATGGTTGATACCCATTTTAACCGGTTTTCAATCAATCCCATGGTTGGGATGGTACACACTTTTTATGGTGTTCATAATCCCTACCGGAATCTTACCCTATGTATATTACCTCCAGAATCAGGTAGCACCAAACTTAATTTTTACCTCATTCGTCACGGTTGCTAAAATCATTGCCTTTATCATTCCAATTTTTTGGGGCGGTGATTTGGAGCATGCACTTGTTAATCTGTGTATCGTAGGGCTGGTGATACACATTTATGTTCTGTTGAAACTAAATAAAATATGGCAATATAAGTTGCAGTCAATACAGATTAAGATGATTTTGTTAAGTGGATTACCGTTAATCGGCTATGCGGTACTTGGGGCTCTCGCCCAAGCCGTAGATGCTTTTATTGTAAACGGTTATTACCATGATGAATCGATATTTGCCATTTTTCGATATGGTTCAAAGGAATTGCCTTTTGTGGGAGCATTGACTGGTGCAGTAGCTGCCGGTGCATTGCCGCTGTTGGGTAAAAATTGGCAGCATGGGATGGAATGGATCAGGCAAGAATCAGTACGATTGCATCATATATTATTTGTTGGAAGTATTATTACTATTTGGATTAGCCCATGGGTATTTCCCCTGATCTTTAATGATTCATTTGTGACCAGTGCCTTTTTATATAATACCTATTTGTTTACCTTGATCAACCGGGTCTGGTTTGCTCAGACCGTTTTAATGTCGCTTAATAAGAATCGGATGATATTGGGAATTGCGATTTTTGAATTGCTGATCAACATAGGACTAAGTATTTGGTGGGTCTCCATATTTGGACTGTTAGGAATTGCATTTGCTACGGTAACTGCCTTCCTTACCGAGAAGATAATAATGAGTATATATTTAGCAAAATCTGGAATCAAACTTAACTCCTTTCTCCCTGTGAGATTGACGATACTCTATGGATTGTTGATGATTACATCTTATTTAGTAACGACTTACGTATATGGTTAATATTTAATATGTTGTCACATCGAGACTTTGAATCTTATATTTATGAGCGAATAGTCGATACCTATGGAAACTCCGAATCCTATGGGATAATCCGGGCCCTGTGGGAGGATCTTTGGATTCAAAACAGGAGTCTTTCATTCTCCGATTTAGATGAGATCATTACGAGACTTAAGCGACATGAGCCTGTTGCGTATATCACAGAGCATAGCCATTTTTACGGGATGAAGTTAAACGTGAGACCAAATGTCCTGATACCGAGACCCGAGACGGAGGAGTTGGTTGAATGGGTTTTGGATGATCATCCGCATGATAATACAAAACAACTGTTGGATATTGGAACAGGTACCGGATGTATTGCCCTGGCGATAAAGAAGAATCGACCCGGATGGAATATCCATGCTATAGATATTGATCCTACAGCAGTGGAAGTAGCCAGGGCCAATTCTCGGGAATTGGGTATGATTATACATGTAGAAAGAGCTGATATATTCGAGCAGGTAGAATTCGCAATCTTCGACATTATGGTATCAAACCCTCCTTATATTACTCCTGATGAAAAGGCGGTGATGTCATTATCAACTCTTAAGTACGAACCTGCTACAGCTTTATTTGTCAACGAGGTTAAGAGGTTTTATCAGCGCATTGCAGAAATCGGAACGAGATATTTGCGTCCCGGAGGAGCTGTATATTTTGAACTAAATGAATTTAAAGCAATGGACATTAAGGATTTTTTTGAAGACTCGCCATTATGGGAAGTGGCAATGAAAAAGGATATCTCAGGTAAAAATCGAATGCTTAAGTTGAAATTAAGATAAAGAAATGTATAATGCTTAAAGTCAGACTGTTATAACATGCTGGCTATTATTGGATCTGAGATACCCAAACTTCTACCCTCCGAACTTTTTGACATCCGCAAAACCTAAGGTCCTCAGCTTAAGAATAAGTTTTTCGATAGAGTCACCCTGGATGATGATTTCCCCATTTTTACAATTTCCACCTACTCCCATATGCTTTTTAAGTGTCCTTGCCAGATCTGCCAGATCTTCACTTGATCCGATAAATCCAGTGATGACCATCGCTTTTTTCCCTCCGCGATGTTTCTTTTCCAAACGTATGCGTAATATTTGATCCCTGGGATCAAGAGTGTCTTGTTCCTCCATTCCGTCATCCCAATCGATTTCCGGATCTGTTGAATAGAAATTTATTTTTTTGCGGCCTTTTTTACCCATTTCTTTTATGCTTTTTCCAATTATTATTGATCATTCTCAGTATTAACAGTCCCAAGTCTTCGGTTTCCATAGGTGATCGGGATAGGATCACTACTCCGGTATCCGTGTCCGGTACAAAACCAATAAATGCTTTGTGACCTGACGTAGTTCCGGCATGAAGGACTATTTGTGGTTTTCTTTTGGGCAACATCACATACCAACCAGTACCCATCCAGATTCTACCAGGTAACTCTGTATCGACCATTGGTAGAAAGCACGAGAGTAAAGGTCCTTCTAACGGATTGTAATTTATTCCCAAAAGTATTTTTGTCCATGCCAATAGTCCGGACAAATTGGCTTTTAGTCCCAGGGAGGCCAAAAACGATTTAAACTTCCAGGCTGATACCGGTAATCCTCCTTTGCTGAATCCATACTCAGTTGCCGTTGTATCTGACTTTCCGACGATAAGAGAATCCAGCAGGAGTGGAGTCAATAAATAGTGGTTTAATAACTCCAAATAAGATATGTCAAATTTCGACTCAAGGGCCAACTCCAGGATGGCATAATTGAGGTGACTATAGGAGAAAGAATGGGGTGGACCCTGGGTAGGTTCAAATGTTTTATACCAATGTAATAAATGACTTTTATCGAAATGGGCATAAAGACCTTGAAGACCCTTGTCAAAAGCTCCAATCCCCGGAATGGTCTTCGGAAAACCACTTTGATGAGAAAGGATGGATTTCCAGGTTAATGCTAAAAGCGGATTATGATAACTTTCCGGAAAGGAATTATTCAATTCTTCATTGATATCTAGCTTATGCTGCGATTCCAGAACCTTAATCAGGCTGGCAGTAAATACTTTGCTCAATCCTCCAAGTTCGAAATACTTTCTCCGGTCCAAGGCTGGTATTTTCAGTGAACCATTGAAAGTAAATGTATAAGTCGAATCTTTTACAATAACACCGACTAAAAAACCATGATGGTCTTCAAGCGGAATATCGGTGTCATAGAATATGATCTTTTCAATTTCCTTTCGTAAATATTCCTTCTGAGCTATTCCAGGAATAGCCCCGATAAACACCAGTATTACAAAAAGGATTTTGTACATCAGACTTTTTTTCCTCTTAGAGAATTGGAAATGGTAGCTTCCAAAGACCTTTGGGCCAGCGGTTTGGTAAAATCGTTTAAAGTTTGAATGGCTAACTGTATCTCATCTTTCTGATTACCTGATAGGGAAGTTTTAATTTTGTCTGTTAATCTTGCTATTTCAGAAACTTCCTCCTCCGTTAGCAACTCATCGTTTTGCGCGATGAATTTATAAGCGGCGTTTATCAAAACGTTAGCTTCATTTTTAGTTTCTTTCAACGCTCTGATTTGCATATCGGATTCAGCAGTTTGTATAGATTCAAGTAGCATCTTTGCCATCTCTTCCTCTGAAATGCCATACTGTGACTTGATTTCAATTTGTTGTGAAATATTGGACCTAATTTCTTTAGCCCTCACGGTCAGAATCCCGTCTGCATCAATCAAGAAATGGACCTCAATCTTAGGGATACCGGCAGGCATAGGCGGTATTTCTCTGAGAATAAATTCTCCTAACTTGCGGTTGTTTTCGACCAGATCCCTTTCACCCTGAAAGACACTAATTTTTAAATTTTTCTGTCCGTCAACGGAGGTGGTATATTTACGACCAGCACTGATTGGGATTTTGCTGTTTCTGGGTATGATCGTGTCCATTAAACCACCTACAGTCTCGATACCGAGAGATAGCGGTGTAACGTCCAAGAGAAGCAAATCTTTTTCTCTTCCTGCTAAAATATTGGCCTGTATTGCAGCACCGATAGCTACAACTTCGTCAGGATTGAGTGAATCATTTGCCATTTTGCCAAAAAATGAACTTACCATTTCCTTGATCAGTGGAATTCGTGTAGATCCTCCAACCAATATGATATGATCGATTTGTGAAACATTGGTATTCGCATCCTCAAGCGCCCGGTTAACACTTTCCAATGTATTTTCAACCAGTGGCTTACCGATAGTTTCAAACTCTTCCTTGGTCAACACCAAGGGTGTGTTATCTATCGATCCTTCATACTTTGTGTTGAAGCTCAAATGTTTCTTCGCTGTCTCGGCCTCCAGGCGAAGAGCCTGACGCATTGGCTTATTTTCCAATTGCTGCTTGCTGATCATACCTTTTTGCAGCCAATAATCAACAATCAATTGGTCAAAGTCATCACCACCCAGGAATGTATTTCCATGAGTTGATAGTACTTCAAAGATCCCATCTTCTATTTGTAATATAGAAATATCAAATGTACCGCCACCCAAATCGTATACCGCAATGGTCTCTGATCGTTCCTTCGCTCCATCTATTCCATAGGCTAGACTTGCCGCTGTCGGTTCATTGATGATTCTCAGAACATCCAAACCTGCTAACTTGCCGGCATCCCTTGTGGCCTGCCTTTGTGCGTCGTTGAAATAGGCAGGAACTGTTATCACTGCTTTGCTCACCCGCTGCTTCAACGTGTTTTCAACCCGTTTTTTCAATTCTTTAAGAATCTCTGCATTGAGTTCGATCGGATTGTAGAAGGTCGCGCGAACCTGAATCTTAACCAAACCTTCTGGATCTTCGTCAATGATCCTAAAACCATAAAATCCGGCATGATTCTTAATGTCGTTGTAAGATTTGCCCATCAACCTTTTGACCGAATATATAGTGCGCTCAGGATTTGAAACAAGTTTTGCTTTAGCACTTTCACCCACTATAGTTTCTCCACTTTCCAGAAAATGAATAATCGAAGGGACCAAAGTGTTGATCCCACTTGAATCCTTTATGACCATTATTTCATTAGTTTCGTCGACCACTGCTACCAAACTATGTGTGGTTCCAAGATCTATACCCACAATTACATCTCCCTTTTCCAGAGATCCCGCTTTGATGTTTATTGGAATTTTTGCCATATATCTTCGACTTCTTAAGTATTAAGAGCGCAAAGGTACACATTGTTCATAGTATATGTCATTAATGGACTATGATCACTATTTTGGTCCAGGTGTTTGTTGGTTCGTTCTTTGATCTACTTTCTGAAAGTCAACCCCAAAATGGCAAAAATCATTAGGAGATCGGTGTCCACCTCTGGTTGAGGAAGAGAAAAAAAACCCGGTAGATGGTATGATACCAAACTACCGGGCCCAAAATCCTTATCCTTCGATCATCACCTCAATAATACCATCGAACGGGTCATTTGGCCCTGGGAGGTGCGGATGTTGTAGAAATACAACCCAGGGCTGCCCAATTGATTTCTGGTTAAATGCCATCGATGCCTTCCGGCAACATAGTTGCCTTGATGTTCGATTAGTTTCACCCCTTGCGTATTAAAAATGGATAGGACTACATTGGATGATTGGTTTAGAGTGAAAGGAATGACGGTATAATCCCGGAATGGGTTGGGCCGGTTGACTCCTAACAAGGACCGGTCCTTCTTAAGTCTGACTACAGCTGTAGAACTACCCACGGTCGCAGATCCGTTGGTGGTATTGACATTTTGCAACTGCAGTTTATCATTGGTAACTAAAATTTCCACTGGATCACCCAGGATTGAAATATCGGTTGTCTGTCCCTTTTCACCGGATAACACAAATCGCAAAGCGAACAATGCGGTATCCACAAAGCTGACTTTTCCAGGTGATAAGGAATGCGCAAAAGTCAATTTTCCATCGGCCACAAACCTTGTCGAAAAGCTGTTTTGTTCTAAATCCAGATCATCATATCTAGGCAACCATTCGACATAACTCATGATGGCAGGATCCCATCCAATGGTGAATTGCAGGTTCTGAATGTCAACAAAGCCGGTTCCCTTTAATTCTACCAAAATAGTATCTCCCGGATCACCTTCTGCTTGAGAGAGGGAAAATCCTACATCCAGCGAAGATCTAGGTGCAAGTGTGCTTACGGAGCCATTAATGTCTCCGATCTTTATCCCGTAGAAATCCGCACCCATAGCAGCATCCGTTAAATCAGATATCACAATACTGTTGGGATAACTCTCTAAGTTGGCTTTCTTTGGATCGCTAAATGTATGCGTTTTAGGAATGAAGGTCCAACTATTGCTATAATCCGAAAACTCGTCAATGTCAAAGTTTGTCATTCTTTTGATCGAAGTTTCATCTGCGACAGTCAGTTGTCCACCATCCAGGAATTTGCGGGCATTAGATGCGATCAATTGATAGGCACTTAAGGATGTAGTTCCTTCAATATCACGGTTATACGCTTTTATCGTAGCCAGATCAATTACGTTTACGCCGGCATGATAGTCCTGAGACTTTACCGGTGTCACTTCATAATATCCCCTGATCAGACCATTAAACTGATATATTCCGTTTTCATCGGTGGTTGTACTTTCAACTTGATCACCGGATAATCCCACCGTGGTGTTGGCCAGTGGTGTCCCATCCTCTTTAGTTAGCACACCTTGGATGGAAAAACTGCTCTCGACACATAGTTTTCCATTGTCAAAAGTGACATCCACTTGTTGATTGGTAATGTTGTTGAAGGCCAATGCATCGATTATTTCCATTACCGTCGAATCACCGGAAGATCCCGTAAACATCACTTTAAATACAAATAGGGTGTCGCCGTCATCCAATGATTGAGACTGATTCGTAAGGTTGGTCGTCCATGCCACATTAATTAAGTTTTGAGCTGTACTCACTGTCACATCATTGGCATCTAATGGCAGGTCCGAATTCAAGTTGGAAATTTCTTCCTGTATTGCCGCCACATTGGCATCATTGACACGGATTTTAAATTGAAAACCGGTTAACTCATTAAACCCATTTACAGTTACCGGGATAAAAGCCATGGAACCGTTGCCGCCACATGCTAAGCTGGGTAAATGAATGTTATAATTAGTGGGATAATAAACCGTAATCTGTTTACAACAGTAATAATAACATCCTTCATTGTTGCGATAGACCGTGCAGATCAGGTAATCTCTTCCCGGATATAAATAAGAATCACTGTCAGCTGTATAAGTCTGATTATTACTTAAATCCGTAACTTGATAATATTGCCAATCGTATCCCTGAGGACCTCCCGTGTGCGAAAACTTGTAATACCATTGGCCCTGCTCGAAGTCCCCTTGTTCGTAGCCCAAATATTGACAATCGTATTCACGAATTTCTTCACATCCTAAAGTGATTGTTTTGCAGATACATATGGTGCATCCTCTCTCGTAGTTGTTTCCGCTACACTCATAATAAAAATGTACACACACATAATAATAACCCGGTTTGGCATAAGTGTATTTAGGTTTTAAATCAGAGGTATAATCATAGTCATCATATTCTCCGTTACCCCAATCGATTCTTACTTTGCGACCGCTATGTGAGCAATTAACATTCCAGGTGTCAAATTGAAGCTCGATCTCGCGGTCATTCTTCTTATTGATGGTATAATTAGGATAACTATTAAAGCAATCCCCTTGCAGGCAATAAGTTGCCATTCCGCACGGATTAGTGATTACCAGGCATACAGTCACCAAATCATTGACATCAGGTACGGCAACGGTTGATTTTGAATTTTCCGACTGGTAATGACGGTTCTTGCTCTTATCATTATAGATAAAGTACCAATGGTATGTTAGGTTAGAACCCATACTATTCGATGCATCCATCTCGTAATTACAATCATCTCCGGAACAGTTTTTCACTTCGTAACTAAACGGCTTAGCCATTGGCAAATCGTCATCGCATTCATTATGGTCCAGATAATAGTAACAGAGAATTTTGTTAAACTTATCTCGCAGTGCCACTTTGTATTTTCCGGATCCGTGCTTGAATTGATATCCGGAAATGTTTCCTTTGCTCTTACTGTCGCTTTCACCACTTCCCATTTTTTCAAAATACCAAGAATAATACTCTACCTGATTGTATTCCTCATCGGGAAGATAAAAATCATATCTTCCGTCAGGCTGTTTCACATAATAGAAACAGGGGGCATAGCACTTGGTGTTGTCTTCACATCGGATACTAAGGTTAAATGCACTGGTTATACTTTTTGCATCAATAATTATGTAGTAGTCCTTATTCGGGTCGGTATCTTTTAGGAGTAATTTATCTTTCTTTGGATCCGATGAAAACCGTTCTTTATGCGCATAACACTGGTAATCATTTTTTCCACAATTTTCTACTACAAAAATGTCCAATCCCTTATCGTAGATGTCTTCAAAATCGATGTAAATGTCATGGATATAATCCGGACGATTTTGAATTTTATAAACTAATTCTTTGGCATAGAATCCAGTCAAATGATTGTCGAAACAGGAATAATTGTCATAATTGGCGTGACCATTTTTAGTGTCACCGTATTTGGATTCTCCACAGTCTATCGAAATATATTTATCACATATATAGCCCTTTTTCTTACAATTTATATTCAATTTGTAACGTCCGGTTACCTGTTTTGCATCGATGATTATGTAGTACTCTTTTTGATGATTTAGGTTATACAGGGTGAATACACATTTTTTAGGATCTTTGGAACTTCTTTCTTTGTAGGCGTAGCATTTATAATCATTTTTTCCACAATTTTCTACAATGAACAAATCCAATCCACGGTCGTCCAGATCCTCAAAAGTAACTTCCATGTCATACGTGCTGGAAGGGTAATTAGTAATGCGATATACTCTTTCTTTTGCATGAAAACCGGTAAGATGATTTTTAAAACACGAATAATCATTATAGACTGAATGTCCATTTGAAGTATTTCCGGATTTAGTTTCTCCACATTTGATATTAACCGCATTGTTACATGCATAGTCATTATTCTTACACACTGCTTTTATTTCATAATTTCCGGTGGAATTCTTTGCATCGATTATGACATAATAATGCTTATTTGGATTGGTATTATAAATGGTCAATACAGATTTTTCCGGATCATTGGAACTTCGGATTTTATAGGTGTAACATTGATAGTTACTTTCCCCACAATTTTCTATAACGTAAAGGTCAAGTCCACGTCTGTCCTTGTCGTATAACTCAATATCAATATCGTGATAATAATTTGGTCGATCGGTGATTTTGTAGACTACTTCTTTCGCATTGTACCCGGTAAGACTATTATCAAAACATTTATAGTCATGATAGTTATTCTCCCCATTGTTGGTATGACCGGAATACTTCTGGCCACATTTCATATTGATATAATTATTGCAAATGTAGCCCTGTTTTTGGCAGGTCGCCTTAATTTTGTATCTACCTGTTCCATTTTTGGCATCGATAAAAATGTAGTATTCGTATTGTGGATCCGCATTCTTGATAGTAAATGAATAGTTTTTGTTATCAGAACCACTACGTAATTTGTAAAATAGACACTTGCCCCCGGAAAGTTCGCAGGCATTCCGATAGACAAAAATGTCCAATCCCTTCTTGTCTACATCCTCAAATTCAACAAAAATGTCATGCACATAATTAGGGCGGTTTGTAACGTAATAAACCACTTCTTTGGCATGATATCCGGTAAGGCTGGTTCCGCAACCATTGTAGGTGCTAAAATCTGATTTTCCATTGTCAGTATCTCCTGAATATTGTTGTCCACAATTTAATTTCATGCGATCATTGCAGCCAGCATAGGATACTACCGGCAAAGTAAAATAGAACAGGATAATGGCTATGAAAGAGAGCCCCCATTTCCATTCTGATAAGATCCTAATTCTTGAGAGTTTAATTGTTCGTTTAGATTTCATGTTTTGATTTTTTTAAGGGATTGAATAATTGCAATAAGCTTCTTCTAAGTTCGTAAGAATAAAGGAACTGCACAAATGGTCGGTTCCCTAAAAGGTTATCCAGTCATTATAAATGAGTATTCGAGTAGGTCCCAATGAGTATTTGACGGTCAGTTATTTGGCTTACTGGGATCTAAAAGAGTCAAAAGAAGAAGCGTTTGGGTCGGATTCGATTGTAAATGTAATATGCGACTTTTGTTTTGATCTATATTTAGCTGGTAAATTATTTTAAGGACAAATGGAAGCTTTTCACTGAAACTTTTACCTTTAAGATCATGTCAGAATCCAAACAGTGGTATACCAATAAAGTAAACATTCTATTTCTCCTTTTGGGAGGATTTTTTATTACCAATGCACTGGTTGCTGAGTTCATCGGGGTGAAAATATTTTCATTGGAGGCCTTACTTGGTATTCCGCCCATGAATTGGAAGATTTTTGGTGTAGATGGTTTGGGCTTTAATCTTACGGCCGGTGTAATCTTATGGCCCGTGGTCTTTGTCATGACCGATGTAATTAATGAATATTTTGGGCAGAAGGGGGTCAGGTATTTATCTTGGATGACAGTTGGCCTAATCGTATATGCTTTCTTTATTGTTTACATTGCTATCGAAGTACCACCAAATGAGTGGTGGAAATCTCAAAGTGGTATTCATCCCTCCAATCTTGACATGAGTATTCCGAATATGGATTTGAGTTTTAGAAAAATATTTGGACAGGGATTGTGGATCATTGTGGGATCATTAGTCGCTTTTTTAATTGGCCAGCTCGTGGATGTCATCGTATTTCAAAAGATTAAAAGGATGACGGGAGAAAAGAAAATTTGGCTGAGAGCTACTGGCTCTACACTGGTATCTCAGTTTATAGATAGCTTCGTCGTGCTCTTAATTGCATTTTATATTGGAGCCGATTGGGATTTAGTTCGTGTTCTGGCAATTGGATTGGTAAACTACTTATACAAGTTTACTCTGGCGATAATACTCACGCCAGTCATCTATCTGGCTCATCATGTAATCGATAATTACTTGGGACCAGATCTGGCTTCGAAGTTAAAATACCAGGCAACTCATCAAAGGTAGTCAATCAAGAGATAAGCAGATCATAGAGGTGCTTAAATAAGCTTTCTTATTGATCTGGATTTCTTCTGTTTTAGCTCGTTTTTCACGAGATTTGCATTTATGCAGACTATTACGAATCAAATCTTGATGATAGAACCTCGCAATTTCGGATATAATCCGGAAACAGCGGAAAATAATAGCTTTCAACAGCTGGAATCCAAACTAACTCCTGATGAGATTCAGGCAAATGCCTTATCGGAGTTTCATAAACTGGTAGACCTGTTGCGATATTCGGATATTGATGTTCATATAATTACCGATTCGAACCGTCCTTATAAACCCGATGCAATTTTTCCCAATAATTGGATTAGTTTTCATGAAGGGGGAACATGCATTACGTATCCAATGTATTCTCCGATCAGAAGACAAGAACGGCGCAAGGAAGTGATAAATCAAATCCGTGCCAATTTTAATATTACGAAAAGGGTAAACTATGAGCATCACGAGGCGAGTGGAAAATATCTGGAAGGCACCGGGAGCATGGTCCTGGATCGCAAAAACCGGATAGCCTATGCAGGCCTTAGCCCCAGGACAGATCCGGATTTATTCAGGCTATTTTGCCGGGAACAAGAATTTCAACCAGTATTATTTGAAGCATGTGATAATCAGGGAAGGCTTATTTACCATACCAATGTAATGATGGCATTGGCAGAAGAATTTGTGGTTATTTGCCTTGAATCCATCTTAAGTCGGAAACAAAGAGAATTTGTAATAGACCAAATCATAAGAACAAAGAAGAAATTCTTAGAAATTAGTTTTGAGCAAATGAACTCTTTTGCCGGTAATATGCTTCAAGTCCGCAATAGACATGACATTAGATATATGATACTTTCAGAACAAGCTTATCTTTCGCTGGATTCCAATCAGGTATCGTTGATTCATGATTCCTCGACTATTTTAAATGCTCCAATATATACTATCGAAAAGATAGGAGGTGGTAGTGTGAGGTGCATGATGGCTGAAATATTTTTACCAATTATGCAATAAAAATACCTCATATTTGAAAAAAATGAACCGTCTTACTGCTTCACATTTAGTTTATTAAAAATTAACATTTTATTTATATAAAACTTTGCTATACTGTTTGAGGCTAGCTACCTTTGCCTCTATTAAATCGTAAACCAAAAATTCCTAACTATGAAAAAAGTGATGCTAACCCTTACTATCACAATAAGTGGTGTACTCCTATTTGCTCAAGGGGTAACTACTTCCTCTATGAGTGGGATTGTCAAAGACCATAGTGGTGAAACATTGATTGGGGCAAATATCGTAGCTGTACATCAACCTTCCGGAACCAGTTATGGTACGGCAACCGATCTGGAGGGGAACTACCGCATTCCGGGTATGAGAGTAGGAGGCCCTTATAAAATTACGGTTTCTTATACCGGGTTTGGAGAAATTACTTTGGATAACGTCGTATTAAGACTAGGTGAAAACCTGAGGAAAGACTTTGACCTGGAAGAATCTGCTATCCTCCTGGACGCCATACAAGTAACAGCAAGGTCAGGAGTTACAGGACAAAATGTTGGAACAAGTACACAGATTAGTGAAGAGCAGATATCAATAATGCCAACACTTAATCGTGATATTAACGACTATGTCAAAATGACTCCTCAAGCTACCTCGTATTCGGACGGTATGTCCTTTGCCGGGATCAACAATCGGTTTAATGCCATTTATATTGACGGAGCAGTAAACAACGATGTATTTGGGTTGGCGAGTTCGGGTACAAATGGTGGTTCAACGGGGATATCTCCTTTTAGTATCGACATCATTGATCAGTTTCAAGTAGTATTGTCACCTTACGATGTTACTTTAGGTGGTTTCGCCGGTGGAGGAATTAACGCGGTTACAAAGTCGGGTACCAATCAATTTACCGGGACTGCTTATTACTTCTTTCAAAATCAAAATCTCGCAGGAAAAACCAACGGTACACTGGCAGAGCGACTTAATCTGGAAGATTCCGAACGAACTAAACTCGATGAATTTAGTAAGAGTACTTATGGAGCTTCTCTGGGTGGACCTATTGTAAAAGACAAGGTGTTTTTCTTTACCAATGTAGAAATCCAAAAAGATGCGATACCAACCCCTTTTGAGGTGGCGACGTATACCGGGAAAGACAATCGGGCGTCTGTTTCCGATCTTGAAAACTTAAGATCAACGTTGATCGACAAATACAACTACGATCCCGGCTCATTCGGTGATGTAGAGGATGAGCTGAATGGAGTTAAGTTTTTTGGAAAACTGGACTTCAACTTAAATGAAAGACATCGGTTAACTGTGCGGCATCAGTATACCAAGGCTGAAGAAATTGATAGGGACGCAGGGAGATCAAACGAAATAAATTTTTCAAATAATGGCGTATTTTTCCCTAGTATCACCAATTCTTCTGCCCTGGAGTTAAATTCTCGTTTTGGAACTCATTCTTCCAACAATCTGATCTTGGGCTTCACCCACGTGAATGACGATCGAGACGGTATCGGATCCGATTTTCCATTTGTATATATTGAAGATGGGAATGGAGAGATAAAATTTGGAACCGAAGAATTTTCAACGGCAAATTCTCTACAGCAAAGCATTTTTACCATTACCGACAATTTTAAATTGTACAAAGGCAATCATACGTTTACCTTTGGTACCCACAATGAATTTTACGATATCTACAACTTGTTTATACGGCAAAACTTCGGTACCTATCATTTTGAGAGCCTCGAGGATTTTTTAACTAACCAACCGGCAGTTGAATACGATCGGTCTTACTCTTTAGTCGACGAGGTAATTGGAGACGGATCCGCAGCCGCAGCCGAGTTTAATGCTATGCAATTAGGCTTTTATGCCCAGGACGAATGGAGGATCACCAATCGCTTTAATTTAACCTATGGATTGCGTTTGGACATTCCGATAATTACCAGTGATCCCAAAGAAGATACTTATTTTAACAATACCGCTTTGTCCAAGATACAAGCCAAATACGAAATTGCCAAGGATGTTAAGGCAGGCAGAGCGCCGGATGGCCAATTGATGTTATCTCCCAGGGTAGGATTTGAATACGACTTTACCGGAGATCGTAGTGCGGTATTAAGAGGTGGAATCGGAGTATTCACCAGCCGTATCCCATTTGTATGGCCCGGTGCTATGTTTAACAACAACGGATTAAGCATTGGAGGGGTCAATGAGCGAAGTCTTGATAATATATTGTTTAGATCAGACATTAACAATCAATATACCCATCCGAGTTTCTCAATTCCTTCAGGACAAATGGATTTATATGTAAAGGATTTTAAATATCCACAAGTCCTGCGCACCAATCTGGCTTTTGATAAAACATTTGGTGCAGGCTTTAATTTTACCGCGGAGGGATTATTTACGAAAACTTTGAACAACATGTTGTTGACCAACGTCAATTCTGATCCGGCGGTTAAATTCAATTGGACCGGCGGACCGGATAACCGACCTGTGTACAATCGTTCCAGTATTGATCCAACTTATAGTGCGGTATACGTAGCTTCAAATACCAGTGAAGGATATACTTACAACCTGACTACCACAATAGCCAAAGACTTTAGCAGTGGATTTAGTGCATTTTTAGCCTATTCATTTGGTGATGCCTATGCGGTCAATGAAGGTACATCTTCTCAGAATTCGTCTTCATGGCGAGGACAGGTAAGCACTCATGGTCGCAATAATCCCGTGTTGGGCCGATCTGATTTTGCTGCAGGACATAGGTTATTGGGTTCTTTTAGCTATCGCAAAGAATGGTCACGAGATGGTGCCAATGCCACTACTTTATCACTATATTACAACGGTCAATCTCACTCTCCCGTTACGTATGTAATTGGAAGTAGATCAGCTCGTAACATCAATAATGAAACCGGTAGTACCAGTCGGAATAGATCGTTGATATGGGTTCCGGCAAGTTCATCAGAAATTAATTTAATTGACTACACACTTGATAACGGTCAAGTCGTATCTGCTGCAGAGCAATGGTCAAACCTTGACGCATTTATTGAAAATGATCGAAACCTGAAAAACTCCAGGGGCGGTTATGCTGAAAAAAATGGTTCCTGGGAGCCATTTGTAAACTTCTTTGACCTCTCACTTCGTCAGGATTTTGGTGCTTCCTTAGGTGGGAGTATTAACAGGTTCCAAGTTTCATTCGATATCTTTAATATGGCCAATTTGATCAACAACAAATGGGGAGTTAGTTACAGTGTGCCCGGTGATTTTAACAATTACTTTTTATTGGATTTTGAAGGCTATGATGATGACGATACCACTCCACAATTTACCTTCCGGGAGGATAAAGTTGGAAAAGAGGCATTTGATATCTCAGGTGGTTCGTCAAGATGGAGGATGAGAATTGGTTTTCGATATATGTTTAATTAAAAATCCCTACTCGTTATATTCTTAGAGCTGTCTCATATGGGACAGCTTTTTTTTAGAACGACTAAGGATTAAAGTCATTAGGAGATTTTGCTCGGATGCTTAGTAGTCATTTCCATTAATCGTTGATTGAAATCAGTAATTGCACCTGGTTTCATCCGGATTGCTAACTTTGCAGCATGCCACATAAGCTTAAAATAGGGTTGGCCTTATCCGGAGGTGGAGCTAGAGGAGCAGTACACATTGGAGTGATTAAGGCATTACGAGAGGAAGGTGTCGAGCCCGATATTATTGCCGGTACCAGTGCAGGGTCCATAGCAGGAGCGTTGCTAGCTTCAGGGTGCAGCTTGGATGAAATGTTAAGCTTTGTAAAAGCAAGTAGTCTGAGAAATATATTAAGTTTTAAGTTGCCTAACAAGGGATTGACTGATCTTAGCTACCTGGCAAAAAAGATCAAACAGTTCATTCCTCATAATGATTTTGATCAATTGAATATTCCACTTATTGTTGCCATCAGCAATCTGAATACGGGAAAAATTGAATACCACCGGTCGGGACCGATTGATACCATTGTGCAAGCTTCCTGTGCTGTTCCGGTGATATTCAAGCCGGTAGCCTATAAGGGTAATCTTTATGTGGATGGAGGTTTAATTGCAAACTGTCCGGTGGAACCTCTGATTCCCTTTTCAGATTTCATTATTGCTGTAAACTTGGTACCAAGAGTTGAAGTTCCAAGTAGCGAGTTGAAAGGGATCATTAATGTGGCCCAGAGATGTTTTGATCTGTCCGCATTAAATAATATCAAACCGCAGGTATTCAAAAGTAATGTGGTTATCGAACCTCGGAGGTTACACAACTACAGTCGCTTCAGCTTGAATAAAATGGATGAGATGTTTGAGATTGGATACCAGGCCGCTCGCGAAAAAATGAGCTTTATCAAAAGAAGGTTGATGTACTCCTAGTACTAAGGGGTTTGTTCCAAGCCCATACTCTATAAAGTGCATGTATACCCTGAGTACTATGCCAATTTCCTATCTACTAATTTATTCCGCCTTATTCTTCCTCTTCTATAATGGCGTCATCGATAATTTCATCTCCATCACCATCATGATCTTCAAATCCGGGAACTGTACCTTCTGATTTTTTCTTGGAAGCATCCTGAGGCAATTGCTTCAATTCCAGTTTATCGCCATCTTCCATCGAATAGTCTCCAGCCGCATATTTTGCAGCTTTACTGAAAAAATCGTCTTTATCTTCCAGCATGGATTCATCCTTTAAGCTTTCGGTGATCGGTGTATCGGCATACTTATCACCAGCATTACCGGAGATGGCATCTTTCAACTTCTTGTCAAGTTGTTTTGCCTTGGCGGTAATTTTGTCCATTGTTTCGGAAGGATCGTCAATAATTTCTTTGGCTTTTTCCACAACATCGCTGGCTTTATCCTTAATTTTGTCACCCACATCCCCGGCAAAGTCTGCGGCTTTTTTAAGAATAGTATCATCGTCATCGTCAAGGATAGCAGACTCCGGTTCATCTTTTTTCCCATCAAATAGATCCTTCGCCTTCTGCTCAATTTTCTCACCGGTTTCGATGATTTTGGAACCTACATTTTCCGCTACATCTTTGGTCTTATCCCAAGCTTTGCCTCCCGCATCCAATACCTTTTCTCCAATATCTTCAACTTTATCAGCCAACGGTTCCAATTTATCTTCGATCTTATCAGCAACCGGCTTCAATTTATCTTCTGCTTTATCCGCAATATCGGCAAATGCTTCCTTGGCACCCTTGAATAATTGCCCTCCTTTCTCTTTAATGCCTTCTCCAAGATCTTCTACTTTATCAGAAGTCTTGTCCCAAGTTTTCTCGAAGGTATCCTCCACTTTGTCAAATCCGGCTTCACCAATATCCTTGGCCTTTTCCCAAGCCTTGGTAGCTTTATCAGCTACATCTTCACCGAAGTCTTCCACTGCATCCTTAGCTTTATCCGCAGCGCTTTTAGCAACCGCCTTTTTGGCCCAAAACAATTTTTTTATATCACTAAAAAATCCCATGTCTGTTTATTTTGTGTTAGGTAATGTTTAAAGGTCCTGCTATTTTTTGTTTTCCCCAAATGATTTGGCTTAATTTTCACTATTTCCTGCCCGGGAGGTTGAAGCAATCCTAGATCTTTGGTCTTTGGGACGAGTAAAGTATGTAGCTCGGATAATTTATACCTAAAATAGAATTATCTGAAATGGAGAATCGTTAATTATTTATTAATGAAAATTTTTGTTGTGTAAAATGGGACCGATTCACATCATATGGTTATAAACACCTAAATTATGAAAATTAATTTTTCAATCCTATTCGCTTGTTTTTTAATTGCCTGTGTTACACAACCATTACCAACGCAACAAAAGAACGAAACAAATTACGAAAGCATGTGGCAAAACGTAAGTGAGCTAGAGAAACAGGGACTTTCAAAATCTGCACAGGAATTGGTACGAAAAATCTTCGATCAATCCTTGCTGGATAAAGAATACAATCAGGTGGTCAAAGCCAGTATCCATATCGCGAAATACCGACAAGAATTGGATGAACATGGATTGGCTGCAGTCATATCCGAAATGGAATCTTTATTGCCGAAAATAGATTCATACGCCAATTCCTTAGTTCATTCTATTTTGGGAGAATTGTACGAAGCGTACTTCAATCAAAATTTGGGAAAATTATCCAATCGTATGCCCGGACCTGGCGACATGGATAATGACATGAACAACTGGTCTGGCAAAAAGTTAATTGATACGGCCCGGACTCATTATTTTTTGTCTTTGGAAAATAAGAAAGTTACTGCTATTCCACTTAAAGAGCTTAAAGAGTTGATTATCTGGGATAAAGGCTCTGAAATCTACAATCCTAGTTTACGATTTTTGCTGCTCGAAAGAGCGATAAGCTTCCTCAAGAAGGATCATCACCTTCCATTCCAAAAACCTGAAAATTATTTATTCGATCCTTCGGTGTTCAAAGAAGATGAACAATTTGTTAACATTTCTTTTATACAACCTGGTGATTTATATAGGATAGTCAGATTATACCAAGAAAAGACCCAAGTGGTAATAGAGCAGGGGAGCAAGGCCCTGAAAGTTAAAAACGGATTGGATCGCTTGGGTTTTGTGTTTTCTCAAAGTATCCATGCAGATCGGGAAATCATTTATGAACAGGCGCTGGAGGATATGAGGTTAAAGTATAGGCAGCATCCCGAATGGACTATAATGGTCAAAGAATTGGTCGAATACTATCTCCATCGGAAAAGTTATTTCACAAAAACCGAGCTATCGACAATTCGACAGAAAGCTTTGAAATGGTGCCAAAATGCGATTGAGAAATATCCGGACTCTCCGGGTGCAAACTGGTGCCGACAGCAAATTGATGAAATAAAAAGGAAATCGTTCCAATTGATTTGTAATGCGTTTGAGTTACCTGATGTAGATTGGATAGCAAAATTAACCTATCGAAATTCGAATCACGTCTTTGTATCCGTATATGCCATTCAACCCGCTATGATTGACAAGCTTGAGCAAGATGGCAACCCCGCCTGGACACAATGGATAAAGTCACAAAATCCCGTCAATTTCTGGCGGCAAAGGTTGATTGAAGATGGAGATTATTTAGAACATTCTACAGAGATAAAGATGCCTGCATTGACCTCGGGGACCTATCTGATCGTTGTGAAACCTTCAGAAAGTCCGGATGAGGGTTACCAACGTGCCATTGTTCAAATATCCAGGTGGAGTTATATTACCGGAGGTTTACAGCGAAGAAATTGGTTGGCCGTAGTAGATCGTGAGACGGGAGAACCAGTGGAAGACGCGGAGGTACAGCTATTTATTAATGAATATGATCGTCAGACCAGAAGAAATTACTTCAAACCCCTCCAAACACATACCACCAGTTCTGATGGCCTTATTTGGGACCTCTCTTCCAAAGGAGGGATTATGGTTAAAATTTCGAAGAATGGGGATACACTGTACAACCGCAACACGCTTTTCTTTCCCTATTATCCTACCCCGCCTGATCGAGAGTTTATTCAAACCTATTTTTTTTGTGATCGGCCTGTATATCGTCCTGGACAACGAATTTATATTAAGGGGTTAATTGTTAAAAAGGACAATCGACAAATCCCTCAAATCCTTGCCGGAGTTGCCGCAAAACTAGTTTTAAGAGATCCTAATGGTGAAATCGTCCAGGAAAAGGAATTGAGAAGTAACTCATTCGGAAGCATCTCAAGCAGTTTTATTATTCCAAAATCCAGGATTAGCGGGCGGTGGAGAATCGAATCCAATCACGGTGGTATACATTATTTTAGAGTTGAAGCTTATAAGAGGCAAAAATTTGCGGTTACTTTAAATCCACCTCAAACGGCTTATCATCTCGGGGCACAAGGAAATATCACCGGCTCTGCGATGGGTCTATCCGGAAATGCGATCAACAATGCCTTGGTGAAATACCGGGTGTTTCGCAGTTATCGCCATACTTGGAGAAACAATCCATATTTACGCTATCCAATAATCTTCGATCGGACTTTTTTAGGTGATGGAATGTTAAAAACGGGTCATGAAGGGGAGTTTTCGATCCCGATTTCTTTTGTTCCTGATGCCATCATTCCCCAAAAACTAAGACCTACTTTTAATTTTGAAGTTGAGGTTGAAGTTACTGATGTCAACGGAGAAACCAATGAATCCAATCTGCATGTTCTGGCCAAATATGATGCGTTTAAAATTAATATTGAAGTCCTGGAAAAAACGGAATGGCCAGAAAAAGTTCTTCCCAAGATTACCCACCTGAATTATGCCGGGAAGCCTTTGCAAGGTGAAGGTACATGGAAATTAATTCAATTGAAGAAGCCGGCAAATTACCTGAGGAAAAGATCCTGGCCGGCACCGGACCGGCAAATCCTGGCGCAGGAAGAATGGAGAATATTATTTCCGAAGGATGCTTATGGTTCCGAAGACAACTACCATGAGTGGACCACAGAACGCGTTGTGGATCAATCCGGATATGAGGTAAAACCCAATAGCCATTTCCATCTGGAGTTAGAAGACCTGGAGGTAGGAGCCTATTGCCTTGAAGTTACTTCATCTGAAGATGTGAAACAGAAAAAGTACTTTTATATTTGGCACCGTGCACGACCGTTCCCCATTTTTGATCAACTTGAGCTATTCACCTCTAAACAGGAGTCTATCCCAGGAGAAAAATTACAAATACATCTGCTTTCTGCGAAGTCGGAAAATTGGGTCCTATTTCAAGTCGATCAACTAAGTCATGAAAAGTTGATTTGGTTGCAAAATACCAATAGTCAACCGCAAGAAATAACCATTCATAATGAAGATCGCGGAAATTTTGGAATGGTAGCTAATATCATCTCGGATAACCGGTTTCAGGTAGTAAACAAACCGGTACAAGTACCTTGGAACAATAAAGAACTGACCATAAAACTAACCACTTTTCGACCGACCTTATTACCCGGAAGTGTTGAAAAATGGGAGCTTCAGGTGCTTCATGAAGATGCTCCGGTGAAGAATGCCGAGGTGACCACATCGATGTACGATGCAAGTCTTGATTTCATTGAGACCTTGCACTGGCCTCAAAAATTTTATCCAAATTATTATCAAATGCCAGTAATCCGAAACCAGACTTTTCGTACTGCCAACAGCATTCCTGCTTTTAATAGACAAAGGGTAGGGCAGGTAGTATTTCCCGGATGGTTTAGATTAAACTGGTTTGGCTATTATCCTGGTGCCAGGCTGAAGAGACTGTATAAAACTGCTGAAGCGGTCGAATCAGTGCCTCCTCCCGAAGCGCATGAGGTGCAAAGTCAAAAAAGCGAAGACAGTTCTATAAAGGAGGTGGCTGAAGAAGAGGTGACAGAGGTTCCTTTACCTGTTCCCAGAAGGAACTTAAATGAAACGGTTTTCTTTTATGGAAATCTCAATACCAATGATCAGGGTAAAGTAAGTCTGGATTTTACTATGAATGAAGCACTTACCTCCTGGACATGGAAGGTTTTTGTGCACACTCCTGATCTAAAGACCGGTTCTGCCTCTGAGACGATTATCACCAAGAAAGATCTGATGGTCTTTCCAAACTTTCCAAGGTTTGTGAGAGAGGGAGATGAAATTCAGCTTCCTGTAAAAATTACCAACCTTAAAGAAGAGGTGATTCAAGGGCAGACCTGGATAGAATTATTTAATCCGGATCAAAAGGATAAAACTTTGCATTTTGTGGCCAGTACTGATCTTACCCAGGATTTTTCCATTCCCTCCGGACAATCTAAAAATTTTTCCTGGATTGCCAGAATTCCAGAGCATTATACCGGAAGATTGGGATATCGGGTTTGGGCTCGGTCAGGAGATCATCAAGATGGGGAAGAAAATAGTATTCCGGTTCTATCGCGCAAAATCTGGATCACAGAAACTATGCCCATTGCCATAAAAGGAAATCAACAAAAACAATGGTCCTTTGAGTCTTATCTTGAACATTGGAATCAGCCTGGTACCTGGTCTGAACGCTTTGTAATTGAGATGACTCCAAATCCAATTTGGCTGGCGATTAAGTCACTTCCTTATCTGACTACACCAGTATATGAGACCAGCGAAAATCTGGCCACTCAATATTTTGCACAGAGGTTGGGATCCGAGATTGTCCGCAAGAATCCGTTGGTAAAATCGCAGATTAAAACGTGGATATCAAACGATGAACAAGGTCAACTAGTTAAAAATCAAGAACTTAAAATAGTTCAGTTGCAACAAACTCCCTGGGTGGCTGAAGCAAATCAGGAAACCGAAAACATTCGAAACTTGGGTTTGCTGTTAGACGAAAATCAAGTAAAAAATGAATTGCGATCGATCTGGGATAAAATGGTTGCCAGACAAAACCCGGATGGAGGTTTTCCTTGGTGCGCACAAGGTAGGTCCAACTTTTACATAACCCTATCGATCCTAGATGTGCTTATGAAGCTTCAGGAATACCAATTGATCCAACCCATTGATCAACAAAGACTTGACGGTATTGCTAAGCAAACCACAGATTACCTGGATGAAGTTATGCTTAAGAGATATCGCGAATTGAAGAAAAATAATCGGCTCCAGGATTTTCATCCCGGTGGAAATGAATTGTTGTATCTGGGATTAAAGCAGAAATTTGAAACTGAGGGAAAAAGCGAAGTTCAGCGTGAAATGGAGGGATTTCTCAAAGATCAGTTTAAAAAATTTTGGCTTGAATCTTCTCTTTATACCCAGGCCAAACTCGGTTTACTGATGATCGGAGAAGACCCGCAATTCGCAAATGCGATATTAAAGTCACTTTTAGAAAAGTCGTTGGTCCATGAGGAATTAGGTCGCCATTGGTCAAAAATTGGTGGATACTCGTGGTGGCAGCAACCGGTGATCACTCAAACAGCCATAATCCGGTTTTTACTTGCAATGCAAGCACCTACTGAGATAATCGACGAATGTCGCATTTGGTTATTGAAGAATAAACAGACCAATCGTTGGGAAAACTCACTAGCTACTGCGGAGGCTATTCTTGCTTTGATGGGCTCAATTGACAGGGAACTGGAGACCGAAAATCGGCTTATGGTTCAAGCCGGAGCGCAAGAAGTTAAGAGCGCAGAGGTGAATCCGGGAAGTCAATATTGGAAACGAAGTTGGAGTAAAGAAAATCTCACCGCAGGACTAGGGGAGATTCGAGTAGAAAATAAGGCAGATGGTATTGCATGGGGCGCAGCATACTGGCAATATTTCAGAGACATCGATCAAATTGATAATTCTGGTTCCGATGCCCTGAGAATCGCAAGAGATCTATACAAAATAGGTAGTGAAGGTGAAAGTCTTGAATTGCAAAGTAGCTCTGAATTTGCGGCGGGAGACCGGGTCAGGATAAGGCTGACCTTGAAAAATGACCGCGATATGGAATTTGTAATGTTGGAGGATACCCGGGGATCCGGATTTGAACCTACTTCAAGTCGAAGTGAGTATGTTTGGAAAAGCGGCTTAGGGTTTTATAAAGAGGTTACAGATGTGAGTACCCGATTTTTTATTTCATTTTTACCTAAAGGGACTCATATACTGGAATATGAAATATACCTGGCTCAGTTCGGCAGGTACTCCGGAGGATTGGTCAAAGCACAAAATTTCTATGCACCGGAGTTTAACAGCGTTGCCGGAAGTCCGACTTATAGCTTTAATCCTTTGAATTAAGGGAATTGTCAAAGACCCACAGCCAAGTAACACTCCATACCTTGCGCCATTGTGCCCACCTTTTTGATATTGGAACTGATGTAAGGTTTATACAAGAATTGTTAGGTCACCAAGATATTAAAACTGCTTTAATCTATACACCTGTGACCACAAATCAAGTATCCCGTATCGAAAGCCCTCTGGATTATTTGATGAAAATGAGGAAAAATATGCATATTTGGTATTGAAAAGGTGCAGATATAAGTAAGTTGGCAGCAATTAAAAACACTACAATAAAAAAGATTAGACATGAAAGTTACAGCAGAAAAAAATGAAAAGGTTGCCAATATGATATTTGCATCCATTTATCCATTATACCTGAATAGATTGGAGAAAAATGGTAGAACAAAAGAAGAACTTAATCAAGTAATTAAATGGTTTACGGATTTTGATCAAGATGCTTTACAAACATTATTGATGAAAAAGCAACTTTTAGAACATTTTTTCAAAAAGCTAAAATAAATCCTAACGCACACTTGATTAAAGGAGTTGTTTGTGGTTATCGAATTGAAGAAATAGAAGATGAATTTGAATTGTATAAACAATGTCGACAAATGGAAAAGCTGATTGATGAATTGGCAAGGGGTCGTAAAATGGAAAAAATATTAAGGGGTGAAAAAAAATGAAAATATGAACACAACAACATTTTTAACCTTTGTAGGCGACCAATGCGGAAAGGCTGAGGAGGCGATAACTTTTTACACTTCCATCTTCCCGAATTCGGAAATTAAAAACATCAAAAAATACTCGGAAGGAGAGGCAGGAGGGACACCTGAACTTATTAAATATGGAGAATTTACAATAAATGGAACTGATTACCTGGTTTCTGAAAGTAATTACAAACATGCTTGGTCATTTACACCCGCAGTTTCAATTTTAATAAGTGATAATTCTGATGACTTGATACAAACACTTTTCGAAAAGCTTTCCTCAAATGGAGGTCAGATAATGGTTCCGCTGGACAACTATAAAGGTGCAGGGGATTACGGGTTTGGTAAGAAGTTCGGATGGTGTGAAGACCAATATGGGATATCGTGGCAATTTGTACTTTCTGAATAATTATTGAGTAACTATATCATAAATAGTAGCTGCGAGGCAACTGATAATTATACGCATATTACCCAAATGAGTAGAAAAAAACTGTTTAGTCCGCTAGATTTTCTCGATCTTGGTACTTCCACCAAAACAGAAAATAATCGATAGACAATAGCGTATATCAGGAACTTTTTAGAGAAAGTTCCTGATAGCAAGATGTTATGTAGAACCAAAAAATATCACTCACTCTTAATATTGAAACTATTATTCCTAAATTAATGTTTCAATTACTGAAACTTTTACTATTTTTGAATTAATGAGAATAAGACTAGTCAAACAGCATACAATTACAAAGTATGTATCCAAGAATCAGAATAGTAAGAAATATCTTGACGAATGGTTGATTAAACTTCAACATGCTGACTGGTCAAATACTAATGATATCAAACAAACTTACAATTCGGCTGATATTCTTGGTAAAAGTTCAAGCCGGATAGTATTTAATATTGGAGGAAACCATTATAGAATGATATGCAAATTCCATTTTGGCAAGACAAAAGTCCATCTATTTATTATGTGGATTGGGACGCACGCGGAATACACGAAATTATTCGATGGTAATTTACAATACACAATTAAACTTTACTAACATGTCAACAGAATTGAAATATAGTATCATTAAAACTGAAGATCAATATTATAAGTATTGTGACGTCCTTGAAGAATTGATATTTACTGAAAACGCTTCCAACGAAGATGAAATCGAACTTTTGACTCTATTGATAGAAAAATGGGATAAAGAACATTATGAAATTCCAACTTCTGATCCAATTCAAATCCTTAAATCTTTAATGAAAGATCATAAATTAAGGGCCAAAGATTTAGTAGAAATACTTCAGCTTTCAAAAGGAACCGTTTCCAAAATTCTAAATTACCAAACTGGTCTTTCAAAAGGAACAATTAGAATACTGTCCAACTATTTCAAATTAAGGCAAGAAGCGTTTAATAGACCTTATAAATTAAAAGTTCCAACCAATAAAGGAATTACAAATGCTGCCTATATGAATACCAAGAAAAAGATAAAACAAACAGCCTAAGTGGCTCTACATAACACGCAGCGAAGACGATCATTCCTCCTTCGTCGGAACGACGCTTGCTGCTATAACGTTAGAGACAACTAAATATTAAGAATATGTTTGGACTATTTAATAAAAATAAGAAACAGAAACTCGATTGGTCACCCTTCGAATCATATGAAGTTCACCAAGAATTTGAATCCATGGTTTCGGAGTATTTTAATTCAAAAAATATCGAACATCAAATTATAGATGGGATAGTGAAAATTCCAAACAACGATTTTGGCTTAAATGAATTAGGATTATCCAACATAGCCCAATATTGTAAAAATGAAGGCCAATCAAAGTTCAAAGATCATATTTCGGGTCATTTTGAAACATTAATAAGAGGATATGAATTCAATAAAGAATTTGATTTAATTAAAACAGATTATAACAAAGTCAAACAATATATTGGAGTGAGACTTTATAATCTATCTTACATTCAGCAAGTAGGATTAGAAAAGACTATAGGTAAACCAATTGGAGGAAATCTCTATGCGATGCTTATATACGACCTTCCAGATACTGTCACAAGTGTACCTCCTAAAGAAGCTGAAGTTTGGAATATTTCAAAACAAGAACTGTGGAACGAAGCATCCAATAATACTTTGTCAAAGTATCCACCAAACATATTGAATAGAGAACTACAAGGAATTGGATTTAAGACTGTTGAAGAAGATCATTTTTTCTCTCCAAACATTGTCTTCAACATATCGAACTATTCTGAATTGATAGGAAGTAAGGGCTCACTTATTTCAATTCCAACGAGACATATTGTTATTATATATCCGATAAACGACCTGAATGTTGTTAATGCTTTAAATACTCAAATTCAAGTAACAAATGGAGTGAGTTCAAAAGGACCTGGTGCTTTAAGTAATAGTATATTTTGGTACAACAATGGAGAACTAAAAGAACAACCTTCAAAAATAGAGGAAGGAAAATTAGTTTTTACCCCAACTGAAGATTTTGTGAATATGCTAAATCAAATGAAAAAGTAGCTGTCTCTAACATAAAGCGAGCAACACTCAATCATCCTGATTGCGATGTTGGGCGTTGTTGAACAACACCGATAGTGAGTTTTATAGGGACACAACTTTAAATTGTATGGTTGGTTGTCGAAGTTGAATGTTTGCGAGAAGGAACAGTAAGGAAATTAAGCTTTAGTTGTGGTTTTGAAAATGTAAAGTAGGAGATGCTATAGATTAATATTGTCTTGCTTTCCAATATATAATGTATTAATCCTGGCTTTGGGACATAGCAATGTATGCTCCCCACAAACCCCATTCTAATCGAACATACTACGGTCAACTTTATGTGGTAACCAGTTAACTGCCTGGTCATTAATTTTTTCAGAGACCATTTTTTTGAAAAGCCAAGTGAGGTACTTAAAGACATCTATTCCACGAATCTGGCAAGTAGCAATGATTGAATAGAATGTTGCGACATGTTGGGCAGTCTGATCGGTTTTAGCGAACAAATAATTCTTTCTACCCAGAGCAAGTAGTCTTATTTTGTTTTCCAATAAATTGGTATCTATTTCCCAGTTTCCATTATTGACATAGTTGGACAATTGGAGCCATCTTTTGATCGTATATCTGAAGGCTGCCTTGACAGGTCCGGTAAGATTCTTCAAGGAGGCCTCATCCAGTTTTTTCTTGATACTATTTAACACTGGGATCGCCTTTTGTTGTCTCAGATCATAGCGCTTCTTAGCATCCATGCGCTGTTCGCGAGCCTCACTTTCCAGAGCATATAATTGCTGTATATCTTCTAATAAAGGATATATTATATCTGGTTCCAGATCTTTAACTTCATAGAATTTTCTTCGGGTATGAGCCCAACAGTTCAAAAATTCACTTACTTGAATTTCATACTTACCCATGAGCTTAGCTTCGGGAGGAACATCCGCTATGCTCTGATAGGTAGAGTTACCATCTGCTTGTAATACTCCTTGGTAACCATCCAATAGTTCGCAAGCAAAATCTTTTTCTTTGCTGACTCGATAGTTGAATAAAACCAGATCTGACCTAGGTGCATGCATCACCCACATGCAGCCTCGTAACTTACCATGTTCTTGATCCTGACTCAATACTCGAATGCTTGATTCATCCATTTGTACATAGCCACTCGACAACATTTCCTGGTGCATCAAATCGTGCAAAGGTTGCATCATTTCTCCGACCTTGGCCAGATAATTGTAACAGTGCTTGGCTTTGATAAAGTGGATTCCTGCTTTGCGCAATTTCTTTACAAAGCGATATACCGGCATATGGTATTCAAACTTTTCACTAATCAAACCTGCTACCAGACTGTCATCCACCAACCCCTTAGGTATAATCCGCACTGGTATATTTGCCTGATATATATTTTTTTCATCTAAAGTTTTATCTGCGTATCGTGGACGTATAATTTTTAACACTTTCAATTCCATCGGAATATACTTTAGTATCTCCGTAACATCCTTTCCGATTCGCTTGAAGTGTTCCTGATAACCTTCAGGTTCTATGATCTGTTCTTCCCGAGGTAAGTGGGAAGGAAAGGTATTTCTTGATATTTTCTTTTTCTTGCTCTTTTTCTTTTTACTGTCCTGGTGATCTGTTATGGTATTGCTTGATCCATTTGATTTAGATTGGCCGGATTCCTCTAGGTCAAACATGGACATTTGCTCTTCTGGAACGGCTGGAATGAAGCGTTCTCGCTTGGAACCAAATAAGGCCCTTTCTAATTGTTCAAGCCTAAGGCGTTGTGCTAAGTTTTCTATTTTTAGTGCTTCATTTTCTTCCTTTAATGACAAATATTCCTGTTCTAACTCCCTGATAGTCATATATTAAAAATACATAATCTATCCCGTTTTTCCCAAATTATAACGCTTTCTTTTTACTATCTTTTCACTATTTATTCCACGCAATATCAATAGCAATTTCTCATAGCTTATCCGGTATGACTTATCCTTGGGATGTTCAAATGTACCGCGCTCCAACTGCTTGTAGTATATACTGAATCCATCTCCTTCCCACAGTAATAACTTTAGTAAATTACCCCGCCGGTTGATAAATACATATCCGTCTCCACTCTTTGCCCGGTGGTGCATTTGACTCATTACTATTTTGCCCAAACCCCAGAATCCTTTGCGCATATCAACAGGATTATCATATAGATAATATCGTCGACTACTCTCAAGCATAACTCATGATTTTTTCTATCAACTCCTCAGGGATACTCCCTCCACATTCAATCTCTATTCCATTGGGAAGATGTATTCGTATTTGGGTCATTGTTCTGGGGGGGCTTAATTGAACAAAATTACCCGTTTCCTTTTTTTCTTTGTTATAATATGTTACCCAATAACTCAACTTCGCTATGCTCAAACCATGTGCCTTGCTGAACGTGGCTCTGCTTTCTCCACTTTTGTGATAATCCATTACCAACTTTTTCATCTTATCACGTACCTTGCTCATTCCCATTTTTCCTACTTTTGATTATCTTACAAATGTAGTTCAGGGAACCCAGACTCACTAGATGGGGTTCGTGGCGTGCATACATAGCAATGGCGTACGACAGTTGTGTCGTTCATCAATTTTGTAGCCTTGTATGTCAAGAGGGTAACATTGGTCATGGTGATCGTATATTTTGTTTAGGTAAGATTTGAGAACTCAGTTTTTTACTCCCACATGATAGACACTGATCAACAATTACATTCGGTCTGCAGACGATTAAATCTAGCTTTGGTTGGTACCCTTGAGAGTCTTGAATGTCGGGTATTTTTTTGCTACGACCATGATAACTAAGTAATCCATAATGTCTGATACGTACAAACCGATGTGGCAAGATGTGTAAAGCAAATCTGCGGATGAACTCACCTATAGTCAGGGTCATTTCCTTTTTCGTACCGGCGTGTCGATAGTCCTTGTAGTGAAAAGTGACATGAGTAGAGTTAACACATATGATGCGATAGTTGCTAATACCTACTTTATGAGTGTACCTACCCAAATATTCAATGACATGAGCTGGTTTGGCAAAGGGGCGTTTAGCATAGACTACCCACTTTTTGCCATACAAAAGATCCAATAGGCCTCTATCCCTTTTAATCACACCGACTTTCATCAATGCTTTTAGTTCATTGAGAAAAATGGCTTTAAAGATTACTCTGAGTACTTTAGCCGGGAACAAATACTTGCCTTTAGATCTGGTAGTTTTCCATTTACCACTTTTGGTTACACCACCACCTGGTATAATGCAATGCAAATGTGGGTGGAGTGAAAGATTCTGCGACCAGGTGTGAAGGATGGCAGTCATGCCTGACTGAGCACCAAGGTACTTTATATCCTTACTCAGCGTAGCAATGGTTTCCCAACTGGCTTTGAATAGTAAATTATACATTACCCTGGGCATGTGTAAACACAGGCTTCTCAGTTCGCATGGTAAAGTGAATACGACATGAAAATAAGGTACGTCAAGCAGGTATTGTTGCTGGCGTTCAATCCACTCTTCCCGCTTACTACCCTGGCAGGAGGGACAGTGTCTGTTGCGACATGAATGATATTTATACTGCACAAGACCACAATCTTTACAAGTCAATACCACCCCTCCCAATGCAGCAGTGTGGCACTTACTGATATTGTTCAGATGCCGTAACTGGTGAGTATTGAGACCAAGTGAAGTGGTCGTTGACCAATGATTGGCAATGATGTCATTTACAGTGTGTTTCCATCTCAAGAGTTATTATTTTGACGAGCCAGATCAAATACTTTGGTCAGTGGACTATAAGGATTTGACTGGGGCATAGCCTGGACATACTTGAGATAGGTCATGGTGTTCTTGATGTCACGATGCCCGAGATACTGTTTAAGCTTGAGTAAGTCCCCGGTATCTTCTAAAAAATGTACGGCATAACTATGTCTGATATTGTGCATTGATATTTTCTTAATAATGCCGGCCTTATTCCTGGCTGTACGCAAAGCATGTTGCATGGCACTTGTGGACATTCCACTGGTATTCACCTGTCCTGGGAATACAAATTCTATGATATCATGTGTAGACAGATATTTAGTATATCCCCTGATAAAATCATCACTGATGGGTACAAATCGATCATATCCACCTTTTCCATCCCGAACATGAACAGTTTTCCTGACCAGATCAATGTCTTGGATTTTGACATTGATTAGCTCTTTGATGCGTAGTCCAGATCCATATGCCAGAGCAAAGGCAATCTTGTGTTTTTGTAGTGTGGCTGCTTTAAGTAACTGCATGAGCTCATAGCGATTCATAATGTCTCGCAGAGGCTTCTTACGCTTCATCTCAGGCATGCTGATCTGACGACCTTCTATACCGAACATCTTAAACATGTATCTCAGACCGAAGACGGTGTGTTTGAAATAGGCTTCGCTAGGCTTTAGCCGGTCCAATTGGCCAGTCTTATGAAGAGTGAGATAGTGATTGACCTGGTCGTCGGTGAGCTGAAGTGGTAAGGTTTTGTAGAACAAGCTTACTTGGGCAATGGCTCGCAAGTAGTTTTTGAAAGTAAGTTCGCTGCGACCTGCAAGGATTACTTTTTGAAAGAAGGATTGTTTGAAATTAGCAAAGCCAGATACCTGGGCTTCACAGCGGCTAATAATTGTTCCTTTTTTTTCATTATATTTATTTAAGGAATTATTTGACAAAATCGTCGGTATACCTAACGCAAATTGTACGCTTTGGGTTACCGAAGGTTTTGTTCAACACTAGATACCACAGCATATCCTCCTTCGTCGGAGACGCTGGGTATCATTATCCGTTAGCGGGCATTTAAAAAACAATACTAACGAATGATATTCAAAGATGACATAATCGAAAGAATAAACTCAGACTTTAGAGAAACAGCTGACGAAGCAACGATGATGTTAGTTGATGCAATTTGCAAAGTTGATTATCTCAATACCGACAGAGTAATTCGTTGTATAATTTATTTGGCAAAAGGAAACTTGATTGACTTGAACAAACACATTGAAGCAGCAACTTTTGACACAAGAGACGTAATGTTTTGGGCAGAGTACCAAGGAATAAAAGAAAATGAAAACCCAAAACGAGTGAGAGATTTCAATAAGACTTTTACTGAATGCTCAAATGACGTTAAAGAATAGATAATGAACTTAATTCAGGAATATATAGAGCTTACAAAGAATTGCGCTTCGACTGATTATGGAGACAAAAAATCGGTTAGATTACATAACAAATCTGTTGACAGAATGTATGAGATAGCAGAAAAAATCGGCTACGAACAGACTACAGAAACTATTGACGATTTTGCCAAGCTTTTAAATATTACTGACAACAAGACAAATATTTGGGCTGCAACACATTTGCTAGAACGAATTCCAGCTGACAAGAAAGTCGAAGAAAAAGCATTAAGTATAATTCAACAAGTTGCAAAAGGTGAATCGTCTGAATCAATGGGATTCAAAATTTGGTTAGAAAATTATAATGAAAAAATAAAAACGACCCGCTAACATTAAAGGCTGATAATTGTGGCGATCTCTTTCGCTAAAGCTTCAAAGATTTAAAAAGTCCAATGATCAGCCATTGTTGGACGAAGCGGAGGTCAAATTATGGGTTTTGGATTTTCGAATTTGAGTGGAGAATAAAAAAATCGGATAGCACAATAGTAACTTAACTTTGTATTGTTTTATTTACTTCTTTGAATAAGCTATTAACACATTAGTATTATTCTTAATTGGGGTTTGCTGATTTTATATTCTAAATACAAATTGTCTTACTTTTTTTTCTTTTCTATTTTTAGGATGCCAGACGAATTGAAAATTGAACTTGGGAATCAATTTGTTTAAGTCATTAACAATGCTAGTTATCGGAAGGTGAATTTCGGATTGCAAATTTTGAAATAAAATATTAGGATATTTGATTACAATTTTCCACAAGTTAACCAGGTTCAATACAAAGAAGATTGCGCCTATCCAGCTTTCTGAGGTATCTTGTCTTCGGGCTTTTATATTATTGAGGCCATAACCATTTTTACCTTGACCAATTTTTCCTTCCACATGATTACGTTGATTACGTTCTTTTTTGAGTTTTCGTTTTTGATAGGGAGTGAGAGATTGTTTAGGAGGTCTACCCAAAGGTTTTCCTACAATTCGGATTCCTTTATCTTTTAACCATGCTCTGTTGTTTCTGTTCAAATAGATCCTGTCAGCCAATAATAACTCTGGATAATAACCAAATGTAATTCGAAATTTTTCTACTTGCAATTTCAGATCTGAAGACTCATTAAAGGCATGCCAACTGATGTGATCTACTTTGCTGTACCCTTCACATTCGCTGACACTTATTTTACTTCCAAACTCTACTGTAACCTTGTCTTTTCCCCTGACTATTGGCCTAACATAAGGTTGGTAAATATTTACAATCCTGTCTGGGCAACTATGTGTTTTATTATCATACATCCTCATTTGCTGATTGCAAATCAATTGAATTACCCAAAAGATGCGCTGATCACGACGAGTAAAAGGAATAGAATTTTGTGAAATAATGTTTAGCAATTTGTGAATTGTTTTGATATTTCTGCTTAAATATCTGAGTTGTTGGCCAATTACCTTTCTGATCTGTTTTTTAGATTTATTTTTCTTTTTGGCCAGGTTTAAGTATTCCTTTTTGGCAATCCTTCGATAAGTGCGAGGCTTAACCTTTAAATCAGTCATTTTGTATAGTATATCTATCAGACGCTCACTTTCTAAACGACTTTCACTAATTAATCCTAAATCGGTTGGATATTTGATTTGTTGATCGGCCACGGTGGCATCTATCTTCAGCTTCCCTTTGTGAGTAATTTTTGAAGTGGTTTGTTCTGGCATTGGTTCTTCGCAAACAGAAGACTTGTTTTCAGTTGGAGATCCAGGACCTTTGTTTGGTAAATTATCCTTTCCTTCTTGTTTAATAATCCGTTTGTGTTTTGGTTTGAGTTGTTCAGTTCGAGAAATGATCAGATCATTAAACGAATCAAACATTTCAGCACCCATTCTTTTACGTATATCTACAAAAAGCGATGGATCAAATGGAAGGGCTGTTTGAAAACTTTTCAATCCACAAAAGTATTGAATATAAATATTCTCAGAAATTTCTTGTACCGTATCACGGTCACTAAGTCCCAATCGGTGTTTGACTATTATTGCTCCTATTACCATTCGGATGTCTACACTTTCTCGTCCAGAATCAGTCCTCAGATTACGTGCATAAATAGAAGCCAAATCATCCCATGGTATCAATTTAGCTAGAATTACCCAACGGTTATCAGGACTCAGATCTTGATCAAATGGATGTTTAAATCCTTCAAGAGTAAGCTGATTAGCAGGTGTATATCGTATCATAACTGCAAGGGTTTTGATAGTAAAATAACCAATACCTTGCACTTATAACTATAAATCACTACTTTGTTATCAACACAATATGTTGATAAACAAATATTTATGCCGCATTTCTGAAAAAATCAGCAAACCCTAATTGGTGCTATAAAATTGCTGATCTGGTTTTATTGGGCAAAAGGAGTCTAGAAAGAATTACTAATTCTTTGAAAAAGGTGACACACTACTTTGTAAACTCAGCAACGAATTTTGAGGAGGATCTTTATTGGGAGAAAAATAGAGCGCTGCTTTCATTTTACCCTTTTTGCAAATTGGGCAAGAATGTGGATGAGTGCCAAAAATCCGGATGATTGCGATTGTTTTTCTTTCTTGTCTAGTAAGTAGTTGTTTTACTTTGATGCGAAGAGAAGATCTGGCTTGTGCAAGAGATTTAGCCTTGGAAGCATTGGAGTACATGCCATAATTTCTGATTTTTCTGAATCTAGGAGGCAGGAAATGGAGTGAAAATCTATGCAGGAAAACTTTTCCATTCAAAGACATTGACTTTGTTTTAGCATTATCCCGATAATCTTTATAAGAAAAAGTGACTTGATCCTTTTCAATAGAAATTAAACGGTGGTTGGTAATAGCTACTCGATGTGAATACCTACCCAAGTACTCGATAACGTTGCCAACACCGGAAAATGGTTTTTTGTAAACACGACCCAATCTTTTAGATAGAGTGTGTTTTTCCATTGGGCAAACTGTTTTCCATTGGGATTAAATCCATGAGGCAAGTTCAAATATCCTTTTTTCAATTCACAAAGCAAATGCTCCATAAAATAACCTTTAACGATTTTTTTCATGGCGTTTACCGGGAAAATGAAGTTATGATTTCCTTTTTTAGGGAATCGCCAAAATCCTCTGTGATCTAAACCTCCATTAGGGACAATGCAATGTACATGAGGGTGCAAAACCAAAGTTTGCGACCAAGTGTGCAAAATCATAGTAGCTGCCGTTTAGCCCCTAATCATTGAGGGTCGCTAGCTAGGGTATTCAGCGTATGCCATGCAGATTTGAAAAGCTGGTCATACATAAATTTGGGATTGTGAAGACACAATCCATTTCATTAAATTTGTATAAATATATCTCAAATGTCAACATCAGAAATATGAGAAAAACTAATCAAAAAGATAAATCGAAAAAGGTGAGGTACTTAGCCATGCAGATGCTAACAAAGAAATAGATGAATGGCTAGAAAAATAATTTGGTCATAAAGAGCACAAACTGATAGATATTCAATATTTAGATACTGGAACAAAAGAAACAAATCAAAATCCTACCGCAAAAAGTTAAATAAACTATTCATTGCCGCTATAGAGTTTGTGGCAATACATCCCCATACGGGTAAACTCACAGATAGAAAAGGAATAAGAATAAAATTTGTGAGCCATTTTGCCTGGGATTCGCCATACTTTCGATAGACATTTGTAGGTCACAGTAGCAGTGAGACCACAGATATTTAAAGACAAATCAATAAAAAGCCCGCTCAAAGCTTTGCAGTCCACTGGATAATTTGGATATTGAAGGGCAAACAGGGGCCTAAATTACAACTGTATATCCGGATTTCTTGTCCGGATAGCAAGATTTGCAAAAATCAAAAATATTCTATGCGTCTACATTCGATTGAGAACGATCCTGAGTTTATAAAGCTGCAGACTGAAATGGTTCGTATGCAAAACTGGTTAATTGAATCTGGTAAGAGATTAGTGATACTTTTTGAAGGACGAGATAGTGCAGGTAAGGGTGGTGCAATTATGAGATTTATACGATTCATTAACCCAAGACACTATAGAGTCATTGCGCTAAATAAGCCGACAGCAGCAGAAAAAGGACAGTGGTATTTCCAGAGATATATTAATCACTTTCCAAGCCCAGGTGAGATTGTCTTCTTCGATAGAAGTTGGTATAACAGAGCAGTTGTAGAACCTGTGATGGGTTTCTGTTCTAAAGAACAATATGATTTATTTATGACGCAAGTAGTTCAATTCGAGAATATGCTTATTGAAGATGGAGTAATTCTCATCAAATTATGGTTTTCCATTAACAAGGAAGAGCAGCAGAAGAGACTCGAAGAACGCAAAGTTAACCCACTGATAAGTTGGAAATTAAGCACTGTTGATGCTCAAGCTCAGGAAAAATGGGATGATTTTACTAAGTACAAAGATCTAATGTTTAAAAGAACCAGCACACAAAATTCTCCTTGGGTTATTGTAAAGGGGAATGACAAGGACCGTGCACGAAAAGAGGCAATGAAATATGTACTTAGTAAAATAGAATATAATCAAAAGGGACTTACAGGAGTTGATCTTGAATTTGATCCTGAAATAATTCAGAAATTTGATAAGTGAAGCTTAAACGGTTGCCAACAAAAAAACACTAGTAAAACGGACGTTTATTCAATCCCGTTTACGAAATTAGGGATTAACCCATGGGCTATAAATGAGCCGAAATCTGTTTAATTTCATGGGATTACTCGTGATGCCAATGTATTTGGTATTGATATCCTACCTCATCAATGTGACAGAACATCAATCGGATTCCTGGAACTATTTTTTCTCCTTGCCGGTATCCAAAATTACAACTCTATTGTTTTACCACTCCTCACGGATTCATCGGCCGCGAGCACAATGCGCAGACTATTGACAGCATCCTGCATATGATCTTTTAGATCAACATCACCTAAAATGGCATCCCGGAAATATTCCTGCTCCAGTGCA
Source organism: Saprospiraceae bacterium (assembly GCA_965223405.1). Lineage (GTDB taxonomy): Bacteria > Bacteroidota > Bacteroidia > Chitinophagales > Saprospiraceae > CBDCWO01. The sequence goes on from CBDCWO010000006.1 coordinate 5,614,364, forward strand.
CAAAGTCCATCATGATCGGGCTCGTCTTTGGTACTTACCCATTCATCTGCTTTGCTGAAATTACCGTGTACATCAAGTTCTGCATGGTGAAGTAGCAATCCTCCGGTCTTGGTATGGCTATCGATATCATCAGAAGCGTCATCTCTTTCTCCCCCCTCATCACGTATACTTATACATCCTTTTGGTCCAATTACATCCTTGATAAAAAAGGCAGTTTCACTCATCATTGGTCCCCAGCCGGCTTCATACCAACCTACAGATCCGTCATCAAATGTAACCTGCAGGCAGCCGTAATTGTACATATCCTTGTTAATCTCACTTGATAAATTTGCCCCTATTGCACTTATTCTCAATGGGTTGGCTCTGGTCATCTGGCACATTACATCAACATAGTGCACACCGCAGTCTACGATCGGGCTCATAGACTTCATTAAGCTTTTATGGGTCTCCCATTCGGCTCCACTGCTCTGTTGGTTAAGATTCATTCTCATGACCAATGGCTTACCCAATTCTCTGGCAATTTCGATAAACTTGGTCCAGGCCGGATGAACTCTAAGGATATATCCTATAACTAATTTGAGGTTTTTATCTTTGGCCAGTTCCACTAATTCGGTTGCTTCCTTCACCGTATTGGCTAATGGCTTTTCAATAAATATATGACATCCGGCATTAAGACTAAGCTTTGCATATTCGTAGTGAGTATCCGGATATGTGTTAATTGATACGGCATCGGGTTGAGTAGTTTTTAACGCATCTTCAAATGAAGAAAAGGTCGGATAACCTCCTAATTCTTGAGATAACGCATTTCTACTATCCGGACCCCGGCTTACCAGCCCTACTATTTCAAATTCTTCCATCTGGTGATAAGCTCTGGCATGTGAGCGCCCCATATTACCACATCCGGCAACCAGTACTTTAATACTTGCAGATTCCATATTTCATTAAGTTCTTTTATTTACGATTAGATTTCCATTTTTCATTACAAACGACACTTGCTTTAATACATCAATGTTATCCAATGGATTGCCCGGAATGGCTATGATATCCGCCACATAGCCTGCTTTTATTTTTCCCACTTTGTTATCCATTTTAAACAGCTCAGCATTGTTGATCGTAAGCGCTTTGATTATGTATTCATTAGGAATTTCAGCAGCTTTCCAGGCATTTAAAAACTCAAGATTGGTTTCCGCCCGGTTCATATGAGGTAAATCGACTACTACATCTGTGCTAAAAACGATTTTCACTCCTTTGTCGTAAGCCATTTTTAATCTGGATACGATCTTTTCGGCCAATTTTTCGGCCCACTTTCCGGGCAAGCCCATGGCCTCCAAATGTGGTTTTGTAAAATCAGTACCCGATAAGAAGGTACCATTTTCAGACATTAAGCCGAGTAAACTTTCGTCCAGATTAAATCCGTGTTCTATAGCAGCTGCACCTCCTAAGATCACATTTTTTGCTGCCTCTCCTCCATCTACATGAACCGCTACGGTCATATCAAACCTTGCCGCTTCATCTACTGCAGCCCGGATTTGTTCCTGAGTATAAAAATAGGGGTTTGCATCAGCCACCAATTTAATTGTATTTGCGCCATAATACATATTTTCATGAATAGCCTTTCTGATTTCATCTGGTGTCTCGGCGACGATATATTCATGCTCCCATAAGGGCTCTCTTTCCGGACTGACACCACCAATTTGACCACCGTATTGAGAGATTATTTTTCCAGCATATAAAATTGTTGGCCCTTCAAACCATCCATTATTGACCGCTTTGATGATTGAAGCCGTGGCGTATTCGGCATCATTACCAATTTCTTTGACAGTTGTAAAGCCAGCTCTCAATAAATCACCGGCATTCTTAAGTCCTCTTAATGCTCTTAATGACGTGGGTTCATTGGTATAGGTCAATTTAGGACTAAAATTACCCTGGGGAGCATTATAAGTCAAATGGACATGTGCATCCATCATTCCGGGCATAACATAAGATGTCCCCAGATCTATTATTTGTTCAAATCCTTCTTCCTGGACTTCAGTAAGGGGAACAACATCTTTAATCAAGCCGTTTTCAATCATAATGCCCTGATTCTTCAGGATTTCCATGGACTGAGGTTGGATAACAAATCCCGCTTTAATCAGGATGGATTGAGCTGCAATTGATATGCCCAAACCAAGGCAAACCAGACATGATAGTATCAATTTTGAAATAGCTGAATTCATGATTTATCGTAAAGGATACAAATATGAATTAAATATAAGCAATGCCAATAGAAGTAGCATGTATTCTTCAATAATTGATCTGTATTTAATGGGGCAAACACCCTTAACTGATAAACATCACGAATTAGGCTAATGGCCATCAATGCGAATAAGTGATGGCATTTGTAAACAGAATTATAAATACGGAAAATGAGTGATTTGAAAGAAAATCTATCAAAAGGAAATTATCTAGAACTTGACCTGGATAGACCCTGGTCGAATTTTTATATGGTTTCCCCATTGATCGTAGTTGGCAGTAAGGGGGCGGATGGCTATAATATGGCCCCGAAGCATATGTGTACACCGCTGGGTTTTGGCCCATATTATGGGTTTGTATGTACACCCAGACATCAAACATACCACAATATTAAGGACTCAGGATGTTTTACCATTTCATTTCCAGTACCGGATCAGGTGGTGATGACCAGCTTATCTGCTATTCCAAGATGTGGAGAAAGACGGAATAGGAGTAAGATAATTAAACAGCTACCAACATTCAAGGCTCAAAAAGTAGATGCACTCTGTCTGGATGGAGCCTATCTGATATTCGAATGTACGCTTGATCAGATCATCGATGGATTTAAGGATTACAGTTTGATTATTGGAGAAATAATCCGTGTAAGGGTTAGAAAAAACTACCTAATAAGTTCTGAGAAGGATGCACAAGAAGTGATATTTATGAATCCCTTATTGGCTTATCTTCCCGATGATCGTTTTGCGGAAATTTCCAAGACCAGGACATTCCCCTTTCCTAAAGATTTTTCAAGATGATACCTGCCGAATACATTCCCCGGATCACAGAGTACTTAGCTCGGAAGGAACAAGAAATGTTTGAATTACTGCGTCGTTTGATACTTTGTGAGTCACCATCCGGAAATATAATTGTCCAGGACAAAATTTTTAGAATATTACAAGGAGAACTAGATAAAATTGGATTCTATTGTATGCGGATCCGTGGTAACAAATCAGGTGGAATCCTCTATGCACGGCCATTGTCTAAATTCAAATTTCAACCCTTTCAGCTAGTCCTGGGTCATAGTGATACCGTTTGGCCCATCAGCACCATAGAGCAAATGCCATTTAGGACCAATGAAAGGAAGGTAATGGGTCCGGGAGTATACGATATGAAGGCGGGGCTGACACAAATGATATTCAGTGTAAAAGCATTGTATGAACTTGGTATTAAACCAGCAGTTCTACCTGTTTTATTGATTAATTCAGATGAAGAAATCGGAAGTCCGGAATCCACAACTTTTGTTAAAAAGTTGTCGAGAATGGCCCACAGAGCTTTAGTGTTAGAGCCACCTTTGGGTTTGGATGGAAAACTGAAAACAGGGAGAAAAGGAGGCAAAAGATTTGTAATTACCATCACCGGCAAGGCCGCCCATGCCGGATTAGATCCTGAGAAAGGACTAAATGCAATAGTAGAAATGACCCATGTCATCCAGGAACTGTTTAAGTTAAATGATCCTGAAAGAGGAATAAGTGCCAATGTGGGAATGATCGAAGGAGGAATTTCTCCAAACATTGTTGCTCCTAAAAGCACTATCCATGTGGACGTGAGAATGTTGACTAACCGGGATATGATTCAAGTTACGAAGAGAATTCATGAAATAGAGGTAGTCAACCCTGGATTCAGCATCCAGATAGACAGTGGCCCTGGAAGACCACCAATGGAACAAACACCAAGAAACCGACATCTTTGGAATCAGGCAAGGAAAGTGGGAGCATTGATCAATTTGGATCTGGAAGAGGGAACCGCAGGTGGAGGCTCCGATGGCAATACTACCAGCCAGTTCACAGCTACTTTGGATGGTTTAGGGACGACAGGCGATGGAGCACACGCTTCCCATGAATATATCCTTAAAGACAAGTTACTCGAAAGATGTACGTTTCTGACATTATTATTGTTGGTCAAGTAAACTTTATGGATAGGGTAAAGCAAATCTAAATGTGTAAAATTGACATCCATGAATCAAGATAGATATAATTACTTGTCATTAACTAGAATTAGTGACCTTGCAAATATTCCATTTAGAGTCCATCATCTGCAGAGAAGCCTATGGAACAATGGGGATTATGTATTGGCCAGAGTCACCAGATCAGGACATTTTAGCCTGGGGATTGAACTTCAAAATGGAAGAATGGTGCGGCTGTTAGAGAACGATTTGATCATAGGCGCATTAGGTAGGAGATATGCCACCTTAGAATTAACAGGATCCTGGGAAGAGGTCCTTGATGATGGGATCATGCATTGCCTTACTGGTGCAGGTTTACTGGGTAAACTGACTTCAAAGTCGTCTTCACTACCGGACATTTACCAGCTTAAGTATCTAGGTCATGTAACTCGCAATGATATTCCCATTAATATGTCAGATTATGTTATTTCGTATGCTCCCAGTTCATTTAATACACCGGTGGTCATGCTCTGTGGTACTTCTATGTCTGCAGGTAAAACGACCACCGGTCGTATAGTCATACATGAGTTGACTATGGCTGGAAAATCGGTTTTGGGAAGCAAAGTAACCGGTGCCGGTAGATATCGGGATATCCTTGCTTACCGTGATGCCGGAGCAATGGCAGTCGTTGATTTTGTAGATGCCGGTCTTCCGTCTACAGTGGTTTCAAAAGCAGAATATGAAAGGGCTCTTGATCATATGCTAAATATGATGGGGTCTTATAATGCAGATTATGGCGTCATAGAAATAGGAGCCTCACCTTTGGAACCGTATAATGGGGATATTGCTTTTGAACGTCTTAAAGATCAGATGGTACTTTCAGTATTGTGTTCTGCTGATCCCTACGCTGTTTCCGGGTTGATGAAAAGCTTTGATTTTATCCCGGACTTTGTAGGAGGTATAGCAACGAATACATTAGCCAGCATCGACCTAATCCAAAAGCTGAGTGGTGTTTCAGCCATTAATATTTTTACTAAGCCTGGGAGAAACCAATTAAAACAATTATTAAAGCAGAAGTTATCACTTTGATGCAATCAATACTTCGGTGTATGATGGTTTGGATATTTAAACCAAATAATTAAAAAGCATAGGATCTTCATTTACCGATTGAAAATCAATATGATGATTTTTCATGCGATCGATCAAAGCTTGATAATCGGAGGAATATTTTAATTCAATAGCTACCAAGGCTGGTCCCGATTCTCTATTGATTTTTTTTGTATACTCGAAATGGGTAATATCGTCATTAGGTCCTAGGACATTGTTTAGAAAATCTCGTAGCGCTCCGGCCCGTTGCGGAAAACTGATGATAAAATAATGTTTTAATCCCTGGCTGATAAGCGACCTTTCTCTAATTTCTTCGGTGCGAGTAATGTCATTATTGCCACCACTGATGATACAAACTACATTTTTCCCTTTTACTTGTTCCTGTAATTGTTCCAATGCGGTGATGGACATAGCTCCGGCAGGTTCTACAATAATGCCTTCTTCATTATATAACTGCAATAGCGTAGTACAAATATCTCCTTCGTCAATAATAAGAAAATCATCCACGACTTCCTGAGCAATTGAAAGGGTTATATTTCCAACCTGGTGCACCGCCGCACCGTCTACGAAACGATCGATTTTGTCAAGATAAATAAGTTTGCCGGCTTTCAACGAGCTGTACATAGCAGGAGCCCCCGCTGGTTCTACGCCCACTATTTTAGTATGCGGAGACTTTTGTTTGAAATAACTACCCAGTCCGGCCAGTAAACCTCCACCACCTACTGGAATGATAATCATATCTATGGGTTCAGGAGAATCCGCTAATATTTCCGGAGCCAGAGTTCCCTGACCCGAAATGGTATGTTCGTCATTGAACGGGTGAATAAAGGCCCTAGATTTAGATTTAGCTTCTTGTAGTGCCATTCGATAACTTTCATCAAATCCATCGCCGGCCAAATGAATATCGATGAAGTCCTTGCCAAAAGATCGTACCTTATCGACTTTCTGCTTAGGGGTTGTACTTGGCATAAAAACCTTCCCCTTGACTTCCAGTTTGCGGCACGCGAATGCAACTCCCTGAGCATGATTGCCGGCACTGGCACAGATCACACCTTTTTTGAGTGTTTCATCCGAAAGAGAGGTCATCTTATTGTATGCTCCCCTTATCTTGTAAGAACGGACAACTTGCAAATCTTCCCTTTTCAGATAAATTCTACCTCCGTATCTCTCACTGAGATTATGGTTGAGTATCAAGGGGGTGTGAAATGCAACAGAGGAGACCGTTTTACAGGCCTCCTCAATTTTACTTACTGGTATCAAATTTGTTTCTAATTTTTTTCCGGACGTAAACTCCTTACTGCTTTTCCTGCTCGCCACATTTCAGATTCATGGAGTTCATTTAACTCTTTTTCAAGTTTTTCCCGGTAATCCGCCTGGCTATTTGATTCAATTGATATTCGAGCTTCATTCCCGCTGGATACACTTTCATAAAGCTCATTGAATACCGGTAACACCGCATCTCGGAATTTGTTTTTCCAATCCAACGCACCTCTTTGTGCTGTTGTAGAACAATTGGCATACATCCAATCCATTCCATTTTCAGCTACCAAAGGCATTAGACTTTGGGTAAGTTCTTCGACGGTTTCATTGAATGCCTCACTGGGAGAATGTCCATGTTTTCTAAGGACGGTATATTGAGCTTCAAATATTCCTTGAATCGCGCCCATAAGCGTACCTCGCTCTCCAGTCAAGTCAGAATAAACTTCATTTTTAAAATTGGTCTCGAATAGATATCCCGAACCCACACCAATACCCAAGGAGATTGCTCTTTCTCTGGCTCTACCGGTAGCATCCTGATAAACGGCAAAACTGGAATTCAAACCACGTCCTTCCAAAAATAGTCGTCTCAAACTGGTTCCCGATCCTTTTGGTGCCACCAAAAATACATCGATATCCTTCGGCGGAATTATCTCGGTTTGGTCATTGAAAGTGATACCAAAACCATGAGAGAAATACAATCCTTTTCCTGAGGTCAGTTGTTTGGAAATCGTTGGCCACATTTCTATTTGTGCCGCATCACTTAACAAGTACATGATGATTGTACCCCTTGATGCAGCTTCTTCAATAGAAAATAAGGTCTTTCCTTCAACAAAACCATCCGCTTCGGCTTTATCCCAAGAACGGCTAGGCTTGCGCTGTCCGACTATTACGTTAAAACCATTGTCTCGAAGATTCAATGCCTGTCCCGGTCCCTGAACACCATATCCGATTACGGCTATTGTCTCCCCCCGTAGATTTTCTACTGCTCTTTCAAGGGGATATTCTTCTCTGGTCACTACTACTTCTTCTACTCCTCCAAAATTGATTTTTGCCATTTTTTATCATTTTATTGAATAATGTAATTTTCCTTTAAAGTATTTAAATGTTGATTTAATCTTTCCATGGGTTTTACTATGGCCACCCTTCCGGAACGGACGAACTCAAAGATTCCAATTTCTTTTAGTTCATTGAGCAATGCATCTGTTTCATCGGGATGCCCGGTTTTCTCAATTACAATGAACTTAGATTCTATCTCTAATATTCTGGCATTGTGTGCCCGAATCGTCCTTTCCAAGTAATCACTTCCTGTGAATGCTTTAGCAGGAACCTTGTAAAGTGCTATTTCCTGATATACGATCTCGTGATTTCGGTCATAAAAGGCCTTAAGAACATCGATTTGCTTTTCCACTTGGGAAACCAGTTTACTGGCCATTTGTTCCTCACAATTAACTACAATGGTAAATCTATGAATACCTTCCATAGAAGAATTCGAAGTTGTCAAACTTTCGATATTTACATGGCGTCGTGTAAAGACAGACACCACCCTCGAAATCAATCCAGCTTTATTTTCAGTAAATGCTGTAATTGTAAATTCTTCAATTTTGTTTGTTTTTTCCATAATGAATATTGTTATACCAGCCTGATTTCATCAACTGCACACCCGCTGGCAACCATAGGAAAAATATTTTCTTCTTTTTCAACCTTTACATGCAATAAGTATGGACCATCATAATCCAACATCTCTTTGACTGCAACTTTTAATTCATGATGCTGAGTTATTTTACGACCGGTAACACCGAAACCACTAGCAATTGCGACAAAGTCAGGATTCTCCAGTGCTACGGAGGAATAACGCTTATCAAAAAATAGCTGTTGCCATTGCCTAACCATTCCTAAGAATTCATTATCAAGCAATACAATCTTTACACCCATGTCCCATTGGCTGCACATTCCGAGTTCCTGAAGCGTCATTTGGAATCCTCCATCTCCAATGAAGGCAACAACCTCTTTGTCTGGTTTGGCAAACTTTGCTCCAAAAGCTGCTGGCAGGCCGTATCCCATGGTACCTGCACCTCCGGATGATACCCACTGATTGGTATCTTCATAGTTGTAATATCTTGCAGCCACCATCTGATGTTGTCCAACATCAGTAGTCACTATAGCGCGACCTTGTGTCTGGTTTGAAACTTCTCTGACCACTTGTGCCATATTCAAAGATCCATCTTCTCTGAGCTTAAAATCTTTGCTAAATACATACTTTTCTTCTTCACGCAAACAGTCTTCAAATTCTTGCAACCAATCGGGGTATGTTTTCTGTTTTATTTTGGGAACCAATAATTCGAGAGCCATTTTGGCATCACAATTGATGGGAACATCTACTTTGACATTCTTGTTGATTTCGGAAGGATCAATCTCGATGTGGATAACCTTCGCTTGCTTGGCATATCGGCTTAGATCTCCTGTGACTCGATCATCAAAACGCATACCTACAGCAATCAATACATCACAATCGTTGGTTTTTACATTAGGTGCATAGTTTCCGTGCATCCCAAGCAAGCCCATATGTAAGGGATGAGATGACGGAATATTAGAAAGGCCATGGATCGTACAACCTAATGGTATTCCGGATTTTTCAACAAATTCCTTGAAAATCTCCTGGGCATGGGCTATTTGCACCCCGTGACCAGCGACTATAAAAGGCTTTTTGGCCTGATTAATCAAATCGGCTGCTTCTTGGACTTTGACCAAATCGGGCTTGGGATTGGGGTGATAGCTGCGTATATATGGATTTTTTTGATAATTGAAATCCAAGGTTTCGACTTGTGCATTTTTTGTAATGTCGATGACTACAGGACCAGGTCTTCCCGAGTTGGCAATAAAAAATGCTTTGGAGAAAATCTCAGGAACTTCCTCTGCCTTGGTAATCTGGTAGTTCCATTTGGTCACAGAAGTTGTACAGCCAATCACATCTGTTTCTTGAAACGCATCCGAACCCAAAAGATGGCGAAATACTTGTCCCGTGATACAAACCAGTGGGACCGAATCCAAAAAAGCATCTGCCAATCCGGTCATCAGATTCATTGCTCCGGGACCAGATGTTGCCATACATACACCAGTTTTTCTAGTTACCCGCGCAAAACCTTCAGCCGCATGAATAGCTCCTTGTTCATGGCGGGGAAGAACATGTTTAATTTTGTCTTGGTAATAAAATAACGCATCATAGACCGGCATAATTGCTCCTCCGGGATATCCAAATACCGTGTCTACATCTTCAGCCAACAAACATTTTAATACCGCTTCGGCTCCGGTAATTGGGTTTGCTTTTGATTTTTTTCTGTTTTTGACAGTAGCACTTTTATTCAAATCCATGATGAAGATTTTAAAAGTTATCAGTAACACATCCATGACTGGCGGATGAGACCGTATGTGCATATTTTTTCAATATTCCACCTACTGGACCTTGGTCTGGAATTTTCCAATTGGACCTTCGTTTAGCCAATTCATCCTCACTGAGGATTACTTCAATTTTATTTTTTTTAGCATCAATCAGAATCGTATCTCCGTCCTTTATTAAAGCGATATTACCACCGACCATAGCTTCTGGAGAGATATGACCAACTACAAATCCATGAGTTCCTCCGGAAAATCTGCCGTCGGTAATAAGTGCGACTTTATTTCCCAAACCAGCTCCGATAATAGCAGAAGTAGGTTTAAGCATTTCGGGCATTCCTGGAGCCCCTTTCGGTCCTATATAGCGAATCACTACAACATCTCCGGCCACAATTTCACCAGTAGCAATAGCATCATTTGCAGCTTGTTCTGAATCAAAGGCCTTCGCTTTCCCTTTAAATATTTCACCTTCTTTGCCGGTAATCTTAGCCACTGCTCCTTCTTCAGCCAGATTACCATATAAAATTTGCAAATGTCCGGTAGATTTGATGGGATTTGACAATGGATAAATGATTTGTTGATTTACATCCAGATTTGGAACTTCTTCCAAGTTTTCTGCAATCGTCTTTCCGGTAACTGTTAAACATTGACCATGAAGCAAGCCTTCCTTTAGTAAATACTTCATTACTGCTGGCACTCCTCCGATCTTAAAAAGATCCTCCATAACATATTTTCCACTTGGCTTTAAATCTGCTATAAAAGGTGTTTTATCACTTATTCTTTGGAAATCATCGATTGACAATGGAACATTGGCTGCATGTGCAATCGCTAGCAAATGCAGTACAGCATTGGTAGAACCTCCCAGGGCAATGAGAGTTGTGATGGCATTTTCAAAAGCCTCCAGAGTCATAATTTGCTTAGGTAGTATGTTATGTTTCAAAACATATTTGATGGCGGTTCCCAGTTTTTTGGTTTCATCCTGCTTTTCAGCGGATGTTGCAGGAAGACTGGAATTGTAGGGCAGACTCATACCCATTGCCTCAATGGCACTAGACATCGTATTGGCCGTGTACATACCTCCGCAAGCACCTGCTCCCGGACAGGCTTTGGATACAATATTCTTAAAATCCAATTCCGTAATTTGTCCGGATATTTTTTGGCCATAAGCTTCGAAGGCAGATACAACATCTAATTTCCGGTCTTGATAGTTTCCGGGGCTAATCGTTCCACCATAAACTAATATGGAAGGTCGGTTCAATCTCGCCAATGCGATCATCGCTCCTGGCATATTCTTATCACACCCCACCACGGGAATCACAGCATCATACCATTGTGCATTGACTACGGTTTCGATGCTATCCGCAATAATATCACGCGACGGTAAAGAATAACGCATTCCTTTGGTGCCCATCGAAATACCATCACTGACTCCTATGGTATGAAAGATCAGACCAATTAATTCCTGAGCATTGACACTATCCCGAATTTGTTCCGCTAAACCATTCAAATGCATGTTGCAAGGATTTCCTTCCCAGCCTGTGCTGGCAATCCCTATTTGAGGCTTTTTCAGATCTTCATCATCCAACCCGATGGCATGTAACATGGCCTGTGCCGCCGGTTGACTGGGGTTTTGAGTGACTTCTTTACTATATTTATTCAAATTACTCACAAGACGATTTTATGATCAAAATATAAAGGTAAATGGGAACCCAGGCTTAATGAAACTACATTGAACTAGTACTACAATGCGCACTGTTTTAAAAAATTTACATATATTACTGATTATCAGTAGGATGTATTTTTTCATTCTACGAGTCCAAAGTGTAAAAATTAAGAAAGCCATTCCGCTTGAGAATGGCTTAAATCTATATCTTTTGATACCAATCATCCATTCTTTATCCCGGAGGGATAACAAATCTGACGACGATATGGTAAATTCTTTTCATGAATTGCAATTATAATCAAATATCACCCATATTGAAAACTTATTTCAGTTTTTTTCAATTAATAGCTCACCGTCTGCGATAAAAGTTTTCACTATCCCACCTAAAAAATAAACGGATACCGCCATTCCAAGAAGAAACACGGTTAAAAAGGGAATTTTGATTGAAGAATTGATAATTATACCCGATCATTGGACTTATGGTAACTACATTACCAAGCCCAAAATCGAATCCCATACCCGCACCGGCTACATAACCCAGATCACTTTCACCACTGGCTTCCAAACCCGCTTGATCATATTTTAATTGCCTGATTCCCGGAGTAATAAATAAGTAAAATCCCTTTTTCAAATATTGCCCTTGTTTCGAGAATGTAGGACACTGACAGTCGTTACCAAAGTCAAAAGGGTAGACCTGTGTATGTGCAGAAAATCCAAATGCCGACCAACTTATTACTGACGCTTGAATATCCTTTTGGTAATATACCTCAGGGTGAAACTCAAGCCTTATTTTCTTCAATCTAAACCAATAGGCCAATCCTCCTCCCACCATATTGTACTTGGTAACCTGAAATTCCGAATGATGTGGTTGTTTTACATTGATCTGTTGATTCGAGTAGGAGGGAATCAATGAAAGCTGCCCCCACGAGGTATGATAGCAACAAACAAGAAAAACAATGATCGGGATGGATTTCATCATAACTGATAAACGGTGATGAATTATGGTATATTTTAATCTTATGCAATATAAGTGCCAAATACTGGGCGCTAGCAATTAATCACCAGGATTTGAGTGGCTGATCATTCTACCCGATAAATGCAATAGGATTCGTAACGAGATGTATTTATGCAACCTGCCTACCGCAGGCACGAATTAGCAAGCACATAATACGCAGTTGCAAACATTTAGATATCAGAATATTCAGCCCAAATTTGAGGTAAACTTGGCAATGTGTGAAATATCCTATTGCATGATTTGGGTTCTATTGTAGTGAAATGACCCTCTTTTCCTTCATGCTTTTCTGAGCGGCTACAATCAATTCGATGTTCTGCAAAGCCTCATGTGGAGTCACGGCTAGTGTCTCATTGGAAGTGAGTACCTGATAAAGGTTATTGTAAAATTCCATATAATTACCTGGAATACTTTCAATTTTTCCATTGAAGTGAACCTCACTAATTGTGCTATTTAATATTCCCCAGAAATCTTCATTTTCTATCCCCCAGTTCGGACCATAGGGAAGATTTCCTGCTTTGAGCATTTCCTCTTGTGGGTCCAGGCCCCACTTTAGGAAAGAACCTTCTGTACCATGCAGAATAAAGCGGGGACCAGCTTCTCTGACCAGGTAACTGCTTTTTAACTTTGCCTTCATCCCGGGATAAAACATGTCAATTTCAAAATAATCACTGACTTCTCCACCGGTTCGTACGGTTTTGATATCGGCCATAATTGAAAGTGGTTTACCAAAAAGGCAAAGTGCCTGATCGATTAAATGCGAACCGAGGTTGTATTCTATTCCTGTTTCCGAATCTTTATTTTCTTTCCAGGTGTCCGGTTGTATGTAATTTCGATAGCGGTCAAAGTGAGACTCCAACTCCACGATCCTACCTACCCACTTCTGGTCGATAATCTTTTTAAGTGTTAAAAAGTCATTATCCCATCTTCGGTTTTGAAAGACGGTTAAACACAGGCCTCGATCATCTGCTAATTTTATCAGTTCTCTACCTTGATCCGGATCAAGCACGAAAGGCTTCTCGACTACCACATTTTTGCCAGCTAAAAGGGCTTGGTGTACATATCTATAATGGGTTGCATCAGGAGTGTTTACCACAATTAAATCTATATCCTTATTGCTGATCAAGGTGTTAAATTCACGTACAATGATGCTGTCGGGATGGTCAGTTAATGAAAGGAACTTAGTCCTTTCACAAACTGAAATGATTTCAAATCCAGGGTGCACTTTGAGCAGTGGACCATGAAACACTTTGCCGGACATGCCATACGAAGCTAAACCTACATTTATCTTTTTCATATTCTCTTTCTTTTAAACTTTAAAAATAGAAGATTAAAACGAAGAGACCTATACTATAGAGTCACCCTGCCGGTTCCACTTTATTTACAATTCATTGATGAGAATGCCATCCATGACTGGAGAACTCCAAATAAGTTAGATCCCCGAGGTGATGTTCAAAGCGTAGGTAATGTTGAAAAATACGTACCTTCGCGCATTAAAGATAAGGGTATATTGGAAGTTAAGGTAAAGAAAGAAAACCGGATAAATGTAATCACTCTGGGTTGCTCAAAAAATTGGGTAGATTCTGAGGTAATGATAACTCAGCTTACTCACAATAACTACCAGGTATCTCACGAGAATCAGGATCCGGATGCTAATATCATCATTATAAATACTTGTGGATTTATTGATCAAGCAAAGGAAGAGTCAGTCAATACGATTCTCGAATACGCGCAATACCGGAAAAATAATGAAATCGATAAGCTTTATGTAACTGGATGTTTGTCCCAACGATATAAAGAAGACCTCCAAAAGGAGATTCCAGAAGTAGATGCCTATTTCGGTACGCTGGAATTACCTTCATTACTGAGGCATTTAAAAGCAGATTATAAACATGAGTTAATAGGAGAACGTATATTGACTACTCCATCACATTATGCGTATGTGAAAATATCAGAAGGTTGTAACCGTACTTGTTCATTTTGCGCGATTCCATTGATGAGAGGAAAGCACATCTCAAAACCAATGGAGCAATTGGAAAAAGAAGTCCGTTCTCTGGCGGTGCAGGGAGTAAAGGAGGTCATATTGATAGCTCAAGAACTTACTTATTATGGTCTGGATATTTACCGTAAGAGAAAGTTACCGGATTTATTAAGACGATTATCGCAAATCGAAGGAATAGAATGGATAAGGCTGCATTATGCCTATCCCAGCAGGTTTCCCTTAGAAATAATACCGATTATCAAAGAAGAGCCTAAAGTCTGCAATTATCTTGATATTCCTCTTCAACATATCAATAGTGAGGTTTTGCAAAATATGCACAGACAAATTTCTAACCGGGAAATTAAAGCGCTTATCAATAAAATAAGAAATATTCATCCTGAGATTCATCTGAGGACAACCATGTTAGTTGGATTCCCTGGAGAAACGGATGAACATTTTGAAGAATTATGCGCATTTGTACAAGAGATTCAATTTGCACGATTAGGAGTCTTTCAGTATTCGCATGAAGAAGGCACTACAGCTTATCAAATGAAAGACAATGTTCCGCCGGATATAAAGGCCCAAAGAGCTGCTGAATTAATGGAAATCCAAAGGGATATCTCTTTGAATCATAATTTGGATACGATTGGAAAAAATATTCGGGTGCTCTTTGATCGAAAGGAGGGAGATTACTTTATTGGAAGGAGTGAAGCTGATTCTCCTGAAGTTGACAATGAAGTACTGGTGTCTGCTCAGGATCAGTATGTTAGAATCGGTGATTTTGCGACAGTGAACATAATAGATGCCGGAGATTATCATTTACAAGGAATAGTATCGTCATAATGAATAAACCACGATCCGCCTTCTATCAAGAAATTCAACCCTGGAAACAAGGAGCACTTGTTCTTTTAGTGGGGCTTGTAATCATGAGCTTAGTGCGATTATTCACCAATAATTCTGGAGACGACAGTTGGCAATCCACTTGGATAGTAGCAGGTACTTTTATCCTTTTTTTTGCCATCGTGAACAGTATTTTTTGTTTATCAGCCACTAACCAAAATCACTATTTCTGGCAATCTTTAGGAGTTTACACAATTCTGGTTTTGACGTTATTGGGATTTGCGATTTTGATCACCGGACAACGCTTTGGTGAAACCGAATCCTTTAAATGGATGTTAGTAGTAATATCTTTTTGCTATTTGGTAATTATCTCTATAGTAAGATTGATCGTGCAACTGATAAACATTGCTCAAAAACATGAAAATAAATTGAAAAATGAGAAGTAAGCTATATCTATTTTTTGTGTCTTGTCTATTTATTCCGTTTGCATTTTGTCAGCAAAATAAAAACCTATTCCATTCTTCCAGAACTGTCGATCCTTTGGCCCATGTTCCAAATGCGCCGGAGAAAGTTGAAGCGATAATCAAATCTGAACAGGAATGGGAGGAAATTCTTACCAAGATGGAATATTATGTTTTGCGCAAGGCTGGTACAGAAAGAGCATTTTCGGGTGATCTTTGGAACCATAAAGAGGATGTGATTTATACTTGTGCCGGATGTGAATTGCCCTTGTTTGATGCCAATGCCAAATTTAAATCCGGAACAGGGTGGCCCAGTTTCTATCAACCTGTGTATAAAGACCATGTCAAAGAACATATTGATAATACCTTTGGGATGGAAAGAATTGAAGTCGTCTGTGCTCGCTGCGAAGGTCATTTAGGTCATGTATTTGAAGACGGACCGAAACCAACAGGACTTCGATATTGTATCAATTCAGTGTCGCTAAATACCCTTCAAAAGGATCCTAAGAAATAGGAATTAGTCACAAAAGCAAGTGTTCAATTTTGATCGCGTGCTTGAGGCAAAGATTTTGTAACTTGATCTTGGGAAAAGTCAACATCTTCATTACCAGTCAATATATCATTCTGGACTTACTCGGGAATCCTCTGAAATGCTCTTTCCAAATCCCGCATTAAAATATCAGGATCCTCCAGACCAATGTATAAACGAACCATATCCCATGGAAGCGGAAGATTATCTGACTCATGGCGATATCCTGAACATGCAGGAAAAATTAAAGATTCATGACCTCCCCAGGACACAGCAATTAAAAACGACTGCAGACTTTCCACAAATTTCTCCACTTCTTTAATGGACTTTACATTCAACCGAATCGAAAATAATCCTCCAAGTCCGGTCATCTGTCGTGTTGCTAATTCATATTGTGGGTGAGTAGGGTGAAAAGGGTAATTGACTTGCTGAACCTTTTGGTGCCTAATGAGATACTCAACTATTTTTTGAGCACTCTCCATGCTTTTTTTCATTCGGAGAGGGTAGGTCCGAAGCCCTCTGATCATAAGCGCAGCGTCATGCGGCGAACAAATTCCCCCAAGATTCATGTACTCCGATTCAAATATGTTCCTTATGAGAGATTTTTTTCCGCAAAGAACTCCAATGACCACATCGCTATGCCCATTAAGATATTTCGTACCCGAATGTGCAATAAGGTCAATACCGTAATCTGCCGGCTTTTGAAACAAACTGGAAGCACAACTATTGTCAATAATGGTGGTTAAGTTGTACTTCCTGGCGATAGCAACACAAGCTTCCAGATCCTGTAATTCAAACAGCATGGTAGTAGGAGATTCCAGGTAGAGAATTTTGGTATTGGGTCGAATGGCATTTTCAATTTCGTGGTGATTTTTCCCATCAACGAAGGTATAAGTAACCTGGAATCGAGGCAGATAATGGACGAGCAATCGATCGGTCCAACTGTACACCGAGCGAATACTTACAATATGGTCCCCACTGGCAACTTGCGAAAGGATGGCGGAGGATATGGCAGCTATCCCACTGCCAAATATGAGACAGTCCTCGCAGTTTTCCAGGGCTGCCATTTTTTTTCGCAAAATTTCAACCGTTGGATTATTACCGCGGGTGTAGATTCGACCGCTCAATTCATCATCAAACATATTACGAAGCTGATCCACAGAATTAAACATAAAGTTTGAACTTTGGATGATAGGAGGTGAGACGGCATGAAAGTATTTGCTCCGGATTTCACCATGATGATTTAGGATATGGCTAAGTTCTTTCTTCATCGATAATCTTCCCTTACCGGTTGGAAAATATCCAGTATTTGGCAATCTGTAACAGCATGTCCCTGATGTGGCAGATTACGGGGAATAATCAACACGTCGCCTGAGGTTAAGGTAAAGGGTTTGCCATCCAACTCCAGATAAAATGTTCCGGAGATCATATTGACTACTTGCTCATGCGGATGGGAATGTAAATGAATTTTTGAATCGGCATCGATATGCCAATAGGCAAGGGTCATCGATTCAGTATGAAACATTTTACCATGAAAGCCAGGAAAAAACTCACGTGAAGGTGTTTCGTTCAAACAATGTTTAGATATCATTTTTATTCTGGATTAACTATATACAAAGCGACACAGTCTTTCAAACCATACGGAATAAGCTATAAAGTGATGATTTACACCACTACATTGACCATTCTTCCGGGTACTACGATTATTTTACGGATCGTTTTTCCCTCAGACCACTTT
The DNA here is from genome assembly GCA_965223405.1 of Saprospiraceae bacterium. Lineage (GTDB taxonomy): Bacteria > Bacteroidota > Bacteroidia > Chitinophagales > Saprospiraceae > CBDCWO01. The sequence goes on from CBDCWO010000006.1 coordinate 5,632,498, forward strand.
TTTACCACCTCAATCTCCGGTACAGCTTGTTCTATCTCATCTCTGCCAATATTTGCCGGAAATTTTATCTCACCTCGTCTTTTTCCGTTAATTGCAATAGGATAGGTGACAAAATCCTCTTTTAAGTATATCTCATCATATTCCGGGTATTCGGCGTGATGTACCGTGATATGTTTAGCATTAAGGTTCATTTTTTGCCATAATTCTTCTGCAATGTGGGGAGCAAAGGGAGCCAATAATCTTACTAGCGGTTCTAATATCTGGAATTTGAAACATTTTGCTTTTTTCAATTCATTGGTACATACCATAAAAGCACTGACACAAGTATTAAAAGAAAATTTTTCGCTGTCTGTTCGTACTTTTTGGATGGTTTGATGTAAAATTTTCAATTCATTCTGACTGGGGATGGTATTTTCTACAATATATTGACCTGCTTCATTGTAAAACAAACTCCAAAACTTTCTCAAAAACTTGGCGACACCATCAATTCCTTTAGTATCCCAGGGCTTGGCTTGCTGAATTGGGCCAAGGAACATTTCATACATGCGGAAAGTATCAGCACCATATTCCTTTACGATATCGTCGGGATTGACTACGTTGTAATATCGTTTGGACATTTTTCCAACTTCAGAATGCGTATACAATTGCGAATCGCTGAATTGATCATTTTTTGGAGAAAATACTCCATGATGAAAAATTCCGTGACCGCATTCAAAAATTGCTTCGGCATATTCTGGTCTCCAATCGATAAATTTTTTGATACTATCTAGGTTCAGATAACTACTTGGAGATCCATAATCCTGAACAAAAGAGGCATGAACCGGTATTTTGACAAAATTATCAACATCTTCCATTTCCGCAATCTTGGCACACAGAAACCGGGAATACCCATTGACTTTCTCTTTATGGAGGAACATATATTCTATGACGCCCTGAATCATACCCTGGTTAACCAATTTCTTAAATGGTTCATGAGTTGGGACCAATCCTCTATCATAAAGGAATTTATGCCAAAATCTTGAATACATCAAATGTCCTACAGCATGTTCAGTACCTCCGATATAAACATCGACATCTCGCCAATAAAACAAAGACTTCTTGCTGGCAAATGCCTGTTTATTTTCAGGATCCATATAGCGTAGAAAATACCAGGATGATCCCGCAAAGCCGGGCATGGTATCGGTTTCCCTTAAGCTTCCATCTGGCAAATTGGTCCAATTTTCATTTTTAGCTAAAGGCGATTTACCGCCGCCAGCAGGTTTATAATCATCCAATTCGGGTAACTCCAGAGGTAATTGATCATCAGCCAGTCGATGAGTGACTCCCGATTGATCATAATAAATCGGAAATGGCTCTCCCCAATATCTTTGCCTACTGAAATTGGCATCTCTTAATTTGTAATTTATCTTACGAGTGCCTAAACTTCGGTTTTCAATTTCTTGAGTTACCTTTTCAATCGCATCCGGAACTTCCATTCCCGTGATAAATCCGGAGTTGATCATTTTACCCAATTTATCATGCAATGAAGCATCGGGATACTCTGACTTATCAATGACATCGATGATCTCTAAATTGAACTTTTGAGCAAATGCCTGATCTCTTTCATCATCACTGGGAACCGCCATAATCGCTCCGGTACCATAATCTTTTAAAACATATTCGCTGGTCCAGATCGGAATCTGTTTTTTGGTAAACGGATTATATGCATAAGATCCAGTGAATACACCGGTTACTTGTTTAACCTCCGACATACGATCTACCTCCGACCTGCTTTTGACGTAATTCAAATAGTTGTCAATATCCTCCTGTTGTTCTTCAGTTGTAAGTTTCGCAACTAAATCGTGCTCGGGTGCCAATACCATAAATGTGGCGCCAAAAATCGTATCGGCGCGAGTGGTAAATACTTCAATCTCATGATCTGATCCGGCAACCTTAAAGAATACTTGTGCCCCTTCCGAACGTCCGATCCAATTTCTTTGCATAGTTTTTAGGGCTTCAGACCATTCTACATCATTTAAACCAGATAACAGTCTTTCAGCATATGCAGTAATTCTCAGTGACCATTGAAGCATTGGTTTCTTTTCAACCGGATATCCGCCCCGTTCAGATACCCCATCCTTTACTTCGTCATTGGCTAAAACGGTTCCTAAGGCCTCACACCAATTTACATAGGTCGTTTTTCGATATGCCAAACGGTAATTCATCAAAACGTCGTCTTGTTGTTTGGGAGTAAACGATTTCCATTCGTTGGCACTGAATTTATCCTCACTCGAAGAAAAGGCCGATATTCCTTGAGTACCTGATTGAGAAAATGTATTTACCAATTCTCTAATCGGCTTCGCACTGTCCGAATTAATATCGTAGTAGTGGTCAAATAATTGCAGAAAAATCCACTGGGTCCAACGGTAAAAAGAGGGATCACTAGTTGCAACCTGGCGACTCCAATCGTAATTAAAGCCCAGGTTCTCTAGCTGAGCCCGATACCTTTTTATGTTTTGATCTGTTGAAATAGCAGGGTGGATTCCACGTTGAATAGCATATTGTTCCGCCGGTAATCCAAAAGAATCATAGCCCATAGGGTGCAATACATTAAATCCTTGCATTTTCTTTATCCGAGCAATAATGTCCGTAGCAATATATCCTAATGGGTGCCCTACATGCAGCCCTTCTCCACTTGGATAGGGAAACATGTCCAATACATAAAACTTGGGTTTAGAATCATCATTCGTTACTTTGTACACTTGATGGTCATTCCAGTATTGCTGCCATTTCCTTTCTATCTCTGCTGGCTTGTATCCTTTCATATCAATTTATTCAGAGTGCGAAAATATGGAAATTTGCTTAGACCTGAGTCGATAATTGATGATTGATGACAGAAGACAGAAAATAGAAGACCGACAACAGAGGTCAGACAACAAAGGTCAGACAACACCGATCACCGATCACCGATTACCGATTACCGGTCTTCAATCCTGGCACATCATGATAATCTTTTTAATCTTGCTCTAATTTGGCCCCCTAAACAATTCCACAATTCCAAAATTCAACAATTCCACATTTACACAATTCAACAATGCCACATTTACACAATACACCACTCAGGAGGAATCAGAATCTTCTTACAACTCACTACAAAATGCGGATAGCGAAGCTCGTCAGTACACAACTCACATCACCCGATCACCGATTACCGATTACCGATTACCGATACCCTTGACACCTGATTTACGCTCTTGGGCAAACTCTAATCGGAGAAATTGCATCGATTAAAACATTGCCGTTGTGAGTCATTTTTTTCTTAGTGTTATAATAAGCTTCAAAAATGATATATTTCATTTTTGATGAGGGCCGGAACTCAAAAGAGTAATTTTGCCATTCTTCATGATCGATCAGTCCGAGGTCCTTTAACAATTGTTGACGTTCACAGCGATCAGAACTTCCCCAAATACGCAGCCTAATGGGCTCGTTATGCCCGGCATAAGTATATGAAGTGGCCAACTGAAGCGATAATTGATAGCATTCGCCTTTTTTCAAAGTTTTTTTGAGTCGCTGACCTATCGCTTCCCAAGATCCATTGTTCCGGGTGATTAACCCCACATAGGTATTGCCATCATAGGGCTCAAGATATACTCCCCATGGACCCGGCAAAATATCTGGAGTGGTTCCAAGCTCACATTCCAACCATCCGATTGGAGTAGTCGCATCTTTTGGTTCACCTTCAAAAGACGCATTATCCAAATGAATTTGTGCTGCTGTTGGTAATGCAGTTATAAGGATAACCAAAACCATTATTCCCAGATTTCCCCGATTGGCAAGATTCGATTTCATAAATCGAAAGTAAATGATTCTCACTTGAATTGACCAGGTTTTAACAAATTTTAAGAAAGTTCTCAATAATTCAATCATAATATAAAAAAGGACTGTAATATAATAGGTAGAAATTTTACCTTTGTTACAAATATCTGTCTAAGCATGAGCAAGAAAAAAGTAGTCTCTGTTACTTCGAAAAAAGATAGTTCCAAAAAGTTGAAACCTACATCTTCAAAATATAAAGGGAGCAGCCAAGCCAAAAGTTCAGTGAATGAACTGACGTTTGGAAGAGAAAACTATAAATGGTTTTTGGTTGGTCTGGCAGTTATTGTTTTGGGTTTGATTTTGATGAGTGGTGGAAAAATGCCTTCGCCAGAAGTTTGGGATGAATCCATAATCTACAGCTTCCGAAGGATGGTTATTGCCCCAGTATTGATCGTAGCCGGCCTGGCAATCGAGGTGTATGCCATCTTTAAAGCAAAATAAACAATGGATGAAATTTTAAGTGCCTTAATCCTTGGGATAATCCAGGGATTAACTGAATTTCTACCGGTTAGTAGTAGTGGACATCTTGAATTGGCAAAATATTTTTTAGGTAGAACAGAGGTAGGAGAAGCAAGCATGTTGATGACCGTTTTGCTTCATTTTGCAACAGCTTTAAGTACTATTGTTGTTTTCAGAAAAGTGATCTCAGAGCTTATTAAAGGAATCCTCTCTCCAAAGTGGAATGAGGATAAGAAATATGCACTATTTATTATTATTTCAATGTTGCCAGCCGTCATAGTAGGAATCTGCTTTGAAAGCCAAGTGGAATCACTGTTTTCAGGACAGATTATTTGGGTAGCGTTCGCATTGATATTTACAGGAATATTGCTTTGGATCTCCGATCACATCATTCATAATGAACGCAAAGTTGGAGGGACTAGTGCTCTGGTGATAGGAATGTCACAAATGTTTGCCATTATTCCCGGAATATCCAGATCAGGAGCTACAATTGCCACTTCGATTTTCTTTAAAATTGATCGTAAAAGAGCTGCACAGTTTTCTTTTTTAATGGTTATTCCATTGATTATTGGTAAAATGATCCTTGATTTAGGAGAGGGGACGATGACAAAAGCGATTACTGATAAACCCTTATCATTGTTGATCGGATTTGCGGCCGCTTTTTTTACCGGAATGTGGGCTTGTAAAGCAATGCTAAACTGGGTGCAAAAAAGCAAATTAAAATACTTTGGATACTATTGTTTCGTTATAGCTATAATAGTTATTATTTGTAACTTTTTATAATTTCAATAATAGAAGTCAATTTGAATTTAATTGTCAGATTTATGGTTAATAGCGTACAGACAATTAATTTTAATCCAAGGTTAAAGAAAGACTTCAGAATATATTTCGTGTAATAGAATGAGTGAAACATCTAAGTTAGTGCCAAGTTTTAAATTAGAAGACTTTGAAGAAGGATGTACCTTGTTAGTTGACAAGCCGCTGGACTGGACCTCTTTCGATGTCGTGCATAAGATCCGATCTATCATCCGAAAGAAATTGGACAAGAAAAATGTAAAAGTAGGTCATAGTGGTACTCTGGATCCTAAAGCCACTGGACTGTTGATACTCTGTGTGGGAAAGGCCACAAAAAGGCTTTCTGTTTTCCAAAATTATTCTAAGGAATATGTAGGAACAATGTATCTCGGTGCTACCACACCAAGCTTTGATTCTGAAACCCGGGTGGATCGTGTATATTCCACAGAACACCTTACAGCAGCTCTGCTCGAACAGACAGCTGCTAAATTCTTAGGAATACAAAACCAAATTCCTCCGGCATATTCTGCCATAAAGAAAAATGGAGAAAGGTCCTATCTGGCCGCACGAGAAGGTCGTAAGCTGGACTTAAGAAGTCGGGAAATTAATATAGGAGCTTTCGACATTCTATCCGTAGATTTACCTTACGTGGATTTTAAAGTATATTGCTCCAAAGGTACTTACATACGCTCATTGGTTCATGACTTTGGTAAATCTGCTAATTCTGGTGCTTATTTGAAATCTTTGAAACGAACTAAAATTGGACCTTTTCATCTGAAAAATTCCTGGACGGTTGAAAATCTGGTACAGCAAATCAATTTAGTTTAGAATAAAAGCATAAGTTTTATATCTTTACAATTAAATAATTCATAAGTCGTTATATATATCACTAAAATATAATGTTTTGAAGGGTAAGATGTTGATCATGTTTTTGTTGGGGATTTTATGTGGGCAGAATGGTTTTGCCGCTTCGGATAATGATAGCAATGAGGTGAAAATTGAAAATCCATGGAGCGTGAAGAAATCTGTTGGATTATTTTTTAACCAGGCAGCTTACAGTAATTACTGGAAAGGAGGCGGCGTCAACTCTATCGCATTGTCATCTCGATATGAATTACTGGCGAATTTTAAGAAAAACAATTCAAATTGGGAAAACCGTATTGAGTTTCAGTATGGTGTGATCAAAATCGGGTCAAACGAGATTCAAAAGAATGAAGATAATTTTGAAGTCAATTCGAAGTATGGTTATAAATTTTCTAAACATTTACGGCTTACCGGTTTGCTAAGTTTTCAGACCCGATTACATGACCAATACGCCCTTAAAAAGAACGGGGAGAAGGGAAAGCGCATTGGTAATTTCCTTAGCCCTGCATTACTAAATGTAGGATCTGGTCTTGATTATTTTACCAATAACAAGGTGTTGAGTGTCTACTATACGCCCGTCAATAGTAAAATTACTTATGTACACGATGGAACGGTACGTAAACAATATCTTCCCAAGGAACCGGAAGGAGCAAAAGCAAAATATGAGTTGGGTTCTTTAGTTCGTGTCGAAGTAAAAAAAGAAATCTGGACCAATGTATTTTTGCATTCAATCAGTACTTTTTTCACCAACCATCTAAAGAATTTTGGAAACATCGATGTGAACATTGAAAATAGATTAAAATTTAAGGTCAATAAATTTCTCAGTGCAAACTTTTTGACTCAACTGGTATACGATGAGGATACACGGTTTGATATTCTGGATGAAGAAGGTGAACCTACAGGTAAAAAAGGACCACGAACCCAATTTAAAGAGGTTTTTAATATTGGGTTTTCCCACAGTTTTTAAAATAGATCCAACGCAGATTCGGAGAAAAAATGAAAGTGAATTAAGGAAATTATCTAACTTTATATTACAAAATATCATAATATGTCAATTGAAGTTGCTGGACTGACCAAGTTTTATGGGCAACAAAAAGCACTGGATGCAATTAACTTTAATATTAAAAAAGGGGAAATTGTGGGATTTCTAGGACCAAATGGCGCTGGCAAAACCACAACCATGAAAATCCTTACTGGTTTTATGCCTCCATACTCAGGTCAGGTTAAGATCTGCAATATCGACATTTTAAAATTTCCTTTGGAAGCTCAGCGTAAAATTGGGTATTTACCAGAGCATAATCCATTATACCGCGACATGTTCGTTCAGGAATATCTGCACTTTGTGTCATCGGTTCATAAATTATCCTACGCTCAATCCAAAATTGAAGAAATTATCAGAGAAACTGGACTATTAGATCAAGCCCATAAGAAAATTAACCAATTATCTAAAGGCTATAGACAACGTGTGGGATTGGCCCAAGCTATGCTTCATAACCCTGAAGTATTGATATTGGATGAGCCGACTACCGGACTTGATCCGAATCAGATACTCGAAATTCGAAGTATCATAAAGAAGCAGAGTGAGGAAAAAACGATTTTGTTGTCTACACATATCATGCAGGAAGTGGAAGCCCTTTGCGATCGCGTGATCATTATAAATAAGGGAAGAATCATTGCGGATGGTCATACTGATGAACTTTCTAAGAAGCTGCAATCTGAAGAGCCAATCATTGTGCAATTTGATAAAAAGTTGCAACCGGATCGGGTAGTACAGGCTTCCTGGGTAAAGGAAGCTCATAAACTTAATCCCTATCGGTGGAAACTATATCCGGGAATTTCTCAAGATATTAGACCTGAAGTATTTGATTTGGCTATTGCGAATAAATGCAGAATTCTTGAGATGTACAAGGAAAAAAATTCCTTGGAGGATGTATTCCGAGAATTAACAGTTATTTAAACTATGGGTAGTATTTATTGGAAGGAGATAAAATATTTTTTTAGTTCGACAATGGGTTATTTGGTGATCGGATTTTTTCTACTCATCTCCGGTTTGATGTTATGGGTGTTTCCCGAGACCAGTATTCTGGAATATCCATACGCTTCTCTTGATCCTTATTTCAATTTAGCACCTACCATTCTGATGATTTTAATCCCGGCGATAACCATGCGATCTATTGCCGAAGAAAAACAAAATGGAACCCTCGAACTCTTATTCTCTAAACCCATTAGTTCCAACAAAATAATCAGAGAAAAATATCTGGCCAATTTATCACTAGTGTGTATGGCTATCCTTCCAACTCTGGTTTATCTGTTGAGCATTAGACATTTGGTCGTGAACGTGAATATGTTGGATTTTGGAGAAATACTAGCTGGATATCTGGCCTTGATATTTCTGGCAGCAACATTTACTGCATTCGGATTATTTTCGTCGGCAATAAGTGAAAACCAAATTGTAGCTTTTATTGTCGGTGTATTTTTGTGTTTTATCGGATATTACGGATTTTTTTACATAAGTGAACTTCCATTCTTCTTTGGTGGTATTGATTTTATTATCCAACAAATTGGTATTGACTATCACTTTGAATCAATGAGTAGAGGAGTGATTGAACTAAAAGATGTGGTCTATTTTACGACTATCATTCTCGGGTGTCTCTGGCTCACTAACCGGATTATCAGATCGTAAAAAAAATCCAAGATGCGCAGTATTAGTTCCAGAATAAATATCATTAAAGTTGTTGTTGTGTTCGGGGTGTTGTTACTCATTAATATTGCGACATCCTTTACCACATTAAAAGTGGATATTACAGACGATAAGCGATTTTCTCTTACCCAACCTACCCGAAATTTAATCAATCACATTCCCGAAATAGTTACCGCCAAGATACTACTTACCGGAGAAATTCCAGCCCAATTAAAAAGACTGCAAATCAATACCACTCAGCTTCTTAACGAGTTTCGATCAGTTAATAAGGATATTAAATTAGTTTTCGAAGATCCCAATGACGGCACTTCAGAAGAAATAAAAAAACAGCGTGAAGTTTATTTAAAAGACCGAATCAGCCCGGTTGAATTTATCGTCCAGGATGGAAAACAAAGTAAAAGAGTTTCTATTTTTCCATACGTCATTTTTTATTTCCGGGATCGATACTTGCCTGTTAATCTCCTTGAGCAACAGATAGCGGGAGTTCCAAATGATGTTATCATCAATAACGCCATCGCGTTACTCGAATATAAATTGGCAAATGCGATCAAAAAATTAACTCTGGAAAATAAGCCATCCATATTTTTTACCACCGGACATGGTGAATTGGCATCATATCAAACCAAAAGTTTGGAATATGAGCTCAAGGATTTTTATACTATTGGTCGGATCGATCTAAATACACAATACCAAATAAATCCAGAGATCTCTGTGTTGATTGTCGCGAAGCCCACTCTGCCCTTTTCATCAAAAGATCTATACAAAATTGATCAGTATGTTATGGGTGGAGGTAAGGTAATTTGGATGTTGGACGCTATCCGGGCCGATCAGGATAGTCTTGCAGGTGGTCAGGAATATCTGTCGTTACCTTATGAAACACCCGTTGATGACCTCCTGTTTAGATACGGGGTTAGAATCCAGAAAAATGTGATATTGGATGCGCGAAATGCCAAAATTCTGCTTTTCTCAGGAAACCCAGGTGAAGGCGGGCAAAGTCAAACCTTTCCTTTTTACTACTATCCGGTTATATTTGGAAACTCATACCACCCATTGGTAAAGAATATTGGACCGGTGCTATTGCAATTTCCAAGCACCATTGATACGCTCAAGACCAAAACCAGAATTGACAAAACTGTTCTACTGACTAGTTCTGAATATTCCAGAATTCAACTGTCTCCTGTACGACTTAGTTTGGATATTGTTTCAGTGAATATTCCCCAAGAACAATTTAGTCATCCATTCCAACCTGTTGCGGTATTGTTGGAAGGAATTTTTCCATCCATGTTTGAGAATCGAGTCAAACCACAAATGGAATCGGGATTACAAGATCTTGGCATACCATTTAAAAAAGAAAGTGTACCGACCAAAATGATCGTGGTTTCTGATGGCGATTTAATTCGGAACCGGTTTCAGCGTAACGGCAATCCATATCCCGTGGGATACCATCCTGATGAGAATTATAAATTTTCCGGAAACGAGGATTTCATTAAAAATGCTTTAGACTATCTACTGGATCAGGAAGGACTGATGGAGGCGAGGGCCAAAGAAATCAAGATAAAACTATTAGATAAAGAAAAAGTGCGAGAAGAAAAGAATAAGTGGCAATTTATCAATGTGGTCATTCCAATATTATGCTTGTTGATATTTGGTGGGATATTCTCTTATGTTCGTAAAAAGAAATATACCAAAACGATAACAGCTTGACAAGGATATAATTTTACTCCAGTTATTAACCCAGTCACAGGAGATATCCTCTTCTAGTAATCCTGGATCACTCTGGTAATTTTGCACAAAATAAAATTTGTCATCCAGGGGTGGATACGAGGTGCAATTTTTAAAGAGCAGAAAATTATTGGCATAGAAGTTATTTTTATTAAAATATCTGACAAAAGATTGACTCGATTAAGCAATTATGATATTGATTAATTCTATAAATGGTTATGGAGGAAAACTTGCAAGATATTTCCGATGTTGCCAAAGACATCCATTCACTTGGTCGATAGCGGTGATCATTTTTATTTATTCCTGCACATCCGGGGATAATTCGGAAGTGAAATATCATATTACAAAACCTGAATTAATCCATACGGTTACTTTGGAGTATCCGTCTGGAGAAACAGTTAAGTTAAAACGAGAAAATTCCACATGGATTCTAAATGATCGGTATTTGGCCCGTATGGATGCAGTAGATTTATTACTAAAGACGATGAGTCAAGTAAGACTTAAGTTTATTCCGGCTCGGGCGGCATTAGAAATGATCAACAATGATATTGAAGATTTTGGTGTGAAAGTTACCGTTGCGGACCGCAATAAGCGCATCCTTGCTTCTTATCGAGTTGGAGGTGTAACTAATGACGAACTTGGTACCTATTTGCATTTGGAAGGTGAAGACCACCCTGTAGTGGTTCATATTCCGCATTGGGAAGGTAGTCTGCGGCCACGCTTTGTAATGTCCATAGAAGATTGGAGAGATAGAACCATTTTGGATGTAAATTCACAAAACGTACTTAAATTATCCGTGGAGTATCCAAAACAAAAATCGAGCTCTTTCATTATTAGGAATAATCAACCTCCAACCGTAGAACCATTTTATAATTTTACGGAAACACTTTCACCACAAAATCCAGGAATAATTAAAGTATTTTTAGATAATTTAGGAACGATTTCCGGAGAGGCATTTATCAATTCTCATCCGGATAAGGAAACTTTGAAATTGCAAATACCTTTTGCAGAGATCCGCGTGGATTATGTGGGTAATAAATCGAAGGTAGTTAAAGTCTATCCCATACCAATCGAACTTTCCTCCGGGCAGATTGAAAGATACTGGGTATATACTTCGGATGATGATTTCATATTAGCCCAAAGACGTATCTTGCGCAAAATATTACGACCTTATGACTATTTTTTTCCATAATCTCTTGATCCTGTCATTATTCGGATGGGGATTTCTATCCGATGCGGATTGGGGATTTTATGGACACCGGCAAATCAATTATTATGCCTTATTTACGCTCCCGCAAGAGATGTTATCTCTCTATAAATCACATATTACATTTATCAGCGATCACGCTGTTGATGCCGATAAAAGAAGATATGCAACTCCGGAAGAAGGACCAAGGCATTATATTGATCTTGATAAATACGGAGAACCTCCATTTGAAGGAGTACCCCGTAGCTGGACACAAGCAAAACTTCACTTTTTAGAAATTGAAGTTCATTTCGAAAATGAAGTATTAAGTGTCCAAGGAATAAAACTGGAATCTACTTGGAAGCCGTTATTCAATTATTTAGCACAAACCATTGCTAATCACTTTTATGAGGTAAATTGGGAAATATCAGGAATTGATTCCTTGTGGAACAAACCATATAAGAAAATTGTCCTAAGCGACAATCAGTTTGAGCATGGAATCCTGCCTTTTCAGGTTCCATTGCTTTATCGCCAATTGGTCAACGCCATGATAGATGGAGAGGTATATAAAATTTTGCATTATTCGGCGGACTTAGGACATTATGTTGCAGATGCTCATGTCCCTCTTCATACCACCTCCAATTACAATGGTCAGCTTACCAATCAGATTGGAATCCATGCTTTTTGGGAATCACGCATTCCAGAACTTTTTGCGGCCAAGGAATATGACTTACTCGTGGGTAAAGCACAGTATATTGATAATATCCGTGATTTTATTTGGCAGACTGTGTTGGAAAGCCATCAATCGGTTGATTCAGTACTCTCCGTCGAGAAAAGACTGAGTCAAACCTTTCCTAAAGATAGGCAATATTGCTTTACAGAACGACTGGAGTCAACTGTACGGATTGAGTGTGAAGCATATGCCGCAGCTTACCAGGAGGCTTTAAATGGCATGGTAGAACAGCGCTTTCAAAGCTCTATATTAGCTGTGGGAAGCTTATGGTATTCCGCTTGGGTTGATGCAGGACAACCCGATTTTACAAAGCATAGTCAGGTGACTATTTCTGAGAAAGATAAGAAAGAATTAGAACGACTAGAGTCGTTATATCAGGGTGGTCAGTCAAAAGGAAGAGATCATAATTAGTAGTATGGGATATATTCAAATTATCATTAGAGGAATTGCAATGGGCATAGCTGAAGTTATACCAGGGGTATCAGGAGGAACCATTGCTTTTATCACTGGAATTTACGAAAAACTTTTACAGTCTATTCAGGGATTTGATCACCGTCTTCCCAGAATGCTGTTGAGCAAAGGAGGAATAAAAAGAGTTTGGGAAAGAGTAAACGGCAGATTCTTAATCAGTCTGGCAGTTGGGATGATCATTGGAATTGTTATCGGAGTAAAAGGGGTGACACGCATGTTGGAAGATTATCCTCCTGTAATCTGGGCTTTCTTTTTTGGTTTAATTATCGCTTCTGTTGTATACATAGGAAGGCAACTTACCAAGTGGACTTGGAGGGAGGTGGTATTGTTAATAGGGGGAGGTATTCTGGCTTATTTGATCACTGTCCTTAATCCGGTTGAGGGAAGGATGGATTACTGGTATATCTTTTTGTCAGGTAGTATTGCTATTTCAGCATTGATTCTACCGGGAATATCCGGCAGTTTTATGCTGTTACTGCTTGGTTTGTATACAACCATTATCCCTACTTTGGAGCTGTTAATGCATGGATGGGATTGGGAAGCGGTACAGATATTGGCCGTTTTTGGAATCGGATGTATTTTTGGCCTTTTGACATTTGCGAAAGTCTTAACCTGGGCTTTTCATACCTTTAAAAATGGAACTCTGGCTCTATTGACCGGCTTTATGCTGGGTTCTCTTAACAAAATATGGCCCTGGAGAAATCCAATAGTTGCCCTTGATCAGCAGGGAGCCCTAGTCGACTTGAATCAAACAAACTTTGATCCGGAGAATATGAAATTAATCAAGGAGTTAAATGTTCTACCTGTTCATTACTTGGATGATCCATTTACCTTTCTGGCGATTGTGGGTGCATTAGTAGGATTTGCTTTGGTTTTTGTACTAGGACGAAACAAAATGTAGTAACCAATTGGTCTGATATAAATAACTCAATGTAAGTTGAAAAACGGGCAACCTTATTTAGGCATCTACAATCGTCACACTACTCACTACTCACTACAAAAGTGCTGACAGCGAAGCTCGTCAGTACACTACTTTAACTCCTCACGATCTTTTTAACCGTTTTACCTTTAGGTGTTACAAATTGCAAAAAGTAAATTCCCTGGGGAAGCCGGTAAAGGTCGTTCCACCGGAGGTGATGCGCTCCGGGATTTAGGTGATAAGTTTGTCTTTTCATCAAGCGTCCATTAATCTCGAATAATTGCATGTCCAGGTTAAGTGATCGATCAAGTATTAAGTGGATGTCTAAATACTCCAAAAAAGGATTAGGAAATACTTGCAAGTCACTAATCCCGGGGTCAAAATCTTCGAGGCCAACAGTACAATTATTGCCATCTGTCATCATGGATAATTGTGAAATACTGGTATCCACTTCACATACCGTCAGAATTTCTATCGCGTATTCAGTACATGATTTCAGTCCGCTTAAGGTATGTGTGGAATCGGATTCGGTAAGCTCCCAATCGCTAAATTTATCCTCTCCGGATTTTTTATAACGAATCAGATAAGCGAGTGCTCGAGGGATAGAATCCCATTGAAAAGAAAGTGTTTTATTGGTTACACTCAGAGGTTCTAATTCAAATATTTCACCACAGGGGCCTAGCGATTTGACGATTCTCACGCAATAGTCTTCAACCTCACCAAAATCCAAAGTATCGCATGGTCGCTGATGAATATTGTCAATCAATAGCGTTTTCATAGAGACTCTCATAAGCGTATTTCCCAAGGTATCTACCTTTGGAATTTGAAATACACCAGTGAATGTAGTGTCTGATCCGCTAATACTTTCCAATACCAACTCTCCCTCATCATCCAGGTCCAGATCTTGGTTATAATCGATCCATACCCGCCACAAGACCTGGAATTTTTTGTTTTTAAAACCTGGAAAAAGTGTAATCCTGTATTTAGAATCCACCGCTAAGTCAGTACCTATTTCACTGTCCGTACTGAAGTTGCCATATCCGTCATTATCGCCAGATTGGTTTTGAATTGATCCTATAGATATGGAATCGATCCATTCATTTTCTGAATTTAGGGAAACCGAGGGACAGTATTCCATCACTCGGCAGGAGCTACACCCTAAAGTTTTTATGAGTTTGGAATGCGACCAATCAGAAATCTCGGCATTACAAATGGAACGCATCTGAACTTCATAAACAGTGCATGCCAACAGGTCACTGAAAGTAAAGAAGGTATCCTGAGTTCCGAACTCCAGCCAAGAAGTAGTATTAAACAGTCGAATTCGCGTATTGTACCCCTGGCTGATGGCAATAGGAGCCCATGAAATAGTAATATTTTCAGATCCTAGATCATTAACCTCAATATCAGTCGGGTCGCAACATCCCGCCGAGACAAAATAATAAGATTCTCCAAAGTCTGTGGTATCACCCTGACATCCCGTTCGGAATTGAATTTCATAATCATGACACATCAATAGGTTTTCTAACTTGACAGGTGAGACGACGTTTGGTAGTAATACCCAAATCGAATCAGATGAACTTTTCCAACGAGCATCAATAAAATCAATGGTATCAGTTATGTTGAAACTGATATCAATGGTGTTGGAAGAATCCGTTAAGGTAGTGGTATGGGTAAAATTTACCGGGGCCGGACAAGCTCCACAATTCGCCATAAGCATCTCCATCGCTGCACCTACATCCAATCTACCACTACTGGCGAGTAATAATTCCCATTCTGAAAACTTTTTGACCGAATTTAAGAGGATTTCTCTAATCTCAAGGGCAGTTCCCGCTGGGTCTCTTTTAGCCCGGGCAGCAAAATTATAGCATGGTGCACTGTATAACAAGCCGATAGCTCCGGCCACGAGAGGGGCCGAAAAGGAAGTACCTGATTCATATCCATATCCATTTGCACCTCTGGCACTTATAATATCTTCTCCGGGTGCGCTTAGATCGATATGGACCACTCCAAAACCAGCATCTGAAAGTTTATCGCGGTTGTCGCTGTTGGTTACGGCGATTAGATAATTACTTGGGCAGGTTGAAGGTAAGTCGCCCTGGTCATCGATGTTGACTTTATTATTGGTAGTAGCTCCTACATTTAAGATTCCATGTGCACCAAGTGAATCATAAAACGAACACCAAATTGGTGCATCGCTGGGAAACTTGTTATCCAATCCCCAAGAGGCATTCGTAGCGACAACAAAAGCTCCTTTTCTACCATTGGTTTGATTGTAAAGTTTACGCTGATCAAGGATGTAACTGTACCCGGACAACGCAACGGACTCAGGAATTTCATCTTCAAAAGCGTATTGAACCATCATAGTTTTGACATTCCAATTAACACCAGATATGCCGATAGCGTTGTTTCCTTCTGCTCCAATCAATCCACTCACTAAATTACCATGTACGCCATCTTCCAATTCTCCATTTTCATTATTGAGATTCCATCCGTAGTAATCGTCAATATATCCGTTTAAATCATCGTCGATACCATTTTGCGGTATTTCACGCTTATTGATCCAAATATTATTCGCCAAATCCACATGGTCCACATTGATACCGTCATCTATGACTGCCACCACGATTTCATTATTTCCTGCAGTGGTTCCACCCGTAGTGTAATTCCAAGCTACAGTAGTTCCAATATCTGCATTTTCCAGACCGCCCAATTGTCCTGTATTTTTATGATACCATTGTTCTGAAAAACGCGCATCATTAGGATCCCTTTCCCTTTTTTGGAGTAAATGATTGAACTGAGCATTCATAACACCATGGTGCTTTCTCAAATTGTTTAGTACCTTGATCTCATTATGTTGATTAGGATCTGTAGACAGCAGCCAAACATTTAAATCTTTGTTGATGTATCGTTTTACAGAAAGAATTCTGGTCCTCTTGTGATCGGTAAAATCTTGTGTTATTCGGCTGATGTCATTACCTTGTTCAACCTGAACCAGAAACTCCCCTAAAATGTGATCCAGTTTCTGCGCGCCCAACCATCCATTACACAGTAAAATGGTTATCAAGAAAAGAATCTTTTTACCCATTGATCAATTTTTTCCAAATAATTTAATATATCTATTTCGATAGAAATACTTGATAAAAAAGCAATATACGTATTTTTTAGAGTGAAGTGATTGATATTTTGAACCTCAACTGTTAAATTTAGCCATTCGTGCTAAATGGAAACGTAATTTTTCAGAAAGATTTTTAGACATTTGAGGTGGTGCTAGTGCATTCTGTCGCCCCGCAATTCCAAATTTTTCATGATTTCAGCTTCATAGTTGAGATATTCCTGCCACCTTGCTTTAACATTTTCAGGATCACCATATTTCTTTGCTAAGTCCAAAAACAAACGGTAATGTCCGGCTTCAGAAACCATAAATTTGTGATAAAATTTTTTCAGATGTTCTTCTTTAAGATTGACAGATAACAAGCGGAACCTTTCGCAACTTCGAGCCTCAATTAAAGCGCACACTAGCAACTTCTCTATTAGCCGATCCTCTCTGGATCCCCCTTTCTTTTGAAAATTAAGTAATTCATTGACGTAAAGATCCTTTCTTTGAAATCCTAAATTAAGTCCTCGTTTATCCAATTCTTGGAGTACGGCTCGAAAATGACCCCATTCTTCTGTAACTATGGGGGCTACGGCGTCAACCATCTCTTTTTTATCAGGATATTGTTGAATCAGTGAAATACAAGAGGTAGCTGCTTTTTGTTCGCAGTATGCATGATCTGTAAGAATTTCCTCAAGACTCATTTCCGCTAAGTTCACCCAGCGCGGATCAGTTGGTAATTTCAATCCCAGCATAGTATTAATAATTATTCAGACAATTAAGTTGATCTTTTAAAAAATCTAAATTATATATCTCATATTCTTCAAATCCACTGGTCCAAACCACTCTTAAGCGGTCCAATTCTTTATTCAGGAGTGCTTTTTCATCTTTTCGACTGATGATATAACTTCCGGAATATATTGTGGTTTTTGTATCGAAATCAACTACTCCTTCATCAGTTGTACGGTTGAACATATTGATAATTGATCCGTCTATCAATCTGATGCTCAACGAAGATCCTTGCGATAGTCTACCAAAACTTTGTTTTGCCCGATCAGACGATATAATAAATCGCAGTGTCAAAAATTTGAAACCGGGGGTTGAGGAAACATGTGCCTCACAGGTGATATAAGGTTTATCTTTTAAAAAGGACATAAGCTCCTCAGGAGTATACTGAAAGAGGACATTTGACTTTATTTCAACTTTTCTTTTTTGGGTGAATGGATCCACTCCATTGAATTGAAATTCGCATGGAATAGATTCTTCTATGAACGGGACAAATTGATTTGTGATAAATATTTCTTCACGATCAGCAGTGGGCAATTGTTTATTCAATCGTAGGCTTGTGTCGCTATTGTTATGCAGCGTATCTACCTCTGAACTAGCTTCTTGGGGCAGACTAACAGGAGAAGTTGGAATATGAATAACACCATTTTTCTTTTCGTGCTTAGCCAACCAACGGGATTGGTAAGGGCTTTTTGCCCGACGGAGTTGTTTGGCAAAATTGTATTTCTTTTCAATCTTCTGTACTTTTTTCTTTTGGATTTTTTGTTGTTTGAGCACATCCTTTAATTGATTCAACAGACTTTTCAGGTAATCCTTATCCTTATCGGATTGGGCTTCTTTAATTTGTTGCTGTAAGACTTCTACCAATTTCTGTAACTCTTTTTCCTCAGAAATCAAGTGTTGAAACTCAATCAGGATATCTCGATTATAAATCTCTATTTTAGTAGCAACTATACTCTGCTTTCCTTGTAGTATTCGGGGCCCTTCGGTGTCAATATTTTGGTCGATAGCAACTAGATTGGAATCGCCAATCTCATAATATCGCCATGTACCATCTTCAAACTCTACAATTTTTAACCCATCTTTGTTCCTTTTCACAACCTGACTGGATAAGGAGTAAAAAGCAAAACATAAAAGACAAACGAACACCGGTTTAAAAATCATTGGGATTCTTTAGATGTTGAGTTAACTTTACATCGCACAAAGAAACGTCAAAATTTTATTTTGCAAGTAACAATTTATGATTTTTGGTGATATAATAGTATTTGATTATTCAATTTATCTCTTTCGAGTAGGCGTTTTCGATATTAGAATATTGGATATTTTGGATATTCTAATCGTAGGTAATTTGTTTTATATCATTTACAAATTACTGAGGGGAAGTATTGCTTTTAATATTTTTATTGGTCTCGTGATCCTGTACGGAGTCTCTGCTATTGTTTCCGTGTTAAATATGCAATTGTTATCCAAATTTCTCAATGAGTTTGTCAATTTGGGATTGATACTTTTAATCATCATTTTTCAACCGGAAATCAGACGGTTTTTGTTGTATGTTGGAAACACTACTTTAAGCGGGAGGAGTGAATTTATACGAAAATTGTTTCCACTAAAAGATCGAGATGAGGAAGAGGATTTACACCATATGCAAGAGATCAAAAGAGCGCTAAATGAAATGTCAAAATCCAAAACCGGCGCTTTGATTGTATTAACAAAATTATACAACCTGGAGGATATCAAAAGTACCGGAGTCCCCATCAATGCCAAAATTAATTCGGATTTAATCCTATCCATATTTACCAAAGAGAGTCCACTACATGATGGGGCTGTAATTATAAGAGGAGGAGTCATTGAAAGTGCGCGCTGTATACTTCCGATTTCTAAAGATCAAAGTTTACCCTCACATGTGGGTTTAAGACATCGGTCTGCGGTAGGGATTACAACCAACAGGCCGGTAGGTGCCATTGTAGTTTCAGAGGAGACCGGAAATATCTCCAGTGCTGAAGAAGGAAAATTATCTATGAATATTGATGAAAGTTTAATTTCGCAAATGATATTAAAATACATACGATGAATTTTGTAAAAACACGATTAGAGAAGAACAAAGAGAAATATTTGGAAGATCTAATATCTTGGTTAAAGATTCCATCTATCAGCGCCGATCCAAAATATAAGAATGATGTAAGGAAAGCCGCACAGTTTTTGGCAGACCAACTTTCGGCAATCGGAGCAGATCAGGTAGAAATAATTGAAACCGATGGTCATCCAATTGTATACGGAGAAAAAATTATTGATAAAGACTTACCGACAATCCTGATCTATGGACATTATGATGTCCAACCCCCGGATCCTCTTGAATTATGGGATTCACCACCATTCGAGCCGGTAATAAAAGACGATAAGATCTATGCCCGGGGAGCTTGTGATGACAAAGGCCAGGTGCTTATGCATGTTAAAGCTTTTGAAATCATGATGCAGGAAAATGCATTGCCTTGTAATGTCAAGTTTATGGTTGAAGGGGAGGAAGAAGTTGGTTCGGACAATCTGGAGATGTTTTGTAAAGCGAATAAATCCAAATTGGCGAGTGATGTAATATTAATTTCAGATACTTCTATCATTAGCAATGAGGTACCTTCGATTACAGTAGGTTTGCGAGGATTGAGTTACCTGGAAGTAGAAGTGACAGGAGCAAATCGTGATCTACACTCAGGTGTTTACGGGGGAGCAGTCGCTAACCCCATAAATTTATTGGCAAAAATGATTGCTTCTATTCAGGACGAAAACAATCATATTACCATTCCAGGATTTTATGATGATGTAGAAATACTTTCTGCTGAAGAAAGGAAGTTGATGAATCAAGCTCCTTTTAACCTGGATAAGTACCAGGATGAACTTGAGATTTCAGAAGTGCGAGGTGAGAAAGGATATACCACCTTGGAAAGAACAACAATTCGTCCTTCATTTGATGTAAATGGAATCTGGGGTGGATATACCGGTGAGGGAGCAAAAACCGTCTTGCCGTCTAAAGCACATGCCAAATTGAGCATGCGTTTAGTCCCAAATCAGAATCCGGATAAGGTTACTAAATTGTTTGCTGATCATTTTCACAAAATCACCCCGGCCGGTGTTAAAGTTAAGGTTACACCACATCACGGAGGATTTCCAGTGGTTACACGAATTGATTCCGTTGAATACCAGGCTGCTCACCAAGCAATGAAGAAAACTTTTGGAAAAGAGCCAATACCGCAACGTAGTGGTGGAAGTATTCCTATTGTCGCATTGTTTGAAAAAGTGCTAAACGTAAAATCCGTGTTGATGGGTTTTGGATTGGACTCCGATGACATTCATTCGCCTAATGAACATTATGGATTGTTTAATTTTTATAAGGGTATTGAGACCATTCCTTATTATTTCAAATATTATACAGAGTTAAAAACAAAAAAGTAATGAATGTTGCGAATTGATATCATAACCGCACTTCCGGAACTGTTGATTAGCCCTTTTCGGCATTCCATTTTGAAAAGAGCAATCGATAGAAAACTATTGACTATTGAGGTTATTGACTTAAGGCAATATGGCCTGGGAAAACATCGTCAAATCGATGATTATCAATATGGTGGTGGAGCAGGGATGGTATTAATGGTAGAACCAATCTACAATTGCATTCATTCACTTCGAAAAGAGCGTCCCTATGATGAGATTATTTATATGAGTCCGGATGGTGATGAATATACCCAGCAAACGGCTAACTTACTCTCGATGGCCAATAATCTGATAATATTATGCGGACATTATAAAGGAATTGATGAAAGAATAAGGGAGCATCTCATCACCAGGGAAATCAGTATCGGGGAATATGTGTTATCTGGCGGAGAATTGGCGGCAGCAGTGGTCGTGGACTCCATTGGAAGATTACTTCCAGGTGCTTTAAACAACGAAGAATCTGCTTTGCTTGACAGTTACCAGGATGGTTTGATTGCTCCTCCTGTATATACAAGGCCCAGTTCGTTTAAAGGATGGGAGGTGCCTGAAGTACTGCTTTCCGGGCATCAAAAGAACATTAATAGTTGGAGGGAAAAACAATCATTGAAACGTACCGCTCAAAAACGTCCAGAGCTTCTGGATTAATTGGGAATGCTGCCAAAGTAGTTCTAAATATTTAGCAATAATACCTATTGATTCATTAAGATATGGCAAAAAAATCGATAAAAAAATAACCATGTTCTGATAATATATTATTATATTATTTGTTATTAAATAAGTGCATTCTTTATCTTCCCGGTACGACGAATATTTTCCTATTTGCCTTTTTGAGTATTTGGAATCCTCTTTTTCAGATAACCTCTATATTATGGCAACTTATAAACCAATGACATATGCGTACTATTATTACCTTGATTTTCTTTTTTGTGGGTTTGCAAATTTTCGGTCAAACCATTGCACCAAAATATGGTAGAATAGAAACTCGGTCCAGAGATACTGTAATTACTACCTGCACACAAGATGGTATTCCCGATTTAATATTTTTTCGACCGCCAACATATGCTTTTCAAACTGCGGTTGTCATTACCGATGACCAAGGAATTATATTGGATGAAAATCGCCCTTTCAGATATAACTTTGAAGGAGGTGAACCTGGCATCTGCCGTGCCTATGGAGTAACGTATATTGGATTGCTGAAACTGAAACCTGGATCCCATATTGATACACTCAAAATAAATGGGACGATGATCGGTATTACCGAAAACTATGTGAAAGTGAAAAAAATTCGCACCGATGGAGGAATTGTGTCGGATGTATTTGGTGAATCTACGGTACGATTATGTCTTGGGGATGATTACCCGGATACAGTAAAAGTGGCGAATAACTCTTCGGTAGATGAGAATTATACCTACATCCTTACTGATGAACAAGGGAAGGTATTAGCGATACAAGCAGACCATATATTTGCTTTTAATGAAGCTTCTCCGGGTACATGTTATATCTACGGCTTGTCCTACTCAGGGGCGGTCACAGTAGAAGTAGGTGATCAGATTGGGGATATCCAGTCATTTTCGGACCAGTGCTTTGACCTCTCTCAAGAACCGTTGACCATTATTCGCCAGGATGATTTTAGTGGAACAGTGACGATATCCAGTCTCAACGGCGACACGATCAATACCTGTCCGGGAGATGGTATACCTGATCAGGTGGTAGTGCAAGGAGAAGCATTGAATTTTCCGGGTTTTGTTTATGCCATTACCGATACCGAATATAACATTCTTGAATATGGAACAGCCGATACGCTCAATTTTGAAGATGCCGGAGCTGGTACTTGCTTGATTTGGGGTATTGGATATTTCGGTAATCTTCTGAAACCGGAAAAAGGCCGTTTGTTTGAGTCGATTCTGGCTAGTCAATGCTTTGATATTAGCGAAAATCCCATTACCATTATTCGAGAGAATATCGAGAAAACTACAGTTTCTAGCAATTATGGAGATTCGGTTTCATTTTGTGCCGGTGACAATTTGCCGGATATCCTAGTTGCCAATTCTACAAAATCCATTTCTGAAAATTACAGTTATTTATTGATAGAAAACGATTTGATTACCACAGTTTTTACAGACTCACTTGATTTGGAGACGATTATGACAGATGAAGCCATGGTCTTTGGTATATCTCATACAGGAACTTTGAACGATGTAATTGGAAGTTCTTTCCAGTCCACCTTGTCTGAGCATTGTTACCTGCTATCGGATAACTTCATTTTTATAGAACAGGCTAAAGTCTCAGGAGGCAAGATTTCCTCGGATCATGGTGACCTTGTTGAACTATGTCTTCAGGCAGGAGAAGGCACCGAAATCCAAGTTTCAACGGAAAATTCTGGGGTAGGGGAATATGTATATGTGTTGACAGATGAGAATTCTGTTATACTCGGATTTACCCAAGGCGCGGTATCGGTGCATGATTCAATGAACTGGAATGTGTTAACGGTGTCAGGGCTATCCTATCAGGGAGATTTTACCCTTCAAGTTATGGATACGTTGATTCCTGATGAAGTACCAGGTTGTGTATCTTTTTCAGAAAACCAGATCGTTATAAATAAATTTCATTTGGATGGAGGTGAGATTAGTGCCAGTTCGGGAGATAGTTTGAGTACTTGTTTCAATAATCCTGAAAATTCACATGTGACTTTAAATATTTCGGGATCCGGAGACGGGATTTATCAATATCTTATTACCGATGAGGAGCAGACCATCTTACAAATCCATTCACATGACAGTTTGGAATTGCAGTCCTTGCAGCCAGGTGTTACACATATTTATGCCGTTAACTTCGTTGGGCAAAATCCGTACGCCATCGGAGATACAGTTAATGCCAATAAACCATGTGCAGCGGTTTCCGGAAATGCTATTTGGATCGAACTGATAGATCTGCTGTCAATCGTTGTGAACTCTTCGGAAGGAGATAGCATCTACCTTTGTGCCAATGCAGTTAAACTGGACTCAATTACATTTAGCATCACTCCTCAAGTAAATAATCAATTACTTATCTTAACCAATCAGGATGGACATATCATTACCATGTCTTCCGGAAATACCTTATCGCTAGATACTTCGGGCACCTCCAATTTACGTGTCTATGGTGCTACTTATACCGGTAATGTTATTTTAAATATCGGAGATACTTTCCCCCAATCAATCTTATCTGATGAATGTTTCGAGATTGGCGAAAACTATTTGCCTATTTTTATGGGCGACCCGAATCTGGTTGATGGAGGAACTATATCCTCTGATCTGGGTAGCGCGGTAGAATTCTGCGTCAGTGATGGAATTGAAGATTTCATTGCCCTATCTCATGTTAGCAGTGCTTCGTCACTGTATACTTATGTAGTCACTAATGAAGAAGGAAACATCATTGTAACCACCAAAGATTCATTATTAAATTTTGAAGGAGCTTCAGGAGGGGTAAGCAGAATTTACGGCTTATCTCATACCAATCCCATTCCAAATTTGTTGGGTCGAAATGTAGAAGAATTGCTGCCCATTGGATGTTATGATTTTACAGATAACTTCATTTTGATCACCCGGAGCAGTGTGAGCGAATTCCTGATTTCATCCGGTATAGATGGCGTACTTTCCGTATGTATCAAACCGGATTCTCCGGAGTCCATTACCGTTGACTTTGGAAATAATCAAGGAGGGAAACAAGCTTTAATATTTGTAGATGGATCAGGCAAGGTATTGCAGATCATTGATAGTAGTTCTTTTGTATCCAATGATTTGAAGATTTCGGAAGCCGTGGTTTGGGGAGTATCCTATGGGGGTAACCTGACGATAAATGTGGGAGACACCATTACTGGTAAAGCATTATCAGATTTGTGTTTCACCAGGTCAAATAATTTTCTGAATTTATCTGCAAGTTTTGTAGAAGGAGGTCAGATTAGTACTTCCGGAGGAGAAACCGAAGTAACAGTGTGTATTGAAAATGCGGCCAGTGATACTTTATTTTTTACTACCTCTGCACAAGCAACCCAATATGCTTGGATAATAAGTAATGAATCCGGAGTTGTAAGAACAATTACCACCAATGATTATTATGATTTTAACAATTCGGGATCAGAAAGTCATGTAGTAACAGGAATAGCTTACGAAGGTGAATTGTCGGTTAAGCCAGGAGATACCATTGGTATTCTGTCGGATTTGGCAACGGGCTGTTTTGAATTATCGGGCAATCTCATTTTGGTCAACAAAGAGCGAGTAGAAGGAGGGATCATAGAATCACCCCAAGGAGGTAATACGATTGTTGTCTGCAGTGGAGATATGGAACCCGACGAAATTACTTTCCAAATTTCTGATAATCAAATGGCCCTGGAAGCCTATGTGATCACCGATGCGATTGACAATATCGTCAGTATACAAAATGACCCGGTGGTGGACTTTGAAAATGTGGCTGAAGGTATATGTCTGGTTTATGGGTTAACCTATTCCGGAAACCTCCTCAGTCCGATCGGAATGTCGATCAGCAACGCTATTCTGGCAGACGATTGTTTTTCATTGACATCAAATAATATAGAAGTTGTTAAAAGTCAACCGAATGGAGGGAAAGTAGAGTCACTTTTTGGTGATACTACCTTACAGTTTTGTGTTTCTGACGACCAGAATGACCGCGTGTTTTTCACATCTTCGACTTCTTCGCTAGCAGACTATCAGTATGTAATTACCGATACGAACAATGTTGTCCAGGTGATACCTAACATTCCGGCATATGACTTCGAAGGCAGTGGTGCAGGTACATGGAGAGTCTGGGGAATATCCCTAACGGGAGAATTGCTGGTTGTGGTTGGAGAGGATTTAGATTCTGTTGCTCTGGGAACAGATTGTTACGATTTATCCTCCAACTATATTCAGATTGAGAAATTTACTTCGGGAGAATTATGTCAGGATCAAGCGAATATAAATTATCAAAAAATTTACCAGGTTAAAATTAATCCGAATCCGGCTAAAGTAGACCTACAGCTAAATATTGAAACATTATGGCCTGATTTTGGTAGCGTTAAAACAGTAGAAATGCAGATTTCTTCAGTATTAAGTTCCAGGGTAATAAAGCAGAAGACATTTATTGGAAAATCGAACTTTAAAGAAAGGATTGATGTTAGAGATTTAGAAAAAGGTTTATATATTTTAACAGTTCGAGTTGATAATTTTGTGAAAAGTATTAAATTTATCAAAGAATAAAGAATTATTTCATTTTAGTCAGGTTTAGTATGAATGAATCCCCGGCCGCTTGGTTGGGGATTTTTTATTATATTTTTTGAAAAATTTCATCTTTTAACAGAAATTTTAGATGACGAAACTAGATTTCTACGTCTAATCTGTATCGAATTATATTAATACAATCAATTAATAATGGTTACCAACAAGAAAATCCAATCTATAGTAATCCTGCTCATCGCATTCATATTTTATCAATGTGCGGTCAATCCCGTAACCGGTAAAAAGGAAGTGATGTTTATGAATGAGCAACAGGAGATTGCTCTAGGAACTGAATCAGATCCCCAGATCATTGCTATGTATGGTCAATATCAGGATGAGAAAATTCAAAAATTTATTACAGAAAAGGGTAATGAAATGGCAGCGATATCTCATCGTCCGAATCTAAAATTTCAATTCAAAATCCTGGATTCACCGGTGATCAATGCTTTTGCTCTTCCCGGTGGCTTCGTTTATTTTACACGTGGAATTTTAGCTCATTTTAATAATGAAGCGGAGTTTGCCGGGGTATTGGGCCACGAGATTGGTCATGTTACCGCCAGACATTCTGCCAAGCAATATACTAAATCGCAAATAGCTCAAATACTATTAATTGGAGGCATTATCGCCAAACCGGAATTAGTTCAATTCATGGATATTGCACAGACCGGATTGGGATTGCTTTTTTTAAAGTACGGACGTGATAATGAATCCCAATCCGATCAGCTCGGTGCGGAATATTCAACTAAAATTGGATATGATGCTAATAATATGGCCAACTTTTTCCAAACCTTAAACCGCCTGCAAAGCAAGAGTGAGGCAGGAGAAATTCCAACCTTTTTATCTACACATCCTCATCCCATAGATCGCTATAACAAAGTTCGTAAAGCGGCCGAAGAGTGGCAGTCAAAGGATTCAAAGCACAGTGAATATGCGGTCAATCGTAATGGTTATCTTCAAATGATCAATGGAATTGTGTACGGGGAAGATCCTCGTCAGGGCTTTGTCGAAAATAATGTATTCTATCATCCTGAGATGAAGTTTTACTATCCAATTCCGACGAATTGGAAAACGGTCAATACGCCTTCCCAGGTGCAAATGGCACCTAAGGATGGCAAAGCTTTGATAATGTTGACCATCGGTCAGGGAAATTCAATGGAAGAGGCGTCCCAAAATTTCATTACGCAGTATAAGTTGAATCAGATTAGTTCTACTCGAAACGCTATCAATGGTTTTCAGGCATTGACTGTAGTCAGTGAGCAAATCAATGAACAGGATCCCAAGGCAAGTGTTTCGCTACTTTCGAATTACATATCTTTTGATGGGATGATTCTGGTATTTCACGGTGTTGCCGGTCAAAGTGACTTCAATAGCTATCGGCCCTATTTCAATCAAACAGCCAGAGGGTTTAATCGATTAAAAGATCGTTCAAAACTCAATAAGCAGCCAGAACGATTGCAGGTTAAAAAGGTTACTAAATCAGGAAGTCTTTCCGGGATTTTGTCATCCTGGGGAGTGCCCCCAAAAAGGCATGAAGAAATGGCCGTACTTAATAGTATGAAACTAAAAGATCAAATCGGGACCGGAACGCTTATTAAATTTGTGAAATAAAGGTTAAGTCTTCCTCTGACTCAATATGATCTTACGATTTGAAGCCTCACGAATCCGTTTCCAGAATGAGGCAAACACTTGGTTTTGGTTTGATGGATAACAACCCGCTTTTAGATGAAGTGTTTGGATAATAATTAGACTTTTATCTTGTATGGTATACCTTAGGTAATATTCGCCAAAATCCTCCTTCAGAGTTAGTGGGGTAGGGGTTTTCCCATACCAATACTCATCGGGTAATGAGATGTGAATGCTGTCGGTCCTAATCCGGTGAAAAGCAATTTGAATGGGAGATTTCCTATTTATACTTTGTGAAGGAACATAGTCGTACGAGGTAAGTGCCTGGGGTTTGAAAATAATTTTGGAGCCGATTTGCCTACCATATTCTTTGACCTCAAAATCAAAGGATTCGGAAGAATAGGGAAATGCCAATATGCTATCGCTCCAGGAAATTTGATTAACGGTTAAATTTGGCTCGGAATATTGTTCCAATGCATACTCGGTTTGATGTTCTTTCTTCAAATACTTGAGTCGGGCATAATCATAATCAAGACCTTGATACGTTGATTTTAAAGTTCCACTGATTTCTTGCCCTTTTAACAGGTCATAAACCAGGACACGCTTAATGCAACTGTTGAAGTCTTGATAGGATGGTGTTCTGATTACTTTTGATTCACCATTAGGGTCTAAAACTAGTGCCCATCGGTTTGCAGTAAAATAGCCTAGATGACCAAAAGGATTAATTTGGCTAGTACATTCCAACCATATGGTATCGCGGTCTAATGGAACCATCAGGATTACATGATTGGCTTGGTTTACGCTGGGAAAATCAAGCCATCGGATTGTCTGCTCTTTATCCCGACCCGCGCCTATAATGGCTGGGTATGACTCAATTCCCATTTTAGCGAGGATTGATTTCGCATAATTGGTCAGTGCTTTACAATCCCCATAACCATTTTTTTCTACAAATGAGGCTGGAAAGGGTTTATATCCACCAATTCCTAACTGAATACTCACATACCTGGTGTTGTTTTGTACAAAATGATAAACCGATTCAACAATTTCTTTCTTGGATAATCCTTTTTTTCTGAGCGTTCTAAGAAAGAGTTCAGATTTATTACCAATTTTATCATTTTCTTCAAAAAGTGAGGATAACCAATTGCCAAAAGTTTGCCAGCTTTCCATTGTCCCCGAATATCCATCAAAGAAAAACTCGATTGGAGCAATATGAACTTCCGGAAATATCTGGTTAGAGGAAAACTCTTCATATTTTGATGCCAGTTGATTATTGAGAACAAAGTTCAAAACCTGGTATTTGTCACTTTTTATCAGATCGGGTTCGTTCTCCAGGTTGATCTTTTTATATCGAATGGGAAAACTAGTTGGATAGGTAACTTGTAAAGTAGCTTTTTCGATTGCAATTCCAGGTCCAATTTGAGGTGACCAGGTTGGAAAAATCAGTGTGTTGTCAAAATTGGTAATCTCATATTCAAAGTGAATTGTAAAAGGCAATTTAAAATCAGGAATCTCATTATAGAGGACGCGTGTATCGTCATAGAGTGAATAATCCGGTATGAAACTTTCATCCTTGAAGTCCGATTTTTTGAAAGATTTAATCTCTGTTCCGTGACTATCGTACACCGTACATTTATGAATATTTACCTTTTTTAGTTTGTCATAAAAAATGTACAAACTCTTATACTTAATCGCTTTCTTGTTCAAAACTGTGAATACATGAGATCGTTTGTAGGTATACTTTCTTTCACCGGAAATGGTAATTTCATCGGTTCTATTACGTACTACCATATCAGCTCCAATCAACAGATCTGTAGGAATATTTTGGACAGGCCATAATTGAGCATACGATATGGTTTGCAAGCATAAAATGAATCCACAGATAATTAGAATTCTATCAAAGATCAGGGGTATCTGCGTATTACAATAATGGGTGACTCCCAGTCTGATTTGGAAACCTGCTAAGTATCTAATAGTAGACTTCATTGCTGTATTTTCTGAATAACAATGGGTTCAGCGTGCTTTGAGACCACGATCGAAAAAAACTCTTTCAGAACTTTGTACTCAGTGGGCAAATAAATTGTCCTGTTTATCTTCAGTCTGGACGATACAAGAATAACGTTTTCCTGAATCCTTTTGATGTTATAAACAAATGAACCTGATCGCTCCAATAAATCGACAACAGTTTCTTCAGGTAATTCCTCTACTTCATATCCTTCAGGTAAGGTGATTTTTGTATACAAATCTTCTTCAATGGGAACGGCAAAATCTACAGGATAATTTCTGGAATCTTGTTTAAACGGATTGCTTTTTGTAGCTGCCTTTAGAAAGGGTTCAACAATGATGAAATCATCAACCTGATCAAGGTATTTAGTACAAGAGATCTTGGTTTTTTCAGAAACGGAACCATTTTCATTGTCGGTTATTTTGTAATCCAAAATTTCCTCATCGCTATTAGAAATGCTTTCAAAATATTCCTCATGACTTGGATATTCACTGATTTTTCGTTTATAATCTAATAAAGCATATCCCTGGTGCGATTCAGTACATTCAACCTGTAATTTTCCATCATTGATATGGACATTCATTACATTTTTTGTCTTGTAACTCATTAATGGTGAGATGTCTACCCAATCAGTGAAATTCTCCGAAATCAATCGCCCTTTTCCATTAAAGCATTCCCGAGGTAATATGCCAGGTTGTAAATCCTTTCTAGTTGCATCGAGTAAAATCCAATTTTTCTCATGTCGAACTGCTGAAATAGTATAATTAAAAGAAGTGATGGTTGGTGAAGTGGGATAAATAGCCCCATGGTCTCGAGTACTTAAGATCAAGGGATTAGCTCTAATCCCTAGTTCTCTAAGTAGCAAGGTTAGTGTCATGTTAATGTCGGCGGAATTTCCTTCTTTTTTATTAATGACCTGTTTGAGGCTTTTGGAGATATATACATCCTTTTCGCCATTCCACGAAAAGTAGGATTTTACGAGTGCATAGGCCTGGTGTATTTTTTCCCTATCTGTAGCACCTGTTTCGATTTGAGCAATCCAATCCTTAACTAAACCACTTTTGTTGAGTTGCTGCCCGAAGTATTCGCTGTTCATCAAGCTCTTGCGAATCTCCTCCCAGGATTTTGAAAAATTCATCACCGGAGTATTGGGAAAACTTATCGTACGTAACTCGATGTTTAATGAGGATAAAAAATTCCGTGCTGTGGTCATATATTTCTCCGCAGAGAATGCCGGAACATTCGCACTCTCATACGTTTTGGTAAAAATGTTAATAGGATTGGAATAGTATACTTCCGTTTTGGTTTGAGTTGAATTCTCCGAAAGTTTTACATTTTCATATCCCTTCACCTTTATATTATAGTCGAAGAATTCAGGGTATACTATAGTATATTTACTGTGTAGGACTGGTATCATTTTCTGAAATATCCAATCAGGTAGACTGTAATAGAATTCCGAGTAAATGGTGTAGGTCAAATCGATGATTGAACCCTCCTTGACATTAGGCATTGAGATTTTAAGGTAAGTATTATTCTTATTTTTTTCTTCCTCGAAAATAGACTTATTGGTTAACTTGGAGAGTACAACTTTGCCCTGTTCCAGGTTTGCAGTAACTCCCTTTAAGTTCTTGATTTCTTC
The DNA here is from genome assembly GCA_965223405.1 of Saprospiraceae bacterium. Lineage (GTDB taxonomy): Bacteria > Bacteroidota > Bacteroidia > Chitinophagales > Saprospiraceae > CBDCWO01. The sequence continues at coordinate 5,664,079 of CBDCWO010000006.1, forward strand.
TCTAGTGGTGCCACTTTTATACAACCGGATCGTAAAATTACCATAATCTAAACCAGATTTATCATTTATCTTTATCCTGATGTGTTTTGTGGTAACCGCATTAAACCAATTTTTATAATCGACCCATTCAATTTTAGAACTGCCAATGTCGGAAATAACAACTGCTGAAGCCTGGCTGTCTAAATGTTCATATTTAACATTAAAATCCTGGCTTGAAATCTTTCCGATTTTCAGCGACCGCTGACCAAAAACAGAACTAGTCAGTACAATAAGGAATAGGATGGGAAAAGTGAAATGTCTCATTTGTGCAACATTGTGGGTTAAATAATATATGTAAAAATAATTACATTTTAATTGTACCCGAAAAACTGTGCCAGAATTATTCCAATAAAACAGATTCCAAGTCAGTGTCTGTATATAGATTTCAAAATATATATACTTGCCTGACGTTTAGTCCTTTACCATAATGGTAAATTGAGGACCAACCGCAAAAAAAAGTACATAACGTGAATAATGTTTAAGCGGCTGTAAGGAGGAGCTGTAAATTATCAGTTTTTTCAGTTGAGATATTCAAAGAAGGTTTTTTTGGTAAGAACTGATATGCTATTAACCCAGCAACCAGATTTATAAAAAAACCTTTAGGGGCTCGATGTCTGGAATGTTCAATAGAACAGATATTTTTCAATTCATCATTGACCGATTCGATAAGAGCTCTTTTTCTCAATAGGATTTTATCGATATCTGATAGATTTTGATCTTTCATGTTTTTGCGTGTTTTATAAATTAGATGTACACCATCATTCCATAAAAAGTCGGCCAGAGCTTTTGAAATATAGCCTCTGTCCCCGTAAAGTTTTCCAAATATGTTTTCAGTTAAAGAAGTGATTACCTGTAGGTTACGATCATCTACATTGGCTTTTGTTAGGTAAAAACTCAGAATTTCTCCCATATCATTAATTACTAAATGCAACTTGAAACCATAGAACCAACCCATGGTACCTTTACTTTTTGCTGCAAACCCCTTCATTACTTTATGTTGTTTTTCTCGCTTAATATGACATGCCTTAATCGTAGTAGAATCTATGAAATTGATACCTCTACTACAACCTAATCCATACTGTTTGAGGAATAATAGTAGAGGAATTATTACTTTTTGCTGTGTTTGGTTGAACCGTTCATAGGAAACAAGATCAGGAAACAAGTGCATCCAATATCGTCTAACCATTTCATTATAAAATGACTTGAAATTAGTGTAATGGCTATGATGAAAGCATATCAATATGGTCATCATTTCAGAGTCTGATAGTCTACTTTTCCTATTGCGTGTACATTTTTTACCGTCTTGAAGCCTGAAATATTGAATTTGTTGAGAGAATTCTTTATAAAAGTCATCCACAGCAACATAAATTTCTGTAATTTTATCATCAAACATATGGAGGAGTTTAATATTATTTAATTGAGATTCAACTGTTAATATATTAAATATCCTCCTATGTTTTAAATTAAAACAACAGTTTTTTTATCCATTATTCACGTTACATAGTTATTGCTGTAGTGTTTGCCGTATACTATCAGCCCTCATTCCGGGTTTAAATTTTTGTCCAAAACCACTGTTATTTGGCTTATACTCGGAAGCAAAACTTACGTCTTCACCGGTTTCTAATATCTTTTCTTCTAATCCAAGAGCCCACAGAATACCTTGAATTGCCAGTAGACGCATCGATTCATCTTTAAAGTCATAAGGGTGGCCAAGAGTAGTAAAAAATACGCGGTTGGTTCCAAGATCTCCTTCGTAGGTTTTAGTCCATGCGACTGGATTAGAGATCGGAAATCTATCCAGACGGTCTTTGTTTTTATGATTGGACTTTAATGCTGTACCGATCAAAAGGGGAGAGCTATCGCCACTTAAGCTATGATCAACTCCATGTACATGATATAACCAGCTAAAGGCGTTAAATTCTTTAACACCATTTAATATAGGGTGATCGGATTGGGTAGGTACCAACCGCACCTTGGTGAGATGTTCATGACCATCGCCAAAGTGACCATGATGGGTTATCCATTGCTGACCAAACACCGCTCTGGGCCAACCTTCGTTATAATATCTCTTTGTACTATCATTTTGATACCTGAAAGCGTGAGTAGCCGTTCTAAACCCAGCCATAGGCTTTCCGGATTCAGCAAATTCTATAATCTTTTCCAGCTGGCGATCTTCTAAAGCCCTAAATCTGGTAAACATAACCATCATGTCCGCATCATCCAACGCATCCAGGTTATCAATGTGTCTAATGTTGTTGGGGTCTACTAGACCATTGGAATCTACTGAAAAACAAAGCGAAACCCTAAATCCATAATTACGTTTTAAAATTTGCGCCAGCATTGGCATGGACTCTTCTGATCGATATTCTTCATCTCCGGTAATAAATACAATGTGCTTGCTTGGGAAGCTGGATTCATTATTTTGGCAACTGCAAAACAATATGCCAATGAGAGTTCCTAAAAGATAGAATCTATTCAACATACTTCATAAAACTTTTCAATGGTTTGGCCTTTAAGGTAATCAATTAACAGATGTATTCCTCGTTGGCACATTTCCCGGTAAGTCAATTTGCATAGACTGGCGACATGGGGAGTGACATAACACTTGGGATGGCTGTATAAAGGATGTTTTGAGCGGTAACCTTCCGCCAAATCTCCACCAAAGGCTGATATTTTGCCACTTTCTAAGCCCTTCAGTAGAATATCCTCATCTGCAATAGGTCCCCGGGCTGTATTTATGAGGATTACTCCATCTTTACATTGTTCCAATTTCTGCTGATCAAACCAATTCCTGGTTTTTTTTGTCAATGGAAGATGAAATGACAAAATATCTGAAGTGGCTAATAAGCGGTTTAATTGCAGGTATTGAGCGTGATGAGCCATGTCTTTTTTTTGCCGGTTCCAGTAGCTGACGTCCATTTTAAAATTTACAGCCAGTTTTGCCACGGTTTGCCCAATGTGTCCATATCCGATAATACCCAGCTTTTGGTCTCTAACATCGTTTCCCGGAAAATGATCACGGTAGGAAGGATTGAGAACTCGAGTGGAGGTGATACCATTAAATGCATCCCGGGACAGCATCAATATGAGCATCAGGGTATGTTCGGCAACGGACGCCGCATTTAATCCCGGTGTATTGAACACTTTTATACCTTTCTTGCGGCAAATATCCAAATCAATATTATCAACGCCAACTCCACATCGCACGATAACCTGTACATCAGGAAGTTGATCCAGCAAAGCTTGATCTACAATACTTTTTCCCCTGGTTACAATTCCTGAAATATCCTGGTGTAACCCGATTTCATGAGGAAGCACAACCTGAAAATGGGCCTTTAGTAAATTCAGTGCATTTTCCGAAATAACCTCCCACAGCAATATTTTAATTTGGTCCATGAAGCTTTTGGTTTGATTGCTGCTGATACTACGTTTTAGGATTATTCAAATACACCATCAAATAAATTAATACAGAACGACCTCATCAAGAAATATCCATGAAGGAGATCCGGCAAGATGGTGGCCTGGTGGAATTGGCTGAACACTTTTAGCTATAAACTTGACATACTGGATTTCTCCTGGTATTAGATCAATCGAGATGGTAATTTTATTCCGACCTTGGGTATGACTAATTTCTGATTGAGACCATTCACCAATCCTTCTATAATCTTTTGACTGATCTGCACCCCAAATTTCAATCCTTTCCGGGGGATAAATTCCTCCGATAGTCATTCTCAAAGTGGACAATTCAATTTTCTGAACGGATACCGTTTCGTCAAACAAGATCTCTAATTCGATATCACCGGGAAATCCTTGCCAGGCCTTATCACTCCTGCTTAGACTTCCATAATTCAGATCCACTAAAGCCTGGTCACCAGCAGCTGGGTATCGCTCCGAATAATGAGTATGATAGACTACCTTTTGGCCTGTCGCCAGGTGTACAGGAAATAGTTGCTCTGAGATATTACCGATAGGTAGGTTTCCTTTGTAGGTTGTTGCTTTGATAATAGTGGTAGTATCGATGGTAAATTCTCCTTGATAAAAAAGAGAATTTCTATCAGGATCACTTCCATCCAAAGTGTAATAAATATCCAAACTGTCCACTTCCGTGCTCATTGATATATTTATGATTCCATTTTTTCCCTCATGATTTATCCGTGCATTGTATGCACTGGTGGCATATCTGACTCCTTTTTGATCTAGCCGTTGAAACATGGTAAGCAATCGATTACTGAAATCTTGCCAATCTTTCGAGTGCTCAGATGTCCAGGAATTTTCTGCAATAGCATAAAGTCTGGGAAAGGTCATATAGGTCAGTTTACTCCAATCACTGATTGATTCTGTCCAAAGATTTCCCTGAATTCCCAACACATGTTTGCCTTGTGCAGTGGTCAGACTATCCGAGATAATCTTGAAATGATATGCATCTTTAAGAAAACTATAAGAATAGCCTAAATTGGGCTCCAAATCATCAGGTCCTTGTTTTAAGTCCAGATAACAATATCGGTTGGGAGTCATGATCACATCGTGTCCGGCTCTGGCAGCCGCGATTCCTCCTTTTTCTCCGCGCCAGGACATAACTGTGGCATTCGGCGCCAAACCTCCCTCCAATATTTCATCCCAACCTATCATCTTTCGTCCTCGGTTGTTGATTATCTTTTCTACTCTTTTAATAAAATAACTCTGTAACTCATGTTCGCCTTTTAATTTTTCATCTGCAATTCGCTTTTGACAGTCCGGATCCAACTTCCATGAAGACTTGTTGCATTCATCCCCGCCAATGTGGATATACTCAAAAGGAAATAAATCCATTACTTCATTCAATACATTATTTACAAAATCGAAGGTAATCTCTTTGCCCGGACAATAGGTGTTGTCTTTAAACACACCACCAGTGGCTACATAAAATGGACCACCGGTACAAGAGATTTCCGGGTAAGCCGCTATTGCGGCCTGAGAATGTCCAGGCATATCGATCTCAGGGACGATTTCAATAAATCGATCTTTGGCATAAGCTACTATTTCACGGATTTCCTCCTGAGTATAAAAGCCGCCGTAAGTTGCCTGATCACCAGGTTGCTGTACCGGTCGCCCCCACCAGTTGGATATGGTTTCGTCAGTAGTATTGTAATCTACCCGCCACGCTCCCACTTCAGTTAATTTAGGATACCCTTTTATTTCTACACGCCATCCCTGATCATCAGTTAAGTGCCAATGAAACCGGTTCAATTTTAGCTCAGCCATAAAGTCAAGAACCTGCTTGATGTCGGATACTTCGAAAAAGTGTCTGGATACATCCAACATAAATCCACGCCACCCAAATTGTGGGTTGTCTTCAATTTCTAATACGGGAATTCCAACCGGTGTATTTTTATCCATCTTCTGAATTGGCATCAATTGTTTAAGTGTCTGAACTCCATAAAATATCCCAGCCAAGCCTGAAGACTCAATGAGCAGGTGTTCTGGGGTTACAGTTAATTTATACTTTTCTTCTAATTCCGATCCTTCAATATGCCTCAAAACTATACTATTGTCTGGAACATCAGTTACGGGGAGGGTTTCTATCGGCAAGTTGGATGGCAGTACCTTGTTTAGATAGTCAGCTATAAGCTGAAGTCTAGGCCCTTCACCTTGCAGGATTATGCTCGTATTTGCATCAATTTGAAAAAATCCTTTACCGGGTTTTAGGATTTCCGGTTGAGGGATTATAGCCATGTTTTCTACAAGGAGGGCTTTATTTCCTTGGCAAGCTAGAAAGGCTAGAAACAAGATTAGACACAATAATTTTGACATTTAGATCTTTGGATTTTGCAATTAAAATCTAATATAGCTAAAACAGATTCCCAATTTCCATTCCTAGGTTGAGAATGACAAAAAAGAGTTGATTCTATTCCAATTACCCGGAAAGAAGCCAACATTACTGCTATTCAAATATTAACGGTTTTCATATCTCATTTTGGTGGTGCTTTTATCATATTCTCAATCTTGTCTAAATAGTCCTTGGGAAATCCTTTCTGCTTTGCCAAATGGTATAGGGATTGAGCATATATTTCATTCCTTCCACTTAGTAATTCTGCTGGTAGATTGTAGCATGTTGCCGATATGGATTCATTCGAATCTAAAATAATGTTGACTGCTTCCGGGATATAATCTGCTACACTGGGTTCGGCATACAGCTTATGAATGGTGCTATCCTCAATGGTCATTACGATTCCATAAGACTTTTCATTTGTGCAAGGAATTAATGACGCCCGATTTCCAATTTTTAATGCATAATCAGAGAGATATCCCCTTCTTGGGTTGGATGGTTTAATACCATTTTTCAACAAAATGCTGACGTCCATAAATAAACCATAAAAAAACACTTCCATTTTTTATTTTTCCTGTTCTTCTTTCTCTGTTGTAATAAGGTCCACTGGTCTTAATTACACGAAAAAGTATTTCTGTTTCTAAGGTAATTATTCTTTGTCAAGGTGAGATGGTTTCGGACCAAAACCCTCTCATAAAGGGTATATTGTATTCCATAAGTGAAAGGTCTTAATAAAGGCTTGCCGAAATTTTAACGTTGAAATTACGAAGCTCCAAGACTACTGGGCGAGTCAATTGAGAAAGGAAAAGATAATTCGGATCAATTTTTTATTGGCACCGACGATCGACTCCGGATATTCGATTCGGATACCTTATTTCCAATCCTCTGCCTACATACGGTGTAAAAAGCGATAGCAGCAAGAGTAAAAGACTCAGAAAATTACTTTCCCATGTCACCAAATCACAGATGATAACACTTACGTTGTATATAGGAATAGTGATTTTCAATGAAAGATAAAAAGCAAAAGAGCTTCCTCTCCCTTTACGAACCGGTTCATGCCAATTTTGAACGGTTTTGCCGTGCAAGGGCTTGTGGACAAATGGAATTTAGAGATCTGATGAACGACACGCTGCTTATTGCTTTTCAAAAATTTGAGACCATATATTCTGAAAAAGCATTTTTGTCATTCCTCATTGGAATCAGTATCCGCGTAATGGCTAATCACACCAGAAAAACACGCCGGATTGTATATACATCCGAAGAGTCAATGGATGCTATTCCTGGTGAATCAAGGACCGATGGTAAAGCGGAAATCTATCTTCTACACCAGGCTATTGCCAAATTGCCAGAAAGCCAAAAGGAAAGCATCATTTTGTACGAAATCACCGGATTTTCAATTAAAGAAATTGCCGCTTTACACTTGGTTTCCGAGTCTGCGGTAAAAAAAAGATTGGAAAGGGGAAGGAAAAAACTGCTCCAATTACTTACGTCCACTTCATTATCTCACAATAATACCGTTTAAAAATATGACAAAATCAAATACATATTTGGATGAATTGTTTGAGAAAACCAGAAAAGAACAACCAATTGCTTCTTTTGAGGAAACCAAGTTAAGACTTTCAAATTCAATCAGTTCTATCTCTACGGGTGCCATTTCAAGTTTATTATCAAAATTTAAGTCTTTAATTGTAAGTGTATCCTTCTTGACCATCCTTACGCTAACCATGGTATTAGTTTATATACATGATCCACTTCGAGAGAATAGAATAGAATCTTCAAAGAATGTTCCCGCGAAGGTAAGAACTCAACCTTCAGACTTACAAGCAGAAAAGCAGGTAACGTCAAAGTTGAATAATGATATAAAGACTTCACCATCATCAACTTCATATCAGGGCATTATACAAAATAATATAGCAAAAAGGCCTGGTTCATCTAACCTTGCCAAAGAATCTGCCCTGGAAAAATATCCCGAATTGAGTGCAATTCCGCAATTGAAAACGGAAGTCCTCTCAGCGAAGCACTTGACCCTCCCTTCTGTTAAAAGCATACCCATAATTACGTTTGAGCCAAAGGAACTACAGGCAAAAGCCGTAGAATTTATCATTAATGAACGGACGTCAACTAAGAAGTTAGCCAGTATATCGTATCAGGCCCGGCAAGCAGGAATTAATTACACGTATGTGGTAGACCAAAAATATCAGCTGATCCGGGAATTCAATGTAGATATGAGCATTCCGGATACAAATCTGGTAAGTACCATTCAAGTGAGTGTACCTAACAATGGAAGATTTGAGGTAAAATTTGGATGGTTCGTTGGAGCTGATGGGAAAGCCATCACACTTTCAGATAATATCTTTGTACAAGAAGCGCCAGCAAAACACCCGTTGCACCTCACTCAGGCAAGAAATTTCGGAGAGATTTATAAGAATGAAGGCATAAATTACCTAGAGCGGAATTTTGACAGTTTGATGAAGGAGACTAAGGTCAAAGGATCTAAAGACCAATTATTGAATACTACCGGCTATCTTTTTTTAAAACAACGAGCTTTTGTCGAGGCTATTGAAATATTTAAACTAAATACCCGATTATTTCCTAAAGAAGCAAATCCCTGGGACAGTTTAGGGGAGGCTCTATATCAATACGGTGACAAAGAAAACGCTTTAATAGCATTTCAAAGGGCCCTATCGTTAAATCCCGGGTTATCTTCCTCGCAACGCTGGGTCAAAAAAATCAAAGTCGAGAAATAACTAAACTTTACCATTATGAAACTAAACAATTTGACATTGCCAAAACTACATTGCAATCTCCATATTCAAGCTATGCCAAAACTTCGTGGATGGGTTTGGCGCTTTGTCTTGGCCGCGATATGCTTTTTGTATTTCAACCAGAGGATCCGAGCGCAGGATCATCCAGTTAACAGCCATGTCCAGGCTGTTGATGGATATTTCAGTAAATTGGAAGCTTACGGATTGTCCGGCAGTCTTTTAATCGGTACAAAAGACCAAATACTATTAAAAAAAGACTATGGCCAGCAGGATTCCCATAAAAGTGTTGACCTGGCATATTTGGTTGGATCTCTGACTAAACAATTCACAGCTACCGCTATTTTATTATTGGAACAACGAGGATTACTCAATACTCGCGAAAAAATTTCTTCTTACTTAACCAATATTCCATCAGATAAATCGGAAATAACCATTCATCAGTTATTAACTCATACGGCAGGCTTAAAAGATGACTATTGGGATCAGTATAGGGAATTAACCGAGGAGGCCTATATAGAAATGATGTTGGCACAGGATATTTTGTCCAAGCCAGGCACCCGATTTCGATATATCAATTTTGGTTATCACTTGTTGGCCAAGATTATTGAAACCGTATCAAAAATTGAATATGAACGCTTTTTGATTGAAGAGTTATTCCGACCCAGCGGATTGTATCATACCGGATTCAAATTGGTCGAATGGCAGGAAAACCAGGTTGCCCTATACACCGACTGGACCACCGAAGGCAATGAACATTTAATAAGAAATCCGTTGGACAGACCAATCTATTTGCAACCTGAAGGATCAGGAGGACTGTTATCAACGACAGGGGATCTATACAAATGGTACCAAACTATTTTCCATTCCGAAAATATCTTGTCAAACCAGTCGAAATTGAAACTCCTGGCCGCTGAAAAAGCGAATTATGCCTATGGTTGGGAAATTTATCAGACAATTAGGAACACTAAATTGATCGAACACGGCGCATACGACAGTTGGGTTGGCGTCGTAACAGGAATTTACAATTTCGTAGAAGAAGACCTCGTAGTAATATTTTTAGGGAATACCCATATGAGTCAATTTTTGCGCAAGGATGATCTCATGAATGATATTGAAGCGCTTATTTTCGGTGGACAGGTTCTAATCCCCCCTGGACTGGCTCAGTATCAAGGACAAACGGAAGTTTCCCAGCATATTGGCGTGTATAAAAGTGGTGCTAAGTCCATTTCTATTTTAAAAGGAAAAACAAAAAATCAGCTTCGACTTCGTACTACGGATAAGGCAACTATTCAGCAAATTCTTTTTCCTGCTCAGAATATAACCGAAAAAAGGACCGATGTTCAATTGGAATATGTGCTAAACAATATAAAAGCCAACAACTACGAAGCGTTGAGGAATTATTTTTATCGTGATGCACCATTTGAAGCGTTAAAAAAGCGGTATAGCGAAACATGGAATCAACTTAGTGGTATGTTGGGCCAATACAAGGGTTTCTCAGTATTACACACGCTGCCCAATATCTATGAAGGGAAATTTGAACTCGAACTTATTACAGCTTTAGAGTTTGAAAGAGGAATATTTCACCTGCGGGCTTTTCGAAATCATAATGGCAGAATACATCTCCAGCCTTTGCAATTGCCTGAAAGGTTGGAAATATTTCTGAGTCCTATAAACAAGGATAACTTTAATTATTGGAATGTGAAAACGGGGATCACATCAACTATTACTATTCAACAAAACAAATTAAGTATAAATGGCGTCACGGAAATGTTCTACACAAAAGAATAGAATAAGTTATCCGCATGACAGAAACTCTTTAAAAAAGGAAATCTTTGAGTTTCTTCTAATTTGAGACCAGCAATTTTTATCCAAAAATGCGATGGGTTATCCAATTTTAAAATCCACTCGTAAATAGGTTCCTGCCACTTTGATCCCACATTTTTGGTATTTGTGATACGCTTGCGCTGCTCTTCCATTATTTCATTTCCGGTTTCACCCAATATCCATCCATCAATAGCAGCATTCAAGGTACAGGCTTCTGGTGCCATTAAATGTGTAGTCCACAATATCAGATTAGCCTTTGCCTTTTTTTAATTTTGGTGAGAATAATGACGGCTGTAGCAAGCCATATAATGACTTCGGCTGGGTTAATTTTTTTGTTGTAGTCAAGTTTAACATCAAAGTCCATAAGGCCTTATGTCCAATATTGGAAATCAAATCTGGATGACCATCGCAACTCAGATTAAGTGAGTCGAGTACAAAATTAATCGGATTTTACCTATTGCATGTCTCTAGAAAATCAATAATACATTGCTTTGATTTTTGCTCCATTATAGGCATCCGCTAGTATATACACCTCTTCAGATTTATGTGAGAACAGGATTATTTCTAAAATGTATGGGTTTTCACTATTAAAGGATTTTACCACTTTCCAATCGGTAGTTTTATATTTGAAATACGATTTAATGCCATAGGCAGCTCCCCAAAACAAATTAGGCAAGGGATCTTTTCCATTTCCAAGTTTGGCAGGAACAGGAACAATTCCTTGGTGCTTATTGTCACATAATGCCACGAAAACATGAATAGTCCTTATTTGAACAGACAAATTACTAACGAGGCCTCCTAATAATATGGTTAATTATTACTTTTTTCAGTGAATTCATATTCTTATACTTTGGCAACAACCATCAAATAACCGAAGCGTCATCTGCGAATCAAGTAAGGCCTAATTTATATGGTGAATGCGATAAATGGCCATATCTAGTTGGTCAAAAGCATTTTCGGATGTGGTATTTATTCAACGAAGGCTATTTATACTCTTCATAAGGGTGTTTACCTTAATAAAAACTGCATTGCAAATTCCAGTTGAAGGTCATTTCCAAGATCTAAATCCGATTTAAATTGAGGGATCAAAATCTCAGGGTCAATTCCATTTAGTTCAATAGGTTGACCATCAAAGCGGACTGCATAAGTCGTCCCAATATGAATTTGAATCCCGCTGGGAAGTATGTAATCCCCTTCGATATCTTCAGCTGCATCATTGCATCCAGCTCCATTGGTAGTGCCTCCAATGAGTGTTACATTGGGAAGTTGATTCATCATTTCAGCAAATATTTCACCTGCACTAATAGTGGCACCATTTATCAGAATGACAATAGGTTTCAGATAAGGACTAAGTGAAGTGTCCGGTTGAACAGGGTCGACAAAATACTCAATTTCATTTTTAATATATCCCTTTAAAAAAGGGAATGTTTCGGTAATGAATTTACTAACTACATCGGATACATTTTCTGTCCAACCACCAGCATTATTCCTGATGTCGATGATTAATCCGGTTGTGTTTTGCACATAGTTTATCACTTCTCCAAATTCAAGCATTGCGCCCTCATCATTAAAATTCGAGATATAAATGTAGCCGGTCTCCTCGTTCACTATTCCATATTCAACTTTTTTTTGACATGCAAACTGAAGCGGAGCATCAAAATAGCTTCGGACGATTAAAGGATTATAAGTATCCTGGTCTTTTAGCCATCTGGGTCCCGGATATGGAAAAACAATTCCGCCGCCTGGGTTGACGAAGTATACATGCGGATCTTTAAGTCCTCTGAGCAAATCATATATCGTATTATAGTTTTCATCCCCTTTTCTGTTCGTCAATTTTTCGGAATATGCTTCATAGATACTATCCCAATCAATGGCTTTATACTCAAGCAAAGGATATACTTGGTCTACAGCCTCCCACAATTTTGAAAAATCTTCCACAACATAATCTGAATCGGACGGATGAAGTAAGAGTTTTGTGCATCCTAACAAAAATGAAAGAAGAATAATTACGCAGCTAATAATTAATTTATTCATATGATTTTACTAAAAATTCAAAGAGACCCCAGCAATAAATTGGTCACTTACTGAAGTTAACTGTTTCCTTATGCTTACATTAGTAATCTCCAATCCATAAGAAATACCAACAGACAATCTCTTTAAGAAGAAGTACCTGACTCCGAAATCGAAATTGGTTCTTAATCCATTGATTGGATTAAGGAATTTGACCGTAGTTCCAGCTTCACTATCTTGCTCAATAAATACTTCTGGCATTTGAATTCCCAATGACAGGATGCTTTGTCTGAGATTGCCTTCAATTTTCCATTTCTCATTGAGGGGCATATTGAAATAGACATCTGTTGCCGCTGAAATTAGCATTAGAAATGAAAAATCGAAATAAATTCCGCTCTCAGCAAACTGTTGCTGGTTATAATAGAAATACATATCAAAAGAAGGACCGATAAAAACGCCCACATCTTTCTTAAACAGTCCAATACTACCAATAGGATATAAATAATCCTGATAGAAAGAGAACTGAGAAACCGCAGTGGACAAAGAGTGATTTTTAATGTCATCTGAACTCTTAAACTCAACTCCTATTCTGAAGCCATGATTTTTATGTGGACACATCCATTCTAGGGAGGTTACTGGCATTTTCCCACTATATTTCTGAATCGAAAAGAAATGATCTTTCATCGCAAAGCTCCCTATCCCGTAAGAAAAGGAAAGGCGCTTAGGATAAATCGTTATGGATGGTAACGAGTCCAAACCTTTCACCATAAAGGGGAAACCGATAATGAGAACCAAGCTTATTAAAATAATTTTAAAATCAGGTTTGTCCACGATGTAAGAATTTTACCAAAAATTGCTGAGTATGGTAAATTTAGTATAGCCATAGTTTGGTGCTATCAATTTTTAAAATCCACCTATTTATCGCAAGTGTGAAATCGGCATATTTGTAAATTGTGCCCAGCTAATCGTCTCGAAAACTTGAGATAGATTTCAGCTTAATTCATCCACTTTTGGCTGATTAGTAAATTTTATAATAAAACGTTATTATCCATAGATTATTCTTAACCTACCTTGTCATTACTGAGGCTCTAAATCCTCTATCCACCTGAGAACATCCGTTTTGTTTTTATATTTTGCTTTCTATAAATTCTCACTTGGTTTTGAAAACCGAAGCTAAAACTGGCATTGGATACTTAAACTATTATTTGACTAACCTTCATTAAAATTTAATATGAATTATGGTGAAACTCTATTGTATAGAGTATTAGAAGGATTGAACTGGAACTGGTGCCTTGATCTTCTTGATCCGCTGGAGAACACGTTAAAACTTTTGGCTAAAAATCCAGAACTGCCATATTCCTACAATGATCGCTATCAAGAAATAGATTCCAAAATAAATTCCAAATTTTGGATTCATTGTCAAGATTTTCTTATTTTCTATTTCGAGAATATCAACATTTCCCCACTTGCTAATTAACAATTTCGTAATTAATACAGCGAAAACCAATGCTACAAATTCCCAAACACAAATTCTACCTATTGTATATCCTGGCAAATCTTTATAGAATAATTCATTTACTATTAATAAGGCAAATCCTGCCCATAAAGAAAACAGAGTAACTGTTAAGAGAATTGGAAATAGAAGTTTTACTGTTTTCTGATTCATATAGATTTGTTTTTCATAATTAGACGTTGAGCTATTGCAATTTGTTTAATTCTATTTAGAGCTTTGTATTTCAGCTCCTTAAAGAACAAGATATTATTGCGAATAGTTTATGTAATAATTGAATATGAAAACAGATGAAAAAGGGACTAAGATGCTTTCTGCAGTGTAAACTATCCAAGGGGATAGTCTACTGTTTTGCTCATCTCGGCGTAAAATTGTTATATGTTCATCCTTTCAAAGGTATTAATTCCAGGGTCCATATTTGGTAACATTGACAAAGGATTTACCATCATATCGATAAAGCCCTCCTCCACCGCCAACCCAAAATCGACCTTCTTTATCTTCAAAAATTGTTTGCACGGCTCTAACACCCAGACCTTGTTTTTGACCGTAATTAGCAAAGGATTCTCCATTATAGCAGTATACTCCGTAACCTTCTGAACTAAACCATATCTGTCCCTGTTTGTCTTCATATATGATACAAACTTCATTGTTACCAATGCTATCATTTGCGGTGTAATTGGTAAACGTGAGGCCATCATATCGACTTACCCCTCCATGCCTTGTTCCAAACCACATATTTCCCTTCCTGTCTTCTAAAATGTGATCAACGCTGTTGTCGGTCAACCCATCCTTTTTAGAATATTGGGTAAATGATTGTCCATCGTATTTAAAGGCGCCATATCCATTGGTGCTAAACCACATATTTCCCTTCCTGTCTTCTGATATGCCCCAAGTGGTTGCTTTGGTGATGAATTCGCCGGTCACTTTTTCAGGATATGGGAGCTCAAAAGGTTTCCAGTTTTCACCATCAAAACGGAAAATTCCGGATACAGAACCCGCCCAAACATGACCTTTACTATCAGCGAATATGCTCCAGAATCGTTGGCCTCCAAAGTATTTCGGGTCAGTATAATTGGTAAACTGTCTTCCATCTTCATGTTTTTGATTCCAGTTATATTTCACCACACCCTGATCTGTCGCAAACCATATATTCTTTTCCAAATCTTCCGTGATACCTGTAATTTGTTGCCCATCGAACCCCTGGGCATTCGAGAAATATGAAACGCTATCACCATCATAGTAGGCTATACCATAACCATTGGTCCCAAACCATAGGTGCCCATTATTATCCTGGAATATGTGTCTTATGTATTCGGCTATTTGTGGATTGGGAAGTGCATCTGAAAAAGAAAACTCCTTGGATGGCTGGTTCTTCTCTGAAGATTTTTCTTGCCCGACGCAAGTAGTGAAAATAATCAAAGTGAAAAGTAATAGATAGGTAAAAGTATAACTTTGGATAATCTTCATTTTATTGAATTTTTTACAAAGATATATCCGGTGATTTCTATCAAGCCTAATCAATTGTAAAAAAAAGTGTAAATAAATGTAAAGATTTTAAAAGTTGCACTCAACCTCTGTTTTGTTATTTAATTTGGATTTGGATATCCTTCTGCATGGATGATCGAACTCCTGACGATTATTAAGTCGCCCAATATCTTACTACGATTTGGCAAATAATGTTCAGACTAAATCTTGTTAATTCGTATCTTGCCAAAACCAAAAATGAAGGGCAATGTACAGGAATTACTTTCTAATTTGTTTTGTAATTATAGCCGGATTTGGTTGCCGAACCAATCCATCAAATGATTTGCCGGTCAATGAGGAAGTGGTGATCGACGATGAAAAAATGTTGTTGGGAATGGTGGACCGTTCCGGATTCCAGCTCGAGGGTTATAAGCACTGGTTCGACAGTACTTACCAGGCTTATACACCGAAAAAGGAGATCATATCTGGTCTGAGGTCTAAATTGAAGGACATCAGTATCACGGGTATTATTGCAAGTTGGTGTTCTGATAGTCAAAGGGATTTGCCCGCGTTGTATCGGATTATCGATGAAGTGAATTTTGATGAGGGCCGGCTGCAACTGATTGCAGTTGATCGATCGAAAACTAAGCCCGATTCCTTGCTCGCAGGTTATGGTATTGAATTTGTCCCAGTTTTTATTTTCTATAAAGGAGATTTGGAACTGGGCCGAATTGTGGAAATTCCGGAACTTAGCCTGGAAGAGGATATACTAAATATTGTATTACCTTGAGATTGACGGATGACCGTATATTTAACCTAATAAACAAAAATTGTACTATGAAATTAGGAGCTTTTTCAATTAGCCTGAGTGTAAAAGATCTAGGCCAATCTAAAGAATTCTATGAAAAACTGGGTTTTACCGTGTTTGCCGGTGAAGTGAATAAAAACTATCTGATCATGAAAAATGACAATGCGTTGATCGGATTATTTCAGGGAATGTTTGAAAATAATATTTTAACTTTTAATCCGGGTTGGGATGAAAATGCCAAAAAATTGGATTCGTTTGATGATGTACGGGATATCCAAAAAAAACTAAAAGAGGGGGGAGTCGGCTTGATTAAGGAAACTGATGAGAATACCTCGGGTCCGGCAAGTATCGTGCTCATGGATCCTGATGGGAATACCATCCTAGTCGACCAACATGTATAAAATATCTCCGACCATTTACACACTGTCAAATACCTGAAATTTATGGGTAAAAAAATGGATAGCATAAATCAGCGGTTGCAAGATTTCATTGTAAATCAAAAAGTCTTTTTTGTAGGAACTGCAGCAAGCGATGGAAGGGTAAATGTTTCACCAAAAGGTATGGATACTTTACGGGTGATCAACCCCAATCTGGTGGTCTGGTTAAATCTGACCGGTAGTGGTAATGAAACCGCCGCACATTTACTTCACAATTCGCGCATGACGATCATGTTTTGTTCCTTTTCAGAAAGTCCATTGATATTGCGATTATATGGCACCGCTGAGGCGTATCATGAGAGAGACGAACCATTTCATACATACAAAGCCTTATTCCCGGAATTAAAGGGATCTCGGCAGGTGATGGAAATGAAAGTGGATCTAGTCCATACTTCTTGCGGATTTGGTGTACCACTGATGGAATTCCAAGCAGAAAGAAATACTTTGAAATCCTGGACCGAGAAAAAAGGAGAAGAGGGAATCAAGTCTTATTGGAAAGAGAAAAACACTCTCAGCCTTGATGGATATCCAACGGATATACTCAATGATCTTTAAATCGATGGAGTTTTTCAACACTTCCAGCTAATTTCCTGTTCTCTTTTTAAAAAATCTAAATCATCCAAAAGACAACAGACATTAATGCTTATGTCCAATTCAGAATCATATTCTATGATGGAGACTGCCTCTTTTGCAATCGAATAGTCTACTGGGTCAAACATCAGAATGGGTCTGAAGATCTGTACTTTTCTCCACTGCAATCTGATTTTGCAATTCAATTTTTGAAAAATAGAGGCATCGATTCGGCACGGACCAATACTTTGTACTATTTTGATCATGGATATCTCTATAATAAGTCCAAAGCGGTCTTCAAGTTAATGGCCTCTTTCAAAGGAGGCTACGCATTAATTGGAAAAACCTTACTGTTCATTCCGTCTTTTTTAGCAGATCCATTTTATACAATTGTAACACGCTTTCGATATCGGATTGGACGAAACATGAATGACTGTCGGATGCTCTCTGATGAAGACAGAAATCACTTCCTGGTCTAAATATTTTGTCTGATTCCATTCACATTTTATCATGTCCTGCTACAAATTTGTAATTTGCTATCTGATTTTTGGTCCTGTTACCAGGATCAACCCAAAATATCCTATGCGTCAATTACTGATATATGCTCTTTTTGGATCCGTATCGTTTCTCTTTACACAATGCGATAGCAATCCGGATACTCTGGTCTCACACCAGGCCATACCAGATAAGATCGATTATAACTTTCATGTGAAACCCATACTTTCCGATCGATGTTACGCATGTCATGGGCCGGATGAAAAAGTCAGAAAGGCCAATTTGAGGTTGGATATGAAAAGCAGTGCCTTCTCCAATTTAGATTCTGAGGAAGAGCGCTATGCCATAATCCCCGGAGATATCGAAAACAGTCAGCTAGTACAACACATCACCAGCAAAGATCCGGACATGGTAATGCCTCCACCGGAATCCAAACTGTCGTTATCCGAATCGGAAATTGCGATTTTGATCAAATGGATCGAGCAAGGTGCGGAATGGAAACCGCATTGGGCTTTTGTACCGATTCAAAAACCCGAGTTACCATCAGTTCATAATGACCGTTGGGGGGCAAACGAGATTGATCGTTTTATCCTTCGAAAATTGAAACAAGAAGGATTGCAGCCTAGTGAAGAAGCTGCCAGAGAAAAACTAATTCGGAGATTGTCTTTCGATTTGCGGGGATTGCCCCCCTCTTTGGCTGAGATAGATGCCTTTATTCATGATAACTCTCCAGATGGATATGAAAAGCTGGTTGATAAATTTTTATCTGACCAAGCATACGGAGAAAGGTTGGCATTGGAGTGGATGGACCTGGCTCGTTATGCCGATTCCCACGGTTATCAGGATGATATTGAAAGAAGTATGTGGCCCTGGAGAGATTGGGTGATTAAGGCATTTAATGCAAACATGCCTTACGATCAATTCGTAACCTGGCAATTGGCCGGAGATTTGTTACCGGAATCCACTTATGAACAAAAATTGGCAACCGGTTTTAACCGGAATCATAAGATTACCCAGGAAGTTGGGGTCATTGATGAAGAATACCGGGTTACTTATGTCTTTGATCGAGTAAATACATTTTCTACTTCCTTCCTGGGACTCACTATGGAATGTGCCCAATGTCATGATCACAAGTACGACCCATTCAGTCAAGAGGACTATTACCGGCTTTTTGCCTTTTTCAACCAGGTACCAGAAAAGGGTAGGGTGGACTATGGAGTGGAAGTAGCCAATCCGTCTATTGCTTTACCGGACGAAAAAGTTCAAGAAATCAGAACCTTCGTCAATCATCTGTTGGAATATCAAAAAGATACGATAACAAACTATGCCGACAAAGTGTGGAAGGAAAACGAATTTCCAAATCAGATCACCACAGACAACCGGAAACAATCGATAGCTCTACCAAAGGGATTGGCATCTTGGTATCCCCTCGATTATCAGGAAGATAGTCTGATCCGCGATGTTCTGCAGGGACAAGTAGGGAGTACACATCACGATCTCATTTCCATTGCGGGTAAATATTCAGGAGGTATGGAGTTTATGGGTGACAATTATGCACACTTGTCACCGTCTAACCGATTCCGATTTGACAGACCATTTACCATCTGTTTTTGGTTAAAATCGTTGGATGGGGGTATTCGAGGGCCGGTACTAGGATCAGTAACCAATCAAAATCAGGCGGTATTCAATATATCCGTTAACTCGATCAAAGAATTAAGCCTCTATTTGGGCAATTTCCGTAATAAGACCAGTGTACAACTGTCCACTAAAAAGACCATACCAGAAAATAAGTGGACACTTATTACCATAACTCATGATGGTACCGGACAAAAATCAGGCTTTAAAATATTTATGGACAATGAGCTGATCGATGTATATGTCCAAAAGGACAATCTGCGTGGCAAAGTACCGCAACCACATAGGCTTTATTTAGGTAAAAGTACCCATAGCAAAGGAATACTAGCAGCTCAAATCGATGAACTGATGTTGTTCCGGCGATCCTTAGGAAGAGATGAAATTGCAAAACTACAATCCTTTAACCCGATTAATTCGATATTATCAAATAATGAAAAGACCGAATCCGATCGAAAAAGGTTGCTGTTTCACTATTTGCATCACCAGGATTTAAACTTCCGGAAGCTAAATGACCGGATCAGAGAATATAAAATCAAAAAGGTTAGAACTGAAGAAATCGTTCTAAAACCGACGATGGTAATGGCAGATATGGATTCCACGAGAACTACTTATACACTCAATAGAGGTCTGTACTCGGCTAAAGGAGAAATAGTCACTCCGGAAACACCTGCGGTAATTCTTGAAATGGATGAAGAATCCACAAAAAACAGGCTAGGCCTGGCCCAATGGTTATTTGACCCTCGTAACCCACTTACCGCCCGGGTGACGGTCAATAGATATTGGCAAATGATTTTTGGAAAAGGGATTGTAGATACACCGGAAGATTTTGGCAGCCAGGGTTCATTGCCCACCCATCCGGAACTTTTAGATTGGTTGGCAAGTCATTTCATCGAATCCGGATGGGATGTCCAGCATCTCCTGAAGACCATGGTGCTATCCACCACCTATCGGCAATCGGTGACTTCGAAAGCAAAGTTGCAAGAATCGGATCCCGATAATAGATTACTGGCCCGAGGAGTATCTGTTCGCCTACCGGCTGAATTGATCCGGGACCATGCGTTAAAAATCAGTGGACTATTGAATCCCCAACTTGGCGGCCCCAGTGTAAAGCCTTATCAACCCAAAGGTCTATGGTTGGAAGTGGCTTCTGGAAATCAAAGCTTGCGAAAATACATCCAGGATCATGGTGGTGAATTGTACCGGCGAAGTCTATACATTTTTTGGAAGCGAACAATTCCTCCTCCCTCCATGACTATTTTTGATGCGCCTAGTCGGGAACAATGTGTGGTCAAAAGGATAAACACCAGTACCCCTTTACAAGCCCTGGTTTTGCTCAATGATCCACAATTTGTAGAGGCCTCCCGACTGCTCGCCACTCGTATGATACGGGAAGGGGGAGAAAATGTGGACGATAGAATTACGTTAGCATTCAGATTGGCCACCTCCCGACCGCCAGCTGGAAAAGAATTAAGAGTTTTGAAACAATTAATAGATGAGCAGTTGGACTACTTTGAATCCCATCCTGAGGCAGCTGCCCATCTCATCCAATTAGGAGAACATGACGATCACGGAGACATTCCGCTTAAAGATTTGGCAGCTTATACAGTAGTTGCGAATTCGATAATAAATCTAACCGAATCCATTATGAAAGGATAAATTTTTCTAATTGTGTATATTAAGAATCAGGAAAATGGAAAGTAAACAATCTGTGCAATCGCCATTAAACTTGAGTCGTAGGGCTTTTTTGACCAGAGTGGGAACCGGTGTCGGTTGGGCTGCCTTAAGTAGTCTGCTTCCCGGTTGCATGTATAATGAAGCTACTCAGAATACTTCCAAGACCTATCATTTTCCAAATTACAAACCTACCGCGAAAAGAGTAATCTATCTGTTTCAAAGTGGTGGGCCTGCCCAAATGGAACTATTTGATTATAAACCCTTGCTTCGGGAAAGAGAAGGTGAGGATCTGCCCGACTCGGTCCGTAATGGGCAAAGACTGACTGGAATGACTGCGAATCAAAAAGGATTTCCCCTCAAAGGGGCTGAGCATCGATTTAAACAATATGGTCAGAGTGGTGCGTGGGTCAGCGATTTATTACCTCATACATCAGAGATAGTCGATGATCTCTGTTTTGTCAAATCATTGCATACGGAAGCCATTAACCACGATCCGGCCATGACCTTTTTTCAAAGTGGCTCCCAGTTAAGTGGAAGACCCAGTATGGGGGCATGGTTGAGCTACGGTCTGGGTACTGAAAACCAGAACTTACCTGCTTTTTGTGTGTTGCTTTCCAAAGGAACCGGTCGGGTGGCAGCTGCACAACCTCTTTCCTCACGCTTATGGGGAACCGGTTTTTTACCTTCTTCTCATCAGGGAGTCCAGTTTCGCAGTGGTAAGGAACCGGTGCTTTATCTTTCCAATCCGGAAGGCATTAGCCATCACCAGCGTAGAGGTATTCTCAATCACCTCAAGGACTTGAATAAAATTTATTATTCTACGGTAAAGGATCCGGAAGTGGAATCAAGAATTATACAGTATGAAATGGCCTATCGAATGCAAACATCAGTACCGGAAGTAATGGATATTTCCAATGAACCAGAGTCAACCTATGAGTTATATGGTCCGGATTCTCGTATTCCGGGCACCTATGCCGCTAATTGTTTGTTAGCTCGAAAACTTGCAGAGAAGAATGTACGATTTATACAACTGTATCACCAGGGATGGGACCATCACAATGATCTTCCGGATCACATTTCCAAACAATGCAAAGATACCGATCAGGCTTCTGCCGCACTAATTATTGATCTAAAAAGACGTGGTTTGCTGGAAGATACTCTGGTGATTTGGGGTGGCGAATTTGGCCGCACAAATTATTCGCAAGGCATTAATCGGGGTGATCGTTATGGTAGAGATCATCATCCACGTTGTTTTACGGCCTGGATGGCTGGAGGCGGAATCAAACCGGGGATTTCGTATGGAGAAACTGACGAGTTTGGCTACAATATTGCCAATAATCCCGTTCATGTGCATGACTTCCAAGCCACGATTTTACATACGCTGGGTATAGACCATGAAGCATTAATCTTCAAACATCAGGGCCGCCGGTACAGGTTGACCGACGTACATGGAAAAGTGGTCAAGGATATATTGGATTGATATATAGGGGCATATATGCAATCATTTGATCCAATTCTTTAATCAGTTCTCAAGACATGTTGGCATTAGTCCATTTTATTTGGTTTCTGGTAGATCATTTTATCTGCTAGTGCCGCAACCACCGGACCATCTCTAAGGCTCTCAAAATCCATATAATAATTACTAGCCACTGTTTTTCATTTCAGTTTCATTATACTTTCTACTATTTTGGCAATATCTATGCTTTTACAAGGCTCACAAGGAAAATTGGAAATTAATATTCCAAATGACTCCTCGTGCTTCAAAGAGTAGCCATGATCTCCCTTGAATGTAGGAATCGTAAAAACTTCATTTTCATGATTACCAAACACATATCCTGGGTTTAGTAATAGAAATAAATCACCGGCATTGGGATGGTCCAGGCCAATCTCATTTAAAGCTGTTTTTTTGTATAAATCATCGACTACAGGAATTTCTAAAGTAGGATGATGAAGGTCTTCAAGTGCTCGGTATATTTGAGTCAAGATATTTTCTTTGTCTGTAGTACTAAAGTTACCATTGAGATAAAGGTGTGCCGAAACTTTCCCCGGGATTGCTCTTACTTGCCAGGCACGATCATTTATATCCGTATTTATTCCATGTTCATTTAAGAAATTATTCAGATCAAGAGAGGTGTGAATTGGAGAAAAACCATGTCCGGAGGTGATAATAAGATCATAACCATATTGCCTCGCAAATTTTTCTATACGATCAAAATCCCTGTTCATCCGGTTGAAAGCATCCAAGTAGTACTGTTGGATCGTCGACGATTTACTTTGTTCTAAAAAACAATGGCCCAACCGATCCATCAGAGGATAATCGAGAGTGATCAGATCATACTCTTTTTTTTGACTTGCCAAGGAAAAAAGATCCATTACATAGTCTAGCTCCGCATATATTTCTTCGATCAATGTAGCATCTGTTATTCTATTTGAAGTAAAAAAGGGGATATTAGGCCAACCTTTTGAAGGCCCAATTTCGGATTCCATGCGCTTGACGAAATGATCAGGATAACCCCGGTTTGAATATTTAGGTCGGATGTATAATTCCAAGGTGTCAATGGATGAAGATACCCACTTAATTCGGAAGGCTTCTGGGAGTTTACTATTACCGTCCTCAGTAAGTTCTAACCAGGCTCCTTTTGTCATTTTGCCCAATACCCCATTTGCGGAGTTGTAATCCTTATCAATAATCAATTCATCATCTCCATTACGCTTTTTAATCATATAGACCGTAACAGAATCGGAATACTCTGGTATCAATTGAAACTTACTTGTACCGTTTAAGGGGAAATATTTTATTAAAGATTGGCTCCCGGAAATCGCACCTGGTATCAAATGTAAAATTTGAGCTGAACCGCTTTGATTTCCTTGAGCCATACAATCGACATTGGTATGATTTTCGAACTTGCCGTGAAGCACTAATGAACCGATCCGAAGAACAGATTTCCCCCTTTTTTCTGCTTTCTCCCAAAATGCTTCCGTCGCAAAGTGTTGGGAAAAACCACTTACCTGATATAGTGAATCACCTTCTCTTATCCCGAATGAATGACCTACAATGCCATGCTGCGAGGGATAAGTTCCGGTATGAAATGAGGCAAGGTTGCTCGCAGTTACAGCATTAGTAATGGGTTGCAGTTTCTTAAGCCAACCTTTGGCGTTGTTGCGGCTAAAAAATCCTTCCCGGGTTATCCCATTTAAATGATTTATTATATCCTGGTAGGTTACCCCTCTTGCGTGGACCACAATCACTTTATGCTCTGGTTTTTCTTCTTGTGAGCAAAAGACGATTGTCACAATGAGGAATAACATTCCAAGGATTTTCAATCGGCAGGCAAAATTAAATTGGTCATTGTTCTTCATTCGTAGATAGTCAAAACAGTATGCTGGATTCACTCTAAATTTAGTCATTCTAATTTAGATTTTGGGCTCTACTACCATTTTAAAGGATCTGACTTCGAAGAAGTCCGTTAGTGCACTTAAAAAATGAACAATTTTCTTTATGAAAGCAATTCAAATATACAGAATGAACTCAATTCCAATCACTTATCATAATTGATATTTCTTAATGCCTTCTTAGTGGTTCTTATTTCCATTAAATTCGTAGTAGAACCATATTTTGACATTTCTGAAATCTGGATTTAAGAATTTGTCTGCCCAATTGGAGTACTTTGTAATATAATCTAGTTAAATTGATATGTATTTGTATCATTCTTCTACATCCACCTCAGGATCTTTCATCATTTCAATCCAGCTCGGATAATCCTCATTTTGATCTGTAATGTTTGACTATCCACTCATTAGTGTCAATTGTAATGAATTGTAGTTTGTAAGCCCGGAATTTAAATCGTTACTCAAATAGTTCTTATTACCGAAATAAGATCATTTTTTTTGTTAGTGTTCCTTTGGAGGTAAACAGCTTACAGAAATAGATCCCGTTGGCGTCATTAATTGATGGAATCCACCTGGTTCGGTGCAAACCGGGTGGATGGTTCTTATTCTCAAGAGTCGCCATTAATCTTCCGTAAATATCATAAATATTTACAATGGCTTTTTCTGAGTTTTGAAATTCATAGCTTATAGAAGTCCAGGTGGAAAAGGGATTTGGAACAGTATTGTGCAGGGTTATCTCATCAGAAAAATTTATCGAGTCTGTACTGGTTATTAACGGGCCACTAATCGCTTCTGATACTCTTGGCAGGATAATGAACTCTCCATTTCTATAGAATTGGATGCCAACTACTTCATAATCATCACCAGTTTGGGGTTGAAATTCCGATAAAAAAGCATGATATACTAGTGTTGGACCTGTACCATCGTCGATCATCCATTCTTTGAATCCAATATTATCGTTGACGCAAGTTCCCTGCACTTTCACGAGGACGCTTTCATAAGCCTCCGCATTGATCCCACCGGTACGGATCTCTCCTGTGGTGACTTCTACCGGTTGCACACTATGTCCACTTGATACAATCTTGAAATCAGAAATATCAATTAGCATGGTTCGTTCATTTCTTGCTTCTTCTACCATTCCGGTAAGCATTACGCTATCTCCTTTTATCGCACCTCCTGTATGATGTACTTCTATTCCCGTCCATTTACCAACCGAATCTTGAATCCAAAAGTTATTTGCAAAAAAACCATATGGTTCAACTGAAACCACCCCGGATACGGTAATTCGGTCTCCAGTAATTGGAGAAGGGCCTTGCAACTCCGAAGTGTATTGTATGTCTGTGATTGGAGCAAACAGAACTGGAGTACCATTCGGCATTCCTGGGGAACCCATATCTCCTAATCCAAAAATGCGATCTTCATTTTGCCAATTAAAGCCAAGAGAATTGTCGACATTTGGATCTTTCAAAGCCAAAGAAATACCTTCTTTATGAATGAAATTCGTTCCGTTGTCATAAGCTACGCTATCCAGAACTTCCTGTTTAGAATTCAACAAAATAACTTCGTCACCTTCATTTCCAAGTTGAAAATTTCGGTATTGATAATCTACATTTACCCCACCGTTTAAAGTAGTATCGTTATTTCTTCCTAGGATCAGGAATCCTTTTGGTTCGATAGTAAGTGGAAGAGAAATAGTATGTTGGTCTAAATCCGAATCCATGATTGAAAATCCATTTAAATCCAATATCTGTTCGCTGTTATTAAATAATTCAATCCATTCACCATTTGCATCTGGTACGGCAGACGGATTGATCATAATTTCATTAATGACTAGACCAGCATGGGTTCTTGGGTAGGAGTAAAGATGCAATGGAATTCCAAAATGATTCTCTGTAACAGTATAATAAGCCGATGCACCAGTTCCCCAGCATATCGCCTCTCCTTGTAACTCTTCAAAATAGGGAAGGGTCGAAGGCATTTGGTTTAGAGATTCCCAAAACGGTTTATTCGAATTCCTTTTCCAATAGTAAACATGTGTATAGGACTTTAAGATGATTTCATTACCAGAGGAAGTTACATCACCTCCAACTATTTGGGATAAGGGCAGTGTATTTACATGTTCTAATGTAAATCGTTTTCCGATGGGTTGGGGATATACTGCCCTATAAACCCGAACGGCGTTAACTTCTCGTTTTGATATGACATAGAGGTCTTTGGTAAGCGGGTCAATTAATAGGGTTTCGGCATCTCGTTTACCATCAGGATAGTCAAAAATTATAGTTTCTACTTCAGATATGTTATTTTCTACAGGTGCCTGGTCGAACGAAACATTCGGTTCTTCAAATCTATAAATATATTTCACCTCATGAACTGATTCATTGTCTCCTACATCACCGATGTAAAGATATTCTTTATCCGGATCCGGTCCGGGACCAATGGCCATGTCTTCCCAATCTCGATTTTGAATTCCATCCAGATAAAATACTGCCAGATGTGTACCGTCGTGCCCGAAGGCAAAAAGTCGATTTTGGTTGTTGCGGTCGTTGTGCGCCCAAAAAACATGCTTGTTCTTACTGCTTGCAACCAAACCGGATATTTCTTTAAGATCTGTGTTTTCAATAATTCCAGCATCAACCCGGGCCGTGAAAAGTGGAATTTCTTGCCCGAAAATGCAAATAGGAAAGCCTAGAATCAAAAGATATTTGAGGATGGACATAATTGCCGGAGTGTTGGTTTTTCAAATCACTCTAAATTTACAGAATTTTTCAATTCCCCAAATGGACATAGGATTTAACAACCTTTCCTCCTATAGATTATTTCAGGAATGGAATCATAAAAAGACATGAATTAAAAGATGAAATGAAATTCTCAAAAGTCTATCACCACCGGAAATTTCTATTACAGTTTTAATTCCATCTCATATTGCTTGAAAGTGTATTGAAGTCCTCTTTTTTGGAGAAGAGATTTTAGGTTTTTCATTCTGGAGTCAATATTGATAACCGTAATGTTCTGGACTTCCAGGCCAGAAATTCTATTTAAGAGTTGGCTTCCCAAACCCCTATTTCTGTATGCTTTATCAATGGCCAATTGATGAATTCGTTTCAGCTTAGGATTGTAAATGAGGTAACCTACAATGGTGCCTTTTTGCAGGATCCCCAATTGCAAGTTTTGCTGCTGCCTATTGTTCATTGTAGTAATTGAATTTTGCCAGGTTGGAACGTAATCCCAAAACGATTGCAAGCTATTCCAATCCAGGTCTGTCAGTTCGATAATTTCAAAAGACGCACTGAGCTCGTTCTGAATTACCCCATTAAGTTTTCCCTGAAAGCATTCCACCTCTCTTAGGATCTGAAAACCCCTGTTTCTATAAATTTTAAAGGCGGAACTGTTTTTGGTTATTACTTCGAGTACCATCCTGGCGACATGATTATCTTTGAGAATGGGAATTATGAAGTCATACATTTTGGATGTCAGCTGATTTCCTCGATATTCCGGATCAACACCTGTTCCTCCATTATAAATTATTTTTTCTCCATCTATAACCTTGATAAAATGGAGCATAAATGCAACCAACTTTCGATTCTCAAATATCCCTACAGATAAGTCTAATCTTCCTCCCTCATACGAAAACTTATCTTCTAATTGTTCTTTAGTTATTCGGACTGGAAAAAAATAATCCGCAAAGACATCATTGAATGTTTGGGCGATTTCCAGAAAGCTTGTTTTTTCTAATGTTTTGATGCTTCTGGGCATTTATACGTACGGCTTTATTGATAAACTAATTGATTGCTTCAGCGTCAAAAGATAGCAATATTTCTCCAGCCAGGTGAAACATGTTCTTCAACGCATTCGAAACAAATGCACAAAATTTTTATGTAGTGGTATCAAAACAAAAACAGCATGGGTTCAAAGTAGTCGATTCCATCTTTGAAGCAACACGTGAGGAATTATCTCATTAGGTAGATATGATTGACTCTTCGATAGAAGACATCAACAACCCACTAATCCAAATGAGAACGTCAATGTTTGATCAACTTTTTCTCCTTCAGAGTTTGCAGCCGGGCTCCATTTACCGGTCAAATTGCTTATTAACTCCGTCATGGTATCATCTATTGTGTCGTAACCGGATGTAGATTTCAGTTTGACATTTTCAACTTTTCCATTTCTTGTAACAGTGAAAATCACCTTACCCGGTTGAAGCCGTTCTAGCTCAACTTGTGATATTGCATCTTTACTCTGTTCTTTTAGATAATTGAGTAAAGCCTGTTGTCCCTTTTTGAATTCAGCTTTCCTCTCCGGTACAATAGTAACGTAATAGACAAAACATTGATCGATGGTCTTGCCTGTATTCCGTTCGTGAAGTTTGCAATAAGCCTCAATGCAAAAGTCATCCGAGTAATCTGTTGATTGCAAAAGAGCTAATTGGCCCGAGTTTAAGAGCTTATCTTTTCCTTTTTCAGATCTCTTTTGATCCCTTGGAAGAAGTACAATATTTACATCCCAAAATGAGTCTTTGTCTTGTGTGGCATCCCGCGGTACAAGATCTACGATTGATTTGGCCTTGTTTAACTTTGCTTTGGTAATGGTAGTAGCGAATCGGGATCCTATTTCAAAATGAAATTCGAAGTTACTCCGGATGAGGTTTTGTGCGGGCAGCTTAAGACCTGGGACTTCGTCATTGTACTTAATAAACCCGGTTGAGGAAGTAGTGTTACCCCAACTCAAATAACCCAATGCCATCAGACCCAGACTGGTAACTATCGTGCTTAAGATCAATATCGTATTTTTCATTACTATTTTTTTCTAAAGATTATCCCAAATGTATTGCATTCATCTTACGCTAGGGTTCCATAAATGGTAAAAAGATGTAAATACTTTGTAAAATAGTTAAACTGATTCGACTCGCCAGTAATGTGATTGAGGATATTATTCTGTAAATCGCTGTTTAAACCAATTGATAATAAATTGAAACCTCTCCTTATCCAATCCGTGGTCCCCTTGAAAGTTTTGATGCCTTATTAAATTGATAGCTCCTGAATCTCTGTAGGTTTGAAGCGTTTGTTTATACAATTCGTCGGCGTCTTGCGAATAGATATCTTCGGTGGCCGAAACAATTAATAGGTCCCTTGGACAAATCAGTCTCAGTAGATCTCCAATATCGTATTTTCTTATGAAGTTTGGGATCACTTCGGCCATTTCAATACCGGTACCAGAATTTATTTTCGTTTTATAACTGCATACGGCTCCACTGGAACAGCTAAATTTGATCCTATCATCGAAAGGACTGTGGAAAATAACGGTATTACCACCATAAGAATGACCCAATATCCCGATTTTGTCTGCTATCGTATCATCTTGTTGTAACAAAATACTTATCGCAATAGATGAATCCTCAATGACTTTTTGCATTAAGGATTTACCATGCAGGATCCGATAGCACATTTCGTTGTAATGATGCAGCCAATCCACATCAGGATCTGCGTAAGGCTCAGTACCTATTCTACTTTTTCTACGGTCTTCGAAACATATCGAATCCGGAGCCAGCGTAATGATCCCATGCCGGGCCAGTTCAGGGCAAAAAAACTGGTGGGGATCTCCCATAATTCCAGCGACTTCACTTTTTCCCAGATGTCGCTCTCCATGATGTTGATGATGGACTAAAATAGAACCAATAATCTTCATGTTTTGTGGTATAAACAGAAAAGCCCTGATTTCATCCATTTCACTACCCTGATACGTAATCAGGTGTCGCAGAAAATCTTTAGTTTCGACCGTTTCGATTATCTCAAAATTGGTTTTATCCCGTCGTATTTTAATTCCCAGGAATTCCTGGAGGTGGTTTCGCTGCATTTATTTCAAAAGTCTTGTTCTTTTTACAAAGTATAAGAGAGTATATATTCGGTTTAAAATTAAGCCTTAATAGAGTAAAATTTATAATTGGATGTCTGAATTCAGTTGACAGGGTCTATTAAGTCCTCGGGTATCATGATAAAATGGAAGATATAAGTGAATTTTGTTTGTCCCCTGGCAGGAACGCAAAGTATGGGAGTGGTAGATACGACCCCAAAAGACATTCGAAATGGCTTCATACAAACTTGACAACAGTAATATGGCTGCAAAGTTCTACTTAGAGGGAACTGGCGCGTAGACCTTTGATTCCAAACGAATCTGTAAAATACTTTGCATCTCCATGATTAGTCGATAAAATTCTGAAATAAGTTTTTGAATTTCGATTCGATCAATGTATAAAATTCACTATGTTTGCAGGGTAAAAATTAAGCAATGGCGACAGCAGAAAGAAATAAAAGAAGAGAGTGGACCTTATTTTTGGTTTCATTTGTGATTTTTATGGTATTACTAGTATTTGCAAATGAATTTTTCTGGTTGGCTCTTCCTTTTATGTTGACTTATTTTGTGCAGGCATTAGATATGATGTAGACATCAAAATTTGCAAAGATACTTGACTCGATTTTGAGAATTAGTATATATTTGCATGCTGCCTAAAAGCGGAAATAGCTCAGTGGTAGAGCACGACCTTGCCAAGGTCGGGGTCGCGGGTTCGAATCCCGTTTTCCGCTCCAAATTTAATGTACCTAATTTGCCCGGGTGGTGGAATTGGTAGCCCCACCTTCGCTGAAGCTGCGGTGGGCAAAGCACGCAGGAAAGTCCTACGTTGCAGTAAAATGATATACGTTTTGTTTTTAATGTACCTAATTTGCCCGGGTGGTGGAATTGGTAGCCCCACCTTCGCTGAAGCTGCGGTGGGCAAAGCACGCAGGAAAGTCCTACGTTGCAGTAAAATGATATACGTTTTGTTTTTAATGTACCTAATTTGCCCGGGTGGTGGAATTGGTAGACACGCAGGACTTAAAATCCTGTGGCCAGTGATGGCCGTGCGGGTTCAAGTCCCGCCCCGGGTACTTTTGTCAAATGAGGCCTTTTCGAGGGCCTTTTTTGTAGTAGAAATTTTGCTAACAAAAAAAGGCCTTACCCTGAGCCAATATTCCGATAGGGTTAGCCAAAGCTAGAGTTTATGATATAATAGACTCTAATGCCAAAATTTTCAAGATATTAATTTGCATGGACCAACCTATCAGGGAGACTTTTTATTCTTCTTGGCCCGTTCAAACATATCCTCGACACCATTGGTAAACTGTTCCACCGAAGGAGAATAACCGGTTCTGCCTAATGCAGAAATGGAATATTTACCCTGGTCATCTTTATCCAGGTCAAACACCCATACCGTAGGGAATCCGGAAACATTAAAAGCCCTTTGAAGTCCGGCATTTTGTTGTTGTATATCGGAAGGTAATTGTTTTCTACGCGGAAAGTCCAACTCAAGTAAAACTACATTTTCATCTGCCCACTCCCGAAACTCATCTTTTACAAAAACACTTGCCGATAGTTTTTTGCACCAACCGCACCAATCACTACCTGTAAAATTGGCCATAATAGGTTTACCGGTCTTTTTGGATATTTTATACGCTTCTTCCAAATTGACCAGCCATCCTTCATTTCCGGCTTTGTAACCCGCATCACCCTGTGCAAAAGCCAAAGTACTTGAAATCAGCAAGCTGAATACGATCATTTGAATTTTTCCTTTCATCATTTTTATTTGTTATCAAGAATTAGACCATTATGTATTTCTCGCAAATATTGTACAAAGAAACAAAATTACTTATATATAAGTTTCGATGAAAAATTAGCTAAACCCACATTTGTAGTTAAAAAGACACTCATACCACGAGACCGGATAAATAATTTGACATCTTCGATATACATAACGGTCCGTCCATCAATGTATTTTAACCTGAAAAATGATTAAAAATTACGCTTCTACTAAATTGAAATGTTTTTTCTCTTTACAAGAACCCAATAATTTAAATAGATTTAATTGGATCAATGTTTACCTTCGTATTCGAAATTCGATTGTCATGGTAATAAAAGTGCATTCTTCCTTATCCATATTGTTTT
The DNA here is from genome assembly GCA_965223405.1 of Saprospiraceae bacterium. Classification (GTDB taxonomy): domain Bacteria; phylum Bacteroidota; class Bacteroidia; order Chitinophagales; family Saprospiraceae; genus CBDCWO01. Next base: position 5,696,480 of record CBDCWO010000006.1, read on the forward strand.
TTGTCATACTTGTCGTCACTGGTTGCAAGTCTGTATCTAAAAATTCTCCGGTGCAAACCGAGGACTCTTTAATCAGCCAGGATTTTCGATTTCCGGAATGGGCAAAGGATGCAGTGATCTATGAGGTGAATATCAGGCAATATACGGATGAAGGTACGTTTAAAGCTTTTCAAAAGCATTTACCCCGACTTCAAAAACTTGGTGTGGATATATTATGGTTAATGCCGATCAATCCAATCAGCGAGACCAAACGTAAGGGTGAATTGGGAAGTTATTATGCAGTAAGTAGTTACCGCCATGTAAATCCTGAATTTGGAACCGAGAAGGAATTTGATCAAATGGTCAATACCATTCATAAATTGGGGATGCGGGTGATATTGGACTGGGTCCCAAATCATACCGGATGGGATCACGATTGGATCACTTCAAATCCTGACTTTTATACCCAGGATAGTGCGGGTACCATCATAGATCCTATTGATCCGAATACAGGTAAAAGCTGGGGATGGACTGATGTGGCCGATTTAAATTATGAAAATCAGGAGATGCGGAGCAACATGATTGCCGAAATGAAATATTGGTTAACTGAGCGAAATATAGACGGATTCAGGTGTGATGTGGCGCATGGTGTACCATTGGATTTTTGGATTACCGCTTCGATGGAACTTTATCAAGTCAAACCGATATTTATGTTGGCAGAATCAGAAATTCCCGCACATCGTAATAGCGGCCCCTTTCTGAGTACCTATGCCTGGGAATTCCATCACAAGATGAACGAGGTGGCCAAGGGACATGCTAACGCCGGGGACCTTCACGCATTACTCCAAAGATATCATCGCGAAAGTGAACGTGGATTCAAAATGTATTTCACCTCAAATCATGATGAAAATTCCTGGGCAGGAACGGTATTTGAAAGAATGGGGGACGCCCATCAAGCATTAGCAGTGTTGGCGAGTACACTGGATGGAATTCCACTTATCTACAGCGGTCAGGAAGAACCGCTCCGCAAGCGCCTGGAGTTTTTTAAAAAAGATCCTATCGAATGGAAAGATTTTGCCTATTCGGAGTTTTATTCCAAGCTGTTTGATTTAAAAGAACGGAATCAGGCATTGTGGAATGGAAGATATGGAGGAAAAGCAGAACGGATGAGTCATTCCGATCAAGTATACATGTTTAGCCGGGAAAAAAATGGACAGCAGGTAGTTGTCGTCATCAACCTGGATGATCAGCCGGCATCTCTTTCGATGCAGTCCGGCTTAGGGTCCATGATCAATGTGTTTTCCGGGGAGAAGGAAGATCTTACCGAAATTGATTGGCAACTTGCTCCCTGGGAGTATCGCGTATATGAGAAATAATAATTTTTACATATGCGGTACATGGATGGGGTTCGATGATTTATTTTGGAGTATCACATCGATTTGATCTTTACTATAATCTCATATAAGACCTTTCATCCATTGGACAGTATCCATGACTAGCTCCTCCATCGTGTCTTCAAGGGTTTTACCACTTCGTTTGGGCCTTTTAAACGAATGATTTGCATCGTCATACCAGCTTACCGTAGCATTGGTAAGTTGTGCCAGTACCTGATTTAGTAGCTCGGGTCGGGCAAGTGCATCTTTTTTCCCTTGTAAAAATAAAAGCGGGATTCCAGCCATTTCATAAAGATGTTCAGCCCTGACGATACCGGGTTTTGCAGGAGAATGTAATGGAAAACCATAAAAAACGATTCCGGAAATTTTTTTCATTTGGTCTTGATGAATCCAGTGGGTAGCCATCCGGCCACCAAATGACTTTCCTCCGGCAAACAAAGGCTGTTCTAAACCTTCCTGGAGCACCCACTCATAGACCGCATCAAAGACCCGACTGGTTTTGTTTTTGGAATCAGGTCGTCTTTTCTTTTGGTCCATGTACAAAAAATTGAAGCGTATGACATTGATGGATTGTTTTGCAAGGGAGTCAGCCAGAAGCTTCATAAAGGGATGATGCATACCGGCACCTGCTCCGTGGGCCAGGATAATGGATGCAATGGGATTCTCAGCCAGGTTGACGATTAAATGGGTCGACTCATCTTGTACTTTAATCTTTATTTCGGAAATTGACGTCATATTTATTTATTTTTGCAGGCAAATTACGTGGCAAATGGCGTCTATCCAAGAACAACTACAAAAGATTACTGCTGAATATCAAACATTGGAAAAAGTAGCCAGGCATCTAACCTCCTTATCTAAAAGATTAGACAAAGAAACAAAGGCCCTACACAAATTGTCCAAGAAAGTTGACAGGGAACAGGCAGAGTATGAGCGACTTGAGAGCTTAAGCTTAAAGTCTTTGTTTCATAAAGTATTAGGCAACAAAGAAGAGCAAGTCGAAAAGGAAAGGCAGGAATACTTACAATCCTTCCTTAAATACAATGAGGCCAAAAAATCCGTTGAACTGATGGAATTTGAGATGCAAACTCTGGAAAAGAAGTTGGCTCGCAAGGATCAAATCGAAGCCGAAATGGAGCGATTGATAAAACTTAGAGAAAAAGAATTGCTAAAACTTGATCCATCTATAAGTACCAAACTACAGGTTATTCTTCACAAGCAGGATAAACTGAAAAGAATGCATATTGAAGTGCGGGAGGCTTTGCAAGCTGGGGATCAGGTTCTTCACAGTATCAACACCATGATTGGATTTTTGAATCAGGCTAGAAATTGGGGACACTGGGATATGAGTGGGAGGTCACATATGCCATCGTATATGAAAAAATCAAGTATTGATAAGGCTGTTGCAGTTTCTCATCAGGTAAAACATCAATTGCATACCTTTTCTAATGAGCTGCAGGATGTATACGGTAAGAGTTTTAATTTCCCCTTCCATATCGAATCTTTTTCCGGCTTTATGGATATCTTTTTTGACAATCTGATTTCAGACTGGATCATCCAAAAAAAGATAAAAAACTCATTGGCCAGCATCGTGTCTGTGAGAGATAAAGTGATACGATTAGTTAGTAGTTTGAAGGCGGAGATGCCGGCAATTGAAAAAGAAATTGAGCAATTAGAACAAAATCACAAAGAAATTATTATTAATGCATAAAGAACCTATCAATGAAAAAATTATTTATTTCACTAGCCATTCTACTAATCAATATAACTTTGCTGGTTGGACAGAGTAAGCTGGATATTCAGGTGGACGTAGTCTACTTATCCTCAGACTTATTAAAAGGAAGGGATACGGGAAGTGAAGGGGAACAAATGGCCGCTAACTATATTATAAAAAGATTCCATGAAGCGGGGTTAATACCAGGAGCTGAAAATGGAAGTTGGGTGCAGAATTTCACGTTTAAAGAACGCCTGAACCCACATGCCGCTCCCAATCCTCATGCTGAGGCTCGTCAAATAAACGGACAAAATGTGGTGGGAATGATCGATAACGGAGCCTCATTTACCGTAGTTATTGGAGGTCATTACGACCATTTGGGAATGGGACATTCCGGATCTCTATTTGCCGGAGAAAAACCCATGATCCATAATGGGGCAGACGATAACGCCAGTGGTATTGCCGCATTGATTTACCTGGCAGAAAAGCTCAAAAAGTCTGGAACCCGGAAATACAATTATCTGTTTGTAGCTTTCTCAGGTGAGGAATATGGCTTATTTGGCAGCAAGCACTTTATCAAAAATCCATCGGTCGACAAGGATCAAATGTCATTTATGATCAACATGGACATGGTGGGCAGGTTGAATGAGGAAAACACCTTGGTAATCAATGGTGCAGGAACCAGTCCGGTGTGGAAAGAAGTATTTGAAAAAATCAAAGGAGATTTAAACCTCGTAACCACGGATTCCGGAATCGGTGCTTCAGATCATACCTCGTTTTACCTGGAGGACATCCCAGCACTCCATTTTTTTACCGGTCAGCATGCAGATTATCATAAACCTTCAGACGATGCCGAATTAGTTAATTATGACGGAATTGTAGATGTTTCAGAGTTTATCTATGACTTAATCCAATCCATCACACCTGAAGAAAAGCTCGCATTTTCCAAAACAAACGATTCGGGAGAGCGCAAAGCCTCAAAATTTAAGGTAAGTCTGGGTGTAATGCCCGATTATACCTATTCTGCTAATGGAATGAGAGTCGATGGGGTATTAGACGGAAGAGCAGCTCAAAAGGCTGGACTGGAAAAAGGTGATATTATCGTCGAACTCGGTGGCAAAGAAGTCGGAGACATTTATGATTATATGGAGGCGCTAAGCCAATTTAAATCCGGGGATAGCACTAAGGTTAAAGTGAAGCGTGATCAAAAGGAATTATCCTTTGAAGTAAAGTTTTGATATCCGGTTTGATCTGAAAACAGGATTTTTTCTGGCTTTATTGTTTAGAATGTGTTTACATCTTGTAAGGGGGCATGAGCCCTTGATATTTCATCAGAGAGCTCCGAGGGTGACGAGAGTGTCACAGTAATTTATGGATCAAGCTGACTGGATTCATGGGAGCCTATGTGTTGCCTTGGGCGTCCTTGCGGAAACCGTTAATTCTCTGTAGAACCCAAAGTTTTGAATGACTTTGAATGGGTTTTCAATGTGCTACCAGAGGACTCATTCCCTCTCTAAAGGACCTCTAAAGAACGGCTGGGAATTTCAAAAAACGGATCTTGAACATTGGCAAGCAAATTTCAGGTTGACCTTCGTTTTTTTATTTTATTGGTGAAATGTAGAATAGCTTTGAATTAAATTCCAAACCGGGTCGCTTGCCATTTTCTGTAAGTATACTCCAGTAGTATCAGTCTCATCCGTCGGGTTTTGGACTGAAGCTCCTGCATCTAATAGTGTTTTAGCAATATCGAGATACACTTCTTGCCTTTGATTGGCACCGCCGGAATAGCGAGAACCGTGAGCTGCCCAGCCGAGAGGAGTAAGCTTATGCACATCGCCATAATCTTCCAGATCTGCTCCGGCATTAATCAAAATTTGTAAATTTTTCAGCGACCCAAACCAGGCTGCCATATGTAGTGCGGTACCACCATCCAATCCTCTGGAGCCTAAATCTATGCCCCTATTGATTAAGATATTGATACTTTCTGATTCCATTCTGCCCGCTAGATCAGGAAATATTCGAGCTTCTTCAGCATCCATCGATGGGACTAATTCGGGATCTGATTCGAGAATATTGACCGCCTGTTGGTAATCTTGATTACTTAAAGAAACGGAGAGTTGATCTGAAAGGGTAAGACTAGTCTTTGCACCAGATTCTTTTAAGTATTCGGCAACCTCATTGAAGCCCCTTCTTTTTGCATGAGCGTATGCCGAAATTCCTGCCCGCGTCTGGTCGTCTAATGGACATCCTTTCTGCACCAAAATTTTAATTGCCTGAAGTCGTCTACGACGAGCAGCCACGTGTAATGGTGATTCTTGTATAGGGCCGACTTGAGCATCGAGATTGCCATCTTCGACCAATATTAGGAAGGAATTTAATTGAAAATCTCTATCCAACTTATAGTGTAAAGGAAAATCCTTTTGATGAGTAATAATCCATTCCAGTTGTTGGGTTATCAAATTAGTATTGTTCACATTACATTAGTTAATCCAAAAAATAAAGCTGCTCGTATAACTTATAAAAAAGCGAATAAATAAATATCTCTATTTTTACCGTATCAAATGACTTTTGTTTATTGATTTCGTCTTAATATTAAAAACGGTGGGGACTGTCAAACAGGAAATTCAACACAAGATCGATGACCTTTTCAGCTTACGGAGGATCCCTATTTTATTCAAATCGAGTGGTCTCGACTCCTTAATCTATAGCAAATTGCAGAAGTTGCAGACCGACATTTACCTGCTGGATCAGTATATCGAAGATAACTGGGATATCGATGAATTTCAAGAGGAACATCTTTGGGGAAGGTGTAAGGATCGACTACACCATTTAGGATTTCCAACAAATGGACATGACCGTTTGCTCTCTGAACTCACCGTGTATCTGAACCGGGAAAAATCGATGCGTCAAGGACTTTCTTTAAATTTAATCGATATCAAGTCGTTTTATTTTTATAAGAGTTGCGATGTTCACCTGATTCGGGCCATCATCTACAAATTGGCTCCACATCTTGATGATCGAATACCGCAAGCAGATTGGAAGAACTTTGACTTTGTGACCGAAATTATGGACGACCTGAGTGATTATAAGGAAGACATGGATTCCCTAAATGGAAATAGATTTCTTTTTTCGATATTTTATCAGGGAATAGACTACACTCTTCAGGAATATCTTAAATTTTTGGACCAGATCCAGAAAGAATATTTCCGTAACCCGTCAAAATATGTCCCACTGACAGATTGGTTTAGAGAAGAAGCAGCACAGGTTCAAGCTTTGTTGAAAGATCGGGGATATTTTGACGAATTGATCAGCGCACATCCAAAATCAAGGTTGTATCAGCGTACATCGCTAAATTGAAGTCACTACAACTTCTAAAATCAAAATCGACTATCTACATAGTAAGGTAACATGGCTCTCCAGGTAGGCCAGTCATGGGGCATATCCGGCCCCCAAATATCTAATTCATGGGGGATTCCTTTGTAATGCAACAACCCACTCATAGCCCGCGTAGCTTCAGGAGTTTCATAAGACCCGGAACCCGATAATAGATGAATATGGTTGGCTTTTCTCAGAATAGGCAAATAATACTCATCGTCCAGGTTTTCCAGATACAATTTAGGTGAGTTGAAATATACATCCTCATCGTAGTATCCTTTGGTATATGTCGTTAGATCGTAGTTGCCACTCATAGCAATTACCCCGGAAAAAATATCTGGTCGTTTAAAATACAGATTTGCCGAATGCAGAGCACCTAGTGAAGCCCCGGTAACAATGATCGGAGTTTCAGGACTGGTATTTGACTTGATAAAAGGAACCACTTCATCATACACATACCGATTCCACTGTGCATGCCGAATCGACTTGTGTCGAGGATGCATGTCGTCGTTTAACCAACTCTCCGCATTAATACTGTTGACTGAAAATACTTTGACTTTCCCCCCTTCGATTTGACCTTGCAAGGCAGATATCATCTGAAACCTTTCATACTCCAGGAAGTCCGCTCCGGCTGTGGGTAGTAACAATAAAGCGAATCCATAATGCCCATACATGACCAAGGGCATATCCTTGTTTAAATTTGGACTATACCAGTTGTGAATTTCTCTATGCATAATGAGCACAAAGGTAACAACATATCTGGACGATAGTAATCAATAAATGATAAATCAGTATAACTTTTTTCTATTGGATATAACCTCTATTTTCGGACCAGGTTTAGCCTCAGACCTGATCATCAGTTCATGGTGGAATAGTCCAATATGAACCGTTATTTCCCGGCTATTTTGTTTAGCATTTTTATGGCATTTTCATTGTTTCGATCTAGTTCCAACACCCTTTGGTAGGCTTTGATCGCTTTATCCGTTTGACCATCTTCAAGTAACGCTTCTCCATAACTGTCATAAACATTAGGTACATAGGGGTATATCAGCGTGTTAATCTTAAAAACCGCCAGTGACTTGTCCAGTTCTTTACGGGCCATCAATACATATCCCAGGGTATTTAATTCACTGCTTTTAGTGATGTAACGGTTTATTTTGCGCGCCAGGTTTAGACATCCTTTATCGTCATTGGGGATATTTTCATCCAGATACTGCAGAAGTAAATGAACACCAAAATAGTTTGGGCGCACCGGATAGTCAAGGCACAATTGGGCAACATCGGTTTCTAAGTCGGTAACCGGATACTCGACTATCCGTCCTACTTCCTGTTTTGCTTCATAAAAAATGAAAGTGGGAACCCGGTGTATCCGATCGATTATTTCACTTTTTCCAGGACTTTGTTTATAGGGTTCTGGAACGGACGACAGCACGATTAATTCAATTTGATCTGAGCCGACTCCGTAATGTTTCATAAGTTTCATAAATTTTGGAAAGTAGTTTTTGGTATCACCGCACCAGGTACCGAGGTAAATTCTCACATTGAGTTGTTTTAGTCTCTTTTTTATTTTTTTGTGTATTGGAGCTAGTTTGTAAGCTGAATTACTTTCCTTATACCAGGAAGAATAGGGATCTGATTCAAATACCTCAATCCCAATTTCTCCGGCCCAGTGGAGCTGATTATTTACATCAGCATATTCATAAGATTGCGCGAAAAGGGGTAAAGTCAGCGCTTGGAAACAAATAAGCATGGTAAGATATTTCATATTTTCTAGATTATAATTTTTATTGAATGGAGGCAAATATGATATTCATGAGGCTAGAGTTCAGTTAACAATCAATCAATATGTACTAACAACTTGGTAATGTGTTGTTAATAAAAGCCAAATTGACACGTATTTTGTGAATATTGTGAATAAATGCCTGGCAACTGTTAACCAAATTGGGCACCAACGTGTCTCAATTATAAAACCAAATAGAAATGGAATTAATCGTCATATTACTCATTGTAGGGGGTACAATAGCGGTATTATCACTATTGCGAAATAACCAAATCAAAAATAACATGAACATGAAATATCGATTTTTAAGCGAGATAACCAGCAAATTTGATTCGGCTCAAGAATTGATAGCATTCCTGAATTCTACTGAAGGTAAAGAAGTACTAAATCTGCTTGAATCCAAATCTTCAAAGAAGTGGCCGGTGATTTTGCTCACTGTACTTGGTGTACTCTTGGTTACTTTTAGCATTGGAGTATTATTTGTTAACGCACTATCTGGTACACTAAATGGCGAAGAATTGGGATTCGTTGTCCTTTTTCTTATCATGGGAGCCGGATGTTATTTATCGGCTCGTATTGTACAGAAGATGCTATAAGCTCCCGCATGGACGAACAGGAATTTATCCGATTTTATCAGTCGACCAGGAAGGCTCTAAATTCATTTATTTTGAGTTTGGGTGTCGACATCAATTCCTGTGAGGATCTAATTCAGGATGCTTATCTCAAAGTCTTGACCAAACCACCTAGGAAGGGATCACATAATTCCCGCAAATCCTATTTGTATACCTGTGCTTACCGGCTGTTTTTGAATAAAAAACGCAAACCCAACCTGGGACTGATTTATGACTTTAACGCCACCACGGATGATAAAAGCCTTCAACTCGAACATCAGGATGAATTACTGCATCTACTGGCCCCTTTAAGTGATCGGGAAAGGTCAATTTTGTGGTTGATCTATGCTGAAGGATATAATCACCAAGAAGTAGCAGAGATATTGTCATTGTCAGCAAAAAGTATCAAAGTTTTGGTTTTCAGAGCAAAATCAAAAATTCGAAAATCCTTGTAATTTTGACTTATGGAAGATCAAAAATTGAATTACCTTTTCCAGCAACATATCCAAAACCAACCCCATCCGGATGAAGCAATGGCTAAAAAACTGTGGGACCGATATCGTCTCGAACAGCAGAAACAATTGGAATTTGATAAACAAAAGAATTCTCAAAAGATCATTTGGCTGACACATGCCATATTAATCCTGGGTATTTCCTTGCTTATTTGGTTTCTCCAGCAGGATTATTTGACATTAAGGTCTGTTTCAATTCCTGATATTAATGTCGAAATTTCGCAATCACCGCTATTGTGGGGGCTGTTATTGCTTATTATAATTTTCTTTTTGGGTTTATTTATGCGAGATGCCTTTTTCCGAAGAGAGCGACTTGGGGTGAAAGAATAGATAGAATATCAAAGCTACGAAGATTCCCCACCAGGCCGGGATATCCCAAATAAGATTCCATTGTCTCACGTTTTGTTGTGTAAGGCCATCGACCAAAAGGCCTGCTGCCCAGGATCCGACCACCACCCCCGCACCCATGGTAACCATCGTAAATAGTCCTTGAGCGGTATTTCTCAGGGTCTCCGGAAATAACCGGTCTATGTAGATTTGGGCTGCTAAGGTGCTAAAACAAAAGGCTACTCCATGGAGTAAAATGGCGACATAAATCAACCATTCCCAACCCATATGGCCACCCCATTTCAATAAAAAATACCTGAACCCCCACACTAAAATTCCAATCGTGAGGATACTTTTAATATTCCAACGAGTAAGTAAAAAGGGGATGACCATCATAATCAGAATTTCAGCCACTTGACCCAAACTCATCTTGGCGGCCGCATATTGGATTCCTATTTCGTTCAGATATGGATTTACAAAACTGTAGTAGAAAGAAGTCGAAAACCTGATGCCGATCATACATAAAAGAAAGACCAAAATATATTTGACTTTTATAAATTTCAATATCTCATGACTGAAAATTGACAGCTTCCCGGTAGCGGAAGGAAGTGGAGGGGTAGGAGGGAGCGTGATCGCATAAAGGCCTAAAAGCAACGAAAATCCCGCTGCCATATACAAAGGAAAAACTTGATCTTCCCATTCTAAAAAACTGACCAGCACGGTCACCAGAACCCAAGCAATCGTGCCCCACAGACGGATCCATGGAAATTGCTTTTCAATATCGGTCAAATGTCGAAAGCAAAGGGCATTGGTTAATGAAAAGGATGGAATGAAGAGAAGGGAATATAGGATCAGTAAAGGGAAAAACAGCCAAAATTCTTGCATTTGACTTACCAGTAACAGAAGAATAGATCCGATCATGTGTAAAAAAACCAGAATCTTTTCGGTAGCAAATTTCTGATCCGCTAATACACCCAACAAAAAAGGTGACACTGTAGCCGAGATGGCCACACTGCCATAAATCAATCCCACTTGTTCTCCACTAAAATTCAAACTATGAATCAGGTAGGTACCCAGAGTAACATACCAACTACCCCATACACAAAAGAGTAAAAAGAGTAAAATCGAAAGTCTGATCGATAATTGTATTCTACTGAAGATGGTCTCCATCAACAAAAGTAAAAAAATGTATTAAGTAAAGGGTCTAGCAAGGTGTAGGATATTAAAGCGGTTTTAGCAAATTGGGGCTTTGGTAAAGAAAACCGAAATTTGATACACTCCCGGATCTGTGATCCAGCCATTTCGTATTTTTACTTTTACTGAAATGAGCCAAGTGACAGACTGGATGAACCATAGATAATCTTAATTCAGGCGGGCATAAGTAGTGTAACTTTATCAATCTCTGAAACGTATTAATTAGTAAAACTCCAAATGTTTAAAAATTACCTCGGACTACTATTTTGCATGACCAGCTTAATGCTTTGGTCTCAAAACGAATTTCATCTGGAAGAAAATTATCCGGTAAGACCCGGTGGAAAGATTTACTTGCAATCCAATGATGCCGAAGTGAGCATTGTCGGAAGTAACCGGAAGGATGTGTCTTTAAATATATATCGGAAAGTAAAAGTTCGGGGGATACGATTAAAGGAAAAACAAAGTTTTACCATTGCTGTCAAAGAGGAAGATGGAAATTTATACATTAAGGAAAAAAGGGGAGATGATTATACCGTGGTAATCGGTTCCATTTCAAAGGAGTATACCATTTCCTTAGAAGTACCACAATATATAAATCTGGATTTAAGCGGTGACGATGATCATTATTTTATCTCGAATATAAATGGTAATATTTCGATAAAGGCTGAAGATCCATATGTGGAGATCCGGCAAGTAAAAGGGGATCAATTTCAGTTTGAAATTGATGATGGAGAAATCTTTATGGATCGTGGACAAGGCTCTCTAACCTTCATCAGCGACGATGGAGACTTAACGGTATCCGAGGGGCATTTCAATCGGATCAATGCCCACACCGAAGATGGTGATATCTCCATTGCCACTCATCTGGTGGATGTGGGACATTATATATTCGAAATGGAAGATGGAGATATGATACTGGATATATTATCTGGGGGTGGAGCATTCAAAATTGAATTTGATGATTGTTATATAGAGTATGACGAAGATTATCAGATTATCAAGGAAAAAGAACATGAACTTTACCTAAAAAGTCGAGGTGACGCGGAGATATCCATCGAGGCGGAAGATGGTTCCATCCGTATCATCAATCGATTTTCAAACAACTAGTGAGTCCACTCTGAAATCTGTCAATTTTCATAAAATAATCATTTTTGGATTTGCAGAGTTCTCGGAGTAGACTCACTAGAGAGAGGCATGTAAACCAGTCCGCCGAAGGAAGATTTCACGGACCAATGGGCCAACCCTTATTGTTATACCCTATAATTACTTGATTTCTGGAGCACTAGTGAGTCTACTCTGAAAACTGTCATTTAACAAGAATACTTGAAATAATGCAAAATATTGTATACTCCCCCGCCACCCTAACCCTAAAGGGCCTCCGCCCACAAATCCATTCTTTACCCTAGCCCAAAAGGGAATGCAGTCGCGCATTCATTTACAGCAAGTTATGCGGGAGGACTTTCCTTTAGGAGTCGGAGGCGAGCGTGGGCAAATTCTAAAACCAAATTATATTTACCGAAGGCTTTGATGTTGACTTTTTGGAGTGGACTCACTAGTCTGGTTAATACTTAATACCTAAATCGTTAGTTCGTACTTCCTGAATTTTTTCCTTGAGCTTCATTTGATATTCTTTCACAATATCTGCATATTCCGGTAGATTGACCAAATTTGTAAACTGTTTTGGATCGTTGACCATGTCAAATAATTCCATTCCGGATCCGACGTCCTCATCGTATTGGATGAAGGCCCAATTTGCATCCCGGATCAAAAATGATTTGCCATTCTGACTTACCGAAAAAGCCATATTTCTCACCTGATGTGTCGGATCTTCCAGAGTCTTGACGAGACTTTTTCCCTGTAAATACTCGGCAACCTGGAATCCAGCTAATTCTGCCAGGGTTGGGTATAGATCCAGCAATTCTACAAATGAATTGCACACAGCGGGCTTTTTACCGGGAACTTTGATAATTAGGGGAATCCTTGCCGACTCTTCATGTAAACTTACCTTCATCCAAAACTTATGTTCTCCTAAATGAAAACCATGATCTGAGGTAAATATGACTATGGTATTTTGTTCCAATCCAGCCTCTTTCAGTGTATTGAGTACCTTTCCCAGCTGAGTATCCATATAACTTACCGAAGCATAATATGCGGCAATAGCCTTTTGCTCCTGTTCTGGAGTAATTTGGTGTTTTATGCTGTTGACGTAATTGATTCCACGCTCCGGTATATCATCCCAATCGTTGCTCACAGAATCAGGAAATTTCATTTCTTGATGAGGGTAGGGGGTGAAATATTTTCGTGGTGCTACAAAAGGAACATGAGGACGGACAAATCCCACCGCCAAGAAAAAAGGTTCGTCTTTATGTTTGAGTAATAATTCACAGGCTTTATCGGCAGTTTTTCCGTCTGAATGGACCATATCGTCGCCATCCGCTTTTACTATGGTCATCTTATTTCCGCCTGCTTTGGGTTTGCTCCCATCGGGATTCCCTTGCACCAATTCACCTTCACCTCCAGCTTTCCATTCCGGCCCCTGACTGTTGAATCTTTCAGTCCATGAAGCTTCATCATCAGTACCATTACTTCCTTTCTCTATATCCCCGGGTACACCCATGTGGTAAATTTTACTTACCCGGGCTGAATAATACCCATATTCCTTAAAATACTGAGCCATGGATTTTTTCTCATTTCCAACATTTTTTCTGCCACTGACATATCCGTAGGTTTGCGTAGCTGTGGGATAATACCCAAACATAAATGAAGCACGAGAAGGTCCACAAACCGGATATTGACAATATGCACGAGTATAGCGAACACCCTGGTTGGCCAAGCGATCGATATTAGGGGTGTGGCAACGCTTATTTTCGTAACATGAAATCGCTGTGGTGGTTAAATCATCAGCTATAATAAACAAAACATTCAATGGCTTTGTGGGACCATTACATGCCAATAAAAAAATAACCAGCAGCAAGGGAATAATCTGTAAATCGCTTGGTTGCATAACCTTCAATCGAAAGTGATTAAGTTCAATGCTTGGTTTTTTTAGTTTAGTCATTTAGAAGCTACTTTCACCGGTTGGGTCCATGCAACATGAGTATCACCGGTGCGATATGGGTTTTCTTGTAATTGATCTGAAGTAATTTTTGCTCTCACAAACAATTCGTTTCCTTCAAAATTATATTCCGCCGACAATCCCGACACCTCTTTGAGTGTTTGTGGTTCGCTATGCCCTTTGATCACACCTATAAATTGTATCTTATAACTTGTCCCGGACTGAGGTAGAACCGACACCTTGTACTTTTTATCCGAAATAGTTATTTCGTCCATCTCGACTCCGGTTGAGGCATAAAATGAGCCAGATTCGAGGGCATCTACTATGGAATTCCCCGACAAGGTATCTTGCTTTACCATGACCCAACCTCTTCCGGTATTTGAATATCTGAGGCCTTGTTGATGATAATTATGGGAGTCATCGGTGGCAATTCCTAACAATAAATCCTTATCCGTCTCTACATAATGGATATTCAACAAATCCCACATCATTTCAGTGCTTATGTGCATGCTATCTCCATAATTATTAACTGCCGGATGTCCGTTATAAACTTCAAAAAATCGATTTTTTCGTAAAGGTTTGAGGTCCTCAATTGAGATTCCCCAGCCAAAATTTGGGTGGTTGAGGTGAGCCATAATTTTTTTACCTGATTGTTGCCGTTGTAGAAATACTGCATCCAGGGTTTGCTGAATCACTTCGGTTACGGAATTTGCTCTTATCGGATCAATTTTGTCATCGATATTTGAGGCATTGATGTGTACAGGTTTCCGTTCAAATGACGAAGTAATTTCTTCACATGGTACGATTAGAAAAGAATCAGGAATCTCAAGTGTGGAACGGTATTGATTATAGGTTTTGAGTTTTACTTGTAAAATGGAATCCACCATTTTAGTTTCTACCCAGTCCGAACCAAATTCTTCCACATAGGCTTCATAAGCCCAGTATTTGGGGGATTCCGATGGTGCAGAAACCCACTTTTCTCCCTCCTGAAAAATATTGTGGTCTGAAAGCCCAATGAATTGATAACCATTATCCTTATACCACTTGATAATCATTTCGGGAAAATGATCGCCGTCGCTCCACAGAGAATGGGTGTGCAAATTTCCTTTCAACCAACGGGTGCTTTGAGGACCACTTGTGGCACATGAACTCATTACCAATATTACCAGACTAACGAAACTTAGAGTTGCTAAATAAATATACTTTCGCATTATCGTGCTTTATGATTCTTCGGTAAAATACAATTTATAATATTTCTGACCATCCGGATCCTTTCCTTTTTCGATTTTGGATTCGTCACCATGGACATAAATGTGGAAATTCCGATCCAACTTGATAACGCTGCGATAAGCCCGGGCTTGCTTTTTGACCGCCGGTGTTGAAATTTCAAAATGATCTGTTAGTTCCTGACCTGAAATTTTGGATTGCTCATCAATATAGGCTCCGTATTTGCGAATGGTGTTGATGTCGCTGAAGACTTCTTGGGTAAACTCTTCTACATTAAATTCATCTTTAGTCTTAAAATAACCGTACGAACGATTCATCATTTTCAACTGATCCGACCTGGGAACATCGATTTGCTCGGCTAATTCAGTCTCAATAAAATTTTTGGTAAGCTGCAAATAGCCCTGAGTATATTGATATTCATCCATTACCGGTTGGACCTGTAAGAACTTGTCTTTCCAGAATTGTGCCTCCTGGCTCTTATTTCGCTGGTCAATAATTCTTAATCGGAATCCCTCATCGGCCTGACTGTTGATTACAAGACAGCCTTTGTCCACTTTTTCAATCGAAATACCTTCTATGAATTGCATGAATTCTCTTCCATCCCACTGCATGAATGGAGTTTTGTTTTCGACTTTGATCAAAGATAAAGCATCAATCATCTCATCGCCCCAGGCAATATCCGTCACATAGGCAACAAACAGTTCACCTGGTTTGATTTTGGGATGATCTGATGCATTAAAAAGATGTTTGGCCAGGGAAATAGTAATTTGATGAAAACGTGTGGGGTCTTGAAACAACTCAGAGGTGATTTGAAACATAGGATTTAAGTTTAGGTTTTCACTTGGCGAGCTAAAACAATGTGTTTCAGCTTGATTAAAATGACTTAGAAAAAGGGTGCTCATGTAGGTTTTTATCCGCTCTTCAGCACTAATTTGAATGGGCTGTTTACCAAGTTTGATGGTACCCTGATTGAACTTGTTTTCAATATAATGCGTTGAAATTAATTGTATCTTCGCCAAGGAATAGTCCAAATAATTCATGCTCTCTAATTTTAAAGAACAAAGGTATAGGTTCGGCCATGGATATACTAATTCTACGTTTTTCAATTTTGCTTTTGTGCTCTTTGCTCTTTTTTCCTGGACTAGTTGGACAGGATAGGGTAGGTATGATTCTGGGATCTGTTTTTGACGATCAGGAGCAACCGCTACCTTACACAAATGTGTATATTGATCAATCGACCTATGGGACAACCAGTGAAGGGGATGGTAGTTTTATCTTGAGCATACCCAATGGAAAATTCACCTTAGTTGTCTCTTTTGTAGGATATGAAACTTTCAACCAATCTTTTGAAATAAATCCGGGGGATACGCTTCGATTCAATGTTAAACTGAAGGAATCGGCAATTAACATAGCTGATATTGAGGTAAAAGCCAAAACGAGTAGGAAGTGGAGGCGAAATTTGGCAAGGTTCAAAAGGCAATTCCTTGGTATGGATGAATTTTCCAAACATTGCGAAATTGAAAATCCATTCTCTCTTCATTTTACCGATGGGAATCAATTTCTAGCGACTTCTCGCGAACCTATCATTATTCATAATTATGCTTTGGGTTATACTATTCGATATGATTTGGAAAGATTGGAGTCTCAAGCCGGAAGAACCCGTTATATTGGAACGAATCACTTTGTAGAAATGAACAGTGAGGATCCTCGCCAGGTAAAAAAATGGAAATCTAACCGATTGGATACCTATCAAAACTCAAGGCGTTATTTATTGAAGAGTATTTATCAGGATACATGGAAAGAAAATGGATTTATCATCTTTCAAAAAATTCCGAATGCTCCCGGTCCGGATGTCTATGAAAAGTCCGATCTGGTAGATGCCCTGGATAATCGTATCGTTGAAGTCGAAGAAATTCCTTTGCTTGAGTCAGAGGAAATTGGATATAAAGTGATAGTGCTGGAATCCCCTTTAGAGGTCTTTATCAAAAGGATTCATGATCAGGAAGGATCTCCCTATCGAGAACTTCCATATGCCTTCAGCTTAATGACACCCAATCAGCCCGTGATTGAAATTCATGAAAGTGGGGAGTTGAAGAATCCTTTATCAATCACTTGGTTTGGCTACTTTTCTCATGCTAGAATTTCACGCTTACTTCCAGTAGATTATCCAAAAGAATAGGAACCTGAGCCGTGCGTGCTTGCCATAACGATCAAACAATTGATAACTGTGAAAAAAATGTTAAATCCAATCTATAGGTTTAAAAAATGTTTGCTTTTGACAATCGAATTTGACCAAAATTCGTTAAATTACAGCAGGAAGATTTTTATATTATAATTATTCTATATATCTTTATAACGATCAAAAGTTGATCGATGTACAATTCCACCGTGCGTTTATATTTTGTAATCCTAAAAGCAAATAACAAATGCCTAAGACCAAAAAATTAACTTGGTTTGAGTACACCAAAATAATATTGAAGAAAGTAAGTTTTGACCCACAAATTTTTCAAAAAGAATTAAGAAAATCCTTAAAGCGTCTTACCATAACAGAAATAAATAAACTGGAAGCCTGGTGTATTAATAAATTTCCTCTTGGACTAGCTCTAATTGCGATTCAGGTTATTCAGGAATACTTGGACACCATGCAGCTTTAGTGTAAGTAACATTTCGTAAAATACTGGAATTTAGTTATTTACAATTTTATTTTAATTTTGATAATCTGTCGATGTAGGACCTTCGTTCCCCATGTTGCATATACCGGATACTGAAAGTCTTATCTATTTAAAGACATTTCCGATTTCATTTCTCCTTATGAAAATGATGCATATCAACAGAATACCTGACTACAGTCAAGGGTAAATTAAATTTATATGGTTAACTAACATTGCAAAGTGTTTGGCGACAATAAGATACATTAATTATGTTGCTTGTTGAAATGGACTTACACTCTACATAAAGTTATTTTTACAAATTCAAAAAAACGAGAAACAATGAAGATTATTCATTTCCAACAATCATTAAACCAGGTTTTTGTCATTTTATGCCTGGTTGGAATATTTGCAATGGCCTGTAATTTTGGACCTCCGGAAGATTCAAGAGCAGCTCAAGCCAAAGCAGGTCATGAGTTATTCAAAAAACATTGTGAAAGTTGTCATGGACCCAATGTAGATCAGGCCAGGTTGGACACATTACAAGCAGAACCCCCAAAAATTAGTCAGATTAAGGCGAGAAGGGGAGCGGTGGATTTTCCAATTCAGGAAGTTGCAAAAATAATTGATGGGAGGAAACTTACGAGTTCTCATGGCGAGCGCGATATGCCATTTTGGGGCGAGGTATTTGCTTCGGAAGGCAGCGATGAAACTGAAATCAAAGGTAAAATGGCCGAGATTATCGCTTATCTGATGAGTGTGCAGGAATGATCCGGATGTTGATGATTTTTAGAGGGGATCTCCTGAATTGATTTGTGAATGGTTGAGCGCCGGGCCACAAGTGAAATATCATTCGAATTGCAACTGAGTTTTAAATAGGTTACTCGCGCAGTAGTTATTCAATATGATATTCGGAGATCAGATTTATAGTGTGCTCAATTACCCTTGTAAACTTTAACCTTTCCTTTAAATAATATCGTATCGAGGGAGTACTCTTTTTGTATTAGTAATCCTTCCACGTAGCTATTCTTGTCATACATCACGACCCATGATGGGTACTGATCTATTATTTTCTTTATCTCTGTATTACCATCAATTCCAAAGGCATGGGTGTGACCGGGCTTGGTGAGGAGGGTAGGATGCACATACTTTGAGGGTGAATTTAACTTTAATAAATAATACACAATATGCTTATAATCAGATAGATATATTGTATCATTGTGCTTAATATTTCGCTTTAAGTAATCAGCCACTATTTCAGGTCGATCCGTTTTAGACAAATATGAACTAAGACCAAAATACTGCACGATTACAAACAGGACAACTATGATGGCCAGAGGGTACTTATAGAACAAGGATCGAACCAATTTATACTGCATAAAATCATTGTGAAAATAGATTCCGGCAATCAAACTGATGGGAAGCATAAGTTGGATTGAATAGTGACCGAAATCTTTTCCCGGGATACTCATGGCCAGAAGTACACCGGGTAACCAAGCCAGTAGTAAATGATATTTCCAACTTTTGGAAAAAAGGTGTTTTGAGCATACTACGGCGAGAAATAAAAGGGAAATAGGAAGAAAACGAGCAAGAAAATCAATAATAAATACAGCATATTGTAGACTGAAAAGACCGTGGCCCGTATCCATGTACCGGGATGGTAATTCATAGGTAATAAATTTAAAGTCTTCAAAATTACCAATGATAATAAAATAGATATGTGTGATTAAAAACGGAACTGTGAAACTTATGCCAGCCAGAATATATTTGACTGGATTGAAATGAATTTCATCCTTTCTGGATAAAATGAACTCTCTTAAAAGCAAAAATCCACCTAAGAACATGAAATCAAACAACACTAAATATTTAATCATAAACCCCATTCCAAACAGCAAACCTGCCAGGGCATAATCCCTGTTTGTATTCTTGAGTAAGAACCAAAGTCCACAGATCGTGGTTACATTAAAATACAATTCCGTGTTGGGAGAAACTCCAAATTTGGTCCAAATTGAGGTGTAAAAAAGGTAGATAACCGCTGAGGCCAGACCCACTTCCTTGGAATTGAATAGTTTTATGGAGCAGAGATAGATCACATAAGCTGTCAGTCCTACTAAAATTGCAGCGATCAGTCTAGTCATGAAGATGGAATAACCAAATAGCAAATGATAAAGAGCATAAATTAAGAATATTCCAACCGGTTTGGTGTCCGTTACGTCGGTATACAAGAGGTCTCCCTGGGTTAAACTGGCTCCAATCAACAAATATGTAGACTCGTCATGATCCATCACTGCTGGAAAAAAGGAATGGAATCGTAGTGCAATGGAGAATACAATCAGTCCGAGCATTATTTGGTGCTGATTGAATTGTTTTATGGTATTAATCAACGTAATGATGAGCCGGTTGCGCGTTAAACAATTTGGTTGCCATTTGAAAAGATTGAAGCTATTAAAAAATTCTTTAAATACCAATGGAGCTTTTTTATATTGGGATCATTTCATTCTCTTAGGATAAAAGAACGGAGTAATTGTCTCCAGGGGAATTGAATGCACACATAAGAATTAAAAATAATGGAGATTGTTGTCATTGGCATTGTCGCGTTACTAGCTTCTCTTCTTACATTCTTTTCCGGTTTTGGATTAGGTACTATACTGATGCCTGTATTTGCCATATTTTTTCCGGTGGAAGTGGCCATTGCACTCACTGGTGTAGTCCATTTGTTAAACAATCTTTTCAAAATGCTATTGGTCGGGAAAAATGCAGAATGGAAGGTGGTATTTAAATTTGGTATACCAGCTATCTTAAGTGCTTTGGTGGGAGCATGGTTGCTGATAAGTATTTCAGGGGCAGAAGAAATGTTATCTTACCGGATCGGCAATAGACTATGTGTGATTACACCTGTAAAACTCATAATTGCTTTTTTAATGTTGGGATTTGCGATATTGGAAATGCTCCCATTTTATCGAAAGCTCGAATTTTCAGAAAATAAATTATATCTCGGAGGGGTACTTAGCGGATTTTTTGGTGGGGTATCCGGACATCAAGGTGCCTTAAGGAGTGCATTTCTGATCAAATGTGGACTTTCCAAAGAAGGCTTTATCGCCACCGGAGTAATTATAGCTTCTGTGGTCGATATTTCCAGGATTGCAGTTTATTTCACAGGATTTTCGAAAATTGGAATCGAAGAAAATATTTACATTCTGACTATTGCGGCCGGCTCTGCTTTTATCGGGGCATTCCTGGGCAAACAAATGCTTAAAAAAGTCACCATTGATTTTGTGCATGTAACCGTCTCGGTTATGATCATCGCATTGGCTTTGATATTGGGATTGGGAATTATTTAAAGGAGCATATGATTAAGTCCTATAATTAATATTATGTTAAATAAGCATTTTGGAAATGTACTCTTATGGTCTCATTTACATAAACAGAGGAAATGTCTCACCTGAAGAAGGCCATTCCCCTTTTATAGCCTTTATAATGGAAGACTATGATTTTTCACTACGCTTAAAAGGTAAGTTTAAAACCAATAAGATTCGTGGTCCACGAATTGTTCTCTCTGCCAGAAGGCATTAAAAAATTGGATTTATCAAAACGCGCTTGCAGTGGATTTTCATCCGAAAATTGTATAAATGGGGCGTTTCGCCGGAACTTTATGTTAAGTTTTATAAAGATGTACGATAATTTAACCGGAACTTAATAACTTTGTAATTGGCAGCGTCAACTGAATCAATTGACTTTAGATGTAAGATTATTAGACATAAGACTGCTGTAAAGACCTTTTTTGCCTGTTAAAAGCCGATAGGTCTAGTATCCAAAATTTCATTAGGCGAGGTACCAGATCATTAACCAAATTCCGATTGTAATTCATGAAGGCTGGCCATAACCAAGTTCAATTCGAGGTTTGGAAAAACCCTGATGTTTCCCATATTACTTTTAGTAGTGGACAGTATACTAATTTCTCCTTTAGCCCACATTTCCACGAACACTATATTATTCAGGTGGTGGATCAAGGAATGAATGAGGGGTTTTGTCAAGGAGAAAGATTTGAAGCCATTCCTGGAGATGTTCTGCTTATTAATCCTGGAGAAATCCATACTGGCAACTCCTTTGAAGGAAAACCCTTAAAGTATATGGGAATTTGCCCCGAAATAGATCAGATCCGGAATTGCCTGCGATCTTTGGAAATTTCTGACCAGGCGATTCCTATCTTCACTACTCTGCAAATAAGGGACAAGCAATTGGCGATGAAGATCAGATCTCTGATAAAAGTCAGCAAAACCTCAACAGATATTTTATTACAGGATATTCTGAGGGCCGAAGTATTTTGCCAGCTTTTTCGGAAATACTCTATCGTGAATTTGACTGATAATAGCAATCATTTAAAGGATAAGACAAAGGTAAAGCGTGCCATTAATTATATCCGGGAAAATTTTTCGAAGCAGTTTACCTTAAATGAACTAAGTCGATATTGTACCATTGATCCTTATTACCTCATCAAGATTTTCAAGAAAAATCTTGGCTTAACGCCTTTTCAATACCTCAGAAATTACCGAATTGAAATAGCTACGAGGAAATTAAGACAAAATATTCCCATCAGTCAGACAGCTTTAGAGGTTGGTTTTTTTGATCAAAGTCATTTGCACCGCAATTTCAAGCAGGTAACAGGCATGACCCCTTTCCAATACAAAAGACAATTTCATACAAGAATGGCGGTTTGAGAAACTCTACTTTTAGCATTTCTCAAAATTGCTAAATATGAATATAAAAATCACACAATTCACAAGCAAGCTCGGCTTTGTGCTTACTTTTACATTGCTTATTGCACTTCCTTCTTTTGCTCAATTTAAACCGGAAGTAAAAAACGTAGCCATTTTTGTACATCAGGGTGTGGAACTATTTGATTTTGCTGGTCCGGGAGAGGTCTTTGTGGCTGCCGGCCGCCAAAGCCCGGTTATTGATTTTAATGTTTATACCGTGGCAGCTACTGAAGATCAGGTTACCAGCCAAACCTTCCTAAAGATCATTCCGAATTATAGTATTGATAATTGCCCTCCTCCGGACGTGATTGTTCTGCCGGGTGGTGCTACCGGAATTCCTTTGAAGAATCCGAAAGTTATCGAGTGGATCAAAAAGGCAAATGAAGGGTCCGAGGTTACCCTCTCGGTTTGTACCGGCGCTTTCCTGCTGGGAAAAGCAGGATTGCTGGAAGGATTAAAAGCTACCACTCATTGGGGCTCCATAGCGAGTTTACGGAAAAATTATCCAAATACCGAGGTCCTTGAGGAAACCAAATTTGTAGACAATGGCAAGATCGTAACCTCTGGAGGCGTTTCATCAGGTACAGAAGGTTCTTTACACGTAGTGAGCAGGTTGGCAGGTCAGGTAACAGCTAAAAAAGTGGCTCGCTATATGGAGTATAACAGCTGGGATAACCGCCTTGGGCTTATTGATAAGGAAAGTGCATTTATGCAGGCAGTTAAAACGGACGGATTTGAAAAGGCCTTGGCAGCATTAGGAGAGGTTAATATCTTTTATGGAGAAATGCTTAATCTTGGAATCGAATATTTAGAAAAAGAAGAAGCGAAAAAGGCTCTTCCAATTTTCAAATACCTCACCAAAAAATACCGAGTAACAGAAACCTTCGAATTCCTGGGTAAAGCCTATAAAAAAATGGGTAAGGAAGTGCCTCCGGGAGAAAGGGAATTCATAGGCCTTATTAAGGCTGGCGAAATGGATAAGGCAATGGCCTTGTACGAAGATATCCGACAAAAATATCCGGATTGGCTGATCTTTGGAGAGGCTGGCCTGAATCGATTGGGCTATCAATTAATGAGTCTTGGAAAAATGGAGCTGGCAATGAAGGTATTTACACTAAATGCCGAAGAATTCCCTGATTCCTTTAATGTATGGGATAGCCTGGCAGAATGCTATTTGAAATCCGGGGACAAAAAAACGGCTAAAAAATACTATCAAAGATCTCTGGAATTGAATCCGGAAAATACCAATGCCACCAAAGTCTTGGAATCTATGGATTCGATGAAATAAATCTACAAACACATAAAAACTCAATATTTATGAAAATCTCCGTGACTGGAGTATTTCTATTTCTACTTTCCCTGGGAGTATATGGCCAGGTATGGTTACCCAACGGTAAAAAAAATGCCTTCTTTTATATCCATGCTCATCCATGCTATTGAAGATCTATCTTTATTTAGTTAATCCGGATGGCAGTGATTTTAAAGTAATGATGAATATATAGAGTGGTTACCACCAGGCTTTAATCCGGATCATTTTTCTTTGGAAGCTGTTAACAAGGAATTGAAAAAGTTTGGAGCATGGCATCGTAAGCATCCCAGAATGAAATCTACGCCTTGGCATCAATTGCGTTAATTTTCAGGCGATTCTCAGCTGTGTCTTTATCGAAAACAGCCCACAGCTACGTGTGAGACATTTCCCCGGTTTATGTAATTGAGACCTCTTATCACCCTATAAACCTGAGTTCGACTAATGATTTGATCACAGAAGTCATTGAAATAGTGAGATTTAGACAAGAAAAATGCAGTAATAGCAGCGCTATTTGCAAGGCTTTTATTGGCTAAAGATTGCTGTTTCAATGGCTTTAACCTTAAAAATCAGTTAATAATCAAAAGATCAACTAATTTGAATTTATAAATATATGACTATCAGCTTACTGTGAATAAATGATTGGTCGAACTCAGGTTATAAGTGTATTTCAGGACAAACAGCATCAGATCTGCAAGCTACACCCTCCCTCCTCGCTTCCAATATTTTTTTTTCAAGCCGCCAGAATAATTCAAATTACTTAGGGGTCTAAAACCAAATTATGTATCTTGATTTAAAATTTTAAACCATGAAATCAATTGTAGCATTCCTTGTTTTGAGTCTAACCTTTTTAGTTCCGGCTTATTCCATACATAAATCTCCGGACCATAAAGCTAAATCAGAAAGTCATGTGGTAAATCCTCAGATTAAACTTGAGGTCGATGGTGTGGTAGCCAAACCTCTCACGAAGCGTGCAATACGAGCACAAAAACGATGGCAGCGGGCCAGTAAGTGGATCGCCAAATATGCTGAGGCTTCAGGAGAAAACAGAGTTGTGGCAGCTGCTCTGCTGGCATTTTTTATTGGTGCTTTGGGAATCCACCGTGTTTACTTAGGGGGAAATGGTCTGTTGATACTGGGATACATTTTTACTATCGGAGGATTGTTTGGTATCCTGCCTTTGATCGATTTTATACGTATCGTTTCAGGAGGTATTGACCATTATGAAGGTAACGACGCCCTATTCGCGGCATTCCAATCTTTTGGAACTTAGAATATTGGTATTATTTAGTTTCGAGATAGTAATTCTTTGAATTGTCGGTTCCAGGAATTTCGAGAGCCACATTTCTGATAAAAGCCGTTTCAAACGATACTACGGTATTGGTTCCTTCAACTCCGTTTATAGTCTGAATTTTTTCGTAGACTACATCCCTCAAATGGGTGTTGTTTACAGCATAGATCTTGACCATTATGGCATATCTACCTGCAATATTTACGCATTCTACTACCTCTGGAATAGATCGTAAGGCGGCTACAATAGGATAAAGCAATTTGGGTTCGGATATGATAATTTGCGTGAAAGCGCAGGTTTCGTATCCTAAAGCACCAGGGCTTAAGCTGAATGTAGCTTTATCAATCACTCCTAATTCCTGCAATTTCTTCACCCGCTGATGGACTAAAGAATTGGATATCTTAAGGTTTTCTGCCAATTGAGAAAAAGCAAGACGGGCATTTTTGATCAATTTTCCCAAAATCCGTTTATCTGTCGCATCAAGTTGATTATTTAAAGTATAATTCATTAATTAAATTTGTCAAATTAACACAGTATGAGCTATAAATAAATCTATTTATAACAAATATAGTGAATATATAGTTATTATTACTTTATTTTGCCCAATTAATAGTTATTAATTAATTGTATAAAGTTAGGTGTTATGATTCTAAAAGCGATTTTGTCCTCTACTCTAATACTATTTTCAGTCATTGATATTGTAGGTATTATCCCGGTGATATTGGACATGAAACGTCAAGGGGTAAAGATTCATCCTTCCACAGCCACTATCATTGCCGGATTCGTTATGTGTACCTTCTTATTCTGCGGCACTACCCTATTGGGATTATTTGGAATCGAGGTGAGAGCATTTGCCCTGGCAGGTGCATTGATTATTTTTATTATTGGATTGGAAATGACGCTGGGTATTAGGTTCTTTCGGGATCTCACCGTTGAAGGAAGCAATGGCTCAATTGTCCCTACAGCCTTTCCGCTGATAGCTGGTGCCGGTACCCTTACAACGATTATTACACTTAGGTCTCAATTTGATTCGGTACCTATATTTATTGCCATATTGATCAATCTGGTTGTTGTGTTTGTAGTACTCAGGGCTTCGGGCTGGATGAGTACAAAGATTAACGATAATGCGGCAAATACTATGAGGAAAGTGTTTGGCATTTTACTTTTAGCGATTGCATTTCAAATGTTTATCAGCCAATTGCCAAATATTATTCCGTAGACTCTACCAGAGCTCTAGTGTATTAGGAGTGAAGTAATGGGCGGTTAGAACGATGTAGATTTTATTCAAGATCAAGATCCGCGACCTCATAGAATTGCAAGACTTACAGAGCGAAAAACGTAGGCATAACCGTGGTTATGGCGAGGCTGTCTGCCTAAGGCAGGGCTTTTCAACCTTTCAGCCGGCAGGGATCAAGTTCTAACCTCTTCTTATTTTGTCCCTAATGCACTGTGCCTCAAGAATTAGAAACTTTAGCCTAGTTCAGTAGGTGAACTTTTTGAATAAATGTCTTATTATTGGTTTTAATACTTATGATATAAATGCCAGTCACGAGATCGGAACAGTTGAGGAGATAACTGTCTTGGCCCCTAAATTCATTTTTATCAATGTTTAGCGTTTTAATCTTGCTACCACTCACATCAGTAATTTGTATTTCTTTGATGAACTCAAAGTTCGTATTTCCGGTGTTTTTTATCCATAGGTATCCATTTGAAGGATTCGGATAAATGTTAAACCCCGAATTATGCCATCTTGTATTATTTTGAACAGCTGTCGTACCTGGATTGTATTTTAGTACATATACGCCTGCCAATTGATCCAAGATAAAAATCGTGTCATTGCGGGCATATATATCCTGAGCCAAATAAGTATTGCTGTAATTGGTGATCAAAGTCGGATTCTGGGGTTTAGAAATATCAAAAATGCTTAGCCCATGACTAGATCGAGCAGCATAGAGTTGGTTTTCGGTGATGAATAAATTTTGTGCACTTCGGGTATATATTTTATTTTCCAATAAAATTGGATGGGCAGGGTCACTCACATCAAAAATATCTACGTTTCTGGAAATTGCAACATATAAGTAGTTTTCATGCGTGATCATATCCCGGATATGATTTGGATAATTGATAGAATCTACCAATGTCATACGCAAAGGATTTGAAATATCAAATACCTTTAGGCTAACACCTATTTCGCTGACATATAAAAATTCATCTCTTAATAATAGTTTAGATATTTCCTTTTTCGTACTGAACGTATCAATAATCTTAGGATTCATGGGATCAGTAATATCTGCCGTGTAAATACCCGTAGTAGGCCAGGTAGATACAATATAAGCGTAATTTCCCTTTACTAAAACCTGACCCAATAAACCTGTAACGATGGTTGAGATGATGGAAAATGTTCCATCAGCATTCATCTTATAAATTGTAAAGCCATAATCTCCAGCGGCAGCATATATATAAGGAAATGTTAGGGTAAACCCTGTTGTGAAAACAGGATCTAACGATAGAGGAAAGGCATAACCCAGTACTTCTGGGTTTTTAATATCTAAAACACGAGGACCATAATTTCCTGAGGCTAGGTAAAGCTTATTATCAAAGTATTCCATTTTATAACAGCTTGAGCCATATGGCAAATGATATATATTCTTTGGAGCATATGCATCAGACACATCAAACATTTGAATGCCAGCATCCTGCTCAAAGCCAAAAACAATATCTCCATGTTTATTTACATCATCCCAAGGTGTGTTGATGGTGGATAGTAAAAAGATATTTTCAGGATTAGAAACGTCATAAATAAATGCTCCATGGCCCTGACCGGCTGCATATAAAAAGCCATTGTCTACAATCATTCTGTTGATGAACTTTACCCAAGCTGATCCTAATCTTCCTGGCTTCCCCATTTCATCAATTTGAAAAATATATAGCGAATCGGAGGAACCGATATAAAGAGTGTCATCCACTGCGAATGTCGAGGGAATATAGGATTCATTGGGAAGCACATATTTTGTAAATGATAATTCTGTCAAATCTGAAATATTGATGATCCCTATCCAATCTGATCGATGCGCTGTGAAAGCGTAGTCTCCCACAAATTGAATACTAGATGCAGATTCATCCATATTGAAGGAGGTAATCAGATTAGGGTATTCGGGCGTCTCAAGGTCAAATATTTGCATACTCTTGCGTGAGTCCAATATAAACAGATGATTTCTGTAAATTTCAATTGCTCTCCCAGATGGATTTAAAATTGCATTTTGGGGGATTACCATTCCATCCGGATGGACTTCAGAAATATACATGGAATCCGCATCCAAAGAGTAAATTAGATTGTCCTTTATTGTAAAATCCAAAATCATTTTCCCAATTAGAGTATTTGAGACTTCAATAGGATTCATCGGATCGGAAATATCCAAAGTGATCATGACAGCTCCGCTGTTCAAAAATGCATAATCATCTTGAAATACAATTTGATAACTTGGACCATAACCCCACCTTTCTAACAATTCAAAATCATCCTCTTGTGCTTGAATCTTGTAGATTGATACTATTAACAAACTAATTAGAATATATTTGACTATTCTCATGGTATCTTTTTTAGGCTTCGTGCAAAAACTTCCATTCTGAAACCAATGAAAGCTATTCCACAGTCAAATTCAATGAGGGAAATCATTTTGTTTTAACGTTAATACTGTAAATGATAAGTCTTGAGTGAATTGTGAAAGCACTAGTACGATTTGACAGGAATGATGTTGGTCGATGATTGTAAGTACTTCAGAATTCTAACCGAGAAGATCAAAGAATAATTCTGAAATATCAGTAGTTTAGGATTTTGTTTACAATCATAACATGAAAATCCTTCTGCTTGAAGCGTTTTATACCGGATCTCATCAACGATGGGCACAAGATCTGCGGAGGTATTCAGCTCACGAAATTGAAATACTTAAATTACCCGGGCGTCACTGGAAGTGGCGGATGCATGGAGGGGCCATTACTTTGGCCAAGAGATATCTCGAAATGGAATGGTCTGCGGATTTGATAATAGCGACCGACATGGTTCATGCCGGATTGTTTATGTCGATGACCCGTCATAAAACACAAAATGCGAAATTGCTGATTTATTACCATGAAAATCAGTTAACCTACCCCTGGTCACCTACAGATCCGGATGTCGATATGGATAGAGACAACCATTACGCATTTATCAATTACTCTGACGCGTGTATCGCAGACCGGATATTATTTAATTCAAACTACCATAAAGAGGCTTTTTTGGAAGCGCTACCTCAATTTTTGCACCAATTTCCCGACTACCGAAATCTGGAAACGATAAAGTCGATCCGAAATAAGGCTTCCACACTTTATATTGGTTTGGACCTAAAGTCTTTTGATTTGGTTTCTGCTAAATCACCTTCCAAAAGTATCCCAAGAATCCTTTGGAATCATCGCTGGGAATACGATAAAAATCCAGAGCAATTTTACCAACTGTTAATCTTTCTGAAGCAGAATCGGATTCCGTTTGAATTAATTATTTTGGGAGAGAGGACTGGTAAATACCCTTTGGTTTTTGATTCGATAAAAACTCAATTTCAAAGCGAGATTCTACGTATGGGATATGTCGATAGTTTGCAAGAGTACGTTTCGTGGCTGAAATCTGCAGATTTATTACCGGTTACTTCGAACCAGGATTTTTTTGGGATTAGTGTAGTAGAGGCAATGTATTGTGGTGTACAACCTATCTTACCATATAGATTAGCTTACCCTGAACATATACCTTCGGACCAACCCAATATATTTTACAGGAGTGTTACCGAATTGCAAGATCTTACGAAAATGACTCTTACCACTCCACGGTTACGAAAGAAAAAAATTAGTGCTTGGGTGAAAAAATATGATTGGTCTGTTATGATTCAGCAGTATGACCGGGTATTTACCAATCTGCAATTCACTCCAAATTGCTCAAACCTGCCCGACAGCCATAAGCAATAGACCTAGGACCTCCTGACCAAGCCCCGTAAAAGCGGTATCCAATGGGAGAATGGGGATTAAAGTCACTATAGTGTGGTTCGTAATAAAATCCACCTCCACGATATCCAAATCCTCCTTTTTCATCATTACTATCCGGCCAATCTGGATTATCTGCTTTTCCAAATGATAATTTCCCATCCCCATGGGATCCGGTAAAATCTCTGCCTATCGCATTGCCTATAGTAATTACTTTCTCCCATACGCTTCCGCTAAGATCCATTACCCAATAATAAGAAGCTCCAAATACATCTCGGTTATTGTCGTTTAGCTGAGATTCTACCCAATCATTTTTCAATTTTAAATTTTTATCTGTATCTACAAACCTTTCCAAACGATCATAATTATTGGTTCCCCAAACAAACTCTCCAGCTATAGGAGTGCCAGGACCTCGACATGCCTTCTCATATTCTAACTCGGTCAATGGACGAAGTCCTGCCCAATCCATATACGCACATCCATCAGTCCAACTTATAAAATTCATAGGTCGCTTCGGATTCTTGGCTTCATAACTCCCATTTTCCAGATAGATCCCTCCCCTATTCTGATGATAACCTCTACCTCCAATTGGTGATCGCTGGTAGGTCCAATTGTCAGGTAAGGTATTCAGAAAATCGACATATTGACCTTGGTTAAGTTCGTATTTCATAATATAAAACGGATCAAAACCCTTAGGAAAAGAGGCAGGAATAGGCCCTTTCTGGTCCCCGTTATACAATTCATTTATACTTTGGTAAAACAAATTTCCGCTGACAGGTCCGATTTCGATTTTATCTTCATTCTCAATTCGATATAGACCTGCGGGCTGACCCTTTCCATCTGCTCGATACATAGAAGCAAAATTAAGAGCTGCCGGATCTGGTGAACCCAAGGTAAAAGGACCAGATGGGATGTACACCATTTCTAATCCCATTACTTTTAATCCCTCCATTTTAGAGCGGTTAATTCGTGTTCGGGCTGTATCCAGAAAAACTTGAATTTTCAAATCAATATTTCCTCGAAAACTTCCATTAGTTTTAATCATGAATCCGGTCCCTGACTTTGATCTTTGGCAGAGTATGGATACTTTAGAATTTCTATTTTTTAATACTATAGGTGGTTTTATAGGACTAATGTAGGCATGGTTATTCCAATACTCACCAAACTTAATAAAAATCCAAACAGCGTCGTGGTTTTTACTATTGTTCCAGGCATTATCCCAGGCCAAATCGAATATGACACTGGGCTGACTTTGGTTTACACCTGATCTCAAGACCGGTCTGACATTGTCAATAACCAAATTTGTAGAATACACCGGTGCCATAAATAAGAACGCCATAAGGATCAAAGACAGTGATTTTGAGGTATGGAAGAATTTCATTTGGTAACAAAGGTTTAGTTTTAGTAAATGGATTCCAGGACTCCAAGCAAACTGATAGGAGCGGAAGTTAAAATTAAGAAAAATGGAAGACTATGCCTTTGTAGAACGAATTAATATCTATTCATTTTCGGGGACTTGTTTGCTTAATAATGAAATGAGGATCTGGACTTGGATTATATGAGATTGAGGAAGGAAGGTAGACTAGTGAGTCCACTCCGAAAAGTCAACCTCAAAGCCTTCGGTAAAAATAATTTGGTTTTAGAATTTGCCCACGCTCGCCTCCGACTCCTAAAGGAAAGTCCTCCCGCATAACTTGCTGTAAATGAATGCGTGACTGCATTCCCTTTTGGGCTAGGGTAAAGAATGGATTTGTGGGCGGAGGCCCTTTAGGGTTAGGGTGGCGGGAGAGTATACAGTATTTTGCATTATTTCAAGTATTCTTTTTAAATGACAGTTTTCAGAGTAGACTCACTAGTTGCCTATTTATAGCATATATTTATTTAATAAGAGCTCTGGGATAGCTGACCGCATTACCTACACCAATAATCTTAATGGTTCCTATATTTAGAATTTGAAGCTGCCCATTTCATTAGCAAATTCCTCCAAAGTCTTCTCCGTATAACCACCGGGATACTCCAAGTCCGCGGACCTTACCTTGGTAGATAAATTTATAGCTGATATTACGATTTTGACTCCGGACATCGATAAAGTATATTCCAAAGGTACCCCATTTAAGGTGCCTAAATTGAGAGATTCCATACCATAGCCCACTATAGGGACTTGTAATGAAGGAGCTACATATGCTTCCATATCAGGTCCATCAGTAGTTCCGTAATCTATTTTTATGCGATAACAATCATATCCCAGTATCTCTTTCCTCTGACCTGAAAATCTGGTTATGTCTGGTACCGGCATCTCTTTAATGCCTTGATCTTTGATTTGATTAAGTTCATCTTCCTGCAGCCTGATTTTATATTTCCTACCCATCATGTCGTAAAACATAGTAACTGCGTCACCCTTCATTTCCTTAAAATACTGAGTATGTATCAGACCATTCATCACATTAATTTCTGTCCTGGATCTTTTATTATTCCAGTAAATATTCATTTTGAAATTATCAAGCATTTGGCTTATATCGAATCCATCCGATTCACCATCACTACCCAAATCGAATTCCGGAATCTGAATGGAGTACTCAATTTTACCCTGTTTTAATGGTTTTTGAGCTATTAGACCTTGATAGTAAATCAGTAGTCCTAGCAAAATGAAGAAATATTTTTTCATTGTAATGTGATCTCTATTAATTTCTTAGCGTTAAAGATAAACAGTCGACAAGATGTGAAGTTATAAATTAGATTAACACACCAGAATCACATACTAAAGTGGTTTGAGCGTTGTCCAGATCACTTCGGACACTTTGAAAAATTCGGGCTGATGGAACCTGCTAACTTAGGTTATAAAAATTAGGCCTGCCTTATTGCCTAAAGGGATTATTGAATCCTTTTTCAGAATTATTTGAAACGGAGATAGGATCAAGATACATGTTGAAATACTTTACAGTTGCTTCAGTCCGATTTTGTACTTTAAACTTGTTGAAAATGCTTTTAAGATGCGTTTTTGTCGTATTTGTACTGATTTGCAATTGTTGAGAAATTTGGGTATTGGAATATCCTTTTGCAACTAGTGCCAAGACTTCTTGTTCCTTAGGAGTAAGCATATCTTGATTTTTTTGGCAAAATATTCAAATTATCAGCAACTCTCCTCACCTAAAAGTATGATATCCGATTCAATATTTAAAATGGAGTTGCTCCTAATTTTCCATTGGCATTTAGCTTTGCATAAATTAATCGCCATTCATACCCATTATACGGATTTAAGAATTTCGTGAGTTTTGGCAATAGCCTGGGTTCGTGAATTTGCATCAAGTTTAAGGTAGACATTCGAGATATGTGTCTTGATGGTATTCGTGCTTACAAATAAGTCATCGGAAATTTGCTTATTCGTTTTGCCAGCCATAATTAATTCCAGTACTTCAAACTCTCTCTGTGTCAGCGGGTTAGGGATATTTTGATTTATCAGGTTGATATTTAGCTTACTTCTTTTGTTGGCCAGACGTTGTGCATGATTGTAATAACCTATTTCCAAAGTGGTGTAGAGATCCTTTTCATCAAACGGCTTAACAATATATCCGGCTGGAAAAGTATCCCTAACACGCTGGATGGTATGACGATCGGCAAAAGAGGTGAGAAATACAAATGGAATCTGGTACTTTTTATTGATAATATGAGCGATGGCAATACCATCCAATTTACTTCTTAATTCGATATCCAGCAGTACCATATCCGGAGTATTGCTTCTTAATTCATGCAGAGCCGTATTACTATCATAGGCAATCCCTGACACTTTAAAGTCGATATTGTTAAGGTAATCGCAAATATCCTCAACGATTATAGGCTCATCTTCAACAACTAAAATCCGTATTTCTGGCATTGTCATAAATTAAAGCTCCTTGTGCTCATTTTCCTGGATATTCAAAAATAGTGAATTTATGAGAGGGTAAGTTCCATATCATTCCAATTAAGATATCTGAAGCTGAATTTTCTAATTTTTAATACATCCATTCATCAAGGTACTTAAGAAATATTTTTGATAGATTATATGCATCCGGTAAAGCCCGATGATGAACTCCTTCGAATTCAAATCCTTCTCTTTGTATACTTGTCTTAAGGCCCTTATAGGAACTGATTTTTTTTAAATGGTGGTATTGCTCTTTTACATTGAGGTAACACTCCAGCCAATCCGTTCCCAATCCGAATCTCTGGGACTCATTCATCAATTGCGTTTGATCAAATCCCCCCCACGAACACAATAAATATTCCATTTTTTCAGGTTCAATCCAATCTTGGAATTGTTCGATTACCACGTCAAATGTCCTGGCCCGATTAATTTCCAGTTGTTTGATGGTAGTCAATTTCTTGCAAAATGGAGAAAGGATCGGAAATTGAATCGGCTTTACAAATTGACTAAACGAATTTAAAATATGGCCATAGCGGTCAATTTTATATGCCCCTATCTCTATTACTTCCCTTATTTCAGTCGGTGGATTTCCATCCCAGCATGTAGTTTCCAGATCAAAGACAATAAAGTACAATGGTCACAAAAGTATATTAAACAATCAGTTTCTTTTCCAAATTTCGAAATTGGGGATTGACTTTCTCAGCTAATCCGTAGTGGGCGATGCGATTGTGATAATAATACAATAGTTTAAAATCTTTGCTTATCAATTCACCCTTTTTGTTAAAAGCTAGAGGATCTGCCGCATGAAATACACCAATGTTTTTAACGCCATCCTGAATTACTTCAGCGGCAGATTTTTTTATGGCAGGTGATAAAAGTAATTCTCCATTTTCTTCTAGCAAAAAGAGCTCATTTTGTAAAGCGGCCATATATTTCTGAAATATCTCAATATCAAATCGGAATTCCTCCACCGGTATTCTCAAGATACCAAACAGGTCCAGCTCAGGATTCCTTAGTAACAATACATTGAATGCTGTATAAGCCACAAGATGACTGGACAATATTACTGTATGGGTGTTGAATGTTGAGATGATGTGATCAGCGAGTTGTTTTGTATACACTTGCTCACGTTGTAAGTCTGCATTCATCTCTCCATTGATCATAAAATAATCCCGGATCTCAATCTTATTACCATTTTCATCATAACTAATTCCTTTTTCATCTAAAGGATTACCTGCAATGTCTATGGGGTCACCAAAAGAAAGAGTAATCTCAGAACTGGAGGAGAAAAACTGCCAGGCAAATTTTAAAATTTGGATAGGACTTTGGAAATTGTCTGTAACCGTAATGAACTTTTCCTTACCCGTTCGAGATAGATGTTGATTAATGAGAAATTTTGCTTCCAGAACACAATGATAATTAAGCACCAGAGGCACAATAAAAACCTTGTTAGATACCTCCTTATTAATTATATTTCGCTGAGCTTCGATCAGTGTGCCCAGCAAACCGAGCTTTAACCTTTGTTCTATTCCTCCGTCTCTTGATCGTGTTCCTCCAGGAAAAAAAAGACTATGAACTCCTCTTTCGATGGACTGTGCGGACATCGTTTTTAAGGTTTCGAGGTAGATGGGATTTTTCTTTCTGCGATCTACCCGGTAAGCCCCCAACCGATTCATGAAATATCCGATAATTTCGCTATTATACAGATTGAGACCTGCAGCATAAGAAAAGGCGGGTAACCCTAATATAGAATCTAATCCATATCCAATTAAAATGGAGTCAAGATTGCTAAAGTGAGTGGGAATAATGATCACCGTACCCTTCATAGAAAGCTCTCTAATTTTGTCAATTGGTCCGATGACTTTTAAACGTTCATACAACTGGTGTCTTGAACCCCAAATACGATGATGATTTCTGCTTGCTGCCGTATTTAAAAGTCGATGAAAAAATCCAGTTAAGAATTTTCTGGCAAACTTAAATGTGGATATTTTAAAGTTTCCTACTATTTCTTCGGAGTAACGATGAATAATAATCTTTAATAGTTCTTTTTGTATCTTTTCTTTTTCATCAGAATAATGAGATTGGGTAAGCCGGGATTGAATCTTTTTCCAAAAAGCATATTCATTGGGCGGATCCGCTCTCCAAGGTTCAGTTTTCAAACGGATTTTTTCCATATAGATGGTCTTAGAAACCACGGTTTCAAGTTTATCGACAAACTTCGAAAGTATAACATCTAAAGTATGACCTTCGATATCTTCAATAAACCTTAATCGATCTTCACTCAATTTATAAATCGGCCAATCTACCAGATCTGGCAAAATATGGGGATATATGGTATATGATTTTCCACTCATCGCTTCTTCTCAAATGCTAAATTCAATTCTGCAATATAGTCTAAAATTGCGTCATGCCCTACCCTAGTTACTTTTGATGTTTCAAACTGCGGAGGTAGGGACGACCAGTAAGTCAATAGCTGTTGTCGATATCTTTGTAAATTCTTCTTTAATTCTCGGGGTTTGCTCTTATCAATTTTGGTAAATACTATGCTGAAAGGAATTTCCTCTTCTCCCAAAAAAATCATAAAATCAAGATCTAGTTTTTGCAATGGCAAATTGGCGTCAACTAAAACAAACAAATTTACCAATTGTTTTCGCACCCTAAGATAATTCTTAATCATTTTACTCCATTTTTGACGCATGGATTTCGACCTTCTAGCGTAGCCATATCCGGGAAGATCAACCAGATTCCAAGTTTGATTTACTAAGAAATAATTAATAGTGGTGGTCTTACCGGGCTGTTTTGACACTTTGGCCAAATCATTTCTATTGGTTAATAAATTGATCAGTGAAGACTTTCCTACATTCGATCTACCGATAAAGGCATATTCAGGAAGCCACTTTTGAGGGCATTGGGATTCGTATATATAACTACCGGAAAAAACAACTTCATTGATTATCACAATAAAATATATTATATTTCTTTTATATATTACACTCTGAAAATCTAAACAAAGACTTAAACATACGTTAAAAAAAATGAAAAAAGCACAGGAATTGTATCTTCTTATTATTGCCTTCGTTCTTTTTCAAACAATAAAAGTCTAATATCATGAAAACAATCAGAATTGCATTAATCATTGTCCTCTCCACCTTGATAAGTTATTCATCCTATGCTCAGTTTAAGATAGGAGTAAAAGCCGGTCTTAGCTCTTATAATTTGAGTCCTGGAGATCTTCTAATTCTAAACTCTGCCGATTTTCAAGACTTTCGTTTAAAGGTGAACCAAGCTGATTTGGGTGTACAGTTTGGTATTATGACCCAAATCAATATAGGCAATTTTGTAATTCAACCTGAAGTATTGTTTAACTCGAATGCAGTTGATTTTCGACTGGAAGATATTGACGATGAGGGGATAGTTGGTCGTGTATTTGAGGAAAAATATCAAAATATAGATGTTCCATTTTTGTTAGGAGCCAGATTGGGCCCATTTAGAATTATGGGTGGCCCAGTAGCTCATTTTCATATTAATAGTACCTCCGAATTGTTTGATTTAAAAGGTTATGCACAGAAATTTAATGAGTTTACCTACGGATATCAGACTGGTATTGGATTAGACTTATGGAGTTTTCATTTTGACCTTCGCTATGAAGGGAATTTTTATAAGTTCGGAGAGCATATTGTTTGGAATGATACGGAATATCACTTTGATGATTCTCCTAGTAGGATATTGGCCTCCCTTTCGATTACTTTCTAAATAGTAAAGAGTTTATCATTTAAGTTACAGTGATCGTTTTGGATAGGCAAGAGATTATCTGTAGAGATTCTATCCAAGTATTCTTTGATGATTTCACACCAATTTTTAAACGTAATTAGTCCTTTTTTGTTAGAAAGTGGTTCCTTTGTGATCTAATTTGAGCAAGTTCAATTATTTGCAATTGTTGCATCATAAACCAGGCTTCTCGTATTACCTGAATAAGGAGCTGGTTGTATCATTATATCCACCTATTCATTATGAACGGTGAGTAACTGGATCATTTAATAATTTAGGTAAGCATTATATGGAGATACAGAAAATACCCTACGAATCGGTTCCTTTTATTTCTAAAATCGATTTGGCATATCTGCAGCATGATAGTAATCTAAAGCCCTTTTACCAGTATGAGCCTAAGATTGAGAGTTTTGCTGAGGTTATCGCAGCCCGAAGATCAATTTCTTGCGATCGAGAATTGTTGGTCCGTGTAATCAGAAATCAATATGAATCTCGCGACAATAGTCCTGTCAGCAAAGAGAACATCGATAGTTTACTTGAATCAGATACTTTTACAGTAATCACTGCCCATCAACCAAGTCTTATGACTGGCCCTTTATATTACATATACAAAATATGCTCTTGCATTAATCTGGCTAGAAAATTATCAACACACTACGGCATCAAAGTAATTCCGGTGTTTGTCACTGGTGGTGAGGATCATGATTTTGAGGAGATCAATCATTTTCAAATGTATGGGAAAACGATTTCCTGGGAAAGGGAACACCACGCAGAACCCTGTGGCAGATTGGATCTTGAAGGTGTAAATAAGGTAATTTCTGAAACTCTGGATGTTCTAGGTGATCAACCAGGTTCACAAGAAATTAAAAACATATTGGAAAATGCATTTGTGGAGGGTATCTCGTATGGAGAGGCGATGATCAGACTTACGGACCAATTGTTTGGGCAATTCGGATTGATTATTGTCTCCATGGATAATGCGGAGTTGAAAATAAAGTTTAGATCGATAATGTTGGATGAGGTATTACAGAATCCTTCACAGCAATATATCAGAGAAACTCAAACGAAGCTTGAGTCCGTTGGTTTTAAAGCACAAGCATATGCAAGAGAAATCAATTTGTTTTACTTCTATCAAGGGCAAAGGCTTCGAATTGAGGAAAATAAAAATGGATTCCATATCGTGGGATCGGATTTGTATTTTTCTCAAACCGAGCTGATTCGCGAAATTCATGACCATCCGGAAAATTTTAGCCCAAATGTGATCATGAGGCCACTTTTTCAAGAACTTATTTTCCCCAATCTTGCATATATTGGTGGAGGTGGTGAATTGGCGTACTGGTTGGAGAGGAAATCTCAATTTAAACATTTTGATATCCCATTTCCAGTACTCGTGCGAAGGAATTCTGTATTATTGATAAATCCTGGAACTAACAAAAATTTCAAAAAAACAGGGATTCCAATCCAGAACTATTTTACCCCGGATATCGAATGTTTTATATCAAAGTATATCAGCAAAGAGTTCACGATTTCATTGGCCGATGAAAAAGAAATGATTATTCATGCATTTGAAAAAATTCGAGAATTTGCAGCTACAATAGACACCTCGCTGGTCAAAGTTGTTAAGGCAGAATCAACTAAATCTCAAAATTCAATTGATATGCTGGCAAAACGACTGGTAAAGTCAGAAAAAAACAATCATGAAATATTGATCAACCGAATTCGTAAAAATTACCAGAAAATATTTCCCCGTAATAAATTGCAAGAACGCGAGGAAAATTTCCTTCCGTATTATCAAAAAATGGGCAATGAGTTTATTCAGGATCTGATTGTCAATTTAGATCCTCTCGAGCACTATTTTGTCATTGCATTTACCGAATGAAGTTTTACACCAAGCATAAACATTTAGTCACCGTTGGCAATAGAACACTTATGTCTTATTGAACTAAATATCCGTTTAGTATGTAGCTCTTACCTCTAAATCTTTTTGTGTCAATTTTGCATGATATTTGAGTGAGAGAATATTGGATCAAAAAACATTTCTAAGTAAGAAAGTCCATCAAATCAATGACCCTTTGCCGAAGCTCAGACCGGTCCACAATGAAGTCCAAAAAACCATGTTGTAACAGATATTCGGCTGATTGGAAACCTTCTGGCAAGTCCTTTTTTATTGTTTCTTTAATGACTCGGGGTCCTGCAAATCCAATTAGCGAACCAGGTTCAGAAAAATTAATATCTCCTAACATGGCATATGAAGCTGTTACTCCACCGGTAGTGGGATCCGTCAAAAAAGATAGGTAAGGAATTTTTGCTTTAGCTAACTGACTTAATTTTGCTGCAGTTTTTGCCATTTGCATGAGTGAGAATGCGGACTCCATCATTCGGGCACCTCCTGATTTGGAAATGATCATAAAGGGAGTATTATGTTCCAGGCAAAAATCAATAGCCCTACTTATTTTTTCACCAACTACCGAACCCATGGATCCACCGATGAATGTAAAATCCATCGCCGCGATAACCAAGGGTTTACGACTAACCTTTCCTTTTGCCACAGTAATGGCATCATCTAAATTGGTCTTCTCCTTGGCTTTGACTAATCTTTCATTATAAGAGGTTAGGTCAGAAAACTCTAAGAAGTCGTAGGATTCGATGTCATTGAACTCAATACTGAACCGACCATCAAAGATTAATTCAAAATAATCATGTGAACCGATGCGAGCATGCACCTGGCACTTTGGACACTTAAAATAATTTTCTTTAAACTCTTTGTAGGTACTTGTCTCCTTGCATTTCACGCACTGAAACCACAAACCATCCGGTGTCTCTTTTTTAAATTTTGTAGCGGTCTGAATACCTTCCTTAAATCTTTTAAACCAACCCATATAACTTTGAATTATTGAGGAGGCATGCTCATGGTCCGCTAAAGATAAATAAATTTACAAATATTAATAGCTTTGTAGGAAATTTTGATTTTGAATACAGGGCTGTTGGAAAAGGAGTTGTAAGTCGTAATTAATTGTAATACAAAATGATATACATATGAATATTCTTATTATTGGGTATGGTCGGATGGGTAAAACCATTGAGCGATTGGCTCAGGAGGCTGGTCATAATATAGTGGCGAGAATTGATCAACACAACGTAGATTTGCTACATGATAGAGTATCTCTGCAAAATCTCCAAATAGCTGTAGCTATCGAGTTTTCCCAACCAGATTCTGCAGTGGACAATATACTCGCTTGTTTTAAAGCAGGTATCCCTATAGTAAGTGGTACCACCGGGTGGTTGGATCAATGGAATGAGGTAAGTGATTCGTGCCAAAAATATAACGGAACCCTATTTTATGCATCAAATTTTAGTATCGGAGTCAATCTGTTTTTTGGTCTTAACCAATGGTTAGCTCAGCGGGTTAGACATCTTGAAACATTTGATGTTGTTATTGAAGAGACGCACCATATACACAAACTGGACTCACCTAGTGGTACGGCAATAAGTATTGCCGAAGATATTATTAAAGAAATTCCAGCAAAAAACACATGGGTAAATCATGATCCGGAAGGTCCGGAAGAGTTGGAAATTTATTCCATCAGGGAAGGGGAAATACCAGGAATTCATTCTGTAACCTACACTGCTCCTCACGATATATTGAAAATTCGTCATGAAGCTTTGTCTCGAGATGGTTTTGCACGGGGTGCAGTCAAAGCTGCAGAATGGGTATGTGAACGCAAAGGTATTTTCAATATGAATCATTTGCTAAATCTATGATTCAATTTGATTTGCTCATGGTAGATTTTAATAGCCTTTAATAATGACGTATTTTAG
Source organism: Saprospiraceae bacterium (assembly GCA_965223405.1). Taxonomy (GTDB): domain Bacteria; phylum Bacteroidota; class Bacteroidia; order Chitinophagales; family Saprospiraceae; genus CBDCWO01. The sequence goes on from CBDCWO010000006.1 coordinate 5,738,139, forward strand.
TACAAAATTAAATAATTCATAATGGCAGGACATAATAAATGGTCAAAGGTGAAGCGTAAGAAGGGTGCACTTGATGCAAAGCGTTCGAAAATATTTTCCAGAATTATCAAAGAAATTACAGTAGCAGTAAAGGAAGGCAATAATGGCGACCCTGACTTTAATCCTCGTTTAAGATTAGCAGTTAGCAATGCCAAAGGGGTCAATATGCCTAAAGAAAATATCGAAAGAGCCATTAAAAAAGCACTGGATTCAGGATCCGAGTCGCTGCATGAGGTACAATATGAAGGTTATGCACCCGGTGGAATAGCCATATTCGTAGAATGTACAACCGATAATATAAATCGTACAGTTTCGAATGTAAGATCAATATTTAATAAAAAAGGAGGTAATCTGGCCACTTCGGGATCAGTGGACTTCTTGTTTGAAAGAAAAGGGATTTTCATCTTATCGTTGGAGGATCTTGATACTGAAGAAATCGAATTGGAGTTGATCGATGGAGGTGCTGAAGACATTGAAATCGATGAAGATAATCAAGAAATGACCATTACGGTTGCTTTTGAGGATTTTGGTTTAATGCAGAAAAAACTGGAAGAGCTAAAACAAGAACCTAAAAGTGCATCAATTGAGCGAATTCCTTTGAATACCAATACTTTAAGTGTCCCAGATGCCATGAGGGTCATGCACTTAATTGATGCTCTTGAAGAACTTGATGACGTTAATAATGTATTCCATAACCTTGAAATGACTGATGAACTGGCCGTAACCTTGGATGCTTAACTACACCCAATAAAAAAAACCCCATTGACAAGACTGCCAACGGGGTCGAACACACTATGAGAACACCCTAAATTAGATCTTTAAAGTTTTCTATTAAAACCTTAACACAAATATATAAAAATTTTGTTCCTTATTTAGTCAATTTTTTTACACTTTTTAATAAAGATTCATGATTTCTCAACAAACTATCGACCAAATTATGGCCAAAGCTCTGGTTGATGAGGTAGTAGAGGAGTTTGTAAATCTTAAACCTAGAGGTGTAAACAAGATCGGATTGTGTCCATTCCACAATGAGAAGACTCCATCCTTTACAGTTTCCCCATCTAAAAACATATTCAAATGCTTTGGTTGTGGCCGAGGTGGTAATAGTGTCCAGTTTTTAATGGAACACGAGCATATGACTTATCCGGAGGCATTGCGGTACCTGGCCAAAAAATATCACATTGAAATAGAAGAAACTCAAACAACCGAAGAATATGATGAAGCAAAATTACTCAAAGAAAGCTTGTTCATCATTAATGATTATGCTACTAAATATTTTATTGAAAAGCTTTGGAAGAGTGAAGAAGGAAAAACTATAGGCCTAAGCTATTTTAAGGAAAGGGGCTTTTTAGAAAGCACTATTCAGCAATTTGAGCTGGGTTATGCTAATAAAGAGGGTGGTTTTACATCTGAAGCGGTAAAAAAAGGATATAACCAGGAACATTTACAAAGTTTGGGTTTGACCACCGGTCACAAACGCGATTTCTTTTGGGAAAGAGTCATTTTCCCATTGCATAATCTGAGTGGCAAGGTGATTGGGTTTGCTGGACGGATTATGGGCGAAAACAAAAAAGCACCTAAATACATTAATTCGCCAGAATCCGAAATTTATAGTAAACGGCACAATCTGTATGCCTTGCATTTGGCCAAAAATGTAATAAGGAAAGAAGACGAATGTATACTGGTCGAAGGTTATACCGATGTGATTTCCTTACATCAGGCGGGAATTAAAAATGTGGTTGCTTCTAGCGGTACATCACTGACCGTGGAGCAAATAATGCTGATTAAAAGGTTTACTCAACAAGTATTGCTGCTATTTGATGGAGATCCTGCAGGTTTAAGAGCTGCATTACGAGGATTGGATCTACTGTTGGAGCAAGACGTAAATATTCGACTGGTTGCTTTGCCATTGGGAGAAGACCCTGATTCTTGGTTGAAGAAACAGGGCCAGGCAAGATTTTTAGCATATCTCAAGGAACACGCAAAAGATTTCATCTTATTTAAGTTAGAATTATTGGCAACTGAAAGTAAGAATGATCCGGTCAAAAGGACTGAAATGATCAAAGATATCGTGGAGAGCCTGGCAAAAATACCCAATTCCATCAAACGATCTGTCTATATCCAGCAAAGCGCTCAGGTATTAAATATTTCTGAGGAAATTTTAAATCTGGAAACTAATAAGGCCATTCGAGTGCATTTATTAAATCGAAGGAAACAATTTACCAGGGAAAAAAATAGAGCGGAAAGAGCCGCCCTTGATGTCCAAACTCAAAAAGGGCAAAAACAAACTCAGACTGAGAGTTTGACTCAGAATAAAAATCATCCGGATGAGTATCAAGAGCGTGATTTGATCCGGGTTCTGATTTCTTACGGCAATAAATGGTTTGATGAAGCTAAGGATGTCACGATAGCAAATTATGTGATTGAAAACATCCAAGACATCATGCACTACGTTGATAATCCATTGTACCGTCAGATTTTTGAACTGATTTCAGCAGTTATCGATAATAAGAAACCGATCCCTTCCCTATCTTTTTTTACGAACCATCGAGAGCCAGAAATTCAAAAGTTAGCTATAGATCTTACAACGCATGATTATTCCTATTCGGAGAATTGGCTGAATAAATGGGAAATAAGCTTACAAACACAAAAAATGCCTGATCTCAATTATATCAAGGACTGCTATCAGAGTGTTCTCCATTTCAAAAAGCGCAAAATAAACAGACTATGTCTGTTAAATGCTCAGCGGATTAAAGATGCCAAGGATCCTGAAAAAATTAAGATTTATCTCAAAGTGGCTCAGGAATTAAAGGTAATCCTCAAAGATGTTACCGATAAACTCAATATGGTAATTCTTCAATAACACTATATCTGAGGTACTTGACCAGCTAATATTTATTGCTGATGCATGTTGAAAAAAAGATATTTACTAATTTGCTAAAAATCAGCAGGTCCTGATTCTGTTGTTTATGAAAACCTAAGACGTAACAGTTATTTGGTTAAGAATTCAACTCTCAATTCCGATTTACGCAGTTCAAATCTTCAAAGGCCTTTACCAGTCTTTTTTTGAAAGATACTTCACCCTCCCGAAGCCATTTGCGGGGATCATAAAACTTTTTATTTGGCTTTTCTGCACCTTCAGGATTTCCTAATTGACCTTGCAAGTATGCTTCGTTTGTAGTATAAAAATTTCTTACTCCATCCCAAAATGCCCATTGCAAGTCTGTGTCGATGTTCATTTTTATCGCACCATAGGAAATGGCCTCTCTGATTTCTTCCACGGATGATCCAGATCCTCCATGAAATACAAAATTGACGGGTTTTTCGGTAGTTTGAAACTTATCCTGAATATATTGTTGAGAATTGTGTAATATGCTGGGAGTTAATTTGACGTTTCCCGGCTTATATACTCCATGAACATTACCAAATGCCGCTGCTATGGTAAACCTCGCACTTATTTTGGATAACGACTCATAAGCGTATGCGACTTCCTCGGGCTGTGTGTATAGCAAAGCATTGTCGACCTCAGTATTGTCCACACCATCTTCTTCACCCCCGGTAACACCGAGTTCTATTTCGAGAGTCATACCTAATGGTGCCATTTTCTGTAAATATTTACTAGATATTTCGATATTCTCTGTTATGGGTTCTTCGGATAAGTCCAGCATATGTGAGCTATATAAGGGTTTACCATTTTCGGCAAAGAATAGCTCTCCAGCTTCGATTAATCCATCAATCCAAGGTATAAGTTTTTTGGCACAATGGTCGGTATGCAAAATAACCGGGACCTCATATTTTTCAGCTAATAGGTGTACGTGATTCGCTCCTGCAATTCCGCCGGCCACAGCAGCTTGTTGATTTTCATTGGATAATCCTTTCCCTGCCATAAAAGAGGCGCCCCCATTGGAAAATTGGATTATCACTGGTGACCCCACTTCCTTTGCTGTTTCAAGAACAGCATTGACACTATTTGAACTTACTACATTGACAGCGGGTAAAGCAAATTGGTTTTGTTTGGCAAATTCAAACACTTCAGTCACTTCATCACCGAATAACACACCTGATCTAAATCTATTATTTTTCATAAATCAATTTTATATATTAATCTTAATTATGTGCACTTTATTTAACCGGATCATCTCTTCACACAATCTCTTTTTCCGTAAGATACCTTTCTGCATCGAGAGCTGCCATGCAACCGGTACCGGCAGCAGTTACCGCTTGACGATATATCTTGTCCTGAGCATCGCCACTGGCAAACACACCTGCAATGTTGGTCAACGTGGACTTATCTTTTGTAATTAAATAACCCTGGTTGTCCATATCCAGCTGCCCCTCAAAAATATCGGTATTGGGTTTGTGGCCTATTGCGATAAAAACGCCTTTGGCTGGGATTTTGGATATTTCCTGTGTTTGGTTATTGATCACCTCGACTCCTTCCACTTTCTCATTTCCAAAAATTTCAACAATTTCTGTATTCCAATGGATTTCAATGTTGTCGGTTTTCATCACTCGATTTTGCATTATTTTTGAGGCCCTCATTTCATCCCTTCTAACCAATAGATGTACCTTAGGAGATAGTTTCGCCAGATAGGAGGCTTCTTCGGCAGCAGTGTCTCCTCCTCCTACTACCACTAATTCTTCTCCTCTAAAAAAGAATCCATCACATACGGCACATGCAGATACTCCCTTATTCATAAATATTTGTTCTGATGACAAGCCCAACCATTTTGCACTTGCCCCAGTAGCAATGATGATTGTATGTGCGTGAATTTCGTGATTGGAATCACTCCATGCTTTATGTCCTGAAGTTCCGAGTTCTACCCTTTCTATCAGTTCGTACCTTACTTCAGTGCCAAACCTTTCGGCTTGTTTTCTCAGATCTTCCATCATTTCAGGACCTTGAATTCCTGAGGGGTATCCGGGATAATTTTCTACCTCGGTAGTAATAGTAAGTTGGCCTCCAGGTTGCATGCCGGTATATATTACTGGCTGGAGACCGGCGCGAGCAGCATAAATTGCAGCGGTATATCCGGCTGGACCGGAACCAATTATTAGGCAAAGAAGCTTTTCAACCTTCTCATTTGTCATAGCTTAAAATATTTAATGCGCAAAAATAAAAACAATTGAAACTTATTAGTACTTAACAAGCATTTTAGATTATATATCTATGAATCTGATCATTTAGTCGTCATTTTTATAGTATTATTATCATTAAAGGTAATTTATCTTGTATACAACATATGGAAACATCCCTATTCATATTATGTTTAATTAGTCTGATTGGATGGAATGCGTATCGTAGACAAGCCGCCTTTTGGTCAGGTTTTTTTTACTTCACACTGATTTTATGGGCAGGTTCAATGATCGTATTACCCTCGACCAACAAGTGGATACACCTATCCGTAGATTTGATAACGATTGGAGTGATTTCCCTTTTCTTTAGTAGACTATTTCGAAGAAAACCTCTACTCTTAATATCCAGCCTAATTCCAATATTTATTGGGCATATGATCTTTGTGTCGATAATTGGGCATCAAGATGTAGAAATAAAAGATATTGATTTAGATGGTGAGTTTTTGGTGGAGCTATCTCATATCAATGATTTGGAATCCTTGGAAAATGCCATCGGTGAAGATTTCGTCAGCCTTGAAAAAGCATTTTATCCGACATATCCATCGAAACTGGATAATTATTACGTAATAGATATTAAGAACCGCAGTAGGGATCAATATGACATTCTTATTAAAACTTTGTCGCATCTGGAGTTTGTAAACCATGTTGAGTATAATGAAATGTATCGGGTAGAACCTCCAGCAATAGACCCTCTTAAACTCCCCAGGATCACTCCATTTACCAACGATCCCGGATTGAAAAAGCAATGGCATTTAGAACACCTTAAGGCGAGCCAGATCCATCATTTTATACTTAATAATAAACCTCAAAAGAAGACTTTGTTGGCTATATTGGATACAGGGGTTGATTCGGAACATGAGGATCTCCTGTCACGCTACCGCAGTGTAGACGAACGATCGGATTATGATGACGTTGGGCATGGAACGCATTGTGCTGGAATAGCTGCAGCAGTAAGCAACAATAAGGTAGGCGTCGCAAGTATGTTACCCACCTTGTCCAATGTCGAGATTACCGGTATCAAAGTATTAAAACTGGGTGGAGCCGGAACGCAAAAAGATATAATCGCCGGAATAATAAAAGCCACCGATCAAGGAGCAGATGTTATTTCCTTGTCTCTGGGAGGTGTCAGTTCCGATTCCAGGCAAGAGGCATATAAAATAGCAATTGAATATGCAGCTGAAAAAAATGTAATTGCAGTGGTAGCCAGTGGAAACAATGGTGGTAACGCAAAATATATCACTCCGGCAAATGTACCTGGTGTGATTGTGGTTAGTGCAGTAAATCAAAACTTGCGATTGGCTAATTTCTCTAATTACCTGACTGATATTAAACTAGGAATAGCTGCACCTGGAGTAAGTATTTATTCCACCACTCCTAACAATAAATATGCTGCGTTTAATGGCACCTCAATGGCAACACCCATAGTGGCTGGAACTATTGCAATTTTGAAATCCTATCAACCAGATTTGACTATCCATGAGGTTTATGATTTAATTAATACAACGGGGTTATCTCTTGGTGAAGACGAGAAGACAGGCCGCCTTATTCAGCCACATGCAGCATTACAACAGTTGGGCAATATTCAATAACTTTTATAAAGCAAATTATCTATTCCTAAAAGTTAGGAAGTTACCTTATCCATGTTTACGCTTCCCGGTCTCATAAGCGATGATAGCATCAATGGCATTAACCAATTCTCTGGAGTGTTTCTCTAAAATGATGTAGTCGGCTTGCTGATAGTAACATTCCCTTTCTTCTAGTTTATTCTTGACAAATGATTCCAATTCTGAATCATTTAAATTAGCGATCAAGGGTCTTTTGGATTTCCCCCTGCGTAAGTTATTTACCAAGGTATCTACGCTCTTTTTTATATAGATACTTATCCCATGAGCTTTGATCCATTCAATATTTTGAGGGCTACAGGGGGTACCACCTCCCAATGCAATAATTTTGGAATGGCCAGTTGCCGAAATGGCTTTTAATGTATCACGTTCAATTCTTCTAAATCCAACTTCTCCCATATGTTCGAAAATATCTGAAATGGTTTTCCCATGTTTCACTTCTATGAGATCATCTAGGTCAAGACGCTCTATGGGTATTCCATGTTTGATATTCTTGATTATATAACTTTTTCCTGAGCCCATAAACCCAAAGAGAAAAAAGAGTAATCCCGAGTTTTTATCACTGTAATTGGTCATTTTAATACCACTTTATTACCAGCCTGATCTTCTTCATTCAAAACCACAAATCCATTAATGGAATCGGTGATTCCAGCGCAATTCGTATTATCAGAGACTAAAAACGTTGCTAAAGATATATGGTTTCTTGTACAGGTAATGTACCTTTGACGGAATATTATTAACTTTCGTTAGTGGTGGATAAGTCTTATAACAGGATGTAACACTAAACTAAACATTAGCAAACTAAAATCAAATATTGGAATGAATCAGTTCTTAATTATTTTTTTACAAGCCTCCAATGGTGGATCGGGAAGCATTATTGGCAGTTTAATGCCACTACTTCTTATTTTTGCCGTTTTGTACTTCTTCATGATCAGACCTCAGGCCAAAAAGCAAAAAGAACAAAATCGGTTTCTTGGAGGTGTTCAAAAGGGTGACGAAGTGGTAACCAATTCAGGGCTAATCGGGCGTATAAATAAAATTGAAGAGAATATTGTCACCTTGGAAATTGCCAATAAAACATTTGTCCGAGTCCTCAAAGGAGCCTTATCAAATGAGATGACAGTCAATTTGAATAAACAAGATGATCAATCGTCAAAATAAATATATTTTATTTTTAAAGAGTGATCGATTCATACTCTTTCTAAGCATATTTATTGCCTCAGTATGGTGGATACTGGATAATTTATCAAAAAGAACCAGTAGAGATTTTGATGTTAAAGTGAACTTTGAATGTCCAATTGGCTATATTTTTCAAAATATTCCTCCGGAAAAGATAAGTCTTTCTTTAACAGGGGAAGCGTGGAAGGTTATTCGAGCTGCAAGAGCAATTAAATCTACAATCTTTTCAATACCTCTAAAGGCCTTGGATGTCCAATATTTAAGCAAAAACGATTTGATATATTATGTCAATGAACAAACGGATTTAAGTGAGGTAAATATTGACGTCAATCATGAGCAAATACCTATTGAATTAGTAACTTCCAAGAGGACTAAAATCCCCTTAGTATTGACCGGTAAGATTCGTCAATCTCCGGGGTTACAATTGGTAGGTACTTATGAGATCATACCGGATAGTATTATTGTTACGGGCCCATCGGATTTAATAGATACTTTAAACGAATGGCCGTTGCTCCCCAGGGAATCCATCAATAAAGATGGTACTTTTGATATTCCCGCCGTAGCAAAACCAAGCAATTCTTATTTATTGACCATCCCTTCCAACGAGATACGGATTCGAGGAGAAGTAGATTCATACACCCAAAAAAGTATAATTTTTAACCTGCAAAAAAAAGTAAAGGATTACGAAATCATGCCGAATCAAATCGAGGTGACCATTAAAGTGGCACTTTCTTACTTTGAACAAATGAATCAGGAGGACTTGGTATACGACTTGCTACCTCTTGAACCTCCAAATTACTATCTGGAGATAAAATCTAAGAACCCAGCGGTGTATGTTATTAATTATTCTCCAAGAAAAATACTTAAATACAAGAAGATCAATCTTACCTCAATACAGTAACATTTCCTTTTTTTGTAAATATATCTCCGTTGTCACATCTTATCCAGAGATAAAAACCATAGACATCTGGGTGAACTTCCTTATTGTTATGTCGGCCATCCCATCCGGAACTTTGACTTGTAGACTTAAATACCTGTTGCCCGTAGCGATTATAGATCAATAATTCCATCTCATCAATTGTATTACCTCTGACGAACAAGACATCATTTTCTCCATCATTGTTGGGAGTAAATGCGTTGGGGATGAATAGATAAGGTTCTTCACAATCCGGTATGATTACCTCAACTTGCACATCTACAGTCTGCATACATCCATCAGAATTGGTAACCTTTACGGTATAGGTGGTTGTTTCCGTAGGTTTTGCCTCGGGATTATGGATTGATCCATTGTTCAAAGTGCTTGAGGGATCCCACATATAGGCATAGGTAGAATTCTGGGTAGCTTCCAATTGCGAGGTTTGACCCAAGATGATAGAGGGAGGCGTAGCCGTTGCAGACACATCTTCAATAAAAGTTTTTACATCAACAGAGATCGTATCCGTAGCCATACAGCCCAAATCATTAGATACTTTTACAATGTAATCGGTAGGTTCAGTTGCGTTAATGGTAATTTGGGCACCATCCAATTCAGAAGTTATTGAAGGATGCTCTTCCCACATGTACATAAGTTCCTGATCAGGATTGTTATTGATCACGGTGAGTGTGACTTCGTCTCCCGAACAGATGACAGTCATCGGAGCATCGACAGAAATATCGGTATTTACTTGACCGGGAGTTACTACTATTGATTCGGATAATAAACAGCCAAACTCATCGGTCACATTGATGGTATAATTTGTAGTGCTTTCAGGGGTCACTGTTATGGTATCATTGTTGGAGATGACCATGCCTTCTATATCAACCCATTCTATAGACAGTTCGGTCTCTCCGGAGATTGTGGCTATAAGATCTAACTCTGATCCGGAGCACAAAGTGGTATCTTGTGTATTTACTTCCAAACTGAATATCGGTGGCACAAAAACTATCAATGAATCTATATTAGAACAATCAGTTATAGAGTCTATGACTGTGACATAGAATTTGGAAGTTTCGCTTACCGTTGCGATCGGATTGGTAGCAGTTGTACTACTTAATCCTGAATCCGGAGTCCATTCATAGTTAAACCGGCTATTACCATTGGGATTTAATTCTACGGGATTTCCAAAACAAGCTAAAATGGTATCATTTATTTGATTCGTTGCATCCAGCACTGGTATCCATATTTGGACATCTTTTTCTGCGCTACAATTGCCATTAATTGAGTCAGTAACAATTACGTGAATCAAAGTATGTGTATCAACCGAAATCGTTGGATTGACCGCCGTGGGATCATCAAACAACTCGGCCGGACTCCACTGGTAGACAAAATTTGAATCTCCATTTGGATTCAATTCTGTTTCACGATTAAAGCAAGTCTCAACCGTATCCTGGATACTTTCTAGAATCTCCTCAACGCCAATTCTGACCAGCACATTCTTTGATCCGGTACAATTGGGGTCAGCTGGATCAGTTATCGTAACCGTAAAAATTGTTGATTCATCTATTGTTGCCATTGGATTGACCGCATTGGCATCGTCCAGAAGTTCTGCAGGGGACCAAGTAAAATTGAAGTTTTCAGATCCATTAGGATTTAATGCCACTGGATCTCCAGGGCAAGCATTGATGGTGTCTTTGATTTTAGCAAGTTCCAGGTCGATGACATTGATCAAAGCAATGTCCCTTATGGTGATACAATTGTTACTTCCAGGAATCTTTATTTCTACTGTGAAATTAATAGGTGTGTCCACTACGGTGGCCGTCGGATTGGGGCTATTGGGATCACTAACCAGATCGGCAGGAGACCATGAATACTCAAAAAACGGATTAGCTCCGCTATTCAACTCCACCACATCTCCCGGACATCCGGACGCCAACCCACTTGCATTCCCTCCCAATTCAGAGTCATCTCTGATTGTTATTTGTTGTACAATAGATGGAGCACAACCATCGGTGGTTCGAAGTGTAATATCATATACACCAGAAGTTGGAAATGTAAACTCAAAATCTTTGGTCACAATCATTGTATCTCCCTGACCAGTTCCAAAATTCCAAAAGAACACATCGGCATCTGGAGTTAAATTACTTATACCAACCGTAGGATTACCACATGAGGAATTAATTTCAAATTCAAGCTGAGGCTTATATAGAACATTGGCTACCATAGAATCGGAGTAAAAGCAACCATTTCCATTATCTGCAGTGAAATAGAGGGTAACCGGTCCTAGTTCGCCTGAAAAGAAGGTAGGTGAAATTTGATCCGTACCTGCAATTAAATAAGAACTGGAGTCCCATTGAAAATTGACATTCTCTGGTATTTCATTTTTAAACGGATTGATAAGTGTTGTATCACCTTGGCATACGACAACACTATCCGCCAAAAGTTCTACTTTAAAGAAATTCGCGATAAATTGTTTAGTGAATGTCGACTCGCATCCACTCGACGAAGTCACATGTAGAGTTCCAGTGACCAATGCCCCGTTTCTTACTTGAACTGTAGGCATCGCTCCTGTAGCTGATACAGTATCCTCATCATAGGTTATTGTCCATTCCCAGCTTTCCACTGTTCCCACTTCATCAGCAGATAAATCAATAAGCTGAATGTCTAACAAATTATCACCGCAGGATTGAGGCTCATAATCAAAATCTGCGATTAATTTTCCGTCAAAAATGGTAATTTCTTTTAGTAGCGTATCAAAACAGATACTATCAAAACCGGTTATCAGTGCAATGGTATAGGTTCCATACTCCGGAAAAGTATAAGTTGGATTTTCGTCAGAAGAGGTTGCGGATAGATTATCTGGGTAATCAAAAAACCACTGGGTGAAATTTGAATTAATGCTACTATTTTCAAAAGTAATTGTTAAATCACCGCAGAATGCATCCGGACTGCCATATATTGCACGAATGTCATCGTTGCAATCTCTTACGTTGTATTGAAAGTCTCTCTTTACCGATGAAATAAGCTGACCACCTCGATATTCATCCACGCGAATACCAACAATATATTGTCCGATATTTTCCGGGACTCCTGTAAGTCTTCCTGTATTTAGATCTGCCTCAAGAGGAACACTACTTCCTAACATATTGTCTACACCATAGAGGTCACTAGACCAATTGATTCTTTCATAAGGTCCTCCAGTTGGTGGTTGAGGTCGTGGAGTTTGTCTTTCTCCACCTAAGAAAGGTGCACATAAGTTATAAACCAAAGAATCACCATCTACATCCGTCGCAGAATGGTCAAAGTCAATTTTTTCTCCAGCACAAATAAATAGTGGCGCCCATTGAACAAATTGTGGGCTTGAATTGCCGTTCAACAGAGCTTCTTCAGTGAGGTGAATGGTTAAGGTCATACCACTATTAAGGGGGTCAGCCACATTACTAAGAGTCACATTTCGACAGCACCTTTGATAAGTAAATATGTAACCACCCTGCCTAAATGGCAATTCTACGATTTGCTCATAAATGGTTTCATGAACGCAAACATCACTGGAAGATACGGTACAGGGATTGATCAATACCTGATTAACTGTATCATCTCCATTAAAAGGTATCAAAAACTGTCCATTATCACCCAGATCCGTTAACAAATTGTAATCGGAATCAAAAATTCCAATAGATGCGGGATCATCAAACAATGCTTCGGGAAAAGCGTTGATACAATCGCGTCTGATTTTTAACACAATTTTGTACTTACCATCTCCCAAATACACGTAGGATAATTCTCCTCCGACTAAGTGAGATGCCTGAACGGTCTCAGCAACCATTAATGCGATCATGACAAAGCCAATCACGCGGATCCATTTTGAGAAAAATTTCGGAGCCATATATTTTTTCAAAAACTTGTTCATTATAGCAAATTCCGTCTTATTGTTTAATTCTCTCTTTTTATCTGAACAATCTCGACTCTTCTTTCTTTCGATGCAGGTAAACTATATACCGAGTTGGCCGGATCATTAATACTATCACTAATATTACGTGGAGAAGTCGTTTCTCCAAATGATCTCTGTTGAATTTTGAGTTGACCTGAATCAATAAATTCAAGTAATGCTCCTTCTTCAAATCGGCTGAACTCATTTAGAACATTGTTCACCCGCCTTTGTCCTAATATATAATTGTATTCCCGGCTCGATCTTGGACTTGTATACCCCTTGAGAGAAATTTCTATGTTTTCTCCTCTTTTCAGATGTGCCAGTAATATTCCCAGGAATTTTTGCATGTCTTCAGCACCTTTGCGTACTTGATTTTCAAAAAATCTTTCGTACTCAGCATTAACATCACTTTGAGACTTATCCGGATTGCCTTCCAAATAATTTGAAATAAATTCATCTTTCATTTCGAAGTAGGCCGGATATAAGTCAGAATAACTTGATTCTGTTTTTCTCAACCAGGACTTAGGTTCCGGTATATCATTATCAAAGAACAATATGAGAGGCAAGAAAGATTCCAAATCTCCGATTCCTAAATACACTTTCTTCTCTACTCGATTTACATTGTCAAATTCATCGGTATCCATCTCAAAAGACTCTGGTTGAAATCCTTTTTTAGATACTATAAACATATATTTTTTACCACGTTCCAATGGAAATACATAGTCATTTCCATCTTCATTAATCTCAACAATTGCGGCTTGTGAAGTATCTGTTAAGTCAATCAGGGTTACGGTGGTCCCATGCAATGGTTGCATATTGGTTTGATCAAATGTCAACAAATCAACATGCAGGGTTTTTGATTTGAGAAACAAACTCTTCTTAATATCCTGATTTTTATAAATATTCATGGTATTAAAAAAAGTCGAATCCGGATTGTATCCCTCCTTTTCAGCAACTACTTTATATTCAATGTCGCTTTCAAGGGCAAAAACAAATTCATTGGAGGTAAAATTTTCAAGAACCAAAGGATCTGCCTCCGTATCAGTAAGGTTGTATAACGTCAATTTGCTACCTATCAAGGCCGTTCGGTCCAGAGCATCAAAAGTAGAAGCAACCAAATTAATCTGAGTTGGAATGAATGACAGATCATATATGTCATAACAACAAGCTTTTTGAGCTTCTTCCAAATAAAATGATCCTTCCCGATTAGAAGAAATATAACCTTCCTTTCCATCGTCTGACATTGAATAATAAATGTCATGATAACTTGTGTTGATTACATTTCCAAGATGGTTTACCTGCCCCCACCCTTTTGTATATTGGTTTGACTTATATACATCAAGGCCGCCAAGTCCTTGGTATCCCTGAGAGCTAAAGTAAAGTGTATTTGTAGGGCGATGGTAAAATGGAGTTATATCATCTTCCGGCGTATTAATTGACAAGTTTTGGGGTGTTTCAAAGGTTCCGTCCTCATTGATTGTTGAAACCCAAATGTCGAGACCACCTTTTCCTCCATCCCGATCTGAAACAAAATAGAGTTGTTCTTTACCCGAAACCTTATCCACTCCAATATTAGGTTGTGTGTTGGTGACTGAATCCAGGTTTATCCCTGCTGGAAGCAGTACCGGTTCACCCCAGGCTCCTTCCAACAGTTCCCGATAGTAAATCTTGCATTGGATGTCGGAAGCATTGATATAATCACAAATGGTGTAGTACATACGGGATTTACTGCTGTTAAAAGCCGTATGCGCAGTATGTTTAAGCGGATCATTTATAGATTCATCTTCTTCCATAGCCATCTCTCCAGATTTTTTGGAAAGAACTTTGGAAAATAAAATAGGAGGTTTTTTCTTATCCACAACTCTTTCAAATCGCAAGGAAGAGTACATAAGAGTACCATCGTTGTCTGCTGCCCCAAATTCAGAATATGGAGTATTTACATCTTCTCCTAATTTTTCAATTGCGACATCTTCTCTTTCGGTGTTGGTTACGCTATTTGCCCATTCGCAAGCTTGAATTTCTTTGTTACTTCTTAAATTGTAATATCCCTGATCACCATTCTCCGCATTGAAGAGTTGATAATGAGCTATAGCTTCATCGTATTTACCAAGCTTTTGTTCAACTTGTGCTAACCAAAACAAAATCAATGGAAACTGGTCTTCGGTTTGTTGATTCACTATGGTTTCATACAACTGTTCTGCCTTATCATAAGCATTGAATTGTCTTGCGGCTTCTGCCGTCTTAAACATTACTTCTAAATCGGAAGAGTCAAATTCTAAGGCTTCACCATAATAATCCAGTGCAGAGTGAAAATCCTTAGTTGCATAAGCTTCGTCAGCAGCTTTTAAATAGGCTTTTTTTGTCTGAGCTTGCAAAGTTGTAGAAAGCATTATACAGACTGCCAAAAATCCTAAATATTTCATCAGTTTTATCATCACTCCAATTAAAATATAGGACAAACTTTGTAATTATTCAATGGTTTCACTTTCGTAATTATATATATAAGTGAAAACTCCGGACCGCCTTTATTGCCGGTTGCAACTTTAAACGGGGAGGTATTAATATCGTAACTAAATCCCGCTTGTAAGTTATTTAGATGCAGTCGTATCATAGGTACGTATGCATCCTTTAGTCTCCAGTTTACTCCAAGTTCTAATCCGAATTCCTTTCCTTTTTTTCTGCTGATATGCAACAATCCTCCTAAGCCTAAAGCTGTTTCTGAATGGGGTCCTTGATTTTGATATAACCCCCGAAGAAGTAGATCCAATTGATCAATCAGTTGAAAGCTGCCAATCCCGTGGATTCCCAACCGAATTGGTAGTTTAATGTCATCATCATCATAATATGGGTTGTTGGGCTGATTCAAATGAAATACACCAATACCCACGTCTAGTTTGGTTCGAGATGTTTTTTGCCAACGCCAATTGCCTCCTAAAGAAATATCAACAGCAAATTTGCTCGTATTATCAAATGATTCATTTGACCCCCGGGTTGGATCGAATTGTCCGCCGTCATACTGGTTGTCAAAAGTCAGATTGGTTAATGAAAAGGACCGTTGCGCGAAACTCAACATAGCGCCGAAGGATACAAAATTTTGCGTATTCGCCTGAATGGTATATGAACCACCTAGACCCAATTGTCCGAATCTTAATTTGCTATCACCGGCCTGATCATAATTAAATACTAATCCGCCAGACCAAAAATTAGATGAGTTCGGACGAAGAAATTTCAGATCTGCCGACCCTGTAAATGTAGTGTAATCAACAGGTACTGTGGGCCACTGGTTCCGATAGATCCCGGTCAAGCGTACATCTCCATTAAATATTCCGGTCATACCCGGATTGATATTCAATGGGGAGGCAAAAAATTGTGAATAATGTAAATCCTGAGCATTTATCGAAAACCCAAGAATGACATAAAACAATAAATGTAAAGCTTTATCTAATCTCAAAGCATTTCGTTTTGATTTACAAGCAATAATACTATCTCAAATATCTTTATTTTTATCTTAATATTTATTTAATATGACAAAAATTGTACTAATCTTTATTACAATTAATTCCCACGAGTAATAATTTGGTGATTAGGGGTTCAATTAAGGATATTTATAGCATGAAAATATTAAATATTTCCCAAATAAGAAATTTAGATTCCATAACAATACAAAAAAAAGGTATTCCCTCAATTGATTTAATGGAAAAAGCGTCGAAAGTATTTGTGGATTGGTTTATGGAACACTACCCAAAAAGAACTGCCAAAATCCACATTTATTGTGGTCCAGGTAATAATGGGGGGGATGGCCTTGCTATAGGTAGAATGCTTTCTCACCACTCGTACACCGTGACCTTTTATTTAGCGCAAGTCGGCAAAAACAGAAGTATTGATTATAATATTAATTTAAATAAACTTGATAAACTTGCTGATTATGAAGTATTTAAATTGTTTGAAAATTCAGATTTTCCTGATCTGCCTGAAGATGGAATTATCATAGATGCGTTATGGGGATCAGGATTAACAAGACCGGTTGGCGGTTACTGGGGAGATCTGCTTGAGCACCTTAGTAATGCCAAAATCGTTGTTTCAGTCGATATGCCTTCCGGACTGTTTGCCGATCAGCATACATCAGGGAATGTCATCCGTGCCAGTAAAACTTTAACATTTGAAATGCCAAAATTGTCCTTTTTTTTCCCGGAAAATGCAGAATATCTTGGCGATTGGCACTTTAGGTCAATAGGATTAGATCAGGAAACTATAACCAGTTACGAAGTAGAAAACCATTTGATCGATGAAGATCTGGTTGCTGATATTTTGCATATCAGGAGAAAGTTTGATCATAAAGGTATTTATGGGCATGCGTTAATCATTGCGGGTGGTTATGGCAAGGTGGGAGCAGCTTTATTAGCGGGAAATGCCTGCTTACGTTCCGGTCCGGGTCTATTGACAATTCATGCTCCAAGAATAGCTTATCCGATTATTCAAAGCACATTACCTGAAGCGATGGTAAGTATTGATAATCATGAGTTTACAGTATCTGACATTCCTTCTGATATTACTCCATATTCGGCCATTGGTATCGGATGTGGTATTGGTACCAATAAGGTGGCCATATGTGCCATGGAAAATTTATTATCCCATTCGAATATACCTACGGTTATTGATGCCGACGGCTTGAATATCATGTCGATGCATCCTCAATTGTTGAATGATTTGCCTGAACAGGTGATTCTGACCCCTCATGTAAAAGAATTTACCAGGTTATTCGGATCAGCCAAAGATGATTTTGAGCGAAACAAAATTCAACGAGAAGCTTCAATCAGACTTAATTGTACTATTATATTGAAAGGTGCGCATTCTGCTATTACCACCCCACACGGATTGTGCTATTTTAATAACACTGGTAACCCAGGTATGGCCACCGGAGGAAGTGGTGATGTCCTTACCGGTATTCTAACCGGCTTACTCGCTCAAGGATATACTACTTCCGATGCTGCAATTCTGGGGACTTATGTACACGGGTTAGCCGGCGATCTTGCGACCGTTGGGATGAGCTATGAAGCATTAATTGCCGGTGACATCATTGGTTATTTAGGAGCAGCATTCAAACATATTAAGAAATGCAAAAAGTCATTATTTTAAGCGGGGCAGGAATTAGTAAAGAAAGTGGCCTTTCTACCTTCAGGGATCAAAATGGATTGTGGGAAAACCATGATATCATGGAGGTTGCTTCCATTTCAGGTTGGGAAAAAAAACCAGAACTGGTTTTGAAATTTTATAATGCAAGAAGAAGACAATTGAAACAGGTTGCTCCGAATCTGGCTCACAAACTTTGTGCTTCCCTGGAGCAAAATTTTCGCACTCAGGTAATTACTCAAAATGTGGATGACCTACATGAACGAGCTGGCTCTTCTTCAATATTACATTTGCATGGAGAACTTTTGAAAGCGAGAAGTACCTATGAGCGGAGTTTGGTCTATTCATGGAAAAAAGATATTAAGATTGGTGATGTATGTGAATATGGATATCAGTTGAGGCCACATATTGTATGGTTTGGGGAATCGGTTCCCGAAATGGAAAATGCTATTTATGAAATGCAGGATTGCGATGTTTTAATCATAGTTGGGACTTCTTTACTGGTTTATCCGGCAGCCTCGCTGATAAATTATGTACCTACCGGCTGTCTTATCTATTATGTCGATCCACGACCAAATGTTTCCTATGAAATGAATTATATGCAAAATATAACCGTTATCCAGGACAAAGCTACTACCGGTTTACAAAAAGTGGTAGATATTTTGGTTCCAGACCTCTAAACAAACTCGGAACATTCCAAAAATTATTATTAGCCCTAAAACCATCAATTGGCCATTCACATACCAATGAGCTAAACTGTATCATGAAAAAAACAACCCAAAAACTGGGTTGTTCATATATAAAGGTGATAAGGATTAGCAATACCTATAGGGATCTGACAAATATTCTTGATCCAAATGTTTTATGCACTACAAGCAAGGCAATTGGGATCATCCAAGTTACAAGTTTCAACCGCGACATAATCTTCGACATGCTCAGTACTGGATGTGTTATTAACAAATTTTTGCTGATGCTGTTGACCAAGAGTAAACTTGATCGGATCCACAGCCGCTTTAGTGCGTAAATAATACATCCCGGTTTTCAATCCTTTTTGCCAACCATAAAAGTGCATTGAGGATAATTTACTGAAATTGGGATCGGCCACAAACAAATTAAGACTTTGACTTTGACAGATGTAAGCACCTCGATCAGCAGCCATATCAATAATTACTTTTTGACTTAATTCATAGGCAGTTTTATATAATTTTTTTACCTCTTCAGGGATATTGGGGATTTCCTGGATGGACCCATTTGCAGCCATCAGTTTTTCTTTCATTTCATTGTTCCAAAGTCCTAATCGAATTAAATCTTTGAGCAAGTGCTTATTCACTATAATGTACTCTCCGGATAAGGTCCTTCGAGTGTAGATATTGGAGGTATATGGTTCAAAACATTCATTATTTCCAAGTATTTGGGAGGTTGATGCTGTCGGCATTGGAGCCAGCAGCAGACTGTTCCTCAGTCCATTTTTTTTGATGGATATTCGGAGTTTATCCCAATCCCATCGATTTGAAGGAGTAACTCCCCACATATCAAACTGCAAGACTCCTTTGCTTACCGGAGAACCTTTGTATGACTTATATTTTCCTTCTTCACTGGCCAGGAGGCAACTTTCAGATAAGGCACCATAATATATGGTTTCAAAGATATCTTTGTTGAGCTGTCTGGCTTCTTGCGAATCAAATGGGAATCCCATCATGATGAATGCATCCGCCAGCCCTTGTACTCCTATCCCAATAGGTCTATGTCTTAGGTTAGAGTTTTTGGCTTGCTCAATCGGATAATAATTTACGTCGATAATTCGATTTAAGTTCCTGGTTACAACCCTGGAAATTTCATATAATTTCTCGAAATCGAAAATACCTTTATCTACAAATTTGGGCAGGGAAATAGAGGCAAGATTACAGACAGCGACTTCGTCTGGTGAGGTATATTCGATAATTTCGGTACATAGATTACTCGATCGTATGGTTCCTAAATTCTTTTGATTTGATTTCTTATTTGCTGCATCCTTATAGAGGATATATGGTGTCCCGGTCTCAATTTGACTTTCTAAGATAGCAAACCACAATTCCTGGGCCTTGATAGTTTTTTTTGCTCTACCCTCTTTTTCGTATTTGTGGTACAGAGCCTCAAAGTCGCCTCCATAGGTATTGTCTAGATCAGGTGCTTCATTAGGGCAAAAAAGAGACCACTCGCCGTCATTTTTTACTCTTTCCATAAATAAATCAGGGATCCACATGGCATAAAATAAATCTCGAGCCCTCATTTCTTCTTTGCCATGGTTTTTCTTAAGATCAAGAAAGTGTATAACATCAGCATGCCATGGTTCCAGATAAATGGCGAATGCACCTTTGCGTTTACCGCCACCCTGATCGACATATCGCGCGGTATCGTTATAAACCCTAAGCATCGGGATAATGCCATTAGAAGTACCACCAGTACCTTTAATATAGGACCCTTTCGCCCGGATATTATGAATACTTAACCCAATTCCTCCGGCAGCCTGTGATATCCTCGCGCATCTGGATAAGGTTTCAAAAATACCGGAAATACTATCTTCTGTCATGCTTAACAAAAAGCATGAAGACAATTGAGGCTTTGGAGTTCCGGCATTGAACAAGGTCGGTGTAGCATGTACAAACCACTTTTCTGACATTAGATGGTAGGTATGGATAGCAGACTCCAAGTCTTCGCCATGAATGCCAATCGAAGCCCGCATCAGCATATGCTGAGGTCTCTCTACGATTTTCTTATCCATTCTCAAAAGATAAGATTTTTCCATGGTCTTAAATCCAAAATAATCAAAGCTATAATCCCGATCATAGATGATGGCAGAATCGAGTTCGTCGGCGTTTTTGCGAATAATATTTATAGTTTCAGCACTTATCAAACCTGCCTTTTCACCAGTCATTGGATCCATATAGTTATATAAAGCTTCCATAGTCCGGGAAAAGCTTTTCTCCGTATTTTTATGCAAATTGGAAATCGCAATTCGCGCTGCTAATAAAGCATAGTCCGGATGGAGAGTTGCCATTGTTGCAGCTGTTTCGGCTGCCAGATCATCTAATTCTGTAGTCCTTACTCCATCGTAGATTCCCTGTACTACCTTCTTTGAGATTTCTATGGCGTTAACATGTTTATTATCCAATCCATAGCACAACTTTTTGATTCTGGCAGTAATCTTATCAAAACTTACAGGTTCTCGCTTTCCGTTCCTTTTTATAACTTGCATTGGGTTTGATTTTTCATAGTTGAAAATGGAATTCTCTGCCTTCTAAATAGTAGTGATTAAAAATCTTCGTCAAGCGAAAAGACTTGCTTGGCACGGTCTGCCATTACTCCGGATTTTTGGTAATCCGCCACTCTCTTTTCAAAAAAGTTGGTTTTACCTTGTAATGAGATCAATTCCATCCAGGGAAATGGATTTTCAACCTGATAAACCTTTTTGCAATCAAGAGCGACTAACAGTCTATCTGCCACAAATTCAATATACTGACACATCAATTTTGAATTCATGCCAATGAGATCAACGGGAATCGAATCGGAAACAAACTCTTTCTCGATGGTAACGGCATCTACGATAATTTTAGTTACCTGCTCTTTGGAAAGTTTGTTGACGACATGTCGATTGTATAAAAGGCAGGCAAAATCGCAGTGCATGCCTTCATCGCGACTGATTAACTCATTTGAAAAACTCAATCCTGGCATTAATCCGCGTTTCTTTAACCAAAAAATGGAACAGAATGAACCGCTAAAGAAAATACCTTCCACTGCTGCAAATGCAATTAGCCTCTCCTGAAAACTTCCATTTTCAATCCATCGTAAGGCCCAGTCTGCCTTTTTCTTTACGCAGTCCATAGTATCAATTGCATTGAACAGGTATTGCTTTTCATCCGGATCTTTAATGTAGGTGTCGATTAATAAACTATAGGTTTCAGAGTGAATGTTTTCCATCATAATCTGAAAACCATAGAAGAACTTGGCCTCCGTATATTGAACTTCGCTGACAAAATTTTCCGCCAAATTTTCATTTACAATTCCATCTGAAGCTGCAAAGAATGCCAAAACATGTTTTACGAAATGTTTTTCATCTTCAGACATCTTTTCCCAATCAGTTAGGTCTTGTGACAGATCAATCTCTTCAGCCGTCCAAAAGCAAGCTTCAGATTGTTTATAAAATGCCCAAATATCATCATGTTGAATGGGAAATATTACAAATCGGTTAGGATTTTCGGTTAAAATAGGTTCAATTTCATGCTTCATTTAATACGTGTTAAATACAATATTCAGATATACGGTTTCATCAACGGGGAGCCAAAAATATTGGATTATTTCAGGCGCACAAAATTTAAATAGAAAAATAGATATATTTATTTTCTAAATTTATAAATGCCTGAATACAAACTCTTCGTTGGATATTTTTGGCTTATCATTTGCTAGGTAAAATTGAAGCAATTACCTGCGGAATGACTCATCAAATTAAATAATAATTTTTTGTTATATGATAAAAAGATTTCAACACTTTGTGGATAACTTCCACAAGTCTTTAAAATACAGGTGGCTATATGCGATTAGAAATAATGCAAATTGTGCAAAAGCTCTGTTCTATGGTTGATAGCCTAGTCAAATATGTTGAACTGCGGTTGGTATATAATGAGTTTATGTTGAGTCAGGATCATTACATAAGAAGGTTAAAAAAGCTTCTTGCGACGGAAAAACCATACAAGTAAAATGCTGATGAATATCGAAATGACGACGATCATCACAAAAGCGGATTCGCTCTGTTGCCAAGGGACCGGTACATTCATCCCATAAAAACTTGCCACCAAAGTAGGAACCATTAATATTATTGTCACAATAGTCAACCGCTTTATAAAGACATTGAGATTGTTGGAGACTATTGAAGCATAGGCTTCCATAGTTCCATTTAGAATATTCGTATAGACATTTGCCATTTCCAGAGCTTGACCATTATCGATTAATATATCCTCGAAAAGATCTGTCTTGTCCAGGTTATCGGAAATCCGTAAAAAGTCAGTTCTTTTAATTTTCATCTTTAATAGTTCATTCGCACTTAATGAATTGACAAAAAAGACTAGGCTTTTTTCTATTCTCAAAAGCTGTTTTAGCTCTTCATTTCGGCTGGAATCATACAATTCCTTTTCGATAATGTTTCGTTTGAGATTAAGTTCTTTCAAGCATTTCAGATAGAATAACACATTCTGTTCGAATATTTGCAGAACAAACTGGGTATGATCCGAAAGCGAGAATCCCTTTACTTTGTGTGTAAAAAATCGTTCTATGATCGGATTATTTTTTGCACAAATGGAAATGATATAGTCTTCCAACAAAATAATGCCAATTGGAATAGTTATGTAAATGGCCTCATTTTCTTGGTCTATTTCATTCAATATCGGACTATTTATCAAAATGAACCTGACTCCGGCTTCTTTTTCATATCTCGATCTTTCATCTACGTCGAGCGAATCGATTAACAAGTCTACCTCAAAATTAAATTTTAATGCCAGATGTGTTAATTCATCATTGTCTATGGGAGGAGTAATGTTGATCCAGCATCCTGGTTGCAGGTCATCTAACTCGACCAAACTTTGCTCTTTTGTGGTGTAATACCGGATCACCTGTTCAGTATATTTTATCAACAATTAGGGTTCGAGCAAACATACAAATTCAAAATTGAAGTCATATTCATTTTGCTGAAAAAGTCAATTCTTAATGATTTTGTTCAAGTATTTATTACCGATTTTGTAATTGAGAAACAAAGTGTTGATAACATTCAACATGATCGCTTCCCTGATATGCCATTGAATCGGCTATAATGCAAGCCATCTGTTCAAAATTATAAGAGATCAACATTTTACCGTTATTCATATCCTTAATCAACTGGGTCGGTCCTCCATAATCATAACCGTGCTTTGGCAATTGAGCAAACCAGGCATGATGTATATAGCCCGATCCAAAGTAATTATACTGCCATATATGCACAGCTTCGTGGATCAAGGTCTTGGCGCTAAATTTTCCCCAAGAATTGATGGTGAAAAAGCTGACATAAACAAATCTTTTTTGTTTTGGACCCAGGTGGGCCCGTTGATCCATTCTTATTTTATAATTTGGAATCGAATCAGCAAAGATGGATTTGACTAGCGCTGACTCTTGTGGCGTTAAATGTCTGTTTTGTTTTAGTTCAGATTCCAACCATTGATAAAGATAAGGCGCTCCAGATAAGTCCAATAGGATAAACAATAGGTCAAGAATCCAGTGACCAACCAGGAAAAAAATATTTGGAAATCGTGTTTTCTGATATAGG
This sequence comes from Saprospiraceae bacterium, assembly GCA_965223405.1. Lineage (GTDB taxonomy): Bacteria > Bacteroidota > Bacteroidia > Chitinophagales > Saprospiraceae > CBDCWO01. The sequence continues at coordinate 5,762,420 of CBDCWO010000006.1, forward strand.
AATAAATGGTGGATGTTATGCAACAACAAAATAGAGAAAAACCTTCTCCACATTCTGAAATAATGGTGTAAATACCAATTCATAATCAATTGAAACGAATACTACGTACCGGGGATAATAAACTTACAAAGTAGGTTGGTATAGTCAAAGAAAGAATTGTGACAATAAAGAACACCAGATTAATTACAATGATTAAGGGAAAGTTAAATGATATGGGAGCATAGGCAACATAATAGTCTGCCTCATTTAACTGTATAAATTGCCATTTGTATTGCAACCAACATAGTCCTAATCCTAAGGCATTTCCAATTAACATACCTCTCCAAATAATTCGAATGGCTTGATATACGAATATTTTGCGGATGGCCCAATTCGTAGACCCCATGGATTTGAAAATACCAACCATTCTGGTGCGTTCGATAATCATTATGAATAGGACAGTCACCAAATTGATAACCGACACGATCAAAAGAAGAATTAATATTAGGTATTCATTGATATTTTGTAACTCCAGCCAATCGAAGATATTTGGAAATTTTTGTTTTATTGATTCGGAATAAAGATCAGGAGGGAGAAGCTCTTCATAAATATATCGGTCATAAATTTCCATGTCATTTACATTTTTGACAAAAACTTCAAAACCACTTACTTGTGAATCGTTCCATCCAAGCATACTTTGTCCGGTTCTAACATCAATAAGAACTAATTTCTTATCATATTCTTCCAATCCGGTTTTATAAATACCACTTACCGACAATCGCCTCACAGTTTCTTGACCATTTTTTTGAAAATATACATCCAGTCTATCTCCTATTTCGATTTGTAATCTATTGGCAATGTAATTAGAGAGTACAATATCTTTTGAACCTACCGAATCTGAATAGTCAATCGGCTCGCCCTGTATCATGAACCGATTCAATCGTTCATACTGCATATTTTCTCCGATACCTTTTAATAATACTCCTTCTATGTTTTCTTCAAAAGCAATAATACCCGGTACCATAACATAGCTATAAGTTCCTTCAATCCCTCCTTTGGCGATTAGTCTACTGCCGTTGTAATCAATGACTTCAACTTGGCCCAATGTATCCAATGGTTGAAGAAAAGACTGCTTTTTTGCAATTGGAGCGGTATCGAAAAGGGAATTAAGAGATGGACTTACAATGTTGATATGTCCCCAAAAACCGAATACCTTGTCACTTACTTCTGATTTAAAGCCTTTTATAATGGAAGAGGCGAGAATCATAACCATAATACTCATAGCTATAGTGACTATAGAAATATTCACAATTATCTTTAAAAAGGTATTTTGTTTTGAAAGCGAAAGTCTACTTCCGATAAACGCTGAAAAATTCATAGAGTGAATATATTGAATATCTTAATTGTATGGGCTATGGCTAGCCAAATACCGGTGAGATATTTTAAATGCTTAATAAACGCATAAGTTCAAAGTAATAATAAAATCCGTGTATTTTTGCGGCTTGGAATCAATAGAATAAGAGTATGAATTTTATCGAAGAATTAAGGTGGAGGGCAATGTTGCAGGATTATACCCCTGGAATTCTTGAAGAGTTGCAGAAAGGGAAAGTTACAGGATACATTGGATTTGATCCTACGGCCCCTTCTTTAACGATCGGTAATTATGTTCAGGTAATGCTTTTGAAAATATTTCAACAGTCTGGACATCAGCCGATTATACTAATGGGTGGTGCTACTGGAAGGATTGGTGATCCATCGGGAAAAGACACTGAACGGGATCTGAAGACCATAGAAGAACTTGAGAAAAATCTGGCATTTCAAAAATTACAATTTCAGAAATTGATAGATTTTGAGTGTGGAGGGACTTCAGCCATTATGGTCAATAATTTTGATTTTTATAAGGATATGAATGTGCTGGAGTTTATGCGCAATGTGGGAAAGAACCTTACCATAAACTATATGATGTCGAAAGAATCTGTTAAAACAAGGATTGAAACTGGGATGTCCTATACAGAGTTTAGCTATCAATTACTCCAGGCATATGACTTTTTGTATTTGTATAAGAACTATAACTGCAACCTACAGATGGGAGGATCAGACCAATGGGGGAATATCACCAGCGGGACTGAGTTTATTCGTCGGATGGCAGGTGGTAAAGCATATGCTCTGACCACTCCCCTACTTACTAAAGCTGATGGGAAAAAGTTTGGCAAATCGGAGGAAGGTAATATATGGTTAGATCCTAAACTAACCTCTCCTTATAAATTCTATCAGTACTGGATTAATGCAGATGACCGAGATTTGAGAAAATTCTATCGATACTTCTCTTTGAAAAACCGGGATGAAATTGAAATCCTGGAGAAAGATTGCGAAACAGATCCAAATCGTTTGAAAAAACTTCTGGCGGAAGAGCTTACAGTTAGAATACATGGCCATGAAAATTATCAATCGGCATTGAAAGTGTCAGAATTGCTGTTCAACCATCGCCTGGATACCAACTTTCTGAAATTACTAACTCCACAGCAATGGAAAAATATAGGTAATGAGATTCCCACTAGTCAATTGGAATCGGAACTTCCCGATCTGATAGATTTACCGACTTTTTTAACTGAATACACCTCCATCTTTCGAAGTAAAAGTGAAGTTTGGAGAGGAATTAAAGGAAATGCCCTTGCGGTAAATAAAATAAAAGTGAACTCTGACAACATTCAGCAGTTGGAATCTGGGCTAAAGTCAGGACTTTGGTTACATGATCAGTTTATGTTAGTTGAGAATGGAAAAAAGAATAAGTTCATGGTTTTGAGAAAAAAAATTTAATTTTTTTTGATAATATTTTTATTTCTAATACAATAATTGGATATTTAGATCATTATATAGTTGTTACTTTTTTCTCCTGAATATTACCTTAGTCCCTGAACGAAATAGCCTTTTGAATAATTGTTTTATAATATATATAACAAGTATATAATATATTTGTTTTTATATAGTTATATATGTAAAGATAAAATGGGTGTTAAAACGAAGTAGGATGCCCCCCTTCATCCTACTCTTAATTCCCACTCAAAAGAGACTTAAATTGCATCTTGGTACATAAATTGGTTCGACAACGGCTTCCATCTCTTGATGGAGCCGTTGTTTTTGTTTAAAATAAAACCAAATTGTCCATCACAAGACTTCATCAGTTGTGGTATTTTCGGAAATTTGAGTTAGAATATTGAAAAAATCATCACTAATAACTGATCATGCGTGGGCCTTACCTATTATTATTTTCTATTTTATTCCTGTTAAGCAGTTGTGAAGATGAAGCACCTTCAGTTCCATTTGAAGGGGAAGAGTTTGAGCCAGAGTGGTTAATTCCCAGCCAACACATCAGAAGCGGAGGAGTCGGTAAAGACGGAATTCCATCAATAGACAATCCTATTTTTGTAAATATTAATCAAGGAGATGCTTTTGTTTCTCCCGAAGACCTGGTTGTTTTGGTTAAATACGGAGATGTTGTCAAGGCATATCCATACAAAATCATGGATTATCATGAAATTGTAAATGACCAGATTGAAGATAGGTATTATGCCCTGAATTATTGTCCATTGACCGGAACTGCGATGGCCTGGAATCGAAAATTAAAATTGGGGGTCACTACATTTGGGGTATCGGGATTGTTATTCCAATCCAATCTAATCCCTTTTGACAGAGAAACAGAAAGTGACTGGTCGCAGATGTTGAGGACTTCGGTTCGCGGATTTTATAAAGGTGAAAAAATTATTTCTTATCCGGTCATTGAAACCCGGTGGCAAACAGCCAAAGAAATGTACCCAGGTCTGAAAGTTTTATCTACCGAAACAGGGTATAATCGGCCGTATCAGGTCTATCCGTACGACGATTATATTACCGCTGACGCAAAAATTTTATTTCCAATAGTTAATGTTGATTACAGATTACCCTTTAAAGAAAGGGTGCATGGCTTTGTGGTCAACGAAGAGTCAATGATTTTTAAGCGAGAGATGTTTAAAAGTGGTCCAAAACTAATACAGGGGGAATTTGAAGGAGAGCCGTTTGTCGTCTATGGTGATTATGAAAATGATCTGTTTGTTTCATTCAGCCGGAAGTTGAAAGATGGAAATCCAATCAATTTCAATCTGTCTGAAGATTCGATGAGTCTTCAAGATGAAGATGGCAACACATGGGACCTGTTCGGATACCATATATCTGGTCCCGGACCTATTGAAGATCTAAAATTAATCGATGGGATCACCGGCTATTGGTTCACTTTTGGATCCTTTTTTCCCCAGCCGGTTTTGTATTCTCCTTAATCTAATCCTGGACACTTAGTAATGAAGTGTGGTCATATGATCTGAAATCGACTGCACTTACACTGGATACTCCTTGTTCCTCCATGTAGACTCCATAGATTACATCCATAGCAGCCATGGTCAACTTATTATGAGTAACAATAATAAACTGAGAATCTTTACTGAACGTTTGGATTATCTTGTTGAATTTCTCTACATTGGCATCATCCAAGGGAGCATCGACTTCGTCAAAAATACAGAATGGAGCCGGTTTGAGCAGGTACATTGCAAACAAAAGGGCAATAGCGGTTAGCGTTTTTTCACCGCCAGATAATTGATTGAGAATAAGGGGCCGTTTTCCTTTGGGCTTGGCTATAATTTCAATGCTGCTTTCCAAAGGCTTATCCGGTTCCAGGAGAACTAAGTCACAATCATCATCCTGAGAAAACAACGATCTAAATACTTGCACAAAGTTCTCTCTTACTGAAGAAAACGCATCTAGGAAATGGTTTGTGGCAGTACGTTCTATTTCGTCAATGGTTGCTAGCAGACTTTCTTTGGCATGTAATATGTCATTGCGCTGACCTAAAATATAATCATACCGTTCTTTCATTTCATTGAACGCATCAACAGCCAGAGGGTTAATCTCACCAAATGATTCGAGCCTTGATTTTATCTTACCTACTTTCAGCTCAAGTTCTTCCAGATTCATTTCTACTTGAATTTCTTCGAGAAGAGGTCCTATTGAATCTTCAGCAAAGTTAAATTCTATCTTGATGCGTTCATATAAACTGGCAAGTTGGTATCTGATATCAGTTCTCTTTTCCTTGATTTCATTCAATAACAGATTGCAATTTTGTACAATTTTGTTTCGTTGTCTTAGATCCTCCTCGAGTTCATGGATTCGGCCACGGAGGATGAAGTAACCTTCTTCAACTTCAGATAAATTTCCTTCTTTATCTTTCTTTGCGGCATAGGTTTCTAAAAGCTTTTCTTCAATCTGCTCGATATCCTTTTTTAAGTTTAAAATCTGATTTGACTCGGAAGTTAGTTGTTTTTGCTTAAGATGGAAATCCGTTAAAATTTCATCTCTCTGTTTTTGGGCAAAATTAATTTGGTTCTGATAATGTTTTACTTTATTTTCTTGTTGAATGTATTCAATCTTTTTTTCATTGTAGGAATGATTTTCCTTTTCAAAGGAAGTAAGGAGCTCTTCATAATTTGAGCTTTCCTCTTTAAGTTTGAGATTGGATACTTCCTGGGCTGTCTGCAATTTTTCCAATTCCTGTTTGAATTCCAGAGCCTCTGCTGATAGTTGGAGAATCGACTGCTCAGACTCCTCTAATTTGGTAATTAGCCGTGAGTATTCTTGTTCCACATGCTGAAATTTGGTGGTTACTTCTACTCGTTGGGTATTTAACTGATTTAGCTCATTTTGTAATTGAATTGCTAATTCCTTATCTTCCTCAAGATTTAATTGGGTTATTTCAGCATCTGTCTTAGCTATTAAATCGTCCAATGATCCTTTTGTACTACTAAGACTTTGAATTTTCTTGTTTAATTTTTCTAAATTCTTTTTGCGGCCAATTTTCTTTCCTTCAAATAGTCCGACGGATCCCCCCGAAATCATCCTTTTTCTTTTCGAGACCCATTTGCCATCCATCGAAAGAAAGGTCGCATCCTTATGTATAGGATTATGTACGAAATCAGAAAAGTGCTCATCTGTCAAATACACATTATGAAATATCCTATTGATTAATGGTAGGTATTTTTCTTCCACTTCCAAGACGTCTAAAACACGTTTTACTCCATATATTTCTGCGGTTTCTGTGACCTCTTCTTCTATGGCATCCAAAACAAAAAAATTGGCCTTGCCCTTTTGGCTGTCTGAGAGAAGTTGAATAGCGGAAAATGCTTCAGTAGTGTGTTGAACCACAAAAAAATTGAGATAGGTGTCAAGGTATTGTTCGATAACCACTCGGTATACTTCGTCACAATAGATCAAATCTGAAAGCAGCGGAGCCTGAGAATCCCACTTTTTTGATTTGGTCAAAAATTGGATTGATTCGGGAAACCCTTCAAAATTTTCTACCAAGCTTTTCAAAAGTGCATGCTCATTCTTATTTGCATCCAACTGGCGGTGAACTTTGGAAAGTTCTTCTTTGAGTTCTTCTTTTTGGGATTTAAGGGATTTCAACATTTCTGTTCTTTCATGCTCTTTCTTCTCAATCAGACCAAATGCCTTTTCCTTAACCAGGATAGATTTTTGGATTTCACTTTGTTTATTGTTGAATGCTGATATGTCTGACTTTAGTACACCCGATTGAGATCTCCATTGACCTATTTGACTTTTTAAAAGCAATATTTGATTTTCATTAACCGCGATTCTTTTTTCATAATCGAAAATCTGCTTTTCATTGTTTTGATAATAAGCTCTCAGGCCTTCCAAATTTTCTTTTGCATCTCCGTATAAATCAAATACCTCCTTTTTCCTCACCTCAATATCCTCAAGATCACCCCTCAAAGCTTCCAGAGACACTTTTTCATCAATGATCTTAGTTTCATTTTGGGTTTCAGTGACTGTTAAACCATCCAGTCTATTCCGGTACTCTTCGAGTTGGGCTTGGAGTCGTTCGGTATTGCTATGTTTGAAAGTGAGCTGTTGTTGATCGAGATTCTTTTGGTTCTCAAGCTGTCGAATATCATGGACCAGGGCATTTAGTTCTCTTTGTAACGACGATACGGAGATCTCTTTGTCAAGGTGAAGTTTCTTTTCACTTTCCAGTTCTGCTTCAATTTTATTGAGTTCGATCTCGTTGGTCCTCAAATAATCACTTTGCTGAGTAAATTTTTGTTCTAAGCTAGTAGATTCTTCCCTGAGCGATTCGCTCTTGATTTTAGTTAGTTGTACGACCAGGTCTTTATAGGATTTCTTTAGATCGATATATTTTTGGGTTCTTTTCGCCTGTCTTTCCAGAGTTTTGAGATTTTGTTCAATTTCATGTAGTAAATCCAATACTCTTTCCAGGTCTTCCTCTGTGCTTTGTAGCTTTAGAAACGTTTGATGTTTTCGTTTCTTATATTTTGAAATACCTGCCGCTTGTTCAAACATTCGCCTCCGGCTCTGTTCCTTATCTTGTAGGATGTCGTCTACCATGCCCAGTGCAATAATTGCATATGAATTGGATCCGATTCCCGTATCCTGCAACAAGGATTGAATGTCTTTCAATCGGCATGTCACATGATTAATTTGATATTCACTCTCGCCGGTACGATATAGAATCCTGGATATGGTGACCTGATTATATTCGGTGGGAAGTAGATTTTTAGTGTTATCAAAAGTCAGAGATACCTGTGCTACTCCACTTCCCTTTTTGGTTTTGGTGCCATTAAACAGGACATCGGACATTCTATCCAGACGAAGTTCTTTGCTTTTTTGCTCACCCAAAGCCCAGCGGATCGCATCTACAATATTTGATTTTCCACTTCCATTGGGTCCTACTACCCCTACCACTCCATCATTAAAATGTAATACGGTATCTTTAGCAAAACTCTTAAATCCCTTTATATCGATCCTGTTTAAGCGCATAGGATGGCAAAAATATCCAAAAAATATATAATTATTTATTAGATATCTAAATATATCTAATATTAGAATAACTACATAATTATAACGGAATGATTTTATAAGAGTTATCTCAAAATGTAAATTAAAAATCCCACCTGGTCTTTAAGTGTATATCGGTCAGGTTGGCTTTGAAAGGACTTTTTGCTTATATCGTGTTCGGTAGTGATTGAGGGCAAAAAGTGAAAGTCCAAATAGCCAGGTCCAATAGATAAACTCAGCTGCCCACACCCAATGGACATCGAGATCTGTAAAAGTTACTATGAGGAAACAATATGCTACATACAAAATTGTCGCGGAGGTTTGATATTTTAATCCTAAAAATGTAGCTCCAGTGCCTATCAAACCGTTAAAAAATATACCGCCAATTGAAAACATGATCAATATTGCCAACAAGACGTACAATGAAGGTTGGGAATCATAAATAATACTCATATCCTCTTTGCCAAAAAGCGGATACAGGATATAATCGGGAAACAATACTGTCGGTATGGTAAGGACAAGGGTCATAAACAACGTCATTTTTGTGGTTTTCCAAATGATGGGTATTACAGCCATTCGCTTTTGCGAGCCAACAAATTGGCTGACCATCGTGTTGATACCACTTGCCAATCCCCAACACGGAATGGATAAAATTAGGTATACAATTCTTACTAAATTTGAGATGGCCAGTGGTTTTTCGCCCATATTTTCAACCAATCCGAAAAAAACCAGCCAACTTCCGAGACCTACCAAGGTCTGTAATAGCATGTGGTTGGAAATTCGCAATATTCTCCGGATAAGGGTTCGACTTATAGTCATCAAACTGAATAGATGGAACTCTTTGATTTTAGGATCCAGTAACATATAGATCAGAAAAGCAAAAAAGGCAACCCCTTCGGCAATTGCACTGGCAATTCCGGCACCGGCTATTCCCAATTCCGGCGCACCCATGGTCCCAAAAATTAAAGCATAGTCTAATACAATATTTATTGTAAACAGAATAAACGTGTCAATAATGATAAATTTGGTCCTTCCATATCCGGTGTATAGAGCAATTATTGAAACTCCTAAATACGAAAAGAAAATCCCGTATGATCTACATTTTAGATAGATATTACATTTTTCGATTAAAATTGGAGTATCGATGAAAAGGGCGATAATTTCTTCACCAAAAAGTTGAATCAATACAAACAAGACGGCTGCCATTAAGAGCTCAAACAAAAACATGGTTTGAAATAACCTTCCTACATCCGTAAATTGTTTGGCGCCAATACTTCTGGCGATAAGGATTTGTCCTCCTCTGGATATGGAAAATCCTATTGCAGAGATTACCAAATACAATACACTAACGAAACCCATTGCGGCAAAATCGGTCTGGTTGTAGTGAAATAAAAAGGTACTATCGATTAATGCGATTACATTTTGAGCGGCACTTCCAAGCATAATCGGCAAGGAAAGTATCAAAATATGCTTATAAGAGGTTTGTAATCTGTGTGTATTCATTTAGTTTCGCCCTATCACTTTCATCAGTTCAAGATAATATGGGTAATGTAATAAATAACAAGCTTCCAAATCCAAAAAAAGTTGCGAAAATTCTTGAAAAAAACCAAGATCATCGAATTGACAATTATTACTGGATGAAGCAACTCGAAAATCAAGAGGTAATGGAACATCTGCGGCGCGAAAATGAATATGTGGAAGAAGTGATGAAGCATACTAATGCGCTTCAGGGATTGATTTTCCGGGAAATAATTGGCAGGATTAAGCAAAATGATGATTCTGTCCCCTATTTGAAAAATGGATATTGGTATTTTTACAAATACAAAACAGGCTATGAACATCCCGTTTATTATCGCAAAAAAGACGGCACAACAAACCAAGAATTATTACTGGATGCCGAAAGTCGATCAAAGAATTTCCCTTTTTATCAGGTCGGAGGCATGAGTATAAGCCCTGATAACCAATGGTTGCTGTTTGGGGAGGATACGGTTGGGCGTAGGAAATATTCACTTAAACTTAAAAATATAACTACCGGAAAAATTGGATCTCTGAATATTGAAAATACATCCGGATATGGAGTCTGGAATTTCGATGGATCCTCTTTCTACTATGTTAAGAAAGATGAGACTTTACGCCCTTCACTGGTTTATCTGCACATTCTAAATACTCCTAGTTCATCGGATCACTTGATATATGAAGAAAAAGATGCGGCGTTTTACACATCGGTAGCAAAGACTAAAAGTGAAAAATTCATTTTTATAATTAATAGAAGCAATAATTCAGATGAATACATGTATATATCTGATAATCAAGCACAATTATCGTTTAAATTGCTTGAAAAAAGGTCAGAAAACCACGAGTATTCTGCGTTTCACCATGGGGGCTACTTTTACATTCTCTCAAACTGGAAAGCGCAAAATTTTCGAATTATGAGAACACCGGTACTTCATACGGACCGTGGACATTGGCAGGAGGTTATTCCGGAATCCAGGTTTGTCTTTATAGAGGATGCGGATATAACCAGAAAATATTTGATGTATATTATCAGAAGAGATGCCAATGTTGAGTTATGTATTTATAACCTGGATAAAAAGCAAGTCGAAAATGTGGAATTGTCCAAAGAACCTAGGCTTTTAGAATTCAATATCAATGTAGAGTTTGATACGGATCAATTAAGATATACCCTATCCACACTGAAAACACCCACGCAACAATGGGAGTATAACATGGCATCGAAACAACACAACTTACTCAAAGAGCAGGAGGTAGTAGGCGGTTATGATTCAGAGCTTTACCAATCTGAAAGAATTTGGGCTTCGAGTAAAGACGGCGAAAGAGTTCCGGTTTCGATCGTGTACCGCAAGGATTTATTTAATTCTGGCGAAAACCCTTGTTTGTTATATGGGTATGGATCATACGGCATCAGCATAGATCCTTACTTCAGCATCTCACGGTTGAGTTTAGTCGATCGAGGTTTTGTGTTTGCAATTGCACATATTCGCGGAGGTCAGGAATTGGGAAGAAGGTGGTACGATCAGGGTAAAAAACTATACAAAAAGAATACTTTTCAGGATTTCATTGCGTGTACTGAAGCCTTAGTCCAGGCAGGGTATGCCCATCCAAAAAAAATATGTGCTATGGGAGGAAGTGCCGGTGGAATGTTGATGGGTACTATTCTTAATTGGAGACCTGACTTGTACTGTGCTGTGGTAGCCGCGGTCCCATTTGTGGATGTATTGACTACTATGTTGGATGAGTCCATACCTTTGACGGTTGGTGAGTATGAAGAATGGGGAAACCCCAATAAACCTGAATATTACCGGTATATAAAATCGTATTCTCCATATGACAACATTCATAATACTAACTATCCTGCCTTGTTGGTTACTACAGGCCTACACGACTCACAAGTGCAATATTGGGAGCCGGCGAAATGGGTAGCAAAACTACGAGATTTTAACCAAAGTGATTCCCCTATTTTATTTTACATAAATCTAAAAGCAGGACATTCCGGCTCATCCGGTCGGTTCGAGCGTTTTAAGGAAACTGCTTTACAATATGCATTTTTAATAGATCAAACCAAGGATCAATGAAAAATTGTTTCTTTCTAATTTTGATGGCTTTGTCAGCAGGAAACTGCAAATTATCAGATCAAAGTTCTACCGAACAGCCCGCTGAATCAGTGGACTCAAATCAATCGGAAGAAGTAATACCAATGTTTTTAGTAGCAGTCGAAAATTTACGTTTTCGATCTCAACCTAATTTGACCGCACCGATATTAGGACTTCTTAAAGAAGGCGATACCTTAATCTCATTAAATGACAGTACGGATTTCCGTGAAAAGATTATGTTGAGAGATATAGAATATTTTGCACCTTGGTATAAAGTGCGATCGGAAACGATGGATACCGTGGGCTGGGTCTATGGTGGAGCAATCATATCCAGTACTGTTATGTCTGGTAATATAGTGTTAAAACCTGGAAGAATGGTTTTCAAACTTGAACAAGCCCGTGGAGACAATTTACAGGTTGTCCTTCAAATTCCAGATCTTGACCCAAGTGGTACCTATGATGGCTATTATGAATATCGTTTGAGTCAAGGTGATCAGCGTGTTTTGGATGGTAGCTTTAGAATCTCGCAACAACATCTAATCGAAGAGTATAATCAGTATGCAGAAATTTCATATGAAGGTCGCTTTAGGGAGGGGAAAAAAGATGGGGCATTTTTGAGACGAACTTCATTTCCTGAATCGAATTCCACAGCTACATTGTACTATGAAGCGAAAATTAATGATTGCATATGGGGTTCAATTAGCGCTCAAGCCGAGGGTGAACAATACAACTACAGAGAAGATAATCCTGATCATTGCAGTTTTGATTATTTACGGGAAAAAGCGGGTTTGCAAAAACTTAAGATCACGGAGTAAATAGAATTTGTAACTCCTGCCTTTTGTATTATGCTTCTTCAATGTTCATGTCTACGGATTCAAATTCGTACTAAACTCATAAATTAACATTGATAGTTACGATAACGTGGTTGGCAAATCGAATAGCTCAAGAGTAAATTATCAACTGCAAAAACAATTTACGTCTTGGGCATAAAAAAACTGCTCCATCCTCGATAGAGCAGTTTTTTTTGAGTGTCATTTCTTAGTCCTCATTAAAATAAGAGCTTTCATTTTTACCGCCTGCCTGTACTGCTTCCAGCCTGGTCTTAAATTCATTAGAGAGATCCAACTGGTTTTTGCGAGCATATATTTCTTTAAGCGCTATCAAAGTATTGATATCGTTAGGATTTATACTTTCTGCTCTTTTGAAAAAGGGTAAGGCTTCATCAAACACCTTTTCAATATCCAACTTCATCGCATCGTATTTCTTGATTCCTTCTTTGCTGTAGTCGCTGGACATCTCATTAAGTTTTTGAGTCATACCAGCCGCTTTGTTGTAATATAAAGCTCCTACACTATAAATGGCTTCCACATATTTTTCATCTAGATCGAGTGCTTTTTTGTAGTTCACTAAGGCCTCATCATAATGTTTTGAAGTCTTTTCTGCATCTTCTTCTTTAACTGCGGCGTTGTAAAGCTGCTCATGCACATTGCCCAAAGTAAGATACAAGGATTTATTGTTTTCTTCTTTTTCAATCGCCAATTCCAGTTTGTCTACCAATTCATTGGTGCGACCTTCTTTCAGGAACAGATTAATTTGTGCAAATAACAGAGTGGCATTTCCAGGATATTTTTTCATTCCTTCATCTAGATAAGACACGGCTTTGTCTTTATCTCCTTTTTGCAAATGAAGGTCAAACATCCCCTCATAAATGGTAGGTTCGTCATAATCCTTATCTATTAAGGTTTGCAAATACTGCTCAGCAACATCCAGGTGTCCTGATTTTAATCCACAATAACCGGTAATAAAATATTGGTTATTGAGAATTTCAGGGTCGGCCAATTGACTGGGCTTTCCATTCTCCAATAAGAGTTGGTGTATTTCAAATATGGGATTAAATACTTGATATGCTTCTTCAAATTTTCGCATTTGATAAAGTTCCAATCCCCTGTTGTTCATGTGTTGTACACAATTAGAGAGGCCGGTTAAGGCATCTTCTTTTTCATGTTTCTTTTCAGCCTTGGTGAGGGCTAACTTATACGCTTCAAATGCTTGTTTTGAAGCATCACCAGCTTTAGGCTTCCATTCGGGATTCAAAATTGGCATCTGGATATCTCGATCATTCAATGCGATTAACAGATTTCCTTTTACCAAATAAGGTTCAGCCGTTTCTCCTATAACACTGTTGGTCATAGCTTCATCAATAGCTGCTATGCCTTCCTCCAATTTTTCAGAATTGGATTGAAAATCCAAGTTGTACAGATTTAATGCTTTTACAGCCTCCTTTACCTTTTTCTTAGCGGATTTCTCATCTAGCTGAGCGTGGGAAATTAGAACGGCAAAGATCATCAATATTGACAATAAATATTTTTTCATTACCAGGATATTTAAGATTTAAGCAAAGTTATAAAAAGTTTTTTTCGATTTTAAGACGAATAGGTCTTATTTAATAACAATAAAATCTGTTAAGAAAATATTATACAAATGTTAATTTATTTATTCTTCTTCATCTGATGTCTCCTCATTTCTCACCAAAGCGATATCGGCAATATCATCTTCTTCATTCAAGTTGATAACTTTTACTCCTTGGGTCGCTCGACCCATAACTCTGATGTCTTTTATTTCCATTCTTATTATTATACCATTTTTTGTTGTTATCATCACCTCGTCTTCTTCATAGGCATCTTTCATACCCACCAGGGCTCCGGTTTTTTCCGTAATCTGAATGGTTTTTACGCCTTTTCCACCTCGGTTAGTAACCCGATAATCACCCAACGAAGATCGCTTTCCAAATCCTTTCTCGGAGATTACCAAAATGGTAATGAACTCGTCTGTGGGATCTACACATACCATTCCAACAACCTCATCGTCGTTTTCAGACAATTTAATACCCCTCACTCCTGCTGCAGTTCGTCCCATCGCTCTTACTTTATGCTCAGGAAAGCGAATCGCTCTACCCTTGCTGTTGGCGATTAAGATTTCACTGTTGCCATTGGTAAGTTTGGCTTCTAACAATTGATCGCCTTCATTAATCGTAATGGCAATAATTCCATTAGTTCGGGGGCGTGAGAAAGCCTCTACGCTGGTTTTCTTGATCATACCATTTTTGGTTGCAAAAACAATGTAATGATTGTCAAGAAATTCATGGTCTTTTAAATCCTGAATCTTGATGTAGGCTTTTACTTTGTCCTCTGAAGGTAAATTCAACAGATTCTGAATAGCACGTCCGGTAGATGTTTTACTGGCCTCCGGTATTTCAAAAACTCTGAGCCAAAAGCATTTACCAGATTCGGTAAAAAGCAACAAGTAGTTGTGATTGGTTGCAACGAAGAGATGTTCGATAAAATCTTCTGTGCGAGTTTTACTTCCACGAGAGCCTTTGCCTCCCCTACCTTGAACCCGGTACTCGGACATCTTGGTCCTTTTAATATAACCCAAATGAGAAATGGTGATCACTACTTCGTCGTCGGGTATCAGATCTTCAATATTGATTTCGCCTTCTGCAAAATTTATATCTGTCCTCCGTTCGTCCCCATATCTTTCTCTAACCTCCAGCAACTCCTCTTTGACAATATTTTTCCGAATTTCTTCGCTTTCTAGAATTTGCTTGAGTTCAGCGATAGTCTTTTGAATTTCTTCGTATTCATTTTTGATTTTATCCCTTTCCAGGCCGGTTAATTTGGAAAGTTGCATGGCCAGTATGGCGTTGGCCTGCACCTTGGAAAGATCAAAGGTATTCATCAGCCCTTCTCTGGCGATATCTACCGTTTTACTGTTTCGGATCAGCGAAATTACTGCATCAAGGTTATCAATAGCGATCAACAATCCTTCCAGGATATGGCTTCGCTCTTCAGCTTTGCGCAGTAAATATTGAGTACGACGGACTATTACATCCAGTCTGAACTGAATAAATTCACTAATCAATTCTTTCATCCCAAGCAGACGGGGCTTCCCATTTACAAGAGCTATGTTGTTAACGCCATACGATGATTGAAGCGGAGAATATGCATAAATTTTACTCAGCACCACACTGGCTATGGCATCTCTTTTAAGTTCCACAACAATTCTCAATCCGGTGCGATCCGATTCATCCCGAATATCACTGATACCTGTGATTCGCTCATTATTTACCAAGTCGGCAATTTTAACCACCAGATTGGCTTTGTTTACCATGTATGGAATTTCACTGATTACAATGGTATCCTTTCCACTAGAACCAGTAACAATATCTACTTTTCCTCTTACTACGACCCTACCCCGGCCAGACTCAAAATAATCCTTTATTCCAGATACCCCATAGATGATTCCGCCAGTTGGAAAATCAGGTCCTTTGATGAAAGTTAAGAGCTCATCAATAGTAATCTCAGGATTTTCAAGGGTAGCAATAATTCCATCAACTACTTCACTAAGATTGTGAGGTAGCATGTTGGTTGCCATTCCCACCGCAATACCTGAAGCACCATTGATCAAAAGATTTGGAATTCGAGTCGGTAATACTATGGGCTCCTCCAGGGAATCGTCGAAGTTGAGTCTGAAATCAACGGTGTCTTTCTCGATATCAGATAGCAACTCCGAACTTATCCTTTCCAAGCGTGCCTCAGTATACCGCATGGCTGCTGGGCTATCACCATCCATCGAGCCGAAATTACCCTGACCATTGACCAGTGGATAGCGCAAAGACCAGGATTGAGCCATACGCACCATCGTATCATATACAGAACCATCTCCATGAGGATGATATTTTCCCAAAACCTCTCCAACTATCCTGGCAGACTTTTTATGTGACTTGTTATACTGAAGACCTAGTTCTTCCATACCATACAAAACCCGGCGATGTACTGGTTTCAATCCATCTCTGACATCAGGAAGCGCCCTAGCTACAATTACAGACATGGAATAGTCTATATAAGCGGACTTCATTTCATCTTCAATATTGATCGGATAGATCCTTGATTTTGACATAAAAATGCGTTTATTAAAAAAGACCTGCAAAGATATGAAATAATAGGGATTTAATATTATGGAAATCTAAATATATCATGGATTTTCAGGGTTATTTTCGGCTAAGTTTAATTTAGTTAGTTGCCTGAAATAGAAAGTTGGCTCTAACACCCATTTATCAATAATATTTGGGATAAAAACGAAGAGCAAACCCTAGTTTATTAAGCGCTTTCCATTCTGAATGATTATCCACCCAGCAAAACAATCACGGAGAATATCCTTATGTTTGCCTCCTTATCTTGAATACTTGAAAATTAATCATCCAAATCATCAGAAATTGTGACACAAGTAAAACCTTATCGCAGACAGCAATCCTCCAAGAAAGATGAAGTACGAAAAATGTTTAACCAAATTGCACCAACTTATGATCTACTTAACCGGGTTTTATCCTTTGGAATAGATCGTCGCTGGCGAAAACAAATGCTTTCACAATTATTGGAAATAAATCCCAAATCACTTTTGGATATGGCAACCGGGACAGGAGATGTTGCTTTGACTGCGGCAAGGTTTTTGTCTTTAGACCAGATAACCGGAATTGATCTTAGTCCGGCAATGTTAGCCATTGCAAGAAAAAAACAAGCGAAAGCAGGAATCCAAAATATTGTGTTTATGGAGGGAGACAGCGAGGCCATTCAAAGTAGTGATAATCATTTCGATGCGGCAACCATAGCTTTTGGTGTTCGAAATTTTGACAATTTGGAAAAAGGACTTTCTGAGCTGTTCCGAGTGCTAAAAAAGAATGGAAGATTAGTAGTTCTGGAGTTTACCATGCCTAAGAAATTTCCGATAAAACAGGCTTATTATATATATTTTAAACACATTCTACCGTTAATAGGAAGAATAAAATCACGAGATCCCCGCGCATACACTTATTTATTTGAGTCCGTGCAGGTATTTCCAGAGTATGAAGCATTCAAAAATATTATGGAAAAAGTGGGATTTTCTAAAGTATATTTTAAGCCATTAACTTTTGGTATATGCTCAATATACGTTGGAGAAAAATAATATTAATATCCGTTTTACTCGGAATCGGAATCTCGGCGGCTATTGCACAAGGCTATAAACAAGGAATCAATTATCGGGATTTTCAAAATAAACCATATTATTTCGGACTTTCATTTGGATACAACCAATCTAATTTTCAGGTAATCCATTCCAAGGATTTTATTCTGAACGATAGCCTACGTATCGCTCAGTCGATTACCGGACCGGGATTTGTAGTGGGCATAATTACAAATATTAAATTGGGCCACTATTTTGATTTGAGAGTCATTCCGGCTTTTTCTTTTTCCGAACGAAATATCGAATATACTGAGACGGAGCTCACCGGAGGAATTACCACCAATCGCATAGAATCTACATTAATTGAAATACCCTTTATGTTGCGCTATAAGTCCGAACCATTCCGGGATGTGCGACTATTTGTTTTAGGCGGCATGAAATATGCTTTTGATATATCCAGTAAGTCACGCACCAAAAGATTTAACGATTTGATTAAAGTCTCTCCTCATGATTTTGCGGTAGAGCTAGGTGCCGGAATTCAGTTTTTTCTACCCTATTTTATTTTTTCTCCCGAAATAAAAGTTTCTCAAGGTATTGGCAATGTATTAATCTATAAAAGCAATTTTGCCAAGTCTTCTGTCTTGGATAAAATTTTGTCCAGGACTTTTACGATTACTTTTCACTTTGAAGGGTAGATACAGAAGTTAGGTCTTTAGGTTCTCCTTAACAACTACAACTTACATGTTCCATTAATTCAGGAAAGAACTCTCTGAAATGTCCGGATAGCTCCGATTCCTTCTCTTGTAGATGAAGTGCTGCATTGTGGAGTTGATTATCGAAACTTGAACGATACTTTAGTCTCATAAATACGTCATGTAAACCGGGATAATGGGTATATTGATCTAACCACTTGGCCGCAATCATTTTCCGGATTCTCAGATGCAATCTTGTCGGAATCGATGGTAGATGCTTTTCCAGAATGCCATACGCTTTTTGAGTAAATAGCTCAAATGGCAGATCCATATAAAGAGACCAATTTTTGTACAGGAGAAAATCATAATAAATATCAATAACCACTGGTGAATATTTCCTTTGCTCCGGTCTTATTAATCCAATGCTCGATCTGACTGCAGGATGCTGATCGGTAAAATGATCAATGCTGCGGTGTAAGCGCACACCTTCCTGGTAGACATTAGGTATGGATCTGGTTTCTTTGAGTGTAGTCATATCAGCGAGAAAGTTACCAATCATACTTTCTTCCGATTGACAACTCAAGAACAAATGGGCTAAATAATTCATCTGGAACAATTACTTAAAATTAATCTATATTTGCAGCCGTTTGTTCAAAATGTTTTGAATTATGGCCTTAAAATGTGGCATTGTCGGACTTCCGAATGTAGGTAAATCTACACTATTTAATGCATTGACTTCTGCAAAAGCACTAGCGGCTAATTATCCGTTCGCAACTAAGGATCCGAATATCGGCATAATAACCGTTCCGGATCAAAGGCTCACCAAGTTGGCCGAATTGGTCAAACCTCAAAAAGTAATTCCCACAACAGTGGAGATTCTGGATATCGCCGGATTGATAAAGGGAGCGAGTAAAGGAGAAGGTCTTGGCAACCAGTTTTTGGCAAACATTCGCGAAGTGGATGCCATCATACATGTAGTTCGGTGCTTTGCTGATGATAATATCGTCCATGTGGATGGCGAGATTGATCCATTAAGAGACAAAGAGACCATTGATACTGAATTATTACTAAAAGATATTGAAACTGTTGAAAAAAGGTTGGAAAAATTAAAAAAGCTGGCTAAGAGTGGAAAAAAAGAGGATATCAAAGCGGTAGAAATAGCAGAAACCATAATGAAGAACTTAAATGAAGGTATTCCAGCCCGGGCCATTATGCTAGAAGATGCTGAAAAGAGTTTTCTCGACGAGTTATTTTTGCTGACATCCAAACCTATTTTGTATGCCTGTAATGTAGATGAAGATTCAGCGATAGATGGAAATGAATTTACGGAAAGGTTTATAGCCTCAATAAACGAGAATGCAGAAGTCTTGGTCATCAGTGCAGGTATTGAAGCTGAAATAGCTGAATTGGATACCGTGGCGGAAAGAGAAGAATTTGCTAGGGAAATGGGATTGGAGGAACCTGGGGTTAACAAATTGATACAAAAATCCTATCATTTATTGAGGTTGATTACCTTTCTTACCGCAGGAGAAAAAGAAGTGCGAGCCTGGACGGTAACCGCTGGCACGAAAGCACCCCAAGCAGCTGGAGTTATCCATTCTGACTTTGAAAAAGGCTTTATCCGCGTGGAGGTAATCAAATATGAGGATTATGTTGATTATGGTTCAGAGGCAGCCGTAAAAGAAGTAGGTAAAATGCATGTTGAAGGCAAAGAATATGTGGTCCAAGATGGTGACGTTATGTATTTCAGGTTTAATGTGTGAATCTAAAATCAAATACTCTTGTCTATTTGATCTAAAAGGATTTGATCTTATAAAATGCCAAAACTGGATTGTCTTCTATGTTCAAGGGTAATAAGTGTTGCACTTCACCAAATAAGTCATTGTCCAACTTTTTAGCTTCAATGAGATCATTCAAATGGCCCGGATCTACTGGGTAAATCAATTGATCCTCAAAGATTCCTAAAGGTATCAATATATTATAACCTTGATAGTCCAGAAAGTTTTTGAGCATTTTAAAGTTTATTACTTTTTTGGATTGTTTAGAATACAAAAAGCCAGCGGGATTATAAGATTTGCAAGCATACCAGGAAAATAAATAATCATCATTTTCTTGGAAATATAAAAATGGCGTAACATAATCTTTTGACATCATCTCATCAAGTGCCTTTTTACTGTTGATTAGGTCATGTGGTTTGGTATGTGCACCAAAATCTAGCATGTACTTTGGAGCCACTCTCTGATTAGAAATGGTATAAACATAATTGGTTGTAGTTGTAGCAAATGACTTTACTTCATTAGAAATAACAAAATGAAGTGGTAGTGCAGTGGTTGCGATTTGATTATTTGGATACTCAAGAAATCGCTCTATTTCCACTCCTTCTGGCGAAAATTTTAAAATCAAATGTTTATAATTTGAATCATCAAATTCAGTTCATGATGCCACAAACAGAAAGTAATTATTCTTATTTCCAACGCAAAATTGATTAAAATAAGGCTTTATGGGCACCTCACGAATAAAATCACCTTTCAAATCATAAACAATAATTTTCTTTTGTGCTCTATCATATATGTGCAATTCCTTATCCGTATAGTTAAGTGCAACATCTTTTAAGTTAATGAATTCGCCGGGGCCCCTTCCACTCGCTGCTAAATGGTTTAAATACTTGCCATTCTTATTGTAGAGGAATAATACCTTGGCTTTTTTATCCGTAATTATTAAGAGGTCATCGATGCATAAAACCCTGTCAATATGACCTATGGGTTGATCAGAGGAGATCTCAAGCTTCACAAAGGTGATTTTATCAAATACGCTTTTCAAATCCAAGACATCACTTTCGCCCGGAGAAATGGATATTTGTTCGACATTATTACTGGGGAAGTCTTGAGCAGTACTAAAGCTCAAGTTTACGAAAATAAGAAATGTAATAGAACTTGCTCTTGGAAATTTCTGGATGCAATCATCTGAACTTGAATAAGGATAATACTACATAATGTATAAATATTACTGTCTTGACTAGAATATATTGTTCATGCAGTAGAGAAAATGAGATGATTTAGCTCACTGATCAATACCTGTATCAGTCTTACATCAACAAAGAACCACTAGATTTGTTTTTATGTCCTAATCATTTGGATATTTCCAGGTGATTCCGCAGTACTTAAAATTTATTAGCTGAAATTCCGGTCCGTACTTATTGTTGGATATACATTACCTCTTTAACCGCTTTAATTACTTTGACCGCATTAGGCATATAAGCTTCGACAAAGGTAGAAGCATATGGTAAACTGGTGTCCGCAGAATTTACTCTGGTTACAGGTGCATCAAGATAATCAAAGGCATATTTCTGAATCTCATAAGCAATTTCGGCAGAGACACCTGCAAAAGGCCAGGATTCATCTACTACTACTAAACGGTTAGTCTTTTTTACCGAATTGACGATAGTCTGATGATCTAATGGTCGAATCGTCAATAAGTCAATTACCTCAGCCTGAAATCCCTCTTTGGCTAACTCATCGGCAGCTTCTTCCGCTACCTTGATCATTTTATTAAATGATACGATAGTTACATCACTACCTTCCCTTTTTACCTTAGCCTTTCCAATGGGCAACACATATTCTTCCTCAGGTACTTCTCCCTTGAGGCCATATAACAACTCAGATTCCATAAAACAAACCGGATCATCATCCCGAATAGCCGCTTTAAGCAATCCTTTAGAGTCGTATGGATCTACACATGATATCACTTTAAGACCAGGTACGTTTGCCATCCAACTTTCAAAAGTCTGAGAATGTTGCTGTGCCAACTGGCCAGCAGCACCCGATGGACCTCTGAAGACAATCGGACAGTTGTATTGTCCACCGGATTGAGATAAGGTTTTCGCTGCATTATTCACGATTTGGTCAAAAGCAAGGATCGCAAAATTCCAGGTCATAAATTCGATAATCGGGCGCAATCCATTCATTGCGGCTCCCACCCCAACTCCGGCAAAACCAAGTTCCGTGATTGGAGTATCAATGACCCGCTCCGGACCAAATTCTTTCAACATGCCTTTACTTACTTTATACGCACCATCATACTCGGCAACTTCTTCACCCATCAGGAAAACATTTTCATCTCTTCTCATTTCTTCCGACATGGCTTCCCCCAGCGCTTGTCTTAATGTGATAATTCTACCCATTATTACAACTATTCTTTAAAAGTGCAAAAATAAATATTTTCTCCACTATATCTCTTCACACCAAAACAACCTGACAAATTAAAAGTTTAGAAAGGTAGATTCCAGTGCGTTGAGGGCTAATAACCATAGTTTTAGTATCTAGGTTGAAGTTTATATTGGTGAATTGGTCATTGAGGAAGAAAAAATCATGATTCCTATTCAATAGCATCAAAAAAATGAGCCAGATTCATTCCTCCGAATGTACCGGAACTCATCATTAAATAGACAATTGGCCTGCGGTCAAAAGACCTTAAAAGTAGTTCCAATTCAGTTTTTTCATTTACTACCTGGATTGCCGGATCGCCAAAGGCGTTGATGATATCCTTTTTGGATAGCTCGGGAAGCTTTTTCATTTCCAAAGTATGTTTTTGAAAAAAAATGATTCGTTGATCAGCTCCTTTCATACTTCCTTTATATTGAGGGATAAAGGCCTTGTTCAGACTACTGAAAGTGTGCAATTCAACACAGCTTACCAGTTCGTGATTGGGGTATTTTTTCCTTACAGCCTTTACTGTGGCACTTACCTTTGATGGCGCATGGGCAAAGTCATTAAAAACAACTATGTTTTCTTCTTCTCTTAATACCTCCAATCTTTTGGCCGCTCCTTTAAATCTGGACATCACTTCCAGAAAATGATTATAACCAATTCCCAACTGTTCACTTACTAACCAGGCAGCTTGGATGTTTTGTAAATTATGAGCACCAAATACTTTCATTGGATAGGTTTTCCCATCGGTACCTTCCACGGAGGTAATTCGTGTATCAGGATCGGTTGAACTGATAATCTGGTCATAAGGAAGTGCCATAATGTCTTTTCTTAGCGACACAATGGATTCCAGATATGGATCATTTTGATAATAAAAAACAATGGCTCCCTCGGGTAGAGATTGAATAAAATCAGAAAACAAGCGAAGGTATTCATCAAATGTGGGAAATACATTCATATGATCCCAGGCAATACCGGTAATCACAGAGATTTGGGGTTTATAGTGAATAAATTTAGGCCTGCGATCAATGGCCGAAGATAAGTACTCATCCCCTTCTGCAATTAATATGGGAGCATCGGACAACTGTACCATATCCTCAAAATCAGCGATATGGGCACCTACCAGATAATCCATTGATACGTCGCTGTGTTTCAATACATGGAGTATCATAGCCGTTGTGGTGGTTTTACCATGGCTCCCTGCGATAACCACTCGCTGTTTCTCCTTTGAAAAATCGTAAAAGAACTCTGGAAAAGAAACTGTTTTAATTCCTAATTCACGGGCTTTCAAAAGTTCAGGATTATCTTGGCGGGCATGCATTCCCAAGATAATTAAATCAATCTCCTGCGTAATTCGGTTCGAATCCCATCCCATTTTATCCGGAAGGAGTTTGTGAACTGCTAATCTGGATTTCGCCGGATCATAGATTTCGTCATCAGAACCAGTAACTTCGTGACCACTTTTTATGAGGGCAATAAACAAATTATGCATGACACTACCCCCACAAGAAATCAAATGAATACGCATATTTTTTTTAAATATATGTTAACCATGTACTAAAGTGCGCAAACTTACGTTTATTTTTTGGTACAAATATTGTTTCTAAGAAATAGAAATAGACAAGAAATTTAAAGTTCGTATGATGTTAAGCAAAAAAAGTCATTGGAAATTATTATTTTTGGGGATTGGAGCATTATTGCTATCTTCGTGTAACCGAGGGATAGGATGCCCTAGTGATTTTTCACTAAATGTGGAAATTGTAGAAGTATTTAGTTCTTTTATTAATCTTATATCCTTTTAATATGTTGTGGACGCATTTAATTAATGCCAACCAAATCTACCATATTATCGAGGAATCTAATTCAACCCCCTGTGTTATTTTTAAGCATAGTCGTCGCTCACCTGTAAGCAATTTGGCTAAAAGAAAGTTAGAAACTGAATGGCCATTTTCCTTGCAAGATGTGAAGGCTTATTATCTAAATGCTAAAAAATATCACCGTCTCTCCCGGCTTCTTTCATCTGTTTTTGGTACGGGAAACGAGTTACCTCAATTAATTATTATTGCTGATGGAAAGTGTATTTATAGCACTTGCCAATCTGAAATCGAAGTACGGGAGTTACAGGATTTGCTTGCTGTAGCTGCCTAGATGATTTCGAATACCAGCATAATTACCAAAGACGGGACCCCCTCAGTGTACAGTGCTCTCTTCGGCGCTACGTATCATTCTATGCATGGAGCGATGCAAGAAAGCCAGCATGTATTTGTTAAGCATGGGCTGGATAGTTGTTTGCAAAAAAACTCCAATCGACCTATACGCATTTTTGAAATGGGGTTCGGTACGGGCCTGAATTGCCTGCTAAGTATAATATCTGCACAAAGGAGCACTAATACTATTAAGTACCATGGAGTTGATAGCCATCCACTCCCCTATTCATTTCTTAAAGAGCTAAATTATTCCAGATTTCTCAACAGTAAGAAATCAAGGGAATATGAATTAAAGTTGCATGACATCCCCTGGACTGGAATAGAAAGTTCGATTACTCCTTCAATAACCGTTGCCAAATATCACTTGCGAGTAGAAGAATTTCAATCACCTAACTCCTACGATTTGATTTATTACGATGCGTTTGCACCTGCTGTTCAACCCGAATTGTGGGAAATTCCCATCGTTTGGCAAATGTACGGATTGTTACATCCAGGTGGAATATTAGTTACGTATTGTGCACAGGGTCAATTTTTTAGAAATTTACAAAAGGTAGGATTTGATGCGATCCGATTGCCGGGGCCACCGGGGAAAAGGGAGATGATTCGGGCCGTTAAGCCTTCACATTAATTCCTAATCATAACGATCACCATACAATTTTTTGGCAGCAGGTTCATATTTATCATCCGCTATCCACTTAGGAGCACTTTCCATATTTCCAATCAAATAGGCAGAATAGGTAAAAGCCTTCCAGAACCGATTCAAGTATTGGTAATCCAAGGTCTCAGGGTTGTCAGTTACCTGATGATAGTTTTTCCTGATTTCTTCATCAAACGCTCTAAATCCGGGTGAGAATGTTGGTGCGGGTATCCCTTTGTCAGCGAACCTTACATTATCCGACCGGTCAAAAAGGTTTTGTTCGGCTGCCGGGTCGATCACAATGCCCAGATTATAGGCATCACAGGCTTTTTTCATTTCGTTTGCTGTTCCTACCCTATCGTAACCCATAACACTTACTACAGAAGTATCCGAGTATCCGGCTCCGTCGCTGTTCAAATTATACCGAATGGATTCTAAAGAAATTGGTGGATTATCGACAAAATACTTACTTCCCAAAAGGCCTATTTCTTCAGCAGTCCACAAAGCAAAGATTACCGATCTCTTTGGTCGATGCATGTTGAGTTGTTCGGCTGCAGCCAACACCGCAAGGATACCGATGCCGTTATCCCTGGCACCATTAAAAATCGTATCCTGCTCTATGTCACCATTTGATGATTTGGTTCCAACATGATCATAATGAGCGGATAAAAGAATAAATTCATTCTTTAAGTCTGGATCGGTTCCTTCCAACCAACCAAGTACATTTTTGGCCTCCACTGCTTCTGAATTGATACCGGAATGATCAAGAGTTCCTTTGAATCCTTCTTGTGAAGTAATTTTGCCAATAGATTCCTGGTCGAGAGAAATCATGGCATAAAACAGTGACCGCTGTCCGCCTTTAGTCGATTCATCTATCACAAGCCTGGGACGATTTGCAAATCTGGATATAAAATTCCAGGGTGTATTCATAGTGTAAATATCCACCATTCCCAAGGCGCCTTGAGATTTGGCTATTTCCAATTTTTGATCAATCATCTGCATTGCCTGGAAAGGACTTCGGGTCTCCCCATTCCCAACAATACCTATTACATATTTGCCGGCCACATCTTTTCCATTATAATCTTCAGCCGAAATTCCGTGATTGACAAATACAAATTCACTTTCGGTGTTTGTCGCCTCTCCCTTGAAGACCACAAGGCTATCTCCCTGCTCCAAACGGTGATTTCCAAAGCTCAGAAAGCCCGTACCAGGACGCACCCGTTTAAAAGGTATCGTTTGATAATAATTATCCAAGCCTGGCAGATTTTGTAAATTGTTCTTGCGAAAAACTTCAGCAATAATGCTGGCAGCTATATTTTGCCCCAACTCTCCGGTATTTCTTCCCTGCAATTCATCCGATGCTATAATTCTCATCAAACTGTTTAAAGACTGCGCATCCCAACTTTGGTCAATAGGACTTTGTGCAAATCCTGGAAGAATAAATAAAAGGAAAATTAAACTCCAGAAAACCTTACTTACCATTCGAATAGATTTTAAAATGAAAGCCGAAAATAAGAAAAATAGTTCCGCTAGAACCGGCATACTTAAATTTCTCAATATATTGAGGTTAAATATTCTTTTTCTAAGATTTGAAAACTCAATCCTAGTACACTCAAAATTCTAGCCCTTGACTGCTAAATATGTGGCATTAATATGAACAAGAAACCGTTGATTAGGGTAACAAATTTATAACCTGGATCTGAGTTATGTCTACAAAAAACAAAAAATAGATTGAACAATCTTGAGAAAAAGAACGCTTGTAGAAAACCAAAGATGAATTTAAAAACAAATAAGGACGGATGAAAAATTTGGCATTACACTGGAAAATTCTTATTGGAATGGCATTGGGAGTGCTGTGCGGCTTAGGAGCCGCATTACTCGGATGGAACGATTTTGTTTCGGATTGGATTAGTCCATTTGGTACGATCTTTATTCGGCTTTTGAAGGTGATTGCTGTTCCCCTCATCATTTTTTCATTGATAAAGGGAATATCTGAATTACAGGATATCTCCAAGTTGTCCATTATGGGAGGTCGAACCTTAGGTATTTATATTATAACAACTATCATTGCCGTTTCGGTAGGTTTGATGGTTGTAAATATCATTAAACCAGGAAATTCCATTAATGAGCAAACCCGTCAAGAACTGTTGGAAGGATACGCTAGTGATGCCGGTTCAAAAATTGCTTTGGCGACTCAACAAAAAGACAAAGGTCCTCTTCAACCATTGGTGGATATAATCCCCGAGAACTTTCTAGCTTCGGCTAGTGATAATAAAAATATGCTCCAGGTGATCTTTTTTGTGATCATTTTTGGGATTGGGATCATACTGATTCCTATTGAAAAGGCTAAGCCGATCAAAGATTTGATCGACTCGCTGAACGAGGTGATTCTCAAAATGATCGATTTAATTATGTTGACCGCACCGTATGGAGTGTTTGCTCTACTGGCCGCATTGGTGGTGGAATCTCCTAGTGTTGACCTATTTAAGGCACTTCTCTGGTATGCGTTTTGTGTCGTTTTGGGTTTGTTGATCATGATCTTTATAATCTATCCGATAGCAGTTAAGTTCTTTACCGGGATGGGACCCAGGACTTTTTTCCCGGGTATCGCTCCGGCACAATTGGTCGCGTTTTCCACCAGTTCAAGCGCTGCGACCTTGCCCGTAACTATGGAAAGAGTTACAGAGCATTTGGGAGTGGACGATGATGTGAGTAGTTTTGTCCTTCCCATTGGTGCAACCGTCAATATGGATGGTACCAGTTTGTATCAGGGTGTAGCAGCGGTTTTTATTGCACAGGCATTTAATATTGACTTGTCTATTACCGATCAATTGATGATTGTAATGACCGCTACTCTCGCTTCAATTGGTTCGGCCGCGGTCCCCAGCGCCGGCATGATCATGCTGGTAATAGTACTCGGGGCTGTGGGTATTCCAGAAGCAGGTTTAGCGTTAATTTTTGCAGTCGACAGGCCCCTAGATATGTTGCGGACCGTGGTAAACATAACCGGAGATTCGTCTGTTTCTATGATAGTGGCAAAAAGTTTAAATAAACTTACTGGCCCCCAAGTCAAAGATTGGGACGATCATTATAAAAAATAAATTAATACTCAATGGATAACAAAATTCTGGGACCTGGAAGCCGGGTCAAACATCCAGCTTATGGAGAAGGAGTTGTCGTAAAAACCAATGTGGCGGCATACTCCGTTTGTTTCATACGTTTTGGAATGAAAATGGTAGGAAAAAATTACAGTGAATGGGAGATAATCGAGGCCCTACCTGTAGAGGAGGCGGTTAGTTTCACGGCAGCTGAAAAATCATTGGCCAAAATATTGAGAGCATGGTCTGATATTTCAGAAATTGTACCCTTAGGAGATAAATGGAAGGACGGCTTGATGATTCTGCGACCAGGTGAAGAAGGGCTCAAAGATAAAGAAATACCTATCGATACTTTTTTCCACAAAATCGTAATGGTCCGAGACCGTGTCCGAGTCATGGAGCAGCGGATTAATTCTCATCGTGGATTGAGTGATGAAGAAAAAATTAACTTACAGCAATACATTACTAGAATCTATGGAAGCCTAACGACCTTCAATGTATTATTTAAGAAAAAAGAAGACCATTTTGTGGGCGAAAAATCTTAGTCTGTATCTCATGCTCCTAAGCATTGTTTTACTACATGACTGCATTGTGCCGGTGAATAACTTCCAGGCGATTGCTCCAGGAACCTGGAGGGGCTCGTTGCAAATCTCACCTCCTCAATCCCCGGCTGAGGCGGATATAAAAGACCAATCTGCCATCAGCGAGGATGAAGGAATCTATATCCCTTTTTTATTTGAGGTGATCTATACTGCTGTAGACTCCTTTTATATCGACATTCTTAATGGTGAAGAAAGAATTCGAGTGGACCATATCGATTTTGGAAGAGATATGCGCATTGCGAAGGATACATTTGCCTTTTATTTTGATATTTACGATTCGTACATTTCAGGGGTTTATCATGAGGATGTAATGCAGGGTTATTGGGTTAGGAACAATCGAACTAATTACCGTATTCCATTTGTTGCACACTACAGCGTTCCAGATAGGTTTGAGCCTAAAGCTCAGAAACCAGAACATGATTTATCAGGCAGATGGGAGACCTACTTTTCTATTGAAGATGAAAAGAAAAAATATCCAGCAATAGGAGAATTTGTGCAAAAGGATAACACTCTGATCGGAACTTTCATGACGGAAATAGGAGATTACCGATATCTTGAAGGGGATGTTTTTGCCTCACAATTTAGAATGTCGGTATTTGACGGGGCGCATGCGTTTTTGTTTACGGGAAAAGTCCAACCCGATGGAGGATTGTTAGGTACCTTTTATTCTGGAAATCATTATAAAACCCTGTGGGAGGCCAAGAAAAATGAAAACTTTCACTTGCCGCATGCTGATTCATTGACCTATTTGATAAGCCCAGAATCCGCCATCGATTTCAGCTTTCCCAATACAGAGGGCAACATGATATCCATTTTGAATCAAGAATTTTCAAATCGGCCGAAGATAATTCAGATCATGGGTACCTGGTGCCCAAATTGCCGGGATGAAACCCTGTTTTTGAAGGAATACCTGGAAAAGCATCCTGGGATCGATCTGCAAGTTATTGCTCTGGCATTTGAAAGTTACCAGGACAACAATAAAAACTTACGAATATTAAAAAAGTATAAAGAAAAATTAGGGCTTACCTACCCTATCCTGTTGGCAGGACATCGGGATAAAGATAAAGCCACTGGAAAATTGCCTTTTCTTAACCAAGTCATTTCTTATCCAACTTTACTGTTTTTAGATGCACAGAACAAGGTCGTAAGGATTCATACTGGATTTACCGGGCCTGCCACCTCAGAATATCGTAAATTTGTTAGTGACTTTGAATCGACAATCAACCTATTGCTAGATCCGAATGGATAAGAAGCTGACTTTGATCACAGGTGCTACTTCAGGAATTGGAAAAGCTACCGCCTATCTTTTTGCTCGTGAGGGTTACCCTCTTATTCTTACTGGAAGAAGAAAAGAGAAGTTGAATACTATTCGTCAAGATCTGCAGAACAAATATCAATCATCTATTACCCTTCTATGCTTTGATGTTCGTGATTATATGGCTTGTGACCGGGCACTTGCTTCTTTAGGAGAACAAATTGGCAAAATTGAAATTTTAATTAATAATGCCGGTTTAGCCAAAGGGTTTTCACCCATCCATGAAGGAGATCTGGTTGACTGGGAAACCATGATTGATACGAATATCAAGGGACTTTTGTATCTAACCCGTTTGATTTCGCCTCATATGGTAACTAAACGATCCGGCCATATTATTAACGTCTCTTCAATCGCAGGGAAGGAAGTTTATCCCAATGGAAATGTATACTGCGGATCCAAATTTGCCGTAGATGCACTGACCAAGGCCATCCGGATCGATTTGCATAAATACAACATCCGGGTAGGGCAAGTGGCTCCCGGTCATGTAGAAGAAACTGAATTTGCTAAGGTTCGGTTTAGCGGTGATGAAGAGCGTGCCAAAATTTATGAAGATTTTCTACCTCTAACCGCAAGAGACGTGGCGAATGCGATATATTATATGGCTACCAGACCTCCACATGTCAATATTCAGGATATTTTATTGATGGGAACCCAGCAGGCAAGCAGTACCATTGTCGCGAGGAGTGGAAGGGAACTTGGGTAGTGAGTAGTGAGTAGTGAGTGAGTATGAGTAGTGAGTAGTGAGTAATGAGTATGAGTAGTGAGTAGTGTGACAATTGATAATGCCTGAATAAGGTTGTCGGTAGTAGGCTTTGCCCACTGTAGCCCTGGGCGTAAGTGGGTGATCGATATTTGTTTTATGAATTGGCAATTTCAATTTTAATGACAATGGCAATGACCAAGGAAGTGACATGAGTATCGGGTATTTGGTTTAAGATTTATGGGTGATCGGTGATCGATTTCAAGGGTGTTGTATCAGGTTTCAAGTATCAGTAAGGTTGCCCTTAGTCTGATTTCTGTTGTCTGACTTCTTATACTCTCATTGGTTTCCGTTCTGTTTATTAAATTGTCTACCTAAATTAAATACGTGGCAAGCCAATAGCCAAAGGCTAAATGCCAAAAGCCAAACATCAGATTCCCTAACCGGTACTACCAGACCTCCATTATTTTTGTTACCTTGCGGCGAAATTTGGGATATCCGGCGGATAGTAAAGATCTTGGTCGCTTGGTTCAGATTAAACTTACTGCGATTTTTATCTGTGATAAATTTAAAAGGAAACCCTAAAGGGTCGATATTGACCGCATTATTAAATTATTTGGATTATATGATTATTATTGATGTGAAGGATGGGGAAAACATCTCTCAAGCTTTGAAAAGATACAAAAGGAAGCACCGGGATATCCGATTATACCGGGAATTAAGGGAAAGAAGATATTACACCAAGCCTTCAACTAAAAGAAGAAATGAAATTTTAAACGCTGCATACAAATTAAAGTATCTAGCAGAAAACTAATATCTCACCGAGAATTTACCGACATGCCAGTTGAGTTACTTGGCATGAACAATTTATTCCTTCGTTCTTTAGCTTTTCATTTTCAGTCCATACCTTAGATCACTGGATTAATACATTTTAATGGATTGCAGGCCATCTTATGCTTTGCTACTGTATTCCTAAGTCTGGTATTGGTGACTGCCCTTGTAATAAAGTACTCTTCCCCCTGTCGACCTGATTGGTTTTGCTTTTAAATGCAGTGAATAGTTAATAATTTTGGATAACATTTAATGTGGGTAAGTTGCTATATTATATATTTGAAGAAAATGGTTTCCTTAATTGAATAGTAACAAACTTCTTATGAAAATCAAGCTGCATTTTCTGTTTTTGGGTATTCTCCTTTCTTCATTTTCGCTAGCTCAGGAATTCAACCGAAAAGACAGAGATAAACCCAACATTATTCTAATTGTAGCTGATGATTTGGGGTATGCGGATCTGAGTATAAATGGCAGTCAACAAATCCGCACCCCGCATATCGATCGTTTGGCAAAAGAGGGCGTAAAATGTACACAGGGCTATGTATCGTCCGCAGTATGTAGTCCGTCTAGAGCAGGATTGTTAACCGGACGAAATCAAGTAGAGTTTGGTTATGATAATAATCTGGGTGGATCTCAACCCGGATTCGATCCTGAGTATTTGGGATTGCCTCTTTCGGAACAGACCATTGCGGATCGATTAAAACCCTTAGGTTATGTAAACGGTTTGGTGGGGAAATGGCATTTAGGATATGAACCACAATTTCACCCATTAAAAAGGGGGTTTGATGAATTTTGGGGTTATACCGGTGGAGGTCACGATTATTTCAAATCTGAACCTGATGGCAAGGGTTACCTCAGTCCTATTGAATGCAATTACAAAACTCCGGCTCCAATAACCTACATAACCGATGATGTTGGAACGGAATGTATCGACTTTATCAAACGGCATCAAAACGAACCTTTTTTCTTGTTTGCCTCATTTAATGCCCCCCATACTCCAATGCAAGCTACCGAAGAAGATCTCCACCTTTACCGACACATTAAGGAAACTCGGCGTCGCACCTATTGCGCTATGGTTCATCGTCTGGATGTCAATGTGGGCCGAATAATAGACATGGTCGATGGTTTAGGGTTAAGGGAAAATACCATTATCCTTTTTATCAGTGATAACGGAGGGCCGGTGAACACCAATGCTTCAATCAACGCTCCTTTCAATGGTCAAAAAGGAATTTTACTGGAAGGGGGGATTCACGTGCCTTTTTTAATCTCGTTTCCTGGAACTATCCCATTGGGAATTACTTATGACAAACCAGTCATTTCGCTTGATTTTGCACCTACTATTGTAGCATTGGCTGGTGGCTCGATTGCAGAGAAGGATGGGCTTAGCGGAAAAAACCTAATGCCCTACTTAAAGGGAAATGTAAAGTCTCATCCTCATCAACAATTGAAATGGAGATTCACTATTAGTGCAGCAATTAGACAAGGTGCGTGGAAACTTATTCGACTTCCGGATCGATTACCTATGCTTTACCACTTACCATCAGATATTTCAGAACTTAATAATGTAGCAGCCTCAAATCCTGAAAAAACTGCAGAATTGCTCAAACAGCTAGGGCAGTGGGATGTGGGATTGCCTCATCCGGTATTTTTGGAAGGTGCCGTATGGAAAAAACGGCAATTGGAATTGTATGATAAGAAATACCCTTTGAACCAACCTAAAATAAGCGAATAGACAAATATGAATTCTCATAACCGCACCTTTTTTCTTCTTCCAATTTGGGCTCTCTTTTTTATGCTACAATTGAATTGCAGTGCTATAGTTCAAGAGGATCGAAAGCCGAATATTATTTATATCATGCTCGATGAGGTAGGATATTACGAGCCTTCTTATATGGGGAACGACAAACTGTTAACACCCCATATTGATAAAATGGCCAGTGAAGGAATCATATTTACCAATGCCTATGCAGGAGGGGTGGTTTGTGCACCCACTCGTGTAAGCCTGATGACGGGTAAACACATGGGACATACCAGCATGCGTGGTAATTCAGGAGGGATGCCTATTAGGGCTGACGAGGAAACAGTCGCATCGATGTTAAAAAAAGCCGGATATGCTACCGGAGGATTTGGCAAATGGGGATGTGGAAATCGCGGGACTTCCGGAGTTCCGGAAAACCACGGATTTGATATTTTTTATGGATATTATGATCAGGTTCACGCCCATAGTTTTTATCCCAAGTACTTGATTAAGAATAGTAAAGAAGTTCCTTTGGCCGGAAATACCGGAGCTTACTATGACGGGAAGACTCATGCTCAGGACGTAATATTCAATGAATCTGTCAAGTTTATTAAACAAAATGCAGATAAACCTTTTTTCTGTTATCTACCTTGGACACCTCCACACGGACTATGGGGGATTTCCGAAAATCACCCTTCCTATAAATTGTTTAAGGACAATGAATGGAAAGTGGAAAATTCCTGGAGATCAGATGATGGAATTCGTTATGCCGCATTATTGCACATGGCAGATCAGCAAATAGGAGAAGTACTGAAATTACTCAAGGAACTTGAAATTGATGACAATACCATTGTCTTTTTCTGTGGAGATAATGGAGGGCAAGACTATTTTAGATCGGAAAAATATCCTAATGGACTATTCGGTCCAAACGTGAATCCCAGTACAGGTCAACGTTTCAAAGGGAATAAGGGTAAAGTTTATGAAGGAGGATTAAAAATCCCTATGGTAGTCCGATGGCCGTCAAAAATTCGAAAAAGCTCAACTAATGATCTAGTATGGTATTTTCCTGATTTTATGGCTACAGCTGCTGAAATTGTGGGGATCGAACCTCCTTCCGATTGTGATGGTTTATCTATATTTCCTACCCTGGTCGGTAACGAAGATCAACAGCAAAAACATGAATACTTGTTTTGGCTGGCAGGCCCGAACCATGCCGTCAGATCCGGAAAGTGGAAAGCCTATGCCCGGTATTCTCAGGAAGAAGGACTTCGCAACTTTGAATTGTATAACTTGGAAGTAGATCCGGGAGAGATGAATGATCTGGCATCCACTGAACCCGAAGTACTCAGTCGATTAACCGGCTTTATGGAAGACGCTTTTGAGCCACCGCAAAAAGGAGAAATATATGATGAAGAGTTATATTTAAAAGATAATAGAGTAAATCCGCCTAAGCCAAAGCGAGGCAGATAATACGTTCGGGATAATCAATACCTTTTTCGTTTTCTGAATGGTTTCAGAAAGATTTTATTAACCAGGAAGAAAAAAACAAGTTGTACTTCCTAAACCCAATTTTAATAACTGACAACCTTTTGGATCTTGAGCTAAATGACAGCAAAAGATACAATTCTAATTATCTTTATTACTCAATGGAGGATCATAGACTTTTGAAAAAGTGTATAGATGATCTTAATTATGTAAAATGGACATAAGTTGTGGATAGACCAATTGTTAATAAATCATGTATTGACTCAGGATCATTTAAAGAATTTGTAATATTAATTTTAATTGTTATTCTTACTATTGGTTGTAAAAATGAAGATCCAGAACCTGATGCTGAAATTTCAAAAGCGTCGTTCATAGAGTTAACGGCATCCAAATCCTCAATTTATGCAACTGGAAATGATTATGTTACATTTTCTGTCAAGGTTTATAATCAAGATGAAATTCTAATCCCCCATCCCTCATTCACTATTTTTCAATGCGAGGATCATCAAAGACTTTTGAGATGATCTTAATTTCTACGATACTTTAATTATGTAAAATGGACATAAGTTGTGGATAGGACCAATTGTTAATAAATCATGTATTGACTCAGGATCATTTAAAGAATTTGTAATATTAATTTCTAATTGTTATTCTTACTATTGGTTGTAAAAATGAAGATCCAGAACCTGATGCTGAAATTTCAAAAGCGTCGTTCATAGAGTTAACGGCATCCAAATCCTCAATTTATGCAACTGGAAATGATTATGTTACATTTTCTGTCAAGGTTTATAATCAAGATGAAATTCTAATCCCCCATCCCTCATTCACTATTTTTATGCGGGATTCCCCTTTGAACGATACCTCTTTTAGGACCAAAATCCCAGGAGTCTATGCCTTTGACGCTAGAATTAACAATATCAAATCCAACCCGGTTGAAGTATTAGCCATTAATCCGGTTGAAAAGATAGATAAAATTGATATTACAGTAAATAAAAAACAATTTTTAGCAAATGGTCTAGATACTGTGTTTGTTGGATTAAAGATTTTCGATAAAGAAGGAAAAGAAATAAATGAGATTAATCCAAATGTATATGTCAATGACTCCGTATCTACACATAACTACTTAAATGTCATTAAACCAGGTGAATATCGTATTTTAGCACGAATTAATTCGATTACATCCAATACGATCGTTGTTAAAGCAATTGATCCTATCTCATTGGTCCAAAAAATTGAATTAAGTTCAAATACAAGCCTTATCGTTGCCAATCTTCATTCTCACGCAGATCTAACTGTTCAATTTTGGGATATTTATGAACAACCTGTACAGGTTGTGAACTATAACATGTGGGCAAATGGAAAGAAAATTTTTGAAAATAAGTTTTCAACAAGTATCAGTGGAAAATATGAGTTAGAGGTTTTGAGTGGACAATTGAAGTCAAATCCGATAATTATCCATGCGAGAAAAGATATTTATTATGAAGAAGTTTCTTTGCCGATTATTTTTCATGTAGTTCACTTTGGGGATGATATAGGACATGGATTTAACCGGGAATATTCGCGTTTTGAGCGCGCTTTGGTAGAATTGAATAAGAGCTATTCAAATAAAAAAGGCAGTTCAAACCCAAACGCCGTGGATACGCGAATCCGATTTAGGTGTGCTAAATTGAGTCCTAGAAATTTAGAATTAGATGAGCCTGGTGTGAATCGGATCGATGGAACGAGCTTTGACAATGGTGCGGATGGTGCTGATAGCAGCGATAAGGCAAAAGACCAATTATTTGGATCACTTGAACGAATTAGACTAATGAAAAATACATTTTGGGATCCGACAGAGTATTTAAATGTTTGGATTATGCCAGTTACCCCAGAACACAGTGCGGCACAATATTCGCCAATTTTGCAGAAAGATGCGTTACCGGGACTCCCAAGTAAGCTAAACACTGAAAATGTTGAGGATTCATTGGTTCAGCTGTATATATATCCAACACACATTTTTGGATCATTGGATCATGAGATTGGACATCATCTGGGTCTCTTGCATACTTTTTCCACAAATTCATGTTTATCATCAGATTATTGCCCTGATACCTATTCGCTTGATCGAATTAATCCTGTTACTATTTGTTCTGATAATAGAGGAACTCTGGTTAGAGACAATCAAATGGATTATGATGGAATTAAAAATGCATTTACATACGATCAAAGAGAACGGATGATGCACATGATAGAACATGGTATTTTTTTAAAGAAACTAAAGTATTCCTCTAAGTAATCTTGTAACTGATATTCATTTGTTGTGAGATATCAGAGCCGATCGAAAGCTATAGCAATGTGTTAAATTTTAAGTCCGGATCCCAGTAAATATGCGCATGAAGGTCTTCATTAAGAGAAATTAAGTTTTTTTGCAAGTCTCCACACCAGTTTCATTGAACGTGGATTACTGAAGTGACTAAATTGATTGGGCTTCCCTTAAATCAAAATACTCGGTCTTTTATATATGGTATCAGGTGAAATAAGTATAATATTTAAATAATAGTTAATCGTTTATATTTCCCAGATCTATATACGGCAGGTGTAATACTGGTAATTGTCTTAAACACTCTCGAAAAATGGTACCGATTGGCAAAACCCAAGTTAAAAGCAACTTCTTCAATACTTTTATCTGAATGTTCAAACAAATCGCAAGCTCTGGCAATTTTTCTTTTTTGGATGAATTTGTATAAAGTAAAATTCATTTCTTCTTTAAATAAACGAGCAAATGAATTCGGCGCCATATTCACAAATGAAGCCAATTCTGAATTGCTCAACTTCCGATTAACATTCGCCTCAATATAACGGAGTACCATTAAAATACGTTGATCGATATTTATCGCTTCCCATAACTGTGTTCCAATTTCTGAAAGTACATCTTTAACAAATGCCTGTAATTTGAGATTGAATACTACTTTAAAATCTTTATTCTTAATTTTCAACCTATGGGTTAAATAGGCTAGTTTTTCAAGGAGAGAAATGGATAATTCAACTTTAAAAATGCCAGGCAATACATTGTCAAAGGGTACACCCAGATTAAAATGGGTAAAAAAATGAATCAATGTATTGTGATCGGAAGCAGATTCGTTAAAGTTCTGGGTTATATGTCTCCCGGAAACATGAATCCCATCAGTATAGACGTGTCGGTTAGCAAAAGATGTAGAAAAAGAGGTGAAGGGTGTAATAATATAGATATATTTAGGATGCATTAGATACAATTCGTCCAGATGTCTTATTTCTCCACCTTTATTCTTATTCCAGTAGATCCTCCAAAAAGGGAATGCCATGTCATAGCAGTCCCATAATTCAAGGGACCAGTACCTACAACATAACAATTTCAGCTTTAAATCAATAAAGCTTTGCTTATCACTTGAAGGATCCCCTAATACGGCCTTCTTTACAAATCTTTTTTGCATGTAATGTTTGAATTAGATACAAAATAACAATTTTTGAATATTTTATTATTGCACTCATTGGGTTAAGTTTGTACTATTCATCGAAATTGAATAATTAGTATAAGACAAACAAAAAAATATTAACAATGAATAGATTAATAGGCAGATTACCAAAGATAGGCATACGACCAACCATTGATGGAAGATTGGGTGGTGTAAGAGAATCACTTGAAGATCAAACCATGAGAATGGCCAAGACGGTGGCTGATTTTTTAAGCGCAAAACTGCGTCATGCCGATGGTTCGCCGGTTGAATGTGTTATTGCCGATTCTACTATCGGTAGAGTACCGGAAACGGCTGCCTGTGATGAAAAGTTTGAAAAAGAAGGTGTTGGACTTACTATCACTGTGACACCTTGCTGGTGTTATGGATCGGAAACCATTGATATGCATCCCACCAGACCAAAAGCTATCTGGGGATTCAATGGAACAGAACGTCCGGGTGCTGTTTATTTGGCGGCAGCATTAGCCGGTCATGCCCAGAAAGGATTTCCCGCTTTTAGTATGTATAGTTATGATGTGCAGGACTCCAGTGACACCACAATCCCCAAGGATATCCAGAAGAGTTTGTTGCAATTTTCTAAATCAGGACTTGCCGTAGCTACGATGAGGGGAAAGTCCTATCTATCTATCGGATCGGTATCAATGGGTATCGTGGGCTCCGTAGTGAAGGACGATTTTTTTCAGGAATATCTGGGGATACG
Organism: Saprospiraceae bacterium; assembly: GCA_965223405.1. GTDB lineage: Bacteria > Bacteroidota > Bacteroidia > Chitinophagales > Saprospiraceae > CBDCWO01. The sequence goes on from CBDCWO010000006.1 coordinate 5,801,607, forward strand.
AAATGAGAATGTGGACATGTCCGAAATTACACGTAGGATTAATGAAGAAATCTATGATAAAGCAGAATTCGAAAAGGCGATGGTGTGGGTGCGTAAAAACTGTAAAGAAGGAAAAGACTACAATCCAGAGGAAAAGCAAAAGTCATCTGAAAGAAAAGAGTTCGAATGGGAGTTCGTGGTAAAAATGACGCTTATTTGTCGTGACCTGATGATTGGAAATCCCAAATTGAAGGCACTCGGATTTGGAGAAGAAGCTCTAGGACATAACGCTATTGCTGCTGGATTTCAAGGACAAAGACAATGGACAGATCATTTCCCGAATGGAGACTTCATGGAAGCCATTCTGAACTCTTCCTTTGACTGGAATGGTATTCGTCAACCTTTTATGATGGCTACGGAGAATGATTCTTTAAATGCGGTCTCTATGTTATTTGGTCATTTGATTACCGGGCAAGCACAGATTTTCTCCGATGTACGTACCTACTGGAGTCCTGATTCAGTGGAGCGGGTAACCGGCAAAAAGCTTGCAGGTCTGGCAAAAGACGGGATTATTCATCTCATCAATTCAGGATCATCAGCTCTGGACGGAACGGGAGAGCAAAGTTCTGATGGACAGCCTGTAATGAAGCAATACTGGAACATTTCCGAAGAAGAAGCCCAAAAATGTCTGGATGCTACCTCCTGGCCTGCAGCTATACATGAATATTTCAGAGGAGGAGGGTATTCTAGCCAGTTCTTGACCCGAGGTAATATGCCTGTAACCATGTCACGTATAAATTTGGTAAAAGGTTTAGGACCGGTTATACAAATAGCTGAAGGGTGGACCGTTGACTTACCAGAAGATGTTCATAACCTATTGGACCAAAGAACGAACCCTACCTGGCCGACAACCTGGTTCGTACCTCGATTAACCGGTAGTGGCCCGTTTAAAGATGTGTATTCTGTAATGGCCGCCTGGGGAGCCAATCACGGAGCTTTTAGCTATGGACATTTTGGTGGAGACCTGATCACGCTATGTTCTATGCTTCGGATTCCGGTATGTATGCATAATCTGGAGGACAGTGAACTTTTCAGACCAAAGGATTGGGTCGCCTATGGAATGGATGCCGAAGGGGCTGATTACCGGGCATGTTCCAATTACGGGCCGTTGTATAAATGAGAAATGGAATTAGACTGATAAAGGCTATGCAGTCTATTAGTAAATAGATTAAATGAAACTGAAAGCCAAGAGGCCGCTTGGAAATACGGGATTACACATCCCACGGATAGTTTATGGAACCAGTTATTTAGGGAATTTGTATAAAGCACTCCCTTATGATCATAAACTTGAATTGATTAGAAACTGGTTTGAATGTACGGAAAAGCCGGTAGTAATTGACACTGCAGGGAAATATGGGGCTGGACTTGCATTGGAAATTATAGGAAAAGGACTCACCGATCTGGGAATTGGATCCAATGATATCATCATCAGTAATAAACTCGGTTGGTACAGGATCCCTCTTACTACTACGGAACCAACTTTTGAACCTGGTGTTTGGATTGGACTCGAAAATGATTGTATTCAGACCTTTGGCTATGATGAAATCATTAAATGTTTTGAACAAGGTAATGAGCTATTGGGTAGCCTTTATAATACTGAATTAGTTTCTATTCATGACCCAGATGAATACCTTCATGATGCAAAGAACAATAAGGAGAGAGATAAACGCTTCAACAAAATCTTGAAGTCCTATCAGGCACTTTTTGATTTAAAAAAAGAAGGCAAAGTAAAGGCGGTCGGAATTGGCTCGAAAGATTGGACCATCATCCGAGAACTGTATGAACAGGTTTCTTTTGATTGGGTCATGTTTGCCAATAGTTTTACAATATTTAGCCACCCCGCAGAGTTGATTACGTTTATGGATCTTCTATTTAACGAAGGAGTTGGTATTATCAACAGTGCAGTTTTTCATAGTGGCTTTCTCACTGGTGGAGAGTTTTTTGATTACCAGTTAGTCCATCCAGATTCAGACAAAGGCAAGATTATTTACAGTTGGAGGGATAAATTTGACATTATATGTAAGGAGTATGAAGTGATTCCGGCAGATGCATGTCTACATTTTGCTTTGTCGCATCCCGCAATCGCAAGCATCGCGTTGAATACGAGCAAACCTGTAAGAATGAAGACCAATGTGGAGATACTAAGTCGGAAGATATCGACAAGCTTTTGGAATGCACTGAAAGAGGCGGAATTGATAGATCGTAATTATACAGGGTATTTTTAGACTGAAATTTAATATTGGCGTATGGCTACTTTTATCGCAGTACTGGATGTCGGAAAGACTAACAAAAAACTCCTGATCTATGATGAGGACTTAAATATTATCGATCAAAAGAAAAAAAATATTCCTGAGGTACTCGTTGACGGTATCCTCAGAGATGATCTTGAAACGATTTTAAAGTGGTTCAAACAGGGCCTAAAGGCATATGCCACCCAATATGATATCCGGGCGATATCTGTTTCTACCCACGGTGCAACTTTTGTGGGTATGGATCCCGATGGCAATATTCCTATTCCCGTCATTTCTTATACTCACGACCCGGGAGACAGGTTTCAGGAAAGTTTTTTTTCAAAATTCGGAGATCGGAACCAATTACAAAAAACAACTGCCACACCTCATTTTGGTGCTTTGATTAATCCAGGTAAGGGTATCTTTTTTCAAAAAGAACAGTATCCGCAAGACTTTAAAAAGCTAAAAACCATCTTGTATTACCCTCAATATTTTGGATATTGGCTGACTGGGAAATTCGGCGCGGATATCACTTATACGGGCTGCCATACCTATTTGTGGGATTTTGAAGCAAACACCTATTCCTCGGTTGCCGCCCAATTGGGTATCAGGGACAAACTACCAGAGCATATCGGTAAACCCTTTCAGGTATTGGGAAAAATAAAATCTGAACTTGCTTTGGATTTAGGGCTTTCAAGGGAGGTAATTGTAACGTTGGGAATACATGATTCCAACTCGGCCTTATTACCTTATCTGATTACTCGGGATGATGATTTCATTCTCAATTCTACCGGGACTTGGTGTGTGGTCATGCATAAAGAGGACGATGTCGCCTTTAATGAAGGAGAAATCGGGAAGACTGTATTTTACAATCTAAGTGCCTTTGGCGACCCGATTAAAACGGCTATTTTTATGGGAGGACAGGAGTTTGAAACGTATGACAATATCCTAAAGAAAATTCATGGTGAGCAGCCAGATGCTGATTTCGATCCACTTCTTTATCAATCGGTGATCGATGAAAAGGACTGTTTTATTTTACCCTCTGTAGTACGTGGTTCGGGACAATTTCCGGATAGTAAAGGAAGAGTAATTGAAAATAAAGTTCAATATGCCTTTGCTGAAGTCGAAGCCCTGGCCAAACTTCCCACGTTTTTCCAAGATTTTCAAAAAGCCCATGCAGTTCTTAACATCTCGCTTGCAATACAAACCAAAGTCGCATTAGATCGGGCTGGTATGAAAAGCGGGCTCCCTATATTTATCGAAGGTGGATTCCGGCATAATCTACCTTATTGCAAATTGATCACTACTTTATATCCGGATTCTGAAATCTTTCTGACCAATCTTCAGGAAGCCTCTGCTTACGGCGCAGCCATTTGCGCCAAAGCCGCCATAGACAATAAAAATCCAATGGAACTAAAAGACATTATAAAAATTCAAATGACCAAGGTAGAATATCAGGAAATAAAAGATATCGAACATTACTATTCAGTCTATATGTCTAAGGTTGAATTATCAAACTAGAATAAGATGTTTAAGCCAAGTATCTTAATTCATCCTCATGATCAGATTACCATTTGCCTTCACTTAACATAGTAAGTGGATTAACTCTCTGGGGAGACTTTTGCTATTTAACACTCTACTGGGGGAATGACTAAATGATCTGGTAGAGATGGACTTATTCAGCAATTTGATCAGGATTCATCTTGGGTCAGATATTTTTGTACTTCCCTGGCTACAATATATTCCTCATTCGTAGGAATGACCGCTATCTTTATTTTTGAATCTTGTCTGGAGATCAATCCCTCATTGGGATTGGCATTATTTTTTTTCTCGTCCAAAATGATCCCAAGATTTTCCATATTTGATAAAATGGCTTTCCTTAATTTTATATCTTTTTGACCGGCGCCTGCTGTAAACACAATGCAGTCTGCGCCATTCAGACTTACAAGATATTCACCTATATATCTTTTGACTACATAAGCAAACGTTTTAAACGCAAGGGTGGCCCGTACATCGCCATGCTGCATTTTCTCTTCTATATCCCTAAAGTCTCCACTTTTGATCCCAGAGATTCCATATAGGCCTCCCCTATTGTTGAGTATATCGCCCATCTTCGCAACAGTAAAATTTTCCTGTTCCATTAAATACAGAAGCGCAAAAGGATCAAGGTCTCCTACCCTCTTTGCATTCAGTAATCCACATTGGGGACTCATTCCCATTGAGGTATCAATTGACCAACCATCTTTAATGGCACACACTGATGAGCTACCACCAAGATGACAGGAAATTGTCTTATTGGCTCCGAATAATTCTTTAGTCCTTAGGCCAATGTAGCGATGTGATGCACCATGGAATCCAAATTTTCTTATTCCATGTTTTTCGTATAATTCATACGGAATACCATAGAGAAATGCTTCGGGCGGGATATATTTATGAAAATGGGTCTCAAACAATCCAATTAAGGGTATTGAGGGCAGTAGTTGTTTAAATACCGTAATAGCTGTGATATACACATCCGTGTGAACAGGTGCCAACGTTCTGTATTCTTCCATTGCTGAAAGTACCTCATCCGAAAGTTCAACACAGCCGGAAACTTCTTTTGCATGCACTGTTTTAAAACCTACCGCTGAAATTTCCTCCAGGCGATATATTTTGGCTAATGATTTAATCGTCAGGGCAATTGCTGAATAATGATCTGCGACAGCTAATACTTGTGAGCTGGAATCTGAATTAGAAAATTGGTAGGAATAAATGCTGTCCTCCGATCCAATTCGTTCCACAGAAGCTTCAAAAAGTACTAACATAGAGGAAGTATCAAACAACTTACACTTGTAAGAAGTACTTCCCGGATTTGCGATAATTATTTTCAAAATAAATAATTAGAATTGAAAAAGATTATAAACAATGTGGGTAGCTGGTCGAAGCAAGAAGTATTTGGCTAATGATCTATTTGCAAGCATTAAGATATGTTCTTCAGCAACTCCATGGTTCGTTTCAATTCTTCAATTTTATCAACACTTTTTCCACCAATTTTTTAATATCGTGCTCTGATATTTCGCTTGAATCAGAGGTTGTCGGGCAGCCATATGTCGCCTTATTTCCGGGTGTTAACGGGTCGGTGTTACAAACCGTAACCGGTCCGGTTAAATTATAACGACCTCTTAATGCCAAGAGTCGATCGCGTTCTTCTGTGGGCATCACATTAACGTTACCAAGTTGCATCGCTTTCCAAACAATGTTTGCTGTAAGTTCCAGAGTTTCCATTTTATGGTAGGCATCAACTAAACAACTTCCAATAGTTAGTGCTCCGTGGTTTTCAAGTAAGATAGCATCAGATTGTTTGATAAATGGCCTCATCCTATCCGGGATTTCCATGGTTGAAGGCAAACCATAAGGTGCAATTGGTACAGAACCAATTACGATAATGGCTTCGGGAAGCACACATTTATCCAATGGAATTCCGGCTACGGCAAAACTGGTGGCATAAGGTGGGTGAGCGTGAACTACAGATCCTACATCAGGTCGTTCTTTATACACATCAAGGTGCATTTTTACTTCACTTGACGGACGATATTTTGGATTTCCGGAAATAACTTTACCGTTCATATCGCATTTAATGATCATGTCGGTGGTCATATACCCCTTACTGATACCGGTCGGAGTAGTAAGTAGCTCCCGATCATTTAGTTTTACGGTAATGTTCCCATCATTTGCGGCAACCATTCCCTTTAACCAGATTCTTTTTCCAATCTCAACTATTTGTTTCTTCAGTTCAAATTCTCCTGTCATGATATTGTATCTTTTTATAATAATTCTTTAAGGACACTGTTATGTGGATTTTTTATAATGATAAAATCTGCCAGCATTCCATCTTCTTTAATATGGTCAACTGCGGCCTGAAGGCCAGCTTCCAATGCACTTATTTCTCCCTTTATCACTACTAATCCTTTACCACCAATTGCCATTGCCGCATGAATGCGCATCAGATTCAGGTCGGCTTCTTTAGCGGCAAAATCAGCAGCTTTTATTGCAGAGACAACGGAGAAAGTTTCGAGGATAAGCATGGCACCCACATTTTGTTCATCTTCTTGGTTTTCAATAATTGTGGAGCCGGCAATTGCCGGAAATACTTGCGGATCCAAATTAGGAATTGCAATGGTATTCACTATTGCAAATCCACCTACTTCATTGGCTACCTCGATAGCGGTATTTACATCGCCAACCTCACCTCGCACCACAATCATATATTTCCCGGAACAAATGGTTCGTGCAATGATTTTTTCTATATTGCTCGCTTTTAACATGGCGTCTTGAACAAGGTACCCTCTACTTATTCCTGACAATTCTACAACCCCTAATGCATTTCCTTTATTCATCAGTTTGTATTAATATTTTAGTATTTGAGATGCTTTTTACAATACCGCATATTGATGCATGTACATTACTAGATATCGTTCCATTCCCTTTGGCTATAAGATCGTATTTTTCCACGCGATCACCCACGCCTACTATGGGGATTGAAGGGGCACCTATGTGCTGGTCTAGGGGAATATTTACCTCTTTTGGAGAAAAAATATCCTTGCTTAAAGGGCCCTCATCTTTAAACTGTAGCACATCCAGCCGCTGCATTAATTTTTTTGTAGGCACTTTGCGATATTCATTCATGGGATGAGGCACACTTGGACTGCCATTCCAGGTTAAATTTTGCTGCTTTGACAATCGCTTTTCAATGAGGGTTGCTCCCATGGGGTCCAGGTCCTCCGGACAAGAATACATGGTACATAAGTTGCACTCACAGCAAGAGGTATTCCCCGGAAAAACCATCGGTTGATCTTCTCTGGTAAACATCACATTGCGCATGGCCATCTCCGGCCGTACAGGTTGACCAAGCAGATATCGAGGACATAATTCGGTGCAGATATTACATTGATCACATGCGGCTTTGGCAATACGGATCGTACTGCGTTCCGTGGCAAATCGATTATAGGTTCGGACACAGTGATGATCGGCAGGGAGCACAATAAGCGCTCCTGTTCTTTTAGTTATGACTGAATTCAAATCTTCTTCCAATTCTCCCATCATCAAACCTCCAACCCGAACAACATAATTCTCAGTTGTAATTCTAAATTTTGACAATATTTCAGCATATGTGATACCTATCGGAACCCTTATAGTAGCAGGATTTTCTACCGCTCCAGCTATGGATACAAACTTTGTTGTAACCGGTTTCGCTCTGCCGATATTATACAAGGTCTCCACATTCTGAACCACACAACCTTGTGAAATAGGTAGTTCACCGGGCTGCACCACCCTCCCGGTAGTCAAATGGATCAATACGATTTCATCTCCAACGGGATAGGCGTCCTCCACCAAGACTACTTCAACATTTCGTGGCACTTTTGAACGTAATATCTCAATCTGCTGATGACGCTTTTTCTTGATCCCGATCAATCCTTGATCGGCACCGGTAATTTCCATAACCTTTTTCAAGCCGTCCAAAACCTCATCACAGTAATGTGAAATGATTTCCATATCCTTGTGCAGAAGGGGTTCACATTCCGCTGCGTTTACAATGATTGTATTCGGCCTGCTGTTCAACTTGACATGTGCGGGAAATCCAGCTCCACCGGCACCAATTACTCCACAATTTTCAATTTCCTGTATTGACATGAATATTAAATATTTATTTCATCAACAACAGCCATAATCAAAGTTCGAATGGGGGCCAATTTCAGATTAAACACCTGTCTTGAAACTCCTGGTGCTCCTCCACACACTACGATATCACCAATCCCAGCTCCGACATAATCGATGGCCACCCATTCCTCTCCTTTCTCGGCACCATCGGGTAACACTCTTTGGACCACAAAAACAGTTTTATTTTGGTAAGCTTCATGCTTTTGAACGGAAACGACTCTCTTTTTTACTTTTGCTAAAAACATCAATCTATCTTCTCAACTAATTCAACAATACTGGCATTTACCGGCGCATAGCCATTATCAAAAGCCTGAACAGCATCTGTGCTCGTAACATACACTATCATATCACCAGAAGAGCCCAGTCTTTGAGGATCTGCTACGGCCAATATGCTCCCATTTGGAATTCCTTCTGAAGAGGTAGGCTGCACCAGATAGATTGGACAGCTGACCAACTCCTCCACTTTCCGTGATGCCCATACAACTCCGGTTATAATCCCAGTTTTCATATGGCAGGATTTAGTGAATAAGTGACCTTTACATCATCAAGTATGGCGATAATAACCGCATCAATGGGCGCATTTCTAGTAATATCAGTCATTCGAGCTGATGAACCGTATGACAGTAGCACAAAATCGCCTTCCCCAGCCTGAACCGCGTCAACCGCCACATGGTAGGTATTCAATTCTTTTTGCTGGTGATCGGTTTCCTTACAAAGGAGTAATTTCTTCCCCTTAAGATTTGGATCTTTTTGAGTAGATACTATGGTCCCAACAACTTTGGCAAATAACATTTCATCTAGTCTTTAAATACCACGTCAATAGCCTCAACAGGGCGAGGTATGATTAATTGAGATACCACTTCTCCTACTTTCGAAGCTGCCTCTACTCCTGATTCAATAGAAGATTTTACTGCTGCTACATCACCTTCAATTACAAATGATACATAACCACTACCGACTTTTCTCCATTCAATCAGTTCAACATTGGCAGATTTTACAGCTGCATCAGCTGCCAGCACCAACGGTGCAAACCCTTGAGTTTCAATAATTCCTAATGCGTCTCTTGCCATTTTAATTTAATTTTAAATTATTAGTTTTATTTAAACAAATCTTAGTGCCGGGCTCGTCATAATTCGACGTTTCCGCACAAAATCCAGCGGAGTGGTAATTCCTTCTCCTGATGGAGTAGCAATCGTATGAGAGAAATATGCTTCCCCCGTTTCACCACCATTGCCACGCAATGTTCCGCCATTTATTACATTCACAGTGCAATCCATTTCTCTTGAATATTTGGTTACCCGATTGATGTCTGTTGAAAAAATACTTGAAGTATGTTTGAAACGGTGTTCGGCATTTAATGATACGCGCAACCCCTCTTCAAAATCTTTGACTTTTACTACCGGAATACAACAGGTCATTTGTTCTGCAACCACCCACGGATGGGATTTATCGGTTTCACCAATCAAAAGTGGGGTGTTTTCGGGCACATTAAGTCCGAGAGACTTACCCAGAAATTGGGCACTTTTCCCTACATGCTCCCTATTGATCAGCCAATGCTTGCCAGACTTGTACAATGCTTTATCCGCTAAAGAATTCATCTGGCTTACGGAAAGTCTTACATTTCCTTCTATTTCCATCTTCTCCATGAATTTTTCGAAAACAGATTCAACCACTACTATTTCCTTCTCCGCAATACAAAGAATATTGTTGTCGAAACTGGCACTGGTAGTAATTTCTTTGGCGGCTAGACATAAATCTGCCGTTTCATCCACCAGTACCGGCGGATTTCCCGGACCCGCTGCAACCACCTTTTTGGGGAATGTCAATGCCAGATCAACCATCATAGGGCCACCGGTTACGGAAAGAAAAGCAACTTTTTCATGGCCGTATAAGGTTTTTGCCGTATCCAGTGTTGGTTCAAAAACAGAGGTAACCAAGTTTTCAGGAGCACCAGCCTTTACCATGTATTGATTTGCCAATTGAATGACCCGAGTGCACGTTTTTTTTGTTCCCGGATGAGGATTAAAAGCGATCGCATTACCACCGGCAAGTTGGATAATAATGTTATTGATAATGACTGGACCAGGATGTGTACTTGGTGTGATATTACCAATGACCCCAAATGGTCCGTATTCATCCAGTGCAAGACCATTTTTTCCAGACCAGGCATTTGGCTGCAAGTATTCTATCCCAGGACTATTTTCAGCAGCATTAATGTATTTCGCAATTTTATGGTCAACCCTACCCATGGCCGTTTCCTCAACGGTCATTTGAGCCAATTTTTCTTTATGGTCTATGGCCATTTGTCTAACCGCATCGATTACCTTTTTTTTGCACTGTTTGCTTTTCTCCTTGAAGAGAAGAAATGCGGCATGCGCGGCTTCTACTGCTTGGTTCATGTCATTAAAGACACCCCAGTCACCCTGATGGGTTGCCCTTGGACCCTGGACAGAGTTGGTGGTTTGTGACACCATTTTTCTGACCACACTTTCGACGATGTCCTTTAATTGGACTTCACTAATATCTACTTTCATTTATCCGAATACATTATTTTGTTTGTTTCTTACCGGTTGCCTTTATTGCTTCCAGTGGAAAGACGCCCAACAGTTTTTCTGATGGTCGTGGGATAATTACATCGGATTCGACCACACCTATTCTTGAGGCGGCTTTAACTCCGGCTTCTATTCCAGCTTTTACAGCGGCCACGTCTCCCCGGATAATAATATTCACTTTCCCACCACCAATTTTAATGGATTGTCCCAGTTTGATTTTTGCAGACTTCACGGCTGCATCTGCAGCTTGGATTGCTGCTACATACCCGCAGGTTTCAATAATTCCTAATGATTCAGTCATTTTGTTCCTGTTATTTTTTTACACCAATTAATTCAAAAACATCAGCATGTGCTGAAGGGATAACATTGCTACTTACCAGCTCTCCAATCCGTGCAGCTTCTTCGGTGCCTGCTTCTACGGATGAACGAACAGCACCTACTTCACCCCGGATTACAACGGTTACATAGCCTCCGCCAATCTCAACTCTTTTAACAAACTCAACGTCTGCCGTTTTGAGCATGGCATCAATAGCTTGAATGGAACCGGAATTTCCGCGTGTTTCGATAAAACCTAGCGCGACTCCTTTTGACATAATTTCAATTTTAAGATTTATAAATTATAGTTACTTTCTTTCTTTTAATGATATCCCTGGCCCCAATGGTAATAAAGGTTCGCCTGGGTATGATAATCTCACTGGTACCTTTATCCAAACTAGCCAGCATATTTTCTGTCAACACAGGCGTTTTGAACTCACTCATATCCATAGTCCAAGCTTTTGTTTTGCTTCCAAGACTAGCTTGGTTTAAAGTACTATCAATAACAATCCCTTTTATGGCCAATTCCTTAATTACCTCCCGGGTGACAATCTCAATTATTTTTTCAAGTGATATCTCCACAGGTTATTTTTTGTACAATATTTCATGTCCAGAAGATATGGTGTCTACTATTCCTACGATCGAATTATCTGTTGCCACTCCTTTTGTGGTATCCGTAAATTGCGCCGATGAGGAAGAACAAAGGATTACCATTTCACCTTCTCCGGCATTGACTGTATCGACACACGCAGCGGTGATTTTTGAGTCTTGCAAATTTTTGTTTAAATAGCGCACAGCCAAGATGGTACGTCCTTCAAGATTACCTTCTTTTCTACTAGTGATTACTTTTCCAATTACGATTCCCAATTTCATGAGATTACATTTTACCTAAAAATTCGACCGATGTGTCGGAACGCACATTTGCAGCGTTCGCATCATCCGTATCCAGGTGAATTACCAATAACCAGTCATCATTTACGCGAATTAATACATTTTCGAATATGGTACTTTTTATTCCTGAGACCTTTACTTTGCAATAATCACCATTCTGTACACCGAATCGGGTAGCATCCTTACTGGACATGTGAATATGCCTCGATGCAATAATGGCACATTTTTCCAGATATACAGCACCTGCAGGACCTATCAATGTAAGTGGAACCGCATCATCAAGGGTCCCTGAATTAGCCACCGGTGGGTCAATACCCAAATAGATGGCATCTGATAATGACACTTCGACTTGATCATAATCTCTAAGTGGCCCTAAAATCCTTACAGATTGAATAGCTCTTTGTTTTGGTCCGACTATAGTCAACACATGTTTAGATGCAAACTCTCCAGGCTGATACAACGGTCTCAAAACTTCAAATTCGGTGTTTTTTCCAAATAATTTTTGAAAAGTGGCCTCGGTAAGATGAATATGGCGGTTGGATACACCAAGCGGAATCATGTTCTTACTTTGATGTCGCGATGAACCATTGCGATACGTAGCTAAGTTGTTTTTGACCTCCTGAACAATGGTATCAATTAAGGCATCACTTATTTCAATCATTTTGTATAGTTCTTTAGCTTACTGTAAAATGTCAATTAGCTGGCGATTATGACTTCCACGCCTAATTCACGCATTTTTTCTATTTCTGCAATGGGAGCTGTCTGATCCGTTATTATTTTCGAGACCTGATCAACTGTGGCATAGCTCTTTATCCCAGATTGGTTAAATTTGCTGCCATCAACCATAATGATTACTTCTTCCGCTTTTTGTACAATCAGTTTTTTTAAATCAACTTGCTCAAGGTGTTGATCCGTAATTCCCTGATCAATAGAAATTCCCCAAGCACCCAAAAATGCTTTGTGAATTATGATCCCTTCGAAAAATTCCAAAGTGGCAGTTCCCGATAAAGAGGCAGTCGCATGCCTGAGATAGCCTCCTGGAAGTAAAATGTTAAAATGCTCATTTCCCAATAATTCAACCCCGGTCCAGATGCCAAAAGGAATAACCGTTACATACCTCAAATAATCCAGTTTTCTCAAATCTTGACCCATAGCAAAGGCAGTTGTACTGGCATCCATTACAATCACTTCATTGGAATTGACCCCTTTAGCAGCGTATGATCCAATTTTCTTTTTAAGCTGAAAATTTAAGTTTTTCCTGATTTGATAATCAAACTCATGCTTATGTCTATTTTCAATCAGCCGCGCCCCTCCATGATATCGGATTATTTTTCCATTTTTTTCGAGGACATCCAAGTCGGTCCTTATGGTAACCTCACTCACATCCATTAGGTTACTCAATTCTTTGACCGACATTGATTCTCTACTGGCTATGAATTCAATTATTTTTTGTTTTCTACTGCTTAGGAGCTCTTTCATCAAGATGAATTTCGAAACATTGCAAAAATATACTATTTTCATTTACTTTCATAATATTTACGAATATTTTTGATTCATTGAATATATAATTTCTATTTTCTGTAGTTTATTAACATAATTGCGAATGATTAACCAAATTTTATTTATGAAGTAAACCAACCATTTAGAGTTGCGCCAAGCCCATCTTGCTTCAAATAACTAAGATCCAGAATGATATTTCTTATTTATATCAGTACCTGGGCTTAACGGGGGCTTAAAATGGATCATTTCCAATCGTTTTGGGTTACACTTCTGTTAATGAGGATTAACTTGTTTTGCCCGTATGCTTTGCGATTCTACCTCTTAATCACTAAATTCAAATATCTTTCATTTGATGATGAAAATAATTGACGAAATACCCTATGATGAGGCTTTCATCTGTGTTTCTTGTAAGGTATAAAAGACTAAATCTGGCCAATCCATGGATATCATTAAAGTGCTGTTGATTTTATTTTTTTTGCAAAGTGCATGTATTCCTAGACCAAATCAGACCATCCGCCTGAATCCCGATGATAACGATTTGGTTTTTACTGAACTGGCTACTACCTGGGATGAAGGGGTTCCAATTGGCAATGGATTAATCGGAGGATTAATTTGGATGAAGAATGATCAACTTAGGATATCCATTGATCGTTCGGATTTATGGGATTTACGACCTTCACCCACCTATCAGGATCCCGATCTTAGTTATCAATGGCTGGCAGAACATAGGAGGAATGATACTTACGATGAAGTTCTGGAAAAAATGGCATCCTATGCATCTACTCGATATGCACCGACCAAGTTGCCGGGCGGGGCTCTGGAATTTAATATTGCCACTTTGGGTGATTGTGAGCAAATCCGTTTATATCTAAAAAACGCTCTCTGTGAGATAACATGGAGGAACCAAGGTAAAATGGAGATTTTTACCCATGCGATACATCCGGTTGGGTGGTTCAGAATACATGCTGATCCGGGCGGTATTCTGCCCACGTTAAAGCCTCCCGAATATGAAGCTGAAAGGGAAATCAATGAGAAAAGAGGGGCTGGTATAGGATATGATATTCTCTATCTAAATTATGACCAAGGTGAAATAACGACCACCGGCAATGGTAGTTCCTATCACCAAAAATGCTGGGGTGATTACCATTACGATGTTGCAGTATCATGGATTGAATATAACGGAATGACTGAAGGTACGTGGAGCATAACCAGTAAATCAAGTAAAAGAACCGCGCAACAAGAAGTTTCCGAAGCAATGAAACGTGGATTTAAAGCAGACTATTTAACCCACATGGATTGGTGGGAGGACTTCTGGATGCAGTCGGACATATCAATTCCTGATAGTATATTGGAGAGGCAATGGTACAATGAAATTTATAAAATCGGTGCAGCGTCCAGAGCAAATACCCCTCCGATTACCTTGCAGGCTGTATGGACGGCAGATGATGGAACAAGGTTACCACCATGGAAAGGAGATTATCATCATGATCTCAATACCCAATTGAGTTACTGGCCATTTTATAGCAGTAATAAATTGGAATATGGACAAGGATTTGTGGATTGGCTATGGTCATTAGTTCCGGAAAATATGCATTTTACCAAAAAATATTTCGGAGTTGAAGGGTTGAATGTACCGGGAATGACCACTGTCGAGGGAAAGCCAATGGGAGGATGGTTACAGTATGCTTTGTCTCCAACAACATCGGGCTGGCTGGCTCACCACTTTTATTTGCACTGGAAATATTCAGGAGATCAGAAATTCTTGGCGGATAAGGCATTCCCATATTTCAAGAATATTATCAAGTTTTATGAGCAAATTTCAATCAAAGATAAAGCCGGAAAACGAAGTTTGCCTATAAGTTCGAGTCCAGAGATATTCAATAACAGCAAGGAGGCCTGGTTTACAGAAATAACCAATTATGACCTGGCCATTATTCGCTTTGTTTATGCTGCGGCTGCTGAAATGGCAAGGACACTTAATAAGAAGGAAGAGGTTGAACACTATGATAAAGTAAAATCCGAATGGCCGGATTTTGACTTGGATGAAGACAATTCTCTCACTTTGGCCCCTAATTTTCCTTATACCAATTCGCATAGACATTTTTCACATTTAATGGCTTTTCATCCTTTCGGATTAATTGACTGGAGCCATGGGGAAAGCGATAGAGAAATTATCAAAGCCACAATTAAAAGGTTAGATGAAGTTGGTCCGGATTATTGGTGTGGGTACTCATATAGCTGGCTAGGTAATCTAAAAGCTCGGGCTATGGACGGCCAAGGAGCTGCGGAAGCACTCCTTACATTTGCTAAATATTTTTGCTTACCAAACACTTTCCATGTCAATGGTGATCAATCCAAGAGCGGAAAATCAAAATTTACCTATCGACCCTTTACACTGGAAGGGAATTTTGCTTTTGCTGCAGGTATCAACGAAATGCTGATTCAAAGCCATACCGGCATTGTAAATATTTTTCCCGCTATTCCTGCCAATTGGCTAGACGTTTCCTTTCAGAATTTAAGGACTGTTGGTGCTTTTCTGGTTTCTGCTGAAATGAAGGATGGTAAAGTGATTCATGTAAAGATACATTCGGAACTTGGAGGTAAAATTAGAATAGCGAATCCATTTTCTAATGGCAAATATGATCACTCCAGTAAACTCTTATTAACTGAAGTCAATGGCGTAATTGAGATTAGTACACAAAAAGGGCAAAATATTGTGCTTACAAGTTTACCTTTCTGATTCTTTCCGAATTATAGAAGTTTTCTTGCCAGCTTATCCTGGTTGGAGCAGAAATCCACTAATACAATTTCGGCATCTGATAACTAAAGCTTTCGTCGGATAAAAAGGAACCCGACGTCGCTAAAGCTTCGTCGGATAAATCGAATCATACATAATGCCTTTTGGAAAAAGCTCTTCCCGATCCTGTTTTGAGATATTTTTCAAATACTGTCGCTTTCCATTCATCATCAAATACGGTATAAACGATTCATTCTACAGGAAGCCTAGATGAAGTATAAGAAACTTGTTTAGTATTATGTCTTTTTAATCTATCTTCCATATTGCTGGTTTTACCCACATAGAAAGTTCCATCCTTACATCTCAGAATATAAACTGATCATTTGAATAACTTTAGCGGACCTCGTCCGCCGTAGCCCGACGCCACTAGCCATATCATTGGTAGTATCTTGAGTTTTAAGTAATAAAAAGTCCAACTTCGCTAAAGCTTCGTCGGATAAAAAGGGAACCCGAGTCGCTACCCGACTTCGCTAAAGCTTCGTCGGATAAAAAGGGAACCCGACTTCGCTACCCGACTTCGCTAAAGCTTCGTCGGATAAAAAGGGAACCCGGCTTCGCTACCCGACTTCGCTAAAGCTTCGTCGGATAAAAAGGAACCCAACGTCGCTATAGTTTCGTCGGATAAATCGAATCATACATAATGCCTTTTGGAAAAAGCTCTTCCCGATCCTGATTTGAGATATTTTTCAAATACTGTCGCTTTCCATTCATCATCAAATACGGTATAAACGATTAGTTCTACAGGAAGCCTAGATGAAGTATAAGAAACTTGTTTAGTATTATGTCTTTTTAACCTATCTTCCAGATTTCTGGTTTTACCCACATAGAAAGTTCCATCCTTACATCTCAGTATATAAACTGACCATTTGAATAACTTTAGCGGACCTCGTCCGCCGTAGCCGGACGCTTCTAGTGATTTCATTGGTAGTATCTTAAGCTCAAGTATTAAAATAAAAAGCCCAACGTCGCTACAGTTTCGTCGGGCGGAGGCGGAGGAGGAGGGATTGACTTCGTCGATCCTAAGTGGGGAAGTTTTGCATCCATTTATGACAGCCTGCGGCTGTTTTTTTTATTTCGCAAAATGCCGACAAGCAAGTTTGGGCATTTTGCCAAAATAAAAAAAGCCACGCTAACGCGTGGCTGCCATTATGGTGCGGAGGAGGAGGGATTCGAACCCCCGGTAGGCTTACACCTACGCCGGTTTTCAAGACCGGTGCATTCAACCAGCTCTGCCACTCCTCCAAATTGGGTGTGAGTGTGGGTGTGAGTGTGGGTGTGGGTGTGAGTGTGGGTGTGAGTGTGGGTGTGGGTGTGAGTGTGGGTGCAAATGTAAATATAATTCAGATTATGAAAAATCTATTTGGAAAATAAATTACAGGATTACTTGGACATTTGCGGACAAGGCTTAAGTTAGCCTCATCCTGGGGGTATTGGTATGTATTTTTAAAAGAGTAGTCTGTTTAGCCACACTCGGTATGACCACAACTCTTGCAGATCAGGCATCCTTCCTTGTACATCAATCCATCATGATCGCCACAGGAAGCACATTTGGCATTTGTAGTAGTTCCATCAGGAACATATCTTTTCAAAGCTCGAGCTACTCCATTTTTCCAGGTGTTGATATGTTCTTGATCAACGGTAAGTTCTTGCACCATTTCAACAACTTTGTGGATCGGCATACTGTGCCTTAATACACTTGATATCAATTTGGCATAATTCCAAAACTCTTTATCAAAGCTTCGGGATAATCCTTCCATAGTTACCCGGTATCCTTCCCGATCCCGAAATTGGAAATCATATCTTTTTTCCCTGGTATCCGGATCTACTTCTCGTATTATCCATCCGTTTTCTACATAATTTGGGAGGTCAAATGTATCTTCTGCCTTTCCGGTAAATATCTCATAAGGCTTACCATTAATCAGTCCGACAAAGGCAATCCATTTTTCACGATCATTTCGGAATCGGATTAGCGAAGCTTCAATTTTTTTAGGTCGAGAACTAGGAAATTCTTTGTCCTTTGGTTCCTTTTCTTTTTTCTTGGAATCCGATACTAAAACACCTGAGCGAGAACCATCGCGATAGATGGTACATCCTTTGCAGCCTTCTTCCCAAGCTGTTTTATAAATATCCTTGACTACTTCAACGGAAGTATTCGCAGGTACATTCACGGTCACACTGATGGAATGATCTACCCATTTCTGGATCTGTCCCTGCATTTTTACTTTTTGTACCCAATCGATGTCGTTGGCCGTGGCTTTGTGATATGGTGATTTGGAAATGAGAATTTTCAACTCTTTGTCATTCATATTTTTGACCTCATCGAGATCCATACCATGCGCTTCCAACCAATCCGCAAATTTGTGATGAAATACGTTGTATTCCTCCCATGAGTCTCCAACTTCATCGACGAACGTGACATTGACATTTTTGTCATTTGGATTTACTTTACGACGACGTTTGTAAGAGACCAGAAATGCCGGCTCGATCCCCGAAGAAGTCTGAGTCATCATGCTGGTAGTTCCGGTAGGAGCAATCGTCAGTAATGCAATGTTTCTCCTACCATGATTTTTCATTTCTTCAAACAAGGTATTGTCTTCTTTCTCCAGTCTTTTTATAAAAGGATTTTCCAATTCACGATCGATATCAAAGATCTCAAATGCCCCTCTTTCTTTGGCAAGGTTTACCGATCCGCGATAGACATTCAGAGCCAACAATTTATGTACGCTATTACTAAAAGCGATAGCATCTTCTGATCCGTATTGAAGGCCCATTGCCGCCAACATATCACCTTCGGCTGTGATTCCAATTCCAGCACGACGACCTTCAATACAGGTTTTCTTAATTTTTAACCACAGTTGTTTTTCGACACCTTTAATATCATTGGGTTCCGGATCCGAATCAATTTTTTCAATTATTTTATCGATTTTTTCGATTTCGATATCAATAATATCATCCATGATCCGCTGTGCTATTTCCGCATGTTTTTTGAAAAGCTTAAAATTAAACTTGGCTTTTTTAGTAAATGGATTTTCGACATAGCTGTATAAATTTACCGCTAGGAGCCGACAGCTATCATAGGGACATAAAGGAATTTCTCCGCAAGGATTGGTGGATACTGTTTTATAGCCTAAGTCAGAATAACAATCCGGAATGGACTCTTTAATAATCGTATCCCAAAATAAGACACCAGGTTCGGCTGACTTCCAGGCGTTGTAAATAATTTTATTCCAGAGTTTATTCGCATCAATCGATTTAACAAAACTCGGATTTTTACTATCGATAGGAAATTGTTGGATAAAGGGCTCTTTATTAATAACGGCCTCCATAAAATCATCTGTGATTCTGACTGACACATTAGCACCAGTTACTTTACCGGTCTCCATTTTAGCGTCAATAAAATCCTCAGCATCAGGATGTTTTACGGAGAGGGATAACATAAGAGCGCCTCTTCTCCCGTCTTGGGCAACCTCTCGGGTGCTGTTTGAATAGCGTTCCATAAACATGGTCAGTCCGGTAGATGTCAATGCAGAATTTTTTACAGCGCTACCTTTGGGCCTGACATGGGATAAATCATGTCCTACCCCACCCCTTCTTTTCATCAATTGGACTTGCTCCTGATCCGTACGCATTATTCCCCCATATGAATCAGCCGTATTGCCGATTACAAAGCAATTGGAAAGTGAAGATATCTGATATGGATTTCCGATTCCTGCCATCGGGCTACCTTGAGGGACTATGTACTTAAAATTCTTAAGCACTTCATAAATCTCCTGAGCCTGCATGGGATTTTTATACTTCAGTTCAATCCTTGCTATTTCATTGGAGATTCGCCAATGCATCTCATCGGGTGTTTTCTCATAAATATTTCCATCAGAGTCTTTTAAAGCATACTTGTTGACCCATACTTGAGCTGCTAGCTCATCCCCTTTAAAATAAATTGTAGCAGCCTCAACAGCTTCTTGAAATGAATAAATTTTTGGTGTGGATTTAGTTTTCATTTCTTTTTTCGGATCGGCAATTGCTACATTCATGGTGTTGAGTTTTCTTTATACCAGCGTGTACACTCTGGTAGACAAAATTAATATTCTACAGGTTAAAAGGGAAAATTTACATCACAATGATAAATCTCATTGATAGTAATTACACCGCCTGTATTTGATCAATTTATTGACTTGAGTAAAATTCAGGTTCATAAATTATAGAATGATCAGCAAAATGATCACTTCAAAAAACAGGACATCGTAAAAACAAAACTTATTTTCTCTATCATTGCTTAATCCAAAGAAAAAAGTATCAACTTCAGATTGTAATATCCTTGTAATTATGCCATGAATTTAAGGCAAATTTTAAGGGTTCAAAATTTTATCATATTAAACTTTTCAACAAATTGTGGAAAATTATCATATGTTCATAATTTTCAATAGAATACAAAAATTAAATTTTCTATGTAAGCCAATTTTTTAACCATTATTTAATGATAATAATGGGTAGTACATCATTCTTATTCAATAATCTTTCGGTAGTGCTTCCCAGCAAAAAGGAAGCAATACCAGAATGGCCTCTTGCACCTTGTATAATGAGATTCATCTGTTGGTCCAAGGCATAGTTGATGATGTGATCGGAAATATTTGGATCGTCGGATTCAAGCAAAACAGGAATCAGACGATCTTTATCTTTAGGGAAATGAGTGAACAGGTATTTTTCAAAAGCTTCTTCATGATCCGCTTTAATACTTTCTTCCAGTTGTTCCGGTGTTTTGCTTAACTTAAAAGCCATTAAATCGGGCCTTTGGTAGATATGCAAAAGAACCAACTTTCGACTTGAATTTAAAGTTTGAGCCAAGTCCAGCGCATATTGAATGGATTTTAGAGTGTGCTCTGAAAAATCCACCGGGACCAATATGCCTTCAATTTTACAAGGTGCAGTTTCCGGAACAACTAAAATGTGGCTTTCTCCATGCCTGATCACATTCTTCGCATCAATAAAATGTGTATCCGGATGAAATCTTTTGCCCAGAGCCACCAGCTCAATACCGGGACGATTAGCTTGCCGAATAATTTCTTCCTTTGGTGACCCTTCCTTGATCACATAGTCTGCGGGAATTGACATTTGAGGCCAATATTGGTCTATCTCATTTTTAATTGAGTTAATAATAGTCACTTGGTCGATCGGAGCGGGATCTACCGTAGAGGCTCGAAATAACTTGCGCAATGGATTGGTCAACAGTATTGAGGGTAGTATGTGGAGAAAGGTGATCTTCTTAATTTCAACAAATTTTGATATGAGATGAAGGTACCGTAATACATTGCGATCTGGGGAATCCAACTCAAGTGCCACCAAAACATTATTGATTTCCAATCTATTTTTTGAGCTATTTACATTTTGAACATTCATGACAGTTTATTTTTTGTATATATCAGATAGAGTAGAAAAAAGTGGAATACCGAAAAAGAATTACTTTTCAGCCAACACTACAGAATTGCGGAAATTCAAAAAGAAATCAAATGATTTAGATCAGTAATTGGTATGATTGCCTTGAGTATTGCAAAAATTCAGATCCGACTTGCACCGATCGATTTAAGTAATATTTTAACCTCTAATTTGCCGTTTTTTCCAGGAAGAAGTCTAGATATTGCTTGTCTAACTCCGGAGAATCTCCATAATATTCTCTCAGATCGGTCAATTCTCGTATAAGATTTTGAACTACTTCTTGATAGTCGGGATCATCAAAAACATTTCTCATTTCTTGAGGATCTTTTTTACGATCATACAGTTCCCATTCATCAACGTCATAATAGAAATGAGCCAATTTGTAATCTTGAGTTACGATACCGTAATGTCGTTTAACCATATGAATCGACGGATATTCGTAGTAATGGTAATATACTGCCTCTCTCTTCCATTGTTCGTTTTGTCCCTGGAGTAGAGGAATAAGGCTTTCACCTTGCATTTCAGGAAGTGCGGGTATACCGGCTGCTGCGAGAATGGTCTGTGCAAAATCGAGATTTTGCACCATTTGGTTAGATTGCGAATTTGACTTGATTACTAGCGGCCATCTTATGAGTAATGGAGTTTTAAATGATTCATCGTAAATAAATCTCTTATCAAACCATCCATGTTCGCCCAGGTAAAATCCCTGGTCGGAGGTATAAACCACCAAGGTATTTTCTGCGAGACCATTTTGGTCCAAATAGTCGAGTAATCTTCCCACATTATCATCTATTCCGGCAATTGTGCCAAGGTAATCTTGCATGTAGCGCTGATATCTCCATCGCATCAGCTCCTGATCGGTCATCTTTGGATATTTGGTTTTGAAATCCTCGTTCATAGGACCATATTGTGCATCCCAGGCAGCACGTTGAGATACATTTTGACGACCAACTTCACGCTCATAAGCCGCTTTGTCCCATCCGGAGGCATCCGGAATTCCCAATTCATCCATCAATTCAGGAATTATTTTTGAATCACCTGCCCAATTCATATGATTCAATAAATTCATCTCCGCACTTTTGGCTGCTGTGCCGCGATTTTGGTAATCGTCAAAAAGAGTATTCGGCTCCGGAAATTGCTTTTTAAGATACTCCCGATAATGCCGTTCTGGTGGTAACCATTCTCGATGTGGTGCCTTATGTAAATACATGAGTAAAAAAGGTTTTTTGGCATCCCGTTCCTGTTCCAGCCATTCTAGGGTCATATCCGTGATAATATCTGAAACGTATCCTTCCACTCGGATTCGGCCTTCATTTTTGGTGATAAAATCAGGATTATAGTAGGTTCCTTGTCCGGGCAATATTTTAAATTGATCAAATCCTTTGGGATTGTTGCCAAAGTGTAACTTTCCAAACATTGCAGTCTGGTATCCTGCTTGCTGAAACAACTGGGGAAAAGTGACCTGGGTTGTATCAAAGGGAAAATAATTATCCGTTTTACCATTGAGATGGCAATGTTTTCCGGTTAGTAATACAGCTCGTGACGGCGCACAAAGTGAATTGGTAACGCAGGCATTGGTAAAAATCATCCCTTCGCTGGCCAACCGGTCGATCGACGGGGTCTGAATCAATTGATCATTATAAGCACTTATGGCCTGATAAGCATGATCATCAGACATCATAAAAAGGATGTTCGGGCGGGTTGGAAGTTCATCGGGGTCTTTATCTGAATTACATCGGCATAGCGCGGTGATCAAGGTAAAGGCGGCTATGGTCATCAGGGAATGTTGTATTCCAATTTTCATCTTGTCTTATAGGTTATATTTAATTTTATAATGCTTTTAAGTAATCAGGTTGCCATCCTCGTCCCATTCTGCTTGAATATTCCGGGTATCCTGATTGATACATTTGGCTAACCATTCTTCATCATAATCCACATCATGTTCAGCCAGGATTTCTTCCGGGACTCCGTTCCAGACATTAGCAATATTACCCTGATAGTTAAGTTCTTTAATGCCTTCCTGGGATGTATAAAATCCAGTCAGAGTTAAATTTCGCATTAAGCTAAAAAAGGTTATACCCGGTTGCAGTTCCAGGGTTGTTGACTCGGGGTAGGCTATTTCATCCAAGATCTGCTTTTGTTGATAGAGTTCACAACTGGAAAATTTGAATCCAAACCTCCGATTGGCATAACTATTTAACCACATCAATCCACCACGGAGAGGTATTTTGAACTCCTGAATGTCTTTCGCAATAAATTCGATAAATTCAGGAACTTCAGCCTCTCCTGCTGAAACATATCCTTTTCCAGGAGGGAGGATAAGATCACACAATACTGAAATATCAGAAAGTTCATCGTCTGTAAAATAAATCTCCTCATTTAGTTCCTTATCCCGGCGTTTTTCAGAAGGAGTACGTCCGTATTGTCCTGCTGCTTCTATTCCCGAACTGACGTTTTCTAAATTTCCTTTTTGATCCTTGGAAATTGGGGTGCACCCGCTAACCACTGTACCTCCGGCTAGTGTGCCAATCAGCAACGATTTTATAGATTCTCTGCGATCCATCAGATATTTTGTTTTTTAAGTTCATTTAGGATATACTCTGAGGTTCTCCATGATAACGCAAGAATAGTCCAGGTAGGATTCTTATCAGCTTGCGATACGAAGGGCCCTCCATCCACCACAAAGACATTTTGCGCATCGTGTAGTTGTTCAAAAGCATTGGTTACTGAGTTTTTAGGATTGGAACCCATTCGTGTAGTGCCGACCTCATGAATGATCATCCCCGGATCCAGGAGTCCATATTTTTCTTTTGAGCCCGGTGTTTCCCCTATCCTTTGGCCACCCATGTTATAGAATATTTCATCGAAAGTCATCTGCATATGCCTAGCTTGATTCACCTCCTGATCAGTCCAATTGTAGTTGAATCTCAATACAGGAATTCCAAATTCATCTACTACCGAAGGATCGATTTCGCAATAATTACTTTCAAGTGGAATGCTCTCTCCTCTTCCGGCCAGGTGGATGGTAGCACCATAATATTTTTGGATTTCTTCCCTCAGCTTATGGCCATACCCTCCTATAGGCAAATCAAAGAACTTATTGATGGTATTCGTATCAAAACCAAATCCATACTTAGGCATTCTGATACCACCACCCATTTCAATATGGTAACCCCTGGCAAAATCTAATTTTCTATTGTCCAACCACCAGGGAGTATAGACGTGAAATCCAGAAACTCCGTCTTCATTAAACATCTTACGGTTCATAAGATCCGGGATGAATGCTGTTCCTCCAGCCCCGGTCGAGTCGTGAAGGTATTTTCCTACCAGGCCACTGCTGTTACCAAGGCCATTTGGATGATGTTTACTTTTAGAATTTAACAATATCCGTGCTGAACCACATGCCGAAGCTGCTAATACAATGACTTTAGCCTTAATCTGATATTCCTTACGATCTTCTTTATTAATGTAAATTATTCCATTCGGCTTACCATTATCATCAACGACAACCTCTCTCACCATTGAATTTACATGTAAATCAATCTGTCCCCCAGACTTTTGTGCCGGAAAAATCAAACAAGTACCTGCCGAAAAATCTGCATGAACCATGCAGCCCCGATTGCATTGACTACAGTAAAAGCAAACTCCTCTGTCTTGATTAATACGCTTGGTAAGGATAGATTTTCTGGCCGGGATTACAGTAATATTAGATTTTCGGGCTGCTTTGATATAATATAATTCATGCAAACGCGGCTTAGGAGGAGGTAAGAAAAAACCATCTGGTTCGTTGGGAAGATTTTCCTTAGTACCAAAGATTCCAATCAACCGGTCCACTTTGTCGTAATATGGTTTTAGGTCCTCATACCGAATAGGCCAGTTTTCGCCTAGCCCATCAAGGTCCTTTCTTCTAAAATCATCAGGACCAAATCGCAAAGAAATCCTGCCCCAGTGATTGGTGCGGCCTCCCAACATTCTTGATCTAAACCACTCAAACTTGGTTCCCCCAGATCTGGTGTAAGGCTCACCTTCGATTTCCCATCCACCATATGCCGCATCAAAGTCTCCAAAAAAGCGTGTAGTTCCAGCGCCCCTACGAGGAGATTCCCAGGGCCATTTTAGTTGTGTTCTTTGGGCTGGATCGGCAGGATCAAAAAATGGACCGGCTTCAATTACGGCCACTTTTAAACCGCCCTCAGACAATATTTTTGTAGCCATACCACCACCTGCACCTGACCCAACTATGAGCACATTATATTCTGTCGGGGATTTAATAATTTGCATCTGATGAATTTAAGTTTTTCAGGTAAAACCCTAAATTAAAAAACTCCATCGGTTAAATGGCCATCGATGGAGTTTTGACAACAATGTTATTTCAAATTTTATCGTAAATGAATCATTTTACCCTGGTAAATGTGCTTCCCAGCACTGATGGTATATAAATATATCCCTCCATCAATTCCCTGATCCGAGTTAAAAAGATATTCATTTAAGCCTTTTGTGCCTTCAATAATTTCGTTCTTGAGAAGTGTTCCATTTAGACTAAAGACTTTAATCCTAACTACAGAATTGGTGCTTAATGAAAATGAAATGCTCGTTTGAGAGCTAAATGGATTGGGGCTATTTCCATGGACATACAAAGCTTGTTTAGTTATCGCAAAACTATTCTTTGTAAATACCTTTCCTCGCCCGGTATTGGAAGGGAGACTTCGATCTCCTTCGCAAACATCTCCAACCCCATCTTGAAGAAGAAGAGTCGTATTACAGAAATCCTTGTTTCCCTGTTCATCTATGACCCAGATGTTTAAGGATATGATTTGTTCAATACCATCCGGAATATCAAGACATGTGAATTCAAGATAGGGTGAGGATCCATCTTCAGAAAAGCTAAAGGTTAAGTTTTCGGATGCAGAACAATTGTCATATGATCCGGCATCTAAATCATTTGCCCAGATAGTAATTGTTCCACTGGATGGCATAATCACTGTGGTGATGCCATGATAGCAATATGGAGTAGGCAACTTACAATCCAATACGGTTATCGAAGTCATACAAGTATCCACATTACCACAATTGTCTTCACCGATCAGAAAGATATCATACGCTCCATTCTGCAAATGATGATTAAACCGCTTACCATGCCCATATGAAATTGCCTGTGGATCCTGATTTCCAGATTCCATCCAATAGTAGCGATAGGACATTAAATCAGAGGGCGTACAATTATCCATTCCCTGTCCCAAGATCGTATCTACCGGTACTTCTGTACATATGGATTGAGAATTACAAATGATAAAAGGTTGAATACAGCTAATTTCAGGAGCATCCCGATCAATAATTTTGATAATTTGAGTATAGGTTAAATAACCATCACCATTGTCCTTAAGATGGCGATATATACAATTTCGATCTTCACCGGCAATTATTCGGTCATCCACAATTACATCAGGAACTAAATTTTCAAAGTGCTTTGTAATATCTGCATTGAATACGCACCAATCAATAAGTGTCCATGTACGCTCGATTTTTTTACAAGAACCAGGCACAACTTCAATTATCTTGTCTTCGTAGCTAACTCCAATTAGCTCACAATCATCATCAGATATTTCCAATTCCCCGAAAGCATCTCGTGGATAAATCTCATCGTTCATTGTTGAAATACAATCAATTTCCAGATCAGGTGGAAAAACTACTTCAAAGTCACTACGAGGTAACACGGTAATCCTTTGTTGACAAGACGACGTCAATTCGCATTGATCGGATATTGTCCAAGTACGGGTTAAAACACCTACCCCGCATTCATTAATTGAGCCATCATCGCTATATGCCACAGACAAATTTTCTTCATTGGTGCAATTATCAATGTAGGTAGGTTCTCCAAATTCAAATTTCGGCTTGCCCGGAGGATAATCATATCGATCCAACCAAAGCCAAATAGAACAATAAATTGGTCTCCAATTGGTTGAAGAAGTGTTTGTTCCATTGACCCAAACCTTATAGTTGCACGGATCTTTAGCATAGTGATGGCTATAATGATCATTCAAGGGTCCCCCATAGTATCCATGGGTTTCTGAATCATAGCCTGTCCATGGCACTTCAACACAACATCGGCCCCCAACTAAATTGTTATACCATCCGTTCTTAGGACACGAACTAAACGATAAGTAATCTCCTTCGGCACCACACACATTCCAGGTATACCCCGGAGCTTTGATATGATAAGGATTGTTGGCCCCATCCAGTTTAAATGGGAGATCTACCCAATAGGGTACTCCATCACAATAATAAGTAACATCATTTGGGGCCTCACAAATTGGTGGCGCCTTATCATCTTTAATGACTCGTATCATACATTCACTGTAGCTAACAGGTATCCTTATTCTCGAATCTCCCAGATAATTATCTGCTAATTCCGGATACTTTTGCAAAACCATATTCCATCTGTTGATATCATCTGCATTTTTGTATTCACAGCATATTCTGTTTTTGATCGGTCCCGGACTTTGCATCTTTAATTTAATGCAGTTCCTTGCAAATGTATCTTCACACAAATCTGGAAATACCGGATCGTACCCAATCATTTCCGGATAATAAAGCCGGAAAAAACAGGCAAACTCATCATACTGATTCCAACAATACCATTGATGTTTTGAACCTTTAAAAATATGTGGATCATAAGTAGGCAAACCACATACATCATATACCCTTAATACCAGGGTATCTTCACCACATTCATCCAATTCGAGATAATCCTGGAATACATAACATTCAATCCATAGCTCTACTTGTAATTGGTATGATTCCAAATTATGGTGGTACTCATATTCTCCAAAACAAGAAATCAATTGATGGTGCCAATAATTTCTCCAATATTCTATATCATTCATTTTTGCAACTGCAAAATGCAATTGACTACAGCAATTGTCATGACTACCATCATCTAATTCGCTAGCAAAAATTTTAACCTTACAACTCTCTGGATCTAGTGTAACTTGAGTAATTTCATCACATACAGGAACAGGAGGCGCTTCATCTATTACCCATATGTCTTGTACAACTTCTCTGGTATTCCAACAAGGATCAGTAATTTTATACCTTATTTGAAAATCTCCGACGGGTAAATAAAGATGAACACCTTCAGGGGGGATTAACCCTGATTTAAATACCAGCTTACCTGGATGAACCGGATCATGAAATTCTATTTCATATTCAAAAGTTAGGTTAATTTCTTCGTTAACACCATCTTTATGAAATTGATACAAACACTCATTTTCAATCTCAGGTCTTTTTAACTCTATTTTTCCTTTACAATCATGAGGATTCACAACTACCTTTAGGTTATTTAATGGTTTAACCACCGGAGCAAGGGTGTCGACAATTTTAATTAGTTGTTCACAGACCAACTCTTCACCAGTGCACCAGTCCTTGATCACCCATTTTCTTGTGATTAGATAAGTTGGATCACAGAGTTTAGTCACATGATCTTTATAATCTACGTAGAGCTGGCACAGTTTGTTTCCTGGCCATAAAAATACCGTGTCTGTCCCGCTAATCAGGATTGGGGGTTCTGCCAAACCTTCATTTTTCCCATTATCATCAATTAATGGTTTTGGATGAGGGATTCCATGATCATCAAACCATACATATTTTTCATTCCACAAATAATATTTACCTGATGCATCCTGGCTGCAACAAGCTATCACGGTATCTGCAGGGCAAACTACATCTCGTATGGTTTCTCTTCTGATCCAAAACGAGTCGGCACACTGATACTCCGTTCCCCAAGCATCAATAGCCCGAAGCCTCCTGACCGAGATACCTAAGAAATCCGGGTTTTCATCGCAGCCAAAAGCAATCCATTCTTGACCTAGCACATTAACTAATGGTGACTGGTAACAGTCTGGATCTGCTATTGGCAAAGGAGGCAAGGGATCGAAACAACTTACCGTATCTTTTCTACAAGCAAAAACTGGAGGATATTTATCCTCAACATGCAATCGAGACCAGCATGAATTCCCGGTGATGGTATCGCGAATGGTTACAATTAGTGTGGAGCCTATATGTCTGACATCCAAAGTATTTCCATAGGAAGTACCACTTTGATCTCTAATATCAATTTCGTATGGATTATAACATTCTGTTACATCACCCGTTAATACCATTGCAGCATCTAGCTCCAAAGAACATCCAGGGCCCAAACTAATATTCATGTCGTCGGCACAACTGGGTTCTAATCCATCCGGTGGACAAGGACAACTCACAATAGCAACGGTATTGGCAATATCTATATTGCCGGCTTTATCGACAACTGTCATCCGCAGGTTCCTTACAATATCCACATTGTAGTAGAAACCACATTGAATTTGAGAAGGAGAGAAAAAGATGGTATCTATTTCACAATTATCATAAGATCCCATGTCAACATCAGATATCTGAATATTTGTAACCCCATTAGGTCCTGCTGTAACAAAAATAGAGTCCTTGGCAATCGCAACTGGCGGGATAGGGTCGATAACCCAAATAACATGAATACAGGTGCTGGTGTTTCCACACAGGTCCGATATCCTGTAAGTTCTTTCAACTCTAAATCCCTGATTTATTTTTTGAGATGTTTCGCCGATATAGACCAAAGAGCCGAGATCCAATCCGCAATTATCCGAAGCGCTTCCACCTCCGGCTTCAAATGCACCATAATCAGCAAATACAACTACCTCGCTGGCATCGCAAATTGCAAAACTATCCGGAGGACAATTAATAATGGGACCTTCCGTATCGGAGACCATTATGGTTTGCACTTGGGTCGTGGCGTTTAAACAGTCGTCAGTGGCCGTCCAACTTCTTAGAATCGTGTAATTTCCGGGACATGATCCCGGGATGATGTTATCAGTTCTGGAAATAGTCACATTTCCGCATATATCTGTTCCGGTAGCCATACCCGTACCGGTCGGAGTGGTGTCAGCAGTACATTCTACTACCGCCAATGGAGGAATAGATAAAGTTGGCGACATGGAATCCTCAATAATAAACTTGGCAGCGCTGGTATCCGAGTTTCCACATAAGTCTTCTGCAATAAAATGTACTGAATCAGTACGTACTGTTCCACATCCTGAGACAGACGAAATCAACTCTTGTCGCCAAGAAATGATTCCACAATCATCACTAGCCATAGCTCCTCCTTGCATCGATAACCAGTTTAAATACTCCGTGTTGTTTCCCATCCCATCGCATTCTACTTGCATATCATTGGCTTCGGAGGTGATTTCGGGAGGTTCGTTATCAACAATCATCACTTGTCCGACAACCGAATCTATGTTGCCACATTCATCCATAGCTATAAAAGTTACCGGAATAGTTCCGTTACCGCCAGCATCACACCCTCCTGATTCAAGCCCTAATCTATTGGTCCAGGTAACTGTATCACTACAATTGTCTGTTGCTGTAGCTCCTCCAGCTATATCTAACCATGCCTGAATGGCGCTCATCTGCCCGGGGCCGCACTGGACCATAATAGGTGTTGGGTTTGTGAGGATTGGTGGATCAGTGTCTTCGACTACTATCCTCTGGGTATCAGAAACTGAATTTTGGCAGGCATCTATTGCTGTCCAAATTCGCAATATGGTGTAATTATGAGGGCAATTCCCTGGTTCAATTACTGTAGTACTGCTAACCGATGTATTAGCGCAGGCATCAGTTGCGGATGCCATACCCGTACCCGCAATACTAGTGTCCATATCACAGGACAGTACCATATCAGCAGGAATTGTCAGCACAGGTACTGTGGTGTCCTGCACGACAATGGTAACCACTACCGAGGAGGTATTGCCACAGGTATCTGTCGCGGTATATGTGATTTCGGTTATTTCCGTAATTGGACACATACCAGGTGAAGTAATGGATGAAGTATTGAGTCTTACTAAACCACAATTATCCATGGCCGCAGGATTAAATACGGGAGGATTTGCATCACAGTCGATAAAAATGGTGGTATCAGTAACTCCGCTGATCGTTGGATTTATGTTATCATTTACCGTAATAATTTGTGATGCTGAGGAGGAATTCAAACAACCGTCAGTAAAAGACCAGGTTCTGGTAAGGGTAAATCGATTTGGACAAGTAGAATCCGACACCACTTCACTTAAAACCCCAGGAACTATTCCTTGACAAATGTCTGACGCCTGTAAAATAGGTGCAGCTGGAATATCCAAAGCACAAGACACCATCATATTTGCAGGATCTGCAGGAGGTGTTGGTTGAGTATTATCTTCAATTATGAATTTTGCAGCTGTGGAATCGATATTTCCACAAGCATCCATAGCATAAAAATGTACTGAATCAACCCGAGTCATTCCACAACCCGGTAAACTTGAAACTTGTCGGGAACTCCAGGTTATGGTACCACAATCATCAGTAGCTTCAGCCCATCCATGATTCGAGATCCAGGAGTTATAATCATTGATATTTCCATTTCCGTCACACTCAACAGTACTATCTTGGGCCATTACCGTAATTTGAGGAGGAGAATTGTCATTGACAGTGAGAGTCGCTGACATAGAACTACTGTTACTGCAATCATCTTCAGCAGTAAAATTTACGGTAATGGTATTGCCGCCTGCACAAGCGTTTGGCTGAGTTCCAAAATCATTGCTCCACCCCACCGTTCCACAATTATCCGTAGCTGTTGCCATTCCATTATTAGTGAGCCAATTCATTAAGTCTCCCGCACCCGTCGCACAATCTATGGTCAAGTCTTGAGGAGGATTGGTAAAAACGGGAGGAACATCGTCAATAATCTGGATGAATTGAGTATCCGTAGCGAAGTTCATGCATAAATCGGTTGCAGTCCACACCCTCTTGATTAAAAAGCTGTCGGGGCAAGTGCCGGAAATGGTAATATCTGAGGAAGAAATCGTCACCATACCCTGACAATTATCATTGGCTAGCGCCGTTCCTAAATCATTTACTCCATAATTGCCATCACACTGTACAGTAGCATCATTGGGGATAAAAGTAAACACAGGTGCTGTGATATCGGGTTGATAAGTAAAAATTTGTGCACAATGAACAGAATCCTCACCTAATGTATACGAATTATCCCGATTCGCATCATTATAAATCACATAAGTACGAATTACATTATTGGTAGCACAATTGTTAACAATGCCGGGGTTATCCATTGAGAAAAGAAGAACCGTATCGCAAGGATTATTTCCAATCAGATCTCCAAATTCAGCTTCAAAATCTGCTACAGTTGAATGCGGAGGAGGAATCGTATTAGTACAACTAAATGTTCCTGGTACCAAGTTAGGAGGACAAGTAACTTCGAAAATACAGCAAATATTCAAATCGACCATTTGGACACTGGTATCATGTACAATTATCCCATCTATAGTATCCGTAACGATCAACTGCACGTTATAAATACTACGAGCCGGATACGTATGTGAAGGACTTGGTTGATTACTCATATTCCCATCCCCAAATGACCAAACATAGGAATAACTACCGTCTCCACCAGATGAAGCATCAGTAAATTGAATAGTATTTTCAGGTGTCGTGCAAGCAAAAGTAAAATTGGCCACTACCGGGGCTAAAACCAGCACACTATCAAATCCACCACATTTAGTACCGCTTAACTCTGTACAAGGATCAAACCCACATGCCATGGGCCATCCCATATTGTTTGGTGGTGCACCAAATACGATATCTTCAAGCTTAATTTCTTGTCCACAGGTCCAATCGATGGTTCCAGCGTTGATGGGAATGGTATCTTTCCCACCAAGTTCCACCACGATACAAGTGTCTACATGCTTGCTGAATACATCATCCAAATATACATCGGCCAATATCCAGGCTACAAATCGAGTACTGGAAGCATTATTAAATACGTTGATCCACAAATTGGCAGTTGTTGGATTGCCAAATTCACATTGTGCCAATTTTGTAGTGTCCAGATTCCCAACAAATACGTCAATTATTCTGAAGTCATTGGAATTACAACCCCATGTCGCAGATCCACACTGATCCGGAGTTGGCCATGTTTGAGAATACATTATATCAGTTGACAAGCTTAATACGAGTAGTACTAATAAGGGGTAATAAACGCGGTTCATCATCGATTGGTTTTTCGAATCCATCATTTCTGATGAATCAATAGATTTATGGTATGGTGCTATCGGTCTAACGTTAGCCGGTATAAATATAATTCATATAAATATATAATTTTAATATATCAGTACATTTTAAACAGTCTAAGCAAAATTTTCCAGTTCCTAAATTAGACATAATATCGTCCAAGATACCGAACACAGAATCTGTGGGGTGATTTTAAGCTATAATTGAATTATCTATATTAAATATATCATAATCATCGAGTTAAAAACCTTAGGGATTGACAGTTTGGCCTTATAGATTCTTAATTTATACTTCAAGAGTGCACACCAACTGCTTAAAGTGAAGGTCTGGTTATGATCAATTTAGATAACCTTTTGCTTGTAGTTTAAACAATTCCGCATACAATTGACCAGAAGCTACTAATTCTTGATGTGTGCCCATTTCGTTAATTTCCCCATTTTTCAGTACCAAGATTCGATCAGCCATTCTCACCGTACTAAACCGATGTGAAATAATTACTGAAGTTTTGCCTTCGGTAAGGCCGATAAAGCGCTTGAAGGTTTCTGACTCCGCTCTGGCATCCAAAGCAGATGTAGGTTCGTCAAGGATGATAATCTCGGCATCTTTCATGTAGGCCCTTGCCAGGCCAATTTTTTGCCATTCGCCGCCAGATAAGTCCTTACCGGCATAAAACCTTCTCCCTAATTGTTGATCATACCCTTCCGGCAAGGACTCGATCACTTTATCCGCCAGACTTAGTTCGGCAGCAGATTGGATCCTTCTGAAGTTATCTATCTCATCTACTTTGCCAACAGCTATATTATCAGCTGCCGTGAAATAATACTTTACAAAATCCTGAAAGATCACTCCAAATAATTCTTGATATTTAGTCTGATCAAAAAGCTGGATATCCTTGCCCTCCAGAAGAATCCTACCTTCTGTAGGTTGATACATTCTGAGCAATAGTTTAATCAAGGTTGTCTTACCGGCACCATTTTCACCAACTAAAGCCAACTTTTCGCCGCTTTGCAGAGTAAATGAGATATTCCGCAGTACGTATTGATCGTTTCCAGGATATTTAAATCCTACCTTTTCAAAAACGATACCTTTTGAAATAGAACTTGGCGCATCCAATCCTCCACTCATAATTTTTTGATGGTCCAAATCGATGAAATCAAAATAATCCTTCAGGTATAGGGCGTTTTCGGTA
Organism: Saprospiraceae bacterium; assembly: GCA_965223405.1. Taxonomy (GTDB): domain Bacteria; phylum Bacteroidota; class Bacteroidia; order Chitinophagales; family Saprospiraceae; genus CBDCWO01. The sequence goes on from CBDCWO010000006.1 coordinate 5,836,377, forward strand.
ATATTGGAGAATCGATTGAATATGGTCTGTAACTGATTCCGTAAACGATTGAACGAACCGGACAAAAAAGTGAGATCCCCTACCGTAAGTAGCCCAGACACGGTCCGGATAATGATAAATAGATAAGCCCCGTAATAGGCCAGATCTGCCAGTAAGTGAAACAAACTACCCCACAGACTTCTTTTGATATTCAACCTTTTATTCAATTGATAATATTCATCTGCCAGTCGGGAAAATCTGCCAGCGATAAAATCCGCCAGTCCAAACAATTTTATTTCTTTAGCAGTTTCGTCACTCGCTCCGATGAAACGGAGATAATCCAGTTCACGTCGCTCCTGAGTCCAACTTCTAACCAGCGAATAGCTGGTTTTACTAAACTTTATTTCATTGATAAATGAAGGTATAATGGAGATTATAAGGAGGATGATCAAAGCCGGTGCAAATACAATTAAGCCTGTAATTAAGGAAATCACCGTAATCAGATCCTGAGCCTGACCCAGGATATTGGACATCAGAGTCACTCTTCCAGTTGTCTGACGTCTTGCCCGTTCAAGTTTATCATAAAATTCTGCATCCTCCAGTTGATTGAGCTGAACCGTTGCCGTCTTTTGAATAAGCTCTACTGATGACTTGTTGGCGTACAAGTCACCCAATAAGCCATCCGTTAAGTTGATGGATCTTGACAAGATATCCGATAACACAGCAAGGCCTAATTCGATCCCCAAATAAATCCATAATTCAGAGAAATTTTTGTTTTCGGAACCAACCTGTATGATGACTTCATCTATGATCAATTTGCCAACCCAGAGTAATAAAATTGGCAGTATTGATTTGACGCTACGACACAAGATGTTAGCAATGAATAACCGAGGATTAGTTTCCCAGATTAGTTTAAAAAATCTTGGAACATACTTTAAGGCGGCAAATCCGGATTTCCAATCTTTAGGTTCATTTTGTTGTATTGATTTTGCAGCCATAAATTATCCAACAAAATAAATGAATAAAGGATTAATTATTCTCGGTTTGGGTTGGCAAAACTTATTTATCCTTTTTAGTAATATTTCGCCATAATTGAAAAATGGCTAACACAACTCCTGATAGGATATCTACTTGAAATCCAATGTTTGAATTATCCATGAGCATTTCAGCCAGAGCATCATTAAATGGACTGTCATTGATAACAAAAGTCCAGGTAGCCGTTGGAATATTTACATCCATTAACGGAGCCTTGGTTGTTGATTTCAGTTCCTGGAGTTTTGAAATGATTCGTTCATCGGCACCAATTCCAATTTCTTCAAATAACTTATCACTTGCTTTTTGAAAGGCTAACAAAGGCTTTTCACCACCTATTCTCACGACATGAATGTTTTCTTTGAGGTGAAAAACCTGAATCAAGAATTGCGACCAATACTGATCCATCAAGGATATCACCCATTTTATAAATCGACTTCTCCAGTCTCTGGGCATATTTTGCCAGATTTCAAATTCCTGATAATCATTAATCCAGTTTTCAGTGGAATTCATTACTGTTTCTCTTTCCATATGCCAAATCAGCCTTTGTTTATCCGTAAAAGCAGAAAAATTGATTAAAAATTTGCGCATATCGTAAAATCTTCCTTCGATAATCCTTTGGGTCAAATTGACAAACTTTCGCACCATTTTACTCGTAATGGGTAAAGTCGTATCGGATGGATGATATTTTGCGGGCATTATATCCATAAGTTGGAATCGCACCATCAAGTCATCCTGCAATGATACCATAAACACGGATTCACCGGGGTCTCCTTGTCTACCCGCTCTTCCTCTGAGTTGAAGGTCGATTCTTTTACTTTCATGCTTATTTGTTCCGATGACTAATAACCCTCCCAGTTTTTTTACCTGTTCCCCATTTTCGCTATTAGGTCCACCTAGTTTTATATCGGTTCCCCGTCCTGCCATATTGGTCGCAATAGTTACAGCACCCAAATTGCCGGCATTTTTGATGATGTCGGCTTCTGGTTGATCTTGCTTGGCATTGAGTACTTGATGAGGTATTTTCTCAAAGGTTAGCATTTGGGATATTGCTTCTGATTCGGCAATGGTGAGTGTTCCTACCAATACGGGTCTTTGAGATTGGTAATTTTGCTTTATTACCTCGATTATGGCCGCTTGTTTTGTCTTTTTATCGATGTATATTAGGTCTTTGCGATCGATGCGCGTACAAGGGGTATTGGGTGGAATAACATAGGTTTTTAGGCCATAGAAGTCAAAAAATTCTTCAGCGGCCGGTGTCGCCGTGGCGGTCATGGCTGCTAAGGATGGAAAGCGATGGATAAGATATTGTAAGCTAATGCTATCCAGTATCCTTCCTTCCGACTGAATCTTCAAGTTCTCTTTGGCTTCAACTGCAGTCATCAATCCATTGCTCCACTTGCGATCGGGAACTGTTCTTCCGGTAAACTCATCGATCAGTATGATCATGTCATCCTGAATGATATAATCTACATCTTTGTGAAGAAAATGGTGTGCCTGAAGGGATAAATTAATTGCTGAATAGATTTGATTATACTCAGGACTGGTCAGATCATCAATTTGAAGTTGAGAAGCGAGGGAAGCTCTACCGGAATCTGTCAAATAGATAACGTGCTTTATAATATCCAGTATATAATCCGTTTCTGCCTGTAAGGAATTGATCAAGGAGGCAATATGATGGTAATCCAGAGGATCAACGTCTAAATTGCCTGCAAGTACCAAAGGATGTCTACCCTCATCGATTAAAGAGGCATCTGCTTCATCCACAATGGCAAAATAAAATTCGGGCAAAGGTGCTTTTTGTCCTCCTGGAAACGTATGTTGGCAACGCAGAAAATCGAAACCCAGTTCTTTGGCTGTAGTATAAATGATATCACAAGTATAGTTTTCACTCTTTTCTTGCCAGGTCATGTCTTGTTGAATGTATCCAACGGAAAGACCACAAGCTTCGTATACCGGACCCATCCAGGTTGCATCGCGCTTTGCCAAATAGTCGTTAAAGGTTAGGATGAAAATTCCTGATTTTTCCAGCGCCTTGGCAATTGCCGGAAATACAGCAGTCAATGTTTTACCTTCCCCGGTAGGCAATTCAACCAAATGAGAATTGTACATTAAATATCCCGCCAGCAACTGATTGTCATGAGGTGAAAGATCCAATTCACGTTCACACACCTTACTGATCATTCCGAACAATCTGAGTAGAGATTCTTCCTTAGGATGCTTGCTGAATTTTAGCCGGATTGAGGCTAATTCTGTTTCGGAAAGGGGTATGGAATGAGTAAAATGTTTAATCCTTTGCACCACTGGCCACACTTCGGTTAGATCAGTAATTAAATATTTATGGTGCCTGTTAACAATGGAATTCCAAAGGGTGCTTACTTTCATATCGATATTATTTAAGGTTAATAATCAAATACTTATGACTATGTACTTAAATAATTCGTTCAGATAAATCGTGGGAAAGGATCAGTTGTTTTAACCTTAAAAACCGAATAAATTTTAGGTCTTTTTCTTGGGATTCCCATCTATAAGTGAATTTTTTTGAATGATAAATGGAATAGTCAAAGATGTGGTAAAAATCACTGTATAGAATTGGTAATTCCATACTGGAGTTGGAAATTTCCAGACCAGGAGAATCGTGTTGAGATTCTAGCGTATTTTTGGTATGGAAAGAAGTGCTGCTACCACACACTAAAATGAGGATACCAAATAATAAAAAGGAGATTGAAATATGTTTATTGCTGGCCATCTATGCAGAAAGAAATCATTTTATAAATGAATAGGAGAAATAATTCGTCAAACCTTTTTGTATTTAAGACGAAGTGAGTTTCCAATTACGACCAAATCCGAAAAAGCCATAAAGAATGCTCCCCACATTGGATTTAGATATCCAAAAGCGGCAATTGGAATAGCCACCACATTATAAGCAAACGCCCAGAACAAGTTTTGCTTAATCGTGGACAGGGTGGCTTTACTGATCGAGAAAGCTCGCATAAGTTTGCTCAACGTATTGTCGAGCAATACTATTTTAGAAGATTGCATAGCAATTTTACTGGCATCACTCATGGCGAGGCTTACCGTGGCTTTTTGCAAGGCAGGAGCATCATTTATACCATCGCCTACCATGGCGACCGGTCTGCTCTTTTTGATTTGATCTATTATATCGAGCTTTTGGCTGGGAGATTTTTCCGCATGGACGAAATCCGGATTTAATTCTTTAGCGAGGTTCTCCGTCTTTTCAACTCGATCACCACTTAAGATATGCGTTTTAACTTCTTGGTCCCTGAAATAACGGAACAGTTGCTTTGCGTCATCTTTGATTCGATCTTTGATGTATATCGAGGCCAGGTGTTTGTCATCGCGAGTAAGGTGGATATGGGCATTTTCAAATTCTATCACACCGGTATACTTTGCCGACCCTAACTTATATAAATGTCCCTCGTTGTCTTCGGCCCGCATTCCACTTCCGCTTTCTTCCTCAATACCTGTCAATACCAGTTGATTAGTCTGTGATGGTTGTAAATGTTGAGTTAAGGCTTTTGCAATCGGATGGGAAGATGAACTTTCCATGGTGTAAATAATGGTATCCACCAGTTCTCGATCTAATCCATTATATTGTATATGTTCTATTTCTATGTCTCCGGATGTCAAAGTACCGGTTTTATCAAAAATGATGTCTTTGATTTGGGCGAAATCCTCAACCGTTCGCCCTCCTTTTACCAAGATTCCTTCTTTCGCCAATCTCCCAACGCCCACCATTACAGCCGTGGGAGTGGCCAGTCCCATCGCACAGGGACAGGAAATCACCAAAACCGCAATACTATTCAGAATACTTTGCTGTAGCGGAACACTGAAGACTAAATAGGACAGAGCCCAAGTGATCAGTGCGATCAGAATCACTCCCGGCACAAAGATGGCACTAATTCTATCGGCTAAGCGTTGGATAAGCGGTTTGTCGCTTTGAGCCTCCTTAACCATCGAAATGATATTGGCCAGCACGGTGTCGTTTCCTACCGCTACGGTTTTCATAACAAAGTTCCCATTAGTTACGATAGAGGCTCCGGTAACAAAGTCGCCTGGTTTTTTATTGACCGGTTCACTTTCTCCAGTCAGCATAGACTCATCAATCAATGCTTCACCTTTAATAATTTCTCCATCTGAAGGTACCGAATCACCTGAATTGACCTGAAGGAAATCTCCCACCCTTATTTCAGGAGTGTCGATCCAGATGAAGTTACCATCAGGCATGACCATTCGCGCTTTCTCTGCTTCCAATCCGGATAATTCATCAATCGCACTAGTGGTTCTGGTCACAGAACGCTCTTCGATCCAATGCCCGATCAATACCAGGGCAAAAATTGTAGCAGAGGTTTCATAAAAGATGAGATTAGGGTTGTTTTGTAATGTCCCTACTAAACTATAGATAAAGGCAGTTGTCCCTCCCATAAAGATTAGAACATCCATATTGGGAGTACCTAATTTCAGGGATTGGATTGCACTTTTGCCAAAGTGAATGCTCCCTAAAATAAATACCGGTAGACAAATAATCATTTGCACCCAACTTTCGGTGAGCCAGACAGGTAGTTGGATTCCGATCATCGGAAAAATGTGAATCAGCAAAAGAGGAGTTGCGAATATAGCCGAGAATATCCATTTTCGCTGTAAAGTCCAGAATACGGGCTTTTCCTCACCGATTACCAATCGGTACCCAAATCCTTGTAAACCTAGCTTGATCCGGTTCCAATCAAGTTCTGAGTCGGGTTGATAAAATTTAACTTCTTTGTTTATATAATCTACCTTTACCTCCTCTAAACCCTGACTTTCCAAATATTTTTTAACCGTGTTGGCACAATTAGTACACGTCATCCCCTCTACCCTCAGCGCCATAAGTTCTTGCATAATTGATGGTTTTAACTATTGAAGTCAAGAATTTCCAATCAAGCTAAACGATTATAATAGATAAGAACTTGAGTCTTCAATTTTCCAAATTGGGGCTTGATGACTTCAATACATTACCAAATACAAATATAACAAGTAAGGTTCCGAATTGATTAATAATATAGATTTAAACTTGGAGATGGCTTTATCTGGCTAGAGGATTTCTTTGATCAAGATCTTTTCTATCAAGTCTATTAATACGCCTAATGCAGGATTGATTTCGGTGAAGTTATTACTCAATACAAAAATCCTTGTTTTCATGGTAGGATATATCCGTATAGATGCCAGCTGTCCATACTCTCCTCCACCCGTGAAGAATATCATGGGTTGTCCGGAGATTAGTTTTCTTTTCCATCCGTATCCATATTCAACAAATCGTTGGGTTCTGTCCAAACTGTGTTTTTGATGCATCAATTTGATCGTTTCGGAAGACAGTAGCGTTTGATTGTCAAAAGTGTTAGCCCATTTGTACATATCAATCACGTTGCTCACAATCTCACCATTACCAATAATATTCCAGGAAGGCGAGGGCCATGCCAGCGGTGAATTATCATTTTTTGTCAAAAATCCGGTTCCGATGGCCACCTCATCTTCTTTCCAATGAGAATCTCCGTTAAATCCGGTATGATTCAGATTTGCCCGTGAAAAGATATTTTCTCTTAAGTATTTGAGATAAGAGGTACCGCTCACTTCTTCGAAAAGGATGGCCAGTAAAGTATAGCCTGCATTTGAAATCAAAAACTTTTTCCCGGGTTTTGATAACAATGGTAGTTCAAAGATTTGTCTTAAGGCTTTGTCTTTTGAGATTTTCGCATGATCCGATTTGTTATTAAAAAATCCAGGCAATCCGCTGGTATGCGCCAGTAATTGGTGTATAGTTATGTCTTTTTTATCCTTGGGCACTTTAGGAAGGTAGTTAGAGATTGAAGCGTGCAAGTCGATTTTCTGCTGTTCATATAGTTTTAAAATACAAACGGAGGTAAACTGTTGGGACAAGGTTCCAATTCCAAATATGGTTTTTGGTGAAAAGGGTATTTTATAATCAGGATTTGCCATTCCATACCCTTTCTGTAGAATTATTTGACCCTCTTTTTCAATAATCAGGCTTCCGGAAAAATCCCTGCGTTCACTGAAAACTTTCGTGATTTTGTCTATTTGTTTGGCTATGGTATCCGAAGTCATAATCTCATACTGCCCCTTACACACTACCTGATGCAGAACCAGCAAAAGCAATATCCCCAAAAATCGCATAGAGTTTTTGGGAAGTTATTGCAAGATCTGTGCCACGCCACTTGAGATCCTACCTGCCCTTAATAACCCTGACCTCACTGACTATGGCTTCGCCGGATCTTTTTTTACATACTTATCGAACCAGGACATCATACGCAAGTTAAAATCATACCTTGCTGTAGATTTTGCATTGCCATGTCCTTCCCCTGGATAAAATACCAACTCGACCGGAGTATTAGTCCGACTTTTTACATGACGATACATTTCCATCGATTGACTGGGATGGACTCTTGGATCTTGTTTGCCATGCATGATGAGTAATGGTGTTTTACATTGACCGGCATAATATATCGGACTACGTTTCAAATAAAAGTCGTAATGATTATATACCCATTCTCTGGCATGAACCAGGTATTCTTCATTGGGAATATCTGTAGTTCCCCATTTTGAGATTTTATTGCTAATACCAACGAACATAACTCCTCCTGCAAATCGATCAGAATATTTGGTCGAAAGCCATCCTGTAGCATACCCTCCATAGGAACCTCCAGTCACTCCTACCCTATCTTGGTCAACCAATCCCTTTTCAATAAGGAAATCTACCCCGTCGACAATATCGTCAAATTCCTTGCCGGCAGCATCTCCCTGCGAGGAGAGTGTGTATTCCATACCTCTTCCAGTACTGCCCCTATAATTGGGGTAAAAGACAGCATAACCTTGACCTGCTGCTACCTGACCGGGATTACTATAACCGGTAATCCATCCATTGTTAATATGAGATTCCGGTCCTCCGTGCACCGACACCAACAAAGGATACTTGGCGCCTTGATCGTAATCAACCGGGTAGATCAGAATTCCTTCAATTTCCAAATCATCCTGCGCCGGATATTTGACTACTTCTTGTTTGCCCATTTTTATTTCATCAAGCCACGGATTGCTTATGGTAATTCGCATCAGATCACTTATGTTGTTGCCGATAAATAACTCTGGTGGATGATTCCATCGATCTGCTGCACAGGTAATTTTGCCTCCGGATATAAAATCGATACTATTTATTGATAATCCTGTAGCCATGGTTTCACTAATCTGTCCATTTCTAGGTTCGATTGTACCTACCACACTTTCAGCTCCTCTACTTCCTAAAAAATGAATTCGATCATCTTCCAACCATTCAATATCTTCAATGGCTCCTAACCATTCTTTAGTAATGATGGTGGGGTTACCACCTCTGATTGGTGCAAAAAACAATCTTCCCGCAACCGGATCATGTTTGTCAGCACCGGCAATAAAGGCTACATGTGTGCTGCTGGGACTCCAACAAATAGGACCTTTTTTACCTTCATGATTAATGGTAGCCTCAATTTTCATGGAAGTCAGACTAAAGATTGATAACTTTTGCTCCATATAATGATCATCAACCAAAGGAGTTGAGGCTGCAGAAACCAGTAACTTTTCACCATCCGGGCTCCAGGAAACGGCTTCTACATGACCTTCAATATCCAATTTTTTTAGCTCGCCGGTGTGCATATCGTTTATCCAGGCTTTGCGCCATGAAAGCCCACTTTCATAGATTTCCGGAACATAAGGAAGAGTAGATTCAGTACCTTCTTGGGGCTCTCCCGCAAGAAAAACAAGTCTTTTACCATTTGGAGACCATTGATAATTGCTAATTGAGGTTTTAAATTGTAATAGTTCTTTGGCCTCTCCCCCGCTTAATGGAATTGAATATAAGCTGGTTTTTTTCGCGCCATCCAGCCGATTGAGGAAAGTAAGTTCGTCATGTCCCGGACGAAAAGCAATACTCCGGGTACTTCCGCGAGTGATAAATGGTTTGCTTTTCCGGGTCATAACATCATAAACATGTAATTCATAATGTGCGGATTCATTTTTAATCAATGGATCAGACTGAATTCTTAATGTGTATGCCAGATGATTCCCATCATCGGAATAAATGACATTACCAACATATTTAATTTTGGCAACATCTATTGGAAGCAGCACTCTTTGATTATCTTGAGATAATGCAACAAAGAATATTGTGGAAAATGAAATCAGAAATACTAATTTTTTCATTGGTTAGAATTTTTTGCAAAGATATCCATTGCCGGAGTTATCTGCATCAATTAAATCGTGAGATATATCAATGTGTTGAATGATTTCAGGCTAGATCAATCATCAGATGATGAGATGGTTATTAATGTATTTTACGAGATGTTCCAAGTTATTAATTTTGAAATGATTTCATTAACTTGTAGGTAAAAGATATAAGCAATATAGGGTACTCCTCATTTCATAATGATCTTTATTCGATGTCTGGAATAATTTTTTATTGGAGCATTTTTATTCTCCTTTTACCAGGCCTCGATTGGCTGCACCAATTTGAGCTATTCTCCGAATCTTTGACTCCAGAGACGCACGAAATATTTGCCAGTGAAACTCCACTTCAACTGAAAATCACCGGAGATTTGAAAAGCTTGTTTAGTGATCGAAGCGACAACCCGGTTTATTATCCAATTACGATTAGCAACCTAAGTTTAGATAGCACTTCACAATCTTTTAAACTCAAAGCAAAAACCCGAGGGCATTCTCGTCTGCACCTAGTTGGCTGTAAGTACCCACCAATTCTGTTTAATTTCAGCAAAAGAAATACTCCGTCCAATTCTATATTCTTTGGGCAGGATAAGCTAAAACTAGTGGTTCCTTGTAAACAAGAGCAATTTGTAATAAAGGAGTATTTAGCCTACAAAATCTATAATCTCATTACCGAATTCAGCTATAAAGTAAGATTGGTTAAGCTGGAGTTTGAAGATAATCGGTCTCAAAAATCCGAGTCTGTAATCGGATTTCTGCTTGAAGATTACCATAAAATGGCGGCGCGAAACCAGGCTAAAGTTTATAAAAGAAAAGGGCTATCAGGTCATAGTATGCACAAAGATTTGTATTTAGGAATGACTGTATTCCAATATATGATTGGAAATACGGACTGGTCGATAGAGTACCTGCATAATGTTCGGTTACTCGTCGCCAGGCCTCATAAATTACCAATACCTGTGCCATATGACTTTGATCATTCCGGTCTGGTATCTGCGCCTTATGCTTATCCGGCTATGGAACTTCAGCTCAAGACAGTCAGAGATAGACGATATCGAGGGTATTGCATGAATGACCAATCCGAGTTGGATGCCATTATAAACAAAATGGTCGCCCTAAGACCTGCTATTAACCAGATGATCAATAGGATAGATCTGTTAACTGCAAGGTCTCAAAAACAGCTTTTGGATTATATTTCAGAATTTTACAAGATTATTGAAAATCCTAAAAGGCGTTCGGTTGTCTTTAAATATCCATGTCTTGCTCATGGAACCGGTAATGTGATTATAAAAGGTCTCAAGCAATGAATTGGTCGCGCTTATTCTTCTAATAATGAAGTTTTTCCTTCTTCTAAATCGAATTAGAAATTTTTGTGCTTCAACCCCATAAAGTTCAATAACCTGATCTTATTCGGCATCTGAGTTCTTTTTTGAATTGTTCAAGAATTAAAATAATTTGCTCTAAATTCTTGGGGCAAGAACCAGAATTTAGTCAATCAGCTTACTCATTCAATTCCTTCATTGCTGGAGACTTTATGAGTTGTGACTTCGTTTCAATTATTACTGGTCACCACCTTTATTATGCGGTAGATTGCTTCAGTTCTACTTTCGGTTATTTCTCTTAATTTATTAAGGTGTTCCATAGGGAACTCTACGCCTTCTGACCACTTTGGAGTAAGTAAGTCTCCCAGCGTCGGATAAAGATCGAAAGACATGCTGTTAGCCGGCACCTTTGGTCCCCTGGGATTTATGATTAATGCATTGCTCCAACCAACTTGGGAGACACCTGGTTTTGCCATTTCAGATTTGATAAAGGGAGCCCAGTGCGCTTGTTCAAGATCGACAAACGAGTTTGGATCTGACGATTTCCAAAAATTAATTTTAAGGAAATTAAAATCCTCTTCCGGATTGGCTGAAGGCGCCTTAATCATGGGATAAGTTCGAACGAAAGCCTGACTAGTGACTGTACTCATCTCCCATGTACTCATTTGTTCCATAGGTACATCCGGGAATACTGCTCTGGCATTCCATATATCACCCATCTTTGCATTAATGTCATTCATGACATTGATAAACAAGAAATTACTGGAATTTGGAATATCATATCCACCAACTTTTTGGAACAGTGCCCAAGTCATAAGATTTCCTTTATCGATTGCTTTTTGTGCGACCTCCGCCCAATAGGTTGTTTCGCGATGTATAAATTCAGCTATTTTATCGTTGGGCACTTGCCGGAACTGGAATATGCTGATTGGATCTTGGGCTTGTAGTTGAACAAAGAAGCTAAGGCATAGCAGGGTAGCCATAAAAAAAGTAATTCGACTTTTCATGGTTCGAGGTTTTTTTGGGTTAAATAAATTACACTTAAGATAAGTATTTTAATTTACAATATTGTTGTTGGCCCTGTAAAAGTCAAGAATACTCTCTTACATGAGAAACAGAGAAAAATAGAGGGAACATTTATTCATTCTATCTTTTTTTAGAACTTGGGCTGGAATTCTTATTATTCAATCCATTTACAACATGACCAAAGAGCAACAAGCCATTTTGAGCATTGAACGAGCACTTAATCAGGGCCAAGTTTTTCAAGCTCATAATCTTGCTTCCGAATTACGGCTAGAATTTCCTGAAAATCTGAGAATTACTCAACTGTTGGTTATCGCTCTAAATCGACTGGGACAGTCACAAACTGCAATTAAGATCATTCTGGAGAAGGTTAGGCAGGGAATCAAGGATAGTGAGACCTTGGGCCTGTTGGGAAGAACGTACAAAGACCTTTATAAACAAACTGGAGATCGTAAATACCTCAAAAAATCTGCTGAATCTTATTTTAAGGGGTACTTTTTAAACAAAGAGTATTATCCCGCGATCAATGCTGCGGGTCTATTTTTGCTACTGAATCAAAAGTCCAAAGCAGCCAAAATTGCCAGAGAAGTTATCGATCAAATAGGTAAACCTACCGATTATTGGTCGACATCAACTCTGGGTGAGGCCAATCTAATCCTAGGACAGCATGAGATTGCATTTGATTACTTTAAGCAAGCTATTATTAATAATCCCAAACAATTTGGAAAATTTCAATCCACCTATGCTCAACTTCAATTCTTCAGTAAGGCGGTAAAGATCCCTGAGAAAATATTAACACAATTTCCAAAACCTAACCTAGCTATTTTTTCTGGACATATGATTGATGCACCAGATCGGAAAGATCCCAGATTTCCTCCAGAAATTGAGGCTCAGGTCAGAGAAAAGTTACAAGCGCAGATTGAAGCCTTGGATATAGATATTGGCTTTACATCCTTAGCGTCTGGCGGTGATATACTTTTCGTTGAATTATTAAAACAAAGGAATGCCAAAATCAAAGCTTATCTACCTTTTCGTAAGGAAGATTTCATCGATACATCCATATTATTTGCCGGTCATGGCTGGATAAATCGTTTTGAAAATTGTTATAATTGCAGTCCAAAGCACCTCACTACAGAACCCTACCTGGATACTCCTGAACTATTTAATCATCTCGGAAAAGTAATGATGGGAGAATGTATGATCCTTGCAGAACATTTCGATACTAAACCCATTTTTATATCGGTACTTGCGCCCAATCAAAGGAAACAAGCGGGAGGTACCAAGGAACTTCATCAAATATGGCCCTACGAGGATACTCATTTCAATATTGATCCCACCCAGTTTATCAAAGAGAAAATCAAGGTTCCATCGCTAACTAAAAACCAACCTCATGACCAACCAAAATCCGAGGCCTACACCCGTAAAATCAGTAATATATTATTTGCTGACATTGTAGGATTTTCTAAACTTGCCCCGGAAGTGATACCATTGATTGTTTTGGAAATATTCTCAACTATAAAAAAGCATATCAAGCCATTTGCCCGCCAAATAGAGGTTCTCAATACCTGGGGAGATGCTATACTTATCTGTCATCCGGATGTAAAGGGCCTTACAAAAATAGCCTTGTCCATCCAGAATTTATTCCGTGGAAGTAGCAGGATCTCGAACCTTCCTTCCGGCCTGAACATCCGGATTGCACTCCACGCCGGACCTATCTTTTTTGCTCTTGATCCCTTAACCGGTGCGGCTAATGCTTATGGATCTTCAATAAATCGAACCGCCAGAATGGAACCGGTCACCTTACCAGGTGAAATTTATGCATCAGATCAGTTTGCGGCATTATTAAAATTGGAAACATTTGATATTTATCAATATCAACATGTCGGAATCATCGAGTTACCTAAAGGATTTGGGAGGCAAGAAGTGTATCAAATTTCAGCGGCGGGGACGGAATCACTGGATGTGGTGAGGTCAAAAAAGATAACAAGGCAGAATTAATATTAAGCCTTTTGGATTCGATAAGAAAGAAAGTGATCCGGGGTATTTTTGTTGTCTGTTGGTGGAATTCGTAAGTTATTTTGAATAAAACTAGAACATATATATAAAATGAGGGTAAAAATCTTTTCAGCCACGATCTTATTATTGCTGTTTTATTGTGGGATCATGGCCCAAAATGTTCAAACCAAATTGGGTATAATTGGATTATCTCATGATCACGTGCACTGGATATTTAATGAAGCTACTAATCAAAATTTCGTCATCGCTGGCATCTATGAAACCGATCAATCATTAGTATCCAGGTATCAAAAACAATATAATCTGGATTCATCTTTGTTTTATCAGGACCTGGATTCATTTTTTCGACAAGAGCCCGATGGAGTTTGTATTTTCAGTTCTATTGCTGATCACTATCCTATTGCTAAAAAAGCTTTGAAATTAGGTATTCATTGTATGGTAGAGAAACCTATGACATTGACATTTAGGGAAGCAAAGCAGTTGCTAAAACTTTCGAACAAACACAACGTCTTGATGCTGACCAATTTTGAGACTAGTTGGTATCCTGGTTTATATCGTTCGCAAGAATTGATTGATGAGGGCTTTTTGGGAAAGGTGCGCAAAATCGTGATTCATATGGGTCATCAAGGTCCAAAAGAAATTGGGTGCAGCGAGGAATTTTTGGCCTGGCTCACAGATCCCAAACTAAATGGAGGTGGTGCACTTACCGATTTTGGCTGCTATGGCTCTAACATTGCAACCTGGCTCTTACCGGATCATCGACCTATTTCAGTTACTGCCCTTGCTCATAATAGCAAGCCCGATCTCTACCCAGACGTTGATGATGAAGCTACCATCCTGGTAGAATACAAGGACTTGCAAGTCATCATTCAGGCCAGTTGGAATTGGCCGTTTAACCGTAAGGATGTCACTATTTATGGTACTCAAGGCTACTTGAAATTTGATCGGAGTAAACAATTGACTTATCGAAAAAGCAACACCATCCGGGAAATATCCATGCCACTTGATCCAATTCCCAAACATCGCGATGATCCCTTTAGTTATTTTTGTTATGCTATCCACAACAATGATCGATTATCCAGCAATCCTTCAGACTTGGAAACCAATATCGTGGCAATGCGAATATTAGCTGCAGCCAGAAGGGCTGCTAAGTCCGGCAAAACCATAGTCCTGTTCTAAGCGTACCCATCCAAACTGGTAAAACATCGAAAGTAGCATACTTAACACCTTTTACATTATTTGATGTGTTGCCGGATCGATGATTTTATCTAAAAGGTAGTCAATTTGAGTAATTAAATCCTATTTTTGAGCCCATGAATAATAAGGTGCAAGTGCTTCTGGCGTGGGCGATACATCTATTTACAGCTAGTGGATTGGTACTATGTTTTTTAGCTTGTTTGGAAATATTTAAGTCAGACTTCAGAATGGCATGCATATATATGTTGGGAGCTTTGTTTGTAGATGGTGTTGACGGAACCATGGCACGGGCTGCCAAGGTAACTGATGTATTGCCTAAGATGAATGGCAAGATCATGGATTATTTAATCGACTTTATTGGATATGCCTTCTTGCCCGCCCTCTTCTACTTTAATGCGGAATTATCCGACGGGTGGCAAAATTGGTTGGCCACTTTTTTTATCTTGTTATCCTCAATCTTGTACTATGCCAAGGAAGGAATGGTTCAGGATAATTTGTTCATTGGATTTCCGGTGATGTGGAATGTGGTAGTTTTTTTTCAATATTTTGTATTCGATTTACCCAGTATAATTAATTTGATTATAATAGCTCTGCTAAGTGTGCTGCATTTTGTGCCCTGGAAATATGCCTATCCATCAAAGATGAAGACATGGCAGCTCCCTACCCTGCTGGTCACGGTGGTTGGAATTGTAAGTGCATTATTATTGCTGTATTATTATCCGGAGTCTAATCCGGCAATAAATTGGATTTTGATAATCGTCCTTGCCTATTTCGTCTTGCTTACACTGATTCTAACCTTCCTAAAGAGATAACTTTTCGGGAGGATCTTCAACTCATATATATATTATTTTTTTATATTTTGTGCTCTTGTATTAAAACAATTGCAAATATGTCAATACCTATAAAACATATTGTGTGTCCTCATTGCCAAAATGAAATCAAAGTCGAGGAGGCAATTTCTGAACAAATGGATAAGGAGCTGCAACTACATTTAGCCAAACACAAGAATCAGTTGAATAGTGGCTATGAGCAGAAAATGAAAGAGTTGGTGGCGCAACAAAAAGCTTTTGAGGATAAAAAAAAGAAGGAAAACGAATTGTTTTCGGCCAAGCTGGAGAAAGAGAAAAACCTGTTGAAAGAATCTTTACAAGTCCAACTCCAGGAACAATTTAGGCAAAAACTGGATTCTCAGAATCACGAGTTGAAGCAACTTATGAATGAACTGGGATCTTTGCGGAAGAAAGAAATCGAATTGGAAAAATTACGTCGAAAAATGGATTTGCAACGTGGAGAAATTGAATTGGAATATGAAAAAAAAATGTATATACATCAAAAGGATGTGGAAGCCAACATCTCCCGACGGATATACGAGGAAATGGAAATGAAAATGAGGGAAAAAGACAAAAAGCTTCAGGATCAGAGAAAGCTGATTGTGGAAATGCAACGTAAGGCAAACCAAGGCTCGGTTCAATTGCAAGGAGAAGTGCAAGAGCTAGCTATAGAAGAGTGGTTGGCTAGCCAATTCCCCTTTGATGAAATTCAGGAAATCAAAAAAGGGGTTCGAGGAGCAGATTGTCTGCAAATAGTAAACACTAGAGAGCATCAAAATTGTGGATCGATTTATTATGAAAGCAAGCGAACTAAAGAATTTAATCCAGGATGGTTGGATAAATTCAAACAGGATATGATTCAATCTAATGCGGACTTAGGAGTGCTGGTGACACAGAGTTATCCAAAGGATATGGAGCGCATGGGAGAAAGATATGGGATCTGGATTTGTTCGTTTGAGGAATTCAAAAGTTTGAGTTATATCTTGAGACAAATGCTAATCAAATTACATGAAGGAGCAGATGTCAGTAAAAATAAAGGTGAAAAAATGGTTATGCTGTATGACTATCTGGCTAGTAATGAATTTAAGCTTAAAATCGAAAGTATTGTGGAAGGATTTACAGCAATGAACATTGATCTACAGAAAGAAAAAAACGCGATGTTTAGGATCTGGAAACAGAGAGAAAAGCAAATCCAAAGGGTCTTGATCAATACCACCGAAATGTATGGTGAGCTGAAAGGAATTGCAGGTCATTCGATACCTAATATCCGACAATTGGAGTTACCAATCGGGGATAATGAAGTATTTGATCTTAAAAACGAAACCTCAAAAAATGACGTTAGTAGATAAATCGGTTTGATTTAACTAAAATTTCCGTTTCTTGGTAACCAATAAATTATTTTCATCGTTAATCGAGGAGATCCTGTGATTTATTATATTTAAGTAAGAGAGTATGAAAGAAGACATATTAAATCTGTTCATTCAAGGAAAAGATCTGGATGGTAAAAGTGCTGAGTCGCTAACAAATGCTTTAGTCACCAATAGTCTACAGGGCTTTGATTACCTGAAATTCAAAAAAAGTTATAGTTCTTTAATGGAAATGGGGATGGATCAGTCGATGGCAATCCGTTCCGCTTTTGCTACTGCCTCTACTTTGGGGATTACGAAAGATAAATTATTGAATTCTGCCAATCATTATATCCAGGTTCTTAAGAGGGAAGAAGGACAATTTGCAGCCGCTTTGAAGAAGCAATTATCTCAAAGAGTAAACAGTAAAGTAGACGAAACTGAATTTTTGCGTACTAAAATTCAGGAATATGAGGAGAAAATTGCCGAACTTACCTTACAAATTGATAAACTTAAAGCACAAATAAAGACTGCTGAGCAACAAATTCATAGATCAAAGGATAAGATCGAGAGTACCAAACAAAAATTTGAGGATACCTATCATAACTTTATCGATCAAATTCAATCGGATATTGAATTGATTCAAAACTATTTATAAATTAAGATCTAAACACAGGAATATGGCAACTTCAAATCCATTTAATAGCCCGGAAGCAAAGTCCAAATCATTTTGGAAAAGGCCAGAGGGTCTTACCGGCACCCTCGTTCTGTTAGGAGGAATCGGTATTGCAGCGTGGCTCATTATTACCAATTTAGCAGCAATTATTGGCTTTGTATCTTCACTACTAGGGCTTGCGGTGACACTACTTGCCTTAGGAGTTATAATTTATCTAGTATTAGACCCTAAGATGCGAAATCTCGTAAGTTATATGTACAAGAGTTTTATGCGTTGGATTACTGGGTTGTTCATCACGATTGATCCCATTGGCATCCTTAAAAACTATATTGACGACCTTGAAGATAATCTTGCTAAAATGAGCAAGCAAATTGGTTCATTAAAAGGCCAGATGCGAAAAATAAAAACTTTGATGCAGGAGAATGATGGGGAGATTCGGCAAAATCTGTTAATCGCCAAAAAGGCAAAAGAGAAAGGTGACGAAAAGCACATGTTATTATCTTCCCGTAAAGCTGCACGACTAAAGGACTCCAATGAGAAATATCAGGCGCTTTTCAGTAAAATGGAAATTTTATATCGGGTCTTAAATAAAATGTACCAAAATTCGGAAATTTTACTGGAGGATACCCGAGATCAGGTGAAGGTCAAGGAACAAGAGCGAAAAGCAATCCGAGCATCACATTCTGCGATGAAATCCGCCATGTCCATTCTTTCCGGGGACAAAGATAAACGGGCCATGTTTGATCAAGCCCTTGAAACAATAGCTGACGATGTGGCTAATAAGGTTGGTGAAATGGAACGATTCATGGAAATGTCATCAAACTTCATGAATAGCATTGATTTACAAAATGGCGTATTTGAAGAAGAAGGGCTGCAAATGTTGGAGAAGTATGAAAAAGAGAGTACTCTATTACTCATGGATGGTAGTAGAAAAGGGGATACTTTAGACTTGGATAGTCATCCAGGTGAAAGAGAATACGTGAAAAAAGAAAATAAAAAGGGATCATCGTACGAAGGTCTATTTGACTAAATCGTTATTCACTTAAAGTCAACCAGTTCAATCTCAAAGATTAAAACAGAGTTCGGCGGGATGGTACGTTGAGTCCGATCTCCATAGCCAAGATGGGATGGTATCAGAAAAAGTCCTGAGCCACCTTTCTGTAGTAGAGGAATCCCTTCCTGCCAACCGGGGATTAATCCGCTCAATGTAAACGTTACGGGATTGTCGGTGGTCTGATCGAACACTGAACCATCAAGCAGGTATCCCTTATAGTTTACCGTGACCTTGTTTTGAATTGTGGGGTGACCATCTGTACCTTCTTCCATAATTAGATAATACAATCCACTTTCCGTTCGAGTTGCTGCTAAACCATTTTCATCGATATAATTTTTGATTTTGAGGTCGTCTTTTTCCCTCTGGGATTCAAATTTACTACATCCGACCTGAAAAAGTACACTCAATAACACCCAACTGATAATAAATAAGCTACGATACATTACTTCTATTTTACAGGATTTAAATTGATTTTTTTTGCTTCTAATAACATATACTCATAGGCTTGACGAAAATCATTGTCAATGATGCCTTCCAGGATAGCTTCTCTGATAGCTGATTTAATGATACCCACTTCTTTAGAGGGAGATAAGCCAAAAGTTTTCATAATTAATTCGCCCGTGATGGGAGGTTGAAAATTTCGCAATTTGTCGTTTTCCTCAACCTCGATTAATAATTGCCTAACCTTTTGAAAATTGGTTAGATAGGTTTTTACTTTACGTTCGTTTTTTGAGGTTATATCTGCCTCACACAGACACATAAGTTCTTCTATGTCATCACCTGCTTCAAACAATAAACGTCTCAAAGCTGAATCTGTGATTTCATCCTTGGTTAAGGCTATGGGTCTCAAATGGAGCTTGACTAGTTTTTGAACAAATCTCATTTTATGGTCCAATGGCAATCTAAGTTTTTTAAAAATCCTAGGTACCATTGCTGCGCCCAGTGCTTCATGACCATGGAATGTCCATCCTTGTTTTGGACTGTATCTCTTGGTTGCAGGTTTAGCAATATCATGGAGCAATGCACTCCATCGTAGCCAGATGTTGTCGGACTTTTTCGCAATATTATCTAATACTTGTAGCGTATGATAAAAATTGTCTTTATGGTAACGTCCATTACGTTCCTCCACACCTTGAAGATTTGCTAACTCTGGGAACACGATGTGGAGTAAACCCGTGTCAAATAAGTGTTTAAATCCCTGGCTCGGTTTGGGGCATCCTAATATCTTCACGAGCTCTCCGGTTATCCTTTCCTTAGAAACGATATTGATTCGATTTCGATATTTTTTAATAGCCTCGTACGTATTATCATCAATCTTGAAGTCCAGCTGGCAACAAAATCTAATTGCTCTAAGCATACGCAAAGGATCATCTGAGAAAGTTCTTCCTGGTTCTAAAGGAGTCTTTATCAGTTTCAGTTCCAAGTGTTCCAGCCCATGAAAAGGATCGACAATTTCACCATAATCATTCTCATTCAAACTTACAGCGAGGGCATTGATTGTAAAGTCTCTTCTAAACTGATCATCCTCCAGAGAGCCTTCTTCCACTATAGGTTTGCGTGAATCCGCCCGATAAGATTCCTTCCGAGCCCCTACAAACTCAATTTCCAAATCTTTATGTTTGATCATAGCGGTTCCAAATCTCTTATAACACACCACACGGGGAACAGGCCGTAATTTTTCAGCGACGTTTTGTGCAAACTTTATCCCACTACCTACACATACAATATCCATGTCTTTAGATGGTATACCTAACAATCTGTCTCGAACATATCCCCCCACAACATACACCGGATAGTCTAACTCATTGGCTGTGTTAAATATTAATTCAAAAATTTTACGTTCATATGGTTGAATATCAAAAACCAATGCAATTTAATTTTGCAAAGACACCATCTCTGGTTGATAAGTCTCTTTTATTTCAGCTAAAATCTTAAATAATTCTTCCGGACAAGTTTCAGTGACCAGTTTCATGCGGTACGGCTTGATATGTGGTAACCCTCTAAGGTAATTGGAATAATGCCTCCGCATCTCTAAAACCCCCAGTTTAGTTCCTTTCCACTCGATTGATTTTCGTAGATGTTGTGCTATAACTCTGATCCTTTCACCGATTGTTACCGGTTCTAACTTTTGACCTGTTTTGAAAAAGTGTTTTATTTCTTTAAAAACCCACGGATTACCAATACTGGCACGTCCGATCATAATTCCATCGACCCCATAGCGGTTTTTGTATTCGAGTGCTCTTTCTGGAGTATCGATATCTCCATTTCCAAACACCGGGATATGTATCCGGGGGTTTTCCTTTATTTTACCTATCCAAGTCCAATCAGCCGTACCTTTGTACATTTGCTTTCTGGTTCTGCCATGGATGCTGATAGCCTGTATACCTACATCCTGTAATCTCTCAGTAACTTCTTCAATTTTGATACTTTGATCATCCCAACCCAATCTTGTTTTTACGGTTACGGGTAAAGAAGTTGATTTCACTACGGCCTGGGTCAATTTTATCATACGGTCAATATCCCGTAGTACTCCAGCACCAGCATTTTTACATACTACCTTTTTAACCGGGCAGCCGTAGTTAATATCTAGAACCTCAGGACCTGCATGCTCTACAATTTCCGCAGCGCGCATCATAGAATCTAATTCAGCTCCAAATATTTGAATTCCAATTGGCCGCTCTTCATCATAGATATCCAACTTCTGGACACTTTTTTTAGCATCCCGGATTAAGCCTTCAACACTGATGAATTCAGTATACATCATATCACACCCGGCTTGTTTACACAAAGACCGAAAAGGTGGATCACTAACATCTTCCATAGGTGCAAGTAAGAGTGGAAATGATCCCAATTCTATGTTTCCAATTTTTATCATCAAGGTGCAAAAATACGCAAATCTGCTAAAGTAAATAATCTTCCGCAAATAGCAATTTTACATATAATAAATACATATATGTGACAATCTTAAGTTTAAAAAAACTGAAATATTTTTGTTAGTAATTTGAAATTCTTACTTTGACGTGCGGACTTAATAAAAAGACAGATCAATGCTTATTGCTGTACTCATTGTATTCATTCTAGGTTATACCACAATTGTTTTTGAACATCCACTGAAACTGGATAAAACGGTTCCTGCATTAATCATGGGGGCGCTTTGTTGGGCTTTAATCTCCATAGGACACCTGCCTGTAATTGACCACCATTTTCATGAATCGGAAATGCAGCCAGTATTATTACATCATATTGGTAAGGTTGCCGAAATACTCATCTTTCTTTTGGGGGCCATGACAATAGTTGAATTGATTGATTTGCACAAAGGATTTGCCGTTATTACGAACCGGATTCAAACTACGAGTAAGACCAAAATGTTATGGCTTATTACTATTTTGGCATTCTTTCTATCAGCTACTCTTGATAATCTTGCCTCTACAATTGTCCTTGTTTCTCTACTTAGGAGGTTAGTTCCTAAAAGAAATGAGCGCCTATGGTTTGTAAGTATGGCCGTAGTTGGAGCCAATGCTGGAGGAGCCTGGTCTCCTATCGGTGATGTAACGACCACAATGCTTTGGATCGGAAATAAAGTATCTTCACTTGGGTTAATTGAGCGACTTGTAATCCCTTCCATTTTTTGTGCGGTGGTTCCTGCTTTCTTGGCATCGTTTACCAAGCCCTTTCAAGGGACGATTACACCCGCTAAAAGAGATGTAGAGACAGAAAAGAAGAAAGAAAAATTATTATCAAGTCGCGTTATGCTTATTGTAGGAATCAGTGCCTTGATATTTGTTCCAGTTTTTAAAGCCATTACTCACCTTCCTCCCTATGTAGGTATGATGTTAGGTCTCGGAGTGGTTTGGTTGGTTTCGGAATACATCCATCCTGAAGAAGATTTTACTGAAGAAAGAAAGCATTTATATTCTGCACATACTGCTCTATCTCGTATCGAACTTTCGAGTATCTTGTTTTTCTTGGGAATTCTGGTGGCAGTCGCCTCATTGGAGTCCTTGGGATTATTAAGAAGTTTGGCCGAATGGATGGAGTCTAATATACCTAGTCAGAATTTGGTAATTATTCTACTGGGCTTTGCTTCGGCCATCATAGACAATGTTCCTCTGGTAGCCGCGACGATGGGAATGTATTCCGAGCCTATGGATTCTTCGCTATGGCATCTCATTGCCTATTCGGCAGGCACAGGTGGAAGTATGTTGATTATCGGATCGGCTGCCGGTGTGGCCGCAATGGGCATGGAAAGAATCGACTTTATATGGTACCTGAAGAAAATTTCTTGGTTGGCATTTGCTGGTTTTGCCGTCGGAGCAGCGGTATTTTTAGCCATTGAAATGCTCTTCTGATTGAATATTGAATTGGGGAATTTCTCTGACTGGTGAGGGTATTCTCAAAAGCCAACATCAAAACCTTGGGTAAAATATTATTTGGATTTAGCATTTGCCCATGCTCAAATCTGAAGTACTAGGGTGTTTCAGTTGTAGAAAGAGGAACTATTCATTAGCGATGATATTTAGCCGCTGAAAAATCAAAGAAAAGTGTGTTTTTTAGATTTGGGCTGAACTTGACTCAGAAGAAAAGTCCTTAAAAAGGAATTTTCAATAGATCGACATTTCCACCAGATAGAATGATCCCTACCCTTTTACCGGCGAATAACTTCATTTTCCGCATTAGCAAAGCGACTGGAACCGCTGAAGAAGGCTCAATTAGAATTTTAACCCTTTCCCAGATCCATTTCATGCTTTCAATGATCTCTTGCTCACTCACAGTATAGATATCATATACATGTTTGGCGATTACAGCAAATGTTAATTCTCCCAAGTTGGTCTTTAATCCATCAGCAATAGTATCGGTAGTCGTATTATGAACAATTTTGCCAGTCTTCAATGAACGATAAGCATCGTCCACCACCGAGGGTTCTACGCCAATTACTTTACAATCTGGACTAGTATAATAGGTATATAAGGCAGTACCACTGATCAAACCACCGCCACCTACCGGAGCAAGAATGAAATCTAAGTCCGGAATTTCTTCAAGAAACTCTTTGGATACGGTCGCCTGTCCTCCAATAACATTCCAATTGTTATAAGGATGAATAAATATGGACTCAGTTTCAGTCAGGATCTGTTGCAGGGTAGTCTCTCTCGAAGCCAAAGTCGGTTTACAAAAGGTAATATTGGCTCCATATGAAGAAGTTGCCTGTTTTTTACTTTCAGGAGCATTTTCAGGCATCACAATGTAGGCTGGAATGTTCAATAGTTGAGCTGCCCTAGTAACGGCTTGTGCGTGATTGCCGGAAGAATGGGTGGCTATTCCGGAAGACCTTTCTTCCTTTTTTAAAGCCAACGCTCCGGACATGGCTCCTCGCATTTTGAAAGCACCAATCTTTTGAAAGTTCTCGCATTTGAAAAATACAGAGCTATCGACTAAGTCATTAAAGGATTCAGAGGTAATTACTGGCGTATAATGTATATAGGGATCAATACAATTATGGATCCGTTCGATATCCTCGAGTAAAGGTTGTTTCTTAAGTGAGGCGAGCTGGATGGTCATAGAACTTCAATGTTTAAATGGAATTTTTGATACAGTGGGCTAATTGTAGTAGGTCTGGCTCCGAATTATAAACATACGGAGAAATCCTGAGATAATCCCCTCTAAAGGAAACATAAACTTGCTGTCTTTTCAATTCAGCAATCAATTTAGACTTATCAATTATATTGGGATCCAGATGTACAGCAAACAAATGTCCGACTCGATTTGCTTCTGGTTCAAAATAAAATCCGATCCTCTCTAATTCTTCAAAGAAACTAGTTCCAATGCCCCGACAATATTCCTGTATCGCAGAAGGGGTCCAATCCAAAATCTGGAGTAGCGCTGTGATCATCATTGGCAATAAAACAAAGTTAGAACTTTCACCGACGCTGAATCGGTTGGCGTACATCTTATAAGCTTCCTGGTAGTTCACCAACCCTCCAAAATTTTCACTTCCCACTCTATTAATCCAATTTTCTTCTATTGGTATGCCCTGATCAAATTCTGGTCCATAGTAAGCCATACCTATTGAATAAGGGCCTAATAACCATTTATAACCTGCACAGATCAAAGCGTCGATCTGCAATTCTGAAACAGATATTGGCAGTGCTCCCACTGATTGGGTTCCATCCACTATAAACCGAGCACCACACCGTTTAGCCTTTTTGCCAATAGCCTTTAAGTCAAATAAACTCCCATCAGCCCAATGGGTTTGGGAGATGGCAACAGCCACCGTACTTTCTGTGATGGCTGATAGTATCCGGTAATTCCATTCATCGACATTAGAAAACAATCCCTGAGGTCTCCCGATCACTTGCATATGTAGATTAGCAGATTTTGCTAAATAGGACCAGGGATAAAAGTTGCTCGGAAACTGATCTTTTACTAAAATGATGTTTCCTTTTGATTTTATGGGAATATTACGGACTACATTCGCCATCCCATATGAAACCGAGGGGATCATGGCTATTCTCTCTTCCAGAGGATTGTCAATGATTTTTGAGAAAAGATGTTTTACCCGCTTTGTATTTTTAAAAAAATCATCAGGGCTGATCAGGTAAGGCTTCTCTTTCTTTCTTACCCCTTCGATTCCCGCCTCGGTCACTGCTTTTAAACTGGGAGACATATATCCCATATTGAGATAAACAATTTCCGGATCCAAGTTGAACCTAGACTTCTGATTTTTCATCCTTCCCCCTACTATTAGTCCAAAAATAGGTATTAAATTCGGTCTCTAAATGAAAGCCCTCTTTCGGGTAGAGATAGTTACCAATATCGTTGGATTTTTCTGTTTCGAGCATAATCCCGGCGGCATTACTTCTTTTACACATTTCTTTGCACCTGTCCATCAATCTTTTACCGATATTCCGATTGCGATGTTCTGGTTTTACATAAAGATCATTTAAAAGCCATAGTGGTCTCATTCTGACTGATGAAAATAAAGGATATAATTGAACAAAGCCCAATAAAT
The DNA here is from genome assembly GCA_965223405.1 of Saprospiraceae bacterium. Classification (GTDB taxonomy): domain Bacteria; phylum Bacteroidota; class Bacteroidia; order Chitinophagales; family Saprospiraceae; genus CBDCWO01. Next base: position 5,862,117 of record CBDCWO010000006.1, read on the forward strand.
TGTGAGACTCTTCAGCGACAAATATAACTGATTGATCTTTTTCCAATCGACCGCGAATAAAGGCGATCGCCCCATCCAAGTCTCCAGGTTTACGATACCATATTCTATAGTCGTTAAATAGTTTACTTACTTGATCCAAGTCCAGAATGGTAGCTTTTCTGATATTAATATTATGGTTCACCTTATTTAAATTTTTCAAACTGACCTATAAAGTCTACTTCAATATTATGATTCTTTTAAACAAATTGGGCATGTTCTACAGTTTATTATTAGAAGGTAATTATTTTTAAGTTCATTATTCATCGATAAACTATGAAAAAAAATACGGTAATCGCACTTCTTTTTTTTATGCTGGGAGTTGGCACTGCATTTATTGTTTTGGATAACCAGATTACGGTGAGCGATGTACGAAATGCTCAAAAATTGATGGGATTGGAGTTTGAAGATTCTGAAATTGATTCTATGTTGGAAGGCCTGACTTCCTTTCGTGAAGCATATATGAGCAATCGAATGGATACTTTGGAAAATTCCGTTTTACCTTCCTTAATTTTTAATCCTGCACCTAGCGGGTTTAAGCCCAATCGATTGCAATATCCGGTCAATTTTGGTAAGGATAAAAAACAAAAAAGACCTAATAACGTTGACGATCTGGCTTTTTATTCAGTTAGAGAATTGGCTTCTCTGATACGGGAACAAAAAGTAACTGCACTGGAGCTGACCCAGTTTTTTATAGCGAGATTAAAAAAGTATGATCCTTCCCTACACTGTGTGATTACCTTAACTGAAGATTATGCGCTTGCAAAGGCAAGAGAAGCAGATAAGGAAATCAAAGAAGGACGATATCGAGGTGTATTACATGGAATCCCATTTGGTGCCAAAGATCTGCTGGCAAAAAAAGGATTCAAGACCACTTGGGGAGCCGCTCCTTACAAGAATCAAGTAATTGATGAAGATGCAACTGTTATTACACGGTTGGAAGAGGCCGGAGCGATTTTAGTAGTAAAGCTATCTATGGGAGCGTTAGCTTGGGGGGATGTATGGTACGGGGAAAAAACCCGGAATCCCTGGAATCCGGAATCCGGATCGAGTGGTTCATCCGCGGGGTCTGCAGCTGCTGTATCAGCCGGTTTAGTTCCATTTGCAATTGGAACAGAGACATTAGGTTCCATTGTTTCACCTTCTACGGTTTGCGGCGTGACCGGACTAAGACCCTCTTTCGGACGAGTAAGCCGATATGGGGCCATGGCACTAAGCTGGTCAATGGATAAGATTGGTCCTATTTGCCGCAATGCTGAAGACTGTGCCCTGATTTTCAATGTTATTTCAGGACCAGATGGCAAAGATCCAAGCTTGTGGTCGGCGGGATTCAATTACAATGTGACCAAAAAAGTGAATAATTATAAAGTCGGATATGTCCAATCGGCCTTTGAAGGAGATTATCGTTTCCGTAATCAAGATTCTATCATGTTGGAGAAAGTTAGGGAATTGGGATTCGAATTAGTTCCCATCGAACTGCCGGATCCGAGAAACTTAAATTTCATATTGTCAGCGGAGGCTGGAGCCGCTTTTGATCTCCTTACAAGATCAAATGAGGATGACCGATTGGTACTTCAGATAAAAAATGCTTGGCCCAACGTATTTAGAACTTCAAGGTTCATACCGGCAGTTGAGTACATACAGGCCAATCGATTACGTACTCAATTAATCGAAGAAATGCATCGTGCTATTGCCGGAGTAGACGTATATTTGGCACCCTCCTGGAAAGGATCAAACCTGTTGATCACCAATCTAACTGGTCACCCAAGTATCGTCTTACCAACCGCATTCAGTAATGGCAGACCGGCCAGTATCACCATTAATGGTCAACTATTTGGAGAGGATAAAGTATTACTTTTTGCAAAATATATTCAGGACAATACAGACTTTCATTTAAAACATCCACCAGGTTTTTGATCATCATCAAATCATAATTGATTGTTAATTATTTATTTCACTTTTCAGAGACCGCATGAAAATATATCTTGCATTACATTTTGACCTATTTTTCCATAAATTAGTCAAATCCGCCTAAATTGGTTTTGAATTATGAGTACCATGGATTCCACTGATAACAATACCTATAATAAAGAATTAACCACTTTGATCCACCGTATTTGGGAGGGAAAAAACGAAGCCATCGGACTTTATCGTCCTGAAGAAATTAGTATTTCTGAGGGCGCAACCAAAATTGCGGACCGTATGATCAAGTTGGTTCCCCGGATTAGTAAAAGCTCAAGAGTATTAATCCTTGGCTCTGGATTTGGAGGAACAGCTCAGTACATAATGGAAAAATTTGAATGCAAAATGGATTGTATTGATGATCGTACCGAACGTAATGAGTATCTTCTCAAAATCATCAATGTTTTTGATGATAAGCTGCAAAAAAAGATCAATCTGACCGAAGGTCCTCTTGTCCATTTACCTTATGATCATGACACGTTTGATATGGTTTGGGCTCAAGATATTTTCTTCAAAAGTCAAGAAAGAATCAGGATCTTCAAGGAAATCCATCGTGTATTAAAACCGGGAGCAAGAGTAGTATTTACGGAAATGTTTAAATCGGCCACTTGTCAAAATGAGAGCTATGAGTTGTTACAGAAGTTGATCCCCTCTCTTTCTTTGGAGGATAAAATATGGTATCGCAAAGCAATGCGAAAAATAGGACTTCAGAAGGTATATAGTCTAAACCTTACCAATCAAATAGAAATACATTATAACAAAGTAATACACACTTTGAATGAAAACAAGGATAAACGAATTTCAAAAATCCCAGCTGAAGTTAGAGCTCAGCTAACTAAAGAAGCTCGATTATGGGCTGATCTGGCCACTAGTGATTGTCTTGAATGGGGCATCTTAATCTATCAAAAAATCAATCAATGATGCCTTTTTAGTTGAAGGCCTATTGGACCTTGTTCCTGGCGTTTCACTCGGTTCCGGAGAAATATCCGGTACCCAAACAGATTGATAATCCTTTCCCATCTAATCTTTTGAAGAAAATCACATTATTCTTAATTCATTTGCCTAATTTTTAACGGCTTCCTGATGATGTCCAAGTTCCTTTTTGGCAAAATTATCAGCAGGTCGATATGCGGATTTGGATTGATATACCTGGTGCTCTTTTTGCGCTGATCTTCTACACATGACCAAATAGTCAAAGGAATAGTTTCCGGTTCCCTGGTCAAGTTCTTTCACTTTAAAGCCTGAATTTGTCTTTTCGATGACGGCCAACCCTTTTGAATCCGCTGAGAGGGGAGTTAAAGTTATGGTCATTGATTGTGGATCGGCCAGCAGTTGAAAATGATCCGGGCATTCCACGGTTATTTCTCCATTAACCAAAGTCGCCGTACCTCGATCATATATAGTAGATTCCGAACCGGAAAGTTGTGGATAAACAATCAATTGTTCTGAGGAGGCGGGATTCTGACTGATGGTCACCACATTATGAGCACCCACCGTGCCTACTCCATCACTCGTCATGTTGATGTAGGCTGCAATTTCATTACTTGGAGGTGCCATAAATAAGTAGGGGGAATTTACATCGGAAGTAGTGGTCAGAAGGGTGTTGGATCCACCTGGAGTATAGGCGCCGAGATACGGTGATCCCAAAGTATTGGCAGTCAATTCAAACAGTGCCGAACCGTCACTACTAAGTCGAAAAAATCCAGTAGGTTGTTGGCCCAGGTTACCAAGACCTATGGTGGGAAGAACGACTCCAAGTGTAGTGTCCGAAGTGATATATCGTAAATCAGCAACTCCCACACAGGAGTTATTGGTTAAGGGAAAGTTACCCAAACTCAGGCTAGGTAAATTGTTCTTTTTAAAATTAATCTGCTCCGTATTGAAACTTGCAAAATGCTCATTATTGTCTCCAGTAATCAATTCAATGGTAGGACCGTCTGAAGTGTCCAAATCAAACTCAATGTTTCCAGCTTGGGTAGTGACATTATCGCTGGTATACGAGGCACTCAAATTCAAGCTCAGGTTATTTGGCCTAAACTCAAAGCCTATGCCTGAAATGATGTTGTCCTTACTTGTTTCGAACAGATCCTTAAAACTTAAAACCCCATCTGATCCAGGTTTGATCCATGTACTGACATCCAGGTTTTTAGGTCCATATTGATAAGAGGTTTGCTTGGGAGTTATTGAGTTGTCTTCTTTGACTTCTTTTTCCTCCACCACGGTTTGATGCCAATCATCGGTTATTTTAACACTAGTACCTTTCAATACTTCCTTGCCCTTTTTTTCATATCCGAATACTACGGTTTTTCCACCTCCTTCCACAATAATCTTGAACAATTCACTTTTCTCACCCTCGCCTCTTAGTCCGATATATCTTTGCTCAACCAATTTGTCGTTTACTTTTTTTACCGTACAAACAAATTCTATTTCTTTCATATCTGGAATTTTATCTGATTTTCTACGCATGCTGTCAATACCCTCCTGGGCGCGATCTGGAAGATCATCATAATCTACATTCGTTCTCTCCTCACAAATCTTGTCTCCCTTTACTTCCCATTCTTCTTTGACTCCACCATTCCTTAATTTCCGGATCTTCTTTTTGGGTTCTTCCTCATCATCTCTAAGGGGATCTTCAGAGGTAAATGTCAGAACATAACTTTGACCGGTATCCACGGTTTTCCAGGGTGAAGCGATGGAGGATAATGAAATGGAGTCAGACCGGCTTAATGCCAGCATTTCTCCATTCAAACTTAAGGTTTGAATTTCATTATCCGGATCGGCGTCCTCATCCTGACCGTATAAGGCATAATGAACCACTCCCATGCGGGTGGTGCCGAAATCCAACATTTCTCCGCTATTGTCAATTTCTACTTCCAATTGGATGAATAGATCTGATTTGCCGGGTAGATCGGTATACTTTCCTCCGAGCAGTTCTCCTTCGCCGATCATAAAATTGAGATATCCTAACCCATCTGTGGTTGTATTTTGCATTTCCTGATACACGATATTGCCATCTACACTTTCTTCGATCAAGGTAACTTTTACTTTTACCGTTTTGTTGACAACCAGTTGATCTCCATTTCTCAATACAGCCTGGTAGTTTAATCCAGGGTTCTGCCCATATAGTGAGGTAATGGTAAGAGTGGTTATAATAAAAAGGAATAGATTTTTCATAAATGTTGAGTTTGTAAGGTTATTTAGAAAGAATGGGCGAAATGGTTAATTTTTGATCCATATGGCATGATAGATTGGGTGACCTTTTTGGGTCCATCGCATCAGATATGGACCGGGGGGCCAAGATGGAATATCAATGGCCGACTGCTGCCTAAATCTAATACGTTTTAATACTTTACCCTGCAAGTCATCGAATTCCACCACGATTACTTCTTTGGAGTCTGTTGATAGAAACAATTTAGCGGTGGCCGGATTGGGATACCAATGTATTTCTCCAAGAAATTGTGGATCCTGATATGAAGTTATCCTTCCCAACTTCGGTTGTTGGAATCCCTGGGTTAATATATACTCACCACTTTTAATGGGTTGAGTTACAACTTCACCGATGCTCCAATGCATCGTATATTCGTTAACAGAAGCCTGTGTTCCCGCAAGATTGATCACTTCGGGGATAAATGATTGGGTGATTGCTTGTAGGCATACAAGCATCATAACCAGAGTGAAGGTGGTTTTCAAAATAGGGTCGATTTTAGTTGGTAATACTAAAGTTAGGAATATTCGAAGACAAAGTCAAAAGTCAGAAGACAGAATACAGAATACAGAAGACAGACTTTCCTTTCTCAATAATTCTTAAGTCAACTGACAACCTCGACAACCTCGACACCCTCGAAACCTGACGGCTGATTTGATACCCTCGATACCCTTGACAGCCTGGTCTAGACATCTGACGTCAGAAGTTAGAAGACAGATGTGAGAAAACAGACTTTCCTACTAAATAATTCTTGAGTCATTCGAGACCCTTGAACCCTTGACACCTGACACCTGATTTGATACCCTCAATACCCTTGACAGCCTGGTCTAGACATCTGACGTCAGAAGTTAGAAGACAGATGTGAGAAAACAGACTTTCCTACTAAATAATTCTTGAGTCATTCGAGACCCTTGAAACCCTTGACACCTGACACCTGATTTGATACCCTCGATACCCTTGACACCCTGGTCCAGACATCTGACGTCAAAAGTTAGAAGACAGATGTGAGAAAACAGACTTTCCTACTAAATAATTCTTGAGTCATTCGAGACCCTTGAAACCCTTGACACCTCACACCTAATTTGATACCCTTGACACCCTGAAACCCGACACCCGATCACCGACTTACGCCCAGGGCTACAGTGGGGCAATGCCGATCACTATTCACCGTTTACCGACCACCGTTTTCCGATCACCGTAATTTTAGATAAATGAATTCAGCATCAAATTACATCCTCTCCACTCACTGTGATCATGCCGACCCAATACTTCGAATCCGCCCTCATGAACTTGCCCCAAGTCCTCAGTCAGTATAAAAGAACAAGTGTCCACATTACCCAGATCAATAAAGCCCAAAATCCCGGATTCTCCATTTTTAGCTAGTACCAAAGGATCATCCCTTTCGAAGATCAAGGGTTTTAAAAAAGGTCCCGCCTTGAATATTGGTCCGGATACTGAATAAGCCTGCGAGAAGAGCTCAGTCATTCCGTATTCTGACCCGATTTGACCATTGCACCGATTGACCAAATAGTTATGCAGTTCAAGTCGTGTAAGTTCTCTTCTTTGTCCTTTCATCCCACCGGTTTCCATTACAATCAAATCCGGAAAATCAAGAGTATATGCCTCAAAGAAGTCCAGGAGGGCATAACTTACTCCCACTAATATAGTTGGAATGTGTCGATTCCTACACTCTTGAAGTGTTTGATTCAATTCATTATGTTCATAGAGATAAAATCCGTTTTGCTCAAACCTGGAAGATTGGATGAAATAATTTACCATCGCCACCAAACTGCTGTGCCCTCGCTCCAAATAGCTGGGAAGCAGGCCTAGAAAACAATATTCTTCCAGAGCGCCGAAATGGGATTCAAAGCAATGTCGGGCAATCTGTAAATAATATCCGGGATCAGAAACATAATGCCGACTAGGTGCCTGCCCACTGGTCCCGCTACTAGCGAAAAAATCTCGTGGATTCCATCTTCCGGTGCGAATCATTTGGGTTTTAAAAAGAGAGATTGGCAGTAATGGAATTTCATAGACCTTAGTGATATCTGTCACCTTTATATCCAACAGCTCCAGGAATAAATTATATACTGGATTGAATTCAACCTGGAACCGGAATATATCGAGGGCCAAAGAGTCAAACTCTTCTTCATTGACCTGCAGCACCTTCCTTTTGAGTTGCAGTGATCTTTTCCTGACTTCTTTTTGCGTCATAAACAGCAATTAACAAAATATTGTATCGAATTACAAATCTTAATTCGGTCGTCTTAGCCTATGGTAAACGGTGAATGTCGATCAGTGTACCATAAAATGTAGAATGGTTTTTATACGTTCGAATTGGAAGAGCAGCAAGAACAGTCTTTTGTCATCGTATTGTTAATTTAAAATTTGGATTAAATGAAATACAAAATTATATCGTTATACTTGTAGTGGTATCAAACAAGCTATTTTTGCAAACGTCTAAATATTTACTGATCGGGATTATAGGAATTACTTTGATTGGTTGCAATCAAAAGACAGATTTTGATGTGGTTCCCAGTATTGATTATAAAGGAATAAACAAGACTGAAGTGGTTCAGGGTAGAGAAGTAAATGACAGTATATTTATTTCCATTTCCTTCAAGGATGGTGATGGTGATCTGGGATTTGAAAATAACAAGTCAAATATATTTTTGAAAGATTCCAGAGATGGTTTTGTTACCTCTTATTCGAGTCCGGTAGTTCCTGAATCCGGTGCGGAGAATGGGATTGAAGGCACCATAACGATTTTACTCAATACGCTGTTTAATGTTTGTTGTTATTTTCCGGATGGGATGGACCCATGTACAGCATCGACTACATACCCAACCGACACGGTATCATATACTATCACCATTGAAGATCGCGCCGGTCATATTTCAAATGCGGTCACTACTCCCCCGATCATTATTCTCTGCAATTAATCGGCAGTACGAATCAATTTTTCTGCCTTTTTGACCACTTTTGATGAATTTCCAATAAAATATTTACCCTTAACCACCAATACTGGCCTTTTCAAGAAAGTATAGTCTTTTAATATCCAATCGCGAAAATCGGATTCGGAAAAAGTCGAAAGGTCTAATTCCAGACTACGGATTTTCCTGGCGCGTTTATTGAACAAATCGGCATATGAATCCACATGCTTGCGCATTTCATCGAGTTGTTCGGAAGTGACCGGATCGCTTTTGATATCCTGAAACTCAAATTTGGAGTCCAGAGATAATTCTTTGATTATTCGCTTGCAAGTTGAGCAGGTTGACAGGTAATAAATTTTATTCATGATTGGAAATCACTTCGTGATGATTGTTAATGGTGTACTGGGCACACTTTCCACATGTTCGCGATTAACGGCCGTGATGACATAGGTATAAGGTCTTTTGCGGTTGATTTTATAATCTGTAAATTGCATTTGGTGCATATTAAACCCGGTGATCTCATAAATACTACGAGGATCATCCAGGTCACCCACCTTCTCTCCACGAAACCGGTAAATCACATAATAGTAGGGCCCTTCTGAATCGTCGGGGCTCTCCCATTCGAATTTAGTATATTTTCGTTTCTTTTTTAAATTGACAATTTTGGGAGTGTTGGGTATAGGTAATACCGTCCGGTTGGCTTCCGGTAATAGAGCCGGATGACGGTAGGAAGTGGTCTTTAAACTATCCACTACTCCCAAAGGATTTTTAGCAAACCACTTGGCACTGAAAAAGATACTTCCCTGGTAACCAGGTACAGATCGGGCCAGGTTGATTTGGTCTGATAGTTGGGAAGGATTCATCCAACCTTGTCTGCTACCGACACGATACATCCCCAATCCAAAATATAAGTTTTGCTGTGACACCTGTTCACTCCACCACGGCATCATGATTGCTGGATCCACCAGGTCAAAGCCAATATGCCAATAGAGTTGTGGAGCCACATAATCGATCCAACCTTTCTCCATCCAGAGTAAAATGTCAGCATATAAATCATCATAACAGGTCTGACCAGCACGGCTTGGACTACCTCTCTTGGGATCATTTGCGGAATTTCTCCAAACTCCAAAGGGACTTATTCCAAACTGAACATAGGGTTTAATTTTTTTTATGGTCTGGTGAATATTGTACACCAAGATGTCCACATTGTTACGGCGCCAGGAATCCAAATTAGGAAATTCATGGGCACGAGGTCCGAATAGGGCTAGATCCGGAAACTCGGCTCCCTGTATTTTATAAGGATAAAAATAATCATCAAAATGAATGGCATCGATATCATACCGGCGTACTAAATCGGCAATTACTTCTACCACATGAGATTGAACTTCTGGTAAAGCCGGATTAAAATAATATTTGTCCCCATAGCGAACAAACCATTCCGGCTGTTGCTTTAATAAGTGGTTATCGGCTAAGGTATTGAGATCCGTGCCATTTAGAGCCCGATAGGGATTGACCCAGGCATGAAACTCCATACTTCTGGCATGGGTTTCCCGAATCATAAATTCCAAAGGATCATAAGTGCGATTGGGACCAATACCCTGTATACCACTTAGATATTTTGACCACGGTTCCAGACTCGATGGATAAAAAGCATCCGCTGCGGGTCTTACTTGGACCACTACAGCATTGATATTGACAGCGTCCAGTTCGTCAAGTAATTTGATGTATTCTTCTTTTTGCTGCTCTACGGATAGACCTGGTGAAGAGGGCCAATCGATATTTTCTACTGTGGCTATCCAGGCTCCTCGTAGCTCTCTTTTGGGTCCTTGAGCATTTAGAATACCTACATAAGCAACCAATATTCCGGTTAGGATCCATCCACACCAGGGCCTATTCGAACACACAACCATATTTGCTATGAATTAACTTTGTGATGATCGGCCAGGAAAGCAGCCAGACCATTTTCGGTCAAAGGATGTTTAAGCAAACCAAGCATTGCGGGTAAAGGACAGGTAACCACATCTGCACCTGCCTTAGCGGCTTCAACAATATGCTTGGAGCTCCGAATAGATGCTGCCAATATAAGTGTTTCAAATCCTTGAATCGCATAGATCTCAGCAATATCCTCGATCAGGCCCATACCATTCCAAGAAATATCATCGATACGTCCAATAAAAGGAGATAAATAAGTTGCTCCGGCTTTGGCAGCTAAAATGGCTTGACCGGCACTAAACACCAAAGTACAATTCGTACGGATGCCATGGTCGGAAAAATATTTCAGCGCTTTCACACCTTCTTTGATCATTGGAACTTTGACCACGATATTAGGGGCGATTTTAGATAATTTTTGTCCTTCTTCTATCATGCCTTCATAATCAGTGGCGATCACTTCTGCACTTACATCTCCGTTAACGATGTCACAAATTCTGGCATAGTGTTCCATCACCGCTGCTTCACCTGATATCCCTTCTTTGGCCATCAGGGAAGGATTGGTGGTAACGCCATCCAGAATTCCAAAATCATATGCCTCCCGGATCTGATCCAAATTGGCCGTATCAACAAAAAACTTCATATTAATTCTATTATATTAGGTTTTAATTTAATGCAAAAGTAAAAATTAGATTCAATCAACCCGATATTATCCAATTACTTTGTGCGGATTTTTAATTTCATTTCCATATGAATACTTTCGAGTGTAATCAAATTAAGATTTTCATCAGTTCACTTTATCAAACCACATCCACTCTTTGGGTATCCGGAAAAAATATATTGTTAGTAGACCCCAATTGGTTACCATCGGAGATTGACTACATCCGTCAGTACCTTGAGCCATTCGATCATTCACATAAACAGTGGATGCTATTTACTCATGCGGATTATGATCACATTCTAGGATATGGTGCTTTTCAACCGGCAGAAGTTATCACTTCCCAGACTTTTGCTTCTGAGATCGACAAAGTTAAAGCTATTCAAGCTATAAATGACTGGGATAGTGAGCATTACATAACTAGAAGTTATCCTATTGTTTACCCCAATAGTTCCATCGTAATCCATACGGACCAGGAGCTAAAGTTAGATTGTGAGTTTGAATTACAGTTGGCTCTCACTCCGGGACATACCATCGATGGATTGGCCGCATATATCCCAAGCCAAAAGACTTTAATTGCCGGGGATTACTTAAGCCCGTTGGAGTTCCCATTCATAGAGGATAACATTGAGTCTTATAAAAGGACCCTATTGAAATTTGAAACGATATCTCTACAGGAAAATGTGGAATGGGTTATTCCAGGTCATGGAAATCCATATCCAGGTGATGAGCTAGGCAGAATAATTGATCGTGATATGACCTACTTGACATGGATTCAGGAAAATCCGGAAATGCAGTTTGAAGATATTCCCCAGGAATTTAACAAGCAATTTCCATTCATTGATTCTATGCGGGATCAGCATACTCACAACCTGTCAGTCGCCAGATTATAGATGGTTGATTAAAACCGAATACCACCTGCAGAAATCGGTATTGTTATTAAAAATAAATGAAAGGAAACATTTAGAATGCCAATGGCCAATGACCGGGAATATGTATTTAAGGATCATCAATTGGCTATTTCTTCTTGGTATCTGAGGATCAAATTGTTATGCTAAATAAGTGTTATCTTTTGCGTTTTTTACGATACGGCTTGGATTTTTTTGATTTGGATCCTTGATATTTTGAACTGATTTGTGTTGGTGGAATTTCTTTGGGAAGACGAAGTTCAAAGACTTTTTTCTCCATTAAGTGTTCCAAAGCTTTTAATTTCCGCAGATCTTTTTTCATTACAAAAGTTAGGGCTGTACCCGTGCTATCAGCACGTGCGGTTCGACCGATGCGATGAATATAATCCTCCGGATCACCGGGCATATCGTAATTGATCACCAAATTGATGTCTTTTACATCGATTCCTCTTGATAAAATATCGGTGGCGACCAGAATTGAAATTTCTCCATTCTTAAATTTCAACAAAGTGGAATTTCGTTGTTGTTGATCCAGGTCGGAGTGAATGTCCTCCGCATTTAATTTACCTTTCTTCAATAGAGAAGTGACTTCTTTAGTATTGCTTTTAGTACGGCAGAAAATAAGAATACGTTTGTTGCGTGCAGAATCTTTATAAAGCAGATGTTTCAACAAAGGTAACTTTTGATCTTCTTCCACTTTGTATATTCCCTGTACTACACCTTCAGTAGGCTTTGATACCGCAATGCTTATGTACTCTGGGTCGGAAAGGATCTGGTTGGCAAATTTTCTGATTTTAGCAGGCATGGTTGCTGAGAACATTAAAGTTTGACGTTTTTGAGGAAGATGATCGATGATTTTCAGTATATCATTAACAAATCCCATGTCCAGCATGCGATCTGCCTCATCCAGGATCAGATGTTGAAGATTATCCATTTTCACATACTTCATACCCAGATGGGCAATCAATCTGCCCGGAGTCGCGATGATTATATTGGCGCCCGCTGTAAGTGCTTTCTTTTCCTGGCTGAATTCTTCCCCTCCCCGGCCCCCATAAATTGCCAAAAAATTAACACCGGTGAAATACGCAAATCCCTCCAGGCTTTGTTCGATCTGTATGGCTAATTCCCTGGTAGGCACAATAATAAGCGTATTTAAATGGGGAGAGGGATCTTTAATTAATCTGTTTAAAATGGGTAGAATAAATGCGGCCGTTTTGCCGGTACCCGTCTGTGCACAGGCGATCAGGTCTTTGCCCTGCATAATAGAAGGAATGGCCTTTTCCTGGATCGGAGTTGCTCGGGCAAACCCCATCGCATCTAAACCTTCAAGTAAAGAATCTTCTAAATTGAGTTCACTAAAGTTCAAAATCGGTCCAAGTTTTTAAATGACTTCTATTAAAGATTGGGATTTAGCTACAAATGTATTTAAAAAATAATTAAAGTAAGGAATTAAAGGAAGGGATCGGGGATCGGGTGTGGGTGATCGGTTGTCGGCTTTGCCCACTGTAGCTCTGGGTGTAAGTCGGTAATCGGGTGTCGGGTTTCAGGTTGTAGATGCCTAAATGTAGATGCCTAAATAAGGTTGACCGTTTTTCAATTTTTTTTTTATGGGGAATTGTGTAACTGTGGAATTGTTTAAATGATTGAAATATGTTTTTAGGAAAATTGAAACCGAATTAAGCGAAAGGCTAACGGCCAACGACTAAAAGCCATCGTGAATCCCATTAATCCTATTCTAACTTTTGAACACGATTGGACATGATTAAACAGGATATTCAGGATTCCATCTTCCTATGCAATCCAATCCTGGTGTATTCATGCAAGGGTTTTATGGGTGTCGAATGACCCGAGAATTATTGAGTAACAAAGTCTGTTTTCTGACATCTGTCTTCTAACTTCTTGTGTCAGGGTATCATTTTAAAAGTAGGGCACAAACTTGAAACTGGGATTTTCCCCTTGAGGGGGCAGGGGGTGGAATTTCGAATAAAAAATAATGAATGGATGATTGATAATTCGCAATTTCAATAACAATATCAATAGCAAAAAACCATATGATTCAAGAACATAAAGTGATAATGTCTGACTTCTGTCATCTGATTTCTATCTTCTCGTTCTACGAATAAAAAAACAACATTTTGGTGCTACTTAAGGATAATTATGAGTAAATATTTACTTTTGCGGCGTGAGGGTCATACGACCAGCTCCTTTCGAACTCCCCCAGGGCGGAAACGCAGCAAGGGTAGAAAGTTGTAGCGGTGCGATATGATTCCTCACATTTTTTTTAGTAATGAGTATTGAGTAGTGAGTATTGAGATTTGTAGATGACTGAGATCAAATTGTCATTAGTTAGTTACTGATAGTCTATAAAAAAAACTTCAATTTGGCCTTTAGGCACTAAATCGTGAGAAATGAATAATTAATTAAATATCTGTCAACTTATTGCGCACAACTATCATCGCCAATAGCCAACCAGCTAAAAGCCAATAACGAACACGCCAAAAGCCCTCTCACTCCCTGGTCTTTCCACTAAACACGCTCACCTTTGGATTAATTGGATTTCCGGAGGCTCGACGATAACTCACGATCTGACCGGTGTGATATATGGCATCAGCGATCATACCATTCAAAAGATTCCAGAACGGGAATTCCGATGTCCTTTCACCTCGCTTAAATACAATCATCATCTCCTCCAATCCTCCTGGTCCGCTAGATTTCAGCAGATCACTGGCCTGCTTGATGTTTTCAAGAGTGGCTTGGCGTTTTTCTGCAAAGGAAAGCTCAGGTCTATCCGGTGCACTCGAAATCGGTTCTTTTTTTACCGTCAGAGCAATGGATCTTGACAACATAATATGCCCCATCCAAAGTGGTCCTGCTGTCTTCGCTAATTCGGTATTCCAAATCCTTCTCGGTCAGGCCCTCGGTAGCCCAGAAGTAGCGATACCCAAGACCATCAATCAGTCTGGCTGCCACATTTTCTGGAGTATAAGCCTCCGGATAATCCGGTATCTGGTAGTAGGGTAATGAACCTTTATCGCTGGAATTTTGCGAGAAGGTCAAATTTAAGCTGATTAAAACCATGAGTGTAGAAAATGAAAATTTCATCAAATGCAATTTTGCTTAAATTTAGGTAAATCTGCTAACTATTCAGGGTTCTTTTCCCTTTAGTCAAAAGTAAAGTATTAATTTGATTTAGCATCATCTTGAATAGAATAGGGTTTGAACCGTTTGTTGGTAAAGTAGTATTCTCAAATTTAGGACCAGGTGTCAAAGTAGTATACAAATAATCTTTCCCCGGTGGATATATGGGATGCGATTCACTGGAGATTCTAACAAAGATTCAAAGAATTGTATCTTAATTGGAGTATAATTTAGATCGCCCGAAATAATATTGTAAATGCCTACGTAGTACTTTTGCTGCAAAGAAAATGAAAATAACACTCTCTGCGTATCTATAAATATGATATTTACTCCAAAAATGGCTTATCTTTTGTGAGTCGTTCTCTGAGATCGATAATCTTTACAGTTAAGTATTAATGTGGTATTCTCAGCTCACCATGATCAAAAATAATCGTTGGTACAAATTGATCCTTTTCGTATTTATAAATAGTATCGTTAAGATAATTTTGATAGTAAAGTCCGCTTGATGATGAGTATATACAAATACCTGATCCACTTCAATTCTGTATCTAGACCCTCTATCTTCACCAATATATTTGTCAACTTCATATGCAAATTGACGGCCAGATATGTTCATCATTGAATCAATAATATAAATATCAAAGTGCTCTTCCTGATTGTTAATTATATTGATTTTTTTATTGGTAAAGGCAATAATCTCATTAGATTGGGTAACAACAAAATCTTCGAATCTTAAAGGAGGAAAAATTGGATTTTGATATTTTCCATATAGATCATAACAGTGGATTGCCAAATTCCTATCATCATTTATATAAATCATTTTTTGAGATTCTGAAATAAAAACACTCGTAATCTCTGCATAGGTTGTTGGTCCTGGAGTTATCTTAAATAAGAATTCACCATTCCTAGAAAAACAGAAAATTGAATGTTAATAGTTTTTCAACTATGTATAATCGATTTCCAATTCCCATATTTCTCTTATTTCTCCAATAATACTCTCTTCGTTTGTTCAAGTATTATGGTATCAATTTGGCTAAATAATTCTTAATACCATCTAATATCAGGATTTTCTACTTCATCTACTCCAATTTTGATCGCATTTGGATATTGATTTATTTCTGAGTTCTCTACACAACAGAAAAATAATGAGCAAACTATGATTAATATTATTGATATTTTATTCACCTAACATCGTTTTCCGTCTGTGTAAAGCTAATCAAATTTGGCTACCTACTCCCAAAGCGTAAGCTCTATTGCAAAATAATAATGCGATGGGTTTTGAATCCTACTTTGGATTGTACAGCGATAAGATAAATGCCGGGCTTCACACCCTCGAAATCCACGTAGTGTCGGTTGAGACCACTTTCGAATTTCGATTGTGGCTTTAATAATTTAATTTCCTGACCCGCGATATTCGCCAGAGAAATACGCCCTTCGATCGGTTGATCCAATTTGAATTGAACGGTCGTGCCTTGAGAAGCCGGATTGGGAAACACCTTGAATTCATCCAATCGTAATGTAGAACGGCACGCTTCAAAATAATTGCAGTTCGTTGGATTTTGTGAATCTGACTTTGCTCCCGACACTAGTTCAAATTCAGATTTGAGGTCAGCACTTAAATTCGGAGGAAGGAGAGCAAAAAGCTCCTCCGAAGGCTTGTACCAAAAGATTTTGTCGGCATTCAAAACATTGGGATAATTCTTTTGCTTAAATACAATCGGCACCAAATACTCAATTTGTTGCATAAAGTAGGAATCTGATAGCTTATTTTCCGGATCCCCTTTACATCTCATCTTAAAACATTGCTGGCCAAATTCATCGGATACAAAGACGAATGAAATTGGTGCAATATTATTCGGAATACTGTCATGGAAAGTTGCAGAAACACCTCCCTTTTTAAATCCGAGAGTTAAATTGTCATCACATAGGTTTGCGGTAATCTTGATGGATTGGTTTTCAATCCTAAAACCTAATTTTTCCAAATCCTCCAGCGCTAAGTTAATCTCTGGAATCTTAGTGACCAATCGATCCGGGTGGTATTTAATCAGGTCTGGGATCTCTGAAGAACGTTTCTTCCTTTTTATTTGATTGTATGTGATTTCCAAATGGCTATATCGGTTTGGAAGAGAGCTAAAAAATTTGGTAGTTGGCGTAAACCAAAAAATCTTATCGTTGTCACCATATTTTAGTTGACTTTGACGGATATGGACGGGAACTAATGTATCATTGATTGAGGGAAATTGTGAATATTTACCGGTTAATATTGATGAAGGCGTGTATAGCATATTACTAATCGCTACCGGATAAAAATCCAAATTCGATGGTGCCTCCTTTTTGTTAAATTGATTTTTAAAGCGGATCAAGCTGGTAATTTCTCCTACTGCCCCTTTTTCATTTTTCTCATATCTGGCATGAAAATAGATCCTTTCACCACGGTAATAATTATGGTAGTAGATACCGGTTGAATCAACTAAAAAGCCAAGATTCCTTAATTCCTGGTCCGAGAGTTCAATGATCAAAGCTTTTCCGTCCTTCAGGGTGTCTATTCTGTCATTAGTTTCTCTTTGAAAATGACTCTTGCCCCCTTCAACTTTCGTTTCGGTTGAGGTTGGAATGACCTTCTTTTGATCAGCTTGTGGAATAGGAAGATCAGCGGAAGTAATCTCCAAGCGTTCTTCAGCTGTATTCTGATCTAAGGTAAGATCTGGTTCCAAGTGCTCGGTCCCAATAGTTGAAACCTCTTCCGAAATCAAGTGTGGATGGTCGGGATTCGTCCAGAAAAAAATAAAATAGGTCAGAGTAATGATGCTTATTGTGGTCATGATAATGATTTTTAAATTGTGCTTTTTGAATTTATTTGTCCAGGATTTGGATGGCAGCCCTTTGTCTACTAATTCGGAAACTTCTGTAAAGGACATATACTCAGGCAATTCCTTCATCTGTTTAAACCATTCATTGATGTTTTCTTCGGTATAATTATTTTTCATTTTTTCAAATTAAAGATTTAAGAAGATCTGATAAGATTGGACGTTGCAGAAGCATTGATGGCCTCCTTCAATTGCTCTCTACCCCGTTTGAGCCTTTGTTTTACAGCTGATAAACTGCATCCCTGAATTTTACTAATCGTGTCTAATGATTGATCCGCGATGTGAAATAGGATGATCGCTTGGGACATTTTTTCCGGTAATTCCAACATTTTATCATAGATCAAACTTATTTCAGTTATCACTTCAGCATTGTTTTTACCATCGGAAAGATGATTGATTTCTTCGTGAGAAAATTTGGCGCTGAATTTCATTCGCCGGGTTTTCATTTTTTGCAAGTTACAGGCTACCCCAAAGGCAAAAGCTTTAAAAGAGTTTTTATCCTTGATTTTATCCCATTTTTCCAAAACCACCAGAATGGTCTCGCTGAGTAGATCTTTGGCGTCTTCCGCATTCCCGGATATAATCCTGCAATACGTGCTTAGTGCAGGATGAATCTCTTTATATTGTTGTAAAAACTTTTTTTTGATCTCTTTATCCAAAGTATGCTGTTTGTATTGACAATTAGGTTATGAAACGTTTTGATTATTTCCATCGGAACCTATTGGCTGACACACTATGTTATCATAATTGATCATCAAATAGGTCATAATTATGTTGCCTGAGCAGGTTCAAAAGTTACATTTTTGTAATGAAGTTGTCTAAAATTTTATGTAATTTCCAATAATTGTAAGGTTCTATAATTTCAAAAACTTATTGTCAGAATTATGCAAACACTCGTATCGGAACGGCTGCAATTTGATAAAATTACCAAATCCGACTATCCAGAATTTCAAAGCTGGTATAGTAATGAACAGATCATGAAATTTATAACCGGTCGATCTTTATCACCCAATGAGATATTGAAAAAATTTAGAAAAGTAATCGATGAAAATTTGCAAGAGCAGCACTTGGGTTGGTGGTCTGTTCGACTGCAATCAACAGGTGAGTTCATCGGTATTGCCAAATTGGTAAGGGAAGATAAAACCTGTATTGAAATCGGTTATGGCCTTTTACCTGAATACTGGGGACAAGGATACACCACAGAAATGGTCAGCGCCTTGATTCTCTATGCTAGTGAAATTCCTCAAGTCGAGGAATTGGTGGCTATGGTAGATTCTCAAAACACAGCTTCGGTAAAAATTTTAACCCGTTTCAAATTTGCACCGAGAGACTCAGATAGTAAGCAGATGACTTATTTTCTTAAAATGAAAGAAGATTAAGATTAGGTACTTTGGTACCACTTTACCGCAAATTGTCAAAATTAGTTGTTGTTCATCTTCCCAAACAAAATTAAATAGGTGAACGTAATCCTGAAATTTGATTGCAAATTCTCAGATTCAGCAAATGGTACCAAAGTCTAAAGTATTATAAGGATTTATACCACCACGTTTTGGGGTTCCATGGTTGTAGTTATTTCGGAATTTCAATTTTACGTCTTATTTATTTCAGCCTAAAACTTATAAACAATATTGCAGAACCTGATTGGCAAGTCTATTGGTAGACCAAAATTATTTGATCTTCAAAGGGTCATGACATCTTGGTTAGAAAAAATCATGAGTGATATCAAAAATATATGGCATGCAACCCTTGATGATTGTTAATATCATTATTTTTGCGAATTGTAAGCTGGATTAATGAATAGAAATGGGAACCAATTACTTTTTGGCAACCAAGTGTGATTTCATTCTGACAGAGTAAAATTCATCACCCTCATCGTAGTCAATCCCAAGTTCCTTAGAATATATCTGAGGGTCTGAGTTACAATTGTTATTTGGTTCAAAATCCACAGAATAAAAGCCTCCAGGAGTATTATCCTCAATATAAACCGTCCTGAAAAAACAATTTGTTAAGCTTTTATAATTATCGTTAATGGATAAGCAGTAAATTAAATATTCCGGATCGAAGTAAAAATAAATAAAGGTTCCATCTGTTTCGTATGCCCAGTAGTGTTCAGAATTTTCTTCACCGGTAAATTCGTACAAGTGATCGATCACA
The DNA here is from genome assembly GCA_965223405.1 of Saprospiraceae bacterium. Lineage (GTDB taxonomy): Bacteria > Bacteroidota > Bacteroidia > Chitinophagales > Saprospiraceae > CBDCWO01. The sequence continues at coordinate 5,881,907 of CBDCWO010000006.1, forward strand.
ACAAATGCTGAATCTTCACTTAAAAGGATCACCTCAACAGGTACAAAATACCTTGTAATCAATGCATTAATTTCCAAGGAGTCTTCAGAATCTTCTGCTAACAGGTCCCAGGGCAGAGCCACATTGGATTTTACAATTTCCGATCCTTGAAATCCGCTTGCAGAATATTCTCTAACTTTATTAAGGTTAATCTCCAATTGCTCTGTAGATTCCAGCACAAAGTGGATTGGGAAAACCACAGGATTGTCCTTATTGCACGAAATGTATAGAGTTAGGGCAATAATTAAAAGGAGTGCATTCTTCATAGTAGTTGCTTTAATATTTACTTTTAATACTAATCACAAAACTATGAATTGAAATTGATATTAACTCTATTTCGCTTGTGATCCATATCATCTTGTGACTAATGAATACCAATTAATGTTGATTTAGTCTATTGGTATTTCTCCTTCCGATCATCTTATCAATTTATATTGATAATTATCCTATCTTGATTAAAACTCTTAGCGATGCCGGATGACTCCAAAAACCCTAAAGCTTCTGCTCCCACCCTACTGAAGTCATTATCCGTAGTCGATGGAATTATGGTTTTGATTGGAATTACAATTGGAGCCGGCATCTACTCGACTCCTCAGATTATTGCCGAATATCAAACCGATTTTACCAATATTATTTTGTTATGGATATTGGTTGGGGTGTTTATTTATATCGGTGGATTGATATACGCAGAGCTCGGGTCACGATTTCCGGAAACTGGTGGAGAGTATATATATCTGACGAAAGCGTTCGGTCCTACTGTTGGTTTCCTTTTTGGATGGGCTCAGCTCTTCATTATCCGTACTAGTCCGGCAGCCGGATTAGCAATTATCACGGTAAATTATCTGGAGCATTTCGTTGTCCTTTCAGATTTCACTCATACGAGCTTGAGTATTCTAATTATCATTCTGATCGGAGTGTTGAACTATCGGGGCATTAAGAAGGCAAGTATATACCAGAATATCTCATCGGTCATCAAAATCGGAGGTTTGTTTACCATGGTGGCGATTGGATTATTGGTGCTACAAGGGAATAGTGAGTTATTGAAACGAAGCGCTGAACTTGAGATACCGGTAGAACCTATGACAGGGTTTGCAGCAGCGATGATGTTGATCGTATTTTCCTATTTGGGATTTGATCGAGTTGGATATTCGGCCGGTGAAATGAAAAATCCCCGAAAGACCATTGCACTAAGCATGTTCATTGGGTTGGCAACGGTCATATTAATCTATGTGTTGGTTATTTTTTTGTATCACTATACTTTGGGAATGGAAGGTGTGAGGTCAAATAAACAGGTTGCGTCGGTGGCAGCGACCGAATTGTTTGGACCGGTAGGAGCAGCCTTGGTGGCCGTATTGGTCATATTCTCAGCAACCGGAAGCATCAACGGAACGATGATGACTGCTCCCAGGGTATATTATGCCATGGCACGCGATAAATTGTTTTTTAATTGGTTAGACTATATTCACACCCGTTTTAGAACTCCATCGAGAGCGATCATTATTCATGTCATTTGGGCTATTGTAATTCTGTTGGTACGACAGAACTTTGAAAACATCGTCGCCGGAATGACCTTTGCTATTCTGTTGTTTTATACCATGACCACCCTGGCCTTATTTAAATTCAGGAAAATGGGTTTGGGAGGGAAAAATGTATATAAAATGCCTTTTTATCCAGTACTTCCAATTATCTATTTAATTGGATTGTTGGTCCTGATTGGGATAAGGTCTTATTATGAATGGGAAAAATCACTAGTCGATGTGGTATTTATCCTAGTCGGCTTGCCATTTGCATGGTATTTTGTGATATATAAACAGCGAAATAATTAGGAATATCCCTAAGCAAATTAGTTATCTTCACCCTCATATTTTGAAAGTTTATGACCAGGATCAAAAGAATATTGGTAGCCAATCGTGGTGAAATTGCTTGTCGGATAATCAAAACCTGTAAAAAGCTGCATATTGAGTCTGTGGCCATATATTCGGAAGCAGACCGTTTGTCTGCCCATGTAAAGTTTGCTGATTGGGCATATTGTGTTGGAGAACCGAAACCGTCAGAATCTTACCTGAATATCCCCAAGATCCTTGAAATTGCCATAAGATCAAACTGTGATGCAATTCATCCAGGATATGGATTTTTGAGTGAAAACCCTGAATTTGCAGCAGCGGTGGAAAAATCCGGAATTACTTTTATCGGACCTAACGCACAGGCCATGCGTATTATGGGAAACAAACTGACTGCCAAAGAAGCGGTCGCTCAGTATGATGTCCCATTGGTACCGGGCTCCGATCATGCCATCAAAGATATACAAGAAGCCAAGCAAATTGCTCAGGAAATTGGATTTCCCGTGCTGATTAAGGCTGCCGCCGGAGGTGGAGGGAAAGGAATGAGAATTGTCAAAGATATTGAAGAATTCCAATCACAATTTGAACGGGCTGTGAGCGAAGCTGAATCCTCATTTGGAGACCCTTCAGTCTTTGTTGAAAAATACATCGAAAAACCACGTCATATTGAAGTCCAAATTTTAGGAGATCGATCTGGTCATTTAATCTACCTCGGGGAGCGAGAATGCAGCATTCAGCGACGTCATCAAAAAGTGATAGAGGAAGCTCCATCCGTTATCATAAATCAGGAATTGCGAAAAAAACTTGGTGAAACAGCGATCAACGTGGCCAAAGCATGTCACTATACGAATGCGGGCACAGTAGAGTTTATCATGGATCCTCAATTCAATTTCTATTTTTTGGAAATGAATACACGTCTTCAGGTAGAGCATCCGGTTACCGAAATGGTGACTGGATTGGACCTGGTGGCCTGGCAGATAGCAATCGCTGCAGGTCAAAAACTAAATATCAATCAAGCTGAGTTGGAATTAATTGGTCATTCCATTGAACTCAGGGTATATGCCGAAGATCCTTTTAACGACTTTTTACCCAGTATCGGTAGCCTTACCAGATACACGCTGCCGGACGGAGAGGGGATTCGAGTGGATGATGCCGCTGAAGAAGGTGATGAAATATCCATTTATTATGATCCTATGATATCCAAATTGATAGTCCACGGAACAGATCGAAAGACGGCCATTGACCTCATGAAAAAAGCAATCACTCATTATCAAATTTCCGGAGTGGCCACTACCCTGCCCTTTGGCTTATTCGTAATGAATCATCCAGAATTCATTGCAGGAAATTTTGATACACACTTTATTGATCGCTATTTCCATCCGAAGGAAAACCAACCCGATGAGGAGGCAAAGATGGAAATGATTCTTGCCGCACGCATTTTTGATGAACTAATAAACGATGTGAAGGTTCCGAAAACATACCAAAACGGTTGGGCAAACAGAAATAGTTCCTGATCTTCGAAACGGACTCTTGTGCACTAGTGAGGGAACTCCGAAAAGCTAAAATCAAAAACCATTAGCTCACAAGTATTACAATCAGCGTATAGGTACAAAATATCTATTTCCATAAGTTTATGGCAACAGAATCTACAACCCTGCTTAAATATGGTAAGTACTTATCCACTTCCCGGATATTGTGAATAAGTCCAGTGGCCACAGTTAAATTTATAGAGCTTCCAGCCTCATTCGCACTTTGAACTGAATATTCAATGTCCTCCAAAGGAAATATTTCGTCCTCACTACCATGTATTACAAACATGGGAACATCAATCCTTTCAGGAGAATTAAATGAACTAGCTATGGGTATAGCTACCGATATTTGCGGGTTTTCTTTTGCATAATACCAACTTCCACCTCCTCCACTACTATATCCCATTACCATTATTTTTGTACTATCAATAGGCCAATGCTTCTTAGCCAGATTTAGGATTTCTTTTACTTTCTTTTGATTATTCGATTTTTGCCAGAAAGTAGCTCCTCCACTGGGACTCACTATGAAAGCATCTAACTTCTCAAGTGCTGGGTAAACCAGTTTATTGCTGAAATTTTTGTAAGCCTCTTGATCGCCCGGGTCTAACCAATGTAAAGCAATTATGAGTGGTCTAATCTCGTTGGTTGATCTTTCCGGGGCATTGATTTGAAATGTAAGGGACTGATTGTTAGGTTTTTTTAGCGTGACATCTCTGATTCCGGAAGTCAAATCCAGGTTTTTAAAACCGGTTTCAAATTGTTCATAGGTGAAGTCGGGCTGAGTAGGTTTAGGATTTTCATCGATTTCTTCCTGACAACTCAAAAAGAAAATAAGAAATAAGCTTAGGATAGTGAAAGTTAGAGTTATTCGCATTGAATATGGATATTAATATTGTACTAGGAACGAGCGGAAGGCTTCATTTGTTAACTTTTTTGATGAACTTCCAAGTGATTTCACTAAGCAATAAAATAAATCTTCCTAACGGGTAGATAGTTTTTAGATTAATTGTTTTCAATTCAAGGTTAGCAGTCCGATACCGCTAGCGTTGGGCTTGAATTCTATAGTTTTGGCATTAAAACCATAACCACCGGGCACAGTATTACCCACTGCCTAATGTGAAGGAAATGTTCCTGATCCCAATAAGGAAATAGTTAGATTGTTGTTTCAATTGACGTCACTATAATATTCGCACTCAGGCTTATAGCTTCTCGATATATAAATAGTAAGCGGGATATACACGACCCAATTCATCAATCAATTGGGCTTCAACATTATATTTACCCCTGGAGACATCTACCGTAAAGGTAACTTCTTGTTGTCCGGCCTCAATTTCCGTTGATTTTCGATGTTTCCCAACGTACAAAAAGGCTTCTTTGAAGTCAGATTTTGTCGAGGCCGGTGCCGGACTGACAACACTCCGGGTCTGATTCTGGGCAGGAAAGACCGCATTTATTGCCAGGTCTGATTCACGTGGAAATCGTCTTAAGCTGATTGCGTAATTACCGTCGCCCACAAATTCTACCTTCCAATGTCCTGCGGCCTGGACGGCACGGATTGCTCCAAATTGATGCCAACTGGATCCCAATTTACCAGTCATCAGATCATGCGACATGAGCCGGGAAGGATTTTCATAGGGCGAACCTACTTTTATATAGGCGTATCTTTCATTGGCCTTTTCAGCGACTAATGACTGCCACCAATTTTCGTAGCCTAAGGCCAGACGATCTGCCACTTCAGGATATTCCTGAATGACATTTTTCTCTTGTTTTAAGTCATTGGACATGTCGAAAAGCTGATCCCCATTCACCAAGCGCCACTGATCATCCATCACCGTATAGGTCTTATATTTTACCAGGTTTTGTCCTCTTTGCGTATCCATGAACAATATTCGGTTTTTCCAATTCCTGAAATCTCCTCTTAATAGGGGTACCATGCTCTTACCGTCTAATGGTTTTATGGGTGTGAAATTCAGATCCAGTAGATCAACTAAAGTAGGTAAGACATCGTAATGAGCCGTTAAATTTGCTACGTCCTTTCCACCTTGCAATCCGCCGTCCGGCCATTGGAGGTAAAAAGGCACCCGGTGACCACCCTCCATTACGGAACCTTTTCCACCGGTCATACCCGCATCAAATACATTTTGGCCTCCTGCAGAACCGTTATCGGTCATAAAAATGACTATGGTATTTTTTTCGATATTTAAGACTCTTAACTTTTCCCGTAACAATTTAAAGTTGTCGTCAATATTGGTGATCATTCCATAGAATCTTTTGTATCGCTCCGGAACTTCGGCCATTTCCTGATACATGTCAAGATATTTTTCAGGGCAATTCAAAGGGCCGTGAGGGGCATTGGTGGATATATAACAGAAAAAGGGTTTGTCTTTATTTTTTTCAATAAATTTCAAGGCTTCCTGAAAAAAGACATCGGTACAATATCCTGTGTAGGCTTTGGGTGTCCCATTGTGCCAATAGGTATCGTCGAAGTAATCATTTCCCCAATAATCCGGTCCCTGGGAAATGCCACCTCCTCCATGTCTGACCACTTCATGAAATCCCCGATCCAATGGGCGATAGGGGTAATTATCCCCTAAATGCCATTTGCCGAACATTCCGTTGGTATAGCCATTTTGAGCAAGTACCTGAGGCAATAAAACTTCATCTTCAAATAGTATTGATCTACCTGCAATTGTATGGAAAACATTCAGTCTATTGGTATGTCTGCCGGTCATCAAGGATCCCCTGGTGGGAGAACATGTGGTAGAGACATGAAAATCAGTGAATCGTATCGCATTATCATAAAACTTATCAATATTCGGTGTTTTGATATAGGGATTCCCCTCACACCCCAGATCATTTTTCCCCTGGTCATCTGTAATAACCACTACGATATTGGGCTTTTGGGTATACTTAGTCTGCGAGGTTGATGCCAATGATGACCATAAAATAATGAAGGTGAATAGACCTGTGGAACATCTCCATTTAACAAAATAATTCATAATAAATGATTGTTAGGTCGAAAAATTACTGAGCATAAAATACCAAAATTCAATCGAATTACCAGGATACCTAATAACTTTAGCACTATTATTAGCTTGTGACGGACTCGTTTTTAACTTCGGAAATTTATATAGGTTTAGGATTACTATCTCTGGCTCTAATAATTCTTGTATCGGTCTCAATTTTTTGGTGGTCTGGTCATTTCATTGGGGGAGTAGTTCTTTATTCCATAGATCTGATTCTATACACCTTTCCATCAGCCTTGGTAAATAGATAAAGATTGCCATCACAATCTTTACCAAATCGCAAGTCCACTCGATTAGTCCGGGTGAGGTCTTTAAGTTTTATCTTTTTCCCATCATAAACGGTGTTCCATTTGTAAATTCTTTCAGGAACGGTATCCTGCAAATTATAGAAGAACAGATTACCCGTTGGAATGTCACCAAAAATGTAATTTAATGATCCTCCTATGATTCGAGTGGCATATCCTCCACTTACTGCTACGCCTTCATCATGATCGTATTGAATCAATGGATCTTGCCAATTAGGGTTCGAACTTCCTGCCTCAGAATATATTTTCGTGATATCACCGTATGGGTTTAATGAGAAAGTCCCTTCCCTAAACGGCCAACCATAAAACTTTCCTGGTTTTACAAGATTTATTTCTTCAATATGGTTTTGTCCTATATCCGTTGCTAGGAGTCTGTTCATTTCATCCCAGGTGATCCGGTTGGGATTTCGGAAACCCCATGCCCAAATTTCGCGGCATTTGTCTGTATCTTCCGCAAATGGATTATTCGCTGGGATACCGTAATTCCGATTTTTACTGTTACTACCTGCTGGATTGATTCTAATTATCGACCCCCAAATACCCTGACCTTGATGGATTGTAATCCAGGGATACCCTTCTAATACACACCCCCCCTCTCCAATCCCAATATACAAATTGCCATAATCTTTATCCCCCACCTTACTGTTCGGATTAAATGCCAATTCCTGCATTCCATGGATTCCGCTTACAAAATTGATCCTTAGGATTTCTCTCTTTGTCCCCTTAAATGTTTGCAAATGGGGATGAGTAGTTTTCCATTCAGTAACTACCCATTGGAGGGTAACCGGAATGGTATCGTGGTAGGCAAAATCGGCAGTTTGAGTTCCACCTGGTTCGGTGTGAGAAGTGTAAAAAACTCCATTATTGCTAAAATCCGGATGAAATGCAAAACTTCCGAATCCGGTCCCTAATCCGGGCAGAGTGATAAAGTTCTTTATTGCCTGATTCAAGTCTAAGTATAGACTTACAGTACCTTGTACGAGCTCGTATAGTTGGCCACGGAGATCATTAATAAATAAGCGCGATAGAGGACTCACGCACGCCATCTTATTAATTCTGGCTAAGGGAGTATTGGAGCTAGAAGGAGGTATGGTGGTAATCAGTTCCAGTGATAAATTGATATTAGATGCTTCGGCGCGACTTGGAATTGGATTGATCAGGCTGTTAGTATCTTGAGTTTCCTCTCGTTTTTCAGCATAGGTATGTAAATAGCTGATAACCGCGTCAATATCCGGTTCACTTAAATGAATAAACGAAGGCATGGGCGTTTTGTATTCCATATAGAGACTATCTGCTCGATAATCACCACCTGCAATCATCTTGTCCGAATTCTGAATAAATCGCTTAAGCCATTCCGTTCTAACTAGTCTTGTAATACCGGCCAAATTGGGACCAATTCCACGATTTTTAAAATTATGACATACCTTGCAATGCAAATTGAAGATTTCCTGTCCTTTTAAAACCGATCTGGGATCCATATCAATTGCGCTCCCAATATCAGGCGCTTTTTCCTGACATCCTATTACAAACAGGATCAATATCCACATCCATTTTGGTGACTGCATCCGGTTAAGATAAAGATTAACTCAAATATGCAAAGATTTAGAAATCATCAAGCCCCTAGCCGAAGAAAAAGCCATGCTTTGGAATTAAGTCTTTGTTACTCAAAGCTTTGAAATCTGTGCATCCAATCTGCAACTTCTTTGTCTATCCATTTTTCTCTAAAGGGTCGGGTCATTAAGGCATTGGCAGCATTGTCATCGATAAATTTTTTATTTTGATTGCTCCAGTTCAATTTCCTGCCCAGAGTCACTGCAATTAGACCCATCATGGTAAGCATATACACATTGTTTCCCACCTCCAAAGGCTCTAAAGTAGGTTTTCCGGTCTCTATGCTGTTCAAAAAATCGATTTTATCGGTGAATGTAGCCCGGTAGTTGATTTCTGTTTCCTCAGGAATATATTTCAAAAATTTATCCTCACTTGCAGTTAGGCTATTGGGATATTCGACCTTTATCCAACCATTCTCTCCCACAAATTTCACATAAGGTTGGTCTATTTTATACCTCAACCGGAGTCCGTCGGCATACTCATAATCAATTTGAAATGAGTTGATTGTATTCCACAAACCTTGATCGAAGGTTCCGGTACCGGATACCGTAACTGGTAGTTCGTATTCTTTCTTCATCCCCCATAAGGCAATGTCATTAAGATGTGCTCCCCAATTGGTTATCATTCCGTTACAATAATCTGAAATACGCAGCCATCCGGGACGGGATCCGGTGTTATAAGGATCATGTACCCGTTTCAAAGTGTAAGGCGCCAGGAAAGCAGGGCCAATCCACATATCGTAATTGAGCTCTTTGGGAACCGGCATGGTTTGCTGAGGTCCAAGCGCACTTCCATTTAGTTCTCCGGGTACTCCAACCACCACTTCAATTAGGTTTCCAATAATCCCGTTATGAACCAATTCAACCGCCCGGTTCATCTCCCTAATGGTTCGGAACTCACTATCCAATCGGTTTGCGACACCAGTTTTTTTTACTGCCTCGACGATGGCGGTTCCCCAGGCCGGAGCAACCGTAAATGCTTTTTCCATACAAACATGTTTTCCAGCTAAGGCCGCATGTATGGCTATGGGAGCATGCCAATGGTCTGTCGTGGAAATCATTACGGCATCTACATCCGGATTACTGACTAATTCGCGATAGTCATGATATTCACGAACTCCCTTGTATTTTTTCCCTGAAGTCGAATACGTAGAATTAATTAAATCTGTCGCCTGTTCCATACGCCAAGAGTCTACATCATTGGTGGCAATTACCCGGCAATTGTTCAGCTTTAGGAACCCATTTTTCAGATTGGCATGAATAGCCTGTCTTCCGGTACCAACCATTCCTACATTAATCTGATTACTAGGTGCTGAACTGCCAATAACACTTGCGGGAATAAGGTGTGGAATGGATAGTACGCCAGTACCATATACTGCGGACTTCTTGACAAATGCGCGTCTGGAGTGCTTTTTGGATGACTTCATTAAATCTAAATATTTTTATGATGATTACTCTCTTTTATCCTTGCTTCTTTGGATCAAAAACATCTGATGTAACTTTTCTAATATCTCCGGATGGTTGGCTGAAACATCTGATTCTTCGCTTGGATCAAGGCTCAGATTATATAATTGCCAATCCTCTGGTTGCTGTGGCTGATCAATGCCATAGTTTACAATTTTCCAATCCTCGTATCTCAATGCCCATCGATTAGTGCGGCTATTCCAAATCCAATATAAATCTCTAGGCTCCAAGGATTGATTTTTCAACAGTACCGGACCCAGATCAATGCCATCCAAGGCATAACTATGTGTTTTGGAATGGCCAATCAGGTTGGCTAAAGTTGGAAACCAATCAATGATATGTACGACCTCGTTACTCTCCTGGATTGGCACCTTGCCCGGCCAATTAATAAAACCTGGAACATGAATCCCCCCTTCCCAAACGTCTAATTTGGATCCTTTCATTGGAATGGATTGGTTAAAGTTAGTCAAATGTAAATCATCGGGATACGCATTTCCACTCCAATTTACCTGAGGTCCGTTATCTGATGAAAATAAAATAATGGTATTCTTTCGAATTGCGTTTTCTTCAAGCGTTTGGACAATTTCGCCAATCGCATAATCCAAATGATTTACTACAGCCAGGAATAATCTTTTTTCAGGATCAGGTTCCTTTTGAATTTTACCTTCCGGATCGTTGAACCATCGTATGCGATCCTCATTTAGCCACCGGTCAGTTTGTAAGGAATCCAATTGAGTAGGGTAATTTACAAATTGACCTCTTTCATCTAAAGGGGTATGAGGAGCATGAAAGGTAGCCATAATGAAAAATGGATCACTGCTTTTCTTTTGTATAATTCTTTGTACCTCTTGCATGATGAGATCCGTAGCATGTACTCCATCTTCATTACCTGCTATGGGTTGGTGATTGCGATGCCATGCCTGCTCATAATTTCCGGGACGATATCTATGGTCATACATCCCTACCGCGCCAGCGAGAGAACCATAACTTTCATCAAAACCATAGTGATTTGGCCCATTTATGGAGTCGGATCCCATGTGCCACTTCCCACAAATATGGGTTCGATAACCCTCTTCCCTAAACATGGATGCTAAAGTGGGTATTCCCTTGGGAAAAACTTTTTGGTTGGTTGCCTGTAATCCATTGGTTCCGAAGCGTCCGGGATAACGTCCGGTAAATAATGCAATCCGTGTGGGAGTACATTGTGGCATAGTGTAGTGCTGAGTAAATAGAGTACCGCTTTTCGCCAGTTGATCAAGATTTGGAGTGTAGACTTTACCAGGATTATTATAGCCGATATCCCCCCACCCCATATCATCAGCAATAATCACTAATACATTAGGTCTTATCGATTTGGAGTTTTTGTTGGATTCGCAACCAATGCAAGAACTTAGAATTAAAAATAAACCTACATATTGAGGGAGGGCAAAATTCATATCTAAAGATAAGGAAAATGCCCACAGCTTTAGTTAATTTTTGCCCGGTCTGAGTACTTCTGCCGGTTGGTTACCAGCTTCCAAAGCCAACCGGTTATTTATTTCGTTTCTTGGTAATTTCCCCTAACCACATTAAAAATATATCTTGCTGATCTCTTTGAAAACGGCAAATATCGTCTGGTTGCAACAATGTTAAGTCCTTTTTATTGTTCCAGGAGTGACTTGCCTGGATCACACAACTTCTTACTTCTTGTGGATCTGTAAACCGGTCTCGCAAGGGAGCATAGATCAGACAGTGGCGAGGAGCAATTAATGCCAGTATGTCCTGATAATCGTATGGAATTTGACTTTCCTGTCCGTGATACAACCCTAACTTCGGTAGGACCTGATGCCATTCCCACAATCGACGTATGCCACCGGTAGTCTTGTTATCTGTATCGGTACGCATGGGAGTAAATCCGGAAAATGAAGCGACACCGGCAACACGATGATCAAATGCCGAGGCATAAAGGCCAATCATACCCCCGTACGAAAATCCACAGATATAAATTTGGGAAGGATCTGTTTCTGGGATTGCTTCTGCTGACTTTCCCTTGCCATCGATTAAAAAATCAATTGCCCTACTTACATCGGCCACAGCTCTACCCAATAAAGACCAATGAGGGTTGTTCTCATAATATCTAAATAATTGCGTCAATTGGTCTCCGAAACCAAATTGATCATAGCACAGTACAATATAACCTTCTTGTGCAAGTCTCCAATAGATGGTGGTGCCCTGAACTCCATATCCTTCGTTACTGCCGTGTGAATAATTCCAGGGATGCAACCAGATGACTGTTCCGTGATATTTTTCGGTATTGGGATCAAAGTAGATGTTCCCATTCATATTTCCAGCAAAACTGAACGGAACCCTCTTCATCCCTCCAGGATTCCAACGGTCTCTTGACCATTTAGGCACGCCCCATTCGACTTCATCTTTTAATTCACAATGTACATTCAAGTTATGTTCTTTCGGTTGGTCTCCTAACATCCAGTGTATTTTTTCCAGGATAGTTGCATTATTGGGTAAGATTAAATTTTGGGTTAATTGCCTTGCTTTCCATTTTTTCCAATCAAAATGGTGAAGTAACACTTCCGGAAAATTTGCTGGTTTAAGTTTATTTCTTTGAAAAGCCATATCAAAGTAGTCAAACATATGCTTGGTATGTGCCTTAGTAATTGGATTATGCTGTCCCTTGCGATAGGATAGACAAATATTTTCTTCTGCATCCAGAAATTGAAAGACCTTTTTAGCGTTGAGGTAATTTCTTTCTACCCCAAAAGTAGGATCACTTCCATCGTTGTAAGCGGTATGTATCATAAGGTTTCGGGGCGCGATGCAGGCGAGTAAGGCGTCGCCTTCGATCGGAAGTTCATTTTCTTTCCCCAGAAACTCAGTCAGGCTTTGCTTTGCCCAAGGTGAGGGAAAGTCAGCAACAGATTCCATGAATGTTTGTCTGGAAGCAAATCGGTAGGAACATCCGGTCGGGGTTCCGGATGAGCGGGCAATAACTGCCTTAAACCTCTGGTCAAATGCCGCCGCATAAATCGATTGTTTGCCATATCTCGAGTGTCCTGCAATGGCAATAGCTGAAGTATCGATCGAATAACCGGACATATTGCCCAGGAAATAATCCAAAGTCCTGCTGGCCAACCAGGCTTGAATACCCAGTGAAGAAGACCATCCGGCCTCCGGATATTCGGTCTTGAAGGTTTGCCAGATATTTTGATAATTGGGATATTCGTCTTCGGTGTGATGCGCGTCCAATCCGGGATAGAGACAAGCAATATATCCGCGCTTAACAGCTTCAGCAGCCCATTGTATTTGATACTGACGAGGTTGTGTAAGGAATAGAGGTCTTCTGCCCAAATGAGTCACGTTTGGTTCCCAAATTTCAATTTCAAAAGATTGACGAGTTGGGGTCTCAAATGTGAGGATCACTCTTTTTCTTTTAGATCCATCCTTCTGGACTTTAATATCGATGACTTGAGCCTTTGACAGCGGAGGGACTACCTGGGGAAAATGACCTATATAATAATCACACCAAAGCTTTTTAATCTCTTGCTTACGTTTTTCCCAATCCTTTTTGGACTTCACTTTCCTACCGTCAAGAAATGTCAGGGCATCGGGAAGATCTGCTCCAATATAACTCTGTCCAATTCCTGCATATGATTCAAAACAAAGAAACAAAATGAGCAGAATTCTATATGTATACATAATTTATCGGCTTATAGATCTTTCATTGATAGGGATTGTCTAATACTTGACCTACTTTTAATAGCTCCTGCCGAACAACTCCATAATCTAGGCTGTGCACATCCATTTTATGGTCTAAAGCCAACGAGGCCATCACAGCCGCACTTTGTCCAAGTATCATGAATACCGGTTCCATGCGAATGGAACCGTAGGCAATGTGTGAACTGGATACCGCAACCGGTACGAGCAGGTTCGTACATTCATCTCGCTTGGGAAGCAATGACCACATATCGATTTGATAGGGTCCATTGGTTTTAGCGTTGACATTTCCTTCATTTTCGACCCACCCCTCCGGTGTAATGTAACGTTGGGCATGATGTGAGTCCAAGGTATAAGATCCCATTCCGACCGGACGAGGAACCGGATTGATTTTCTTTACTTCATTTTCAGTCATCACAAATGCCCCAATCATCCTGCGAGCTTCACGAATATAAAGCTGATGGGGCCAATTTCCATTGTCGGTAAACTCATCTTTAGCCAATCCCCAGCGGCTCATAGCTTCTCGTACTTCTGCCGGCACTCTGGGGTCGGATAAGTAAAAGTAAAAAAGGCCTTTTTGATAAAGTTCATGTTCTTTGATTATCTCTCGGCGTCTTTCATAAGAAGCCTCCGGATAATCGTAATTCATGCCGATGTTGTCGGTACTGAAAGGACCATGGTTATTGGTATCGGTTTTCCGATTAGGAATAGGATCAAACTTGATTATCCTGGTTCCACCACCCCGCACCAGTTCCTGAGTACCCCAGCCGGATTCAAACAATCTTCCCAATACTTCATATTGAGCAACGTCATATCCACCCGGTTTTTCAAAGGGAGTTTGGTTTTCTTTGACATCTGTCAGGCACAGCCTAAAGCAGTAAGCTTGAATTCGCTGATCACCATCTCCTGTAACTCCGGGAGGATCTTCTGATACGCGGGCAATAACTCCACTGGCCGGATTTCCCGGTTCCAGGTAAGGGTCAATTTTACGGGGCGGAAAATGGAGGCGCGATTCATCAAGAAAGCGATAAGCTACTTTGTGGTCTTTCTGAATCCCGTTCCACTGTTCACCATAAACATTATTTGCTTCTCGTCCCACATGATAACTTACTCCAGCTGCTGCCATCAGATCACCTTCATAGGTAGCATCGACGAAAACTTTTCCCGTGAATTGCTGACCAGTAAGTGTTTCAATAGAAACGATACGACCATTTTCCTTCTTTACCCCATTGATTCGATTCAGCCAATGATCCCGGTAAAGTTCAATCTTGTTTTCAGAGATCAATTCATCGAAAATCTTTTCAGCTACACTGGGCTCAAAGATCCACATGGTTCGTTTTTTCCCATCAATAGCCGGTGTACCTTGTCCCCGGTTTCCATACTCTTCAGCTTGCTGCCATTTCCAAGCCTCTGGCTTTTGGTAGTGATCATAGACTCGATGATAAAATTCTCTGGCCAGGCCGCCGATTACCTCTTTTTTCCCGGAATCCGTCCACCCCAAGCCACCTGAAGAAAGGCCACCCAGATGTTGATCGGGAGAAACCACTACCACCTTCTTATTCATGCGTGACAGCTGGACTGCTGCCGTTATTGCTGCAGCGGTACCCCCATAGATAACTACATCGTAATCCGGCTTTTGACAGCTCATTGAGAGAACCATGAGAGCTACCCAACATGTTAAATATTTAATATTCATCAAGTACAAATTAATAGCATATTTTCATGCCTTGGATTGTAAGATATAGAATTCTATCCTTACGTATTGATTCTGACTTAAGGTATTGTATCTAATAAGTGGATCCATTATACTTTTCAATCGTAACCGGCCCAATAAGTCCAGAAGGTTCCAAAGAAATTTTGTCGATTGGGCGTCCTCTGAAGTCATGATATAAATTAATATTTGTCGAGGTATATTGCTCTTTATGCGGGTAAGTCTGGTCTCCGGCAACTCGATTATACCACGAGTTGATTACTTTTATTTCCAATTGGTTTTCCCCATTTTGCAACGCTTCGCTAACTTCAATTCTAAAAGGAGGGGTCCAAACTGTACCTACCTCTGTATTGTTGATAGTCACGGAAGCAATTCCTACATCTTTTACACTACCTAGCTGGAGGAAATAAAGAAATCGTGAATCAGGCTCAAGGTCCAAATTGAACGTTTTGTTATAAACGGCAATACCCGAATAGTATTTAATACCTAGATCCGAATGATTTGTCCAATCTATTAAAATGGGAAACAACACGGACCCGGGCCCTCCCCAATCCGGATCAAAATATACAGACCAATTACCTGAAATCTCTTTTAGCGTTTGGAAATCACCATGATTTCGTTGGCTTTGACCATGTTGGGTAATAGGAATTATATCATGAAAATAAATCATCACCGAACCGTAGGCTTCCAAAGTCAGTGGCATGGTGGTCTGATTACCATTTTGACTATAGGCGTGGGCCTTTCTAATATCCCCGGTTAAAGCATCCCACAGCTCTGGTTGTCTTCCGGAAATGCGAAACCGGGCATGTATGTTCTGTTGCCTGGTAGTTTGGTTGGAAACAAAATAGACATGATCACCACCTAATTGGTAATGGATATAATCAAATTCCATGTGGTTATGGTTTCCGATTATATCGAAGTCCGGCTGGATCTTTTCTGAAAGCAGGTAATCCCGACCTGAATATCCCCACACCACTTTACCTTTTCCATATGATTTTTGACCTGAATAAGGAGCCTCATCTCCCCAGATTTCTTTTGACAAATCGTGAAAAATCTTTTTCGCTTCTAATCCACCGACTAGGCTAACCATTTTTTCAGGCTTATTTCCCAAAACGGTGCCTCCTTGGCGAATTAAGCTTTGCACTTTTCTGAGCGCGGCCAGGGATAAAACATGATGATCGGGTAGTACGAGAATACGATATTTTATGCCTCCGGGGACCACAATTTGACCCTTATCCACCTTCAGTTGGAGCAATATATTTTCATCGGTTACATCGTAATCATATCCAGGCAGAATTTCAGCGGGATCCGAATGCTTAAACGGGAACACATTGGGGACATGATCTCCATAGTAGTACAAAACATCTGCAACAAATTCACCTTCCTGGACCACACTTTGGATACGGTGCATATAGTCGATAAAAGCAGATGAATGGTTCCACCAGGTAACTTGAGGATTTACATGAGTACCGGCAAAATACTCTTGTCCGGGCAAACCCATTTCCAGAGGTGAACAAGTGAATGTATGAAAATACATGCGGTTGAGTCCCGCACAGATCTCGTGATCAAAGGCAGACTTCTGATCATGCCATAACTCATCATTCCAGTGAGGCCCGATCGTGGTGAATGATTCAGCTCCTATTATTTTTTTTCCGTAGATATGCGCTGCTGATGAAGCCTGTTTTAGAAAATAGCGATTGTTTGGCATGGGCCGATGTGGTGACGGCGACCAGAATTCACTCATCACAATATCACTAAATCCATAATTCTTAATACCATCTAATGGACCCGCATGCGGACCTGCAGATTCAGGCTGAATTCCCATCTTGTACTGATGTGCATATTCGCTAAAATGGGCGTAATGATTATTCGTTACTAAGTCACCCAATGTCTTTCTGAAATCTGCAAGAAATGCGTTCGAAGTCGCCAAATCATCTACTACATAACCGGCTACAATGGGTAAATATTTCAATAAATCATATCCCCGATACCTTTCAAATTCCTGAGAAAAAGCATCAGTCCAATTCATCCCACCACACTCCCAACTATCTGTCTCCAAATATTTTAAGGTTGTTCCTACATGATCTCCAGCTGCTTCCAAAATCGGCTCAACAACATCACTCCAATAAAAGTCAAAAGCTTCTTTGCTCATATAATCCAATACATTACCTTTCCAGTCACCGCTGGAGGTAGATACATGAGAGTTAGTTATGGTGTAACCTAAACGCAATACAGCCCACGTACCTGAAGGGACGTCCCAATTCAAATAACCCTGAGAATTTAGATGAGTTGAAATATCCTGAACATCCTTGAGCCTTATGATGTTCGTAATCTCTTCTTTCGCTATTTCCGGATTCTTATAGTCGTTGTATAGTAGAAATCGGCAATCCGGTGCCGATCCTCCTAATTCATGAAAGCCAAGTTTTAAATCTAAATGAGCGATTTTTCCCATAAACACATTTGTGGAATCTAAAGGAAAAGCCAGTACGGCAATGTCTCGATAAAAACCTTTCCTAGCCAGGGGTGGTTCCAACTTCACCTTAACTTGCTTTGGCCCAGTGAGTTGGGTTTCCGAAAAAGAAATTTGCTTGGCTGCATATTCCGGTGTCACTCTTGGCCCTCCCAGGTTCCATCCACTTTGAATATTGAAACCCATTTCCAAGCCTAGCCTTTCGGCCTCATCAAGGGCAAAGACAAATAAACTATTCCATTCCTCCGACCCGAATAAAGGGCCCTTAGGGATGTCCCGATTTCCTCGCTGATTGTGCCCCCCGGCATCAAAAATCATAGCACCATGAAAATTCCTGGACCTCATCGCTTCTAAATCTTTGGTTATCGCTTTCCGGGTGACATTTCCATTAAGCCACCACCACCAGCAGTTTACACCGTAAATTGCATCTGGCCTTTTGAAATTCTCTTTCAATTGGTGATATACATCTGATTCTGACCGTGCGGTGTTGCTATGGACACACCGGATCCCAATCATAATTAGCAACCATCCAATACAACAGCCTATTAAATATTTAAATGACATTCAACATACTTTAGTTACCCTCAAATCCAATAATACTCCCAGTTTCTCAATTTTGTCCGCTATATGGCCAACGCCGATGGCACAATGATGAGCCGGGCCCTGCTTGGACCATGTATTGATAAATTCTTTGATGCCAAGAGAGAAACGATATCGGCTGTTGGTATTTCCAATTTGCAGAATAGGACCTGGTACCGATTCACCCTCGGCAACTAATAAGAAAACATCATCCTTCCCTTCCACAACTGAAAGTAGGGTCACCGGGCCGTGTTTCACACTCATTTGTATGGATAGTCCTTTGCCGGGCTTGCCATGATACACCGGAAGCGGGACCAATTGCACCTTTCCTTCAGCAATGGCAAAATGCGCAGGGCCATCATGACCAAGTATAACAATGTCATCGTTGAAATCCATGGCATAGAATTCCGAAAATGATCCTCCCACACCAAAAGAATCCATAATTTTCATGGCCTGAGCATTCTTTACTTCGCACTCCCCGGCAACCGGGACATTTTTACCGGTTAGCAAGGTATTTCCGGCGATGATCGAGGTTATTATGTTTTCATACTCGTTACCCGATTCCCCTTCATAATAATAAGCCAGGGAGCCAAGATGGTGTGTCTCTACTAATTTATCGAGTGCAACTGATGTACGCGCAGCACGAATAATTTCCTCATTTTCGCAAGCAGCTGTTACCTCAAAAGTGCTGTAAAATTCGCTGATTTTTCTTTCGATCTCGGCTTCAGAAGTTTTGTCTCGGTGCTTTTTCAATTCACACATTTCAATCAATTCAATATGGGTGCCAAAGGCAGCAACCTGTTTGGTGAGATCGGTATAAACATCGAGCATGCCGCTGTAATAATGTCCCAGGACACCCAATCGATTGCTGTTCATAGCGACAGCCACCTCAGCAGCATCGATCCAACCCTGCATTTCGTCCCACACCGCTTGCTCTTCTAGATAACCTGTAACCAGCTCGTAACGAATACCAACTCGGGTAAACACATTGGTAATCTCCGGTACCGAACAAGCCTGACAATGAGCCAACCATTCACCTGTCATTATTCCGCGATCACCCAGCTTATTAAACTTTTCGTAATCGATTGCCGCAACCGGCTGGATATTTAATATGATTATAGGACATGTAACCTTCTGTGCGACAGGTAAGACTGTAGATGACAAGGCATAAGTTGATACATATAGGAAGATAATGTCAACGTCGTTCTTTTTCAAATACACACCAGCTTCAACTGCTTTTTCGGGAGAATCAACCAAACCCGCATCTATCACTTCTGCCCCAAATTCCTCCATTTTACTGGCAATCTGTTTTTGATAGCCCTTTAATCGATTCAGCAATCCATCAAACTGCGTCCAATAGGTATCCAGGCCAATTCCGAATAGTCCCACTTTTGTATGCATGACATAATGTTTTATTACATTGAATTTCCAATTCCCACCAATACGACGGATAATATTATCACTATGATTCCCACCGTGATAGTCGATTTTGTTTTGTTGGTGACACCCTTCCACTCCTTTCGGTAGATACCCCACATATTTGCCGCTAAGATAATGGTGGACATGTGCAGGATCCAGGAACTAGCACCATTTCCCAGTTTACTTTCTCCCATGCCATAGAAAAAGAATTGTAAAAACCAGATCGTTCCAGCCAAAGCCGAGAAAAGCATGTTATTGATCAGTGGTGTAGATTGATTGAAGTAGTCACCAAATGATTTATTTCTAAAACTCAGCAAACTAGTCCAGACCAGGTTGGTGGTCAATCCTCCCCAAAGAATCACTACAAAGGTCACATTGTTGCGGTATAGTGGATTATAACCTGCCGCCTCTGCTGCGTCCGCCAGAGGTTTTCCCGCTTCAATTCCAAAATTGAAGAAGGAGCTCAGAATTCCCGAAAGAGTGGCTATGATCAACCCTTTCACCAAGCTAAATTCTTCAATGCTCTTTTTCTGCTCCTCTTTGGATAGTTCACCTTCTTTCATCATACCGGCTTTGCCGGATATGCCGATCCCTATCAAACAAACCAGTACCCCCAGCAAAACTAATTGGCCACCGGATGTTGCTGTCATTTCGGTAAAAGAAATTTTTCCTTCGGTCGGATATAGGTTGTAATAAATAGAAGGGACAATAGCACCAAAAGCAGCACAAAACCCCAGGATGACCGAATTGCCCAGTGACATTCCCAGATAACGGATACCCAGCCCATAGGATAATGCGCCAATCCCCCAGAGTAAACCCATGAGGAAAGTAAAAAACAGGATTTGAGAGGAGCTGGCTGCAATAATCTCTGCAAATCCAGGCACCGTCAACCAGGCTGCAAGTGGAGGAACAATTAACCAGGAAAACAAACCGCCAAACATCCAATAACTTTCCCAAGACCACCCTTTCACTTTGTCAAAAGGCATGTAAAAACTACCTGCGGCAACCCCTCCTAATGTATGATATATAATTCCTAATAATGGTTGCATAACTTATAATCTATTGGTAAATCCTACTTGATTTCATATCGAACCGGCCCCATCAATCCTGATGATAGAGGTTCTGTAAACTTAAAAGAGTGCATAGCCAATCTGGTAATAAAAGTGTACCTACCCGTTGTAAACTCCTGTCCCCCCACCAGGCCATTCTCAAATTTCACCGTTCTTAGATTAGCATCCGGCTGTTGGCGATCGCCAAGTAAGCGGTTTATCCACCGGTTGGCAACCTGTATTTCCAATTCGTTATTCCCTTCTTTGAACGGAGTTTCTATATTCAATACTGTCATTTTTCGATACCTCTGGTTCCCCAAAAATCCAGATGAAGACAAGTAAAATCAAAATTCATAGAGCTAATATTGTTTTATTATTACTCCAGTAGGTTTTTTAGTGATTAATTCTTTTTAAAACCCCACTGCAGCATTAAAAAATGCCAACACATTTTCCGTGGGTGTATCGTCCTGAATATTGTGGGCCGGAGCCATGATATATCCGCCGTTTTCACCTAGGATCCTTGACCTTCTCCTGACCTCTTTTTTAATCGAATCAGGGGTGCCACTGGGTAACAGATCCTGAACACAAATTCCCCCAAAAAAGATAATGTCCTCACCAAATTCATCCTTTAATTGTTGTGGCTCCATGTCAGCAGCAAGAGGTTGAATCGGATTCAGAATATCCAAACCAAGCTCAATAAAATCCGGTATCAAGGGTTTAATAGCTCCACATGAATGCCAGGCAAATTTTATATCGGGATTTACTTTTTTAAATTCCTTAAACATCTCATGGATTCGTGATTTGAATATTTTTCGAAAGGTAGCTTTGTCCATCATCAAACTGTGTTGTGAACCAAAATCATCCCCGCACCAGAGCACATCAGCGCCCATCTCGATCATGCGCTTACCGTAGTTCGTATGGATGTATTGAATCTTGTCCAGAAGTGGTGCAATATATTCCGCCTCCAACAACATATCCATCAAGAATTTTTCCAGGCCTGTAAGATACCAGGCCGTCTCCAAAAGCGTGGTTTCCAAATCGGCGATGATACCATGACTTTGGCCATATTTTTCGATCGTATGCTCTGCGGCCTCCCATCTTCCAGAGGCAAAGGGATCAGGAAACTCAAAGGCCTCGATATCTTTAGCTGTTTGAGCATGTGCCAAAGGAAATTCATGAAACTCATTATACAAACCGGTATCAATAAACACCATCCCCCATTCGTTTTTAATCAGTCCATTTTCCAGGGTGATTGTTGGACAACCCTTCGGTGCACAAGCGGCAATTCCAACCGCATCAACACCCATCGCAACCAACAGATCCATGTGTGAAGCCCGGGTAGACAGCATTGAATCCAACGGCTCTTCGTAAGGAAATTGATAATGATCGCTTAATCTTTTTGCCACTTGTGGAGTAAGAGAAACATATAATGGCGGCCGATCCGGAACTTTCCGGTTGATGGTTTTTAAAAACCGTTCTCTAGAATTCATATTGATTCCATTCAGTATCCAAAATTGCCTCCAAGCAATTTAGACCTTTTTTACCATCTTTTTTAGTTTCCAGCCTGTGAATTAAGAGTCTATACCTATTCAGGGATAAGGTCCTAATCACTCTGGTTCCAAATTACCATCGTGTATCACTCCTGAAACTTCAATTTATCGGTATTTTTAATAAACCGAATCTAATTTATTATAATGCGTACCATGTGCTAATAACGTGAGACTCTGTGCATTTCGAGAGATCTAACTATTCCATAGAAAGTTGGTCTTATTATAAAATATAAATTGGCTAATAGATTATCTTTTACTCTGCAAAGCAGATCTGAACATAATAATTGCAGTGTACATGATCACTACGATCACCACCCAGCGAAGTGCATGGATAGGTAATGATTTTACTACAAATGCCGCGATCAGAACGGCTACAGCACCGGGAATGGCCATGGAGATTGCCGCTTTACGGTTGTAGGCACCCTCTTTGATAAACTTTGCCGAGGCAGGAGGCATCAAAAAAGCACAGGATCCCATCATGATTGGAAATGCTACCAGTGGTGACATGCCTAAGGCGTACACCAATGCCATGCAAGGGGCATACAATCCGATTCCCACGGTCATCAAAGCACCGAGAATAAAATTAGCCCCAATCGCTACGGCTAACTTTCCACCATGTAATCCAATGGCCTCACCCCCACCTTTTATCCATTCCATTTGTCCAGAGAACATAAAAAAAGCCGTTACCAATAATGCGATTCCCATCGCCCATTGAATTTTCTCCACGGCTAATTTGGAAACAATACCTGCACCCAGAATTGCACCAAGCATGGCAGCCAATAACATAGTAATTAGAGTAACTGATTCAACCTTGACTATCTGAATAAATATCAAAGCCTGTATCAAGACGGGAATCGTATTAGCCACATTCAATGTTCCTGGTAACACACGGTCTTCCGTTTGTTTGGTAAACTTTAACAAGGCAGTTTGAGGGGCAAATGCTCCAATACCTAACACATCGAAAAAATTGACTACAAATCCAATGATTGCTGTTTTCACAGTGCTCACGTTTTCCATTAAATTTCGATTCTTGAAAATATCTTTGGCAAGTATGTAAATAAAAAATATCGCCAATATTACAATGAAGATCCAAATCGCAACAGTCATATTGAAAGATACGGCAAATATGCTTAAACCCAAACCGGGCATGACAATGTTGCGTACGTATTTCTCATTTCTGTTTTAACAAATTATGAGATTACTACATTTTCCCAGTGATTCAACGCGTCCAGAATTCCACCCATTAAGGCAAGAGTAATAATCCAGTATAAGATATTAATTAACACGGTCTTCCAGGACTTTGTCCCAAACAGACTGTTTAGCAAAACAATCGGTGATGCCACCGTAATTGCAATAAACGCTCCATGCCACGCACCATGACTGAAGGTATCAAACTGTCCTTCCTGATTGATACCTCCGTTGTTGAAATTCAACAGGAAAAATGCCAATAAAAATGAAAATATGATTGATATTATGACCAGAATTGGTGTATTTGATTTTTTAGCATAATTATCTATCAAATTATTGGAATCTGACCATGCTTTTCCAAATATTGCTTTATTGTAGTAAATGATTCCTATTGATACCGGAGTAATCGTTGCCAGAATCATTGATAGCCAGTTAATGTTATCCATTATTTAAATTTATTATAGTGCTGAATATACTTAAAGTAATTTTTACGGTGATAACCTGAGTTTTCAAGCTGCTGATAGAATAAGATGAAGTCCAATTTATGTGTCTTTAGCAATTTTCCATTGCCAATAAATAAGGATTGGAACCAGCGGCACTTCTATAAAAGTAAAGATCATCATTGGTTTTGGTGGGTAGCCAACTGCCAACATGGATACTAATCTTCCAACACCTCCTAAGAAAGCACAAATCCATAATGCCCTAAATACAAAAGTATGCTTTTCGATTTTAGGAGTTATCCAGAGTAGAATTAATCCCAATCCCAATCCTAATCCACCAAAGAAACGTAGGTTACTGTCCAAGGCTGGGAACTCGGGAATTGCCAAGTTATTATAGACCGGACTATTTACTCCAAATAGTAAGCTCATGGTTGCCAGAATAATAGTCATAATCGCTATGAAGGCATTTATTATTTGCAGAATTCGTTTACTCATAAATCATCTAGTCTTTATATAATTTGTCAATATATTCTTACCTATACTGTTTTATATATTCACTCAGCAGGACCAAATTTCCGCTATTAAATGCAACAGCGTCCAGGTGTAGGTGCTACTGCTTAGCTCAGAATGCAATTAATAGGGTCGTTGCTACATTCAAGATACAATTTGACCAGGTCATTTTAAGTTTGTCTATAAACTTTTGACCATCTGTCCAATTCCAAACCAATTCTGATTGTAGCAATTTGGGATCTTTTGATTTCATTGGTGTTTTACCAATTCAGTAATTCGTTTACTTTTTATAATAAGCCAAAATGCCAGTGCAACTTCAGCCAAAATTGATGGTATCATCACGATCGAATTTAGGAGGTTGGACAAATCATCCGCTAAAACTAAATATCCATAAGTCATTAGGGTGTAAAACGGAGCGGCTGCAACAAGTAAAATTCCAAGTATTTTGGGAATGTACATAGACTTTAAAGTAAGTATACCCAGTGTCAAAAGGTGCAGAATGAAGAATATATATGCTATCAGTAAACCCTTAATATAGAATTCCGAATAGTAATAGCACAGAGCCATCACACTAATCAAAGCTATCGCGGTATAAATCAATCGACTTGCGGAAGTAATTAGAGCCAGAGTTTTGTTGGTTGTTTTCAAAATGGTATATATACCAATTGAGACAATTACATCCAAAATCAAAATAATAAAATACCCAGCTACTCCCAGAATGAAAGTAGACCTGAAATTTAAAATATTTTCCTGAGTGGCTAGCGGATCACCAGAAACAATTACCCTAGAATCAAGACCCATAAGTGTGAATATCCCAAGCAAAAACATAGTCAGAAGTGATATTCCGACAATCATGCCTGTCCTTTTTGATAATTTCATTATCTACGGTATAAGAAATCTGTAAAATCAAAAATACTTCAAAAAGAGCCACTCAAAAATGATCTCGATCATGAAATCATTAGATTTTATCGCGAAGACAAAAGTACATTAATCAGACCGAATATCAGGACGGGGCATTTCTCCGACCAGTAAAATTTTATCGGAAACAAAGCCTGATGAAGCGGTGCCGGAGATGTCACAAACTATACTCACCGCCACCAATGAACTTATCCTGAGTGAGAGAATAACTGTTGACTGATTCAAAAAGTTTAAGTTAAGCAGCTTTTTAATGCAGGTTATATTGTATTGGCAGTTGTTATTTAACCTTCAATCATTTCTCGAGAATTACAATAATGGAATCGTTGTCAGCCATCTCTTTGAACGAGATGACTGCTTTAATTCTAAACTCTCCTTTGAGCGTTTCAATATCTTCTACTTCGTATCTTACATCAAGTATGTCTTTGTATGCACGTTTTTTATCGGACTCCTTCCAAAGGGTATGAAACGCTTGTCCGTTTTTATTTAAACAATCGTATTGGTTTTTTAAAGAGATTCTCAACGGGTCAGGAGTAAAATGTTGTAGAACATTGTTAGATATCCTATTCTTATCAATTTTACCCAAACCCTTTTCCGGATGGACTCGAAAAACCCTTTCAACTGATCTATAGATTCACCTTGCTTCCAGATTTCTAATTTTGGCTCAGTGCTCCATAATGTGGTAAGGTGGCTATGTCCAGTGTTGAGGAGATACGACGTTCAACCTAGGCTTCAATCTGGTTTGTACCTGATGGGATTCGTTCTAATATCTTTTCTAAGTCTCATGTAAGCCAAGCATCGCTCGACTAGACAAATAATGATTTTTAATCAAGCTATGATGTCATTGAATAAAATACATGTCTATTTTTCTTCCACCTTTTATGGGTATTTTACCTCTGTATTGGCATGAATACCTTTCTTTTATAAGGTCAAAGGTGTTTTTCGATATATTGATCTTGCCGGCTTCACTGGATTGTTCCATAGCATTTGCCAAATTTACTGTATCTCCCCATACATCAAATACGAGTTTTTCTTTTCCTATTACTCCCCCGATCAGAGGACCGCTGTGTATTCCGATGCGTATGTCCCATTGGATAGGTTTATTAGCATTTCTTTTATTTATAAGTTCCAAGATTTGTTTAGCGGCTATCACCGCAGATAAAGCGTGATTGGAGCTGGAATCCTGGAGTCCGGAAACAGCCATGTATGCATCTCCTATGGTTTTTATTTTAATAAGGTTATTGGATTTCGATATAAGATCGCAATGGCTGAATAAATCATCAAGCTCTCCAACCAACACCTTTGGAGGAATTAATGAAGCCCTTTTAGTAAATCCTACAAAATCAGTGAAAAGAATTGAAGTATCGTTGTAAACTTTTGGCGCTTGTGCTCCTGGAAAGTACTCTTCTTCGGTGGCAGATTGATCAGGTAAAGAAGTATGAAAGTGCGTAATCAACATGTTGTCTTCCGCTTTTTGAAGCACGGCACTGATGCGGAGGTCGCCATAGGGAATTTCTCCCCTTGGTGATTTAATAAAGACGGAAATTTGAGTAAATATTTCACATACGGAATCGGAAATCTTTCTACAATCTAGCCAATGGACCTGGTAATTGAATCCGTCAGGTGCCTGACGGAACTGTTCATTAAAGGAATCAAATATTTCATCTTTGTTTTTATGCCATTCACTCTTTGTAGTACCAAATGATCTACAATTGGGATGAAATAACGATTGCAACTCTTCAAGGGATGCTTTACTGGGTTTGCTCATACATTCTCTCCACTTTAGAAAGGCTGAAACAGATTTTTGCTCAATAGAATCCATATATTGTTGGCTTTTCGCTTCGGAAGTACCTATTTCTCTTTTAGATCTCATGAAAGAGGATATTCATTTACATTATTAAAAATATAAAACAAATCTAATGACAGACTGCTTCTAAGAAACCAATATAATGGTTGATTGTAGTCTTTCCTTTGTTCTTTTATTTGCTATTTTATTCTATGCCTTGTAAAGTCCTTCCAACAACGACCATATCTTTAATCATGATTGTGGTTAGCGTATTGTTCACTTAAAGTTAGAACAGGTCTACATAATCTTTGTGATGTTTGTTTGCTTAGTCACACTTTCTATTTTTTTACTAAAACCCAGTCAAGTATTTCTTGAGCCAAAGTATTCCTCACTCCTTTAAATGTGTGATCTGTCCCGAATACTAGCAATTTTATTCTTGAAGCACCTTGGACCATGAGCTTTCTATATAATGGAATTTGATGCTCCTCGATCAAAACATTTTGATCATCCCAACCTCCAATCAACAATATATCCTTATCTATTAATGAATCCGTATGTACTAACAAATCAAGCTTTTCATAATCTTTTAAAAAGTCATTAATCCATAATTCAGTGTCAACTTTTATGGGACCTTTGGGATATTCGAAACTTTTAAACATCTTGAAAAACATATTATAAATGTTTTTATCAGCTATCATTTTTCGAGCATAAACTGCTTCATTGGGTGCTCCAATTGCAACGACTCTTTGGATTTCGGGATAATAGATTGCAGCAGCTAATGCCATTGCTCCACCAAAACTGTATCCCACCAATGCTACATTGGTAGTATCTATTCTAAATTTTTCTATATTGTTTTTCTGTTTTAGAAAGTCCACAGCGTTTCGAGCATCGAGCATCGAGTTTTCGAAATTGAAGTTACCCTCACTACTCCATGTTCCTTGATAATTAAAAACAAAAACAATAATACCCTGAGGGCTCAATTTCTTTGCAAGACCTAAAGGATCTCCTTCCCCACCTGGATACCCATGCATTAATACTATTGCAGGTCTTAGTGTATCCATCGGGGGTACGAATAATTCCGCATTCAATTGATGACCTTCACTAACAAATTCAACCTTATTAATTTCAATCTGGCCAAAAACATTTTCTGACATGAAAAAACTTATCAGAATTAATAAGGTGATTTTTAGCTTGTTTGCATATCTTTTTGATTTACTGAACTACAACCTCATACTTTCTTGACAAAAGTTCCGAATATAAGTTTTAATCCAGATTCATAAGAGCCCTTTAATATCCAAATTATTTAGTGGACTACTAAGGTTTGATAGAGTTTTTTAGCGATATACATATAAATATCAAAGGCTCACTGCTACAATGGTCTAAGAGCTCTTGGACATAACCAAGATACATTCCTTTCTCCAACCAATGAGAAGCGAACTATGGGAAGGGTGTAGGTTACGGAATAAGGATTAATCTCTTCATTGGCTACAACCCTTCGAAAGACTTTCTGAATACTCGAATTACTGCATTGACCGCTATCCCGACCCTCGTGGTTGACAGCCCATCCAAACATTCACCATGTCCTGACATTCATCTCGAGGACCCACGGCGTGGGCTGTTGCCTGCGGTACTGCAGGAGTGGCAGGAGCTTTGGTGCTGCAAACATCGCCAATTCGAGCATCTCATCGGTTTCTACCGGAGAAGTCGTCCACTCGATTAGTACTATTTTATCAATTAAATATAACTCTTAATCCATCTGAAATTGCGACTGCAAGTACCGATGAATGAGTTTGATTTGTGTAAATCTTTTTATTCCATCTGAGAGTCTCAATCGTTTCTTGCCCTATATATTCATTAAATACTTTCCAAGGTTCGACAATGTTTACCTCATCAAGTTCTCCCACAGCTGTATAAACTAGGGTTTTGGATTTCTTATTTTTTAACTTTTCCAGTGTTAATGTCATTAAATAATTATTACCCCAAATTAGGGCTGGACTTAAACTAATATAATTATCAAATATCTCTGGTTTTGTAAGTAAGGCATAAGTAGCGAAAACTCCTCCAAAGGAATGTCCAACTATTGTCTTATTTTTCCAATTTATTCGGTATTTGGCTAAAGAAGGATTTAATTCCTCATCAATAAATGCCAAAAAGTTATCCGCTCCCCCAGAATTAGGCCATTTCCCCCAATTATTCTTACTAACCTTGGTCGGGGTGTAATCTCTAGACCTTTTCTGCCACCAACCCTTTTTGTAAGCGATTCCTACAATAATTACATCAGGGATTATTTGCTCGAAATTTAACCACCAAGTAATTCCTTTTACCATACCAAAAGAAGCATCCGCATCCAACAGATAGATCACAGGGTAAACCCTGTCTGAATTTTCGTAATTATTTGGAAAGGAAACCTGAATGTAAAATGTATCCTCTACTTTATTGGAGGCTATTATAAACTCATCTGTGAGAGTTAAAGAGACGGAATTATTTTGTCCAAATACAATTCCTGACAGGAGTAGGAAGCAAAAAATAAAAAAATATTTATTCATTTTATATTAATTTCTAGTTATTGGGATGGTTGAAATCCCACGCCTTTAGGCGGGAACTTTAGTATCTTAGCGGGATGTCAACGTATCGCCATGGTTCTCATACAAAATATGATATAAAAGTACATATAGTATGGGTGACAAAATATAGGAAGCCGGTATTATCTGGGGAGATAGCAAAGCGAGTAAGAATGTTGATACGAGAAATATGCTTGGGCAATGAGATACAAATAATAAAGGGACATGTTTCGCAGGATCATATACATATCCTGATAAGTTATCCACCTCGCTTGGCAGTAAGTAAAATTGTACAATATTTGAAGGGGAAGACATCGCGGAAGATATTACAAGAGTACACCGAGATGCGCAAGAGATTTTGGGGTAAACATATCTGGGCACGGGGGTATTTTGCTGTGAGTACAGGCAATGTAACAGATAAGGTAATAGCAGAATATATAGAAAACCAAGACACTGAACCGAAGGATACAGACTTTAAAATAGATGATGAACCCTGACCGGCTTGCAGCCGTAAACTAAATCTACCGGCTTTGAGCCGGTAGTAGTTTAATTAATTATCTGTTATCGCTAACATCCTTGTAGTAAAACGTTACTGACCCAAAGGGAAGTAATAATATTACAGCTATTGTTGTGGGTTGGTCTACATTACCATTGCAATTTTTCGCGTTCATTCTTATTGAATCACGTTGCTTGCGATGTCATTTTTCCAGTCCATATTTTGAGCACCAGGTATTGGCAGATCAGAGCTAAATATATCATGTGTCAATAACCATTTGTCATTAGGAAATTTCTTCCAGACACTAAGAAATTTTCCCTTGTCCAAAAGTGTGTCCGCCGGACTGGTAACCGTAAAGGCACCGCGAACATAAGCATAGTCTGCGGAACCCATAATCTCCATAACATGATATTGGATTTTAACTTCAGGAAATGAATTAACAAAAGTCCGAAAAAAAAGAGCACCTAGTGCTTCCATGTCTTCATTAATTAGAAATTCGTCAAGGAGGTTTTTGACATCGGTTTCGAATTCTAATAACTTTGGAAATATATGAGTCGATTTTCGGCTTTTTGGCATGAGCAATCTTAAGTTCAGTTTGCTTATTAGTCGAATTAAGGTCTGCATAAAACAATTCGTATACATTTTTCAACGAACAAAAGAAAAATGAGTAGGAAAATATGGTCCTGAGAAAAAAGGTTTGGACACTTGCCCAATGATTAGTAAAGTTAAATTTCAATTGGTCAGAATTTTCCAAGCTTTCAATTGACTCATAGAATGGTTCATTTTTCTTGTCCCAATCCTCCACAATTGATTTTAAAAATTCCCATAGTAATTTGATATTATCCATAAAGTAGGGATTGGGCAGTGCTATTGGTTTGCTTCGATTTGGATCAATCTTTCTAATCAATGTTAGTTTCGTTAACCCTCATATTCCTAATTCTTCTCTTGGGGGTTATTGTATCGTTTAACGACAAACGTCAACACAAGATAAATTATGAGACCATATAGTAGTGACAAATTGGATGTTAGTTCCCTGTTTGGGTCTCCTGATGAGATATGAATTAACTCCTGGATCATCCCACCAACCAAAAGACTCACAACTATTCTTACCCAGGTCTTACTTAAATATTTCATCTCTACAGCATAAATTTTTGAAAATTTTAATCCGTCACATTTGGATTCATTAGCTACCACATCTTGCTATCAGGAACTTTCTCTAAAAAGTTCCTGATATATGCTATTGTCTATCAATTATTTTCTGTTTTGGTGCAAGTAACAAGATCGAGAAAATCTAGCGGACTAAATAGTTTTTTCTTGCACTTTTGGGTAATTTACGTATAATTATCAGTTGTCTCGCACTACTATGGTTTTGCACACTTGGTCGCATACTTTGGTTTTCCATCATCTACATTACAGCCTAATGGTGGTTTAGATCACAGAGCTATCCGATTTTCTATTCTCCATTCAAATCCAAAATCCAAAACCCATAATTTGACCTCCGTTTCGTAAAATTTATCTGCCCATGGCAGAGTGATCTGCCTTTGACAGTCAATGGATTGGACTTTCTAAATCTATGAAGTTTTGGCGAAAGAGATCGCTACAATGATCAGACTTTAATGTACTGCCTCGTTAATTATTTATTATTTTCATCTTAAGGATAGCTCCTGATTTTTATCGAGAATGCTTTTGCAGGATTTACTGAAATCAATAAATTAAACTCATCATCTGTAAATCCTCTCGATTTGAGCTCAGGATAGAGTTTTTTGAAAATAGCTGTGTATGGTTTTATAGTTTGAATCTTTTTTTGTGGATCATACCAGCCAGCATCATGTGAAATTAAAATTCTATCTAAAATACCATTTGTCTTAGCGAATAAGATTTTATTAACATGATTTTCTAGTTCCCAGCCTAATCCATCAAGACTTATCCAGCACCCTATTTTTGCTGCTTTAAGATAGCTATCATGGTTGTTCTCATTCTGGGCATGTACCCAAATAAAGGCCTCAACCGAAACGCTCATCTCTTTAAGAATAGCTAATTGTGGCCACAACCCTGCCGCCTTCCCGGTATGTGAAGCTATTGTTAAACCAGTTTCTAAATGTGTTAGAGCAGCTGCTTTTACCAACTTTTGATGCATAGTGCTTAAGGTGTCCGAGTTGTCAATGCCAATTTTTATAAAGCCGGGTTTGATCGAAGTCCCATCAATGCCACGTGTGAATTCTCTGATCCACATTTGGGCAAGGTTTTCTGCGGTACTCTCCTTTGCATATTTCGGAATAAATTTATCGCTTCGTGCTCCATATAGACCGGTGTTCGTAATTATTTTAATACCAGTTTTATTGGCTATTTTTTCAAGTAGAAGTACATCTCTTCCGAGGTAATTTGGAGTCGCATCAACAAAATAATCTACATTGAAGTCTTTGAGCTCATCGAGATATGGAATTACTTCATGAATTATTGAATCATGGTTCCAGTTAGAAGTTTGAATACGGTCTGCTCCTATAAAATCGACTAAAATATGTTCGTGTGACAGCCATATTTTATCTGGGGTTAATTGATGAGTTCCGTTTATATCTTGTATTAAAAGTTGCTCTTTAGGTATTGAGCATCCCAAGCATATTGATATGGAGTAAAATAAAATATATAGATTTATTTTCTCATTCATGGATTGATCAGATTTCGTCTATTATATGAGGCATAATGTTATGGCTATGATCGGGTATAACTACTATTACCGGTTTTATTTTTCCAGTTGCGATTCCCTTATCAAGCAATTTATCTAAGTGTGCTCTGTTGATCATGATCCGGCCAATCTGAGTGAAGCCATGTAAAAAGTATATAACCGGATACCATTTGTCGCGTTCCTCATAACCAGGTGGGAGATAAACCGTTACGCTACGTGTGGGATTTTCTCTCGCAGGATTTTCTAATGATGCGGAATAAAGACTATCAACAATAACCTTTCCAGAAGAATTTTGCCCGTATGCTATAATTCCAAGAAAAACAAATGCGAGTATTACTGTTAGTCTCTTCATATTTTATTGAATTGAATGGTAAGATAATGTGCTAAAACTTACTAATATTTGTACCCTTTCACTATCAAATATGCGTATTTTTCCTCATTTTTATCAAATAATCCGGAGGGCTTTCGCTACGGTTTATTTGATTGGTCACATATGGATAGACTAAAGTATCTTAATATCCAAGGGCTTCAGAAATTTAGAAGTTACAGGGTATAACAATAATGGTTGCCCATTGGTCTGCGAAATCTTCCTAAGGCAGACTGGTTTACCTTCCATAGGCAGGTTTATCTCGCAGCATCTAAGAGACCAAATAAACCTGCCAGCGCAGGCTGGTTTGGTTTACCATTGGGCTCAAAAAAGTAGATATTATACCAATGGTTTTGATATTGACTAATCGGAGCAGCCCACTAGTGAGTCTACTCTGAAAAGTCAACATCAAAGCCTTCGGTAAATATAATTTGGTTTTAGAATTTGCCCACGCTCGCCTCCGACTCCTAAAGGAGAGTCCTCCCGCATAACTTGCTGTAAATGAATGCGCGACTGCATTCCCTTTTGAGCTAGGGTAAAGAATGGATTTGTGGGCGGAGGCCCTTTAGGGTTAGGGTGGCGGGGGAGTATACAATATTTTGCATTATTTCAAGTATTCTTGTTAAATGACAGTTTTCAGAGTAGACTCACAAGTGTCTCAGCAACTCTTCTATAAACCTTACATATGTTCCATGATCCAAAAGGTGGGTAGTAATACAATGGCGCAAGGTATGGGCTGTTATTTCCGGCGAATTCCGGCCTGCTTTGCTGCTCTTCTACCCTGAGCTTTATTGTTTATTTATCCGGGCATACTTTGACAGGGCGTTTCTAATATGGTCATCCGCATCCGGAATTCCGGAAAGATATTGATAAGCTTGCTTGGAGATAAAACTATTCTCGTGATCCAGCAACCTGGACACGGTCCGATAGATGCCGGTATCGCTGACTTTATGCGCCTGATAAAGATCAAGGAAATAGGCCAATTGAGTTCCGTTCAGATGACTAAGCAGATGGTTGGAGGCCTGAATTACTTTCTGACTTAAATGAGGGGCTAATTTTAAGGTATTTATAATTTCCTTTCTCAGACTATAGTTTACCTTTCGGTAAGTGGAAAAAAGTCCGTACTGAAGTACTTCAGATTGCAGATGCTGGCGGTTAATTACTTGTAATGCGGTATAGGCGGGATAAAACTCCCCATCGGCCACTAAATCCAACAGTGCCTGCTCCAATCCAGGAGCCATTGGTGAAGTCGTATCAATCAAACCCAGCCCCCAAATCTGATCTGAATCTATTGCACTTCGTAGGATTAATGTCAGCAAATCGGCTGTCAAATGATTTGAGGTAAGATCTTGTATTCTTTTTTTTGTGGCGCCCTGTACGATATTCCAAAGGGTGTATGTGGTGAAAGCGGCACCTTTTACCACATAATTCATCACATCATTCGACGTAGCTCCGGATACGGCATCGATCCCATCGTTTTGAGTTTTTGGTGATTCAATAAGTTCGTTGAACGAAATAGAACCAAGAGGTAAATATGGATTGGCTAACAATTCATGCAAGTGACCGTATTCTTCCGGAGTAAATGGTTCATGCTCAAATTTACTGAGATATTGCGTGTCAGACAATTCAAAGCCCAAATACCGACCGGTAATATTCCAGTAGACAATCAACTTGAGAGATCTGCATTTTTGATCAAAACAGACTTCACGGAATATGTTTTGAGCATAAAAGAGCGGAATGCCAGCAGGTGTTCGAAGTTGAAAGAGCGGATTTCCAGTTGACAAGTCCTCAAAGATCACTGTATCTACATTAAGGTTTTCCCAATCAAACGGAATAGTGGCTGTGGTATGATAGCGATTAGGTGGGTGCTCAAACCGGGGCTTCATCAGGATTCCGCTACCAATTAGAAAAATATAGCAATAGAATTTCAAAACCCACAATTTAATCGGTAAAGAGGTCGCCATACCTAAGCATTATTGGCATTTTGCCTTAATGTCCATTGAAAAAGTTTACATTCTTCACAGTTTCCCCTTTGCACTTGAAAGCGTTGTTTCATTCTTTCGCTAATTTTTTCCGCTTATATTTTATAAATTTTTCAAAAGGCGGATAATCGTAAATGGGCAGCATTTCAAGATCGTCCTGGTAGCGATATCCATCAGCCGTGTTAAAACCTTCATTGAAGGAGCGTTGAACATATTCCATTGCTTTTTCCTTTTCGCCAAGCTGCGCATAAATGCGGGCTATACCATAACTGTATCGTCCTTCGGGGTATGGGTCAGGTACCGTCTCTAATTGTTTGATCATTTCAAGAGCTTTTTCCTTTTTACCGGTTTTAGCATAAATACAGCCTATTCGGCTGAGATAATTCCACAGGCCATTATCATAATACAGGTTACCAAAGTCTGCATTTCGGCTCAATTCAAAATAATGGTCCAATGCTTTATCATATTGCTCTGTCAGGTAGTAAGCTCTGGCTAAATCGAAATGGTTGGGCGTGACCGACTCCGGTTGTTTTTGAAGATATTGCAATGCTTTATTGGCCCATTCTTTTTGTTTTGGTTTGTCATCTAAAACGCCATAGATCAAAGCTGTCCGATTGTAAAACCAGGAAATATCCTTCGAGGGATATCGATTTTCTAACTTTAGCGCCATTTGCTGTATACTATCCACTTTATCTTGTAAAGCAAATACCAAGGTTTTGTAATAAAAATCTTCATACTCTTCTGGCAAAAGGTTTAAAACATCCAAAGCTTCATCAAGCCTGTGCAATCGGGTCAATGAAATTGCATAAACACTAAACCAAAGTGCAATACCTTGCCTATTAACTTCAACTTGATTAGCATCTACATACTGCAGTATTCGTAGCGATTCTTCCGGGTCATTGCGAATGATTGCATGGTTGGCAGCACTATAATTATAATTAATATTTTTTGGATCTATTTCAAAAAATTGTTTTGCAATGTTTGCTTTGAGATATGGATCAAATTCGATGAAATATTCAAAGGTGAGTTGTTGAATCTTGTTAAAATGAATTTTTCTTTTCTCGATCACTTTAATAACAGAATCCATTTTTCGATATTGGCCCTGGTTACTGTGAGCACTTATTGCTGTAAGATAAGGCATTGCAAAGTTGCTGTCTATTTCAATTGTTTTTTTACAAAGTTCTATTACTTTTTCATAGTCGCTGTGGAAATGCTTATCTGTTTCTGCAAAGAATTTATAAGCTTCAAAATTTGGAGGTGGACTATCTTTAAAAGCTGAATAATGAGGATGGGTCTTAATGGCAAAATATCCCAGAATTCGTTGTTTAAGATCCTTGACAATGTCAGTTGCCTTGTTTTTGTTACCGGAAACAGGAGGTAAGGCCTTGTCTAAAATGCCTGAATTAGCATCTTCGATACGGCTTCGGAAAATAAGCCGGTCGCCCTCCTTATAGAAATTTCCTCGAATGATCTTTTCAGTTCCCGTAGTTTTTATAAAGGATGCGATGTTATCTGTTTTGACTACCTCAGTGTTTGTGCGAGGATCCTTATTAATGACAATTTTTATATCCTCCAAGCTCATCAGACCTTCGATAATCTCATCGGCTGCCAAATCGCCAAGCACCTCCAACTCTTTATCATTAGTTTTGTTCTCAAAAGGCAGGACCGCAATCCGGGCACTTCGAATTTCTTCCGACAATAAATCTTTGTTTGGATTAAAAAAATATTGCCAACCAAAATAGCCAATAAGTAATATCAAAGTCGCAATGACTCCCCAAAGCAAAACCGCACGTTTTGAAATAAATTTGGCCGGAATGGATTTAAGTTTCCCTTTCATCTCCACTCGTGCGGGGATGGCAAAGCCTTCATTCGCCAGCGCAAAGATTTCCATGGCTCCGTTGACATTTTTGAATTCAAATTCACCTAAAGAAGCCACTCTTAATTCCGGTTGATTAGCAATATGCCTTTTGATCCTTTTAGAAAACAACACCGCACCCGGAATACCCAATGACTCGATCCGCGATGCAATATTTACACTATCACCAAACACATTTCCCTCTTTAAAGACCACATCACCGGAATGAATTCCAATGCGAACAGGTACTGACGGTTCCTTCTGAAAACCCATTTGCAATTCTTTTCCACAATTCACGGCGTCTACAGGGCTGTCAAAAACAGCAAGACAACCGTCACCATAAAATTGGATGATTGTCCCGCGATATACCGGAATTTGAGTTTCCAACCCCTGTTTGAATTTATTGAGGAAAGTCAAAGCTTTTACTTCATCGCTTTGCATAAGCGAAGTGTAGCCGACTATATCCGCGAAAAGGATAGCTGAAAGTTTACGTTGCCTTGACATGAAGTTGATCTGGTTCGTACGCTAAAGTTAATCAATAAGGACTAAAGTTCACGGTGTTGTTTCACGCATCATCGGATTATACCTCCATGTTCTTTGATTAAATCTTGAATATCTTGGATCGGCACTTTTAGCGGTGTTTTGTTGGATTTGCAGGCCAGGGCTGCGGCGACTCCGGCAGCTTGGCCCATGCCCATGCATGAAGCTTGCACCCTTAAAGCAGAATTGGCCAGGCGATCACTGCTTACACAACGACCGGCTACCAAGAAGTTTGCACTCTTTTTCGGCACCAATGCTCTCAATGGTACCGAGGCTACAATTCCTGGTTCCAGGAATTCCTGATAGATGGATTGGCCCTCTCTGTGCAGGTCTACCGGATAAAAGGAGTGTGATATAGTATCGTCATAATATTTTCCCGTCACATAATCCTGACGTGTAATTTTATATTCACCGTCTATTCTGTAAGTTTCACGTACCGCGGTTTCTGTCTTAAGATCCATAATCCGGATTTTCTCACAGCCCGGGTATGACTTAAGGGTACGCAGCAACTTTAGCAGATTTGATCTCCCTCTTATATTCGCTTCAGTATGCACCTCGGCAGTAGTAGAATCCGCTCCGGGCACATAGACATATCCATAGGGAACGGAAGGAGGAAAGTCGTTATCCGGAAAGAGTACTTTCTGAGAATTAAGCCCGTTTTGTCGTAAAATCCCGTGATACCGCCCCGGGATTTGAGAGAAGTCCAAGGCATCAAGATCATAACCTCCAATCCGAAATACTAATGAACCGGGTTGGGTATCCGATTCCCGGAGCACATCAAAGCCAGCCAGTGCAGTGGCAAAAGCATTTCCGGTACAGTCGATGATTTGCTTGCAGGATATTTCCGCTTCAATGCCCTTGCCGGCAGTCCTAACCACCCATTTACCATTACGAAAATTGATTTCTCTGGGTGTTTCATAAAATCTCAGATTGACACCGGCCGCTACGCATTTTTCTTCGGCCAATAGTGTGTAAGTGAATCCATTAACCGCTACCTGATGCCTCCAATGCGGGATACTGGAGTTATCCGGAATAATTGAAAAGTTTGGCAGACGAGTTGCATCAAAATCAACGCACTCCATCACCATTTCCCAACCTATTCCTCCGATAATCTGTTTACCCCAGGCATGAAATATACCGGGAAAGGCCACGCCCCCGGTGGTAGTGGTTCCACCCAATTGATTACCACTTTCAATAACGGTCACCCGTACACCTAATCGGCCTGCCTGTATAGCGGCGATTACTCCGGCTGTTCCACCTCCGATCACCACCACATCTGTTTCCAACTCTTGCTTGACCAGGGAATAGGGTTTGGCCAAAACTTCACCAGTCGTAATTCCCGGTGATGCCAATCCAAATGGGATGGCTCCGAGCGATTTCAAAATAGTCCTTCTCTTAATTTGATCCATGAATGTATATTTGCTGAGGTTAAATGATATTAAGATTTTCTAAAGTCCGGGTTGGCTTGCTTGGGAATCGGGGCTCTAATAGAAAACTGCCAGTCTCTTAACTTCCGGAGTAGTTTTTTGCTTCTGGATGGATTTCGAAGTACCAGATTCTGTTGCTCCCCTATATCTTTCTTTAAATTATATAATTCAAGGCTATTGCTTCCCGGATTTCCATTTAAACCTCCATCTAGCACCCATTCCTCATGAAACTGAAGTAGCTTCCATTTTCCAGAGCGTATAACACTCACCGGTCTGGTTCTGAAGGTGGGATCACGAGATGCATTTCTTAATCCCTCATAAGCCTGCAGGTAGGCTGGAAAATGCCAAAAAATCGATTTCCGCTTCATATTCCTGCCGTCAAAAAGTGGCCCGATATTAGCACCATCCAAAGGGTAAGATTCCGGTTTCGAAACGCCGGCAAGAGCCAAAAATGTAGGATAAAAATCGACTCCGATAACCGGTTCATGACATACTTTTCCTGCCTTAATCGTTCCCGCCCAGTAGGCAAACATCGGCACGCGGATACCGCCCTCATAGTACATGCCTTTTCCTCCTCTCAGCGGTTCCTGACAGGTATAGGTGCCGTGTCCACCATTATCTGAGAAAAAGATCACCAAGGTGTTATCGCTTAAATTCAGACTATCCAGGGTCCTCTGAATTCGCATTACACTCTGGTCTACACTTTGAATCATAGCGGCATAAGTCTGATGATTATGACATCCAATACCTTCTTTTTCTTCATAATAACTTACCAAATCCTTTTTTGCCTGGATCGGTGTATGAACCGCATGGTGCGACAGGTATAGAAAAAACGGCTTATGGGTATTCTTTGGATTATTCCTTTCAATAAATCCAATGGCTTTACTCGTCAACAAATCAGTCAAATAATCACCATTGTTGTGAAAATGACCATTGATTTGCATTTCGTGCCGGTCGATCGCATAATCAAATCCCTGTTCCTGAGGAGTATGGCCTACATGCCATTTACCAATGGCCGCACAGGAGTATCCGGCTTTCTTCAGTGATTCTGCGATGGTTATTTTATCTAAAGAGATCTCTCGCTGGTTCTTAACCGGAATAAGTCTTCTATCCTTGGAATTCCCTCGATCCGATTTGCCCACGGTAAATACATGATGTCGTGGACTATACTGTCCTGAAATTAAGGAGGCCCTGGTCGGGGCACAATTAGCGGCATTGGTATAAGCGTTGGTAAAAACCATACCTCCGGCTGCTAATCGATCAATGTTTGGGGTCTCATAGTAGGGAGAGCCCATATAACCCAAATCAGTGTATCCCAGATCATCGATCATTATAAAGACAATATTCGGCTGTTTCTGTCCCTGGACAAGACCGGTAATCAAGGACAAAAGAACAAAAGGTATCCACTTCATAATTTAGTTGCTATTTTTTCTTTTGGGGCTTTGCACCTTTCCCTGATTATGCATTTGATAAGGTATATGCCCATTTGGGGTTACTTC
This sequence comes from Saprospiraceae bacterium, assembly GCA_965223405.1. Classification (GTDB taxonomy): domain Bacteria; phylum Bacteroidota; class Bacteroidia; order Chitinophagales; family Saprospiraceae; genus CBDCWO01. The sequence continues at coordinate 5,922,459 of CBDCWO010000006.1, forward strand.
ATATCCCCATTCGTCGAGATAGGTCTCAGCCGGTCTGAAGTCATCCCCAATTTTTTTTAGTTCTTGCATAAGCAAATGATCTAATCTGAGTTGAATTTGAGTATTGGCAGAGTCCTTTACCAGATTGGCCATTTGAAAAGGATCTTCCACATCATCAAATAGTAACCAGGGGCCATCTATATCTCTTACATATGAAAAACGATTGGTTTTTATGGCCCGGTATTCCTTTTTGAATTCGGGTCTAATAAGTGAAAATGGAGAAACACACATATACAACGCCGCCCGGTCGCCATATAAATTATCTCCTCTCAAAATAGAGGAAAAGTCTTCCCCTTCAAACGAAGCTGGTATCTCAATACCTGCCAAAGCAAGCAGCGTAGTTGAGATATCCGGAGTGGTGATCGGAAAATCTACCGCCATGTTTTGGATTGTATTTGATGGAGTATGGATAAGAAATGGAACTCCTGCGGCCTCAATATAGGGAACTTGCTTTTGCTTAATCCGAAGACTGTGGGCTCCCATAACTTCTCCATGATCAGAGGTGAAAATGATGATGGTATTTTGCATCAATTGATCTATCCGGATCTTGTCTAGCAGGTCCCCAATAGCCTTGTCAGTAGCAGAACAGTGAGCATAGTAACCTGAGAGTTCGGATTTCACCTGTTCATGAATTTCTACCGGTACATTGGGATTCAGTTTTAATTGGTCTGGAGGATACATCGTTTTGTATTCCTCGGGTGCCGTTGCATGCGGGAAGTGAGGGGTTGCAAAGGAAATAAACAGAAAAAAAGGCTGTTCTTCTATACGTGCACTATCAATATAATTGCTTGAAACTTTGGAAAGTGCAAAGGGGGAATAACCTTCCCATATTTTCATTTCCGGTGAATCATTTTCATAATACCGCATTTTGTTGTATTCATGAGAACACTCCAGGGCCATCCAGAAATCGAAACCCTGCCTTCGTTCCGGGGGGGTATAATCGTGACGTCCGTGGCCATCCAAATGCCATTTTCCAATGTAACCGGTAGAATATCCATTGGCCTTAAATACCTCGGCAAGGCACAGCTCCTCAGGAGGCAGGTAGGCGTCATTCAAAAACATACCCGTCGTAGTAGGATATCTTCCGGTCATTAAAGAAGCCCTATAGGGAGTGCATACCGGACATACCGAAACGGCATTGGTGAAATTGGTGGCTTCTTGAGCAAATTCATCCAGATTAGGTGTTTTCACGTTGGGATCTCCAGCATATCCCAATGCAGAGCCGCGCCACTGATCCACCAGGATAAATAGTACATTAGGTTTTTCTATATCCTGAATACTCTGGCATGATCCAAAACAGAGCAGTAAGAAGAGGAAGATGAAATAATGCTTCATTTCAAAATAATTATGTATAAGTCTTTATTTGATTAAATTTATACCAATCAAACCACTCGAAAAAGGTTGTTTATACCTTCCAGCCCAGGCCATCGCAGCGGGGTTATCCTTTAGACTCATACAATAGTTAGCCAAAGTCGTGGTGAGCCTGATCTCGAGGTGGTTGTTTCCTGGTTTTACCAGTTTACTCACATCATAAAGGTGATTGCCATACCATTTAATACCAGCAGATTTTCCATTGACAAAAAGTTCTGTTACCGCCTGGTTGACATTATCTAACCGGATCGAGTTGCTTCCAGCCAGACCTTCTACGGTAGTGGAGTAGGATACAGTACCCGAAAAGGTTCTCACGGCCTCATCTTCGTGATTCTTAAAATCAATGAGCGTATCCATACGAAGTGTAAACACAGTGGAATTGACATGTTCAAATTTAACATCCCAGGTTGTATTAAGTTTTGTGGTATGAGGTGCAAGTGAATTCAACCGAAACTGGGGTAAATCCAAATCATTTGGTTCAAGTACGATTAATGCTGATTCCAAGGCATCCAAACTTATTTTAAGTCTATTATTCCCGGTATAGGGGTAGGCAAATCTTTCTCCAGTTTCGGGATCCCAAATAGTAGGATATTTAACCTGGTTGGCAAAGTGTACCTCGACTTCAACTGGATGCTTACGATGGGTATTGGCAAAAAAGAAAATCTCCCGTTCTTTAATGGTCTTTTTCATCGTGTATAAATAGCTAACGGGAGCACTCAATCGTATGGGAGGATCAATCTTGGATTGCTGGAGAAGTTGGCCTGTCCATTCTATGAAATCATCTGATTTTTGAGGTCCGGTCGTAGTCACCACATTTTGATATTCAATCATTTCGGCGATGGCATCTTTAACTAAACGATCATTATTTTGGGCATCTTGGAGAGACAGGGAACGGTGAGGAGCTTCTCCAATGAAGACCACACTACCACCACTTTTAGCAAAATCGAGAAGTTTATGAGCGGCCACTGGAGATAAGGATTCTACTTCTGTAAGCCAAATGGTGTGATAACTCATATTACCACATAACAGATTTTTTCCATCTACAATAGCCGTTTCCAATACCGGTTGATGAATATAGTCACATGAACTACCCAAATTACTGATAGGCTCCCAAAGCCGGGCATAATACCAAGGTTCATCATTTACATAACTTCGGGCCAATCCCACTTCTCCCCACCAATCACGTAAACGGCCCAACACCGCAATTTGAGATTCCGGTTTGGAATTTTGAAATACTGAAGAAAGCCGGGCATTATAACTCGCCCAATGTTTGAAATAACTCCACCATGTGTTTTGTTCACTAAAATAAGCTCCAAACCGCATCCAACCAGGAAAGCCGGCTTCCGGAGGAGAATAGTTATAACCATGTAATACGGAATGATTAATGCCGGTGATAAAATTCACATCATCCGATTGTTTGAGAGTCTCCAGGGAGGTTCTAAACACACCTCCGGTATTGGTCATCGCTTCACTGCTGACGATACTCTTTCCAGTAAGATTGGCTGCTGAAGAAGCCGCCTTATTCCAAAGCATATACCCATGATTTTGTACCCAGGTATATTCCGGGTTCTCTGCTTCATTTCTTCCTCTGGAATAAATCCAGTTGTTACTTTCTGGAATATCAGGTATCATGTTCCCCTGGAATATGCCCATATAAAATGGATATCCGTAGGCCTGATAGCGACAAAGAACTCCATTTTCAGTACAGAATTTCTGAAATTCAGTAGTGAATCTTTCCAGAAAAACACTGATAATTGTATTGTAGAAGTCATAACGCACGCGTTTTATTGAATCTGAAAAAGGAGCTGAAGCCTCATATTTATCAGGTTTACCATAGGATTGTAAAATAAAAGGTAACCAAGGCGATATTTCATAACCATTGCGAGACAAGAACAGCTCATGCATGTCATCGGTCCAATTGGACCCACTGAGTTCTATGCTATCACAAAACAGCGCACGGATCAGTTCGGACAAAGTCAGACCGGTTTCTTTCTCAATAACCCTAAGGCGGTTTAGATATCCCCGAACCGATTCCACTTTAAAGTGGTCCATAATAGGTCCATCAGCTCCGGGAGAACCGACCGAGACACTTTGGTAGTTTTGCTCTTTGTAGACAATTACCAAAGTATAATTCCGATTCTCCAATTGGTAATCCAACCAATTATTTTCTACCCTCGAAGTAATATTAATGACTTGTTCAATCGATTCAATATTTTCAGGAATGAGGTTAGCCGATACCAATTCAACGCTTCCTAACGTACCACGATTCGGGCTACTGGAGGAGAGAAAATCGGCGATATCAAGTTTTATCAAAGTCCCTGCTTTGACCGACATGCTTTTGATGTTCATTCTTTGAATCGTTTCTTCTTCTTTTAGAAACCTTCCCCCAAAGGGCCATCCGGACCCAACGATCAAGTCTGTAATCATACCTAACATTTGAGCTTCCCGCGATGCAATATTTACCATATTACACCACTTTGCTCCCGCCCATTGCAGGGGAATTGCATCCGTTTTTTTTGCATGGTTGGGCATAGCTATCGAATTGATCTCTACCCCACCGATACCTGCTTTTTCCATTACCTTTAGCTCTCTTTTGATTTCATTTGAATCTACGGCATTTCCATTCCACCACCATCGAACCATAGGTTTTGCTTCCGAAGTAGGATGCTGAAAGGCATAGAACAGGCTATCGGATTTATGAATTTCTTGACATCCAATCAGGAGAAAGCCACATAAGCATAATAATATGAGTAATGAATTCATATTGCAAATTTATCTATTCGTTTAATTTACTGCCGGTCGGGATGCTTTCCCCATTCATATCTTCTATCTGGCTGAAAATTGGGATTGGGTGAAGGAAATTCGGCCTGTACATCCTGCTGCCAGTTTTTCAGTAATTGATATAATTCGTTTGTTTTATCAGGTTGCTCAGATTTCACATCGCGAGATTCCTGAATATCATCTCTTAAATTGTAAAGAGCCAACTCTCCAGATACCTGATTTTGGATGAGTTTCCAATCTCCCTTTCTTACTGCACCCATCGGTACTCCATGATGGTATACCGGATAGTGCCAGAATAAGTCACGCTCCGGATAATCCGCATTTTCCAGAAGCACGGGCAAAATGGATTTGCCGTCGATTACCTGCAAAGTTGGATTTGAAGTCCCGGCCATTTGTAAAAAAGTGGGATAGAAGTCCATACTGGACACCAAACTTTCACTAGTCGATCCAGGTGTTATTTTACCGGGCCAACATATGATCAAAGGTACTCTTATCCCTCCTTCATAAACAGTTCCTTTTTCCGCTCTTAAAGGGGCATTGGATGTTGCGATAAATTGAAGTGGGACATTTTCATAATATGGCAAACTATTTTTTGCAATTAATGGAATTTTGTCAAATCTACTCACCAGGCCTCCGTTGTCAGAATAAAACACAATCATGGTGTTTTTATGCAATCCGAGTTTCTTTATCTGATTCACAATCTTGCCCACACTTTGATCCAGGTGTTCTATCATTCCAGCATATACTGCATTTCCGGGATAGTTTGCCATCGCCTCCTTATTTAGATATTTTTCTATCAGTTCTTGATCTGCATCCAGTTGAACATGTACATCGTAATGTGCCAGAAAAAGGAAAAATGGATTGTTCTTGTTTGCTTTGATAAAATCAAGGCTGAGTTCCGTTAATATTTCACTGATTCGACCTTGCTTGATGTCATTAATGGGTGGTGCAAATCTCGGAGTGTAAAATCCACCTCCGCGGTACACATGTGAGGTGTCGTATCCCTGATCCGCTGGGGTCATTCCGGATTCGTTTCCCAGATGCCATTTCCCAAAATACGCTGTTGAATATCCAGAATTTTGGAGTTGTTCTGCAATGGTAGATATTTCTGGCGGCAGGTATTGTGTTTTATTCCGTGGAACCACGGTCTCTTCAAAAGGGCGCCAATGACCGGTAATAAAATCTATCACCCCTACCCTGGCCGGGTATTGTCCCGACTGAATACTGGCACGGGTGGGAGAGCAGACCGGACACGCGGCATAGGCATTGGTAAATTGCATACCTTCTGCCATTAGTTTATCGAGATTTGGAGCCTCGTTAAATGTATTTCCATAGCTGGGCAGATCCGACCATCCCAGGTCATCCGCCAAAATAAAAATAATGTTGGGCTTTTTAGCATGATTGCATGCGGGTAATAGCAGTGCCAGGCAGCACAAAGTAATAAACAGGAATGATAAGTTGAATATTCGATTACGAGAATGCATGGTATGAAATGGAAAAACCTTCATGGTTAACTGTTTGATTTCATCATCTAATTTGCATGGACCCTATGTCGTCATTTAATGCCATTTGCTTTGTTTCGGAATTCGGATATGAGCTCGGAATATTTGGAATTGCCAATATCATTTTTCAATTGATCGGGATCTTCCTGGAGGTCATGAAAAAACTCAAAAGGAGGATCCTGTTCATAATAATTGGCGTATACATAACGATTACTATGGATTCCTACATATTTCGGTATTTTGGCATTATTCATCCGGTGCTCACAATAGAACCATCCTCTCCAGGAAGTCGGATCTTGATTTTCAATTATTGGGAGTAAGCTCAGACCTTCGTAGTTTTCAGGTAAGGCAATACCGGCATAATTCAGAATTGTAGCGGGTATGTCAATGTTGAGTGCAATTTGATCTGCAGTATTTCCACTATCAGATCTTCGAGGATCACATATTATCAAAGGAACCCGCAAAGATTCTTCATAATGGCTCCACTTGCCTGCAAAGCCCCGGTTACCCATATAGTAGCCATTATCAGCAGAATAAATAATTACGGTATTTTCCCAAAGGCCGGCTTGCTGTAGTGTATCGATAATTCTTCCTATCACCTGATCATAACCACTAATCATGCGAAAGTAGGCTCGCAGGTTGATATCGTACTTTTCCTGAGTATCCCAGCGCCAAAAGTAACGTTCCCGATTCATAGAATTCTTCAAAAATTCCGGATGATTGTCGAATATTTGTGCATCTGCCAAGGCCGGTTGTGGCATTTCGATATCTTCATAGAGGGTTGACACGGATTGGGGGTATGGGTAATGACCCTCATTTCCGGGTATTTTATTTCCGTCAACGGCATGTACTGCATTAAAACTAACCGACAAGCAAAAGGGCTGAGCGGTGGTCTGTTGCCGAATAAACTCAATGGCCTGGTCTCCCTTAATTTCTGCTGAATGTCTTTTTGTGCCGTCTGACATCTCTACAAAGTGCGGGGTACTTCTGGGAGGAAGTTTACAGTAATCGAACATTTTGATCAAGCTGCTATCCTGTTGTTCCAACTTTACTCCCAATTTCCCTACAAATCCGGTTTTGTATCCAGCTTTTTTTAGCAAATAGGGATAGGATGACTTGATAAATTCTTTTTTTAAAGCAGGTTTCCCAAAAGTAAAATTATGGGTAAACTCATACAAACCGGTCAGGATAGAGGCTCTGCTGGCAGCACAAATTGAGGTAGTTACAAAGGCATTGGTAAAACGGATTCCATTTTCGGCCAGTTTATCTACAGTTGGGGTCTGTATAAAGGGATGTCCGGCACATCCCAGGACATCATCTCTTTGATCGTCAATCAGGAAAAATAGAATATTTGGCTTTGGTGATTTTTGCTTTGCGATTGTAGAACAGCTGATAATAAAAAAACATGAACCAAAAAGTAAAAGGTACAATCCTGATTTCATAAAGTGTATAATTTAGTTGTCAATATCCAAATTTGGTATTGCATGTTCTATTTCAATTTTGCTCAGTCTTAGGTTTAACCCGGATAGTATAGCTACCTTCCCCTAATTCGAATTGGCCGCTTTGCAAGTTGGCAATGGACGTTATAGGTTCCGTTGTTTCTCCGTCCTTCAATTCAATCGACTGCGACTCTTTTATCGATAAGATCACATTTGCTTTACTTCCTGGAGGTATCGATACCTCATACCGGCACACATCGGACTCCTCCCAAGTCCAATTCGATACTATTTCACCATATGGAGAGTGATAACTACAATTTACAAAATCCAAATCCGTAATGGCCTCTGGTGCCAAGATAAATTTCTGGAATCCCGGGTAATCCGGATCCGGTCTAATGCCAGCCAACCACCGGTAGTACCATTCGGTAACAGTCCCAAACATGGGATGGCAATTGGAAAAGGTATTATCGCTTTCTTTCCATGTTTCCCAGATGGTAGTCGATCCCCTATCGATCATATGTCCCCAACCAGGATATGCTCTACTGTTGACAATCTCAAAAACCACTTGGGGAGACAGATACCTTGACGCAGATTCTAACACATATTTGGTTCCAAATATCCCAGTGTTAAAATGACCGGAAGGCCCTTTTCTCAACGCATGTAACAAGGAATCTTTAGCAGACTCAATTTCAGATTTAGGTATGATATCGTGGTATAACAAAGTAGAAAATAAGGTTTGCCGGTTTATGTCTTCATAATCCGGTTGATCCCAGTATTTGGTTTTAACGATGTTTAAAAGTTTGTCGGCCAGAGTTTCATACACTATTTGCATGGCATCATCTTCCATTTTTTTTGCAAAAATGGACATAATGCGGGCGCATTGCAGATAGTGGCAGGTGCCCGTCAGTTGAACCGGAACCGGTTCCAGGGATTCGTGGTCGCTCAACCCTTGTTCGACTAGTCCATTTGGATGAATCCTAGCCACTTTTTCCATCCATTTTTTATTTAATGGATAGAGTTCTTTGATGAGAGCAAAGTCCTTGTAATAGAGGTAGTGATAATATTGAGTAATCAGGAAGGCTGATTCCCAGCTTATTCCACAATATTTGATACCGGTAAATGGTGCAGTATCGACAAAGGTAGAGTCATTCATAGCATCAATCCAATCATAGATGGTTTTACGATAGAAGGACTGCATATCAAAGTTGTAGATAAAAGACTCACTAGTCGCATTGAGATCTCCACCATATCCAAATTTTTCCCGGGCCGGACAATCTGATTGTACACTGATCAGATTGGCCAGAAAAGTCCTTACGGTGGCTTCTTGTATAGAATTTAGCAAGGGGTTTGAACAAGAAAATCGATTCTCTTGGGAAACATTGGAGTTAAAAAACAGTCCTTTGATATCCTGGGTTTTCGGTTTTTCTCTGATTCCACTTATCTCCATATAGCGATAGGTATGATAAGTAAATGGTGGCGAGAACCACTTTTTAACACTATCCGAAATAATATAACTATCTGTCTGCCAGGCAATAGCGGGAGCGCCAGGTCCTCCAACACCTCTTCTTTTTATTTGTCCGGCTACAGTAGTCATGGGGTTGAGTGTTCCATCTTCATATAGCCGCTCTCCAAATCGAAAAGTAATCGTATCGCCGGCGATCCCCGAGCACTTGATGTTAAAAGTACCGGTAAAATTGATGCCCATATCCACTATATAAATCCCAGGACTTGGTGAGGTGATTTCGACTGGAGTGATTTCATCAGTTATTTGAACCGGTGGAAAAAAGGTTTTCTGTAAGTCTCCTCCAGGCCCCGAACTCATCCGGGCTCTGTTCCACGATTCATCCATATATCCAGGAAGGTCCCAGTTGGGAAGTTCCTTGCGGGAATCATAAACAACTCCCAGATAAACATCATTTTTTCGAATCGGACCTGGAGCAAATTTCCAGGTCGTATCGGAAACGACTTCTTCATGATTTCCATCTGCATAATCAATGATCAGCTTTGCGATAAAGGTGGGTTTTCCCACTTTACTTAAATCGTTCCTCAAGTTTCTTCGTCCCCACTTACGCAGTGGAAGTGGGTTATAAAAACCGTTTCCAAGTACTACCCCAATACAGTTCAGATCCTGATTGATCATCGAGGTCACATCATACTCGCTATAGAATATACGCTTACTGTAATCTGTCCAAGCGGGATCTAAAACATTTTTACCAATGTTTTTTCCATTCAAAGTAGCTTGATAATATCCTGCTGCAGTGATAAATAACCGCACGTGATCCACTTTCTTATGAACGGTAAACTCCTTCCTGAACATAGGAGCCGGGTGCTCCAAATAAAACAAAGAATCAGTCTGTGGGAGTAGACTGCCATCTTCGATCCAATAGGCCTCTTTTTCCTTCATAAATAATCCGGTCTCCAGTGCGTCAGGTGTATGGCATCCGTTTAAAAAAAACGTAGTTGACAAAACTAGGCATGCAGATGTTATCCAAATTGATTGCGAAAACAAAATTCGTTTGAACGTATACAATTCAACCATTTTCATTTCAGAGTACTTTCGTTTTAAGATTTTGCCTATTTATCCGGATATTCTCAGCAACTACTAAAAATACCATAAATATTCCATGTGGCTAATGAATCAGTAAACCGAAATAAAAACAAATTGATTTTGAGACCGAACTGCATTCTATTCAAGGTTAGAGGAAAGGATTAATCTGTGGGCAGATACCCGTTCGGGCCTGGGTAAAGAATGGATCTGTGGGTGGAATACCCTTTGGAATAAGGGTGGCTAATGAGCATACCATATTTTGAATAATTGCAAGTATTCTTGTAAAAATAACTTTCAAGAGTAGACTCCTGATTCATCATATAATGAAGTGATTTAAAAACAAATTGTTAATTGATTTGCATGCCATTGATTCTCGATACGTCAGCTTTTTCTCGATCCATAACTGTGGCTATGAATCTCAAAAAGAGCTTCGTCTTGAAAATCAAGCGCATACAACTCATTTTAACACCTGTTTTTAAATCACTTCAATAGTTACTTTCTGATATCCCAAATCACAACTAATCCAGGTTACCCACCTCACGATTTTCACTTCCTTTTTCCTGACCTACATTTAGATCCCCAAGTTCCTGCCGTGCTTTTTGTACAATGGGCATCATTTCAGCAACTTTTTCCGGATAATAGTCAATAACATTATATTGTTCCCCCGGATCCCTCATCATATTATAGAGTTCAAGACTATCCACTTTTGTTCTAATTCTTGGGCCCCAGTGCCCATCATTACCAGGCTTCGTATGGTATGACTGGTAGGTGTGTGGGAGCACGAGTTTCCAATTATCCTTTCGGACCGCATTCAGGTGGTTTTTCCCGTGATAGTACAAAATAGTTTCTCTGGGATTGGACTGAAAATCCCCTGTGAACAATGCACTAATATCAATTCCATCAATTTTATTTTCTGATAACCGTCCATCAATCAGAGAAGCAAATGTTGGGAGTAGATCTATAGCGCAGGCCAACTTATTACAAACTTTTCCCGCTGGTACTTTACCGGGCCAGCGGATTATAAACGGTACTCTTTGTCCTCCTTCCCAACTAGTCGTTTTACCTTCACGCAGTCCTCCGGCTGAGCCGGCATGATTACCAAAATTAAGCCAAGGCCCATTGTCGGTGGTGAATATGACCAAAGTATTTTCTGCAATCTGATTTTGTTCCAGAGCCCTTAAAATTTCGCCGACTGACCAATCGATTTCCATCATCACATCGCCATACAGTCCCTGTTCACTTTTGCCCCGGAACTTGTCAGATACCCCCAGCGGAATATGACCCATGGTATGGGGCACATACAAGAAAAAGGGATTTTGACTATTTCGATTGATGAAATCAACCGCTTCCTCTGTATAGAGCGTAGTCAACTTATCCTGATCTGCCAGACTGGTGATCGTTTCTCTGACTTTATCTCCTTCGATGAGAGGTAAATCAGGATAATTCCCACGACCTTTGTCCTTGGGTAACCGTTCACCGGTAACGTCACTATGCGGCCACATATCATTGGAATATGGCAGCCCGACATATTCATCAAATCCATGCTGCAAAGGCAGAAATTCTTTTTGCCATCCCAGGTGCCATTTACCAAAACAGGCCGTGGCATAACCTTGTGCTTTAAACATCTCTGCCATCGTAAATTCATCAGGATTGATTCCGATCTTATGATGTGGGAACAGGGCTCCTGTAATGCCTATTCTATTTGGGTAACAACCGGTTAATAGCCCTGCCCGTGAAGCACTGCAGACCGGCTGTGCCGAATAAAAATTAGTAAAACGCATACCCTGGCTGGCCATTTGATCCAGATTCGGGGTTTCAAATCCGGTGGCACCATAGCACCCAACATCACCGTAGCCCTCATCATCTATAAATACCAATACGACGTTCGGATTAGAATTTTCCTGTTCTGGAGTTGTGCAATGGGAAATGATCGAAGAAAGCAAAATGAGAAGAAGTAGTTTTTTCATTATGTCAATTATTACTGATATGCAAAATATGGATTCTTTATGATTCATGGTATTAATATGTAAGTCTGGTTTCACAATTCTTCTACGCCGATCACTTTAGAATGGAGCTAATCAATTTCTTTATATAAATTGCCTGTAAGCACATCGAATAGCAATCTTTTATGGAAAACTATATCTTTAGAATAGCAAATCGATAGATTTTTGATTTAGCATCTAATGGATCTATCTTGATTAATCCGGTAAAGATGCAATTTTAGCGCGGCTCTTTGAACCGATGAAAGCAAATACAATGGCAATTAGAACTCTTACTTTATTGATGGGATTGTACGCAGTTTTCTTGATTTCTTGCGCTGCCGAAATTGATCGAAAACCGAATATTATCATCTTTTATACCGATGACCAGGGGACATTGGATGCGGCCTGCTATGGTGCCCAGGATCTTTACACTCCGAATATTGACCAACTGGGCAGAACAGGGATCCGATTCACTCAGGCCTATGCTCATACCGTATGTTGTCCAAGCCGGTCAGCGCTACTTACAGGCAGACATCCACAAAGATCGAGCATCAACGATTGGACACAAAACGATGCACACGCCAAGGAAAAAGGAATCAACATGCCACTGAGCGAAGTGACGATCGCTGAGGTCTTAAAAGACAATGGTTATCGTACCGGATTATTTGGGAAATGGCATCTCGGTGGTGCGGTTGAAAATGGTCCTTTGGAGCAGGGATTTGATGTATTTTATGGCTTCAGAGGGGGATTTATTGATAATTATGTACATTATTTCCTGCACGGGATGGGATTCCACGATCTGTGGAGCGATAAAGAAGAGGTATTCGCTCGAGATCAATATTTCCCGTCTCTGATGACCGAAAAAGCTTTACAATTCATGGAAAGCAATAGAGATCAACCTTTCTTTCTCTACGCCGCTTTTAATTTACCTCATTATCCCGAACAACCAGATTCGCTATTCATTCCATTTACTAAAGATCTCGAAGAACCCAGAAAGTCCTATGCCGCCGTTGTTTCTACGGTAGACGATAAGATTGGCCAAATTCTAGACAAACTTGAAGAACTCGGTATTCAGAATAACACCATGGTTATATTTATGGCTGACAATGGGCATTCAACCGAAGAAACCAGAATCAGATTCGATAACCATCATAGCGGAATTCCAAAGGGTACCAACTATTGTGCAAATGGAGGTGGAGGTTATACCGGAAAATGGAGAGGAGCTAAAGGCGGATTTTTAGAAGGAGGTATTCGGGTACCGGCAATCATCAGTTTTCCCGATCACTTTCCTGAAGATGAGACCAGAGATCAGATCATATCATGTATGGATATCTTTCCAACGATTTGTGAAATAACCGGTAGCCCACTACCCGATACGAAAATCGATGGACATAGTTTACTTCCTATCATCAAAACGAATACTGAAAGCTCAAAGCATAAAGTGGTTTATTTCCAATGGAGAGATCAATGGGCAGTGAGAGAAGGGAAATGGAAACTGATTGTAAAAGGGAGAGATACGACAGGCAAATTTTCCAAACACACGGAGAAAGAAGAAAAGATGGAAACTCCTTATTTGGCCAATCTGGAGGCGGATCAGCCGGAGGAATATAATTATGCCAATGAGCATCCGGAGGTTGTTGAAAAGCTGACCAAGTTATATAATCTTTGGGCGTACGAAGTATTTCCACAGTAATCCGTCTGATGTTCAAAATGAGTTCCCGAGCTTTGGGTGCAGGGTTGAAGACTGATTTTAAACAACTTCAATAATAGACTTTCTTCTTCGTATCAAAATTCGGATTTGGAGAAGGAAGTTTTGCATTTACTTTATTTTGCCAGGATGTAAGTCTTTTGTTTAGGGCTTTCGCCTTTTTCGGGATAACTGAGGCTAAATCCTTGCTTTCGCTTAGGTCTGCCTGAAGATTATACAATTCGATTTTGTTGGTTCCGAAAAAACGAATAAGCTTATAATCGCCCTTTCGGATCGCGGCTCCCGGCGTCCCTCCTTGATTGCCATAATGTGGATAATGCCAATACAAAGCTTTCCTCTTTAAAGGCTTCCCTTTTTCCAATAGCGGTACCAAACTTACACCATCTGCATGTTGTTTCGGTTTGCGCTTTATTGCAGCCATGTCTAATATGGTTGGGTAAAAATCAGTACTGATGACCGGCGCATGTTCCACCCTACCGCTTTGTGCGACTCCAGGCCATTTGATAATCATGGGCTCTCTGATCCCTCCTTCATAGAGCCAACCTTTTCCGGCTCGCAAAGGTAAATTGCTGGTTGGATGACCCTCAGAGGTAGATAACCCTCCATTGTCAGACATAAAAAAGACAACTGTGTTCCTATCTAAATTTAGTTCTTTCAGTTTTTCTAAAACTTTACCAACAGCCTGATCCATTGCTTCAACCATTGCTGCATAAATGGAATGTTCCTGTACGAGTCGAAGTTTTCGTTTTCCCTCATTACCCCAAATCGTCGATTGTAAATTTATGTTTGCTCTTTTGTTCTCATACTTTTGGACTAAATCAGGTCGCCCGATCAAAGGAGTATGAACCGAGTAAAATGATAAATAGGCTAAAAAAGGTCTGTTTTTATTGTTTTCGATAAACTTTGCAGTTTCCTCGGCAAGTCGATCTGGTAAGTGTTCACCCTCCGGTCCGTCGTCTAATCGTGGGTTACCATAAGGAGAAAAATATTTCTTACCACCATAGGGCCCTCCCCTACTCCAACCTCCTTTATTTATATCAAATCCCTGTTCTTCCGGCCAATACCCTTCATTTCCTAAATGCCATTTGCCGGCAAAAAAAGTGGCATACCCATTATCTTTTAAAGTTTCCGCTATAGTCACCTCTGATAGAGGTAGCCGGTCGGTGTAATTAGCAGGTAGAAGTGGGGTGTTTCGCTTCCACTTTTCTGGTTGTGCGGCACCAAAATAATCCGTAGTCGCTATCCGGGCTGGATATTTACCAGTCATTATACTCGCTCTGGTTGGACTACACACCGGACAAGCTGCATATCCGTTGGTAAAGCGAACCCCATCACTTGCAAGTTGATCAATATGGGGTGTCTCGTAAAATGTTTCAGGATTGTTGCACCCTATGTCCATATAGCCTAAGTCATCTACTAAAATGAATAAGAAGTTAGGTGGTGTCTGCGATTGAGTAAATGACCAGGAAGCCAAAATTAGCAAGAGATTGAATAATATGAGTTTTCGAGTCATAATTTTTGTAATTCTAAATATTGAACAAAACAGATTTTTATTATCACGCCAATGACGCCTAAAATATGGATTCATTGGCTGGTAACCTAATGTAGACAGAAACGTTCTTTCTCCATTCAATCATTATTGCAATTTTGGCATAGAATTCCACCATCCCAATACCTCTGACATCATATGGGTGGTTATCTTTGGATTTGATTCGGCTAAATTAGTAGTTTCTCCCGGGTCCGACGTTATATTATAAAGCTCCGGTCGACTTCCATCATAATCACACAGCAATTTCCATTTCCCATGGCGCATGGCAAGATCCGGTAGGTTATCAAAGCCGTAAAAGTTCTTTCGGTCGGGAGGGCGGCTAAAATAAATCGGCGCTTGGCGAGATGAATCAGATTCTCCTAAGATGGTACTGATGACATTTTCTCCATCGTAATTTTGCATGTCCAAAATTCTGATTCCTGTAAATTCCAATAATGAGGGTACTAGGTCAATAGCCGAAAAAATCGAAATTTTATTCCGAGTCCCTGCTACTTTCTTCTTGATGTACCCAGGTCCCCACACCACTAGTGAAGACCGGATGCCTCCTTCGTACAGATGGGTCTTAAATCCTTTTAACCGACCTGAACTTCCTGCACCCTTTTCCGGGCCATTATCCGAACATATCAGAACTAAAGTATTGTTGCACAACTTTTTATTAGACTTAATGTAATGAAAAAGTTTACCAAATTGGGCATCCATAGCTTCCAACACGGCCAGGTATAATCCTCTTTTACCCTTTTCTTTGGCCAGGCCGTATTCCGCATAGGGTGGCCAAAAAGGGCTGTGAACATCATCAGGCCAAAGGTTCACATAAAATGGATTTCCCTCCTTATGGGCTTTGTCCATAAAAGTGATGGCCGCGTCGATAAAGCCGGTAGTTATTTCCGATCTCTGCATCCAGGTAACCGGTCCTCCCAAAATTTCCGCTTTTTCCCATATTCGACCAACTTTCCCGTGTTCATCTTTGGTGAGCGGAAGTAATTTGGCTCCCATACCTTCGAAGTTAGTGAGCGCTTCATCAAAACCGTATGTAGTGATTTCAGGAGCATGGGTTACATCTCTTTGTCCCCCCATATGCCATTTCCCAAAATGACCGGTAGCATAACCCTCTTTTTTAAGACTTTGAGCCAGCATCGGTGCAGCAGGATCCAGCCAGTCCGCCATTCCTCGATCCTGATTGTTTGCATGATGTGCCAAATAGGAAGTAATATGCCATCTTTGTGGATAGGTACCGGTCGAAATCGCCACTCGGGAGGGAGAGCAAATAGGTGCGTTCACATAAAACTGCTCAAAGCGAATACCTTCGGAGGCCAATCTATCGATATTTGGTGTTTGTGCATCTGTATTGCCGAAGCAGGAAAAATCAGCCCAGCCCATATCATCTATAAAAATCAAAATAACATTAGGACTTTGCCCAGGATGATTCAAAGAACAATTGATTAGTCCCAATAACCAAACTCCAATAAGACAAATCTTCCATAAACCAGAAGAACTTCCTTTGTGTAGAAATGGGATAACATGAAAATCATCTTTCCTACCCATTACAATTGGTTAATTTGTTCAAGGTTTGTCGGCATTTTTGGCTTTTTTGACCATTTCTTCTACATCTTTAAGCAGTTGTTTCGCATCGTAAACAATTCCATCTTTTATGGTGTATTTCACTCCACCTACTTTTTCCAGTTTTCCAGTATGATCATTTAAGCGGAGAAATCCTGTGCCGTACAGGACTTTCAAATTTGCTATAGGATTTTCTTCTACAATGGCAATATCTGCCAATAAACCTGGGCGCAATACACCAAATTCAATCGGTTTTCCTTTTGGATCGAAAATAGCTTGAGCTGCATGCATGGTAGCCCCACGAATGACCTCTAGCGGATGGAATCCGGCTTCCTGTAATAATTCCATTTCCTCGATGTACCCAAATCCCCATAAATTATAGATAAACGAAGCATCATCACTCACCGTAACCCGTCCACCCGCATTTTTGTAATCATTCAAAAAGGACATCCATACTCGATAAAAGTTTTTCCAGGCGACTTCATCCCAGGTAGTCCAGTTAAAAAAATAGGATCCATGGCTGGTGCGACTTGGGTAATAAAATCGATGTAATGAAGGTAAGGTGTATTTTTCATGCCAAACGGCATTGCGTTCCCGCATTACATCCCTACTGGCAAGATATGCAGTCATCGTAGGATCAATGACAAAATCCAATTCTAAAAATTCTTTGATCAATGCGTTCCATTCAGGGCTTCCTCGATCATGAATTTTATTCCAATTGTATGCAACCTGGCTAAAACGATCTTGTTCATCGTTGTAATTAAACTCCGGAGTCCAGTGTTGGATACTTTCGTTTTTATAAAGAGCTTCGAACAATCCGTAATAATGAGTCATATTGTCCAATCCCATGCGGGCCAGATCCAATGCGTTGGTTTCACCAACCATAGTTTGTGCAATATGGGCCACTGATCCCATTTTATGTTTATGCGCCTCATCAATGGCTGCTTGCAAAGTAGCTGGATCATGGCTGAAAAATTTTAGTCCTTCAACTCCCCTATCCGCAGCCCAACGAATCCATTCTATTGCCTTCTCCGGAGTATTGACTACACCGCCTTGCCAATCTTCCCCCGTTCCCATGACATGATAAGCAAAAATGCGCGGCGCAACAATTTGATTATCGGCACTTCTTTGCTTTTCGCTCTGGGTCCAATTAACATTACCTGCCGGCACTCCGCGGATGGTCGTTATACCATGACCCATCCAAAGTTTATATGGATAGGTCGCATTCGGAGACTTTTTTGCACCGCCAACGTGTGCATGTAAATTGATGAACCCAGGCATGGCGTAATGTCCGGTAGCATCAATTTCTTTAGTGGCCCCTTTAGGCCTTTTGGATTCATCGATTGGTATGTGTGGCACACCTACATTTACTATTTTGACTATTCTGTTTCCTTCAATCACAATATCCATAGGTCCACGGGGAGGAGCACCCGTTCCATCTATGACATTAACCCCTCTGATAATCAATCTTTCAAAAGGCCCTTCACCTTCATCCTTTGCGCGATCAGGCGCTGGTTGAAGTACTGTTCCTTGCGTATACATATTGCTGATAAGGAACATAAAGATGAGGCTCAATAACAGCCGGATTTTATAAAACATGTTATAAGGTTTTGCATAAAAATTACCAGTAATGGAAGTTAAGGTAAAATCTTAAGCTTCAAAAATTATTCGCATTACAATGCAATCAATTGACTGTAATTTTAATCTTGAAAAATTGGGTTCTGAGTAACATTCATCCAAAACCATGAATTCGTGTCTTAAGTATTAATTAGATGATCCAAGTTACAGGTTCATAATAACGAATTCCTAAATAAATACCCAGGCATTCCAGGTATTTGGGCTTACACACAAAGCGATAAACCCATTTTGCTCTATTGTCCACGTTTTGTCCCCTTTAGGATTTTGGATAAACCAACGATTCAGACCAAATTTACTCCTGACAAATTAAACACTCTGGCAAGTTTCGTGCATACGCAATTTTACACTAGAGGTTTAAGAACAAAATAATAAGAGGTTATAACTCGATCTTTTTCCCAATATCATCGTTGAAAAGCCTCGACGTAACTATGGTTATGCCTACGTTTTTCAACTTGATCTTAGAAAAAGTCTACATCGTTCTAACCTCACATTACTTCGTTCTTAAACCTCTAGGCAATGAATCCCATAGATAAATGGAAAAAGAAAATAATAAAGGGATAAGTGATCAGGAATTTGAGCAACTTTTAAAGATATATCTGGATAACCTGGTCAGTTACAATCGGAATTTACGGGAATTGCAATCTGAAATAAAGGAAGATCACAATAGCCTGCAGAGAAAATTGCATGACTTGTATTCCATCTTGTTGAAAGCAATAAATTCTGAACAATAATTGCCTTAACATTTTTATTATAATGAAGTCGTTTAATAACTTCAAAAACCATTACGCAAATACTATGAAATTTAATGCTTTATTGTGCATCGGATTGGTGCTATCTATTGGTTTTACTTCACATGGACAAAATCCAAAAGCCGATAGTCTAAAGGTAGAATTGCAGAAATCAATCAACCTGAAGGACAGTATTAAATTATTGCATCAATTACATGGTGCCCTGGTCAACAGTCATCCGGATTCTGCCTTTAGGTTCTCTAAGACTGCTTTTGAATCGTCTCAGTTACTGAATGATCCCAAACTGCATGGTCAGAGCTATTTTAATATGGGTCATGTGCTGTTTGTTACCGGTCAGTTAGATGAGTTTAAAGCCTTATTATTAGAAGCGATACCGTATTTGGTCCAAACCGGTCAAGGTGAACGAATAGCGGGCATTTACAGAAATTTGGCCGTTTATGGAGAAGTGACCGGTCAGCCTGATTCCTCGCTTTTTTACCTGGATAAATGTTTGCATACATTACAAATGTATCCGGATAGTTCTATCCTTGGCGATGCTTATCTATCTAAAGGGTTTGCTTACCGGGTGAAGGGATTTCAAAACTTGTCCATCGAAAGTCTTCTCAACGCTTTGAGAATATTTGAAAAAGTAGGTACCCCAAACCAAAATGCCTATGCGTTTTTGAATTTGGGAATTTCATATGCTCTTTCCGAGAGAAAAGAAAAGGCAATCGAAGCCTCAGTAAAAGCCGGAAAGTTGTTCTTGCAGGAGAATAATCTCAGAGCCTATGCCCAGATCAAAAATAATCTGGGGCACCTCTACGGAGAAATGGACCATGTTGAAAAATCCGGAATCGCACACCGGGAAAGTATCCAATATTCAAAACAAACTCAGCAGTTGGATGTCCTGGCCAATAATTATTGGAATCTGTCCAGGCTTAATTTTCGGCAAAATAGAATGGATTCGGCCATATATTGGTTGTCATTAACCGAGGAAACTGCTGAAAAAATTCGGGATAGCTTTCTTCTTGGTGGTGTTCACCGATATCGATCACAAGTGGCTCTCAAAAATAACAATTCTCGTTCCACTCGAATAGAATTGACTTCTAGTCTGGTTTATTTAAAGGAATATTATGATCCCTTGTATACAGAAGAAGCGCATCAAGAGTTATCGGAAATTTATGAACAGTTAGGTAATTATGAGCAAGCATTGGTGCATTGGAAAATGGCCAATTCCATCAAGGACAGTTTATATACCACCAAACGTGATCAGCAAATTGAAGAATTAAGTCTCATTTATGAAACAGAAAAGAAAGATGCTGAAATTTTGCTGTTGAACAAATCTAATGAATTGGTAAAAGCAAAGAACAAATCACTATGGATCGGTCTTGGATTATTGGTTTTATTAGGTGGTTTTATTGTTTATCACCTGGTCCAAAAACGTAAAAGAGAGCAAAAAATCCTAATCCAGGAAAACAAAATTGAAATAGAAAAGCGAAGAGTTATCGAAAAAGAATTAGAATACAAGAAAAGGGAATTGACGGCCAAAGCCTTGCAACTGGCCCGGAAGAATGAATTTCTTAATCAATTAGGAAGCGAAGTAAAAGAACTTCATTCCCAATTGGATGTCACTGTAAACAAAACCAGTAATCGCATAAGTAGGATGATACAAAGAGCTACGGAAAGTTCATCAGAATGGGAGGACTTCGCGAAACAATTCAGTAGTATTCATCAAAGCTTTATTGATACATTGATTAAAAGACATGGGTCTTTATCTAAGACTGATTTACGTATATCTTCTCTGATTAAAATGAACTTGACATCCAAGGATATTGCAAGTGTACTCAATATCTCATCTGAAGGAATAAAAAAAGCGCGTTACAGACTAAGGAAGAAATTGGATTTGAAATCTGATGTAGGATTACAGGAGTATTTGTTAAGTATAGAATGATTAGCCCTTCCAAAGCGTCGGATTTTGCAACAGCTTATTGTGTTAACCATGCCAGGTTAAAACGATAGTGTAGTCGACTGCTGATAAGATGGATTACTCCATCCGGAGTTTGGGCAGCTGCCAGATATCCTGCATGTTCGGCACGATTACGAGTAGCTGTAAATTCCTGAGTCCAGGCCCCACCGTTGAATCTTCCTGTGCCAGGAGTCAATAGTTTGCGAGTTGGCCAGGTTTTTCCTTCATCAAACGAGAGAGCAGCATACATCCCATGACCAGTGAATGATCTACCCTCCTGATCCTTAAAAATCATTCCCTGACTTTCTGGTTTATCCCGGTCAGCAGAAGTAAATGAGACAAACAATATTGGTCCTTCCCGGAGCCGCTTCAGAATCAATCGCTGACCACCGCCAATAGGTGGAAAGATACTGGCTTTGTAGGTCCATGTTTTACCTGTATCGACAGAAATACTAAGTGGCATCATACCGTCGACGGCCTGCCCCCTGCCAAACGCCATAAGATGACCATTTTTTAGCTCGACGATTCCTGCATGAATCCCGCGAATATCACCCCCCGGATCCTTCCAGGTCAATCCGTCGTCCGTACTGATGTGAATCGCGGTAGGCCCTTCCATCCCCCAATATGCATCACAGGCTTGAATCAGGATGCCTGACCCGGTCATGAAGGTACCGGCAATGACTTGATGTCGCAAGGCATAAGCTTTACCGCTTGAGATCGGATGTGCTGCGGTCCAAGTTGTTCCATTGTCCGTGCTGGTCCGTAAAAGTAATGCAAGTTTAGCCCAACCGGTAGCCCCCTTCGGTGCCATACCGTTAAAGTGATAAATTATCCCATCTCCGTTATGAAAAATAGCAGAACCATGCATGTTGTGGTTTAATGCTTTAAAAAACTCGCTCGAGGGATCCCAACTCTCAGCTCCTGGTCTGAACCGGCTCGCCAAAACAGTAAGTTCCGTTCCTTGTTCCCTGCTTGTGGAATACCATATCGCCATCAGGTCACCATTTGGTAACCAGGTGATAGCCGGTTGATGATTGTGCTTATAGAAGGGCTCCGATTTATCTCTAGGTGGCAAGACGAAGGGGATAGGATTTTTGAAAAGTGGTTTGGTCCTATCCGGTCCTTTCGACCAATTGTATTGATCCTGTGACACACTCTGGGCCCAGAGTGGACTAACCTTTGGTGAAATGGGTACGGTGTTGACGACCTGACCGTTCTTTTCAACTACTGCAAACCGGCGATAGGTACGCTTGGTATCCTGCCCTTGAACCTTCAAAGCACCTATGATTATGGTGATGAGCAACATTTGTATGGCTTTACTCATAATTTCTAAATTTTATACTGCGCTGCGAGAATAAGAGTTTCGGGGTCAACATTTCTTATTTGATGCCTTCGCCAAATTCAAATGGTTGGTCTAAGTCTGTCGAACCGGCACTCTATTCATCAGTCCATTAATTTATTAACCTCAGTGCTAAAATATTGATCCTTGCCAAACAACATAAGCGATTAATCAATTCTACTTTGCTGCGGTAGATAGATCACCCACCGTGCGCTATCACTTCGGTATCCTCGCACAAACCAAGGTATTAGTTCCAGATCCACTTTTTTGTGATCGAACAAGCCGGGTACTTTGAGTTTGTGGATCCCTTCTAAAAGGTCGGGATACCATTGCTCGGTAACACGGTCAGCAACCTCCTCGCCACTTATGAAGTCAACCATGGCCTTGTCAACCGGAAATGAAACGTCCACGTTTTCCAGGCAATAAACTAATGGCCCTTTGGCAAAGACGACCTTCCCGGAATCTGCTTTGACTTCCGGATGAGATTCAATTAGTCTAACGGGCATTTCCAGCTGAAGCTCAACATGATCGCCTGTCTTCCAATTACGGTCAATTTGGATATATTGGCCACTGTTCACTCTTTTTTCACTTTGACCAGTCCAGGCGACGGTAGCCGTGTTACACCAATTTGGAATTCGCAATCGCAGATTAAACGGAGTCTCTTCTGTGCCGTTGAAAGTGACTGTGATCTTGCTATCAAATGGGTATGCTGTCTTCACTGAGAGGTCAACTATTCTGCCATTTTTTAAGGCATGTCTAATTTTGGAGGAAGAATACAGATTTATATAAATGCCTGTTTCATCGAATGAAAACAGGTATTCTGGTAAGGCACCGAGAAAACGCCAACAATTAGTGATGCAGCATGAAGTCCTGTTAATTTCTGGTAACATACATCGCTTGTTGATGGGCCTAAATCCATGATCCGACTTCTCACTTAAATCTCCTGTCATATGCATAGGATTGTAATAAAATGTGCCTTTGCCATCTAGGGCAACCGATCCCAAATAGTGATTATAAAGTGTCTTTTCAATAGCATCAAAATACTTACTTTGAGGATCGATGGCATGCATTCTCCAAGTAAACTGAATGTGAGCGACAGCCGCACAGGTTTCTCCAAGATGACGATGATTGTGATCTTTTCGCTCGTGGGGCAGGTCATAAGGAATTTTGGAATAACTTTCTCCGTGGGAGCCGACTGCACCGGTAACATAAGTACTGGTATTATTAATGTATTCCCAAAGATCAGCTAAATAAGCAACCATTTCTTTCCTCCCGGTCTCAAGATATAGTTCAGCCATTCCCGTCAGCAGATACCCTACCCGGACAGCGTGCGTTCCTCCCCCGGCAGTCACCTGGCTCATGGTCGGGCCCTCGACCTTACACAGTTCTTTGGTCAGTATTTCGGCAAACTCAAGGTACCGTTTCCGACCTGTCGCACGATAGAGCCGTACCAGGCCCAGCTCGTATTCAGAGTGTTCATATAAGGCGGTATTATCAAAATACTTATTACCATGCTCATATTCACTGATCTGGTAATCAGCCCAGCGTGAGGCGGCCTCTAACAAACGGATGTCATTGGTGGCATGGTAATGGGCAACTGCCGCTTCATATAAGTGCCCGGCAATATAGAGGTCGTGTTTCACCTTGGGATCCCACCGAACTTTTTGATTTATCTGGGCATTAATATATCCATCTTCACCCTGGACCTGAATGATGAGATCGGTAATCCGGTCAATTTCATTCCTCAGTAACTGATCATTGGTTCGAAGGTATACATAACAGGCACCTTCCAACCATTTGTACAAGTCACTGTCTGCAGCCAATCGATACTCAGGCGGCTCTCCTCCACTTGCCGCCGCTTCAAATCCTTTTGGAATAGGACTTTGTAATCCCAGCATAAGGCTTTCGAGATTGCGGTCGATCCTTTTTCCAAGATAACCGGAGATCACTGTATTTTGTAACGGTACCGGCTGTACTTTTGCCCTTGTTGATGGCCAATCTCCGATGCAGTATGGCACAGGTTTTACTTTAGCATTATTATCCACATTAGGGGAAGTACATTGCGATATAAATCCATTTCCAAACAAACAAAAGGCAATAGCCAGTATTATAAATGTTGGTTTTTTCAGCATATGATATTTTTCTGCATTATAATAGGATTACAGAAATGGTTTTCGGTACGGGGATATAATTTGGTGAACCAGGTTTTGAAACATTTACCTGATTACTTCCCTCTCTTTAATCGGATACCAACTTTCAATTTTCTTTTTCAATTGATTGACCTTTTCAGGATACGCACTGGCCAAATTATTTTTTTCGAATGGATCATCCACAATTTTATATAATCTAACGGGTTCTGCCCTCACATAGTCATGGGTAAAATCGTAATTTCCACCGCCTCCCTCAATGATTCCATCATACGATAGAATCAACTTCCAATCCTTTTCGATACACCACAAATAAGCTAATGACGCTTCCGGATTGTCCCGCTCAATCATATTGTGCCCGTAAGATTCTCCAAATATTATGTTGCGTTTTATGGGTTTTTCTGATGTTAGTTCATCCCAAAGATCTAGTCCCGGTGTTTCCTCTTTCCATTCCACTCCGGCTGCTTCCAGTACCGTGGGAAACAGATCAATACTGGAGACCAATTCTTGTCGATGCGATGGTTTTAGTTTTCCGGGCCAAGAAAACATGATTGGAGTTCTCACACCACCCTCCATGGGTGTTTGTTTACTACCTGCATCGAATCCTTTAGCATCTGCTTGTTGGATCCAGCCATTGTCACAGAGATAATAAATCAAGGTATTTTGCCTCAACCCTTTATTTTCTAAAAAATCCACGAGTTGCCCACAGGTGATGTCTAGCCATTCGACCATGGCATAATACCTGGCGATGTGCTCTGATTCGGTTTTAGATGCATATTTTACAAATAGACTATCCGGAGGATTATGAGGCCGATGAGGCAAAAATGGCGCATACCATATATAAAAAGGTTTGTTTACGGAAGTGGCATAATCAATGAAATTAAAAATGGAATCCATTCCTTCTCGACCAATGGTCAGACCTTTATCACCGTGGCGTGAACCTTCCGTCATTCCATGTGTAAACCCTCCCCTTTTATAGTCTCCTTCCCACCATTTTCCGGATTGATGAGATAGGTAACCATGCTTCGTCAAGATTCGGGGTAAACTTGGATTTTTATCAATATTTTCCAAAAGATCCTCCCGCGGATAGGCAGAATTGCTGTATCCTCCTTTGGGATCATTCCCGGTTATTTTATGTTGGTGTGGATAAAGCCCGGTGGTCAGCGTCATCAGTGAAGGTCGGCAAATTGGAGCGGGCACATAGCCTCGGGTAAACACCACGCTTTGAGAGGCAAGTCTATCTAAATGTGGTGTTTCGATGATTTCATGACCCATAAAACCATAATCCCTCCATCCTTGATCATCGGAAAGAATAAGCACTATATTGGGTTTTTTAATACTGGGACCATCCTCTTCCTGACTTTTGGTTTGGTTGCAATTGAGCAGGATCATTACAAGCATTGGTAGGAATAACAACTGTGTTGACTTTATCATTACTTTATTGTTTTGTCATTTGACTACTGCAATAGGCACTCCCCATTTAATACTAAGCATCAAACCGCTGGATATGGCCCATAATATTTTTTTCATAATTAAACTAATTGTCGGTCTAATCATCTCTTATCCGTATCCGTATAAGTGATCTGAGTGGTCAAGAAATATAACATTTGGTCCATTTAGAAATCTAAACTCCAATTCCCTCTATAAGTATAATTTTGTAACTTATTTGCTGTACGATGGTTAAATTTTTCTTTTACAGGATCCCATTTCAGCGGTTTGCCAACTTGTTTGGCAATGACGGCCATATTGCATATGGTTGCAGAACGATGTCCTACTTCAGGATTACAAATTGGCTGCTTTCTGGACCTCATACAGTCTAACCAATTTTTTAAGTGGTTATCAGATTCATCGACAAATCCATTTTTTTCCTTTAATTCTACTCCCTTCAATTCATCACAGGTTTTAATCCACCATCGTCCTGCAGCTACCCATCCCTCGGTCCCTTCAAAAAGTACAGACATACCACCCATTCCAAAATCTTCTTTCCGCATAACCACGCCATTGGCATAGATATAAGTGAGTGCCTCCGTGTCTCCGAAGCCGGCAGGCATTACTTCCACCGGGCCGGAAGAGTCCATATCTAACCCCCACTGAGCAATATCGAACATATGTGCTCCAAGGTCGCATATTCCACCACCTCCCCACTCTTTATAGGCTCGCCATGCAGGAAATTTGCGGACTGAAACATCAGGAAGCAACATTTCGTTGTAATCATAGTATTTCGATGGTCCCATCCACATGTCCCAATCCATATATTCCGGAGGTTGAGTAGTATTCTCCTTGAAAGGGATAGGATACTTAGGACTGCTTCTCTCCTTAATCGATTTAACCTCACCAATGTATCCGTTGCGGACATAGTTTACCGCATCCCTAAATGCTTTGTGAGAACGTTGCTGACTTCCGACCTGAACAATTCGTCCATATTTCGTCGCTACATCAATCACCCGACGGCCTTCACTGATGGTGTGAGTCACAGGCTTCTCGCAATAAACGTCTTTACCCATTTTTATGGCCAAAATGGTCTGTATCGCATGCCAGTGATCCGGAGTGGCCACAATTACACCATCAATATCCTTGCGATCTAGCAATTCCCGAAAATCTTTATATGAAGCACAGGCTTTTTCGTTTGGTCCGTAAAACGAGTTTACCATGTTTACAGCTTTTGCGATCCTTTTATCATCGATATCCGACACCGCCAAGATTTTAACTCCGGGTAAATCATTGAATTGCTCAATAAGCTTTCGTCCACGCATACCCAATCCGATAAAACCCAGATTAATCATGTCATTAGGACTCACCGTGCCAATCGGATTAAGCATCCTGTTTGTGCAATCAGGAAAGATTGTAACTCCTGCCAAACCTGCTGCTGTCAGGAGGGATGATTTTTTGACAAAGTTTCTTCTCTTCATGGCGCTTGATATGGATTACAAATTCTGATTAAATTCATTATCCTTTAACATAGCAAAAATAATCCATCAATTGCTCATTTGCATTCAAGTTCATACCACTTTTGGAATCACAAAAGGAGTACGGTATTCACGTGTTAGCATTTGATCAGCCTCGGGATCATTCTTGAACCTCATTTTGATGGGATCAAAGTTTAAGGTTCTTCCCAAACGGTAGGCTATATTACCAAGATGTATCAATGCACAAGTATAAAATCCTTCTTTAATGTCACCTTTAGCTAATTTTGGATCGTTAGTTCGTATGGCATTAATAAAGTTCTGGTAATGGTTGCCAAGCCCACTTCCGGAAGCTGTTGGCGTACGCTCTTTGCCCTCATAAACCTGCCATTCGTTTACGGTTTTACTCATGAATCCTTTAGAACCCCAAAAAAGATTACCTATCTCATTTGCTGAACTGGTCATATAGTTATTATTAGTTTCTACCACTCTTTTATTTGCCAGCTCACGATTAGTAATCCAATGTCTCACTTCAAACTGTAGTATTTTCTTTTTATCATCACCACCTTGTGGATTTGGAAATTCAAAAGTTGTAAATTGATTATTCGGCGTATTTTGCGCATCGTCAAAAACAAAGTGACCACCAGTTGAATTGATTTTGGTTGGCAATTGGACTCCAAGTCCCCAACGGGCAATATCCATTTCATGAACACCTTGGTTTCCCATATCACCATTGCCATAGAGCCAGTTCCAGTGCCAGTTATAATGAAATCGGTTTCGGTTAAAAGGGAGTTTGGGTGCAGGACCTTGCCAAAGATTGTAATCTACTTGCGACAAATATTTTTTCGTATATGGCGTAACATAATTTTTACTTCCAATTGTAAATGCAAACTGCTCCCCTTTTTTCATCGGTCCGTCCGGATAGTTGCCAATAGAATCGCGCCATTTATAACAAGTACCCTTTGCCATATATACTTCTCCCATTTTGCCTGAATGCAGATAATCGGCCATCGTAAGGGCACATGGGTTGCTGCGCTGTTCGGCACCATCCTGGATAATCACATCGTATTTCTCAGCGGCCTCCAGCAATTTGATACCCTCATAAATGTTATGACAACAAGGTTTTTCCACAGAGACATGTTTTCCTGCCTGTACCGCCCATATGGCAGCCAAGGCATGCCAGTGATTGGGAGTGGTGATAGATACGGCATCTATATCGTTGTCTTCATACATTCTTCGCAGATCGACATAACTCTTAGGTTCTTTCAGGTCTTTGTCAGTATAGTGTTTTTTTATACGTTCTTCAAATAAATTAGCGTCCACATCACAAAGGGCGATTACTTCTACGTTCTCAAGTGCTTGATATTCCTGTATATGAGCCTGACCCATTCCCCTGATCCCAATTTGTGCAACCTGCACTCTATCATTTGCTCCTTTCCAGCGACTACCGGTCAGGATAGTTGGTACTGTGGTTATGGTCAATCCACCTGCCGCAGTGGTTTTGATAAATTTTCTACGTTTCATAATACTATATATTTGACTTTGTTCCTCCTTACTATCAATTTATGGATCAATCCAATTCAAAGCTAAACTCGTTGAAAGCTTCAGTATTCCAGGCTAAATGCCATGTACTTGGAGAAATCGCAAAGAAAGGTGAGAAAGTACGTACTTTGACTGTTTTCCCATCCGGCAGAAACTCCAAAATTCGCAGCCAACCGTCTCCACCATTTCCATGCCATCCTCCTCCCATAGCCTGCGCATTAAATGTCATCTGGTTCACTTTTCTACCGCCGGCATTATGATCCGCTCTGAATCCGACATGTGCCTTAAAGTCATTGGCTCCTCCGATATGTCCTGAAAATACAAGCTGAATGTTGGGGGACTTTTTTACTAACTTCTCCCAAATGGCTTTCCCATAATTTCCATCAGTGATTGGATAATTCTCTTTTTCAATATGTTCATTTTGCGCATTTAGATAGGAATGAGTCAACACCACACCGGTATGATCCAAATAAATTGGATTTTTAACTATTCCAAATGCCCACTCCAAAATCTCATCACGAGGTGCAAATTCTAAATTGACAAACAGAAATTTCCTTTGATGAGGTGACACAAATTCGTACACGGCGTTCTCAAGAGTAGGTATCCTCTCATAGTTTTTGCCAACAGCTTTCAAAAATTTAAAGCTTACTGAATTCCTTGCAGCTGGGAAATAACGATCATATTCGGATTTTCTATGTTCAATATTCTTATAGCCAAAGTCATGGTTTCCCGCAGCCAAAATATAGGGTACCTTTCCATCCAATCGCTCAAAGGCCCTTGAAACCGCCTTCCATTGATTCGCGCTCGGTTGATTTCCATTGATGTGATCAGACACTACCATTTGATTTTGCTCAACCAGATCACCGGTACATAGGACCATTTTAATATTAAGAGACTCTATGTTTTCACTGATCCAACCTGTCATTATTTCCAGAATGCCTTGATTCCTGGCAAATTTCACATATGATTGAGGATCGGGCATCAGAATCAAAGTCCAGGAATCCGGATTGGAAAGCTTCGGAACCTGAATGGATTCCTGAGCCCAGGTCGACTTGGTTGATAGAATTAATACTACCAACACTTTTAGATAAAATCCTCTCATTTAGTTATAGATTTCAAGTTTTGAAATTACTGGTTTTACCTATTCTCTACATATTTTTTCTATTCTACATCATGTGGTAACGCGCTGTTATCCTTTTTTTCCTGCTCACCCAAGGCCTTGAGCATTTCATTGACACGTAATCCTTGGTCAGAAGCAAGATCGAGCTTTTCAAAGGGATCCTTTGAAAGATCAAATAGCTCAATTTTATTTTCTTCCTTATTTCGATGTACTACCAGCTTCCAGTCTCCTTGTCGAAGTGCAGCTGAGTTTCTGTTTACCCCTTGCCAATAAAATTCCCGATCGGTCAGTAACCCAGTGTCTTCTTTTTTTAACAATGGCCAAATATTTACACCATCCCAGTTGATGCTTTCTATTTCCGAAATGCCCAAGAAGTGGCAAATCGTAGGCATCCAGTCAATCACATGTAGGGGAATGGTCAATTTGTCCGGTGCAAGCACTCCTGACCAATTGATAAAAGCCGGCACTCTGATTCCACCTTCATACAGCTGAGTTTTCCAACCTCTTAAGGGGTGATTCAAACCTTTTATGGGGGAATTGGCCTT
Organism: Saprospiraceae bacterium; assembly: GCA_965223405.1. GTDB lineage: Bacteria > Bacteroidota > Bacteroidia > Chitinophagales > Saprospiraceae > CBDCWO01. Next base: position 5,952,863 of record CBDCWO010000006.1, read on the forward strand.
TCCCTCCGGATAATTGAGACTTCCATCACCATTGGTACCTCCGTTATCCGAAAAAAACACAATGACTGTATTATCAAGCTGACCTGTACGCTCAAGAGCAGAAATCATTCTACCTATTGTAGAATCCATATGTCGCACACAAGCTGCGTATTGCCGGCGACCAGGCTCAATATGAGAAACACTATCCAACCAAGCCGGTGGTTCATCAAAAGGGTCATGAACTGCTGTAAACGGCACATAAAGAAAGAAAGGGTGCTTAGACTCAGTTTCTATAAACTTTACTGCTTCGTTCCCAATCAAGTCAGTTACATGGCCGACTTCGCTGATCAGTGTATCATTTCGATGCCAGGTTTTTAAATAGGGCTCAAATTTGTATTGATGGTTGTAAGGATGTACTCCTCCAGCGAGAGAACCATAAGAAATATCAAATCCAAATTTCCGAGGGCCCCACTCCGGTAGGGAACCCAGATGCCATTTACCGGTTATACCAGTACGATATCCGGCTGATTTAAGCACACGTGCCAAGGTATGAGTCTTCCATGGTAATACCCGTTCGTTGCTTGGTTTGGTATTTCCATATCGACTCCAATAGCGACCGGTGAGTAATGCAGCACGTGTTGGGGTACACATGGGCGCTACATAATGTTGATCCAAAATAATTCCCTGATTTGCCAGCTGGTCAATATGCGGTGTACCAATCGGAGAACCATGGAATCCTACATCGGCCCATCCCAAATCATCGGCTACGATTAGGAGAATATTCGGTTTTCTTTTTGCGGTGTCGGCTCTATGGGTATTAATTGGATCACATCCTGCATACGCAATCAGAATTAATACGGTGATCAAAGGTTTCATTTCATCAAATTACTTAAAGTATTATATTTTCTGGTTCAAAACACCACTCGATTTCAATTACTTTATCTGCGATCTGATCCATTAGGATTTTCCTTCAATTCGGTGTTCGGATGTGGTCAAGGGCGACTTCAGTCAAACACTCATGCCCTCCCTCAAATACGGTAATCTCTACCAAATCCTTATAACCTCTATAATAGTGGATTTTCCTATCGCCAATCATTTTCCGGCTGTTGCTTGCAAAATTTCGTGCAGCCAGCATCTCATTGATATCTGCCACCGGGATCATAGCCGAACCGGCATTAGGATTAAAATCACTGACTACCTTATTATAAAAATTCAGAGATTGTGATATGGGTACGGATCCCGTATATCCATCGTGTATGCCGGTAAAAAGGTAAAGCTTGCTTTTTAACCGTCGCTTTACCGGTACTTGCATATATAATGGAGATCTACGAATTGCTTCCTGCCGGTCAAGATAATAATTCTTTGCATCGAAATCAGGGTTCTTCACGGTTGATCGAGCAATATCATAGGCATACTTATTACCCCTACCCTCAGATTGGTAATACCAATTCTGCAAATCTGAAATAGGTACCCATGCCGAAAAGGTCTTAATTGGATGTTTCGAATTCATATAAGCCAGCAACGTTGCAAAGCCTCCACCGCTAGCACCTAATATATGAATGTTGTGACTGTCCACATTGCCATGTTCGATAGCAAATGAAATGGCATCATCAATATCTTGTAAAACATATGCACTTCCACAGGCCTTAAAGTTTTGGTTGGGTCCCCTAAAATCTGGATGTATATAATTATAATCCAAATCAATGCACTGGAAAACCAGATCATCCTTTTGTTCATAGTTGCCACTCCAAGTGTGTAAACTTACAATCAAGGGGCGTTTCTTTTGATTTGAAGAAAAAAAATAGGCTGGCTGAATTTCCTGATCCAGTGTAGATTTAATTTCTACTTTTTTGCATAGCTCAGGCCAACTTTTAGTGGCAGTCGCATTATCCCACTTAGACACGATCAGCGAGTCCTTGAATAAGGAGTTGGGTACGGGCTGGGCATCTGTCATATATGCCTTTACCTCCTCACGCCAACTATTTAGTTTGGCTAACAAATCTCTTGTTTTCAAGGACATTTTCGAAGCCAGATCAAATTTTTCTTCGAGATCGGTTCTCAGGTTAAACAATTCCAACCTGCCCTCCTGATACCAATGAATTAATTTGTACTGGTCCTCTCGAATGATGCTACATCCGCTATCACCGACATACCAGGGATTTCCTGACTGACTATGCCAAAAAGTGAGTCTTCGGGTTAGTTTTTTCTTACCCTCAAGTACAGGTACAAAGCTAATGCCATCTTGATAAAGGTCAGGACGCAGGGGTATTCCGGCCATTTCCAAAAACGTAGGAAAATAATCCATGCCATTTACGATTGCTTCGGATTCACCCGGCTTGGTCACATTGGGCCAATAGACTACTAGTGGTACACGAATTCCTCCTTCATAAAACCATCCTTTACCGGCTCGAAGTGGTAAATTTGAGGTAGCTAACTCCCTCTGGGCATATCCTGTATTGGAGAGACCACCATTATCGGATGTGAATACTATTATGGTATTCTCAGCCAAAGATAGTTCTTCCAATGCTACCCTGATGTCCCTGACACTTTGATCCACACTCTCTATCATTGCTGCATAGGTGGTGTGATTTTGCCTTAAACTGGTTACTCCCGTCCCTTCGTTAGCATAACTGGTGGGCAATAAAGTATCAGATTTCATCAATTTATTATTGTATTTGACATCCAGCTCTGGCTTAGCTTCAATGGGTGTATGTACGGCGTAATGCGATAACATGATAAAAAAAGGAACATCAGAATGGTTTTTTATAAACCGGATGGTTTCCCTGGTAAGTCTATCCGTCAAGTACTCACCTTCCACTCCGTCTTCCAATCCCGGTACTCCATAATCAAATACACTACCATCTCGTTGATATCTCCCCTTTCCTTTGTATGGATAAAAAAAAGATCCCGGCTGGCCGATGTGGGACCCACCAATGTTTACCTCAAACCCTTGCTCTTCCGGAAGTGGAAAATCTTCATTATCTGCTCGTCCCAAATGCCATTTACCTGCAAAAAAGGTTTTGTATCCGGATTCTTTCAATATTTCAGAAAAGCAAACTTCCTCGGTAGCCATAAATCTCTCCTTCCCCAATACTCGTGCCGGGTATTTGCCCGTCATTATTGCATATCGTGACGGTACACATAAGGAATGAGCACTATAAGCTTGAGTAAATTTTATACCCTCGGATGCAAGCTGATCTATAGCTGGAGTCTCATAAAATTTTGATCCGTAACAAGCCAGGTCCCGCCATCCCAGGTCATCCACTAAAATGAATACGATGTTTGGTCTTACTTGACTGTTATCTGATTTTGCCTCACAATCATGAAAAAAGAAGAATACCATGATTGATAAAAAAAGCATTCGTTTTACATCCATATACTGTTTTGATCAAGGGTCAACAAAAGAAATATTCTCACAAGATACTAATGGTCGCATTTTAAAAAGTATAAAATGCTATTTGATCAAGTTATCGGGTCATTTCATCCCAATCCGAGCAATTTTTTGATATTTTTTTGATCAAATACCCATATAGGTATATTTTTTTCGGTACTCTTTTGGCGTCAAGTTCATCTTTTCTTTAAATTTTCGATTATAAAATGAAACGGAATTATACCCACTCTCCTGTGCCACCTGACTTATTGTAAGTTCTCCGGCCATCAACAATTTACAACTGTATCCAATTTTGAGATCATTGATGTAGGAAAAAACGGTTTTTCCCGTTTTCCTTTTAAAGTAATTACAAAATGCAGGCGGTGTCATATGCGTTAATTCCGAAAGCGTATTGAGTTGAATTTTAGCACGAAAATGAGATGCGATATAGTTGTGTACTTTGCCCAGTCGTGAACCCCTCTGATCTCTAATCACCCGGTGAAATTCATGACTGCTTAATAACTCGATATTCTGATGCTTACTGAGCCCATTGAGTAATGTAATCAAAGCAATTACCCGTTCTGTAGATTGGGTATCAGAAATTTTGGCTAAATAATCTGCCGCTCCGACAAATTCAACAAATCGGATACCTCTAGAAGAAAGATCAAAAAGCTTCTTTACACCATGCATCAAAGGTAAATCAAAGAATGAATTGTGGACAAATTTAGGCTGAATATGTAGTACTGTTGCTGCAGCTAATTTCGCATGTGCTTCAGTGTGCTTTATTTTATTAATCCAGATATGTGGCAAAAGACTACCGAGCAAGACTAAATCTCCGGGCCGATAAGGATTAATAGCGTCACCTACATATCTGATGCCTGAACTACGATGGATATAAACCAGTTCATATTCATCGTGATAATGCCAATGGGGATAAAACACCTTCATCTCATCATAACGAATGGTTACGGCTTGGTCAAAATCAGTAGTGACTTTAGTATAGTACGGTTTCATAAAATGATCAAATATTGCTCAATTCTACTAATAAAGTGCAATAATCCATTAAAATTGTGTGTAAAATACCATCTTCTAGCCTGTAACTTAGCTGTACGTATCCATTCAAAAGATGGATAATCCAAATTTAATCTGTTTTGGAAGTGAATCAGGATAAAATATGAAAATAACAGAAGTAAAAGTCTGGTTGGTTGAAGGTATAAAATACAATTGGACTTTGTTAAAAGTATATACAGACCAAGGAATTACGGGTGTAGGTGAAGCAACTAATTGGCCCGGTAGCCCAATAATCGAAGCGGCGACAAGACATGCCGGAGAACGCATTGTAGGCTTGGACCCAATGCAAACAGACTTTATATGGACCAAATTGTATCGTGATCTGAATTGGATCGGTCCGTATGGTGCTAGCCTTTGTGCAATTAGTGGAATAAATATGGCATTGATGGATTTAAAAGCCAAGTCTTTAGGCGTCCCGATGTATGAACTCCTGGGAGGTAGATATCGGGATGAAATCGATTTATATGCAAATTATTGGTTCATACAGGGAGGGTTTGATGCCGGGAATTATGCGAAACAAGCCCAAAAAGTTGTTCAAAATGGATTTACAGGCTTGAAGTTTGACCCTTTTGCCCATACCAATTATCTATATGGTGACCATCTAAATTCAAATTTATCACTGACTTCCAGCCAGATGGATCATGCCTATAATTTGAGCAAAGCGGTGAGAGATGCTGTAGGCCCGGATGTTGATATTATGATCGAAACACATGCCATGCTCAATCTGAAGACCTCGTTGGAAATGGCAGATCGATTGGCTGAGTTAAACATAACCTGGTATGAAGAACCTGTAGGGCCGGAAAATCCTGAATTGCTCAAAACTTTTCGTGATCGACTTCATCCAAATATTTCTATCTGTGTCGGAGAAAGACACTACACCCGCTATGGAATCCGGCGCTTGTTGGAATTGGGTGTATGTGATGTACTCATGCCAGACATCACCAGATGCGGTGGGCCTTCGGAAATGAAGAAAATGGCTACTATGATGGAAACCTACCAGGTACTTTTAGCCCCTCACAATCCAAATGGCCCTCTATCCACGCTGGCTAGTGCGCAAGTATGTGCTTCCATACCTAATTTCTTCAAACAAGAATATATGTTTACTGATGCACACTGGAGAGATGACATTCTAACCCATCCAATCGAGGTCCAAAATGGAAAACTAATCGTATCGGAAAGACCCGGGCTGGGAGTTGATCTTATCGAAAGCGAAATGAAAAAGCACCCTGGGTTGACTAAAGCCAGAGAGGGTTTCTACATTTGATAGATTAAATAAACTACACCCTAAGAAAGCACCAAATTGAAAGAAAAACTAAATTTATACAAATGATCTCGTTAGATCTTTCCGGTAAAGTAGCAGTCGTTACAGGTTGTACCCAGGGACTCGGTTTAGGGATTGCTAAAATGATGGCCGAAGCGGGTTGCACCATTGCAGGATGTGGCCGCAGTTCTCCTGATAACCCAAAAGCAGTTAATTTTCAAAAAGAGGTAAACTTACGCAAAAGCGATGCTTATTATCTTACCACCGATATAAGAGATGAAGATCAGGTCAAATCGTTTGTCTCGAAAGTATATCAACGTTTTGGAAGGATAGACTTTCTGATTTCTAATGCCGGTGTAAACAGGTTTACCAATCCGGAATCCTGCAGCCCGGATTTTTGGGATGAAAACTTTGAATTAAATCTGAAATCACACTGGGTCATTGCAAAGGCCTGCCATTCTCATCTGGAAAAATCACATGGAGTTGTCATCCTGATGACTTCGAACCACGCCTATGTAACGTTGCCGGATTGTTTTCCATACAATGTTGCAAAGACAGGAATTAAAGGTTTGGTAAGGGCTTTAGCGGTTCAATGGGGACCAGCTATCCGTGTGATTGGTTTAGCCCCTGGATTTATTCAAACTGAAGGTGGAGAGAAATGGTTCAACTCATTCAGTAATCCGGATGAAAAGAAAAAGGAAGTTACTAATATACATCCCGTAAAAAGAATCGGAACAGTCGAGGAAGTAGGTGGGTTTTGTGCTTTTTTATGTAGTCAATATGCGGGTTTTATTACAGGCACAACCTATCTGATGGATGGCGGCCGTTCCGCGGTCATGCAGGATATTTGAAAAACTCGATTTTGCTAACTGTTATTTAAATCAAAGTTCTGATAAAAGAAAGCATATGAAAATGATGTATTTGCTCCTGTTTATTTCCACTTTTGGTCTGAACTTGAGTTGTAATCCTTCACAGGATAGGGATGGTGAATACCATGTACGAGGTGTGGCTAATCCGATTATTTCATTAAACGGTGTTTGGAAGTTTACGATGGAGCCTTCGGAAAACTTTTGGGAACAAAACGAATCAGGTGATACCTGGCAGGATATTCAGGTGCCCGGAGAATGTCAAATGCAAGGGTTTGCCATCCGACACAATCAGGCTTATGCATACAAAAAAGAGTTTAGGGTGCCCACAGATTATCAGGATATGAAAATCATGTTAGATTTTCATGGGGTATACAGTCATGCTAAAGTGTGGGTCAATGGAAAATATGTAAGAGATCATTATGGAGGATTTACAAAATGGAGCTGCGATATAACTGGATTGGTTAGCATAGACGATATTAATGTGCTCACGGTACAAATTGTTGACCGGGTAGATGATATTTCATATGGTAGTGGTTACGCTAAACATCAAATCGGTGGTATCTTGCGTGATGTGGTCTTAAAAGCAGTTCCACATCAACATTTTAAAAGACTATTTTTCGAGACAGATCTTGACGAACAATATGCAGATGCCAATTTGAAAGTGTTTTACGAATTGACTCAAAACACTCCGGTCACCGTCCAAATTGATCTCTACAACTCTAATAAAGAGAGGATTGCCGGTATATCCAGATTACTTAATTCACCAACAGGCAACCTTGAAATTCCAGTGGTTAATCCCCAAAAATGGGATGCCGAGCACCCCAATCTGTACTCGGTTATAACCTCATTGATACATGATCAAAACGAAATATTACGTTTACGAAGCAAAATTGGATTTCGTGAAGTGGAAGTTAGAGGAAATCAATTGCTAGTCAATGGATATCCGGTAAAATTAAGAGGGGCTAACCGACATGACATACATCCACTTTTAGGTAGGATGACCACTCCTGAATATGATAAGAAAGATGTCATACTGGCCAAAGAAGCTAACATGAATTTTATCCGCACCTCGCATTACCCGCCATCTGAAGCCTTTTTAAAATATTGCGATCAATACGGGATCTATGTTGAAGATGAAACCGCTGTTTGTTTTGTTGGCTCCCATCGTACTGAGGCATACAGGGCTTCAGGTGCCTCACAAAATGACACTACATTTTCGCAGTGCTATTTGTCTCAGCTCCAGGAGATGGTTGACAACCATCGCAATCATCCCAGTGTAATCATGTGGTCGATAGGTAATGAAAATGTGTATGGAAAAAACTTTGTGGATTCCTATCAATGGGTGAAGGCTAATGACCAATCGAGGCCGGTGATCTATAGTTATCCCGGACAGGTACCCAAAGATTCATTAATCTTTGATGTTCTCAGCATGCATTATCCGGGATATCAAGGTAATTTGGTTCAATATGGCATCCCAATCAAGGGCTTTGATTATGAGGAAATGCCGGTTATTTTTGATGAGTGGGCACATGTAGCCTGTTACAATAATTTCGAACTAAAAGCGGATCCTAATGTTCGAAACTTTTGGGGACAAAGCCTGGACAGTATGTGGACCAAATTGTTTGATACCAAAGGAGGCCTGGGTGGGGCTATTTGGTGTATGCTGGATGAAACTTTCATGTTACCTAAAGATTTGGATGGATTTAATCAATGGTGGGGAATTTTGGATAAAAATGTGATACCTGCTACCTATGAAGGACCAACTGTTGGATACGGTGAATGGGGTATAATTGACACCTGGCGTCGAAAAAAGCCTGAATTTTGGGCTACGAAAAAGGCCTACTCTCCGACTAAAATATATGTGAAATACTTTGAAGATTTTGAACCTGGAAAACCCCTATCCATACCGGTTCATAATCGGTTTGATCATACCAATTTTTCAGAACTTAAAATCGTTTGGAAATATCATGATCAAAAAGGCGTACTTTCTCATATTCAATTGGAACCGCATCAAAAAGGCACATTGGAAATTCCCGCTCAAAACTGGATGAGAAATGACAAACTGCATCTTAGTTTTCTAGTTAACGATACTACACTAATTGACGAGTATACTATTCAACTTGGAAAACCACACACGAACCTACCTTACTTATCGAAAGAAACCGTTACGGTAGAGGAAAAGCCAGATAAAATAATCATCCGTGGGAACAATTATTCAGTAGAATTGAGTAAAAACACCGGACTCTTACAAAACCTGGTTCATTTGGATCAATTGTTGATTAAGGAAGGACCTTTTGTTAATCTAAAAATACCCGGCAACCAAGTTCAATGGTCCACAATTCAAATGGATGATTACGCCCAAAACTGGCGACTCAGTAGCTACACAATTGATACCAAAGCAGGAGTGCCTACCATTATTACCAAAGGATCATATGATAGTATTGAAGCGCAATTTATCATAAAGCTAGATCCTCAGGGATTGGCTTTTATTGATTATGAAATCCTCAACATTCCCGAGAACAACTATTTCCAGGAATGCGGTATACGATTTAATTTAGGAGATGATTTTGATAGCATTCGATGGAACCGGGAGTCCTACTTCTCCGCTTATCCCGAAGGACATCTGGGAAGCCCTGCGGGAAGCGTTCATCTCAATGATGTTCCGCGGATGGAATATAGAAAACATCCTAATCATCGGTGGGAATCAGACAATGTAAGCTATTACTATTTTGGACTCGACACCTCACTACCTCTGACCAATCTGGTCCGGGCCCAAAAAGAAAATATTTACTCCTATGCATTGGCTGCTAACAAGGCTAAAATGGAAGTACTATCGGATGGAAAACAAGCATGCCGGTTTGATCGGTTAAATTCAATTAATACCTTATTTGTAAATGACATCTGGGATTACAATAGTCTGATGTGGGGAAATTATATGAAAAAGATACCTACTAAAAGTCGACTGTCAGGAAGAATAATCCTGTCTCTCGGTGAACACTAGGAATAACGTCATGGATACTACTTCCCTGCTAAATGTTTTGAAGTTTCCAAGGATGAAATTTACAATAAGGAAGCTTCAACAAATAGGGATGCAACCTCATTTCACCACCGGTCATTTTGCACTACGGTAAATTGCCTGAAGTAAATTATCCGGCTCCTTTGTATCATTACCTAACTGCCAAAACATGATACCTCCAAGATTCTTATTAAGGGCAAACTTGGTTTTAAGTGCTACCGATATGGTATCATCATAACTAATAAAAATACTATCGACAGAGTTATATAAATAGGGAGCCATTGCTGTACTATCCCAATATCTCACAAAGTTAATATCCGTTTCAAAGGAACTTCTGATCTGGCGATATGCACTCCAACCGATATGCGAGCCGGTATTGGATTGGTAGAGACCGTTATTTTGAGGTGGCACTCCTTTCCAGGCCCTTCCGTAAAACGCAGCACCAACAACCAACTGTTCGGCAGGAACACCTTCATCAATACAAAAGTCAATGATCTTTTCAACCGATCGAGGCTCAAATTCATATCCGCGCTTTTTCCATTGTTCATTTCTTTTTTCTACATAATTAGCAAACGGAGTACCTTCCAGGTCACTCATTTCGATTAAACCCAAAGCGGTATGGTGACCTGTCACCGGTGAAGACCCACTGATCTGATCATAAGTCATCACATTCATATAGTCTACATATTTCATCACTTCTTGAAGCTCAATGTTCTGATAATAGGGTTTCCATCCAGCAGAAGCAAAGGTGAGTGTCTGCGGTCTTCTCAGGGTATTCAGGCCCTCTCTTAGCTCCTTCATTAACAAGGTGAAATTCTGTTTATCCTCCGGACGGGCTTTAGTGCCTGCAGCAGGAATCCCCGGATATTCCCAATCGATATCCAAACCATCCAGATCGTAATTCCTATTAAAATCAATGACGCTTCTGACAAATTGATCCCGGTTTTCCTGGGTTTGGGACATATCGGAAAATCCATCCGCCCCCCATCCACCACAGGCTACCATTACTTTTAAGTCCGGATAATGATTTCTTTGTAAAACAAGTTGACGTAGTTTTTCGCCATTTTCAGCATTTCTGAATTTCATCTCCCCTTCGATCACTTCAGTAAAGGAAAAGATAATATGGGTAAGCATATCAAGTGGCAACTTTTCAGGCATATATTGCTTCTCGGGTACATAGTAAGCCATAATTGCAAAAGGCTTTTCCTCAGCTGGCCTTTGAATCCAGGAACATCCCAACATAAAAAACCATGGGAATATCAATCCTATCAATTTATTCAGAGTACCCACAGATATTCCATTACAGTTGTCCTCATTATGATCTAATTTATAAATGCTCATATTATTAGTTTATTAAATATATAAATCAAAATAGTGATTAATTCGTTCACATACCTGGATTTTGAAAACTCAAAAATTTTAACCGACACAACTTAATGATCCAACATTTTCTGGACAAATTTCTTTGCAACCGGATTGGAGTGTAGTCTGTTTCTAAGCTGTAACTGGCAAATTATATAACCACCCTTACCCAATTTCAATTTAGCTGATGCGCGATATGGGCCTAATTCGCCTGCCCAACAAATACTTCCTGAGTTTAAAATCGGTATCAAATATCGCATAACCTAACGGATGCAACTTGCCATAATTATTTATACCCGCTTTGGGTAAATCAACTTCGACTATTTTATCACGCACGACCAACTGGAATCTTTCTAAAGTCTCCGGTTCAATCGCACCTTGGAATTTTTCAATTGAAGAGAGGCTTTTCCCTCCGTTCAGTACTACTTGCTGATTTTGATATCCTGAAAATACCACAGGAAAGCTTTCACTTCCGGAATCCTCCTCGGATAACTCCAAAGATGTGGTACGATCCTTCTCGTAGATACACCTGATAACTCTGATCCCTTCTCCCCTGCTTTTTCAGTTTTCTGATCTCATCCCTTGCCCTTTCTAGAGGCAAATGGAAAATCGATCTTTCCTGTTCCCTCAAGATCATTGCCGTTAGGTGCAAAATTTATCAAAAAAAACTGATCATTGCAAGAAACAAATAGGGCCGACCATATTGCCCATGTCAAATAATTCATCATTTTCATAGGACCAAATAATTCTTCGGTTCAAAAAGCCAAACCATTGATATCGCGACATTGAGGAGATATAAACTTACTCATAAAAGTCGAACGTCTTCCACTTCTGAACTTAAAAAACTCAACAAATTTTGTCTTCCATTAAATCAATTCGAACAAAGTGCCAGACCGCTATGCTTAAGTGTATTTTTACACTCAAGGGACATTTTAGATGAGGTTATTGGTTCCGGAAATTACTAATATCGCTAAACACACCTTCAATTCCCAAGGCACACATGTAAATAGCAAAAATCATAATCAATCCGAGCAGGATTACATCTTTAGCTTTATTACAATACGAATTCATCAATTTTTTGCTTGAGGTAAGGATAAATAAGGATGCTATGGTGACTGGCAACATTACCGCAATACAGGCCTGAGAAAGCAATAACAGGAATACGGGTTTAAAATTAAGTGCCACACCGGCTACACTGACTACACTAAGCAGTAGCAGTATAATCCTGTTCCGGGCTGTTTTGGTATTCCGAGGTTCATTTCGAAAATCAATGATTAACCATGGAATTACTAAAAGATTTGGCAAGTGAGATGAAATACCTGCTGCCAGAATGCCAAATGTGAATACGGTAAGGGCTGCTTTTCCGGCAATGGGTTCGAGTAGTGGGATCATCTCTGCCACCGTATTCATTTTTAAGTCTTGTACATGCAGTGTAGTTGCTGCCGTAATTAGCACAGCAGCACTAATCACAAACATTAATACAACACTTATAAATGCATCGCGTTTTTGAATAAAATCATCTTTCATATTCCATCCCGTATCCTTCACGACTTGTGAGCGAATAATCAAAGCAAACACCGAAACCGTTGTGCCTACCATCCCAGCTACTATTACCAAAGGGCTGTTATCGCTTCCCTTTGCGCTTTCCGGAATTCGGGGTATAAACCCTGTTCCCAATTCCGCCAGGGATGGGAAGTTTAAACACATCGTAAGAATAAAAGCGAGCCCCATGATACCCACCAAAACGGCAAGTACTTTTTCGAATAAATCGTAATTTCCAATCCAGAGCAAACCATAGAGCCCTATAGCAATGATTAAGGCCCACCAGAGTGAAGAAATTCCATTATCACTAAAGGTTGCTGACCAGACCTGTAAAACGTTGGAAACAATACCAAGTAGACCAATTAATGCAGCCAAAATCACTATACTTAACGGTATTATTATACCAATAGCAAGAGTTGGATGGATGTGTTGCTTCACTCCTTGTATGAAGCTTTCCCCGGTAACCATAGTATACTTACTGAAATGTAATATCAGATACCAGGTAATCAAACAGCTTAGCAAAACCGTCCATAACAAGTCGTAACCAAATAGTGCTCCGGCCTTAGACATCGAAGTTACGCTTCCGGTTCCTACATTATACCCTATTATGAAGATACCCGGCAAAATGCTGGCAATAAAGGTTTTAATTTTGTTTTTCCGTTTCATTCGGGAATTATAGGTTCTAGCTGTTACACACTATAGTATTACGAAAGGTGTAAAAATATTTATGAGATCCGAAATATGATTGATCAACATATTCATAATATATGAGAGCTATTGAACCTTTCATGAGATATTAAATAGTTAATTATAATCTGCTCCAGTCAGGCTATTTAATACCGATTCCTGCCATTTTCGAAGTTGGTTCTGCATCTCTGCTGTTATCTCTGGTAGTTGATCTGCTAGATTCTTGGTTTCTCCATCATCATTTAACATATCATAGAGCTCCAATTTCTCTTCATTAGGAGATTGCCTTCCCACAATCAACTTGTATTGATTGCCCATCATTACGCGATTCCCCCAAAAATCAGTTTCTGAAATGCGCTCATACTTGAAGTTGCAAAAGGTCCGTGTAAATTTTCCACCCAATTTTTTAACCAATGGGGTGGTTCCATCCTGGAGTGCTGGATCTATATAAGGTTGGGCCAAATTAGCAAAATCTCTGGTCACGTTAAAACTCCAAAAAAATAGTGGCTTGGTACGTAATTTTGATGGATCATTAAAGATTGGCACCAAGCTGATGCCATCCAGAGGCCTGTTCGATAAAGGTTGTCCTGTGATTTCTGCCAGGGTAGGTAATATATCAGAAGTTACTGAAATGGCTGAGGTAGATGCCGGCTTTCGTATTATCACAGGCCATTCCAGGACTCCAGGTACTCTTATCCCTCCTTCATACAAATTTCCTTTTTGACCTTTGAGAGTCATTCCGGTGCGCGCTGCACTAGGAGGTGTTCCATTGTCACCACAATACCATACTACTGTATTCTCTTTTAAGCCATTTTCTTTTAAGTATGACCTTAATTTGCCAATGGCCCGGTCCATAGCGGTTATCTCAGCATATCGCTCCTGCAATACATCGCGCAGCGGTCGTTTGACCCTTTCACCGGTTTCATTGGAGGTGAGTCCCACTTCAGTCTGGATCATACTGTCAGGAAGATTCTCATAAAGTGAAAGATCCTGGGGCAATCCGCTATACGGTTCATGAGGTGAGCCAAACCATACCACTGCCAAAAATGGATTATGTAGTTTGTCTGATCTTTGTATGAATCTGATGGTTTCATCAATAATAATTTCAGAACCCTCTCCTTCAATTTTTCGTGGTGGTGCACCATTTCGAGACAATGCTGGATTGAGTTCAAAAAAATTATCATGTGACACATATTCATCAAATCCCATCGCTCGCGGGTTGGTAGGAGATTCTTTCTTGACCGGTCCCAGATGCCATTTCCCAAAATGAGCACTGACATATCCGGCAGCCCTTAGGACTTGTGCTATACTTATTTCTTCAGGCCGAATCGAATACCCTGGAGTGAACGTACCATAACGATTTGGATGTCTCCCTGTTATAAAACTACCTCGTGTTGGTGAACAGCTCGGGTGTCCGGCATAAAACCGATCAAACCGCAAACCACTAGCGGCCATTTCATCCAATACAGGAGTTTTAACAAAGGGATGACCGTTATAACCGACTTCATCCCAACCATGATCATCGCCCATGACCAGAACAATGTTGGGCAGATCAACCTGATCGATTCCTTTGTCCTGGGTTGGATTCGAACAGGCATATACCATGATAATAAATAATATGGTCAGTCCAATGAGCTCAGGTTTATACTTCATTTCAATTATCATATTAAATTATTCATAGCAATTATTCAAGAATATTAGTCAAGCCATACAAAAGTCAATTCAATTCGGACTATTTCACTAATCCAGGCTTCAGGCATAGTTTGTTACCTTATTGTGTTTGCTCCATTCTTCATAGTGTACTTTTAGTACTTAACTCGAGTTGCACCGTATCAAATCAAATGATAATCCCTAATACCACAAAAGCAGTAATTATGAAATTAAGGCGGTCTCATCCTACCAAAATCCTATTTACCCTACTGGTTGATATAAATATCCGGACCTAGAAGTCGAAGAATATTTACTACTGACCCAACCGTTAGGCTGCTGGAGTTGTGAATCCTGTTGGTAGAATCAAGGCCATACTTTCAATGTGAAATCTTGTTATAAATCATTTCAATGCCTAGGTGCGGTTTTGAATACAACACAGGCTTAATTATTCCAATTTGCTTCTACAATTTTCCTAATGTGAGGATATTGTTCATCTGTCTCGTTGAGTTCCTCCCGAACCATTTTAAGTTCAAGCTTCATTGCATTAACATGCTTGCTATATTTGGTATCGTTGTAAATATTTTTCATCTCAAAAGGATCGTTTTCTAAATCGTAAAATTCCCAGCCGGCTGGGGTATTTGGGTGATATCGGTTGAGGTCCTTATTGTTTTTCATTCCCCATCCAAGTTCTTTTCTATCGGGCTCCACTTTGACAAAGTCACTTCCATAAAAGAAGATAAGCTTGTACCGGTCGCTACGTACGCCAAAATGGGCAGGTACGGCAAGTTTATGAGCCATATGCATCCAATATCTATAATAGGTGACCTTCCTCCAGTCATTGGGTTTTGTATCTCCATCAAATGCAGCGGCAAAACTTCGACCTTGTATATAGTCAGGTGTTGGGACACCCGCAATGGCAAGAATCGTCGGTGCAAAGTCTGTGTTGTTAATAAGCCAGTCATTGACACTTCCCTTAGGTATCTTCTCAGGCCAATGTACAATAAATGGCATGCGCATGCTTTCTTCGTACATCCACCGTTTGTCCATCAGGTCATGTTCACCTAGTAAAAATCCTTGATCACTAGTGTAAATAATCACCGTATTTTTTAGTTGGTTCACTTCTTCAAGAAAGTCAATTAGACGCTTGATGTTGTCGTCTACTCCTTTTACACACCGCAGGTATCGTTTAAGATATATCTGGTAAGTTGATTTTATAAATTCACGTTCATCGGGGAAATCCGGTGCATTCAACCTTTTAGCAAGTTCCCATGGGGCATGCTTCCTACCAAGTCCAGATCCAAAATCTCGGGATGCTTTCGATCCAGCCGGAGGGTGGAAGAGATTTTCCGGCTCAGGTATTTTGATTTCTTCAAGATATGTGTTATATCTCCCGGCATTTCGGAACATATCATGTGGTGCCTTGAAGTGGTGCATTAAGAAAAAGGGCTTAGTTGTATCGCGACCATTCTTTAACCATTCTAAACTGATATCTGTAATAGCATCGCTGGAATGCATATCCTCCTTTACTATCGTATTATCAGGCCAAGGTTTTTCACCTCTAATTCTGAATTCAGGATTATAATATTTACCCTGACCATTTAATACGCAGTAATAATTGAAAGCTTCCGGTTCCGTTTTAAGGTGCCATTTCCCGATCATGGCCGTTTCATATCCTGCATATCTCATTTCGAGTGGAAGAAACTGATTATCAGGATGGATAGCGCCATTCAGATCAAGTACACCATTAGTCTGTGGATACTGGCCGGTAATGATACTTGCCCGGCTGGGAGTACAAATGGAATTATTGCAAAATACACGATCGAAACGCATCCCATTATTTGCTAATTCATCAATATGGGGTGTAGGATTTAATGCAGCCAAGCGACTTCCATAGGTACCCAGAGCCTGAGTTGTATGGTCATCTGACATAATGAAAATAATATTTGGAAGGTCTTTCTTCTTTCCTGCCTCTGATTTAAAGTTAGATGCTGAATTGTGGCAAGAAGCCAAGAAACTTAAGAATATTATACTGTAGTTGAATTTCATTATAATCGATTTCTACACTTTTGGGTGATTTACAATAACTTGTTGACGCGATTTCCGGGCACTGAATTCATAGTGTTTCGTATAGGACCAATTAGGGATTTAAGATACGGATAATTCAAGTACGTACTCGTTTTACTTAAAGTAAATGTGTCATGTTGGCAGAAAGCAGCAGTTGATCAGGTGTCCAGGTTCAGGGCATAAACCACAAACAATTATCACCTCATATATATCTGTATACGAGACATTTATAATTTTTTTATTCAACTTTAACATAACCCCTTCTTATTTTTGCTATAAACTGAATTACTCGGATCCAAAATCAGTATATGTAATGCCGAAGAAGTGCCTGTCCATAATTCTGAAATTAGCCGGATATCCTTAAGTTTTCCACACTTATTTGAAACTCAATCCGTACTTAGATAGAGATAATCGGAACTAATGAAATGGCAACCTGAAATATGTGGCCTACAATGACAAGCTAAAACCTTATTTCAGGTTAATTATTTTTAAATTTCTTTCAATCCAAAAGCTGTCCGGATGAAAAGCAAATTTCGTCGGTTGATAAGTATCGACAAATTCTACATTAGCCCTGGCAGGAACCTCCTTACCCAAACACCAAAATGTGGCGTTTACCATTAGCCTTCTGGTCCCTTCTGACAACATATCTGTCGACGCACCAATAGTGGAGGTAAAGGCCTTTCCCTTTTTTCCACCAGGTAATTGATAGGATTTGGTCCAGGCAATCGGCATCATTGGATCATTTAAATCCACCTTAATTTCTTCACCTTTATTTTTTCTCACCACCGGTTTTGCAGGTCTATGATCGGAGGGTCTCATCCCAAAGAGCCGATCATTTTTATCAAAATCACCTTCTCGATCAATTACTTGTCCATACACCAGTGGCTCGGAATCTCCGGGAAGAGGTAGTCGCACCCCATATACATCCGATGGCCCCCAAATGTCACCATCCTCAATTCCATTTAGAATAGGATGGTTTATTGCTTGTGGTACACGGATTCCTTTGGTACTTTGATTTTTATGGCTTCCGTGGTGTGAAATCCACTTTTCACCTAGAACCAGTCTTCCAAACCCTCCATCCCATTCATCTTCACTCTTATGGGAATTTCCATAATGCGAATAATTGGTCTCAAATTTAGCTTGGTTAAACTCAAAGGCATGTGTCGCTGTGCGAATCCCAATTACCGGCTTACCACTTTTTAAATAATCATCTATGCTCTTCATTTGCTCATCAGGCAAGGCTCGAAACCGGGTAAAAATGATCATTAGATTTGCCGAATTCAAGTGCTCCAATCCTGGAATATTTGACCCATAGTTGGAATTAATTATCCCTGGATTTTCCGGATCTTGGGCAAATAGAACCGTACATTTAAACCCATGTCTTCTTGAGAGTATTTTGGCAAGTTGAGAAAGTGCTTCTTCCGAACGATATTCCTCATCTCCAGTCACCAAAACAATATGTTCTGCATCCTGCTTTCCCTCGAAAGTTAGCCATTCGATATTACTCTTGGTGGGTAGACCTTCCTCATCTTCAGAAGGATTATTATTCTGGCAGTTCATCAACAGTATCGTTACTAGGATACATCCTATATTCAAGGCATGTTTTATATACATAAACTTATGAGTTTTATAGAGGATTATTCGGAAATCTAAATATACTTAAATCATTTCATCTACCAAGGTGAAAGGATTACTTACTGTTCCTTATTCATTAATTGGGTTCAATCCTGAATCAGGTAGCTGACCGCTCCCTCAAGCCGCGGAATATAGCAGAGACCATTTCGGAATTGCCCTTTCACAGTTCCAATAGTTTTACGGTCCGCATCAAGAACAATGATTCGATTTGGTTCTTTATCAATGGCTATCGCAAACTTTTCCGATTCATAAGGTATAACTTCACGCGAGCCGTCTTCCTTTTTTAAAATAATGAGTTGTTTATCAGCGCCTCCTTCCGAAGTTTCCAACCAGTTACCTCGTCCATCAATAAAATCGTAAATGGGAGAAATAACATAATCTCCTCTTTGCCCATTTTTTAGAGCACTGAATACCTCTAAATTCTCTTTTGGCAGATGGGCAAAATAACCAGATGGAGGTAAATCGGCATGTGGAGTTTTCCAGTTTTCTTCTCTACTTCCATTGACCCAAATGACCAATCCATTATCATATTCCAGTCTTAATTGTGAACGATAATGAGCTCCTGAGGCTATTGCTTTTGATACTTCAAGCAAATTCCCATTATCATCAGCATAGTGAATACTCTTAATCAAAGCTTTGCAATAATAAGATTGTAATTGCTGAATCATGAAATAACTACGAACAGAATATGCATCGAAAGGTTGACGCCAACCTCCCAAGTAACCTCCGGGCATTCCATATGCAATGGTCCTGGCGAAATATCGATCGCAATCTTCATCATTTCTATTTTTGAGACCAAGACTCCAATGACAGCTGATAGGTTGCATTTTTCTTAGATAAAAATCAACTAACCAGTACTTATTATCGAGGGCAGATCCATCGCAGGCACCACTTCCTGTTGTAAGTCCACTATAGTAATATCCTTTATGACATTCACTGTATGTAGGACCTCCCCATATTTCCTGTTGTTCCAATAAGAGTTGGCCATAGGAATAGAACTGGGTCATCATCGTTCCGGCACCGGGCATTCTTGCATCGTAATCCACTCGTGAATATGGATTAACCGCAGTGTGAACATCCGGTCCTCCTGCGGTAGGATTAAACTTTTGTTTGACCACTTTAGATATCTGCCGGGACAGTTTTACTGCCATAGCAGGTTTTGCCGTATAGGTCCGAAACCAAGCTTGTTGCCAGCCCCCATTGGGCAATCGAACTACCATATCTTCATCCCATAATGCATTGACTGGTGCAAAATCAACAAAATTATTATACAGTGAATACCGCAATCCCAAAGCTTGTACTTTGTCCACATATTCTCGCAAATCCTGATCTCCCCCTTTTCCAGGTGCAGCGCTGGAACGAAAAGTAAAACTTTCCGCATCATCCCGCCAGCATACTTCCCAATCAAGCATCACCACTTGGTTGACCCCATAGCGTGCTGCATGCTTCCAGTACTTGTAGTCTTCATCCCGATCATAAACGGCATAATAGCACACCAAATAATTGGCTGCATCTTCTCGAGTAAACGCCTTTGGATTGGGTATGCTAGGTAAAGTTTCTTCAAAACGAGGTGAAAGAGTCAGAAAAAGTCTTTCGTAACAATCATTTCTTAAGCCATTGGTCTTTGGTGCATAATAGGTGCCTCCATTGCAATGCACGGCATCTTCGTCATCACCTCTAAAATACAATCCCGAAGAGCCGGTTCGATAATAATCGACTAATGAGGTCATGAAAAGGGGATGATCTACAGAACCCGACATAAGAACTTTAGGCCTGCCTGTCAGATAAGGTACATCGATGAGTTCCGGATTGTGAGCGCCACTTACTTTACCGAGTGAAACTTTGCCTATTGAGCCTCCGAGACTTTTTACATCGATAACCAGTGATTTTTGCCATAACCTGAATATGTACTCAACCTCCGTGGATTGGTCATCAGAACTAATTTTCCATTTTGCAACTATTGTCTCACCTGAAACTCCACATTCAATTAATTCAAATTTCGTTGGCTCTTTCACCGTCTTCCTTCCCGGTTTAAAATTTCCGAACCGCTCTGTAATTAAACTGTCCACTTCATCATCAATCTTCAATTTGACTCCTCCATTATCCATAGGTCTTATTTCATTGGAAAAGCCATCCATCCATTGTGCTGAAATATCACTTAAATCTCCCTTTTGTGGCCTGTATCGGTACTCCAAGACGCCATCAGCACCCTGATACTTCAATACAAAAGACTTGCCATTCCGGACTAATTTTGTAGTGAAATTTTCTGTCAAATTATTGGGCAAAATAGTCTCTTCCCGAGTGGGAAATGGGAGACGTTCTGTTCCGGTATGAACACCCCGGTCCTGTCCCAATGCCAAGTCCACACCCGGACGCGGAAGTACATCATATTCTAAGGGTGTGGCCGTATCTTCTTCATAAAAAGAAAGATTATCAAAGAAAATAGACTCCTCTTTGTTAGGAATACAATTGGTGAGTCTGAATCCTTTAAAAGTCCCTCCGTTATCAAATGCCTGACGTTGTTTTTCCGTCAGTCTGATATGTAGGAGGTACCATCGTCCAAAATCTAAATTCCTACTGAATGGAATTTCAAAAGCTTCACCTTTATTGGTCTCTAAAAGGATGCTAAGTTTTGCAATAGGTCTTTTCCTTTCTCTATCGTTCCAGATCCAATAATTTCCCAATACCCACATGTTGATTGCCGTAAAAGTGTCTGATATCTTTACTGGTTTAGGTGGTCGAATGACAAAGCTCTCATCTATTGCATCCGCCTTATAAGTGATTTTATATGTATAATCACCCCAAATAATTTCTTGTGTGGAACGACTTATAGAAGCATTGCCTTCATCAGTCTCAATCGTCCAAAGTTCTGCTTTCTCAAAATCTATCAGTGGTGTATGGTCATCTTCATATCGCCCTGCCCAATCTAGTTCATAAGGACGTTGACCTTGGTATCTATTTTCCTGTGCATTGACCGTTTGCCATGAAACCAGTATAGTCAAAACGGCTACAAACAAACACCATAGGGAAAAACACCTTGGGCAAGATACCTGTGAATAAATTATTTTTTTAGTCATGACTGCCATATCATCTCTTTAAAGTGGTTTACTGGTAATTAATCCGATGCCTCTCTTATCTTCCTGATCTACGGCACAGTAGAACATATAGTACGTTTCGTTGGAAGGATTCCAAACCAAAGAAATCTTGTGCGCATATTTTGCATCGATTCCGGAAGGATTTCCGCCGGCTTTATAAAGGGGTTCGGGATCAACAGTCCAATGATACAAATCTCTGGAAAATCCAACCATGATATGTGCTCCACCCCGGCCAACACCAAAAAAGAAACTTATCCAATGATCTTTATCCCGGAAAACTTTGGGATCGGAAGAAAATTGCTCATTGAAACTGTCTTTGGGGCCGTTTGGGATCACAGGGTTGTGTTGATATCTTTTCCAATCAAGTAAATTATCTGAAAGAGCTATCCCACTTTGTTCAATATTCCCGTTTGCTGCATTATAAAAGTTAAAAAATTTACCTTGTTGTTCGAGCAGCCAGGGTTGATAGATACAGTCTTTCTCCCAGGTGCCGCAGTCCGACTGGTGTACGGAAAGAATTGGTTTATTTTTTGCCCTTTCCCAGGTAAATCCATTATTGCTCATAGCCACGCCTTCATAACCGGGGCGCAATTCATATCCACCCTGGCGAGGATAGGCACCATACAGTGAATAGTATTTCCCCTCCTTCTTTTTAAGGATTCGTGGCGCCTTAATCCCTAAGTCTTCATATAGGAAAGCACCCAATACCACGCCGCCATGATCAAACTCACCTTCCGGACCATATCCCATGGCTAGGGATATATTATTCCACTGAATCAGATCGATACTTTCGGCAAGGAAAGATTGGTAACCCCGGCCATCGAAACCAATAAAAGTCATAAACCATTTATCATTACCTTTTATTTGGAATATAGTGGGTACATCCGTCATCTTGACTTTTTCGAATCCTTGAATATTGGGAGAATCCGGTATCACCAAATTCGGGTGGTAGTACCAATTTCGATAGGGTTCAGACCATTTTTTTACCGTCTGTTCGTCAATAATCACATTATCATTTTCACCTTTATCCTGATGTATCTTCCGACAGCCAGACCCTAACATGCCAAATAGGCTGGAACAAATAAAAAGTAATATCAAATATTTAACATCCTGGGTTTGCATATTTACCCTTACTCAATGATTAGAAATCTTTGGCTTTAATTTGTACTTTTTGGTCCGGTTCTAAATCCAACTCGATGGTTAGATCTCCATAAATGACTGTGGGAGAACCACCTTTTTCGGAATGAATTGCAACCGTTTGCAAAATACCATCAGACCAGGCCAAATTCACTTCATACGCACCTCTGGCCTTTAGACCTTTCACATAACCATCTTTCCATGCACTGGGTAAGGCCGGTAATAGCCTGATGATGTTATTTTCGTGGGATTGAAGTAACATCTCTGCGACTCCGGCAGTGGCTCCCAAGTTGCCGTCAATTTGGAATATGTGTGGCGGATGCAAATCAAATAAATTTGGAGCCGCCAAATCGGCGATTAAGGCTTTAATATGTTCGTTACATGCATCACCGTCATAAAACCTTGCAAACATATTAATTACCCAGGCTCGACTCCAGCCGGTTTGTCCTCCTCCAGCTGAAAGTCTTTTTTCAATTGTTTTTAAGGCTGCCCGGTAAAGATCTGGTTTACTAGGGGTAATCTGACCGGCGGGATGCAAACCAAATAGATGCGATATATGCCGATGTCCTGGATTTGCTTCCTCATAATCTTCATACCATTCCTGAATGGTCCCATCGGCGCCAATTTTTACCTTAGGCAACTTTTTCAATGTACGATTAATGGGCTCGGTCAACTCGGATTTGCCTAGAATTTTTTCTGTTTCCAGGCAAGCCTGAAACAACTCATTGATTATTTGGATGTCCATAGTTGCTGCCACAGTATTTCTTAGTGCCGTCCCTGTCTTTGGATTAATGTAGGCATTTTCAGGTGAATAAGAAGGTGCAGTTACCCATTCTCCCTTTTCATTCTCTACCAAAAAATCGAGTACAAATTGTGCCGCACCATTGATTACGGGATATACTGTTTGCTCCAAATATTGTTCATCTTGCGTAAACAGATAATGCCGCCAAAGTGATATGCTCATCCAGGCTCCAGCTAGAGGAAAACAGTAGCCGTTATTGATTTGGGAAGATGTGGTAGATCCCGAGGGTGTGGTTCTACCAAAAACGTTTGAGACGTGATGTGCCATCCAGCCACTGGATCCAACCAACTCTTGAGCGGTAATTTTACCCTTTTCGGCCAGTCTGAATAGAAAATTTGACAATGGGTTAAAAGTTTCAGATAAATTACAAACATCGGCAGGCCAATAATTCATTTGCAGATTGATATTTAAGTGATAATCGGCTTCCCAAGCCGCCCACATATCCTGATTCCAAATTCCCTGCAGGTTGGCCGGTAATGAGGCTTTCCCCGCTGAACTACCCATCAGCAGATATCTGCCATACTGGAAGAATATCTGGGTTAGAAAATTGTCTTCAAACTCCCGGTTCTGCTTTAGATTTTTTATCCGTTCATCGGTTGGGATGGTATCGATCTTCAGATCAGTAATGCAAAATTTCACCCTATTAAATACCTCAGAATGACGTTTTATATGATCCTCTTTAATGTTGGTGTAGGATTCGGTTAATGCCTGATTCAGAAGAGAACTCGCATTTTGTTTTGGATCAATGTTCCGATCAAAATTCATTATCTCCGGGTTATAATCAGTAGCGGCACTGACGATTACAGTAAACTCCTCCACATTATTCACCAACAGTTGGTTTCCGCTAACCTCTAATTCTCCGTCCTTTGATTTTACAGCAATTTGAGCCGCAAATTTCATGTGATAGCCACCTTGACCTGATCCTCCTGGATTGTCATCATATCCATCAGGGTCGTCAAAAATTTGACCATCGATACAAAGTATTCTACTCTCATCAACGTATTGCACGATATCTTTTTCCCTATTATAGCGTATTGAAGCTTCCATCTTCTCTCCATCCACAGAACTGAAGTGAAAAAACATGGTATTGTACCGCTCAGAGATAAATGATTCCCGACGATATTTTTTCCCATCAATTTCATATACCACCGTATTAATTCCTGTTTCCAAATCCAATTCTCTGCGATAGTTATCGGCATTCTGATGACTTAGCTTAATGTATAAATCACCGAGAGGCTCATAGGATCTGATTGAAGTTGGAGATATGGCCAGGTTTTTCATAGCATATTCCTGGGCTTCAACATATCTTCCCGCCAGACTAAGCTTTTGGAACTTTTGATAATGCTCTAAGGCATCGTCTGGATATGGATCTTCGAAACATCCTGCCCATAAACTTTCTTCGTTCATTTGGATGTGCTCTTCTTCTACAGCTCCAAACACCATGGCTCCTAATCTACCGTTCCCTAGCGGTAATGCGGAAAACCAATCCTTTGCAGGTGAAGTAAACCAAAGTTTTTCTTTGACTGGATCTGACTTATGGCAGGAAAAAAACAGTATGCAGACCATTAAACATGAGGTAAATTTTGTTGTGATCATCTATATTCAGGAATTGTATCGTTTATAGTTATTACAATCGGGCAGAAATATTTCCATTGTGTATTGAGTGAAATTCGACTGGGATTATTACTTGTATTTGCTATCATTACAAAATGTATATACTTATAGATAAATTTATTTTGAAAAGAGATAAATTGGTTCAATTATCTCTTTGCCCAACCATCCTTTATACTGCGAATCCATTTTTGTATAATTACAAAATTTTTTATTAACTAATGGATAAATTCCCATCAATTCACCGAGCTCTTTTTAGTTTATTATTGCTGATTGTTTTTTTGTCATGTAATCCAAGTACGGATACGATAAGTCCGCCCAATGTGGTCATAATATTTTTGGACGATTCAGGTTATGGTGACTTTAAGCCGTTTGCCCAGGATGGTATTGAGACACCTCACGTACAAAGTTTAGCTGAGGAAGGAGTGATGTACACTAATTTTCATGTACCACAGGCTATCTGTTCAGCATCAAGATCGGCATTGATTTCAGGATGTTTTCCTGGTCGGACAAAGGTATTTGGAGCCCATGGGCCCTTTGGAAGAGGGCTGGAAACAACCTTTCCAACTATGGGTGAGATTTTTAAATCAGCAGGATATAAAACAGCAGTTTTTGGGAAATGGCATTGTGGCGATCAACCCGAGACTCGACCCCACGTTCGAGGTTACGATGAGTCCTGTGGATTGATGTATTCAAATGATATGTGGAAGCATCATCCTGGAAATCCTGAATATTGGGGTAAACACCCAATCAAGTTCTGGAAGAATGGTGAAGTAACAATTGAGGATGTAGACTTTGAACACCAGGAACAACTCACAAAATGGTACACGGAGCATGCGGTAGATTTCATTGATAGACATAAAGATAAGCCCTTCCTTTTATATGTTCCACATTCTATGCCCCATGTGCCGATATTTGCGAGTGAGGCATTCCAGGGTAAATCGGGCGTGGGATTGTATGATGATGTAATACTCGAATTGGATTGGTCAGTAGGTCAGATTAATAGTGCCCTGAAAAGAAATAATTTGGCTAAAAATACCATTGTGATTTTTACATCTGACAATGGACCCTGGATTGCTTATGGCGACCATGCAGGAAAAACACCATTTAGAGAAGCAAAAGCAACTTCTTTTGAGGGAGGAAACAGATCTGCTTGCATTATTAAATATCCAAAAGGTTTAAATGCGAATACTTCCTCAGACAAGGCATTCTTTTCAATTGATTTATTACCTACTCTTTGCCACTTGGCAGACATCGATTTGGCAGAAAACATGGTGATGGACGGTAAAAATGTTTGGAATTTGATATCCGGTGAGGAAGATGCTACTAATCCTCACGAATATTACCCGTTGTCAACTGGTGAAAATTTTGAGGGTATCATGAGTGGTGATGGAAAATGGAAACTACATCTTCCCCATAAGTACCACACTATTGTAATTCCAGGCAAAGATGGAAAACCTGGCAAATCTGAAATTAGAGAAATAGGACTATCTTTATTTGATATGGAGAATGATCCGTTGGAAAGTAAAAATGTGATCGATGACTATCCTGAGATTGCAACAAGGATGAAGCGGCTTGCTCAAGCTCATCAGGAGATGTTTTACAAAAATTAGGAGTAATTAGTCAATGCGGTAATCATGCCCCTCTAAAAAATCAAATTGAAATGCAAATTTTTTCATTTCGTAAGAAATTATACTCTTAGTTGTTAAATCGGTGATTTCCATTTCTTCCCAATTTGGATTTTCTATCGATATCACACTTTTTAATTGTTCACCTTTGCTGAAAAAAACAGTTTTTACCTCCCTGGCTACCGGGTATATCCGTCCTTTTAACTCACCTTCAATTTCTTCAATCACTATCCCTGTCCCTCCTACAAACAGCGGGATTTTCTCAACCGGAATCTCAAAATCACGAAGTAGTAGTGGCCCCAAAAATTCCTCTCCAGTATCATAATCAATCCATTTACCATCCCGCAGATATACATTTCTAGATTCAGCCGTTTCATAGTCTTCTCCATATAGGTGATATGCAAGTAGTGCATCTCCAATCATCCATTGAAACCTCCTTTCTTTGCTATTTTCTCTTTTATGTACGTCTATATCATTTGGATATGCAATCGGAAGTGGAGTCATTGTATGAGGATAACCATCATAGTAAAACTTTAATGCATTGCTATAGATATAAGGATGTAATCGAGCGTGTAATTGAGCAGATTCCAATAGTATTTCAGATACTTTAGGATCCCCATAATTCCAGGGACCTTTACCCATTGACATTGCAGGATGCAAGGAGGCAATCCGGGCATTACGCATCAGATACGTCTTAATGCGGTTGGATACCTCACGGTCAAAATTTCGTCCGCCGAACATTCCACCTACAATATCCATATAGGCCATTGGAAACCCGCTGTAAGCAAGTGTTAATGAATTCACAGGCCCTCTATCCTGATTCATATCAAAATTAAAATCTTCAATGCGGTGTACTTCCCCGGGTGAAGTTAGATATGAATTCCGAATCATTACCTGATAGCCTTTTTCCTTCAATGCAACATTAACTGCATCTATCTTATCATCTGGGAGTAAATACTTTCCATAGCCATAAAGATCTTCTTTAAACCCATCTACCTGCCATTTGTCACATAGATTTACATACCATTCTACCGCCGCTTCATTATGGGAATCAAGTAGATAGACTGTGTCTTTCGGAAATCCAATTTTATATTTTTTAGCTTTACCATTCTCCTCAATAAAATAAGTTTTCTCCAGACCTTCTCCTGTAAACGGGCCATTATGAATAAACGCTATTCTTAAGCCAATATAAAATTTAAGTCCTTTATCTCTAAAATATTGTTTGAAGCTTTCCGGAGTGGGATATTTTTCTTGATCCCACATACCAAAGCTGGTGGTGGACTTGAACTTTTTATCACTTTGAGGCCAAAACCCAGAACCAATTACCATCCATTTTAATGGATAACCCAACTCCAAATACCGATTGATATTGTCAGTAACTGTTTCTTGTGAAGTATTCCAAGCCAATGCTCCCCAGGCCTCCCAGCCCACACCATAAAACTCGTATGCCGGTTTCATAACCTGAAATCCATGCCGATTTCGTGCTTTTAAGAAATTGGAATAAATATCCCTGGGATTTCCAAAAAAGTAATAAAATGCCGAAATCTTATGGGTTTGACGACTTCCCTGAATAATCTCGTCCTTCGTGCTGACAACAATTTTTGTTCCTGGATCAATATTGATCAATCCAAATTGGCTGAGTGGATAGATGGCAAAATTACTTACCAAACGTGAGGCATAACCACTTGATGAATTAAAATTGTAATTAACAAATCCGGTGATTTCCGTATCAAATCTGCCTTGATTTTCAGGAAGTCGTTGCCTATTTATTAACACATCGCCTAATCCATATCCGGGATTAACTCCGGCAGTTCGCAGTGCCAAGACGATGGATTTATGTTCCGGGTTCTCGAGTTGAAAAAGAGCGGTTTCCCCATCCAATTTTAGATAAACGAGTATCCTTTTCTCATTTTCCATTGTTACTTCAAATAAGTGTTTACTATTGGTTTCACCAAGATATCTTGTGTTCTGGGCCTTATCAAGATTCTCCGGAGATCCGGCTAATAGACCAGAAGCCGGATGTGCGGGAACCAGGATTGTCCCATCTGATTTTTGAAAACTATAGCGAAAACCATCTTTGATTAGGACAAACTCTATCCCCTTCCCTTTGCCAATGATTATTTGATACTCATCTTCAGACACATATTTTCCTTCAGGAATGCATTGTAACCATATTATAAACGAGCCAATAAGGAAGGCATATAAGAATCTCATTTCCCTGCAATTTGTAATTTGTAATTGGTAAATGGTAAAGTGTTAAATCACTATTTTATGAAATTTAATTTACCATTTAGAAATTACCGCTTACCAATTTCCTGCAATTTGTAATTGGTAATGGGTAAATGGTAAAGTGTAAAGTGTTAAATCACTATTTTATGAAACTTAATTTACCATTTAGATCACCACTTACCAATATCCTGCAATTTGTAATTTGTAATGGGTAAAGTGTAAAGTGTTAAATCACTATTTTATGAAATTTATCCTTCAATTTGTAATTTGCAATTGGTAAATGGTAAAGTGTAAAGTGTTAAATCACTATTTTATAATTTACCATTTAGACCACCACTTACACATATCCTACAATTTGTAATTGGTAATTGGTAATTGGTAAATGGTAAAGTGTAAAGTGTTAAATCACTATTTTATGAAACTTAATTTACCATTTAGACCACCACTTACCAATTTCCTGCAATTTGTAATTTGTAATTGGTAAAGTGTAAAGTGTTAAATCACTATTTTATGAAATTTAATTTACCATTTAGATCACCACTTACCAATATCCTGCAATTTGTAATTTGTAATGGGTAAAGTGTAAAGTGTTAAATCACTATTTTATGAAATTTAATTTACCATTTGCAACCACTTACCAATATCCAATTTGTAATTTGTAATTGGTAAATGGTAAAGTGTTCATTTACCATTTAGATCACCATTTGTAATTTGCAATTGGTAAATGGTAAAGTGTAAAGTGTTAAATCACTATTTTATAATTTACCATTTAGATCACCACTTACCAATATCCTGCAATTTGTAATTTGTAATGGGTAAAGTGTAAAGTGTTAAATCACTATTTTATGAAATTTAATTTACCATTTAAAAATTAAATCCACTTACCATTTCCCTGCAATTTGTAATTTGTAATGGGTAAAGTGTAAAGTGTTAAATCACTATTTTATGAAATTTAATTTACCATTTAGAAATTACCACTTACCAATATCCTGCAATTTGTAATTGGTAATGGGTAAATGGTAAAGTGTAAAGTGTTAAATCACTATTTTATGAAACTTAATTTACCATTTAGACCACCACTTACCAATTTCCTACAATTTGTAATTTGTAATTGGTAAAGTGTTAAATCACTATTTTATGAAATTTAATTTACCATTTGCAACCACTTACCAATATCCTTCAATTTGTAATTTGTAATGGGTAAATGGTAAAGTGTTAAATCACTATTTTATGAAATTTAATTTACCATTTAGATCACCACTTACCAATATCCTACAATTTGTAATTTGTAATTGGTAAATGGTAAAGTGTAAAGTGTTAAATCACTATTTTATGAAATTTAATTTACCATTTAGAAATTACCACTTACCATTTCCCTGCAATTTGTAATTGGTAAATGGTAAAGTGTAAAGTGTTAAATCACTATTTTATGAAATTTAATTTACCATTTAGACCACCACTTACCATTTCCCTGCAATTTGTAATGGGTAAAATATAATTTGTAAATTCTGATCAAAGAAAATAATTATGAAATCAAAATCTACACCCAACGATTTGGAAGATCGACTTGTCGACTTCTCTTCAAGAGCTTTATCTCTTTCAGAAGAATTACCATCTACCTATGCAGCGCAGCACCTTGCCAAACAACTAATTCGATCTTCAACATCACCTGCTTTAAATTATGGTGAAGCTAGAGCCGCTGAATCTAGAAAGGATTTTGTTCATAAAATGAGAATTTGTTTGAAAGAACTTAACGAGACAATCATCTGTTTAAAAATAATTGAAAGGAGAGGATGGTTTGAAAATTGTAGGCTAACTAAAATTAAACAAGAGAATAATGAACTTATCGCAATTTTTGTTGCAAGCTTAAATACCGCTAAAAACAGTAAAAAACCATGAACTTATAAATGTCGGGAAACGTAAATAAATAGGTAAAACGTGATTCCACCCGGTGACAGAATAATTGAGAAATTACCAATTACAACTAAATATAAATCTATTATTCAATCAGCAACGCGGGAGTTTTTACTACCAACGTCTTTCTGACTTCAGGGCCTTTAGTTGTGTATTCTCCAAGTGCGTTAACTTCCTTTTCTACCAACTCTTTCAACTTTGCCACTATATCAGATTGATCTGCTGATACATCCGTGGTTTCAGCGGGATCGATTCTTAAATTGTACAACTCAATCCGGTTAGAAAATTGGGTACTTTTATATGTACTCTGCAAAATATTCTTTTGTTCATCTTCGGAGAACTCGCCAAGTAAGTTAAGTTTCCAATCTCCATATCTTACAGCCTGGAGATAACCAACATGCCAATAGAAAAAAGGTCTGGGATCACGATCAACCTGAGGATTAAAGAAGTAGTCAGAAATATCTATTCCATCTCTTTTTTCACGTCGATCCAAAGAAAGACCGACTAGGGCCACAAAAGTAGGGTAAAAATCTAGGATTGATGCCGGAGCAGTACAAGTAGTACCCGCTTCAATATTTTCTGGCCACCAGGCTATACATGGCACCCTTACACCTCCTTCATGAATTTGACCTTTCCGGCCCTTTAATATGCCATTACTAGCACCCCAATGTGGAGCACCTCCGTTATCAGATGTGAAAATGACCAGCGTATTATCTGCAATCCCCTCCTTCTTGAGATAATTTAGGATTTTACCCGTCGACCAGCTGATTTCAGCTACACTTGCACCGAATCCAAGCTTTGGATTGTTTGTTCGCTGATGAAAAAGTTGACTTGCAGCCACAGGATTATGAGGCATAGTATGGGCCAGGTACAGAAAAAAAGGTTGCGCTTTGTTTTTCTCAATCCATTGAATGGCTTCCTCCGTGTAGCGTCTAGTCAGAGATGCTTGATCTGATTCCTTTTGTTGTTCGAGTTGAGCAATTACCGTTTCGTTTTGCATGACTGGCAATAGCCTGTTTTCTTGTATCCGAATTCCCATATCATTGGAATAAGGGAGGCCAAACCAATAATCAAATCCATGCCTTACCGGTAAGAATTCCGGTTGATCGCCTAAATGCCATTTGCCAATAATTGCTGTCGCATACCCTGCTTTCTTTAAAGCCTCCGGCATAATCGTTTCTTGTGGATTAATGCCCTTTCTGGCCTTAGGGAAAAGCACCCATTTATTCTTTGCATCCAGATCCAGATCTACACGTCTGGCATAACACCCGGTCATTAATCCTGCTCTGGATGGAGTACATACCGGGGCTCCCGCATAAAAATCAGTAAATCGTAATCCTTCCACCGCCATTCTGTCCAATTCAGGGGTCTGATTCCAGATTGAACCATAACATGATAAATCAGCATACCCCAGATCATCGCAAAATATCAAGATAATGTTTGGAGGGGTTGAGTTATTCCCGGTGAGGTAACCGGATGAGATGCTTGAAATAATTAATATTAGTAGTAAACAATTTCTCATATCTATCACTTTGAATATTTGGCCAAAACTCGATGACTATGATTATCTGGAGTACTATTTGAATCCCTCTCAATTACCGTTGGTCCGTGGTTGCGGCATTTAGAAAATGCGTTGACCTGGGGATTAATCGTCAATAGTTTGGAAAACCAATTGTCTGAATTTCCAGCCGGTAATATCATTAACACGACCCTGAGTCTGCTTCATTAAAACTCCAATCACTTGCTCTTGTGGATCGGCGAAATATTGCGTGTTGAAGTAACCTCCCCAGTCAAATGTTCCAACACTACCTTTTCCACCTTTAATTTCTCCCGTTTCCGTTAAGATGCCAAATGCCAGACCATATTTTGTAGCTGATTCATCTCCCCAGATGTTGCCAATTTGATTACTTAAAATAATATCAACTGTGGTTCGACTCAACAACCTTATACCGTTATATTCTCCACCATTTAAATACATTTGTAAAAAGGTAGCATAATCTTTAGCCGTACTACACAATCCAGCTCCTCCGGAAAAAAATCTTTTGGCACCCTTTATGGGGTAATCCGTGTCATAAAATGTATTAGGATATTTTTTCCATATTCCATCTAATTTTTGTTGCACGGCTACCAGTCGACCGGCTTTCGAATCAGGTAAATAAAATCGGGTATCATTCATTCCCAGTGGAGTGAAAATCCGTGTTTCCAAAAATTTATCAAAGGTTACACCGGATACGACTTCAATAAAATATCCCAACACATCTAACCCCTCGCTGTAGGTAAACTTTTCACCCGGATTGTGGTGTAGCGGCAACTTTGCCAATTTTTTCACACTTTCGCCGATAGTTATATTATCAGTTGTAAATAAATCAACAATTCCGGCTTTCTGATAAATCATCTTAAATCGCTCATCACCATCTATTACACCATACCCTATTCCGGAAGTATGCGTTATTAGGTGTCTGATTGTAATTTCTGATTTCACCGGTTCTCCAACCCAGGACGTATCTCTGTATCGGAAAGTTTTTAGTACTTCCTGGTTCTTAAATTCAGGAATGTATTTAGAAATAGGATCGTCAAGCCTGAACTTACCTTCTTCCCAAAGCATCATCACTGCTGTAGCTGTGATAGCTTTAGACTGCGATGCAATGCGGAAAATATCATTGCGTTCCAATTTTCTGCCCATTTGGTTTTCTGCCATTCCATACGCCTTCCAATGTACAATCTTACCATTTCTGGCTACTAAAGACACGATCCCGGGTAAATTTCCTTTGGCCACTTCCTCCTTGCACATATTATCAATCCGTGCCAATCGTTCTGAAGAAATCCCAACAGTCTCCGGAGGTACCTCTGTTAAGACAGGCGACTTTTGAATTGATTTGGTTTGTGCAATTACACTAAAAGCCAGTACCAGGTATGCCAATGTAAGTAAATATCTTTTTTTCATTTTCCTAAGTTATCATATTTCAAATTAAAGTTATTTGCTATTGTGAATAAGTTTTGTACTGATTTTGCTCTATGGTAAGCTCCGCACAATCAGTTGTTCTTATTGTTAATTCATCGTTCAGCTTATTTTTGGCATACACCAAATTGCCTTTTACCTGCAGGTGTTTTGTACTCTTGGCATCAATCATCACTTCATTTTGCAGTATGAACTCATTATTTTCTATTCTTATATTTTGATAAACACTATTATTCTCTGTGCTATTCCCAGGATCCATTAAAATCACCGGTTCTGCACAATGAATAAATTTGTTTGAGCGAATCGTTAAGTCACGAACATATCCTGACTCATACCAATTATTGGCATCAATGGCCATAAGTATAGCACTCATATGAGTGGCAATAAATTCATTCTTTTCGATTAATACTTTTCTTCTAGTCGATACCAGGAATCCTCTTGTAGGAATCCAGGATACATGACAACCCCGAATTTCGACCTCTGGAGTCCAGGTTACGTTTTCAATGACATCTTTAATCTTCAATTCATCTGGAACTGTGCTCTCCAAGGTCACCATAATTTCCTTAGGATTGAGCAAACTAGCGTCCTTTATTCTGTTTATTCCATAGGACTTATAAGACTCCTGATCGATGAACTCTATTTCATCGCCGGCATTGACCGCCATGAATCCATAAGTCTGTTTATGCATGAAACGAAGCTTTATTTGGTTGTCCGATATTTTTTCGACTACCTGTAAATATGTACCGTGGATATTGATGGCATCATCGTGAGCACCCTTGAAGGTGCAGTCTTTGACAAGTATTTTTCCTTTACAACCTGAAATGTGTAGACAATCCGCCCAAGCTGCAGTAGTTCTACCACTCGTACTGTCAGGTGCTATGGAAACGGAATCAAAAGTGAGATTCTCAGAAAACTGGTTTACGAGGCCCATACCATGCAAAAAGTAAAAGTTTACGTTTTTCCAAGTAATGTTTTTACTCCGTCTGGTAAATACAGCAGCATAGTCCCGATAAGTTTCGCGCAACTGGTAGATATGGTCTTTTTTCACTTTATGCGCGCCCTTTGCTCTCACTAATCCTGGCTTAATTTCTTCAAATTGCATTCCCTCAATTGGATTCCATAATCTTCTTACATCATTTTTTAATAGATTTAACTCCTGTCCAAGAATTCGTGTATTGAACTCCCAACCTTCCCCGTACCAAATGATACTTCCATTTTCGATTCTGTACTTTATGTCTTTATGAATTTGTAAATCCGCAAAATCATCCCCTATACCCAACACCGTGAATTCTGAAACTGTGGGCCTGTGATAATCAAAATGAAGATCCGAGATGGATATATTCTCACAACTATCAATACATACCTCGATCATTTTTCCTCGGTAAACTATTTCTGCTCCCTTTCCGGTAATTTCAAGGTTTTTGGCTTTTCTTAAAAGAATACCTACTGCTTTCAAGCTATCAGGGCTATCATTGGTATTGGATATGTTATACTTCTCCTTGAATACATTTTCTGGAAAAAAGTCATATCGTCCTTTAGCGAAATGCACTTTAATAGGATTTTTAGTTGACCCTTCACCTGACAATATAAGGGATTGGTCAAAAGAACCAGGGGATATAATTTTAACTTGGTCACCGGCGGATAAACGCAATCGGTTGATATGATAGAATGAACGCCATGCCTGATTTTCATTTAAGCCGGAGAATCCATCATTTCCACTCATTGGATTGATATAATAGGTAGTACTTCCAAGCGATTGACCTTCTTTCGGTGCGGGCTGCGTACAATGAGAAATAAACAGAATGCTCAGTAAATGAATTGAAATGAATAGCCTTTTATAACTCACAGTTTCCATATATTACGCCTATAGTTCTTTTAATAACAAATCTGAATTATTTATTATGTTAATCTTATAGTTGGCAGGAACCTTTAAGTCGTAATACAATGTATACCCATCCTTTTTCCAGCTTAGCCCAAGGTTTTCTTTACCAAGAGGGAGTGTTAACTCACAATTCGATAAATCATTTTGATTAAACTGAACTTCAATGAGCTTATTCACCTGATCGATATGTTTGATACCACCGTAATCACGAAGTAATACGTAACCTACATGGGATGCAAAACCATGATTACAACTGGCCGTGGGTCTTGTATGTTCCCATAATGTCCCGGTCATATTGGCCATCATAACAAATTCATTTTCGATTTCTTCAAGCAGGTCTTTTTGCAGGTTATTCCTTGACAGAATTTCCATTCTTAAATAATTGCCAATAAAGGCATTACAGGGGTGTAAGTTTACTTTTTCTAAGGCATGTTTATTTTCAAGGCTTAGTTCTTCCATTAAAAATTTAAAAAGATCAGGATCATCTTCAGGATTTGCCACATCGAAATAGAAGGCATAATACTGACAAACTTCAGTCATATTCTGGCTTTGTAATTCCAGTTTACCGTCGTTCCTGACCGCATTATCGACAAAGAAAATCCCATTCATGGCCTGCTTCCTAATTGTCTTTCTGATATTTTCTGCTAGTAGGTGATAAGTCGGCATATTATATAATCGTGCGACTGTTTCCAGTGTTTTCGAGTAAAGCATATTGGTTGGATAATTGACATCCTGGACAAAGCGATTTGCCGCTGACCACTCTACAAAAACCCATTTTTCCAGTTTTTCCAGCATTCCATCTTCATTCTGAAAGCGTTGGAAATAATCCATCAGTGCCAAAACTCTGGGTTTGAGGGCCAAAACCATTTCGTAATCCCCTGTTCGTTTTACATATTCATCTAGCTGCAAAACAAACCACATGGCCCAGTTCGGGATGAAATTACCATTGGTGTGGTCGGCAGGATAACACATCGGTAACATTCCTTCGGGAATATGCTTAAATTTTTCAGGAAGGAGAAAGTTTTCTAAAAAGTTCTTTTCTATTAGCGTGTTACCTGAAAAATAATAGGCTACGCGCGAAGTGAAATAACTGTCGCAAAGCCACCCGGCTCTTTCTCGAGAGGGACAATCCATAAAAACATCCAATGCATTTTGCCTGAAAGTCTCCTTTGCTGCTTCAAAAACCTTATTGATATTCGAATTGTTGGTTTTGAAATAGGTTTTCGAAACATCTGAATTGGCATATTGGCGAATTCTGACATTCTTTATGTCACACTCGCCATATTCAATGACTGCTTTCAAGTACTTCAATCCGTATGGTTCAAAAGACTCCAGAACATAGGTCCCAGGCTCTAATGTGTATGCTACATAGGGTTTAACACCCATACGTTTGGTATCAATATCTCCATCAATTAATATTTCATCAAATATCAAGGTTAGTTTTGAGGCTTTCCTTACTTCTAATTCACAAATGATAAAACCAGTATATATTTTTTCAAATTCATAAATCGAACTATCGTGTATTTGTGAATACCTCACGACAGAATAATCAGGATATCTAACTCTTCTTGGTATTAAATTTTTCCCTTCTGTTTCCTCAAGATTGACTTTCACAAAAGCAATTCCTTCCGGATGCTTCCATCTTCCGTGACTTCTTTTGCCCTGATGTTGTTCTAGTTTCAATTCAGTATCTGTCATCCAATAGTCATATGCTGAATTCAGCTGGTATTCTTCCAAAAATGTTCTTTGAAAACTGAATTTTTCCACCTCCTTTTTTCTTTGACCTGAGGCGATCATTTTGAATGAGTTGTTCTCATTACCTGAGCTTGACAATAGCAGAACTGTTCCATCTATTACCAATTCCGCCTGCACAAATGAGGATTGATTGGGTATATAGTAGCTATCCACATTATATCCTGAAACTACTATGGCCAGGATATTTTTACCCTTTTTTAATTTCTTAGAGAGGTCATATCGGTCCACCCTAAAATAATCATGAGCGGCAATACTAGGTCCAAAACCAATAAATTTCCCATTTAGAAACATTTTGTAACAGGATGAAGCAGCGATGTTAAATTCTGCATCCTTAAAACTATTAATTTCAACCACCCCATGTAATCCAATGGTGAGATTCTTCTCAAGTTGTGCACCGGCTGCCCAAACGGGCTTTGCTTCTTTAAAAAAGGGCTTTTGGTTGGCAAAACAAATTGAGAATGTTTGCAGCAGTATAAATGGTAGGATAATTAAGATCCTTTTCATCATAATAAAATTAAAACCTTTCTACAGCCTTAGTGTTTTTCGCTTTGAGTTTTTGTGCCTCCATAAAATCTTCTAAAACACCAGGTTTATCCCTGTTCCGGTAAGTCTCAGATGCCGGATCATGATACTTTATCATCATATCCTGCATTTTTTCTCTGAATTCATCAAGTTCATCTTGATAGTCCGGGTTGGTTGCCAGGTTAATTAGCCCATCGGGGTCATTTTTTACATCATAAAATTCCTCAGGCACCCGAAACTTAAACAATTCAACCCGCTTTGCAATCGTAGAGTCAGTTTCAGCCGCCTTGATCATGGCCCGCCAGGTAAGGCCACCGGTAGCATCTCCCCTGATCGCTAAATCTTCATCAGCCCAGAAGTTGTATATGTATCCAAATTCTTCATTCTGAACGCAACGCATGGGATATCTGATTTTTGCAAAAATTTGGTAAAAAGTAGAATAAGCATACTCCCGGCCCTTCTGAGTTTGACCCTGCAGAAGGGGAAGAAAGCTTTTTCCGTCAAGTTTTGGAATTAGTGGCAACCCTATTGTTTCCATAATGGTCGGCATCAGGTCGATCCCTGTGACAAAATGTATGGAGTCTACCGAACCAGGCTTAATCTTACCTGGCCATTTAACGATAAGTGGTGTTTTGGTACTGTTTAGATAACATTGCGACTTGGAGAAGGGAAAGGCCGCTCCATGATCGCTTAGAAATAGGACGAGTGTATTGTCTTCCAGGCCACTTTCCTGAAGTGCCCTGAGGACCGCTCCAATGTTTTGATCGCATCGGTATACATTACCATAATACTGGGCCACTTCTTTACGGACTTTTTCAAGATCGGGTAGATATCCAAACATTTCTACGTCATGCGGAGCAAATTGTTTAGAGACAGGAGGCATATTCTTTTTCCAGGTCAGTGTATCATTACGACTACCAACAAATGGTCGGTGGGGATCGTGTGAGTTGGCACTAAGATAGAATGGCCTTTCCTTTTCCTTTGCTAATTCAAAAAATTTGGTAGCATATTGGTAAAACAAGGTTGGATCTCGTGAATGCCCCTTGCGCCATATAGAATCTTTTTCTGTCTTGAACGGGATATAATCCCAAAAGAACCGATCCACAGGTTGGTGGTGGATTTCCTTCCCTAAAATGCCGTTTACATAGCCAATATCCTTTAATAATTCAGGGAGCGTTGGGACATCAAGATCAATGGGTTCAAACCCTTCTGCCCCGTTATTGTGAGGAAATCTGCCGGTAAGCCATGACTGTCTCCCAGGCTGACATACAGCTGTATTGACATGTGCGTGGGTAAACCGGATTCCTTGATTTGCCAGGTTGTCAATTTTTGGAGTCAGATCGGGAATTTGGCATCCAAAAACACCAACTGAATTATAGGCCAGATCATCGGCAGTTACAAAAAGGATATTCGGGAGTGGTTTAGAATCTTTGTTGGTACAGTTTGTAATTACCAAACCAAGAATGAATAATGTAATTATTGAGAATTTCGTCATTCTATGGATTACTTTAAATGTTTTTGGTGAGATGAGACTTGTAAGATTTTACCGGGAGTAACCGTATATATATCTATGACATTAGGTTCTTTGAGCATAGTTATTTATTGATAGAGCCCCCCAGGAAGGAAATTACAATGAATCTCATTTCGTTTATTTTTGACAATCAATTTACCTACTTTTTCTTCCAAATTAGTAATATCGGTACAGTAAAAGCTTATTGAGCTTTACTTGACAAAGGTTTGATTTTAACTGTAACAGACTTTCTACTTTCCATCTCCATCCAGACAATTAAATTTGTCCCCTCCATTCTACTTGAAAAACCAGAGTAAAAATCTTTTCCATTGGCTAATGTGACATTGTTAAGTTGAATATTTGTCTCATCTTCACCCCAATTTTTTATAATAAAGGTTGGATTTATTAGAGGAGAATCATTAGATGCATGTAACTTAAACTCAAGCATGGCATCCCTTTTTTTACTTATATTATTGATTTTATATGCTTTTTCACTAAGATCATATTGTCCACCAGAAAAATGATTCTTATTGACAATTTCCAAGTTCGCAGCCTGGGACCACGATTTTCCAATCTCTATTAATCCCTCTATCGAAATATTTTTCATTCCATAGATGGAATGGAGGTAGCTTCGATCATTTTTCTGATGAATTACGGGATATGAAATCGGAAATCCAAGAAAACTAGAGGGTCGATCAGCAGCTTGAGTTCTGCGGCCATCACAATAGGCCTGACCAACAGGCCAGTGATTACAGGTTCCAGGTGCTTGGAAAGATTTAATGTCTCTATCACGTATATAATGCATGGCATTTCCGGGTTCGAAAATTATAAACGGGTCGTAAGGAGATTTGAAGTTATGTTGTTGAATGTTTGGAGAATCAGGTATCGGCTTTTGATTGGCGTTGGATAAATCTTCCAAGTATTCAAAATACTGAATATCACCTTGTTGATTGGCCACTGCCAGGTAATCGGCTTCAAGGATATCTCCTTGGAGCTGCTCAGGATTGGTAAGTGGTATCGATTCTTGAAATTGGCGTGGGTAACCTAGTGAACCTGTTTTCCATTCTACCTTACGGATAGCTGTGGCATCAGGATAAATGTAATAATATTCATCGATCCAAACTGCCCACCCTGTTTTTTCATCTTCTCGCCAAAGGTTGTTGAATGCGCTCACTGGAGCATATCTCCAATGAATTACTTTGCGCGCGTCATTATCTTCAATAATTCGTACATGTGAATATCTGCAATGTCTGTCTTGCATATGCTCAAAACAGCCTTCGATTTGGTCCCAAGCTTCTACACTTTGATCACACATCCATTGATCTTTATCGGTAACCCAGCCTGGAGAATACCTTGTTCCTCGCCAGAAAATAAGTCTTACCGGTGAGTCTTTGAAGGTAACAACAATATCGGGGTCCGTGGCTACCGGCCACAAATTATCCCATTCTTCATAGTATTTCAGGTTGGTGTAATACGCTTTAAACTTATTCGACGTTTTTGGACCACGTGGCATGGTACGTTTTGGAAGTTCCGGTGAGGCAATCTGATCAAAACTTTCAAATTTTTCCTTATAGTACCGGTCGGAACGAGCTGATTTTGATATGGACAATTCATCAATGATTCCATCTAATGAAAACCAATACGGTTTGTTTCCAATGTCACCTATTTGGTTAGAGGGTTTTGTAGCGTGGTAATTCATACCGATTCGAAATGGTGCTTTGTTACCAAACCTCGGATCACCCTCGGTTTGATACTTTCCAACCAGATGGCCGTTTATAAATATCTTCAATCCAATTCCAATTTCGTAAACTGAAGCGATGTGTACCCATTTTCTTAATGGGATCTTCTCATCTGAAATACATACAACCAGGTTATTGGCAATATTCATCTTTAATCCCAATTCACCCCTTGGTCCAATTTCCAATGAAAAGCCTTCATTGTGGAAATTCATTTGGGTAACCACAGGACACCAGTTCCAAGGATATGCTGCCAGGGCAAGCCAAGCTTCAACTGAAAATGAAGAATTCAATTTTTCTATTTCATTAGGCATATGGGTGATCACAGTGGTGAACCCATCTAGCTTTAATGCATCGCCAACTATTCCCTTTACAAACCGGAAATTTCCTTCAATTGAATCCTTTTTTTCAGAAACGGACTCCAAAGCAACCCGTTTTTCATTTTTCTCAAATCCCCATCTCAACAAATCATTGTTACTTTGGTAAGAAAATGCACTTGAAAGCGTGAGATTCATCAAAACCAGTGTGAAGAGCGATTTTTTAATTATTCTTTTCATATCAATCCTATTTATGAATATCGTTCTGTTGAAAGTAAGCGCTCTCTCAGAATATGTACATTGAACCAGGAACTAAATTTTCTAATTACTGACTATGGCTATCATCAAAATCTTTCTCAAATCCATTTGGTAAATCTTCTTTGGAAAATCTCCAATCAAAATCAAAACTAGTTTTTTGTCGAAATGAATCAACTTTTCCATTTTGTATACACCCATGTCAAATCCCTTATAAAATAAGAAAGAAAACATATCTATTATTTAAAATGTTAATAAAAATTTCGTGATAAATTTTATATCATGAGGATTGCCTCGGGAACCTACTTGTGCTTCAAAAACAAAATAACAACATGTCTATCCATTCAGCCGTTGCGTATACGATTAAATAACTCAATCACAACGATTTTTATTTACGCAAAAGGGCTGATTCATACCTATTTGAACCAGCCCATTGTATTACAATGAATCCTAATTTTTTACCACCCGGGATTTTGGGTCAAATTTGGATTGACATCCATTTCAGTTTGTGGTACTGGCCACAGCATTACTTTAGGATCAAAATATCGAGCATGACCTGGTACATTGACGACACTTTCCATAGATGCCTGCATATCAATAGGACCATATCGTAGCAAGTCAAAATAATGATGTCCTTCGAAAGCCAATTCAACTCGTCGTTCCTGTTTGATTGCATCCCTCATTTCATCCTGAGACAAACCTTCAGGCAGATCATCCAAACCCACTCGATTGCGAATCTTATTGATAGGTTCATATGCTCCGGTGGGTCCATTTAATTCATTTTCAGCTTCGGCCAGGTTCAGCAACATTTCAGCATACCTGATGACTACAGCATTTTGATCTCCTTCCCCACCGATATTTGCCTGAGGTATTACACCTTTTTTACGTGCAAATCCGGTTTGACCAAAGTTTGAATCCTGTCCCCCCGGACTAAATACAACTCCGGCAAATTCCGTATCGGGTAATAATACCGTCCATGCTTTGCGGGGATCATTTTCTTCAAAGGCTTCGACTAAATTTTGGGTTGGGTACAGTCCTCCACCTGTGATTCCGGGAATCCCTGCATTACTTTGTAAAGAACCACTTCCGGTTCCTGATCCGGTATTTCCCGTAAATTGTACCTCGAAAATGGACTCAGATTCATTATTTTCCCCTTCCGGAAGAAATTGATTTGGCCACTCATCCATAGGAACCAAATCATACCCTAATTGAGTTACCGCGTTTACGGCACTAATTACCTGAGCATATTCCTTTTGGTACAAATGAACTCGCGACTTGAGCCCCAGAGCAGCACCTTTGGTAGCTCGTCCCAAATCGCTGGTGGAATACGAATCAGGTAAATTATTAATCGCAAAACTCAGATCATCAAAAATTGAGTTAAGTACTGCCGATTTAGGATCTCTGGGCACCAATGCTTCTTCTCCGACTTGTTGCAATTCCAGAATCAAAGGAACATCTCCCCAAAGATTACTGAGATGGAAATAAAATAAGGCTCGTAAAAAACTGGCTTCACCTAGCAAGCGGTTTTTTAATCCTGCATCCATCTCAATGTCAGGCACATGGGTTAATACCTGATTGGCCCTTACAATGCCTTCGTAGGACTTCGCCCAAAAGTCACGTGGTACCGGACTTGAAGCATCCCATCCCCGATTTTCACTAATTTCTAAAAATCCGTCGAATGAATAGGCGGAAAGCATATTGTTTGCGATGCCATCCGTCTGGATGAAGAAATCCCGATACATTCGGTTATCCGCAAGTACATTGTACACCCCATTGACGCCCATGGTCGCATCTTCCGCAGTCTGCCAAAAGGTACCCTCACTCAATGTCGATAAAGGAAATCGGTCCAGGTCATCGCATCCAATGTAAAGAAATGAAAATATTAAAAATGCATATATCTTTTTCATGATAATTCTACTTTTAAACCGTGATTAAAAACCTAAATTTAGACCAACCGATATCGTCTTGGCCTGAGGATAACTATCATTAACATCGTTGAAAGCCAGCTTGTCTTCAGGATCAAAACCTTCAACAAAGTCGGTAAACGTCAATAGATTTTGTCCTGATAAATAAAACCGGATCGTTGAAAAACCAGCTCTATCAATTACGGTTCTCGGAAGCGTATAACCCAGTTCGATATGTTTCATCCTGACGTAAGAAGCATCATTAATATGATAACTGAGCGCAGGCCCGACAAACAACGAGTTGTTGTACTTAACTCCTGCGGCCACCCGAGGAATGCGGGTATCCTGATTCTCTGGAGTCCACCGATTTAAGAACCTTTTTAAGAGGTTGCTTCCACCACGAAGGCCGTCTGTTCCAAATACCCCATCTTCGATTTCTCTTCCAATAACCCCCTGGAACATGGCTCGAAAATCGAAGCCTCTATAGTTCATAGATATCGATCCTCCTACGGTATTTCTGATATTTGTATTTCCGATTATGACCCTGTCGGCTGCAGACACTACACCATCACCATTTTCATCAGCGAAAATATAATCTCCGGCAGCGTGGGTGGCTCCTCCGGGTTGTACACCCCATTTGTCAGTATTCTGGGCCTCCTCGTCACTATTAAAAATACCCAGTATCCGGTGCCCATAATACGAACTGATCGGATCGCCGACTCGAGTAATGATTTTATTGGCTGAAATAAATTCCTTGTCCAGTTCCAAAACTTCGTTATCATTATGTCCCCAATTGGCAGAAACGCTGTAGTTGAAATCGCTTCCAACTTGACCATAATAACTTACCATCAGCTCAAATCCTTTGTTTTGAACCTTGCCCTGGTTTTGTGCAGGAGGCGATAAATTTCCGAGCGTTTTCGGTACTGGTGGAGTTAGAAGTATATTATCCGTATTTTTGATATAATAATCGGCTACAACAGAAATTCGGTTATTTAATATGCCGACATCAACACCAATATCAGTCATGGCAGTCGTTTCCCATTGGATATTGGGATTGCTGATGGAGGTGGCGGCAGCACCTGGAGC
Source organism: Saprospiraceae bacterium (assembly GCA_965223405.1). Lineage (GTDB taxonomy): Bacteria > Bacteroidota > Bacteroidia > Chitinophagales > Saprospiraceae > CBDCWO01. Next base: position 5,997,711 of record CBDCWO010000006.1, read on the forward strand.
AACTGAATTATTGAAGATATATGCCTGATCCAAGGCTATGGTAGACACGTGCCGATAATTGCCAATATTCTGGTTACCTAACTGCCCCCAATTCGCTCTTACTTTTAAGTTATCAATAAAATCAACGCTCTGCATAAAATCCTCTTGACTTACTCTCCATCCCAACGATAAAGAGGGGAAAATACCCCATCTATTCTCTGGGCCAAATCGTGAAGATCCATCATATCTGATATTGAATTCTGCCAGGTACTTGTCATCAAAAGTATAACCCACACGGCCAAATCCTGATCTCAACGCCCATTCCTGGCCGCTACCCCATACGGTTGGAGATAGGGATCCGGCATCCAATTTCTGCACGGCATCATTAGGGTATCCTTGGTTACGCGCCCTTAAAAAGTTACTTTCAAATGTCTGATCACTAAATCCTACTAATGCAGTTACCTGTGATTTGCCAAACTGTCGGATGTAATTGGCGGTAACTTCAAATAAGGTAGTTGTATTGTGATTATTGGTTTCTGTCAATTGCCCTAATCCATTTCTCGGATACAAAGTAGTTCCATCTGAAACCAAATAAGGTGCCGCGAAGGCTGAGGTTCTACTGTTACTTAAAAATACAGAACCTGATGCTTTCAGGACAAGGTTATCTATGGGCTCATATTCAAAATAGAGACTTGGTGTTGCCCGGTAAAACTTGGTATTATCCATTCCGCCCACAAATGCATCTGCAATGGTAATTCCACTATGCAGAATCCCATTACTTCCACGTGAATAAAACCCATCGTCATGTATTACTCCGTCCACCAATGCAAAAGGCGGATGCCTGATCGCATTACGGACTAACATGGTTGCTCCAAAATTAGGTGTACCTACCGTGGGTTGCACATTATCGGTAAAACTTGCGGAAAGATTAAGACCTGCTCTCACTTTGTCTGAAACCGTGACATCCACATTGGATCTGATGTTATACCTTTTGGAATTGGTATTGACCAGTACTCCTTCATGGTCTTGGAATCCGCCGGACACCATGTATCTTACATTATTATTTCCTCCGGATACTGAAATATGGTGATTCATCAAGGGAGCTCCTTCAATATAGATAAAATCAGCCCAACTTTCATGTTTGTAATTCTTGAACCACTCCAATTCCGCAGCGTCATAATCAGGAGACCTTCCTACATTCGTCCTGCTTTCATTCCTCAAAAGCGCATATTCATATGGATTCAGGGTTTCGGGAATATAGGTAGGACTTTGCCAGCCATAATACGAATTGATGGATATTTTAGGCCCCTCATTTTTACCCCTTTTGGTGGTGATCAAAATGACTCCATTTCCTGCCCGTGCTCCATAGATAGCGGCTGAAGAAGCATCCTTGATTACGGAAATACTTTCAATATCCTGGGGGTGAATGTCGTTTAATGTACTTTGAATACCATCTACAATGACCAAAGGAGCTGTATCACTATTCTGTGCTCCCACACTGGTTCGAATGGTACTTACTCCGCGAACAGTTATCACCGGATTATCTCTTCCCGGTTGGGCCGATCCCTGTATGATCTGTACTCCGGGTACCCTGCCAGAGATTGCCTGACCGGCAGAAGTGATTGCCTGGCTACCCAGGTCTTTACTCGAAACCGTATTTACCGCTCCAATCAAATTGACCTTTTTCTTAGCTCCATATCCAATGACCACGACCTCCTCCAGTTGAGCCAGGTCTTCTTCCATCTGGACATCAATTTTGGTCTGGTTGTTGATCTCTATTTCCTGAGTCGTATAGCCAATAAAAGAAAAAACCAGGGTAGTGGCATCATCCGGTACGGTAAGCGTGTAACTTCCATCCAGATCTGTCGTCGCTCCAATCGTCGTGTTTTTGACCAAAATGGTAGCTCCAATCAGAGGATTTCCGTTCGCATCCGTAACTATTCCAGTAATCGTTTTTTCAATCAGTATCTCATCGGCAGTTTTGAAAATAGTCTTTATCAGATTGAGTTTATCTTGCCTGTTGGCCGAAATTATACTCAGACTTTCTTCTTGTTCAAGCTTTTCAATCTGCTCAAATTTGCGTTTTATTTTCTTCAAATTTTTTTTATTGGTTCGGTCCTTTTTATACACGATATAATATTTTCCCGTTAACTGTTTATAACGGAGGTTGGTAGTACTTAAAGCTCGATTCACCGCAGACTCCAACTGTTCTCCAGCCTTTAATTCAAACTGGATATTTATGTTCGATAGCAGTCTTGCGTTGTAAGTAATGATTACCTCGTACTTTTCGCTGATCAGGTCCAAGACTTCACTCAGCGGTTGTTCCTTGGCGACCACATTATTGGCTAATAGTGGAAAAGAACTGATAAACATTAGAACAATCAGTCCAAATTGTTTAATAGAAATTTTGAGTTCCATAAATTTGTCTTTTGTTAGAATTAATTAATTAGACTGGAGTGAGTTGTACCAAAACTACTCCAGTCACTTTTCTGGCTAATCTTTACTAGTGATAAAATATCTCTTACCAACCGCATTCATATTCAGTCCGTAAATTTCTGTCAATGTACTTAGAGTAACCTGTAGATCTCTAATGGGAACTCCACCGTTAATCGTCTCATTCTTTATGGCATCGGTTTGAATTACAAACTGAATGCCGTATATGTCCTCGATTTCGAACAAGGCTTCAGTAAGCGGAGTATTTTCACGAAATAACAAAGTTCCCTCTTTCCACGCTGCTACCTCAAATGCCGGTGCATTCCCTCTGCTTTCTTTCAGATTATCGTTTTTTTTCGAATAGGTAATTAAGTCACCAGGAAGCATTTCAATATCAGACTTCATGGTATCCACAAGATTTAGCACCACTTTACCTTCTTCAAGCATGACTTCTGTCTGGTCATTTCTTGTATTAATATTAAAAGAAGTTCCTAAGACAATCACTGAAAGATCGGGGGTAACCACTTCGAATTCTTCATTGGTTTCCGTAATTTTAACTATCTCAAAATAGGCCTCTCCGTCTAAATAAACTTTACGAGGTTTTTGTTTTTGATACGATAAAACTGTATTGGAGTTGAGAGTAACCAGAGATCCATCCGGCAGAATGGTTTCTGTTTGTCCTCCAAAATTGGTGGATAAAGTAATCTTTGGATTATGAATAAAATAGAAATAATAAACACTTGAAAAGATGGCGAGAACCAAAATCGAGGCAGCAACCCACCAGGTGGTTTTCATCTTTAGTTTTCTTGTCGATGACAACCTGGATTCATATTTTCTATTTCTGGCAATTCGATTTTTAAGAGCATTAAGTGCCTGAATATCTCCAGAAGAATCCTGGGGTATATTGTGAAACGGAATGCCCAAAGATATGGATTTGGCTATCTTTGCCAACTCCCAATGCTCGGGGTTGTTGTTCAGGTATTTTTCCCAATAGGCTTCGTCCTCATCATTACTACCATAAGACCACCCCACAAAGGAAGGCATTTCCAACCACTTTTCGATCATTCTCCATTCTTCGCCCGTCAATTTCTTGTCCATAGTTCCATTTTATGCTCAAGTAGGATTCCAGTATCCATTACTCAATGTTACTTTTAAGAAGGACGTACCCAGTTTTTATACTAGTCCGGTACCCAAAAAAAAATGCCATTTGTCAATATTTTCCAAGAAAAATACTATTGTCTCACCGATTAAACCTGTATTTAACAAAGTGCGAGTAGGTGAAAACTTACATTTTACGTTCGTTTGGGTGTATGGTCTGTCCTCTGGATTTTTAAGGTCACCAAACGATTTGGTTATTCCATGAATTGGATACCACAACTTTGACTTGATTGGTACCGGCCTGAATGTGATCTGTAATGTACGCACAATATGGAGGACTCCATAAAATACCGAGATCATGACCATTCACAACTAGTGAGTCTACTCCGAAAAGTCAACATCAAAGTCTTCGGTAAATATAATTTGGTTTTAGAATTTGCCCACACTCGCCTCCGACTCCTAAAGGAAAGTCCTCCCGCATAACTTGCTGTAAATGAATGCGCGTCTACATTCCCTTTTGGGCTAGGGTAAAGAATGGATTTGTGGGCGGAGGCCCTTTAGGGTTAGGGTGGCGGGGGAGTATACAATATTTTGCATTATTTCAAGTATTCTTGTTAAATGACAGTTTTCAGAGTAGACTCACTAGTTTAGCCATTTCTTGTATGTCCTGAAATATGATATAAACATCGGTGGTCTTCGACATCATTTTTCCTTCCGCCTGAATTCCCGGCTGTAGATTGCGGTTCCGGAATTATTCCTCTAATTCACTTTTCGACCCACTGATTAAATTGTCCATGAAATAGGACTGGGGGCCAACCATTAACTAGAACGATCAAACTATTTCGAATACACCATTGACTGCTCTTTACTTTATTAAAGGATTAAGCTTTTAAATAGTGTGCGGATGTAAATTTCAACATCTTTTTGGACATGAAAGATAGTAAGAAATACTACCAATATTAGAATTGGTATTTCGCATCGGGAGAACTTAACGTCCCAAAAGTTTGAATTCTTCAATGCTTCTGAGCTTTTTTAGGGCCTGATATAATGTATTTAATACCGTTTGATTTGTGATCCCCATAATCTCGGCTATTTCACGAGTGTTTAAACCATTGAAGTATCGCAGGTAAATTGATTCCCTTTGTCTCCAAGCCAAACCATTCAATGCGTCTAACAAGGTGGAATGCCTCGCTTGGATCTCATCATTTTGAATGTTTAGATCTTGAGGCGAAAACTGAATATTTACTCTAAATAATATTTTCTCCTCATTCTTTAATCTTTGTTCTTGCTTTGATTTTTCCAGTATACGCCGTCGCAGGGCTTTGAACAGATAGGCTTTCACATAAATCACTTCATGCAATCTCTTACAAGAGTCCAATATATAGATAAATAATTCCTGAATACAATCATCTACCAGATACGAATCTGATACGATACGGAGTCCATAGTGTTTTAAATAATTGTGGTGACGTAGAAATAAAGCCGATAAAGCAGAAGAATCTCCTTCTCTGATCGCATTAAATAATTTTTGGTCACTCCAATTTTTCATCGATTTAAATTATTGGATTTTCATTTATTCTCAAAATCAATAAGCATAAATCTAATGTTAATGTGAAATTGGCGACTAAAGACCCCGATCAAAATACATTTTGTCCCCTCCAATACTGCCCAGAGTTATAATTTAGGTATCGGATCAAAGCGACTTATTTCAAGTCCACTATCGCTTCGAATTATCAACTTTGCTTGTCATAGATCAGATGCCAGCTAATCGTTGCAGGCCTTAATCCACTAACCTCTCACACCTTATGCGGATACAATACTACTGGGACAAGTCAATGGGTATAATTTACTACAAGGCGATACATTCCGGATCCCAGTTTCATCTTCCTGGTTTGACTGGATGATCCCGAGTTCATATAATTATCATTGACCTTTTTCCGTCAATACTCTTTGATACGCGAACTAAATGTTAGGTCCTATAAACCTGAGTTCGACTAATGATTTGATCACAGAAGTCATTGAAATAGTGAGATTTAGACAAGAAAAATGCAGTAATAGCAGCGCTATTTGCAAGGCTTTTATTGGCTAAAGATTGCTGTTTCAATGGCTTTAACCTTAAAAATCAGTTAATAATCAAAAGATCAACTAATTTGAATTTATAAATATATGACTATCAGCTTACTGTGAATAAATGATTGGTCGAACTCAGGTTTTTAGTAAAAACTTGAGAAAAGCTATCATCTCGGATATGAGGTACAGATTTCATAAACGGCTATTCATTTAAATTTAACCGATCAGGATTATTTCAGCACTCGGGTATCCCCACCTCCATTTTCCAGGTTGATATCCATATTCGGAAGATTGGTTTCCCAGGCACCAGAGGTAAAATCGGGAACTTTTATCGAATTCGACTGATTTAGAACTGACCACTCTGATAACCCCACTACTGAACTAAATGCGGCAGCATCATAAACATCCTGGTCCAGCGGGAGACCACTGCGTAAACAATCAATGATGTGCCAAACATTTATTAAATCGGAACCTCCATGGCCACTTTTCAGGTCAGCCCCCAGTCCCTTCCGGAAAGATTCAAACTTATGTAGTAGACCTGGCTTGTATTTTTCTATTAGGTCGTCAAACGTTTTCTTATCAGTCCAACGATGATTGCCTGTTGATATTTTCGGAGGTTGTGGATCGTAGAGGACAGCTCCATTCGTTCCATAGACGCCGTGAATCAAATTATGGGGAGATGGGGAGGTGGCATCATGCTGGATATTAAGAGTACGTCCTTTTTTGGTTTTTATCAACATCGAACTCATATTCCCACGATACTGTAACTTCGTGAATTCTTCGTAAAAGGGATCCTGATGTGCCAATTCCCCAGCCTTTTTTGCCATCATAAAATCCTTACTCTCCACTGAAACTAAAAAATCAAATTGATCTCCTCTATTGATATTCATCATTTGTGCTATAGGTCCCATACCATGTGTGGGATAGATGTTACCATGTCTTGATCCGTACAATCTTAGCCACCACATATTCCAATAGGTCGTTTTGCTAAAATTATTCTTCATTTTGCTGGTATTATAAGCACCATCACCGTGAACAATTTCCCCGAAGAATCCCTTTTTGGCCATATTCAATGTCGTAATGTGGAATGGCATGTATGAGTAATTTTCCATCATCATACAATGCTTTTTGTTTTTTTCGGAAGCATATACTAAATCCCAACACTCTTTTATGGTCAGGGCAGCGGGCACCTCAGTTATTACATGTTTTCCTCGGTCCATGGCATAAATGGCCATTTCTGTATGTAAATAAGTTGGGGTCGTTATTAATACCAAATCCAGGTCGTTGCGTTCACAAAGTTTTTTCCATTCAACATCCGAACCATAATAATACTCAGGATGGTGATCGGAATTTGCCAAATTTCGTTTCAGGCGGTCAAAACGCTCCGGGCTCAGATCAGAAACTGCCTTAATTTCTACATCACTAATTCGGGTCAAGGTTCCCGCATGATGAGATCCACGATTACCGGCACCAATGATTCCAATCCTTACAACGGGTATCTTGGGAGCGGCAAATCCTGACATATTGAATCTGGGAGATGGGCTTACCGGTGGTTTAGAAACGACATCAGGTAAATTATTCAATTCTTTTTCATACTCTAACTGTCTGGCATACATGGCGTTGGCAACGGGAATGCTTATGCCCATCCAAGTGGCCATTTTTACAAAGTCTCTCCTTTTGGTTTTCATTTTGCAGAAATTTTAACTTTTATTATTAAAACCAGTGTCATAATGCGTTACTAGAACTACAGTGTTGACTTGATTATCCACCTTTGAGTATCATTTTAACAACTCTTCCAATCTGGAAATAAGATCTGTTAATTCTGAAATAGCTCTTGAATATAACGTACTTTTTTCCTCTCCAATCATAATAAATATTTCGATATCATTATGGAACTGGTAATCGTAAAGAGAATTTGGCTCTTTAACCTCTGGTGGATTTATACGTACAAATTTGGATATTTTTGGCAAGACCATGTACATGTATTCCTGTTGGTCCTTTTCAAGTCGATTTATGTGGTTATACAAAGCCCCAAGTCGTTTTAAGTCATTTAAGATAGCTTTATTACTTATTAAATCATGTTCCCCACTTACAAAAAGCCGGTCGTACAACGGTTGAACATTTTTAAAATCTGAAAATTTAGTCAATTGAGAAGCGATCGTTGCTAAAGTATCAACCATTTCCTTTGTCTGATCCTTTAAAATAATCTCACTACCCATTCGGTATCTGGAAAGGTAGTATTCGTTGTAATCATAGTTATCTCGAATTTCGGCCAGATCTTCTCTCAAATCGGCCAGGATTCCATGGTAAAGTTGAGTTTCAATTTCTTTTTTATCATTGGCTTCTTTAAAATTATTTATGGAAACCGCAATTAAAATTCCGATAACCACAAGCAAAATCTCACCCACCGCATAAAGGAAGTATTTCCTCGTCTTTCTTTCTGTTAATAATCGTCGTCTGATTTTACGAAAAAATTTTATCATAAAACGAATAAATAGGGTTTCGAATGAAGTTCTGTTTATGAAGTGATTTAAGAACAAATTGTTAATTGATTTGCATGCCATTGATTCTCAATACGTCAGCTTTTTCTTGATCCATAACTGTGGCTATAAATGCTGCCTGCCGCAGGCAAGGCTCAAAAAGAGCTTCGTCTTGAAAATCAAGCGCATACAACTCATTTTAACATCTGTTTTTAAATCACTTCTATATAAAAGGAGCGCAAATCAAAACTATACAAATTTACTTTCCTATTCTATTTTAAAACATTCTATATGATTATATAATCTTAAACAATATCAGTGGATTTCCATCACCACTGCACCAGTGCTTTTCCTACTCTCTCTTGGGATTGTACATCAACCACTTTGATCTTTGGGATTGAGCCACTGCCCAGGTTGAAGGATAAAAGATACAAATCCAAGTCAAGAAATCTATTCAAAATGACGAATATCACTTCTTGTTCCAACACAATTTTTCGCATTTATTGAATATAGATTGAGGCTATGATTTAAATTTGTTTGTAAGCAGATTGACCAATAAAATAAATATATTGGTTGACAGATGAACATAATATCCTTTTAAGACATGAAACGATTTATTTCCAAACTTTACTGGCCTATTCTTATTCTGTTTTGTACTAGTTGGCTGGCTGCCGAGAACTCACTTGTCTTATTAAAAAATCAGCATAGTCGATACACGATAAGGATTTCCAGGCAGGCCGACGCAGAAGAGAAGTTAGCCGCAAAAACTTTTAGAAACCTATTTAAAGAAATTTCAGGAGTCGAATTAAAGATTAAAAAAGGATTGAGAAAAAAATATGGTATTCTCGTTGCCAAATCTCACCGTTTGAAGCCAACGCTTCAATTGGATCCTTTGAAAGAGGATGGATTTGCGATTTCCAGCACGGACAAGACTTTAATGATTTTAGGGGGTAGCAGAAAAGGAGTATTATACGGTGTATATTCTTTCTTCGAACAATTTGCCGGCTGCAGATGGCTTACTCATGAGGTTAAAGTTTTTCCCAAGCATCAAACCTTAATTATACCCGAAACAAATCGTGTGGAAGTCCCTGTATTTAACTACCGCCAGGTCCATTACCGCCATACTTTTGATTCTGTATTCCGAGAAGCTCACAAACTGGATATGCACCATGAAGAATGGGGTATGTGGGTACATACTTTTTTCAGACTACTGGGTCCGGACAGATATTTTGATCAACACCCTGAGTATTTTGCAGAAGTCAATGGGAAAAGAACTCCTCATACGCAGTTATGCCTTACCAATCCAATGGTTTTGGAAATTGTCTGTGAGAGCCTAAAAACAATGATGGCAGCCAAACCCACAACCAAATATTGGTCCGTAAGCCAAATGGATACCTACGGTTATTGCACCTGTGCTAATTGCAAAGCCATAGATCAGGAGGAAGGTTCCCCAAGCGGCACAATTTTACGTTTCGTGAACCAGATTGCTTCCAGATTTCCGGATAAGATCATTTCAACATTGGCTTACCAATATTCCAGGAAACCTCCGGCGATTTCGATTCCACGGGAAAATGTAAATATTATGTTTTGTAGCATTGAGCTTCCCCGAAATCAGGCTATTGATCAAGCAGAAGAGGCTGCCTCTTTCCGCCGGGATATGGAAGGCTGGAGAAAACTTACCGGAAATATTATGACCTGGGATTACGTCATTCAATTCAGCAATTTATTTGGGCCTTTTCCAAACCTCCATGTCTTACAACCCAATTTGCAGTATTTTGCAAAGAACAATGCCATCGCACATTTTCAACAGGGTAATCGAGAAATTGGTGGTGATATGCACGAAGTACGTGCATACCTGATTTCCAAATTGTTATGGAATCCTAATGTGAATATTGATTCCGTACGTGAAGACTTTTTGAAACATTATTACGGACCGGCTGCTTCCCTTATGGATGAATATATCCGGTTATTGCATGAAAATTTAATCAAATCCGGATTCAAACTCGAAATATTTGGAAATCCAAGCCATCATAGTTCAGGCTATCTGTCTCCTGATAATTTGGAGATATACGAAGATCTGTTTGACCGGGCAGAAAAAAAAGTACAAAACAATGCGGAATATTTGCATAGGGTACAAACGGCCCGTTTACCAATTATGTACGCCAAATTGGAAATTGGAAGACGAACACTTATCGGTCAAAATGGTATGTTTGAAGCGCACGCGAAGAAGTGGAGAATAAAACCTGAATATACCAACCTCTTATCGACCTTTACCGAACGATGTCTGGAAAGAAAAATTGAACGGATTACCGAATGGCATACGACGCCGAAAGAATATGCGCAAAATTATCCGGTCACTTTGGATATCGAAAAGATAGACAATGATGCCGCATTCTCGCATGTCACTTATGTCACTAATGCCAATCCCAAGTATTTGGCAACAGGAAGCAGCGCCTTGGTGGATGGACTGAAAGGAGGATTAGGAGTGAATTCGATGTGGCAAGGATGGGAGGTTTCGGATATGCATGTAGTGATAGATTTAGGCAAGATTAAGGATGTCAAAGAAATCAATACCGGATTTCTTCATAGTCCAAGTAATTGGATCTTTAAGCCGTTGAGTATTGATTATTTAGTTTCCTCTGATGGAAAGAATTATAAAAATATTTACAGTGAGGTCAATGACATTGAAGATCTGAAGCATATGAGGGTTAAAAAAGAAACGTACTCTTGCCAAGGAATTGAAACTCAGGGAAGATATATCCGGATTATCGCCAGGAATGTGGCAAAATGTCCTACCGCTAATTGTAAAAATGGGGATGCCTGGTTGTTCTGCGATGAAGTCGTTGTTAAGGAGAAGTGAGTAATGAGAGCAATAATGAATATGAACTGATTCCTTAATCAATTATTAATATTTTGGAACATTTGGAATATTCAGTCTCATTAATGGCGGCGGTAGTAAAATAATATGTGGGAATTAGCTTGCCTCAATTGCCTTGACTGGAGTATAATAAGGGAGATTGGATTAATTACCTTCGCTGCTCTTGGAGCATTGTTAGTAGTTGCTATTGTTATAAGATACAATTTAACTCTCTTCTTCTCCCATTAATGTCTTCTTAATAATTGCCAAATGGTGAATTTTGGCCAAACACAGTAATCAGGGTTCTCCTTTTTAATTTTTGCAATCAAAGAATCAATATCTTCCCTGAAAGCATTCATTTCTGGATCACGCATTTTAATAGAATCTGTTTCCACCAAGAATTCAAATGGCAATACATGTGTTGAGCATTCTGTATGGCATAGAAATTCTCTAGAAAAAATTCGTAAACCTGGTTCCTAATTAGCTAATATTGATACTATCGTCCAATTGACTATCAAAAGTAACCTTTGACTCGATTGAATCTGGCGACTTCATGATTTTTGTGAGTATGAGATCAGAATGACTTAACTGCTGCCCACCTAACGAAATAGATGAATATAATTTTATTCCAAAACGCTGTTCACAGCTATCATTTGAGGAAACAAAATCTTTGCCTCTCTGACAATAACAAACTAATGGAAACATCAGTATTATAAAAAATATCGGAATTTTCATTGACCATCTTTAAAATTATAAAACGTATTATCTCCTTGAGTAGTTCTGTATATGTAAGCTAGGGCATGTCTAAGGATGTATTCCTCCTTACGATTAATTTTCATCGATTTTTAATACCAGGCCGGGGACCGATATATCCCCTTCATCCCCTGCTGAAGTACCGATTTGATCGATGAGATCACCCGGAATCGATATTTCCTTACCGGTTATGGAGATTCGTCTGGTGATATCAATGGCCTTTTCAGCGAGTAGATCCTGGGCTCTAACTGTGAGGTTGCTTCCTATAGAAGTATCAAATTGCAAAACCAGCTCCTCATAATGCCCAAAAATTCCAATCAACTGCTGCGCATCCTTAATTTGCACTGTGACTTTAGCTCGCGGATGAAACCATTGGTTGTCCGGTTTTACCCTGCCTTCCGTAGCGATGCAAATAGGACCGTTAGGATAAGTAGAAGCCATCACATAAGGAGCTTCTGTCTTCACCTTTACCTGAGGTAGCGGCATATTCCGAGCCATTACAGCGGGTGCGCTTTGATATACCATTTTATCCCAACAAGGCTTAAACCAGGTATCATTCTTCGTGTGTATGTAATAATCAATTAAGTCCTGTTCTGACGCACGATAGGTTCCAATACCGGCTGAAAACGCCGGAGCAATACGCTGCCATCTACCAAACCGTTCTATTTCATTCATTCGTTTTTGAATCATACGTTTTCCCCGGATTTGATGATGAAAATCTTCTCCCTGGTAGGTTCTCTCCATATAATTAGGATGTCGTTTACTTGCAACCAAACATCCCAATCCCGCTGCCGCCTGGGGATCATCCTGCAAATTGAGGATTCCGACGTAGTCTCGATTGTTTTGAGTTTGCTCAAGAATGTCATGCGTTCTGCGCAAGGTAGTGGTGGTTACAAGTATAGGAGCGGCGTCATAGGTTCTGAACACATCAGTATTTTTTAACACCTTCAGCATAAACTCATTTTTAGATCCTCCTGGAATATACACCGAAGGATACTGTTTCAAGTCTTTTTGATCCCAATTCGGGTTTAGGGGCCCATTGCTCCCGGTGACATATTCAAGCATTAATCCCGGGTAAATCGATTTTTTAATCTCATAACAAAAAAACTCATCGGTATCTCCCCCATCAATCTTCCAATATTCAATTTCTGCATATTTTGACCATTCGACAAATTTCTGTGCCGCATCTCTAGGAATATTCCCGCGAACCCACAATCCCAATCCTCGCCATTTATACGTCTTAACCTCCTGATTGAACTGACGCAGTGACTCTTTCGGTTCCGTCTGACGATAATTAGGAAAATCAGTAGTATCGATTTGGAGGGAAAAGAATGGCTCCGCACCTGCGACTATTCTCTCGCTATCATTTTTGGTCTGCCAACCATGATCGATCAGAAAAAACCAATCACTACGTCCCCGAGGAAGATAGTTGGTGACCCATCCATCCTGCCGGTTGAATAGATGTGGATAGGTAAGCTCCTCTCGGGCGTTGGGATTGTTGATTGCCTCAAAGTCGGTGATTTCTCCGCCACGCTGTTGCCAATAATTCTGAGCGTACCAAGTACACCAATAATTGGGAGCCTTGGCAGGCTTGTCAGGCACTAAATTGACTTCATATTCCTCTGTATTACAAGATATTAAAATCAGTAACACAATTAAATACTTTAACCATTCACCCATGCTTTTCATTTATTATGTCATAATTCCCTGATCCAGATATTTCGGTAACTAACCGCATTCCCGTGGTTTTGTAACATAAAGGGAAGTTTGGAGGCATCCTCTTTTACATTTTTATTAAAAGCAGCAGTAGGTTTTTCTACTGGTCTGTGATATTGAATCAATACACCATTATGAAAAACCGTGATGTAAGCCGGAGTCTTTTGTGTTCCATTTTGAAAAACCGGAGCAGTAAAGATTATATCGTAGGTCTGCCATTGATCAGAAGGGAGAGAGGCATTCACCAGCGGTGGATAATTGCCGTAAATCGCACCGGCCTGCCCATCTGGATAGGTTTTATTTTGGTAAGAATTCAGAACCTGAACTTCATAGCGACTCATTAAATAGACCCCGGAGTTTCCTGATCCCTGCCCCTGCTTTCCCTCTTCTACCGGAGTTTTCCACTCGATATGTAATTGGCAATTACCAAAAGCCTGCTTGGATTGAATATTTTTGGTACCCGGAGAAACAGTAAAAAAATCACCCTCAACCTTCCATTCTGCAGGTCCTGAACCATTAAGGCCTTCGAAATTGTCCAAGGTTCCATGGTCGAATAAAATAATGGCATCCGAAGGAGGTGTTCCATTTTGACCGGGGTTAACGATTTTGGGCTCCGGATAATCCTTTTTTTGAGCAAGAACTTGATCGGAATTCAGAGAAAGCAGTAGAGTTATGAGCCAAAATCCTAATATCTTAAAACTTGATTTCATATTGACCTGTTATTTTTATTTCGAAACGTATTGATCCTGTTGTCTAAACTGCTGTATTAACCTGAGTTCGACCAATCATTTATTCACAGTAAGCTGATAGTCATATATTTATAAATTCAAATTAGTTGATCTTTTTGATTATTAACTGATTTTTAAGGTTAAAGCCATTGAAACAGCAATCTTTAGCCAATAAAAGCCTTGCAAATAGCGCTGCTATTACTGCATTTTTCTTGTCTAAATCTCACTATTTCAATGACTTCTGTGATCAAATCATTAGTCGAACTCAGGTTATTAATTATTGTTGAGGTAATATACGTAAAAGTCATTGTTTCAACTACTTGCCTACAATCATTTGGGAAGATTCAAGCGGATTTTATGTATCAAGAATACTATTCACCAGCAGCATAACGTCTTTGGTATTCTTTCCATGTATCCATTGATTTGCGCAGCGCAATTCTACAATCCTGTTTTATATTATAACACTGTAATCCAAATAATCCTTGGTATCCATGATCCTTCGCCAATTTAACTAGGTGATAGGTATCAAATGATCCATCGCCCAAAGGCTGAATCAGGCGATCCCAACTCATTTGCTTGGTTGCTCCAGAATCAGCTCCATTAATCGATATCATAAAAAGGTAGGGCAAAGACTTTAGCAATTTGTCCTCCCACCCCATTTCTCCTTCAACTTTCAACAAATGACATAAATTGAATATGGCTCCTACATTTTTGAGACCTACATCCTGGACCACTTTTAAAGTATGGTCTATCGTTTCACAATAATTACCTAAATGCGGGTAAATAGCAATTCGCGTATTGAAAGAAGCAGCAAATTCACCTAATTCTCTAAGTTCATGCACCAATATTGAATCCCATCTTTGCTGATTATGCTTATCAAATGCGACCGATGTGTACAATGCTACCAACAGATTCTTGTCCTGAGAATCTCTGATTATCTCATTCAACCCAGTTTGATAGATTGCATTACCTACACTATCGATAGAAAGACCCCAGTATAATTCCGGCATGGTTAATCCTACTTTATCCAACGCAGTTCTTCTAGGGTAATAACTATCTCCTACATGACCGCCAAAGCCATCAAAGCCCACCTCTTTAATGAGTTCCACCTGTGTTTCAATTTCCGAAGGAGCATTTGGCAATGTTCGTATACAGTTATTAAATGCATAAAACGGATTATCCAGGGTTCGTTCAGTTGTGGAACAAGCACCTATAAATATCAATATTACAATCAAATAAACTTTATTCATTATCCTTTCTTAGACTCTAAAAGAATTTTGCAAATAACGACCCATATGGCCCGAATTCCGGGCTTTTAAACCAGTTGATATCGTCAAATAATAGCATATATAAATACAAATGATATGCAGGAAGTTCATGGGTTAAATATAGATGAAATTTAAAGGAATGAGGTAAAAATGCTTCTGGGAAAAGCGGAAGGCAATCTGCTTCTTGAAGGGATTTTGAAAAAAGTGATGTGGTACTTGCAGGAGTTGGCCTAACCAGCCATCGATATTTGTGAGGCTTTAGCCAATACGATAGCGTGCGTTGATGCACATCAGTCGGCCTCTATCAAATGTGAATCATTGGATCTGATATCTCAATTCGAATGATCGATTAATGATCATGATCAATGTGTCAATCTATTACCACTAAATTAATGGCCCATAACCTATTATTAGGTATATTATTGAAATTCACTGATTTAATCAGGATCTCATTTCCTCCGGCTAGCAAGGTTACCGGAATTTCTACGGATTTAAACTCAGATTCGTGATAGATCGTCCTCCTTTGTCCACCGTTAACCCACACTGAGATCCAATCATCAAAAGCCAATCTTAGTGTTGCTTTGCCACTAAACGAGCTCATCACAGTACCCTTTGCATACACCGCTTGCTCAGTAAGGCTGGGTGTCCAATGAGGAGCTATATAGACGGAATTGAAATTTAACCAACCGTGGTCCGAAGCTTGTTCTTGTACTGCATATTTCTCATCCAATATGTCAATAGAATCTTGCCAATCTGATAATAGTGTGGTAGGTATTTCGGATTCAAACTCTTCTTTGCTTTT
The DNA here is from genome assembly GCA_965223405.1 of Saprospiraceae bacterium. Classification (GTDB taxonomy): domain Bacteria; phylum Bacteroidota; class Bacteroidia; order Chitinophagales; family Saprospiraceae; genus CBDCWO01. Next base: position 6,013,895 of record CBDCWO010000006.1, read on the forward strand.
ACAAGGTACAGTCCCAGCAATCTGCCATGTATTGGGAGTAGCGATTTCCGCTGCAGTCGTTCCTATTTTCTTATAATAATAGATTACCGTTTCCACATGATCTGGCCGGGTGCCTGTTTTCATAGAGATAGAAGAGGAAAATGACACCGGATCGGGTCCCATAAAACGAAAAACCACTCCTTCTTGTTGATACTTGTATATCGGGGTTTGGTAAACCGGATTTTCTAATTCAGAAACTTTAAAATAGGGAACTCCAAACCAGGGGGTTTGGGTGTTATGGAATCCCCAGGAAAATCCATAATCATCTTCCAGATTAACACCGCGAATGGCATGAGGGGCCGTCTCTCCATCGATTAACCAGGTAATACCACCCTGATGGTACATCAGATCATCAAATGACAATTGCTTGATGCCGGTAAATATTCCTGCTATAAATCCGGCTCCTGATATATCTGCCATCTGCATTTGGTAACCCCGGTATGGCGCCGGATTCAAGACATTCCTGACTGCATAAAACCGATAAGGTGTAACCTCCTCACGATAATCATATTTGTGCCAGTTGACCATAGTCGATAATCCCCCTTTGGTATCTGCGTGCATGCGGATCCGAATACTATCCTGAAAAGGCATTGGAAGATAGCAAGTATATGCAGGTTCTCCACCTCCAAAATTTGACCTCACCCATTCATTCGGCATGGCGACAAATCCCGCTGAGTTTATATGATAGGGTTCGAGTCCGAGTAAAGTGCCAAAAAAATTTGGCGCTGGCATGGAGACCTGAGGAAATTCTGCCCCATCAACCAAAATCTCAATGCGTTTACCTTCCGCTCTTAGCAGCCAGATACTGCGTACACAACCTGGACCTTTTGCATTTAAGATATCGTAAAAATCGCCAGGCATCATGGTAGCGGAGCCGTTCTGTCTAAGGGTTTTGAACTCTGTGGGCAGCTGAATCAAAGGAACATTCGGATCCGAATAAACTTCTGATTGTCCGCTCTTGACGATACACGAAGCGACAGTAAACTGAACTAGTATAATCAACAAAAGAAACCTTATCATATGTTGTTTATAATCTGCAATTTGCAAAATGGAATTTAAATATTATCCAGATTAGGTTGAAAATAATAAGCAAACGATTTGATAACCACTCTCAAGATCAGTTTAATTCATAGTTTATTATCATACTTTCCTAAAAATAACAGAGAAACTAGCCACTTGAGATTGATGGTCAATTTTACTGCAAACATTTTTAGATTCATGTATTTTCAAAATCTTGTTCATGTAATAGGGACCAAAAATGAGAATTCATTATTATAACTGCATTATCTTCCTGGATTGAGCTAATATTGTCAGTCTCAAGTTATACAATTTGACTATTAATGACGGGCTAATGCTTCATACTCCAAATACTTTGCAAATTATAGATCTTGAGGGATGGTATAAATGTTGAACCTCCATGGGAATAAAACTCTAGCTTTGAAAATGGCTCTCGGGGGTAAATCAGCTGTGAGAATGCCTCTCTGCCCTGATCAATGAACACTTCAAAAGTGCTGACATCCCAAAAGATATGCAAAGTAAGTTTTCCATCATTCGCTCTATAAGGCATGCGGGATATCCGATTATAACTATTGCTCAGATGTCCTGGCAGGGTTCCTGATTTGGTTCGATCTCCAATACATTGCTGCTGCCAATCGTCATACTGGAAAAGATAATCTTCGCCAAAATCATTTTTCAGTCGGATTCCAAAAATGGCTCCCTTCGAAACCTCCACTGACAGGATGATCTCTAAAGGTTCGTGTGATCCAATGTCATTTCTGACTTCTTCGCGCCCTTTGATCTTCATATCTTTCCGGATGATGGAATCTCTACGTAATTCCCGGTATTTGCGGATGGGCAATGACTTTAAAAAATAGGTGCCATCTACGTTTGTATGAAGTGATAATTCACGGATAAGGTTCATAGTTCCCGAGAACTTTGACGTTCTGGATAATATTTTATTGATCTGTGATGGCCAACCAAACCATGACTGAAACAGGATCCGGTCATCTGGCATGTTGGAATAGGTAATTCCTGCATAGAAGTCTGATCCCCAATCCAGCCAATGTTTTGTATCAGTGGTATCCTCAGGATGAAAATTATGCCCATCAAAATTGCCGATATGATAAGCAGTTCCATGGGTAGAATTTGGAACACCACCATTGGTACTCGTTATCAAAACCACCTTTTCTTCTCCGGTTTCTTCCACTTTCATTAGCGATAGATCAGGGCATTCCCAAGATGGGTAAGGTAGGGCTTTACTTTCAAAAGTCCATTCAAGCAGATCTTCAGATGAATAAAAGCGAATAAATCCAGTCCCTGCTGTAGCCATGACCCATTTGTTACTTTTATGATGCCAGAAGACTGAAGGATCTCGCTCGCTTTTTTGGGTACTCTCAAAAACATGGTTTGAGCCATAGGTCCAGGTTTTTCCGTTATCCAAAGAATAACCCACAGATATCTTCGTAGAATGATCAGGTCTATAATCAGGATGATTGACCCCCAGCGCGGTAGTATAAAAAGCAAGAACCGGAATACGATTAGACTGAGCCAATCCACTAACATTATTAACATCCACAATAGCACATCCGGAATAATAAGACAAATGAGCTTGTCTATAATCGGCCATTAGGACAGTGGGTAAATGTTGCCAATGCAACAGGTCAGTACTTTTGGCATGATCCCAATTGGTCCCAAGGTACTTTCCCTCTTTATTCGAGAATCCCTGAAACATCAAATGCCATTCACCATCAAGGTAATACAAACCATTGGGGTCACTCAGCCATCCTGTATCACGGGAATAGTGGATTTGAGGCCGATAGGGATCCATATAGTGAGGATCAATATTCTGAATGTTATTTGGAACATTTGAAGGTTGAGAACACCAATGAAATACCACGGAGAGGAATACTAGTAATAAGGTGAATAAAATTACTCGCTTCATAATCAATTTATAACTGTTTCGGAAAGAGAAGCATCTTCATGTAATAAAGAGTAGATTGTCAAAATTGAACTAACTTATCAATTTCTAAATTGACACAACATCTATCTCTTCCAAAATTATCCACATGCAGTATAGCTCAAACAAAACAGTGTAAGTCATAATTTTTTGAAAAGTTTTCATACAAAATCAGGTTGATTAATTGCTTTCAGCACGCTATCCACGTCCAAATAATTAGCAAACACTGACTTTGTTCCCAGGGACTGTAGGACTCCATTCCCCTCAACATCAATTCCGATAAATCCGATCCCCAGATTACTGGTAGTTTTAAAATCCCATACTCCATCGCCGAAGTAAATAATTTGATCGGCTTGGGAACCGGTTTGAAGATCTATCCGATGGATAACATCCAGGGTAATTTCTTCTCGCGATCGAAAGTAATCGCTATGAGAAAATGCCACATCCTTCCAAGATATGCCAATTGCTTCTAATTTGAGCTTTGCAGAATCCCCCCAGGAACCTGTCGCTATACCAAGCCGATATTGATTTTGATTCAACAAATGATAAAAGAAATCTTTCGCACCGGACACTTCTCTGAATTGATCCTTTTCACGAGCAATAGATAATTGGTGGAGGAAGTTGGCAAGCATCCTTCTAAATTCTTCTTTTTGAGGAGTTCTGCCGAATTCTGTTGCAAAGATTTCTTCCATAATTCCCCAATCAGTGACATGCTTGATATCAGCCCAGTCATAATGACTAATATCGTAGCCAAATGTTTTTTCAAATGCGATATTAAAGCAATTCGCATCAATATGGCTAGTGTGGGCTAGAGTGCCGTCAATATCAAAAATTACATACTTCATACCGCAAGATACGACGATTCAATTCGAATTCTCAATACCGGAATACTATGGTCCAATTAAGCCAATAGAATCTACTAAAAATGAAGTTGAGAAGAATTTATCAATGGTTGATCTGATCAGACCACATCTTCAAGGTATCGGTTTCAGCTTTAATGATAAATAGATAGCTGGAAACCTTAGTCAATGTCCTTTGGTCGAAAGTGCCGGATTTTCGATTCCCGTTTTCATACCATATGCATTCGACTTCCCGGTCACTAAAATAATTGCCACTTAAAAAATGGTACTTAAGACAATATTTTTACACTATCATTATTTGTTCTTGACCTATTTTACGGACTCTATCTCCGGGCTTAAATTTTCTTATCTGCATTTTAGATAATTTTAATTATTGAAGATAACAGATCTTGAAAATGGAAGCCGAGACCAATTTAGCCACGGCTTCCTTATTTTAACTTATCGATGTCGTTAAATCCATCTTGATCATTTTTGAATTTCAATGAATCCAAACTGCCTTTGATTTGCAATAGTTTTGGCATCATTTAGTCATCGACATCAAGCGGACCCCGACATTCATTATACGGATCCATACGGTTGCAAAATTTAATGTGGTATGAATTCGTATAAAAATTTAAAACCAATCCGTAATTAACTATTAATTAATAGCGATCTTTCGGGGAGGTAATACTTTCGCTTCTTCCTTTTTGGGAATCACAACACGTAGAATTCCATTCTCGTATTTTGCCTTAATCTTTGAATCATCAATAACCGATTTTGGCAATTGAAAAGAACGCTTAAAAGATTGATAACTAAACTCTCTACGCGTGTAACGATCCCCTTCCTTAAGCTCATCAAATACTTCTTTTAATGAGGAGACGGTAAGTGTCTCGTTGTCTAATTCAATATGAAAATCTTTTCTACTCATCCCAGGTGCAGCCATTTCTACAGTAAAATTATCGTTGCTTTCGATGATATTTACTGAAGGCAAGGTGGTATTGGTAGTAGAATTGTTCCGAAATCCCCAATCAAATAAATCTCTGGTAAAAAAATCGTCAAATTGTGGGGAAAATGTTGGATTTAGCAAATTACTTTTAATCAGTGTCATAATACCAAATTTTAAAGGTTAAACAATTGATTTAAAATTTAAAAAAATCGAAAAACGATTAATAAATGGTTTCAGTTAAACCGATAGCGCTATAGCACAATTGGTTATTCACAAAGTAAATGCCAACCCTAAAAAACTGAAATTTTGTCAATTTACAATGGCAGAATTTAGGAAAAATAAGTCAAAATGTAATTTTTCAAACTGACCTTATTGACATTTTGACATCCTTAAAGTATGCAATAGTGCCATGTTATAAAAGCATCACCTGCCGTTTGCAACTAGCTTACTTGGATTATACGGTTTAATGGTGGCCTCAATCCATAAATTCATATGCTTTTTCTCTTACCAGGTTATAAATAGAACCCCCGGGATGGACTACTCCGGAATGTGAATTCGTAAATATCAGAAATCCTGTTTTACTTTTGGGATGTATGGCCAAGGTCGTTGCTGTTCCCAGAATTAGTCCTCCGGTGTGTCCATACCAATCATCCAAATAAGCATCCCATATCAAGCATTTACCGGAGGCAGGGTTTTGAATTTCAAGTATTTTGTCAATTGAAGTTTCGCTCAACATTCGATGATTCAGAAATAAGCCTTTAGCAAGATAGCAAGTTGCAAATACGCTTAGGTCTTGCAAAGTTGATTTAGCTCCACTGGCTGCATAAACCCGGATATCAAAATAATGACTTCCGCGGTTCTGTTTATCATACATGGTGGCAATTTTATCCCATTTCAGATCGGAATAGTTGTAGCTGGTATTTGACATTCCCAGAGGATCGAAAATATGGGTTTTGCAATAATCTCTGAAATGAAGCGAACTTATTTGCTCCACTACATAGGCCGCCACACAAGTGCCAATATTGGAATAAAATTCATAGGTTCCGGGTTCTATTAGTTTCCACAATGCGGCATCATAATTTGCTCCGGATGGGATTAAATATTCAGGGACCCATTGGCTCGGAGTTGGGCCTTGGTCAGGATCAAACTGGTCCCACATCCCATTGAATGCATCGTAACTTTGAGGCCAGGATAATCCGGCGGTGTGAGTCAGCAACATTCTGGTGCTAATTGGGATATCCGGGAATTGAGGATGTCGGAAATTTTCAGGAAGGTAACTACTTATATCTTCATCCAAGTCCAAAACACCCTGCTCTTCCAACTGCATAACAGCGGTTACTACAAATAATTTTGAAATGGATCCAAGGTGATAGATGGTCCCTTCATCCACCTCAATGGCCCGTTCTTTGTCAGCCAAGCCATAAGTTTTAAGCCATATGATCTTTCCCTCTTTAAAAATACAAGCGGATAAAGACGGTAAATCATGTTGGGAGATTAGGGCCTGCAATTCGAGGTCCAAGTCTTTTGAAACCACATCCGAATTACAACTTGTCAACACAACTGAAAACATGGCTCCAATTAAGTAATATACCCGGAGTTTAAAATTCATATCCAACAGATAAGTTTAGTCCTGTGACCTTGGTTTTGTGCGTTTCAAAATACAATTTTGGCTGGTTTTCGGGTTCCTCTAAGATATCAGTCAAACCAAGAAAGAATCGCAAATCAAGTAGAATGATTTCATTTTTGATATTAAAAAGATAATCCATTCCGACCAATACCCCACCCGCAATATCCTTGACCGAATTTAGAGGAATCCTATTTGGGGTTTTTTGTTGGACTCCTACCATTTTTCGGGTACTCAACTGGTATGCTCCATAAGCCCCCATATAAACATGGGCCTGGGTGTGTTCCTTGTTAATAAAGCGATATTGCAACGAAACCGGTATGTCGAGATAATTGATTTTTATCTTGTAGATAATTTTTTCAAAATCAGATTGGCTAAAATCAACACCACGTTGAGTAAAGTTGATCTCAGGTCGAAAGCTAAATTTCTCCGTCATTTGAAGATGGTAGTAAACACTGACATATGGAGATAGTAATGGTTTCTGGGGCTTGGCTTGCACCAATTCAATATCATAACCTACATATGGCCGAAGATCAACATCATAATCTTTATAAGGGATTGGAGGACCTGCCGGATAGTATAAACCTGATGCGGTAATTCCAATTTTGAGACCTATTTGACCATGTACGGCCTTCTGAATTACACCAAGAAAGAATAAAATCAATAGGATTTTATTTTGATTTAAGGAAAGATTAATCCTGACCTGATGTTTCATGCGTCAGCAATTACGGGTCCGATAATATATCGTCCCGATTCCAGATGGATCTTTGTCAATAATTAATGTTAAACCTCAAAGTGAATGGGAATCGGAACCCTAATTTCCGAATGCTATCAGGAACAATAAAGTTCCGCCTTGACTTAGAAATGTTTCAATTTTGGTTTTAGAGACTCTCTGAATCTGTTAGCCAGGATCATTTACCACTGATAAGCATTTACACCTCCTGAATTATCATTCGTAGTATCGAACAAAAAATCTAAATATTCATAGAAGTTATCTACCTGGTTATTCCCTTCCGTTGCTCCATCAATACACCAATCATACAACCCGTATGAATTGGGTTCCATGGATCGATCATTAGGATGAAACCAACTGCTGTGACTCCAAAATGATCTATTTGTTTGCCAAAAAAACTTTACTACCTATCGGAATTATTTGATATACACCACTGCTCCCATCCACAAAATCTTTTGTTTCAGGAAGAAATCCCTGACCGTAATACGATCCAATAACCAGCTGATCAATGAGATGACATACTTCTTTGGCATTGTCTCTGGTTTGATAATTCAATTCAGAATGAGCCGAAATTTGATACCAAAAATGATAGGCATCGAGATAGGGAAATGTCAACTGAGCGATTTCTAGATTATCGCTAGTATTGTGATAATATCCAAGCGTAGCTTTGATGATCTTCAATATCGCTTCTTTGTTCTCTTTAGCCAAACAGATTGATGCCTCATCAATTCTTTTCTTCACGATTTCGATTTTGGTATTATCAAATAATCCCCAGGAAGCCCAGCTCTGATTGTCGAAAATTTCTTCAAAAATCAGATTGGCAAACTCTTTTGGTGTCATAATTTCAGGATTTAATTTGAACTCGCTACCACTACCAAAATAGTTTGATTCAGATTCCCTTTCATAATCATCGGATTTTGATAATCGCTTTAAAATGTGATCGTAAGCCCAGGCGCCGGAAAGTGGAGCTGAAGCGATGATAAAATCAGCAGAGAATGATTTATCCCGACGGCGCCATTGATACAAGTTTTCCAAACCAGCCATTGAGCAAACATCCAGACCCAAAATATCGACGGATTCGTCTTTAGTTAAGATCTTAGATATTTCAGCTGGATACAATCTATCCATTGGACCCTGTTCTGCATCAGGACACATGCCCACACCATTACCGTGTGATCTTAATACCAGCATGTAATAATTGGCCGGATAGTACTTCTTACAATATTGAATAAATTTCCTGAGGGTCGTTGCATCACCCATATTTGCTTCAAAAGTACTACCAGGATTTATTTCTGAAAATAATTCTTTACCGCTTAAGCTTAGATATGAGTGGTGTTCAATTTTAAATAATCTGGAATCTGTGAAATTTCCCTCCAGAGTTAAAGAGTCATTTGAATATCCATTAATTCTATCTATCAGGGTAATCAGGTTGTAATCACTTGATAGTTTACCGTCTTTCATTTCGGAGAAATCACTTAAGAGATCCGTTTCCGAAGAATTAGAGCCGGCTGCATAATACATGATGGTCCAATTTTTTTGATCCGGTGGATTAATGGCCTGCAATAATTGAAGTGAAAGCAGTAATAGAAGAGTGAAATTCATGAAGATAAATTTAAGTGCATTATTTGGAAAACATGAAGTAGATGCAGCTTATAGACAATTTGGTGTTCGGCCTTCAAAAATCTACCGGTCGAATTGTTACGCCTGATTGTCTGGTGACAATGGGACTAATAAAAACAGATCCTATTTCTACTTATTTTCACTTTTGTATTTACGGCTTTCCGATACTTTAAAAATCTTTGATCAATTATTTGAAGGTTTATTGATATACAAGCTATCCCGTTTATAACCAAATTTCTGTTGAGTTTACTAAACTAGTATTTAAATAGACTCAAAATTACGACGGTGGAAATTAGCATGAAAGAGATAGTGCATTTAGTAATATGCTATAAGAATTGATTCAAGTCGGTATTGGTATTTAGGTCATAAAGATTATGCCATTTTCATATTTGGTTCGGTGGATGTCGTCTATTCGTTCCGGGTTACTTTTCTCTCCTTACTTTTTCTGATGAAAAAGTAACAACACCTATCCACCGACTGGTGGAAATCTTCTTCTCATAAGGCAGCACTCGCTGCTTCGATCTAACTAATTGTAGCTTCACAAAAGGGTTTTAACATATCGTCCCGGGATGGAAGTCAAAAAAGTGGCTGGAATAAATGGAACAGTTTGGAGTTATTATCCTTCACAAAGTAATGCGGTCACATTTGAATAATTAAAGAGTCTAAAGGAAGCATTCCATTTATAAAGGCCACTTCTTCATTTTCTTTATATTTCCGGTTTAGGTATAGATCGTTTATGTTGGATTGGGAATCTATGCTTTTTTGACTTCTTTAACGCTGTCGTATGAAAATCCCGAGATTCTTGTATCCTCGAATCTCTAGGATACGGAATAATTGGTTGCCGTCAAATCGCTAAGTGATTTGCTTCTAACTTTTAATCGTATGTCGATACTTGAAAGTTTTGGATTGTGCCATATAGATTGAAGACTAGTGAGTCCACTCCGAAAACTCTGCAATCCCAAAAATGATTCTTTTGGCGATATTTTCATTTTTTTCAATTAGTTGATACTCAGGCATCAACGAATCTCAAAAAATAAAAATCTCATCCAAAATAATTCATTTTATGAAAATTGACAGTTTTCAGAGTGGACTCACTAGTGCGGTAGCTTGGTTATTAGGGATAGTTAACTCACATTAGAACAGAGACTTTTTTGCTTACTTTATTCGTGGTTGGTTGGTTGGTAAAAAGTAAATGCCCAGCGGCATGAGGTGATCAAGAAGTATATTTTATTTAGCATAAGCCAGAGCCATTGAAGGACTTATTTTCCTAATTTTGCAATCCGTACTCACATATCTACTGGGGTTCAGACCACCCAATATCTATTTTCTTAAAATTTTCAGACGGCCATGTTTTGTGTTCTATAAGCAATGCCTAATGTGACAAAAGCCAAAGTATACGATCGTACGAGATCACATAATGCACGGTCACGACGATTCCCAAAATCAGACTCAACCTGGTATTACCCAGGTCTTGTAATGCCCAGGTCGCCAGAGCAAATATTCCCAATTCAATAAACAGGCGAATAATTCCAGGAGTCACAACCGGTGCCGTCCCAGAACGACTTGGATCATCAGGTACCGCAAATACTCCCCAAATAACCGTTAGAACTAACGGAATCCCAATAGCCAAAACGATTCGGACCCACCCTTCACCTTGCCTATATCCCCAAATACCCACAGAGATCAAGGCGGCAACCTCCAATGCAAAACGAATCGCCAAATTTACAGGATTTGAACCCATATTGGTGTCAAGAGTTGTTGAATTCTCCTTTAAGATAGAAAAAAGTTTATTCAAAGTACGTCAAACCTAAGTTTCACTCAAGTTGAGTTTTTTTAACAAAGTATTCATTAAAATTATAGCTAGAATATTTGGACAATTTAGCCCAGTTCAGAGGAATGAAAGAGTTCAGCGATTTGACAACTTTACGATAGGAGCCGTTCTGCGCCAGGTTAGTCCACTCATTGGGATCGTGAAGCATATCATACAGCTCCTGAGAACCGTCTTCATATTGTATCAACCGATAGCGGTGATTTCTGACTGCAATGTTCCCAATCCCATAAAATGATAGTGAAGGATGGGACCAAGCCAGTTCCGGATTGTTTATCAGAGGTCGGAGTGAATGTCCATCGTTCAGATAATTTACAGGCAGACCACACAAATCCACCAAAGTGGGATAGATATCAACCAATTGAACAGGCTGTGAACAAGTTTGGCCAATTATTATGTCCGGAGTTCTAACAATTAGGACTGTACGAGTATCGCGTTCCCAAAGTGCTTGTTTGGCAAACCGGTTTTTCTCACCTAAATGATATCCATGATCTGACCAAAGGATGACAATGGTATTATTCGCGTATGTTGATCTTTCCAAAGCATCTAAGACTTTGCCGATCTGGGCATCAACGAATGCAATACATGCCATATAAGCTTGCACTGCTCCCTTCCATTCTTGAGACTTAATAAGTTCTTCGGTAGTGGGCATCATGGGAGCATGAGTCACTTTTTGTGCAAATTCTGGGATATCATTAAAATCATCCGCTTTATAAGGAGGCGTCTTCACACAATCTTGAGGAAAGAGATCAAACCACTTTTGTGGAGCATACCAGGGAACATGTGGGCGCACAAAGCCTACGGCCAAAAAAAATGGTTGGTCATGGTCGATTCGAAGTTTGTTTACCACCCAATTGGCACTCTGATAATCCGTCATCAAACTATCATGGTCCGGATAGGGAGCCCAATCGGTTTGTGTATTTCCTGTTTTACCAGTTATTCGAGAAGGATCGTATTTGAACCTCTTTTGGGGTTTGGGTCCCATCCATGCAAATTTACCTCCGTACTCATCAAATGTCTTTGCGCCATCCCCATTGTGATAAATTTTACCAACCGCCATGGATTTATAACCAAATTGTTCAAAATAATCGGGCATAAAGATTGCCTTTTCACAAATCTTATTGCTTTTCTTAATGTCCAAATCCCTTAATTGCAAATAATTACCACTCGTTGATGGGTATAATCCGGTCATAATACTTGCTCTGGATGGGCCACAAATGGGAGCCTGGCAATGCGCGTTATTAAACAGGATTCCGCTTTGAGCAAGCCTATCAATATTTGGTGTAGGCACCCGGATGGATCCTTCCATGCAATTGACATAATCATTAAGGTCATCGATCGCAATGAACAAAACATTTGGCTTGGACTGGCAAATGGCAAGAAGCGAAAATGCCCAGAATACAAATGTGCTCACGCTTTTTTTAAGTGGACTCATTAATAGGTCTTTTATAAATTATTCTATTGGTTGTCTATCTTTCCAAGTACGCACGCCTGCCTTTTTGGCCCATTCCTTCCACAGTTCCTCCAATTCCTGAACCTTATCCGGCATCATTTTGATGAGATCATTGACTTCACTTCTGTCCTTTTCTAAATCATACAATTCCCAATTGTATTCGGAATCCCTTTTCCAACGGGATACTAGCTTATATGTTCCCAATCTCACCGCCTTATTTCCCTCATGCTCCCAATATATTGATCTATCCGGAGTCCTTTTGTTAGAAAAAGCTGGCCTAAGACTTATCCCTTCCAAAGGAATGATTGAGCGGTTATCATAAGTATCCGGATAGGTTCCTCCGGCGACATCGATACACGTTGCCATGATATCAATTAAATGGCCAGGAACAATTCTCAATCCGTTTTTGTCTTTAATACCTTTTGGCCAATGGACAATAAGTGGTGTGGCTATACCTCCTTCATGGACCCAGTGCTTGTATAATCTAAATGGGGTATTACTGGCGTTAGCCCAGGGCTTTCCGTATCCAAGATAGGTATCATCTCCTCCGGGGGGTAGACCAAATCCGGTAAGTACCGGTTTCCCGCTCCTGGTATACCTTGGCACCATATTCGTTTGTAACTCCTCCTTACCCATGGGTTGAAAACTATCTGGTTCCACATCTTTATGATGTGGTCTGATTTCTTTTTGAAATCCAAATTCTTCGGCACAACCCCCGTTGTCCTGCAGAAAGAAAATCAGGGTATTTTCCTTCATCCCTTTTTCTTCAAGCACATCCACTACCCTTCCAATCCCCTGATCCATGCAATCAACCATTGCCGCATAAACTTCCATTAACGATATGTACCATGCCTTATTATCTATGTCTTCCCAATTCAGTATATTATCCTTTTCGGTCAAGCGTGTATTCGAATCGATCAGCCCCATTTCAATCATTTTTTTATATTTTGTCAATCTTAGATGATCCCACCCTTTATCAAACTTACCCTGATATTTTGCAATGTCTTCGGACTTGGCATGCATGGGCCAATGGGCTGCAGTATAAGACAAGTATAAGAAAAAAGGATGCTCACCATTTTGCTCTCGAATAAACCTTACCGCATGGTCGGAAATTTCATCTGTGTAGTAAAAATCTTCGCCAGGCGCAATGAAGTCGTTATCCAAAGCAAGTGAATTGGGGTCATAGAAACTCCCCGCCCCATGAATAGTCCCAAAAAACCGATCAAAGCCCCTTTGTAGCGGCCAATTGTGTTTGGAAGGATTGGTTTCTGAAGGCCTAAATGGAGTAACATGCCATTTCCCGGACATCAAAGTAGCATATCCGGATTGTTTTAACACCTCGGCGATAGTGACTACATTATTGCTTAGATCACCTCGATAACCATCGGACCCTCGGTCATTCATCATATGCCCAATTCCAGCCTGGTGAGGATAAAGTCCCGTGAGTAGAGAGGCTCGCGTCGGACAACATCGACCAGTGTTATAGAATTGGGTGAATCGCAATCCATTTTCAGCCAAGTTGTCTAATTCAGGAGTATTGATTACTCCACCATAGCATCCAATATCCGAGTATCCCATATCGTCAGACATGATCAATATAATGTTAGGTTTTGGGCCAGAGCCATTTTCTTTGCGACAACTCAAATTGATTAAAAGAATAACCAGGCTTACCAGAATAATTTCTACTTTAATCATACGGTCTTTTTTAGATTCCATTCCCAAGGCGAACCATAGAACTCAATTGCATATATTTCTCAATTCGCTCTCTTCATGAGCAAAACTTAAGGTAATAAAAAGGTCGGAAAGATTATAATGATGATTGGATATTGGCTGTTGGCTAGGGACTAGAAATGACTAAGCAGATATCGGACCTGAGACGATCCGGAATAACCTATTAATTTCTCTTAATTACTTCATTTTCTGTCGTGCTCGCTGTTTTCTGTCTTCGAATTTTTTATTAACACCGAATACCTTACTTAAAGCACTTATCCTCAACTCCCAAGAAATATAGCATAATTATGTACAAGATCAAATATAGCTCCTTCCGGCCATAATAATCCTGGCTGCGAAAGTAGCCATTGAGTTTTATTACAAAATAGGATGACCCCTAGATTTTCTTTTCGATTCAATTCAGTAAAAGTTGTGGCACCATAATAGGCGCCGGCATGACCACTCCAACCGTTACCATAAGACCACCACAAATATCCCAGACTGGAACCGGAACTTTTAATTTTCATCATTTCCAATACCGTATTTGGTTTTAATATTTGCACTCCATCAAGACTACCATTATTTAAATACATGGATATAAACCTTGAAAAATCTTTGATCGATGTTTTTAAACTGGTTGCCGGAAAATAGGGCACACTATATTGAAAGTGTGCATTATGGTGGTGAATCGTGGCTAGTTTTTGAGGATCAATGTCATCCAGATCAAAGCTCGTATCATGCATTTCCAAAGGGATAAAAATGTGATCCCTGCAATATTCCTTAAAATCCTGATTCGTTACTCGCTCTACAATATAACCCAACAAAGCTGCGCCATGGTTGGAATACTGCTCTGAGGTTCCGGGAGCAAAACTCATCCATGCCACTGGTCTGATTAAATAGGACTTTAACCAATTTCCCAAATTAGGTGCTGATTCACCTTCAAATGGTATAAAGAAATCCGGATCATCTTTATTGTAAGGGGAGGATAAAGCCGATCTATGTGTTAATAACATGCGTACGGTGATACTAACTTTAGGAAAATGTGGGCTTCGCACAGCAAAGTCCAAATAGTTATTAATATCTGCATTAAGATCTATCTTTCCGACCGTAACTTGCTGCATGACGGCAGTGGCGGTAACGAGTTTCGATATGGAAGCAATGGAATAAACAGTTTCCTGATTGGCCTTGACTTGTTTTTCATGATCCGAAAACCCATAATAATGTTGCCATAATACAGAATCCCTCGATACAATAGCGGCGGAAAAAGAAGGCAAAGAATTATCGATTGCCAATGAATTGATGAGCGAATCAATTCCCGGAGAAATTGCAGGTTCCTCTTTATTTGATGGTACGATCGGGCTTTCAGATTGACAACTGAATATGATTAAGATGGCGAAAAAGATGGAATGGAATTTCATAATTTCGATTGAACTTTTAACAAATGATAGTAGCAGAGAATACTTTTATCCGGAAGTTCTCAAAATTACAAAGGGATTGTTGATAAGGAAATAGCATAATCATGTTACACACGGATGAAGAAGGTCGCTATTTGCCAGAGCCATCCGAAAGTTTTCAAGATTGTCGGTGATCGGTGAAGTGTCTGGAGAAATTGTTTAAATCCAGAATGTAAAATAAAGCTGACTTTATTGGTATTTCGTTTACCGAAGCCATGGCCAAGGTAGTCAATTCGTGTTGATTCGTGTCCTTATGTCCAGATCCTGAATCAGTCTGCTAACCCTTTTTGATGCCGCACTCACACATTCTCTCTACTCAATACTTTTGAGGGTGTCGGTGAGCGATAGTCGGTGGTCGGTGTTTGATAATTTGACAATGCCATTTACTTGGTAAGTTCTCTGATTGGAATAATTGCCAATTCCCCGCTATTGTTATTTGCAGTTTTTCTCCAATCCTTACTTCGAGGCCTTCCTACTTTGCCTCCATTATTGGAAAAGCCTACATAGAGCATACCTTTATATTCGGAAGCATGAGGATAGGCTAATCTTGCCTGGGGATGAGACTCTCCAGGACCTTCAGAGAATTCTGCATGCCGAATGGTAAATACTTTGGAAAAAATCATTTCTCCCGGACGACTGATTGCTATGGTTAAGGGATTTCTGGCATCTTGCACACCTTTATAGGTAGTTCCAATCAGAAAGTATTCACCACTACTTAATTGGCCGGTATACGGTTTTGATGTAGTCATGGGTAAATTGCTGGGTTTAAGTTCAGTCCAAGTGTATCCGTAATCATTACTTCTTGATGCCAATGCCAATGACTTTTTCCCCCACCGGGAAACACTAACTACTTCTGCACCATTTATCATCACTGAACTTTCTCCCCATACTCCTTCAATGGCCATCGGAATTACCACTACTTCCCACTGCGTGAAATTATCACCCTTACTAATTGCAACAGCAGGAGGATTATTACCAGGTCCGGATTGGTTTACCTGGAAACCCGGCATAATCCAGTTTCCGTTTTCCATTTTTTGAGGAGCAGAAGTCGCCCAAAAATTATCTCTGGCTACTATTCCCTGATCTTCCCAAAGCCCTGTACTCTGGTTGAAAAGGAAAGCACGCGTACGTAGGTTTTTCAAAACTCCATCATATTCACCCTGGAATGCCCATAGAGTATCTTTATAAGAAATAAACTCGCCGTGACTTACGGCTTCATCGCCTCCTCCTCCAATTTTTTTAGTCGGTCCCCAAGTTTTGCCACCATTTTTGCTGATCCGGTAGTTCGCTTCCTCGGTCGCCGTATTTTCACCATACTTGTTATGACCAAATGATGCAAAGAGTTTGTTGTGATGCCAAATGATTGCAATTCCATGTAAAAAGCGATATCCATCTTGATAAAACTCATAGGGTTTGATCACCGTGAATTCTACATTTTCCAGATCCGGAATTTCCTCAATTTCAGGCATTACTACTGAGGTATCCCAAAGGATAAATACGTCCTGAGCGAAGGCTGATTGAATCCCCAAGACTATGCACATCACTAAAAAACATCTTAAATACACTATTCTCTGGTTTAGAAGCCTAATAACTTTAAAGATAAGGTTCATTTACAACATCTTATCAAACCATCCCATTCCCTTTTAAACTTCCAGATCTATGATTGAATTGATATGGAGCACACTAAAACAAAGGAAAGCTCTGATAATCAGATCCAAGCTATGGGTCATATCAAAATAGAGTCAGAATTAAATAATCATTACCAAATAGGTCTAATTTTTATCCGACAGAAAATGATCACGAATTTCGGAAATTACGACCTTTTTGTTCCAATGATCTGGTCTCTCATAATCCTGACCAGACTTTAGAACCAACGCATTAGGATAGTGATCCTTAATAAATTTCCAACGGACATCTTTCCATTTGCTCTGATCCATTTCCAAAAGTTTTACATTTTTTAGAGGTCCCGAAACTGCTTTTCCTATAAGTGGCCACCAAAGACTTTCTGTTTCTCTATCCCACAGAATAAATCCGTCTAAACCATCCCAAACGTCTTCATCGTAGTAGGTATAACCGCTTAAGGCAAAAGTCAAAACATTCTGATCATAGTTTCTTTCATAGATAGCACCTAGATCTGCCAGAATACAATATACCGCCATTATCGGTTGGCCATCAAGAACATCATTGACTACCTCGTGCCGAGTAAGATCTTTTATCGAATATGCTTTAACTTCATCTCCTGCAATAGCTAATAAAAACCGGGAGCTATCAGGCCATATTTCAGCCGCATCTTTAACGGATATGAATTGGGGGTCAAGTAGAGCTGGAAATCTTTCCCGACCAATACCATAATGAAATTGTTTGTCTTTAAGTGAACAGTTGCTGACATCGAAGTGCTGGTCCTCCCTTTCGCCTCCATAGAGCATCTTGATGCCATTTCTTTCAAAGAATTTTCCATTTTGCCAAGCTACTGGACGTTGCTTTTTCACAATGGGCTTGGAGTTAGAAGTAGGTGCTTTTTCAAAAGTCTTGATATTTGCCGTCTTACAGCTGATTAAGCTGATGACCATGAAGCTTAAAAGAACTTTTATACCATGCATGTCTAGTCTTTAATTGAAAACCTGAATTCTGTCATTATGAAATTGAACTCTTAAGCTCAGGTATCGAAAGTCCTAAAGCTATAATAGCTCAAACTAGTCCTGAAAAACAAGTGTCTTCTTCATTCTTTGCAAATCAGCCAATCCATTTCTTTTGGAACTAACAGATATAACCAAACTCAATGATTATAGGAAGTCCACACTTCCCGTATCCAAGCTGTAATATGCCGGGATTATTTCTACATCTCCTTTTTTAACTGCATCTCCAATGATATTTGAGCGGGTGATTAATTCCTCAACTGTAAGTTTAGCATTCTTCTTAACAATTTCAGTTATCGAGGCTCCGGCCGGTGAAGCATGCAAGGCAGGAGTGATATGGCTGAGAAGGTGGTTTAAATTATATCCATTATCCCCTCCGTTAACAGCTGCAGTTACCGCACCACAACTTTGATGTCCGAGGACTATTATTACTTTTGAACCACAATGTGCAACAGCATATTCAATACTGGCAATCGAAGAACTATTGGCCACGTTTCCCGCAACTCTTACCACAAAAAGTTCTCCCAATCCGGTGTCAAAAGTAAGTTCCGGTACCACTCTACTATCCGCACAGCTCAGTACTATGGCATAGGGTTCCTGGCCGGAAGTCAATTCGTTTCTTCTTTTCCCATCCTGCATTTTACCTTCGAGTTTGTTGTTTACAAACCTTTGGTTACCGTTCTTTAGTCTTTGTTTGATCTCTGCAATGTCCATCATTTTTCAGTCGTTTTTGTTCTGCAAATATGTTTATATCAAAAGTACAATCTTTAAATACATTGTTATAGTAAAAATAAACCGTTCTAAGTTCTACCAATCGATAGGTATAAAATAGCAGAACTTGTTGGGTTTTGCATAATAAAATAATTCTCTAAAAAGAATGTTTAGAAATTAAACAGATAATTGTGCTTTTTTTTTGCGAAGTTGACCTATCGAATGAATCGAATTCAACTTTTGTACCGTTAAATGGCTGACATAAATTTTAGTGCAGGGTTTCGCACTAGAGGTTATGTTATTTCTATTTAGTTAGAATAAAGTCTATTTTGTGGAACTTATCCAAATAAAAAATACTATCCATTTATACGAATTCAAAATTAACGAAGAACATATTATTAACGAATAAAAAATCAAATTCTATGACAAAATTAATGAACGAAGTTAGCAGACACCTTTCGGATGATGTCATCATTCAACTGACAAGACAAATTGGTGCACAAGATCCCAACCAGGTAAAAAGAGCGGCTCAAAGTATTTCGGAACTTTTATTAAGTGCCATGGCCAGAAATGCCAAACATCAGGAAAGAGGAGGTGGACTTTATGGAGCCATCGAACGGGATCATGACGGTGGCATTCTGGGTGACCTGATGGGTGTGCTGAGAGGTCAAAGACAAGTGAACAATCCGAAAACAATGAACGGAGAGGGAATTGTAAGTCATCTATTGGGTAATCGACAGCTGGAGGCTACACAAGTCATCAGTCAATCCAGCGGATTGCATATTTTCAAATCCGGGGTACTTATGCAATTATTGGCCCCCATCATCATGGGCGTCGTTGGACGCAAACAGCGATCGAATGGATTGGACTTAGGTGGATTAGCCCAGATCTTATTAGGAGGAAAACAACAATCAACACAAAGAAGAAGTGATGGAGGTTTATTTGGCAAGTTGCTAGATATGGATGGTGATGGAAGTATGATGGATGATCTTTTGAATATTGGAATGAAAATACTCAAAAAGTAAGGCCAAATTATCGCTGTTCCAGTGACTGGTGTTGATGATCATCAACACCTTTTTATTTATTGGTGAATGAGAATAGAGGATATGTAATGAATCCAGATTTTTTGGTTTTTTAACGACATCATACAACCCAAAGAATACATTACAAAAAATCAAATTTCCAACGAACAATTCATTAGATACTAAAGTTGTTACTATTGACTAAATGTTTCAACACAAATTGCATAAACTCTTTTTGAACTTGTTATAATTCTATATTTTCACGACCTATTAAATATTAAAGATCCTCTATAAGAAATCAACTATAATAAACTGAATAATAGATTGTATTTAAGAATAAATTTTAAACTTAATCCACAAAAATGAAAAAAGACAAAAAATCGAACACTTCAGAAAGTAAGTGTCCGTTTACCGGAGGAGCACTTCGCAATAGTGCAGGTGGTGGTACATCAAATCGTGACTGGTGGCCTAATCAGTTGAATTTAAATATTCTCAGACAGCATTCGTCACTTTCCAATCCAATGGATGAAGATTTTGATTATGCTGAGGAATTTAAGAAAATTGATTTAGCAGCTTTGAAGCAAGACCTCTACAATCTGATGACTAAGTCTCGGGATTGGTGGCCGGCAGATTATGGGCATTATGGTCCATTTTTTATACGAATGGCATGGCATAGTGCCGGGACCTATCGCATTGCTGATGGTCGTGGTGGTGGAGGCTCTGGAACTCAGCGATTTGCGCCACTAAACAGTTGGCCTGACAACGCAAACCTGGATAAAGCGAGATTACTTCTGTGGCCGGTTAAGCAAAAATATGGTAAGGGGATCTCCTGGGCCGATCTGATGATTCTGGCCGGCAATTGTGCTTTGGAATCCATGGGTTTCAAAACCTTTGGCTTTGCCGGTGGACGTGAGGATGTATGGGAACCCGAAGAGGATATTTATTGGGGCTCTGAAAGTGAATGGCTGGGAGATAAGCGGTATACGGGAGATCGCGAATTGGAAAATCCTCTGGGTGCCGTTCAAATGGGATTAATATATGTCAATCCGGAAGGACCCAACGGGCATCCTGATCCGGTTGCGGCAGCCCACGATATTCGGGAGACTTTTGGTCGAATGGCAATGAATGACGAAGAAACCGTAGCTCTCATAGCCGGTGGTCACACCTTTGGTAAAACACACGGAGCTGCAGATCCAACAAAATATGTCGGACGAGAACCAGCTGCAGCTGGCATTGAGGAGCAAAGTATGGGCTGGAAAAACAGCTATGGGAGTGGCAATGCGGGAGATACGATTACCAGTGGTTTGGAAGGAGCCTGGACCTCGACACCCATTAAATGGACCAGCAATTTTTTCTGGAATTTGTTTGGCTATGATTGGGAACTCACAAAAAGCCCAGCCGGTGCATATCAATGGATCCCAACACATGGAGCTGGAGCAGATTCAGTACCTGATGCTCACGATTCATCCAAAAGACATGCACCTATCATGTTGACCACGGACCTAGCGTTGAGGTTCGATCCGGAATACGAAAAGATATCCAGAAGATTTTATGAAAATCCTGATGAATTTGCTGAGGCATTTGCCCGTGCATGGTTTAAGCTTACGCACCGGGATATGGGCCCTCGGAGCCGTTACCTCGGTTCTGAAGTTCCTGCTGAAGAACTGATCTGGCAAGATCCCATTCCTCCGGTAACCCACACCCTGATTGACGACAAGGACATAACCAAATTAAAAAAGTTGTTACTGGCTTCTGGATTGTCCATTTCGCAACTGGTATCTACGGCCTGGGCGTCTGCATCAACTTTCCGTGGCTCGGACAAACGAGGAGGAGCCAATGGTGGACGAGTTCGTCTTGATCCACAGAAAAATTGGGAAGTTAACAATCCGGAGCAACTAGCATCCGTTTTGGGAGTTCTTGAAGGAATTAAAAATGAATTTAATGCTGCTCAATCCGATGATAAGAGTGTATCCTTAGCTGATTTGATCGTATTGGGAGGAGGTGCCGGAATTGAGCAAGCTGCAAAAAATGGTGGTCATAATATTACCGTGCCTTTCACTCCGGGCCGCACCGATGCATCGTCCGATCAGACAGATGTGGAATCCTTTGCCGCTCTTGAGCCAGCCGCGGATGGATTCAGAAATTATTTGAGTGCGAAGCACAATGTTGTCGCGGAAAAGATGCTGGTCGACAAAGCACAACTTCTGACCCTATCGGCACCTGAGATGACGGTTTTGTTGGGAGGCATGCGCGTGCTTAACACAAACTATGACCAATCTAGTCATGGCGTATTTACCAGTAAGCCAGAAACACTTACAAATGATTTCTTTATCAACCTTCTCGACTTAGACTTAAATTGGAAGCCAACGGATGATCCCAACGTGTATGAGGGTTATGATCATGGAAGTGGTGAACTAAAATGGACCGGTACCCGCGCAGATCTCATCTTTGGTTCTAACACCGAGTTAAGAGCATTAGCAGAGGTCTATGGTTGTAATGATGCTTCGTCCAAGTTTATTAAAGATTTTGTGGCAGCCTGGACCAAGGTAATGAATCTGGACCGTTTTGAATTGAAGTGATCCTATGGTACACATTAAGTGATCGTAAAGGTAGCTCGTTGTCGGGTTACCTTTACTTTTTCAATAGATAAACTTTTCACTTCTCAGCTTGGCTTATTGCTCCATAATACCAAATATGTGCTCGTCAGGATCTTTGAAAAATGCTAGATGTCCTACACCTGGAATTTCCATCTTTTTGACCACAATGGTTCCTCCTAATTTTTCAATTAATCGGATCGTTTCGTCCAGATTCTTTACCAGAATGTTGTTGGTCACCGGTTGTTCCGGGTGATTCCTTTTCATAATCGCTCCATTTATACCTGGTGTGGATTCCTCACCGGTTTTTGCCAACCAATATTGCTCTTTCCCAAATTGATCAAAAGTCCAACCAAACACCTGATTATAAAAGTTCATGGAATTCTCAGGATCCTGGACTGGGATTTCAAAATGTATGACTCTACTCATGATTAAATTTTCGACCAATTTGCAACAATTAATATATTAATTTCTCATAATTGTATGAATTGTCGTTTTTTGACTTGAATGACATTTCTGAGATCTATGCACTTAAATATACTACATTTACAATACAAATAGACCCATATTAAGTGAGCCTTAAGAATTGAGGGAAGTCATTACAATCCTGATATTTGTAACCGAGTAACCCATTACTTAATTACTATTTTTCGTTAGTCAGTTATTTTGCTATTTTGGCGATATATTAAATTCGCATTAATGAAAACCACATTATCACGTCGATCATTTTTAAATGCATTAAGCTTGCTGTCGGCATCCTCTCTCGTTCCCGAATCTCTTAATTTTGGATTAGGGAATAAAAAGCTAAAAGTTGCTTTGGTAGGGACCGGGATCCGGGGCATCACCTTTTGGGGCAAACGATTGATAGAGAATTATGCTGATATCCTGGAATTTATTGCATTTTCAGATATAAACCCAGGACGCCTGGAGTATGCGAAAAAGTATATCGGTGTTGATTGTCAAGTATATACTGATTTCGATCAGATGTTACGTGAACGCAAACCGGATTTGCTCATTGTTACCACCAAAGATTCGACTCATCATGAGTTTATTATCAAAGGGTTGAAAGCAGGATGTGATGTCCTAACGGAAAAACCACTTACCACCGATGAAGCTAAGTGTCAGGCCATAATCGATGCAGAACAAAAATCATCACATAACCTGATTGTAGGTTTTAATTACCGCTGGAGTCCCTATATAACTAAGATCAAACAATTATTGGCTGAAGAAACTATTGGAAAAATTACGTCTGTCGATTTTCATTGGTATTTAAACACCTACCACGGCGCTTCTTATTTTCGAAGATGGCATGGTCTGAGACAAGCGGGGGGTACTCTATGGGTTCATAAGGCGACTCATCATTTCGATTTGCTGAATTGGTGGTTAGACTCTGATCCCGAAGAGGTATTTGCTTATGGTGACCTAGAGCATTATGGAAGTAATAATTCATTCCGAGGAAGTCATTGCCGGGATTGTTCTCATGCCAATAAATGTAAGTTCTATTGGGACATCACCAAGAACAAATTTTTAATGGAGCTTTATGCCGAAAATGAAAAATATGATGGGTATATCCGTGATAATTGTTTATTTAGGCATGAGATAAATATTTACGACAAAATGTCGGCTCAAATAAAATACGCAAATAACTCCATTGTCAATTATTCCTTAACCACTTATTCTCCTTTTGAGGGCTGGCGTATCTCCTTTAATGGGATGAATGGGAGGATCGAGGCCTGGTTGGATATCCCTTACCATGAAGATAATTTGTTGGATCAGGCCGAGTTACATGCCGCGGAGATGGAACAAGGTGAAAGTAAGGCCAACTATAAACCGATCATCGTCCATAAAAATTGGCAGAAATTTGAAGTGGTTCCTGTAGCTTTCCAACGCGGAGGACATGGTGGAGGTGATGGTCGCCTCCAGGATAAGATCTTTATTAATCCGGATGCTGACGATCCATTAGGTCATACGGCCGGAATTAGAGATGGAGCGATGTCCATTTTGATCGGTGTCGCTGCCAGAAAAAGCATAGAAACCGGAGAGCCGGTAAGAATCTCTTCTCTAACGGATCTGCAACCACGTGCTAAACGAATCAGATAAGTTGGCACCCAACCAGATTTTCCTATTATTGTTCGATTCGAGTAAAATTGGACTTACTCTTCGCCTCTTAAATCTGACGATTTACTGAAATATCTTATTAGCCCAATACCCAGGACTATCATGCCGAAACCATTTCCCATATTAGTTGCGAATAGGATCAATGGTATAATCTGAAATACAAATCCTATCAAGCCTAGAAAGCAGGAAATACCGTTAATTGCAAAACCCCATTTTACCCAATTCTCCTTTTTAGAACTACTGAAAACAGGGATTATACTAATGGCGCTCAAGCCTAAAAACAGAGTATACCCCAGCATGATTATGGCCAAAATTGCGGAATCAGGATAAAATTGAATGAATTGTTCTAATCCACTTGTAGTTTGTTTCGCAAAATTCCATTTTACTGATGTTACCTGGACAAAGTACCCCAGACTTATAAGTGTAGCACTGATAGTCATAAAAGTCAAACTCAATTTGCTAAAAAACTTTTTGTCCTTGCTGGTGCTATCATCGATTAGAGCAATCACTGTGATTAATGTGATTGAAAAAACGATCATTGAGGACTGGGCAATATATTTTAAGGTTTGATCATGAGTTCGACAATATTCCAGGTATTCCGATAATGTGGTCCATTCAAATGTTGGATTGACAATAAATAATCCCATGAAACAGACGCCAAAAGTAATAGTACTCAACAGATTGATTACACTCGAATAGTAACCTATTTGCAGTTTTAAGGTATTCATAATTTATCATTTTAGTTAAGAAAGAATTGTCAAAATTCAACTATGATAAATTGCTGAAACCTGGCACCTGGCTCCTCGATAAATTGGTTAATAGGTTTATGTCAAATTGGTAACTCTTAGTGAAATTGATAAATTGAATAAAAAGGTTATGAATTTCTGACTCTATCTTGAATCCCAGATTTTTCTCAACTTGTCTAAAATCGCATTGATATGGGTTTGCCTTAATTACTCTCTCAACAACCATTTTGATGCGGAGGTAGCAATACTTCGTCTTAGGGATTGCAGATACCAGTTCAATTCTTTCCCTCCTAAGCCAAATAACCGTGTTGAAATGCCTGAGATAGAAGTTGGAGCCTGCTAAACTCAAGGCGATTATTAGGAGCTTGAATATGTTTTTTTCATTTTTCATGAATCCACTTATCAGGGCAACTATGATTCTAGTAAAAAGCTAACCTAATTAGATACTACTTGGACTCCTTGCTTAACAGCCTTTTTCCAGGCTTCCAGCTTGGCCAAAAGTTCATTAACCATTTCCGGATACTTGGAACTTAAATCGTTCTGCTCCTGTAAATCATCAGACAAATTATAAAGCTCTGTTTTTTTACCCTCCTCTCCTTCAATACAGATCAACTTCCAGCGATCGCTTCTTATGAAGCTGCTTCTTTTAAATTCGTAAAATACATCTCTTTGAGGAAGATCGGTTTGGTTTAACAAATTGTCTTTGATACTGATTCCATCTAAATTTTTATCACTAGGCATTTTACCGATAAAGTCAAGCAACGTGGGGAGCAGATCCATAGAAAGAATGAGTTGTTTGTTGATCCTCCCTTTTTTGATTTTGCCTGGATAACTAATAATAGCCGGGACCCGACTGCCCCCTTCATAGACTTGTGCCTTGTGCCCTCTCAATACTCCATTACTTCCATGTCGATTAGCTCCGTTATCCGAGACAAATATCATAATGGTATTTTCATACAGTGCGGTCTCTTTTAGCGTTTTAATAATTTCACCGACTCCCTCATCCATTACTTCAACCATCTCTTTATATATGAAGGGAATGCTATCTCTTGGTACTTGCTTCGATCCAGCTATGCCTACTTCCCTCACCGCGCTATCAATTCTTTTCTGATATGGGTAATGAGGCGCTTCATGTGGAAGATATAAGAAGAATGGCTTATTTGTTATCTGCGGATTCCATTTCTTAATAAACTCCACACCATAAG
This sequence comes from Saprospiraceae bacterium, assembly GCA_965223405.1. Lineage (GTDB taxonomy): Bacteria > Bacteroidota > Bacteroidia > Chitinophagales > Saprospiraceae > CBDCWO01. Next base: position 6,040,129 of record CBDCWO010000006.1, read on the forward strand.
TAGTAATTAAGTCCGTAGTATACCCTACTTCATTTTCGATTTTATCTCCTTTCCACCAATCAAGATATCCTTCCTGATCAATATGAGCATGAAAGTCAACATTGCCACTTACAAAACCTACAAATTCATCAAATCCCTGCAAGGTAGGGTTGTACTCTTTGGCATACCCCAAGTGCCACTTTCCAAACATTCCACAGTAATATCCATGTTTATTAAATTCTTCCGCCATCGTAATTTCTTCCAGATTAAGTCCTACCTTTCGGTGGCTCTTAGCTGTAATAACACCCATAACTCCAGTGCGCTGCTGATACTTCCCTGTCATCAATGCAGCCCTGGTTGGACTGCAGACAGATCCGTTTGAATGAAAATCTGTACATTTAACACCTTCGGTGGCCAAAAAGTCCAGGTTTGGAGTATGGATCGTTGAATTACCATAACATGAAAGGTCCCCATATCCCAAATCATCAGCCATAATCAAAATAATATTAGGATTCAATGTGGCAATATCCTTCTTTCCGTTACACGATGAAAGCCACGCGGAGAACACCAAAATAGGGATATACTTTATCTTCATATTCGTTTCATTTAGGTAATAATTACAGATCGTCACCAATAATCTCTAGGCACGTTTTTTCCAATTCGGCCGCAACTTTCGGATACCTTGCAATTAGATTATTAGTTTCGCCAACATCCGCTTTTAAATCGAAAAGTTTATAGGGTTGCTGAAATCTTTTACCTCTGGGGCGCTCTCTTCCACCGGAGCCATCTCCCAGAATTAACTTCCAGTCACCCTTTCTAATTGCAAACATGCCTGCCGCAGAGTGATGGATTACCGGAGCTCTTGAATAATCCACATCTCGCTTTTCTAATAAGGGCAAAAAACTATAGCTATCTTCAGCACTCTGTACTGGTTTGGACATCGTAATAATTTCAGCTAATGTGGCATAAATATCGGTCAAACAAACCACACTATCTATTTGGTAACCACCCCCGAGTTTTCCCGGCCAACGAATAAAAAAAGGTACATGATGTCCGGCTTCCCAGATGTCGGCTTTAGTGCCTCGGAAAACATAATTTGCCATATGATGGTTAACAGCAAATGCCTGTATAGTCCCGTCATCGACATGATCCATTTCATTAGGTTGATAACGGTGCATGAACGAACCATTGTCGCTGGTATATATTACAATAGTGTTATTAGTAAGTTTCAATTCATCCAGTTTATTAAGTACCTGCCCAACGGTATAATCAACCTGGTACACAAAATCCCCATAATCTCCCAATTCTGTTTTTCCACGAAATCTCTGATGAGGTAAGACCGGTTTGTGAGGAGCGGTTAATGGCAAATATAGGAGGAAAGGAGGGTCCTTTGCCGCTTGTTCTGAAATGTACTCATTGGCCTTTTCAACTAGGTGATCGAGTGTTTCTTCCATAATAAATTTTGGAGAACGCTCTCCTTTTCTCCAATATGCGGGAAATTTATTTGCGACTTGTTCTAGTGAAGGATATTCGGTAATTTTTTTGTTTTCAACATATATATAAGGGGGAAAATCCAAGGAAGCCGGAATGATATAGGAATAATCGAATCCTACATCATTTGGCGAATAGCTAAGCGATTTCGAAAAATCAAATGCACCGGATGTATCTTTCTGAAACCCAAGTCCCAAGTGCCACTTTCCTACCACTCCAGTCTGGTAACCTTTCTGTTTCAAAAGCGAAGCAATGGTGGAGCGATGCGTTTCGATCAATGGCTTTCCGTATCCATTCAACACACCACTTTTCAAGCTACTTCGCCAACAATATCTACCCGTTAGCAAGCCATAACGGGTGGGTGTACAAACTGCTGAAGGGGTATGGGCATCCGTAAAAGTAACCCCTTCGGCAGCCAGCCGGTTAAAATTTGGAGTAGGAATTTTCGAAGTTTCATTTAGAGTTTGCACATCACCATATCCCATATCATCAGCAAGAATAATTATTATATTGGGATCTTTTGCATTTTCCACATGGGAGCGACAATTTGTACCAAGAATTATAATAGACAGTAGAAAGGAAAAGTATTTCATTAATATGGATTAGAATTTTCAAGTTATGGAATAGGTTGCTTCGATACAAAATAATCCAGAACTTAAATACATAATACCGCCAGTGATAGGAAAAAGGTATGAAAACTTACGATCCTACCAAAATTAAACCCTCACACCAAGGCATTCTCAATATTCGAATCTAAGGTAAACAGGCAGGCAGTGCGTAATTTATTTGGAATTTCCTGCAGGCGTTCCAGATCCAAATCAGATTTATCCGGAAGTTCCAAAATATTTAGATCGGCCTGAGGTGCTTGGTTCCACATTTCCGGACTGCGTTCCAAAATCAAAATTTGAGTAGCGGCTGGCATTCTGATTAAAGATTTTAATTGCTCCAACTTATTGCTGACCCGTTCTTTATTCATTTGGTTTTCAGGTCGCAGAGTTTGAATTAGGTTTAGGCCCGCTTTCCAATTGTTTCGAATAATCAACGCCGACAGAATGGCCAAATCGCTATTTCCCAAATCAAGATGGGTCTCCCAATCATCTGGAATCACATCCAACCATAGATTAATGGTTTTTTCAATTCCAAATCCAACTTCTTCGTAGGTAGCAAGTAGAACCAAACCCCAATTTCGCTTTTTTGTTTCCCGAATGATAGGCATATATTTTTCCTGTAAACCATGTTTCGTTTTATCCAACTTGAGGAATATGGTGTTGGGTTTAAAGAATGCCGTCTCCAGTGCTTGCATGCTGATACTCACAGTTTTACCAAAGTCATCACCATCAACCAAGGTATAAGAAGCAGAAATACGCGCATCATCAAACGATTCCATTAATTCCGGAAGGTATGCACGCAGTCTTTGTTCTTGGCCGCCAAGCATCATGCCCAATACCTTAATTGAGCCCTTCGGGTAAGTCATAGCATACAATAAGCGATAGGCTCCTCTAATTTCCTTTGGTGATTCGATAGGCACTAATAATTCAGGTTGCCAGGCCCGAGATTCCTTAAGAGGAGATAGATCATTAGATATCTTGGTTGCCCAGTCAGCGATAGCCGTAAACATACCACTGCGTACATCTCCCTTGGTTCGGATCAGCTCTTTGCGTAGTAATACCGCATAAAATGTAATGACTATTGCAATAGAAAACAATGAAACAACAGAATTGATGATAAACATGACAAAGAAGCAACCGATGGTTCCCAACAACGGTATGATGATCGGTACCTTAAGCATCGGACGAAAACTGGGCAATGAAAGACTTTGTTCAATTAAGACTACCACATTAATCATGGCATAGGTGATTAAGAAAAACATAGTGATTAAGGGAGCAATCGCATTCAAATCCCGAAATAAGAGCGAAATAATCACAATGACCATAGAGAAATAAATGGCGTTGCGGGGCTCACCGGAAGAACTGACTCTTGAGAAAAAACCACTTTTGGGTAAGATATTTTTTTGTCCCAGAGCAAGTAAAATGCGTGGAGCTCCTACCATAGAACTTAGTGCAGATGAAAAAGTAGCTCCAAGTAAGCCGGCAATCACAATAGGTTTCCAGGCTGCTCGATTGATAAAAACGTAATAATCGCTTACCAATTCATCCTTTGTTGCCATTAGCGAGGCTACAAAAATCAAAGCCAGATAGATAAGACCGGTAAGTATAACAGCCATCAAGGTTCCATTGGGTATGCTCTTGCGGGGATGACTCAGTTCGCCAGACATATTTACCCCTGCCATGATTCCGGTAACAGCTGGAAAGAATACAGCAAAAACCGTCCAAAAATTTACCGAATTAAAACCAATGAATGCATTCGTCTCAGCGTCATAAATAGGTTCCCCTTCATAATGGCCAAACCAATGCATATGATCCAGGTCGATGGACGATTGAAATGCTCCCATGACAATGGACACAATGGATCCGAAGATAACCACCATGATGACATACTGAATCTTAAATGCGATATCTGCGCTGATGCCTGCAATAATTGCTATGATAGCAAATGTGATTATATCAATCACCATGGGCGGGTGATCAGGGTAAATCCACATCCAACCTTCCCTGAAACCAAAGATGTACATAGCCACTACACAAGCCTGAGCCAGATAGAGCGGTATCCCAATACTTCCACCAATTTCTAATCCCAGAGATTGGGAAATAATGGAGAATGCACCACCCGATTCTATGCGGATATTAGTAGTCATCGAAGCCATCGACAAACTGGTAAAAAGAGTAATCGAAACCGAAATAACCAATATCGCAATCGCTCCCAAAATTCCGGCATTGCCTACCACCCAGGGATGTCGCAAATACATGATTACACCTAATATAGTAAGAGCAGTCGGTGTAAAAACCCCTTGAAAGGTCCCAAAATATTTAACCTTGGCTTTTTTACCTTTTGATTTCAAAAAGGAGAACATATTGCATTTGATTTCTCCATGAAGTAAAGGAAAATAATCGAAAAACAAAAGAGATAACAGCGAGATGAAACAAAGGTATTGCTCCGATAGATTGGCTTTCTTCTGCCTAAATGCAGAGAATCTCAAAGATAAAATGACTCACGAAGGGAAATCATATAATTTTTTCGCCGAGATGTTACCTCGCTTTAACTTATGAAGTCCAGTTTAAAATCCCAATTCTTTGAGCACAGCCACAAACAGTACAAAGCTCAATAATGCAATTATTCCGATGAGCAATCTAGTCGTTCTTTCCCTCCTTTGCTGAGCATCGATATTCCTTGAAACCAAGGGTAATATATCCTCATCCAGATCGGATACGCACAACTCTAAATGTTTCATTTGAAACTTGATGGTAATACGATTCATAACATAATTTATAATAATTCCTATGAAACAGATTATGGGCCAAACATAAATGTCCAGACTTCCAATCCTTCTAAGTTCTCCATAATCAGCATAGAAGTAGAGCAATATCGCAGCTGTAAATCCAAAAAGATAGGTAGAAGACATAGAGAGCAAAGTGATAAAAGAGCGTACTCGAAGAAATGTGAGCATACCCGTTAATTTCTCATTAGTACTTTGGTTGGTGTCGATCAGCTTTGAAAATTCCGTTAGTGTTTTGATTTCATAGTACACCAAAAGGAATATAAAAATCAATCCGGATAGGCATATGAAGGATACCATGGGTTGTATTTCAAAATACAAAATAGATTCTAATAGGAATACGGCCGCAGCCAATAGTTTAATACCGAGATCAAGCCGCAGTATTCTACTTATTTTTTCGTACACAGAATTTGAACTGCCGGCTATAAATCCCTGTATGTCACTACTCCCATAGTCAGGGATATCCATATATACATTTGCTTTGCTCCACATGTCTTTTAAATATTTGTCAGTCATGATAGTCTATTCATTATTGATTAATTGTTGGATTTTTCTTTTAATCCGCACCAGTTTTACACTAACGTTAGATTTTGTAATCCCCATAACTTCAGCGATTTCCTCGTAATTTTTTTCCTCCAACCACATTAGGATGATGGCTTTGTCAATTGGGTTGAGTTTTGAAACAGATCGGTACAACAATTTGACCTGTTCGTGATCATCACTTGATTCATGCCTGGTATGTATGTCCATCAATGGTTCAAAGGCAAGTTCTTTTCTCTGTTTACGCAAATGGTCAATAGCTGTATTTATTGCAACCCGATACATCCAGGTATTGAATTTAGCGTGTCCTTTAAAGCTGGAAAATGATTTCCACAACTGAAGGCAAATTTCCTGAAAGAGGTCTTCTCGATCTGCAAAACTGTTGGTATATAAAAGGGCTATTTTATGAATGATTCCTTGATTTTTTTCAATCAGATGACTAAATTCTTCTTTATTTTGTTCTTTTAAGTTCATCTGTCCTTATAGTCGTTGAAATCTGCAAAAAACTACAGTTATGTTTAAATATTTGCAGTTTGTTCAATTTGAATGCTTCCAGGTCTGGATATGCTAAAAGAAAATTATGAAGATATTGAAATTAACAGTCAATTTTCAAACGGTTGATTAGTAAATGGAGCGCAGGGTGGGAGTATAAATAAAGGCGGGATATGTTAGTGATTTAGTCACCACAACTTTTCCTTAAAAGCCATATCCTTTTGATGCTTAAGGTCCTTCGTATGTACGCAATATACCTTATGACTAAGACATTTTATCTAATATTGCAACTTCAGACCTGAACCAAAAAAGTAAAGAGGTAAGATTTTTTTTTAAAAAAAAATAAGTGATGGCCCTGGACCACCACTTATCATCCATTTTATAATAAATCAAGTGTGTAAGCCTTTCTATTTTAAAGCTGTCGGTTCTCGGGATGAATGCGATATCTGAATGGTATCAATATGTTTTATTAATCTCCGGAATATCTTGGTCTTCCAAACCATCCGAACCGAAAGCCTATGGATCCGGTAACTCCGGAGAAGTCCTTATCCTTAAATCCGCTAGTATTGACACCATCTACATATCTGTAACCAATGGCACCTGCTACTCTCATCCATTTGGTGAGATTTAATTCTACTCCGACCTCCGGGGTAAATGCAAAAATGGCATCTACTCGACCGCGATAGTCAAAGGGATCATCATCCAAGTCAAATCCTATTCCTCCCCATCCAATGCGTGCACTGGTATAGAGATGTATGTAATTAAAAGTATTGTAATTATAGCCAATCCACAATCCTCCATGAGCAATGTCCATGACTGGATCATCACCGTTGATCAGACGTTCATAGTCCGTGCTCCCCAATCCATAGGCCCCGATAAACAGATCTTCTATTACAAATCCTCCTCCTCCTCCCATCGAAGCTCTCATTTCCCCATTAACTTGGCCAAATTCAGTTAGGATTGCACCGAATCCACCAAAACTAGCTCCCTTACCAAATAGAGTTTCGCGTTGAGCGTGAATGCCTAGACTGGAACCAATCATTAATAGTGCTAGGAGCAAAAAATTTAATTTAGATTTCATAATATTTTTGTTTAGTATTCTTTAATTACATTGATATTAAAGAGATACGTTGTAGCTGGTCGCTCCCCTATCTGTTAACCCATTTTTTAAAAAATTATTCGCCTTATCAGAATTAACTCTATGAAGATTACCAATCTTGGTTGCATACTAAAAATCAAAAGAGTGAAGGATAACGATGATTTGAGAAGTATGCTAATTTTAAGTGTTGGTGTTCCATGGCCTTACAAAATTTATCCGTAGTCATGACAAGGCCAAGTTATGCAAAAAAAAAGCTGCCCAACAAAATTGGACAGCAAGCCCTAACCAAAATTAAACAATAAATAATTTTTATATATTTTTTGAGCAAGTACCGATCTAAGCTGCTTAAAAAATACTTATTATCACTAGTTCAATACAAAAATAGGCAAGTTCATGGTACTCTGTTATATCATAAACTTATTCGGTTTGTGATTTCCAAACGAGATTGCATTGTCTTAACAATTTGATAGAGAGATATATACAGCATTCAGAGATGTGAATTCTAAGCTGGTTTCTAAAAATTCAAATGTGGAATATTATTGAGAATAGCATTGTATTCCTAACTTTGAAGTACGTCAAAAATTCCTTATGCCCATATCTAAAACCGATCAACTCTTCAATTTGGTTAAAAGTCTGACCAAATCGGAAAAAAGGAACTTCAAGCTTTATGTCAATCGTCATAATAAAGATGGCGGTTCGAAATTCATTCAACTGTTTAACATTCTGGATAAACAAGACTTCTACAATGAGGATCGAATCTTCAAAAAAATAAGTGGACTCAGTAAGGGACAACTTTCCAATTTAAAAAGGCATTTATTTACCCAAATTCTTACCAGTTTACGTCTTATCCATATCCATAAAGAAATTGATATCCAGATCAGGGAGCAGATTGATTTTGCACGAATATTATATGGTAAGGGCCTATATCTACAAAGTCTCAAACTACTAGGTCGCATCGAACAAATTGCAGATGCTCACCACCAGGATTACCTGCACATGGAAATACTGGAGTTTCAAAAACTTATCGAGTCCAGGCATATAACCAGAAGCCGGATGAAGAAGAACAAAATGGAAAATCTGATCAAAGATTCAGTCCATCGCAGTAAGATCAGTTACAATGCTAGTAAACTGGCCAATTTGAAATTGAAAATTCATGGTCTTTATATTCAACTGGGTCATATTCGGGATGATAAAGATCGAATCATGGTTCAGGAGTTTTTTAATTCAGCCTTGCAGGAAATCAACACAAAAAACCTCACCTATTTTGAAAAAATCTATCTGAATCAAAGCTACGTTTGGTACTACTACATTATGCTAGATTTTGAAAACTGCCATCAGTATGCAACTAAATGGGTAAACTTGTTTGAAGAGGAACCTGAAATAAAAAAGATGGATCCCGACCTTTACATGCGCGGTATTCACTATCAACTTACTTGTCTTTATAACCTCGGGTATTACAAAGACTTTGAGCAAACTTTAAGGACATTGGAAAAATTTGTCCAAAATGAAACAAGAAATTTCAATACCACCTCAAATTTGATTGCATTTCTATATTTATATACTTCTAAACTAAATCACCATTTTATTACTGGTACTTTTCATGAGGGTATTAAAACGGCTGATGAAGTAGAAAAGAAACTAAAGGTATTTGACCATTATTTGGATCCTCACCGGATTATGGTTTTCTATTTCAAAATAGCCTGGATGCATTTTGGAAATGGAGATTTCCCTACATCGTTAGACTACCTCAATAAAATCATTTATCTTGATGTGGGTGTACTCAGAGAAGATATTCAGGCCTATGCTAGGATTTTTTCTTTGATTGTGCATTATGAATTAAACAATTATCAATTGTTAGAATACCAGATTATTTCTGTGACCAGATACCTCAATAAATTACAAGATCCCAATAAAATGCAGAGAGAAATTCTCAATCTGGTAAGTAGAATTTTATATAAACCACCAGAAATAGTAATCCGGGAGTTTAAGAAATTTGAAAAGACAGCTATAACCCTAGGCAAAAACATACCTGAAAAGAAAGCACTCATCTATTTAGACATAGAAGCTTGGGTACAAAGTAAAATTACCGGTAAAAGCTTAAAATCAGTAATTCAATCCAGATTCAAACAAAAACTAAAAAAGAAATATTCTTTAAAATAAGTGCTTCATTTGCCATCAATTTGGAGACTGGCTTGGACTGCAAGCCATAGCAATGCTGGAGAATTATTACACTGATTTTGACACTATCCGTGATTAAAATCATGATTTACAATTTTTATTGCAAAAAGTATTGCCTCATTTAAATGGATTTCATAGCTTTGGCGCGTGAACGTAAAGGAGCATTTACATATTACACTTTTCAATCGGCGCCGAATTAGCCGCCGCCCTTAGGGGCGAATAGTAACACTTACCCTGCAAGGGATTACCTTGCATTAAAATCTTCTCAATTTTAACTTTTTTAACTGACTTCTTTCGATGAATATAATGATTAATGTGACCAGTTCTGTGCATTTTAAATATGCTGACGAACTTTGTGAAATGTACCGACTTTCCGCTCAGGAAAGAAGGACTGGTATAGCGCTACGCAAGCCTGAATATATTCGTAAAAAAATGCAAAATGGCAATGCGATCATCGCTTTGGATGGGAGCAGGTTAGTTGGTTTTTGTTACATCGAAAATTGGTCCCATGGCAGATATGTTGCCAACTCTGGTTTAATTATTCATCAAGACTATCGTCGTTTGGGTCTGGCCAAGTTGATCAAGGTTCATGCCTTTACTTTAGCCAGGGACAAATTTCCCGAAGCCAAGATATTTGGAATTACCACTAGCCTGGCAGTTATGAAAATCAATAGCCAGTTAGGTTACATTCCGGTCACCTTTTCGGAATTGACCCAAGACGATGATTTTTGGAATGCCTGTCAGAGTTGTCCGAATTACGATATTTTAATAAGAAACGAACGAAAATTATGTCTGTGCACAGGAATGTTAGCTCCTTCCAAAAATGAAAATCCAGAATTGGATTTGTCTCATTTAATTTTAGAAAATAAAAAAATTGAAAATGCCTAAAAAAGTTGTTCTCGCATACAGTGGAGGCCTTGATACCTCATTTTGTGTTAAATACTTATCTTCTGAAATGAATTTATCGGTTCATGCGGCCCTGGTGGATACCGGAGGATTTACCGAAGAAGAATTACAAAATATTGAAGACCGTGCTTACCAAATGGGTGTATCTAATTTTACCGTATTGCCGATGATAGATCCATACTATCAGCAATGTATCAAATATCTCATATTTGGTAACATTCTCCGTAATCAAACCTACCCGATGTCGGTTAGTGCCGAACGAATGTTTCAAGCGATCGCTATTGCCGAATATGCGAATAAGCTCAATACTGATTTTATTGCTCATGGAAGCACCGGAGCTGGTAACGACCAGGTAAGATTTGACCTGGCTTTTCAGATTCTTGGCAAGAATATTGAGGTCATCACGCCAATTCGTGACCTCCGGTTAAGCAGAAAAGAAGAAATCGATTATCTCAAAGAAAGAGGAATTGATTTGGCTTGGGATAAGGCAAAATATTCAATAAACAAAGGACTCTGGGGTACCAGCGTTGGTGGCGTAGAAACGCTGACATCACATCAATTTTTACCCGAAGAAGCCTGGCCTACCCCAGTAACAAAAACTGGTAGTGAAGTGGTCACTATTAGTTTTAAAAACGGTGAGCCGGTCGCACTAAATGGTCGACAAGATTCACCGATCGAGGTTATCCACACTTTACAAGATTTGGCCCAACCTTATGGCATCGGAAGGGACGTTCATGTGGGAGATACTATTATTGGAATAAAAGGACGAGTTGGATTTGAAGCTGCAGCACCTTTAATCCTGATCAAAGCCCACCATCTATTGGAAAAGCATACCTTAACCAAATGGGAGGCCCACTGGAAAGAGCAGTTAGCACAATGGTACGGCATGTTTCTGCATGAAGGTAATTTCTTGGATCCGGTAATGAGACATATTGAGAAATTCCTCCAAAGCACCCAGGAACGTGTTTCCGGAGATGTACATGTCGAATTGGCTCCATACCGATTTACTTGCTTGGGCATCGAATCTGATCAGGATTTGCTACAGACCGACTTTGGAAAATATGGAGAAATGAACAATGCCTGGACCGGCGAAGATGTAAAAGGCTTCACCAAAGTAATGTCCACAGCACTAAAAATTCATAGTATGAAAGCCTCAAACTATCAATCATGACTGAACCAAAAAAAATTAAGGTAGGAATCGTTGGGGGGGCTGGTTATACAGGTGGAGAACTGTTGAGGTTATTACTATACCACCCTCATGTTGAGATTGCATTTGTGCAAAGCAACAGTCAAGCTCATAAACCGGTACCTCACATACATGATGACCTGACTGGATTAACCGATCTGGAATTCACAGCAGAAGCGGATCTGGGTGTAGACTGTATCTTCATTTGTGTAGGACACGGAAGAGCAAAGACCTGGATGGAAAAAAACAATCCTCCATCGCATTGTAAAATAATCGACCTGAGCCACGACTTTCGTCTTCATGGAGACCACTTGTTTATCTATGGATTGCCTGAAGTATTTTCCGAAAAAATTCGCGGGAGCCATCGCATTGCCAATCCCGGTTGTTTTGCTACGGCCATCCAACTTGGTCTGGTACCATTGGCCAATCAAAATTTAATCCGAGAGCCGGTCCATATACATGCAATTACGGGATCTACCGGTGCAGGTCAAAGTCTTCGACCTACTACTCATTTTAGCTGGCGTGCTGGCAATGTTTCCATCTATAAGGCCTTTCAACATCAGCATTTGGGAGAAATCAAACAAACCTTATCCGGATTGCAAATTGATCCTCTACCCTCCCTGCATTTTGTACCTGTCAGAGGAAATTTTACCCGTGGTATACTTGCAAGTATGTATACGCGCTTTGATGGAGATATTGAACAAATTACTTCGGATTACAGGTCCTATTATCAAGATTTTCCAGCAGTAGTAGTTACCAACGACAATCCTCATCTAAAACAAGTGGTCAATACCAATCAAAGTATCATTGCAATAAATAAATACGAAGACCAATTGCATATCGTAACCCTTATTGATAATCTACTCAAAGGAGCCGGCGGGCAGGCCGTGCAAAATATGAATTTGGTTTTCGAACTACCCATCAATAGTGGATTAAATCTAAAGCCCTCTGCATTCTAAATATATTGCTATGAAAATGTTTGACGTCTATCCCGTATTTCCCATTGAGCCGGTAAGTGGATCGGGTTGCCATGTATTTGACTCGCGAGGAACCAAGTACCTTGACCTCTATGGGGGACATGCCGTTATCTCTATTGGTCACAACCATCCCCTTTATACCGCAACCATCAAAAAGCAATTGGAGAAGCTGCCGTTCTATTCCAATTCCATTATCAATTCGCTGCAATCAGAAGTGGCCGGTAAACTTGGAACACTTTCCGGTTGTGAGGATTATCAGTTGTTTATGTGTAATTCGGGAGCCGAAGCTAACGAAAATGCTTTAAAACTGGCCTCATTTTTAAATGGTCGTAAAGAAATGATTTCTTTCTCCAATAGTTTTCACGGACGTACCAGTGCCGCAGTAAATGTAACCGACAATGTAAAAATACAAGCTCCCATAAATCAGACTTTCACTTCTCACTTTGTTAGTTGGGAAAATATGGATAACATCCACAAGTTACTTTTCAGCAAAAGAATTTGTGGTGTGATCCTTGAAGCCATTCAAGGAATCGGAGGAGTGTATGAAGCTGATGTTGCCAAGTTAGAAATCATTGCGGATTGGTGTAAACAGACGGGGACCATGTTGATAATGGATGAAGTCCAATGCGGATTTGGCAGAAGTGGTCAGTTCTTTGCTTATCAAAATACCTCAATCCAGCCTGATATCATTTCCATGGCTAAGGGAATGGGAAATGGCTTTCCGGTGGGAGGAATATTGATCCATCCACACATCAAACCTTCCTATGGAATTCTTGGATCCACCTTTGGAGGAAATCACTTGGCTTGTGCTGCCACTTTGGCCGTACTGGAAGTTATTGAGAAAGAGGATTTAGTTCAAAAAGCAGGGAATATGGGGAATTATATTAAGGCGCATTTTCGAAATATTGACGGATTGCAAGAAATCAGAGGCCGGGGATTGATGATTGGACTTGAATTTGCTAAACCGGTCCAAGATTTGCGAAAAAAACTGTTATTGGAACATCATATATTTACCGGATCGGCAAAGAACCCCAATACCCTAAGGATTCTGCCACCATTAAATATAAATACAGGAGAAATAGATTTTTTTAGAAATGTGCTCGCTCAGTGCGCTCATGAAATGACATAATCAATGGAAAAATTCATAAGGCTTTCAGATGTAAATAACCCGAACGTATTATTAGATCAGGCCAGGAAATATCAAAGGGAACCGTTGGCAGATATTGAATTAGGAAAACTAAAAACTCTGGTCATGTTGTTCAGTAACCCCAGTCTGCGGACACGACTAAGTACACAGTTGGCTGCAGAGAATCTGGGGATGAAAGTGGTCAGTATGGATATGGCTCAAGGATGGGGTCTGGAAACCCAAATCGGAGTGCGTATGGATCAGAATCAAGCTGAACATTTAATTGAAGCTGCCGGGGTAATCAGCTCGTATGCAGACATCATAGGTATTCGGTCTTTTGCCACTTTGAAAGACCGGAAATTCGATTATGAGGATCAACTCATTAACCAATTTGCTAATTACTCCAGCAAACCCTTAATTAGCCTTGAATCTGCGATCAGACACCCTTTGCAATCATTAGCAGATATCCTAACGATTCAATCACTCGGTATAAAAAAACCAAAGATTGTGGTAACCTGGGCACCACACCCTCGCCCTTTACCGCAGGCGGTGACCAACTCATTCTTGGAATGGTCACAACTCATGGATACTGAAATTGTAATAACCCATCCGCCAGGAATGGAGTTGGCCCAGGAATTCAGTCAATATGGTCGCGTAGTCTATGACCAGGATATGGCTTTTAAAAATGCTGATTTCATTTACACAAAAAACTGGAGTAGCTACGAGAACTATGGATCGATGCTTAAAGAAATGGATCACTGGATGGTCTCTGCTGATAAGATGGCAAAAACCAATCAGGCCAAGTTTATGCACTGCCTACCGGTACGCAGAAATGTTGTGGTTGCCGATGAGGTTTTGGATAGTGCAAATAGCATAGTTCAGCTTCAGGCTAAAAATCGAATATTCGCAGCACAAGCTGTACTTTCACAGATGCTTAAATGAAAAAGAACCTGAATATAATAAAGCTGGGAGGTGCCGTAATAGACGACCAGCGTCAACTGGAATCGTGCCTTAAAGGGATAACATCACTTCATGATCCCTGTGTACTTGTACATGGAGGAGGTAAGCAAGCTGACCTGTGGTTGGAAAAAATGGGCATAAAACCAATAAAAGTTGATGGACGCAGGATAACCGATGATCAGACAATTGAAATAGTGACCATGGTATTTGCCGGTCTTTTGAATAAAAAAATTGTAGCTATAATCAATTCTTCATCAAAATTAGCTTTGGGAATTAGCGGTGCTGACTTGAACCTGATTCAAGCTCATAAACGCCCGGTTACAACTATTGATTACGGATGGGTAGGAGATATCGACCGGGTAAACGCGGACGCTCTGGTACACCTATTGGAGCAAAACTGGATTCCCGTCATCTGTTCTTTAACTCACGACGGAAGCGGAAACCTATTGAATACCAATGCTGACACTATCGCAACGCAAATCGCCATCGCCTTATCAGCGCAATATAAAGTCACTCTACAATTGATAGCCGATGTTGCGGGTGTAATGACTAATCTTTCGGATCCAAATAGCCTAATTGAAAGTTTATCATTTGAAAAATTTCAGAATTTAAAAAAGATGCAAATTATCACCGGAGGTATGATTCCTAAATTAGACAATGCCTTTGGGGGGATACAGCAAGGAATAAGTCAAATTTGGATTTCTAAAAGTATCCGAAATTCGAAGAATCCCGATCAAAAAGGAACCCTGATTTATAATGAAAACAACCATTGAAGAAACTGTTGAATTGCTGAAAGCAATAATTGCAATTCCTTCCTTTTCCACAGAAGAGTCGCAAGTATCGGAATATCTACATCAGTACTTAAGTTCTAAAGAACTGACAGTCCACAGTATGGGCCAAAATCTGTGGGTCAGAAATCAACAATTCGATCCTTCAAAGCCAACTCTCCTTCTAAATTCACATATCGATACGGTTAGGCCTAACTCCGGTTGGAAAAGAGATCCGTTTCATGCCTATGAAGAAGAAGGAAAAATTTTTGGATTAGGTAGCAATGATGCGGGGGGGTGCCTGGTGAGTCTTATCCACACACTACTATATTTCTACGATAAGGATTTGAATATCAATCTATTGCTTACTTGCACTGCCGAAGAAGAGATAAGTGGAATGGGAGGTATATCTCTGATCCTGGATGCAGTGGGGAAGACAGATTTCGGTATCGTTGGAGAACCTACTCAGATGGAAGTAGCCATTGCTGAAAAGGGTCTGCTGGTGGTTGACGGCATTGCCAGGGGTCAGTCTGGTCATGCTGCCCGGTCGGAAGGAATCAACGCCATATCAATAGCTCTGCGCGATATCAGTTGGTTGCATCGACAACCTTTGACCAAAGTATCACCTTGGTTGGGACCTAGCAAAATAACAGTCACCCAGATTGAAGCAGGCTCTCAACACAATGTGATTCCAGCAACGTGCAATTTTGTAATCGATATCCGGTTGAATGAGCATTATGACAATCAGGAAGTAATTGAACTTCTCACGACCAATTTAAAATCCGAAGTCAGTCCCAGATCACTCAGATTGAAGTCTTCCGGAATAGATGAAAAACACATATTAGTCCAAACGGCCAAAGAACTAGGCCTGAAATTATATGGATCTCCTACCCTCTCCGATCAAGCCTTGATCCCCTTTCCAACCATAAAAATGGGCTGTGGAAGTTCTGCTCGCTCACACACTGCCGAGGAATTCATTTATCGAAAAGAAATCGAACAAGGAATTATGGGATATATTCAATACATCGAAAAACTAAATAAACTCATTGCCATATGAAATTATGGGAAAAGGAAATTGAAATTGACCAGACCATTGAAAAATTTACCATCGGGCGCGATCCGGAATTTGATGTGTTGTTAGCTCCATTCGACGTATATACCAATTTGGCCCATGCTAAAATGCTCAATCAATGTAATTTACTCACAGACCAGGAATATAGGGATTTGCACCGGGAATTAATCCACATTCTAAATGACATAAAAAACCAAAAGTTTGAAATTTCAGAAGGCGTCGAAGATGTACATTCTCAAATTGAGTGGTTACTGACACAGAAAGTAGGAGATGCTGGGAAAAAAATCCACACAGCACGATCGCGTAACGATCAGGTTCTTACCGACCTTAAATTGTTCTTCCGTCATCAAATAGAAGAAATTGTCGGACTTGCTGAATCTTTGATTAAAATTACACTGGCCAAAGCTGAACATGATAAGGACAAACTCCTTCCCGGTTATACTCATATGCAAGTGGCTATGATCTCGTCATTTGGGGTTTGGTTCAGTGCCTATGCTGAGAGTTTAATCGATGATCTTGAGTTATTCAGCAAAGTCTATGATCTGGTGAATCAAAATCCACTGGGATCTGCAGCTGGTTATGGAAGTGGCTTTCCAATTGATAGGGAACTAACAACCAGGTTATTGGGATTTCGCTGTATGCACATCAATGTGCAAAATGCTCAAATGCAAAGGGGAAAATCTGAGTTATGGATGTCTTTTGGATTGGCTTCATTGGCACACACTCTGAATAAATGGGCTACGGATATTTGCTTATATAATAGTCAGAACTTTGACTTTGTCAGGCTTCCTGATAATATGACTACCGGCTCCAGTATCATGCCTCACAAGAAGAATCCGGATGTTTTTGAACTCATCTGTGGCAAGACCAATCAAATCGTCAATATACCAACACAAATAACCCAGCTTATCAACAATTTGCCCGCTGGATATCATCGTGATTTTCAACTCCTGAAGGAGGTTCTATTTCCTGCTTTCGAAACCATTAAAGACTGTTTGGAAATTTTTGTTTATGCTATGCCATTACTTCAGACAAAGGATCATTTGATGGAAAATCCCTTATACTTACCCGCTTTTAGTGTGGAACGGGTCAATGAAATAATTCAGCAGGGTATTCCTTTTCGAGATGCCTATCACCAAGTAGCCAAAGAAGTTGAATTAGGTGAGTTGAAAGCCTGTACCGTCAATCATACTCATATTGGAAGTATTGGAAACCTCGCGTTGTCTCAAATAGAGGATAAATTGAAAACCGTATTAGCCAAATTTGATTTTACCGTCCCTGCCAAAGCAATAGATGACCTACTCAAAACTATATGAGCACTGTTATCCTTAAATACACCTGTTCGAAATACATGAAAGACAAAAACGTATCTTCTGAATTTCCTCAAGCATACTTCAGGTATTGTAGAGATACCCGGAAATTTCTTTTAAAAAATAGAATCAACAAGTCTTATCATACGAAGCATCATCTTGAAATCCGGTCACATGATATACATCTTCTGACTTTTGACCTCTGCATTGATAACAATCCTTACAATATATAAACCTCTGGATAAAGAGGATATATCATATTCGTTATGAGAATTCTGACTATAACTTCGTATCAACTGTCCCGACAGGGTAAAAATATCCAAATCCTGGACCATGTCATCTGCAACCACTTTTAACATATTTTCGTGCTTGACAAAAGAAACGTTGTTTGAATTGTTTTTACGATAGTTTACAGCGATAACTTTTGATTCACTAAACTGTCCATCAAGGTCGTATTGAACAAGTCGATAATAATTTCCACCTACCAAAGGATGTGCATCTTCAAATCTATACTCACTAACCATGTTTGTGGTTCCTTTTCCAGGTACCTCACCTAAACGAACGAAATGCAGATCGTCACCGCCTCGTTCAACAGCATAAAAATCGTTATTCAATTCGGAAGCTGTTGCCCATTCCAAAACCACAGTTCCTGAAAGATCATTAACCTCACCTTTAAATGATATCAAGGATATGGGCAAAAGGCTACCGCCGATAACCGGAGCCGGATTGGAACAGGTATTGCCAGATCCACTAGGACTTGAATAGGCTACTATTGCTGCCATTTCCGCATCACAAGGAACATTGAAGATCGCATTATGATTAGTTTGAGTTATATTGAAACAGAGACTTTGCACAAAATCTGCTATCGTTCCTCCCGCAGGAATATACCCAATACAAAAGGATGGATTTCCACCACCAATAGTTCCGGATAAGTTGACTGTGATATTCATTGTTGTAGGACAGTTGGAAGCATCATTTATCGTAATACTGTTAATACTTATATTGGAAACCTTGTTACATTGTGCTTGGGCATCAGTAATAAAGATCAATGTCAGTAGGAAGGTTATGAGGAGTTTTGTGAGATTTTGAATTGGTAAATTTTGAACCATGCTGAATTCATTTTATCTAATAATATTGCGCTAAATAATGATTGTCACGTTAAACAAAATGGGAAAATTCAGTATTTAGGGCTTATGCAACTAATAATGGACTTGGATTCAAATATCATGCCTGTCTAATTCGTTTTGTTTTTTTGTACAGGTACATGTTTGGATTACTGGAAGACCAATTTTTGTATATCGACACATTGACCTTGTACAAAACTTTTTATCTTCTCAAAAAAAATCTACCGAAATGAATAAGCTTTCTCAAGGATCGTGGAGAGCTCAATCGAACTGCATAAAATACAGTACAATTTTTCTGCCTTTAATTCTATTTTGTTCTTGCCAGACGCTACCCAAGTCAGAATTTGATTATCCACCAGTTCAGTCTTCCCCTGACTATCATTCACTTTCCAGTTGGGCTGCCCATCCGGAAAAAATCGATTCCTCCGATCGCATTCCGGCCCGGGGATTTATTCAACTAACGAAGGAATTGCCGGTAGATGTATTTTTTATTCATCCCACCACTTATATTGGCAGAAGCGGTGAAAATAAGTGGAACGCTGAGGTCCAAAATGCCAAACTCAATCAGCGGACCGATGAGACCACGATTCGCTTTCAGGCCAGTATTTTTAATACTCTGGCTAATGTATATGCACCTCGCTATCGCCAGGCACATCTGCATGTCTATTATACCAAAAAGAAAGATTCTGCCCAAAAAGCACTGCATCTGGCGTATCAGGATGTGCGTCGTGCTTTTAAGTTTTACCTTCAAACCTGGAACAAAGGAAAGCCATTCATCATAGCTTCCCATAGCCAGGGGACTTCCCATGCCGGACCCTTAATCCGAGAATTTATTGACGGCAAAGAGCTTCAAAAGCAACTTATTGGTGCCTATTTGGTGGGAATGCCTGTGCCAAAAGATTACTTTGAACATATCCCTCCATGTGAGGAGCCCAATCAGACCGGATGTTTTACCTCCTGGAGAACTTTTAAAAAGGGTTACATTCCACGAAAACACCCAATTGGAGATTCGATTTTAGTCACCAATCCCCTTACCTGGAAAAACAATAATGACTATGCATCAAATGAATTCAATCAAGGCACTTTATTGTATAAATTTAATGAGATTTATCACGGTTTGGTTGATGCACAGGCCACCCAGGGTTTACTCTGGGCTACCAAGCCGAAGTTTCCGGGCAGCCTTTTTCTTTGGACCCGCAATTACCACATCGCTGATCTAAACTTCTATTATTTTAACGTTAAACAAAATGCAGCTTTACGAAGTCACACCTGGTTCCAAAATCATCAGTAAAAGTAAACCAATCTGACCTCTTATATCAGGTGTCAAGTCTCAGGGAGGCATTGTCACACATACCCACACATCTCAATACTCACATCTCAATACTCACATCTCAATACTCAAGGGTGTCGGGATCAGGGTATCAAGGGTGTCAAGGGTATCGAATAACTTGAGAATTGTTTAGTAGGAAAGTCTGTTTTCTGTCCTTTGTCTTCTAACCTCTTACATCAGGTGTCAAGTCTCAGGGAGGATTGTCACACATACCTACACATCTCAATACTCGCATCTCAATAGTCAAGGGTGTCGGGATCAGGGTATCAAGGGTGTCAAGGGTATCGAATAACTTGAGAATTGTTTAGTAGGAAAGTCTGTTTTCTGTCCTTTGTCTTCTAACCTCTTATATCAGGTGTCAAGTCTCAGGGAGGATTGTCACACATACCTACACATCTCAATAGTCAAGGGTGTCGGGATCAGGGTATCAAGGGTGTCAAGGGTTTCAAGGGTATCGAATAACTTGAGAATTGTTTAGTAGGAAAGTCTGTTTTCTGTCCTCTGCTATCAGGTGTCAAGTCTCAGGGAGGATTGTCACACATACCTACACATCTCAATACTCAAGGGTGTCGAGACCGGGGTTTCAAGGGAGTCAAGGGTGTCAAGGGTTTCGAATGACTTGAGAATTATTTAGTAGAAAGTCTGATTTCTATCTTCTAGCTTCTGTCTTCCGGAGTCTTAAACAGGGCCTAAAATGTCTTAAATTTTTTTCAATATTTAGGATCATTTTTAATTAGCGAATGAAATTCCGTATCTTTGACTTTGCTTTAAGATGAATCCTGCCAAGATTTTTCAGTAAACAATAAACTGCCGTAAGGCTTTAATTCATTAAATAAACGGAGAAATGGTTATGCATGACCAAAAAGGATTATATACGCCACAATTAGAAAAGGACTCCTGTGGAACAGGGTTGATTGCACAGTTGAATGGCATAAAATCTCATGATCTTGTTGAGGACGCACTTACTATGCTTGCCAATATGGAACATAGAGGTGCCTGCGGTTGCGAACCCAATACAGGTGATGGAGCAGGCATACTTATTCAAAATCCTCATAACTTTTTTGTTAAAGAATTGTGGAAAAAAGGCATTGAGCTACCCGAATTTGGTAAATATGGGGTGGGCTTTATGTTTTTACCTAAAAACCCTTCCGATAAGAAGAAATGTAAAAAAATCTTTAAAGAGTGTCTCCGGGAAATGGGATTTGAACTCCTGGCCTATCGACATGTACCAACTAATCCAAAAGGGCTGGGAAAATCAGCGCTGGAGGTAGAACCGGCAATGGAACAAGTATTTCTAACGCATAAGGCCGCAATTGAAGAAAGAGCACTGGAGCGAAAACTATTAGTACTGCGTAAATACAGCATCCATAAAATACATGAAGCCCATCCGGAATTTAAAGACGATTTTTACGTGTGTTCTTTATCATATAAAACCATTGTTTACAAAGGACAGTTGACCACATATCAATTGTCATCGTATTATCCCGATCTTCACGATTCTTCTTTTGAATCCGCCATTGCCATCATTCATTCCCGATTCTCGACTAATACATTTCCCAAATGGAAATTGGCACAGCCTTTCCGTTATATGGCACATAATGGAGAAATAAATACCATTACAGGTAACCTAAACTGGTGGGAAGCACGCGAAAAACATCTGGACTCATCACTTTTTTCAGAAGAACAACTTAAATCCCTATTACCTATTTGCTATCCCGGATTATCCGATTCGGGATCCTTCGACAATGTCCTGGAATTTCTATTTCTGTCAGGAAGATCTTTTCCTCATGCCTTGATGATGATGATACCAGAGGCCTGGCAACAGGATGAGCATATGGAAGATTACAAAAAAGAGTTTTATGAATACCATGAAAGTATAATGGAACCCTGGGATGGTCCAGCAGCAATTTGTTTTACCAATGGAATTGTGGTGGGTGCAACCCTGGATCGAAATGGATTACGTCCGGCCAGATATACTTTACTTAAGGACAACACACTCATTGTCGCTTCGGAAGCCGGAGCTTTGCCTCTTGACCAATCCCAAGTATTGAAAAAAGGGAGATTACAACCAGGCAAAATGCTAATTGCAGATTTAGACGAAAATCGCATCGTAGGAGATCGCGAATTAAAGCAAATAGTCTGTCAGAATAATGATTACGGAAAATGGTTGAAACAACATAAGATTTATTTAAAAAATCTGAAACGCCAAGCTCAGGTTACCCTTCCGGATTATCCATTAGACTTGCAAAGGAGACAATCGGTTTTTGGCTGTACCAGGGAAGATTTGAAGTTTTTTATTGAGCCCATGTCGGTTACCGGAAAGGAACCCCTGGGATCCATGGGTACCGATACTCCGCTTGCCATCCTCTCCCACCATCCCCAACATCTGGCCAATTATTTTAAGCAACTATTTGCCCAGGTAACCAATCCGCCAATTGATCCGATTCGTGAAAAATCTGTAATGTCACTATATGCTTCACTCGGTCCTTCCGGAAATATAATGAAAACTTTGCCGGAAAACTGCAAACAGATTCATCTCGATCATCCGGTGTTGTTATACAAAGACTTGGCTTTGATTAAAGGATTAGATGATCCTTACTTTAGAAGTACGGAGATCCATACCTTATTTGAATATCCCTATAAATCTGGATCTTTAGAGAAAAGGATAAAACAGATATGTGACGAAGCTGAGCAACATATAGCCCTGGGTAATAGTATCCTACTTCTAACTGATCAATATTTTACTGACAAAAAAATTCCGATACCATCACTTTTAAGCCTGGGTGCAGTCCATCATCACCTTATTAAAAAGGGCTTAAGAGATCAGGCTTCTCTAGTGGTCATATCCGGGGACATCAGGGAGGCACACCACGTAGCGACTTTGATCGGATATGGTGCAGATGCCGTACTTCCCTATTTGGCATACGAAAGTATTGAAGAACTTTATGCCACCGAAGAGTTAGATCATGCGAAACCGCTTGACCATTATTTGAAAAACTTTGGCAAAGCCATCAATTATGGCCTGTTAAAGATTATTTCTAAAATTGGTATTTCAACGCTCAAGTCTTATCGGGGTGCCCAGATATTTGAAATCCTCGGATTAAATAATAGTGTAGTAGATCGATGCTTTAAAGGATCCATCTCTCGCATTGAGGGAATTGGGTTTGATGAATTGGCCCGTGAAGCAATTGAAAAACATCAAATGGCTTTTGCTCCAAAAACAGACAACTTGCTGCCGGTAGGCGGAATTTTTCAATGGAAACGGGATGGAGAAAAGCATCTCTTCAATCCGGAGACGATTCATCTGTTGCAGCATTCGGTACAAACGAATGATTACGAATTATTCAAAAAATATGCAGATCACATCAATAATCAAAATACTGAGGCCATTACGCTAAGAGGGCTTTTAGATTTCATTGGAGAGGATCCAATCTCAATAGATGAAGTTGAACCAGTAGATCACATCTTAAAAAGATTCTCTACCGGAGCGATGTCATTTGGATCCATTTCGCATGAGGCCCATTCTACCCTGGCGATTGCCATGAATCGAATCGGAGGAAAGAGTAACAGTGGAGAAGGAGGTGAAGATCAACGAAGATATACGCGCAAACCGAATGGTGATTGGGAAAGATCAGCTATAAAGCAAGTGGCGTCAGGTCGATTTGGTGTGACCTCTTATTATTTGACCAATGCGGATGAACTTCAAATCAAAATGGCTCAGGGAGCCAAGCCAGGTGAGGGAGGACAATTACCCGGCCACAAAGTTGATAATTGGATTGCTGAGGTGAGACATTCCACTCCTGGGGTAGGTTTAATATCACCTCCCCCACACCATGACATTTATTCAATTGAAGATCTGGCCCAGTTGATATTTGATTTAAAAAATGCGAATCGTTCGGCACGGATCAACGTAAAACTAGTTTCCAAAGCGGGAGTTGGAGTTATAGCTGCCGGAGTCGCCAAAGCGCATGCCGATGTGATATTGATTAGTGGTCATGATGGAGGAACTGGTGCATCACCCATAACCTCCATACGACATGCCGGGCTTCCCTGGGAACTAGGGATAGCCGAGGCCCAGCAAACGCTGGTAAAAAATAAATTGAGAGACCGAGTGGTCTTGCAAACCGATGGCCAAATCAGAACCGGCAGAGATTTAGCAATCGCTACTTTATTAGGTGCTGAAGAATGGAGTGTTGCCACCGGAGCTCTAGTGGCTGAAGGTTGTATCATGATGAGAAAATGTCACCTGAATACCTGTCCGGTAGGAATTGCTACCCAAGATCCCGAATTGCGCAAAAGATTTGCCGGGAAACCCGAATATGTCGTGAATTTTTTCAAATTTCTAGCCCAGAATTTGCGTGAAATAATGGCTCAGTTGGGTTTTCGCACCGTTAATGAAATGGTAGGTAAGGTAGAAAAGCTTACCATGAAGAAAAATCTTGAATTTTGGAAGTATCAAAAAATTGATTTATCTCCACTGCTGGTTAAGGCTACCGCAGATATTCCCGTGGTGCACCACAAAAATGTGGAGCAGGATCATGGTATTTCAGATGTCTTGGATTGGACCCTCTTGGAAAAAGCTAAACTTGCACTAACCACTGGAGCCCAGATTAGTAGTGTACTAAATGTTAGAAATACAGATCG
Source organism: Saprospiraceae bacterium (assembly GCA_965223405.1). GTDB lineage: Bacteria > Bacteroidota > Bacteroidia > Chitinophagales > Saprospiraceae > CBDCWO01. The sequence goes on from CBDCWO010000006.1 coordinate 6,064,704, forward strand.
AGCAGTGGGCAGCATCCTATCCAATGAGATTTCTAAAGCCTATGAAACACAAGGGCTAGATGAAGATAGTATCGAATTTAGATTTAGGGGATCCTGTGGACAAAGTTTTGGTGCTTTCGGAGCCAGGGGTCTTAAATTTACTTTGGAAGGTGAAGCCAACGATTACTTTGGCAAAGGCCTGTCTGGTGCTAAGCTAATCGTCTCCCCGGACAGGGAGGCCACCTTTGATCCAAGTGCTAATATTATTATTGGAAACGTGGCTTTCTATGGTGCTACCTCCGGCGAAGGATATATTAAGGGAATGGCGGGAGAACGATTTTGTGTCAGAAATTCCGGTGCTATAACTGTGGTAGAAGGCGTAGGAGACCATGGATGTGAATACATGACAGGAGGACGAGTTGTCGTTTTGGGTAAAACCGGGAGAAATTTCGCAGCTGGAATGAGCGGCGGGATAGCCTATGTATATGATCCGGCCGGAACATTCCACTCCTACTGCAATCTGGAAACAGTGGAAATCGAAAAACCCACAATGGAAGACTTGGATGAAATTAAGCAATTGATTAGAAATCATTGCTGGTATACCAGCAGTAAACTGGGATTCTCAATTTTAGGAGAATGGGAAGATGAATCCAAGTATTTTGTAAAAGTAATGCCCGTGGAATACAAAAGAGCACTTGAGAAAAAACAGCACAAAACCAATCTTAAATTGGGTAAAAAGCAAAGAATTAAAACAGCCTAAAACATAAATCTAATGGGAAATCCAAAAGGATTTTTAATATACGATCGTGAATTGCCCAGTGGCAGAGAAATAAAAAAACGATTGAAAGACTATCAGGAAGTGTATGAGCGATTTCCTGTAAATAAAACCAAAGAACAGGCAGCGAGATGCATGGATTGTGGGGTACCCTTTTGCCATTCCGGTTGTCCTCTTGGTAATGTTATCCCCGAGTTTAATGACGCAGTGTATCGTAGCGATTGGAAGGAAGCACACTTAATATTAGCCTCTACAAACAATTTTCCGGAATTTACAGGAAGGATATGTCCTGCACCCTGTGAGGCTTCTTGCGTACTGGGAATCAACCAACCTCCCGTTGCTATAGAACATATTGAAAAAACTATAATTGAAACCGCCTATCGTAAAGATTATATTAAAGCCTCTCCCCCACCCAAGCGAAGTGGAAAAAAAATAGCTGTTGTAGGATCAGGTCCTGCAGGACTAGCAGCCGCCGACCAGTTAAACAAAACCGGTCACACAGTGACTCTATTTGAAAGAAATGATAGAATAGGAGGATTGTTGCGTTATGGAATACCGGACTTTAAGCTTGAAAAATGGGTCATTGACCGGAGGTTAAAACTTATGGAAGATGAAGGTGTTATTTTTAGAACTAGCACCAATGTCGGCGTTGACATCAAAGGAACTCAACTTTTAAAAGAATTTGATGCGGTTGTATTGTGTGGAGGATCAACGATCCCCAGAGATCTCAAGGTTCCAGGTAGAGAGAATCAAGGCATTCATTTTGCGATGGAATTCCTGGAGCAAAACAATCGCCGAGTGGCAGGTGAAAAAATTGATCCACTTAAAAATATTCATGCTAAAGATAAACATGTAGTAGTTATCGGAGGTGGAGATACCGGTAGTGATTGTGTAGGTACATCCAATCGTCATGGGGCAAAATCGGTTACCCAAATCGAAATTCTTGGCAAACCACCAATCTCCAGAAAAGCCAGCAATCCTTGGCCGGAATGGCCAATGGTCCTGCGCACATCTTCCAGCCATGAAGAGGGTTGTGAGCGTAAATGGGCAATTCTTACCAAGGAATTCTTGGGAAATGGTGAAGGTCAGTTGACCGGATTAAAAATCGTGGATGTAGAATGGCATCAAAATGCCGAAGGCAGGCATGAATTGCTTGAAATTCCTGATAGTGAACGCATCATTATGGCGGATTTGGTATTTTTGGCGATGGGATACTTGCATCCCCAACATAAAGGTCTTCTAAAGCAATTAAAGGTGGATTTTACCGACCGGGGCAACGTCAAAGACCAGAATTTTGCGACCAATATTGACAAAGTATTCACGGCCGGTGACATGCGCCGCGGGCAATCTTTAGTGGTTTGGGCAATTACTGAAGGCAGACAAGTGGCTGACCGGGTCCATGAATACCTTGCTAAGGCCTGACCTGAATACAGACCGGTTTGAAGATTTGAATTTCATCTACCATTAAAAATTGTCCCTTGTCCGGATTGATCCTAAATACGACAACATTGTTGCTATTTTGGTTTGCGCATAATAGGTAATTACCATCCGGAGTAATAAGAAAATTGCGAGGCGTTTGCCCTCCGGAAGCAAATTCATATTTTCGGGTTAACTTTCCGGATATAGAATCTCTGCTAAATACAGTAATACTATTATATTCACCCCGGTTTGAGACAAATACATAATTCCCTGCAGGGTCCATGTGAATATCAGCACCCTGTACGGGGCCCAAAGTATCCTGGTTTACCGTCTTAATCGTTTGTATTTTATTCCAGGCCGGCAATCCAAATACTTCAACAGTGCCATTCAATTCCCCTACCACATAGGCAAATTTTCGTAGATCATCAAAGTCCAATTGTCTGGGACCTGCACCGGGTTCGGTGGCTACTGCTTTGTGCATTCTAAATGTGTCTGCTTCAATATGGTATATATAAATATGATCGGTCCCTAAATCAGTAGCATAAAAGATATTCTCCTTGGGGCTAGGATATACCATATGCGCATGGGGACCCTTTTGTCTCGATGTTGGGCCATTGCCTTGGTGTTGAACCTGATGCATTGGTTCCGACAATGCTCCATCATCCAAGATGGAATACAAGGAGACATTACCACTTGAATAATTCGCAACCATCACCTTGCTGTAATCCGAGGAAACCGACACATGACAAGGATGTTTCCCCAAACTGGATACCCGGTTGATAAAATCTATATTTCCAACAACATCAATGGAAAATGCACCCACTCCACCATGTGAATATTGATTAAAGTCTGAATATTCATTTACAACATAGAAGTGTTCACCATTTGGATGGAATGTCAAAAAAGAAGGATTAATTCCTCCATCCACTTGATTGATCATCTTTAACTTACCACTAGGCCGATCCAATTCTAGCAAATAAACTCCTTGAGATTCCTCTTCACCGGTATAGGATCCGATCAATAGTTGATACACGGCTTCTTTATTGACCTTATTATCCTTATTGTCAGATTTGCAACTGACTAAGAGAATGATAACATAGGTAAAAAACCAAATTTGAACAGGCCAATGGCCACTATTCATTAATACTCGTTTTTAAGATTTTTTAAAAGTCTACAAATCCATTTCCCCTTTGTAATTCAGAGGTCGTAAGCTTGAGCCTGTACTTTCCATTGCTGCGACATTGATAAGAACCATTCACCCAGCACTGTTTAGTCCAACCCGTAGAAATAGGTAGGAATAGGCTATTTGCGACATTACATGGTGTAATTAGTTCGTTCTTAAAAGGTTATGTCAATGGAGCATATTTCAATGTGCTGCAAATCAATCCACCCATCAAAGCTAAACAAACCAGCCAATATCCAAAGTGGATGAAAATGTATTTCCAACCTCGCCGTTCAAACAAAGCAATAACTCCGATAATGGGAAGCACAAAAAACACACTTACCATAATTCCATGTATTGCACCATGTCCAAAATCACGACTATTTTCACCATATTTTTCCACCAATAGGTTGAACTCTTGCTGGACCTCACTACCACTTGTCATCACCTCCGGATACATCATTGAGAATGCCCCTCCTTGATGGATAACTATACTGGATAGGATGAAAGCGATCAATACAGAAAATAAATACGATACTCCAAATATGACAGCCATATTTCCTCCCCCCGCATATTCCGGAGTAAAATTATTGACTTTCATCCAGGTGTTTCCAAAGACTTTAGGGTTGTACCAAATGGCGCCGATAATCATAGGAATTAATCCGGCAACCAAAAACATGTAAGCATTTGTTGGCATAATTCAGTTTTTGTTTTTAGTAAAAAAGACACAAGGAAATCTAATATAAACAAACTTTTCAATGAATCTAGTGGGTTTAAGAACAAAATAGTTAGAGGTTATAACTCGATCCCCTGCCTGAGGCAGCAGTCTTAATGCAGTAAAATAAAAAACAGTTGATTTCGGAAATTAGTTATCTTGAGTTGACAAAAAAATTTAACTAACAAAAATCAACTGCGATACTGCGAACTAAATTTCGCAGACCATCCAAAATTTCACAGTATTCAGAATAGACCCCTATTAACATAAAAAATTTTTCTATTTTCCAGCATGAGTTTTGCAGATCAAGTCATTCAATACCACCAATCATTGACACCTGATTGGAATATCCCTAACCCATATCAATTATTATTTCCTTTTGGTAACCCGGCAACCTGGGATTCGTTTTGTAAATTTTTCCAAAAATATTATACCGATGATCAACCGCGTAAGTTTTTGTTTGGCATCAATCCTGGAAGATTTGGAGCCGGTATTACCGGGGTTCCTTTTACAGACCCGATCAGACTTCAAGAGGTTTGTCATATAGAAAATAATTTCAAAAAAAGGTCTGAATTGTCGAGCATATTTATATACGAGATGATAGAAGCCTATGGAGGGGTGGATCAATTTTATCGACAATGTTACATTACATCAGTAAGCCCTCTGGGTTTCATCGCTAATGGTAAAAACGTAAACTACTATGATGATAATAACTTACAGCAAGCTGTTGAACCGTACATTTTGCACCATATAAAGGCACAGATAGAATTTGGCTGTCCCCGTAATAGAGCCTACTGTCTCGGCCAGGGCAAAAATTATAAATACTTCATCCAGCTTAATGTAAAATATCAATGGTTTGAGGAAATTATACCCCTTCCCCACCCTCGCTGGGTTATGCAATATCGCCGTAAGAAGAAATCGAAGTATATTGACTCGTATGTAAACTCTCTTAGATAAGAGTCCACTGGAGAAGGCCGATGGCAAATGTGGCGCTTTCGACAAAAGCGTGATACTTAAGATCTTCACTTATTCAACCGACCTAGGGCCAGACCTGAAAGCAATCATCATCGTTACCAGTAGGAGGACAGTAGGAGGCTTTACATCCTTTGCCTCTTTCTTCACCCATTTCCCGGCATTCTTCTTGGGTTTTAAAAGGATGATTTTTCCAGAAGAATGGCTTTCCGGTTCCAACACCCCCACAGGAAATAGTACATGCCCCGGTCTCCTCTCCCTTACTGCAAGAAACAACGATTGCCAATGACAATAAAATAATGGGAACAATGAATAGGATTATTTTTTTCATATTTTCGAATCATTAAATTACCGAATTCAATATAAAGAAATATTTTCATTTTACTGCCAACTTGATATACTGGCAAAACTCTTTGTCCTTACTTTAGGCACTACTTTTCTGAGAAATAATTAATCTGCATTACAGTTCATTCAACTTCAGTCATATATAAATTATCTGTCCCTTGCCCCTCTCGTGCTCAAACAAATTTTTATCAGCGTGTCTTTTTTCGTAAAAGTCCCTCTTGAACCACCGAGGCAACTAATATTCCATCGCGGTTGAAAAAGTTACCGCGTGTAAAGCCGCGGGAATTTGATGCACTGGGACTATCGAGGGCAAACAGCAACCACTCATCGGCACGAAATCTGCGATGAAACCACATCGCGTGATCTAGACTGGCAATAACCAACTGATCAAAGGATACCTTATGTGGACGCATAGCTGTAGTAAGCAGGTTGTAATCTGAGGCATAAGCCAGCACTGTACAATGATCTTTAGCCGAATCTGACAATTTTCCCTTAGCCCTTAACCATACTTGGCGAAAAGGTTTTCCCGGAGTAGGATCAATCAAGTCGCTTTCTTGTACTGGTCTAAACTCAATGGGGCGAGGTCTATTTATAGTCCTTTGTATAAATTTTGGAAAATAATCCACATTTTCACTTATAATCTGCGTATCACTTTTCAATAGTTCAGGATCGGGTACATCGGGCATGGGTATTTGATGATCAAATCCGTCTTCCTGAATTTGAAAAGAGACAGAACTGTTAAAAATAGCCCTACCATGCTGAATTGCCACGATTCGTCTTGTGGTAAAACTTCGGCCATCTCTTATACGGTCAACATCATATATGATTGGTCGTTCAACATCTCCAGGCAAAATAAAATATCCATGCAAAGAATGGACAATCCGGTCTTCTGGTACCGTGTTTATTGCAGCCGTTAAGGCTTGTGCCAGCACCTGTCCTCCAAAAACCCTGCGACTACCTATAGAATGACTTGGACCCCTAAAAATATTATCCTCAATCTGTTCTAGTTTCAATAATTGTAACAAGTCATTGACATCATTCATCTTTTTAAGATTTCTACTAACAGCAAAAGTAACCCTATGCACCTCATTGAGGTTATGGACAATTAAACCCAGATCTATTAAGCTCATTTTGCCAATTAGAGTATTAATTTACAAACAATTATACATGTACTTAATTTTTAATATATTTACCAATTAAAGCTTGGTTATATCAATACAATCTGAGATTTTTTGCAAAATATAAAATAAAACCTGGATAGATTACAACTACTCTAAATTGCGAAGCAACATGGAAAAATTATTTCTACTGTTTACAAGAATCAAAGAGATCACCCTGTGGAAAAGAATTTTTGGTTGGCGAAGTATAAGAGTTCTGAGCTATGAGGCCTATGGATCATTTAAGGAAATGCAATCAAAATTGGCTGAGCAAGATCATGCTATTGAAGAGTTTAAAAGCACCATACAGGGATTAAATTCCATCCGTGAAAATTTGGAAAAACAAATTCAGGAATCTGAAAAATTAATTATTAGTCAGGATCATCAGATTCAAAGTCAGGATCAAAAAATTGAAAATCTGAACCTGAAAGTAACCCAACTGACAGAAACCACATTGGTATATGAAACTACGAAAGAAGAAAGATTTGCCACCTATGAGAAAAAAATAAATTCCCTAAATCAAGCAAAACATGATTTGGAAACTGAAAGAGCCCAGCTAAGAGAAGAACGATTTCAAGAAAAATGCGCTGAATTGGAACAATTAAGGAAACAATGGTCCAATCATGAATCAAGTGTTGAGCAACATATCAAAATGTTGTGTCAAAAACACCTTATCACCTACGTTGACCAAGTTCCTTTTAAAGGTAAGCCGGATAATACCGTCATGATCTGTGATGAGTATATCATCCTCGATGCCAAGAGCCCAGCTAGCAACGACCTCTCTAATTTCCCAAAATACATCAAATCTCAAACGGAATCTGTTTCAAAATATATTAATCAGGAGGCCGTCTACAAAGAGCTTTTCTTGGTAGTACCCTCCAATACAATCGAAAGTTTATCCCAGCTTACTTATAAAATGAGTGAATATACAGTCTATATTGTTGCTAAAGATTCTCTAGAACCGATCTTGCTCGCATTACAGAAAATTGAGGAATATGAATTTGCTAAACAGCTTAGCCCCGAAGAACGAAATACGATATGCAGGATATTAGGAAAGTTTGCCCATACCACTAAACGAAAGATTCAAATCGATCAGTTTTTTACCAATCGATTTATTGATTTACTAGTCAAAAGTAAAAATGAACTACCCGATGAAATTCTGAAATCTGTACATGAATTTGAAAAATCTGAAAAACTGAATCCGCCAATTGAAAAAAGGACAAAACAAATCCTGACTCATGAATTACAAGAAAAAAACCGGAACCTGGACACAATGGCTCAAATGAGTGAAATTAACATACCCACTAGCCTAGATCAATTGGAATTATTGGAGTAGACACGTGATTCAAACGTTCGCTACAAGGAAATCGAAGATGTAATCTCTGAAAATTGATTGAAAAATAAGTTGAAAAACGGGCAACCTTATTTAGGCATCTACAGTCCACCAACAACTGATCACCTATCACCGACTACCGATAATCGTTCAAGGCTACGGAGGACAAAGCACTACTCAATACTCAATAAAAATTCTTACCATTGTAAAAACTGTTTCATAATTATGGACCTCCAAAAAAATGCCAATAGGTTTTCAGGGAAAGAATTTGTGAATACCTACGATCAGGTACGACCTACTCCACCAATTGAAATAATACATCAATCATTGAATTATTTGAATAAATCCGAAGCATCAAACCTATTAGATATTGGATGTGGCACCGGCATTTCCACCCTGGCATGGCAAGGGTTTGCAAATCAGATCATCGGGGTTGATCCAAGCGCGGATATGATCGAATTGGCTACCAAGAAAACATATGACCCAAAGAGAGTGAAATTTATTAATGGTTTTTCGCACGACATCCCTATTTCCTCTTATTCTATTGATTTGGTTACCTGCTCCCAATCCTTTCATTGGATGGAACCTGAAAGTACACTTAATGAAATCCACAGAGTCCTTATACCGTCCGGTGTTTTGGTGATCTATGACGTCATATGGCCTCCATCAGTCAATGAGGAATTTGAAATGAATTACAACAACCTATTTTTAAAAATAAAGCAAATATCAAATCAATTCAAAGAACCTATGGCACATTTTTGGGAGAAGGAAAAACACTTGGTCAATGTTCAAAATTCCAATTTATTTAAGTTTGTCAGAGAAGGTTATTATCATAAAACCGAAGCATTTAATCGGGCCAAACTAGCAGGCATTACATTCAGTCAGGGTGGTCTTGAAGCCCTGTTAAAGCGTGGTATGACAAAAGAGGAAATTGGCCTCACTGCTTTTGAAGAAAACCTGGAGCGCATGAACAATCCGGACTATCCTGGCATTACCTATAATTATCGGGTGATATTTGCAAAAAAATGAGGATAAATACATCCGGCAATTACCGCTGACAATTAAAAAACAAAATTTATGTATGTAAAAAGAAATTACGGTTTTTGGATGACTCTAAACTGGTCCAAATGGCCATTAATTTGGGGATTACTTTATTCTGGTATCCTTTGTTTTGTTATCTATCAATTCAATTTGAATCTAAGACTTCCATGGCAGCCATTAAGTGTAATTGGAATTGCAGTCGCTTTTTATTTAGGATTCAAAAACAATAGTTCTTATGACCGAACTTGGGAAGCTAGAAAGATTTGGGGTAGCATTGTCAATAATAGCAGATCATTTGGAGCTGCTGTTATGGCATTTGTACAAGGGAATAACCAGGAGACGATCCAAAGAGAACTAATCTACAGACACCTGGCTTGGATCACTGCATTAAGACATCAACTCAGATTAAGCCGACAATGGGAACATCTCGAAATTAGGATTAAAGGCCTGTATGCACCGACTGTATGTGAAGATTATCATCAAAGTCTGGATAAAGAATTAGGAAATTTTATATCTAAGGAAGAAATTGAGTCTTATAAATCTAACTCCAATACTGCCACACAAATACTTAAGAATCAATCTATTAGGTTGCAAGAATTAAAAAATGAGAATTACTTTGAGGATTTCAGACATATGGAATTCCATCAATTGATCGTCAGTTTTTATACGGATCAGGGTAAATCCGAAAGAATCAAAAATTTCCCATTTCCTCGCCAATATGCCTCTACGGCTTTGTGGCTTACCGTAGTCTTTTGCGTGTTGGTACCATTCGGATTAGTCGACATATTCCGGATGGAATCCGATTGGATGAGGTGGTTATGTCCTTTCGTATCTGCATTGATTATCTGGATTTTCTTCCTGATGGAAAAAATTGGTGATTACTCGGAAAATCCTTTTGAAGGATCCTATAATGATGTACCGATTACATCAATTGCCCGAGGAATTGAAATTGATTTACGAGAAATGATTAATGACCAATCTATTCCGGAACCGGTGCAGGCCAACAATGGATTTCTGCTCTAAATCAGAGGTCAGATGACCGACAAGAGATGACAGACAAGAGATGACCGAAGTCCGTTGATTTTAAATTCTCAATCCTAATGGATAATCTTAAACCTTGGAAACCCTGGATACTCTCGGTACCGTTGACACCTGACATGATCTTGATCAGCTTATCGCTTTTCTTTTTAATAATTCCATCTGAGTGATTACTTTTGCACCCTAATAATCTATAATTTCATGCCTTATAACAGTACGGATCTATTAACAGCCCAAACCAGGAAGGATCTAATTCAGATTGCTGCCGACAAGAAAATCAACCTGCGTAGAGTACTTAGAAACTTGAAATATGAAATTGAACTGGCTCAGCTCCAGGCAGAATTGGTCAGTCTGCAACAATGGATTACTAAAAACAAAATGCGGGTAGCCGTATTGTTTGAAGGTAGGGATGCCGCCGGGAAAGGAGGATCCATCAAACGGTTTAAAGAGCACTTGAATCCTCGTTCCATGCGTGTTGTAGCGCTATCAAAACCTACTGAAGATGAAAAGGGGCAGTGGTACTTCAGACGATACATCAAGGAATTGCCCAATCCTGGAGAAATTGTGTTTTTCGATCGAAGTTGGTACAATCGTGCAGTAGTGGAGCCTGTGATGGGTTTTTGTAATCAGGATCAATACGATCAATTTATGGTTCAGGTTCCAGAATTTGAACATATGTTATATGAGGATGGTGTTCATATAATCAAGTTTTGGTTCTCAATTTCAAAGCAAGAACAAAAGAAACGGTTTGATGCCAGACTTCAAAATCCTTTGAAACAATGGAAATTTAGTCCTGTGGATATGAAGGGCCAACAGCTTTGGGATCGATATACTTATTATAAAGAGCAAATGTTCAGTAAGACACACACCAACTTCAGCCCTTGGGTTATTGTAAAAACCAATGATAAAAAAACGGCACGAATCGAAAGTATGCGCTATGTATTGTCAAGATTTGATTACGAATCTGACAATAATGTTAAAGTGTCATTACTACCAGATCCCAATGTAATTATTCGATATTACCGAAATGCTCAACAGATAGATATTTAAAATTGAACAAATGGATACGGTCAAGGATCTTAAACTGATAAAAAAAGAATTGGATTTAATCAATTCAAAAATTGGATTAAAACATTTATTCGCAAACAAAAAGATCGATCTGGAAAGAGCTATTCGATTTGCGAAATATGAAGTTGATTTGAGAGCACGCCAGGTCGAATTGGTGAAGTTGCAAAGTTGGGCTATAAAAAATCAAAAGAAAATAGTGATCCTTTTTGAGGGTCGGGATGCAGCGGGTAAAGGAGGAGCTATTAGAAGAATTACTGCACATATAAATCCCCGCTACTTTCGTATTGTGGCTTTGAATAAACCTACATCTGATGAAAGGGGCCAATTATATTTTCAGCGCTATGTAAACCAGTTACCCAAACCTGGCGAAATTGTGTTTTTCGATCGCAGTTGGTATAATCGTGCAGTGGTAGAGCCGGTTAATGGATTTTGCACGCCTGAGGAATACGAGATCTTTATGTCCCAAGTAAATGATTTTGAAAAAATGATCACTAAATCAAAGACTTATCTGATCAAATTTTATTTTTCAATCACTAAAGAGGAGCAGGCAAAGCGATTTAAAGAGATCAAGGAAAGTGCTCTAAAAAGATGGAAGATTTCACCGGTAGACCTTCGTGCCCAGGAACTTTGGGATGAATATACCAAATACAAAAAAGTCATGCTCAGAGATACGGATACCAGCAATGCTCCTTGGACCATTATCGATGCAAACAAAAAAACCGTTGCTCGAATTGCTGCAATTGAACATATTCTGAAAACTATACCTTATAAAAAGTAATTTGTCCTTTAGGTTTTGATGCGGACAAAATACATCTGACCGGATACTTGAAATTTCGTTATCTTTCAAGCTTATTTTAACATTCCGTTATGATAGTACCTGTTAAAGGAAAAATTCCATATCTATTCAGGCATGCGATTTGGGCATTGCTATTAGGCGTAGTGTCCTCTGCTTCAACCCAAACTTTAATAAGTGCTACACTGCAACAAAAACTGTCTAAAGCTCAATTGGTAGCTCTCGTCGGATTGGGGGGCTATATGCTGGAAGTCAACAATGGAGTTTCTACTTACGCCATCCAATACCTAACACCCCATCTGGACGGTGAATTGGATACCGCAAGCGGATTCTTAGTAATTCCGGATATCCCGGATCAGGTTTGGCCTACACTAATTTATCAACACGGCACAGTAAGTTCACGGGAAGAAGTACCATCCAGAGGAAGTGGTGAATCATTAATAACTGTTCTTGCTGCTGGAGTGGGTTATATCGCCTTGGCTCCCGATTATCTGGGGCTAGGTGATTCAAAAGGATTTCATCCTTATCTTCACGCAGCGACTGAGGCCTCTTCAGCTCGTGATTTATTTCTGGCCACTAGGGACTTCCTCGTAAGTGAAGGGATCCAGCAAAACGGGCAGGTCTTTATTACAGGATATTCACAAGGCGGTCACGCTGCAATGGCATTGCATCAGGAAATGGAGCAAAGTGAATTACCGGATGGCTTTACGGTTACTGCAGCGGCACCCATGTCAGGCCCTTATTCGATTTCGGGGGAGATGGTTAGCCGGCTTACGAGCGATGAAGAATATTTTTTTCCAGGTTATCCGGTATACACTATGCTATCCTATAATTTGGCATATGAATTGTTCGATAGTGTAGCCCAGATCATAAATCCTCCCTATGTCGCCGTATCAGAAGAATTTTTAGAAGGAGAAATAAGTCTCAACAGTCTTCATAGTCAGCTGATTGGATTGTTGCAAAAAGAAACGGGTAAAGTTGTAGTTAAAAACATATTCCAAGATAGTGTAATAGCGGCTTTGGATAATCCAGATCATCCGATTACCAAAGCCCTTGCTCTGAATGATACTTATAATTTTGTTCCTCAGAGTCCGACACGGCTAGTATATTGTATGGCTGATGATCAGGTGATATTTACCAATGCGCTGATTGCTGATTCAGTAATGCAGAATAATAATGCAGAAGATGTTGCCGCTGTTGATGTCAATCCAACCGCTGATCATGGAGGGTGTGTAATTCCTGCCTTATTGTATGTAGTTGACTTTTTTTCACAATTCCAGGAGATCACTTCTAAAGTGGATTACCAGATTTTATCCGAAATGCGAATGTTTCCCAATCCGGTTCAAGACCGGCTTTGGATCTCCGGATTGCCGACTAAGGGCACAATCGAAATATTCAACACGCAAGGAGCTGTAATACTAAGACAAAAAATTCAAAATTCGTTTGAAACTATCGAAGTGGGAACCCTGCCGTCTGGGATGTATTTTATATCCGTTCATTCACCATTTGGAAAGTCAAATCAAAAGTTGGTAATAGAATAAACCAATTAGTATTTAGCTTGCTTAAAATCGATTTACACCAATGAAAAAACAAATAACCTTGATAACCAAGCAATCTATCCAATGTTTGATATTGCCATTATGCCTAATTTTTCTCGCACCAATTGATATCAACGAATTCCTTGAATTATCCGTCGAGCCCAACCACTCAACGATTCAGTTTTCTGTGCCCATCGCAGGAGGTATAACAAGGGTAACCGGAAAGTTTACGGATTTCACCATCGATATTGACTACGTGGAAGAAGATATGACCAAATCAAAGATCCGCTCAACAATCCAGGCAGCGAGCATCAACACAGGTATTTCAGGCCGGGATGACCACTTGAGGAGTTTAGATTTTTTTGATGTAGAACAATATCCTGAAATTACTTTCAGGAGTGATACTATCTTAAAAGACAAGGAGGGATATGTGGCATTTGGCGATTTTCAAATGCATGGGATCATTCAACGGATTAAATTACCATTTAAGATAACCGGTCGCAGTGGGGATCACACGATTGGTTTTACTTCCAGATTACGGCTGAATCGTATTCAGTTTGGAATTGGCAATGAATTCAAACACACTTCAATTGAAAATTTTATCGCCGATGAAATCGATATTGAAATTGATTTTTGGACAAAAAAAAGAAAAAAATAATCAAATCGACACCCAGTAGAATTACTATTGAGCTTATATTCAACCAACGAGCGGCCTCAAAATACTTTTAGAATTCATGTCCAAATTCAGAGCCTGAATACCCGATGCGTTTGAATTCCCATGTTTATGCTTATTTTGTATGAGATTATGGCTCAAAACAAATTATATGGTCTAACGGCTAAGGATTTCATCCACCCCCTTGAGGAAAGGGCCATGCAAAAACTTCTGAATACCAAAGGCATCGAGAAAGTCGTGAAAAAATTCTATGATCTTGGTATTGAAAAAATTATCAAATTACAGTATATCGGTAGTGGAATTCAAGTAACTAAAACGAATTTTCCTGAACTCATAAAGATCCTAACTCAAACTTGTGATGTATTAAATGTTACTACAGTACCCGAGCTCTATATCCAGCGATCAGAAGAACTTCAAGCGACAACTTTAGGCGTCGATCACCCCATTATTGTTCTCACATCGGAAAGTGTCAATCTATTTAATAGTCAAGAGTTGCAGTTCATTTTAGGTAGAGAAATTGCCCATATCAAATCAAATCACATCCTGTACGCTGAAATTGGAGATATATTTCCACAATTGATCGATACGTTGTCTTACGTCACCTTGGGTATAAGTGGATTGATTTCAGGAGGCATCCGATATGCATTATTTTATTGGAGTCAAATGTCGGAATATACTGCTGACCGGGGAGGATTGTTAGGCTGTCAGGATACCTATATTGCTAAATCCGTGTTGGCCAAGTTCGCTGGTCTTCCTGAAAAGCATTGGGGTAGTTTCGACATGGAAGAATTTGACAAACAAGCACGTGAATTTGAGGGATTTACTGAAAAGTCGTTTGATAAATTTGTACGATTCATTTACGGCAACAATCTACTCCCCGTTGCTCGTGCCGGCGAAATTATTCAATGGGTGGAGTCAGGAGAGTATAACCGGTTGTGTTATGAAAAATCGGGAAAACAATGGATTGTGTAATGACTATTTTCATCCTTTAAAAGAAAATATCTGGAATAAAATTATCGCGAATGCCGTCACAATACACAATTTGACCGCTTAATTTTTGCTAATCAACAAAAACCGGTAACATGAAAACCATCGTAACTTTCGGTGAAATAATGGGGCGTCTTTGTCCTCCTTCCTTCCAACGATTCAGACAAAGTATGCCTGGAACACTTGAAATATCTTTTTCCGGTGCCGAAGCCAATGTAGCTGCATCCATAGCTATGTTGGGTGGTAGGGCCAGATTTGTCACCGCTTTACCGAACAATGATCTTACCGCGGCCTGCCTCAGTACATTAAAAGGACTTGGTATTGATACATCAGGTATCCTGGTAACAAATGAAGGGAGATTTGGCCTCTATTTTGTCGAACGGGGTGCGAATCAAAGGCCAAGCAAAGTGATCTATGATCGGGATTATTCTTCGATTTCGTTGACACCGGGTACTGCATATAATTGGAACAACCTACTTGTCGATGCAGGTTGGCTTCATGTAACCGGGATCACACCGGCGCTTTCTGAAACGGCAGCCCAGGCAGCCCGGCTTGCTTTACAAAAAGCAAAGCAAAAGAATCTTGCTACTTCCATTGACTTGAATTTTAGAAAAAACCTTTGGAAATGGAAACCGGGAACGACACCTTCCATACTGGCCCAGGAAACGATGCGTTCCATGTTGCCGGCTATTGATATAGTCATCGGTAATGAAGCTGATGCACATGATGTATTAGGCATCTCCGCTGCAAATACCAATATTGAAAAGGGATATCTGGATGCCAGTAAATATGTTGAGGTTGCTAAAGAAATTGCCAATCAATTCGGTAATGTAAAAATGGTCGCAATCACTTTACGTGAAAGTATCTCTGCATCTCATAATAACTGGGGAGCTTTGCTCTACGATGTGGGAACCAAAAGCGCATTTTTCGCCCCATCATTTGAAGGAGAATATGTCCCTTATGAAATAAGAAATATTGTTGACCGGGTTGGTGCGGGAGATTCATTTGGGGCAGGCTTGATCTATGCGCTGAATACGCCGGAATTAGCCAATCCTGAGGATGCCTTACGATTTGCAGCCGCTGCATCTTGTCTAAAGCATTCGATCAACGGAGATTTTAATTTCAATACTCGGTTTGAGGTAGAAAGACTCATGGCAGGGTATGCCTCCGGTCGAGTGATTCGATAGGATCAATTAAAATGCATATGTTCCAATAACGCCGAGCTTAAAAAGCCTTATGAAATATTTCAATCTATTTTGTCGTCTCATTTTCACTGTTTATAATACTATTGACCCTTACGAATGGCGAAATTTAGCCGAACAAATCGAATCAAAGAACAGAAACAGATGCTCAAAAAGTAGCTTATAGATAGGGTTAGTTTATAATGAAAAGTTTTAAGAAATACCAAAGTCAAAAAAAAATGCTTGGTTTTGTGCTATTGATTGCAGCCGTAACTCTATGTGGATGTACAAAAGGCAATACTAATAATCCAAAATTATTGGAAAAGCCCAACGTCTTAATTATTATGGTCGACGATTTAAATGACTGCATTGAAAATTTGGGTGGTCATGATCAATCGATTACACCAAATATGAATCGCTTGGCACAGTCGGGAGTAACTTTCCGCAGGGCTTATACCAACTCACCCATGTGTGGTCCTTCGAGAGCGAGTCTGTTTACCGGAGTTTATCCACATCACTCTAACAACTATTTCCAATCACCGTGGTACCGCTTCGAAGTGCTAAATAATACCAGGACAATGATGGAACAATTTAGAGAATCGGGATATCGTGTAATGGGTACCGGCAAGATCCTGCATCATAATAAAAAGGATCTTTGGGATCATTTTGAGAACGAAGCGGATTACAGTCCATCCCCTTTCGATGGCGAAGAAAGAGTTCCACATCCTGACGTACCTTCACCTTTTTCGGATATAGGATGGGTAGATGGTTCTCTCGGACCTTTCATTAACCTGGAAGGACGCATTACCTCTGAGGGAAAAAATCTTACCTGGACCACAGGAAATCCTAAAACCGGATTCAAGCCTATGCGCTACATAGACGATGACAATCGCGATCCCACTCCGGATGAACAAAATGCTTTCTGGGCAGCCTCGACCATCCACACTCTGTCCCAATCTACCGGGGAACAACCCTTTTTTCTGGCCGTAGGATTTCTAAGGCCGCACACACCCTTAGTGGCACCACAAAAATATTTTGACCTTTTCCCAATTGATCAACTAGGTTTATCTGTCATAAAGCCAAAAGATAAGGAGGATACCCATTTGGACATTTCATATCGCGGTGATGTATTTACGCTACACATGGGAAAAAGGATGTTTAAAGCAATCAGTAAAGCCTATGGCAGCACAGAAGTTGGTCTTAAAAAATGGACCCAGGCTTATCTGGCATGTGTGGCAGCCGTTGATGATAATATCGGTCAGATCCTCGATGCTCTCGACAAAAGCCCGCTCAGAAACAACACCATTGTAGTGCTTGCCAGTGATCATGGATTTCATATGGGCGAAAAAGATTATCTCTATAAGAATTCCCTCTGGGAGGAAAGCACGAGAATTCCTTTGTTCATACGTGTACCGGGTATAACCCAATCCGGAACCCAGGTGGAACACCCCGTATCGCTAATAGATATCTATCCTACCCTTCTTGATCTGTGCTCACTTCCCACCCAAATTATGAAAAACCATAAAGGACATACTCTTGATGGTCATAGTCTGCGTTCTTTGCTTGAAAATCCAGCCCAAAATACATGGAATGGTGCTCCAGCGGCACTTACGGTTGTATACGCAGGCACAGCATATGAAAATGACGCCGGAATGCAACATTATGCAATACGAACAAATAGGTTTCGCTATATTTTGTATAATACCGGAATGGAGGAGTTATATGATCACCAGAATGATCCACATGAATGGTACAATTTGGCAGAAAATAAAAAGAGTAAGTTAAGGGAAATGAGACGGTTACTCCAGCAGATGGTACATCCCGTTGAACTTGAAGGTTTGAAACAGACTAAGGTTAAATGATGGTTATGAAAAATCCATTTATGCCAACTGAAAATAACTATATAATAGCTGCAGCATCCATATCTGATTATAAACCAACACCTGGATAAAAAGCAATCGAATAAAATGAAAAATATCCTTTTTCTATCTCTTTTCAATCTAATTTTGCATGCTCATTTAATAGCTCAAAAAATGAGCAACATGTCTCTCAATGGGGAGTGGGAAATTATTTTTGATGATGACAATTCAGGGCGTCAAGATGGATGGATGAGATCGGATAACTTTCAAAAACATCCACATAAAACAACCATTCAAGTCCCCTCTGCCTGGGAGACAGTCAAAATGGATTATGAAGGTGTAGCATTTTACCGCAAGAAATTCAATGTTCCGGCCGATTGGTTCGACAAAATTGTAAGGGTGCACTTCGGGGCAGTAAACTATCTGTCTGAAATTTGGCTCAATGACGAAGTTGTTGGTTATCATGAAGGAGGATTTACCCCTTTCGAATTCAGGATTGATGAAATGCTAAAAGTAGATGAAGTCAATATCTTGATATTGAGAGTAGTAGGGCCCATTATTTTGAGTGATAAAGAAGTAGATGGTATTCGTAAAATGGAAGTTCCTCAATGGCGTGGAGGGATCACTGGGGGTATTTGGCAAGATGTCGAATTAGTAGCTACCGGTAACACGTATGTAGACGATGTTTATATCAAACCCAATATTCATGAGAATACCACCTCAATAATGGTGGAATTAAACCACACGGCTATTCGAGGTATTGAATCCACTATTTCCATCAAAACTTTTAAGGTAGAATATCCTTCCAAAATAATAGCATCCATTAAAAAAAATTGGGCACTTAGACCGGGTCGGAATGTACAGACATGGAAGCTTAAAATTCCTAATGCCTATTATTGGTCTCCGGATCATCCACACCTGTATTCAGTTAAAATTGAAGTGTCAAATGAAGGAATAATTACAGATACTTGGGAAGGACGATTCGGAATGCGGGAATTGACAATAAAGGACAAAGATTTTTATCTAAATGGAAAGCGTATTCACCTTAAAGCTTCTTTTTTTGAAGGTCTCTACCCCAATGGAATTGCCTATCCTGATAACGAGGCAATGGTACGCAAAGAAATTGCCTTGGCCAAACAAGCTGGATTTAACATGATTCGCCCCTGGCGTAGACCTCCGGCTCCGATGTGGTTGGATTTGGCGGATGAACTGGGTATAATGGTTGTTGGAAGCCCTGCCCTGGAATGCATGACCCTCCCGGTATCCACTCCTTACTTACCATACCGGGTAGAAAATGAAGTACGTGAAAGCATACTGAGAGACCGCAACCGGGCTTGCATTGTTCAATGGGAGCTATTTAACGAATTGCATCGGCCGATATTAAAGCAGCTAATGAGACCGATGGCCATGTTGGCACGCAATCTGGATGCCACCCGACTTATCCTTGATGAATCCGGAGGTTGGGCTTATGGAGCCAATATGTACTTACCGAATGAGTATGAGCCCACAAAATTCAATGATATTCATAACTATGCCGGACCGTTCATTAATAAATACCATTATGAGGGTTATTTGTCGATCGGATTAACTGAGGAAGAAAAGAAAGCTAAAGGGTATCAGGGTAGTCGAGTTGGCAGGAATGTGGTCCCTGGATTGATGTCCTATGTTTCTGAATTGGGCTATGGAAGTTTGCCCGATTTGACCAAAGTCAACCTGCGCTTTGAAAAGTATGGAAATCCATTAACCCCAGCATACCGGTATCATCAAAGATTGGCTGAAGAACAGGCTCAGATTATCGATGAAAGTGGTTTTAGCAGTTTGTATCCTGACCTTAGGCAGTTTTACCTTGACCAACAAAATATTCACGGCGCAGCTAATAAAAGAATGTTGGAGGCTGTTCGTGCTAATCCGAATGTGGACGGCTATTGTATACATGCTTTGATCGGGGGAGATTGGGTATTAGGAGCCGGCATCATTGATCTCTGGAGAGGACCTAAAGGTTATGCTTACGAAGCAACGAAAGCGGCAAATCAACCTCAAATTGTTTCTATTCGACTCAATCACCGCAATGTATATGCATCCCAGGGCACAACGCTGGAAGTAATCGGTATTAATGAATTGGATCCCACTTCGGTTGATATGTACATAGAAATCCGGAATAAGAAAGGTAAAACGGTATATCGAAATTCAAATTCTTTAAATTGGCAACACGGAGTTTCAACGCTATTCAAATCGGATCTGGAAACCAAAAAGTGGAATGGGAACTATACTGTTGAAGTATCGCTCGAGACCAGCGATGGAAATCAATTAACCAAAAATAATTACCCCTTTGATGTGTTTAGGGAAAAAGATCTTACCATAAACAAGACCACAGTTGCTCTTTTGGATTTTGACAACCCATTGGCGACATTCCTGAAACAAAAAGGTATACAAATTGAGAAATTTAGTCCAAATACCGATCTGTCAATTCCTGTTTTTGTCACGAACGCCAACGTAAAACCAGTAAAGGACAAAGTCGACTTTACAGAATTGTTTGAATTTATTCGGAAGGGAGGAACGACCATTTATATTGAAGGTGTAAGGAATAGTATAGATAATGAACTTCCGGCATTTCCTTTCCTAGCCAGAGTCCACCCTGCCAGAGGCCTTTGGACATGCATTCCTCATCTGGTAAAATCCCATAAAATATTCGACGGATTGCCATCAAATTGCATGATGCGCGATATTTATGAAAATGTTTGGCCTTTGACCACGTTACGGGATTTAAGGACATCTAATGGCTCTAAGATCGAAACTATCGTGGCTTCTATCGGATTTGATTGGTTTTCTCGCGAGCATAAGATGCATTATTCCGGCCCTGGTTCCTCTTGGTGGGGATCAGACTTCGCTATACTATCCATCGGAGAAGGACGTTGTTTGATATCCCAATTAAGACTGTTAGAAAATCTTAACCAAGATCCGGTGGCAGATAAAATTCTTCTTAACATACTTTCGTATCTCAAATCCTAAATCTTATGTTCTACAACCCAACTCAGATCCTATTGTGTGTGGTCATTTTATTGCTTTGCTGTAAAACACCATCCAGGCAAAACTCGCATATGGTGTCCAAAATCCAAACACCAAATATCGTTCTTATCATTGCTGATGACCTAGGCTATGCTGATGTAGGTTTTAATGGTTGCAAGGATATCCCTACACCAAATATTGATCAGGTCGCTATTAACGGGGTCAAATTTACAAATGGCTATGTTTCGTGGGCAGCA
Organism: Saprospiraceae bacterium; assembly: GCA_965223405.1. GTDB lineage: Bacteria > Bacteroidota > Bacteroidia > Chitinophagales > Saprospiraceae > CBDCWO01. The sequence continues at coordinate 6,086,002 of CBDCWO010000006.1, forward strand.
TGTGGCCCAAGTCGTGCTGGTCTGATAACCGGGAGATACCAGGGAAGATTTGGCTTTCAACGAAATCCTCTTTTTGCCCCCAATGATTCGACTCAAGGATTGCCACTTGACGAACAAACACTTCCTGAGGCCCTCAGACAGGCAGATTATCGATCTGTCGCAATTGGAAAATGGCATTTGGGAGCCCATCCAAGTCAGCGCCCCTTGCAACGTGGTTTTGATGATTTTTTTGGATTTCTGACAGGTGGTCATCGATATTTCCCCCATGAATGGACCTTAAAAGATGAATATGAAGTTACTTCACAATACGAAGCTTATAAAACCAAGCTGTTAAGAAATCGTGATCGCGTTGAAGAAAAGGAATACCTCACGGATGCGCTTTCAAGAGAAGCTGTTCGATACATTGAGCAATACAAAAATCAACCCTTTTTCATTTACCTGGCCTACAACGCACCGCATGCTCCCTTGCAGGCAAGCGATAAGTATTTGGCCCGTTTTGATCACATCAAAGACAAAAAGAGAAAAATATATGCAGCCATGGTCAGCGCGATCGATGATGGAGTAGGATTAGTCCTGAACAAATTGCATGACCTCAATCTTTTCAATAATACGCTGGTGGTGTTTATTTCTGACAATGGTGGTCCAGAACATGTCAATGCATCTGATAACGGTCTACTCAGAGGAAGGAAAGGACAACTGTTCGAAGGTGGAGTTCGAGTTCCTTTTGTCCTAAGTTGGCCTGCAAAAATTCCATCCGGAATGATATATGAAAAACCCGTCAGCGCTCTGGATCTATTTCCTACTTTCATTGGTCCCAACAAGAATCGAGTAAACCTCGTCAATAAGCTAGACGGCGTGGACTTAGTACCTTATCTAGTAGGCGAAAAGACAGAATCGCCGCATGAATACTTGTTTTGGCAAATCTATGATCGCTCGGAAGTAGCCGTGCGAAAAGGGAATGAAAAACTAATCAAAACCGAAAAGGAATTACTCCTTTTTGATTTGGACCAAGACATTGGAGAGTTAAATAATCGAACTAGCAAAAGGGAAAAACTAGTCCATGAATTAGGAGAAAAACAAAATGCGTGGCTGGGTGAAATGAAAGGACCGGCTTTTCTTGGTCTTGGTCAGAATAATGAATACAATCAAAAGACCCCAGATAGATTCAAACGTCCCAATAACAAAAAAAGGCAATGAAAATCGTAAGTACTGCAGTATTCCTACTTTTATTTTTGACTCCAGATTGGTCTGCAATGTCGAATGAAGAAACAGTACAGGAGATGTGGACAGTAGGAAACGAAAATATCGACACTAACCAATGGAAGGCTCACTGGATCTGGATGAATGAAGGTACCCTTTCGGATGTCATGTTAGCCAGAAGGTCATTTGAAATAGATCAAAAGCCGGATGCGGCAGAATTGAAAATTACGGCAAGCTCCCAATACCAGTTGTATATAAACGGTAAATATTATCGTCGTGGGCCAGCCCGATCTGCTCCTCATCATCAGTCTTTTGATATTCTGGATATAAAGGACCTACTTTCTTTGGGAAGAAATACACTTGCGGTGCGCGTACATCATCAGCGGGGAAAATATGCATATCATTACAAAGGGCGGCCCGGATTATTGGCTCAATTGGATATAACCCAACCAGGGGCGTCAATCTCAATCTGTTCGGATACCACTTGGAAAGTTTCACCTGATCCATCCTGGGATAATACGGCTCCCCGCATCAGCCGGTTTCAATTAGTAGTAAACGATCGGGTCGATTTAAGAAAGGAGGTCAAAGATTGGCACTCCCTCGAATTTGATGATGGAAATTGGTCCAATGCAACATCCTTGGTGCGTGAGGTAGGTTGGCCAGCTCCGCAACCCAATGCACACCCCCAGCCACTTATACCTCCTTGGACGGCTCTAATTCCCAGAGACCTACCCCATCTAAAGGAAAATGAAGTGATTCCAATCCGAAAAATTCCTTCAAAAGATCACTTTGTTCTTTTTGATTTTGGTCAAGTTTACAATGCTTTTCCGCAATTGCAAATAAACGGCCCTGAAGGAACAATTGTAGATGTAGTCTATGCTCCTTATTTACTGAAGGATACTTTTTCCTATCAAATTGTGGCTTCTGAATTCAGAGATAGAATCTTATTATCCGGCCAAAAGGATAATTGGGAAGCCACCTACTTTAAACCAATACGCTATGTGGGACTGATTATTAAGTCGAATCAAAAGGACGTCAATCTTTATAAAGCAAGCTTGCGAACCATAGCGTATCCTTTTGACGAGCAAGGATATATTACTTCATCTGATGCGGTTTGGATCGATGCCTTTATGCAGGCTTCGGCCAAGACGATTAAATTATGCACAACCGACGGGTATACTGACAATTATCGGGAGCGACGACAATATGCACAAACCGGGTACTACGCAGCCTTGGGTAATTATTGGATTTTTGGAGATCATAAGTTGCAACGGCGATATTTGATTCAGATAGCTCAGGAACAAGAAGCTAACGGAATAATGCCCGCTTATGCTCCGCTATCGCAAGAGGATTATATGATTATATTAGATTCCAACTGCTTGTGGATCCGTAGTCTTAGAAACTATTATTTGTATTCGGGGGATGCCATCACCGTGCAGAATTTGCTTCCAGCCGCACGGAAACTATTGGATTTATTACACAGCTTTACGAACAAATTGGGATTTCTCTATAATCCGCCCTACCCCTATTGGCTTGATCACGCCGTGAATGATCGCCGTGGTGCTAATTTTTGTCTAAATGGGCATTATCTCGGGGCACTTGAAGATTTTGGTCAGGTGCTGAAATGGTTAGAAGAAAATGACAGTCAGGTCTATCTTCACCGTGCAGCTACATTGCGACAATCACTACAACTTCATTGGGAACAGAAGAAAGGATTATTCTCGGACGCCTGGATAGAAGGCAAACGGTCTCCATTGTTCAGTGAGCACGCCAATGCCATAGCCTTGGCTCTCAATATTGCCACAGAATACCAGGCCAAAAAAATATGCCAACAGTTGATTGTCAAGGATAACCACAATTTCATTAAACGATCATCAGGCATTACCATGGTAACTCCTGCGATGTCCTACTTTTTGCATCAAGGCCTCTGTAATTATGGGTATATTAAAGAATCCTTCGACCTTTTTCAAAGACGTTTTAGTGGCATGTTGGATCCAAAACATAATGGTACTCTATGGGAAGAGTGGTGGCTTGATGGAACGGGTAGAAGTGGCACTTTAAATAACAATGTTACCCGCAGTGATGCCCAGACTGAAAGTGCATTTCCGCCGGCTCTTTTTGGTGAACATCTACTAGGGGTTCAACCCATCAAGCCAGGATTCAGTGAAGTAATGCTTAGAAAATCTCAAATGGAAATAAATCATATCGAAGGCAAAATACCAACACCTCAGGGTATGCTGTTTATTTATTGGAATATGAGTCAACGCCTACTAAGGGTAAAAATCCCTGAAAATATGGTCTTAAAAATAGATGTAAAGTCAATGGGGTCTGTTGAAGAAAAGATTAAAATAAATGGTGAATATTGGAATTCCAAATTACCCTATATTAAAATTGTTGCCGGCAACCACCAGGTCTACTTTTGATGTAATCCGGACTAAAGATATCATCAATGAAGAGTAATTTCATTTTGGTATTAGTGCTACTTGGTTTTAATTCCATAATCTACACTCAAAATGAATTCGTCTTGGATGCAGAAGAAGCAGAATTATCTGGAATGGCAAATATTGCACATTGTACAGCAGCCTCTGGAGGGCAGTTAGTATGGGTAATCATTAATGGGCTAAATAATGCCTTAACTTTTGCAAACATCGAAATTCAAGCACAAGATTTCCATTTTATAACCCTTTGATCTCTCTCCAAGGCCCAGATCATTTACCTACCAAATTAATGAATCGACACCCAATTCGAATAATTAAGAAAATCCTAATTGCTTATTAGATCAATAGCAAGCGAACGATTGTCATTGGATAGGAATACTTTAAACCTTCAATTTTGGCTTCTCGTTCAAATTGACTGGTAAACTGAACTAAAACCAACAAAATCAGCACTAAGATCAGAACCGTTAATTCCCAAATCATTTTTCTTCAATGAATAATGGAAATTTAATACATTGAGTCCACTCTGAAAACTGTCAATTTTCATAAAATGAATTATTTTGGATGAGATTTTTATTTTTTGAGATTCGTTGATGCCTGAGTATCAACTAATTGAAAAAAATGAAAATATCGCCAAAAGAATCATTTTTGGGATTGCAGAGTTTTCGGAGTGGACTCATACATTTATTTATTAAATAAACACATTATCAGATATCTTCCATTTAGCCAGAAAGCAAGGATGCGATTGTTTACTGACAATGATGTCCTTGCGGGAGAATAATGCTTTCAATATTAATATTCTGATCATGTTGAATCAGCAAATGAATTTAAAATATATCGCATTCTTAATCATTAACACCATTATGTTGCTCTCAGGATGTGCGCCGGAAGACGATCCATTTGAGATTGTGGATCAATACATGCATGTGCAAAAAGAAAACCGTCGCAATGACTCTACTGAATGGCAATTGGTTTGGCAAGATGAATTTGAACGTAACTCCCTCGACACGACTCATTGGTCAAAGATTGGACTTTATACATCAGAACGACTGATCAAACATTTCCCGGAAGTCAAGACCGATAAAAATGCTTGGAAGAAAATCACCAATCACTGGTCCAGTTATGCCTGCGCCACCAACCCGGATGCGGTCCAATTTGGCAATGGCCAAATTCATCTGCGGGGAATTCATAATTCCGATACCACAGGATGGGACAATAGGCCTTATCATACCGGAGGTATCTGGACTTACAAGAAATTTGCATTTCAGTATGGTCGTATCGAAGTCCGGGCCAAATTAGATCCGGCTTATGGAGCTTGGCCAGCTATATGGATGATACCACAAAAGAAGATCTACCCGGATCAACACAATGGCGAAATGGATATCATGGAAAGACTAAATCACGATGATCACGTATATCAGACCATTCACAGCCATTGGAATTTAAACTTAAAATTGGAATCCCCACAGAGGTTCACCACAGCCAAAATTGATACTTCGGATTACAACGTTTATAGTCTTGAATGGTATCCGGAGAAAATCAAATTTGCCGTCAATGGTGAAACTTCGTTTGAATATCACAAAATCAATGGTGCCGGTACATACCAATGGCCGTTTGATCAACCTTTTTACCTAATCGTAGATCAGCAGTTGGAAGGCTGGCCGGGAAAAGTTACTCATCCTGAAGAATTACCGATTGATATGGCGGTTGACTGGGTTAGACTATACCAATAGTGATTGAAATTTATTAATTTCTGACCTCTTTGGAAACCAAATATAATCCTTTGCATAAATGAAAAATCAGTTATTACAACATGCGGTTAAAGCAATAAAGTACAGATTAAATCGAGCTTTAGGCCATGCTCATGATACTTTTGGAGGGTTTACTGTAAATGATCAAACCCGAACTCCGGCCGAGATCCTCAATCACATGTGTGATTTAAGCAGTAAGGCTTGTATGATGATCAAAGAAGATCATTTTAATTGTCCCCTTCCTCCTCAAATGGATATCGGAGGTGAGATTGAAAGATTGAATGTTGGTTTGGAACAATTGATAACTGATTTGTCAAATCATGATCTGACCATTGAGTTTAGCGAGAGGCTATTGCAAGGGCCTATCTTGGATATGGCAACTCATGTAGGTCAAATAGCCATGTTGAATGGACTTTATGGAGATAAGATTCCTAAAGAAAATTATTTTAGAGCTGATATCGACCAATAACCAATTTCGCGATGACAACTCGAACACATTCCCTGCTTCACAGTTCTACTCAATTTGAAAAATATGAATCTACAAACTTTAATATTTTTATCACTGATAAGTCTGGGGGCATGTTCCACGAACAAGACTCATTTCCTTACTTCTCCAAATGGGGCTCTACGGGTTTCAATCTTTAATAAAGAATATTCCTGCCGCTTTCTATCCACCTTCAACGGCGATACTATCCTGAAGCATTCCATTTTAGGATTAGAAGTAAACGGTATTGATTATTCACAAAATATTCAGCTGGAAAATGTAGAACATCGAACAGTAGATGAGATATGGGAGGCTGTAAATGGTAAACAAACCAAAGTCAGAAATCACTACCATGAATATGTTCTGGATGCAATACCAGTAAACAAAGATCTGATACCGTATCAGTTAGTTGTCCGAGTTTACAACGAAGGGTTTGCCTTCAGATACCGCTTTCAAGACATGGGAACTAACGATAGTCTCAGGATAACCTCGGATTTGACAAAACTTTCTTTTCCGGGAGATTTTAGGTTTTGGGCTTATAATGGTGAACATCACAATTTAGGACCAATATGGCGATCAAAATCCACTTACGACCAGGTCAGGATTCCTATGGTAATGGAACTCGATCAAGACGTATTTTTAGCGATCCATGAAGCGTCTATCATGGAATTTGCTCCTTTCTCTATACATGCCATTTCAGAAGATCAGTCGCTAAAATTTAATATAGACTATTCAAAGCGAAATGAGGTATTTCAAACTTCCTGGCGAACTTTTATAATCGGCAACAAAATCGGAGATCTAGTGGAGTCTAATCTTATCCTTAACTTGAATGAACCCTGCAAAATACCTGATCCATCTTGGATTAAACCCGGCAAAACAATGTGGGACTGGCGGGTCTGGGGATACCAAACTGCTGATGGATATGAATACCAATTGGATACAGAATCCCATAAAAGATTTATTGATTTTGCCGCAAAAAATAACATACAATATTTACTGTTAGATGCTGATTGGTACGGAGCAGAGTTCAGTGATACTTCAGATCCTACTACTGCCAGGAAAGGAATTGATATCGAAGAATGTATGCATTATGCTGAAGCGCAAGGGATAGGAATAATACTGTACCTGAATGATTTGGGAGCTAACAAGTTTGGACTCGAAAGGGTATTAAAACATTTTGCCTCCTGGGGAGTTATTGGTGTGAAATATGGGTTTATGCGCGGAAGTGCTGAAAAGAAGGTACGACAAACCCGTAAGATCGTTGAACTTTGTGCCAAATATAAGTTAATGGTAAATTTTCATGACAATCCAATTCCACCCAGTGGAGATCGAAGAACCTGGCCAAATTTAGTGACTAAAGAATTTTGTCATTCTCAGGCTGACGCGCACCGATCCTATTTTCCGGAAACTGCGGTAAATATGCCTTTAATCAATATGATTGCCGGACCGGTCGATGCATGTAACGGTTGGTTTGATTTAAACGAAGCTCACTCTCGTGTGAAGGTATTTGAGGAAATCCCGGGAACAGTAGTCGCAGAAGTAGCCAAACTTATAGTCGTGTATACCGGATGGATGGTACTTCCGGATAGCCCCGAAGAGTATTTAAAGAAAGAAGACTTGTTCGATTGTATCCGGAGTATGCCTCCTCAATTTGATAGCTTTAAAGTTCTCGATGCCCAATTGGATGAATATATTATTGTGGCGCGAAAAGCCGGAAATGCCTGGTTTATTGGGTCTCTTACCAATCGGGAACCAAGAATACTCAAGATTAAACTTGACTTTTTGGATCAGAACAAGCAGTATGAGGCAATGATTTATGAAGATGCTCCTGAAACTCATTTTCTAGATAATAAGGAAAGATACAGGATAAGGACCCATAACAATGTGGATTATACTTCCACCATTGAGGCTAAATTGGGACCTGGAGGTGGTCATGTGATCAGATTGTATGAATCTAGGGTCAGATAAGCTCCGGAAACGTAAATTGAGGTTTGAAGCAGGATATTTTACCTAACTTTAGGTGTGATTGAAATTGGAAAATATCAGGAATTAACCATTCTCAGGGATACCAGTGTCGGATTATATCTTGGGGATGAAGATGGAGAAGATGTTTTATTACCTAATAAATACTGTCCGCAAAAATATGAAATAGGAGAAGCCATCACAGTTTTTGTGTACCGGGATTTTGCAGAGCGTAAAGTAGCCACCAATTTGACTCCTAAGATTACACTGCACGAATTTGCCTTACTTCAGGTAAAAGATGTAGCCGACGTTGGTGCCTTCTTGGATTGGGGATTGGAAAAAGATTTAATGGTGCCATTTAGTGCTCAAAGGCAAAAGATGGTAAAAGGTAGATGGTATATCGTGTATTTGGATGTAGATCGCGAAACAGACCGGCTTTTTGCCAGTAATAAGTTGGACAAGTTTATCCAAAATGAATCTTTGACTGTTCAGGAAGGGGATGAAGTAGATTTGTTAATCTTGCAAAAAACCGATTTGGGGTTTTCAGCTATTGTTAACAGCCGGCATAAGGGATTGATCTATGAAAACGAAATTTTTGTAAAGCTTAACATAGGTGATAGAGTAAAAGGATTTGTAAAAAAGATCCGTGAGGATCATAAAATTGATTTATCTCTCCAACCTGTGGGTTATAAAAACTCTATTCGATCAAATAGTGAAGCAATATATCAAGCTCTTATCGATAACCAGGGTTATTTACCAGTCAGTGATCGAAGTACACCTGACGAGATATCTGAGCTATTCGGAATTAGTAAAAAAGCCTTCAAAAAAGCACTCGGTACTTTATATAAACAACGAAAAATAAGAATAACAGAAAAAGGAATCCGGTCAATTTAAATGTAAATTAATACCTATTAGTTATCAAGAGTTCATCGAATTTTGTATTGATCGATTTCCATATGAGTTTGAAGAATTAAGTCAAATGATAAACAACCTCATTTCATGAAAAGGAGAAACATATTAAAATATACCGCAATACTTACTGGAGCAACCGTTGGAGCTCCGATACTGGGGACTCTGATCTCAGGATGCCAATCGGACAATTCAATCCGCAGGGATAATAATCAACTTCATTTTTTTACTAGAGATGAATTTAGTTTGGTAAAAGAATTAGTAGATCTTATCATTCCCAAAACAGATAGTCCCTCTGCCTCCGAGTTGAATATTCACAAGGTGATTGACTCCATGGTTGGAATGGTATACAGTGATGAAAACAAACTGGAGTACCAAAAAGGATTTCGTTCTCTTAAGAATTATTTGGAAAAGGAAAGCGGCAAAAAGGGGTTCTTAAATTTAGAATCAAGAGATAAATTGAATCTACTTTTAAATCTTGATCTACGAGTAGATGATCAAATATTGAACGAGGAACAACAGGCTTTTTTGAACTTAAAGCAGCAAACTATAGCCTATTACCTGTCTACTGAGGAAATCGGCAAAAATTATTTAAACTATTTACCGGTACCGGGGAATTATGAAGCGTGCATTTCTCTGGAAGAGGTAGGTGGAAAAGCATGGACTTTATGAATTACACTCAAAAAGGAAAGGAAAGCGTAACCTTTGATGCCATTGTTATAGGTTCAGGAATCAGTGGTGGATTTGCAGCAATGGAACTTTGTCGCAAAGGTTATAAAACCCTCATGTTAGAAAGAGGTAGAATGGTACACCATGGTGAATATCCTACTGCTGGCTTAGATCCATGGGATTTGCCCAATCAAAACTTGGTAACTGCAGAGGAAGTGGCTCAACACTACTTCAAACAAAACCGTCTGTCGTGGTGGGTACACGAAGACAATAAACATTGGATCAATAAAGATGATGAATATCCATATGACGAAATTCAACGGTTTGACTGGATAAGAGGTCATCATGTAGGAGGAAGATCAATCATGTGGGGACGGCATTGTTATCGTTGGAGTGATATCGACTTTGAAGCCAACCTAAAAGAAGGAATTGCTATTGATTGGCCTATCCGCTACAAGGATATTTCTCCCTGGTATGATTATGTGGAGAAATTTGTCGGAGTAAGTGGTCAGAAAGAAGGATTAAAACAAGTACCCGATGGTAATTTCCTGCCTCCGTTTCCACTGAATTGTGCTGAACAATTTTTTAGAGAAGAAGTAATGAAAGTTTATCCTGATAGGATTGTAACTCCGGGTAGAGTAGCCAATCTTACTAAGTATGATCCGGAAGTCCATACAGGTACCCGTGGTCAATGCCAAAGTCGAAGTTTGTGCTGGAGAGGGTGTCCATACGGAGGATATTTTTGTAGCCTTTCAGCCACGATTCCGGTAGCTCAACAGACAGGCAACTTAACCATTCGGCCGGATAGCATTGTGAGTGAGATCCTCTTCGATCCGCAAACCCGAAAAGCTAAGGGAGTCAGAGTAAAAGATCGTATTTCCGGTGAAGACCTCGAATTTTTTTCCCGAATAGTATTCTGCAATGCCAGTACCATAGGTACTACTGCAATCCTGCTTAACAGTCGGTCCGAATCATTTCCTGACGGATTGGGCAATACAAGTGGCGAATTAGGTCATAACCTTATGGATCATCACTATGGGATGGGTGCCTCCGGTACCATACCCGGCTTCGAAGATACCTACTATAAAGGACGCAAACCGCTTGGTTTTTATATACCAAGATTCCGGAATATTGATGATGCATCCAAACGTAAAGATTATCTGAGAGGGTTTGGATATCAAGGAGGAGCCAGCAGATCTCGAAATATACGCCAAGGACTGCTAGGTAAAGAATTGAAGCAGGTGATTTTTTCACCCGGTCCCTACAAGATCGCTATGACATGCTTCGGTGAATTGTTACCTTATCATGAGAATAAAATGTTCTTGAACCATAGCAAACTAGACCATTATGGTATGCCTATCATTACTTTTGATGCCAAACTTCGAGATAATGAGATGAGGTTACGTGAAGACGGAGTGAAATGTGCAGTTGAAATGTTGGAGGCTGCCGGGTGTAGAGATATTGAGTTCTATAATGAAGCTACAGCTCCGGGTGCATGTATCCATGAAATGGGAACAGCCAGGATGGGACATGATCCCAAGTCCAGTGTTTTAAATAAATGGAACCAGATACATGAAGTACGTAATGTATTTATTACGGATGGATCCTGTATGACAAGTTCCGGCACTCAAAATCCCAGTATTACCTATATGGCACTAACGGCAAGAGCGGTAGATTACGCCCATAATCAAATTAATGCCGGAATTCTTTAATAGGTAAACTCTAACACCAGTATCTATGCTATTTTAGCTTATTAACTTTTAACACCTTCCATTAGTTAATTAATACCACAAAACATGGATCTCAATATAAATAAATGCATATTAGCTATAGTTCCTCTGGCTTTGTTCTTTTGTTGTAATCCGGAAAAAGCAACCGGCAAGTATTCCGATTCGGTTACCATATACCGAGACAGATATGGAGTTCCCCACGTTCATGGTGTCGATGATCCCAGTGCCGTGTTTGGTTTTGCTTATGCACAAGCAGAAGATAATTTTGACCTTATCGAAAATAACTTTATCCGGGCCATTGGCCGAAGTGCAGAGGTGCTTGGAAAAAAAGGGGTCTTAGATGATTGGCTTAACAGATCTCTAGAAATAGTTGAATTATCAAAAAAAGAATTAACACAATTGTCAAAAGAAGTCCAAGAAATTTGTTCGGCGTATGCTGCCGGTCTTAATTTCTATCTAGAAACCCATCCGGAAATTCAACCCCAATTATTATCAAAATTCGAACCCTGGCACCCCTTAGCATTTATACGTTATCTGTATTATCAACGTGTTTTGCTCCAGTATTACGCAAATATTCCAGTCCAATCATTTAAGAATGCATTCCGGGAAATAAATGATATTACGGATAAAGAATTAATGGGTCTCAACTTTATTAATAAGAAAATATCGAATGAGGGATCAAACTCCTGGGCCGTAAATAGCAAAAAAAGCACATCCGGTAATGCCCTCTTGCTAATCAACCCACATCTATCATTTTTTGGCCCTGCACAAGTATACGAAGCCCATATTATGAGTGAAAGTGGCTGGAATTTTTCAGGATATACCCGATTTGGCTTTCCTCTTCCTTATGTCGGGTTTGGTGAGAAACTGGGTTGGGCTAGTACGGATAATGCCGCTGATCTAGTGGACACGTATCGAGAAAAAATACGAAACAGGAAAGATCAATTGGCCTATGAATATGATGGAAATTGGAGAAAAGTTGAAGAATGGAAAGAAACGATCCGCATAAAAGAAAAGGATCAGCTTACCAGCCAAGAACTAAGATTTATTAGGACACATCACGGACCAGTCATTGGATTTCAGAATAATTCCTATCTATCGATAAAAATGGCAAAGTATGAAGATCCAGGTTGGTTGGAACAATGGTTTCTGATGACAAAAGCTAAAAATCTGATTGAATTCAAAGCTGCGACATCGCGGTTAGATGTACAATTTGGAAACTATTTGTATGCAGATGTGGAAGGGAATATTTTGTATGTGTACAATGGAGCTATTCCAAAACGATCTGAAAAATTCGATTGGACCAATCCGGTGGATGGCAGTAATCCGGAAACTGAATGGCAGGGGTATCACAGCGTGGATGAATTGCCGACAGTATTAAACCCAAGCTCAGGGTGGATCCAAAATTGCAATGGTTCTCCTTTATTATCGACGCAAAAGGATAATCCAAAGTCCACGGACTTCCCAAATTATATGATTCGAGATTTGGATAATTATCGAAGTGCGCATTCCAGACGAATTTTAGCTAGTGAAAATTCCTTTACCTATGAATCCTTTTGCAAAAAATCATATTCGACTTACCTATTCGCCGCTGAGAAGGAACTTCCGGAGCTTTTGGAAGCCTTGAATGGTATGGAATCTAAGCATAGATCGGCAGAGATGGATGAAGCTATAATGCTGTTAAACAGTTGGAATTACATAAGCACAAACTCTTCAATTACCACCACACTTTACATCCATTGGAGAGAATCATTAAGACGTACGAGGTCATCAATTTCTAAATTTGAAAATTTAAATATTGCTGCATTGGAAGCAGCCATTGATTCTTTGAAGAAAACTTGGGGCACCTGGAAAATCCCCTGGGGAGAGATAAACCGAATTCAACGGGTGGAACCAGATAATAACCAGGAATATCATTTTGATGACTCCCAACCCAGCATCCCAATTGCCGGAGCACCCTCGTGGGCAGGGCCCATATTTACTTTTTGGTCGAAATATGGTAAAACAACCAAAAGAAGATATGGTACGGGCGGAAATAGTTATGTAAGTGTCATTGAATTTGGCCCTAAAGTAATTGGGAGGTCTTTGCACCACTTTGGCACAAATGGTTCTCCCTCATCACCCCATTATTTTGATCAAGCTGAAATCTATTCACATGGAAAGTATAAACCAGCATATTTAACCCTGGATGAGGTGCGAGCTCATGCAGTCCGATCGTATGAACCCTCTGATTTTAAAAGGTAAAACCAACTCTTTTTATTCATTCCAATTATTCCTTCATACTCCATAATCTGATTATCTTTCACTTTCAATTTTTGTGTACTACTTTTTTTCATTTCAACTACTGTGCCGACCTATACTCGAAAATTTATTTATCCAATCACAAATATTCGTGGCATGTAAATCAAGTAATTTACATAATTATCCAACACTAATTTTGCCTTGATCAAACTCATGGACTATGGCTTTCTTGAATTCCGTCTAACCTTATGTACCGTTCCCATCTACGCTTTTTTTCTCAGATTTTTAGTTTGTAAAGCCCCTAAACCTATTTCGGGTAAGAAAAAAAAATCAGTATGATCATACAGGAGAACACGGATGTCTGCAGTAGTCTGCAATTATGGAGCAATGTATTCTTTCTCATCCTTGCTTTTGATCAACAGATAACTCAAACTCAAGGGATCTTATGGCGTTGACTCCCAAGTTAAGTAATAACAGACACAGCGAGATCATTCCCCATTGTCCCAATGTCGGAATCAACTCCGGACATTGTACTACCACATCACACAATTCCAGGGCATCGAGAGGAATTGACATTGGACTGCCTCCATTGAGCGTTACCGATCCCATTGCCTGTGCTCCACTGAGTTTATAGAAGACTAGTTTGTAGGCTCCCAAAGGTCCTTCTGTAAAGGGTGTTCCATCTGCCATCAACACTCCCGGAGTACTATAAAAATCCGATATCCCAGCATCTGAAAATAACATACTTTGTCTCTGTGTACCATAAACCACGAGGGTGTCCCGTAAATAGAGTACTCCATTATCTTTGACTACTTGCGTACACAAGCAAGGATCGGCAAATGCAAGTTCATTACCGGAGGAGAAGGTCATCAGGCAATCCATAAATGTGAATACGTTGACGTTAATTAGTGCGGTGTCAACACAGCCGGTCATTGCCGATGAATCACGTACATAAAAAGTGGTGCTTATACTAACCTGGACAGACGAGGTTACATTATACGTACCAAAGACGTTTCCATATTCCAGAGCATTGACAGGTGTACCTTCGATCAGGGTAGATAGATCCACCGTGGCATCCATACAGACGGAAGTGTCCCGTCCTGTAATTGTGGGTTGATGATGAACTGTCACAGTGATCATGGTAGTGTCAAAGATCGCTGCTCCGACTGTAGAATCAGCGATGTAATAGGTTGTTGTTGTAGTAGGAGTAACTATGCCGGTGGGATTGGGGTAATCTCCAAAAGTAGTTCCATAATAGAGTTCAACATATATTCCTTCTATCAATATACTCAAGTCTACCTGATCACCTGCACAGATCACAGTGTCTCTTCCACTAATCATAGGAGTCATTTCATAAGCACCCATATCCACCGTTGCTGTACCATTGCGGTCACTATCAATAATCCGTGGATTCCCTGCCAGGTCTTCAGCTAAGGGTTACGACGCCATTATCTCCGGCATCCAGAGCTAGGGAGGTAAAGTCCAGGGTGAAGTCGCCGTTAGGAGCGTCATTGAAGAAGGGATCAGTATTTAATATGTTATTACCACCATCCGTTATCATACCACCGCCACCGCCGACAACTGGTAGAGGTTCATCCAACAATGAATATAGCAGGGTGGCCTGCATGCTCAGGTGGTTGTTAATATGGTTGTTAGTAGCTGCGGTATTTCCGGCAAAGATACAATTCGTCATTGTAGTTTCAGCCGAAAAAGTATGAACTGCACCTCCCTCAGTATTTGCATTATTTTGACCAAAAGTACAGTTGATAAATTCAGTACTGCCTAATTGAGGAGAAACTGCTCCTCCCGCAGAGGTTGCGAAATTATCATGGAAAAGTGTATTCGTAACAATCAAGTGGCCGTCAAAACTAGCCAGGGCTCCTCCCACACCATCAGTTCCATTTCCAAAAGCGACATTTTCCTTAAATACGCAATTAAAAATGTTATTGTTTCCATTATTGTACATACCGGCTCCACTCCTACCAATAGCAATAAGACTGTTATCTGAAGAATTGTCAGCATAGCCGTGTGTAATTACTAGTCCGTCTAATGTTATTGTATCATTCGTGGCTTGAATAATGGTATGCGAATCCCCGGCATCAGCCATACCGGAATTATTCAGGTCTCCGCTGAAAATAACGGGATATTGGTTCCAATCTCTGTGTTCAGGTAATACCGCATTATTTGATGGTGAAAAGCCCCCTTTAATGGTTACACCTTTGGGAATATTAAAAGTAATACTTTGATCGGTACCCGAAGTAGGCTTATACGTCCCTTCAGCCACCCAGATCTCAGTTCCTGAAGTGGCAACAGCCAGGGCACTTTGCAGGTCGGTAAAGGCATTTATCCAATTGCTACCATTGTTAAGGCCGGTAGTTGGAGCATTCTGATCTACAAAAATTACATTAGAATTGGCTATATAGAACCCTATGACCAGCTGGGCGGACCTGCAGGAACCCCCACTAGTAGGTGTGGGAATTGCACTACCATCGTTACTGCACGCCCCGGGAATATTACCCCGGTCGAAAAACTCAAATGTTACAAATGCGGTTAAGTTGAAATCACTTGGGAAAAGTACCGAGAAAGTAGTCAATTCGGCATTTACTTGAGTCAGATTACGAGTACCGCTATCATAAACTTCTCCGTGTCTGTAGAATGCACTACCCTGCAGCATAACTCCTCTGATGGGAGGATCATACATTACCACCTCTAAATAGACCACAGGGTTATTGTCTAATGGGTTCAGATCCGAACTTCTTACCTGCAGATCTATAGGTATATTTTCACCAACTCTACCAACAATCCAATGAACCGAAGACATATCGGTATTGCCAAACCTGGGATCTTCCAGATACAGCCGGTCCCGCGACAAGACAAGCCTGTCACCGGTTCTGGCGATTCCATCACCGAGAAAATAAAACTCCGGGGTATTGGCCATATTCAGAAGGTCAATATCGTAATGGGTGGCAGCACTCTGTCCGTCCACATCTTCAAAGGCAATATCGATCTGCCCTTTCAGCCCAAAAGAATCACTGGCAGGTACATAGATGAGGTACCAGCCGTTGGGAAAGACGGTGTTGTCCATTCCAAAAGGGGTACCAGAAGCGCAGTTTACCGGGTTGCTCAGGTCGAAAAGTTCGGAAACCGGATCAGTGAGCCCACTGAGATCGATGGACTCATCCGGAGCGATCCGGGAAGCCAACTCAGCACGGGGCCAGTAAAAAGCACCTCCGTCTTCCACACACGTAGTGACCACCGGAGCAAAGGGATCGCCATCGGCTTCGGAAGCATTGACAAAAATAAGATTAGCCGCATCTTCGAGGCCCATTTCAGTAATGATACCCGCCTCCAAGGGCACCGGTATACTTTGTGCTTGTAGTCCAACGAAAGGTAATAATATAATAGCGGCAACAAAAAATATGGCATCGACTATTTCACAACTTCTGTTAATCTTCATTTTTTATGGTTTCTCATGTCAATCTGAATTGTGGAATGATCAGAATTAGATCCAAAATTACATTTTTAAGAAATTGGTAGACTGTAAAATATTGTCAATTGGAGAAGTCTTACTGACATTATTAGATCAAATTGGAATATATAGTCACCAATCCCAAGTAAGAAAGACCATGGCCAAAGCTCGTCATTGGATCCGGTTTTTCATGCTCACCAAACTTTGCTCGATCAATTGATTCACCGGCGACGGATGCTGATTGTCCTTCTTATCCTGGTCTTTAGGCTACCGGTGTTTTAGTTACCGAACCAAATCAAGGGATTGGTCGATTTACAATATGTAAAAAGCCGGTATACAAATCTATTGGAATGGGATCTTACACCATGGATTCGCACAATACACAACGTTATATCACGCTTGAAGGATTCGTGCAAAATGAGGGAGACATGGGTGTTCATCCCAAAAATCCCTATCAGATTGCTCTTGGAACCATCCTGCCAAAGCCGTTCTGAATGTACCAATCTGGTGGTCCCCATTGCTGTTTCGAGTTCTCACATCGCCTTTGGCTCTAACCGCATGGAACCTATGTTTATGATACTTGGACAAAGTGCCGGTACCATTGCCTCCCTGGCAATTGAAAAACAGATCGAGATCCATGAACTATCTTATGTTGATATTAGGGCCAGATTATTGAAAGATAAGCGGATCTTGGTGTTCCCTATAAAATAATCTTTATCGTTTATTCTTAATGATACTTTTTTGCAACAGAAGACAAAAAAGCAACCTTCAATAATGATGTTTGGATTGCTTGCTCACTCCACAAAAGCGAGGAGATGAACTGGTGTTAAACCGCATAGAGATCCCTCATTTTTCGCACATACAAACTATTGGTTTCAGCACCTCCTTTAAGTTTACCTTTCCGAGGATTCCAGAAAACCTTACGTTTGGTCCTGATCGCTATATCGCCCATATGGCTAATGGTATCTGAAATTATTGCATCATCCAGCGGACAAGTCTCTCTGGTCTTTCCAGCTATAATGTCTAAAAACATTTGACCCATGGTATTTTCCTCCCCTTTAATTCTTCCATTTTTCCTTCGCGGGAAGTCATTCAACTTCGTATTTATCTCCGGTATATTTGACTCAGCGGATGACCGGCTAAGAGAGATCCAACCTTTTGACCCAAAAAATGTCGTCCCATTCGATTCCTTCGTTGAACGGTAATCCAATAAACCATTAGATGCTCTGTCATTACTAAAAAAATGAAGATTAATCCCACTTTTATATTGATAATTTAGATCCCATGAAATTATGTTGTCGTAAATACCGCCTTTAGGCCAAAAAGTACCTACGCCTTCACAAGAATATTTACCGCTTACCTTTTCTTTTAATCCCCAAACCAAAATATCCAGCGGATGAGCTCCCCAACCGGCAAGGAATCCAATGCTGTAATCGTATTGGAACCAGGAACTGTTATTAGTTACTCTTTCAGGACAAAATGGTTTTACCGGACCTGGTCCACACCACTTATCATAGTCAAAACCTTCAGTAACAGCAACTTCTTTACATATTGGTGATTGCACATTATTTTTACCGGGGGACCAAATATCTACACGCTCTATTTTGCCAATCTTACCATTTCTTATCATGTCAATACCCAATTGCATATGCTTCATAGAACGTTGTTGGGTGGCATAATGAAATCGAACCCCATTACTAACCAGTTCTTGCTCCAGTATTTTATAGTGGGGGTAACTCAAACCAAGCGGTTTAGCCAACATGATATGTTTTCCAGCCCTTGCTGCCTTAATCGCAGCAGGAACATGCCAATGATCAGGAGTGGTAATGTGTACGGCGTCAATATCATCACGCTCCAGCATTTCCTCAAAATCAAGAAAAGTGGAACACTTGGGAGCATTTACACCATTTTGCTGGTAATATTCTGAAACCATTTCCATTCCCTTGATCTGCCTTTCCTGCCAAACATCGCAAATACCCACTGAACGTGATCCAGGAAGAGGCAAGAAATAATTTCTCAATTCATTACCTCCTCTGGCTCCAACTCCTATATGCCCAACATGAATAGTATTGCTAATGTTGCTTTGGCTTAAAGCCGATTTTAATATGGTTGGTGAAAGTAACACACCGGTGGCTCCAATTGCTGTCCTTTTTAGGAAATTTCTCCTAGCCCAATTGTTTTTAGATTTTCGCATGTTTTAATGGTTTGTGATGAAGTCGTTTAAAAACTTCAATCAGTGATTTACTGAATTTATATATTGATTATATTCATTACTAAGGATTTCGGCTTTTGTATCCCCGCCAAAGTGTATAATTCTATATTTCAACTGTATACGCCCTCCTTTTGGCAACACCAGCGGTTTGTAATATAAATACGCAGGACTGATATAGAAGAATGGTAGTTCCGGATTATTGACCGTATACCATGCTTCACCCTCCCTCTTTTTTTGATCATGAATCATTATGACCGACCCCACCTGATTTCCATCCAGTCCTTTAAATCCCATATACAGCCAATCGTTGGTTTTCCCATTTACGTCTTGGTTCTCCCCATATGGTGAAATAAATTTTGAACTCATAAAGTCCTGGTTAAAGCGAATTGAAAGTCCGGAATACCCTCCCCATGACATACCATCAGGCTCACCAAGTATAGGAGTCCTATCCAGTTTCACCATGTCAGATTTCGCCTTTAGCTTCAGTTCATAATCCATAAGAACACTGCCTTCTTTCTGAGGCGGAGCAATAAAGATGACCCTCTTTTCGGTAAGGACTGTTTTCTTCTGTAGAGGATGGTACTTTACCTTTAAAGTTATTTTCGCAGAAAAATCAGCTTTGGGTTCTAATTTGACACTTGCGATTTCCGTAATCCCTTCCGACTGATAACTTTGGCCAATATATTCCCAATAGTTTTTACCATTGATAAATTTCCAGGAAAACCACTGCCCTAAATGCCAAAGATGGTCATCAGGGCTAATACAGGTTATCCGGTTTTTATTGACATAAATAGGATGAAAAAATGGCTTACCGTGTATGGTATTGTAATTGAATTGCCAGATCACCTTCCCGCTTTTGTGAAGGGCAAACGTGGTATCGCTCTTAACCCAGGAGAATTCACTTGTTTCTTCCATTTTGCTTTCCCTAATACCTTGAGGAACAGACAAAGTAACTTTTGATGTAGCTGCCCACTCGGTGGCGCGTAGAATCAGCGACTTAAAACCAGTGTTGCGCATCGCACACATCGAATTTCCAAGTATTGTATGGAAAACTCTACCCTGGCCATAATTTGAAACAAAAATAACCGGGCGCTTGCCGTTTCCCTCCTCCGAAACCATATCATGGACACCATATCCCAGAATGTCGAAATTTTCATTTAGCTCTACCTCAGGCCATAGTTCATCAAAAATGTAAAAATTCGATATCCCGCAGGTGATTGAATGGTCATGGCCGCTTATTTCCACCTTCACGGGATTATTTATTTCATGTGAGGTGCTATCGATCCTTGCTGGAGTAGATTTGTGTTTAAATTCCTCCCATTTATTAATTGAAGATGAAGCTTGAAAAAACACCAATCCTCCACCTTTTTCTACATATTTCAGCAATCTTTTTTTCGCATGCCCGGTCCAACTTGAACTGTTTTCTGGCCTGGAGCTTCTATTGCTGACTACCACATCATATTTACTAAGTATTTGATAACTAAGCGTATCCGGTTGTTCCGTAACGCTTACCTCAAAATATCCAGAATTAGCAAACATCCGTTCAAGAACGGGAGTTGTTTGTTTCCGTTCACGTTTGTCAGCGCCACTGAGTATTAACAAGCGAATTGGTTTCTGAGTGCCGGCATAGGATCGGTACGTAAGAGTAAATAAGAATACCAATCCAATCAAAACATGTTTCATGCTTTATAATTAATCCTTTTTATCAGCCTTTTCAACAAAGTGACGAGAAAATATGCTTAAATTGTCGTATTCCTTCGCTGATTGTCAGTGAAATTTGGTTTCCGAGTTCTGGACAGTAAAACTTTGAACTATTATCGACATCGAAGGAATATTTCAGATTATTGTTTGCCCTTCCCGATGTCCTAAAACTGTAGGTCACAGGCTGCCATTTGTTCATTATCAATCCGTTCTGTGGATCACTCTGCTTTCCACGATCCACTACAGCCACAAATAATAGGCGCCAACAGTAGAAGACAACACCTGTGATCAAGAGTTAGGTAATTACAAAGTAAAATGAGGTAGATTGCCACTGGATAACCATGAGATTGAAATTCAATCCATTTAAGCTCTTTTTCCAAACCGGAATAAGAAGGCATAGGTTAAATTATTAATTTCCATCTTTCATGGTAATAACCACTACTCCATTGGCACCACGTGAACCATATAGACCCGCTTTAGAGCCTTTAAGTATATCTATACTTTTTACTTCAGCGACCGGAAGACTCCTAATTGCTGCCATATCCGATACAACACCGTCTATAACTATCAATGCCGCATTGCTTCCCATTAATGATGTGGGCCCCCTAATATGTATCTCATTGGCCAAAACGGTAACACCGGCAAATCTTCCTTTTATCATCTCCAAAACATCGGTGTAATTTGTATTTATTTTTTCAACATTGAGATGATCTATTGCTTGCGATAAATGATCTTTGTCTATATGACCTGAACCGGTAGCCAGATCAACATTTTTAATCGTATTTTTGAACAATAACTCGATGACCAATGTATCTACGAGATTCTTAACTTTGACAGTCGTCGGTTTAAATCCTGCCGCTCTTACATAGATTTTATCTCCCTGGCCACACCGGATTGAAAATAGGCCTAGCGAATCTGTGAATACAGACCTCTTGCTCTTCTTTAAACTTACTTCTGCATTCAATATGGGGTATTCACCGAATAGGGTGACCTTGCCTACAAGTTGCTTTCTTTGAGAAAAGGCAATACTTAAACTGATGAAAAAAAACAATAGCAAAAAGGATAATCTCTTCATATGGATTTCGCATTAGAGTTTTATAATCAAATTTTCATGAAGTCCTTTCAAAAACAACTTCAAGGTACAGCCTATATATATAACGCTACCGGAAAGTGAAAATTCCAAATCATTTGCAAAAATTATTTTTTTTCAATGCCTACATCTTAGGTTATGCAAACCATAAGTCTTCTCTTCCTGCCGGGATGGGCAAAGGATGCTTTACTTCGGATTCAATTGACCTTGCGTATGAGCTAAGTGATAGCTAACCAGCAGAGCATTAATTTCATTTGTCATTCTCTTTGTCGACTATGTACTGCGTAGGATATCTCCTGGTATCCTATTTTACCATCATATGAGATCGCTTCTACAATTACTAACATCTCACCCGTGGTATCGGCATTATAAAAGGTGGAATAGGTCCTACCCATTGAATTCACCTTTGGTTTTGGATCCCAATGCACCAGTGCTCTCAGGTCGGGTTTATCCCAATCCTCGCTTTGAATATTTGGATACTTGGGAGCATAAAATTCCCGGGATTTGGCAAAAACTGGGATTACCGTGTGTAGGATTCCTACCGGTTTCTGGGCACCAAAGAGTCCCTTACCCGCTTTTGTATAGATGGCAATCACGCTGCCAAATGCCTTCGCACGATTAAGAGGTACCGTAGGATATGTCTCCGAAAATAATCTCCTAAAGTTCTTGGCATTCTCAATAATCTCAACACTAAGGACCTCACTTGGAGGAATTCTGGCAACCAAAGGGTAGTCATATCCCTTAACAGGGATACCATCGACTACAAATAATGCTCTATCTGTTTGAGTCGGGCCCTTGATGACCTCAGCAAATAAATATGATCCTCTACCTCTAATTTTTAATTTATCGGAGAAGCTGTACTTCAATACACTAAAAAGTCCCCATGACCATTTTTCTTCCTTTTCCTCGATCGCTTTTCCGGGAATAACATCGTCCGGTTTCCCGTAAAGTTCCATAACTTTTTTTCTTTCAGGGGTAATCCGGTAATCCTTGACGACAATCTCATCCAAGAATATAGTGCTATCATTCAGAATATAGGAATCTTCAATCTGTTTACGCTCGATGTTTTTATCTACCAGAACTTGTATAGTACTATCGATTTGTTCAATTTTTTGCGATTGTTCAAAGGTAATGGCAGGTGAAATATGCTGATTAAGGTCGATGGTATAATTCTGATTCCTACCGGACTTTTTAGCACTTTTGATCAATATTTCCAATTCATGACCATAGGCATCCTTGAGATCAAATCTAAAATTTCCTGCACTATCGACGCCTTGGTTCTGAAACGAAGGTGGAGAACTAAAGCCGATCATCGTTAGGATAACATTCTTTCTTTTTGGTTTTGTAAAGATTCCTGTTACTTTTCCTTCCAAAGACAGCGTTTGTTCAGGTTGAAACCGGAATTGATCTACCGGTTTGGCATAGTTATACTTTCTCCAGCCCTGAGTGAGCATTAATGCATCCAGATGGAAGTGACGGTTCGGAATATTGCGAAAGTAGAATCCGGGATCTTCAATTGTACCTTTTAATTCTGATCTCAACAAAAAGTAGGATAAAATGTGGTCTCTGGTACTATGGATCGATCCCAACTGTGCCTTATTGACTACCAAAAATGACAGGCTTGTTTGAGTCCTTTCATTATGCTGAGGTGGCATTTGAACCGTTAATGTGATAGGATCCCGCTGCTGATAAAAGGATTTATCTGTCGTAACTTTGAGGTTTATTCTTTGATCACTCCGTTCATTGAAATAAAGCCGCTCTGCTACTGGTTGAAATGAGCGGTCAAACATGGTAAAGGCTAAAATCCCATCCGGAAGTTGACTCGAAAGCAGTGAAAAATTGATAATCCCACTATCCATTTTACCACGGATATCGAAATAAGCTTTTCCCCGGCACGATACATGAAAAAATACACTGTCATTAAGTAGGTAATTAGATGTTGCAGTCAGCCGGATTTTTGAACCCGTCTTAGTTAAAGTCAAAACATTGCCCATAGATTCAACTTGGGGTAAAGGATAATAGATCGATAAATCCGATTCGGCCCGGGATTTGATTTTCGCAAAATATTTTCTGGTACTATCCACATTCGGCAAAGTCAAAATACCCATCCCCAAATGATTGCTGGAAAATTTGGTAACCACATTCTCGCGATCATCTACAATGATTCCACTTATCTTAAATCCTTTACCATTCGAATCCAATGCTTTGTATCCCACCTTTCCGTGTAATCCATGTACCAATTCTCCACTTTCCGGAAAAAACTGTAGATCAAGGTAATCCTTATTTAAAAGCACCGTCTTAGAATAGACAAAATCATTTTCAGTTTGTAATTTCAGGGTAACAAACTGGCTACTGTCCGGCACCGTGAATTCCGCCAGATAACCTTTTTTTCGGGTATTCCGCTTTATACGTACGCTATCCGTATACTGATGGGAGTTGAGAAATAATTTGAGCTTCTTATCGTAGAGGGAATCCACTATTCTCGGGTCCAATTCAGCAGTAATTTTTCGATCAACTCCCTTTTCTTCTATCAAATTAACATTTAGTATGGGCTCGGACTCAGAACGATGAGAGGAGGGATAAACATGAATATATTCCATGAAAAAAAACACCTCGCCAAAGTTCCTACTCCACTCGGTATAAGCACGAATTAAATAACTCCCTTCCTGGTAATTTGGCACTAATGCAAAAAAATTATTGGCCACGCCTCCTGTGAGTTTTATCATTTTCTTCTGTAACAATTTCTCATCAGGACCTATTAATTCCACGTACAGAACCGTGCTCATTGGCGTTGGTGTATGATCAATACCATTCAAGACAATACATTTAAACCATATGGTATTATCCGTAGTGTAGACTTTTCCGTCGAGTTGTAAATAGATCTTTTCCGGCGGATATTTTTCTTGGTACTCATTACTTTGTGACCGGATTGAAGCCAGGGAGATACATGTGACAAGTGCAGTAACTACAGCGTGCTTAACCATTAACCATGGTTTTAATTGAAAGGTTAATAAGTAGACCTATATTATGAACGTTAAATCCTATTCTACCATTTTCGATTTTACGTAAAAATTACGATCTACTTCCAGTTTTTCTACTCCCGGCCAACGGACTTCACTCCATTCCTCATTTGGGTGGATCCAGATTGTAGTTTGGTCGTTAATTTTCACTTTAAGTGGAAGATCAAATCCAGGCACACAATGGGTCCATCTGGTTTTTACCACTCCTTGGCTTATTTGATATTCTAGGATAGGGATGCGGGTATCCCGCAAATATTGATTAAAGAATGGATTAAGGTCTTTGCCTATGTGACGGGACATATAATTTTCGATTTGGTGAGTTGTCACAGTCTGATGATAAAAAGCATCATTCAAGCCTCGTAGTATCATGCGCCATTTTTCATCATTGTCAACCACCTGCCGCAACGTATGTAACAAATTTCCACCCTTATAATACATATCCCCTGATCCTCTCTTATTGACTCCATAAGGACCTATGATGGGCCGATCGTTCTGAATGACTTTGCGCGTACCGATGACGTAATCTGATGATGCAACCTTGCCATAATGATAGTCGAGAAACAGATTTTCCGAATAATTGGTAAAACCCTCATGTACCCACATATCAGCCACATCTTTATAAGTAATATTATTGGCAAACCACTCGTGCCCCGACTCATGCACAATTATAAAATCAAATTTTAAGCCCCATCCGGTACCACTTAGGTCACGACCTAAATATCCGTTTTGATATCCATTTCCATAGGTGATGGAACTTTGGTGTTCCATGCCGAGATAAGGTGCTTCAACCAATTTGTATCCGTCCTTATAAAAGGGATATGGCCCGAACCAATGTTCCAACGCTCGCAGCATTCGCCTGGTTTCCGTTCGTTGACGGTCCATTTGATCTTCATTTTCTTTAAGTACATAAATGTCTACATCCAAAGGGCCTGCCTCACCCTGATATACTTCATGGAAATGCACATAATCGCCTATATTAAAATTAACTCCATAGTTGTTTATTGGGCTTCCAACAAACCAGTGATAAGTGGTTGTCCCATCTCTAAGTTCTTCCCTATGTCTCAATCTTCCGTTCGATACATCCATCAGATCAGAGGGGACATTGATGGAAATTAACATACTGTCTGGCTCATCATACATATGATCCTTGCATGGCCACCAGATACTGGCACCAATTCCCTGACAGGAAGTGGCAACAAAGTCCTTTCCATTGGTATCCTTTTTCCAGGTCACACCTCCATCCCAGGGTGGACGTTTGGCTTCCCTAGGATTACCCCCATATTCAATGACCAGATTTTGCAAAGATCCCACCGGTTGTTCGGTGTCTAAATGAATAAAATATGCTGCACCCGTATTTTCAAATTTAAGGCTAGATCCATTTTGGTGTACAGATTTGATTTTCAATGGCTTTTGTAGATCTATCTGAAGTATATTGTGAGATTGTAATACCCGATATTGTACCGTATTTCTTCCGGTTAAAGATTTGGTTCCCGGATCGACCTTGACTTCCAGATGATAATACACCAAATCCCACCATTCCCTTTCCGGCGTAATTGACCCTCGCAAAGTATCCTGATAGGTAAATCTTTGGCCAGCGAGGGAGAAACTGACTGCTAGAAACATAAAAAAGATCAGTGTTTTTTTCATATCACAATATTTGTTTAAACGATTTCAAGGTAACTAATTTTGGTTGGAATTCCAGGATTACAAATATTAGGGTATGCTAAAGTTATGGGTTTCGCCTGACATTCAGTTTCTTAATTTTCCGGTATAATTTTTCCATATATTCATCACCGGGATCTGATTTAATGGTGTAATAATTCGGATCTGTCTCCCGGTAGATCGGATGATCTTTGAATTGCCGATATTCATGATGCCCAATCACATATTCGATTTGTGGATATTTTAGTTTCAGATATTTAATGATTCGAATGTTGGCTTTTAGTTGTTTTTTGGTGATGGGGTGATCTCCTCCATCAGCTACATTTTCAATTCCGATCGCACAATAATTCAATCCGATCACATGTCTCGCAAAATAAGTCTCGGGCAACAACTGGTAGATCGTCCCCTCTCGATCCACCAGGTAATGAATTCCCACGTTCAAGGCACTGGCGGATTGCAATTTAGGACGTCCGGGCAAGATGGAGGGATTAAAAGCACGAAAAGACCCTTCTAAAGTAGGAATCGCTGTCCAGTGAATTACTATCATTTTCGGCTCAATCTCCGCTTTGGTTTTATGTAGATCATGATGTTTCGCCATATAATCCAAAGAGAGTTTTATCCGGGTACTATCCCAGATAATTGGAATTTTAACCACTTTCAGATGGGACTGGGAAGGCTTGATCTGTGCAGAAAAATTTGTAAAAAGCATGACCTGAAACAAGATCAAAAACAAATACGAATATCTTTTATTGAAACCGCTCCACATCACAACTTTCTTTTAAATCGTTTATGTTTTTCAAATTTTGGTTTTTTGGCTGGAGGTTGTCGAAATTTTCGGTATCCCCTAAAGACTACTGTCATTCCAATTATCATAAAAGCAATGTAGAAAAAGGGATCTAATCCCCTTCCAAAAATTTGTATTTTTTTCATCAAATATCCCAGGATAATTAAGGATCCTCCCAGCATGAGAGAGATCCAATAATCTCGCTTTTTGTTCTCATGCAACTGATAAGCTACAATTTCTTCATCAACGAGATCCAATATTTCCCGCTGTACCTCGGCGCTCAAGTCATACTGTGACACGACTTTTTTAATTTCCAGGTAGTCATTCCCGGAGGAAGCCATATCCAATGCTAAATCCAAAACATCCTGTTCGCTTTTCATAATGCTTGCCTGTTATAAAGTTCGAATTCTTTTCTCCAGCGGTGATAGCCTAAGATACACAAACCCAAATAGATTACATAAAGCAAAGTAGTAGGATATAAGCCCTTTAACAAATACAAACTGATCGCAACCACATCAACTACGATCCAAATAATCCAGTTTTCAATTTTCTTACGTGCCAATAAATATTGAGCCGCTAAACTAGCACAGGTCGTAAAAGCATCCGGATAGGCATAGTCCGCATTGGTATAAAAGTACATGATGCTTCCCCAAATCAGCGTTCCAGCGAGAATGACCAATACCCAGTTTATAATTTCTTTGTAATGCAGATGACTTACAACTAGCATTTGCTGTTGGCTTTCAGATCGATGAGTCCAGGCATAAAGCCCATAGGCATTGAGAATGATGTATATTCCGCTCAAAACCGTATCTGAATATAATCGCGCCTGGTAAAATATTAACACGTAAATGGTTACAGATATTAATCCGAACACCCAGGCAAAGATCTTTTCATAGGCCAACAACCATACACACAGGATTCCGCTGACGACAGCTATCCACTCCAGGATTGAGTAATCCATCTGAACTCTATTCTGGCTTTTTCTTGCTAAAAAATACCAATAAGTGGATATCTTCTTCAATATCGACAAACCGGTGCACATCCAGCGCTTTGACGAAAATTACATCTCCTTTGCGAGCAGGAAACGTTTTGTCTTCTATTTCAATCTTAGCCTTACCCTGCATGACATAATAGATCTCATCATACTGATGGGGTTCCTGGCTGTCGGTAGCACCGGCTTTGAGCACATAAATCCCTCCCATCATGGTTTCATTGTTCAAAAAGCTGAGATACGGTCGCTCCGATTCCATTCTCTCGGTTTCCAGGGAATCAATCGAGTAAACAAACCCGGGTTGGGAGAAGGAGGTGGTTCCTGACAGCATAATGAAAATAGCCAGGAGTCGAAATTTCATTGTCATTTTAATTAGTTTAGCATAGAAGTGATTTAAAAACAAATTGTTAATTGATTTGCATGCCATTGATTCTCAATACGTCAGCTTTTTCTCGATCCATAACTGTGGCTATGAATCTCAAAAAGAGCTTCGTCTTGAAAATCAAGCGCATACAACTCATTTTAACATCTGTTTTTAAATCACTTCATTGAATAAATATCTAAGATATACACGAAAGCAACGTCTCTTGTCCATGCACTACCCTCATTCTTTCACCCCCACCCTATGGCGCCGGCGTAGGAATCAATTCATGTACAGCTTCAATCTCACGCAATGTCGGTTTTTCCAAATCTACATTAATACTGTATACGTTTTCAATTAATTGAGCCATGGTGGTAGCCCCAATTATCGTTGAACCTACAAAAGGTCTGGTATTTACGAATGCCAAGGCCATTTGTGCCGGTGATAACTGGTAGTTTTCAGCAATAGCGATGTATTTGCCGGTTGCCGAATAGGAATTGTCGCTACTGTAGCGACTCAACTCTTCGTATTTATTTATCCTATCCCGGGGTAAATCTTCTTTTTTGTGGTACTTCCCGGATAACATTCCAAATGCTAAAGGTGAATACGCGAGTAATGGGATGTTTTCCCGGATACTCATTTCGGCTAGTCCAACCTCATACCCTCGATTCAATAGACTATAGGGATTCTGAACCGTCAGGGGTCGAGGCAAATTGTTTTGATCAGCGAGCAAACAAAAATGCATCAATCCCCAAGGCGTTTCATTGGACAGCCCCCAATACCTAATTTTACCCTTTTTGATCAAGCCGTCCATAGCCTGTAGGATATCTAAAAAATTATCTTCCCAGGGATCATCAGCATCATAAGTGTATCCTCTTTGAAAAAAATCATTGGTTTTTCGTTCTGGCCAGTGCAACTGATACAAATCGATACAATCCGTACCCATTCTCTCTAAGCTGCCCTCTACCGCCTGATTTATTTGCTCGGAGCTAAAATTTAAATTTGGACGAATGTATTCCAATCCCTTGCGATAGCCACTAATTTTCGAAGACAATATCACATCATTCCGGCGGCCGGTTTTTTTTAACCAACTGCCGATGTACAATTCTGTTAATCCATTATTCTCTTTCTTGCTTGGAATAGCATAAAGTTCTGCAGTATCAAAAAAGTTTATACCTTGATCAATAGCATAATCCATTTGCTCGTGGGCTTCTGCCTCTGAGTTCTGTTCTCCAAATGTCATCGTTCCCAGGCAAATTTTGCTCACTTCCAGATCACTGTTTCCAAGTTTTGAATATTCCATGTTTTAGTTTTTGCGATTGCTAATATATAAAACTTCTGAACTCTAAGTTCAAATGCTTAAGTCTACATTCCACACTTAAGGCTATTTACGCTTTAGGAGGGGACGCCCAAAGCAACAAGTAGTTGTTTGAGGCGTCCTCGCCTCAAACGACTGGAGGAGGCAAACACATTAACTCTCGATTTAAATAAGGCATCACAACCTTTTTTTCCTTATCCTCAAGTTAAAGTAACGTTAAATGCTCCACAAGCCATAGAGGCACTTCGTTATTATAGTGTCCTCTTACTACACACGCAATACGAAATCTATGCGAAAACCCTATGTATTATTTTTTGTCATTTTAATTTATTATCCGTTAAATTCCCAAAACTTTACCATCAGCGGATATGTAGAAGACAGTGAATCCGGAGAAAGACTTATCGCAGCGAATATCTGGGATGAAAATTCACACAAAGGAACGGTATCTAACGATTTTGGCTTCTTTAGTATTACCCTTCCAACCGATACGGTTAAGCTTACGATCTCCTATATTGGGTATTTAAGTGCCAGGTATGTACTTTATTTAAATCAGGATGAAGAATTGAATGCTTATCTACAGCCGAGTTTAGCACTTGAAACCGTAGAGGTAACCGCTGAACGAACCGAAAAAATTGAAGACAAGTCTCAGATGAGCCAAATCGCAATTCCGGTGGAACAAATTAAAATGGCACCGGCCTTGCTGGGTGAAGTAGATGTATTAAAAACCATTCAGTTACTACCTGGAGTGCAGTCCGGAGGAGAAGGACAATCTGGCCTGTATGTAAGAGGAGGGAGTCCTGATCAAAATCTGATTTTATTGGATGGTGTTCCTGTTTACAACGTATCCCATGTATTAGGCATTTTTTCAGTGTTTAACGCCGATGCAATTAAAAATGTGACATTGACCAAAGGAGGTTTTCCAGCGCGCTTTGGGGGTAGGTTATCTTCTGTATTGGAGATCAATATGAAAGATGGGAATAATAAAGAATGGCATGGGGAAGGATCTATCGGAATTATTTCCTCAAAGCTGACGCTAGAGGGGCCTCTGAAAAAAGAAAAGACTTCCTTCCTGATTTCAGGCAGGAGAACCTATGCAGATCTGATTGCTAAGCCATTTGTCGGCCTTGCCAATCGAAAGGCTGAAACCAAAGTTACACCACGCCTTTTCTTCTATGACCTAAATACCAAAATCAGTCATACATTTAATCAGAAACACCGATTGTTTGGAAGTGCGTATTTGGGATCTGATGTATTTAGATTTAAATCCAAGAATGATCGTTCCTCTTTTAATGGTGGATTAGATTGGGGGAATATCATCTCCGCACTCCGTTGGAATATGAAGATCAGTAATAAACTCTTTAGTAATGTTACTGCCACTTATAGCAAATACAACCTGGATGTCAGCGCTGCAGTGTCTGAGATCATCAACAATACTGAGAACTCATTTTCTTCCGTATACTTATCTGGAATCGAAGACCTCGGTTTAAAGTGGAGTCTGGACTGGGTACTTTCCCCCCAGCATTATCTTAAAATGGGAGTCCAATCAACCCGGCATCGATATACACCCGGAGCTTTAACCATTAAAGCAAAATCTGAGGATGAAGAATTCAATGGAAAATTGGGGACCGCAGATATAACATCTTTGGAAAGTGCAGCCTATATTGAAGATGATATCAATCTGGGGCGCCTGCGTCTGAACATTGGAGCCCACGCTTCCTTGTTTAGAGTAAACCATAAAAATTATTCATCTTTCCAACCACGATTAAGCCTACGATATCTATTAGCAAATAAATGGTCTCTGAAAGGCTCTTTTAGCACCATGACTCAATATATTAACTTACTTACCAGTGAGGCGCTGAGCCTGCCTACCGACCTTTGGGTGCCTTCAACGGATAAGGTGCAACCTCAACAGTCGTGGCAAGTTGCCGGAGGAATAGCCAAAACGCTATGGGATAAATACGAACTGAGTATAGAAGGATATTACAAACATATGGATCGGGTGCTCAGCTTTAAACCGGGAGCCACTTTCCTATTTGGATTAGAAAATGATTGGCAGGACAAAATTACGCAAGGAGATGGTCAGTCTTATGGTACTGAACTTTTTCTGCAAAAAAAATCTGGAAAAACTACCGGTTGGTTGGGGTATACTTTATCATGGAATTGGAGAAGATTTGACTTGATCAATGGTGGAGAGCGGTTTCCTTATCGCTATGACCGGCGTCACGACTTGAGTATCGTTGTAAATCACGAATTTAATGATCGCATTTCTCTCAGTGGTGCATGGATATATGGAACGGGTAATGCCGTTACGATCCCTATTAATGCCTATGACAAGATAAATCACAACTATAATCTTAAAGGAGAAGTTGTCAATATCAGTGGTACCGAAATTCAAAATTTGGGAACTAAAAACGGTTTTCGAATGTCGGACTACCATCGACTGGATCTAAGTATCTCCTTCAAAAAACAAAAGAAATGGGGCATCCGGAGCTGGGTATTTGGAGTTTACAATGCCTATTGGCATCGAAATCCCTATTTTATCCTATCCGATCAAACGGTGGAGTATAATCATCAAACTAAAGAGATCACGTCAAAGCAGAGCTTCAAGGAAATCAGCATTTTACCGATTATACCATCATTTTCCTATCAATTTAAGTTTTAAGCTATGAATAAATTATTTTGGCTTTATTTACTTCTTATTGCCCTATTTACAGGTGGGTGTAACGAAAATTCATTTCAACAAGTAGTAGAAATAGAAATCCCTGATCATGACCCTAAACTAGTTTTATATGCCGAGGTGAGGGCCATTTCCTCTGTGGAAAACAGGGTTTATGCCAGTGCAAGCCGTCGTATTGATAGCAAGCTTCCAGAAATGAATATCAGTGGAGTTGAAATAAGCTTTTATCAGGATGAACGTTGGGTCCAAACCTTACCGTTTGTCGAAAAATCAGGATATTTTAGTTTGACTAATGTTTCTTTTACCCCCGATATAGTACACAAGGTTGTAGTTACAGCACCTGGTTTTGAAACGGTCTTTGCGGAACAGATTTTACCATCTATTGTACCTATATCAAAATTACAGTATTTCAAACAATCTTTTCTTGACGAATCAGGTGATAAAAACGATGAAGTTTGGGTAACCATTAATGATCCGGAAGGCCAAACCAATTACTATGCATTGGAAATATACCACGACAGGGAAGCATGGTTTCGGAGTGGCGATACAATCGTCCACCGGTATGATACTACACAGAGTTATGTAAGTTCCATAGATCCTATTGTAAGTGGTGATCGCACGCTACTATTTAGTGATGAAACGTTTAATGGTAAGGAAAAAACGGTTAGGGTCTACTACCATCATGAGGAATATACTCAGGTAGCCGCTGTTCTACGTTCCATTACCAGGGAATACTATCTTTTCCTCAAAAGCTTTGATGCCTACCTTGCTACTGAAGACAATCCCTTTGCCGAGCCAGTGGAAGTTTTTTCAAATGTAGAAAATGGATTTGGCATCTTTGGACTAAGTGTTCAAGATGTAAAAACTAAGAAAATTAAATAGCTTTGTCAGAAGTCAGAAGTCAGAAGTCAGAGGTCAGACTTGGGCATCTTCTTTTGTCTATTTTCTGATTTCGATTTACTTACAACGTCCTCCTCCGCGCAAAGCTAAAGAGGACAAAGCACGACTCCATACGGATATCTCATTCCTCACAACTCACAATTCATTCCTCATTCCTCTCAACTCCTATAAATTGCATAATCACTTTACGGCTCCTGGGTCTGGTATCATAATCAATAAAAACAATTTGCTGCCAGGTTCCTAGGACTAATTTGCCTCCCACAAAAGGGCACACCAAGTGTGTTCCAGTTAAGAAAGAACGTAGATGCGCTGCCCCATTGTCATCACCCCAGGTGCGATTATGGGCATAATTGACACCGTAGGGAGCAAAATGTTTGAACATCTTTGCTACATCTGTTCTTACCAATCCGGGCTCATATTCGATAGTAGTAATGCCAGTGGTAGACCCAATACCGAAAATAGATACCTGACCTTCTTTTAAGCCACTTAACTCCAGTTCTTTCTGAATGTGATCAGTTAAATCAATAATATCTGTATGTCCTTGGGTCTGAAACTGATGAATTTTTGAAATCAACTGCATATGACTATTTTTTTAATAAGGGTAAAGATCAGATATTGAGGGGGAAACTCTCCTATAAATTTTAATTGATTTCAACAGAAAGAGAAAATTAGGCTGGTAAACAAAGTTGGCCATCTACAACTCAGGTGAATCCCAAATGCAATAACTCCGCATTTTAGGTACTCGGGATTAATTGGGCAGCAATCTATAAACTGCTATTTGGTGCTTAGAAGATCAGGCTAAGATTGCTCTATTGCAAAGCAACGCAAATATCAATTATGTGTTTTCCTTCCGGATGTGCTCTGGGATCGTTTTTACAGGACTCATACATTGGATGGGTAAACTTTAAGTTATTTTCGCGCATGAAGTCGAAAATCTTATTCCAGGCATCCGGATATTCTTCCGGCAAAATCTCAAAAGATCCCACTGCATATTCTACCTGAGGTAATTCCATAACCTGGATTTCTCCATCCGGTTGAGTATCTAGTGGAACCGTGAATCCCACGCTTATCCTTTCTTCCGATTCCGGGGTCAAAGCCGGATCATCATGATAAACGGTTATTGCCTCAGAATTAGGCCGCATCAATCCTTTCGAATTTATCCACCTACTGACCTGGTTGAATAATCTTTCAAACAATTCCGAATCACCTTTGTATGGCCCTACATGTCTCACGTATGCCAATTTACGTAACGGAAGTTTAACCTTAGAAAATTTTACTTCTACTTCAGCTATCATGGTAAGGGATTTAAATGTTATAAATTATCGCTATTTAAATGAATACGTCAGCATATTCAATGACAAAAATTGTACTAAAAATTGAAAAAAATCATCAGGTCCCGGATAATATTCTGCTATAAAAATGAGTTGCCGGGAATAGATGCTAATTGGGCAATAAAAAAGAAAATTTATTTAAACTCAGACGAATTTGGCTCTTCAAACAAAATATAGAAGTGATTTAAAAACAGATGTTAAAATGAGTTGTATGCGCTTGATTTTCAAGACGAAGCTCTTTTTGAGATTCATAGCCATAGCTAGCGCCTCCGCTGAGTAGCTTCGGCGCTCGCGGATGGATCGAGAAAGAGCTGACGTATTGAGAATCAATGGCATGCAAATCAATTAACAATTTGTTTTTAAATCACTTCATATGAAAGAATATCGAGTTTACCTTTACTTGGTATGAACTTCTGTAAGTGACTCGGATTGCAGCACAGACAATTGGGGGCTTGACTCTCCAATAATCAAAGAAGTTTTCAGCACAATGGTTTTATTTTCAATCACTTGTCCCTGGTCAGAATTGATTCTTTCGAGTAGTCGCTTGGCAGCCGTACATCCTATATCATAAGCCGGATGTTCTACTGTAGACAATCTGGGTGTCACAATGGCTGATATGGGATCATTATTGAATCCGACTACTGAAATTTGTTCTGGTATTTTCATCCCTATTTTTTTCAGGAACATCAGCGCACTAACAGCCGAAGTATCATTGGCAGCAAATACGGCATCGGGAACTTGATCCAGCTCCAATAGCTTTTGAATCGATAGAACACCAGCTTCCTCACTTAAATTGGAATAAATCAATAGTTCTTCTTTGAATGGAATGTTATTGTCGTTCAAAGCACTTAGGTAACCGTCTCTTCTATCACCGTAGACATTTCGAATTGGTGAACCAGCTAAATGAGCAATTCTCTGATGCCCTGAATTAATCAGGTATTGCGTTACATTATAAGCAGCATTGAAGTTATCAACAACTACCTTGTCGGAATCCAAGTCTTCAATAACTCTATCAGCCAGAATTAAGGGTATCTTGTGGTCAAGGACCTGCTGAAGATGATCATATGTTTCTGAATTCATAGCTAAGGACATGATGATTCCATCTACACTATTTGAGATCAAAGAAGAAATACATTGTACTTCTTTTTGTTGATCATCAAGAGATTGAGATATAATTACCGTATAGCCTGCTTGATTTGCAATTTCTTCAATACCGCTTATGAACTTGGCCATAAAAGACCTGTCAATCTGAGGAATCAGTACTCCGATACATTTCGTCTTTTTAGTTCTCAAACCCGATGCCAGCACGTTTCTTTTGTATCCCCTTTTCAAAGCGTGCCTCTGAACCAAATCCACTGTTTCTTTCGCGATCCCCTGATGGCCACTCAAAGCCCTAGAAACAGTAGTTGGAGAAATATTTAGCTCTTCAGCTAAATCGTATATAGTTATCCTTTTTCTTTTCATGCGTAACCATTAAGGGCCAATAGGAAAACATCAAAATGTCCATGAATCAACCTCTATCCATTAATAATCTACAAATTTTGAATAATTTTCTAATATCGCAAATTTTTTTTTGTTTTTGCAATCGATTTCGAAATCGATTGCATATATTTAGTACTAAATCCCTAGAATTTTATTATTAAGCAGTTTTAAACCATCATTATGCTACAGGAAAACAATTGTAAAAAACTATTAATCCTTGTTTTCATTTGCATGTGTTCTTTTAGTATTTGGGCTCAAATCCAAATCACCGGAACCATCGTAGATGACGACCAAATTCCACTGATCGGGGTAAACATCCAGGTCAAGGGCTCCTTACAGGGAACAGTCACTGATGTAGACGGAAAGTATACATTAGAAGTTCCCGATGAAACCAGCACCTTAGTATTTAGTTACATTGGATATGAAAGTATCGAAATTATAGTAGGTACCCGTCAAACTATTGATTTAACCATGACCACCTCCATATCGTCATTGGATGAAGTCGTAGTCGTTGGCTACGGATCCGCAAAAAAATCAGATGTTACCGGAAGTCTTGCTAGGGTCAAAGTGGAAGATAAAAAAGATCTTCCGAATACCAACATTCTCCAATTGCTGAAGGGAAATGTTCCGGGAGTAAGTGTCGGTACTCCGGACCGGCCTGGAGAAGAACCAAGTTTCAAAATCAGGGGTACCAATTCCATTTCCGCAGGAAATGCTCCGCTTATTGTAATTGACGGAATTATTTATACCGGATCATTAAATAATATAAACATAAAAGATATAGAATCCGTAGATATCCTAAAAGATGCAAGTGCAGCAGCTGTATATGGATCAAGATCCGCTAATGGAGTGGTAATCATTACCACTAAAAAGGGAGCAGCTGAAAAGCCTGAATTCAATTTTAGTGGAAGTTATGGAATTTCAAATCCTGTAAAACTGATACCCGTTTTAAATGGTGAAGAGTATCTACAAAAAATCCTGGATTACCGGGAAGCTACCGGCCAGGAAGCAGATCCTTCAAAAATTCATGACTATTTGACCATAACCGAGTCCAATAATCTGAATGCGGGAAAAACGATTGACTGGTATGATCGCTTGGTCCAACCTGCTATTACCAACGACTTTACCGGAAGTGTTTCCGGAAGAACCAAAAAGACAAGTTATTACCTATCCGGGTCTATCTATGATCAGGGAGGAATTATTGAAAATGATAATTTCCAGAGGATGTCCGCTCTGGCCAACTTCTCTAATCAGATCACCGATTGGTTTACCATATCCTTAAAAACATCATTTTCTCATTTGGATTACTCCGGGGCAGCCGTTCCATTAAGATATGGACTTAGCCCATACAGCAACTGGTATGAGGGTGGTGAAGATAGTGGTGAACTGGAGTATTTTCCCATGGAGGATCCTTTCTTCAGACATCCCCTGCTTAATAAAAATATTGATGATCACGATAAGCGAACCGACCTTCGAGGTATTTTGTCAACCGAAATTAAAGTGCCCTGGATTGATGGACTAAAATGGACGATGAATTATTCAGTCAACCAAAGAGCCAATAGAAGATTTGTTTTCAACGACAACACCTTAGCGATCACCTCTAATGGAAGTGCTTCTAAAAGAATTACCGATTTTAACACCTGGACCTATGACAATATTTTAAACTACAACCGCCGATTCAATGATGTCCATTCGGTAGGTGCTACGTTCTTATACAGTAGAGAATATCAATCCACTGGCGTCACTAGTGCCGTATCCTCCAATTTTTTTAATCAGGCTTTAGGATATAATAGCTTGGAATTAGGAGCGGTTCCTTCGGTTTCAACCGGATTTAGTGAGCAAAACCAAAATGCCATTATGGGTAGGGTTAATTACACATACAACAATACCTATTCACTTACTGCCACTGTAAGGAGAGATGGTTATTCGGGCTTTGCCAAAGGGAATAAGTATGCCACATTTTATTCGGCGGCTTTATCCTGGGTTTTGTCAAACGAAAGTTTTTTAAGTGATATACCTTGGATGGATTGGCTAAAAATTCGGGTTTCCTATGGAGAAAATGGCAATCAGGCCATTGGCAGTTATCAAACCCTTGCACGACTGGCATCGAGGAATTATGTTTTTGGTGATGGCGATGGCACTACGAACGGGGCCTATGTGAATTCGATCGCAAACAGTAGTTTGGGTTGGGAAACGACCAAAGTATTGAATTTTGGACTTGACTTTGACCTTTTTTCAAGAAAACTGTACGGGAACTTGGATATTTATAATTCGGATACTGAAGATTTACTGCTGAGAAGAAGCATACCGGGTTTAACGGGATTTACTTCGGTATTCACGAATATTGGAAAAGTGCACAATCATGGTTTTGAATTAGCACTGAATTCGGTAGCCTTACGCTCAAGTAATTTCAGATGGGACGTCGGATTTGTTTTTGATCTAAACCGCAATCGGATCGACAATTTATTTGGTGTGGATGATGATGGCGATGGCATTGAAGATGATGATGTGGCCAATCGCTGGTTTATTGGTCAGCCATTAGGTGTATTTTTTGGTTATGGGATTGACGGGATCCATCAACTCAATGAAGAACTTCCCCCCGGGTATGAGCCAGGAGATTTCCGCATCATAGATCATGATGGAGACGGAGAATTAACTGGAAAAGATCGACATATACTTGGCAACAATAACCCTAATTTTCAGTTCAGTATCTCAAACACTTTTGAATACAAAAATTGGTCGCTTTATGTGCTAGTAAATTCTATTCAAGGAGGAGGTAAAAACAATTACTATATGGGAAATAATCTTCACGGACATAATCCAAATGCCCCATTTGCCAGTTGGTCCCAAAGATTTAGTTTTCCAGCCATGGATTATTGGACTCCCACCAATCCGTCAAATTCTGCGGCACGAATTAATTATCAACCGGCCAGAGGTCATGCGTACTTGGAAGACAGAAGCTTTATCCGATTTCAGGATGTCATTTTGTCTTATTCCTTTGATTCACAACTTTTGGATAGATGGAATATCGGAGGATTACGAGTTTTCATTAGTGGGAAAAACCTTTTGACCATCACCGATTGGACTGGATATGATCCGGAAAACGCCACCACGATTACTAGTGGACCTATGTTAAGAACTATGACACTCGGCGTTGATTTTAAATTCTAAAACCTAAAAAATTAACGAAATGTACTCATATAAAAAATTAAAATATAAAACGTTTGCCATTTTGGGTATTCTGGTCATGGTCACCATTTCCTGCAATGATGACTATTTGAATGAAGTACCCAAAGATTTTTTATCACCGGATAATACTTTTATCAACAAAGCTGGTTTTGAAGCTGGATTAGCTGCCCTTTACAGCAATGCGCGTGGCTTTCAGTCTACCTGGGACGGATTGCACGAGAAAGAATGGGAAGTCCTGCATGGGCAAGGCGCAGATATCGGATTCCATATTGATAAAAAAAGCTTTATCACAGATTATCGTATTGTTAGTGCTGGGAATTCCACGGCTAGAAATTATTGGAGAAAGTGTTATTCAATTATAAAAGATGCCAATGTAATCATTACCCGGGCAGCTGCAGAAGGTGTAGATCTAACAGCTGAAGATAATAATGAAATTGTTGCTCAGGCGAGATTTTTTAGAGCCTTCGCCTACCGAGTCCTAGTCTGGTTTTTTGGTGATGTCCCCATTATCAGTGAAGAATTGACCGCACCTAAACTTGATTTTGTTAGAAATCCTGTTTCTGAAGTGATAGATTTTATGTTGTCCGATTTAGAATTTGCTTCCCAAAACCTTCCTACAGCGAATCCAAACGGAGCTAGGTTGTCAAAGGCCGCAGCGGATTACTTACTGGCAGAGACCTACAATGCTACGCAACAATGGGACAAAGCCATTGAGGCTGCCAATCGAATACTCAATGACCCGCAGTATGATTTGATGTATGAAAGATTCGGCTCAATGACCGATAAACCAGGAGATGTCTATTGGGATCTTTACCGTTTAGGTAATCAGGATCGATCGTCAGGAAATAAAGAAAATATTTTTGCCTGGCAATTTGAGTTTGATGTGGATGGAGGTGCAGCAATTGGAGTTGAAAGAGCCTGGGGACCGTTTTTGGAAAGATTGAAATCTCCGGATAACAAACAAGCTATTCTAAAAGATGATCGTCTGGGAAGGCCTGTTGTTTTTATTCGGATAACCCCATGGGTTGAAACGGGCATGTGGGATGACTTTGATAACGATATCCGAAATTCAGAGCATAATGTCCAGCGGGAATTTTTTATTAATAATCCCGATTCAGATCACTTTGGAGAAATGATTCAACCGACAGAAGCAAATTATGTACGGTTTCTCTTCCCTTATTATAAAAAATTCACCCATCCTCACGGCCACCCTCAGGGATATGATAGTGGAGGTAGGATCTACAATGATTGGTATGTATTTCGAGTGGCAGGAGTATACCTTTTGAGGGCCGAATCCTATCTTGGTAAAGGGGACAACGTAAATGCCGCAGCCGATATTAATGTAGTCAGAGGACGGGCAAATGCCAGTGAGGTAAGCCCGGAAGATGTCGACATCGATTATTTACTTGATGAACGAGCCAGAGAACTTCTCGGGGAAGAATACCGAAGAGTCACTTTGAGCCGGTTAGGTAAATTGGTAGAACGGACCATTCTTCATAATCCGGTCTCAGGACCAACAATCCAACCTCACAATCGACTTTTTCCGATTCCGCAAACTGAAATTGATGCGAATAAGGAAGCTGAATTGAAACAAAATCCAGGGTATAATTAATTTTTATGCTTCTATATTAAAATATAAAAATAGAGCCGCCTTTAATTTTAAATGGCGGCTTTATTTTTTTTATATAGTGATAAATTGACCATCAACTAATAGTCATGACAAACATCTTTGGATTCGTCCTCCTATTCTTATCTATGTCCTATGCAAACTGCATAAATAATGAAAAAAACATCATCGGCAATTCATCAGACAAACCCAATATCCTGTTCATTTGTGTTGATGATCTGAGACCAGAACTCGGTTGCTATGGCCATGACCACATCCATTCTCCCAATTTGGATAAACTAGCCGAGTCGGCAGCTGTATTCAGCAATCAT
This sequence comes from Saprospiraceae bacterium, assembly GCA_965223405.1. Lineage (GTDB taxonomy): Bacteria > Bacteroidota > Bacteroidia > Chitinophagales > Saprospiraceae > CBDCWO01. The sequence goes on from CBDCWO010000006.1 coordinate 6,127,508, forward strand.
TTTGTACAGGTTCCCACTTGTGGTGCCTCGAGGTTTAGCATGTTGACCGGCATGTTGCCAAAATCTAAAGGGCATTTAGGAAACGACGCCTGTAAAAAATTTATCGCCGAACAACCTACAGACGATCATCCGGAAACTTTTATTCATCACTTAAAAAACAATGGGTATTACACAGTTGGTATTGGCAAAATAAGTCATTATGCTGATGGGTTGTTATACGGATATACCGATCCGGTAAGCGACAAAAAAGAATTGCCTCATAGCTGGAATGAATTGGTCTATAACCCAGGTAAATGGGAAACTGGTTGGAATGCATTCTTTGGATACGCCAACGGCGAAAATCGACAAAGCATGAATCGGCAGGTCAAGCCTTATGAAATGGGTTTAGTGGATGATGATGGATATCCTGATGGGCAGACCTCCATTTTAGCCATCCAAAAGCTAAACGAATTGGCAAAAAAAGGCAGCCCTTTCTTTTTAGGGGTTGGGTTTTTCAAACCACACTTGCCATTTAATGCACCGGCTAAATATTGGGACATGTACAATGAAGAAGAAATTCCGCTAGCTCCATTTGCCGATATTCCTAAAAATTCTAACCAAGCCAGCTTACACGGAAGTGGTGAATTTAATGGATACCAGTTGGGTGAAGAAAAGGGATCCCTTAAGGGGCCGGTTTCCGATGCCTATGCTCGAAAAATCAGACATGCCTATTTTGCCTGTATAAGTTATATCGATGCACAGATTGGAAAATTATTGAATGAATTGAATGCCCTAGGACTTGCAGAGAACACCATTGTCGTTGTTTGGGGAGATCATGGATGGCATCTTGGTGATCATTTGGTTTGGGGGAAGCACACGATATTAGAACGTTCTTTAAAAAGTGCATTTTTATTGAAGGTGCCAGGAAAAACCAATGGACAATTGTTAAGCAAAGTAGTGAGTTCAATCGATATTTACCCTACTTTGTTGGAGTTATGTAATATTGATATGCCTCACCCAACTGACGGTAGAAGTTTAGCCCAGTTATTAAACAATCCTCTTCAGCAATGGGAAGAAGCGGCTTACGGTTACTTTAAGAATGGAATCTCCCTGCGTACAAAAAGATATCGATTTACCAAATATTTTAGAAATCAGGAACCGACAATTGAATTATATGATCATCAAACCGATCCATATGAATCCATAAATATTGCTGCGGAAAACCCCGAGGTTATCAAGAAATTATTGCCGCTTTGGGAAAACGGAAATACCGGAGTGTATTAAAATTTAACCCTCATAAATTGATTACCATGAATAAATTATCCAATTTCTCATTATTATTTTTCACGAGTTTGATATTGCTAGTGTCTGCTAAGAACACGATGTCACAAAACAAAATTACGGCAGAGCGTGTTGGCGATAAAATCGAAATTAGAATTAATAACAATTTGTTCACATCTTACATTCTTTCATCATCAGAAAAATATCCATTCTTTTTTCCAGTCAATGGACCTTCAATGGCAAGTGTAACCTCCATGCGAAATGCAAATTACCCACATCACAGTTCACTGTTTTTTGGATGTGACAAAGTGAATGGCGGAAATTATTGGCAAGAAGGACTTGAACGCGGTCAAATCGTTTCACTCCGGGCCGATATACTGGAATCAGGTGGTGAAAAAATAGTCTTGGAAAATGAATGCATCTGGAAGCGCCCTGGGGCAAAATCTCCCATTAAAGACATCAGGACAATAACCGTAACGGCTCCGAAGAAGAATTTATTTATTATAGACTTTGATATAACCATGGAGATGTTATTGGATGTCAATATTAAACGTACCAATCATTCTCTTTTCAGTGCCCGTATGGATCCTGATCTTGCGGTGGTACATGGTGGCACGATGATCAATGCGGAAGGTGAGAAGGGAGAAAAAGCTACGTTCGGAAAAACCTCTGCTTGGATAGATTATTATGGTCAAAGAGGAGAATCTATAGAGGGTCTGGCAATTCTGCAACATCCTTCGAATGATTGGTATCCAGCACCCTGGTTTACCCGGGATTATGGCTTCATATCCCCTACCCCTATGTACTGGCCGGAAAATACGGAAAAGGGATTGAGCTTAGACAAAGGTCAAATCATCAAATTAAAGTACCGCGTTATTGTGCATGAAGGAAATCATGAAACCGCAAATATTGCTGAGCAATTCGAACGATACAAGCAAGAATAAATACATGAATCTTTAATGAACACCTGACTTTCCAAGATCTGGTATCATTCTTCAATGCTTTAGCCTAACTAACGGTCATATTACGAAATAAAACACCTCTTTTGCCATCTTTTATTTGTTGACCTGCTGATTTCTCTAAAAAATCAGATAAATAGTGGTTATCTGAATAATATATGGGAATTATAGAGTAAACTATACAATATATATGCTTGCTTTCCAGTAAATTAGAATTAAAAATATATAATGGGAATAACTTCTAGAATTGATACGCCGACCTAAACAAAGTTTTACCTCTTATGTAATCATTTAATCAATTAGGTATTGGAAATAACCATCACTTTTATAGGGTTATTCGTTTTTCTTTTAGTTAAATTTAATTGTATTAATCCAAAACTTATCAAGGACTTGACTCAATTATGGTCATTCAAACTAATTTGGTCGCCACTTGCGATTAGTGGAAGGTATCATTTGATTTGCCGTAAGATTTTTACTTTTATTATCCTTAGTTCAATCCCCTTTGCACCTAATTTTAGCCAAAACAACTATTATCAGCATGGATACTTTAACAACATAACCGTCAATGAGGGACTAACTCATCGCACCACTAATTCAATTATCCAGGATTCGCATGGAGATGTTTGGTTTGGAACCAACAATGGATTGAATAGATATGATGGTCATAATATTCGGTTTTATCAAAGTGATATAAATGACCTGTTTAGTCTCCCAAATAATCGCATAAGAAAGCTATATCTGGATAGAAATGAGAAATTATGGATTCTTTGTGAAACTGGTGAATTATGTTGGTATGATCCGGATCGAGATCATTTTAAGCGCCTGAATACCCTATGGAACAATGAGGGAAGCTCACTTTTAGTGCGTGATATGGCCATGGACTCAAGTAAGCTGATGTGGTTAATCACGGATACCCAACTATTTAATTTCAAATTAGACGGAGCAACCACCGAAAAAATAAGCTTATCTCAGATTCAACATCAATTTTTGCAGCACATGTTATTCGAAGGGATTGAATTTGATTCCCAAAACAATTTGTGGTTAGCAACAATTAACGACAGGGTTCAATGTTTTTCCATTTCGAAAAACAAAGTCAAAAACATCAACCACTTTAAAGGCAATGAGCAACTACAAATGGTATCTGTGGATCATCTCGATAATTTATGGTTTTACGATCAAGCCTATATTTACAAAGCACAAGACAGCAAATCCGAGCCCGGACTAAAAAGGACTTTTTCTCTAAACACTTTAGGTCCTACTTTTAATGGATCAATAACGGCAATCAAGCAAACCCCGGATAAGAAAATTTGGATATCTACCTTAGGAAGTGGACTCTATCAGCTAATCCCAAAAAAGAATGGATTTGACTTCGTGCATTTCTCAGGTAAGCTGGGTTCACCGTCCGGATTGTATAACAACCATCTTTCTGATATATTTATTGATCGGTTCAATGTGCTTTGGATTGCCAGCCAATCAGGTATATTTTGGCACCACCTAAATCAAAAGGCATTTTTTAAAATCCAGAAAACAGCTAACGAACAAAATACCCTTATCCACAACATTGTACATACTATTTATCGGGACAAATTCCTGTGGATAGGAACCAGAAACGGCCTTTCAGTAATTGATACCCAAACCAATCATTTTCACAACTATCCTTTTCTAACAAAAAACCACAATTCAGCAGATGAGGGCGGAGTTAATAGCATCATTAAAGATGCACAAGGTACGATTTGGATCGGTACCGGATCTGCCGGTTTGTTTAGAGTATTAAATCCTCATGACCCGTCCAGGTTAACCTTTATGAGCATAAGCAATGGGCGGCATTCAAATTTCAAAAGCAAGAATATAGTGCGTCTGGCAGAAGATGATTGGGGAAGATTATGGGTTGGAACCTTAGATGAAGGAATTTTCTTTCTTTCCGATAATCCAGGTATGGAATCTAGCTATTTGGAATTTGAGCATATTCCGGGATTATTACCTCTTAATATTACGAATTTGTACAAAGATCCTTTCAAAAATATACTATGGTTTGGAACTTGGAAACAGGGATTGGGACGATTGATGTTACATTCCCGGGATAGTGTCCGGATTGACTTCTTTATCTATGACCAACATATAAAAAGTATAAGTTACAATCATGTAACGCCAATTGCCAAATCAGATCCCAATACGGTCTGGGTAGGAACAATTGGTGGAGGACTCAATAAAATGGTGTTTGGAGCCGACAATCAGATTACGTACACACACTATACTACAAGCGATGGTTTACCGGATAATACCATACACTCCATGCAAGTCGATAATGACGGCAACCTGTGGCTCGGAGGTACCGGTCTATCAAGGTTCGATCCAACAAAACAAAAGGTAACCAACTATAACTATTTAGACGGACTGCAAAGTGATCTATTCATTGTGAATGCCTCGTACAAAGACCGGAATGGAAGATTGTATTTTGGTGGTCCTCATGGATTGAGCTTTTTTGATCCTGGTCAAATAGACAAAGAAGAAAGCCTACCGAATATTCAATTTACCGGACTAAAAATCCGCAATAAAAGAGTAACAGTTGGTGAAGAAATCAACGGCAGGGTTCTTCTAGACAAAGGTCTGTTCGAACTTGACAACCTAATTATCAAAGAAAAAGAAAATGACCTCACCGTCGAATTCAAATCCATTCATACCGCCATTCCGGCAAAGAACAGGTTAAAATATCGTCTCTTGGGCTATTCAGAAGATTGGATTATCGCTGAAAATTCATATGATGCTATAAATTATTCCAATCTACGTCCCGGAACTTATTCGTTACAAGTCTTGGCAAGTAATGGAGACGGCGTTTGGACTCAAAACCCAACGGAATTAACGATCACGGTACTCCCATATTGGTTCAAAACCAATTGGGCATTTTTGCTTTATTTTTTGTTTTTCCTTCTCTTACTGTTACTATTTCGCAAATTGGTTATTTACCAAACAACCCTACGAAACAATCTTAAGATTGCACAGATTGAAATTGAAAAGGATCATGAACTGGCCAAAATGAAAAATCGTTTTTTCAACAACATAACTCATGAATTGCGTACCCCTTTGACCTTGATCAAAGGTCCGATCGATGAATTGCAAAGCAATGAACTATTATCCAAAAATTTAAAAAATAACTATTATCAGATCATTCAACAAAATACCAAAAAATTAATCCACCTGGTAAACAGTCTTTTGGATTTCCGGAAAGCGGAAACCGGCCATTTTAAACTGGCTGCGGCCCCTGGTAATTTTGTTCCTTTTGCTAAAGAAATCTTTTTATCCTTTCAGCACTTGGCGCATTCAGACATTGCTTACAGTTTCGAATGTTCTAAAGAAGAAATCCCATTATACTTCGATCGCAACAAGATGGAAATTGTATTATGCAATCTGCTGTCAAATGCTTTTAAATTCATGCATAAGAAAGGTAGGATTACCATGCAAATAGAAATGCTGGAAAACCATTGTCGCATCACGATTGCTGATACAGGCAAAGGAATACCCCCTGATAAAATTGACAAAATATTTAATCGATTTTACCAAATCAGCAAAGTGGAAACGACTAATATTATAGGTACCGGAATCGGTCTCTCAATGGTCAAATCTATTATTGATCTTCATCATGGTCAGGTAAAAGTGACAAGTCATGAAGGAAAGGGAAGCCAGTTCAACCTATTTCTGCCCCTTGGAAGCGATCACCTAACAGCTGAAGAAATGATCTCGGATTTCAAAAGTGAAGATCATGCTCTTCATTATCAACAAACACCAATTCCAAAAAATAAGATTCAAGTACTAGAAAATCAGCTTAATTTATCTCCACTTTTAAAAATGTTGATTGTGGAAGATAATGCTGACATTAGATCATTTATTAAATCCATATTTGTAAATCAGTTTGACATCCTTGAAGCCAGTAATGGTATGGACGGGATCAATATTCTCAGAGCAGATATTCCGGATATTATCCTCAGCGACATCATGATGGACAAAATGGATGGTATTACTTTTTGCAACCAGATAAAAAATGACAAACGATATTGCCACATACCATTTATTCTGTTGACAGCCAGGTCTTCCAATGTGTTTAAAGTAGACGGTCTGAATTCAGGAGCAGACGCCTATATCACCAAACCTTTCAATCCACAAGTTTTATATGCTCAGGTTAAAAGCATGCTAAGATCCCAGGCAGCCCTCAAGTCTTATGTAACTAATAGAATCACGCTCAATAAACAGGAAACGGAACATCAAACTCCTGAAGTGGAATTTATAGAAGTGTTGATTGCAGTGATTGAGCAGAATTTGGATAATGATTTGTCTGCTGAAAAATTAGCCATCGAATTAGGTTTGAGTCATTCTACCCTATATCGGAAAGTGAAAAGCTACACCGGCCATTCCATCAATTCCTTTATCCGATCTATCAGATTAAAAAAAGCGGCTCAAATATTACTTTCAGACGGTTATACTATCTCGGAGGTTGCCTATCAGGTAGGTTTTGCTGATGTAAACTATTTTGGTAAATGTTTTAGAAGACAATTTAGGATGAGTCCTACGACCTTCATCAAATCCCAGAAAACGAAACTTAAGGACTAAACAATTCTAAGTTACGAGATCACCCGACGGGACCAATTTATAACCAGAATTGGTGTCCAATTATCCACATTTCACCGAAAAGCAATACCTGGACAACATCCTGCCTCCTATGTCTTCTTCATCACTTTTAATTAAAGGATATTGTGCAATATGACCATTTTGTCCTGTGTATTTGACTAATTTTTACCTATACAACAGAAAGTATGTTTTCATATTTGGGAACAAGTAAAATCAATTTCAATTAAGTAACGATTATCATTCCACTTAATCTAAAAAATTATGAAAAGCAATTACCTTCAAGTGAGCTATAAGTATTTGCTTGTAGCCTTTTTTCAATTCTTCCTCATAGCAGGAATCATGTCTCAGAAGACAGTAAATGGGACCGTGACTGCTGATGGTGAGCCTTTAATAGGTGTCAACATCCAAGAGAAAGGAACAAATACCGGAACCACTACAGATGTAGATGGCACTTATTCTTTGACCGTATCCAGTGATCAGTCGATTTTAGTTTTTTCCTACATCGGTTTTTCGACTGAAGAAATTGTAGTGGGAGAAAATACGACGATTGATGTAATAATGACCATTGATGCAGCTAGTCTGGAAGAAGTGGTAGTCGTGGGGTTTGGAACTAAAAAGAAAGCACACGTTACGGGTGCAGCTGCTTCCATAGAGATGGGGGATGTATTGGCCAACCGACCCGTCACAAACACCATGGCGGCCCTACAAGGTGCCATTCCCGGTTTGCAGATTACAGCCAATTCCGGTCAACCCGGAGCTAATGGTCTGGGAATTAACATTCGCGGTCAAACATCTATAAATGGTGGATCACCTCTGATATTACTTAATAATGTGCCGGTTACCGTTGAAGACATCAATCCACAGGATATCGAATCGGTTACGGTATTAAAGGATGCTGCAGCAACTTCGATTTATGGTGCTCGTGCAGCATTTGGGGTTATTTTGATAACTACCAAAGAGGGGAAGAAAAATCAGCCGATAAAGTTTAATTATGCCACTACCTTTAGTGTCAGCTCACCGGAAGATATTCCTGACAAGGCCACGACCTACGAATTTGTAAATGCTTTGAACGATTGGGGATTGGATGTGTTTTGGACTGGTCAGGATATTCCTTCCTGGGTTGGATTTTTGGAAGAATACAAAAACAATCCAAGTACCTATCCCGAAGGATTTGCGCTAATCGATGGGTTAAGATATCCTTTGGTAGATACGGACCTAATTGGAGCTTGGTTAGATGATCCGGGATCCACCCAAATACATAATTTTAATTTTAGTGGAGGCGGAGACAATTCTACCTTTCGCGTATCTGCGGGATACAGTGATGAGGATGGAATCATTGTGACCAGAAATGATAGTTATCGCAAATACAATATAAATGCCTCTTTGACGACAGATCTGACCTCAAACCTTACTTCTACCATTAATGTGATCTATCGCAATAGTACCCGAAGGACTCCACTTGGGAGTTATGGTAATTCCATCACTTTCAACTCCTATTCTCCAGAAGGCGGAAATCATGTTTTTGAAGATGGGACTGAAATTCCCTATTTTACTCCTGCAAACGTGGAGAGACTTAAAGAAGCTCCAAAAATATTACAGGATAATGTTCGGTTATTTGGAAAATTGGTCTATAAACCACTCAAAGGATTAAAGGTCACCGGAGAATACACATTCCAAAAGAGTAACAACGATCAAATTACCAGTGACAATCAGATTCTAACGGTTAATCCCGAGCGATTTACACTGAATGCTGTAGACCCGGTAAATACTTTCTACCGCAGGAGCAACAGTCGCACCGATTACAATGCCCTAAACATCTATGCCGACTATCAGATTGCCCTTAATGATCATAGTTTTACCATCCTGGGAGGATTTAACCAGGAGAGTAATGATTTTGAAAGTTTCTGGGTCCGAAAAACTAACTTGATTAATGTGGATCTGCCCTCTATTTCAGGAGCCTCCGGGACGGTGACCGGTGATGATGGATTCGGACAGTGGTCCGTACGGGGATTGTTCGGAAGGTTTAATTACAATTTCAAAGAAAAATATTTTCTGGAATTCAATGGTCGCTATGACGGTTCTTCCCGCTTCCCCGATGGTAGTAGATTTGGATTTTTCCCTTCTTTTTCTGCCGGATGGCACATCGGGCGCGAAACATTTCTGGAATCTTTAGATTTTTTATCTGATTTAAAACTCCGGGCAAGTTGGGGTGAAATTGGGAATCAAAATACACCCTCATTGTATCCTGCAGTACCTGGTCTACCGGTACAAAATGCCAGTTGGCTCAATGAGTCTTCCGGTGTTCAGTATGTGACCTTGGGCATTCCTAACTTAGTAAGTTCAGCATTCACCTGGGAAAGAGTGAGGACCATTAACTTCGGTTTTGATGCGGTTTTCTTCAAAGGTCGATTGTCAACTTCATTTGATATTTTCAAACGGCAAACCCTTGGAATGTTGATTCCGGGTGCAGAATTACCGGCCGTGCTAGGAGCTGATGCACCCACTGAAAATGCCGCTGATTTGGAATCCAGAGGATGGGAATTTGCAGGAAACTGGGGAGATCGTAAGGGCCAATTTTCTTACAACATTGGATTCACCCTTTCTGATAATCAGGGAGAAATTACTGAATTTGACAATCCGGCGGGTCTGTTAAGCCAATTTTATGTAGGCAAACAACTAGGAGAAATCTGGGGATATACCACGGATGGATATTACACCGTGGATGATTTCGTAGAAGGGACTTTGAACGAAAATCTAACCGGAGGCACTTTAAAAGAAGGCATTCCTCATTGGGAAGGTAGAAAGCAAAATCCTGGAGATATTAAGTATGTCGATCGAAATGGAGATGGAATCATCAATGATGGAAATAATACTTTAGACGACCCGGGAGATCGTAGTGTTATTGGTAACAACAACCGGCGTTATCAATATGGTATTTATGGAAATGCGTCTTTCAAAAATTTTGATTTGGCGGTTTTGCTCAATGGAGTAGGCAAAAGACAAATCTATCAGAATAATCCGGTAAGGTTTCCCTATACCGATGAATTTAAAGTGGTATACATCTCACAATTGGATTATTGGACACCGGATAACCAGGATGCTTTTTTCCCCAGGAATTATCCACTTGGAGGGGTAAACTATGGTATAAGTCGAAGTACTCAGACCAAATATTTGCTCAACGGAGCTTATATGAGAATCAAAAACATTACCCTTGGATACACGCTTCCATCTAATTTATTAAGCAAATTGAAAATTGACAAACTCCGTGTTTATATCGCCGGAGAAAATGTACTGGACTTTAATGAGTACCCAGATGGAATAAATACAGAACTTCAAAATAAAGGATCTGGAGCCAGTTATCCTTATATGAGGAGTTTTTCAGCTGGTTTAAATCTCACTTTCTAATGGTCAATTATCAAAAAATGAAAAAAATGAAAAAGATAAATATTCTCTTAGTCGCTACCTTGTTGATATTCTCCGGATGTCAAAAGGATTTTTTGGAGAAGCTTCCCAAAGATCAGTTGACAGTTGCCACTACCTTTACCTCATCTGCTAACTTTGAGACCTTTGCTTGGGGCTTTTATAATACATTTCCCGGTTATTGGGATCATTCGACGATCTGGAGGGAAAGAGGTAGTGATCTCATGATAAATAATAGCGGAACACAGGGTGATCCATTATTATGGCAGCTTAAGATTGTACCCTCTTCTTCAAATACTTGGAATAATGCATATGTTAATATTCGCAGAGCCAATCTGATGCTCGATAATATTGCTGAAAGTGAAATGACCGATGCAGATAAAAATCATTGGAGGGCAGTAGGGTTATTCTTTCGCGCTTATGAATATGTAGAATTGATAGCAAATTATGGTGGTGTACCATGGATCGATAGGGTATTAACCGAAGCTGATGAAGAATTACTGTATGGACCACGAGCTTCCAGGGATGTAGTTGCTCAGAATATCCTGGACGATTTGAAGTGGGCAGAAAGTAATATCAAACCCGGAGGTAATGGGCCTAACACAATCAATACAGATGTAGTAAGAGCACTAATCTCACGCTTCGGTCTTTATGAAGGTACCTGGAGGAAATATCATAGTTTAGGTGGAGAACAAGCCTATCTCCAGGCTTCAGTAGATGCCAGTGAGAAATTGATCAACGACCATCCAAACCTCCATCCCAGCTACGACGAAGTATTCAATAGTGAATCATTGAAGGGTGTACCGGGAATCTTATTGTACAAGGCGTATGAATTTGGGATCCTCAACGGTCGCTTTTCACATTGGAATCGCAGCTCTATTGGTCATGAAGATCTGACCAAAAAGGCTGCAGATCAGTATTTATGTACAGACGGACAGACCATTCATACGAGTCCGTTGTTTGATGGTGAAAAAGATCCATACGACGAATTTAGGAACCGGGATCATCGGTTTTATTTTAATACACCGCCTCCATTTAGAGTGGATACGGATGGTAAAAATCAATTGACCTGGAAGTTTGATGCGGATCCCAGACATCGGGAATATATTGATCTGATGAATACACTGTCAGATGATCAACACAAAACTTTACCAAATATCAATTGGAGAGGGTTAGTAGTTCGAACATCTCCACACTTCAGGAAGTTTAATGAGGGCCACGGATTTAATGTTACTTATAGCGGATATGCATTTTATAAATATTACAATAAGATCAGCAGGCTCCAAAACAGAGATTCTCATGATTCTCCTATTTTTAGAATGGGTGAAGTATTACTTAATTATGCCGAAGCAATGTTTGAATTGGGTCAGTTTACCCAAGACATATGCGATTTGACCATCAATAAATTAAGAGCCCGAGGAAATGTTGCCGCTCTAGACCTAGCGAATATCCCTGAAGATCCCACTATTGACGCTGATATTGCTCCAGAACTCTGGGAAATACGGAGAGAAAGGGGCATAGAATTTCTGGCAGAGGGACTGGGTAGAGTTTTTGATATCAAAAGATGGAAAAAATTGGTCGAATATGGAGATGATGAGAAATTAGGACGATGGGTTAAAAATTCGGACTATAAGAACAGATTACCTATTCAAAACGGGGCGGACGAAGGATATATTTCTCCATGGGGTCCACCTCCGGGAGTTCCGGAGCACTATTACCTGGAGCCAATACCTTCTGACCAAATTGTTCTAAATCCTCAACTTGAACAAAATCCTGGATGGGAATAAAATGTAAAACAGAATTCCTGGTGACTGTAGGTCAGCTACCAGGAATTCTGTCTATTTCCATTTCCACCCCTAAACAAAACTATGAAAACTAGCAATAATCTTGTGATCAAACAATGGTTATTAGCCATTGTAATCGCGACGGTGTTATTATGGTCGATCTATTTAATTGTCAATTAATTATAGTTAGCCGGCTAATTTGTATTTTCGTGTTCCAATTGATTGAAAATTCTGATTTAAACCTCTTATTGTGAAAAAATCAATAGCATTCCCCAGCTTAATTGCTTTAGTCATTATTATTGCCTCATTCAATTGCAAAACAGCTCCTGAGGCCGATCAACTTTTGACAAAACCAAATATCATCTATATCCTGGCTGATGATTTGGGATATGGAGAAGTAGGAGCTTTTGGACAAAAGAAAATCGAGACTCCTCATATTGACGCACTAGCAAATGAAGGGATGCGATTTACCCAACACTATTCCGGATCTCCTGTTTGCGCACCATCGCGTTGCGTTCTGCTTACCGGTCAACATACTGGGCATGCCTATGTGCGAGGTAATGATGAATGGGGTCAAAGGGGAAAAGTTTGGGATTATCAGGCCATGTTTGACAATCCATTACTAGAGGGACAAAGACCATTGCCTGATAGCGTAGTAACCATCGCAGAACTACTACAATCCGCTGGATATAAAACCGGAATAGTCGGGAAATGGGGATTGGGAGCCCCAACAACCGAGGGGGTCCCCAATAAACAAGGATTTGATTTCTTTTGCGGATACAATTGTCAACGCCAGGCTCACAACCTGTATCCGATGCATTTATGGAAAAATGAAGAACGGATTCTCTTAAACAATAAATTCGTCAAACTTCATGCAAATCTTAAGCCTGATGCGGATCCAAACGATCCTAAAAGTTATGCTGACTTTCAGTTAAACGATTTCGCCCCTGATATTATGCATCAGGAGGCTCTGACTTTTGTACAAGAAAGTGGTGATCAACCTTTTTTCCTGTATTATGCATCTCCCCTACCGCACCTGCCCCTGCAAGCTCCTGCTGAGGCCGTAGCATATTACCAAAACAAATTTGGTCCTGAAGAACCCTTTACCGGGTCAAGCTATTTCCCTAATCGTACTCCTCGTGCTACCTATGCAGCCATGATCTCCTATCTTGACAGACAGGTCGGTGAATTGGTTTCGAAACTTAAAGAATTAGGTAAATACGACAATACATTGATTATTTTCTCCAGTGATAATGGACCAACTTATATCGGTGGTGTTGACGCGGCATATTTTGAAAGTGCCGGCCCCTTTCTGGAAGATTATGGTTATACCAAAGGTTTTACTTATGAAGGAGGAATACGGGTTCCCACCATTGCCTCCTGGCCTAGTCAAATCAAAGCGGGAAGTACTTCGAAGCACATATCGGCATTTTATGATGTCATGCCTACACTTTGCGAAGTAGCCGGAATCGATATTCCGGATCATACTGACGGTATTAGCTTTTTACCAGAAATGCTCAACCAAAACCAAGAAGCACATGAATATTTATATTGGGAGTTTCCTTCCTATACAGGCCAACAAGCCGTGCGCATGGGAAAATGGAAAGCAATACGATCTAATCTACTATCCCGTAAATCGGACATCAAACTTTACGATCTGGAAACGGACATTCAGGAACAGAACGATATTGCGGCTCAACATCCTGACGTGGTAAGTAAAATCAAAGAGATTATGGAAAAAGAGCATACCCCAGCCGCTTTAGATCGTTTTAAAATTGAAAGTCTTGGGGATGTTAAAACCAGCTTTTTGGAAGCGAGATCCCGTATTGATAAACTTGACCCGGCACCGACGAAGATTTCTTTGGGTGATGGATATTTCCTATTATCCGGTAGAACCGGTATCATTGGATCCGAACTAGCGCCTAAGGCTACTTCTGAACTGCAAAAGAGATTACAGCAAACCGGAGGTTATCAACTAAAAAACACTCCTAATCGAGAAAAGAATGTATTACTCCTAAAAGAATCCAATCAAATTAAAGGTCAAAATTATAAGTTGGAATGTGATTCGGGAAAAATTACCATCTTGGCCTCTTCAAAATCCGGTTTTATGAATGCCATCCAAACCTTACTCAAGTTAATGGATGAAAAAATTTGGCAAGATCAGGAAATGCATAATCCGGTCTGGACTATTGCAGCATTAGAAATTAGAAGCTAATTAGACTCTCTTTTTAATGTGTATTCTTTAAAGGTCCTTTTGAGCAAACAAGTCTAATTGTGGATTCTTTCTACGTGCATAATGCTCAAGATTTAATTGCGGTATGGACTGTTCTCCAAAATATTTTGAGTTGACCATTTTTAATTGGCTGTGTATGATCGATGCGTAATTACCTTCACCTTTCATCCGGATCTTAAACCGATTGTCTCCTACTTTACCGCCATGCAAATCTTTGATCTTCCCAATTATTTTGTGGTAGCGGTCCGCGAAATGTTTTTGCAGCCACTCTTTAAATACATGTTCTACTTCTTGATTAAGGCGTATCACAAATCCATTAATGGCCAAAGCACCGGCATCTGCCACTCTTTCTCCCAAACTAATAATCTCGTGGTCATTGATTGAAGGAATAATTGGCGCCATCATAACCGTAACCGGAATATTTTCATCTGTTAATTTCTTGACCGATTTTAACCGGGATCCATAGGTCGAAGTACGGGGTTCCAAGATCCTTCTCATTTTCTCATCCAACCCGGTAATTGAAAATGCCACCCGTACTAAGTTCAACACTGCGAGTTGTTTTAAAATATCCAAATCGCGCTCTATCATGCTATTCTTTGTGATAATACATACCGGATGACGCCAGAATAAGCACACTTGAAGTATTTTACGGGTGATCTTAAGTTTACTCTCGATCGGCTGATAACAATCGGTATTGCCTGATAACATGATGGGTGACGCCTGCCAGTTTTTACTCTTGAATTTCTGATTGAGTAATTCCGCAGCATTTTCTTTTACCAGAATCACCGATTCAAAGTCTAATCCTGCATTATATCCCCAATAGTTGTGAGTGGGTCTTGCATAACAATATACACACCCATGTTCGCAACCCTGATACGGATTCAATGACCACTCAAAAGGAAGGTCCGGACTATCCACTTGGTTGAGAATCGATTTGGGATGGGTTGGCAGATATTTTGTCTTAATACCATTACCAATTTCAAGTGTACGTATCGATACCGTTTTGTCAAACCGATTGGGAATATGAGATTGAGCTCCTCGACCTTTGATGACAGGCAATTCTTTCATTGTCGATATTGTCGTCTATATTCAGACCGTTATTTCGTCAAATATAGTAATATTTTTATCTATATGTAGGCTTTGCAAAATTATTGAATAAATATTTGCGACGCTCGAAAATTATTTAATCATGGGATCAAGCACAGATTTTAAAATATTTGGACCCATTCTTGATACTATCGAATCATAGCTTACAACAGTCTTGGAATCGAAAACCATGCTTTAATAACCCATTATCATTATATTATTACTAATATCTTACTGAAAAAGAGTTATTAAGCTGTTTTCCAGAAACACCCTGTACCAATGGAAATTGACCTCCTGAGGGAAGCATTGTTTACTTTTCGGCGGTATATTTCTCGATAATTTTTTGTAAATCAGCCGGTGAATAATTGACAGACTTCAATACTTTTCGATCAGGGATCCGATACACTAAATACTGACCATCCCGAGACTCCACCAAGCTTTGTGTTCCATCTCTTTTTTGATAATAGGCTTGTGTATCTTTAGCTTCTTCGGAGGAATGACAAACCTTACTCATATTTGAGCGCTGGACTTCATCAAACAGTTCTTTAAAATACGGGCCCAGACCGAATTCCAATATAGCTCCTGATAGCACATATTGCAAGTCGCACAATGCATCTGCTACTTCTATCAAATCATTATCTTCGATTGCTTTTTTAAGTTCATTTAATTCTTCTTCCAAGAGATTGATCCTTAAAGCACAGCGCTTCTTATCCGGGATGGTTGGTGTCTCCAAAACCGGCATTTCGAAAGTTTGATGAAATTCGGATACATCATTTAATCCGGCGGGTTCGGGAAAATCAATCTTTTGGTTGACTTTTATAGATTCCTCATGCATATATATAAGAATGTTTTATATTAAAGTTCCCAAATATAAAGAGGTAATGGATAATACCAAGTGTTATTTACTATTTATTCTTTTTGGAATCCAATTAATGTGTATCTCCAAAAAAGTTGAACATCTCAAAGAACCACCTGTATTTACAAATTTTCTGATCGAGCCAATTTCTATCCCTAACCATCACTATCGCGGATTGCATGTCGTGGATGATAACCTGATATGGGCATCGGGTACAGAATCAACCATTATTAAAACCATGGACGGTGGTGATACCTGGCAAGAATTTCAAATTCCAGCCGCACAAGGACGCGATTTAAGAGACCTATATGCATGGAACCAGAATGAGGCAATTGTATTGGCTGTGGGTGATACTGCCTGGATATTTAGAACCAATAATGGAGGAACAAGTTGGAGAAAGGTATATGAAGATTATCAACCTGGTGTATTCATCGATGCGATTGATTTTGCAGGGGACAAGGGATACGTATTAGGCGATGCTATTGATGGCCACTTATACATTCTAAAAAGTGAATCCAAAGGTAATGAATGGACACGGATAGAACCTGAAAATCTTCCGCTGGCTGCAGGTCAGGAAGGAGCGTTCGCAGCCTCTGGAACAAACCTGGTTCTACGTGATGATTGGGTTTTTGCCGGAACCGGTGCCGGTTCAAATCCCCGCTTAATATTCAAACATCTGGATAGTGCCTCCTGGTCCCATTCAGATGTACCATTGCAAGCCGGACCTTTAGGGGGTATATATTCTATAGTCTTTCCGGATAGTGAATCCGGTGTGGCAGTAGGAGGCAACTTCAGGGACTCTACCCGGCGTGATAGTGTGTGTGCATTTACGATTAATAGAGGAAAGACCTGGAATTTAGTGCCTGCCGAGGATGGTCCGGCAGGTTTTCGTTCCTGTGTCGCCTTCCATGCGGAGAAGGAAGTTTTTTTTACCTGTGGAAGAACCGGCTTGGATTACAGTCTGGATATGGGATATTGGATCAACATTTCCTCAGAAGGGGGTTATTATGCCTGTAGCTTCTCGCAAAATTTCCTATGGCTCATCGGTCGAAATGGAAAGTGTGGGAAAGTAGCATTATAACCCTATATTTAACCAACGATAACCCTAGATGGCAATCATATGAAAAAGAAAAAAATAAATCGAAAGGAGTTTTTAAAGAAAAGTGTAATCGGAGGAGCTGGATTGGGCGCAATGATCAGCGCCTGCCAAAGTGATTCCGGAGGGAATTCACCAAATATCCTGAACCGGAAAAAGTATCGCTGGACGATGGTTACCACCTGGCCTCCTAATTTTCCTGTTTTAGGAGAAGGCTGTAATAAACTAGCTGAAGAAGTAAAAGAAATGTCAGAGGGGCAAATGGAGATTCAAGTCTATGGAGGAGGTGAACTGATTCCAGCCTTTGAATCATTTGATGCGGTAAGCTCGGGCACCGCGCATATGGGTCATGGTGCCGCTTATTATTGGGCTGGTAAAGCTGCGGCTGCTCAATTTTTCTGTACCGTACCGTTTGGCTTAAATGCACAGCAAATGAACTCCTGGTTACTAAGTGGTGGCGGAATGAAATTATGGAAAGAACTTTATGCTGATTTCAACCTGGTTCCTTTTCCAGCCGGTAACACCGGTGTACAAATGGCCGGTTGGTTTAACAAAGAGATCAACTCAACCTCTGATCTCAAAGGTTTAAAGATGAGGATACCGGGATTTGGTGGTAAAGTATTGGAGCAAGTAGGCGGTACTGCCTTATCGACTCCTGGAAGTGAAATTTACACCAACCTGGAAAGAGGAGTTATCGATGCCACTGAATGGATCGGTCCCTATCACGACTACAAAATGGGATTTCATCAAATCGCCAAATATTATTATGGCCCTGGCTGGCATGAGCCGGGACCAACGTTGGAATTAATTGTGAACAAAGCTAAGTTTGACGCACTTCCCACACATCTACAACGAATTATTGAAGTGGCCGCCTTAAGATTTAATCTTTGGTCGCTTTCAGAGTTTGAAGCTCAGAATGCAATCTATCTAGAAAAAATCAGAGAAGAATCAAAAGTTGAGGTTCGTATGTTAGATTCCAGCATTCTAGCAGAGCTAAAGAAAGCAACTTCACAAATCCTGGAGGATTTGACCGCAAAAGATGCTTTTAGCAAGAAAGTATTTACCTCATTGTCCACCTTCCAAAAGCATATTAATCAATGGGCGAATTGGACTGAAAAAGCTTTTTACAATTCATTGAAGTAATTTAATGACATTTACTTTAGGAATGCAGATACGGTCTTTTCCTTTTTTCCTGGACCATATCGATAAAATCCTTCTCCGGTTTTAATACCTAAATTTCCGGATGCCACCATATTCACCAGCAATGCATTGGGAGCATATTTAGGATTTCCAAATCCATCGTGTAGCACTCTCAGAATGGATAGGCAAGTATCCAATCCGATGAAATCCGCTAAGTGCAAGGGACCCATCGGATGAGCCATACCGAGCATCATGATAGAATCAATTTCTTCGACACCAGCAACACCTTCATGCAAAGCACATATGGCTTCATTAATCATAGGCATCAGTATTCGATTGGATATAAAACCGGGATAATCATTCACCGCGACGGGTATCTTCCCTAATTCCTTAGATTTTTTGACAATACGATTTGCTGTATCCTCGCTCGTTTGATATCCCTTAATGACTTCTACTAATTTCATAATAGGAACCGGATTCATAAAATGCATTCCAATCACCCGGTCCGGTCTGGTAGTATAATTTGCAATCTTGGTAATGGATATCGAAGAGGTGTTGGTAGCAAAAATACAGTCTTCAGACGCAATTTGATCCAATTGTCGGAAGACGGTTTGCTTTAGACCTTCTCTCTCCGGAACCGCTTCGACTACTAAGTCTGCTCCAACTACAGCATCCTCTATTACATTGGTTGTAGTAATGCAGTCCAGAGTCTGCTGGACTTCTTCAAGACTTATTTTTTCCTTTTGCTCCATTCTATGCAAGCTTTTAGTAATGGTTTCAAGTGCTTTGGAAAGAATGTCTGTATTGACATCCACCAGATGCACCTGATGCTTTGTCAGCGCAAATACCTGTGCAATTCCATTGCCCATGGTTCCTGAGCCTATAACCGTTATATTTTTCATGGATTTATTGATTTAAATATAATTGAATTGATGTGTTCAGTGTTTATCCCAATAAAGTTGGTGACAACCGACTCTATGATCATTAAACAATAGGTGAATTGATTCGATTTTCATATACTATTTACATTTATCTCTTAGGATCATACCATTTGACACAATGGTATTAAGTATTGTCCGGTTCATTTTATAATATTGAGTAAATTTTTAATCCAAAAGTGTCTTGTAAAGTTATATATTTTCTTTGCTTAATCCTGATTTCCAACCGGGTTCATAGCCAACAAAATGACTCATTTGAAGATCCGATTTCAGGAATTCTATTTTTAGATTCTATAGTGGTATCCGCAGGCAAGATTATGCCAGATGAGTTTATCGATTTTGTTATGCACGATGAAAGTCTTTATGCCGCATTCAAGAACCTCCGTAGCATGTCTCACTATTTCCATACCGAGGCCGAAATCAAGCGCGGTAAAAAAGGTAAGTTGCTCATCCACCAATCGACCATGCAGCAAATCAACCAAGATAATTGCCGGGAGATGGAAATCATATCGATGGATAACAGTTCTCGATGGCGTAAAAATAACGGATCTCATCTCTATTATACCTTGGAACTTATCGACCGACTTTTTTGGACTCATGGTAGGGTTTGCACTACATTGCAAAATGAGAAAAGCGAAAATTCTGCTCATTCGAGAATAGAAGCACTTAAAAAATTGATTTTTAATCCGGGAATACCTGCCGATATTCCGATAGTCGGCAAAAGATTGGCAATTTTTAGCGAAAAAAACATTAAGTATTATCAATACCATTTATCTGTCGACACCACAATCCCAGATGATCCCTATCATTTTAGAGTTTTTCTGAAACCAACCGAAAAATTGGGAAAATCAAAGAAAATGATTATCAAGAATTTAGAAACATGGTTTGACAGCAATAACTTCCAGGTCCTGCGCCGGAAATACGATTTGGTATTCCATCACCTGGCAGCTCAATGTGATGTTTCTCTGGACATTAAGGTTGACCGATCCGGTGATCGGTACTATCCGGTCTTTATCCAGTATCGCGGGAAATGGAACATACCGGGTAAAAAGCGAGAGCAAGCATTATTTACCATCAAAATTAATGCGATTTAAAATGAATAAATATCTGGCAATTGCAGAATCTGGCTCTACCAAGGCCGACTGGATCTTTATCAACTCAAAAGGAAACAGGATAAAGTTGTCAACTCCAGGATTCAATCCCTTTACGACAAGTGTAGAGCATTTTAAGGAAGAAATAGGGAATGCGATTAATGAAAAATTGAATTCGTCTCTGGTGAAGGAGTTGCACTTCTTTGCTGCTGGTGTCAATTCCATAGAAAAAGTGAAGATGACACAAAATTTGCTAGGAAGTTACTTTACGTCAGCCCGAATTGAAGTTAGCAGTGATTTAATGGCAGCGTGTTATGCTACATCTTATGGAGTGCCCGGTATTGTTTCCATCTTGGGTACTGGGAGTAATTGCTGTTATTTTGACGGTAATAAAATTGTAAAAGGGATTGATTCTTTAGGATGGGCAATGGGTGATGAGGGCGGTGGTGTATATCTGGGTAAGGAGTGGATTAGAAAATATATTTATCAATCCGCTCCAGTCGAATTATGCGGACTGTTTTATGAATCTACCGGCTTGGACAAACAAAAGATTTTGGAGGCCGTATATCATCAGGCAAAGCCTAATCACTACCTGGCTCAGTTTTCACACTTTCTGTACCAACACAAAAGCCACCCTTACATTAAGTATTTAGTCATAAATTCATTCAAAGAATTTATTCGAAATCATTTGCTTAAATTTGATCAATTTAGATCTTTGCCGCTTCATTTTGTGGGCTCTATTGCTTATTATTTCATGAAAGAGCTAAAATTGGCGCTCGCAGAATATCATTTGAGCTCTGAATCTTTTATTCAAAAACCAATTGACCATCTGGAAAAGGTAATTGTTAATTTATCAAATAAATCACTATGGCAAAAGAGATAAAAAGAATTGGAATTTTTACTTCGGGAGGAGATGCGCCAGGCATGAATGCAGCAGTTCGTGCCGTTGTTAGAACAGCCTCCTATCATGGTTTGCACACCTATGGTATATATCGTGGTTACACCGGTATGATTGAAGGAGAAATCGAAAGGCTAGAGTCCAAAGATGTAGGAAATATCATTCAGCGCGGGGGCACCATTCTCAAAACCGCCAGAAGTGAAATGTTTAGAACGAAAGAAGGTCGCAAAATTGCGTATGACAACCTCGCAGCCTATGACATTGATGCCCTGATCGCTATCGGAGGAGATGGTACCTTCACCGGTGCTGATATTTTTGGCAAGGAATACAGGCTACCTATCATCGGGATTCCGGGTACTATTGATAACGATCTTTTTGGTACGGATTTTACCATTGGCTTTGATACTGCTGTAAATACCGCTGTTTATGCGGTCGATAAAATCAGAGATACGGCCGACGCTCATTCCAGACTTTTTTTTATCGAAGTGATGGGCCGACAAAGTGGTTTTATCGCACTGGACACGGGCATTAGCAGTGGAGCCGGTAGTATCTTGATTCCTGAAACCCACACTAACCTTAATCATCTGGTCTATGACCTGAACAAAGGAGTCAAGCGTAAAAAACTATTCAATTTGGTTATTGTAGCTGAAGGCAATAAAAATGGAAGAGCCCCTGAGATTCGTGAAAAGCTGAGAGGGCAAGTCAAAGATCACGAACTCAAGGTCACAATTATAGGGCATATGCAAAGAGGTGGAAGTCCTACTTCACTTGATCGTCTATTGGCTTCCAAATTAGGTTATTATGCTGTGGAGGGAATAATGGCCGGTAAGAAGGGCAGCATGATTGGCATAGTTAAAAACAAAGTCACGTATACACCCTTTAAAAAAGCCATTTCTCAAAGCAAGGCCCCTGATGAAGAAATGATAAAAATGGCTGAGATACTTGCACTGTAAAATGTTTACCTAAATAAAATTTTGATTTTTTATCTATCAATAGTCGCTATTCAATAGATATTGAGTGGAACCTTGATCTTGCCTATATGTTTACCCTAGAGCGTAAAGTCTCACTCTCAATATTCGAAAACCATTAAAGTACTTTACCGAATTAAGCAATGGTTACTTCAGGACTACTATAAATATCCTGAATGGCATTAAGTAAAGAGACTCCGTCCTTCATGGGTTTTTGGAATGCTTTCCTTCCGGATATCAGGCCCATACCTCCAGCGCGTTTATTGATAATCGCTGTTTTAACTGCCTGGGCAAGGTCATTTGCACCGGAAGCACCTCCCGAATTGATTAACCCGGCTCTTCCCATATAACAGTTTACTACCTGGTAGCGCGTCAAATCAATAGGATTGTCACTGGTCAGTTCACTGTATACTTTGTCATGGGTTTTACCAAAATTGATGGCTGTGAAACCTCCGTTATTCGTTGGCTGTTTTTGCTTAACGATATCAGCTTGAATGGTTGCTGCCAAATGATTAGCCTGGCTGGTTAAGTCGGAAGCAGCATGATAATCCGTATCTGTTTTAAAACCAGGATTTCTTAGGTAAGCCCATAAAACGGTTACCATACCCAGCTCATGCGCATATTCAAATGCCTCGGCAATTTCTACAATCTGGCGGTTGCTCTCAGCACTTCCGTAATATATTGTGGCTCCAACAGCTATTGCTCCCATATTAAATGCCTGATCAATACTCGCAAACTTTATTTGATCGAATTTATTAGGATAGGTCATTAATTCATTGTGATTAATTTTTAGGAGGAATGGTATTTTGTGTGCATATTTTCTGGCCACAGAACCTAATACTCCAAGGGTAGAAGCCACGGCATTACACCCTCCTTCGATTGCAAGTTCTACAATTTTGCCTGGATCAAAATAAATCGGATTTGGAGCAAATGAAGCTCCAGCGGTATGTTCAATTCCCTGGTCAACCGGCAATATGGATAAATAACCTGTACCACTAAGTCTGCCTGTGTTAAACAAGGTTTGCATGTTCCTCATAACCATAGGTGATCGATCCGAAACGGCAAGGACATCGTCCACAAAGTCAGGTCCGGGCAGATGAAGCTGTTCTTTAGAAACAGTTTTGCATTCATGACTTAATAATTGTTCACCTTCAGCTCCTAATTGAGAAATAATTTGTGATACAAGATTTGACATAATTTTTGTTTTAAAATTTAAGTATGGAGGAACATAATCGAAAAAATAATCGGCAGCAATGATAGTTATTTACTCCTTTACCCAAAATGATAAATATCATTAAAGACAATGACCCTAAATGCTATTATTTTTTGCGATAATAGCAATTAATTCTAGGAATTTTATGATTTTGTGCAAAATTTAATGGCCCTTAACCGGAATTCTCTAAATAAGAATGTTTGAAGATAATTATCGAAAATTAATAAATCACTTATTACATGGCAAATACTAAAAAAATCAAAGGAAGAATAGGAATCTTAACCGGAGGAGGTGATGTACCAGGGCTTAACCCGGCGATCCGTGCAATTACGTTTAGGGCGATCCGGGAAGGTTACGAAGTCATTGGATTACGTCGGGGATGGGCTGGAATAATGGAGGTGATCAGAGATAAAAAAGTGGATAACAGCTCCAACTACATTATATTAACTAAAGAAATTGTGAATCGTGCAGGTCGTACCGGAGGTACTTTTTTACATACGTCACGTACCCGACCATCTCATGTACCAAAAAATAAAATCCCCAAACATCTCCAAGATACGTATAAAGAGGACGTTAATGATGTCACGGATGAAGTAATCAAAAATTTGGAATGGTTGGGTATTGATTATTTAATTCCGATTGGAGGTGATGACACCTTAAGTTATGGAGTACACCTTTACAAAAAAGGATTAAAGGTGATTGCAATTCCAAAAACAATGGACAATGATGTACCGGGGACGGATTACTGTATTGGATTTAGTACCTGTGTAACTCGAACCATGAGTCTGGCAAATAATTTAAGGACTGCAGCCGGTTCTCACGAACGAATCATGATGCTTGAAGTCTTCGGTAGATATGCGGGTTTCACCGCTATGCTCCCAACTATGGCCGGCGCTGCCAATCGATGCATCATCCCGGAACATCCATTTGACATAGACCATGTAACCAAGCTTATCGTGTCGGATCGAAATGAAAATCCTAGTAAATATGCCATATTACTGATATCCGAAGGGGCCATGTTTGAAGGTAGCGATATGATCTTTGAAGGAGCTGAAAAAGATATGTTCGGACACGCCAAACTAGGTGGTATCGGAGATATGGTTTCTGCAAAAATAAAAGAGCTTTCTCCTAAATACAATCATGGACATCCGGTCAATGTAATCAACCAAAAATTAGGATATATGGTACGTTGCGGAGATCCTGATGCTATTGATTCCATAATTCCAATGGCTTACGGCAATTTGGCCCTGGATTTGATCCTGAATAAAATGGACGGTCGTCTCGTGGTATTAAAAAATGGAAGGTACGACAATGTACCACTAGGAGTAGTCACCAGTTCAAAAAAGATTGTAAATGTTAAAAAGTATTACGATCCCGAACGATTACATCCCTATTATCATAGTTTTGAAATGCAACCTATGTTCATCATGACCAGTGATGATTAGGTTGGTTTAAATACAGTTGTTTCGAAAGGATAAATTCGACCCGGTTGCGTTTATCCGGCTATGGCATTTACACCAAATGTGGCAAACTGTTCAATAATTCGGATTATATCCTCAGAGGAAGGAGTGCTCATTTCGCTTGAATCGTATTGATTTCCCAGCTTGTGATGTTTGTTCGCAGCGATGTCATGATAGGGTAACAATTGCACTGTAAGTGGTGTTCCCGGAAGGTTAGACACAAATCGAGCTGTAGCTTCAATATTCTGAATGTCCGAGTTGACACCCACCACAACCGGAATGCGGATCGTGATGCTTGCATTCATTTCGGCCAGTAAGATCAGATTTTTAAGGATTATGTCATTGTCTACCCCGGTCCACTCTTTGTGTCTTATAGGATCCATAATTTTAAGATCGTACAAAAAATGGTCGGTCCTTTTAGCAGCTTCCTTGATGATATTCTGGTTGGCAAATCCGGTGGTATCCACGGTCCGGTGGATGTCTAATTGTCCGCAAGCATCCAAGAGCTCGAATAGAAATTTTGCATGCATCAAAGGTTCTCCTCCTGAAAAGGTCACCCCTCCAGCCGATTGATCCATTAGCAAGGTCTCTTTTTTGATAATCTCAACGATTTCGGGAACCGAATATAAAGTTCCTGACATCTCAATAGCCTTGGTGGGACATACTTCAGCACATTTACCGCACAAGTCGCATCTGACCTGATTTGTTCTAATACCTTCGGGAGTCAATGTCAGCGCATCTTTAGGACATATGTTTATGCATTCTTTTGCACCAATGCATTTGGAAGCATGGTACATCTTCTGAACCTTGCTGGACATTCCTTCAGGATTATGGCACCATTTGCACGATAAAGGACACCCTTTCATAAAGAGCGTAATCCGAATTCCCGGACCATCATTGATCGCATATCTCTTGATATCGAAGATCAATCCGGTTCTCATCTAGCTAAAATGCTTCGTTTTCAGTCCGGTCTATAACCTCTTGTTGTAAATCTTCATTCATATCATTGAAGTAATCACTATATCCGGCCATTCTAACCAGGAGATCCTTATAGGCTTCCGGATTTTTTTGTGCGGCTTTTAAAGTGGCTGTATCCACGATGTTGAATTGAACATGGTGCCCGCCCAAAGTAAAATAACTTCGAATGAGTTTACCTAATTTGATGATATCCTCTTTCTTCTTCAACAAGGAGGGCAAAAACCTTAAGTTCAGTAAAGTACCTCCTGATTTAGTCTGATCGAGCTTGGTCAGAGACCTTACTACAGCTGAAGGGCCGTTGGTATCGGCACCATGTGAAGGTGAAGTCCCATCAGAAATAGATTTACCGGCAAATCGACCATTTGGAGTGGCTCCCATTACCTTTCCGAAATACACATGACAAGTAGTAGATAGCATATTCAAATGGTACACCCCACCCTTTTTGACATTGGGTTTGCCATCAATTTCTCCGAGAAGATCATCATAAATTCTTATCGCGATGTCATCTGCATAGTCGTCATCATTCCCATAAAAAGGCGTTCTATTGATAATTGTTTGCCTCAATATTTCATTTTCCTTGCCCTCAAAATCATTAGCGACTGCTCTTAAAACGGTATCCATGGTATACCTTTTATCCTCAAAAACATGCTTTTTTAAAGCAGTAAAACTATCGGTCACCGTACCGAGTCCACAACATTGTATGTAACTGGTATTATATCGGGGTCCACCGTCATAATAATCCCTGCCTTTGGAAATACAATCGTCGATTACTACTGACAGAAACGGAGCTGGAGCATATTTAGCAAACATTTGATCAATGTAATTGCTGACTCTAATCTTTTGATCAATGATAAAATGAAGTTGCTTTTTAAATGCCTGGTAAAGCTCCTCAAAAGAGGTAAACTCTCGAGGGTCTCCTGTAGAAATGCCTGCTACTTTACCGGTAACCGGATCGACACCATTGTTTAGAGTCACCTCCAGGATCTTAGGAACATTCAAATACCCAGTCAATAAAAAGGCTTCCTTACCGAATGCGCCTACTTCGATACAACCACTACATCCTCCTTCCCGGGCATCTTCCAGAGTTTTCCCCTGGCGCATCAATTCCATAACATACACATCCGGATTAAAGACCGAAGGATAGCCGTGACCTTGTCTAATGACCTTGCAAGCTGCATGAAGAAAACGGTCTGGTGTTTTGGAACTGATGTGAACTGAGTTACCTGGTTGTAAAATGTGTAGTTCTTCGATTACCTCTAACATGAGATAAGATACCTCACTCACTCCATTGGATCCATCTTTTTTGATCCCACCAATATTGATATTAGTAAAATCATTATAAGTACCGCTTTCTCGTGCCGTGATTCCCACTTTTGGTGGAGCCGGATGATTGTTCACCTTAATCCAGAAACAACTGATCAACTCTTTGGCCTTTTCATGGGTTAAAGAACCGGCTGAAAGTTCTCTTTCGTAGAAGGGCGTCAAGTGCTGGTCAAAATGACCCGGATTCATGGCATCCCATCCATTGAGTTCTGTAATCGTACCCAGATGTACAAACCAATACATTTGTATTGCTTCCCAGAAATTCCTCGGTGCATGAGCCGGTACCCAGCGGCAAACCTCTGCGACTTGCTGCAACTCTTGCCGGCGCTTAATGTTTGATTCGTTTTCCGCCATATTTTCGGCTAGATCTGCATGTCGATTGGCAAATACGATGACCGCATCACAAGCGATAGCCATAGCCTTTAATTGGTGAGATTTTGCTGTAGCTTCAGGATCATGGAGAAAATCAAGACTTTCCAGATGTGCATTGATTTCTGCTTTCAAATCCAACATCCCCTTTTGATAAATTTTACCATCCAAGGCAGTATGTCCTGGGGCTCGCTGCTCCATAAACTCAGTGAACAAACCGGCTTCATAAGCCGCTTTCCAAGTTTGTGGTACATGATTAAATATCCGTTCTCTTTGAGTTTTTCCTTTCCAATAAGGAATCACGTCTTTAGCGTATCGATCAATATCTTCCTGACTGATAGTATATTTTTGTCGCTTTCGGTTGTTCAAAACATGAAGATCTTCAATACTATGGCAAGTTAATTCCGGAAATGTTGGGACTGCTTTGGGTTTTGGACCGCGTTCTCCAACTATTAATTCGTCGTCACCTAAATAAATCGTGTGCTTTTTACAAATCTCCAAATATGTGAGAGCTCGTAATTCAGGAATTGAGTATTTACCATAGTTCTCCCGGTAAAATTCTGTTTCGATTAATGCTCTTTCAATGGATAATGAAGGTTGGGTTTCAAAGCTAAGTTTACGTAACCGTTGGATACGAGAATTCATCCCAGGTCCAATCTTGCTGGTATCTGTTTGGTAATAGTTACCTTCAGAATGTGGAGCACGAAGTGGATTTCCATTTTCTGCTGTTTTAGCTTGTTGATTTTCTACTTCGGCAAAAGAGGTATCTTTCATAATCGAATTTTCAAGGTATCGAGAATCATTTGAGTATTTTACTCATCTTAAGGAAGACTTCACTTAAAATGAATGAATAAAGAGTCACACTCTGAAAACTTACAAAATCAAAAACCACCTGTTTCCTGAGCAAACTCACCCATATTTACTTATAAAGATAAAACAATCCGAACAAAATTGGAAAATAGATGTCCGAGGTGGAGGGTCATTTTATTGCAATTTTTAATTAAGGAAAACGAATGAGAATTTTGTTTTGAGCGGTATAATCTTAAATCCAGTTAAGATATTAGAGAAAAATTGGTTTTAAGACCATCAATCCCGAGTATTTAGTCATTTGGTTGATTTCTTAAAGGAAGGTTGTATACATGCGTTTTTATCCATTAAATTTGTTCCGAAGTGATTCAATAACCAAACCTATAGATGGCAAGCAGACTGGATTAACACAGAAAAGCCAAGCCAGTATAACCCATTTGGCCTAATTATTAAAATACTTCAGCACACCTTGAATAATTATTTTCAGGGTACAAAGGAGTCAACGATTCCTACGAATTATTTACGTCAATTAAATAGCATGATCAATAACTATGCATAGTTTCCCTTATTTTAAAGAAAAAGACCAGAAAAGAATAATGGATTTTCTCACCAATCATCCATTGGCCTTCTTGACCGGTAGTACCTTAGGTGGCAACCAGGTTGCTACACAAGTACCAATCTTACCTGAAGAAAGAAACGATGAATTATTCCTTCAGGGACATTTTATGAGAAACACGGATCATCACAGAGCTTTTGCGGAAAACCCAAAGGCTCTGATCGTATTTACCGGTCCCAATTCCTATGTAAGTGCTTCGTGGTACACAAATCCAAGTATTGGCTCAACCTGGAATTATATGAGTGTCCACATCAGTGGCACCATGAGTTTTATGACTGATGAAAATCTGATTCGGTTTTTGAGAAAATTGACACTGACATTTGAAGGAGGAGATCGTCAATCACCAACTTTCTATGACAATCTTCCCGATGATTTTGTAAACAAGATGATGCCCGCAATTGTCGGTTTTGAAGTAAAAGCGAATAATATAGATAATGTTTTTAAATTGAGTCAAAACAGAGATGAAAAAAGTTATCGAAATATCATTTCAAATCTTAATAAAAAAGGTGGAGATAGCGCTTTAATCGCAAAAGAAATGCAAAAAAGATTGAAAGAAATTTTCCCACCTGGATAATTATGTGGTTAGAAACATAAGTCAGAATTAGTAAAAACAAACAGGTAAATAAATTTAAAATTTTGCTTTTTAAAATAATAGAATGACTCCAAAAGTCAAAAAATTATTCAAGTGGCTGGGAATTATTTTCCTGGTTTTCATCGGATTCCTCTTGTCAGTGACTCTGGTGCTCTCTACACCTGGTCCGTTTTTTGAAGAAAAAAAGCAGTATGGCTCCATCACAGTTTA
The DNA here is from genome assembly GCA_965223405.1 of Saprospiraceae bacterium. Taxonomy (GTDB): domain Bacteria; phylum Bacteroidota; class Bacteroidia; order Chitinophagales; family Saprospiraceae; genus CBDCWO01. The sequence continues at coordinate 6,157,425 of CBDCWO010000006.1, forward strand.
TAGTGAAAAGCCCATTGGACAAGTGACGGATTCTATCATGTCCGAAATATTACTTAGACTAGAGGAAGTCCCGATCTATGATTCTGTTAAAAAGTACAACCTCTGTCTTTGTTCGACCCAGAAAAAATTCACTTTCTTCGCAAGACTGACTTCGCGAGCTAACCGAATAATGGGGTTTTATATTTTCGGTAGTGCATATGTAAATGAGGATTTCATTAACGAATTAAAAATAAGAACAGGAGGGCAACCGCGGTATTTAACACGGGAAGGAAGTGTGGTACATGTGGCCACCCATGAGCTCATGCATGGATACTTAATTGAAGCCCATGGAAGTATTGCAGCAAGGGCATTACCGGAGTGGAAGATTGAGGGGTATTGTGAGTATGGTGTTAACCAATATGTAGCTCCCCGGGATAGTGGTTACACGATATCAGAGCGAATTAGTATATATCTTGACGACTCTCTTTGGAATCCAACGGCAGAAGTACACCGCCCTCACTATATATGGGGATTGATGATAGAATATCTAATTAATGTGAAGGGATTGAATTTCGAACAGGTAATGGAAGAAAGTATATCCTTTGAAAACATCTACACTGAAATGATGGACTGGCATAAAGTCGACTGGATACAATAATTAATTAACTCAAGGTTCGACCTATTAAAATAAAACTCCATTTATCCGCTACTTAAACAGATATTCACGTTAATTAAAAAAACAGGAATTGTGGTTTATTAATTAAGAATGGTTATTTATATAAAAAATTCTACAACGAATTTAATGGAATATAAGAACCACTAAACTATAACCACATTAACCAATGGTACTCTATGATAAATCCATTAAAGAATCTATCGGTCAGAAATTGAACCCAGAACAGTAACTCTGCTTAATGGCAATAGATCCGGACTAATATGGAGTTCGTTTTAACACTCAGGTGGTGATTGGTCATACGTTAATCCACCCTGGATCAAAGTTGTGGGCTAATAATATCTTTTATACAGCATCCTGCAAACTTGGTTTATGGGTAATTAACTGCTGTTTTACCACTTCCAAATCCTGTTGGATACGATCCAACTTATGATGGATCGGGTCAGTTACTAGTTCAAAGCTTAATTTACTATGAAAGCGCCATAGTTCTCTTATCTGATCAAAGGGTAAGCCCTCCACCGGGTAATCAGGATTAATAGAAACCAAAGTCAGCATACCAGTCTGGATATCGTTACGAACCTTTTTGAAGCGAATACTGGAGTCGTCAACTATTATGTATACTTCACCATTTTTAACCTCATTCAGGTTTTCCAGAGCTTGAGCAATGATCCAATCTCCGGAATGTACGGCAGGCTCCATGCTATCACCCTGAATCTGAAAGCATCGAAAAGTAGCATTCCGATATTCAGGAAGGGGAAAGGTAAATACAGGAAGTGTATCAATGTATTCAGGATCATGAATATTGTGGGCATATCCTGCTGATGCCTTCTGATTGATCATCATAATATTCTCAACACCAGTATTATCCACTGAAACAACCATAGGGGTAACTTCACGATCTGAACCTTTTAAATATTTTTGTTTACTCTTGCCAAAAAGCCATAATGGATTGATCTGAAAAATTTCAAGGAGGTTGGTGACTACATATCCGGCAATTTTCGTGCGCCCTCTTTCCAAATCTGCAACTGAACCAGTAAGGTTTAGTTTAGCACCAAATGCAGCTTGAGTAAAACCTAATTCTTCTCGAACGAATTTAAATCGTTTTGCTTCAATTGGAAGTTCCATATGTTAAAAATAAAAAATTTATTGGACAAATTCCAAAATATTGGAATAATACCTATATTTGGATATAATCCAAATTTGTGTAATTATTCCAATATTATGTTTTCAAATCGATCCATCTTACATTTGGACCTGGATACATTCTTCGTTTCTTGTGAAAGGCTGATCGATAGTCGTTTAAAAGATCGCCCTATCATGGTTGGAGGAACTGGGGATAGAGGTGTGGTGTCTTCGGCCAGTTATGAAGCTCGAAAGTTTGGGGTCCATTCCGGCATGTCTATGAAGATGGCCCGTCAACTATGTCCGGAGGCTATCATTATAAAAGGAAATGCTGGAACTTATACTAAATATTCTAAACAGGTCACAGAAATCGTCAAGGAACAAGTTCCTATTTTAGAAAAAGCTAGTATTGATGAATTTTACGCAGATTTATCTGGTATGGATAAATTTTTCGGATGTTATAAATTTGCCACTGAATTGCGGCAGAAAATTATTTGTGAAACAGGACTCCCCATCTCTTTTGGCCTATCTATCAATAAGACAGTATCTAAAGTAGCCACCGGAGAAGCCAAGCCCAACAATCAACTCAAGATTGATGAGGGTTATGAAAAACCATTTCTGGCTCCTTTATCAGTAAAGAAGATCCCCATGGTTGGAGATAAGACCTTTCAAAAGTTGTGTAACCTTGGAATCAAACGTATTCGTAAAATACAGGCAATGCCGATAGATATGATGGTATCTGTTTTTGGTAAAAATGGTCGTATGATCTGGATGAAAGCCAATGGGATTGACAATAATCACCTCATTGAATTTCATGAACGAAAATCCATCTCCAGTGAACGTACTTACGGTCGCGATACCACTGATCTTACTAAACTCAAAACCTCAATTAAAGCCATGGCTGAAAACCTGGCATTTCAATTGAGAAATGGAGGAAAATTGACCTCTTGCATTACTGTAAAAATACGATACTCAGACTTTAACACTTTCACCAAACAATCAAAAATACCCTACACCGCTGCCGATCATATTTTAATTCAGCGGGTAGAAGAATTGTTTAATCAGTTGTACAATCGCCGGTTATTAATACGCTTGGTAGGTGTGCGCTTCAGTGATCTGGTGCCGGGTGGAACCCAGATCGATCTCTTTGAGGATACCAGAAAAACCGTTGGACTTTACCAGGCCATGGATCATATTCGAAATCGATTTGGGAGTCGCAGCGTTATGAGAGCTTCTACATTTGGAGCCAAGACGATTGGAGGGGTAATCAATCCTTTTAATGGTGAGCCGCCGATTGTATTAGCTCATAGAACCGCATAAATGTTTGTAAATTGTCATTCATATTTTAGTCTTAGGTACGGCATTCATTCTGAGGAAACCATTTTGAAAATAGCCCAAAGCTGTAATGCTCCTACCGTCGTATTGACTGACATCAATAACACTTCAGCATGCCTAAACTTCATTCGACTGGCACCAAAATATAATATTAAACCCTTAGTTGGAGTAGATTTCCGAAATGGGGTACAACCTCTATATGTGGCCATCGCCCAAAATAATGTGGGTTTTTTCGAAATCAACCAATTTTTGACTTCCTATACCAATCACAACCGGCCTTTTCCGAACAATGCTCCTAACCTCGATCAAGTTGTTTTTATTTATCCCTATGAGCAAGTTCTATTAATGGACAAACAGTCTTTTCAATCCAATGAGTATATTGGAGTATCTATCCGGGATCTAAAAAAACTACGATTTTCCAAACTCACCCATTGGAGTAAGCATTTTATAGCTTTTAATCCATTTACTTTCACTAACAAGCAAGATTTTAATGTACATCGATTATTGCGAGCAATTAACAATAATCTGTTACTAAGTAAACTACCCTTAACCGAAGAAGCCATTCCGGAAGATCTGTTTTTATCTATCACTTTCATGGAATCCGCTTATGCTTCCTATCCTGAAATCATATATCAAACCGAACAGCTTCTGGATTCCTGCAAGATCTATTTTGATTTTAGTCCCAACCGAAAACACCAGAATAAAAAAACATACAGTGGTTCTCCAACCCAAGATGTAGTGATGATCAAACAGCTTGCTGAACAAGCTTTACCATATCGGTACGAGGATATCAATAGTACGATTCGAACCAGATTAAATAAAGAACTTGAAGTCATTATAAAAATGGATTATGTGCCGTTCTTTTTGATCAATTGGGACATTATAAAGTATGCAAAAAGCAAAGGGTATTTTCATGTGGGCAGAGGAAGCGGCGCTAACAGTATCGTTGCTTATCTTCTAGGAATCACCGATGTAGATCCAATCGAACTTGATCTATACTTCGAGCGATTTATGAACCTTTATCGTTCAACACCTCCTGACTTTGATATTGACTTTTCCTGGCGGGACCGTGAGGATGTGACTCAGTATATTTTTGATCGCTGGGGAAAAGAAGGACAAGTTTCATTATTGGGAACCTATAGTACATTTAAACACAGTTCCTCAGTAAGGGAATTGGGTAAAGTATTTGGGCTCCCAAAACACGAAATCGATAAACTTAGTGATGGCCAGTACACTTTTAAAAAGTTGGACCGATTGTCTCAATTGGTGCTAGTTTACGCCAAAAGGTTACAAGGTATGCCCAACTACATAAGTGTCCATTCAGCCGGAATAATTGTGTCGGAAAAACCCATTCATTATTTTACAGCTACAGACTTGCCCCCAAAAGGATTTCCTACGACCCAGTTCGATATGGTTATTGCAGAAGATGTAGGTCTATACAAATATGATATCCTGGCACAACGTGGTCTTGGAAAAATCAAAGATGCTCTCACAATCGTCAAGCAAAATCAACCCAACAAAGTCCTTCATGACATCCACCAGGTGAAACCTCTGCTACACGACCGTAATATCAATACTTTGATCAGCAAAGCTCAATGCATTGGTTGCTTTTATGTGGAGTCTCCCGCGATGCGTATGTTATTGAAAAAGCTGAAAGTAGACAATTATCTTGGATTAGTCGCCGCCAGCTCCATCATCCGCCCGGGAGTGGCAAAAAGTGGGATGATGAGAGAGTACATATTAAGACATAAAAATCCGGATAGGAGGAAAAATGCCCATCCGGTCATGTGGGATTTAATGTCCGATACTTATGGCGTGATGGTGTATCAGGAGGATGTAATCAAAGTAGCGCATCATTTTGCAGGATTGACACTGGGAGAAGCAGATGTACTCCGGAGAGGAATGAGTGGTAAGTACCGCTCCCGGGAAGAATTTCAAAAAGTAAAGGAAAAGTTTGCCATCAATTGTGCCGGGAAAGGGTATTCTGATCAACTCACACAAGAAGTATGGAGACAAATAGAGAGTTTCGCCGGATATGCATTTGCCAAAGGCCACTCCGCATCCTATGCGATTGAAAGTTACCAAAGTTTATATCTGAAGACCTATTTCCCTCTCGAGTACATGGTAGCCGTATTAAATAATGGAGGTGGGTATTACCGGGTAGAAACCTATGTTCATGAAGCGCGCATGCATGGAGCTATTATCCACTCCCCTTGCATTAATAAAAGTGATTACGAAACTACTATTTTAGGCAAAAACATCTATTTAGGGTTTCGGCATTTACACAGCCTGGAAACGCTAGTGGCTAATCGAATTGTCCAAGAAAGAAAATTAAATGGCCCTTTCCAGTCTTTTGATGATTTCATTGATCGAGTAGTAATTGGTATAGAACAACTGGATATATTAGTCCGGATTGATGCATTTCGATTTACCGGCACAGATCGTAGATCCCTACTTTGGAAAGCATATTTCCAGGCGAACCACCTGCCAAAAGATCAAATTCAGGCTAAATTATTTCAGGTAGAACATCGGAAGTTTTCACTTCCCACGTTTACCATCTCACAATTGGAAACTGCATTTGACCAAATTGAGTTAATTGGCTTTCCCCTGTGCAACCCTTTCTTACTTTTAGCACAGAAACCAAAAAATGATCATTTAGCTTTGGATATGCTCAACCATATTAATCGACCCTTTGAAATATTTGGTTATATGGTCACTGTAAAAAGTACAACCACTGTCAATCAGGATCGCATGCAGTTTGGTACTTTTTTAGATCAGGCAGGTCATTGGATTGATACAGTTCATTTTCCACCGGTAGTCCGAAGGTATCCCTTTAGAGGAAAAGGAATCTATCGTCTGGCCGGTAAAGTTACTGAGGAATTTGGATTTATTTCATTGGAGGTTCAACAGTGTGAAAGAATGGATTATGTAGAAGATCCACGGTTTTCGGTGAAGGAGGATTATTAGTGGTACTATTAAAAACCTTGATTTCAATTAAAAATTACGATTTACGAATTACATGATTAAGGACTCTTTGATTTCATTAATGTTGTCAATTAGATGATTGCTGATCCCCGGTTTCAACTAAAAATTACAAGTTACGGCTTTTCAGGGTTGGCTGTATTTTTCCCAGGATTTTACAAATTTCTTCAGCATCCACCTTCAAACTATCCGCTTGTTCTTCGGATAGATAATTTGTTGCTTGGAGCAGCTTAAGTCAATACACGGATTCCCTCGCTTCTTTGTATACGATACTACGTTTTGATAAGAAATCTTTAGCGGATTGGCCACCTATGCTTTCTTCAATATTTGCTCCAATCGAGGTACCACTCCTCAATAACTGTTTGGCAATACAAATTCCTTCTTTTCTTCATTTAAGAACTTATATACATTTACCACTGGTACAGCAAAGCCAAATGACTTGGTTCGTATGATGTTCTGTTTTTTCATCTATTATTGACTACTGGCTGCCAATTCAATTCTCAGTTCGTAATTTATAATTGCGCATTTGCACTGAATAGGCAAAAGACTTGGATCAAATTATATTGCTTCATTTAAATTAACTTTACTCTTTGATAGTTATGAACCAAACGCGCTAAAATTGAAAGTGGATACAAATTTTTTCGATTAATTCCTGTTGCCAAAATTCTTAGCGTATCATTTTAAATAGTACTTTAGGCAAAACCTAAAATATTGCAGATGACCAAAATAGCTATGCTCTATATTACAACCGGATCCCAGGCAGAAGCAGAAAAACTCAGTCGTCTTTTACTAGAAGCCAGGTTGATTGCGTGTAGTAATATGTATCCTATTCATTCTGCTTATTGGTGGAAACAAAAAATCACCCACGACAAAGAGTGGGTGATTATTGCAAAAACTATTGCATCTCACTGGGAGAATGTACAAAAATTGGTTCGCGATAATCATTCATATGACATCCCGTGCATATCGAAACTTGAAATAGAATCGAATCCGGAATACGCAGAATGGGTATATTCTCAATGTGCTAAACTTTAGCGAATAGTTACCGGCAAAATGTGCGACCGGGTTTCATTGTACACATGTACAAAATATATGCCATGAATATCCGGCAAGGTCGATTTGGCAATCCATTCTGGATGGATCAAGTTTGTCGATTCCAGCCACAAACGTTGACCTAGTTGATTCACCAACTGGATATTTAGATTACTATTAATCCACCCGGAACCAAAATAAACAATCAGTTTCCGATTTGAATTGATATGAACATGCACATCTTCTTCAATTTCGCCATAATCATTTTCTCTTAATTCAAGTCCGTTCAATTCCTCTTCCGATCCACAGGGATCCAATCCACATGGCCCTACTGTGCAACCTTCGTGTTCCTGACCACCTAATACATGTGCATCAATTGCATTAATACTTATGCATAGTGTCTGAGCATTTTCAGAATTGCCAGGTGGACGATGGCATAATTTGACTTTTTGCCCATTGTCAGGGCAAATGATATTTTCTGCAGAAACTTTTATTTCTTGGGTAACCGAGCATTGATTTTTATCAAAGACCGTCACTTCATATATCTCAGTTTGAGTAGGACATACTTCTACATTACTGCCAATTTCATCATGACTCCAAACGTAGGAATAATCTCCGGCTCCACCACTTGCCAATGCAGACAATGTCGTACAACTCTGAGGTGCATAATCCGTAAACACCTGTGCACATTCGCTGGCAACCAATTTGAGATCGCTTACAACCTCCACTGTGGCTATACATTGTTTCTGTTCTCCATTTGACTTGGTTAAGGTTACCACGACCTCATTTAAACCCACATGCTCACAGGTAAACGCATTGGGAGCAACACTAAGTGAAATTGAGCATCCCGTAGGAATGGTTTCTAAAACAGCTTCGGGAGATATGGTTTCCGTACCACTTTCACCAATTTTAATTTTTATATCCTTACCAACTAAATCACTAGTAATTAAAGAATTTATACCATTCATTTCAGCTGACATAACGAAATCACCTGGGTCATTTCCTCCTTTATCCAATGCAACAATAAAATGGTAGGAAGCGGGTTCCACTTCCGCATTTTCTATTTTGGCCTGCTTGTAATGTGTATCAAAATCCAACATTGCCCCAGAACTATCCAGTAGGTAGATCATTGGCTCCATAGGTTTTGAAAGCTCCTTCATACTTAATGTAACCGGTACTTGCTCTTCCACTTTGAAAGCGAACAACTCAATACTGGTCCCATGAAATAGTCTCGACTCCATTTCCGGAGAACAGCCATCTAATATTTGGGCACATCCCAATTCCAGAATTGAAAATGAAAGTTCATAGTCCGATGCATCATTACCGTGTTCATCGCGGACTACAACCTGATAGTCGCCAGATTGTTCCAAAGAAGGCAAGATAGTGAATAAGCTTTTACCATTTACCACATCTTCCTGCAACTTAATCCCTTCGGGGTCATAGAAAGTCAATTGAGATTCAAAGGATTGGTTTTTTGCTTCCAAATAAAATAAATAGGTTTTCCCCTCCTCTCCAAAAAAGTGAAAGGCGTCCATTTCAGCCAAATGAGTAACCTGACTAGTCTCTGTCGAACCACAGTCAGAGATTGGATCCGCACAATCCGGTTTATTAACTATTTGAAATGAAAATCCATAATAATCTTTGTCGTTCCCGCCTTTATCCATTACCACTAAACTATAGGTGCCTGATTTTTCGAATTCACGATAAATAGAAGTAAGTTGACTCTTTTCTCGAACACTAGTTTCCACCAGGTTTCCGGATGCGTCATAGAGATAAAAAATCGATTCAAAATGGTGTTTACGAGAGCGCATTTGAATTTCGGCTACATCTCCCTCAACCAACTCGATTTTATAAATATTGACTCCAACCGTCGTAAAAATAGTATCCCGAATATCTGCACCGCAATTCAATTTCCGAGCATACAATGGTTGATTTAGCTTGTGTAAGGAAAGTCCATAGGCCCCGGTATCATTATGGTTATTATCAATAGCCTTTATCCGATACTCTCCTGTATAAGGAAGCGCAAAGTCCGTTATGTTTACAATTCCACCATCTCTACAATGTTCAGCCAACACATTGTCATGTTTATCTATCAATTGAATACATGCATCTACAGGTCCTCCATCATCTCGCATCCGAATCATGATAATATCCCCACTATTCCCACCAAAAGTGTAAATATCCTCTTCACCCAAGACGGAAATCTCAGCATGGAGATTTTCATTATAACCAATATTCTGTGCATTGATGCAAATGGGAAACAATAATAGAACGAATGCCTTCATGAGCGAGGCATGGGAAGCAGTAGTAGTATTTCTTTTCATTTTGGTTTTTTATTGGTCCTTCAGAAACTATTTATTCAAAAATCGAACCAGAATATAGGAAAAAGAGAAAGGTCACTCGGGAGGAGCAACCTTTATCGTTGAACAATGAACTATCTATATTATAAATATCTTTAAAGTCGGATTATCTTACTACTTCAATTTTCTTATTGATTGTCCCTTTGGTGGTTTTAATTTTGAGTATATACATACCGGGATCCAGATGATTGATATCCACTAATTCCTGTTTAGAATGAAGTCCAGATTTACGCAATACCTGTTGTCCGGATAGGTTAAAAACATCCAGACTATGTAAATGATTGTAGTATCCATTTAAGCGCAAATTCAATAACCCGCGGGTCGGGTTGGGATAGGTAATCAGGTCCGAGTTCAACAAAGGTCGGTCCTTCGCTGGATTTGCCCTAATAAAAACAGTAGTATATGCATCCTCCAATTTATAAGGAATACCATTTTTATCTAAAATACGGACATCACGGATTTGTATTTGAATGGGTAAGATTTCTTCGGAGCGCCAACCTTGAAGATTCTCAGTAACTACGAAACCTACTTTGGATACCTGTCCATGTCCACTAAGAGTCCTGCCATTGGCCCGGGATACTGCAGCTGTAACTGATCCTGCTGATTTGGATTTCACCAATTGAATGGAAGGAGCATTTTGGGTCAACCATGCATCTTGTTCAAAATCTACAAAAACAGATTGATCGTCCGCCAAATCACTATTATAATCAAAAGTAAAATTAAAACCATGTAAGTCTAATGCCGGATGGTCTTCCACTCCCAGGTTAATGTGAATTATAGCCATATCGCCACTATCCAGAACAGCCTGCACTGGTTCTATATATACTGGAATATCTTTAGGAATTGGCTGAATTTCAGGAATGAATGAATGAGCTTCTCCAAAATGAAGATCAACTGCATCCAGATCCTGATCGGTGATATACCCATCGCCATCAGCATCGGCATGCTTTAAATCAATTCCCTGAAATTGTAAATTCCAATCCGAGGAGGAAGTATTAATCCAATCTCCACTTTGATTCTCCCTGGCACTACCCTTCTCTCCGATCAGCCAACCTAGTCTGAGTACGTCGGACATATCCACTTTTCCATTGTTGTCCACATCACCAGGCCAAACATAATTTTTAGCGACATCACATGGTGATTCTACATCTATGATGTTGACTTTAACTTGAATCGCTTCACAATCGTTGTTGTCCAAGCAATAGTCTATGGTAAATTGATCAGATCCCAAAAAGTTATGCTTGGGCTCATATATGATTAAGTTACTTCCGACCAAATTGCCGCAATCAAGCGTTGGTATTTCATTATACCCATCAAATATTTCGATCGTACCATCGTCGGGTTGCACCACCTCCCTAAATACAAATTTGCTTGACTCAACCGGTATATTGTAATTGATTACCAAACGGTTATTCTTAGCAAGAGTAAAAATGTAAGCAGCTTCATTTTCTGGTTTAAAACTACTGACTTGTAGGAATATGGTAGCTATTTCGCAAGTGTCATTTCGACATATTTCATAATCAAACGATTGAACTCCTTCGAAGTTCGCTGGAGGATAATAGGTCACCAACCCACTTTCACCTGGTTCATAGCTGACCAGGATACTGGATCCCAGGACATGAGTTTTTCCCTCAAAGAAATTCAGTATCTCGAGATTTTCCTCTCCCTGATAAAACTGAGAGAGGATATTGATATTAATTCCATTCTGTTGACCTGAATTTTTAATGATGTGATACACTCCATTCCTGGCAATGGTGTTTTGTACAGGATCTGGGAAAATACGAGTAACAAATACCCGTTCCATACCGGTATATGGATGGATCATTTTAACCGTATCAAATCCCACAAATCCAGACTGAGGAGTATATTTTATTGCAAATTGAGAGACAAAATCCGCAGATCCATTTTCGGGTTGAGAAGATATTTGAAAATATTGGAGTGGTAAAAAGAAAATGACCGGCTGATGATTAACACTAAATAACAAATTAGTATCCTTGGAAATCAACTCAGAGTAATCCGGAATATAAATTTGGATGTCGGAGGCATCGCAGTTTCCATCCGTATCGCAAGCAACATAGCGAATAAATGCACTACCGGTATAATCTCTTTCAGGTAAAAAACGGATGGTCGTACCATTTGATTCAATGGTTGCCTCTCCATGATTGACCAAAGCGATCCTGTCTATACTTAATGACCCGTTTTCGGATTGATCATTAGAAAGCGGATTCACTAATAAAGGAGAATTCTTCTTTAGTTTGATGTAGTCATTATTCAGGCTTATCTGACTAATAAGCGGGCTAAGCGCAAGACCTAAAAATAAAAAGGAAAGCCAGTAACTTTTAATTCTGGTATAGACGTTCATTTAGTTCGTGGTTTAAGCGCAAGTGTAAATTTACAACCTATTGATTAAAAATAAAAGACAAATAAAAAATATTTATATATGAATCCAACTTTTAACACTTTTTATAAACGAGATTATTGAATATTTGTTATTTGGAATTGTATACAATGATTAGGTATTTTTACAATTATGCGTAAATCTAAAGTTTTTAAAGCAATTCAGGCTCTCAGTATTTATGAACGAAACCGGTTTCTAAAGTACTTGCGCTCACCCTACCACAACAGTAATCAATTGATTATTCATCTATTTGAACAAATTATCAACTTGATTTCTCATCCAGATCTGTCCGACCAAAAGGAAAGCCTGTGGAGTCGATTTTCCAACAATCCCTATGATGATAAGAAATTACGGCGATTGCAATCTGAATTGTTGAAAAGTTTCGAAGGGTTTCTTGCATTGGAACAGTATCAAAAAAATCCGTTTCAGGAATACAACAATTTGCTCGAAGAGTTGAAAGATCGGAAGTTAAAATTTCTATATAGGGGCGCGATCAAATCATCCCGAACCTTGTCCGAGCGCCAACTTATAAAAAGTGGTTCTCAATTCTACTTCGACTATAAGCTGGAAACCAATATCAATGAATTACTGGAAACCGATACCAAACGCTTTGGAAAAGGGAATTATGAAGAAATTTCCAGAAATCTGGATATATTCTATATTATCGAAAAACTTAAGTTATATACCCGGGTGCAAACTTTAAAATTCTTCAACAAACAGGTGTATAATATTGATTTTATTGACTTTATACAGTCTCATCTAAAGAAAAGGAACCTGGAAGATCTTCCAGTTGTGGAAATATATCATCTCAATCTTTTAATCTTATTAAAACCGGAGAATAGGGAGAATTATTTTAATTATAAATCCCGATTATTTGAATACCTGGACCTGTTTCCTCCGAAGGAGGGCTTGTGGTTACTAAAACAGGCTATAAATCATTGTATCAGAAGAATTAATATAGGAGAACTTAAATTTAGTGATGAGTTGTTTGAGATTTATAAGCTTTACATCAATTCAAATGCAATTATCCAAAGTGGATTCCTGGAAGAATGGGATTTCAAAAATATTGTAAGTATTGCATTACGAGTCAATAAAAATGAGTGGGCCAGGAATTTTATCGAAAAATACCATCATTATTTGCCTGAATCTCAAAGACAAAATGCCTATACTTACAATTTAGCTGTTTTGAGCTTTTGGGAGAAAAAGTTCAATGACGTTATTTATTATTTACACAATGTAGAATATAGCGACCTAACCTATAATCTGGATGCCAAATCCATGCTGGTGGCTGCATATTATGAACTTGAAGAGTTTGATGTACTGCATTATTCTATCGATGCATTTCGAACATTTATCGGTCGTAAAAACATAATTGCCGCCAATTCCAGTATCCCCTACAAAAACTATTTAAGGTTTGTTCAAAAACTTGTCAAGCCAATGAAAGAAAAGACCTTGATCAAGTTGAAAAAAGAGATCGAGGAAACCAAACCAGTGGTATCTAAAACCTGGCTCTTACATAAAGTAAATGAACAGCTTGGAGAACACATACCTCAAATGAACAACTAAATCTTTATCATGATAAGCAGGATAATCATATGGTGTAGTGTTCTACTACTATTTGTTGGTTGTAAAAGAAAATATCCTTCTACTTCCCCCTCTTCTGATGAGCAAATTATGTTGAATACTTCACATTCACACAATGAAGACATGTATCAGGTTGCCTTTTTAATCATGGATGGAGTTTATAATACCGAGTTGACCGCTCCATATGACATCTTCCAGCATACCCAATTCAGAAAAGGGATCAAAATAATGCAAGTATTTTTAGTGGCCAATACTATGGAACCGATTACTACTTTTGAAGGGATAAAGATATTGCCAGATTATAATTACCTCACGGATGACATACCGCCAATTGATATTTTAGTAGTACCCAGTGCGGAACACCATATGGATACGGATCTGGAAGATGATGCTATGATTAATTGGATCCAAAGAGTTGACCAAGATGCACAATTTATTACCTCTCACTGTGATGGAGCATTTGTGCTTGCCAAAGCCGGATTACTAGACAATAAAAGCTGTACTACCTTTCCTGCGGATATTGATCAGATGAAAACCATGTTTCCTAAGGTAGATGTGCACAGAGATGTGCTCTTTGTTCATGAAGATAAATACATAACCTCAGTAGGAGGTGCCAAGTCCTTTGAAGCTGCGCTTTATCTCTGTGAATTTCTTTATGGTAGAAAAGTCGCACAAGAACTGGCCCAAGGTTTGGTAATCGATTGGAATCTCGATCAAATTCCTCACCTGGTTAAGTAATACAAATCAGTCGGCTTTTTTTGTATAACTAGAATACCTGCATTTTTAGAATTTCATACTATTACGACCATACTGGACAATGCAAAAACCTGAATATCGTTTAAACTAATAGTATTCGATCTCCCATATCTTTTTGTTTTTCATTCCATGTAGATATATCCGGTACGATTTTCGATAGGTATTTTATTAATACCGTGTTGCAGTATCAATAGCTAAAGAATGAAGAAATATATATTACCACTGGTCGTCTTTTGTTTTTATAACCTAAATGTAGTGGCCACCACCATTCGACCCTTTAAGAATCTCAAAAAATTAGTAGATGTCAGTGAATTAGTAATTATTGGCAAATGTATATCTGAGTATTATATAGATGATGGCGGCATCAAAAAATTCAGATATGCCATCGAATCCAGAGATTTGATAAAAGGAGAATTACCTACAAAATATATAGACTTGTACACTTATCGGTTGGAAGGTGCTAATTTTTACCGCGAAGTAGCCGATGATATCGAATTGGAGGTAGGTCGTCATTACCTTCTTTTTTTGGAAAATTTAAGTCAGGAACTTTATAGACCAATTGCCTTTAGTTACTACTTATACAAAGAAGAATCCTATCAAAATCGGAGAATTCTGATGCCGGTGGGAATTGCGAAACAGTTCAATATATCACATTCCGGAGATTACGAGCCGCTAGTACCTATCGAATCGGAGAAGTTTGTAAAGCATGTTCAAGATGTATTAATGCATGGAAAAGAATATGATATCCAGAACATCAAAGCAGGAGACTTTCCGGAAAGTTTGGAATCTAGGGACTTTCCTACACATTGTTTAAACCTATTCGGCAATACGGACCCAGTACGATGGAAGGCTTTTGACGATGGAATACCTCTTACTATTTATGCGGACTCGGAGG
The DNA here is from genome assembly GCA_965223405.1 of Saprospiraceae bacterium. GTDB lineage: Bacteria > Bacteroidota > Bacteroidia > Chitinophagales > Saprospiraceae > CBDCWO01. The sequence goes on from CBDCWO010000006.1 coordinate 6,172,541, forward strand.
CAGATTTATCCAGATCCAATTCTCATGCATTATTATCTTCGGCAATCAGCCAACTTAATTCCGGATATAATGGCATCAATCTAACCTACGGCGGTACCCAAAATTACAATCCAAATTGTGGAGCAAACGGAAATGATCCTACTGGAAGCAACCTAACTGGATTTCTAAGTGGACTTCCTACCGGTCTTAGTAACGCTCTGGTTATATTCAATGATCCGTGTAATGAAGAACCACCGTATTGTGCTAGTGAAGGAGGAACTTTAGGGTACGGAGGAACATATGGGTACTCACCTAAACATTCCTGGGATGGAATTGATTGGTGGATGGGCAGGTATGGGTATGTAGTCATTGTAGATGATATCTGTTACCCTTCGCCATCGGATCCGTGGGGTCTCAACGATTCTGAGTATATCATCATGTTAAAACATGAACTGACCCATACACTGGGTTTAAGCCATATCTCCCCTGGAGTGGGTGCTGCCCTTATGAATCCATCATGTTGTAACGATATAGCGAATCTGGATGTGGAATGTTTAGATCACATGTATTTGGCTTCGTCTCTTCCGGTAGAGTTGATCTCATTCGACGGTGAAAATCAAGAAAGCATGAATTACCTTTCATGGATTACACAAAATGAAATAAATCATGATTTTTACTTGCTTGAAAGATCCTCGGATGGCGAAAGTTTTGTAGCACTGGGTCAAGTAACTTCTCCATCAATATTTGATGGCTCTAACCACTATCAATTCATTGACACAAAACCAATCATCGGTCAAAACTATTACCGACTCAGGCAAACAGATCTGGATGGAGCTTTTACTTACTCTGATGTCATTGCCATCGAGTATTATCCGGCATCAAAGTTTCATGTATTCCCAAACCCTACTTTTTCAGGCAAGTTCCAGATTCTGTTTCCTCATCGGGATCCAAGAACCTCGGCCCTCAATATCTACAATTTGTTAGGTAAGAAAATGGAAAATTACCAAATATTGGGAAATCAAGGGCCACTTGTCCATATTGATCTGGGCACGGTAGGCAAAGGTATCTATATTATTACCTACGAAGACCGACACGGCAAATGGTCTAAAAAACTTATGGTGGAGTAAATATGCTATTGGCCTATTGGCCATTATTCCATACTCTGTTATTCCTCATTGGACCAGCAAATCCTAAAAGTTTTGACCTAATCTGTGGGAGGACCAAACTCAACTCAAAATTCAATTCTTATTGTCAACAGCCTCAATACTCATATCTCAGAACTCACATCTTCCTATTCTGACGATTATTAAAATCCACTGATTTATTTAAATCCATTTTAATATCTTTGCCCTCCCAAATAAGCAACAATATGGAATTTGACATTATTATCATAGGAAGTGGGCCAGGTGGCTATGTAGCGGCAATCAGAGCATCACAATTAGGCAAAAAAGTGGCGGTGGTGGAAAGAGAATCGCTGGGGGGAATTTGTCTTAATTGGGGTTGTATTCCGACCAAAGCACTCTTAAAAAGTGCGCAGGTATTTGATTACATGCAACATGCGGATGACTATGGAATAAAGCTGGAAAGTGCAAGTCCCGACTTCAGTAAAATTATCGCCAGAAGCAGGTCCGTGGCTAACGGGATGAGTAAGGGCGTGCAATTCTTAATGAAGAAAAATAAAATAACCATTTTGTCTGGTACCGGCAGACTATTACGAGGCAAGAAGGTACAGGTGACCACTGGCAACGAAAAGACCACCTATTCAGCAGAAAGTATAATCATCGCAACTGGCGCCAGATCCAAAGAGTTGCCTAATCTAAAGATTGACGGCAAAAAGATCATTGGGTACCGAGAAGCTATGAGCCTGGAGAAGCAGCCTAAAAAAATGGTAGTAGTCGGTGCCGGTGCTATAGGTGTGGAATTTGCCTACTTCTATCATACACTTGGTACGGAGGTCACCATTGTAGAGTTTTTAGAACAAGGTTTGGTTCCAAGGGAAGATCCGGAGATATCCAAAGAGCTGAGTAAGATATTTAAGAAAAAAAGTCTAAAAGTCTATGCCGGTAGTTCGGTTGAAAAAGTAGAGACAAAAGGAAAGAACTGTAAAGTAACTATCAAAAACAGAAAAACCAACCAGGAAGAAATAGTGACTTGTGATATAGTCTTGTCCGCAGCCGGAATCACTCCAAATACTGAAGATATTGGCCTGGAGACTTTAGGGATTAAAACAGAAAAAGGTTTGATCACGGTAAATGAATTTTATCAAACCAATATCCCGGGCATCTATGCCATCGGTGATATTATTCCCGGTCCTGCTTTAGCTCATGTAGCCAGCGCCGAAGGTATAATATGCGTAGAAAAAATTGCAGGCAAAAACCCCCAACCACTTGATTATCAAAATATTCCATCATGTACTTATTGCTCTCCGGAAATAGCTTCGGTGGGCCATACCGAAGCATCTGCGAAAGAGGCGGGCTATGAGATTAAGGTGGGAAAATTCCCCTTCTCGGCGAGTGGAAAAGCTAGTGCTTCTGGCAGCAAAGAAGGCTTTGTAAAAGTGATTTTCGATGCCAAGTATGGAGAATGGTTAGGCGCTCATTTTATTGGAGCTAATGTAACGGAAATGATCGCTGAAGTCATTGCAGCCAGAAAATTAGAAACCACCGGGCACGAAATCATCAAAACGGTCCACCCCCACCCGACTATGAGTGAAGCGGTCATGGAGGCCACTGCTGCTGCCTTTGGAGAAGTCATCCATCTGTAATCCTGAAGGAGTACTATCTTGGTACTAACCTGAGTTGATTATTGCAAAATGCTTACCCGCGTACCGGAGTTAAAAGCTTTGGCGCAAGTATCCACACAAGACTTCTGCTGGCTGGAAGCTGTAGAAAACTTCAGCAACCAGGTGATTTTCTGAAGATTTAATGGAAGTAATCGAAAGAAATTAAGCTACACATTCCTCTTCGCACTGACACGACGCAATGGAGGCAGGAATTGACATAGGTTTATCTTCAGCTAACTGGATCTTTGATGCCAGTCAATCAATTTGAGGAGAAATTCCTAAATTCTATATACATTTCGATAATTCGCAAAATTTAGATATATTTGATTGATGAATGTTTTGAAGATCAATAAAATACTTGCAAATAGATCGCGTCTGAACATTCTACAGTGGTTAAAAGATCCGGAAAGAAACTTTCCTCCCCATAATGAACTTGGTCATTTCGATTTTGGTGTCTGTGTCCAATACATCAAAAACAAATCCGGATTATCCGATTCGACTACATCGCACTACTTATCAAAAATGGAACAAGCCGGACTAGTAATCGCAACCCGATTTGGAAAATGGACCTACTACAAAAGAAATGAAATTGTAATCAGAGAATATATGCAGAAATTAAATTCCGAACTAAAGCTAGATGATAGCTCCAAAATAGATTAAAGTGATGTATAATAAATTATATGGCCATTTTATTTTCATTACCAAAATGGACCTTAACTTACTAATGCTGAGCACCTTCCTTATTTGCCTAATTGGATTCTCCTGTGCAAATAGTCCTCAAGATCAAACGAACAAGGACCCGGAACCCATTCAAAGCAGTAAAAAAATGGATATCGGCGATGTACTGAGCAGAGCAAAAGTAAATGGCTCCATCCTGATCTTGGATCCGGATAAAGAGGAATACTACAGCAATGATTATGAATGGGCGAAAGTCGGACGATTACCCGCCTCAACATTTAAAATACCGAACACAATCATTGGCCTGGAGACCGGAATTATAGAACACGATAGTATGATATTCAAATGGGATGGCAACAAAAGAGCCATACCTGCTTGGGAACAAGATTTAATATTGAGACAAGCGTTTCAATTTTCCTGCGTCCCGTGTTATCAGGAAGTTGCTCAAAAGATCGGAGTAACCCGCATGAATGAATACCTCAAAAAATTAGATTATGGCCAGATGATCGTTGATTCTTCTAACATCGAAGTATTTTGGTTAATTGGGGATTCTAAGATCAATCAATACGAACAGATCAACTTTTTAAGACGCTTCTATCAAAGTGAATTGCCAATCTCCGAAAAAACCATGTTAATCATGAAAGATATCCTGGTCGTAGAGGAAGGGCAAACAGAAACAGGAGAAACCTTTGTTTTAAGTGGTAAAACAGGCTGGGCCGTACGCAATGGACAGAACAACGGATGGTTTGTAGGTTACGTCGAAATAGGTTCTAAAATGTATTATTTCGCAACCAACATTGATCCCGCTGAAGATTTTAATATGGGTATGTTTCCCTTGATTAGGAAACAAATTACACTGGAGGTATTACGAAGCCTGAATATCATTTAACAGATTAATAAAATTTTTGAACGTTGAAACCTATCCCTATATATCAAGTAGATGCTTTTTCCGAAGTGCTTTTTTCAGGAAATCCAGCTGCTGTTTGTATTTTAGACCAATGGCTGGATGCAGGTACCATGCAGGCCATTGCTGCTGAAAACAACCTTGCTGAAACAGCATTCATATTTCCGTGTAATGGCGAATATGAAATTCGATGGTTTACTCCCTTGGTCGAAGTAGATCTTTGTGGTCATGCCACCCTGGCATCGGGTTACATATTGTTTGAATATCTCGGCCATCCCAGAAATGAAATCATCTTTCACTCGCGGCGTAAAGGTACTTTGAAAGTTATTAAAGAAAAGGATCTTTTGTTCCTGGACTTCCCCACTGACCAAATTAGTATTGCTTCAAATTTAGAAGAAATCCAAAAATGCATCGGTCTGTCTCCCACTGAAGTGTATCGAGGTCAGACAGACTTTGTCGCACTGGTCGAGAATGAAGCAGCCGTTCATAACTTAGAACCTAATTTTGATCAGATCAGTATGCTTGATGCGAGAGGATTAATCGTATCCAGCAGAGGTGATCAGGTAGATTTTGTTTCCAGATTTTTTGCTCCCCAGTCCGGCATCAATGAGGACCCGGTTACGGGATCTGCACACACCACCTTAACTCCAATTTGGGCTGATAAGCTGAGAAAGTCCGAAATGAAGGCGATCCAGCTATCTCCGCGGAAAGGAAATCTGATATGTAAATTTCAACAGGATCGTTGTTTGATTGGAGGGAAAGCAGTTTTATATTTTGCAGGAGAAATCTTTATAAATGAAGTTTCTGGCAATTGAAAAGCAGCTACGCCCGGTAGATTGGAGTAAGCAAGATAAACTTTTAAAAGCTGAAGCCCATCAGGTTCACCAATTGTATCTGAGTGGAATCTTAAGGGAAATATATTTTACACCGGATAAAAAGGCGGTGCTCATATTGGAAAGTGATGGTGAAAGCAAAGCCCGGCGCACACTTTCACAATTGCCATTAGTAGACAGTGGATTGATTGAATTTGAATTAACTGCCCTACACCCCTATTCCGGCTATAAGCGCATTATCGATACGATCAATCCCAACCAGGAATAGTTCTATTTACTTATGAGTGATAGACCAATTACAAATCGAGTAGCCCATCCGGCAAATCCATTACCAGTATTCTTTCTTTTTGATCTACTTCAAGAATAAACGAATCAACTATCGGGATCAAGACTTCTTTATCACCAAAATTAGCAACGGCCATATCCTGTTGGGGATAGGCCTCTATCTTTTCAATAACCATGTGAATACTCTGGTTCGAATCCGTAATAATCCAGCCTTCCAAGTGATCCCAGGATTTCTGATCCGGAATCAAATCCTTGCCAAGGTCGCGCTTGAGGGCATATATTAGACAAAGTCCAATAGTTTTGGCAGATTCCGGATTATTTACTTCTTCAAATTTGTAAACCAGTGTGTTTAATTCACGACACCACTCAATAAAAAATGGGACTTTGTCGCCATTCAAGTCCAATAACACCACCTTTAAGTTACTTGCAATTTCCTGATAAGGTTCATCAATTTGAACTTTGATCTCACCAGCATGGCCGACCGGTTTTAAGGTCATACCAATTTTTTGATTTGGAAGCATTAGCGATGATCTATTAGCGCTTGTTTAAGAATAAACCCCTCTTCCGCTTTTACTTCCCAAGAGCTGGAATCGTTGATTTTTTGTGAATTTAAAATCCACATTTCTTTATATATTAATCCGACACCTCGTGCATACTGCTCAATTGCATATCTTTTTTCGATTAAATTTCTATCTTGATCATCAACTTGGGTTACCGTGAGTACAGGGTCATAAGTTTTTCCGGATCTATTTATACTTTGATCTATTGCTGTTATTCGGTATTGGCCCCAATTCTTAAAAATTTGAATCGGTTCACCGGCTATTGGGACATCTATGGACTCGTCAATATATATATTGCCATCCCAGGCAGCTCCCTGCACGGGAGGGAACACAATTTTTACGAATCGAAGATTATTTTCAACCCTTATACCTTCTCTTTTATCACGAGACGCATGCCATACATATTGGATCTCCCAAGGTTGATCTGCATCTTTGCGATAGTATCGATAAATAATGTAATTGACCTCTCCCGTATTGTCTGTAAATGTATCTACAACTTCCTCTTTGGCCAAACTCTGATAGGTCGTAATATCTGTTCCCCCAACTGCAGGATCGTAAATAACCGAGTCCACTTGATACTCCCAGTAGGCACCGATATAAAGCGGGAAGTAATCATATCCCAGTTCATCTTCCGAAATGGGCTGGATGGATTGATCACAATTCAAAAAAACAGAACTGATAACCATTAGGATCGACCACTTTATTATTAATTCGGTTCTCATCATTTAAATAACGAAAGGTATCATATATTTATTGAAGTTATAAACTGGAATGAATGATTCCGCCACCCAATACATCATTGCCCTCATAAAATACAGCAGATTGACCGGGAGCAACACCTTTTACCATAGCTAAAAATTCAACTTTTACCCGGTCTTTGTCTTCATGAAAAAGTCTGCTTAAAGTACCTGTATCATGGTACCTCACTTTGGTAACGATCTCCTGGTCCGCCGGTAGTTTGTCATACTTCATGGAATTTAATTGATAGACCCTCATTCCGGACCGCAGCAAATCAGCAACATCCCCCAGAACTACTGTGTTGGTTTCCGGCCTAATCTCTACGACGTATTTGGGTATTCCAAATGCCATTCCTAACCCCTTTCGCTGACCGACTGTATAAAATGGGTATCCTTCATGTTTACCCAAGACATTGCCCGCAACATCCAGAAAGGTTCCTCCGGCTAAGTTGGTTTGCAATTCTGGAACTCTGCGTTTCAAGAACCCCCGATAGTCATTGTCCGGAACAAAACAAATCTCATAACTTTCAGCTTTCTTGGACAATTCTTCATACCCCCATGCAAAGGCATATTGTCTCACCTCTTCCTTCTGTAGTGATCCAATTGGAAACAGGCTCCTTTGTAAGCATTCCTGATCCAATCCCCACAAGACATACGATTGATCTTTCTTTGGATCCTGCGACTTGTATACAAATTTTCGATCTATATGTGTTCCGATTTGAGCATAATGTCCTGTGGCGATAAACTCGCAATCCAAAGCATCCGCACGCTTCAAAAGAGCCTTCCACTTAATGTGCGTATTGCATAATACACAAGGATTCGGTGTTCTTCCTGCCAGGTACTCTTCGACAAAATTGTCAATTACATAATCACCAAATTCTTCACGAATATCAATAATAAAGTGATGAAAGCCCATTTTAACGGCGACTTCTCGGGCATCATTGATTGAGTCAAGGCTGCAGCATCCGGTTTCTTTCTGACTTCCTCCGGAATTGGCATAATCCCATGTCTTCATAGTAATCCCCACTACTTCATATCCCTCTTCGTGAAGCATCATCGCAGTGACCGTGCTATCTATTCCACCACTCATCGCTACCAAAACCCGACCTTTTTTACTCATTCCTTTATCTTTACGAAAATAAAATACAAATTTACAATTGATATGTTCATAATAATAGCGATTTAGCAAGTATGGTGAAAAGATCAAAAAGAGTAATCAAAGAAAATGCGATCCTTGATGCAGCGGAAAAGGTGTTTGGCAAACATGGTTTTACTAATTCGAAAATGGACATGGTTGGAAAAGAAGCCGGTATGAGCAAAGCCAGTGTGTATTTTTATTTTGAAAGTAAAGAGAATTTATATATGGCCTTAGTTTTCAGAGGCTTGAACCTCCTAAATGACCTCATGTATGCTTGTATTCATGAAAATCAGCGCAACACCGGTTTGGATTCTGTTTTAAGTATTATGAATACTTATTTTGACTTTTCACAAAAATACCCATTTTATACTGAAGCCATGCTTGATTATATGGCCTTGGTCAGGGTGACATCATCCGGCAATAATCAAAATAAAACGACCAATGCGTTAAATGAAAGTTTGTATTTTAAAAAGATTCATCACATCCATAACATTCCGGTAAGTCTGGTGGTCAATGAGATCAAAAGAGGGATTGAAGATGGAAGTATCCGAAATCAGCGTAAACCCGAGATGCAGTATCTGACTGCCTGGGCCATGGTTTTAGGTTATCTTAAACTCACTAATCTGGCAGGTAAAAGGCAAACTCTCCATACGGTTGACATCCATGAATGGAGAACATACCTCTTTAATATCCTCAAAAATGGGCTGATCAATGAATAAAATATACGGGATCAACTCAAAGTATACCCATTTTTAGCGATTAAGTAGTCTGCCACCTGTCTCCGAAATTTCTTGATATTTTGTGGAGGATATTGATCGAATCTTTTGATTCCCATCATAAATGTTTTTAATAAGTCTCCGGTGACAAACGAGACAATAGCGTCTTTTGCATTTTTTGCTAATCGCTGCGAAGCATCCCAGAAATAAACTTTTAAGATGGCCTCATGAACCTCTTGATATTTATTGATTTCTTTCAATTTGTGGATTCGAAGTAAAAGGGATTCAGCCATGTACAAATCGATAATCATATCCGAGGCATTAATTATAATTTCCTGTTCGTTCCTGATTTCCAGTTTTCCATCCATTTGCATTTTAGCAGCAGCACCCACTACCATAAGAATGCATTTTTTCATATTTTTTACAGCCTGATATTCATAAGCAAAATCACCTTCAGGAGCCCTAAATGAGGGCATCTTGGCTAAGTCTTTTTGAACTGCCCAGGCAGCATCGGTTAAATTTATTTTTCCCTTTAAGGCTCTTTTCAGAAGCATGTTGATGATTACCAGCCTATTAATTTCATTGGTACCTTCATAGATCCGATTTATCCTGGCATCCCGATAGGCACGGGCGGCTTCATACTCCTCAGAGTAACCAATTCCACCGTGAATTTGTACCATTTCATCCACGATATAGTCGATAACTTCAGAACCAACTATCTTGGTGATTGAACACTCGATAGCATATTCTTCGGCTGCTATCAATTTTGAACTTGCAAAATCCTGGCCGTTGCTCTTCAATTCTTTGATTTTTTCCTGAATGGAATTAGAAATTCTAAAGATGGCGCTTTCTAAAGTGAAGGTCCGAATAGCCTGTTCAGCCAACTTGTATTTGATTGCACCAAATGAGGCAATGGGTACACCAAACTGATGTCTTTCATTGGCGTATTTTACACTCAGGTCGGTTGACCTTTTAGAACCACCAATACAAAATGCGCCCAGTTTGTATCGGCCCATGTTCAGCGTATTTAGAGCAATATGATGCCCCTTACCTATCTCACCTAAAAGGGCATCGACCGGAACTTTTACATTTTCAAAAAAGACCTGTCGTGTCGATGAGCCTTTTATACCTAATTTTTTTTCTTCCTCACCCAGTGTCAATCCCGGAGTTCCTTTTTCTACGATAAATCCGGTCAGTTTTGAGCCTTCGATCTTTGCAAATACAATAAATACATCTGCAAATCCGGCATTGGATATCCACATTTTCTGACCGTTGAGAATGTAGTGCGACTCTTCGGCATTCAAATCTGCCCGGGTTTTAGCGGCCAGAGCATCAGATCCGGATCCAGGCTCGGTAAGACAATAGGCAGATTTCCATTCTCCGGTAATCATTTTGGGTAGGTATTTTTCTTTCTGGGCTTTGGTTCCAAAATACAATATCGGAAGCATCCCGATTCCGGTGTGAGCTGCAAAGGAGGTATTAAATGATCCCATGGAACCCAAAGCATCACAGAGTAAGGTATTGGTATTAAAGTCCAGATCCATTCCACCATATTCCAGTGGCATATGAGCACCTAGCAGTCCAAGCTCTCCACATTTATTGAATAGATAATCAGGCATTGCAGGATCCTGCGCCTCAATTTTTTCAATGTTGGGCATAATTTCTGTTTCTACAAAACTTTTAGCCATTTCATAGATCATCTTTTGTTCTTCGTTTTTTTCTTCAGGTATAAAGACGTCTGATGTCGCGGCATCCTTGACCAAAAATTCACCTCCTTTTAGAATATTTTTTTGTGTGACTTGAGTTTCCATCTTAGAAGTTTTTATAAAATTATTTACAAAATACAACAAATTTGACTTTGAGTCAACTAATTGATGATAATTTATTTAATATATTATGATATATATGGCTAAATTAGCAATGTTATGAGATTAACTCTAGGTTAACTATCAATTAATGATTTATGAAAAACGCCATTAAATCGTGTAATTATCGCCCAGGCAATCGATCGAACTGCTAGTTGAATTCGAGCATCACAAAACACCATATTCCATCTACTTTTGAATTAAGCTTTAAATTGCAGGCATACCTAAGTATCTTTATCTAATCTGTTGCCACCGTGAAGCCATTCCTGTTAGGTAGATATGATTCGTTTTGATCAAACTCAATTTTGAAATTAAGTTCAACTTCATTTATGTCTTGGTTGCATTTTATTTATAATCATTCATTTGCTCTCATGAAAAATCAGATTAGCATTTTATCATTGTTGTACCTTACATTATGGGTATTTCCAAACTGCACCAAGCAAGCCCATGATGCTAAACCAAATATATTGTTTGTCTCTATTGATGATCTACGACCCACCTTGGGGGTTTTTGGCGATACAATAGTCATCACACCTCATCTTAATCAACTGGCCAATGAGGGCATTACATTTAGGCAAACATTTTGCCAAGCAGCAGTATGTGCACCGTCGCGTGCAAGTCTCATGACCGGTTTAAGACCGGATTCTACCAGAGTATGGCATCTGGGAGATAAATTTCGCGAAATCAATCCAGGCATCGTAACCATGCCTCAATATTTTTCAAAGTTTGGCTATTACACGGTAAATATTGGAAAGATATTTCACAACTATATGCCGGATTCTATATCCTGGGATGAACCGGATCTGCGGCCTTCACAATATGTCCGCCCTGAATGGCTTGGTAGAGATGGCGAAACTTTTTATATCAGTGAGGAGGTAAATAAAGCCCAGGCGATCAAGCGCGATTCCCTCTTGAATTTGAGACCAATAAGATATGCCGACGGGTGGAATACAGGCCCGGCATGGGAGGCCGCGAATGTCCACGACACACTTTATTACGATGGTGCTCAAACAGAGCTGGCAAAGCGTACCATTACCCGACTTATTAAAAAGGACCAGCCATTCTTTCTGGGACTTGGGTTCTTCCGCCCTCATCTTCCTTTTGCCGTCCCAAAGAAATACTGGAACATGTACGACCTTGAAAAGATCCCAACAGCACCCAATCCGGATGTTCCTACAGATGCACCTCTGTTTACCATGAACTCCATGTATGAACTAAGGCATTATGATGGATTTGGGCATATAGGTCATCCTTCCTCAGGATATCGCATGAATAGCGATACTGCCCGGATTTTGAAGCAGGGGTATTATGCTAGTGTAAGTTATATCGATGTTTTGCTTGGTGATCTGATTAACCACCTGAAAAATTTAGGAATTTATGAGAATACAATTATTGTAGTCTGGGGAGATCATGGCTGGAAACTTGGCGATCATAACAGTTGGGGTAAAATGACCAACTACAACATCGATTTACAAGTGCCTTTGATCATCCGCGATCCAAACCAAAAACGACGAGGTGTTCATACGACTGCAATTACCGAGCTCGTAGACCTATTTCCTTCCATGTGTGAATTGGCCGGCATAAAAGTCCCTGAATATATGCAGGGAACAAGCTTTGTCCCTTTGCTTGTTGATCCGGATCGTCCTTGGAAGAAGGCAGCTTTTAGCCAGTTTCATCGCCGCCCAAGAGTGGCTGCCGATGGCGGAAGATATATGGGTTATTCTGTCAATACCCAAGAATACCACTATGTGGAGTGGTATACATGGGATCACCAAACCGGGACAAAAGTCAAATTTGTAGCAAAAGAATTGTACAATCGTCAAAACGATCCCTTTGAGACCATAAATCTTGCTGAAAGAGACACCCATGCAAATATTGTAAAAGAAATGTCGGTGCTCTTGGCAGGAGGATGGACAAAGGCATTTCCTAAAAATGAATAAATTGTCGGCTTAATTAACCATTGGATCAATGTCGGCAGTTAAAAAAGTATATCCGTTTTACCAACTGAACTTACTAAGGGGATTTTAGTAAAATAATCCAAACAATATGGAACAGGGAAGTGATGCAATAGAAGGAGATACCCAAAACCAATACAATAGACATCTCGACATTGGAAAGGCATCCTTTTTGGTTGATTATTGAGACTGCCTAAAATGTAATTGTAGATAATTTGTACAAGGATTAAACGGTACTTTATTGGAATAACTCTTATTTATGTTTCCTTACCTTAGCACTGAAGTGTATAAACAGACTGTTCAAACCAAGTGAGATACCAAAAATCAAATTTTTAATTAATCCATGCTCCGAGCGATCTTCAGACGTCATGATAGTTTCCAATTATTTTAATCTATCCAACGCGTTTCCTATTTTCAGGAAAAACGATCATATCTTATATTTGGAAAGATGAGTACTCCAAAATTAGGAAGGAGTTGTAAAAATTAGATAAGTTTATACAATGTCAAAAAAGAACATAGAAGCACTCGGTCACATACTGTTTTGGTTTGGCATTGTAATTACCATTAACATAGACTGGATGGCTAATTGGTTTGATCCTGAAATTCGACCAAATACTCCGGCTCCCATGTCACTGATCGTATTTGCTATCTATTTTTATGCAAACACATTTTTCCTTATCCCTAATTTCTTTATGTGGGACACCGCCAAAAGATACGCCCTATTCGCCGTTTTACTCTTCTTGGTTCCGGAGTTGATTCGCATTTTGCTATACAGTTTTTTGGTAAGAGATGTAAGCTTTCCAGCCGAGTTATTTAGTCGTGATAGCTTCATTTTTGGGGCCCCCAGTGCCTTTTTGATCGCAATCAACCTTTCTTTTATTTATCGCATCACCAAGGATCGACTATTGAATAGGAATCGAAAAATGGCCTCTCAAAAATATTCCGCTACCCAATCCGGCACTCTCCCCTATCAGGGCCGAGAATTGCTGAATTCAGAGGAAATAGTGACACTAGAAAAGGCAATTATAAATCAAATGGAACAGGATGAAGCATACCTTAACCCCAACTTATCCTTAAGAGATCTGGCGGAAGCTGTGCATTCTACCGAAAAAAAGGTCTCCTATTTTATCAATCAGCAATTGAAAACCAATTTTTTTGAAATGGTCAATAAATACCGAATTTCGAAGTTCAAACAAGAGGTTTCAGATCCGCGGAATAGAAACTTATCAATAGTTGGCATCGCCCTAAATTGCGGATTCTCCTCCAAAAGCAGCTTTTACAGAGCCTTCAAATCCAATATGGGCATGTCTCCATCTGAATTCATCAAATCCTTAGACCGTAATACGACTTGAAATTACCTATCCTCATTCAAAATCTTACCCGGAAGTAATACTGCAGATGCCAATTTCCTGGTGCCAAGACCGCAATGAATTCTTCCATGTCTTCAAAATTCTCGAGATTTTTATTCAAATAGCGTAGTAATACGGTCATCAAACACGGATCTGAATATTTGCATTCATTATTCAGAATGCATTTTGTTTGGGTTTTAGTAGAAATGAATATATTTCACAAGGGCTACTTCCCACGGCCTTAGTAAGTTGTGGAGACTATCATAAAATTATTGCCTCTATAAAACAAATCTAGATCATAACAATTCTCTTCTGATGTCCCATATCATCTAGTGGGAATTGTCTTTATCCGGAATTTGTCCCAGAACATCTATTCGTACACCTTCAAAGTGAAGATTTTTGCTTCGGTATGATTCGCTAAATAGTTTTGAGAAAAACATCGAATTGTTACTTTCTATCCAAAATCTAAGTAAAACCTACCACAACGGTGTAAAGGCCATGGACGACATTAACCTGGAACTGTCTTCCGGAATGTTTGGCCTTCTGGGCCCTAATGGAGCGGGAAAGTCGACCTTAATGAGAACCATTGCGACATTACAATATCCTGACTCCGGAAATATTTCCTTTCAGGGTCAGGATATATTTTCGAATCAAATGGTTTACCGGCAAAAGCTCGGATACCTTCCGCAGGAATTTGGTGTATATCCGAAAGAATCAGCAATATCACTGCTTAGGTACTTTGCTGTTCTGCAAGGAATAACTTCAAAAAAGGACCGCCAAACGGCTATAGAACGTGTAATGGCTCTTACCAACCTGATTGAATTTAGGCATAAGAAGGTCAGTACTTTTTCCGGTGGCATGAAACAGCGGTTTGGCATAGCACAATTGCTTCTTAATCAACCTCAAATCATCATCGTAGATGAACCTACTGCCGGACTTGATCCTGAAGAAAGAACACGGTTTTTAAATGTGCTTCGAAATATTGGCAGCGAAAATATCGTCATATTTTCCACTCATCTAGTTGAAGATGTAAAATCACTTTGCATGGATATGGCGGTTATGAATGAGGGGAAGGTGATTTCTCAAATTTCCCCTGATCAGGCGGTACAAAGCCTGGAAGGCAAAATTTGGGAAACTGAAGTTTCCATACCTGAGCTGGAGAAACAGAATATTTCTTTCCTCAAACTAAGCGATAGATACAATGAACAGAACCGCCTGATACAGAGGATTTATTCAAGCCATATTACTTCAGAGTGGTGCAAACCAACAACTCCTAAACTGGAAGATTATTACTTTCTTACCCTGAAGACAGTGGAAAAATGAGAAATGAAGTCTTTCTATTCGAGGCCAAAAATTGGCTAAAATCTCCACTTTTGATTGCAATGCTCGTCGTTTTGTTCCTATTTTCTTTGGTGGTAATGCTTGGAACCGGAGGATATTTCGACGGTTCTTCTTCATCAGACGGGCCAGAATCTCATTTAAATTCTCCATATGTTCTGGGCCTTAATAGCTTTCTACTGGTCAAATTACAGTTCTTTGTCATCGCAGTGGTTGCTGGGTTTAGTTTGTACAAGGATTATCGATCTAACATATATGCGATCATTTATGCTTATCCATTCTCCAAGTTTCAATATCTGAATGGAAAAGGAGCAAGTGTTTTATTCATATTGACCAGTTCTGGGCTAACGGTTTTCGGTGGAATCCTTTTGGGAGAACTTTTAATCGGAAACGAGCATCCCCGCATAACCAATTTTAACCTGTGGTCATATGTAACAATCGTGTCGGTTTATGTCTTGCCAACCATGTTCGTAGTCGCATGTTTTGTATTTATATCTGTAGGTATTACCAGAAATATCTTCACCGGTTTTATCGTTGTATTTTGTTTTGTGCTATACCAAATGATATTGGAGAATGTACTGTTTGATCACCAAAAGTTGTTGGCCCTACTAGATCCTTTCGGTCAAAATGCATTCCATTTAATTACCCAAAACTGGGATTTCGACAAACAGAATTCATCAACACTTCCGTTAGGAAATTGGATTTTTTTAAATCGGATTTTCTGGCTTCTACTTTCAGGCCTTTTGTATGTTTTTTTTACCAGGAAATTTGAATTAAAGTTTGATGCTATTTGGCAATATCGAAGAAGCACGATTGCTTCATCACCATCGGATGACAGCCTCAAAGCCACCCCCTTATCGTCACAACCTCATGTTAAAAGCGATTTTTCTTTCAAGGGAAGAATCCAAACTATTTTTTACTTGATCCGTCGTGACCATTTAAGTATTGTTAATAGTTGGATGTTTATAATACTCAGTCTTTTTTTAGGATTCGCTGTATTCTTTATTCATCTCAAAGCAAGTCACACCGGCCACATGACGTTACTTCCTCTAACGAGAATAATTCTTGGAAGTCCATTAAGCATCTATACCCTCATTCTCATCCTGAGTACATTCTTATTTTCAGGTTATTTGAGCGATCGGGCCAGAAGGTTTAAAATCAACCAGATGATCGATGTGGCTCCGGTTACCGATTGGCAACTGGTGATTTCAAAAGTTGGTGGTTTGGGAATGATTCAACTTACGCAATTAATGTTGTTTTTCCTCATAGGAATCGGAATTCAGTGGTTGAATGGTTATACTCATTTTGAAGTTGGATTTTATCTGTGGCACTTAATTATTTTAACTTTTCCTATGCTATTGGTGTGGAATGTTACCAGCTTTTTTATCCACTCACTTTTCCCCAATCTATTTTTTGGTCTTTTTATATTAATTATCCTCTGGTTGGGAACCCAATCTTTGGATCAAGCGGGAATAACAACTTACCTGTTGAAATACAATGACTTACCCAATTTGACCTATAGTGATTTTCATGGTTATGGACATGCACTTTCAGGATATTTAAGTTTACTTGCTTACTGGATGGTATTTGGTCTTATGCTCACACTGGCCACCATGTTGATCTGGATTCGAGGTACTATTTTCACGATCAGAGAAAGATGGGCAAAGGCCAAATCCAGATTCAACAAACCAGTTCTTTTTGCATTAATCCTATTCATACTCACCTTTGGCAGGCTTCTACTGAAAATGTACCAGGCTGAGGTTCTGTCTATTCAGGACCTACCAACGGTAACTTCACAGCGTACGATGTTGAAAGAGTATCAAAGTGAGTGGGAAAAGTTCCAACATTTGATACAACCGAAAATCTTGAATATTGATTTGAATTTGGATTTGTTTCCAAGCCAAAAGGCCTTCAAAGCAAAAGGCAAATATCAATTGGTAAATCAAAGTAAAACACGGATAGATACAGTATTTATCCGGAGTGGTTTTGATGAAAAAACGGAATTCGACCTGGGCCATCAGGCTATCTTGCTCAAAAAGGACGAGTACTTCAAAAGTTTTTTATATATGCTCAAGTCTCCATTACTTCCCTTAGATACAATGGAAATAAAATTTGATATTAGGAACACCCCTAACCAATTGTTTTCCAAAAACTCCAACGTACTTGCCGCAGGTACCTATATGAGACAGGATATACTTCCACGTATCGGCTATCAATTTATTGACCACGAACTGCCGCTATCCGATAGCCTCAGGCATCATCATAACTATTTTCACCGGGATGCCGATTATGTGAATATTCGAACGAGAATTACCACCGATGTAGATCAAATCGCAATTGCCCCCGGAGAATTGATTAGCGAAAATAAAACTGTAACACGTAATACATTTGAATATACCACTACCCATCCTGGAAAGATCAACTATTCTTTTCACTCATCAAGGTATCGGATTTTAGAAGAGAGTTACCATGGGAAGCAAGTTCAGATTTTTTATCAACCGGAACACAAACAAAATATTCATCACATGCTGGCAGGAGTGAAAGCCTCCTTAGATTTTAATACAAAGCGATTTGGTGCATATCCGTATCATACCATTCGTATTTTAGAATTTCCACATACCGAGGCTAAATACACAGCTACCTTAACTGCAAATAATATTCCGACCAATGAGCTTGTTTTTAATATCAATACCAAGGCCATGAAAGCACAGGTGCAATTACCCTTCTATATACTGGCACATGAGCTGACTCATGAATGGTGGGGTAACCAACTTATGCCTGCTGATGCAGAAGGGGCTAAAATGCTTACCGAAAGTATCACCGAATATATTAGTCTTTGCATTTATGAAAAACAATTCGGTCGCGAAATGTCCGACAAGTTATTAGATATGCAACGACAAAGATACCGGCGTGGAAGGATGCGGGAGTCAGATGCCGAGCCACCACTTTATGAAGTATTGTCACATCAGGAATACCTATCCTATGGGAAGGGAGCAATTGCTATGAATGAACTTTCAAGGACGATAGGTCGTGAAAAGTTTGACCAATTGTTGGGGGAGTTTTTCAGGGTATATCGAATGCACACTGGAAATTACCCCACCACTCTTGACTTTATCGAACATTTGAAAGTGAATACAGGGGTTGAACATCACGAATTGATCGATTATTGGTTAACGCAAAACAATGGAATAGACTGATTTGGATTGTCATTTGTGATCATAAATCGACAGATAGATTCTCTTCGGTAAAGGATACAGAGCTTCCATTAAGGAAAAGGCATTTGCCAGCCGAATTGACAAATGCCCCATATCGGTTCAAAGTTTTAGAAAATTAGAGAATGTGAAATTCTATAGTTCTGATTTACCACTAATCACACAAAAGGATGACGAACTCGAGATTTTAGTATTTCTTTATTAATTCCAATACCTCAATACCCTTGTTCAATTCGATTAAGCTCTGGCCGGTACGCTCAATGATTTCCGTATTAAATAGCAGGACAAATCCCATGTCGAGCTCCTTAACAAATCCAATCACCGAAACCGTACCACCGGTACCTCCGTTATGCCAGGTGAGGGTTGTATTGTCTTCGGCCTTGTAAATATTGTTCCAAGCTAAACCTATAGTAAATGGAGCATTTAAGGTTTGAGTGTTTTCATGGGTCAACGCCAATGCCTCTTTTAGGTCCTGATTACCTGTACCCATTCCAGGTAAAGCATCATATCATGGAGATTGGCTTTTATTCCACCTGCCCCTAAAGTGGCTTCCGACATATTCCAGGCTGGAACAGCTTTTCTGTTTTCATCATGCGGTTGAGCTACATTGGTATAATCGGAGGGGATAGTTACACAAGCTCTATCCATTCCAGCCCGGTCAAACAGGATCTCCTGGTACAAAGTTTCAAGCGATTTACCTTTGAT
Source organism: Saprospiraceae bacterium (assembly GCA_965223405.1). Classification (GTDB taxonomy): domain Bacteria; phylum Bacteroidota; class Bacteroidia; order Chitinophagales; family Saprospiraceae; genus CBDCWO01. Next base: position 6,191,577 of record CBDCWO010000006.1, read on the forward strand.
TTTAGATAAAATATAACCCAGTAAGCCGGTGCCTAAATTGGAGTATTCTTCAACGCTTCCTATGGGATGTGGCAAAACATATCCATCCAAGAACTCAAACAGCATTTCTCTGGAATAATTCAAGTAGGGCTGGTCTCTATCAAAGTTTTTGTCAATAAGGTTATCAGGTAATCTAGGTAAAGACGACGTATGGTTGGCCAAATGTACAAAAGTAATTTTATCACCTTCATAATCGGGAAAATCGTTCACTTCCGGCACATATTTCTCTACCTCATCACTGAGGTTAACTTCTCCGTTGATAGCCATATCCGCCAAGACAGCAGCTGTCATAGTCTTGGTAATTGAACCAATTTCAAACAACGTCTTAGCATCGGGCAAGTCGCCTTGATTTTTGTTTTTTTCTCCAAAAAAATACATATCCTTTTTTCCTCCCGGCCTGATGAGGCCAACGGCCACACCAACCGTGGTTTTATTATTGACCATCGGTTGAAAAATATTTTCAATTTCCTGGGCCAAGGTATTCGGTTCCGGATTAGGAAGTTCATCCTGGTCTTTACAAGCTGTAGCTATGAATAAAAATGCGATTGCTAAAATTTTAAATGATTTCATGATTGTTATTTTTTATTTTGATGAAAAGTTTATAAGTCGAATAATTTCTTTAATTACCAATTCAGATTGGTCTTTATGTACATAATGTCCACTTCCCTCTACAATGAGGTGTGTCGATTGATGGGAAAGAGTCGCCAAATCACTTTGAAACTCCAACCATTTGGCTCTCATGTTGTCAGATTCCAGAGGAGAAGGTTTTTTCCCAGCTGTGAGTACAAGTATGGGAACATCAGGGAACTCAGGGGCCTTCTCAAAGTCATCTTGCGTGTTTTTTATAATGGATTCTTCGTACTTCCTTGAACCCCTCTGTGTTGACATAATCAATATGTTGTATAACAAGGGTTGATGTTTCCTAAAGTATTCAAATTGATCAGGGTGAGATGCATCCAGAAAAACGACCCCGGCTACCTCGTCAGGAAACAGTCTGGCGAACATATTCACATATAGTCCTCCGGCCGAATGACCCACCAATAAATAGGGAGGATTTTGACCAGATGCCGTTAATGTTTCACGCAATTGGGTAGCCACTTCCCTGACGTTACGAGGTGCATTATTCAATCCACTATTACCATAGCCAGGACGGTTGTAAGCAAATACGCTGGTGTGATTGGATAATGAATCTAAGATAGTACTCCATGTCTTAATATCTGGTCCCATTCCGGTCTCAAAAACGAGAGTTGGATTTCCTACTCCAGCCTGTACATATTCAACCTGCCTTCCCTTGACAAAAGATTGTTGAACTCCCTTCATACTCAAACAGCTGGGCAATAACATGTTCACCAACATGTAGTAACTTAAAATTTGAAAGAGTTTCATTATGGTGATCTTTTTAATAATTATCTGTGGTTACGATCAGTACTTCCAATTTCCAAAACGGAGGGTAATTCCAGCATACGGAGCAGATAAATCGCTATCTTTCAGAGTAGAAATATTGGACCCCATTACCCATCGGAATCCTCCTCCAACACCAATTCTTAACCACTTGGTAAGCAGAAAGTCAACCTCTATCGTAGGTTTGAGCGCCCAGAAATCATCACTGATCTCCCTGAAGCCTTCATTCTTTTCAACGATGGAGCCATAGCTACCTATTAAATATAAGTTCAATGCAGTTCTATCCTTTGCTTGCCAGAGATATCCAAGCATCAAGCCACCGTATCCCAGTTCATATTCCCGCTGATTTTGCTTGTGGTTAAGTGCAAATCCTCCACCACCGATGTAAAAACGTTCGTTGACAAATCCACCACCCAAACCACCAACTTCCATGGTCCATTTCCCAGCAATCATCGTATTGTTAAAGGTGGGGCCACCAAATCCGGTATGATCAGTATGGCTTGATTGAGAGAAAAGTAGATTGACAGACGTTAATAAAGTCAAGCATGTCGTACGAAAGAATGGAAATTTCATGATTTATTATTTTGATATGAGTAAAATTTGATTTTAAATCCGAAACAAAAATGATGGTGGAGACTGTGGGAGACAATTTTCCTTGATGAAGTGGAAGGAGATGTTGATGAAATGCAGAAAACCTGAAAAATTGCAGTTCGTCATCATAATGGACCAGGTCATCAACAGATTATCAAAAAAAGGCAGTTATTATCTAACTTGGAGTTCTAAAAAGATACAATTGATTTTTTCAAAAAATACTAAAATAGTCACTCACCTAATCGTCTGGATTGCGATGATAGCTTTCCTGAATTCCGATCTACTTAGTTTGGAGTGGGGGCCAATTTCAAAAGAAAAAAACTCTCTTTTGATTCCACTGATTTTTGGAATGATCATTAATGCCATTCTGTTTTACGGTAACGCGTATTGGCTGATTCCCATGTATTTACAAGCAAAAGATCATCGGAAATATTGGAAATTGATTTTACTGCTGGTATTCGGGTTAACGGTTATTGAGATCACTTTTGATACGCTTTACATCTCATATAACCATCTGAATGAAACGCTGAAGGCCTTGCCTCCACCAGAACGGTGGAATGTGGTGTTGGAATTAATTGTCATGTTCGGTGCCTTGGACCTTTTAATCAACAGTACTTTTGGGGCGCTTGCCTTTTTGTATCGACTGCCTCAGGATTGGATAAAAAACGAACGACAAAAGCAACAACTAATACAGGATAAACTTTCGGCAGAACTCGATTTTCTAAAAGCACAAATGAACCCCCATTTTCTCTTTAACGGAATCAACAGTATTTACCATCTCATGAGAGAGGATGTGGAGAAAGCCCAAAAAATATTGTTGCAATTTTCAGAATTATTAAGATACCAGTTGTATGAATGTAAAGAAGACTATATCCCTCTAAAAAAAGAATTACAATACGTCTCCAATTATTCAGAGATTGAGACTCTTCGCAAAGGCGAAGATGCTATGATTAACATTGATTTACCGGACTTGGCTACTTTAGAGAATGGGACAACCCCTAAGATTGCACCTTTGTTATTTTCACCTTTTCTCGAAAATGCATTTAAATTTCTAAGTCTATACTCCGAAAAGGAAAAAAACGTACTGGAGGCCAAAATAAAACTAGAAGGGGAAATGGTCAATTTTTACGTCAAAAATACGGTGAATCCAATGGCAAAAAGAAGATCTGAGAAACGGGCAAGCGGTATTGGATTGGAAAATGCAAAACGCCGGTTAAATATATTATACCCCCAAAAACATAAGCTATCCATAAGGGAGGAGGATGGTTCCTTTTTTGTAGGACTTAAAATTGATTTAGCATGAAAATCAACTGTATTGTAGTAGATGATGAAGCACTGGCTCGTAAAGGCCTGGTAAAATATATCAATGAAATTGACTTTCTGATTCTAAAGGGAGTTTGTAAAAATGCCATGGAAGCCAATATCTCATTAAATCAAGAAAAAGTTGATTTAATCTTTTTAGATATTGAAATGCCCATGCTCAGTGGCATTGATTTTTTAAAAGCATTAAGGCAAACACCAAAAATTATTTTTACAACCGCCTATTCCGAGTATGCCCTGGAGAGTTTTGAATTTGATGTTTTAGACTATTTAGTCAAACCGATTTCATTTGAGCGATTCCTGCAATCTGCCAATAAGGCTTATCGTCTTCTCACCGAATCCGCACCGGCCGCACCTCAGGAAACTTTACCAAAATTTGAGGATGAATATATATTTGTAAAAACGGACAAACAATTGGTAAAAATTACCCTCAAGGACATCCTTTTTGTTGAGTCGATGCAGAATTATATTCGAATCCATACGAAAAAGGAATCTCATATCACCCTGGTTCCCTTGAAAAAAATATTGGATATTTTACCCAAACATCAATTTATTCAGGTTCATAAATCCTATCTTATTGCAGGAAACGCCGTTGATGCCATTGTGGGTAACCAATTACTAATTGGAGAGTATAAAATCCCGATTGGGCGAAGCATGAGGGACGAGGTGCTGGCAACTTTGGTAAAGGATAAAGTATTAAAGAAGTAATAAGCCAACACAAGTATCAATTTACTTTTGTCCTTCATAAGAACTCTTTTCGGTGAAATAAGGACCAAATAAAGTAAATATCCTAAATTCGAGATTCGAGTCGTAATATATTTTGGTCACGGCTGATCGGTGTACCTAATGGCATTAGGATTCTAATCTTTGAACAGATATCTTACGTCGAGTGACGATTAAGATGGCAATACTGCAAAATGAATTTATATCACATTAGTGAAGATGGTAATATCTCCCATTTTGTCCCTAAAAGATCAAAGAAAATGTGGGGGCATATACATTACGTGTGGGCAATACACGAAGACAAAATTCATAACTACATAGTCCCCAGAGAATGTCCACGTATCTGTTTGGCACAAAAAGAGGCATTCCAATTTGGTCAGCTCTGGACAGATCAGGACGATTACCTGAATAAAGCCTTCCTTTTTATCCCCATAAAATGGAAACATCAAGTGAGCAAATGCAAGCTGTACAAATATCAATTCAATCCGCAAAATTTTGAAGTAATTGACCCTATTGCAGGTTACTATGTAAGCAAGAAATTCGAAATTCCGACTAGCCTACAGAAGATAACCGATTGTTTACAAGTACTAGCTGCATTACAGATAGGGGTCAAGTTTTTGGATGATCATGAATTGAACAGCCTAAAAGAAAGCGTGGTCAATTCGACGGATGAATTTTCAATAATCAAATGGGATAATTTCGAGAATTATAATTAGAAGTGATTTAAAAAGAGATGTTAAAATGAGTTGTATGCGCTTGATTTTCAAGACGAAGCTCTTTTTGAGATTCATAGCCACAGTTAGCGCCTCCGCTGAGTAGCTTCGGCGCTCGCGGATGGATCGAGAAAAAGCTGACGTATTGAGAATCAATGGCATGCAAATCAATTAACAATTTGTTTTTAAGTTGTATGAATTCAAAAAATAGAATACAAATAGGCGAATAAAAATGGGGAATACTATGACTCCCCATATTAATTTTGGACTGATATTTATTCTTTCATATTATAATACTTAAATATTATGAATAAGTCCAAAAACGAGGTCATCATTATGCCTCAATATTCTTCAGCTAGTGGGATTGATATCCACAAAGATATAATTTATGTTTATGCGAGTGATAATCGTAATAAAGATATTTATTCAGGCGAGTTTGGGAGTACTACACGTCAACTTAAAAAACTTGTTTCAGAGTTAGTAAAACGTAAGATTGAAATAGTACTAATGGAAAGCACTGGTATATATTGGATCAGTTTATATCATATGTTGACAGAATCCGGATTACGGACAATAGTAGCTAACCCTGGTCACATTAAACAACTTCCCAAGCAAAAAACAGATAAGAAAGATGCCAAATGGCTTTGTAAGATAGCTATTAACAACATGGTCAGACACAGTATTGTACCAGGACCCCATCAACATGAACTGCGCGAATTTGTAAGAATGAGGCAGAAATATACCCAACAAGAAACAAGCTGCTATAACAGAATTGTCAAAATCATAGAAAGGGGTAACATCAAGTTACGGTCAGTGGCATCATCGATACGGACGAAAACTTGTCAGTTGATAATAGAAGCTATCATGAAAGGACAAACTAACCCCAAAAAGTTAGCTTCACTAGCACTGGGAAAATTGAAAAACAAGAAAAAGGAAATAGAAGAAGCTGTAGAGGGAAAACTCACACCCACCGATATTAAAATATTGAGGCTGTTAAAAGAAGATTTGTCTCATATCCAAAATCAAATCACAGAAATTGACCAACAAACTGATCTGATAATCAGTGAGCATTATCAGTTAGAACATGATTTGTTAATGAAGGTGACTGGTATAGGAATACGAAGTAGCCACAAGGTATTGGCAGAGATCGGAAATAACCTTGCTAAATTTTATTCAGCCGACCACTTGACATCTTGGGCAGGAATTGCTCCAGGTAATAATGAATCTGCCGGTAAAAAGAAATACACTAAATCAAGAAAAGGTAATGTACATCTGAAAACAACAATGGTACAAATAGCCTGGGCAGCAGTCCGTACAAAAAATTCTTATTGGAACTGTAAAATGGCTGAGTACAAAAAGAGAATGAAGGCCCAAAAGGCCATTTTTGCTATTGCCAGAAGAATGCTAAAATTGATTTATAAAATTATAACCACCAAAATGGTCTACATAGAAGGTGGATCCAAGCTATACATAGAATTTCAACAAAGAAGAAAACAATATTTGACTTTAAAGTCAGCTTAACCATATGCCAATAATAATAGGACGGAAGTGATTTTAACCATTGAGTATGTTTTTTAAGTTGCCAAACAGGGTATAATTTTTAACCCTTAGTAAATAGGCCTGATCTACGAGATCGCAGAGGAAAATTATCACTAGTATTTTATCACTGATAGTCCTTATATTGACGGTTAGTACATTATTTTATTTTTAGAGGAATCACTCAATGCTTAAAAACGATATTTATCCTGTCTTACAGGATAAGAACTAATTCATTTGGATTTCAAAAGAGCAGCGAGGCCAAATGATCCCTAATACTCAAGAGTTTCACATGATTCCGAATTTGGCAAAAGCGTCTACCGTACTCATCCCGGCTTCCAATGCTTTTTTTACCTTTTGTTCCCCTCTTGCCTTTTCAATGGCACCTTCAAAAGCCTCTTTTTCTGCCTTTTTAGGAATAATTAACACACCATCCCGATCGCCATAGACGATATCTCCCGGATTAACCTCAATTCCGCTGAATTCTATCGGAATTCCATAATCAATCACTTTGCCGCGTGGGCCCTGATCCTGGGCGTAGGTACCCATCGAAAATGTGGGGAATTCGAGTTTTTCGATTTCGTTTGAATCTCTTGAATAACCGTCGACAACTGCTCCGGAGGCTCCTAATTTTAGGGCTCGGGTACTCATTAAGCCTCCCCATAATGCATACCTGGGTGAGGCCCCTGAACAAATATACACCTCATCAGCCCCAAGACTATCAAGTGCCTCAAACATGAGCCCGAACGGTTTATTCATCAGGCCATTTTTTGTCTGAGGTACTTGTTCTCCAAAGACATCGGCCTCCAGAACCGGCATCGCCCTCCCAATCACAATCATCTCTTTCTGCAGTGGTTTGATCAAAGGAGAAAGAAATTGATGGAGATAGCCCATTTTATCCAATATATCACCCACCAGAGCGGTGAATAATTCTTTTTTAGCTATCGCGAATAACTCTTTGTCATTTTTCCACATCGATCTAAAGTTTATCTAATTTGTCAAAATAATCAATCCCTAATTAACCCAAGTTGCGACGTATTAAAATAAATGATAATACATATTGCTAAAGAATCCATAATGGTGTAAATTAAGGAGGTCTCATCCCACCAAAATCTACACCCATTATGGAAAATTATGTAATTACAATTTATTGCTTTATTGATGATTTTGTCAAGATTTCAAGAAAAAAAGATGAATCATTAAGAAAAACTACTGATGCTGAAATTTTAACAACCGCAATTATAGCATCCAGATATTTTGGATGCAACATGGTCAAAGCCAGAGGTTATATGAGGTCACATCATGGAGTTGTATTTATTGATAAAAGCGGATTTAATAGAAGACTTCATGGATTAGAATTTTTATTATGGAGTCTATTTCGAGGTCTTGGACAAAGGATCAAAAATCTAAATATAAGTAGTGAATACATCATTGATTCATTTCCGGTTAAAGTGTGTCACAACATTCGAATCCCAAACTGTAAGTTATTGAAAAACAAAGCTTATCGTGGCAAATGTGTTTCTAAAAGGGAGTATTTTTATGGTTTTAAAGTCCAATTGGTAGTGGATGCAAATGGAATACCAGTGGACTATTATATTGCGGCTGGTTCTTTCTCCGACATAACCGCTTTTAAATCTATGAATTTGGATTTACCTGTTGATAGCACCTTGTATGCAGATGCTATTTACAACGATTATCAGTACGAAGATTTGTTGATGGAATGCGACCAAATTCATTTACTGGTACAAAGAAAATCCAACCTCAAAAGACAACATAAACCCTATACAGATTATTTAATAGAAAATAAAAGAAAACGTATTGAAACCACTTTTAGTGAAATAGCTCAAATGATGCCTGCTAAAATCCATGCAGTCACGCCCCAAGGCTTTTTGATCAAAATATTCCTTTTTGTGTTAGCTTACACCTTTTTTAGGTCTATCAATCTATAGTTCGCAACTTGGGTTAATTAAAAAGAATGAAAAGCCAATCAAGACCGCATGCGAACTAAAAATAATTTTTGTTCTTTTATCCCAGCTCAGATACCGCCTCAAATGTAATCCTCTAAATTCAAAGATGCGGATTTTTTACTAAAATTTTGCAGTGATGGAAAGCCATACAGAGCAAGCTTTTACTTATACCACAAATCCATCTTTCTTCCAAGTCCTAGTTTCTCCCCCACCTCCTCTCTATTATGTATTTCTCAATTTGTTACATATAGCCATTATCTTGTATCTTTGAATTATGGATGTTGCAAATAATAGTTACCTTCGTTTCCATTCGATCGTTTTTGTAATAGTCGTCACTATGGGCAGCCTCACCGCCCAACAAATGGATCTATTTAAACTGGAAAACAGAAGCAACCAGCCGCGATCATATAAAAACGAATTGAGTTTCCATCATTCGAAACCCTATCAGCGGTTCATATATGATCAATTAAAGAACAGTAACGGAAATCTTGATCACTACTTTAATGAAATCATATCTTATACCCGAAACAAAAAATTGGCACTAAGAAATGAACAGAATACCTGGTCACCCGTAGGTCCGTTTTATGCACCAGCCGGTGTAAATTCAAATCTAATTCCGGGAACCGGAAGAATCAACACGATTACATTTCATCCTAATGACATGAATATTATGTGGCTGGGTGGTGGACAGGGAGGTATTTGGAAAACGACTAATGGAGGTTCCACATGGTTTCCAATTGGAGATGATCTCCCGGTACTTCGAGTCAGTGATCTGACTGTGAATCCTCAAAATACCGACGAAATCTATGTGTGTTTGGGAGACTATGCCTATGTTGGATACGGATTGGAGCTAAATAATCGCAAACGGAATACGCATTATGGTATAGGTATTTATAAGTCTCTGGATGGAGGAAATCACTGGTTTCCAACCGGACTTCAGTTAAATTTACAAGATGAGGATGAATCTTTGATGAGACGTCTTTTCATCCATCCTGAAAGAGATTCTATCCTTCTTACTGCCGGTATCTCTGGAATTTATAGATCCGGGAATAAAGGAGATAACTGGATAAAAATCGATAATTCATTAATCTGGGATATCGAAGTAGATCCAATTCATCCGAAAGTAGTTTATGCAACCACCGGGTTTGTTCAAACTCTATCCAAGTATAAATCTACTTTTATGAAATCTGAAGATTTTGGTCAGACCTGGCGAGAAATCAAGGTGCCTGGAATTCCTGAAAAAGAGGTCGTGCAAAGGATCGAAATCGCCATTAGCCCGGTCAATCCTAAAATTGTATTCCTGGTAGCTTGTGATATCGAAGGAGGATTTTATGGATTTTTCAAGTCATCCGATGGAGGCGAATCCTGGATTATGGTCACGGATTCTCCGAATCTTTTGCATTGGTATGATGGAGGTAGCGGAGGTGGACAGGGTACATATGACTTAGCTATCCTTACCGATCCTGTCGATACCAACGTCGTCTATGTCAGTGGGGTCAATAATTGGATCACCAAAGATGGTGGCATGACCTGGTCCGGAACTTCGTTCTGGCAAAACAGATATGGGCCTAGCGTTCATGCCGATCATCACTTTTTGGCTTATAACCCTCTTGACCAATATTATTACCTCTGCCATGACGGCGGAGTATCCCGGACCAAGGAAATAAAAGCAGGGTCCTGGATTAATGCTTATAATACGGATAATTATCAATGGCCCACTGAATGGGAACATCTGAACAACGGACTTGCGAATTTTGCTTTTTATCGGCTGAGTATAGGATTGGAAGACCCAAATCGTGTATTAACCGGTGCTCAGGATATGGGTTCTTTTTATCAAAATGGAAACCAATGGAAATATCTTACTCTCGGTGATGGTATGGAGTGCATTGTTCATCCTTATGATACGGGCACTATTTATGTTTCGACCCAATACGGTCGAATATTCAAGTCTACCGACGGTGGTAAAAACATTAGATCTCTGGGCAAAAGTGGCCGGCCTTGGATTGGAGAAAGTGCCGAGTGGACCACACCGTATTTATTGCTCCCCCAGGATCCGGCCAAGATCTATGTAGGCGCTTCCAATGTATGGTATTCTGAGGATGGTGGCGAAGAATTTATGCGGTTGTCGGATTTTGCGAATATTCAATCGATTTCTGCTCTAACTGTTTCTAATTTCGACCCACGCTACATTTATGTTGCCAAACGACTCTGGCACAGTACCCAGATTCCCACCCAAGTGTATATGACATCCGATCATGGCAAAAGCTGGCAGGATATTACCAGTGGACTCCCGGATTCAATATACATCACGTATATGGATGTAGACGATGACGACCCTTTACATGTCTATGTGGCCCTGGCCGGCTTCACCCACGGTGAAAAGGTCTATGAGTCTATTGATGGAGGACTCTCCTGGAACAACATTACCCTGAATCTACCCAATTTACCTGCCAATTGTATCCGGCATCAACCTAATTCTGCAAGTAATATTATTTATGTTGCGATGGATCGGGGGATTTACTATAAGAATGACCTCATGTCCGACTGGCAACTGTATTCCGAAGGACTGCCCAATGTTATTGTTACTGAACTGGAAATTCATGAGCCTTCAAATAAGCTATATGCCTCAACTTTTGGTAGAGGTATCTGGATGAATAATTTGATATCAGATCATACTACCTCGAATAAAGTTTCTCAAAATCATTTGCCAATTAAAGTATTCCCGAATCCCACTAGTGGTTCATTTAAACTACGTATTGAAGGTACTCTATCCAATAATCCGTTGAGATTTGAATTGATAGATGTCATGGGACGAAAGGTGTATCAACACTCAAAACTGCTGCTGCAATATACCGATTATCACTTTGACCTGGACCTTCCGGATGGACTCTATTATGCTCGCGTTTGGCAAGAAAATGAATTGTCCGTCATGCCGCTAAGTATCGTTTCCAAATAATTTTTAAAAAAAATTCCTTTGGTAGCTATATAATCCTCGATTAGCGAGAACAATCTTTATATACCTCGTACAAACTCAATTCTGGATTAATTATTTGCTGCACCTCCCAATAAATTAAAGAATGAGTAACACTTTTAGTTTGATTCCAAGTGAGATATCGTTATTTTTGGAGTAATCCCTTAATAAAAAGTTCAATCATGGAAGAAAGGAATAACAATACCTTGTTTTATATTCTGGGTGCGTTATTGGTCATTGCCATTGCAGCCGGAGTTTTTTTTGGAATAAAAAGCACTAAAAAAGCCCGGGAAGCGGAAAAAACACTCTTGCAATTAGACTCCCTCGAGCAGGTCAAATTAGGCCTTGAGGAAGAAGTAGTTCACCTTACCCAACAATATGAGATGGTGGGGATCGAAAATGATTCTCTCAAAGGATCACTAGAAAACGCCAGGGAGATTTTGGAAAAGAAAGATGCTCAGTTGGCATGGGCCAGGAGACAGTCTCGCAGAGACATAAATAGTCTGAAGGAGGAAATTTCAGCCCTCCAAACCACGAAGACTGATTTAATGGCTACCATTGATAATCTGCAACAAGAAAATAGTTCACTTAAACAACAAAATGAAGAACTCAATGCTAAGGTAGAGACGTTTACCCGGGAAAACAGTAATCTGCAAAATCAAGTCGGTGAATTGACGAGGGCTAAAGAGTTGTTAGAGGCGAAAAGTGCCCAATTGGCAAACTCTGCATTCAAAGCCTCCGGAATGCAAATAGATGTTTCCCGAAAAAACGACAAAGCAACCATTAAATCCAAAAAGGTAAGAAAATTCAATGTGGGATTTGACCTGGTCGATGTTCCCCAGGAATATCAAGGACCTCAAAACGTATACCTATATATCACCAATGCTAATGGAGTTCCCATTGCCGGCACCAAAGATAAAGTCAAAGTTGGAGTTGGAAACCAAGCTTTGGTCATTGAACCTCATGAGGCTAAAAAAGTAAACCTCACTGCTTCACAAAGACTGGAATTTAATTATGAAGTACCGGAGAAGTTGAGGCCTGGGTATTATGTAATTTCATTGTATTCCGATAAAGGTATTTTAGGATCCTCTTTATTCAAATTGGTGTAATGAACGCAAAATTGCTAAAGCTCCTCATTGCTGGATTGTTTTTGTTAAATGCGTGTGTATCTACATCCAAGTTTGAAGCCTTGCAACTTTCAAAAACTGAAGTGCAAAATGAATTCAATCTTTACAAAATTGAATCGGCAAGAACCATCAAGCAGCATGAGACTAAAATTATTGATTTAAGAGATTTATCGATTGAGCAAAACACATTGATCAGCCAGCTTATCACGGATAAAGACCAGCTGGCCAAAGAAATCCAGGATCTAAATATGAAATTAGGCTCGATATCTTCGGAAGCAGAAAACATACAAAGAGCGCTGTATGAAGAGCTGCAAAAGCAAAATGAAGAACTTGGTCAAAAGGAAGCCCGGCTGGGATTAATTATCGAGACCTACAACCTGGCAAATGAAAAAGTATCTTCCATATTTCAGGAAGTAACTGCACAATTGAACCAAATACCGGAAGAGGCCCTTGAAACTTCATTAACTCCACTCTCTTTTACACTTACTTTCAGTGCTGATTACCTTTTCACTTCGACATTGGGTTTGAAATCCGGAAGTACCCGGACCTTGTCAAAGCTCGCCAATGTGCTGAAGTCCTACCCTGAAGTACTCATTCTCCTGGAAGGACATACCGATAATCAATTAGTAAAACCCAGTAGATCGTACAAGGATGCCTATGAATTAAGCGCTTTAAGAGCATCTACCGTTGCCAGATATTTGATCCGAGAAGCCGGGATTAACTCCAACCAGGTTACCTGGAGTGGAAAGGCCGGCTTCGCTCCTTCTGTTTCCAATGAAACTCAAGCCGGACGGCAACTTAATAACCGTGTAGAGATAATCGTAGCACTTGGAATCGAGGATATCATGAAACTTATCAGAGAAGATTCAGACAACAATTAAAACCTACCCACTCTGTATATGAGGTTCTAATCCTTTTAGTCACTACACCCTTAGATTTTATGGAAGTTTGCTATTTGTCGCGAATCGAAGTATACATGAAATAGCCAATGGATCCAAAGACCAATAACAACAAAAGAGGGATTGAAAAACTACCTAATCCCGTATGATGGCCCATGGCATTGTTAATGATCACAAAGGTGATGTATGCAAAAAAGCAAACGAAAGTAGTTTTCAGAATTCGAATCAATTTTCTAGCTCTGCGATACTGACGCTCTGTATTTTCTGCTGTTATTTTTTGTGGATAATTGAAGATGTGAGGATAACGGTTCAAAATCCCCATGGCGATATACATCATCAATCCAATGACAGGCATTAGCCAAATCATTCCTTTACCGCTGTAGTCATCAATTTCCCCCCGGGCATTAAAATGACTGGGAATTATATCCGGTAATGATCAATAATAAAATAATGGGTATCCAATCAGAAAGATTAATGCCAATATCCCAATAAATTCTAACACATCATCAAATGCATCAAGTTTAATCTTAATATTTGGCCTCTCCATTGAACCTATTTTTAAGACGATTATAATCTGATTACAAAATGGATTTTAAAAATATTCTTATATCTGTATTTATCAAAATATGAACATACAATACTCAATAAGTTAGAGAAGGAATAAGTTGTCCGGGATTCCCTATCTTACCAAACTTTTAGGCTTGACCCTAAATCCTATCTATGTTAAAGAACTATCTACATAGTCATCCAGCGATTGCATTGATCCTCCTTTTTAATTTATTTCATTTAGTACTAATTCCCTGGATGGGATTAATGCCACAAGCTGCCTACTACCACTTCTATGGTGAAAATTGGTCCCTCTCCTATTTCGATCACCCCCCGATTATTGGATATCTTTCTAGAATCTTTACCATGCTATTTGGTAAAAATGAATTGACCATTCATGGGTTTACATTCTTGATGAGCGTACTTACCCAATGGGCATTTTTCCGGTTAGCCTGCAGGTTTTTGAACAATAAACAAGCCAAATGGGCATTGGCATTCTTAAGTAGCTCTCCATTGATGTTAATCCTGGTGTTTAATTCCACTCCGGATGTACCACTTATGCTGTTTTGGACCCTTTCCCTCCTCACAATACACCGTGCCATTTCAAATGAAAATAAATACAATTGGTTGCTGACTGGATTATTAATTGGTCTGGCGTTTGATAGTAAGTATGCCGGAATATTGATCCTGCCAGCACTTTTTGCGTTCCTTGTAGTATGTCGTCAATATCGCAAATGGTTATTCACTCCCTGGCCCTATTTGATGGTAGGAATCTTTATTGTTATCATCAGTCCGGTAATTGTGTGGAATGTACAAAATGATTTTGCTTCATTCAGCTTTCAGTCTTCAGAAAGGGTAAGCAAAATGGGAGGATTTAAGCCTGATCTGTTTGCTGGATTTTTGGGCACACAACTCCTATTGGCGCTACCTGTAATTTTCGTTTATATAGTAAAAATAAGCCTTCGAGAATTATGGGCCTGGGTACATTCCAATTTATCTCCTGCCGGATTTTACCTGATGATCTTCTCATTTCCATTTTTTGCCGGTTTTGGGATACTTTCTTTTATCTACTGGATAAAGATCAATTGGACGTTTCCAGCATTTGTGACTGGAATCATCATGGCTACACCTGCCATGGGTCGCAAAGTGAAAATCTTTCACTTTGCGCTGGCCGGACTAATACATTTGCTATTAGCTATTCAACTGATCTTTTATGTCACCCCGATTAAGAGTGATGATACCTGGTTTGGATGGGAAACTCTTGCACATGAAGTCAAACAACTCGAAGCGCAATATCCGGATGCTTTTGTATTTGCAGCAGATGACTATAAAACTACGGCGCAATTAATATTTTATAACTCGGGTAAATACTATGGTAGAAATATTATTGGAAAACCCGCTTTACATTTTGATTATCTCGGCGATGACATTGAATCGCTAATTGGAAGAAATGCCATTTTCCTAAATTCTAATCCCAAAATGAAAAAACCAGAGGATCCTGTATTTTTAAAAGACTATTTTTCCGATTATAAATCGCTAAATCCTATTGAGGTTTACAAAAAGGATCGATTGATCAGAAAGTTTGAAGTGTACTATGCTATTAATTATTTAGGCTTGATAAAGGATAAATAGGGAAATGTATTCCTGATTTACCTTGAATATGGAATGTACTATTCCTTAACTAGTTTGAAAATCTACATGAAAAAAGTCATTATGATATTAATTAGTCTATTCATTCTGACATATATTTTAATTCTTTGTTTTTTATATCTGTTCCAAGAAAGATTTATCTTTTTTCCGGAGAAGCTGGATAAAGCGCATCAATTCCATTTTGAACAGGATTTTGAAGAAATAAATATTCAAACAGATGACGGTATTGCACTACATGGATTATTGTTTAAGACTGAAAAACCCCAAGGTTTGGTCTTTTATTTGCATGGGAATGCCGGTTCCATCAGAACATGGGGAGAAGATGCCAAACTTTATATTGATTTAAACTACGATGTATTCTTCCTAGATTATCGAGGATATGGGAAAAGTGACGGTTCGATTAATAACCAAGAGCAAATATTTCAGGATGTTCAAGCTACTTATGATTTTCTAAAGCGGAAGTATCCAGAATCTCAAATTATCGTTTTGGGCTATTCCATTGGTACAGGACCTGCTGCAAAAGTGGCCGCCACTAATAAGCCCAAATCACTTATCCTTCAGGCTCCATTTTACAGTTTGGTAGATTTGATTCGGAAGAACTATCCCTTTATACCATCGATTATTATTAAATATCCGTTTAGAACAAATGAGTTTTTACAACAATGCAAAATGCCTGTGTTTATTTTTCATGGAACCAGAGATGAGATCATATATTATGAGTCCTCTGTAAACCTTAAGAAACAATCCAATCAAAAAGTCACATTAATTACATTGAAAGAACACGGACATAATGGGATGAGTGAGAATCCAAGCTATCAAAGAATGCTCATGAAAATATTAAATTAAGATGGTGAATTACCAATACATTTCATTGTAATTTCTGATATTAAAGTGATTAATAAGAGAATAAACATTCCCAAATATGCGACTTTATTCAACTAACTTTTTGTACAAACTTCTTCCAACATCTTGTCTAATCTTTCTTTGCACTACCAGCTGCATTTGTCAAAAGGTCGGTCACTCGGAAAAACAGATTTTAGGTCCAAGTACTCCTGTTTATGACTCAGCCACTATGGAGTTGATTCCTTACAAGGTGGTATCTGAAATGATTAGAAAGAATCCAAACCTTGGATTGAAACCTAATTACAATAGATATGGCGACCTCGATTCCTATATTTATGAACCACATCGTGGGAGTTCGAATAGTGACCGGGATCCCCATTTGCGAGATCCGATTGGACAACGTTTGAAAGAATTTGTATTTAAGGATTTAAAAAATAAGCAGTATTCACTTACCGAGCTCCGGGGTAAAAAGGTAATTGTTCACTTTGAGATGATAACCAATCCAAGAATACTAGACACCCTGGCTTTCCAATTACGTGCCCAGCTCTTTAATGATCTGATGGCTAATCAACAGCATATGGCGTTTGTCCTTTTTATTGATGGACCTGGCTTGATAACTAAGAATTTAGCTGTAGAGCATTTCAAATTTCCCCTCATTCCGGACAGTCAAAATTTTGGAGTTCGCTATCACATTGTGCAATTTCCAACAACTAT
Organism: Saprospiraceae bacterium; assembly: GCA_965223405.1. Lineage (GTDB taxonomy): Bacteria > Bacteroidota > Bacteroidia > Chitinophagales > Saprospiraceae > CBDCWO01. Next base: position 6,208,617 of record CBDCWO010000006.1, read on the forward strand.
CCTGATTGATCAAAACGGCAGGGTGGTAAACTATTTAGAAAAAACTCAAATAGACAAATGGTTAGAAATAATAACTAATTTTTTGAATTATTAACGGTCACATGAAAACGATACTTATAACTTTCAGCATCACTCTAACAGTACTTTCATACAGACTTAAGATTAAGTAACTGAGAGGAAATAATTAACAGAATTATGGATCCGGCAAAATAGGAGGCCCCTATCATCACATAGTTATCGAAGATGGTGGACTCAAATTTGAAAGTCATGATGAAAAGGGCAACTATAAATACGTCGAGCATGGCCCATTTATTTAACATCTCAAAGAGGTGTTGCCATCGCTCGGTATACCATCGATCAAAGCTGATCAACCGGCTCAACAACACCAAATATTTCAAGATGGGAAGGATCAGGGTAAATACAATTAAGACACAGCCAAGAAACCAATCGCCTTGTCTAAAAAAATACTGAAACGTATCAGTGAGAAATACTTGCGATTTCTTAATACCTAAGAGGATCTCAGATCCCAGAATCGGGTTTGTCAATCCAAGAATAAATAGACACAATGAACTCAAATAGATGAATAAAGCGATAAAATAACGGCGTTTATCGAAAGTTTCTGTCATAATAAAATGATTTGGATGTAATTCATGTTTGTGTATTTGAAAATCAAAACAAAATTAATCATGCGAACATTCATTTTAATCTTTGCTCTGGCATTACTCGGCACCAGCTGTCAATTTGATACTTGCGGAATTGACAAAGAGCACTTCTTAGGTAATTTTAAGCAATTCATCAAAACGATCGAAAAGGAAGATCTGGAATATTCTTCTTCCGAATGGGAAAAACACGATGAAAAGTTTAAGAAATTCGTCAAGGAGTGTTATCCTGAATACAAGGATAAACTGACCAGTGAAGAGAAAAGCGAATATTATTCATATTCGACTAAGTACTATGTTTTGAAATATGGAAGGGGATTCGAAAAATTCATGGATGAGCATGGTGAGGAATTGGCAGAGCAGGTCAGTCAGGGCATTGAAGATTTTATTGAAATTTCAGCTGATAATGTAGAAGAATTTATAAATCAGCTAGAGGAGTCAATCAACGAAGAAAAGATCGAGGAATTTTTCGAACAACTGGAAGAGGCTATTGACGAGGAAAAAATCAATGAAGCATTCGAGAAAATTGGTGATTTCTTTTCAAGAATCAAAATAAATATTGAATTGGAAGAAGATAAGAAGTAGCCATTTTTGATATTAATATTTCTTATTCTGAATTAGTAACCTGAGTTCGATTAGATATTCATGCAAAATACCTACCAATGCCCCAAATGCGGATCGGGAGAAGTCATTAAAATTCCCGGAAATAGATACAACACAGAATTACGCATCAGCCTTTCCAGATGGTCCACCAGACATGCAAAGTTGAATCGTTACATATGCACGGAATGTGGTTTTACCGAAGAATGGGTTGTGTTGGATAACAAATTTCATAAATGGGTAAAAAGGAATGAAAAAACCATTTTTCCAGATGGTGGCTTTGTATAAATAAAGGCAAGGTTTTCTTGCTTGGTAAATTTGGCTATTGCCAAATAGTCCTACATAATGACTGCCGGTTATTCGATAATATACAATTTCAATCCAGCTGAGAAACTAGAAAATTTTTCTCCATGGTTGGCACCTGTATCGGCTATTCCTATTGTATTGTTATAGTTCACATAGGCACCAAACCGCCCGATGTCAAATCCCAGTGAGACAAAAAGTCCTGGGAGAAAGCTCCTGGAATCAAACAATTCGATCCTTTGACTGAAGGTCTCTTCGGATCCATCAATCAAATATTTGTTTTTATAGTTATCTTCAAAAATATTGACTCCCAGAACGGCTCCAGCGTCGATATAAGGAATTACTTTCCCGAGTCCTATTCTATATCTCACACCAGGTTTGAACAATAAATATTGATTGGAGAATGAGAAGTCATCCCTGAAGATTCCATTGATATGATCTCCATTTGCATCCCAACTATGGTATGTTATCTGCATACCTATACCCCAGTGTTGATTTTTGCCAGGTAATATATAATTTAAAAAAACACCAAACTCTGGTTTCGTATCGACCTCCGGATCAAATTGAGAAGGTACTTTGACCCCCTGATAATCCGTAATTCGATACTTGGTAGACAAATACGCACCTTGAATCCCAATCTGGAAAATACCGGTTTGATATCTCCCCATAAAATCGGGATTGATTCCTTGTGACTGATAGTACTTTTGGAAAAGCGAAATAAAGTTTTGACCTCTGTACTTTAATTTTTGAATATCTGACTTCAGAGCAGGCGAATCACCAAATGCCTTCGCCAATTGCTCTTTATATCCATTATACTGGTACAATACCGTTTTACCGGAAATCAGTCTGGGATTTCTGATTAGGGTTTCCGCATCTTCTTTGGACAATTCTTTTTCTCTGGTATAATAGAATTGGATTAACTCTGTGGGATTTTCATTTCCCTTTTGCAAGTAAAAATGTTCCCTACCACGAATGTCGACATACACTAGTAACTTCCTGGTACCACCTATTAAAACACGCAACAGAGCCGGCTTTTCTTGCATTTCCAACACGGGCGAAGGCAAAGGATTTTTGGTGTCATTTAAAGCATGGTTGAAGCCGACAATATAATTTTCATAGCGTACATCATCGCCAATTGTAAATGCTTGAATCTGATCTAGCGTATACGTAGATGGCTCCCCATTTTCAGACTGAAATCTGATTTCACGAATTGGACCTTGCCAATCTTTATCAAGGATCATCCCAACTTGAGTACTTCCTTGTTTTAAAGTTAATGTCCCGGATTTAAAATTTGCTTGACTTAGCAGTTGATTTGAAATAGCCATTACCAACGTAAGGCTCATAATGATCGTTCTCATAATTTTCATTTTGCCGGTGAAAATAAGAAAATGTCCTTTGCTGGATAATGATATTGATCAATGATCCCTTTAACCTGTGTTATTCTCTAGAACTCCTTTCAAGCATGTCGCCAAAGCAAGACATTTATCAAATATTTGATGAGGACAAGTAAAACCTTAGTGCAAAGCCAAGACAGCCTTTCCTTCGAAGTAACCATGGTCAACCGCACTACTCATTTACCTCTAACTTCCCATTTACAGTTATGGTCATTTGTGCTCCGGTTTCTATTATAAGACTCTTAATGGGCTCGCAGTTTGAATAAACTTTTGGAAAATTGGGAACTGCCACAGGAATTATCACGTCGTGGATAGTCCCTGGTACGCGGCTAGGACTCCAATTGGCCGCATTAGAATAAATTTCGTTTTGCTTTCCGGTCCAGGTTGATCTTCCCGAACAATCATTGACAATCAAAGAATAATCTTCAACCTGACCATATATGGGATTATAATTTGGACCGGAAATATTAAATTGGTGAAAATCAGAGATTATCCGAATTCTTAAAAGACTATCAATCTGCGTATTATTGAAAATTGTGAAATTCCCGTTGAACATACCGGTAAATTGATTTTCTTCATGAACCATTTCATTTACATCATCAAAGTCTCCATCTCCATTAAAATCGATATAAATATGAATATCTTCAGGATTTAACCCACCAACGGTAACACTGTAAGTATATGTAGTATCTAGACAGGCTTTAGCAGCATTCCAACAAGACCAATCTAAATATCCTGTTGGCGCTCCATTGATAGCATCAAATACTGCCCCACCACTAGAGTAACTAACACCATTGAATGTAAAATTGTAGATTCCTAAACCAAAGTTGTTCGCAAGGTTGGAAGTCGTACCACCCATAGAAGACAGTGCAAGACCATTCATAACAGTGATATAATCTAATTTTACCAAAGTATCGCTACCAAAACTATTTGTTGAAATTAATTTAACGGTATAACACCCAGGATAGCTATAACTATGTTGTGGATTCTGCAGGTGGGAAGAATCACCATCACCGAAAAACCACCTCCATGAAGTAGGCGATGCAGTACTTAAATCAGTAAACGCTATCTGAGAATTTACTTGACAATAAAATCCCGTATCTGCACTAAACTTAGCTACCGGTGGAATACTACAGGCCTCAGCAACCATCAGACTGACTCCACATTCTGGGGTATAGTTCATACTGTGCCCCATTATATAACTCCCACCCCCGACATCGCTAATTGCATCAAAATTACGGATAGTAGATCCTACCAGCAGTGCATAATGCATCAATGCCCCAGAATTAATTATATGCCCTAATCCATGCGCATGCCCTAGCTCATGTAATACGACCGATTTAAAATCTGTTTCTCCTGCCATAATACCGTTAGGATCCAGTTGATAATACCAGTTGGTTCCCCCGGTACCATCTCTTCTTAAGATCAGATCCATACCGGTCTTAAACCACTCCTGGTTGGTGGAGCAGTATCCAAAAAAACCATATGCCGTACCAAGCACCCCATTGGGTAAAGTCGTATTCAAATCATTGTCGTAGGATATGACATTAAAGCCGTCACTTGCACTACTATCGATAGTGGTTGTTCTCACCGCACTCCAATTGATACCCGTTGCACACTTCCATTCTGCCAGTGACTCATCTATGCGCGCCATCGCACTGTCATCCAAAGCAATCGCCACTCCCCCATTGGCTGTACTGGTAGAATATAAAAACGTATATCCTCCCGTTCCATTGTGGTCATATAAATGGGGTTCATTGACCATTCCTCCAAACACTACATCGGACTGACTAAAAGGGATATTTAATGAGGAAGCTGAAAAAAAAGTGGTTCCAGTGGAGGTACGTACACCAATGATCCCACTTCCAGCTCTTTTGGGGACAATAACTTTAATTTGGTTATCCGCCCAACTTACCATATATACCGCCAGAGTCCCTGAAGTATCCACTAATGTAAAGGTACTTCCACCATCATTAGCATTCGCAAAAAGAACTGCAGCCTGATTGACAAATGCCGCTCCAAACCCCGAGCCGTTTATAGTTAAGGTATCGTTGGTACCAGCTGTGATAGTCGATGGGGTAAAATTGGTTACAGTGGATATTTCGCGGATTTCTATGGAGGATTGCGTCTGTTGTCTTTCTCTGAACTCCTTATAATAATCGGTATTTCTAACTTGCATTATTCGACTATACAATTCATTTTCTATGGATGAATATTTGCGAAATACGTCATGAGCCGAATGATCAAACGGATTGTACTTAACAAATCCTTGAGGTCCTCCAATAATCTTGTATCCCTTAGCTGTTTTGTTTTGAATAAAGAAAATTCCCGTTTCAAATGGGCTAAGCTGAAGAGATGGCTCAACGACCATCATTTCATCTCCAACAATTCCTCCTTCAGTAACTAGTTTGATAATCTGCTCATTATGATCAGGGATCTCACCAAATACTTTAAATAATGCAATCTCATTTATGGTAAAAATCTTTCCCCTTTCCTTGAAGCATTCTTGATGGATGACTTGCCCTTCAACGATCCATGCGGCGTCTTGGATCCGTTCCTGAAGGGGGTATTCGAAAAGCTGAGCCTGAATCAAGACTGGGAAAATCAAGAATAGTGCATATAGTGGTAGCTTAGAAAAATGCATTTTTCGGAATTTCTTGTAAAGATATAATTATTTATTTTAATATGTGTGTCAAATCGGGTGTCAGGTCGAGGGTATCAAGGGTGTCGGGACCAGGGTATCAAGGGTGTCGAGGGTATCAAGGGTGTCAGATGACTCATTAGTTATTTAGCAGGAAAGTCTGTCCTCTGTCCTCTGTTTTCTGTTTTCTGTCCTCTGTCTTTTGTCCTCTCTCCCCTGATGAGATTATAACAATACAGTAATTACCTGTGGGAAGAATATAACTATGAATAAAAATACCATCTGTATGATTACAAAGGGAATTACTCCCCTGTACAGGTCCTGGGTTGTAACACCGGGTGGAGCCACTCCTTTTAAATAAAACAAGGAAAATCCAAACGGTGGGGTCAGAAAAGAAGTCTGCAAATTCAAAGCCAGAAGCACTCCGATCCAGATGAGGTCAATATCCATGGTAACGAAAATAGGAGCAACCACAGGTACAATGATAAATATGATCTCTATAAAATCGATAAAAAATCCGGCTACAAAAACAACCAACATGACAATCAATAAAAAGACATTTGGTGAAAGGTTAGCTTGCACGATTAAATCCGTCAGATAATCATCGCCATGTAGTCCTCTGAATACCAAGGTAAAAGTGGTAGCACCGATCAAGATAATAAATACCATACTCGTCAGATGCGAAGTTCCGACCATCACTTCTTTCAATATCTTCAAGTTAAACTTACCCTGAAAAATAGTAAGAATAGTAGCTCCCAATGCTCCGACGGCTGCAGCTTCTGTAGGTGAAGCAATTCCGGCAAAAATAGAACCCAATACTGCCGCGATCAAGAGAAATGGCAATAAAAAAGCAGTTATTACTTTTTTCCAAAATCCCTCACTTCGAAACTCTTTGATTTCAGCTTCAGGTATAGGAGGAGCATTTTCCGGATACAATCTGGAGTAAACTACGATATAAATAATGTAAAGAGCAACCAAAATTACACCGGGTAGAAGTGCTGCCTTAAATAAATCTCCTACAGATACATTGAGGACACTACCCAACAACACCAATACAACCGACGGAGGTATTATTTGACCTAAAGTCCCTGAAGAGGCTATGGTACCGGTAGCCAATGATGACGAATAATTTCTTTTAAGCATTGTCGGCAGGCTAATTAATCCCATGGTTATTACCGTGGCACCAACAATACCTGTGGAAGCTGCCAACAGGGCTCCAACCAAGACCACCGATATAGCCAAGCCACCGGTCATCTTACCAAATAGCATGGCCATCGTTTCCAACAATGATTCCGCCAGCCCGGACTTTTCCAGCATTATACCCATATAAATGAATAGAGGAACCGCCAACAAGACATAATTGCTCATCACTCCCATAATCCGGGAAGGTAAAAAATTGAAAAAATCAGGTCCCAGAGTAAAGATTCCAAAGATTATGGAAAGCCCTCCTAAAGTAAAAGCTACCGGATATCCCCACAGTATTAAAGCGAAAATGGTGATGAACAAAATAATGGCAAGTATCTCCATATTATTCTTTTTCCTTTTTCAGTAGAATTCCAATCGATTTAATTACTTCCAATACACCCTGATAGAGAAGAAGTACAAACCCGATCACCATACTGAATTTTATCAGGTATCTGGCAGGCAACCCACCCGGATCCGAGGAGCTCTCACCAATGAGCCAACTATTGTAAGTATAGCGGGTAGAAGTTGCAATTATTACAATGCACCAGGGAATTAAAAACAAAAGTGTACCGACTAGATTTATCCAGGCTTTTTTCCGAGGAGAGAACCTGGTATAAAATAGATCAACTCGTACATGTTGATCATGCTTAAATGCGTATCCAGCACTTAATAAAAATACGAGTGCAAACAAATGCCATTCGAGTTCTACGATCCACACTTTACTGGTATTAAACAGGTAGCGGAGGAAAACATCGACACAGATCAAAATCACTAAAAATGTGGTAATCCAAGCTACCTTTTTCCCAATCCAGTCATTCAGTTCAACCAGTTTTCGTCGCAAACTTTATCTATTTAAGCATGGAATTTACAAATTGTGTCCTTTTTATCAAATTACCCACCATCAATTTGTGTAATTTTACCTGCCTTCATATGATTTACAACCTTTGTCCAGTGAAATACTTTATTTTTTTATTGATTTTTTGCTGTTTTAAAATGGAAAACATCCACGCTCAGCGGTCAGGCCCTAGAGCCGTAGGTATCAAGATAGGAGTTTTGCCTCCTGACAGTTTGAATGCTATTACTGATGTACCTGGTGTCAAGGTCGGTCAGATATCGCGTAAGGAACCCCCAAATGTCTACACCGGAGTAACGGCTATCCTTCCCCATTCTGAAAACATTTTTCAAAATAAAGTGCCGGCGGCGGTTTTTATTGGCAACGGATTCGGTAAACTCACCGGTATATCACAAGTCAAAGAATTAGGAACAATTGAAACCCCGATAATTTTAACCAATACCCTATCTGTTCCAACCGCTGCTAATGCATTAATCTCATATACTTTGGCCAGAAACCAGGATATTCGTTCCGTGAACCCGGTGGTAGGTGAAACAAATGATGCGGCCCTTAACGACATCTCTGCCCGCAAGATTACGGAGTCAGACGTACTAAGGGCAATTGAACTAGCTGATACCGGAACAATAGCAGAAGGCAATCATGGTGCTGGAGCAGGGACCATCTGCTTTGGCTGGAAAGGTGGTATCGGTACGGCATCTCGAAAATTGCCTGAAAAACTGGGGGGATATGTAGTTGGTGTACTGGTACAAACCAATTTTGGAGGAGTGCTGAATATCGATGGCGTCCCCATAGGCAAGGAATTAAAGCAATATGCCTTTAATAGACACCTGCAAGATACCGATGGCTCCTGTATGATTGTAGTAGCAACCAATTCCCCACTGGATACCAGGAATCTGGAGCGGCTGGCAAAAAGAGCATTTATGGGTTTGGCGAAAACCGGAGGGATTGCATCGAATGGTTCCGGAGACTATGTAATTGCTTTTAGTACTTATAAAAAAAACCGTATTCCCTATCGTGCAGGAGAACGGGTGATAAAGCTTCATTCTCTGCATAATGACTTTATGAGTCCCCTATTCCTGGCTGCCATCGAAGCTACGGAAGAAGCCATTATTAATTCCTTATTTGCCGCTGAAACCGTAACCAGCAATGGTCGCACTATTCATTCCTTACCCATTGAGAAAATTTTGACAATTATGAAAAAGTATAACCGATTACCCAATGAATAAGGCTCTTCAATATTTTAAGGAGCTATACGATCCGCAGAAATTTCAAGCCGAAGTTCAATTGGTGACCAAAGCTTTAAGTGAATACCTATTGCTTGCGGTAGAAGCAAGAGAGGATACGGTCTACACACCCCACGCTCCGGAAGAAGAAATTGAATTCTGGGAAAACCTAGTAGAAAAGAAAGAGCGATTACCGATCGATACATTGGTACAAACCGTTGCCAAACATAGCATGCACCTGCATCATCCGAGGTACATGGGTCATCAGGTGAGCCCTGTCCTCCCACTTTCTGCGATCGGAGGCTTGGTTTCAGATGTACTTAACAACGGCATGGGAGTTTATGAAATGGGTGAAGCCGGAACGGCTCTGGAAGCGCTGATTGTGGAGTGGATTGCTGAAAAAGTAGGATACGGAACTCAAAAGTGTGGTTTCTTAACTTCTGGGGGTTCACTGGCAAATCTAACCGCATTGTTGTGTGCGCGATCCAGTTTCAAGACTCCATTGCCAGACCAGGAAAAGTTAGCCGTTTTAATATCCACAAGATCTCACTATTCCGTGGAAAGGGCTATACGGATATTAGGTATGGAGCCGGTCAGATGCCCGATAGATGCAAATTTTAAGCTTTCGCCAAGTGGTTTAACCGATCAATATATGGAGGCTACCCAATCCGGTTTACATCCTATTGCAGTGGTAGGTAATGCCTGTACTACAGCTACCGGAACCTACGATGATTTGAATGCAGTAGCTGATTTTTGTCACCATAACAATCTTTGGTTCCACATTGATGGTGCTCACGGGGTACCGGTAATATTCTCTAAAAAATACCGTGGATTACTGAATGGAATTGAGCGAGCCCATTCGATCTCCATGGATTTTCATAAAATGATGCTAACACCGGCACTGAACACAGTCTTGTTATTTAAGGATCCTCTGGACTCCTATCGCACTTATATACATGAAGCGGAATATCTGTTTGAAAATGAACAGGAAGAATGGTTTAACATCGCCAAACGCAGTTTTGAGTGTACCAAGTATATGATGGGCTTTAAGATATTTTTACTCAAGTATTATTATGGAGATACCCTGTTTGAGACTTACATCGACCAGGTTTTCGATTTGACGCGGGCCTTTGCTGGTTTGATAAAAAGCACAGCGAATTGGGAAGTCTTTAAAGATCCTGAGGCCAATATCATATGCTTTCGATATATCCAACCGGATTTCACTCAGTCCCAGCTCAACAAAATCAATGCTGCTCTCAGGAAAAAGGTATATGTTGATGCGAAATTTTATATCGTACAAACCACTATCAATGTAACGATCTATCTTAGATGCTCTATTATGAATCCATTGACCGTGATTGATGATTGTCAAGAATTGCTAACTTACCTTCAGGTCAAGGTATCCGAGCTGTTGCTGCGGAAAGAAATGGCATGAAACGATTCAACGATTAGCATAATCAATCAGTAGGGTTCATTTCGAAGGACAAACAAGTAAAAACTGGTATATGCATTTAGTGATTGAGGAATAAAGGAATTTGATAATTCTCACTGGATGAAAACTAATTTTTTGATGTATTTTAGAACCAAGTGAAATTTTTTATCGTCATACCTCTATTTTTGTGGTCCTTATCGTCGATCGGTCAAGATAAGTGGCTGGAATTGGAATTAAGCAAAGGCAAGCAGTCCGTGATCCCTTTTAACTCCGGCAGTTACACCTATGAATACCTGTCGGCTGGGATAAATTACAAATGGCTTTTTAGAGCAAAAGGAAGATGGAAGTTTTATTGGAGGATTCAACCTGCCTATCACCATGCTAAACATCAATTGATTAACCGTTGGTATAAATTAGATGAGCGTGATCAAGCCTATGCACAAAAAATTCCGCAATATCAAGAATTAAAAACAATTCGGGAATACGTGCTGAGCTTCGGATTTGTTCCACAACTAAAAATTTCCGAAGGCCTCAGCGTTTTTGGTCTGGCTAGTATTGGCCCCCTATTTACAGACACCGAGACCGAACGATTAGCTCGTGGCCTGGCATTTGCAGATGTGGCTGCTTTGGGACTTTTAATTCATTGTAAAAATTGGGAGATAAGAATGCTGGTTGGTATTCGTCATGTATCTAATGCCAACCTCCTCTTCCCGAACAATGGGCACAACGCCAGTTTTCTAAGCATGCAGATCGGATACCCCATAAAATGATTCATAGTGTCATCCTTTCATCCAATAGATAAAATCTATCGAGTCTATAGGAAACAGCATCCCTTACCGTATTGCATTGGTAAATTTAACCAGTAATAGTTTAGAAAAATGAACTACAAAGAATTCAATATCTTTGATGTTCACAGAAGTTTTTCCATTGACAGCTTCTTTGTGAGTACAAGATCTATATGGCAGAATTAATGAAAGAAGAATTTGAAATACTCGATTATTCTCGAGCTTGGAAAGATTTATACTTGATTGAAAAAGCAAAATTACTAGAGATATTTGGTGAAAATTTACTTTCCATTCATCATATCGGTAGTACAGCAATCCCCAATACCAAAGCGAAACCGGAAATAGATATTTTGATTGTGGTGAAAGATAGCTCTATTTTGGCTATTTATAATCCATCACTCGAAGAACTAGGTTATACGGTCCGAGGTGAATGTTTGGAAAATGGTGGAACACCAGGACGATATTATTACAGTAAAGACATTGATAATAGACGAACCCACAAAATTCATGTTTGTCAAATTGGGCATCCTGAAATAGTATCCATTTTGCTTTTTGTGAAATATTTGAACCATCATCCTCAAATTGCTAAAGATTATGCCAGCTTAAAAACCACACTTTCAAAAAGATATAATTATGGTAAGAATTTTTACAAATACCTAGCGGGAAAACGTAATTTTATAATGAAAGTACTGGATAAAGCCAAGACAGACTACCAAGATATAAAATATGAAGATTTTACCTAACTGCAAGGCATTAATGAAGGAATCCATTTAACATAGGAAAGATGTCATGCGCCACAAACGGAAGATAAGATTACATCATTTGATAATCACCTAAAATTATAAAACTTATATTCTGTGAAACCAAAGTTATGTATTCCAAGTTGTTAGGCCTATTTAATCAAATTTCCATTTTAGAACAAAATGAAATTGAATTAATAAAAAAGAGCTTTAAACCGCTTCGCCTGGAGAAAGGAGATTTCTTTCTCAGATCAGGCAACATTAACAGATACATAGGCTTTCTGCAAAGTGGTCTGGTCAGGTATTTTGTATACAAGGACGGAGAAGAGTCGACATTTGAGTTTACCAAGGAAGGTGAATTTGTCGGTGATTATCAAAGTTTTAACAAAAACATTGTCTCAATTCAGAATATTCAAGCCATTGAACACTGTGAAATGCTTATCATTAATTACCAAGATGTTCAAAAAATTTTCGATTCTACAAAAAACGGAAACCACATCGGACGTCGCATTATTGAACACCGGTTTGATGTAATGGTAAATCAATTACTGGCGATATACATGCAAAGTCATCAGGAAAGATATAAAAACTTTATCACACAGTATTCCGAATTAAATCAAAGAATCCCACAATACATGATTGCTTCTTACATCGGAGTGAAACCTCCATCATTAAGTCGTATCAGGAAAAGGTTTAACAGTACAATTTCTTAACCTGGGTTAATCAAATAATGAGTCCATCACCATAACTTTAATTTCAATGGCTGTTTCTATGCCTGATAAAATAAATCAATTATGATGGAAAATCAAATGAAAATCAGAAATACTATCCGTTGGTCTGCCCGAATTATTGGAACTTTAATATTAGCTCTTGTCCTATTTTTCTTATTAGCCGACATTTTTGGCAGCGCAAATTCTAGTGTTCAAAAGCTTTCTACTAAAGATGGAATTACGTTTGTGTTCTTTCCTCTTAGTACCATTATTGGCTTGGCGTTGGCTTGGAAATGGGAAGCGATGGGTGAATTTATTACCATACTAGGATTAGTTGGTCTTCTAATCATGCGTCCTGATTTAGCTTCTAATTCTTTACTCATGGCAATTGTAGCTTGTCCCGGGCTGCTTTATTTGATTTCGTGGTATATTTCCAGACAACATTTGTCCGATCTGGGTTAATTGATTAGTCAACTTTTGCCGACCAATAATTACCACAGCCAGCTGACCATTTAATAAAATTCATTAAATTTATTTTTGAAGGATTTTAAACTAATAGCCAGAAGTTGCCGAGGATGAATGGAATCGGGCGCCCGATATCAGTAAGACCACCAGTTAACCAATGATAAAATTTTTTCGAAAACTCAGAAATCATTTCTTGAAATCCAACCAATTTAGGAAGTACACACTTTATGCTCTCGGGGAGATTATTTTAATCATGATAGGTATTCTCTTGGCGCTAGAGTTTGATAAAACCAGGCAAAGGAATAAGGAGTTAAAGGAAGAAAAGATTGTGTTAACTCGGTTGATCGATGAACTATCATAAACCAACCTCAGGATAATGAATCGGGCGCCCGAATCGACCAGTTTAGGAACTCGAAATCATTTCTTGAAATCCAACCAATTTAGGAAGCTTTATCCTCGGGGAGCATTTTAAAATAGGTATTCTCTTGGCGCTAGAGTTTGATAAAACCAGCAAAGGCATAAGGAGTTAAAGGAAGAAAAGTGTGTTAACTCGGTTGATCGATGAACTATTCCAACCTCAATAATGTAAATCGATTTAGGAACGGCTTCCGCAGAAAAGAAGCAGCGTTAGAGCATGTTGCTCTGATTTTTAAAAGTAAACAGGTAATCAATGACTCAATTTTTCTATCTGATGTAGTCCGTTCGTCCTCTTACGGATGGACGGTGCAATCTTTTGGAAGATCATTCTATGATGAAATATTAAATACGGGAAAACTAGGAATTATTAACAACCTGGAGGTCCGCAACGCAATTACCCAACTTTACAATTTTTTTCAACTTTATGAAAGAGTGAGCTTACCTAGAACCAGTGATTACTCCCAGATTATTTACAGTGTGGTACCCATGAAGACAGATATTGTACTAAAACCTGGCTTGGACGACCAAGAAAGGAAGGATATAGTAGAAGCCCTTATGAACTTGGACCTAAACAAGTATCTAATCTTTGAGCAAAACAGAATTCGATTTTTGCGATCATTCTATGATCATGCGGAGATACAAATTACTGGTTTAAAGGACTTGATTGAAACTGATTTAGGTATTAGTCAATGAAATGGTAGGTCTGCAACTACATTATTGAAGGCTGGTGCTTTATATTAATCTTTTCATGCCTGATTGACAAATAGCTGTGATTTACTGCTGTTGCATATTAAAATACCAGGCATTCGCTTCCACTTTTCTGCGTCTGGATATGGGAAGCTTAATTCCGCTTTTTAAAGAAAATCCATTTGGGTGTATTCCAATGATATGAGATTTATTCACTAAATATGAACGGTGACACCTAAAAAAGCCTTTATCCACTAAGGTCTGTTCAAAGTAAGCAAGGTTTTTTGAGGAGAGTTCCTTTTTACCGTTAGTCAAATGGATATAGCTGTAATTGCGCTCCCCTTCTATAAAAATAATTTGTTTTAACGAAAAACGCAAAGTTCTACCTTGGGTTGGAAGGATTAGGTTTTGGTTTTCTAATGATGTTGTCTCCATATTGGCCAGCGCATTTCGGATTCTCATTTTATTCTCAGACGTTTCATTAAATCTTCGGATCGCCTCCCGAAGTTCTTCTTCTTTAATAGGTTTGACTAAGTAGTCCAATGCGTTGAACCGAAAGGCTTTGATAGCATAATGACTGTGGGCAGTGGTAAAAATGGTTTTAAAGTTTATTTCCGGAAGTTTGCTTAAAATTTCGAAACCGTTCATATCAGGTAATTCTATATCCAGGAAAACCACATCTGGCTTTTCAGAAGCAATCATGCTGAGCGCCTCTTTCCCTGAATAGGCTAAACCCAATAGGAGAATATCCGCAATGCTCTGCTGGCGCAGCATGTCAGATAATACCTTTGCCATAAAGGCATTGTCTTCTACAATTAAGGCTTTTTGTTTCATTAATACCGAAAACAATATAAAGAATTATTTCATACCGCTTGATAATTAATAATGCCTCCTGATAATCCAAAATAACGGAGACTCCAACTATTATCTAACTTAGAGTGGACCAATGAATCGAAAAAATGACTCGATTGCTACTAAGTAAAATGAAAATAATTAAGGCCGAAGTATGAAAATCAAGGCGCTTATCATTGATGATAATCTATTTATGCAAACCTTACTGAAGGATGTTATTCAAGAGTCTACTCCTTATGTGGAGGTGTTAGGTACAGCAGATTGTGGAAAAAAGGGTATTGAAATGATAAAGAAATACCAACCTGACTTAATTTTTCTAGATGTCGAAATGCCAGATATGACCGGATTTGAAATGCTTGAAAAGCTAGGTGAAATAAATGTAGGCACCATTTTTACTACTTCCCATGATCAATACGCGATTAAAGCATTGAAGTTGGAGGCATTAGATTATCTGTTGAAACCTGTTGAATCATCTGAATTGGTTACCGCAGTTGAAAAATTCAAGTTAAGGCAAAATAATCTAAAACGGAATGAGGTAGTCAAGAAATCTTTGGATAATTTGGAAGCACTAATTCTAAATATTTTACCCAAAGAAATTGCTACTGAGATCAAAAAGAACGGTTTAGCCAAAACCACTAAAAAATTTGATTCGGCTACCGTGTTGTTTGCGGATATTGTCGATTTTTCAAAACATGCAAAGATGATGAGCTCTGAGGACCTGGTGGGAGAATTGGATCGCTGTTACAGTGCCTTTGATCTGATCATGGAGGAATTTGGAATCGAAAAAATTAAGACTATTGGTGATGCCTATATGGCAGCTGGTGGTGTTCCTGTCCCAGATACGAGGGGTCCGATCAACACCTTAAAAGCTGCATTCGCAATGCAAGACTATTTAAGGCAATATAATATTAAGAGAAATGCTCAAAATAAAAAAGCCTTGGAAATACGAATTGGAATTCATACGGGTCCGGTCGTAGCTGGTGTAGTTGGTATTAAAAAGTTTGCATATGATATATGGGGAGATACAGTTAATATAGCGGCAAGGATGGAAAGTGCGGGTGAAGCAGGTAAAATTAACATTAGCCATAAAACTTATAAATTGCTGAAAGCATCCAATGAATTTTCCTTCACTTCTAGAGGTAAAATTGAAATCAATGGCCAAGGGCCATTGGAAATGTATTTTGTCGAGAAAGATCCACATACAATGAACTAATTATTACTGACGAATTTCAAGGATTGAAAGAGCGAATAAAAGCCAATTTAAAGGATAGATTAAGTACTACTGGAAAAGTTTATTAAAGGTGATTTAAAAAAATGAAACGCTTCCTGCTTTTAAACCTTGTCTTAGCGCAAAAGACTTTTGCAAGGTGAAACAAAATCTCGTAAGTAAAGATTGGGATCGATTTAAGGATCAATACATTCTGTAAAACCTCCAACCAAATTTATACGAATATTGGATTTGAAAAATGATCTAATGGAACTAGAAGAATTTTCACCCTCAATAAATATGACCAAATTGAGTGTCTTCTTAATTCAGTAAAGGCAATTCTCCTTAAATCAGAATGTCTTCTCAAAAAGTTCCTGGCATCATTTCACGAAAAAACGCTCTCCACCATTAACTACTTTACCAATGATGGATATAGACCCCTAAAAAGTACCTATTTTAACGATTAGAATTTAAGAAACCAAACATTTAACTAATCAAGGAAAATAAGCCGTACCGATGAGTAATTTAATGGAAACTGAATTTGGCAAAATCGAATACACAATCCGGGGCAAAGGACAGCCCATTGTTTTCTTACATGGAGGACATTCCAACTGTCATGAAACCTTATTCCATAAAGGATATGACAAAAGTCAATTTCAATTAATTACCCCTTCCAGACCCGGATATGGTAAAACCCCTTTACTCAACAATCAACAACCAGGTCAAGCAGCTAAATTAATTGCTTCAATGTTGCATCGATTACAGATTCAAAATGGGATCGTGGTCGGAATATCAGCAGGCGGATTAACGGCAATTGAACTAACCGCTTTATTACAAAACGAAGTAGAAAAGTTAGTTCTAATTTCAGCGGTTACAAAAAGATGGCTGGTACCAAACGACGATTTGTATAAAAGAGGCAAGAAGATTTTTTCTCCCGGAATAGAAAAATTGAGTTGGATGATGTTTCGTTTATTCTTCAAACTTTTGCCACGCATAATGACCAAAATATTGTTTGAGGAAATTTCCTCAAAAAAGGGTCACCAAATAACTGCTGACGAAATAAAAGAGATAAGAGAAATGACATTTAGGCAAAGCTCCGGTCATGGTTTCGCCGCAGATTTAGATCATGATATCGAAGAAAGCGTACTAACAAATATTCAATGCCCCACCCTAATGTTACATAGTGAAAATGATAATTCCGTTCCTTTAGAAATGGCCAAATACGCCAACAAAAAAATAGCCAATTCGATATTGAAAACCTACGATAACAAATGGGGACATTTGCTTTGGGTTGGCCAAGAGAGTGACATACCGATTAATGATGTAAATAGGTTCCTTGCAAACAAGTCAGCATTTGAGTAATATCATTGTACTGGTATTTTACACATTACAGTCCGCAAGGCACAAAACCGGTTTCTGTGATCAGAAGGGGTAATTAGAAATTATTTAAAAATTATGAATCCAAAAAGATAGAAATATGCGACCTTAAGGCTGACATTGCAGAATCCACATACCTTTGTGAGGATAATATAGAATTGAGGCAACGTTTGGGAAACGAATTGGAAAACTGGCTTCAAAAGATGGAAGTCTGTATGCCTTCTGAATAAGCAAAACCAGAAGGCCACTCATACTACATGAAAACATTACCATGGATAAATTAAATACGAAATACATTTTCCTGATTTCTATGGTTTCAGCCATGGGTGGACTGCTATTTGGATACGATTGGGTGGTAATAGGAGGTGCGAAGCCTTTCTATGAGAAGTTTTTTGATATTACGAATTCACCTAATCTACAGGGTTGGGCAATGAGTTGCGCCTTAATCGGTTGTTTGCTGGGAGCCATTACCTCGGGTGCATTTAGCGACCGGTATGGCAGAAAAAGACTACTGATTTTTTCAGCATTTCTATTCACACTATCCGCGATCGGCACCGGTGCTTCCAATGAATTTATTCCATTTATAATTTACCGAATTGTAGGCGGGATAGGCATTGGTTTGGCATCCAATTTATCACCCATGTATATTGCCGAAATCTCACCGGCTTCCATGCGTGGAAAATTTGTTTCTCTAAATCAGTTGACCATAGTAATAGGAATTTTACTGGCTCAAATCGCCAATTGGCAGATTGCTGAGCCTGTGGGACCAAACGCGACTGATGGGGAAATACTGGCTTCCTGGAATGGGCAAAGAGGTTGGCGTTGGATGTTCTGGGCCGAGACTATTCCGGCGAGCTTATTTTTCTTCCTGATGTTTTTAGTTCCTGAGAGCCCGCGATGGCTGGCTAAAAAGGGAAATGAAAATAGAATTCTAACTATACTTGGTAAAGTAGGAGGAAAAGAGTATGCACAAGCAGAATACAACAGTATCCAGGCTAGTCTTAAAACGGACACTGGGAAAGTCAGCTACCGAGAGTTATTTGCGCCAGGATTGAAAAAGATCCTGATCATTGGGATTGTATTGGCTGCTTTTCAGCAATGGTGTGGTATAAATGTCATTTTCAATTATGCTGAGGAAGTATTTGCCGCAGCAGGTTATGGCGTATCCGACATACTTTTCAACATAGTGGTCACCGGAAGTGTAAATCTGATTTTCACTTTTGTAGCTATTTACACTGTAGATAGACTAGGAAGGAGGGCATTAATGATCATCGGAGCGGGTGGTCTGGCAGGTATTTATGCCTTAATGGGAGCCGCTTATTATTTACAAATTTCAGGCTGGCCATTGTTGCTTTTGGTTGTTTTGGCCATTGCCTGCTATGCGATGTCTCTGGCCCCTGTAACCTGGGTGGTATTATCCGAGATATTTCCCAACCGAGTTCGCGGTGCGGCCATGGCGGTAGCGACGGTTTCATTATGGCTGGCAAGCTTTTTACTTACTTATACATTCCCATTACTTAATAATGCTTTTGGAGCATCCGGTACCTTCTGGCTCTATGGAGTAATTTGTATTGCCGGATTAACCTTTATTTACAAGAAATTGCCTGAGACAAAAGGTAAAACGTTGGAAGAAATTGAAAAAGAAATTTTGACATAACAAGAATAAGGACTGAAATTTTAAAGGACAGCGAAATGAAGAATGTTGAAGCATATACACAAAACCTGATCATTCCTACTTACGAATTGGGAAAATCAGAAATTAATCCCGTATTCTTTGAAAAGCGTGTATACCAGGGATCATCCGGAAAAGTTTATCCGGTACCCTTTATTGATAAGGTGTATGACCACAAAGTCGATAAAAATTACAATGCTGCAATTCTGGAAAACAAATTTGTCAAATTGGTCATGTTGCCCGAGATCGGGGGGAGAATTTTTGAAGCCCAGGATAAATCGAATAATAACTATCATTTCTTTTACCAACAGAAAGTAATTAAACCCGCCTTGGTAGGTTTAGCCGGACCCTGGATCAGTGGTGGTGTGGAATTTAACTGGCCTCAACATCATCGTCCCGGCACCTATTTACCAACCGATATTTATATCGAGGAGGAATCCGATGGAGCTAAGACCATTTGGATGTCCGAATACGACCCGATGTACCGCCTGAAAGGAATGCATGGAATACGTATTCGTCCAAATAGTGCTTTGATCGAACTACGAGGACGATTATTTAATCGTACTCCATTAATGCAGACATTTTTGTGGTGGGCAAATGTCGCCGTAGAAGTACATCAGGATTATCAAAGTTTTTTTCCTCCGGATGTGCATTATGTGGCTGATCATGCCGTAAGAGCCATGAGCAGTTTCCCTCATGCTGAAAATGATTATTACGGTATATCCTATCATGAAAGGCCAGGAAAAAACGACTTACGTAGATACCACAATATCTCTGTACCGACCAGTTATATGGTTTGTGAGACGAATCACGATTTCTTCGGAGGTTATGATTTTAAAGCTGAAGGAGGATTTATACACGTGGCTAATCGTCATATAGCTCCCGGCAAGAAACAATGGACCTGGGGAAATGAGGCATTTGGTCGCGCTTGGGATCGCGAATTAACCGATGAGGGAGGCCCCTACTTCGAATTAATGGCAGGTGTGTATACCGACAATCAACCTGATTTTGCTTATCTACTCCCTTTTGAAACAAAAACTTTCTCACAGTATTGGTGGAGTTTTAAGAAACTCGGCCCTGTACAAAATGCCAATAAAGATTTAGCCATCCGGCTTTCCATTCTGACAGATAATCGCTTGGATTTAGGTGTTGCAGGCAGTAAAAAATTTGACAACCTCCAGATTGTTCTAAAAATTGGAAGTGAACAACACGTATTTAATAATCAAACCCTTTCACCCGGATGCCCTTGGCAGAATCAGCAAATCAAGATTAACTCAGGTCAGGAAGATTTCATTTCACTAATGGTCTTCGATAAACTGGGCAACGAATTAATCACTTACCAGCACCGTGAAATAAGTAAACAGAGGAACCGAAAGGTTGCCGTTGAACCGAAACTTCCAAATGAAATATCAAGTGCCAACGAGTTGGAGCTAATCGGTGAGCATTTAGAGCTGTATCGCCATCCCACGCGTTATCCGGAACCGTACTGGGAAGAAGCCATTATTCGTGATCCGAAAAGCTACAAATCATATATCGCATTAGGACGATCAAGGATTAAAAGCGGAGAGTTCAAGCGAGCTGAAAATGATTTGAGAATCGCCATTGATATAATTACCACCTATCATCCCAACCCGGCATCGGGCGAAGCTCATTACTTCTGCGGATTAGCCTGTAAATATTTATATAAAGGAGACGAATCATACAGATTATTTTATAAAGCGACTTGGAATTTTGAATGGCGGGCAGCATCCTATTATCAATTGGCCTCACTTGATTGTCAGAAAGGAGACTACGAAAATGCCCTGAAACATCTGGAGTCATCCTTGGATACCAATCGACAGAATAATAAAGCCTATATCTTAAAAGCAATCATATTAAAACATCAAGATAATCATAAAAAAGCACAAAACGTATTGCTTAAACTCATGGAAATCGATCCATTGGATCAATGGGCCAAATTTGAGTTAGCCAACTTGTCAGGGACATATGATGATTTTATTCAATCATCTAGAAATGATGCCCAGACATTGATAGATATCGTCTTTGATTATGCTGCTGCCGGCTTCTATCATGAGGCTATCGCGGCAATCAAATTACATAAGAGACATCCTATTCCGGAATGTGCCGTACCAAATCCCATGGCAAAAACAACCATGACTGAGTTTATTTTGGCCTGGTTGTATGACCTGACGGAAGAATCTGCTACCTCAGAAACCATCCTAAATAAGTCTAAAGCCGGTTCTTTTGACTATTTATTTCCTTCACGGATTGATGAGCAGTTGGTATTGGAATGGGTATTGCAAAAGGATGCTGAAAATGCAGTTGCCGCTTTTGGATTGGGAAATTATTATTTCAATTTGAAGAGGCATAAAGACGCTATAAAAGTTTGGGAACAAGCTGCTGCTGCCAACTGCCAATATGGAACGTTGTATCGCAATTTAGGTATTGCCTATTGGAATACGTTCAGAGATGGAGATAAAGCCAGACAAGCTTATCTGAAAGCGGTTGCATTGGCCCCAGCGGATATGCGAATTCGCTATGAGTTCGACCAGTTGAAGAAAAAGGTGAATGACAGTCCCCTGGATAGGTTAAACTACCTGCTTCCGATTAAAGACCAAATAACCACCCGCGACGACTTCACGGTGGAACTTGCTGCACTTTATAATTTTAATGGTCATTATCAAGAAGCTTTACACCTGCTGGAAAATCGGAACTTTCATCCCTGGGAAGGAGGAGAAGGTCAGGTGTTAAAACAATTTACATATGCCTGCCTAAAATTAGGACAACGTGCATTGCAGGATGGAGATGCCAAAACGGCTTGGGCTTATTTCGATAAATCGATGAATACTCCAGATAATCTGGGTGAAAAATATCATCCTCTACAAGCTGTGGCCCATATTAACTACTGGAAAGGCAAAACGCTTAAAGCAATGGGTAAAATGAAAGATGCCCAATCCCATTTTTTCGAAAGCACCACTGAGGAAGGTGATTTTATTGACATGGCAGTAAGCGCTTATTCGGAACTATCCTATTACCGCGCACTTTCATTTAAAGAGCTAAACCAAGTTGATGAGGCAACTGATTTATTGTTAAAAATAAAGCAGTTTGGAGAAACAAAACTTAATAACAATGTAAAGATTGACTATTTCGCTACCTCATTACCTCTACTCTTAGTATTTGAAGACGATCTGGAAAAGAGGAATACCTGTGAAGCTAAATATCTGATTGCCCTTGCCGAGCTAGGTCTAGGTGAATTTGAAGTCGCCGAATCTTTGTTCTCTCAAATTATTGAATTAAATGCCATGCATACCGGTGCTAAAGAAATGTTAGACTTTCTAAATATTGAGATAAAAAGAACTCATTAAAAACCTACTTAAGTTATGAATAGCAGGTGTGAAAAGAAAACTGTAAACTCATGCACAATACGAAATTGCGGAAATCAGAATTCAAAAAGTTGTTTTTATTGGCCTTCGAATTGATGTCCAAAAAGACGAAATCTAATCTCAATGATGTGATTTCATCATCAAGACAAACAGAAATAGCCTGGAGGTCAATGATGAGTGAAGCCCTGGCAGCCGAAGTCAAACTCATACTTATGACTCCTACTCCCGACTTAAAGGAAGATCTTCTGAACGAGAATAAGGCTCTTGAGAGTCATTCAGATCTGATTATAAAACTGGGCAAAGAATATCAAATTCCCGTAGTAGATGTCTATAGTAGCTTTAGAGAACTAAAACTGCAGGGTAAAGACATCTCTGAATATATGAGTCCGGGAAACCATCCAAATGAGCAAGGCCACCAGGTTGTATTGACAGAAATAGTAAACGAACTTTTTAGTGAAATAAACATGAACTGAAATGCAATATTTATTAATCCTGGCCTTTGGACTGCTATTGGTTCAATGTAACCATTCCCAAGATTCTGGAATTAGCGACTCTCAAAAACCTAATATTATCCTGATTGTAACCGATGACCAAGGATATGCTGATTTAAGCGCATTCGATCACGTTTCACCTAATTGTAAGACCCCAAACATGGATCGCATTGCAAAGAATGGTATATTATTCGCTAATTGCTATGTATCAGGTCCGGTGTGTAGTCCTTCGCGAGCGGCTCTTTATACCGGCAAGTATCAGGAGAGATGGGATAAAAACATGGGATGGAATACTGGTTTACCTCTCAATGTTCCTACGATAGCCGAACTCCTTCAAGACAATGGGTACACCACAGCTCGCATTGGTAAAAGTGATTATGGAACAGACTATCACAATCCACAAACTCGGGAGTTTCCTATCCACCATGGCTATGATCATTTTCTTGGATTCAGCGCTCATGCACATGACTACTTTCTTTTAGACGAGAAAATAGAAATGTCCACACCGGATCCCTACGGATCAAGTGCTTCTCTCGGCCGCATATTTCGGGATACGGTAAAAGCAAGCTTTGAAAACACGTACACCACAAATCTTTTTACCGATGCGGCAATTGATTTTATCAAGAAAAACCAAAATACACCTTTCTTTCTTGATCTCGCTTATAATTCAGTACATGAATTGATACATGAAGTACCTGACGAATACCTCAAAAAATGGGATGCCCCCAAAATACCTAACTATGATCCTTCATATGGAAAATACGGGACTTATTATTGGGATTATACCCAGGTGGGAAAAATCACTGATGAAGAAAAGAGAAGGCTCTATCTGGCCAATCTGGATTGCCTGGACGACAATATTGGCAGATTACTCAATTCCCTTGAAGAACTGAGTTTATTTGAAAATACATTAATTTTTATGGTGTCTGATAATGGTGGTGAACCATTAACCGGGGCCAATAATCTTCCATTGAGTGGGTCGAAATATACTATGCATGAAGGTGGTATTCGTGTCCCTTTTATCATTTCCTGGCCAAAATCATTACCTCAGGGAAAATTGTATTCATATCGCGTTTCTGCCTTGGATATTGTTCCAACTTGTTTGGAAGCAGCAGGAATTATGCTAAACGATTCGATTGTATTTGATGGTCATAGTCTCATTACACCAATCAAGAAGAATATCCTTTCACCAAAAGCAGAAGAGCCTTTATGTTTTAAGTTCGGAGAGCAATGGGCCATAGTTGACCAGGGATGGAAATTGGTTTATGCGACAAATTATAATCCCAAAAATAGGCCGATAACCTCCCAAATCAGGTTAGGAGCCAATAGCGGAAAAGTAGCCTTATATAATTTGAACATAGATATCGGAGAACGAAATAATCTTATTGCTGAAGAACCTGAAAAGGCAGAAAGCCTTCAACAAAAGTTTGATTCCTGGTTGTCTGCAATGAAAGCGGATCATCCAAATTATGTGTTTTAAGATCCGGATTAACATTTTAGGTGAGATAAGGATGGGGACTGGATGCAATGCCTCGATTAGCCATATATTTTGCTTCCCATAAGAATTGATTTCGAAGTCAGTAAAAAAAGATGCAATCGATGTTAAAAAGCAGGTTTAAAGCAAACATCGATTGGGTAACCAACCGCAATTTGGCCTTGATTTTTGAAGCCAAAGTTGGTGAAGAGAAACTACTAATAACAGGTATCGATTTCCACGCTAATTTGAATAAAAGAAAGGAAGCTCGCCAGTTGTTATACAGTTTGAAAAAATAGATGACCAGTACACAATTTGCACTACAGACAGAATTGAGTTTTAAGGAAATCGAAAGTTTATTTACGAGATAATGCCATACTATTCGACTAATTTGGAAATAAGACTTCCATCGAGCATTCTGAATAGATCAAAGTGTTCTCTAAAATTACCGCCAAAAAATTGCGATTTCCGGTGGGATGTTGTACCTTCGACAGGTAACTAAACCGATTTAGTTCGCATGAAGAAAATATTCTTGAGAGATATAGCAACCGCCCTAAATCTTTCCAAGACTACTGTTTCTTTCGTGTTGAACAATCGAGGAGATGAAAACAAAATAAGTAAAGAAACACAAAAGAGAATTTGGGATTTTGCCCGCAAGAATAATTATCGTCCCAATCAAATGGCCCGGGGTTTAAGCTTGGGAAAAAGTGACACTATTGGACTCATAGTGCCCAATATCTCGGATATTTTTTATGCTAAAATTGCCCATCATATTGAAGTAAAAGCGAAACAGTTTGGTTACAACGTAGTCTTTAGTAGCTCAAATGAAAATTCAATCACGGAAAAGGAATTGATATACTCTATGTTGAATAGACAAGTGGATGGTCTTGTTATCGCTTCTACCCAAAAAAATCAAGCCGAGATCTTGGAATTATGCAAGGCCGATTTTCCTTTTGTATTGATTGACAGGCATTACCCTGATATCGAGACCAACTATGTGATTGTCGATAACTTTGCAGGCACCAATCGCATGACCCATCATTTGCTAAATAATGGTAGAAAAAAAATCGGATTTATAAGTATCAAGAGTCAATTGGATGCCATGCTCCAAAGGCGTTTGGGTTATGAAATAGCACTTAAAGAATCAGGGTTTATAGTAAACACTGAACTAATTAAAGAGCTCGATGTGTTCAACTATCCGTTTGAAATGGGCGGAGTGATAAGAGACCTGAAAAATAAACCTTACCCTGCCGATGCAATCGTATTTACTACGCACTACCTGGCGGCGTCAGGACTAAGGGAATTGAAATCACAAAATGTCCTGGTGCCCGAGGATATAGCTATTGTCAGCTTTGATGAACTTAGTGCTTTCGATTTAGTCGAGCCTCCCATCACTTCCAGTAAGCAACCCGTTGAGGATATGGGAAATCTGGCTGTGGAAATATTAGTCAATGAGATCGAAAAGAAAAATATGCAGATTGAAAATCAAAAGACGTTACCAACTACTCTTATGATTCGGAGATCTTGCACCGTTTAATTTTATACAATAACTAAACCGATTTAGTTCGAAAAAGTAGTAAAAATGAATTTGGGAAATCAAGCGATTATGAAAATGTTTACCAGCATTTGTGTTTATCTTTTTGTGTTGACCATAGGCCATGCCTATTCAAATGACTTGGCATTCAACGGGTCAAAAAACAGCTTATTCCATGAAGGTAATGGGAATAGTCATATTCAAGAACTGAATGTTAACTTTCGATTATCCAAAATTACCAAAGAGGATATCGAGGGTTACCAAGAAATGATATCAGGATCGGAATTCTTTTCCTATCCTTCCCTGCGTGATGATATCAATGTATCGATGATCGCCCGAACCACTACCGGTAAGATGGGTTTTGAGTTTCTCACCGGAAGAATTCCTGGCAACCATGCCTCTGATAAGGTCACTTTTCTCATGTTAAGCGATATAAACTTGAACCAATCAGAGCCTTTTGACATTCATGTCAATGACA
Source organism: Saprospiraceae bacterium (assembly GCA_965223405.1). Lineage (GTDB taxonomy): Bacteria > Bacteroidota > Bacteroidia > Chitinophagales > Saprospiraceae > CBDCWO01. The sequence continues at coordinate 6,235,179 of CBDCWO010000006.1, forward strand.
AACACCTGCTCACCTTTCATTCCAACGAGGATGGAACCTTATCGATTATTGACAATCCCGGTAAGGGCGATGCAAAATTCATATTGGTACGTCGTGATGTCCATGGGGATGGAATCGGCGTGTTTCGCTTGACCGTGCCCATTTCTTTAGTGGAAAAAGGCAAAAGTGTCAAGGTGAAATTTGTTGGCCACAAAAAGAATATAAATTCATGGGTCATGATTTTCAAAGCCACTGATGTGGTTAGCCGAATTAAAAAATCGGTTTTAAGTGAGGCGGCATTTGTGATTAAAGAAAAAAATGGAATATTATACGTTGATGCACCTACCCATTTCGCCAGTAAAGCCATTTATCTCATCAGCGATGGTAAAAAAAGTAAAGTTAAGTCTTTTAAAGCCGCAGGTGAATTGTCGAAAGTCAATTTTGCGATACATCCACCCAAACAGAGTTTTTCTCTGGTATTCAATAATACTAATAAAATCGATCTACAATTTGAGCATAACGATGGAACCTTGTTGGATACGGATATCCAAGGTAACTATTTGTTTCACCATAAAACATACTACAAAAATGGGTGGTTCGCTTCTTTGACCAAATTGTACAAGCCCGAAATCTTCGAGATATACAGTAAATTCTTTGATAAGAAGTATGAAAACGGGTTGGTATCGGTGATGAACTCCAGCCACCAGGATATTGCCTGGGTGGATCGTCCCGAAGTGTGCATCATTCTCCGCGATACCCTTTTATTAAGTCCGGTTCTCAAAGATGCATTTATACGCAATGACTATGGGTTTGATATCGAAGATGGTCTCATGCTGCGGGAATACCTGGAAAGACATCCCCAATCGAGGGAACAGCTGACCACTCTTCTGAACAAAAAATTGATATCTGTGGGTGCCACCTACAACTGCCCTTATGAAGATATGTACGATGCCGAGGACCAGGTACGTCAATTATACCTCGGTAAAAAATGGGTGAAAAAGACCTTTGGGGGGTACGACTCCAAAGTGTATTGGAATGTAGATGTACCGGGAAAATCGCTACAAACACCGCAAATATTGAAAAAAGCGGGAGTTGATTATATGGTCATCAGTAGGCACGGAAAAGGTCTTTTTTATTGGGAAAGTCCCGATGGTAGTACAGTCTTCACCTACTCACCAGGACACTATGGCAATGACATTCGTTATCTTTCACGAAACCTCAACCAAAAAATGAAATACGGGGCTGAACAAGTCTTGTATTGGGAGCACAGTTTTAAAGGAAGCGAAATCCATACTCCCTTATTGTCAAGTCAGGATATGCTCCCAGCAATAGATTATTCTGAGTTTATCGAAGCTTGGAACTCCATCGATTCGTTAAAAGGTATAAATGGAAATCCAAATGATTTATTCCTTCCTGAAATGGAACTTATGACAATGGACGAGTATATGCCTTTAGCAAAAAAATATGCTACCCATGTCGATACCATTAGAGGAGAACGCCCGAATGTATGGGTGTACATTCATGGCCCGTCACATCATAATGCCCTTACTGCGAGTCGAGAAGCTTCAAAATTGCTTCCTGCTGCAGAAAAGTTCCTTGCAGTGTCCACTCTTATCGACGCTGAGAAAATGGTATATCCTTATGAAGAAATCGACGAAGCCTGGCAAGCCAAAATTTATCCAGATCACGGATGGGGTGGTCATGATGGTGATATAACCGATAATCTATTCAAAGAAAACCTCGTCAAATCAAAAACCATGGGCCAAAACCTCTTGAATCGGGCTATCGATTTTATTTCACGACGAATTAAGATAAATGACAAACTGGGAATTCCTTTGATATTATTCAATAGCCTATCCTGGAAACGTACTGACCCGGTGACAGTTTCGGTTCAATTTGCCAAAGGACAGATTAATACTATTTCAGTAACTACGTTTGACCATAAAAGTGTAGCCACTCAAACCCAAAACGAATCCTTATATGATGATGGAAGCGTAAAAAGTGCTGACATAACTTTTATAGCACGGGATGTTCCCCCCATCGGATATCTGACTTACTACATTTCTGATGGCTCACTGACAAGGGACAATGAGGCAGAATCAACTTCTACCACGTTGTATGAAAATGCTTTCTATAAAGTGCAATTTACCCAGGGAGGGATAGCTCAGATTTTTGATAAGGAGCTAGGTAAAGAACTTCTGTCTACCAAACACTTTAAAGGTGGGGATGTTTTTACCATGCAATCTATCGGAAATGGCGCCGGTGAATTCGGTGATGTGCAACAACCGGATATGGTCGATTATGATCAGGTTAGTCTGCACCGCGGCGATTGGGAGATTGTAGTAAATGGCCCGGTTTATACAAAATATCGCTTACAACAACCCATTCTTCATGCAGTTGTGCAACAGGAAGTGACCATTTATCATCAGTTAAAACGCCTGTATTTTGATACCAGCCTGCGCAATTGGATGGGTGAATTGTATCGTGAATTTCGGACCGCATTTCCTATCAATATGAAGGGTGCTCAAATCGCACACGAGGTACCTTTTGGGCAAGTCCGAGTGGGTAAAGATGAGATTAAAACGGCAGGTGAGCGCTATACACCACTTTGCAAAGATGTTCGTCCCAGAGCCATTATTGATTGGATTTCTGCCACTGATGATGAAATCACGGTAACCTTGAGTTCATCAGTTGCTGCCTCTGATTGGATAGATCCGACTGAACAAAGTAAAGAAGGTACATTGTTGCAGCACATATTATTGGCCAGTCGTAAATCATGTCATTGGGAGGGAAACGAATATACTCAAGCCGGACATCACGATTTTAATTATGTTTTTACTTCGACCGAAGCTGGAGGCCTTCGAGGTCAGAAAATTGCCAAACAGAACAACGAACAACTGCATGCAATCTTTAACCCGGATCAGGTGACGCAAACATTTTTACCAGAAGTTTTGAGTTTCTTTGCGATTGGTTCGGAAAATGTCATCATTTCAACGATTAAAAAAGCAGAGGATTCTGACGATATTATATTGAGGCTGTATAACCTTACCGGTGAACAAGAAAAGGTAAATGTTTCCTCCTATTTTAATATTGATTCCTATAAGCAGACCAATATCATCGAAGAAAATCCGGTCCCCGTTAATTCTGAGCTGACCATTGGTAAATACGCTATTGAAACCTATGCTTTGGAAGCCAAACCAGAACACTAGCATCGCTTGCAATAAAATTATTTGGAAATTACTGATATCCTAAGTTCGAATTGCTCTGGTAAATTTTCAATTAGATGGTTAAAGAAAGAAGGATTTCTTACCAACTATCCAAAATTATATAATCTCCAAACATTTAAGATTTGAAGGCATTATTTTTGTATTTATTTACTATTGACTATGGAAGTTCCAAATAAATACAAAAAAACACTGGTCAGTTTGTTATTTGAGGGTATGGTTTCTGATTCTGAAGCCGCTGAAAAAGAAATGGCATATATTCTTAAAGTGTGCGATGTCCTGGAATTGAGTGAGGCAGAAATTGTTGATATTCAAAACAATCGATCAGCCTATGAGTTCCCTTCAGATGAAAAAGGCCGAATGACCATTCTTTATTATTTGATGTTCTTAATGAAAGCAGATGGCAAGCTTACTGAAGAAGAAATTAAACTCATCAAGGAGTACGGCTTTAAGTTGGGTTTCAGAAGTACCATGACGGATGAGATGATAATCATTATAAAAGAACATATCGATAAGAAGTTACCTCCAGAAGCTTTGGTAGATACGATCAAAAAGTATCATAATTAATTTGGCTTCCTAAACTGTAGCATATTTCTCTTATAATTCCATAATTTAACAGCATCATTTATTTAGCGGAGATAATTAATTCTCACAAATTATCGCATAGTGGGAAAATCAACCCTAACTTCTTCTTTTCCAGATCCCAATTCCACACTTTTACCGCCTCTTTGCATTGTTCTACGCAGCTTTGATAAGCCTCTTGATTATTGGAGATTGATTGGATTTGGGTTACAATTTCATCAATGGTTAACTGTTTTAACAAATATCCCACTTGATATTCACTTACCAAATTTCGATATTCGGGAAGGTCAGAGACCAACTGAGGCAAAAAACTATGAACATAATCAAAGAATTTATTGGACAAGGAGTACGTATAGCTTTGGCTGAGTGGATCTAGTAAATGGATTCCCAGCCAACAATGACTCATTATTTGTGAGAGTCTTTCAGGTTTCACCCAACCGAAAAACTTTATTCTGGAAAAGCTCTGCCCTTGCCTAGCTTGTCTTTGCAACTGAGCGATCAGATCTCCTTCTCCCAGGATCCAAAGAATGTGGTCAGGCAAATGATCCATCGCCTCAATCAGTTCGGGAAGCCCCCTACCCTGATTTAAAACTCCCACATATACTAGAATCTTATTTGCCGGTTTTTGCGCTTTGGTTATTGTGAACTGGGGATGAATGTTTCTAATGGGAATAAATTCTTTCTGATACAAGGTAAAAAACCGTTTTGCCAAAGAATCTGAAACGGTGATATGATGGTCACACTTAGGAATAAAAAAATTACCCAATAGCTTCCAAATTTTTCGTTTGAGTGGATAATCAGATAATTCGGGAGTTTCTTCAAACCACTCGTGCGCATCAAAAACAATTGGCTTTTGGATAAACTTAGCGGCCAACCAGCATGCCGGTACAGTGTCCAGATCTACCGACCCAATAATTTCCGGTCTTCTTCTGATCAAATACCAAAACAATCTGATATTAAGTTCCGCATAGAATAAAATTCCTTTCTCAAACATCAACCGATGTCGAACTTGCTCAAAATTGTGAACACCCAACTCAGGACTGTCCTTTTTTTTCCTCCCAATCAGCAACACCCGGTATCCACATTGAGATAATGAAGTACAGATACGGATCATCCGTCGATCAAAATGGAGGTCATTGCTCACGCAAAATGTGATTTCCTGCTGTGGCTTCATCACGAGTTCCATTGAATTTTCCGATTGCGAATTTCAATTTGATTTTCTTCCTCCAATGCCTGCAAACACCTTATTACTTGGTCCTTTTCAAAATTGGGAAATTTCGAGATGAATTCTTCCAGAGTGAATTCATTATTGCTTAACAAAGCCTGAATTTCGTCCTGAAGGGATTTGTGAGGTCGATTTTTTTTTGATAGACAATTATCACAGATTCCACACTGAGGAATTTGGTCTCCAAAATACAAAGCTATAAACTGGGTTCTGCATTGATCTGTCCGAGCGAAGGCGATCATGTGCTGCAATTGATCCGTCTTCAGTTGCTTTAAAAACCTGATCCTTTCCTCATTGATATCCAAGTCATTACTGCGCAGTCTATCGGTTGTAAATTGGATCGTAGGCAAATCACTTGCCGGACGATACACTACCAGGTTTTTTTGATGCAATGCCAACAATAATTTTCTTATGTCCTGCTCATGAATTCCGGCATTTTCCGCAATTTTGGCTTCCGTGATTGTTTGAGGATATTGCATAATACCTTCATAAAGTCGGAGCATACTTTGCATCGCTTGTGTTTCATCCTCTGATAAATTCGAGTCGTACAAATCATGCTTTTTAGAAGTTACGTAGAGGTTGCTGGGCTTATAAAAGCCTTCGGTAGATATGATATACCCAGACCACTCCAGATGTTGCAAAGAATTTATTACCAGTCTGGCATTTAAGTGATATTTGGTAGAAAATTCTGCTATATCAAATGGAAAGGTTACACCGGGACTTCCAACGGCTAGATCTGAATAATGCGCTAGTCTTTTATAAACATTTTTGACATACGCAACAGTTGGAAAACTAATTTGTAATTGTTTAAGAGTAAAGTCTACATTTTGTTTTGAAAAAATCAACAATGCATCCGATTTCTTTCCATCTCTACCTGCTCTTCCAGTCTCCTGCACATAAGCTTCAAGACTCTCCGGCAAATGAAAATGAATAATTCTCCGCACATCCGGTTTGTCAATACCCATGCCGAAGGCGGTTGTACTACAAATGATCGGAGTGGAATTATTCATCCAGTTTTTGGTAACCTCCTCACGCCTATCATAGGTCAGTCCCGCATGGTATGCTTCACTTTTGAAACTCCTGTATTGCAAAAACATCTGCATTTGCTCAGTCATTTTTCGACTGCGAAAATAGATAATTTGGCTTGATTCGGGCAGGACTACCTTGGGGAGAACAGAATACACATCATCCGTTCGGACCACTGCGTACTTCAGGTTCTCCCTAGCCACAGAGCTCCTTATTTTCAGTGGATTCTTTAGGTTGAGATTCGTAATTATATCTTGTTCGACCGTAGGAGTAGCGGTAGCGGTCAGGGCCACTACCTGTAATTTAGGAATTAACTCTGTCAGCGCAGAAATCTTGCGATAGGCTGGTCTAAAATCGTGTCCCCATTGGGATATGCAGTGCGCCTCATCAACGGTAAGGAAGGAAATGGCAATCTCGCCAATAACTTTTTGAAATAGGGGATTATCAATTCGTTCAGGTGAAAAATACAACAACTTGGTTTTGTGGGAATATAGGTCCTCGATGAGTAAATCTAATTCATGTCGATTCATCCCTCCATGCCAGGTCGCGGCATGTATCCCTTTATCTTTAAGACTTTTGACCTGATCATTCATCAATGCGATCAAAGGACTGACGACTAAAGCGGTTCCTGGGCATAGAAGAGCCGGAATCTGGAAAGTTACCGACTTTCCAGAACCGGTAGGTAAAATCGCCATTACATCCTGCCCTTGATGGATAGCTTGAATGATTTCTTCTTGATGATCTCTGAATACAGGGTATCCCCAATATTGTCTTAATAAAGAAAAATAGTCAGGATTAGACGTATCTATAGTTGCCATCTTTTTCTATTCGTACAAAAATACCCATATTTGCGGGTTCGTAAGAATAATCTTTTTTATTAAAATATCGTTAAGATTAAATTGAGCAATAACTAATTAGTACACAGACCTGTTAAAATCCGTAAAATTTATTCCAAATGAATCACACACGTTTCTTATTACTATTCATATTCTTTATTCCTGCATTTACTCAAGCTCAAGATCTGGAAAACGATCTTAAATCCTGGTATCTACAAGATCCGACTGCAGGTAAATTTAATGGGATTGCATTAGAAAAAATGTACAATCAATTAAAAGGTAAGGCAAGTTCTAAGACCATAGTCGCTGTTTTGGATTCGGGTATAGATATCGAACATGAAGACCTACGTGATGTCATCTGGATAAATCGAGATGAAATTCCCGGCAATGGTATTGATGATGACAAAAATGGATACGTCGATGATATTTATGGGTGGAATTTCATTGGAGGTAAGGATAATTCTCAAGTGGCCTATGACAACTACGAAATCACTCGCCTCTATCGGATGCAAAAGAAACATTTTGCTGAAATGGACCCTGCGAAACTAAAAGGAAAAAAGAAAAAAGCATATGAGGAGTTTAAGGAAATGGAAGAGAAAGTACTTAAAGAAAGAGAATCCGCCGAAAAGCAATTTAATGAAATCGAACAAATGGAAACGGTAATCGGAAATTCGCTCAGATCATTGAAAGAAGCACTTGGGGATACCGAGTTTACCAAGGAAAATGTCGAAAAATTGGATGATAATGGGGATGTAAGATTAAACATAGCCAAACAGATAGCTGCTCAAATATTTAGTTTTTCACCGGTTGAAATGACCATTGATGATGCCATAGAAGAGGTTAATGAGCAGTTTGTAGATCAGCGGGAATATTACGAAGTCAAATATAAATATGGGTACAATGTAGAGTATGATCCCAGGGAAATTATTGGTGATAATTATTTTGATCCCCATGAAAAGAACTATGGTAATAACCAAGTTGAAGGTCCTGACCCTTTTCACGGTACACATGTGGCTGGAATTATTGGAGCCAACCGAAGAAATGAAATTGGCATTAATGGGATCGCAGATAACGTAGAAATTATGGTTTTAAGAGTTGTTCCGGATGGTGACGAGCGGGATAAAGATGTCGCTAATGCCATCAGGTATGCGGTAGACAACGGGGCGACGGTAATTAATATGAGCTTTGGAAAAGGACAATCACCCTTTAAACATGTAGTGGACGCCGCGATAAAATACGCTGAAAAAAAGGATGTGTTACTTGTCCATGCTGCTGGTAATAGTGCCGGAGACAATGATCTAGGTAATAATTTCCCAACCGACATCTATGACAAGAAAGGACTTTTTGGTCGCAAAAGAGCTAAAAACTGGATAGAAGTCGGAGCCCTTTCATGGCAAAAGGGAGAAGATATGATAGCCAGCTTTTCCAACTATGGAAAGCAGCAAGTAGATATATTCGCTCCGGGAGTATATACTTATTCAACCAATCCGGATGATACCTATAAAGAAGCAGACGGAACTAGTTTTGCTGCACCGGTGGTAAGTGGAGTTGCTTCGGTACTGCGCTCATATTTTCCAGGACTTTCAGCCGTACAAGTCAAAAGCATCATTATGGAGTCTGCCGTTACTCCGGGAATTTCTGTAAAACATCCTGCCACCGGAGAACTGGTACCCATCTCCGATCTAGCGGTAGTAGGAGGCTTTATCAATGGATCCAAAGCTGTGCAATTGGCAAAACAAACCAAACCTAAATATAAAGTTACGATCCAACCCCCTAGAACCTAAAACACAATTTCTACCGAAGGCTGGTATTTCGGGATCCACCAGGCTTTAAGATCAATGTGGGTTTAGGAACCTACCAATCGTATTTCTTTTATTATGGTTGCTCCCAAATGATTGTTGAGTTTAGTGATGATCAGATCTTTGTGTATCAGCAATTCCTGTCTTAATGGTGCTGAAGTTATATGAAGAATCAACAAGTTATTTTTAAGATCAATTTTCTGAGTGCTTTGATTGATGCCAAAGGCCATATTTTGTTTCCAGAAGGTCTTAATTTTGGTCAACAAAAGTTGATTCTTAACAGGTTTTTGGAGTGAGAACTCGGCCAGCACTTCCCGGATAGTTTGATCATTGTGTCTCTTCATTATTGATCGTACCGTTTTCGATTTCGAATAATTTGTAAGATATATTAAATTCTTTAAGAATATCTCTTAGCCGATCTTTATTTGTATAAGTAATGAAAATTTGAGTCTGACCTTCTTCAGTCAACATTTTCATCAATAATCTAATCCGTCGTTCGTCAAGCTTGTCAAACAGGTCGTCTATCAAAAACAACGGCTCGGCAGAAATATTGGTTCGCAATCCGGCAATTTGAGTTAATTTCAATGCTAGTAAAATAGATTTTAGCTGTCCTTGCGAAGCAAATTGCCGGGCAGGCTTTTTGTTGATAAGTATCTTGACATCGTCGCGATGTGGACCGGATTGGGTCCTCCTCATCAAAATATCCTTTTCCCTTGAAGATCTGATTACTTCCACTATTCGGCTTACCTCCACATTAGGAGAAAAGACCAATTGGACCTCCTCATCACCACCGGATATTTGATTATACCTGGTGAGGAATAAGGGTTGAAACTGGCGGATGAGTCTTTGACGTCCCTCAATTAAGACAACTGCATTGGCTGACATTTTGTCATCAAGAGCATCAAGTAAAAGTGAATCAACATATTGATTTTGAAGATGTGCATTCTTTTGTTTCAACAACTTGTTGTATTGGGATAAGGCATGTAAATAGTTTTTGTCAAACTGAGAAATGGTTTGATCCAAAAATTTTCTGCGTTCGATAGATCCTCCCTGTATTACTATTTGATCATCAGGTGCAATAAAAACCAATGGGATTTTGCCAATGTGTTCGATTCGTCTAACGATGGTCTTGCCATTATGCTCAATTGATTTTTTACCACCCTTTACATACTTTATCACGTATTGATTCCTTCGCTGCGTATCCTCATCAATCAAGTTGCCTTCAATTCGAAAAAAGCTTTCCCCTTCTTTGACTAGCAGTCGGTCAAAGCCTAAAAAATGGCTCTTGCTCATCCCTAAAGTATAAATCGCATCCAAAATATTGGTTTTACCCATTCCATTGTTGCCAACAAAACAATTCATCGTGGTATGGAACTCAAAATCCTGTTTTTGGTAGTTTTTAAAATGCACTAATGTCAAAGTAGAAAGCTTCAAGATGAGATATTGTGTTTATGTGCAAAGATACTGGTATCCTAGTTTTAAGACCCTTATCCCGGAATAATATTTGCCAACAGCCGGTGGATAACTTAATCCAGAATGAAATTTGAAATGTTGAACCATGATATCTAATTTCTGTTAATAAGCAGGAGTACAGTTTTTGACTCTATTAAAATAACAGTATCTTTGATCCGTAAAATCCGAATAGATGGCCTCAGTAGCGGAAAAGGTAAAAAAGAAGGTTAAGTTTAGTCCAGATACATACAAGGAGTGGTATTATTTGATGTTGTTGATCCGAAGATTTGAAGAGCGAACACTTCTTGCCTATTCTAAACAATTGGTAAGAGGTTTTTGTCATGTTTACATTGGACAAGAAGCCATAGCTGCCGGAATGAAAACCGCATTACGACCTGAAGATGCGGTAGTTACTGCTTATCGCCAACACGGCACTGCGATATCCCGTGGAGCAGACCCTAAAGCTTGTATGGCTGAGCTGTTTGGAAGGGAAACAGGAATTGTAAAGGGTAAAGGAGGATCGATGCACTTTTTCTCGAAAGAACACAATTATTTTGGCGGAAATGGAATAGTTGGAGCTCAAATACCTATTGGTACCGGGATCGCGTTTGCGGAAAAATACAAGAAGACCGATAATCTGTGTGTCACTATGTTTGGTGACGGAGCATCCCGACAAGGGGCACTCTATGAATCTTTCAATATGGCGATGACCTGGAAACTGCCGGTACTCTACATATGTGAAAACAATGGCTATGCCATGGGTACCTCTGTAGAGAGAACAAGTAATATTTCAGAAGTTTACAAAATTGGCAAAGCCTTCGAGATGCCTAGTGAGCCCGTGGATGGTATGGACCCTGAAAAAGTTCATGTTGCGATTGAAAAGGCTGCAAAACATATTCGTAGTGGTAAAGGTCCTTATTTTCTGGAACTGAAAACTTATCGCTATAAAGGCCATTCTGTTTCAGATCCAGCACGATACAGAAGCAAAGATGAGTTAAATCGATATAAAAGCCTGGACCCGATCGCAACGCTCTATGACCGGATTGTCGAAGCCGGTTTAGGTACTCAGGCGGAACTGGAAGAAATGGACGCTAAAATTGAAAGCATTATTGATGAAGCCTATCAATTTGCCGAACAATCCCCATTTCCAGACCCGGAAGGACTTTGGGAAGATAATTATGTGCAAAAAGATTATCCGTTTATTACGGATTGATACCATCTTATCTGGTGTATACCATTGTAGATCCGTTCGATGTATCACTAAAGTTACTTTTTCCACTCTCAAACGAACATTTATCCCTGTTTATTAAACTTCGGGCAAGCAAACTTGCTGACAAAAGATTATATATTCAAAAGTTTATTAATTTTGCGGAAATTTTGTAGAAAAGAAAGAAATGGCTCAACGAAGAAAAAAAGTTAAGAAGGAAGAAACCTTAGTGGATATTGTAGAAGTCGGGGGGAAAGCACAAAACTTTTTCCAGGATTATCAAAACCTGATCATTGGAGTTCTGACCGGTTTGGTAGTTTTGGTCGGAGGCTTTTTTGCCTATGTCCAATTTATCAAAGGTCCGAAGGAAAAAGAAGCAATGGAACAAATGTTTCAGGCGCAATACCAATTTGGAAGAGATTCGTTTACCCTGGCCCTTACCAATCCTGGTGGCGGATATGAAGGATTTTTGGATATAATAGAAAATTACAAAGGGACTAAAGCAGCTAACCTGGCCAATTATTATAGTGGTGTCGCATATCTCAATCTAGGCCAAGTAGATGCCGCTATAAGTTACTTAAAGGATTTTAGACCTTCAGGTAAGGTTACTCCGATCATGAAACATGGGGTTATGGGAGATGCCTATTCAGAAAAAGGGGACTTTGACGCTGCCGAATCGGCCTACAAAAAGGCGGTTTCATCTAGTGATAATGAAATACTATCAGCGCATTATTTGTTTAAATTGGGAATGCTGTACGAACACGTTGGAAAATTGGAGCAGTCCGTTAAAGCATATAAAGAAATCAAAGAAAAGTATCCTAACACCACGGAAGGTAAAGACATTGAAAAATACATTGGACGCATTGAGCAAAATGGATAATGAGCGGTAAAGGATATAAAAGTTCAACCATAAAAAAAAATGGTGTCGACCTCAATATCGGAATTGTCGTTTCCGAGTGGAATTCTGAGATTACTACCAAACTACTCCAATCTTGCCAAAAAACGCTTAAAAATTCAGGAATTGAAGTCCCAGAGGAATTTATAATCCATGTTCCCGGCTCATTCGAGTTACCCAGCGGCGCGAGGTTACTATTGCAAAGTCACAAGTTGGATGCTGTAATTTGCCTGGGTTGTCTGATTAAAGGTGAGACCATGCACGACGAATTTATTGCCCAGTCCGTAGCAAATTCTATAAACATTTTGAGTATTCAAAGTGGTATTCCGATTCTATTTGGGGTGCTGACTACCCTCAACCAGGAGCAGGCTGCGGCCAGAGCCGGAGGAGGACACGGTGACAAGGGTAAAGAAGCAGCAGAATCCGCAATAAAAATGGCCCTTTTAAAAAGACAAATGACTAATCCAAAATCCTCAATCGGTTTCACCAGTTGACAATGAAATTTACCGTTGTAGATACCGGAACATTTAAACTCGATGGCGGCGCTATGTTTGGTGTGGTTCCTAAGGCCATTTGGAACAGGCTTACTCCTGCAGATCAAAACAATCTGTGTACCTGGGCTGCCAGGTGTTTACTGATCGAAGTCGAAGATCGAAAAATATTGATCGATACCGGCCTGGGCAACAAACAAGATGAGAAATTCAGATCTTATTTTCATCCATCCAATAATCTAAATATCACCGATCATATGCAATCCGTGGGTGTGGATCCGGAATCCATTACCGATGTGATTATTACGCATATGCATTTTGACCACGTAGGAGGAGCACTTTATAGAGATATAAATGATGAAATACTCCCCTCGTTTCCCAATGCCCATTATTGGTCTTCCAAAACACACTTTGAGTGGGCTACTCATCCAAACGCCCGAGAAAAGGCTTCTTTTCTAAAAGAGAATATTTTACCCTTGCAGCAAATGGGAATCTTAAAATTTTTACCTGAAAGAGGAGAAGCTCATCCGTTTTCAAAATTGGGTATTTCAATGAAGTTTGTGCATGGTCATACGGAGGCTATGATGTTACCCGTGGTAAATTATTTAGACAAAACTCTGGTTTTCTGTGCGGACCTTCTTCCTTCTTCGTTTCATGTAAAATTACCCTATGTAATGGCCTATGATATCAGACCGTTGCAGACACTTCAGGAAAAGGAAGTTTTCCTCCAAGAGGCAGTTGAACATAAGCATATTTTATTTTTTGAACACGATCCGATCATCGAGTGCGCTACTCTTAAACTCACAGATCATGGACGATATGCTGTTGATCAATTCGGGCCACTCTCTGATTTTATTTAAAGCCCAGGCATAAAATTTACTACGCCATTCCCAAATCGAAACTCTTAATTACTTTCCATTTACCGGTTTTATGTTCCAGTAAATGGATTTTTTCAACGAAAAATTTTCTGTGGTATTCAATCTCCCTAAAATGAGTATAGGCCGATTTGAATTGTGACCGGGCCAAATCTCGGAAAGCGATGGTCATGTGAGCATGAAAAGGACGGCGATCAGATATTTTAACCAATTGGTTCACCGTAAGCAGGTTAATTAACCGATTCCGCAATGAGGTAAGCTTTGGATTCTCTACTATGCGTACGAATATGACTCGGGGCTTGAATGCGGCAAAGCCATTTAAGATCACCGCAAAAGCACTTGCAGATGTACAAAAGCCGGTAATAAGTTGTGAAATTTTCCCGATCTGGGAGGGTCCAGCTCTAAAAGGAGGAATTAAGGTAATGTGAGGAGGTGATTTCAAAGCATGAGCTGATCCAAATAGGTTATTTGCCGCTTGTTTGAAGTCTGTTACCTCACTTTGAATAGGTTCGGGAGGAATTACTGCTATAAAATAAATGGAATGCGCAGTAGGTGTCATTTTCAACGGTTAAAAACCAACCTTTTGCCATAACCTGCTCCTGCAAATTGACCTTGATCATAGGCCAAGATGCCGTTGAGCCAGGTCTTTTCGACCAATCCGGTAAAGGTTTTTCCCTCCAAAGGGGACCAGCCACATTTATACAAGATGTTTTTTTTGTCAATGGTTTGTTTTGCCTCTGGATCAATCAGAACTAAATCGGCCCAGTATCCCTCTCTGACAAATCCTCGATCCTGAACATCAAAACATTTTGCCGGGCTGTGGCACATTTTTTCCACAATACGAACAGGACTGATTTTCCCTTCACCGGCAAAGGCCAACATCATCTGTATGGCATGCTGTACCAAGGGTAAACCGGAAGGTGCGCTAAAGTAGTTACCTTGTTTTTCCTGGTAAGTATGAGGAGCATGATCCGTAGCGATTATGTCAAACCGGTCCTCTGCCAGTGCTTGCCATAAGGCGTCGCGATCACTTCGAAACTTAATCGCCGGATTACATTTAATTCCGGACCCCAATGTCTCATAATCTTCAGCCGTAAAGTGCAAATGGTGCACACATACCTCAGCGGTAATTTGTTTACCCTCGATCGGTCCGGCATCAAATAAAGGGGGCTCCATTGCAGAACTTATATGTAGTATATGTAAGCGGGCACCGGTCTTTTTGGCTAATTCCACGGCTTTGGATGAGGATAGATAGCAGCCGTGAGCATTTCGAATTATTGGATGTTCACTAAAAGGAATGTCGTTCCCATACTTTTTTTCGGCCTCTTTCAGGTTTTGTTTAATTGTAGATTCATCTTCACAATGGGTAGCAATGATCATTGGAGCATTTGCAAATATTTTTTCCAAAACCACTTCATCATCTACCAGCATGTTTCCCGTGCTCGAACCCATAAATATTTTGATTCCACATACCCGCTTCGGATCGGTTTGTACGACTTCATCATAATTGTCATTGGAGGCACCCATGAAAAAGGAGTAGTTAGCAAAGGCCGTCTGGCGAGCTATGTCGTATTTATCTTCTAACAGAGCTTGGGTCAGGGCCGGAGGTTTGGTATTGGGCATTTCCATAAAACTGGTTACTCCTCCAGCCAAGCCAGCTCGCGATTCCGTGGCTATAGTAGCCTTGTGCGTAAGTCCCGGTTCTCTAAAATGGACCTGGTCGTCAATAATTCCCGGGATAATCCATTTACCCGAGGCATCCACTTCGTGATCTGCTCTTACGTCGATTTGCGCAGCAATCTTATCAATTCGTTCCTTTTTGATCAAAATGTCAACTACCTGTTCTTGTCCTTCATTGATCAACAGGCCTTCTTTTATCAAAATCGTTTCCATTATACTTAGTCAGATAAACTAAAAAAAATACTTTTGTCCTCGAATAATTTATTACATCGATTGTAACCGGAGACATGCCAGAAAGCAATCAATTTGTATTTATGACAATCCAATAACAAAAGAACCATATTACAAAAAGATTTGCGAATGGAACCATGATCGAACGATTAAATTTCGAATTATGCAGTTTAAAAAAATAGGAATATTGGGTGGTGGGCAATTGGGTCGCATGTTATGTCTGGGAGCAAGACATATGGATATCCCAATTTTCATACTGGACCAGGATCCTTCCTTCTCTGCCGGAACTCTGGCTAATCAATTTCATACCGGAGATTTTACCAATTATGAGGATGTCATTCGCTTTGGTCGAAAAGTAGACATCCTTACTATTGAAATAGAAAAGATAAATACCGAAGCGCTGCACTTATTGCAAAGTGAAGGGATCATCATACATCCCAATCCCAGAGCTATAGAAATTATTGCTGATAAAGGCCTGCAAAAGCATTTTTACCAAAACCACAACTTTCCCACTTCTTCTTTTATCTTAACAAATGGCAGAAGTGAAGTTATTTCGTTAATCCATACTGGGAGGATAAAATTCCCGTTTGTACAAAAGGTAAGAAAAGGTGGGTATGATGGTAGAGGAGTTGCAGTTATAAATACTGAAAAAGACCTGGACAAACTAATGGACACCCCTTCAGTCATTGAAGATAAGGTAGACATTCAAAAAGAAGTTGCTGTAATTGTTGCCCGGAATAGTGACGGAGAGATAAAGGCCTATGATCCGGTGGCCATGCACTTCGTTCCTGAAGCCAATTTGGTAGATTATCTTTACTGCCCGGCAGGATTGTCGCCAAAACATATTCATGAATGTAAACAAATTGCTACTACGCTAATTGAAGCATTTGATATATGTGGTTTGTTAGCCATTGAATTTTTTGTTGATTCCCGGGACTCTATTTTAATTAACGAAGTAGCACCCCGGCCTCACAACAGTGGGCACCACACCATTGAGGCGGCCCACACCAGTCAGTTTGAACAACATATCCGGGCTATCCATAACCTACCGCTAGGTTCAACCAAATCAATTTCTCCCGCGGTCATGGTAAATATACTTGGTGCCGAAGGATATACTGGAATTCCAGAGTATCAGGGTTTGGAAAAAGTGCTGGCCATTCCCGATGTTCATGTACACTTGTATGGAAAAACCATCACCAAACCCGATCGAAAAATGGGTCATATTACCATTCTTGATCCAGATTTGAATGAAGCACTGGAGAAAGTTAAAATGATCCGGAAATATCTAAAAGTGATCAGTTTGTCGTAGATCATTTTCTTGTTATGGATAGGAAATTGGAAATTTACTGGTAATGGGGTGATCCACTATCCTGTAAGCTTAAATGTTATTAGCACGGATAATTAAATTATCATTTTTATGCAATACTCTAAAATCAGGTTTATTTCACCCAAAATTCGCATCTTATTTTGTCAATCAGATTGAATCAGCCTTTGGATAAAAAGAAAACTATTCTCAATATTCCATTTTCCGTCTAATTTCTTTAAAACGTGGGTTATCATATAAATGTCTAAAAGAAGGATCTAAGTTGATCAAATAAGTGATCATGGGTTCCTTATTATATAAAGATTTCTCTAAATAAGTCAAAGTCTCATCATCAGACCCTTGTGCTGCAGCGATAATCGCTAATGGCATGTTCAAAGCTTCTCGTTCGTTTTTGTATCTCCCTAAGAGCTGATTCAGATATTCCTCACTTTTTTGGGATTGGTTTAGGTGATAATAAACATTGGACAAGTATGCCAGATGAATAGATACATTTAGCGTATCATTTATTCGATAATTTTCAAAATGAGATATAGATTCTTCGTATTGCTGATTATGATAAAAGCTCCAAGCGAGAAAAAAATTCAGAACTGGGAGGTTGGCAATATCAACAGCTTTCTGAAACCAAGATTGAGCCTGCAGCATTTTACCTTCTTGCATATAGATTACTCCCTGATCATGGTAAATAAACAAATTTCCCGGATCAACTTTGGTGGCCAAATTGGCAATCTTTTTTGCTTTATCTATTTTCCCTGCAATTGCGTAGGTGGTCACAGCGGTGCAAATGCAATAATTGGTAGGTATTTCAGGCCAGGAATTAAGGGCCAAAGCGTGCTCTACATCTTTGATCGCATTAGCCACATTTGCATCGAAAGTGGCATTATAATTAGCTCGAACCAAATAAATATCAGAGCTCTCAGGGTCCAGTTCAATGGCTTTGTTGATAGCGACCAACGCCCTTTGACTTGCCTCATGAATGGGAATATTACCACGCCAAAACCATCTCCAACCTTGCAATACGTAGTTCCAAGCCAATAAGGTAAATGCTTGTGCATATTCTGGATCAATCTCTACAGCTTTTTGGAGATGACCTTCTGCGTTGTCAAGGCCATCGACTGATAACTTTGCCATTTCACCTTTTGCCTTTAGGAACAATTGAAATGCCTCTCCGCTTTCCGTATTTACTTCATTTAAAGCTTGTTGCTCTTCTTTCGATAGGTCTATATCCAGAGTTGCAGCAATTTGTTTTGCAATCGATAATTGCAGTTTTGGTGCATTTTGCATCCCTTCGTTATAAGTACCATTCCAAATAATTTTTTGGGATTTGGGTTCGATCAATTCTATTGAAAGTTTTACACTGTCACCTGTTGCACCTATCCTGGAAGAGCCTGAAACGATATAGTTGACATCCAATTCCGCTGCCACCTCCTTATTGGGTTTTGTTCTTTTCTTATACAAAAGTGCCGTCGTGAAAGCGGTTACAGAAATTGAATTTATTTTTGCTAATTCATCAATTATTTCCTGAGTCACACCATCGGAAAAATATTCCAAGTTTTCATCTTCAGAATTAAGGTTTATAAGGGGTAAAACAGCAATGGTTTCATCAACTTGTTTCCTGCCAATAAGAGTGGATAAATACGTAATTCCAACCCCAAATATTAACAAGATGGGAATTAGAAATAGGATTCTTGTAAATGCACTTTTCTTTCCCCCCATTTCCTTAAATTCATCCATTAAGATTTTTCCTTTGGGGACATTCAATCCTTCATTTGTAATGGCATAAACCTCGACAGGTTCTTGGACATTCTTGAAATTGTAGTTTCCTAAGGCTGTAATCTTAAGGTCCGGATTATTTTTAACATCATCCCTAACTTTTTTGGAAAGAAGTATAGAGCCAGGAAGCGCTGCTGATTCAATTCGTGAAGCAACATTGATACTATCTCCAAAAACTTTGTCTCCTTCAAAAGTAACGGTACCGCTATGAATGCCAATTCTGACCGGGATTTTAGGTTCTAAGTTAAATTCAGCTTGAATTGCCATAGCCGATCTTACCGCCAACAAAGGAATATCAAACAAGCATAAAGCACCGTCACCGTAAAAGTTTACAATGCGCCCATTAAACTCCTCGACTCTTTTTTTCATTGCGGACTGGAACTTTCTCACGGCAATCGTAGCTGTATGTTCATCTTCTTGCATCATGGTTGTATAACCGACAATATCCGCAAATAGAATAGCTGTGAGTTTCCGATTATCCATGTATACCTGTATATTTATTTTATCCCTATTTTAAGGTTTTACCTTCACTATTTCGTTTTCGAACATTTCAATATTCCCACCCAAAGTGGAGAACAGTCTAAAAATAGCAATTTGCATTCATTTTTAGATTAAATTGTATCGAGCCAACCCATAAAAAATCAAGGATTAGATTAAGATAGTTACAACATGCATCACAAGAATCTGATAACTGCCATAGCGGTCTCATGACCATTCTTTCCGTGAAGTTTTGCAGATAACCATTTTGCAATTACCTTTACAATAAAAGCTGATGGATAATCCACAAGTAAGCATTATCATGGGATCAGATTCTGACTTACCCGTGATGCAACCCGCTGCAGAAATGCTCAAGCATTTTGGAGTTCCTTATGAAATCACTGTAATCTCTGCTCACCGCACACCGGAACGAATGTTCCAATTTGCCAAGGAAGCCCATACACGTGGTGTCAAAATAGTTATTGCAGGAGCCGGGGGAGCAGCGCACCTCCCTGGTATGGTAGCATCTATTACTCCCCTACCTGTAATCGGTGTGCCGGTGAAGTCGTCGAATAGCATTGACGGCTGGGACTCTATCTTATCCATCCTCCAAATGCCAAATGGTATACCGGTGGCTACTGTTGCCCTAAATGCTGCTAAAAATGCAGGACTTCTGGCTATCAGAATGTTGTCAATCGGCGATACGAATTATCGACAAAAAATGCAGGATTATCAAAGGGAATTAGAAGAAATTGTACTTGAAAAAGCAAAGAATGTGGAGGAGAGCTTCAGCTAATTGAGCTTAGTAGAATGATTTTTAACGAACCGCTACTTATAGAAACTCCTCAACATTTCATTCAGGTTTATTCAGACCCATCCACACTACGGACTCTCAAAAAATATTCTACTTACTCAATGATCATGTCAAACTCCACTCTTCGATTTAATGCTCTACCTTGCTGAGTATTGTTATCAGCTATTGGCTGTGAAGGTCCGAATCCTTCGTAAGCCATTCGGGATTGTGGAATTCCTTTATTAATCAAATAGTTATAACAAGCTTTGGCTCTTTTTTCAGACAGAACCCGATTGATTGACAGACTGCCCGTATTGTCAGTATGACCGGATATCTTTAAATCATAACCCGGATATTTTTTCATCAAATCTGCAATCTGTGTCAGGATGGAAAACGATTCCGCTTTCAGGATCGCCTTGTTGTGATCAAATTTTACATCCCGCATAGCTATTCTCAAAAGTTCCCTTTCTTCAGAATTCAGTTCCGGACATCCCTTATTGGCCCGGGTACCCGCCAACTTGGGGCATCTATCCTCGCTGTCGTCTAATCCGTCGTTATCGGTATCCGGACATCCATTAGGTTGTGGTCCTGGAGTGTCCGGGCATTTATCATGTTTATCAGCGATTCCATCACCATCTTTATCCGGACACCCTCGACTGGCGACGGGTCCTGGTTGATCCGGGCATTCATCGGCTTCATCTATAACTCCATCATTATCGGCATCCTTACCCGGACATCCCCGATTGGCAACCAAACCTGGCAAATTTGGGCATTCATCGTTTTTGTCTGATACCCCGTCACCATCCGAATCGGGACATCCATTCATCAATTTGAGACCAGCGATGCTAGGGCATTCATCTCTCGAGTCTTCCACACCGTCTCCATCCGTATCCGGACATCCGTTAAAAACCTTCAAACCGGGTTTCTGTGGACATACATCGATGTCGTCAGGAACTCCGTCTCCATCCGAATCCTTGGTAGATGAATTGGCTCCCACTTTTTGGTTCACCGACTTTCCCTTGTCCAAATAATGTTTCCAACCAAGTGAAAACTGAATATTATCCCGTTGTTCAGCCAAAGAAACACGGTATTCTGCATTCAAGTTAATAAAAGAGCCAGAGGCGATTCTTAAGTCCACACCCAGTCCTACCGGGATCTGAATATTAAATTCATCAAGATTTTCAGATACGGCACCAATTCCTGCTAAGGCGTAAGGTATTACCCTTTTCGTCTCTAAAAATCTATAATGTGCTTGTAAATCCAATTCTCCGAACGTACGATTTTTGGAATCCAACTCCTCCACCAGTTTCACAACTCCCAATCGAACCGGAACATATAACTCCAGTTTATCCATCAAATATCTGTGGTATCCAATCTCGAAACCGCTATTATAGTTTTTAAAATCACCAAAATTACCCGCACTTGGGCTTTTATAATCTATGAATAACCGCTTAAAAGATAATCCATTGATAGGGGTCCCAACCTGAGCTTGTATACCCAAACCAATGCCAAGACTTATTATGATTGTCAAGTATAATTTATTCATTATCGAAGATTGTGTCTACAAATTTATAATTTTCCCCGGTTTAATCTAATATATTACAAAAAAATATAAACTGTAACAGTTACAAAATAAAAGAACTAGTGCTTTAAGTACAAATAATTGTAGAGTAAAACGAAGCAGATTTTTTCCAACATCAAGGTCTGTGAAAAAAGTTCGATTATTCGATATTAAAAGCTTGCTAACGGTTCTCTAAAAAGAATTCTTTTAATCCATCAAAAAGGTTCATTTAAGCACTTAATGCTGAAACTTTACCAACATGTTGTCTAAAGTTGACTGATTCACCTCCGGATCTTTCCCGCGAAGATGTTTCTTCATTTGGTAAAATCCAGTATCTTAACATAACGTAAATCACTTTTCGAAATTATCCTGTAATCCATACTACTTTTACCCATATTTCAATCAAAGTTTACATTGAACCTGGGCTCAATAGAGCTAGCCCGCATAATTCGCTGTAAATCAACACTACAAGTTTTTACATATCTCGATTTGTATTTAAAAAAATTCGTGATTATTGGTTTTTGACTTTTTCCTTAGATGCCTCACCTCCTTAAAGTCTTAAACGGATACTTGCACCAGAGCTTTTCGAGTCGAAGCTCGGGTAGCTGCTTCACCACTATATCGGAGCTCGGGTTGAAAGTGAATCATTTGCCACAAAAGCGGTTGTGCGATGGCTATTTTTTAGGGTTTATCGGTTCAAAAAACCCGTTTTCCCGATTTTTTCTGACATTATCCCAGGAAAAGTACCGACCATTCATAGCAATATACGTTCCGGGAGGCAGAACTTGCACAAAAGCAAGTGCACTTCCCAAATTGAAAAATCCATCCGATGAAGTACCAAATGCATATGGAACTAAAGCCCCGGTAAGCACAATGGTTTTCCCTAATATGGATTCATGATGAAGATAATTTGCGGTCTCCACCATTGTATCTGTACCGTGAGTAATCAAGATCTTGTCTGCCTGACAGCGTTTACAATTATGAGAAATAATCATTCGATCCTCTTTGGTCATATGCAAACTGTCAATCATCATAAGGGTTTTTACATCGATGTTCAGAGTAGACCTTCCCAATTCGAACATTTGCTTAAGATGAGTATCTTTAAAAAACAACTCCCCAGTCACATAATTATATTCTTTGTCGAAAGTACCACCGGTAACAAAAACTTGAATCATGATCTGGATTTAAAAAAGAAGGCAGGAAAGAATAAATTTTTTATAATTTCCTGCCTTAAGCGTGTTATCCTAATACAAAGATAAGAATATCTTACTCTATCATAAATATTTCATCAGATAATCCTTGATTGAATATGACTTCTTTTACATCAAATTGTAATGCCATTGGCATCGCTCCACTCATGGTCATCGAATGAGGGACTTTTATTCCATCGACTTCTTTATAATCCGCAAATTCCATGACGATTTCTCGTTCCATTCCCTGTACTTCTGCTTTAGTTTTGGTCTTGACTTTAAATCCACTTGATGTATCGTAATACTCAGTCATTTTTCTCCCTGAAGGGGTAGTAACAATCAGCACTTTTACCGGATTTCCCTTATATTCTTCAGGTTCTCCCAGCTCCAAAGTGTAGCCTTCATTGGCATAATCCAATTCAGGGAAAATCTTTGACTGTCCTTTGAAGTTGTCCAATTGTTTTTGATCGGTAACTTCTTCACTTCCTTCCATTCCTATCAGCATAGCCCTTTTTCCATCATATTTTTGTTCCATGACTACCATTCCCTGGGCTTCAATCATCATTTTCATCATAGTATTACCCTTTTTATAATTGGTCATAGTCATACTACCCATACCGGTATTTGCTTCCATTATGGTCTGAACATCTTTGATCATTTTCACTTTGTCCATGCCTCCTATCGCCTGGAGATACGAATTAACGATTTCCGCGCCTGCTGAAACAGCCCTTGTTTCCACTTTCGGCTCAGTTGGAGCACTTGTGGTAGTGGCAACTTTAGGAGAGCATGAATAAATCATACCTCCAAGGACGATGAGTGTAGCTAGTCTGATGAATTTCATAGTTTAGAATATTTTTATAGTTATTAAATTTCAGTTGCAAAGGTTGTCAATAAAACTAAGACTTCATTGGAATTAACCGGTTATTTATTCTACAAACCATAGATTATTCAAGACAGATTGGAATTTGTCGGAGGCAGGTATTTTGAAGGTATATTCTAAATAAGTGGCTAGTGCTTCAAGATCTAGTTAGCCACAATTTTATCCGCACATGAAGAGGAAGCAAAGGCATCCGGCTTGGCCTTGAATACAAATCCCATCCCTAGGATATACCCCATGGCTTCTTTTAAAGCTTCATTGGAAGGAAAATTGGGGTCGGTATTGATGTCGGCATGCACTTCCAACTCCACTCCATATTTATCCAGCAAATGACAAATGCGGTAGGCAATATCCACCGATTTGGATACCTCAGTGATCATTCGCTCTTTTAAACTCATCTCCTGGTGGATCCGTTGATTGTTAATCAGCATATACCCACCTTTCTTCTCACGCAAAAAGACGATAACCGTTGCATATTCAACAACTGTTCCTCTAACCCGGCTATCCGTACCTATACAAATTTTTAGTTTATGCCCCAATTCTTGCTCTCGCCGTATTCTAATTTCAACTTCTTCCAAAATCGGATTCTGCAAATTTTGACCATTTAGTTTACGCCAGAAACTCATAAGTTATTAATTAAATGCCCCTAACATATTAAATATTTCTTAATTAGAAGAATTTTGTTTGAAAATTGATTATTTAAAATTCTTCTACCTTTGCGTGTTAACTTTTTTCAGGATGAATTGTTTTGATAACCATACTAAGTTCAATTAATGAAATTTTTGCAGAAGATACTTATCGTCTTTACTCTAATTTCTTCATGGCAATGTAAGACCCAAACCATGGAACATAAAGCAAATCACCTGATCAACGAATCCAGTCCTTACTTGTTACAACATGCTTACAATCCGGTAGATTGGCATCCTTGGTCCGAATCAGCACTAAACAAGGCTAAAAGTGAAGACAAACTATTAATAATAAGCATCGGCTATGCCGCATGTCACTGGTGCCATGTGATGGAACATGAATCTTTTGAAGACAGTGCAGTGGCAAAAATTATGAACGACCATTTTATTCCGATCAAAGTAGATCGGGAGGAGAGACCGGATATCGACAATATTTATATGGATGCTTGCCAATTGGCTTCCGGTAGAGCATGTGGTTGGCCACTAAATGCCTTTGCTTTACCCGACGGTAGGCCGGTATGGGCAGGAACGTATTTCCCAAAAAAGAACTGGATAAAAATCCTTGAACATTTTGTAAATCTAAAGGAATCTGATGACTCCAAACTGGAAGAATATGCTTCCCAATTGATGAATGGTATACAAAGTATGGACAAGATTTCCATCCCTACTGAAACGCAATTAGTAAGTGATCACCACCTCTTGTCCATCAACCATCAGATCCTGGGCAGGGTAGATTGGAAAAATGGCGGCAACCTGGGTGCCCCTAAGTTTCCGCTTCCTATCCACTTTGAGTTTTTATTAACTTATGGACACCTATATCAGCAAGATAGTGCTATCCAAGCAGTGACCCAGACCTTAAATCAGATGGCCAATGGAGGCATTTACGATCAGATTGGTGGAGGTTTTGCTCGCTATTCAACAGATGCGGAGTGGAAGGTTCCCCATTTTGAAAAAATGTTATATGACAACGGACAACTCATAAGCCTTTATGCTCAGGCCTATCGCAAAACCCAAAACCCACTTTACGAAAAGGTGGTTAAGGCATCTATTGATTTTGTAAAACGTGAATTATGGGAAAGCCCCTATTTTTATGCTTCCCTGGATGCGGATAGTGAAGGCGAAGAAGGCACATTTTACGTATGGACTGATAAGGAGTTTGATGAATTACTCTCCGATGAAGTCCACCGGGATATAATGAAATCCTATTATGGTATCAAACTTAGGGGTAACTGGGAGAGTCACAAAAATGTATTGTACATCGAAGAAGAAACCGAGCGCATTGCCCGCAGACTAAATAAGACGGTTGAGGAAATAGAAGATATTATCTCCAAATCTAATCAAATACTATTTGCCCACCGGGCAAAAAGGGAAAGACCTGGGTTGGACGATAAGTCCCTAACATCCTGGAATGCATTGATGTCGGATGGACTTTTAAATGCTTATGAAGCACTTGGAAACCAGGAGTATCTCGATATGGCCACTCTAAATCTTAAACATCTTACCTCTACAATGATGGAATCGGATGGAAGGTTATGGAGGAATTATAAAGGAGGAAAAAAGTCTGTCAATGGCTTTTTGGATGACTATGCCTTTACCATTAAAGCGTTGCTAAAGACCTATGAAAATACATTTGACATAAGATGGTTGGAGTATTCTCAAAAGTTGATCGAATATGTTTTAACCCATTTTTTTGATGAAAATACGCATCTCTTTTTTTACACTTCAGATCTGGATCCTAAACTTATTGCCCGTAAAAGAGATCTGGAAGATAAGGTGATTCCATCAGCAAACAGTACAATGGCATTCAACCTGTTTAAGCTGGGAACCCTATTGGATAATCACCAATATCTCGAAGTATCCGATTCAATGCTGCATGTAATGTCAAATGTTATAATTCAATCCGAGTATCCGGCTTATTATTCAGGATGGAATATTATTTCTACCCTCAAAAACATCAAACCCTACGAAATTGCAATTCTAGGTAAGAAATGTCTGCAAAAATTGGCAGCGATGAAAACAAAATATATCCCGAATGCCGTCTGGTTAGGAGGTCAGAAGGAGGAATCTCTTGCTTTGCTCAAGGACCGTCTGGTCACCGGGAAGACCATGATTTATGTATGTCAGAACAAAGTATGCAAGTTCCCGGTCGAGGTTGTAGATCAGGCGCTAAGATTAATTGAATAATAATTATTTAATTTTGCCAAATTATCAAGTTAAAAAGGAAAGAGATAATAACAAGAAACTATTAATCACTTTATAAAGCAATTAAACTTCTTAATATTCAATGAAAAACATTCATTATATAATTATAGCCATGATTGCAGCGGGTATATTCCTGATCGTTTCGGCATCCCGGGATCTAACTACCTATTCTACTTTTAAAGAGGCCATGCAAACGGATCAAAAGGTTAAGATTGTCGGACAACTTGCCAAGGACAAAATGATGGTTTATAATCCCGAAAAAGATCCTAATTACTTTGAGTTTTATCTGGTTGATGACCTGGGCATAGAAAAAAAAGTAGTCTATCTCAAAGAAAAACCGCAGGATTTTGAGCTTTCAGAAAAAATTGTTCTCACTGGAAAGATGAAGGATGACACATTTTACGCCACAGATATGTTATTAAAATGTCCTTCAAAGTACAAGGATGAAGAATTAAAACTCAATTCCTAAGTGACCGAGCAGCCCATGCAATATATTGGCGAACATTTGTGGCCGGGTATGATCGGCCATTTTTTTGTCATATCCTCTTTATTGGCTTGTCTACTAGGGGCTTATTCTTTCTGGCAATATCATAAGACCGAAATAAAAAGTTGGTGGAACTTAGGTCGCGACTCCTTTTGGTACCACAGCCTGACCCTATTTGGCATCCTGGGAATTCTCTTGTTTGCCATGGCTAATAAGTATTATGAATATTCTTATGTATTTGCCCACGTCTCAGATGATTTACCTCTGCGTTACATCTTAAGTGCTTTTTGGGAAGGACAGGAAGGTAGTTTCCTGTTATGGATGTTTTGGCATGCGGTACTTGGAATTATTTTACTGCGAAAGAAAACCGAGTTTAATGGTCAAGTCGTTTTCTTTTTGTTTTTGATCCAGGTATTTTTATTAACCATGATATTGGGAATTTATTATGGTCCCAATGAATTGGATAAAATCGGAAGTAGTCCATTTACTTTGGTAAGGGATATGCAAGATGCACCGATATTCAACTCTGCAGATTATCTGGAAGTCATAGCTCCCTTTAGCAATGGGCTTAATATTCTATTGCAAAACTACTGGATGACCATCCACCCTCCCACCCTATTTTTAGGATTTGCGCTGACCAGTATACCATTTTGCTTTGCCATGGCAGGTTTATGGAAGGGAGATCATACTTCCTGGCTCAAACCTGCATTTCCATGGGCACTTACGGGAGCCGGGATTTTAGGACTGGGTATCGCTATGGGTTCTGCCTGGGCCTATGAGGCTCTAAGTTTTGGTGGATATTGGGCTTGGGATCCGGTAGAAAACACCTCCTTAGTGCCTTGGATATTATTAGTGGCCGGCATACATACCCACATGATTGCTAAAAATACCGGATATTCCATTAAAAGCACCTATCTATTCTATGGACTTACATTTCTGCTTACCAACTATTCCACCTTCACCACCCGTAGTGGTGTGTTTTCAGAAACCAGTGTCCACTCTTTTACTGAAATGGGTTTGGAAACTCAATTACTTGCATTTCTTCTATTTTTTGTGATCCTTTTTGGGGTTACCTTGGTGCGCAAGTGGAGGCAGATTCCTGTGAAATCAAAAGAAGAATTGACCTATTCACGGGAATTCTGGTTATTCATTGGATCATTGGTCTTGTTATTCTCTGCTGTAATTATCACCTTCACCACGTCAATCCCGGTTTACAACCAAATTCTGGATGGGCTGGCCAGTTGGACCGGGAAAGACCTCTCTTCCTGGCATCGTGGAATTCCTGTGGATCCCGTACCTCACTATAACAAATTTCAAGTATGGATTGCTTTTTTCGTTGGTCTGTTAACCGGGTTGACACAATTTCTTCGCTACAAGGGAACGAACTGGTCTAGGTATCGCGGATATTTTTGGCGTAAAATAATAATTGCAGCGCTTATCGCAGTGGCCATTTCATTACTCTTCAAATGGTGGTTGCCCGTACATCCTTGGCAATACAATTTTCTCTTGTTTGCCACTTCATTTAGCATCGCTGCGAATATTGATTATTTGTTATCTATTCTAAAAGGCAATCTTAAAGTCGGTGCCTCCGCCATTACACATGTTGGTTTTGGTATGATGATCCTTGGGATACTGGCAAGTGGATACCATCAAGAGATTATATCAAAAAACACCAGTTTTGCCAGAGAAGATTTACAGGATTTGATGAATGAGGCATTACTGGATAATGTATACCTGGTAAAAAATGTGCCTACTCCCATGCGCAATTACACGCTGTTGTACAAAGCGGATACAATTATCGGAAATGAGCGAATATACGATGTCGACATTTATCAAAAAGATGAAGAAGGTAAAGTAACTCATAAGTTTACAGTTAAACCAAGTATTGTTTATAATCGTGACTTTAAGGAAGTCGCCTCAGCAAACCCTTCCATCAGGCGATACTTTGACCAAGACATTTTTACATTAATACCTTTTGCCAATTTTCACCACCGGGGTACTGACGAAATTCAAGCTTACGAGGATACTCTGACCTATAACCATATACTGACTTCAATAAAGGATACTTTTTTTATTGGTGAAATAAAAGGGCAATTGCAAGGTATAAACTATCAAAGCAATCACTCAAATTATATACCGGAACCAGGAGATATTGTGGTTTCTCCCAATCTGCATTTCTTTCAATCAGGCTCCAGCCGGGTGTTCCAAGCCAATCCCACGCTGGTACTGAAAGAAAATGTGATCTACAATTACCCTTCAATAATTAATGAACTGGGACTTAAAGTTAAAGTCCATGACAGTCTCTTCAACCAACTATTTAAGGTTGAAACCGAACTGACTTACAACACTTACCGAGTCAAGGAAGGAGATTCCTTTCAGTACGGACCTTATGATTTTCGATTTTTAGGCTTTAATCGAAAACCCACACATACTTCCTATTTTCCTGAAAACCAGGATATCGCGGTTGGGGCTTCCTTGGAAATTCTGAATCAAGGTCAGGTGTATCAGGCCGAACCGGTTTATTTTATACGCAATAACCGACCATTTAATCTGCGTGACTATGTGTCCAAGTTGGATTTACACATCCGGTTTACCCACATTGATCCCCGTACCGAATCAATAGAAATTCAGGTATCACATGGCAATTCCGAGACCTTGCAGGTTCCGGTTTCTGTTGCCACGGACTATCCCAGAGACGATTATATAATTTTACAGGCCAAATTATTTCCCGGAATAAATTTATTGTGGACTGGTATTGTATTGATGGTTGTCGGATTTTTATTGGCAGCAATCAGGAGATATAGAAAAACATTAAATTAGACCGCTACACTTATCTAAAAGCCCGACTCCATTATAATTCGCATATCTTTGAGCAATGTATTTATTTAGGTTGATTGGTTATAAATTGTAAAACATGAAAGTCGCCTTGTTAGGGTCGGGTAACGTCAGTTGGCACTTGCAAAAAGCGATTTCCGGATGCTCCCAACACCAGATTGCGGGTATCATTTCACGGAAAGAAACCTCCCAGGTTTTTACATCTGCAGTTCCGGTGGTTCAAGAGGCTGGTGATATCCTAAAATTCAATCCTGATTTGATCATACTTTGTGTACCCGACGATTTAATTTCTGCTATAAGCTCCGGTTTGTCGGAGCAACTTCCTGCTGATATTCCATTAGCCCATACATCGGGTAGTAAAGCATTAAAGGCTATTGATTCCTACTTTCATCAAAGAGGGGTATTTTACCCTTTGCAAACCCTAAGTATCCATCATCCCGTTGATTTCCAAAAAATCCCCCTCTTGCTTGAAGCGGACGACCCAATATTTTTTAGTAAACTTCATGATTTGGCTTCATGTATTTCACTCCAGGTTAAAGAAGTTTCCAGTAGATTCCGTGCTGAGGTCCACTTGGCAGCTGTGATTCTGAATAATTACACAAATCATTTGATCTTCCAGGCACAACAATACTTAAATCCTTACGATTTGGACCTGGATTTGTTCAAACCGCTGCTCCAGGAGACAATAAGAAAAGCGTTCTCCTCCAATCCTTACGATGCCCAAACCGGTCCGGCCAGAAGAAGGGATCTGGAAACTATTCGTTTGCATTTGAAAAAATTAAAGGATAGCCCTACCATGCTTGAGATTTATCGGGTATTTGCCGAATCGATAGAAAAAACTTACCATTAAAAATCGTGGCACAATTACTTGAAATTGTTTCTGTTTATTCGGAGCCTTTCCAACTTTAATCGTAAAATTGGTTGGTGTTTTATCCGAATAAAGAGTATATTACTAAAAAGGAAAACCTAATCAATGAAGTCGACAAATTCACCCTATATCATCGGTATATGTGGTGGTAGTGGATCTGGCAAAACCAGAATTCTAACCGAGTTGCAGTCTGAATTTTCTAAAGCGGAACTGTGTATCATTTCCATGGATGAGTACTATCATCCCAGAGAATCTCAAATTACGGATGCGAAGGGAGTCAAGAATTTTGATTTGCCGACGTCAATCGATTATCTTTCCCTGGTTGATGATATCAATTCACTGATGCGACAGCAAGTAGTCAAACGGCGTGAATACATTTTCAATAACCGACTTGCCGAAAGTAAAATAGTCACCTATAATCCGGCTCCAATCTACGTGATCGAAGGATTATTTGTAATGCACTATGAGGAAATCAGAAAAATATTGGATCTCCGGATATTCATTCATGCTAAAGATGACATCAAAGTAATTAGGCGTATAAAAAGAGATCAAAAACAACGTAATTACCCGGTCAACGACGTTCTATATCGGTATGAAAATCATGTAACTCCTGCCTTTGAAAAATACATCAAGCCATACTTGGATGAAGCTGACCTGGTTATCATAAATAACAAGAATTACGAAAACGGCTTGGAGGTTTTAAAGGGATTCTTAAAGGAGAAATTGAGGGTAACCTAGAAGAATGTGTTGCGATAAATTCTTTGATAATCCTGGGGATGGGATAGTCAGCTTTCGATCGATTGCGACTACTCCAAGAGATATCTTGGAAAAAAGTTATATCCATTAAATAAAAAACCATATTTTGAAGTCAAACCTAAGATTATTCAGTGGATATATTCAGGGGAGTTGTTGGAATCGTAAGTTTATTGCTCATTTGTTACGTATTGAGTAACAACAAAAAACTAATCAACTGGAGAACTGTCGGAATTGGATTGACATTACAAATACTTTTGGGAATAGCCATCTTAAAGGTTCCTGGAGTCCGCGATGTATTTGAATGGATTGCCAGCTTTTTTGTAGTAATACTTGATTTTACTGAGGAAGGGACCAAGTTTGTATTGGGAGACTGGCCCGGATTGGTTCAGATCACCGATGGTGCAACCGGATCACTTTATACGGTGGGATATATTTTTGCCTTCAAAGTCCTACCAACCATTATTTTCTTTTCGGCATTATCCTCCGTTTTGTATTACTTCGGTATTCTACAATTTATAATTAAGGGATTTGCCTGGTTAATGACACGTAGCATGCACTTGACCGGAGCAGAAAGTCTGGCTGCGGCAGCCAATGTTTTTATTGGACAAACCGAAGCGCCCCTAGTGGTCAAACCCTACCTTGAAGACATGTCCAAATCTGAGATGCTGTGCTTGATGGCAGGAGGAATGGCTACTATAGCGGGAGGAGTTTTTGCTGCTTACGTGGGATTTTTAGGAGGTGATGATCCCGAAATGAGACAGCTGTTTGCTACCCATTTATTGACGGCATCTATAATGAGTGCACCGGCGGCCATCATTGCCGCCAAAATCCTCTTTCCGGAAACCAAAAACGTAGACCTGGTACATCAGAAGCTGGATATTCCCAAACAGGAGGCAGGCTCAAATGTGCTCGATGCAATTACCCGTGGAACAACCGATGGTCTCAAACTCGCGATCAATGTGGGAGCTATGCTGTTGGTTTTTACCGCTTTTATCGCCATGGTCAATTACATTTTAATCAACGGGATTGGTGGTTGGTCCGGATTAAATGATTATGTCGTTGATGCTACCGATGGAAGGTTTAAAGGATTCAATCTGGAGTACATTTTAGGCATTTTATTTTCTCCAATAGCCTGGTTGCTTGGTGTCCCCGGTGAAGATACCTTAATCGTAGGACAGTTATTGGGATTAAAAACCACACTCAATGAATTTTTTGCGTACGCTGAACTGCAAGGTATCAAAGAAGGGCTACAGCAAAAATCAATATTAATTGCCACTTACGCACTCTGTGGATTTGCCAATTTTGCCTCGATAGGGATTCAGATCGGGGGCATTGGTGCCATTGCTCCGGGTCAACGTAAAACCCTTACCGAACTCGCTATTAAAGCGTTAATCGCAGGGTCAGTAGCATGTTTTATGACCGCCGCGATTGCAGGGATTTTGGTCTAGGGGGATTGATTTAGTGCTGTTTTATCATAGCTTTCTATGCGGAGAACCAGCTCTAATTTGATAAAATATAATAAATTTTTATAATATTATAAATAACTGACCTGCGAAAGGTCAGTTAATTAATAATATGTAGGATATCTCGGGTAGTTCAAATTTCATTTAGGGAGAATCAGTGTTGCATTCCAAGAATGTTCAGCCCCATTTATCCCAACAGGGATTTTCGTAATGGCAACACCATGACCAGCAGCACCTTCAAATCGGCCAGTACCTCCCACAATAAAAAATTCTCTGTTATACTCTCCCCTATATTTTGGACCTCCTATGAAAATAACATGTTCTTCAGGTATTTCGAAAAATATTTGATCTCCGTTGGCCCCAATCATTGTTCCTTCACCATTTTGGCCAGTCCCATGTCCATTGTCCAAGTCCGGACGGCGCCTGCCATCCACAATCTTAAATGCTCTATGAAAACACGTGGTATAGTCATACGAAAATCTTCCCAGGTGAGTAGCATTTCCTTCACCTACATGATGATTTATGACCCACTGATTATTAGGGTTTATAATTCCATCACCACATTCTTCACGGAAGGTATCATCAGCCGCTTTAGAAGTAAAATTAGCCTTAAAAGGAACAGAAACAGTTTGATTATCTTGATTTGCTCCAAATAACCCAGGTTTACCCTGTAACAGATCCTGATCAAATTGAACATGACTGGGTTCTTTAACATGACTGGGTTCTACACCTTCACTTAGTTTGCTACATCCATAAAATACCAACCCAATTAGGGTTTGCTGATTTTATATTCTAAATACAAATTGTCTTACTTTTTTTTCTTTTCTATTTTTAGGATGCCAGACGAATTGAAAATTGAACTTGGGAATCAATTTGTTTAAGTCATTAACAATGCTAGTTATCGGAAGGTGAATTTCGGATTGCAAATTTTGAAATAAAATATTAGGATATTTGATTACAATTTTCCACAAGTTAACCAGGTTCAATACAAAGAAGATTGCGCCTATCCAGCTTTCTGAGGTATCTTGTCTTCGGGCTTTTATATTATTGAGGCCATAACCATTTTTACCTTGACCAATTTTTCCTTCCACATGATTACGTTGATTACGTTCTTTTTTGAGTTTTCGTTTTTGATAGGGAGTGAGAGATTGTTTAGGAGGTCTACCCAAAGGTTTTCCTACAATTCGGATTCCTTTATCTTTTAACCATGCTCTGTTGTTTCTGTTCAAATAGATCCTGTCAGCCAATAATAACTCTGGATAATAACCAAATGTAATTCGAAATTTTTCTACTTGCAATTTCAGATCTGAAGACTCATTAAAGGCATGCCAACTGATGTGATCTACTTTGCTGTACCCTTCACATTCGCTGACACTTATTTTACTTCCAAACTCTACTGTAACCTTGTCTTTACCCCTGACTATTGGCCTAACATAAGGTTGGTAAATATTTACGATCCTGTCTGGGCAACTATGTGTTTTATTATCATACATCCTCATTTGCTGATTGCAAATCAATTGAATTACCCAAAAGATGCGCTGATCACGACGAGTAAAAGGAATAGAATTTTGTGAAATAATGTTTAGCAATTTGTGAATTGTTTTGATATTTCTGCTTAAATATCTGAGTTGTTGGCCAATTACCTTTCTGATCTGTTTTTTAGATTTATTTTTCTTTTTGGCCAGGTTTAAGTATTCCTTTTTGGCAATCCTTCGATAAGTGCGAGGCTTAACCTTTAAATCAGTCATTTTGTATAGTATATCTATCAGACGCTCACTTTCTAAACGACTTTCACTAATTAATCCTAAATCGGTTGGATATTTGATTTGTTGATCGGCCACGGTGGCATCTATCTTCAGCTTCCCTTTGTGAGTAATTTTTGAAGTGGTTTGTTCTGGCATTGGTTCTTCGCAAACAGAAGACTTGTTTTCAGTTGGAGATCCAGGACCTTTGTTTGGTAAATTATCCTTTCCTTCTTGTTTAATAATCCGTTTGTGTTTTGGTTTGAGTTGTTCAGTTCGAGAAATGATCAGATCATTAAACGAATCAAACATTTCAGCACCCATTCTTTTACGTATATCTACAAAAAGCGATGGATCAAATGGAAGGGCTGTTTGAAAACTTTTCAATCCACAAAAGTATTGAATATAAATATTCTCAGAAATTTCTTGTACCGTATCACGGTCACTAAGTCCCAATCGGTGTTTGACTATTATTGCTCCTATTACCATTCGGATGTCTACACTTTCTCGTCCAGAATCAGTCCTCAGATTACGTGCATAAATAGAAGCCAAATCATCCCATGGTATCAATTTAGCTAGAATTACCCAACGGTTATCAGGACTCAGATCTTGATCAAATGGATGTTTAAATCCTTCAAGAGTAAGCTGATTAGCAGGTGTATATCGTATCATAACTGCAAGGGTTTTGATAGTAAAATAACCAATACCTTGCACTTATAACTATAAATCACTACTTTGTTATCAACACAATATGTTGATAAACAAATATTTATGCCGCATTTCTGAAAAAATCAGCAAACCCCAATTAAAGTATAGAGTACCCAATGAAGAACAAAAAGCTTTTTCATAACGTAAAAATTTTAATTTTGAAATTCCTTTTAAAAGTACAGGGAAAGCCTCAGGAGCATATAACAACTATGTTGCAAATCATTGTAATTTTTGATTTTTTTGTCTCAAAAACTATTAACTATGTTTCATCTGGCCATAAAAGGAAAATATGAAAAACTATTAATACCCAGATTATTTAAATTCGATAATGAGGTAGTTTAGTTTTTCGCTGAAAAGTCAACTTCAAGATTCCAGGTTAATCATTGGTGCTAAACCTTTTTCCTGTAAGAAAATATTGAAACGGGGATCAATGCGTAAAGAATCAAATCCTGGCCATGTGGTAAGCGCATTGACCCAGGCACCCTGCGGCTGAAAATTTAACCAACGAAAAGCCTCATCGAAATCACCCAAAGTGTTATAGATTACCACAAATCCAAACGCCAGTCTGGGGGTAACCTTCCGTGTCCTAAGTTCTGACAGCAATTCCAGTCCCATTTGCTTTTCCCCTACTTTAAAATAAGTATTACAAAGTGCCCATTCCCAATGTGGGTTTAGGCCAACTGCCCTTTGATGTGCATTTACCGCCTGCTCGAGCAATCCCTTAGCTAAGTATACATTGCCTAAACACCACCAGGTATGGCTAAATGTAGAATCCATGAGCAGTGCCTGATCAAGTTCTTGTTCAGCTTCGTCATATTTTCCCATCCACCAATAAAGGCTCCCCAAGTCTGCAGTATAGATGGGTATAGAAGGGTCCAAGTCTTTGGCCAATTTGTGCTCCACCAAAGCTTCTTCCAACCGACCAAAATGGACCAAATACCAGGCATAATGAAAATGATTATCTGCAATGTTAGCATTTAATTCATTAGCCTTTCTAAACACAATTTCAGCACCAATCCAATCCTCTTCAAAGTAAGTCTTAATAAATGCCAAAGCCGCATGTGCTTCAGCTAAGGTGGAGTCCAATCTTATCGCTTTCAAAGCAGCTGCCCTTGCCCGCTTCCAAACCTCTAAAGATGGATCGAACCCATGTCCAACCCTCGTATAACCAATCGCTAAGCCCGCGTATGCCAAAGGATCTGCGGGATCATTGTCAATCGCCTGATGCAAAAACTCCAAACCCTTTCGGCGAGCTTCCAATCCCGGTTTTGACAAAAAATGCATTCCGCGAAAATATGCTTCTATAGTAGCCTGATTTACGATACGTGCCGTGGAGAGGGACAATTCCTCCTTTGGAGTTAGTTTTATTTTAATTTCGTCGGCTATATCCTTTATAACCAGACTTTGCAATTTTAATATCTTCCCAATTTCATCATGATATTCCTTAGCCCAAAGATGTTCTTCCTGCGGAAATACTTTGATCAGTTGTAGCTGAAGGCGAGTACTGTCTCCGTAGGGATAACATGATCCTTCTACAATAATATCCACTCCCAATTCTTTAGCTATCTCACCAGCATCGCTATTTCCGTTACGATATTTTAAGGTTGATTGCCTGGAAATAATACGTATACTTTTAATCCTTCCAAGAGCACCGATCAATGCATCTTGGACACCATCTGCAAAATATCCATTTTCAGGATCTGAAGATAAATTATCTAATGGCAATACAGCAATGGAAACTTGCCTGGAACTGCGTGAAGTAAATAGAATAAAGCAGCCAATACAAGTGATAACCAAACCAAGATATAAGATTATCTGCTTCCATCTTTTGGGTGAGCGACGCATACGTCCCAATAGATGTTGTGAGTTTGACTTTTTAAGTGCATCCTTTGGTTCTAATATTCCTTGTTGACCTATATCCTTTATTTTCTTTTTTACTTCACCGGGAGGAAATCCATAATACTGATGGAAACATTTATTAAAATAGGCTGGGCTACCAAATCCAACCCGATAAGAAATTTCGGCTGATGTTCCAACATCTTTAGCAAGGAACTTCATCGCCTCTTTTAATCTAATCTCTCGTATAAATTGACTGGAGGATATATGTTTAAGTTCTTTTAGCTTACGATGAAGTTGTGAACGACTATAACCGGCTTGGTGACATAGTTCAGTTACCCCAAATTGCTCATTCTCCAAATTCTCCAGCACAATTTGCGTAAGATTTTGCAAAAATGTCTCGTCTCTGGAAGGAGGTGAGGTAAAATTCAATTCCTCCATCTTAATTGAATTTAGATATTTTCATATAAATATACTAAAACTGAAATGATAGTTAGTTCAATAGTTAAGTAATAACCGAATGGATCATCTTGCGTATTCTGACGCTTGGCATTGAAATTTCTTTGACTCCTTCGCACCATTTCTGATCAAATATTTAGAATTAGAGCGTTCTTTTAAAGATCAAAGTTGCCCTATTTCCTTTGAGCCATTATGTACACCACAACACTACTTCACCAAAACACCAAAATACCATAACACCATAAAACCCATACACCACAATACCATAATACCATAACACCACAACACCCAATACCATAAAACCCATTCCCCATTTTACCCCATTTAATCCATCCCACCAATATTAAGGATATCTACACTGATTTTTCCTCGCACTAAAATACCATATCACCATAACACCACAATACCATAACACCATAACCCCATAACACCGTAACACCATAATACCCCTAAAACACCATACTCCATTCCCTATTAAACCATTTCCCCCTTTTTACCTATATTTATTTTTAAATAAATCATCGCTCATGCAAAGACGGATATGGATTCTCTTTCTTTGGGGAATCTGCCATTTTATTCATGCCCAAAGACCGATCAAAGAGGCTCCAGTAATCAGTGAGGGTGAAGGTCCATGGGAACAATTGATCATTCGTGGCGCTACTCTCATCAACGGAAATGGCTCTCCGCCTATTGGTCCGGTAGATATTGTGGTAGAAGGTAATCGAATTAAGCGCGTCTCAGTAGTAGGCTCACCCGGTGCACCCATCAATCCAAAAAGGAGGCCTCAATTAAAGGAAGGTGGACAC
Organism: Saprospiraceae bacterium; assembly: GCA_965223405.1. Classification (GTDB taxonomy): domain Bacteria; phylum Bacteroidota; class Bacteroidia; order Chitinophagales; family Saprospiraceae; genus CBDCWO01. The sequence goes on from CBDCWO010000006.1 coordinate 6,273,518, forward strand.
GAGTTAAATGCGGAAGGTATGTATATCATGCCTGGGTTTGTAGATATGCATGGTCACATTGGAGGTAGAATGCAAGGTGCTGATGCTGAATATGTATTTAAGCTATGGATGGCCCATGGAATCACGACCATTCGAGACCCCTCCTGTGGCAATGGTTTGGATTGGGTATTAAAGCATCGCCAACTAAGTAAAGAAAATAAGATTACCGCACCCCGAATCTATGCATATACCTCGTTTGGTCAAGGGAGTAAGATACCCATATCCTCTGGGGAACAAGCCCGGGAATGGGTAAGGGAAAACGCCAAAAAAGGAGCTGATGGTATCAAATTTTTCGGGGCCTCACCTGAAGTTATGCAAGCTGCTCTGGAGGAAAATAATAAACTTGGTTTAAGGTCGGCTTGTCATCATGCACAATTAAATGTAGCCTGGTGGAATGTAGTTAATTCTGCGAAAGCCGGTCTGACCACAATGGAGCATTGGTATGGCTTGCCGGAAGCCCTCTTCGAAGACAAGTTGGTACAAGATTATCCGCTCGACTATAATTATCAAAACGAACAAAATCGCTTTGCAGAAGCCGGAAGGTTATGGAAGCAGGCTGCCAAACAGGGTAGTGCCAAGTATGAAGAAGTAATTACTCAACTCCTGGATTTGGATTTTACTATCGATCCGACTTTTAACATTTATGAGGCAAGCCGGGATTTACATCGGGCCAGAAGGTTGGAATGGCACGAAGATTACACGATGCCACAACTCTGGCGGTTTTTTATGCCCAGTAGAGTTTCACATGGATCTTATTGGCACTTTTGGGGAACCGAAGAAGAAGTAGACTGGAAAGAAAATTACCAACTCTGGATGCGATTTATCAAAGATTACCACCGCCGTGGAGGAAGAGTAACGACTGGATCGGATAGCGGATTTATTTTTCAACTTTATGGTTTTGCCTACATTCGTGAGTTGGAGCTGTTGCGTGAAGCAGGCCTTCATCCACTCGAAGTAATCCGATCAGCCACTCTCAATGGTGCAGAGGCCTTGGGAGTAGCAGATCAACTTGGAACCATTGAACCTGGTAAGCTTGCGGATTTTGTGATTGTCCAAGAAAATCCTTTACAAAATTTAAAAGTTCTTTATGGTACTGGGGCTATCAAATTGACAAAGGAAAATGAAGTAGTCAGAGTAGGTGGAGTGAAATATACCATTAAAGATGGTATCGTCTATGATTCCAAACAACTATTGGCCGATGTAAAAACTATGGTTGATAAAGAAAAAGAAGAAACAGGTTTTCATCTTACTCAACCAGGAGTTAAAATTATTAAACCATAAATTACTTACGCTTAATTTTCTCGAATATGAAACCTAGAAAAATCCCATTCATAATAGCATTTATCCTGGTAGGATTGGTCGTTTCAACCTTACACGCCCAACGAAAGAAACGTAAAAAACAAGTGGCTGAGACTTCCGAGGTACTTGAAATATCCAAACCTACATACGACGAAAAATACTATAGTTCGATTCAATGGCGTCATATCGGACCGTTTAGAGGAGGACGTTCGTGTGCGGTTGCCGGTGTACCGGGAAAACCAAATCTCTATTATTTCGGTTCTACCGGAGGAGGGATATTTAGGACTACGGATGGGGGCCGTTCCTGGGAAAACATTTCCGATGGATTTTTTGGAGGTTCAATTGGATGTGTGGCCGTCAGTGAATTTGATCCAAACGTGATTTATGTCGGAGGTGGTGAGAAAACTGTCCGGGGTAATGTATCCTACGGATATGGAGTGTGGAAATCTGAAGATGCCGGTAAGACTTGGGTGCAAGCCGGGTTGATTCACTCCAGACATATATCGCGAATACGTATTCATCCTCGCAATCCTGATATTGCTTGGGCAGGAGTCATGGGCGATCTCTTTAAACCTACACAAGAAAGAGGCGTGTACAAGACCACTGATGGGGGTAAGACCTGGAAAAGAGTGTTGTTTGCCAATGAAAATGCAGGTGCTGTAGACCTTATCCTGGATCCCAACAACCCGAGAATATTATTTGCATCCACCTGGCGGATTCGTCGTACTCCGTATAGCCTGGAGAGTGGAGGTGAAGGATCTGCGATGTACAAAAGTACAGATGGTGGAGAAACCTGGAAAAATATCAGCGAGCACAAAGGATTACCTATGGGAATTTGGGGAATATCCGGTATTGCAATTTCTCCGGCCAACTCTGACCGGATTTGGGCTATCATTGAGAACAAAGATGGGGGTGTATTTAGATCAGATGATGGAGGTCAAAAATGGACTAAGCTGAACAGCGATCGCAGCCTGAGACAACGTGCTTGGTATTATACCCGAATCTATGCCGACCCCGTCGATGAAGAAATGGTTTATGTAGTCAATGTATCCTATCATCTAAGCAAGGACGGAGGTAGAACATTCAGATCACGAAGAGCTCCGCATGGAGATCATCACGATCTATGGATTGCTCCTGAAGATCCGACCAGGATGATCATCGGAGATGATGGAGGAGCCCAGGTTACCTATGACAGAGGAGAGACCTGGTCTACATATTCCAATCAACCAACTGCACAGTTTTACCGGGTTTCCACGGATAACCATTTTCCCTATCGGATATATGCCGCTCAGCAAGATAACAGCACAGTCAGAATAGCACATCGCACAGCGGGCGGGTCTATTACCACCGATGATTGGGAATCTACTGCCGGATGTGAATGTGGACATATTGCAGTCGATCCCACCGATAATGATATTGTCTTTGGAGGTTGTTACGACGGCTTGATTCAAATGAAAGATCATAAAAACAATCTCACCAGAAATGTAAATGTGTGGCCAGACAATCCAATGGGACATGGTGCCGAAGGTATGAAATACAGGTTTCAATGGAATTTCCCAATCCTGTTTTCTCCGCACGACTCTCGCAAGCTTTATACGGCATCAAATCACCTTCATGTAAGTTACAACCGGGGACAAAGTTGGCAAATTATCAGTCCGGATCTGACCCGGAATGATTCGACCAAACTTGGACCTTCCGGAGGACCGATTACTAAGGACAATACTTCTGTTGAGTATTATTGCACCATCTTCTCGGTTGCTGAATCACCCCGGGTAAAAGATCTGATTTGGGCTGGAAGCGATGACGGATTAATCCATTTGACCAGGGATGGTGGTAGTCATTGGGAAAACGTAACTCCGACAAATATGCCGGAATGGATTATGATTAATAGTCTAGAACCGGATCCTTTCAATGATGGTGGTTGTTATGCCGCCGCCACTATGTACAAATCCGGGGACTACAAGCCTTATTTATACAAAACCGAAGATTACGGCATAACTTGGGTAAAAATTGTGAGTGGTATCGATACTGCTCACTTTACCCGAGTACTCCGGGCCGATCCCAAACGTCAGGGCTTATTGTACGCTGGAACCGAATCGGGCATGTACGTCTCGTTTGACGATGGTAAAAGTTGGCAGTCTTTTCAGCTCAATTTACCAATCGTCCCAATCACGGACCTGACTATCAAAAATGATAATCTAATTGCTGCAACCCAGGGACGGAGTCTTTGGATGATCGACGACCTAACCATTCTACACCAACTTTCGGAATCGTTAATTACCCAAAATGAGATCCTCTTTGACCCGATGGATGCCTACCGGATGAGCGGTAGTCAATCGAGTTTTAATACCGGCTCGGGAACCAATCATCCCGGCGGTGTTTCGGTACATTTTTATGTCGAAGAAAAACCTGCTAAAAAAGATACAGTTACTCTGACATTTAGCGATGACCAGGATAATGAAATTGTGACTTTTTCCACTCATGCCAAAGAAAATAGAGAAAAACTGGAGCTTAAAGGAGGGGCAAATAGTTTTAACTGGAATATGATGTATCCACCTGCCGAAAGATTTGAAGGAATGATCTTGTGGTGGGCCAGTATTAATGGACCCAAAGCCATTCCAGGCACCTATCAAGTTAAACTGCGTGGTCCCGATTATGCGTATACCCAATCTTTCAATATTCTAAAAGATCCCCGATCTCCTGTATCTCAAGCTGAGGTGAAACAACAATTTGATTTTATCAAAAGTATCCGGGACAAATTAACTGAAACGCACCAGACCATCAAAGATATTCGCTCCGTCCGAAGTCAGTTGAATAACTACTCAAAGTTAATTCAAGACCGGGATGATGTTCAGGAGATTAAGGATAAGGCGAAAATAATCGATAGTCTTATCACCGATGTCGAACAGGCCCTTTACCAAACTAAAAATCGCAGTGGTCAGGATCCTTTGAATTTTCCGATTCGATTAAACAACAAATTGGCTTCCCTTGCTTCGCTCAGTACCAGTGGAGATTACCCGCCTACCGAACAAGCAATCATGGTAAGGGATGAACTTTCCGGTAAGATTGATGCTCAAATATCGAAATTTAGGCAAGTGCTTAATCGGGATCTGGTAGAAATCAATCAAATGATCAAATCAAAAAATATCGATGCCATCATTTTGAAAAAAAGGGAATGAGTAATGTGTAGATGCCTATAGCGTTGAGGATTATCGGATTTCATTGATTTGAGAGCGGAGTAAAAGGCCGGGAGACTGGGAATGCGAAGACTGGAGGAGGCAAGGTGTGTAAAAAAGTTCATGAAGTTATCCGGACTTCACTTCTATTTTTTAGATTCTGACCACTCCACTTAGACTTCGGTCTTTGAAATCAGTTATTCGGGGACGTCTCGCCTCAAAACTTATCAGTTTCCACCTATTTGGAATTAGAAAAGTTACAATCACTATGGCATCATGGATCACTAAGAAGAAAATAGGAATGTTTTTAGTGCGACTTAGGTCCTTAGTGGTAAATAATAACCTTTCACTATTTGTCGGGGCATGGGGCATAGGGCTTGGGGCAAGGAGCATGGGGCAAGGAGTATGGGGCAAAGACAAGGAGTACGGAGATCGGATACCGGAGCATGGAGATTCTTATTTCTTAATTCGTCTGTAACATTTCTTTCTTCAATTCGTCTACTCTATAAGAACCGAAAAATGGAAGCTTTTAGCGAACTCATATCACCCATCCAAGATAAACTATTTCGTTTTGCAGTACGAATAGTAGGAAGCGTTGATGAAGCGGAAGATGTGGTGCAGGAAGTTTTTATCAAACTGTGGAAAAAGAGGGATTATTTGGACCAAATTGACAATGTAGAAGCCTGGTGCATGCAACTGACAAAGAATCTTTCGATAGATAAATTGCGATCCAAGCATCGCAGAACTGAAGATATCAATGGGTACCAGGAACTACAGGACAAACAAGTAACTCCTGATCAACAAGCGATCCATACAGATCTCTACGATCAAATAAAGTCAATGATTGATCAATTGCCCGAAAATCAAAAAATGGTCGTACAGTTGAGAGATATAGAAGGTCTTAAGTACCAGGAAATAGCCGATGTACTGGAGATGCCATTGAATCAAGTAAAGGTTAATTTATTCAGAGCAAGAAATACACTAAAAAAGCAAATAATTAAACTCAAGGCATATGGCAAAGCCTAATAAAAATATAGACGAACTTCTGGAGAAGTATTGGAATGCAGAAACTGATTTGACTGAGGAAAGCATTCTGAAAAACTTCTTTACTGAAGCAGAAGAAGAAAATCTTACCGGAGATTACTTCAAGTTTTTAGTTGAAGAGAAAAAGAAAAAACCGTCCAGAGATTATTTGGCAAAAATCAATCAACTGGAGCGACAACACCTCGAGCAAGATGTAAATTCAAGTCGAAGGGTAAGAATGCTTCCGCGCCGATGGATAAATATAGCTGCATCCTTCCTGGTTTTGGTGGCAGCCGTATTGTGGTTCAACAATTACAACAATTCCAATTCATTTAAAGAAGATACTTTTGACGACCCAAGATTAGCTTGGGAAGCAACTAAAGAGGCGCTTTCCATGCTTAACTCAAAGATGAACTCCGGCACCAAAAATATGGAAAAAGTTACTGAGTTAAACAAATTATCAATTATTAAAAAAACCTGATAAACTAAATAACCATTTAAATTTATTATTATGAAAAAGTTTTTGTTTTCAGCATTCATACTCCTTTTGGCCATCGGCATTCAAGCCCAAGCCGATGCTATTAGCAAGTATTTTGACAAGTACTCCGAAGACGAAGGATTCTCAGTAGTGTACATCAGTTCAAAGATGTTTGAATATGTTTCTAAGATAGACATTGAAGACATGAGCTCCGATGTAAAAGATGTCATCAGCAACCTGAAAGGCCTCCGGATTTTGACCCGTGAACACGATGGGAAAAAATACTATAATGAAGTAATCAACACCCTTAATCCCAAAGAATACGAAACGCTCATGACGGTTAGAGACGGTGATGAAAATGTACGTTTTTGGGTCAAAGAAAACCCAGGTAACTCGAACGTGATTGATGAGCTATTACTTCTGGTGGGCGGAGATGAGTTTGTGCTTATGAGCTTTGTGGGAAAAATCGACCTCAGTAAGATTGGCAAAATTGCAAATGATTTAGACATTGACGGGATGAAACACTTAAAAAAGATTGAGAAGAACTAGATCACCTAATCTCAATTATGGCATACTAAATTCTTGCTAAACCTGACTAATTATGAAAAAAATTGCAATTCTGATTCTTCTCACCATTCCAATAATGGGACTTTCCCAGACTAAGTCGATCAATAGTTTTTATAACCAATATAAGCATGCCGATGATGTTATTAAGTTTTCAATACCCGGGTGGATAGTCCGTTTTGGGGCAAAGTTTGTCGATGAATACCCTATTCGCCATACATTGAAAAAAGTAAAGAAAGTAAAATTGTTGGTCGTTGAAGACAGCCGGATAATAGAAGACCGGGACTATCAATCTTTATTGGATGGTATTAAAGAAGAGAATTATGAACTATTGATGCAATTTCAAGAAGGCAAAGAGGAAGTGTTTCTTTACGGCCGCGATGACCAATATTACTTATCCCATCTGTTTTTAGTAACCAAAGATCGGGAAGAACTGGTATTAATCAGTCTAAAAGGTGAATTTACAAAAGAGGACATAGATTTAGTGGCAAACGAGATATATAAAGAAGCTAATTAACAAATTCCCAAATTGAGAATAATATGCGTCAGTCTGGAAATGGATATTTCCAGGCTTTTTCTAATTTTAGGTCTTTATAAAGCCTATAATAATGAAAAAACTTGCCTTCTTCCTGAGTTTCCTGCTTACAATAGTTACTTATAGTCAAGAATATCCTCCTTCTACCCCGGCCTCTGATCGGATGTTAAATGAAACGATTAAAAATAAGCTAAAAGCTGCATCGATTGCCCATAACATTCCATTCAAATGTATCGGACCAACGGTGTTCAGTGGCAGGGTCGTAGACCTGGATGTTAGTCCGGATGATCCTTCCCATTTTTATGTGGCTTATGCCTCTGGAGGGCTTTGGAAAACCACCAATAATGGAATCACATTCGAGCCTCTGTTTGATCATGAATTAGTCATGACTATCGGAGATATTGCCGTTGATTGGAAGCATAACATTATTTGGGTAGGAACCGGAGAAAACAACTCAAGCAGGTCTTCCTATTCCGGAACAGGCATATATAAAAGCGTGGATGGAGGTAAGTCTTGGCAGCATAAAGGACTTGCCGAAAGCCACCATATTGGCAGGATTATTATCAATCCTAGAAATCCTGACCAACTGTGGGTTGCAGTGTTGGGGCATTTGTATACTGCCAATCCCGAGCGGGGGGTATATAGTTCAACGGATGGAGGGGATACCTGGTCTCAAGCTTTATACGTGGACGAAAACACTGGTGCCATTGACTTAATAGCAGAGGCTGGAAATCCAAAAACCCTATATGCTGCAATGTGGCAAAGAGATAGAAAAGCCTGGAACTTTGTAGAATCGGGACCTGGTTCAGGAATCTATAAATCCACAAACTGGGGTAAAAGCTGGACTAAAATGACAACCTCAGAGAGTGGATTTCCGGTTGGTGAAGGAGTAGGTCGAATAGGCCTGGATGTACACTCATCAGGGCGAAAGCACATTCTTTATGCCCTTTTGGATAACTATTTTCGCCGTCCTCCTGAAGAGGATGATTCCGATGAGGACCTTACCAAGGATGATCTCAGGAATATGTCTAAGAATGATTTTCTGGAATTAGAAGAGGCCAAAATATCGGAGTACTTAACTCAAAATCGATTTCCAAAAAAATACACCGTAAAATCCATCAACAAAATGGTCCGGGAAGATGAAATACTCCCTGTTGCCTTAGTGGAATTTATTGAAAATGCAAATTCTTTACTGTTCGACACCCCGGTTAAGGGTGCCGAAGTCTATATGTCCGAAGATGGTGGAAAATCATGGCAAAAAACACATAACGACTATCTGGAGTCCGTATATAATTCTTATGGTTATTATTTTGGACAAATAAGAGTAGCCCCTACGAATCCCGATATTCTGTATATCATGGGAGTCCCCATTTTGAGATCAGATGATCGAGGTAGAACCTGGAAAAGCATTAATGGCGATAATGTACATGTTGACCATCACGCATTGTGGGTGAATCCCCGTCGTCCTGGTCACTTGATTCTAGGAAATGATGGCGGTATTAACATTAGTTACGATAATGGTGAGAACTGGAATAAATGCAATTCACCCAGCGTTGGACAATTTTACCATATCGCAGTGGACCTTGCCAAACCTTATAATGTATATGGTGGATTACAAGACAACGGGGTATGGTATGGACCGCATACCAATCAACCAAGTACCAGATGGCATAGCTCCGGGAGGTATCCCTTTCAGGGTTTAATTGGTGGAGATGGCATGCAAACGGTTATTGATAATCGAGACCAGATAACGGTTTATACAGGATCACAATTTGGCAATTACTCAAGAATCAATCGGAAGACTGGAAAAAGACAGAGAATCACTCCTCAACATGAACTGGGAGACAGGCCTTATCGATGGAATTGGCAGGCCCCTATCTTATTATCTCCCCATAATCAAGACATCGTATACTTTGGCTCGAATTTTCTACACCGTTCTTTCAATCGGGGAGATGATTTTGATATTATCTCAGGGGATCTTACCACCGGCGGGATTAAAGGCGATGTGGCCTATTCAACACTTACCACAATTGACGAATCGAAAATCCAATTCGGCTTAATCTACACGGGAAGTGACGATGGATTGATTCATATGACTCCGGATGGGGGCGTCACCTGGCATTTAATCAGTAATGAACTTCCTCAAAAGATGTGGATTTCGAGGGTACAGGCATCAAGTCACCATGTAGACCGTGTCTATGTGTGTTTAAACGGATACCGATGGGATGATTTCAATGCCTACTTATACAAATCAGAGAACCGGGGAAAGTCATGGACCAGAATCGGTACAGATTTACCCTTTGAACCCATAAACGTGATCAAAGAGGATCCTGAAAATGAAGATCTGCTCTATGTAGGTACCGATCATGGTGTTTATATTTCCTTGGATCAAGGTGAGCATTTCATGACTATCGGACAAGAAGTTCCGGCCGCCCCTGTACATGACCTGGTCATTCATCCCAGAGAAAAGGACCTGCTGATCGGTACTCATGGACGATCTATCTATTTGGGAAATGTGGCTCACCTTCAGCAGTTGAATCGAGATTATTTGAACCAGGATCTCCTGGTGTTTGAAGTAGATAAAGTTAGTCATAGTTCCAGATGGGGCACTCAATTTGCCAGTTGGAGGGAACCTTTTACTCCAAAAGTTCAAATTCCCGTCTTCACTCCAACACCGCAAACTGCAAGCCTAAAAATCGCTATGGATGAAATAGTTGCTTACTCGGAAACACTGGAATTAAAAAAGGGGATCCAAATGGTACCTTACGGACTGACTCTTGATCCTCAAAAAGTACAAGCTCTTCAAGAGCAGATTAATAGTTCAAGTGATGAGGACGAAGATAAGAAACTTGAGTTAGAGGTAGCAGATGATGGTAACTACTATTTACCTAAGGGTACCTATACCCTATCCATAATGATTGGGGATACGGAAAAAAGCACCAAATTAGTGATCGATTAAAGTTTCATCATTTCCCCGAGTCTTGATTCAATGACTCCTGTGTTCCGCTATTCACAGGAATTAAAGCAACTGAAGGATTATTCAATAATTCTGGATCCTTCAAACAGGCAATTTAAATTTGGATCAATATATACCGGAGTATCAGGATCTACACTGAAAACTTCTTTTCCATCAGTCATCTTCAATAGCTTAATCTTATCATCAACCCTGATCTGAATAGGCATGATAAAAGGATCCTGTGACTGGGATTTCCACGATAGATGTAATTCATCACCCTTTCTCTCTACATTTAAAATGGGTAATTCAGGCCGTCTTAAGTATGTTGAAAAAAACCAATCCAGGGATTTTCCATAAATATCCTCAGCGAGACTAATAAAATCTCTGGTACTTGCAAATCGAGTTTGAGATCCATCGGTGACTTTTTCCAATTTGGGATCAGGATAACACATTCTCCTGAGTAACAAAAAGAATTTTTCATCTCCCATTAAGAATCGTAAACTCTGCAAGACCCAAGCACCTTTACTAAAAAACCGGGTTTTATAGATTTCACCAATAGTTTGAATTTTATTTGGGGCAACAGTCATATTTAAAGAAGAACTTAACATTCTTGAAAAATATCTGGTAAGTCCTTTCGCTCCTTCTTTATGCTCCATGTAAAGCGCTTGCATATAACCATCAAAGGATTCATGGATCCACATATCTCGCCAATCCGAGCAGGTTACTAGGTTACCCCACCATTCATGCCCTAATTCATGATGATGTAACCAATCAAACCCATAGTCTAAACCATTTCTTGTATTATTAAAGTTTGCACCGTAAGCAATAATGGTCTGATGTTCCATTCCCAAATGTGGAGTTTGAGCTACCCCATATTTATCTGCTCTAAACGGATAGGGTCCGAGAATTTTCTCATAAAATTTCAGATGATCCAAAATCTCTGGAAATAACTTTTTTCCCTTTTCATAATCCTCTGGTAAAACCCAAAATGTTACCGGGTAAACACTGCCATCTATACAGTCCAATTCACCTTCAATAGTACGATAAGGGGCAATATTCAGTGCTACATTATAAGTATTGATTGGATTGGATACAAACCAATGGAATGTGGTGGTTTCATCACTATGTGACTCCACCTGCATCAATTTTCCATTGGAAGCTGCGATTAGATTTGATGGCACGCGGACATGGATTCTCATAGAATCAGGTTCATCGCTTACATGGTCTTTACTGGGCCACCAAATATCGGATCCATTCAACTGGCATGAAGTGGCAATCCAAGGTTCTCCACTTGCTGTTTTTTCCCACGTGAATCCACCATCCCAAGGTGGTCGGGGGGCTATTCTAGGGATACCTTCGTAAGCAATCGATACCGTCAAATGCTCACCGGGTTGATAGGTTTGGGTTAGATCTATCCAAACCTTTCCAGGATGATCCCGTTGCCTTTGGAAAAAAGCAGGCTTTTCCATGTTATCAATATGTCTTGAAATACTATTGACCTGGAACAACGTATCCAGATCAATTTCCAGCACATCCATTGGATGCACGAATGTAACTTTCATTAATACTTCCCCCTTGATAGATTCATTTTCAGGGAAAACCTGTACACTCAGATCATAATAATCCACATCGTAAGCGGCTTGTTTAGCAGTGAGTATTCCCCCGGAATCGTAAATAGCAGATTGCGTCAGAATCCTGCTGAACGGTACCAAAAATAATACAAATATTAGGGTGATGTTTATTGGTAAATACCATTGAAATTTCGCAATTTTCATTCGGATGTGATTTGATTTCTTGAATTAAGTTGCATAAGATTTAGTTGACCAATTCTAATAATAAGCAATTTTCCATTCATAATTTAGGAGAAAGAAATTTTTGTTATTTGTGAAGCAATAGATATGATTTGGACATTTAGGATCGACCCTGCATAAATTATTGTTTTAGTGATTCGACTATAAGTATAGTTCATTGCCGAGTGAATTAGTATTTCGATTTGGTTATGAAACCATTAAGTGAGTGATTTATTTTGAATTTTTAACTTTGCTCAAATGGAACCAATACTGCAGAGTGAAGAATTTCAGAAAGGATTAAAGAACAATGACCTTCCTCTTTTAAAGCAAGTACCAAAAACTGATTTACATTGCCATGCAAATCTGTCCGTACGGCGGTCTGATCTGGAAGTGTTTGCTGGGCAAAAGATTCCGGCTCCACCGACAAGATTTCCGGAATTTATCGATTTCATAAATTATATTAATCACCAGATTAAACCCCATAATCATTTCTCTGAAGGAATAAAATATTGTACCAAGCAAGCCATTCAAACGGCTATTGAAGATGGAATCGTTCATCTCGAAATGAGTGTTGATACACAGTTTATTGCCATGTTTCCTTCAGTACAAGATTTTATCGAATTTGTATCCCTCTGTGTAGAAGCCAACAAGAAAAAGATCCACTTTCTGCCTGAGATAGGAATTAAGAGAACACTCCCTATCAAAGAAATGGAGCGTTTGGTTATACCTCTTATAGAATCAGGAGTCTTCAAATGCATTGATCTATACGACGATGAAACCAAAGGGCACCTCCCAGATATTCGACCAATATTTCAATATGCAAAAAAAGCAGGGCTCAAACTAAAAGCTCATGCAGGCGAGTTCAAAGAGGCCAAATATGTAGCGCATATCATAGAAATACTGGAACTGGATGCCGTCCAGCATGGAATCAGCGCCATCGAAGACCATGGTGTGGTTCAATTTCTGGCTCAAATACAAATCCCACTTAATATCACTCCTACCAGCAATGTGGTCCTGGGTAGAGCAGAAAGTCTATCCACGCACCCCATCAAAACTCTCTTCGATAATGGGGTAATCGTAACGATCAATTCTGATGACCTACTCATTTTTGATAAATCGGTTAATCAGGAATATTTGCAACTCTATCAACAAGGAGTATTCAGTGCTGATGAACTAGATCTCATTAGGTTAAATGGGTTAAAAAGCTTGGCTGAAATTACACCTTCTTAACCAGGAAATAAAGTCGAAGATTCTTCTTCGATACGAACCATTTTCAATTGGCATATATATTAATAGCCCGAATTTTTAAAAGTGAAAAGGTATTATTACTGCAGTGACAAAGGTAGGATAATCGATTATCTGAAAAATCAAGAAGGTCATCATCACAAAAATCATTCAAAGAAGATTATTTCTCTTTCCTAAATCTATTTGAAATCGGATACAAAGATGAATAGGTCTTCGATTTTATGTATTGAATTAGATCTCTCATTCGACCCCGAAGGGGTCGGTCCGGTAATCCCTTGCACTTCTAGCGTATTTTGACCCCGCTGGGGTCATTAATCCACTCCTATGTCTTCAAAATAAGAATTAACCAAAACACCCTGAGAGACTTATAAGTTAAGCGTTAGCTAAGGAGTTGCACAGATTCGCTTTTGGCTATAATTTACTTTTCCATAAATACTAGCGCTTAGGACATAAATTAAAACTCCTCGATCAATACCCCCATCTTCCCCATTTGGTAATCCCGGATAGCTTGCATTATTTCGGTTTGACTGCTCATAACAAAGGGTCCATATTGATTGACCGGTTCACCCAGGGGCCTACCAGCTAGAAGAACTGCCTGGGAATCCGCTTTCGCTCGTAGTGTGATGTTTTTTCCTTGATCGTCTAAAACAGCCATTTGTTTGATTAAAACTTCCTTTCCATTAATTTCAAATGATCCATGCAGTACATAAATCAGAGCGTATAAGGAAGTATCCAAAGTCAAATCGATTCTTCCACCGCTGCGAGCATATATCTGTGCAGTGGTAACACGGGTCACCTCTTGAATAGGACCTTCGATGTTATTTATAACACCACTGACAATCAGCAGTTTAATTAGGTTATCTTCGCTTAATAATTTAGGTGTATCTTGCTCGGGCAAATTATAGTATTTGGGTTGATCCATTTTATGAATGATGGGAGAATTTACCCAAAATTGAATTAACTCGAGTGTGCCTCCCCGTTCAGCAATTTCTGACGCAGGTCTTTCGGAATGTACGATACCCATGCCGGCATTCATCCACTGTGTACCTCCCTGTGACACCGTACCCGTGTTTCCCCTTGAGTCCCGGTGTTCGATAATTCCTTCATAAATAAAGGTGACCGGGCTAAAGCCACGATGCGGGTGTGGTCCTACACCTACCTCTTTTTGTCGTTGCCCACCGGCAAATTTCTGCTTCCAGTGGTGAATGAGTAAAAAAGGATCCCGATGCCTGAACAAACCGACTGGTAAAGCCTGATCAATTCTGATTCCACCCATATCGATTGGTTCGGCTTGAATTATAGTATTGACCTTTTTCATCAATTATTTTAATGGTAACAACCATCAATACTGCTATTTGTTTAAACAAGTTCAACCAGAACTAATGCGTAATCTCGATTTTCCAGGATAATGGATCCGGCGACACAAAAGTTCATTAAAAAACTCACTGAAAAAGCAATATGACTTTATCATTAGCGCCAACACGTGATTTGAAAGAATTCAATGCGCAGAATCATTGCTCATGTTATTGATGGTAACACCAGTCCTGAAAAAATCAACCATATGGCTATCTGTTCACGAGATTTATGAATTAAGAGCTTATCAACTATTATGAATGGATTGTTATCATGAATTTTTCTATGACCACCGAGTGACCTCAAGTCCAATTATAACATCATGGACATTTTGTTTGAGCAGGGATTTTAATTAAGTCATTTAAAATCGTCTTTATAATTAAGATTAAATCGTATAATTATGGTCGAAATGAGATTTGACAGACCAACTAACTATTAGATATGGATATCACCGCTTTAGACTATTCCATTATAATTATATTCTTTTCTATTGTTCTTGCTATTGGTATTTATGTATCCAAAAGATCAGGTAAGAATACCTCCGAGTATTTCTTATCAGGTAGAAGCATGCCTTGGTGGTTGTTAGGATTTTCAATGGTAGCTACTACTTTTTCAACTGATACCCCAAATTTAGTTACCGATATTGTAAGAAGTAATGGCGTATCCGGCAATTGGGTTTGGTGGGCATTTTTATTGACCGGATTATCCACGGTATTCATTTATGCAAAACTTTGGCGTAGATCAGATGTGCTGACGGATATGGAATTTTACGAATTGCGATATGGAGGCAAGGCAGCGCGTTTCCTGCGAGGGTTTCGATCTGTGTACTTGGGATTGTTTTTTAACATAATTACCATATCAGCAGTAAATTTGGCCGCTATTAAAATAGCCGGTATCATGCTGGGGTTGTCTCCCTTGGAAACAGTAATCATTGGAGGCTTAATCACGGTGATTTTTAGTGCGGTCGGAGGATTCAGAGGAGTGGTCTACACCGACTTTTTACTATTTTTTGTAGCCATTGTTGGAGCAATTGGGGCGGCATACTATCTGGTAAACATCCCTGAAGTAGGTGGTATATCCAATATGATTACTCATGAAAATGTGGCTGGAAAATTATCCATATTACCTGATTTTTCAGACAAAGAAGCTTTGATTGCTATCTTGATTATTCCACTTGCAGTACAATGGTGGAGCTCATGGTACCCTGGCGCGGAACCCGGAGGTGGAGGATATATCGCTCAAAGGATGTTGGCCGCTAAGAATGAAAATCATGCTATCGCCTCAACTTTCTTCTTCAATATTATGCATTATGCTCTACGTCCCTGGCCCTGGATATTGGTAGCATTGGCATCGATGATCGTATTTCCGGATGTGGCAAGCATACAAGAAGCATTTCCTAATATTGATGAGAGCAAGCTCGGAAATGATCTAGCCTACTCCGCTATGCTTACTAAATTACCAAGTGGCTTGTTGGGGTTGGTATTGGCGTCATTAGGAGCTGCGTATATGAGTACGGTCTCTACGCAGTTGAACTGGGGTTCTTCCTATATAGTCAATGATTTTTATTTACAACAAATCCGTCCAAAGGCTTCGGAAAAAGAGCTAGTCAATATTGGCCGTTTATCTACCGTATTACTTATGGTGCTTAGTGCAATATTGGCCCTGTTACTTACCAATGCCAAACAATTATTCGACATTCTGCTAATGTTTGGAGCTGGAACCGGTCTCGTTTATATTCTTAGGTGGTTTTGGTGGAGAATAAATGCGTGGAGTGAGATTTCGGTAATGTTCGCTGCGGCTTTTGTCAGCCTTTTCCTTACCTTTTCCTCCTTTGGATATTCTCTTTTTGGCTATACGGACAATACCGGAAATGCCATCGGAGGTGTATTTGAACCCTGGGTACGATTCCCAACAATAGTACTGATCACCAGCATCATTTGGATTGTGGTAACCTACATGACCAAACCAGAAAAAAAGGAAACTTTGATACGGTTTTACAAAAAAACGCACCCGGGAGGACCAGGCTGGGAAAAGATTGTCAGTGAAGCCAGAGCAAACGGTGTTGACCTCGGTGACGAGGATAAACGATGGTCCGTTCCCTCTGGCATACTGGCCATGATATTAGGTTGCATACTGGTCTATAGCTGTATGTTTGCCACGGGTAATTGGATTTATGGTAATGTAATGTTAGCCAGCGGACTAACTGTGTCCGCCATAATTTCCGCAGTTTTATTGGCAAAAGTTTGGAATCGGTTGAAAGAGGAAATAATATAAGACTGGTATAATTACCGGTGGAGTTACTTATATAATTTTACCTTAAACCACTCGGTTATTTTTCTGTTCATCTCGTACACCCGAGAGGATCCAGGGTTTGATGGTCTCCGAGAACCGGCCTGACCTCCCGGGCCTCCCCTACCACTTGTTTTTCCATTTACCCTTCCCGGTGGTACACCTGATCTGCGATTCCCTGATAAATTGTTTTGATTTCCCATGCCTGATATGGTGATACCCATCGAAGGCTCATGCTGCGTAACAAACTCTTCAATATTCCGAACTGGAATTTCAACTCTTAGAACCAAGGCTTGCCCCTGTTCAGAATTTAAGGTGATGTCGGCCGGTTTCAAACTATCTAATATGTTAAATACAATCTGATCAGACTCTTTTTTCCAAAGTGCCGCAGTTGAAGACCTGGCTATCATGATATCCAATCGGGAGACATTGGAATTCGGAC
Source organism: Saprospiraceae bacterium (assembly GCA_965223405.1). GTDB lineage: Bacteria > Bacteroidota > Bacteroidia > Chitinophagales > Saprospiraceae > CBDCWO01. The sequence continues at coordinate 6,290,707 of CBDCWO010000006.1, forward strand.
GAATTAAGGGTCGATTTGATCTGGGCTCTTTGGTCTTGTATGGAAAAGTAATGGAGGCCCAATGGGCTTTTTTACCGTCCGGATCAAGATGTAACTCCAAACCATTTCTAAGAATTTTCATCTGGGTAACCGGATCAGCAGTTATCATTGTTACTACTAGATGGTCCTGATCATTTTGAATGCTGTATTTAACCTGGTCCTTCCCATGGAATTGGGTTGGAACTTTCCTCCCTTCGTCCCAGTCAACTGCAGTATAAAGTGGCATTTTGGTACAGCTGCATAGCAAGCTCAAAATGGAAATAGTCATCAATATTTGTTTCATAGTCGTCGATTCGATATGCTACATAATTGTCTATTTGACAATTACTAGCCTCCTATTTTTTCAATGAATATATATTTATGAGTAAATTAATCAATTGAATCTCCAATCACTAATTCGGAAATTAAACCCTATTCTTTCCGTCTCGTGCAATGGCGTACCATCAAATGGAAAAGTATGTCCCGGGATTTTAAGAAAAAATGGATGCTCCTTTGAAGTCAATAATCTCAAACTTCTATCCGTACTAACATTTTTTTTACCTTGCAATTCTAATACTGATAGTTCAAATGCCGGAAAGTAAAAAACCCAAACGCGTAACTACCCATGTTTTACAGGAAATGAAAAAGGCTGGAGAGAAAATCTCGATGTTAACAGCTTATGATTTTTCAATGGCCAGGATCATTGAGGATGCGGGAATTGATGTCATATTGGTTGGAGATTCGGCATCCAATGTAATGGCGGGACACGAAACGACTCTGCCCATCACTTTGGACCAAATGATATATCATGCACAATCCGTAGTCAGAGCTGTAAAAAGGGCTTTGGTCGTTGTAGATTTACCATTCGGGTCCTACCAAGGTGATTGGAGCCAGGCATTAAAATCTGCAATTCGGATTATGAAAGAATCCGGTGCCCATGCCATTAAAATGGAAGGAGGTGCAGAAATAAAAAAATCGATCACCAGAGTCTTGTCAGCAGGGATTCCTGTTATGGGGCATCTTGGACTTACGCCACAATCCATTTACAAATTTGGGACCTACGTAGTACGTGCCCGCGAGGATGAGGAAGCCTCCAAATTGAGGAAAGATGCTAAACTTTTAGACCAGTTAGGCTGTTTTGGCATTGTATTGGAAAAAATTCCGGCAGCATTGGCAGCGCAGGTTACCCAGGATATTAATTGTCCTACCATTGGGATTGGAGCCGGACCAGGCACAAGTGGACAAGTATTGGTTTCACATGATTTACTGGGGATTACTCATCAGTTTAATCCTCGCTTTTTACGTAGATATATCAATTTATACGATTTAGTTAAAGAAGCCGTTACGAAGTATACCGAAGATGTGAAATCGGGAGATTTTCCAAATGAGTCTGAATCTTATTAATTTACTTATTCATTTTTATGAATACTTTCAGTTCAAGTTTGTTTAAAAAGTTGTTTTGGGTAATTGGTGTCGCTTTAATTCTTGGCATGGTGGTGATTTATATATTTTATCAAAAAATATATGCTCCCAATGTTACTGATCAGGCAAATTCCAACTATTTATACATCCCCACAAATGCCTCTTTTTCGGATGTTATCGATTCGCTGACCACCAACGAATTGATAAGGAATCAAAAATCTTTCGATTGGGTAGCCGCACGAATGAAATACAATAATCTGGTTAAACCGGGCAGGTATAAATTGGAGTCGGGATGGAACAATTACGATTTAGTAAGAACCCTGAGATTGGGTTTGCAATCGCCGGTTCATTTAACTTTTAATTCGGTCCGGACCACCGATGAATTGTTTGAAAAAATTGGAACTCAGCTTGAACTGGAAGCCGATCAAATGAGTAACTTTTTCTACCAAGCTGAAACCTTAGAGAAACTTAATTTATCACGTCATTCTCTGTTGACGCTTTTTTTACCAAATACGTACCAGGTTTTTTGGGATATTTCTCTGGATGAGTTTTTAGACCGAATGAATCAGGAACATAAGGATTATTGGAGTTCCACACGCCGAAAACAAGCTGCAAAGTGGAATCTTTCTCCGGAAGAAGTTTACACCCTGGCTTCTATTGTAGAGAAAGAAAGCATCGTGGATGACGAAAAACCAAGAATAGCTGGCGTTTATCTCAATCGGCTGCAAAAAAGTATCCGATTGCAAGCAGATCCTACAGTGGTTTTTGCAGTTGGAGATTTTGGCTTAAAAAGAGTTCTGTATAGGCATTTAGAAATAGATTCACCTTTCAACACCTATCGTGTCGATGGATTACCACCGGGTCCCATTTGTATGCCATCAATTAAATCGATAGAAGCAGTCTTAAATGCGGAAGAACACGATTATATTTTTTTCTGTGCAAAACCAGAAGGAGGTGGCCGGCATGCTTTTGCAAAAACCTCAGCAGGTCATAGTGCTAATGCAAAACGATTGCATAAATGGCTGAATGAAAAAGGAATCAGGTAAACCTGCCCATGACCATGATTGCATGGAAAAAATTTACCCTTTTCACCACGCTCCTATTTGGACTTACTTATATTATTTTGACCCCTCCCGGCCATGTTCCTGACGAACCTCATCATTTTTATCGATCTCATCACATTGCCCAGGGCCATTTTATGGCTATAAAAACGCAAGACCATCGTATGGGTGGAATGATCCCTAGTGGCTATCCGGTATATTTCAACTCGTTTCGACATCTTAGATACCACCCGGACCAGAAAGTAACATTACAACAATTTAAAGACGCGCATCAAGTAGATGTAGGTATTCCGATCTTTCTTGATTTTCCAAATGTCGGATATTATTTTCCCACCGCTTATCTTCCGCAGGTAGCCTCCAATCTGAGTTCCGGAGCCTTAAGATTGAAACCTTCCATTAGTTTGTATCTATCAAGAATCCTGGGATTGGGAATCTGGTTATTAATACTTGTTACTTCTTTTGGATTTTTAGAAAAAAATCAATTCCTATTTTCGATCGCAGCATTGACTCCTTCATTGCTCATTATCCAATCCGGGGTCACCGCGGACCTGTTTACCAATGCGCTAGGTTTTCTATGGATTGCCTTGATCCTCGGTGTTTGGGAAGGTAAAGTTCAAAATGTAGGGACCCTTAAAATGATAATTGCAATATCCATCATAACGCTCTTTACCATTCACAAACCGGTATATTGGCCATTATCCTGGCTGGTATTTTGTATCCCCAAATCAGTATTTCCCAATCAAAAATTAAGATGGCTGCTGGTATTGATACCATTGATTGCACTTATTCCTTGGTATCATTTCCTCAAAGATTTTTTTATTGCTTACGATCACTACAATCCGGCATTCAGAGAAGATATCCAACTCAATCCTGGGGTAGATCCTAAAGGTCAGCTGTCATATATCTGGCATAACCCAATGGTTTTTGCTCATGTCTTGATATCCAGTTGGGGAGATTCCTTTTTTGCCACCTGGGCCCATTGGATTGGTAAATTTGGATGGGAAGCCAATTACCTTCCGAGTCCATTTATCATACTTTATAGTCTGATTTTGTTCTATGCAGGTGGTAAATCTATCCTGATTTCATCGATCCGCAAACACGCAATAGCTTTGGTACCGGTGATTGCTTTCCTGATTAGTTTGCTTACAAGCATTGTGATATACCTCCAATGGTCTCCTCTGGCTGGCAACTCTATATCGGCACTTAATGGGCGATATTTTTTTCTCCTGCTACCCCTTGTTCCAGTCATCTTTAATAATCTAATACCCTTTAATATCAATGCCAAATACATCCAAATAACCATAGTTTGCTGTCACCTGATGATGATTTTAGCCATATATTTGAGATATTATCATATCTAAATTCATAATTTTGAGAGCAAATTGGATGAATTAATGGGGATTTCTAACAAAAAAGAGTGAAATTATTGATCAGGCGAAATATTATCTCAGTTTTAAAGCTTAAAATAAACCTGAAATGATTTTGATTCGTTATCTGATTGTACATTGTGAAAAATAATTGATTATGTTTAGATGGCTTGTTCTGTCTACTTGTTTACTAATTGGTAATGGAATAGCAAATGACTCCCAGCACAAGCAAAATGGCTGGATCATTCAAACTCTGGATGGTTATGATGTAGAAAATGTCATTCGAGGTTCAGTTAAATCCGAACAATTAAGACAGTCACTTGAATTCAAAAAGATATCGAGTGATGAAAACATCTATCATATAAGTTACCAAGACATAAATGTTTCCTTGCTCAAATCTCATCCGGGAATTGTTGCAGTAGAGCCAAATCTCAAACTAGAGAATAGAAATACCGAACCCAACGATTCCCGCTATGGAGATCAGTGGCCATTACAAAAGATCAATGCTCCTAAGGCCTGGGATTTTACGACTGGTGGTAGTACGGCTGAAGGGGATGAAATTACGATTGCGATATTTGACGAAGGCGTTGATTTGAGTCATCCTGAATTGGCTGATAATATCTGGATCAATAACGAAGAAGTTCCAGGTGATGGGCAAGACAATGATGAAAATGGATATGTGGATGACGTTAAGGGTATGAACGTAGTGACCGGCAAAGATGATCACGATCCGCACTCGCATGGAACTGCAATTGCCGGTATTATGGGAGCCCAAAGCAACAACTCAACTGGCATTGCTGGAATTAATTGGAATATCAAAATGATGGTATTGAGTAAATCTGGCTCATCCAGCATATTCATTGATGAGTTGTACACTATGTATGAATATGTTATTGATCAGAGAACCAAATACAATGAAACTAATGGAGCCAGAGGATCCTATGTAGTAGCCTGCAATGCATCATTAGGAATTACTGGAAGAGATCCCGAAGAATTTCCTATATGGTGTACCTACTTTGACCGTTTTGGTGCTCTTGGGATCTTGTATGCTAACGCAACTACCAACCAGGAATGGGATGTCGATACAAAACATGATATGCCTATCTCTTGCGCCAGTAATTATATTATTGGAGTTACGAATACCAATGAGACGGATTTAAGAGAAGAGTCCGGTTTTGGCAAGCTAACCATTGATCTTGCCTCTCCCGGTCAAGGTAGTATCAGCACCAGGCCAAATGCCGGTTATGGTACTTTCTCAGGAACATCGGCGGCCTGTCCGCATGTTGCTGGAGCAGTCGCCCTTCTTCATGCCTATCCGTGCGAAGAATTCGCCGCATTTTTGAAAAATAGTCCTGGAACCGGTGCTTTGGAACTTAAAAAGATAATTTTGGATAATGTGGATTCCCTGGCCCATCTTACTGAAAAAACAGTTTCGGGGGGAAGATTGAACCTGTATAAACCAATGTTAGCCATTCGGGAAAAATATTGCAACTATCAGGCTGGCGATAAGCTTAAGATAACCAAAATTATTCCTACCGTCATAGATCATTCCATCCGTTTTGAGTTTAGCAATCCGCATCCGGAAGAAATTGATATTTTGATCTCGGATATTTTAGGCCGGGAAATTTATCGCGACGTAATAAAGCCCTCCGATCCGGGTATTAAAGAAATTGATTTGCCATCGGGAATTCAAACTGGTGGTGTCTATCTGTTGACGATCAGAAAAGGGAAAACCATACATACTAAAAAATTTATTTATATGTAATTGCTACTTAAAGCATTGGATAAATAAAATTAATCCCATATCTTTGCGGGCCGTTTGTAAAGTGCAAACGGAAAATAATTGTATATTTGCGGCTTCGTAGCTTAACTGGATAGAGCACCTGACTACGGATCAGGAGGTTACAGGTTCGAATCCTGTCGAAGTCACCATGTTTTCTAAGATTGTAAACACACTGGAAGCCCAATTTTTCGAGAGAAACGAGGAGAACTCCTCATCAAAAATTCGAATTTGTAAAACTGGATCCTGATCCGATCAGGACCAAAAAGAGAAATTTATGTCAAGAGTATGTGATTTAACTGGAAAGAGACCAATAACCGGTAATAATGTTTCGCATTCGAACCACCGAACCAAACGTCGGTTTTTGCCCAATTTGCAAAAAAAGAAATTTTATGTACCGGAAACCGGCAAATGGGTTACATTGAAAGTATCCACCAGCGCAATGCGTACAATCAATAAATTGGGCATTTATGCCTATGTAAAAAAGTTAGAAAAAAAAGGAGTGAAGTCTGATATCCTTCGCTAAATCCAAAATTATTAACCAATGGCAAAAAAACAAAAAGGAAATCGCATCCAAATAATTCTGGAGTGCACTGAGCATAAAACAAGCGGTATGCCTGGAACTTCACGCTATGTGACTCAAAAAAACCGGAAAAACACACCGGGAAGATTGGAACTTAAAAAATTTAATCCAATACTAAAGAAGTATACCGTTCACCGAGAAATAAAATAATTATGGCAAAAAAAGTAAGTAAAAACGCGCGAATTGCACAAAGATCTGCCAATTCAGGTTCAGGGAAAGACTTTGTTAAAGTGGTTAAGCCAATAAAAAATCCGGAAACCGGAGCTTACAGTTATAAAGAAATGATGATCCACAAGGATGAAGTAAAGCAGTTTTTTGCAGACAAAGCTTAGACCTATTTCAACCTATAATTTTTGAGGGCTTTTCCAAGGATATAAAATAGTTGGAAAAGCCCTTATTTATTTAATTATTAACAGTTTTTTCGATCAACATCATGAGTCTCTTTAAAAAATTATTTACCAAAGAAAAAAAAGAAGATCTTGACAAAGGGTTGGAAAAAACCAAAACCAACATTTTTAGTAAGATCAGCAAGGCAATTGCCGGCAAAGCTTCAATCGACGAAGAAGTACTGGACGAATTGGAACACATCCTCATCACCTCAGATGTCAGCTTAGACACCACAATCAAAATCATTGAGCGGATCGAAGCCAGAGTGGCCAGAGATAAGTACATGAACACCAGTGAATTAAATGAAATTTTAAGGGATGAAATCGTCCAGCTCTTAACTGAAAACCGAACCGAGGATCTGGATGATTTTGTATACCCTGATGAGTTTAAGCCCTATGTGATTTTAGTAGTAGGAGTTAATGGGGTCGGTAAAACAACAACCATTGGTAAACTTGCTTACCAGTACAAATTGAAAGGGAAAAAGATTGTTATGGGTGCAGCCGACACCTTTCGGGCGGCAGCCGTGGATCAATTGCAAATTTGGGCTGATCGAGTAGGTTGTGACTTTTATTCCAAAGGAATGCATACCGACCCAGGAGCCGTTGCCTATGAAACCGTACAATTCGCCAAAGACAATCAAATCGATGTAGCCATAATCGACACTGCCGGCAGATTACACACCAAATTGAATTTGATGAGGGAGCTGACAAAAATTAAGAACTCGATCAATAAATGTATGGACGGAGCTCCACATGATGTGATGTTGGTGCTGGATGCCACTACAGGTCAAAATGCCCTTGAACAAGCAAAACATTTCACGGATGCTACCGATGTCTCTTCATTGGCCTTAACCAAGCTTGATGGAACCGCCAAAGGAGGGGTAGCCATTGCTATTTCCGATCAATTCAAAATACCGATTAAATACATTGGAGTTGGTGAATCAATTGACAAACTTCAGGTATTCAACCGACGGGTGTTTGTAGAATCACTGTTTCAAAAGCAGGATGGTTAGGCCCATCTTTCCCGTTGGAAAAATCTGCATCGTTTTAACATGCATTTAATCTACTTTTAGCGGACTCGTAGCCTTTGACATATTCAATCCGATCATATACATATTTTCACAATTGTTAATATTTACTAATAATCATTGGGTTTAATTACTTTTGGGCTGAATAAGAGAGCTATCAACAATGAAATATCTATTACGTATCTATCCCCTCTGCTTAATGGCAGTGCTTTATCTGTTATTAACAAGTCAATACAACAATCCTGAAAATGGAAAAACCGGAGCACCTGGCGAAGGAGATTGTGCCGATTGCCACACGCCCAATACTGCCATCGATGGGAATATTTCACTCTCTGGCATTCCCGACGTGCTTTATGCAGGAAACACCTATACGGTTACTTTACGTGTAAATAAGACTGTAGGGAATCCAGTAAATGCTGGTATCCAAATGACTGTAGTTGATGAGGATAATAACCGTGTTGGTACTCTATCAAATCCTACGGGAATTTCAGGAATAGTACCTGATATGAACGGGAAAACATATTTCGAACATAAAGGAGGTCCTACCAATTTTTATGATTCTACTTTTGCACAGTGGACGGTAGACTGGACTGCTCCCGATAGTATCGATGCCGAAAAAACCGTTTCCTTTTATGCTGGGGCTGTACTATCCAATGGAGATTCTACGGTTCAAGGGGATCGCCCGGTAAAAACAGTTTTTAACAGCCCACTACAACAAGGGGTCACCGGTCTGACTGTTTCTTCTAGCCAACAGGATGTCCTCTGTTTTGGTGAGTCCAGTGGTCGTATCGATTTATCCATTATTGGAGGAAATCTTCCCTATTCCATTCTCTGGAGTACTGGAGATTCGACAGCCTCTGTAAGTCAACTACAGGCAGGCTCTTATAGTGTCACCGTAAGTGATGCCAATCTGGATACTTTTACTCAAGATTTTATAATCCAGGAACCGACTCCTGTGATTATAGAATTAGTGAGTAAAACCCAAATCAACTGTAGCGGGCAAAATAATGGAACGGCTGAAGTACGTACGAGTGGAGGTAAAGGCCCAATCACCGTGAGGTGGCCTGACGGTGATACCAGCCACATGCGGAACAATCTTACTGCGAGGACTTATCAGGTTATAGCCACTGATGCAAATGGATGCTCAGATACCTTAAACATAACGATCGAAGCCACCATCAATCTTCAGCCCAATACTCAAAAAATAGATGAATCTTTTCCCGGAGCCAACGATGGAATTGCATATATTGCCCCAACAGGCGGGACTCCACCCTATCTGGTATTATGGAGTAAAGACAATATTACCAGCGATACAATCAGCAACCTCTCCCCCGGAAAATATGTGGTGTTGTTATCCGATATATCCGGGTGTTTGATTTCAGATACCGTCGAAATACTTAAGGGTACTTGTAAATTGAATGGACAAATTTCACTGATAAATAATGAATGCTTTGGTGACGAAAACGGATCCATAAGTGTGACAATCGATAGTGCACAGGGTACTACATCATTCCTCTGGTCGACAGGTGATACTACAGCAAGTATTCACAACCTTGCTGCGGGTAGCTATGGGGTTACGGCTACTGATACAATAGGTTGTGTCTTCACGGATACAATACAAATTACCGAGCCAGACGAATTACAAGTAATCCCCTACTCCACTTCCAACAGTACGTGTAGTTCAGCCAGTGACGGATCCATTATTATTCAAATCAATGGAGGGGTAGCTCCTTATTCAATTGACTGGAGTCACGGCAGTTCAAGCGATACCTTAAGAGAGTTAACTGCAGGAATATATGCTGCTATAGTCACCGATAGCTTAAATTGCATCGATAGCCTATCTATAGAAATAACAGAGGAAGATCGCTTACCTCCGCAGTTAATCAGAACCAGTTTTAATTTAAATCTGGATGCTGCCGGAATTGCCCAATTTCCTAACGATTCGCTGATCTCTCTAATCGTAGACAATTGTGATATCGATTCGGTGTACCTGGAAAAGAATAGTTTTGACTGCAGTCAACTGGGGGAAAATCGAGTGCAGTTAACAGCTCAGGATGGTTCGGGCAATGTATTGATTGATACCCTAACTATCATAGTTATCGATAACCTGGGCCCCGTATTTACACCCAAAGAAAATATTTTTTCGCGTTTTTGCTCCGGATTTGTCTATAACTTACCCACTGCAACGGATAATTGTGGTTTGGATACCATTAGATTGATTGAAGGAATTGGGCCAGAAGGAATTTTTCCTTTAGGCAATACATCGGAAAAGTATTTGGCCATCGATGAATTTGGGAATAGCAGTACGTACAGTTTCTTGGTGAACATTGATCCGGATGTGGAGTTTAGTCCGGTGTATCAGTTGCCTTCCTGCCCAGGTAATACCGACGGAAATATTCAATTGACCCCTTCGGTCGACACCATTGTATTTTCCTACATTTGGGCTAATGGAAGTACCGGAAAACAACTTGATAGTATAAGTGCCGGTGTTTATCCGGTGTTGATCAGCGATACACTTGGATGCCAATACAATGATACCTTCATGTTATCCGATCCACTGTTTCACATAACAATCGACTCCACCTCTCAACCCGGCGAAGATACAAATGGCTTTATTTCCATTCAAATCTCAGGAGGAGTTGCACCTTACGATATTGAATGGTCAAAAGATGGAGAAGTGATACTTCAAGACGTTTTTGATGCTGGTGGGCTGGCAGCAGGTGAATACATAGTCAGAGTTGAAGATGATGAGGGTTGTGTGGTAACCAGCGACACGATCACGCTTGAAAAGACCTCCAACTTGTATGATCCGATATTAGATGAAGTTAAGGTTTTCCCCAATCCAGCTAGAAGCAGGTTAAATATCGAACTTCCAGCAGCTGTGGTATTGGAAAAAGCAGCTATATATACCTTTACCGGATTTCGCATCTTCCAGATGGAAGCCAATGATCTTGATAATATTATACTGCCGTCCCTACCCACGGGAATGTACATTATCAAATTGGATACTGATCAAGGAGAGGTCATGCGAAAATTGGTAATTTATTCAGAATAAAGGATATTACCCAAAGACAGTGACTATGTAAACTGTATAAAGCAGACTTCAAGGTAAATCTTGCGGAGGCGATCTTGCCATATATCCAAGCATTTTCCAGGCCCATACAGCCTAGATCCTCCCTGAGGATAAATCTGTGAAATGTTGTTTATCCTAATCCTACATTAATTCTAAAATGGTGCCGTTTTAACACTTATACTGGAATATTTAAAACTTTCATAACATTTTATTGTCTTAACATTTGTTGTATATACATATATTTGCACTCATGAACATTGAATCCGCAATTCAACAAAAAGAATTCAAAAGCAATCGTCATAAGCTTGATGTGAACATGATTTATACCGGGTCCTGGTTGATGTTAATGAAGAAGCGCGTGCTTAGTCCTTTTAACTTATCGCCTCAGCAATTCAACATTCTGAGGATTTTGAGAGGAAGTAGACCCAAACCCTGTTCTTTAAAAGTAGTAAGCGAAAGGATGCTTGACAAGAGCTCGAATACTTCTCGCTTGGTGGACAAGCTACTGGATAAAAAGTGGGTAGACAGGGTTATTTGTCCATCGGATCGTCGCAAGGTCGAAATTGAGATTTCGGAAGAAGGATTGGAAATTGTGGAAAAAGCTTCAATGGCCATTGAGGATGATTTGATGGCCACTTATCAAAACTTAACTGATGATGAAGTCGACACCCTAAACAGATTATTAAACAAAATTCGGAGATAAATTAATTATTAACTCAATTTAAATTACAATTATGAACAAACAGATTTTTTCATTGATTTTCAGCTTATTGATTGGAACCGGTTTAGGTTTTGCCAATGACAATCCAATTTTGAAGAAAGTAAATGTTGAAAAAAGTACTTTGATCTGGACAGCCTCCAAGGTTACAGGCACACATACCGGTACCGTCGCTCTAAAAGACGGTGGTCTGGAATTTGATGATAAAGGTATGTTAAAAGGTGGAAGTTTTGAAATTGATATGACCACTATTGCCAATACAGATTTGGGCGATCGAATGCGAGGAAAACTGGAAGGGCATTTAAAGTCTGATGACTTCTTTGGAGTCGAAACCCATCCTTCTTCTTTTGTGAAATTAAAGAAAGTAATCAGCCGTGGAACGCCTGGAGATTACAAAGTTGTCGCTGATCTCACGATCAAGGGAATTACGAAAGAGATTAAGTTTTTTGCCAAAGTAACAGATCAAAATGCAACAGCCAATATTACTATAGACCGGTCTGAGTACAACGTAAGATATGGTTCAGGAAGCTTTTTTGACAACTTAGGTGACAAAACCATCTACGACGAATTTGAAATTAAAGTCAATCTGGCACTTTAGTGGTTGTGAGTTGTGAGATATGAGCGAGCACTCAGGAATGATGGTAATGAGATATGAGCTTTGAGTTGTGAGATTAGTAAAATAGCTCATAGTGTCAAGGATATCAGTAGTCAGATGTCAGATGTCAGAAGATAAAGAATAGTTGTGTGTTTAGTACTTCGGTCTTCACATGTCTGACTTCTGACGTCTGATTTTTGTTTTCTGGGAATCCTGATCTTCCAAAGTAGACTTGGGCTTAATAATCAATCTCAACGATTGATCATAGGTAATATAATTCCAGATCCAATTGATGACTACAAACAGTTTATTTTTAACCCCTATTAAATTGTAGATGTGCACAAACAGCCAGGCCACCCAGGCCCAGAAGCCGCTAAAGCTAATCTTGCCCAGATCTACAACTGCCTTGTTTCGACCGATGGTTGCCATCGAACCTTTATCCTTATAGCGAAAATGCCGCAGAGGTTTTTGCTGATTTAAAGCTTTCAAATTGCGCGCCAGTAGCTTGGCCTGTTGCATCGCTGGTTGAGCTACCTGCGGATGCCCATCCGGATATGCCTGATCTTCAACCATCAAAGCAATGTCTCCAATCGCAAAAACATTCTCACACCCCTCTACCTGATTATAACTGTTTACCTTGATTCGATTGCGCCTGCATTTAGCCGGATCCGGAACACCAGAAAGTAGATTACCGGTTACCCCTGCTGCCCAAATCACCTTGGTGCATCCGATTGTTTCTCCATTTTGGAATATGACCTCCCGACCATTGTAATCCTTGACCCGAGCATTAGTTTTCACGATGACTCCCATCCTGGTTAAAAATCTCATGGCATCTCTTGAAGCTTTTTGTGACATTCCTGGCAGCAAATGCGGTCCGGCCTGAACCAAATAGATATCCACTTCTTTACTATCTAATTCTGTGTAATCCTTCGGTAGAATGTAGCTCTTCATCTCAGCAAGAGCCCCAGCCAATTCTACTCCCGTTGGTCCCCCACCCACGATCACAATATCTAAAAACTGTTGTCTGGTCTTAAAATCTCCGGTTATCAATGCTTCCTCAAAATCGGATAACAAAGTATTACGCAGGTACAAGGAATCTGAAATCGATTTTAGAGAATGTGTGTTTTTTTCAAAATTTGAATTTCCAAAATAATTTGTTTTAGTACCAATGGCGATGATCAGATAGTCGTATGTAAGTCGTCCTAGAGTAGTTTGAATGCAATTTCTGTCAGGTTGAACTTCAGTGACTTCGGCCACCCTAAAATAGACGTTTGGTGCACTCCTGAAGACTTTCCTAAAAGGAAAACTAATCGAACTGGGCTCCAATCCAGACATTGCCACCTGATAAAATAGGGGCTGGAATTGATGGTAGTTATTCTTATCAAGTAATACCACCTGAAATTCCTGACCACGTAATTTTTTAGCTAATGTCAAGCCCCCAAAACCACCACCTATGATTACCACTCTTGGTGCACTACTTTTAGGAAGATTCAATTCAAGTTCCTGTTTATTCATGCCTGCAATAATAGTAACAATATTTTGCAAAGCCAATTGAGGGAGTTGTGAGTTGTGAGTTTGTAGATTGTAGATGCATAAATAAGGTTGACCGTTTTTCAACTTATAATTTATGTGGAATTGTGTACTGCTTTGCCTGCCATAGCTTTAAGCTAAGGCAGGTGGAATTGTTTAAATGTTCAAATAATTTTTTAAAAAAAATGAACCCGGATCAAGCCAAAGGCCAATGTCGGGGACGGTGGTTGGTGAAAGAGTTGTGAGTTGTGTTCTGACGAGCTTCTATGTCAGCATTTTGTAGTGAGTTGTAAGATGATTCTGATTCCTCTGGTTTGTTGAATTGTGTAATTGCTTAAAGTGTTAGAGTTAGAACCGGATTTTAAGGATTTAACAGGATGCGCCAGGATTGTTTTATTAGTGAAAACTGGAATCATTTGTTTTTTATGGTTTAATTTTGACAAAAGCAATAATTAGATCTTCGGGACCAAATTCTTTTATTGGATTCGGATATGACGAAGAAGCATTCGTATCTTCGAGATTTAAAAGTCTACTTCAAATACAGATATCAATTCTGTCCTACTTCAAATACAGATATCAATTCTGTTTTGTATTGATCCAGTGAAGTTATTCTAAATGGCAATCCGTTCCACTTTGCAAAGACCGATTTAATGTCAAATTTTACAAACTGATTATTATCTTTATTATTGCCGGTAATTACCCAATACCGATACCCATTCGGAATGTGGTATACATAAGACAACAAAAAATCATTAAATTCGTGGACCATTTTTATTTCACAAATACCATTATCCTTGATCTTATTTCCTAATTCAAGACCTTTGTGAATATTTGTGCTTTCAATTTTGTCTAATTCTACGATTTTCTCTCGATCTACCCATAAACTACTATCAAATCTATACTTGATATGTATTGAGTTGGAATCCAGACTATAAACATTATTGGAAAAAGGATATATAAATAATAGATTATTGTTCTCAGAGGTAAAAAAAAATCTTTGCAAGATACTATTTCTATACGCTCCTCCTTCCTGAATATATAATTGATTTACTCCAAAACTCTCTTTATTGATTCTGGTGACTACATAATTCAGTGTTTGATTATTAACAGTTTGAATACTACCGCTTCCTGGCATTCCCAAAATATGAAAATACAAATTCCCATGCCTATCACTAGAAAAAAAATCATGGTGGTAATCATCATTCGAGATAAGCTGATTATCGGTTATAAAGTTTCCACTGAAATCATATCTGAATATTGTTTTTGTATGTGTATCATAAAGTAAAATTTGCCTTAATTCCTTATCAATAACAAAATCTCTGATATTCCTGGGGATATTTGGGTAGTTTTTTTGGTTTATTTTCCAAAGTATATTTCCGTTCCTTTCAAAAGCAGTTAGTTCGTTTCTATTTCCGGTCAGATATACGCAAAAGGATGGAATACATTTGACTCTATTATAATTTCCATAATTAGCTTTAGTACCCAAATTAACATAAGTTATCGTATCAATTAATTCATCTAGTCCAATTTCTTGGTCGGTCTTAAAATTGAAGTATATAGTATTTTCATCTAATAGTTTAGTTTTATAGCACCCATAAACCATAATAGTAAATATAAATAGTGCTATTTTCGAATTTTTATACATCAAATAGTATTTTACTTAAATAAGATAATAACCAAAGTCCAACTTGAGATTTTGGGTTCTTGTATTTATAAACAAACTGCTACGCAAGGTGCTGGCCACAATACACCCATTAGTTATAAATGATGTGAATGTCCATATAGGTTTTTAGTTTAAGTTTATCTCATAAAATAATAAGATCTCCGAAGGAACAAAGTATCAAAAATAGACCAATCTCAAAACATCTTGATTGTGATTTATATAAATTATGTCATCTTGACTCAAATGATTCTTTTTTATTTTGTTAGGTTCTTTTGAAACAATGAATTTGAGTTCAATTAATTTAATAAAATCATAAACAATTCCCTTTGAAGCAATCATCTGAGGTATGAATCCTGGTCCTCTGCCAAGATCATCGGTATATCCTCCTCCAGAACAAAACTACCTATCTTACCCATTTCTTTTGTACACTTGTTTTATGAATTGTAAATTACCTCTTGCTTATATCAATTTGCTACGAAATAAAAAACGCAACCAAAGTTTAAGCACTTGACAATTGTGCAGGTTTTCCTAATGTATTCCTGATCCATATTGTCTTCAAAATCATATTTCATCAATGGTGTAATTGCATTATTATGTAAATTTAATATACCAAAATTTGCCTCATTAAAAATATCAACACCTCCATGAATTGATGTATATACCTTATGGCTTAATATTGTTTTTGATTTTAAATGATTAAAAACCATGGGTTCACGTTCAAAAAGCTCTTTTTGGATAGATAAATTTTGATTCATTATTACTATTGAGTGTAAATTCTTGTGATATAACGGCCTCGGTTGATAACTCATTAAACTGCCATCTGGTAATATATATACATATAATCGTTCAAATTTTGAAATTTTTTCTTAAGTGAGGTCTGTGAATATAGATATGGGTCATGCAGAATTTTATAGCTATTTTACGGTGAAGGTATAGAAGGTTGACGACATGTACGACGAGCTTCGCTATCAGCACATAGTCGAGCTTTGCTATCAGTAGTGCGAGCTGCACTGCTAGCTTTTACGTTCGATATTAAAAATGGTTGTTAAAACCATTTCTTTGGCTGTTGAGGAGTTAATAATTATTATACAATTGGCTAAATTTAATAGCTGTTACACTTCTGCTTAATACAGATCCCGAACATTTGCTGCTTAGGCAGCCAATCTTGCCCGTCTGAGGTGGGTTCAGGATGACCTATGCTTTTTTGTTTGAGGAGCTAGGTAGCTCATCGAGCCAATCAAAAGGGTTGGAATAGATGCTCCGAAAAGAAGATAATTCAAAATTCAATAGTAAACAAAACCAGCAAAGAGTTTTCACCATCCTGTAGATTATCTAATTTGAATTTCGAGGCATAGCTTTTATTTTTTGCCAAATATTCTTTAAAATTAGATGGCAAAACTATAAGTATAAAGGTATTTTCGTCCCACATCCCTTTTAATAGTCCTCTGGGTAAGGCGGTGGAGTTTGGCGAGCACTGAACTTGATTTTTATCCTTAGAGTGAATAAAATATTCCTCTGTTCTATCAAAATTAAAGGAGGCGGCGAAGTATTCTCTGGTATGAATTAAATCGCCAAGTAAAAGTATCCTTTCCCTCTGCTGCATCAAAGAATAGACCTCATAGATATCGGTTTCTGTGCGATCTTGCTCGCTCAAGCTGTACTCACCAAAATCCAAATAGTATTTTGTTCGAAATTCTTCGTTGTCGAAAGTATAAATATTCTGGTCGAATGGTTTACAATAGACTTGCTCGAAGTTTTCTCGACTAATTGGGTTAAATACACCTAGTCTAAAATGGTCATACCTCGGCAAAGGAAGGAATTCCTCAAGTAATTCAAATTCAATATCATATATTTTGTACGAGAATAAGGCTTTATTATGATCTCGACTGCATTGACTATATACAATCCATTGATTATTTTCTAATTTATCAAAGTAACGCATGCATAAACTTTTGTCAAAGCTTTCAATATTATTTAAATTCTTATCATAAGTTGAAAACCTCTTAAGACTGTAATCATATAAAAGTATCGAATTATCTAACTTATCAATGTAAAAATCTAAAGGCATGAGGCATTCACCAGGTCCTTTACCAGTTTTCAAATGGTTAATATATGCACCTTTCTCACTAAATACCAAAAGAGTACTTCTAAGCATTTTATCCAGGATATAAATTTTATTATCAAACCTTTCGATGCGATTCACATACCCAAATATGCTGCTGTCATTGGATTCCAATCGAATGACATCTACAATTTCAACCGATTCAAAGGTATCTTGCATATTGATGTCCAATATCTTATATTCAACATCATTTTTTTGTGTGGAGCAACAAATAAAAAAAGTAGCGCAAAGGAACAAGAGATAGGGGATCAAATTATAAACTTGAAGGTATACCCTGTTCATATTGTTCTCATGCTGGTTGAGTAGAAGGATTCCCAATATCGGATTAATCTCAAAGTACAATTTCTAAATTGGAAATCCACCATTTAGTGCAATTTCCTAAACTTTCTTGTTTAAGGGAATAGGAAGTCATCGTGCCACTCGGCAAGATCTGTGTTCTGTTTCCA
The DNA here is from genome assembly GCA_965223405.1 of Saprospiraceae bacterium. Taxonomy (GTDB): domain Bacteria; phylum Bacteroidota; class Bacteroidia; order Chitinophagales; family Saprospiraceae; genus CBDCWO01. The sequence goes on from CBDCWO010000006.1 coordinate 6,308,499, forward strand.
TGACCAACAATTAAATTATTGCTTCCGTATTGCTCAACACAGATCCCGAACATTTGCTGCTTAGGCAGCAAATTTCGGGATGACCTACACTTTGAATTAGAGACCGGTTGACGGGGATCGGCTTTGCCCACTGAAACCCTGGGCGTAAGAGGGTGATCGGTGTGAAAGAGTTGTGAGTTGGGAGTTGTGAGTTGTGTGACAATGCCTAAAATGATAATGCCTAAATAAGGTTGACCGTTTTTCAACTTATAATTTATGTGGAATTGTGTAACTGCTTTGCCTGCCATAGTATTGGCGAAGGAAGGCTTTGGTTACTGTTTCATTCCTCGCAATATCCGTTACCCTCTACTCATAACTCCATTTCATATTCGATTTATATATACGGATCAATTTCTTAACCTATATTTGTGGACTTTTGGAATTAATGATCAAAGAATTTGTTCATAGAAAATACGCCGATGAAAGATGCGTTTATTAAGATATGCTAAGATTCACCCATGTTATTGTTCCATAGAGTGATTTATTTTAATCCGCTTTTTACAAGGTCAACAATCTTTCTGATTCGATGGGATTAACGAAAAGTGAGGCTGAATAGCAGATTGGCACAAATTGATATCAAGAAATAATTCTAATCTAATGTATAGGATGCAAAAATATGTACTTTCTACCTTGTTGATTTTTTGGGTGTTCAGGCTGGATGCCACCGTAAAATCTGTAGAATTTACTTCCAAAGAAGTCGTTTTAAATGGTAAAAATTGGGGAAAAACAGGTTCTTATGAACTCTGGAAAGGTAGAGTGACTTTTAGTTTTGATCCGGTTAATAAATCCAATCAAAATATCACGGACATTACTCTAGCCGAGCAAAATGATGAGGGTCAGGTGGAAGCAAATGCTAACATTGTAGTTCTTAAACCCACCGATATGTCCAAGGCTAGCGGAGTAGGTTTGGTAGAGGTGAGCAACCGGGGAAGAAAATTTGCGCTCAGCACTTTCAATTTAGCCACTGCCCCTCTATCAGCTGGAGATGAAGAAGCTTTCGGCGATGGACTGCTCATGGAACAAGGCTTGGTTTTAGTATGGGTCGGATGGCAATTTGATGTTCCTGAACAAGATGACCTCTTGCGGTTAGTTGTTCCAGTGGCCAAACAAAAGAATAAACTGCCAATCCAGGGATTTGCACGCAGCGATTGGGTGGTCGACGACAGTACCCAAGTGCTGGGTTTAGGACATCACCGTCAAATACCCTACCCCGCTATAAGCCTCACCAGCCAACTTCATTCTCTTACCAGAAGGGAAGGAAGGGATGCTCCCAGAATCAATATTCCCCGTTCCAATTGGAAATTCGGCAAAATCGATGGAGATAGTTTGATTTCTAGTCCAAATCACATTTATATGGAATCAGGATTTGAACCGGGGTATATCTATGAATTGGTATACATGGTACAAGATCCACCTATTGTTGGACTCGGACTGGGTGCAATTAGAGATATAATGTCCTATATGAAGTACAATGACGATTGCGAATTTAAAGTTTCCTATGGCATTGCCGCTGGAACATCACAAACCGGCCGTTTTCTGCGTCATTTTATCTATCAGGGTTTCAATCGTGATGAATACTCCAATGAGGTCTACGACGGCATGATGATCATGACGGCAGGTGCCGGACGAGGATCTTTCAATCATCGGTTTGGTCAACCTTCCAGAGATGCCCACCGATATTCCGCATTCTTTTATCCCACCGATATTTTCCCATTCAGTAGTCGGTCATTAAAGGATTCGGTATCAAACTCTATAGATGGCTTATTTCAACGTACCAAGGACTTAAATCAAAATATTAAAATCTTCTATGTGAATACCGGTTATGAATACTGGGGTCGCTCTGCCAGCCTAATTCATACCGATCCCTATGGTTCCAAGGATGTGCAAACTTACCCTAATGAAAGGATATATCATCTGGCAAGTGCCCAACATTATCAGCAAGGAATTCCCCAAATGAATAAAAACTGGGAAGGTGGAATCATAAAGGGAAATCCTATCAACCTCAAAGTAAACTACCGTTCTTTACTTGTGAGTCTGGTGGCATGGGTTAAAGATAATCAACCTCCTCCAGCCAGTCGATATCCTACAATTAAGAATAAAACACTGGTTCCTCTGAGCAGTTATACACTCCCTTATATTCCCGGAATAAAGAAGCCAGCTGTTGTCCATCATCCCTACCGGGTTGAATACGGAAGAGGTTGGGGTCGGGGTGTAATATCGAATCAACCTCCTCAGGTAGGTGCGCCATTTAAGGTATTGGTTCCACAAACAGATGAGTTTGGTAATGAATTGGGAGGCATTCGCAATCCGGAAGTTGAAATACCTCTGGCCACATATACGCCATGGAGTTTTAGGGGTAACATAAAGTCAAATCCTCAGGAACTTGGTAATTTTGTCGGATATTTCATTCCATTAAGTGTAAACAAAACCAACGAGACAGTTTACCTTGATTCACGTCCTACACTTACCCAATTATATAATTCTTTCGACAGTTATTTACATCAGGTAGAAGCTTACACAGATAGTCTAATTGGCGATGGTTACTTATTATCCAGAGACAAATCACGGATTCTGACACATTGTAGCAATCTTTGGAATTTCATATTTATGAATTATCATGACAACCAAAATAAAAACACGATCACCAGAGGGCCAGAGAAAGGACATTTGATGATAATCGGAGGTGGTCAGGTCGGGTCGAAAATATACCAAAAAATTGCAGATTTAATGGGAGGATTCAATATGCCATTAGTAGTATTTCCTACCGCTGCGGGTGACAATTACTTGTCTGAAGATCCTAAATTTGACCGGATCAAACAGCGATTTAGCGATGCCGGCTTTAGTGATGTCACAGTATTGCACACCCGATCCAAAGAGGAAGCGAACAGTGAAAAATTCACCCGTCCGATCACCAAAGCCAGGGGCATTTTTTTTACCGGTGGTCGCCAGTGGAGATTGGCAGATTCTTATTTAGGCACCCAAACAGAAACCGAAATAAAGAATCTTTTGAATCGAGGCGGTGTAGTAGCCGGATCCAGCGCAGGCGCCACGATACAGGGTTCTTTCTTGGCCAGGGGGGATACTAAAACCAATACGATTATGGTCGGTGACCATCAGGAGGGATTTGGATTACTCAGCAATTCTGCTATTGACCAGCATGTCCTGGCCCGTAACCGTTCCTTTGATATGTTTACTATTTTGGAGCATGACCCCACCTTATTGGGAATATCCATTGATGAAGGAACTGCGTTGTGGGTGCATCAAAATGTAGGTCAGGTGATTGGCACCAGCTACGCCTTATTTTATGATGGAAAAATGTGGAATCAAGACAAACAGATGTATATTTATAATCATCCTTTGGATAGGAAATTCTATATGCTTAAAGCAGGCCAAAAGTATGATCTTGAAAAACGAATAATCTTAAAGGATTAAAAACTCGCCATAAATTATGGACTCTAAGGTTAAAACTTTATTCTTTTTGGCTTTGTTAGCCATGGGATGTAATAAAAAAATGCAAACTCTAACTCGATTTTCCCCTTCAGATCCGGTTTGGAAAAAAGCTGAAATGATTGCCAAGGAAACCATCATTACGGATGGTCATGTCGATCTCCCCTACCGCTTAAAAGCACGCAATTTCAGATTGGAAAAAGAATTCCTCGGTATCCCGATCGAGGCAGACCACGGTGACTTTGACTATGTCAGGGCGAAAAAAGGTGGATTAGATGCTCCATTTATGTCGATATTTGTTCCGGCCAGTTATCAGACCAAAGGAGGGGCAAAAGTATTTGCTGACTCGCTGATCAATATGGTTTTGGGTATTTGCGATGTGCATCCAAATCATTTTGCTCCGGCAAATTCTCCGCAAGAAGTCGAAGCAAATTTTGCTAAAGGTATTGTGTCGCTACCGTTAGGAATGGAAAACGGTGCACCGGTTGAAGACGACCTGCGGAATGTAGCCTATTTTCATCAACGAGGTATTCGATATATTACGCTTACCCATTCCAAATGGAATCAAATCTGTGATTCCTCTTACGACCCAGAAAGAAAATGGGGAGGTTTGAGCCCATTCGGCAAACAAGTTGTCCGGGAGATGAACCGGGTGGGAATCATGGTAGACATATCCCATGTGAGCGATGAAACCTTTTATCAGGTAATGCATCTTAGCCTGGCTCCGGTAATTGCATCACATTCATCCTGCAGGTATTTCACGCCGGGATTCGAACGAAATATGTCTGATGATATGCTCAAAATGCTAGCACAGAAAAATGGGGTTATTCAAATTAATTTTGGATCCAGTTTTCTGGATAGTAATATCGAAAAACAAATGAATGAAATCCGACAGAAACTTCAAGCTCTATTAGAAGAAAAAGGACTAAATTTTGGTGATCCCGGAGCTGAAAAGGTGATTAAGGAGTTTAGAAAGGAGCATCCCGCCAGACTTTACGCCGATGTTGAAAAAGTAGCTGACCATATCGATCGCGTGGTTCAAATTGCTGGAATTAACCATGTTGGGTTTGGTTCAGACTACGACGGAGTAGGCGACTCCCTGCCCACAGGATTGAAGGATGTCAGTGCCTACCCAAACCTGATTTATGTATTGCTAAAGCGGGGATATAGCCGCGAAGATATCGAGAAGATATGTTACAAAAATGTGTGGCGGGTATGGAATGAAGTGGAATCTGTTGCGGCCAACTGGGGAAAATAAACCAAACGGTAAATCCATTGTAAAATGAACTGAAACAGCATATTCTCTTTTTCCGAAATGCTACAGATTTCCGTCGTTTAAACCATTCAGCACCAATTTGTTAAACCTCCATTATCCAATATTAAATTCCCATTCCTTTGGCCATTCGGGAGGATTTTACCGGATTCCAAGGGTCCTTATAGGAGGCCCTAAAGAAAAATTCTTTGAAGTGAGCCACGGTTCGTACCATACGTAAATAAAATCCCGTATATAATACCATTACTGGTAAATACCAGAATAACCTTCTTTTATTCTCTGGTTTAGGAGTCAGGATCATAATGGCGAAAAACTGGAAGTAATTAGAAATCGTGTATAAAAACAAATTCATTGGAATGACATACATAATAATGCCACTAAAATTGACCATTATATCAATAATGTAGATGTACCATTTTACGTTGAGTATTATATTGTATAAAATGTTTTCAAGAGATGAAAGCATATTACTCCAGCGAAAATTTTGGTTTGGGTAGAAAATATCAATGTGTTTTCTTACTCTGAATCGCACAATGGATTTATCCCACCTCAATCGTTGACGGGTTAGTTTTCGAAAGGTGTTGGGGACGGATGTCATTCCCGAAGCCATAGGCTCGAAGTACACTTTATAGCCAAGTTTTCGGATTTTTACAGTAATATCACCATCTAGACCAGGGCCAATATCCCATCCTCCTATTCGCTTGATCACATCCGCTCTGAAAGTTCCAAATGCGCCTGATATGATCCTGTAGATACCCAAATAAGTAGTAACCATCCTCCCGGTCAGTATGACCTTAAGATATTCAATGGCCTGGAGTGATGTGGCCAGGCTTTCTTTATCATTTCTTACTTCAAGATTACCCCCAACCGCAGCAATCCGGCTGTCGTAATAGAATGGAATCAAGGACTTTTCGACAGCATCCCGGTCGAAAGAACAATCTGCATCAAAATGAACAATGTATTTTCCTTTAGCCATTCTCAAGGCCACATTTGCTCCTGATGCTTTACCACCCCGGACCTCATTTCTGATAAACAAATCAATCAGTCCAGCTCGCTCCAGATCCTTACCAATTATGTGGGTCTGATCATCCGAACCATCATCGACAATAATGATTTCGTAATTTCGATAGGTTTGTTCAGCTAAAGATTGGGTTAATTTATAGATATGTTTCCCTTCATTTTTTCCAGGCACAATGATCGACACCAAAGGATTTTCCAGAAAAAGGCGCTGTCGGGCTGACTCCCACTCATGACGATTGCTTTTTTGATTGATCCAACGAAAAAATAGGACTACATAATCAATCAAGACATACCGAACCAGTTCGAAGACGATGAAATACCAAAATACCCTAATCGCTTTTACCAAACCGGCAGAAGCCCAGAACTCAAGAAATTCAAAGGGATTCATATTAGTTTATCAAAGCTTTGATCAACTCTTCCGGCGATTCAAACCGATTCATTTGGGCTACCTCAAACTTAAGGTCTTCAGGATTGATATTCAGATTATCATGAATCAAATGTTGGATTAGATACAAAGTCCTTTCGGCTATTTCAGTCGCACGGGATGGTCGAGCACCTAACTGTGTGAAATAAAGGATAGGGCCTTCGATGCAGAGCAGGTCAAAAGAATGGATAGAGGCCTTTACAATGTTGATAATTTCAACCATAATTGAAGTATAGCGCTCATCGCCCAGGTTGCGAATGGTATTATAAAAATTCCCCCAGTGGATAGTCGTCACACAATTGCGCCTAGCCGTGCGTTTGGACATTTCATATTTTAACATTACCATAAATACTTCCTTCGTTACAGTCCCTTTGATCTGAATTTCACGATCGCTCGCTTCGGTCCAGATTGAAGGATTCATCACCCATTCTTCTCCTTTTGTCGTAAGGTGATAAGACTTAATATTCTTTTTAAGCAAGTTGCCGATATCCGTATCCTGGTGGCAACTTGTGCATTTGGCCTTCACCTGATATTGTTGAAAACTTTCATCACACTTTTTACAGGAATACAATACTGAAGGTTTATCATAATCAACGCCAATATGACTTAACTGGTGATCACACTTCGGACAGATCAATTCCTCGCCGGACTTTCGCAGGTAATCAGATTTAGGACCAATATTAGCACAACGAAAGTGGTGTATCAACTCTTCTTCTTCCACTTCAGCAGAATAACAGCTTGGGCAAACTTCCCGGTACATTAAAAAGCCATTGTAACATTTATTGCAAACGTGAATGCTATCAACAAAACGACCATCCAGGAGTCCATGCTTTTCGCCTTCTTGCAATATATTCAATAGCATGCTGGGATTGTCTTGCAAATATAAATGGAGTACAGGATAGTTATATCCTAAATTGGACATACGATCCACGCATGGAATAATATCCTTGTTTTGTCTGGAATTTAAATACCCCAGGGTATAATGAAGCATTTTTCTTTCATAAGGAAGGTCGCCAAGTTGTTGGGAAATCCGGTCTATTCTTTTTAGGATTCCTGAAGTCGTTTGAATAGCAAAAGAAAGATCTTGAAGGTCAACAATTTCACCATCAATTGATTGTTCTAAAATAACTTGAAAAGAGGGTGCCGTTTTTAATAAAAATGTTGGTTTTAAAAATAACTGAAACTCGAAAAATGACCGAATCCGTTTTATTTGTAAGTAAGTATAATGCGGATCGGTCGATTCAATAATGATTCCATCAAAATCTACTAATGCCATTAAAGGAAAGAAAGCGGTATCCGGAAAAAAGGCAAATGAAAAATGTCCCCCGGAGATTGAGACAATTTTACCCCCATTTTCTTTTAAATGGTTATGTGCATAATTTACTTTGCGAAGATGGCCGATTACTTTCTTCATTTTTATTAGTAGTTTTGGCTTATTGGGTCTATAGTGGTATCCTTATGTACAATACAATTATCATTCCATTGAAGTCAAATAACTAATTTAATATCAAAGAGATATGACATTCTTGGAAATTTTGACATTTAATTTGTAGAATGCCTTCCATTTTTCCAGATCTGATTCATGAAGTGGAACAATATCTGCAGCTATACTTCGTGTCAGGGGTTCATATTTTTTTTGAAATTCATCAGGTAGTTTATAGGTTGCGAAATAAAATCTTTGCAACACGCCTTCACTACGAGTTCCATCAGGAAACTTTATTTTGACAATATCACCCTCCTGCAGATGCTTTAAATCCTTCTGTTCATAAAATGCTTTGATGAAAAGATTGGTAGGTTTGTGGACTGTCATGACAATTTCAGATTCTAATGCAACTTCAAAATTTTCCTTAAATATCCGAGTTATGGTCCCCTTTACCGGAGAAGTATAAAACTGCTTCATAGGTAACCGGGAGTTGTAAATTCTCATTCCGGCTAAAGAATCACGCACCGCGGCTGCTTCTTCTAGTTTTTTATTCTTTGACAGTATCCACAAGTATTCTTGATGAAAATCAATTTCTTTCTTTAAAGAGGCTATGTCAGCGGTTATTTTTAACTCAGAATGAACATACCCATCGAGTTTATCGGCCGAATACACGTCAAGATAGATTTCCTTTTTGATCCGTTCCTTTTCTGTGAGTGTATTACTTAGCAAATTTTGTGACTTTTTTAGCTCAATTTTCGCCACCTCGATTTTTCTTAAAGTATTAATCCTTTCGCGAGCGTACCAATCATTATCGATTCGATGAGTTGTAGTCTTATTTACGTATTTGTTTGCCTGATTTCCTTTCAGCAAATCCTCTCCCTGGTAATAGAATAAGGTATCACCAACATTGACGGTATCGCCCTCGAATTTATAAAAGTCGATAATCTGGATATCCTGAGTAAATTGAATATCCAGTTTTCTAAATAAAACTTGACCTTCACCTTTCACAAATGTCAAAGAATAAATAACATAAAAAAGTACGTATCCAATTCCACTAAATAAAATGAACATATACAGAAGCCGGTCCCAATTAATTTTCTTCTTCTTGGGCCTGATATCCTTGAGAGCCTTGATTCGGTTCTCCTGTCGTTTAAAATCTGTACTCCTCATGCAAACCGATCGTTTTTTCTTCTAAATCCAACATGGACTTGAGGTCCTGTACGGCAATTGCTGATATATCCAATTCACCCCTTAAGATATTTATAAATTGTTCCAGTTCATATCGGTTCGCGAAGTCTTTACAACGAATTGAAAGTATCGTTCGATTTTTACCTCTTTGGTATTCTTCGGCAGTCTTCCTTTTTATATATGCCACGTCTTTATTTTCATACGCCATTACATAGACTCGCTCAGCTATCTCATATACTCCATCGAGAAAGGATTCGCTGTAAAACACAGGTATTGAAACGGATACATCATGATTTTGGGCAATACTTCGTAGTAAACGCAAATACTTCTCCTGGTACATCGCTTCATTTTCGCTCCAATCATCAAATGTATGAGGCTCTATGTCCAAATGAATCGAATGAAAGGGCAAGGAATTAATTTTGGCAATCGCTTCGTCGATAGATCCCTTCAGCCAACTATTCTTACCGATTAGATAACTTACATGAATATCTGCATCCAGGCATAAAGAATCTAGAGTTAAAAGCTTCTGGTCCAGAGCTTCTTCCAAATTAGTGGAGATGATAACTTCCTGAAAACTATTGTATTTGAAGTATTCCATCAAATAGTTCAGACTAAGTTCTCGGAATGTAGAAGACCATACATATAGGGATTTTTGGGTGTGATATTTTGCAAAAATTTGGTTGTAATCTTTAATTTCAATAAATGACAGGATGTCCAGATCAGGTAAATAGGAATGAATTTTAAGTGCTTTCAAGTAAAGAATTTGTTGTAAATCCAAAAGTTCCAAATCCAAACTATAAACATCATCTAGTTTGTCCACTATAATCATTGGGCTATAATCCGGATCGAGTAGATCTCTTTTTCTCATAGCTCTTTGAATACCATAGATAGCCTTTTGTTTTTGATGATAAAATTCTATAAATCGTTTTAGGGTATACTCATATTCGTAAAAGTGGTTTAAGATCTCATTGTATTGTTTGTCGTAGTCAGCTTGCTTTTCCAGAGAAATTAAAGTCTCCTTGGCTTTACGCAGTTTTTGCCTGGATTTAATGCCTAGCGGAATTGGAATCTCCATTTGCATGCCGGCACTCATAAAGTCCCGGTTACTTTCACCCAATTCACTTTGTTGATACCGATTATATCTGACAAAACCACTAAGACCAATATCTTTTAACGGATTCATCTGGTACTGTAGAGCATTTATTTTTTGCTCCGACACTAACTTGGCCGGAAGGGTATCAACCCCTGTGGCCAGAATATTTTCAAACATTATATTGAATACGGGCAACGGACCAATAGGAACCTCTTTGATCCCCTCTGGTAATAGTACATCGGATACATAAGTGGAATAGTTGTTCACAAAAAGTTCCGATTGGGCTTTTTTTGAAAGTATTTGAAGTACTTCTTCCCAATGGATATATTTTAGGTAAAACATCTTATAAGCAATCGCTAATTGTTCATCAAGAAACTGATGGCGATGTCTTACAATATCAATTTTCAATTTATTAAATGTGTATATGATCTGGCTAAAAATATATTGGTAGGATTGGTCTTTCATTTTACTGTATTCGGCTAGTCTATGTGCATTACCTTCTGCTCTTAACTGCTTTGCTTTTAAGCGGTTTTCTATTAATCCTGATTTAAAAAAATCCCAATCCAATCCCACCTGATATCTATTTCGATAAAATACACCATCCTCTTCGAAAAGAGACTCCTTTAAATTAAATATCGCACCGGTACGAATGTTTAAACCAATATCTTGTTTGGCCAGTTTAATTTCTCTATTGAATCGCTCATTAGTAGCTTTAAACAATATGCTATCTACACTTTTGGGTTTAAAAAGAAATTGCAGGAATCCCGGATCGTCAGGGAAATTATGTCTCAACAAAGAGGCATCCAGATAGTCGGTGATCAGTTTATCCAGATTATTGGTTATATCAGTGAATATGGCATCAGACTGTCCGGTTGAGTTGAGCGAAAACAGTCCGGTAACGAAACATACTATGAGCAGTAATTTTTTCAACGCCGGGGGTTTGTATTATTTATTTACAAAAAATGGGCCACAAATAAAACATTTTTATCATATCAAAATATTTTTAATACCAAATCGTCTACATCCGGTTGATTACCTGAAACTTATCAAAATATTAAGGAATATTATCATATCAAAAATGATGATATATGTTAGGAATATCGAAATTTATTACTGACCTTGTTGGAGGTAAACATTTTCGCTTGGTTACTGTTACTCTGTTTAATTTTAGACGAAAAGAATGTCGCAACAATATATAGTCCAGTTTGAGGTACCCTCTCCCATGGATGAAGAATTCACATCGCTGGTTCCACAACAGAGGTTGACTGTTGATGATATGATGAGCAATGGAAAAATCCTAACCTACATGTTATCCGTAGATATGTCCACTTTGTGGGTCGTATTTAATGTTACAACCGAAAAAGAATTAGCAGACTTAATAGATGATCTCCCACTCAGTCGATTTATGGAATGGAATTATCAGGAATTATTCTTCCATATGAATACAGTTACTCTTCCGGTGATATCACCCAACTAAATGGAGCCCAAGGAGAAGTTTATCCTATATACACTAGCTGCAATCAATTTTACTCATATCATGGATAGCATGATCATGATGCCGTTGGGTGATGTGTTCATGAAACTGTACCAAATAGGTCCACAAAAATTTTCTATTCTGGTGTCCTCATATGCTACTGCCGCATTTTTAAGTAGTTTGATAGGAGTAGTATACCTGGATAGATTTGATCGCAGGAGAGTTTTAATATTTATATATTCAGGCTTTACTTTCGGCACTCTGCTATGTGGATTCGCTACCTCCTATTATGCTCTTCTTGGTTTACGATTTATTACCGGATTGTTTGGAGGGATGATCGGAGCCATTGTCCTTTCCGTAGTTAGTGATACTTTCACTTTTACCAGAAGGGGTAAGGCGATGGGTATATTGATGGCTGCTTTTAGCACGGCATCTGCATTAGGAGTTCCTTTTGGTCTTTTTCTGGCGGACTATTTCAGTTGGAACATGCCATTTTTCTTCATTGGGGGTATCGGACTTGGCATATTATCCATAGTGGTTCTGCGTTTTCCAAGCTTGCAGGACCATCTGACTTCGATTCGGAAAAAAACTATATTCAACAGTTTTGGAGATATTGTAAAAGATACAAACCAGGCCAATGGTTTAATTCTTGGAATGGTTTTGGTCTTAGGTCATTTTTTAATTATCCCTTTCATTGCACCTTATATGACCCGTAATGTGGGTTTTACACAAAGCCAAATCACATTGATCTATTTATTCGGTGGGGGTGCAACTGTTTTTACGGCTCCATTTATCGGAAAAATGACGGATCAATTGGGAGCCAATCGGGTATTTATGGTTCTGATGTTAATCAGCTTTATACCGGTTTTGTTGGTAACACATTTAGGGGTGGTCGGACTATTTTGGGGACTACTGGTCACGACTTTGTTTTTTGTATTTGGTTCTGGAAGGATGATAGCACCGCAAGCCATGATCACCGCCACCGCCGGCCCGGCCACTCGCGGTGGATTTATGAGTCTTAAATCCGCATTACAGCAATTGGCCATTGCTTTGGCTTCCTTTATTGCCGGAGCCATTGTACAATTTGATGACCAGGATAAAATTATCCACTACGAATTTGTCGGATATCTTTCAATTGTCATTTGCCTATTGGCCATTTATCTGGGCAGCAAATTGAAAGTTGCCCAAGGAAACTAATACGTATTTGTGAGCTTAGACCTCGCCTTTCCCCTGCCTGATAAGAAATACTTCATCTGTCCTGCAATCCAATATACTGGTATGTTCGGGAATAAGGTCCTCATAGACCATGAAGTCGATCTTATTATTGTAAATATTCTCAATAGTAAACCAATCGGGATAATCTTCTTCAGATGCATTCTTGACCGATGCCACAATCAGAGGCTGCTCCACCGCCCTAATCAAACCGATTAACCCGGAATGATCAGGGATTCGAATACCAATACTCCTTTTGCGGTCACTCCAAATCTTTGGCAACAAATAGCTGGCTTTAAATATGAAGGTGTACGGTCCAGGTATTAGTTGTTTGATGTAACGGAAGGTCTGGTTATTGATTTGTGACGCATAAGGAGCGGCTTGTTGAATGGAATCGCAACAGATGCTAAACCTTGCCTTTTGAGGTTTTATCTGTTTCAGACGACAAATCTTCTCAACAGCTTTCATGTCTTCAAGACGGCATACAAATGCAAATACGGAATCAGTAGGAATAATGCCAACCTTATTCTCCTCTAGAAGGTGTTTTATTTTGGGAATGTTTCTGGGTGTTAGTCCCCGAAATACTATTGCCATTTAATTAAATTGAATTAGGAGATCCTGCCTTAAGGTACTAAGCATATTGCCGAAATAAGCTCAAGAAATATTCCATGGAATCCTGTTTTGATTCATCAAATTCATAAGAAATATTCTTGGTTAAATAGTGCTTTTTGTCATTTGGAATGTCAAAATCCTTGATATGCGTAATACCATATGCCAGAGCCTCATTAAATAATTCTTGAAAATCCGATTCTAATTCCTCCGTACTAATCCAGATTGCAAAAGTAAAAGGCATGTCGGTATGTTGTAACCAAGCTTCACCCAGATCCAGTTTGAAAAAGTTCAGTTTATCCATTTCAAAACATCGATCTCCAATGATCAAACCGGCTTGATCGGAATGAATATTTTTCTCAAATCCAGGATAACCTTGAACATAATCCAAATTGAGATGGAGATAGTCTTCAATTATTATCTTAGCCAACTCCCGTGATGTCCTGGACTGATAATCCAATATTACGGAACTACATTCCTTCAATGGTTTCTGGCTATAAATAGCAACTGTATTTACCTTACCATAACAGCCTATGCAAAATTCTGAGATAATTTTGAAAGGGCGTGAAAATGAAGTCAATACTCCAACTGGCAACAATCCTACTTGCGCCTCCCCGGATTCCAAATAGTGTGCGCAATCCGCTGGATTTTTAACAATAAGTTCAATCCGATCTGCAATTGGGCCTCTGCTAAGACCTTGGATAAATGGGTATGTATTGGTGTAATTAACAGTAACTACTTTAATCTTATCCATCACTTGTTACAATTTCACTTTGTAAATGCCGTACATCATTTTCCAAATGGGCATGGTACTTCCCATTTTGGTAATTAAACAAAAATAATCCTGTGTTGTCATGGCGATACTTTTCCATAGCATGTAAAGGTTCACCATGTAGCAAAGTTAACAAACATCGGATGGTTCTCCCATGAGAACAGATCAGAATATTTTTTTCCGGTCTCACCTCCAACAATTTGATAAACCTTTTCAAACGGTTGGCCAATTGATTTGCACTTTCACCACCCTGAAGCGCGTAATCATAGTTTTCATTCTTCCATTCGGATATCATTTTGTGGTACGCTTTTTTTACTTCCGGAGTATAATACTCACCTTCATGAATACCCCAATTAATCTCATTAATTAGAGGGGTCTGAATCTTGGGAATACGCAAAGAATCGAAAAAGCTCAGTGTTTGTCGGGATCTGGTTAAGAATGATGAAATCAACAATCCAAAGGGAATATTTTGATAAAATTCAAAAAAGAGTTTTGCTTGTTTCCAACCGGTTTGATTCAAATGGGAATCAATTCCCTGTCCTTGAACACGTCCTTCCAGGTTGTACTGGGTCTCACCATGCCGAATAATATACAATTGTTTTTTCATGTTTAATTCGTCACCGGTAAGGCCAGATACCCTTTAAAACCATCGTCGAAAGTCTCGTTTTCATAATTCTTAATTACCTGATAGAAAGTGTCTCTTTCTACCGGAATTCGATCCACGCTCTTTATCAATTTTGCCAATTGATTGGTTGACATCGCCGGATTTTGCTCTTCCGCACCAGCCATAGAATAGATTTTCGTGGTATCATCGATAGTACCATCCAAATCATCCACGCCATAAGCCAGCGAGGTTTGAGCCGTGGATCGTCCAATCATGGGCCAATATGCTTTGATATGATCAAAATTGTCCAGGAATATCCTGCTGATCGCAAACATTTTCAAATCTTCAATAACCGAGGATTCCGGTAAATGCGACATATCATTTGCCTTGTTTCTAAATTTTAACGGAATAAATGTTTGAAATCCTCCGGTAGTGTCCTGCAAGGCCCTTAACCTTGATAAATGATCAATCCGATGACTATAATTTTCTATATGGCCATAGAGAATTGTTGCATTAGACTTCATACCCATTTCATGCCAAATGCGATGAATTTCAAGCCATTGTTCGGCATTGCATTTGTCTTTGGCAATCCGGTTTCGTATCTCCGGATGAAAAATCTCGGCACCACCTCCGGGCATGGAATCCAATCCAGCCTCCTTCATCCTAAGCATACCCTCCTCGTAGCTAATTTTTTCTTTCTTAAACATGTAATGGTATTCAACCGGAGTGAGTCCTTTGATATGCAATTCAGGACGATGAGACTTTATCCCGGTAAATAATTCTTCATAAAAAGATACATCGTATTGAGGCAGTACGCCACCTACTATATGTACTTCGGTAACTGGTTGATTATCGTAGGATTTAATGATTTCCATTATGTCATCCAGTGTATACTCCCAACCTTCGGACCTTCTCTTGATCAAGCGGCTATAAGAACAAAAATTACAGGTATAGATACAAACATTAGTCGGTTCTATGTGAAAGTTTCGGTTGAAATAGGTATAATTCCCATGGCGGGATTCCCTTTGATAATTGGCCAAAGCTCCTATCAACCCCAATGAACAATTTTCCATCAAATAAACAGCATCAGTTTCGGAAATTCGGGTGCCCTCATAAACTTTCGCGGCGATTTTTGCTTCTCCTTCCTTGCTGATCAATGAGGCAATGCCTGTTTCTTTCATATTGCTGTTACTTTTACCACAAAATTAACAATGCTTGCTATATATTAGTTGTCAAATCCCTTGGAAGAATGCTAAGTATTTGTATTCCTGTATACCAATTCCATATTAGCCGATTGATCAAGGTTTTATCAGCCCAAATTGTGGAGGTAGGAATACCCATAGAGCTCCTTGTCATTGATGATGGTTCGGAAGAGAAATTCCGGGATCAGAATCGAAAATTCGTTCAAAATCAACTAATCAACTATCAGGAACTACCTCAGAATATGGGTAGGGCCAAAATCAGGAATCTCTTGGCCCATAAGGCCCAATTTGAGTACTTACTTTTTCTCGATTGTGATGTAATCCCGGTAGAAGCAAATTTTTTGAAACGCTATATCGAGGCTATTAAAAACCAGAGCGTCGTTTATGGTGGAACCGTATATTCCCCCTCCCCACCTCAAGATCAGGATTTTCTATTCCACTGGAGATACGGGAAGGCCAAAGAAGAGATTTCCAGCCAAAAACGATCCAGACATCCGTATGCTACTTTCAAAACCAATAATTTCCTGGTATCTAAAAATTTATTCTTCAACAATTTATTGGAAGAGAATTTAACCGGATATGGTCATGAAGACAGCCTGTTTGCATTTAGTCTGAAAGCCCAAGGTATTGCCATTCAGCACATCCACAATCCGGTACTCCATGAAGGCTTAATACCTGCTGATGAACTGGTTACAAAACTTGAATCTTCATTAGAAAACCTGATCTTCCTTGAGAAATTGGGTAAACCGGTACCGGTAAAGATTTATAAATGGTACAGAGCACTAAATGGAATCCGCAATATTCCTTTTGCTAAAAAGTATTTGCGACAGCAAAAATCCAGATTGCGAAAATTACTATTAAATCCGAAAGTCCCCTTGCAAAAATTGGATCTGTACAAATTGTGCTATATTTTGGATTTGTGAGGATAGTTTCTATTGATTAATCTCGCCGAGAAGTATTACGAAAAGTACCAGGTCCAAGATGAAGCGAAACCCAATATGCAACCGAATCCCGGTTGCAAAACAAACCCAGACCTGTCGAAGAAATACATTTACACCAGGGACTCCATTTTATATTAAATCAATAATTGAATATAAATTCTAGAATCTAAGAGTGTATGTACCGGGTACCTTGCCCATCCCAAAACGTGCCAGCCAACTGGTATTGGCATCATTATAATCCACCATAACTATAAATTTAATTAAATAATTATATATATAGTTGTATAATTAGAAATATAGTTATATGTTTGTACTCATGAAAGAATTAACGAAAGCAGAAGAACAAGTAATGCACCATCTATGGAGATTACAAAAGGCATTTCTAAAAAATATTGTGGAGTCCTTTCCCCATCCGAAGCCTGCCTATACTACAATTAGCACAGTAGTCAGAGTTTTGGTTCGAAAGAAGTTCATAGGGTTTGAGCAGTATGGTAAAACCAATCTTTATTTTCCTTTGGTCAGCAAGTCTGAATACACTAAAGCTACTTTCAGCAATGTGTTTCAAAAATATTTTAATGGTTCTCCTACCATGTTCACCTCTTTTTTTACCAAAAATGCAAAAATATCTGTTGAAGAATTAGAAGAAATGAAAGAGATCATTGAATCACAAATCAAAAAGAAAAGAGATTCATGATGGTAGTTACTATTCTCAGGTATAGCGCTGAAACTTCGATTTATATCTTCTTATTTTATGTCTTATATCACCTGTTTCTTGCTCGAAATTTACATTTCCAATTTAATCGATTCTATATTTTATCAGTCGTATTGATAGCTTTTATACTTCCCTTCATCCACTTAAATTTACACTTGGGATCCCTACCCTGGCCTATAGAAATGCCATTTGATCGTACTACTACAGATGAAGGATTGGCTTTTGATTTGCTTGACCTCAATACCATTTCCGGAAGCACAGGAGAAATAAGAAAGGGCTCTTTTGATAATCACTCAATTATCAAAATATTGGCTTGGTTGTATTGCGTTGGTTGTGCTATTTTTTTGGGAAGATATTTGATCCAATTAATCCAGCTATGTTACAAAATCAAACAAGGACCAATTGTTCGAAAAGGGGTATATCGCTTCATTTTCATAAACCCCAAAGACCCAAGTTTTTCATTTCTTAATTACATATTTATTCCGCCAATAAACTTAAATCCTTCAACAAAAGCATTGATATGCCATGAATTACACCATGTGAAATCAAAACATTCAATCGATTTACTCATTATCGAGTTCGTTATTATACTGCAATGGTGGAATCCTTTTATATATTTTATAAAAACCAAACTAATTGAGATACATGAGTATATGGCCGATCGATCTGTAATCGACAATGGTTTTCCAAAACTGGATTACCAGAAGCTGTTATTACGGGCAACCACCAGCAATAATCCATTCTTCGTAAGCTATTTTAATCATTCATTACTTAAAAAAAGACTAACTATGCTTAACAGAGTAAAACAACCGAAAGTTAATGTTATAAAAACGGGATTAGTAATTCTCATGTCTTTCCTAATTATCAGTTTCAGCACATTCATTAAGGCTGATGAATCAAGCTCAATTCATGTTCCACCTACTCCAAAAATTTTGATGATTCAGGATACATCCAAAAGAAAGTTGTCTGATCATCAATTACCCGATCAAGAATCTTTTGGTTTTCCAAATTTCATTATTCCAATTCCCGAAGGGAATTTGAATGCTATTTCTTCAGGATATGGAGCTCGAGTTCATCCGATCAGCAAAGTTAAAAAGATGCATCGGGGTATCGACTTTAAGGCAAAAGCCGGCGTGGATGTATTGTCTGCCGAGAAAGCTATTGTAAAAAGGGCCGGTTATCACGGAAAATGGGGTTTTAATGTCTCTTTACAGCATGGGAAGGGCTATATTACCCGATACAATCATATGCAAAGTATAAAAGTAGAAGCAGGAGATACTGTTCAACAGGGTCAGATAATTGGGTATGTAGGATCTTCCGGGCAATCGACAGCTCCACATTTGCATTTTGAAATATGGAAAAACTCAAAACACGTGAATCCTTTGGAGTACCTGAAAAAACAATGAAATATACTATATCTCCTTAAGTCCACTGGTCATTAACCGTAAATGGTCATCAGGTAATATTCGGAGGTAATATTTCTGTTTTTTCTCCAAAATAATGTGCAAATTTTTGAATTTCATTAGCCAGAGTCGCATTTCCGGTGGCTTTGAGATAGGTATCTGCAATGCTGCGCATGGAGTGATAGACAAAACGATCCATTTCGATCACTTGCATTTCTTCCGTCCATAGATCAATTTTTAATGTATCTCGGGAATGTTTGTCAAACAGCGATAGTAAGAAAGCCTTACATTCGGTTTTTTGAGCTCTGCTGGGATCATCGGTTGAAGTCCAATCAATACGATTCGGAATGTTCTTTTCATTCAGATATACATCCAAGGTAATGGTGGATGCTTTTAGTTTTTGACTCATATTCTTCTATTTGTCATAAAAGTAGTAAATGTAAATTCATTGTAACTTGGGGAGTCAATTTTTGTTGCAAAGTATAATCTATGAATATTGATCCGTTTGGTGGAACTATGACAATTAACAGTTAAACTGGAATGTTCCGTATTTGTGGAATATTCTAAGAAAGTGAACCAAGAATAGTTAAACGTGTGATCAGAAATCGTTATCCAATCTTAAAAGCTACGATACCGGGACGAATTGTTTAACACGATGGTCTTAATAACCAAATTTATGACCTTCTCTGCCAAATCAGTTTAAAAATATTTTATCAACTTTGGGTTGAAGTTATATTAAGATTAGATGATAAAATCACATCAAAAATTTGATCTCTTCGACAAAAAAGTATTCGAAAAAGCCGTCATTGAACCTCCATTTAGGATGATGGCTGAAATGCCAAATGAAGCTTGTTTTTATTACATCTTACAGGGTAGTGGGGTTGTGCTAACTCCTACTCATAGGGTAACTACCAAGGTAAATGAAGGGTTGGTGTTGAAATGTGGAACCTACTTTAATGATTACTTTGCTACTACCAATACACCCTATTGCGAAGCGATTGCCATTCACTTTTACCCCGAAGTGTTAAAGTCCATTTACGACAAGGAGTTCCCCGAATTTTTAAGCACAGCACGAAAGGTTCAACCTATTTCATTTGAAAAAATCGAAGCGTCCTCTTTATTAAAAAACTACATTGATAGTTTACAATTCTATTTTGACAACCCGCGGTTAGTAAGTGATGAGTTATTAAAATTAAAACTAAAGGAGTTGATCTTGTTGCTTGCCAAAACCAATAATGCCGATGTAATTCAGTCTTTATTAGCAGGGTTGTTTGCAAAAACCGAAATCAATTTCCGAGAAGTAATTGAAGCCAATTTATACAATGATTTAAGTCTACAAGAGTTGGCCGCTCTGACCAATACCAGTTTATCCACCTTTAAAAGAGAGTTTAAGAGACATTTTAAGTCCTCTCCGGCAAAATTTATCAAAAAGAGAAGACTGCAAAAAGCCTCCAAGTTATTAACCGGTACTCAACTACGAATTTCTGATATAGCCTTTGACTGCGGCTTTAATGATTTAGCCCATTTTTCAAAATCTTTTGTCGCTGAATTTGAATTTTCACCATCAGAATACCGAATGAACTTTTTGAACAAGTCTTTGGACTAATTATCAAAAGACCTCCGCAATAAAGCACGGATCTTTGTAATGTTAATCAAATAATTAATTTAAAAAATTACAAAGATGAAACAGATCATTCAATTCAGCTTAATTGCACTCCTGATGGTTAGTATGGCAGGCCTTGCGAACGCCCAAAAGAAAGTTCAAAAATTTACAATTTCACAAGTTATTAAAGCACCAGCCGATAAAGTTTGGGAAGTCGTTGGTAACGATTATGGCGCGATTGCCAATTCACATCCCAAGATTATCAATTCACATTATATCAGTGGAAGTCTGAAAGCCGGTGAAGGTGCTGAGCGAGTTTGCAATTTCAATGAAAAAGGAACCCGATATTTAAAAGAAAAGCAAGTGAATTTTGATCCGGATAACTTTAGTTTTAAAAATCAGGTGTATCAGGCAGGAAAATTTCCGGTAGATCCTGAATATACTTTTGCGGTGTACAAGATAGAACCCATTGATGAAAATTCTAGTCGTTTTGTTTTTGACATGAACTACCGTACCAAACCGGCTTTCATGGGCGGCATGATGAAAGGCAGTTTTAAGAAGCTGATCAAGGATTACGCGATCGCAATCGAACATCATGTCAATACCGGGGAAGTGGTGAATAAAGATAATTTCAAATCAATCAAAAAAAGTTTCAAGAATAATAGCTAATACTCCTGATGCCCAATCCAATTATCCCCTAATTCTTGAAGTACTAATCATGTGATTTATGAGTATCGGGGGAGTAACAGAAGTCAATAAGGCGGCCCACATAAATGGAACGGAATGATGTTATATTTCTTAGCGAACTCTATTTCTATATCCCTAAGGAATAGAAATTTAATGATGCCGTTCCGTTTATAAAGGCCACTTATTGCATTTTGTAAGTTTATCCGGGTTAATTTCTGCATATTTCTTAATTCAACAAAAGTAGTTACCTTTCCGATAATTTAAAGTCGATGAAAACACCTCTATTGCAATTTCTAATAATTGTCACTCCCTGCTTCCAGTGTCAACAGAGTAAAGTGATTTTTCATGAGACGAAAACCTGGGAGAATGCCCTGCTTGCGAAAGAGGGATTTAAGCGCTGTAATGAGTATACCATGGATTGGCTCACATTTTGTGATCCGTACAGTGGTCTGATCCCTGAAAACCTGAGTCAAGGTATTGATACCTGGAATGCACATAATTCTGCTGCCGACAATTATCCTTTTATGGTTCTAACCACTACGTTTACAAACCCAAAATTGTATAATGGCCAGATGTTGGATATTTTGTACCAGGAGACAAAACTTACCTCAAGAATAGATCGGCTTCCTGATACTTATTCCTTTCGCAAGAGAACATTCAAAGAAGAGAAGGCCAACTTGGACCGTATTATTTTTGGAACCTCAGAATACATAAAAGATGGTATACTTCCAATAACTGAATGGTTGGGGAAAAGTCCTTGGTCGCAAAGAATGATTAACATGTTGGATGATATTTGGGCACATGCAACGGTTAAAACCAAATTTGGTTTCATTCCATCTCATAATTCAGAAGTTAACGGAGAGCAATTGCAAATACTCTCCCGGATTTATTGGTTTACAGGTGATGAGAAATACCTCAATTGGGCAATACGTTTAGGCGATTATTACCTACTGGATAATCATCCGACACGAGATTTTGATGCACTGCGCTTGAGGGATCATGGCTGCGAAATAGTTTCCGGACTTTGTGAGTTGTATGCGACAGTTGCCTATGCGGCTAAAGAAAAAAAAGTACAATATCAGCAACCTATTTACCAGATGTTAGATAACATCCTGGAGTTTGGTCGCAATGAGCATGGTCTATTTTATAATTCATACAATCCCAAGACCGGTGAGGTAATCAATGAGGGTATCGCAGATAACTGGGGATATACCCTAAATGGTTTTTATACCGTATATCTAATAGATGGACAAACCAAATACCGCGAGTCGCTTCTCGCTGCTTTTGCGAATTTACATCACTATCATAATTTCAATTGGGAGAACTATGGTGCCGACGGATTTGCTGATGCCATTGAAGGTGCTTTAAACTTATATAACCGGGAACCGCTCCCGAAAATTGGAAACTGGATCGATGATGAGATGCAAATTTTATGGTCTATTCAAGATTCAAGTTTTCGACCGAGTGCACAAAAATGGAAAAATCGAGGAATTGTGGAAGGATGGCACGGTGATGGTAATTTTGCCCGTACTACCATTATGTATTGTCTTTTTAAAACACAGGGCACAGTTCCGATTCCATGGAGGGAGGATCTCCAATGGGGAGCGGTGGAAAAAAACGGAGAATTATTTCTTTCCTTTTCCACTCAAGAGCCTTGGGATGGAGTACTTTCTTTCGATACAAAACGCCATAAAACGATTCTGAATTTACCAATCGATTGGCCTAGAATCAATCAATTCCCAGAATGGTTTACTATCGATGCCGATCGCGATTACGAAATATGGCATAGCAACAATTCATCTGGTCAAATATACACTGGCGCTCAACTATTAAGCGGTTTACCTTTGACAATCGGTCAAGACCAAACTTTAAGTTTTAGGATAAAGCCAGTCTGATGCAGTTTAGGATAGAGTCTTGAACTATCTCATTAATAGCGATGAGGGGTAAATAAAGAAAATCAACTCTCCTTCACCTTTTTCATTTGCGAATCCCACCTGAGGTATTTTCTACGACGATACGATTCGACTCCCATCATACAGGCAACGACTCCATATAATCCCAGGTTTACATCACAGTTAAGAGTTTCATTTTTGCGTATGGCTCCCAATAAATTACGGTGATGTAGAGTAATATCTTCTGCTCCTGATTTTTTGTGTTTAAAGCTTTGGTTTCCCTTTTTGCTTTCACCGGTGCCACTGATTATACCTTTGTTCGTGGCCTTTTGTGGAGTAATTTCAAATCCCTCTGATGTAAATTCCAAAGTCGCTTTATTGCCTCTGATCACGTGTCTAATCGGCATGTCATTTGCTAGGGACGAAACCACCATCACCGTTAATTTTTCCGGATAATCTACCATCATATTAAAGGTATCCGGGATTTCAGCTACACTTTCGTTCCAATTCCATTTTCCACCGGTAGCACTTACATAATCCGGAAACGACAATCCTACCGCTTTAATAATTCTGGTGATCCGATGAATAAATAAATCAGTTGCGATACCTCCTGAATAATCCCAGTACCTTCTCCATTGAAAATATCTGCGAGGATCCCAGGGGCGTTTAGGCGCCGACCCTAGCCAGGCTTCCCAATCCAGGTTTACTCCAGGTTTGGCCTTTGGATCTATTGGTGGAGCCCAAAAGTCGTCAGCATAATTTCTGGAATAGTCAATATGGGCCATAACTACTTTACCTAATGCCCCTTCCTGTATCATCTGATGAGCAGTTTCGTAGGAATCATCTGACATTCCCTGTACACCTACCTGCACTTTGAGATCAGTTTGGGATACCTTTTCAACTATTTTCTTGGCTTCCTCAATGGTGTGGGTCATCGGTTTTTCCACATAAATATGCTTTCCCGCATCTAACGCATCTATGGTCATCTGATAATGCCAATGCTCTGGAGAAGCAATCAGTACATAGTCAATGTCCTTAGAATCCAGAATTTCACGGTAGTCGACTACGGCCTTGGCATTCGTTGCCTCTTTAGCTTGGTCCAGGCGATTGGTATACACATCACATACCGCTGCAATTTCTACATGGTCAGAGTCTGCCATCTGCAACAATGCACGCATATGTGAATTTGCCATACTCCCACATCCCAGCACCCCAATTTTTAGCCGCTCATTAGCTCCTAATATGTTGGTATAATTCTTCGCGAATAAAGAATTTCCTGTTCCAAAAGCAACCGCTCCGGCCATTGTACCTGTGAGCCCTTTTACAAATTTCCTTCTTGAAATACTCATTGTTATAGATTGTTTATTCAGATTCGCAAGGTACCTAATAGCCAGCTTAGAATCAATCGGATGGATAATTATTTAATCCTTAATTTCGGGCCTGAATAAGGTGGACCGTTTTTTAACTTATTTTGTATGTGGAATCGTGGAACTGCTTTGCCTGCCATAGCTCGGGCGAAGGCGGGTGGAATTGTTTAAATGATTGAAATAAGCTTTTAAAAATGAAACCGAACCAAGCAAAAGGCTAATAGCCAATGGCTAAACGCTGTTGGGTTGCGAGAAGTGAGTTGGGAGTTGGGTGTAGATGCCTAAATAAGGTACGATGGTCGGTTATCGGCTTTGCCCACTGTAGCCCTGGTCATAAGTGGGTTATCGGTTATCGGTGGTTGGTCGGTTTTCGGTTTAATAGAAAAATGTGGTTACCTTTATACAAAGCAATTGGCATTACTAACATGGAAATAGAGGCTTTTATAACACAGGCATTATCATTTCAGGGTGCCATTCAAAAACCCCATTTTGACCGTATATCGTTTAAAGTAGCTAATAAAAGAATTTTTGCCACCCTTCATGAAAAAACCAGAACGGCAAATATCAAGTTGAATCCCATCGATCAGAAGTCTTTTTGCGAATATTCAAGCGATGGAATCTTTCCTGTTCCCAACAAATGGGGACAGCAAGGATGGACTACTTTTGAATTAGATACAGTGGAAGATGGGTTAATCATGGAAGCATTGCACATGGCATATGAAGCATTATTTCATAAGCCATAAGGAGGTAACTATTTATGCCTTTTTTCGCAAAGCATGATTATTACTATGCCAATATTTTAATCTCCTTCTTCTTAATTTAATCTGCTGCTAATTCTCAGGATTTAAAATAATAATTCAGATCTTTACAGAAATTCCTATCAGACTTAACTCCAATACTGGCATCATGATCATACGAAAATTTTTTATTCTAATAGTTAGTTTTTTGCTCACTCAGACCTCATTTGGACAGCCGAAAACAGCAATTATTCAAGAACAAAAACGGATTATTAAGACCTATCCATTTTCTGATCCTGATCCCACACCAATCTTAGGATCAAATCAAAAGATATATCCTTATCACCAATTTGAAGGGTACAGTCACGCGGCCATAGATCAGGAATGGAAAGTCATCAAGTTGGAAAACGACTTTATTGAAGTTTATGTCTTGCCGGAGGTTGGGGGCAAAGTATGGGGAGCTATTGAAAAATCTACCGGTAAAGAATTTATTTACCGCAATGAAGTCTTGAAGTTCAGGAACATTTCCATGCGTGGTCCTTGGACTTCAGGAGGTATTGAGTTTAACTTTGGTATCATTGGCCACCACCCGTCGACTGCAACGCCGGTTGATTATGATCTTAAAACATATGAAAATGGTGACGTGAGCTGCATCGTGGGAAACATTGATTTACCTTCCCGAACCCAGTGGCGGGTAGAAGTCTTGTTGTCTCCGGATAAAGCTTTTTTTGAGACTCGGGTATTGTGGTATAATCCTACTACTCTTGATCAATCGTATTACAATTGGATGACTGCGGCAGCAGTGGCCAAAGAAGATTTAGAGTTTTATTGTCCGGGGGATTTATATCTGGGCCATCCGGGTGATCCACACTCCTGGCCTGTGAATTCTGAAGGTAGAAGGATTAACAAATACGCAGAAAATAATTTTGGTGGTCCTAAGTCTTACCATGTCGTTGGAGTCTATGACGATTTTTTTGGTGGCTATTACCATGACGATAAAATTGGCTTTGGTCATTGGTCTCCTTATGAAGAAATCCCGGGGCAAAAATTGTGGTTATGGGCTCTCTCGCGAGAGGGTGGTATTTGGGAGGATCTACTTACTGACACAGATGGCCAATACATTGAATTTCAAGCAGGTCGTTTATTCAATCAATTTTCTCCAAGTACCCATCAAAATCCCATTACCCAAGCTGTCTTTGAACCAGGTGGTGCCGATATTTGGCGGGAGTTGTGGTTTCCGGTAAAAGATATCGGAGGACTAACTGAAGTCTCACCCTATGGTGTATTGCACTTAACACGAGAGGGAAATCAACTAAGTCTGGGAGTAAATGCATTGCAAACCGTGAAATCTTCACTTGAAATCACCTATGATGGCAAAACCATTCATCAGGAATACCTTCAACTTAAACCTATGGATGTCGCAACACGATCCATTACCCTCCCTGGTGATCAACCTGTTCAAGTCGCATTGAGTGAAATGGACCTGTTTTTCAATTCCAGTGACAATAAAGAAATCGAACGTCCTCTTGATGTAGAGGAAAGTATGTTCCCAAATCTCAGCAATCAACACTCTGTTGACCAAATTTACAGACAGGGTTGGGAGGCACTTAAATTTAGGGATTATGAAGAGGCTGGATTACATTGGGAAGCCTGTATCGACAAAGATCCACACCATTTGGATGCCAGAATAGGGTTGGCAGAACTATCTTATCGCAAGGGACAATTCTCTAATGCTAAAGATTCGATTCAACTAGCCCTTTCATTAGATACCTATCATCCTAAAGCTAACTTTTTGGCAGGATCAATTTATTGGGCGATGGGAGATCTAGTGAACGCCTTAGAGGCTTATGGATGGGCTGCCCGTTCGCTAAAATACAGATCAATAGCATATAGTCAAATGGCTACCATTTATCTCAAATCAAAAGATGCGGAGTTGGCCCAAAAATATGCACAGCAAGCCATTGACTTCAACCGGTATAATCTAAATGCCTATTATGTTTTAGCTATTTTGGCAAGAGAACAAAATTTGCAGGCAAAATCGAACCGATTAATTTCCAAGATATTAGAAATCGATCCACTCAACCATTTTGCTCGCTATGAGCAATATCAAAATCGCAATATGGATAAAGATTTCCAATCATTTAAATCTTCACATCGCAGTGAGTTGGAATATCAAACGTACCTTGAACTGGCCCTGATTTATTATAGGGTTGGACGTCTTACCGAAGCATTGAAGGTCTTAAGCCATGCTCCGGATCATCCATTAATTATAATGTGGCAGGCGTATTTACAAAAAAAGGACAATTCAACCATACTTTCCGAGTTACTCAGCAAAGTAGAGGATATGTCACCGTCCTTGGTCTTTCCATATCGATTGGAAAGTTTGCAAATGCTGGATTGGGTATGCAAACAAAGTGATCACTGGAAAGTCAAATACTATCAAGCTTTAAACTTTTGGGGTAAGGGTCAAGCTACAAAAGCCTTAGACCTCATGAATGAACTGGGTGATAAACCTGATTACGGACCATTTTATCTCACCAGGGCCATACTTACCAAACATCGCGGTGATGGAGACATAGAAAAAGATATAATTCGGGCTCACAAATTGTCGCCTGACGAATGGCGAACCTGGAAAGCATTAATTAATTATCACCATCTTAACCAGAATTATCAACAAGTAATATCCTATGCCAGAAAAGCCTTAGAACTATTTCCGGATAACTATGCTTTAGGTATGGATTTGGCTCAAGCCTTAGTTCTTAGCAAAAAATACAGCGAATCGATCAGGATTTTAACCGACCTGAAGGTACTTCCATTTGAAGGTGCCTATACCGGCAGGGTTATTTGGGAAAGAGCTCACCTCGGCAAGTCGCTAGAACACCTGGCGAAACAAGAGTTCGCCAGTGCTTTGGAAACCTTAAACGCTGCCAAGCGGTGGCCGGAAAATCTTGGTGTAGGCAAACCGTACCATCCGGACAATCGCCTGATCAATTATTTGATGGTTTATGCCTTAGAAAAACAAGGTAATCAAGAACAAAAAGTAAGTGAACTAAAAGAACATTTGATCTCCTATACCCAAAAGAATCCAGAGGGGGATCTACTTAAACACCTTCCTGGCCTAGTGTTAATGCAAAATGCAGAGGCGGAAGAATTTTTAGCCTCACTTAATCTCGAATCAAATGGAAAAGACAAGATTAAGCTGCAGTGGACGAGAGCATTATTGGACCAGGATTGGAATCAAATTGCCATAATGGAGGTTTCGGATCCGGATTTTTTTGCAGATCCAACAGTGGAATTACTGCAAAAGGTCATAAGGTTTCGAAATTAATATCCATATTGAATTCTATTTATAGCAAACCCCTTTGGACATCCAAATAAAACCGTATTATTTAGAATAAAGCTAATTCGACAATGAGTTTACTAAAAGTCGGAGTCTTCAAAACCTCCCGTAAAAAACAGGAAAAAAGAGTTCCAATTCATCCAGATCATTTGGAAGAAATTGACTCGAGAATCAAGAAAAATCTCCTTTTTGAAACAGGTTATGGTGAGTCATTTGGTGTCGATGACTCGCAACTGAGGTCAAATTCCGCAGGTGTAGTTGCACGGGATGTCCTATTCGAGAAATCTGATTTGGTGTTATTAGCCAAACCGACAAAAGCCGATTTCGAAGAAATGGTTCCAGGTACTATTCACTGGGGCTGGCCGCACTGTGTTCAACAAAAGGAAATCACCCAAGTAGCCATTGATAAAAAACTTACTCTGATCGCCTGGGAAGCCATGCACGACTGGAATGCTGAGGGGAAATGGCAAAAACATATATTCAATAAAAACAATGAAATTGCAGGTTATGCCGGTGTTCACCATGCGCTCAGCTTAATGGGAATAGATGGCCATTATGGTCCTCAACGCAAAGCCATAATCATCAGTTTTGGATCAGTAAGCCAAGGTGCCGTTCTGGGGCTTCAATCCCGAGGAATTAAAGACATTAGCGTCTTGATCCCTGAAAACCAGATGGTGTCAACAGATAATGAAAACCTTAAATTCGCCCGTTTTAAACAAGATATCGCAGGAAATTTACATTCCTTATGGCCTGGTTCAAATTCCAAATTATTGATTGAAGAATTAGCAAATGCAGATATTATTGTCAACGGGATTCTCCAGGATACTGATGCTCCTTTGATGTTTGTATCGCATGACAATGTTTCGCATTTAAAACCTGGATGCGTGATTATTGATATTAGCTGTGATGAAGGAATGGGTTTCGAATTTGCCAAACCAACGACTTTTGCGCAACCCATGTTCTCCATTGGTCAGATCCACTACTACGGAGTGGATCACACTCCCTCCTACCTCTACAATGTAGCGTCCTGGGAAATATCCAAAGGCCTTTTACCTTTTTTACCCCTGATCATGGCAGGACCGGAAGTTTGGCAAAAGAATGAAACGTTACTGCGTGCAGTGGAGATCAAAGCAGGTGTAATTCAAAATCCCAAAATCGCCTCGTTTCAAAACAGATCCATGGAATACCCCCATCAAGTATTAAAAGCGGAAATGGAAAAATAATGTATTGGTAACGCAAATTATGACCTAATTACTCCATTTAATCTTAAATATTTTTCCTTGCGGTAATACATCACTGGTATAATACAACCATTGTCTATCATCGGTAAGATAGGCTCCATATTCATTGGCAAATGTATTCACACTCTGACCAAGGTTGCGAATTAAGGTCCAGTTTTCATCCACCTTTTTAAAAAGATATAAATCGTCATTTCCATACGATTGTAAGCTGCTATTGGAAGTGGTGAGGATCATAATATCTTCATTTGGTGTCACATAAACATGCATTTCACTTTGTGGGGAGTTAACGGTTTCAGGGAGCAAAACCGGCACTCCGAATTTCCCATTTCGACCTGGTGCAAAATAAACATCTTGACCGCCTTGGCCTCCCTCCCGGTTTGAAATAAAATATATGCCCCGATTGGTTACACACGGTTGATAGTCATCGAAGGATGAGTTAATCATTTCGATCTTTCTCAGATTTTTCCATTTTCCATTTTTCTTTCGTCTCACATACCAAATGTCATAATCCTCTTTTTCCATTCCGGTAGAATCGTCCGGCCTCTTGGAGCCAAAATATATAAACTTCCCTCCAGGAGTGATAACTGGGCCCCGATCACTATACCTACCCGAGAAAGGCAAGCGCTGAGGTTGTTTCCAAGATCCATTTTCAAATTTACGGCTAAATAACTCCTGATACCCAAAATCTCCTTTATAGGCACTGTAGATCATCAGCGTCTCATCCGGAGAAAGGGTTGGAAACGCATATCCTGCCGAATCAGATCCTATCTCAGGTTGCAAATTGGAATAAACCGCTGTTATCGCATCGGAAATATGATCCTGGATTTTTACACCAAAAAAGTTATACACTCTATCATGGGTTAAGCGCAATGATCCCGAAATACTATCTGTGCTTGAAGTATTTAGTAACAACCGGATTGCCGGGGCACTGGTAGAAAATACGATTCGACCTCGATCTTGATCAACCTCATTTAGAGAAATATTTAAGCTAACCGACAGTTGTAGTACCATTCGACCAACATGCCCCTGTAGGCTCTTAAACAATTCCATTGACCCTCTAATCTGATGCTCCCCTACCGGAAAGGTCATCTCATAGGTTCCCGTAAAGTTGTTGTCAGGTACGATTTTACTCCAGTCCGGAAGGTGACCTGCACTTACATTTCCCAGGGAAAGTAGAAAAACAAACCAAAATATCGATCTTATCATAATTTTATCAGTATATTTGATTATAAAGATAATCTATATATAGATAACCTATATAAAATTTCGCATGAATCTTACAAAAAACCTTATCAAGGGAAATCTTTCCATGATAATCCTCAAGTTGTTGGAATCTGAGGGTGAAATGTACGGTTACCAGTTAAGCCAACGGATCCACAAAGCCAGCCAAGGCATTATTGATATCAAATTTGGATCACTCTACCCGGCTTTGCACAAATTAAAGGCAGAAGGAATTGTCGGTACCAGAGAGACATTCGAGGGACAAAGAAAGAGGGTATATTATTTTTTGACTAAAAAGGGTAAGGATAAAACGATAATTTGGAGCAAAGAATATTTGAGTTTTCATGCGATGATCAACCATATTATGAACCTAAATCCAACCTAATCTGATGGCTTTGAATCCTCAGCAATTAAGTTACTTAAAAGAGTATCTATTATCTAAAGGTCTCTATTACGAACCGGTAGAAAACGAGTTAATCGATGAGGCCGCCTGTCTGATTGAAGCTGAAATGAAAAAGGGGATATCTTTTGATCAAGCTAGTAAGCTGATTTTAAGCCAAATAGGTACTAAAGACATCATCGGGATACAAAACCAGATCTCAAAGGGAATCATCTCTACCGGAAATTATCGGAAGTTTTGGATTAAACGTGCCAGTTTTCTATCCATATTATTGATTGTATGGGTTTTAGGTGAACACCTGATTGGAGAGATGATTGGCCGTACGGAACTTGGTCCGGTTTACGGGACGATTTCGATGATAATTATCTTTTTCTGGATCCATAAAAGTCTAATTCAAGCTAATAAAAGCTATTTTGATAATTGTGCAAGTTTTAAAAGCTTATTTATTACGGGATTCTTTCTGACGCTCGTTGCATCTGGGTTTTTATGCGTACTGGTATCGATTGTATGGATCTATCTGTATCCCGACTATTTTCACTCCTTTCAGATAGATGAGGTTTTACCCGAAATTTCCAAAACCCGGTTACTGATGGGAAGTATTGTTGGTACCGGAATCGCCACCACATTGCTTGGAATCATTTCCACCTTTATTTCAGCCTGGTATCATAGATTAAAAACCTAAATAGCGATACGATAACCACCTAATGCTCCTAAAATTCTTTTTTTCGAACAAACAAAGGATTATGCGGTTACTTTCTAAAATCTGCTAAATTGAAAAACCGAATTATCTTTGCGCATAATTGCAATTTAACGACATGAGTGCTAAACGAATCGAAATTCTTGCTCCGGTAGGTTCGTATGAATCCTTAAGGGCTGCAATCAATGCAGGATGTCATTCCGTGTACTTTGGCGTGGAACAACTCAATATGCGTACCCGGTCATCCATCAATTTCACGACTGATGATTTGGGTAAAATTACTTCGATTTGCAATGAACATCATGTCAAGTCCTATCTCACCATCAACACTATTCTGTATGACCACGACATCCGTTTGATGAAATCCATAGTGGATAAGGCCGCTGAAAGTGGAATAACAGCCATTATCGCTTCCGATCATGCCGTCATGGCGTATTGCAAACAAAAGGATGTTCCCGTACATCTATCTACCCAGGCCAATATAACCAACATTGAGACCGTGGAGTTTTATGCGGCCTTTGCGGATGTCATGATCCTATCGCGTGAGCTAAGCCTGAGCCAGGTGGCCGAGATTATTAAGAACATAGAACGGAGGAACATTACCGGGCCCTCCGGAAAATTGGTGCGAATTGAGATTTTTGCCCATGGTGCTTTGTGTATGGCTATTTCCGGAAAATGTTATTTGAGCTTACATTCCCACAACGCATCAGCGAATCGCGGTGCCTGTATCCAAAACTGTAGAAGGAAATATATAGTCACCGATAAAGATGAAGGTGTGGAGTTGGAAATAGATAATGAATACATCATGAGTGCTAAAGATCTATGTACCATTGGATTTTTAGATAAAATAATTGCGGCAGGAGTATCCGTTCTCAAAATTGAAGGTCGCGGTCGTTCTGCCGATTATGTGCATACCACGGTCGAATGTTATTGTGAAGCAATTGAGTCTATTCAGGATAGCTCCTATACCATTGAGAAAATAGCAGATTGGGAAATCCGACTTGCGAAAGTTTATAATCGCGGTTTTTGGGATGGATACTATTTAGGAAGAAAAATGGGGGAATGGAATGACGCCTACGGATCGAAAGCCACAGAGAAAAAAATATTTATCGGTAAAGGCATAAAATATTTTAAAAAAATCAAGGTAGGTGAATTTCGACTGGATTCCCATAATCTTAAAAGTGGCGATCAAATCCTGATCACCGGTCCCACCACCGGTGTCATTAAAACTCATATTACTGAAATGAGAGTGGATAATCAAGTCGTAACCGAAGTGACTAAAGGTGATCTTTTTTCAATTTCGATTCCAGAAACCATACGCCCTTCCGATAAGCTATACAAAATAGTCCCGGCTTAATGTTTCGGATTACCTATTACCGTGAAAAATGCATCGGTTGCAATGGATGTGTTGAAGCTGCACCTGACCGCTGGAGGGTTTCACGTAAAGATGGAAAATGCACTTTGATTGGGGGTAAAGAAAAAAAAGGAATCTATCAAATACTACTTAATATGGTAGAATATGAGCAGAATGTTATGGCTGCCGAAAACTGTCCGGTAAAAATCATTCGACTGTCCGTGCACAACAAGTAGATTCAATGTAAAAAACTTTCATTTACCAGATTTCACTAAACTTCAAATCAAGATTATTTAGGCTTTCAACTGGTCAATCTACGTATATGACCAAAAAGAGCAACAAGATGTCCAGAAAGAGCAAAACTTGCTATTCAGAATATACTTCCTTTGAATACAAACCGGATTAAGTACGAATTCCGGCCATTATTCAATTACCTTTAAATTCTCGTAAAATGAAAAACTTAGTTTTCTTTATTCTTCTATCTTTTGTGATTGGAGGATGCAAAAAAATGAAATCCGATGATTTATTTTCCAATTACCAATTAGTTGCTGAATTTCCTCTTACTTCCCATGGAGGTGACAAATTGGGTAAGCAGGATAGTATGGAATTGTTTAATGCAGTCTTCAAAGGAGGAGCCTGTTATTCCAATGGTCTTTATCAGGGAGTATTTTTAGAAACCGGATGTAATATTGAAACTCCGGTTATCGATCCGTTTATGACCAATGATTTTTCCATTTCCCTGGAGATTAAACTGGATACATTGCAACATCTTGAAATGCCAATTATCCTGTGGTCGCCTAGCTATAGATTTCAGGGTATTTATTTAGATGCGGAAGATCGTTTTGCTATTCAATCCAACGGATACCTATTTGATCGTTCCGAGGTTAGAGCAAAAGTCGACACCTGGTATGCTCTGGTTTGGCAACATCAACAAGATTCTACCTACTTATATCTGGATGGGGAAAGAATTGCTTCCACGGGAGAAGAAATTGACTTTTCAAATCAATCTCAAAGCAATCAAGCCCGTCGGTTTGTCAATTACCATGGTGGAGTGGGTAAAACATTCCGGGGCTATTGGCGTAATTTGCGTATTCATACCAGATAAGTCAGATTCAGCGAGGTGAATCACATCATATGATATGTTTTGAATGAGTATGTTGTACTCGATCAAGTTGTAGAACCTATTATCAAATAGCGCGGGTTGAAGGTAGTATGATTTATAAATTTTGTCCGCATGGAGAAAAACCCAATTGATTAGATAGTAGTTTATTGGTTATATCTTAAATTCGTTAAAAGATAAGTCGGGGAATATTTCAGTCTCAGTAAGTCCAAGAATTTTCGATATCAGAGTGGCAATTGACTAAATCAAATCGACCTGAATAAACGACCCGAAGAATTTCCGTTTAATAAGATTCGTCGTAGTCGATGAAAACCAATAAAGCTATTCTTATCTTCAACCTAGTAGCCTTTATTCTGACCTGGGCTATTGCATTCTGGATATATTATTTGATCAATAATGATTCAATCAGTGTCCATAACCAGCAAATTTATCATAGCCTCGGATCATTAGGCCCTACTTTAGGGGCATTTTGTGCAGCCTATTTGTGTTATGGAAATGATGGGGTGCGCAAATTAGTACGTAAAATATTTTCATTCGGTATTCCATCGTTCCGTACCTTGATCATTGCGGCTTCTCCTTTAATCCTATTTGTAGTGGGACTTCTTTGTCATAGAATTGTGAAGCATAGCTGGTTTGATTTTCAATCATTTATCTCTGAGCATTGGGACTCTGTATATAGTATTATTGTTTGGGTATTACCCCTTATAGCATACGCCATTTTCGAGGAAATAGGCTGGAGAGGATTTCTGTTACCTCATCTACAGGAAAAGTACAATGCTTGGATTTCAACTATCTATCTAACGATTATCTGGGCTTTGTGGCATATTCCTTTTTTCTTTTACCGCTTTGAATTTTCAATTTTCATATCGATTGGTTTCTTTTTTGGTCTGTTTGTCGGTGCCATTATTATGACTTCACTTTATAATTCGTGCAAAGGCGGACTTTGGGCGGTGATACTTTTTCACTTGTTAATGAATATTTGCAGTGGTTTTGATAAGGAGATTATCGTAGCCGTGTTGAGTGTAGGATATGTTTACATTGCGATAAACCTTTACCTCAAATACGACAGTGAAAACTTAAGCTTTACCCAAAGGACAAAAAACTATTTCATATCGGATTCAAATTAGTCTATCAAAGCTTGATAAACCAGTGCTCTCAGTATATTGTGATCTTCTAGACATTTTGCCGGCAAGTCCTACGCTCAGTATTCCATTTGTTCAATCCAGGTTTTGGCATTTCGGGCTGCATAGGAAATAATAATATTGGCGCCACTCCGGACCATGGCTGTCCAGAATTCCAGATGACCTTGATGTCGGCTAATATAATTGTGCTGTACCATCAATTCAATACTTTGGTATTCACCGCTTACCTGGTATACTGCAATGGGAACATCAACCTCTTCCTTAAGCCGGTAGATAATATCCAAATAAGGCAGGCCCGGCTTCACCATGATCACATCGGCTCCTTCGCGAATATCCCGTAATGAGGTTGCCACAGCATCGTTGGTGTTTACCATAGATATTTGATAGGATCGACGGTCCTTAAGTGAGCTCCTCCGGTCTGGCGAGGAATTGCATATATCCCGGAATGGGCCATACAAGGATGAAGCAAATTTTGAACTGTAGCTCATGATGGCAACCTGGTCGAATCCCTCTTGATTTAGTCTATTTCTGATGGCCTGAATCCGACCATCCAACATATCGCTGGGGGCGACACTGTCAACTCCGGCCTGCGCCAGTAGATAAGCATATTCTGTAAGTTTGGCAACCGATTTTGAGTTATCTATTTGATCACCTTGGTTGTTTAGAAATCCACAATGGCCATGATCGGTATACGCACACAGACATAGGTCGACTGCAAGCCATATTTTTTGTGCAAATTGCTCCTTTAGCCGGCGTACAATATTGGCAATAAAATCAAAATCGAATCGATCTTGATCCGCGCCATCAGGAATTGGAAATAATAAAAATTTGGAAATTCCCTGTTCCAAGTCTGAAGCTACCTGATCCGACAGGGAATGCTGCGTCTCCATAAATACCTTGTTCAAAGCAAGGCTGGGAGTTTTATTGGCCAGATTTTGCTCAATAAACATCGGCTGAATAAACTGTTTATGATTTAACCACAAATCTGCAGCCAATTCACGGATGTGAGGATTCGCCCTTTGGCGTCTTTGGTTTAAGTAGTATTCTGCCATTGTTTGAATGCTTTAATGGTAGGAAATATGAATGGTGAAACATTTGCCCCTCTAATCAATTCAGCTGTGCGTCCGGCTGCACACATATGCACCGCATCTTTTGCAGTATAGGGTTGGTAATATTTATATTGTTGAAAACTGGTCCAAAATATCGATCGCGATTTCCTTAGTCTATCGATGACATGTGTATTAAATGTAGGTTGCAAATCATAGGCAGAAGTCGTGATTTTGGAAGCATCATATGTTAATGCACTTTTGGCATTTGTAAGGATAAGTGCATTTTCCCAGGTATGATCAAAAAAACTTTCTAACCAGATCCGGTCAAGGCCATGGATACCCAATCCATCGGCACTTCCTTCAACCCAGATACCCGCTTTGGCCAAATCAAACCAGGTCTCGGTTCCCGAAGTCCAAATCGATTTGGAGGTAAGCAATTCCTGATTAATGGAGCCTCTTGCACGCTTGTGAGAGATAAAGTATATGGGCTGTTCAAGTCTTGCATCCGCAATATTCAAGTAACTATAATTAAAAGTTTCGGATGAGACCTCTTGAAAAAAGAACACGTCTTGTGGCGAAATATTTACAGGTAAGGGATGATCCCAATGCACAAACTCTTGCTTATGGCGGTCTTGTCCGAAAGCATAAGTAAAATTAATCCCTCTTACTGCTGATGAGAAGGTTCCAAAATCTTGTGAACAACCCTGCTCTCCGTATCGGTCGACTACTTGGCGTTCTTTAGTGGTCATTTTTACCAAATCCGGTTTATTTATGGCATTTAAAATTTTTATTGCATCGGTATTTTTTTCATGAGTTTCTGCGATCAATGCAGCTTGATTGGCAGCAGGTGGGCAGTGAAACAAAGACAACACCATAAACTTTTTTCGATTCAATAGACGCTTAATGACATTGGTATGATCTCCATATCTTGTCAATCGGTTAACGCCCTCCAATGACAAAATAATACCATCATACCATCCCATATCCAGTTTCCGAAGTCTGGTATCTACATTTCCACGAATAGGCTTGCTTTCGATATGCATTTCAGGATGCCTTTTAGGAAGAGTATTTTTCAAGAACTCAACCCCTAACACCGCTCTCCTTGGTGAAGAAGTACCGATGTATACCTGTAATCCCCGCTCCAGTTTATGCTCAATGTCGGCATTGAAGATGGCGATGTCATGCACAAGTCCACGATCAAAAACTGCTGTGTGGTGATTCCCAAAGAAAGAAAGATGACTCACATCTTTCATAGAATGAATCGCAAAGTCTGCTTTCCCGGATTTCAATGCCAACTGCACTTCATGGGTGAAAATATCTTTGCCCTCAAGTTTGTTGATGGGAACTTCAGGATTTAGGTCACCTCTGGTATGGACAATTTGGGTCTTAAAGTGTATACGGGGAAATTCCTGAAGAACATGACGTTTAAAAATATCTGCCTGAGCCAACGACAATTTAGATCCCCTGCAGGCTATGGTGAAATGTGTACGCATGACAAGAATTTGATTTGGAAAAAGTATTTTGCAACACTTCAGTTAAAGCATGAACAAAGTAGCGGATCTGGTCAGGGGAATGTTTTGGCGTAATCGTTATCCGCAAACATGCCTCATTTTTTGGCACGGTCGGATAAAATATGGGTTGGAGATAAATCCCATATTGACGCAGCAAAGTATGTGTAATATCTTTGCATATTTTGGCGTCCCCGATCCGGATTATGGTGATATGACTCCTTTTACCCCGAAATCTGATATGGTGTTTACCTAATTCAGATCTTAGTTGTTCCAAACGAGTATTGCGAAGTACGTTGATCTCCGGATTTCGCGTAACATATTCGATGCTGTGATTGGCAGCTGCGCATATAGCGGGAGGAAGTGATGTGGTAAAAATGAAGCCAGAGGCACTAAGGCGAATAGCATCTGCAATTTCTCGCTGTGCTGTGATGTATCCTCCAATCACCCCAAATGCTTTCGCCAAGGTGCCGTTAATAATATCAATTTCAGAAGAGAGTTGGAGTTGATCCAGAATTCCTCCTGATTGCTTACCATAGAGGCCTACAGCATGCACTTCATCGATATAAGTGAGGGCGTTGTACTTTTTGGCCAATCGGATGATGCCGGATAATGGAGCTATTGTCCCTGACATAGAGTATACGGATTCAAAAACGATTACTTTGGCTTGGTCCTTACCATCTTTTTTTAATAAGCTTTCCAGATGATCAGGATCGTTGTGCCGCCAAATCCTTTTTTCTGAAGATGCACTTTTTATTCCTTGGATAATAGAGGCATGGTTTTCTCTATCCGAATAGAAAATAATTCCGGGAATAAGTTTTCCCAAGGCGGCAAGTGAAGAATAATTGGCTAAGTAAGCACCATTAAATAATACGGCCTGCTCTTTGCCATGCAGCATAGCTATGGAATTTTCCAGTTGACTATGATGTGCTGTAGTTCCGGATATATTGCGCGTACCTCCACTACCTACTCCAGAACGCACCACATGTTTGTTCATAATGGAAATAATATCCGGGTGAGTACTCATTGCGAGATAATCGTTACTGCACCAATTAACAGCCTGATGCTTCTGATGGTGAGCATCAATATAATCAAAGTAGGGAAAATCTTGAACGCGCTTATCTACATCCAGAAAATACCTGTATTCTCCAGATGCCTTTTTTCGGTCCAGGTAATTATTGAAATATTGGGAATAACCTTTCATAGTCATTATAGATGTAATCCGCACTCTGTTTTAGGTGAATTGTTCCATCGTCCCGAGCGATCATCACCGGGCACTGTACAATGCCTGCAACCAATCGATGAATATCCTTTGGACTTCAAAGGATGAAAGGGTAAATGATGTTCTTTAATGAATTCATCCCGTTCGATAAAACCAATATCTAACAGCGGATAAAATTTGGTAATTCCATTTCGTTTCTCAAATATGTCCAAAGTGCTTCGAAAATCACTTTGCCATTGCATCAAACCGGAAACCCAGATTTTGTATTTATTTTTAATGCCATCCAACGGAATTACTTTGTTTATACTACAGCATCGGTTGGGCTCTGACTTCCAAAGTTCCGATTTAAGGGTAAATTCATGTTGTTCCTGATCCGCCTGAATATCAATTACATTCAAATCATATAATTGAGTCAAATACTCCTTGTAAATCAGCGTTTCTTTAAAGTGATAACCAGTATCGATAAAGTAAATTTTTTGATTTTTGTTGATATCGGAAAATACTTTTAATAAAAATGCTGAGGTGGCAGCAAAAGACGAGGTGAGCATAATGTCCTGAGCATCGAAATCCTTATAAAGGGTTTCCACTCTTTTATATACACTCAACTCATGGTATTTCTTGTTCAGGTTTTTCAGATCGACTTTTACGGTAACATTTTCCATGATTCTTCTTATTGTTTCAAACTTCAATAATTAATAAATGTGTATTTGCTTTCTATAATGATTTTAATTAAACTTACCATTCATCATCCTGATCATTCTGATCTTCCGGTGCCAATTCTATCTCCAATCCATCCAGATCTTCCGTCAAGAGAATTTGGCATCCTAAACGACTATTTTCACGCACATGGATAGCTTCATCGAGCATAGCTTGTTCTTCTTTACCTTTCAGCAAGGGCACGTGATCAGATAGAATGTAACAATGACAGGAGGCACACATAGCCATTCCACCACACACACCGGCTACCGGTAAATCATAACTTTGGCAGGCTTCCATTATGTTCAACCCCATATTCGTTGGTAACTCAAGCACCTTTTCCTGACCATGGCGATCTTTGACAAAAATTTTAATATCCTTCTCCATTATTCAAATCCTTTAACACCATTTACTGTAGTATATTTCAAGACATTTTTTTTATCCGGATGAATGCGTTTAAAGGCCGACTGAACCATGATCGTCGCTTCGTGAAAGCCACATAAAATCAGCTTTAGTTTACCGGGATACGTGTTTACATCCCCGATAGCATATACACCCTCTATATTCGTTGCATAATCCAAGGTATTGTTTACCTTGATGGCATTCTTTTCCATTTCCAACCCCCAGTTACCTATTGGTCCCAACTTGGGTAACAAACCAAATAATGGAAGCCAGTGCTCAGTCTCTATCTCCAGTTCATCCCCATGTATGTTTTTTACGCCAATAGAATCTAACTTTCCATTACCATATAGCTTAGTTACCTCAGAATCCAATAGCAGGTTGAGTTTTCCCGAGCCTGCCTGGTCCATGGCTTTCTGCACTGAGTCGGGATGAGCACGGAAATTCTGACTTCTGTGGATGAGTGTCACGTCACTGGCATGTCCATCTGACATGTAATTAGCCCAGTCCAAAGCACTATCTCCTCCTCCGCTTATGACTACTTTTTTCCCTTTGTATTGTTCCGGATCTTTTACAAAATAAGATACACCTTTAGCTTCAAAGCGTTTGATGTTTTCTATGGGTGGCTTCCTGGGAACGAACACACCTAACCCGCCCGCAATGGCTACTACCGGTGCTTGGTGCTGTACTCCCTGTCGAGTAGTAACCACAAAGTTTTCATGAGAGGTTTTAGTCATTTTTACCGCAGGATCCCCTAAGGTAAAACCAGGTTTAAACGGCTTGATCTGAACCATTAATTTTTTAATTAAGTCACCTGCCAGGATTTCAGGATGTCCCGGGATATCGTAAATTGGTTTTTTAGGATATATTTCAGCACATTGACCTCCGGGGATTGGCAGTGCGTCAATTAAGTGGCACCGTAATTTCAGCAATCCGGCTTCAAATACAGTAAACAAGCCTACCGGTCCTGCGCCAACAATAATAATATCTGTATTAATCATGTAACGTAGTTTGATTTTCTAATATGGAATTAGTAAGCTTATTTAAATGATTGACTTTACTTTCCAGGTCACACTTTAGCTTACTCCGTAATCCATTCAGATTATTAAGTAATTCATGAATATTGTCAGGGATGGATAGCTCAAAATACTGTCGCAGTCTCTTGGCCATCGTAGGTGATTTGCCATTTGTAGAAATTGCAACTTTAAGGTCTCCTTTGGTGACAATTCCTCCCAGGTAAAAATCACAAAGGGAAGGATTATCCGCAATATTCACTAGAATATTCATTTCCTGGGCATCCCGATAAATCTGACGATTTACTTTTTCATTATTAGTCGCTCCGATTACAATATTATATCCATCTAGATCTGTGCGTTCATAGGCTTTTTGACTAGACTGAATACCATGTTTTTTAATTATTGCCATCACTTCTGGCAGGAATTCCTGGCCTACTACTCGCACTTGTGCCCCTGGACTGGATTTCAACAAAAAGGTTAGTTTTTCCATGGCCACATAACCACCACCTACGATCAACAACTGAAGTTGATTTAACTTTAAGAAGATAGGGTACAATTCATTGCTCATATGCAGATACATTTTGAATTATGGATTGCTCTTTTACGAAATCCTTGAAAGATTCTGATCCGTGATTGACCACTTCACCGATAATGATAACCGCTGGATTTTTAATACCCCGCTGGAGTACAATATCAACAATGGTATCCAAAGTTCCCTGAACACAAATCTCACTGGGCTGAAATGCATTTTGAACAATGCATACAGGCAGACTCCCCTTTCCCAGTTTTTTAAAGATCTTAGAAATCTCAGGTATTTTAGACATCCCCATAAGTATGACTAGCGTTGCACTGCTCTGAGCGGCCAATTCAATATCTTTTGATAATTCCTGCTCTTTTGTAGTACCGGTGAGTACCCAAAAGCTCTGTGCAACCCCTCTTTTTGTCAATGGGATACCTTGAGTAGATCCGGCGGATGTCGAAGAAGAAATTCCCGGTATAATACGGGTAGTAATGCCAAACGCTTCGGCAAACTCCAACTCCTCGGATCCTCTCCCAAATACAAATGGGTCTCCTCCTTTCAATCGAACCACCCGGCCAGATTTAATCGCGCTCACCACCAAGAGTTGATTAATTTCGCTTTGAGAGTACCGTTTATATCCTTTCCTTTTGCCAACAAATATTTTCTGCGCTCGAACTGCCCATTTTAGCAGGGATTTGTCCACCAATGCATCATACAGAACGACATCCGCTTCTTTTAGTGCTTTCACTCCAGCTACTGAAATAAGGTCGGGATCTCCGGGTCCCGCACCGACCAAGGTAATTTGTGATTCCATTTTTCTCCTCATGACGATTTTAGTTCCTGTTTGCGATACTGATTGGCCAGTTTGTAAAAGTGTACTGCATCCTGATAATAGCGTTGTGCAAATTCCAGGTTGGGAGATTGGTGTTTTAAAGCCAAAGCGAGGTCATGAAAATTCTGTTCCAAAACGATTTTACCTGATTTGACAAAATATTCGTCAAAGTTGGAAATAATACTAGCATGAGAGTTGGTCTTTTGTTCAGCTCCAGTTAAAAGCGCTTTGGCCACATTTATCATACCTGAATAGCTATGATAAATACTATCACGAATATTTTGAGAATCTAATGCTCTTTTGGCAAGTTGGATTTTTTCCTCAGATTCAAAAAATAAGG
This sequence comes from Saprospiraceae bacterium, assembly GCA_965223405.1. GTDB lineage: Bacteria > Bacteroidota > Bacteroidia > Chitinophagales > Saprospiraceae > CBDCWO01. The sequence goes on from CBDCWO010000006.1 coordinate 6,351,718, forward strand.
TGGAGATTAGATCGATGACCACTCCGGCACATTCTCCAATACCTATAGCTTTTATGTAGGGTGCAGTATGCCCCCAGTCTAAAAATTCATCCTCTTTAACCTCGTCTATTGCACTCAGTGATTTGAGAAGTCGATAGAAATAAGTCTTGCCCTGTTGATCATAATAGGTTAAAAAAGGCAATTCCTTTTTATTCTTTTGCCGGTAATCATCCAATATAAGTCTGAGCGCATTGGGAACTCGTTTGCTTGGAATTTTGATAATTTTATCACCAAATCGTCCTTTTCCCTCACCCAAACGATCACCTCCAATGATAATCTGGGTGGCAGGCAGCACGCGCTTATCCTTGGCTTTGATGCTCATTCCCTGAAAACCTATGGTCGAAATCATATGTTGTCCACAAGAATTCATACAACCTGAAATCTTGATATTTATATCTGGGGATTGTGCTATTTCCGGGTATTCTTCATTGAGCACAGTTTCCAATACATTAGCTAGCCCTGTACTGCTAGCAATCCCCAGATTGCAGGTATCTGTACCGGGACAGGCAGTAATATCATTGAACCTATTATATCCAATATCCGATAAACTTATTGATCTTAAGTGGGTATACCAATGGGCCAATGTGCTTTCTTCCACATGTCGGATAAGTATATTCTGGTTTATAGTCAGGGTTATTTCATCACCGGCATAATTTTCTATCAAATCAGCCAACCTCCGGGCTTGTTCTAAATAAATATCTCCCAACCGGACCTTTATACCAATGGCATAAAGACCATTTTTTTGTTTGATCAGGTTTTTCTTTTTCCAAAGTTTGAACTCGTCATTATTTTCTACCTCTGTTATCAACCCTTCATATGGGAATGGTAAATCGATCTTTTGCTGAACATATGGAATTGGATAAGAGGTATTTAAAGCCTTGATTTCGGTATCTACTTCCTGAATGAATTTTTCATACCCCCATTCTTTTACCAGGAACTTTAATCTGGCTTTCATTCGATTGGTGCGTTCACCATAACGCTCAAAGACTCTTAAAATGGCTTCGGTAACAGGAATGATCTGGTCTGCTTCCAAAAACGCTTTATAAAGATGGGCATGCTTGGATTGTGATCCCAAACCACCGGCTACCCAGACTTTAAAACCATGTTTTAATTTTCCGTTGATCCTTTTTGTACGGGCAATAAATCCAATATCATGAATGAAAGCCAGTCCGGTATCCGCTTCGGTATTCGAAAAAGAAATCTTAAATTTTCGTCCCATTTCCTGGCAGATTGGATTTCTGAGAAAATACCGAAACATGGCTTCAGCATAAGGTCTTGGATCAAAAGGTTCATCGACATCAATTCCCGATGTTTCTGAGGCTGTAATGTTCCTTATGGTATTCCCACATGCTTCCCGAATAGTAACTTGGTCCTTTTCCAACTCTGCCCACAGTTCAGGGGTTCGATCCAGGCTTACATGATGTATCTGAATATCTTGACGGGTGGTAATATGTAATCGTCCTTCTGAATATTCTTCTGAGACATCACAGATCCTTCTAAGTTTACTGGCATTCAAGTAACCAAAAGGTATTTTAATCCGTACCATCTGCACCCCTAGTTGACGCTGACCGTATACTCCGCGTGCTAACCGCAGTGATCTGAATCGCTCTTCATCAATTTTCCCCAATTTAAAAAGTGCGATCTTACGTTCAAGTTCGATGATATCCCGTTCTACTACAGGGTTTTCGATTTCCGATCTGAAACTTTTCATCTGATAATTTTACATTTGGACATAAAAAAGCCTCTCAACTAATTTGGTGAGAGGCTCCATATACACATTTACTTATTCCTGGTTCAATCAAGCAGATGCAGTGGCCTCCCTGTTGTGGTACAACAACAGCAGCAACACATATTCATCATTTGATTATTAACCTGGTTCATTATTTCATAAAATAGTTGAACTAAAAAAGTCTTCTCTAAACAGAGAAGACTTCATATATTTTTACATTTCTCTGTTGCTCATCTACACCAAATACAGCAACAGCAAGTTTTAATCATTTTAGGAACAATATATAAATTTCCAATCATGAATGCGAAACTATAACATATTTGCATTAGATGCAAACATTATTTATAAAATCTTCAATAATTGATCCAAATGTCGTGTAGGAGATAAATGCATGGCCGTGCCAACTGGAGCGGTTGGAAGGATACAGTTTGTAGATAGAGTGCCGTCTAAAAGAATAAATGCATTCTTCATTCTTACTAAAAATTCACTCAATCATGCAGTCCTTTTCCCCGGAGATACTTTAACAGCATTTCCGGACGGTCAGTCATAATGGCATCAGCCCCTTGATTTATTAACCATCCGTAAGTGGCTTCCGGACCGTCGATTATTGCTTTTTCATCGGTATATCCTGCACAAAGTTCATCCCAAAGGCAAATTGCCAAAAAGGCATCCCCCTGCTTTTCTAATTGGGGCAATAATTGAAAAGTAGTTGCCCCTCTTGAATCAAACAAAGTTTCATACATAATCGGATCAATATCACGCTCATATTCGGCCATATGATTTGCAACATTTTCATTTTTATACCACAGTTTAGGCATGAAAATTATTGAATCCATCAAAGACCCGTATTTGTCTCTCATTTTTTTCATACTTTCATTGGCCTTGAAAATAGCATGGTCCACGGTACCTGTTTTTACCAATACATCGTAGGCTTCCCTCACCGTTTTACCTTCCGTTTTATCCAAGTTGATCATAATTTTACCCTTAGCTATTAACATAATTTCTTCCAAAGTAGGCACCTGGAATTGACTTCCTCTTACTCCACAGGCATTCTTAAGACGCAGTTGTTTGATTTCAGCCAAAGTTAAATCACTAACCTTTCCCGTGCCATTCGTCGTACGGTCAACCGTAATGTCGTGCATAGCTACCAGGTGTCCGTCTTTGGTCAGCCGCACATCGATTTCGACAATATCCACACCAAGATCGATACAGCGTTGGACCGCCATAACGGAGTTTTCAGGAGCATAACGCCAATCTCCCCGGTGAGAGACAACAAGGATGTAATTGTCAGAAGGATTTTTCAAGTGATCTATGATATTGTGGATAACTTGTTGTGAATTGATCTTTTGTCCCAAGAGCGATGTATAACAAAATATGCATAGAAGTGTATAAGCTGTTTGAAGAAACGGTTTCATATTTTTTTCATTAAAGATGGAGGTTTTTACTCCGTAAATAATCAAGAAGCAACTGTGGTCTATCAGTTTGTATCATATCCACATTGTTTTCAATGTACCAATCATAGACGGAGGGGTCCAGCGCGGCTTTTTCATCATCGTGCCCACCACTGAGGTGTCTCCACAAAGAATTTACCCATACCCCTGCACCCATTTCACGTATGTCATCGAAATATTCAATCATTCCAACTGTATCATTCTGAACAATAAATTCAAAAGCTACCGGCAATCGATTTTCCAGATAATCATTGACCGTATTCATGGCCTCCTGGTTAGGAAGACGAATAATTGGCATGAAATAAACTTCCTGAAGGTATTGTCCAAATTCATTTTCAACTTCCATCCTGGTTTTGGCTCCTTTAATTACAACCTGGTCAAGGGTTCCAGTTTTTTTCATTAATCTGTAGCACTTATCAAAAATGGAGTAGCTTTTATCCAGGTTGACTAATATTTTGTCTTTTGTTAACATCAAAGCCTCTTCCAGTGTAGGTATTTTATGTGGAGTAGCCACACCCAAGCCATCAACCAAATGCATCATTTTCAAACTATCCAAAGTCAATTCAGACACTAGGCCTTTACCAGTGGTGGTTCTGTCAATGGACTTATCATGCATCAATACCAAGTGTCCATCTTTGGTTTCCTGTACATCGATTTCGACCATATCCACCCCCATAATAATACAATTGTGGATAGCCTGTAATGAGTTTTCGGGAGCATTACGCCAATCACCCCTATGAGCGACAACCATTATTTCATTGTTTTTGGAATCTTCAAGGTTTTCAATTAGTGCTTCGATAGATTGCACTTTCTGATCTTGTACCGAAATTTGTTTTTGTGTCGGGGTAACTTCCCTACAAGCCGGCAACATCGAGGTCACCATCATCATTAAAAAAATTAACAATCTCATATCTTCTAAAGTAATAATAATTGATCTTATTAAAGGGGAAGGGTTTACCATCCCTTCCCCCGTCAATTCTAACAAAATACGTTAATACCCAGAGTTTTGTGTAATCGCCGGATCCGTGTCAATCTGACTTTGCGGAACTGGTAAGAAGAGTTTAGAGTCATCTATATTCACATTCTTGCTATTGGCGGCAAACCACACATTCATCGTTTCTACGGCTTTTCCTGTCCTTTTCAGATCAAACCAGCGATGACCTTCTCCTATAAATTCAAATCTTCTTTCCATTTCGATCGCATTTCTCACTTCGAGCTGAGAAGTTGCCATTGTATTATCGAGGCCGGCCCGGTTTCGGATTTGATTAATATAAGGTATTGCCTCTTGAGTATTTCCGGATTCATTCAAGGCTTCGGCATATTTTAATAGCACATCAGCATACCGTACAACATAGTGATCACTTCCACCGTCATTGGGGCCTGTTGACGATATTTCATATTTTAAGGAAAAATAAAATGGATTGGCAGCGGCATCTATTCCTATATAATCCTCTTGCCGAGTATCACCATTTTCATAGAGACTTACGAATTCTGCACTAGGCAAATTATGTCCTTTGGCATTGGCTGTTGTCCCTGAAGGTCTAAATTGTGAAGCGGCCCGCTCCCCTTCCCTATTTCCGTCTATACTACTGGCAAAATGTATCTCAAATAGAATTTCTTCATTCCCTTCGTTGCTTGCACCAAAAATTTCAGATGTAGAAGGCATCAACTTATATACACTGGAGTTAACCACAGCACCGAGATTTGAAGCGGCTTCTCCATAATTACCAAGATTCATCTGGACATCAGCTAAAATAGCCTGAGCGGCTCCTTTAGCTGGTCTTCCGGATGCTTTGGCAGTCGGTAAACTCTGTACGGCGTCACCAAGATCAGCTACAATCTGTGCATATACCTGTGCAGCGGTATTACGACCCTGGCCAAAATAATCTGAAGGATTCGTGGTCTCTTCCAATACCAATGGTACATCTCCGTATAGTCGCACCAAATTGAAATACAACAAACCGCGCACAAATTTCATCTCACCACTTCTTATTGACTTCAAATTAGCATCATCGTAGTCAATTTCATGGATTCGATTGAGTACCACATTTACTCTTTGGATACATTCATACGATTCCCTCCAAATGTCACCAACCAGATCATTTCCTGCATTTGTCGAGAAATCATCCAATTGTCCAAACCGGCCACCATCGTTCGCCGCAATTTCTTCAAAAGTGTCTTCCCCAGGAATCTCACCGACGCCGATCAGGTCCAGACCATAGAGTCCGGGATTTTGTAATTGTGCATAAACCCCAGCGATAGCACTCTCTATCTCCTGCTCACTGGAATAAAAACTATTGGCAGCTTTATTTGTAATTGGAACCAAATCTAACTTGTCTTCACATGCGGAGATCACAGTAGCAAGACAAATGAATAAGATATATTTAAATGTTTTCATTTTTATATTATTTATAATCAAAGGATAACTCAATTTGGGGTAGAATTAAAACTTCACATTAGCTCCAAAAGCCAGGAACCGGGTTAATGGATTGGTGGTTTGAATCCAACCTCTGGTCAGTGTTTGTGAATTATTGGATCTGGCATCAATACCATCTGGATTATATCCTCTGAAATTGGAAAAGTTGAAAATGTTGTTCCCAGTTATATATAACCTCAACCCTTGGATACCCAATCTTTGGTTTACAGAAGTAGGGAATGAATAACCCAGTTGTAAGCTTCTCAGTCTAAAGTAATCCGCATCAAGTACGGTAAGGCTGGAAGACCTGGTTAACCGGCCAGCAGAAGAAAAACTGGAAAAATCCGGTCTTCTGAAAAATCCTTCCTGATTACTATCGGTGAAATAGTTGTCTACATAATATTTTGAAGGCACAAAGAATCCTTCCCCACTTTCTGCATAATAAACCATTCGGTCTGCCGCTTTTCTTCCCTCAATACCTGTAAATTGAACACTCAAATCAAATCCCTTAAAGCTTGCGTTAATACCAAATCCATAGGAAAAGTCCGGATTGTAATCTCCCAAAAATGTCCGGTCATCAGGTGTAATCTGACCATCACCATTGACATCCTTAACAACATAGTCTCCTACTTCCGTACCTGGAAGAGGTGTTATAGGGTCAGACTCCAATTGACCTTGTGATCGATATACATCTAAAATATCATAGGCATAAAACTGAGCAATAGGATTTCCAATACGAGTAATGAACCCCATCCCTCCATTACTGGAAATTATCTGACTTTGCCCGGCTCCCAGGGCAATGACCTCGTTCTGGGTGGTCGCAATATTCACATTAAAACCAAAATCGACATCTCTAAAGTTAAAGTGGTTACCTTTCAGTTCCAACTCAAATCCGGTATTCTTCAGTTCACCGATATTTTGTAAAGATTGAGAGAATCCAGATTGTTGAGGTACTGGTACATTGAGTAATAGGTCCGTTGTATTAGAGACATAGTATTCTGCAGCTAATAAAAGTTTATTTTCAAATAATCCTACATCCACTCCAAAATTTGTAGCCGTATTGGTCTCCCAGGATAAGTCCGCATTCGGTGAAGTACTGGTAAATGAACCCGCCTCCAGGCTTCCATCTATAACATAGTTATCTTGTCCGATAAGGGCGATAGAGGCAAAATTGCCGATTTGGTTGTTACCTGTTTGTCCCCAACTAAATCTGAGTTTCGCAAAGCTGATCAATCCATCTTGAGGAAAAAATGCTTCATTACTAATGGTCCAACCGGCTGATACTGAAGCGAAGTTTCCAAATTTAGTATTAGCTCCGAATCGGGAAGAACCATCTCTTCTAAATGATGCGGATAAGAAATATCTATTGGCAAAATCGTATTGAAGTCGTGTAAACGTAGATACCAAAGCCCATTTGCTACCAACATTTGAGGCTGTTGGATTAGTCGCCCCGGCAATATTACGCAGGTTATCATCTGTAAAATCCTGGCTTTCCAATCTTACTCGATTAAATAACTCTTGTTGATAGGAAAACCCTCCTAACAGATTTAAGGTATGTGCACCATAAGTCTTATCATAAGTCAATAGGTTTTCTGTAATGAAGTTTTCTCTTTTGCCATCATTTTTAAAACCCATAGTTCTGGAATTGGCTACCGGTGTTCGGTAGTTACCTAATGTAGATGGTGCAAAAAACTGTTCTACGCCTGTATTGTAATCTCCACCGAAAGATGTTCTGAATTTCAGACCGGTGATTGGTTCTATCTCTAAAAATGTATTTCCAAATACTCTGAATTTATCATGCGTATAATCCGTTAATTCCATTGTGGCTACAACATTTCCGGAAATTGGTCCATCCCAGTTGGCGTTATTATCTTCAATCTGCAATGCCGGAGCCAAAGACCCATCAGCATTATGAATTGGGTAATACGGTTGCATGAGAATAATGGCTAATGCGGGATCCGGTTGACCACCCAGGTTAAAGTCTGACCATCCCCGATAACCTACCGGATTGGCTTCAGAATAAGCTAAGTTGGAAGAGATACCAAATCTTATGTGTTTATTTACTTTGGTGTTGATTCTGAAATTTGCCGTATATCGCTTGTAATCAGAATCCACTACAATATTATCGGCATCAAAATATCCAAATGAGATCGCGTAATCTGTTGCATTATTACCTCCACTAAAATTTAAATAATGGTTTTGCTGTGGCGCTCGTCGTAGCACGGCATCAGTCCAGTTAGTATTTGTTAACCCCGGTTTTCCATCTAAATAATCTTTTAAAAAGGGTTGGATTCTGGATCGCTTCCCGCCACCATTGGCATCTCTGGTCTTGTTGTCATCATTTATACTCCTCCCAACACCACCAGAAATATAACCAAAGTTCCGGGCATCCCAGTCGAATCTGGCCGTACCATAGGCATCCGCCAATTCAAAATTGTCTATGCGATTTTGAAATCCAACATATGCATCATAAGTTACCTGCAATTTACCTTCCTGACCTTTTTTAGTCGTAATCAAGATTACGCCATTCGAGGCTCTTGAACCATAAATCGCTGCTGAAGCTGCATCTTTTAATATATCTATTGAAGCAATGTCCTGTGTATTGATAGAACTTAGAGATGACCCTTCGGTCAAGGGATTTCCATCCACAACAATTAATGGATTGGCACCAGCGGTCAAAGTGCTTAACCCTCGGATTTGTATGACTGAATTATCATCCGGATTCTTGTTATTACCTGATATTTGAACTCCAGCAATGGTTCCTGCTATGGCCTGATCAAAAGTAGCGGATGAATAAATATTGATTTTTTCATTGTCTACTCTGGATATTGCTCCATTGAATTTTTCCTTTGTCCCTGTTCCATAACCAATGACAATTACTTCATCCAGCTTTTCGACATCCTCTCTCATAATAACTCTGATTTCTGAAAGCTCTCCCACAACTACTTCTTGTGTTATGTATCCTATGTAGGAGATCGACAATAGTAATTCTTCGCTATCATCGGGAACAGCAAATGTAAAAGAGCCATTAATATCGGTTGTTGTACCTTGTCCTGAATTTTTGACCAGCACTGTTGCACCAATTAATGGCTCCCCCGCTTCATTGGTCACTTTCCCATTGATAATTCGATCAGTTGTCGAATAACTTTGCTCAAAGATTACTGGATGTTCGTTTTGTTGTAATAGAATCGTAAGAGACTCTAAATTGGGGATCTTTACTTTGATCCTTTCCCTGGGATTATACTCACCTTCGAAAACATAGATAATGTCGTCGGAAATTTTAAATTGCAATCCCGTCTCACCGGCAATATATTTCATCAGATCAACTACCTTAAATCTCTGATTCGGTGTGCTGATGCGAATGTCTTGAATCGTCTCATAAGTATAAGCAAAAAACAAATCAGTTTGCAATTGGATTTCCCGGAATGCATTTGGAAGTCTAATGTTTTTCCAATGACAAGTAATTTCAGCTTCTGATAGTTTTTGACTAAAACCATTGTTGGAAAACACCAGACTGGCAAAAGCAATTTGCATGATTGCCATATAAAGAAAGAATTTTGACACGGCAATAACTTTTGAGAGTAAATTAAAATGCATAATTTTGTTATTGATGTTAGAAAATGCCTGACTCATTTACAGCTGTCGGGAGTTCTGCCTACGTCTTCCAAACTAAAGCAGTTGTCCTAGCCTGTAACAAGTCAGAAGTTTAAAGCTCTGTGCCTGCTAAATATTAGCGGGCATATTTTATTCTTTCGGTTTCACTTCATATTCATGATCTTTTATTTTAATGATTTGATATTTGGACACCAGATTAATACTACTTATAATTTCATCTAGGCTCATTTTCTTAGTATTGATACGATGCATTAAGTTTCCAGTAATTCTCTCCCGGTTAGGTATTGAGATGTTTATGTCATACCAATTTTCTAGTGTAGCAACTATTTCATCAACATCTGCTCTCTGAAATATGATGATTCCATCATTCCAGCTGGATTTCGAATTTTCTACCAGTCGGTTTTTGGAAAGTTTTTGAGTTGATTTCTGAAACTGGGCCTTTTCACCCGGACGTAAAATCAGTGATCGTAATTCTGCTTCGCCCTCCTTCGGACTCACAACTACGCTTCCTTCAAAAAGTAATATTTCAGTAGTCTCCTGACTGATATCAGCCTTGACCTTGAACATGGTTCCCAATACCCTGGTCTCCAAATTATCGGTTTCGACAATGAAAGGTTTTAACGAATCGGTAACCACATCGAATCGGGCTTCCCCTTTCAGATAGACTATCCGAGCAGTTTCAGTAAATCCTTGATTATAAGACAACATACTTTGAGGCTTGAGCCATACGATACTACCATCATCCAATGAAATAGACATAGGTAATTGGCTGTCGTTGATTTTCTCTACCAGATTTACTGGAATAGATTTGGGTCCAAATATGTAGTGACCACTGACAACAAGAATCACGACCGCCGCAGCTGCAGCCACCCAGCGGATCACCCTACGCCGTTTTTGAATTGGTACAGAACTAGTCAAAAGGGATTGATTTTGTTTCAGTCGATTCCAAATTTCAGCTTTAGCCATATTTTCTGAAATGGATTGATCACTAAACTTCTCCCATTCCTTTTTTAATTCCGCATCCAATGAACTCCTATCTGCTTGTGCAAAATAGTTATGCAAACTTTCCAATTCCTCCGGAGTACAGGTTCCGCTTATCAATTTTCTAAATAAAGAATTATCAATTTTCATGAAAAAGATTAAATGAGTTTCCTTGGTACAATGAGTAAGACTAAAGTACTTAGCAAACTACTCACTCCTTAAAATATATTTTATTAAAATCTTCAGAAAAGTACCGATAGGAATTGTGCCATTCGCTCACGGAGTGTAAGCATAGCTCGATAGAGTTGGTTTTCAACGGTTCGCTTTGAAAGCTTGAGTTCGTCAGCAATTTCTTCCGTAGATAGACCCTCTAATTTCTTGCGTTTAATAATTTTTCTTCGCTGTTCAGGTAAAGCTTCTATAGATTGGTGCAGCTGCCTTAGCTGTTCAGGTGTATAGTCTAGCGCTGAAACTACCGATAGTGTATGTGATGAGTCATTTTCCAATTGGCGTATAACCTGTTGTTGGATCAAGGTTTTTTTGTAGTGATCTATAAGAATATGCCTTGAGATAGTAAAGAGATAGGCTTTTTTATCTTCAGCGGCTTGAACTTTGTGAAAATGTTGAAGGACCTTTACAAATACATCATGGGTTAGGTCTTTTGCATCTTCCCTGTTCGTTCGGTTTTCTAAGAAATGATACACCTGATGAAAATGGGCATTGTAAAAGTCTCTGAAACTTGTATGTAAATGGTTGTTGTCCATGTGATACAAATTTAAATAAATATTTTATCTACTTATCCCTCATAATTTTAGTTCACTCAAAATTTTTATTGCTACTTCAAATCATCACTCGATCGCCTTAAAGGATGATATTTTAATAATATTTTCATCACTTTAAAATTCTTAACGCTGCATCTCAGAAAAAGGGTTGCATACTATACGATGGATCTAAATATTTATGTTTGATCCCATTTGTAGATTAAACAACCATTTAGCACCTGGCAGTTTTCCTTTTTTGAAGGAGATTTCAATTTATTCTAATTTTTTTTCCTTAAGACATTAATGAAGAAATAATTTGGACTCAAACCATATTGTGTTCCAGTCTTTCTTAAATAATGTTTCAAACATACATCCGCAAGCATTACAACTCCTATCAGTTGTTGGACTACCAAGATCTCAAACGCATTTTATATAGATCAAAAATTAAATACTCCAACGGCCTTTTCGCATCCTTCCCAATTGATTTGAATCGTTGTATCACTGTATAGATAATCTTCAGGAGTTAACAATTCCGGGAAGCCTTTCCATCCAGCTACAGGCCCAAAGAAATTACCGGCCTTTACATTTTTATCCATGGTGGCCCGGATAATTCCAGTCGCTCCATCTTCCGCAGTCTGTGCCTGCGACATGAATTCGCTTTGGGCGTCCATGCCTCCATCTTTCGCTGTCGTGACTTGTAGATTGGTAAGGGCTAGACCCGGATGAGCAAGCAGAGGGATAACATTGGAAATCCCAGCTTCTTTTAACTTCTTTTTTAAACCATAGGTAAAAGCACAGTTAGCCAATTTCGTCTGATGGTAGCGCTCCCACCTCGGTCCCTGGAAACTTTGATTTTCCTCATCCGTGCCATCACCTCCTAAATTTCCTCCTCTTCTCTCAAAATATTTCATTTCCAGTGGCTTACCTAATCTGGCCATAGAGCTATGGTTTACTATCCGCGCTTGTTCACTTTTTTTCAACAGCGGAAATAGTTCTTTCGTAATCAGGAAATGAGAAATAACGTTGGTTTGCATTTGCACATCATAGCCGTCAGCAGTAGCAGTATCTTTGAGAGCCATCACGCCGGCATTGTTTACCAATACGTCGATCACGTCATACTTTGTTTTAATCGTTTCCACTGCCTGATGTACACTGGCAAAGTTTTGCAAATCACAGTCAATCGCATCAAATTTTCCGCCGGGAACAGAATCTAGTAGTTGTTGATGGGCACGATCGGACCTATCACTTTTTCGATTGAGCAGAAGGACTGTTGCTCCTTTTTTAGCCACTTCCCGTGCACAAACAAAGCCAGTACCGCTGGTAGTTCCAGTGATTGCAACCACTTTACCGGCCATATCCTGTGAGTGATCCTTTATTACCGCACCAAGGTGTAATGTTTTAATTTGATTTGTCATGATAATTTTTGGTTTGTTAGTTTATAAATTGTTGTCTATTACGCATTAGCCCAAATTGGCCAGCGACAACAGGTACATATGACCCATGCTTTGATGAGGATAACAGAATGGCATTCACACATTCGAGCCATATATAAATTTCAAACTTCTAAAACCCTTCATTGTTTACGCAAAATGCTGCTTTTTCAAATTTAGTAGAGAGTGTAACTACATGGATACAACTTGCTTTTCCTTGAATTTCGGCGTTGGCATGTACTTCTTCAAGATGATTGGTATAACACCGATAATATACTGACGCAAGGAATTTCATATACCAACCACCAAATGATACCACCCAAATAGGTGAATCAATTTCCAATATAATCTCCGTCCATGAGATTGAATAGGACACCCATATAGAGGTAATGGCCTACACCGCACAAAACATCATTCAAAATAGTTGATGTTACGGCCGGTCCGTCTTCAACTTAGGCAATGGCTGACCTTCTATCCAAGGGGCCCCAATTTCTACCAACTCTTTTTCAATCTTCTGGATTCGATTTTGATAAATATCATCCAATTCTACCCGTACTTCTTCAAAGTCCCGCATTGCGATCCTAAGGCTCATCATCTGAGTTTGTGTCGGCCCATAACTATTAAATAATCCACCGTAGGCATTGCCCAGACGATTTCTCATCGTTGGATCGTTGCGCTCGCCTATCTCTCTTTTAAGAGGATTACCATTCATCTTCATCTCCAGATCCAATAGGACTCTATCGAGCTCATTCAGATTATTCTTAAGGGCAGGAGAATCTTTGTCCGCACGCTCCAATGCCGTGCTTAAAGCTTTGGATCGGTCCTTCAAATTATTAAGTCTTATTCCGGCAGCGGAGATCGCTTGACTGGTTTGGTTAAGCGCATTCCTAAATGCCAACACCTCTGCTTCAGATTTTCGCGGCAGCGCGGCATCTCTTAAATATTCTACCTTAAATCGTTCCGGTTGTGTCAATTCAGTCACAATTCCGTTCTCTTCTTTAGCTAATGTGGCTGTATAACTTCCCGGAAGTACTTCAGGGCCGCTTCCACTACTTTGGTTTTCTCCCACATCGATCACATTTTTCGAAGCCTGCCTGAGATTCCAAGTTATACTATTTAATCCTTGATTGTTTTTGGCCTCTATCTTACGGATCAAATTGCCGGATCGGTCTTTAATGATCACATAAAATGAGGTCTTCGGTTCGTACTTCTCTGCTGTCAATGCATCCCATCCCGGAAAGGGAATATCCTCTCCAGCCTTAGCCAATTCTTTTTCTTTCTTTTTACGGTTACTAGCGGTCGTGGCAATTTTATCCTTCAAGAAATAAGTGATGGTTGCTCCGTAAGGAGGATTCTCTGCAGCATAATACCCGGCACCTTGAGAACCGGCGAGATCTTTTTTATTGAATCGTTTCGCAGTCTTAATGGGCAAGATCGCAGCCTTTTCGGCAAGCATCTCTTCACTGAGCGTTCTTAACGGCGTATAATTATCAAGTACGAAAAATCCTCTGCCAAACGAAGCACCGACCAGGTCATTTTCTCGTTTTTGAATAACCAGGTCTCTGAAAGAGATAGTCGGTGCACCCTTTAATTTGGTCCAATGTCCTCCTCCATTTTTAGAAAAATAAATTCCAAACTCGGTAGCAGCAAATAATAGCTGCGGATCGACATGGTCTTGAACCAGGCGCCACATCAGATGACGGTCCGGAATATTGGAACTTATGGATTCCCAGCTTTTACCATAGTTAGTACTCTTGTACAAATAAGGAGTGAAATCCCCATACTTATGATTGTCCAAGGCTACATACACTGTGCTTTCATGATGTAGATCTGCTTTTATATCGTTGACAAACGCGGTAGTCGGTACACCTGGAAGTTTATCGACTTTGATTTCTGTCCAAGAATCACCACCGTCCTTAGTGGCTTGAATGATCCCATCGTCCGTTCCAGCGTATAACACCTTCTCATTCAAGGGTGACTCGGCCAGGGAGGTGATGGTATTATAATTCGACATGGCACCGACATCCCAGGGATTATCCCAACTTTGAAGACCGCCCATAATCGGGAGCGTGATTCGCTCTTGATTTAAAGTTAGATCTTTGGAAATCGCTTTCCATTCATCTCCCCTGTTGTCGGACCGCCATACCCTTTGGGAAGCAAAATACAATCTGGCAGGATCGTGATGACTCACCAATATCGGGGCGTCCCAGTTAAATCTTTCATATGGTTCACCGGGACCAGCCTGAGGTTGGATATTGACCTGTTCTCCGGTGATTTGATCTATCCGATGCAGACCACCCTGTTGGGTTTCGGCATAAGTAATATGGGGATTTCCCGGTTCTATGGCAGACTGATGACCATCGGCACCTAATGTCTTCCACCAATGTGCATTGACAATGCCCTGTCGGGCATCGGTTTGAGAGGGACCGCCGTGAGAACCATTGTCTTGAGTACCTCCATATACTTTGTAGAAAGGCTCACTGTCGTCAACCGCCACTTTGTAATACTGTGTAAGCGGGAGATTCGCCAAAAATCTCCAATTTCCGGCCAGATCAAAACTTTCATAGATGCCGGCATCGGTGCCTACCAAGAGATAATCCGGATCATCCGCTCTGAAGGCAATAGCATGGTTATCAGAGTGTTTTTTACTCTCTTTTAATCTTCTGAAGTTTGCACCACCATCATCAGAGACCTGAATTCTCACATCCATCAGATAGAGGCGGTCAAAGGCATGAGGGGAGGCATATAATTCCTGATAATAATGAGGACCTGTGGCTCCTGAAACCGCATCGGACATCTTTTTCCAACTGGTACCTCTGTCTGTCGATTTAAAAACTCCGCCGGTCTTTCGATCCAATTCGATTGCGGCATAAAGGATATCCGGTTGCTGAAGAGAAATGGCCAGACCTATTTTCCCCATATTGGATTTGGGTAACCCCTTACTCAACTTTTCCCAGGTCTCTCCCCCATCCCTGCTCCTATGCAAACCTGAATTTGGTCCACCACCCATCAGTGCGGCAACAGTCCGGTGTCGCTGCCATGTAGCTGCATACAAATGTAGAGGATTTCTGGGATCCATGACTATGTCGGTAACCCCAGTCCACTCATTGTCACCTAAGACTTTATTCCAATTCTTACCCCCGTCAGTAGTCTTGAAGAGGCCTCGCTCTCCTCCTTTGCTCCACAGTGGCCCCTGTGCCGCAACCCATACAATATCAGAGTTGTCCGGATGCACGATGATTTTGGATATATGTTCGGAACTTTTTAAGCCCATATTTTTCCAGCTATCCCCCCCATCTTTAGACACATAAATCCCATCACCAAATCCTACATGTCTTCCTCCGACATTCTCGCCTGCACCAACCCAAATGGTGTGTGGATTACTGGGGTCAATAGTGATGCAACCCGTTGAGTAAGAAGGCTGATCGTCAAAGATAGGCTTCCAGGTTACCCCGGCATTCAGCGTCTTCCAAACACCACCCGAGCCTACAGCGACATACCATATGTTGTCATCATTTGGATGGATGGCTATGTCTGCAATTCTACCTGAGCAAAAGGCCGGTCCGATGCTACGCAATTTTAGGGCCGAATATATTTTATCACTTTGCAGAGTTAGCGGCTCTTCTTTATCATTCTGTGCCAGGGCTGAAGGGAAAGCAAACAAAAGGAGTAAAATGGAGTATAAGAGAGATTTCATTTTATATGGATTTAATTTCGTTCCAAAATAAAACTTTTAAGACAAAATTCGTTCGATTTATTGGTTTCTTTCCAGCGCAGTTATTGGTAAGTTCTGTTGGGTTTCCGGCATTTTGTAGGCATTTTTTGTTGCCGGAGGATGTCTTTTTGCGTATGGCCAAAAACCATCCTACTTCAAACCGGGGTGAGGATTCTGTGGCGAGCTTCAGTTTTTCAATTTCTGATCAACAAAATAGGCATCAAAATCATCATCAGAATTGAAAATAAATAATGCAATTGAATAAAGCATTAATACAATAAGAAATATAATCCACAAATAGGTATTACCGAACAGACTCAAAATCGATAGGATGCTTACAAAAACACCAATCACCAGAACAATGAAGTGATTTAAAAACAGATGTTAAAATGAGTTGTATGCGCTTGATTTTCAAGACGAAGCACTTTTTGAGATTCATAGCCACAGCTAGCGCCTCCGCTGAGTAGCTTTGGCGCTCGCGGATGGATCGAGAAAAAGCTGACGTATTGAGAATCTATAGCATGCAAATCAATTAACAATTTGTTTTCAAATCACTTCAATATTTAATATTGATTTTGCCCACGACTTTCCATTCATTAATGCGTAAAAAAGCTCAATTTCAATAATGAGCCTAAAAAGCCTTTTAGGTACAAAGTTCATTAACCCATTAGAGTTCGACAGAAAAGTAATTATTATTGACAGTATGGAAAACCCGACTAATGTATAAATTACAATTAGCCCTTTCTTTCTGCCATTTAGAATCTTACGAATTGTTTCATCCGATTTCTGGTTCATTTTACAAATTTCATATTGCTTATAAATAATTCCCTGAATTTAAGGCCAAACATAAATTCATTAAATGATTTTGCACGTGAGGAATTTACAACTAAATCGAAATCTCAGTTAATAAGATAGGAAGCAATCTAGAATAATATATTGACCCATTTATTTTTTATTTGTACTTTAGGTCTTTATTACTACTTCCTCATTCTTACATCTTATCCAGCAGGTTAAATATTCTGTGTATACATTCTCGTTTGAGGGCGATTGAATTCTTATTTTTGTAACAGCCGTTATCAGTTAATTAATCCTTTATGTATTCAGCCAGAGGAATAAATAATTTGGGATCGGGCACCTGATTATCCCCGATTAAAGAAATCATTTCATAGGTTACTGCCCCATTTCCTGTTACTGCCCAGTTCGGAACTCGAAGATTTCCGAATCTTTTCATGGGACCGAATGTATATTTATATTGCGTAGTTGCCCAAACAAGTGGTTCATATTTAAAATTGAGTACGATGTAACCATGAAATTGATTATCAGGTCCGTAAAATTCAATTTTCCTAGCTTTGGAAAACTCCTCTTCACCAAGTTTTACTTCATAATAAGAATCACCAATTGCCACTGCTCTGGCAATTCGATATATATTGTAGGGAGCTCTTTCCATCGCATTATTAAATGCTTCTTCACTAGTATAACTAAACTCTCCATTAATTATATTCCAATATTTGTGCTCTGGACTATAAGCTCTTATCCTAGAGTATATTTCATTTTTCATGGTTACCCAAGATCGCGGGCCAGTTAAATCTAAAATTTCATTTTCGAGATATGAGTCCCTATCCCAAAAGTGCCATCTGTGCACAAAATGTACACTTTTAAGTTGTGACCATATTTTTTTTCCACCCATTGTATTGACCATTAATTCCAAGTATTCCACAGCGTTAGAATCACCTCTAATTCCTTGGTTATTGTCTTGAGAGAAGGCATTATTTAGGCAAGAAAATATAATAAACGAGATTGTCAAACAACAAATTAGGACCTTAGGATTGTTAAATTTGGATTTCATTTTTATAGATACTATTTATAATGAATGTGTTGTATGTGATACAAACTTAAAGATATCCTGATTTCTATTTTTCTTACCAAAAAACTACTTTAGTTTTTTGGCTGATGAGCCCAAGTTTTCAATGATCAAGTTAATCATTTCACAGTACAAGCTATATGGAAATTTATCATCTGAAACCTTTTTCTGCCTCTAAAGTTCACACTTAAAGCAATCTCTGAACCTAAGTTCTCTCCAAAAGTAAATATTGCCACCGGCATGGGAAGGTCCATGTTTTGAGTTGGACTTTTTCACACCCTTTTTATCAGGATGTGATTCTTTCAATTAATTTTTGGTGGAATAGAACGGCTTGCAGATTTCTTTGTGTCTACATTGCATATCAACAATTTATGCTTATTTCGACTCAGTCTAATTTTAATTCACCGCATAACTGGTTGCTTTGGCTTATCTGAATTCTATTCGCTATTTATTTGTTTTCCTTGATTAAAGAATACATCTGAATGCCCAATTAATCGGTTTGCCTACCTATTTAAGGATATCGTCGTTATTTGTAAAATAAATAACCAATATCAAATCCAAGAGATTAATCAGCTCAAGGATATTCACGCGAAAGTGTGCTTTGCTCAGGATTTTTCCTGATCAAAGCTTTTGATTAATATTGGGACTGGATAAAAGCATATCGTTCCTGAGGAACATTTAACGTTTCGATATACAATTCATAATACTCTTTTGCCTTCTCTTCAGTATACATTTTACTAAGCAAATACAATATAGAATAACTAGTTTTAGGGACTACTGGATCCATAAGAAATACATATGTGTAGGTACTGTCCTTATTCATCTCAATAGGATGTAAAACACGAGTTTGTTTAAAAGCCAACAGGTCATTAGACTTTAATTTAGTTGCTTTCGGCCAAAAGGTCTCATGAATAAATTTTTCGAATTGTTGACGTTTGTTATGTTTTACATGATTTAGCAATATCCATAAAGTATCTCCTTTAGCTGCTCGTATAGTCGGACCAGATAAATCAACTTCAGTTTGGGCTTTCGAATCTGGGATAATTAGACAGGTTGCCGAGATGAGCAATATGATAAATGTAACAATACAATGTGAAAACTTTTTCATGACGTTCTCTTTTTTACCTACTGCCAATGGCGACATTGATAATATATTATGACCCATTATCTTTAAAAACAATGATTAACATCATCGGGATATTGCCAAGGCAGGTTATTTGTATAACTTGAATGATATATTGGATTTTTCCGCGATTTCCGATTGCAAGATCCAAAGTTGTGAGATAAAAAATAGAATTCCAACAGATTCAAGGCTTTGCGCGCCGGGTTGAAGTAAGTTGGTAATGCTTTGTCATAATTGATCTATCATCATTCCAATTCTTTTACAAGGACTGTTTCTTGCTGATTTGCCAATAATACTTCAAAGCCTAGCTTTTCTACCAGCCTTATCGCTTTTTGGTTGTTTGGTAATGTTTTTCCGATTACTTTTTTGATCTTAAATTCATTGCGTGCCTTTTCAATTAATGTTTGGAAGGCTTTCAACATAATGCCCTTTCCCCAAAACTCCGGAAGTAGCGTACCTCCGATTTCAATGGTTTTGTTTATTTCGTCATGGTTGTGGAGAGAACAGATACCGGTAAGACTATTTATACACTCTGGAGTGACTATTTTCCAAGCCCAACTACCATTGGTAGTTATTCTTTTGATAAAATCAGTGGTTTGCTCTTCATTTACAATCGGCTTTTCCAAATAGGATTGAAGCACTTTCTCATTGTTGAAAAGGGTGAATACTCCCTTT
This sequence comes from Saprospiraceae bacterium, assembly GCA_965223405.1. Taxonomy (GTDB): domain Bacteria; phylum Bacteroidota; class Bacteroidia; order Chitinophagales; family Saprospiraceae; genus CBDCWO01. The sequence continues at coordinate 6,371,514 of CBDCWO010000006.1, forward strand.
TTATCCTTCATTGTCAAAGGCTCAAGTTTGATTTCAATTGGTTCATTTAATGTCATTTGTTTTATGGATACAGCTTAACGAAATCTCTGATTTCCAGTCCTCCCCCGAAATTAATCAACACCAGCAGTTTTTAGGAAATTCCATGGTGCAAATCGTATCTAACGTCGCCAACAATAAAAATTTGCGGTTGCTCGATTATTGCTCCGGTAAGGATTAAGGTCTTGGGGTTGGTAGCGGAGCTGGGACTACGAAAAAACCTCCATCATGAAGAGCACCATACCAGGTAAGGAATATGTATACCTTTTCGGGAAGATATGTGGTATCGGCATATTTTTTACTACAATTAGGAATTTATAAATAAATACAATATATTTGAATAGTACTACAAATAGGAAATAAATTACTGGCAGTATGAAAAAACATAATCTGGGTGAATTTGAAGAAATGGTCTTACTTGCAGTCGGTATCTTATATGGAAAGGGATATGGGGTTTCCATTAAAGAGGAAATAGAAACAAGAGCGGATCGAAAAGTAAGTGTTGGAGCCTTGCAATCTGCATTAGTTAGATTGGAGAAGAAAGGTTATGTAAAATCCAAAGTAGGTGAGAAGACTCAAGAACGGGCTGGGAGGCCCAAAAAGTACTATCGGTTAACAGCCTATGGTCAAGCAGCACTCGAGTACAAGAAAACGATCCGAAACCGTTTTTGGGATGTTATGCCGAATATTCAACTGGAAATTCGATAAACCTACATGAACAATCCAAAACCACCCAAATTTTTGATCCGCTTTTTCAAGTGGTTTTGCAGCCCGGAGTTGCACCGCTTCATCGAAGGAGATCTCCAGGAATTGTATCACGATCGGGTTAGGAAACATGGAAAGAAAAGGGCAGACCAGCATTTTTTTTGGGATGTCCTACTACTATTAAGACCGGGAATAATTCGGTCATTTAAAATAGGCCCATTTATGCGACTTGAAATATTTCGACATAATTTTCTTATCACCTGGCGTGGTTTTATGCGCAATAAGAGTACATTCTTGATCAATCTGATCGGTTTGTCTACCGGATTGGCATGCATACTACTCATTTATTTATGGGTAAATGACGAATTCCAAATAGATAAATTGCACTATGAGGATGAACAGCTTTATCAAGTGATGCACAATCTACAATTCCCGGATCAGACCATGACCGTCGCCTTCACCCCCATACCTTTGGCGAAAACCTTGCTCGAGGAGCTACCCGAAGTCGAATCAGCAATGGTAATAAGTCAGCCAGATAAACGAGCCGAAGGCCTTATCGCATATGAAGAGCACCAAATCCTTGCAGAAGGAATTTTCGCAGGTGTAAATTATTTTGAGGTGCTTTCGTTTCCTCTCCTGCATGGAAATAGCAAGGAAGTATTGGTAAATAAAAATAGTATAGTGCTCTCCGAAACTTTAGCTCAGAAAATTTTCCGGAACACTGACCATGTGGTTGGGAAAACTATTGAATGGAGGAGCCCCAGATTTGAAGGCGTTTATCAAGTATCCGGTATTTTTCGAGATCTTCCGGCCAATTCCACCACCCAGTTTGATTTCCTTTTTCCCATCCAAGTCTTGCTGGATTATAATGAAGAATCCAAAGAATGGTACAATAGCCATGCGGAAACCCTTTTACGCCTGCAAAAAGGAACAGATATAGCGCAGTTTAACTTAAAAATAGCTGATTTTATTGACGGCCGGCATGATCTGTCTTGGTTAAAGTCCCAACTATTTGTCCAACAATTCTCAAGAAAATACCTCTTCAACCACTATGAAAATGGGATAGAGTCTGGTGGTCGTATTGCTTATGTTCGGTTATTTTCCTTTATTGGTTTATTCATCTTACTGATCGCCTGCATCAATTTTATGAATTTATCTACAGCACGGGCTTCGAGGAGGATGAAAGAGATCGGAATAAAAAAAACTATTGGGGCGCAGAGAAAGATATTGGCAGCTCAATTTATAGGAGAAGCCTTGCTCGTTGCGGTTCTTGCATCAATCGCAGCAATTGTTTGGGTGATCGTATTGCTCCCCCGCTTCAATATGATTACCGGAAAAGCCCTCTCACTCTTATTGAAACCGGAAGAAATATTGATTTTCCTGGGTATTATAGCAGTCGCTGGACTCATTGCCGGAAGTTATCCGGCTTTGTATTTGTCAGGCCTTAATATCGTAACTGGAATTAAAGGGAGACACTTGACTTCTGGAGGTGAGCCATGGATACGCAAAGGTCTGGTCGTTTTTCAATTTACCCTGTCTGTTTTGTTTATAATCGGTGTCCTTATTATTAGTCGTCAGGTCGAGTTTATACAGAATAGGCATCTGGGATATGAACAGGAAAATATAATCACCTTTGTTCGTAAAGGAAAAATCAGCAAAGACAGTTCTGAGGTTTTTATAGCGGCCTTGAAAGCGCTACCTGGTGTAGTAAATGCTTCCAGCGTCGATGGAGATTTTGTTGAAGCGGCCTTTGGCGCCGTCAATTTTTCCTGGGAGGGCAAATCCCCCGAAGAACAAGTTCCTTATCCCTCTCCTGAAGTCAGCTATGATTTTGTAGAGACTTTGGGTATGAAAATAGTAGCCGGGCGATCATTTTCCTTAACGCATCTAGATGATTATTCCAAGATCATGATTAATGAAGCAGCTGCGAAAATGATGGGCATGGTTGATCCTGTGGGCCGACAAATCAAGTATGGCAACAATGATCGTCAGATCATAGGAGTCGTAAAGGATTTTCACCTCAAGTCATTACATCATGCGGTGGAACCACTTTTTTTTCGCTTTGTACCGGGTGGATCCAACATTGTGGTCAAGGTACAATCAGGGATGGCAAAAACTACCATCCCCGCCCTTGCTGAAACTTACGGAAAATTTCATTCTGGCTATCCGCTGGATTTTACTTTTCTCGACGATGACTTTCAGCAACATTACAATGCGGAAAAAAGGGTTGCAATATTATCGAAATACTTTAGCGTATTAGCCATCCTGATTTCTTGTTTAGGGCTTTTAGGGTTGACGATGTTTACTGTGGAGAGAAGATCAAAGGAAGTGGGTATTCGAAAAGTACTGGGTGCCAGTGTTTGGAGTCTTGTCAGTTTGCTCAACCGTGAATTTTTCAATCTGATCTTTATGGGGATTTTGATTGCAACTCCAATAAGCTACTGGCTGGCAAAGACCTGGTTAAATAACTATGCCTTCCGGATTGATCTGCAATGGTGGTTTTTTGCTCTGGCGGCTGCCCTAACATTACTACTCGCCTGGGTGACAGTAGTAATACATACCATCAGAGCGGCACTCGTAAATCCAGTGGTTTCGATAAAGTCAGATTGAATGTAGAAACCTTTGGTTAATTCTTACTTGCACCTATCCTCTACGATATCGATAAATCCAGACTTGTTTTACTCCAGATCTAGGGCAAGGATCGAGAATTATCATAATGCCATATTGGTATACTAATGCCAAATTTACGCAGTTGCTCAACTGATTTCATATTTGCTTATCATGAGAATATTGCATTTCAATATTTGGATATAATTTTAAGAATTTTTGTATCATTCCTGATGATTTAGAAACGTATTTCTTACCTTGTATTCCGTAATCAGTATTCACTTTAATACCATTTTCCACAGCCCAACGGTTAAGTTCAGCATCACCAACTATAAACTGGGGAGACGGCTGTGAATTTATCAGGTAAGCAATATGGTCGATTGTATGTCCAGAAGTTGAGACCGCAAAAAAACTTCCATCGCTAAAAATATCCAAGACTTTTTCAAATGGCCTAAGAGGGAATCCGTGTGTGTCAAAATCCAAAAGAATAACTTTCTTTCCTTTCAAATGTCTACCTGCAACCAAACGATAATAGAAGCTGTATTCTTTTTTTCCAAGATATACGGAGCAATTAGAATTCAAAGAAGGCAATCCTGAAGTATGGTCGGGATGAAAATGTGTCAGGAATACATGAGTTGGATTAAGATGTAATCTTTTCATATGGTTTTCAAAATCCTGACCAGCTTGTTGAGTATATCTAATACTGTTCAATTTCTGAAAAATCTTCATTATAATCGATAAATTCCCATATGGTGGCTTTTCTGTAAAAGATCTACCAAAACCACAATCTATCAGAATATCTCCCTTTTCAGGATGTTTGAAACTGAACGCCATCATATCGCAATCCAAATCAACATCAATATCAATATGGTCTGGAAAGGATTTTGGATTAGAATATGTTTTTACTTTACCGGTAATTCGGCCTGTGTTGAACGCGATGAATTTCATCGGCTTTGCAACTGAAAAAACATCGTCCCAATCACCGTATCTATTTATGATATCTTTGGATGATTTCTGCATTTTTATATCAATTTATCTTTCCATTCATCCGATAAAAATTTTCTCCCCGGTTTGCTTTCTACATAGAAATCAGAATAGGTTTAAAAACAGCCACCATCATAAAACCAGATATCCTTATTTTTTCATATTCATTCCGTTTTGTACGACATGAGAATAGATATTTATAAAAACCAATTGCCGGCAAATGATGAAAATGTAAATCGTTGCGACCTGAAGAGCCCAAACTATTTATTCTATAAGATATCCGTATTTTCCATTTCCCTTCTAATCATCTCGTCGGTAATTGTGGTGTTGCTTGGAAATACATAAGCATTCAAAGCGTGAAAGAAAATTCCAATACCCCAGCCAAAAGCTGGCCACTTGACCCATAGATAATCATTTGATGTAGATAAATTGATAATAAGGAGCAATAAGAGGACACCAACATAAACTGCAAAGTGAATTTTAAAACCTAATTTCAATTGGATCCTTTTTTTTGCCTGTTGATAGGCTTCTTGATTTTTCATAATTCATTTATATTTTAACAATGATTTGAATTAATTACAAACTAGGATTAACTGTCCCAACCCTTTAAGTTTAGTACTTATAGCTCTATTTGCTATGGGCACTGTTGGTGGCAGTTAAGTCACAATTTCTGATCTATTTTTATTGAGACATTCTTAATAAAATTTTTCCCCCTGTCATTTGACTGGAATAATCACGAATGGCTTCTTTCACTTCTTGTATAGGATAGATTTTCCTGATTTCACTTTTGAGATGACTTGGAATTTGTTTCTGTGCACGTTTCCATAACCGCATCATTTTTACTAAACCAAGTTCGCTCATCCATGGACCTAACCAGAAACTGTCAATACTCTTATTTTCAAATATCAAAACGTCAGGACTCGCTTGAACAGCTTGACGAGATAGTGCGCTAAACAGAATAACCTTGCTGCTTGGTGGCATAGCTTTCAATATCTGATTGGTCAATGGACCTGCTACGGCATCAAATGCTAAGTGAGTATTCGTTTGATGACATACCTCAGACAATTGTTGTTCAAATTCGGAATCATTACTATTTAGTACTATTTCAGCACCTTGCGCCTTTAGAAGAGCCACTTGTGCTTCCCTGCGCACAACATTTACTATTTGAATTTCTTCGCTTCGCCCCAGTCGGTTTACCATTTTGCCCAATGAACTTGCGGCAGCAGTTAGTAAAATAGCCTTATGGCCTCCATTTTTCGAAATGTCTATAAAGGCACTGGCGGTAAGTGGATTTATTAAGGACATGGCTCCTTGTTCAAAACTCAATGACTTACTCAAAGACAATACTCCTCCTTTAACACTTTTAACCACGTATTCCGACCAAATACCCCCGCCTATTCCCCAACCACCGCAGACCACACGCTTGCCAAGGAAATAGCTAGCCATAACTCCGGGTCCAGCAGCAACAACTTCTCCGGAAGCTTCTCCTCCGGGAACAAGGGGCGTTGGATTTTTCAAACCATAATAGCCCACTAGAGTTGCCAAATCTGAAGGATTTATTGGTGAGAAGGCCACTTTGATCAAAACTTCGTTCCTTCCTGGTTTTGGCACCGGTCGTTGTTCAATGCTTAAGGCATCCACTCCGGAATAAGAATTTAAAACAGCGGCCTTCATGGTATCCGGGAGCTGTATATTTGTCATATTAGTTGAGTTTTGATGTTTGATTAGTTATTTATTCCGCCATTTCTATTCGGCTACTTCACTATGATTATATTTCCTGACCAGTTTTAATATGGGTTCAATACTTTCCTTATCTACATAGTCAAACCCATATCGCTCATCTTTACTCGCTTCGGGATCAGGATTAAAAAGGGAGCCAATCCAAAGACTAAGTCGAATCAACCAACTGACTTTGGTATGATCTAACCTGCCGGCAAGGGCCACATGCTCCAGTTGTGACAATAATTCCGAAGGAAGGGATTTGTCGACCCATCTGTTGAGTTTAGCACTTGGCCCGGCACCGGAGACCGAAAAGAGGATCTTTGATCTGCCATTGAGCTTGGACAGATTTGCTTTAACCCATTTGCGGATAGTCAGTCTAAAGTATATAATTGAACTTCCCAATATCAGATACTCGTACTTGGACGGATCGGCAGAGGGATCCTTGATGTCAAATACAGGTAATCCGGTGGCTTTACTAATCCAGTTAGCGTATTGTTCTGTACTTCCATACTTTCCTGAGAAAAAAATTGCTCCGTTCATAATATTTTTTTATTTGTTGGTATCACAAAATCAAATTATCCTATTGGGCCAAATACCAAAGCCTCATCACCTTTCTCGATAAGCTCACAACTTTTTGAAAAACTGCTGCCATTCAATTTAATGTGAAACCGTATTTTATCCTCCTCCGGTGAAGAAACAATGGGAAGCCAGCGATAGGGCAAATCCATCTTGGTTACTTTCGGCTTCATGAGGTTGAGTATGGCATGCTGCCCTTTTTGGTACTGGATTTTGATAGGTTTTTCAAAGCATAATTCCAGGGTGTTGTTATCAATATTTTTAGACTCCAAAAGTGGTAGAATTCTTTGGTCAACGAACTTTGAGTCATCACACTCTGACCATATTTTGTCTCGATTCATCTGTAAGGCGGCTAGAAATCCCGCCATAATGCTGCCCTCAAATCCACCTCCCGGAAAGGCCCAAGCCGAAGCGAAATACAGGTTTGGAATCAGGAAATTATTTCTGAGACGTTTAGTACCGGATTGATTTTGGGTTTGAGCAAAACCATAAACCGAGCCAGCCGTATTTGAGGTAAATCGTTTGATGGTTTTGGGAGTGGCGACTTCGTAATATTCAAGGCTTTCCCTTATACCTGGAAAATGTTTTTCTAATCGGTCTAATAAGATTTTAGCTACTTCTTCCTTTTTAGCTTTGTAGTCTTCCTTGCTTAATCCTTGCCAGTCTTTCAAGTAATCTGCACAACAGATGACACCAACAGATTTTGGTGGTGGTGCCAGTTGAGCATCTATCTTGTTGTAATCTACAAAAACAAAGCTTCGTTTTGACCAATCGCCGGTATTGTTAGGGTATATGTCCTTCAAAGACTTTACATCTTCCCCCCTTATTGAATTAGAGTAGTGTTTTACTCCATAGGGCTCTAAATTAGATTTAAAGCCTAGATAAATATTCAGTAAGGAGCAAGCATTGGTTTTATCAGCAATTTGTTTTCTGAGTGAAGTTGCATGGGGTTCATCCAGCATATCCGGCACTATGGGCATGGCACAGTTGGCCACGGCATTATCGCAAGCAACAGTGACGGTTTCTAAGTGGTCATTAAAAAGATCGCGAAAGGTAACTCCTGTTACCCGGCCATTTTTGGTAATAATTTTTTCTGCTTTTTTACCCAACAAAACACAACCTCCATGTTTTTCAATGTATGCTGCCAAATGAGTGGAGAGCTGTTGTGAGCCCCCTTGAATAAAGTACCCTCCGCTCCCAATAAAGCTGGAAAATGGCAAGCCATAATAAAACATTGATAAATTGTAAGGGTCATCGTCCCAATAAACGATATGTGCTAACAGATCGAGTTTTGCGTTTTCATTAGTAATATACTTATCGAACCAAGCCCCTACTGTATACCGCGATGCTTCTACGAGATTGGGATAAAACAATGGCATAAACGGATACATCAGTTTGCGTTTCAATGGAGTGCGAGGCAATTTGACTCCTTCCTCTCGTATCGCGGCCAGCAATTTCATTAACCGTTTGATACCTTTTTCATCTTCAGGATATTTGTCGATCAATGCTTTGGTTGCTGCTTCATAGCCATGCGGAAACACAAACTTTTCCTGATCTGCAAGCACCGCATACAGTTCAGGTACTTGCAGAAATTCAACGTTCTGCTTAACTTCTAGCATGTCAAATAAATTCAATATGGCACCATTTTTACTTAAGCCACACATTTCATGTAGTCCGACCTCAATGATAAAATCTCCTCGCTTAAAAGTAGTTGCACAACCTCCGGGTTTATAGTGCTGTTCTAATAAAAGGACTTTCTTTCCAAATTTTGAGAGGGTAGCTCCGGCAGTTAATCCTGCTAAGCCGCCTCCGATGATGATGGTATCGTATTTCATATCATTTCATTTTTAAGAGATCTGCGACAACAACCCGTCGAATTGGACCTATCGAGCCAATTTTGGAATTGGATCTGATAGGCCACATAGGTTTTGAATAGGAGATCTTTCATAAAATATTTATTCAAATTTTTTGTAAAACGTCATTTCCCCCAATTACCAAAACGCAGCGTGACACTGCCGAATGAAGCAGATATATCGCTATCTTGAAGCGTGGAAATATTTGCCCCCGCAGTCCAACGATAACCACCTCCTATGCCTAGACGCAACCAATCTGTCAGTAGAAAATCAATTTCTGCTGCCGGTCTAATTGCCCAATAACCATCACTGTTATTTTCAAGTAATTCGCCTTTTTCTTCGAGGCTGCCATATGCGCTAAACACGTAAAAGTTCAAACCTGTTCTTTCTCCTCCTTGCCATAAATAACCCAACATCAACCCTCCATATCTCATATCATATTCATAGTTGTCTATCTTCTGAGTCAGCCCAAAGCCTCCTCCTCCGAGGTAAAGTCTCTTGCTCACAAAGGCTCCTCCAAGCCCCCCGATTTCCATCGTCCATTCACCGGCCAGAACGGTATTTACAAAGGAAGGACCACCAAAACCCCTAAGTTTATCGGTGCCTCCGGATTGGGCATAAAATATGCTGCTTGAAAGCAGAAAAATCGATGATAAAAAGAATATTAATTTCATAATTTTTAATGATTTGTGTCGAGAAGTTATTTTTATAATTAATTATACGGCAAAGGGTTACATCAGATTAAAAGGTTCTCTTTCGCTGGTCCCGAGCGATTAACGGATATTAGTTTCAAGTTTAAATCTCTGATGGTATTTAAGACGCCATGCAATTGAGAATCATCGATTAGATCGCCTGTTAACAGGGTGATGTCTTCCTCATAAGAAATATGCAACCCCTGAAAAAACTCTTCCCAGTGTCGATCAAGATGACCTTTGATCTTTATTTGAACTTTGCCGTTCATTTTTTTGCTTTTCATTCTTGTTCAAAGTTCAGATAAACCCAAAAAAAATGAATCATACCTGAGTATGATTACAGGTATGATTTTAAACTTTACTTTAAGAAGTCTAAGGGTGCAAAGGGTCTTTTCCTGACGGGTTCAAGTTTGTATTATGGTGAAGTATTCCGAATACTAGTGAGGGTACTCCGGAAAGTCAACATCAAAACCATTGGTAAAATATCTACGTTTTTGAGCCCAATGGAAAACCAAACCAGCCTGCACCTGACAGGTTTATTTTGTTTCTTCGATACTGAGAAATAAACCTGCCTCTGGCAGGTAAACTAGTCGGCCGAAGAAAGATTTCGCAGACCAATGGGCCAACCTTTATTGCTATACCCTATAATTACCCAATTTCTGAAGCACTATTGAATTACTCCGAAAGTAGGTTGAGGGATAGAGATGACTGGAATACATTTAGTATACTTTTAATATGCGAGCAATGTTTGAGTTGGTATTATGGTGAAGTATTTCAAATACTAGAGTATTCCCTTTTCAATTGCGATTTCTGTAGCTTCCAGACGATTCTTTGCTTCTAGTTTTGAAAGAATGTGGCTTATATGAGTTTTAACGGTGCTAAGTGAAATGTACAAAGTTTCAGATATCTCGTTATTTGAAAGTTTATTTGATAATAACCTTAAAACCTCAATTTCCCTGCTACTTAAATCTCCAGGGAAATGTACTTTCATCCTTTTTTCTTCCAATTCAAAAGCCGTTTTTAGTTTTTTCAAATAGCGTTTTGATATAAGATCAAGTGAATCCGAACTTTTTGTTAATTTCTCTTTAAAAACAATTTTTACTAGTCCTTCTATGCTTTCACCTTCATTGATAAAAATCCTGATTAAGTTTTCTGTTTGAGCAAAACGAATCGCTTTTAGAACGGAACTCAGTGCTTCTTCCTGTAAATTTCCTATTAAATATGCTTTAGCTTTTAACAGTTCTACTTCTATTAATAATTCTATCGCCTCAGCATTTTTTAATCTGGTTGAAAGTTTATTGAGTAAATCTATTGCTTCTTCATCCTTAGATTGAGCTATTAAAAACCGGGCGATGGAAACGTTGTAGAAGTATCTTTCAAATGCATGATTCTTATCCCTAATAATTTTCCGTTTATGAAGCTTATGGGCTTTTTTCATTTCTCCATTTAGGATTAGTAACTTGCTTTTTAATGAATAGCCTAACACCGATAACCACTGAGCAATGTTTTGATCTAAAATGTCTTCAAGTCCTTCAATCGTTTTTAATGATTGATTTAAATTCCCGACCTTGTAATAAGATTCTGCAAGTATTAATGCACTATATCCTTTAAATACTATACTTGCCGCTTTTCGTGATAACTCAAATCCTTTCAACGCATTTTTTAAACCTTCTTCGATGTAGTTCCATTCGATCTGGATAAATCCAATGATGGAGTGCAACATGGAAGATAAAACGGCAAGCCTAAATCCCACAATCGAGGTATCGGTATTAAAAATCTCCAATAATTCCCTGCAGATTTTATAAGCCTCATTATATCTCCCAGTTAATCTTAGGATATAAGCTGTTTTTGACGAAGCAACTAGATTTAAATATGGATTATTTAATTTCGATGCATTTTCTCGGGCTTTTTGCAATGATTTAATGCCTTGATCCAGCTCAAATCTAAGCAGGTGTAATTCTCCATTGGATATGTAAGCCCAAGTTTTCCAATGACCATCTGCATTCGATATATTTTTAATGGCCAGTTGGGAATAATTAAATGCGGCCTCCACATCACCGGAGAAGACATTAAGTACATTAAGGGATTCATAAATTCTCCCAAGTAGTTTTTTATCTTTTGTATTCTCCTCTAGTTTATGAAGATATTTTTGGGCAATTTTTGTTTTTCCATATGCAGAAAGTGACCAGGCATAAATGATACCGAAATTCTTATTGGCAATGATTTCTTCTTCTGAAAAAAGGCTTCCAAATTTAAGCACAGAACCAAATTGGGAAGTATCCCATAAATGATCAATAATTCCATTTATTTTATGCATAGCTCCTTGCTTATCCTCGGCGGCAAGAGCATGTTCAATAGCCAATAGAGGCATATTATTATTTTCAAACCAAATACTTGCTTTGCGGTGTAATTCAAGAATCTTTTCCTTATGCTGGACTATCAGCCGCTTTTTTAATAAGTCTGCAAAAAGATGATGATATCGGTACCATTTTCTTTTATTATCCAATGGGATAATGAACATATTGTTTTTTTCCAGGGATTCCAATAAGGTTTGACTATTGGTTATCTCCAATACTGAGTCACATAGCGATCCATGCAATTTTTCGAGAATGGAGGTAGACAATAGGAAAGTTCGCATCTCATCATTATGGATATTGAGTACTTCTTCCATGAGATAATCCATAATATATCTGTTATCACCGGCTAATTTCGAGATATATTCTGATTTGTTTTTTTTACCTTGAATAGAAAGCGCGACTAGTTGAAGTCCGGCAATCCATCCTTCAATTCTTGTATCCAAAAGTTTGATTTCTTTAGAGCTTATATCCAGATTTAATTTTTTATTAAATAATTCCGATACATCAATCTCAGAAAATCTCAAATCGGCAAGTCTAATTTCAATTATTTCATTTTGACTTCGAAATTTGGCTATGGGTAGTAGAGGATCTGATCTGGTCAATATAGCCACATGAAAATGGTTCGGCTTATATTCAAGCAAGAACGAAATGCTTTTTAAGATCTGTTCATTGTCGATAAGATGAAAATCATCCAAAACCAGCAGTAAATCCTTTTCTATTTGTAAGAGGTCATTTAGAAATAACTCAATGATGTAATCTAATCTAACCGTTCCCGGTAGTTTCAAAAGTTCCAATGACTTTTTGCCAGCATTTTCCTGCACGGTTCGAATACTGGTGATTAAATAAGTAAAAAAATCATATGGAGAATTATCTCTTATGTCTATAGAAAACCAGGCCGTTGGAATTCTATTCTTTCTGATCCAATGGGTAACGACGGTAGTTTTACCATATCCTGCCGGAGCCGAAACAAGTATTAACTTTCTAAATAAACCCTCATTTAGTTTAGCAAAAATCTTTCTGCGATGCACCAGATTTCTTGCCGCTGTAGGAATGTGTAATTTTGTTAATAGCAAATTCTTTGAGTTATTTTACTTTTAATACTTCCGTATGAGCAAATTGGATTCTCTAAAGTTACTCTTCACTTATTTTGCTTTTGTCATTCTCGTGTAGCTCTGTGTATCCAAGCTCCTTTGTGTATCCAAGCTCTGGGCCATGTTGCGTTTCATTTTAACTTAATTTACCGGTAAGTGATTAGGAAATCAATGATAGTGATCACCTTGGGTGGCGATTATAGTTGGTGTGTTTGGATGCGTCTGATCTTCAATTATCCCTTCAATTTAGGCTAAATCCTATTTTCCAAAAAAGGTAATCTGATGCATCATAATTATTGCCGCCAAAAATAGGATAGCGTTGTTTTTCCTATTCTTTATGAATAGATTGATTAGCCATTTTTATTCATGTTTTTAGCCTAAAATAGTGCTGAATGACTTGGCATCAAGTGCTCATTTCCACCTGGGTTTGATATTTTCTACTTCAAGTGGTTCATTTTGATAAGGGCAAACCAGCTCTTTGGGTTCAAACCGGAATTTTTGCTGGCAGTTGCTAGTGATGCAGCGACTAAAAATAAACCTATGATTGGCCTTACTATTTCTATGAGGCAGGGTAACTTGGTTATAAATAATAAGTATTGAATTATTTAATTGACCATTCATCACAGCTGAGAAAAAGAACTACCCTATCTCCAAATGGTATAGAAAATTTCATACCTTTTTTGCCGATGATCTTGATAAAAGTTTTCTCCGGAGAGCTTTTATTTTTCGATAATAAAATTGTACTTACCTGCTTCCAGGTTCAAAACAAAACTTTCTCTGTCCGGTTTAACATTCATAATTTCATTTTCTGCGCTTTCAAGGCTTTTGGCATGTATCGTCAGCCTTGCCGAACTATTAGGAGGAATAACCACATCGTACTTAATCTTACCATCCTCTTTTTTCCAAGAACTAACAATTTCTCCATAAGGCCCAATGTATTTTGCATCAAAATACTCCAGTCCGGAAACGAAATGGGGTTCCAGCAATATGTTCTTAAATCCCGGATTTTCAGGATCTGGTTTTATACCCCCCAGTGCTTTGTAATACCATGCACTAATCTCGCCAAACATGATGTGGTTGCGCGACATAGCACCACGTCGTTTTTCATCCACTTTCCAATCTTCAAACAAAGTAGTGGCTCCATCTTTGATCCATACCCCCCATGAAGGAAAATCTTCCTGAGAAGCTACTTGGTATGCCAGGTCGGAATAGCCATTTTCGCTGAGTGCATTTAAAATGGCTTTGCTACCCAGAAGACCTACATCAATGTGGCGGTTGTCTGCAATTACTTTTTTAGCAAGGTTGTCAGCCACTTTTTGTACATATCCATCAGAAACCAATCCCCAATACAAAGACGTGCTCAATTCTGTTTGAAAGCCGCTGCCGTATATTCCGGTTTCTTGGTTAAACCATTTTTTGTTGAACGCATTTTTAATGTTTTCCGCTAAATCCGAATATTTTGTATAATCGGCTTCGTATCCAAAATTTTTTGCTGTTTTAGCCAGAATTAGCGCATCAACATAATAGTATATGGTGGATGTAAACTCCTTTGGTGTTTTTGATTTTACAGGCACCCAATCACCCAGTCCCCAGTAACATATGTATTCGGGGCTCACGTGAGATATTCTGTCTACATACCTTTTAATATGGTCATAAGAATCGTACAACAACTTATTGTCACCATAAAACAAGTAGATATTCCATGGGATAATGGCAATTGTGCTAGTCCAGTCAGGACCATTACCCCAGGCATAACCCCAGTCACTTGACGGGATGATGGAGGACAAAACACCATTGGGTTGTTGTACATCCCTGTGGTCGGCCAACCATTTTTCATAAATTGTTATCCCATCGAAATTGTATAGCCCTGTTTCTATGGCAATGTGCGCATCTCCGGTCCATCCGTTTTTTTCCCGCTGCGGACAATCGGTAGGATATCCGAATAGATTTGATAAATACGAATTATTTGTTGCATACCATATTTTGTTCAGTAAATCACTTGAGCTATGAATTTGACCAACTGGGGGAACATCACTGTGCATAAACTTTCCTTTCAGGCTATTTTGCGTTAATTCGATAGGCTTGGAACTGATAACCTCCACGAACTGAAATCCCTTGTAATTAAACTTAGGTGAAAATGTTTCTTCCCCGTTACCGCTTAATATATAAACATCGGTCTGGAAGGGATCTGTATCGTCGGTGGGACGATAGTGGACAATAATATTGGATAAATCAGTGTGCCCTCTCGTGTCCAGAAGTTCTGAGTGAATCACCCTGATTTCTGTACCAACTTCTCCTGAAAGTGTGAGCTCACTAATTCCGGAGATATTTCTACCCAGATCGAAAACATAACATGTATCGTTAAACTTTCTCATGTTCACCGGGATAATATCTGTCGTTACCCGTACAGGATGAAGAACCTGGGAAACAATATTTTGTGAGGGTATTGCTGTTAATACGCTGTTCTTCCAATCAGAATCATCAAATCCATAATTTGTCCATCCTTCATGATCCAACCGTG
The DNA here is from genome assembly GCA_965223405.1 of Saprospiraceae bacterium. Lineage (GTDB taxonomy): Bacteria > Bacteroidota > Bacteroidia > Chitinophagales > Saprospiraceae > CBDCWO01. The sequence continues at coordinate 6,386,658 of CBDCWO010000006.1, forward strand.
CATCGAAATGTTCGGCCGTATAGATGCTGTTAAATACAATGGGACCTAAAGAGGTTTTCCAATCTCTATCTGTGTAAATAATCTCAATGGTACCGTCTTTATAGGTTATCCTCAAATCCAAACAAAACTTTGGTCGGTAACGCCAGGGCGCTTTGTGAAAATACCAAACATTGGTTGATTGATGGTTATACCAACCGTTTCCCAGTACCACACCAATTGCATTTTTGTCTTTTAGCATATCTGTTACATCGTGACTAACGTATAAATTCCTTCTGTCGAACCGGGTATAGGTAGGGTCAAGCATATTATCCCCAACCTTATCGCCATTTACATAAAGCTCAAATATACCAGCCGCCGTGATATAAGCACGTGCCTTCTCAACTTCTTTACTGGTATCGAACTCTTTGCGAAAATAAGGAGCAGGTTTTAAGTCAACATCGCGCTGGTCCGTAATCCAGCTTCCGATCCAGTTTTTCATAACCATTTTTCCGGTTTCAAATGAAGCCGTCTCTGATTGTCTTGATGCAATACCGTTCTTATCCCACAGCTGAACTGCCCAAAAATACTGTATGTACGGTTCGAGTGTTTTCCCTTTATAAGTAACAAGTGATTTGTTAGATGTTATTTTCCCCGAATCCCAAATGTTCCCCTTTCCAAAGTTTACTTCTGTTCTGTTAGTGCCTACCACAATTCTGTAGGCTTTTTGTTTGGCTCCACTTCTGCTATCATCCATCATCCACATAAGCCTGGGGTTTTTGATGTCTATCCCAATAGGATTTTCGAGATACTCACATTTTAAACCAACAGGCACACATACTGATTCCTGTGTTTTGGCAGTAAATGCAACTAAAAAAAGAATAATCAATATCCATAATTTTTTATACATAATCTCTAATTTCAATTTGATTTGTTTTGATACAAATTTTCACAGATCCGCAATTTTCCCCATCATTTTAATACCAGAATTGCCACACTTCTGACCTTTTTTACCAGCCTTAGCATCTTTAAAAGGCGATCGCCATTCAATATGCCACTGGCAATCACCAAATTTCTCTTTTGTTTGTATACTCGAAGTTTTCGGACTACAGTAAATTTATTGCCCTGAACTTTCCAGGCTGCAGGATTTCCATTCTTTACATTCTCAAAATCATCTAACGCCTCTTTATCAAGCAGTATAGCATCAGATGGCGCTTTCATTTTTTTACCAGGCTGAATTACTTTGGGTTGGCTAAGCTGTGATTTCTTATTTTGTGAAAAAACTGTAGTTCCTTGTGAAATAAAAAGCAAAACCATCAGGCCCATCATTACATAGGATGTTTTATTGTTCTTCATTGTTTTTTATTTGAATTTAAATAGCTAATCTGAAAAATTTATACCGAATATAGTTCGGTCAGAGTGCAAGAACTATTCATCCGCCGGTAGTCGGACAGGATTCCGGTCAAATTAGTATAACGCCGGTCATAAATACTTGCATACCCTTACCCTGTCTGGAAAGATATTCCTGTTTTTTTCGAATTATCATTTAAGTGAACGTAGCTTCTTCCGTACACTTTAATCATTTTATTCATATTTCTCTCCTTTCTGCTATGTTGCTTTGTATCAATTTCGAGTCCATTCGTATTTTGCTACCGCTGATCAACAATCTTGATAACTACTCACTACTCAATTGAGCAAAGGTCATTTTGACCAAATCCTCTACTGTCGTCTCATAGTGATGAGCTACTTTGCTCCTGAATTCATAATAGGTCGATGCGCAGGGCATTTGCTCATCAATATGTAACAGCCCATGGCTGAGCGTACCAGTAGGTTGAACATGCACTCATCGAACAATTGTTCATCGCTCCAGCCCTGCATCTCTTTAAGCATCATCATTCCTATTCTCCATTATCAGGTTCGTGTGCCCCTCTGTCTAAATAAATGGAATTACGCATTTCGCTATAAACGCCACGTGTACCTTGCAACATCCAACGGTTATCGTATGGTCGCGGTAATAGCCACTTTTTTTTATAAAATTTCTTCTTCCTTTATTTTTCATAACAATGAAGTGATTTCCTCTAAAAATAAAATAATGTACTAACCGTCAATATAAGGACTATCAGTGATAAAATACTAGTGATAATTTTCCTCTGCGATCTCGTAGATCAGGCCTATTTACTAAGGGTTAAAAATTATACCCTGTTTGGCAACTTAAAAAACATACTCAATGGTTAAAATCACTTCCGTCCTATTATTATTGGCATATGGTTAAGCTGACTTTAAAGTCAAATATTGTTTTCTTCTTTGTTGAAATTCTATGTATAGCTTGGATCCACCTTCTATGTAGACCATTTTGGTGGTTATAATTTTATAAATCAATTTTAGCATTCTTCTGGCAATAGCAAAAATGGCCTTTTGGGCCTTCATTCTCTTTTTGTACTCAGCCATTTTACAGTTCCAATAAGAATTTTTTGTACGGACTGCTGCCCAGGCTATTTGTACCATTGTTGTTTTCAGATGTACATTACCTTTTCTTGATTTAGTGTATTTCTTTTTACCGGCAGATTCATTATTACCTGGAGCAATTCCTGCCCAAGATGTCAAGTGGTCGGCTGAATAAAATTTAGCAAGGTTATTTCCGATTTCTGCCAATACCTTGTGGCTACTTCGTATTCCTATACCAGTCACCTTCATTAACAAATCATGTTCTAACTGATAATGCTCACTGATTATCAGATCAGTTTGTTGGTCAATTTCTGTGATTTGATTTTGGATATGAGACAAATCTTCTTTTAACAGCCTCAATATTTTAATATCGGTGGGTGTGAGTTTTCCCTCTACAGCTTCTTCTATTTCCTTTTTCTTGTTTTTCAATTTTCCCAGTGCTAGTGAAGCTAACTTTTTGGGGTTAGTTTGTCCTTTCATGATAGCTTCTATTATCAACTGACAAGTTTTCGTCCGTATCGATGATGCCACTGACCGTAACTTGATGTTACCCCTTTCTATGATTTTGACAATTCTGTTATAGCAGCTTGTTTCTTGTTGGGTATATTTCTGCCTCATTCTTACAAATTCGCGCAGTTCATGTTGATGGGGTCCTGGTACAATACTGTGTCTGACCATGTTGTTAATAGCTATCTTACAAAGCCATTTGGCATCTTTCTTATCTGTTTTTTGCTTGGGAAGTTGTTTAATGTGACCAGGGTTAGCTACTATTGTCCGTAATCCGGATTCTGTCAACATATGATATAAACTGATCCAATATATACCAGTGCTTTCCATTAGTACTATTTCAATCTTACGTTTTACTAACTCTGAAACAAGTTTTTTAAGTTGACGTGTAGTACTCCCAAACTCGCCTGAATAAATATCTTTATTACGATTATCACTCGCATAAACATAAATTATATCTTTGTGGATATCAATCCCACTAGCTGAAGAATATTGAGGCATAATGATGACCTCGTTTTTGGACTTATTCATAATATTTAAGTATTATAATATGAAAGAATAAATATCAGTCCAAAATTAATATGGGGAGTCATAGTATTCCCATTTTTATTCGCCTATTTGTATTCTATTTTTTGAATTCATACAACTTAAAAACAGATGTTAAAATGAGTTGTATGTGCTTGATTTTCAAGACGAGGCTCTTTTTGAGATTCATAGCCACAGTTATGGATCGAGAAAAAGCTGACTGTATTGAGAATCAATGGTATGCAAATCAATTAACAATTTGTTTTTAAATCACTTCAATATAAATTAAACCTCCGTGTAGAGCGGTTCGTTACGTCATAATTCAAGAACCATTCAATCCCCGGTTATAAATAATTTCTTGGCCTAACTTTTCAAGAGTTTTCCCTTTGGTTTCCGGGAAATATTTCCATACCACAATTATCTGAACAACCATCATAATTGCAAAAAAAGCAAAAGAATGACCGCCTCCTAATACCGTATTTTCGGCCACAACAGGAAACAGAAAAGTTATTAAGGCGGCAAAAAACCAATGTGTAAAACTACCAAACGACTGACCTTGAGCACGAACACTATTTGGAAATACTTCTGCAATTAACACCCAGATTACTGCCCCGGTAGAAAAAGCAAAAAACATAATATAAAACATAAGGTAAATCAACAGTTCGTAACCGGCGAAATCCTGCAAATAGAAACTTCTCGATACCAGCCCTAAGCAGATTGACATACCTATAGAGCCTACAATAAGTAGTTTTTTGCGTCCTGCTCTATCTATTAACAAAAGCCCCAAAACAGTAAACAGTGCATTGGTTATTCCTATTATTATGGGCTGAAACATTGAATCTGCAGAAGACAACCCTGTAAGTTCAAACATTCGGGGAGCATAATATAAGATTGCGTTTATACCGGAAAACTGGTTAAACATGGCCACAAGAAATGCAATAGTTATCGGTTTAGAAAATCTTCCAGAAAAGAGATTTACTCTATTTTTTCCAGGTTTATCCAAACTCGATTTTATATTATCTATCTCGGCCTCAATATCGCCAGATTCAACTTTATGTAGCACACTACTGGCCTCCGAAATTTTACCAATCTTGATTAAATAACGTGGGCTTCTGGGAACTAAAAAGAGTAAGAAAAAGTAGGCCACTGCGGGAATTCCTTCAACTCCAAGCATCCATCTCCATGGTTCTCCACCCGTATTTCGCAACAAATAGTTGGAAATAAATGCCATCATTATTCCAAAAATAACATTGAATTGAAAAAGGGCAGTCATCCTTCCTCTAATTTTTGCCGGAGATATTTCAGCGATATACGTTGGTGCTACCACAGACGAAGCGCCAACCCCAATGCCCCCAATAAAACGGTATAGGATAAACGATGTAACACTATCTGCCAATGCGCTACCTATTGCAGAAAATGCGAAAAGAAAAGCCACGATAAAAAGAATCGGTTTTCGTCCATATTTATCGGCAGGTTTTCCTGCTATCAATGCTCCAGCCACCGTACCAATTAAGGCAGAAGAGATCGTAAATCCATGCCAAAACGAATTGAGTTGAAAAAGTTCCTGAATATGTTTCTCAGCTCCCGAAATAACAGCCGTATCAAAGCCAAAAAGGAACCCTCCCAATGCAACAACCAACGACCATCCAAATATCCGTGTCGATCTCTTCATATTATATGTTTAATAAAAATTAGTAGTTGCCATCTTCCACACATCCACGCTTTCTACTTTAACTTTCTCATCTCCACTAAAAATTTTTACCTCATTGCTATTTTCCATTTCGGGATAAACTACCTGAGTAATACACTCTCTTCCGTTGACAAATACTTCAATTATAGCATTATCAATAAAAATATCTAATCGCAGTGGTTCGCCTTCCTTTAACTCAAAAGGAACCCTCTGTTCAGACACCTCATCTCCAAATTCTTCCAGACTAGGTTTATACATGCAGTTCGATCGCATCTTTACAGGGCCATTTTTTGATGAATTGATAAAATCAATTACAATCTCTTTACTTAGGGGAACATATTTGATTATAGTTTCCTCTTTTCCATCGGGCGAGCAAAATACTTTTATCCCATACTCAGACTGACTTCCGCCTCTGAATTCCACCTTAATTTCAAGTGATTTACCCTTAATATCCAACGTTTTGGTTTGATTGGATGCCAAAACGATATTTTTCTCATTAATTCCGTTCAACCTTAACATCTCTACCTCCTTTGGTGGATTAATAAGCAGCTCACCTTCCTTCGAAATTGAGAGCACGCGCGGCATACTCATCACTCCACTCCATCCTTTATATTCAAGATGTTCCGGTTTGCGTTCCAGTACCCAACCCCAGATAATGTTGCGCCCTTTGTCGTCCTTCAACTCTTCCGGTGCAAAAAAGGTACCTCCCGGCCAATTCATGCGTCCATGTTTTTCAACGATAAACTTATCACTTTTGAAATCCCCTAGATAGTACTGAGAGCCAAGATTATGGCTAATAAATAGCAACATCTTTTTATCTCCAATCTGAAAAAAATCAGGACATGAAAGATCTTCAAAATCATAGCGCATCCGATTGTTCTGGTCGATCAGATTGCCAAGATAGTCCCATTTAAGCATATCTTTTGATTTGAAGAATCCAGCCGGATTACCTCCTGATATCTGATAGTAGCAATCGGCATCTTCATCGTACCACCCTTCCGGATCCCATGCTCTGTATTTACCATACATCACATCTCCTTCAACCGGAGTTTTAAGTACCGGGTTACCCTCGAACTTCTTCCATACACGTAAATCGTCGTCTGTAGAGTACGCCACCAGATTGGTGGAAGAACCCTGCCCATGATACATAATATGAGGGACACCCTCTTTGCTTAAAAAAGCACCTCCACTAAAAATACCCTTTTCTATATCTCCCTCTTTTACATCCAACATATCAGGATATAAACTCCAGTGAAATAGATCGGTACTTACTGCATGTCCCCAAAAATGCTCGCCTTTGCCATTTTTTAATGCCTGATAGATAAATCCCAGATGATATTTACCTTTCCAGAAAATACCCCCATTAGGATCAAAGGGATAGGCTCTGCCTTCGGGAGCCACAAAATGCCATGAGGGTCGATGGGGATCCGAATGAATAAGAGTTCTTAACGATCTGGTGTTAACGATCATCTCGTTTGTAACTTCATTCTGTGACACCAGCGTGGTGGCAGAGAAAATCAGGCAAATAATAATCAACTTTCTTTTCATATCAATTTGTACTTAAACTTGAATATCCAATTTGATAATTAACAGCGAATATAGTTCGGTCAGGGTCCAAGAACTATTTATTTCCGGTCAATTTAGTATAATCCAGGCATAAATACTAGAGGTTTAAGAACAAAATAATAAGAGGTTATAACTCGATCTTTTTCCCAATATCATCGTTGAAAAGCCTCGACGTAACTATGGTTATGCCTACGTTTTTCAACTTGATCTTAGAAAAAATCAACATCGTTCTAACCTCACATTACTTCGTTCGTAAACCTCTAGTGTCATGTCACACTTATAATGACCAATAAAGTTTAGTCAGCTTAATTATAGAGTCCTCTGATGAGGGGTATAGGTTTTGTTAATATTATTAAAAGTTGGGTTCAAAAGTATCTCGATCTCGTCATGCTTATCAAGCTACTATCAGTCGGCTTGGTAAAAAGTTCTTCATTTTCCGTGTCTATTTTCGTTGCCAAATTGATTTCATATTCCATGCGATGAATGAATTGAGGGTGACATTGCCCTTTTCAGCAAAGACAGAAACACCAACATCCTTTTCCTCCGGATATTCTACACGACTACAGCTTGTTATTCCATCGTTAATAAAAACTTCAAGAACAGATTTGTCGATAAAGACATGCAGCTTCAGCTTACCTGAAGATAGACCCAGTGGCACCTTAGTACCCGCAACATTTAGCGTGTCTCTATTCCATCGTATGGTGACCGCATCTTTGCCATCATCACTCTGTCTAACCTTTATCCCAAAGTCTTTGGAACTGCCGGTTTCAAATTCAGCAATGATTTCCAGCATATCTCCTTTCACATCTTTTATTCGTTCTTCTTTACTCTTAATCACCCTTTTTTTTACGGTATGCTGTTCACCCCGTAATTCCCTGAGTTCGGGAGCCGGGGTTTGAATGAGCCTTTGCTCTTTATCTAGTGTTAAGACGCGGGGTAGTGACATACAACCGTTCCACCCTCTTCCTGGCTTAAATCCACAAATCCACCCTAGCATAATACGACGGCCATCATCATCAGTAAATACATTGGTGGCATAAAGTCCACGAGTCCATGATCGGTCAGTTGGAGGATTTTTTCCAAAACCATAATCTAAAATTTCCTCTCCACCATTTTTTTTGAATGAAATTGTTTCCGAGTCGAAATCTCCCACCATGTAAGAAATTGGTTCTGTGGATCGTATTAGTACCCACTTTTCATCCATTGGAAAAAAATTCGGACACTCCCCGATTACACCATCCATTTGTCCTCTGTATTCCCATTGCGTTAGTTCTTTATTTTTGGCCTCACAAACCAGACCATTGCAAGATTTGAAGGTAACAAAAGTCCGGCCATCCGATCTAAATACATAGGGATCACTCCATCCACCATTAACACTCTTTGGAATCCCATTTATACCAGCTGACATAACAGGTTCATTCTTAAAACGCGCCCACTTAATCAACTCGTCATCCAGGGGAATTACTGCCCACTGTTCTCGTTTCTTTTCCTTTTCCACAGGCACCCAGGTATAGAAGATTGTTGGCCTGCCATTTTCATCAAGAGTAATACAACCCGAATTACACCGCCTTTCACCCTGCTCTTTCAATGGCAAAAGGCTCCATGGCAAATCTTCCCAGTGAACCAAATCCTTGCTTCGTGCATGTGCCCAGAGCGTATAATCATCTCCCCAGGAATCACCACTGAAGGGATTATATTGATAGAAAATATGATAGTAACCACCATAATAGATAGCACCGCAAATGTCATTCATCCATTGAGCGGGAGGGCGAAAGTGATAGGAAGGTCGAGTAGGATCTTTTTCTGCCAGAGGAATGGCTGCGTCAACTGCGGCCTGAGCCTTACTCCACCACTCCACAGACTGTCCAGAGACGGAGAAAGCAGATATTAAAGATGTAAAAATGACTATAGCTAAGATTCGATTAATTGTTTTCATTCATTTACAATTGCGGTACGACTCAGGTGGCAAATATGACTGCTTCAACTCGCTACTAATCTTAAGAAGTATTTTATCAAACACAATGCAAGAAAACAGAAGCACAACACAATTCTTAAGTTATTGGAATTCATCGAAATTATTCTTTTGAGCACACCTTTAAGCTTACAAATTGTACTGAGGAATCTTCATCCATTCCCCTCCTTTGAGTGCAGATTTATGGGCAATTATGCCAGCCATAGTCATATTCAGCGCCTCGCTTACATCTACTATGGGCTTCTGATCCAGCAGTATCGAATTGATAAAGTTATGGGTAAGATGTCCATGGGATCCACCGTGATGGCCGGGTTCTACTCCAGGAGGTAAGGGCGGACGCGCACCATTAATGGTTTTGTCGTGTGGTTTCTGACCATATACGCGACCTTTTTCACCGTGTGCATTTTTCATATCCCAGCTGATAGCCATGCGAGCTGTTCCTCCTTCACTTGTTTTAAACAAACCGACTTCTGTTGCAAAAGCATTTTTGTGTTGATTGTTCCCATCTTTATATACTGCGTAAAGACTCTCCGTCCCCAGGCAAGAAACTTCAGTCAGTCGCTGACCAACCGCTACAGAGACAAAATAAGCAGTAGCATGGGTAGGATACCACATAGGTGGAAGAGCCCGACGCCAGCCAAATTCATCGATCTTACCGTTTTTTGGATTATAACTTCCCAATGTTCCCACAGTATCATGATAATATTCGCCTTCTGAAAATAGGAGTTTTCCTAGAGCGCCTGCCTGGTATTGCTTTCTTTTTTCATAAGCATACGCATGAAAAGTAGAAGTCTCGTTTAACATATATTTTTTACCACTTCTTTTTACGGCATTAAACAATGCTTCCGCTTCTTCCTCAGCTTTAAAACCAAAAACTGCCGGAACAGCACAAACCACATGTTTATCGTGGTTCAGAGCCATAATCGCCAGGCGTGCATGGCTGGGTGCATCTGTCGCAATATAAATTGCCTCTATACTTTTGTCTTTGATCATTTCTTCACAGGATGGATAGGTTTTGGGAGCTCCAACAGCTTTCGCCAATGAGGCGCAGCGTCCAGCATCGAGGTCTGATGCTGCCACTACTTCCACATTGGGATGATTTTGATAGTAAAAGGTAGCTCCAAATTTGCATAATCCATAGCCTGCAATTCCTACTCTAATTTTCCGGTCTGATATGGATTTCCAAACATCTTTAGCTTCTGGTTCAGGCTGACTGACTGATTTTTCCTCTTCTCCAAATCCGGCAATGACTTTCCCATCAGCATCTTTAGGCAGATTTTTTGTACCTCCACAAGAAACCAGGGAAAAAGCGCCAACTGTAGCAGTCCCAATTCCTAGCTTTTGCAAAAAGTTTCTTCGGTCGATATTATTTTCAATTTTCTTTTTCATATCTATTAAAATTCTACTTTTTAATATTTCATCATTTTTTGTATTTCATGGCAGTCAAAAAAGCCGGCATGACCTGAACTTCTCTATCGCAACCATAGATTGAGAAGTTTTTCTTTCATCGCGAGCAGACTCTATTACTTAAAACAACTACCGAATTCCTTGGCATGTCGTATAAAAAGTCTTCACCATAACTGACCGCAGCTAATGCCTTTCCTCGTTTGGATAAACCTCTTTGATGTGATACAAAGCATCGGTATTCTGGTCTACCTAAGTAATCTTAACTACTTCCTTTAGCTTCTCATCCAACTTACTTTCAAAACTACAATTTCACGCTTCCACTCATACACACTGGTTCTTTCTTCAACATAAATAAAGTATGCACTTACTTTTTAGCACATTTTCCTCAACTCCACGAATAGCACAAAGTGCGATAAAAGTAAATCCTTAATCATACAATTGGTATGTTTCATTTTTGATTATTCAGCAATTTTTAATTGAACCGGGCCTATTAAACCTGATTCCAATGGGCCAAGGTCTCTGGTTTTCAGAGGGATTGAATAATGCGGTGCCAGCGTATTAGCTACCCTTACCTCAATTTCATTATTACCTGGTTTTAGCAATTGAGATAAATCGAATTTGTATGGTGCAGCGACCCTGCTGCCTACAGACTTTCCATTTACCAAGACTTCAGCAGCAACGTAGACTTTGCCCAAATCCAGTTCTACATTTTTTTGAGATTCTGCCCTGCTGAATTTTACGTTTTGCTTGTATACTCCAATGCCCGAAAAAGTTGGGAGCGCATAACTACTCCAATCCCCAAGCTGTATTTTTCCGTTCTCCAGTTTTAATTGAATGGGATGATCAAAAGCAGCTCCGGCGAATTCTCCTCTTTCCATTTTCAAACGGATTGCCACTTTAGAAACGCCAGTCGGTGGAGTCATAATCCTGGCAATTCCATCTTCAACCTCCGCTTTTTTGCCATTTACCCAAACTGTAGTATTTTCTGTGCCGAGGGTAATTACTTTGATTCCCGGAGGGGCGTCAAAACGGTACCATGCCATTCTGGTTGCGGATTCATTTTTGACATCATAAACAATGTTTGGCATCTCTTCAAATACCTGAATGTATGGAGTAGACAAATTAACGGACAATGGGCGATATGGAGTGGTAGAACCTCCCATATTCTCCAGGTACTCCTTTCCCCAAGGTTTGTCGGCAGCTTTTCCTTTTACGGTCGCAGAAGCCCAGTCATTATCATTAAAATCCGGAGAAGCCCAATTATCAAATTCTTTAGCATTTCCTTTCCATGAATGGTCTGTCTCCAATTTCAAAATTGAACCGTCTTTAAAAATTGCCTTCATGGTCAGAATAAATCCCTCATACCCACTTGAGTACGAAACATGAATTCCCTTATAAAATTGGCCCCAAGCTGCAAATACATTTTTTCCTTCCTTTAAATAGGGAAGGATATCAACACTTTTGGGATAATCCCAGGTAGCCCAGGGCCCAATATCTTCTTCTACCTTTTTACCATTAATAATTAATCTAAAACCAGAAACCCCGGTAACGACGATGTTTGCCGTTTCCGGCAATTCACTCAAATCAAATGATTTGCGAAAGTAAGCCCCTTCTGAGTTTCCTGACCAAATCCATAACGCATCGTTTAATGTCGGAATCGTGGGATCTTGGTTTCCGCCTTCTGTATTAATGATAACAGGGGGAGATTTCTGAACAAATAATTTTCCACCAGTACCATCCGGCAGATCCAGCAAAACATGATTATATCCTTGCTTTAAGGGCAAATTTCCAACGGATCCCTGAAAGGCTTCTTCATGGCCATTTACCCAAACCCGTGCGGTAGAATTACGCAATTGCACATTTAATCCAACATTTTGCACTGTGTCCGAAAGTACCCTTGTAAACAAAAGTTTTCTACCTTTTTTGAGATGAATGAAATTTTTGTCGAAATGACCATCAGGGTATCCGGAATGCCCACCCCAGGGAGAAGGTTTGGCCAGACCAATGGTTTTTGAAAAGGCTATTTCTTCCCATTGATACTGGCTTCCATCAATGTCAACACGATTTCCTTTTTCAATCGCTTTTTGCCGGCTAAGGAGGATTGGAATTATCTCAGCACTTTCCGGTATTTCTTCCAGCACCAACCAATAGGGCCCGGTACTGTATAATGTCTTTTCCCAGTCTTCATCATTATGACCTGCTGTATTCCACCCCAACTTTTCACCAGGGCTATCGGCTTCTTCTTTGTATTTGAGTTGTCGGACTTCAACACCAATTTTCTCATTTGATGGTGGCCAGGTAAAATCACCCCACTGGTTGTCCCGGGTAGGAATAACGGAAAAATTCCAATCTTTGGAAATTACTTTTTCATTCCAATTGACTAAAGAGGATTTATCTACCCGACTTTTTACCTCACCCGGTCGTATGACAATGAGTTGGGCGACATTTCCTTCCAATGTCAGTTTAGCATGTGTATAGCCATTCTTTCTTTCAAAACTGCCTATTTCCTTAATCGTACCGGAAAAAGGATCCCAAATTTCGGGCACACCATCTACACGAAAACGAGCGTGTAATTCTATTGGCTTATCCTCTGTATTTTGAATTAGATATACATCCTGCTCTCCGGTTTTTCGATGAGAAATATATACCCTTCCACCTTTACCAATGAAGTCCCGGTCAATATGATTTGAAAGAATTTCAGGAAGTAAATCGGGATTTTCCTTTATAAACGCAGCATAGCCCCCATTTTTGAACTTATGCTCAATTTTTGATTTTGTGATTACAGGAGATGCGTTAAGTATTTTCTCCAGGGTTGACGCCACCTTGATATCATCCTTTCCATTTTCTGCCGAAGCTGTGGGTAGCATTCCATAAAATAGTACAGTCCCACCATTTTGAACAAATTCAAGTGCCTTTTCCAAAACGGATAGCCTTACGGTTTTTTCGGCGCCAAATACCAACGCCTGATAACGATTCCCATTGATGCCTATCCGCCCATTTTGCACTGTTGCATTCAATATGGATTCATCATCAATGATGTCATTATCTATTCCATCATTGTAGATAGTTCTAGATAGTTTCATGTAGTGGTTATAATCCAGGTCGCTCTTTTCTACATCAGACAATACACTCACTACCGGATAATGAACGGCTACATCGGCCACCGAATTTCCCTGCGACATGATGTAACTCATTCTTGTAACCCAATCAGAGATTTCCTGATAATATGGCCAATAGGGCTGTCGCCAGTGTGGATCGCCTGCGGCATGCTCCCAGGTGCCGGCATTCAGTGAATAGTAGAGACCATGCTCGTCATACAAGTTTGCCCCAAAAGCATACAACGTCGACAACCATGTCAAAGTTTGCTCCGGTGTTCGACCCCAGCCGGAGGTGTGAAAGACTTCTGCCCATACCCTTGGCCGCTCGTATAACCGGGCAATGGATGAGGCAATTTTCGTGTCATAGTAATTTCTTTCTTGCAATGATTTTTGCTGCCAATCGTCCAATCCGGGGGCAGAGTACCATCTTTGCGTGCGGAAATAATCGATATATCCTTTACTATGGTTGTAAATATTATTGCGCCCCCAGTTGTCGTGGCTGGTCAGGATGTTTTTATCAGCTGTCCAATCATATACTTTTTTCCAATAGGTCTTTTCTACTAAGGACAAGTAGGTATCCAGATAATCAATTCGATACTTGGGTGTTTTCTTTCCTACATCAAAATACAATGCGGGTATGGCTCTGGAAATATCATACCCGTATTTTGTTTTAAAGGTTTTCACCAGTTCCGGAGTGTAAACATCACGAGGTGTCGGAGGGTGTTCATCCTGGAAAACACCAATTAAACTCTCACCCATGGCATCCTCACCGACAACATCTTCGATTCTTTGATAGAGCCGATCCAAAAAAATATCGGTGGACTGCTCGTTCATATAAAATGACCGAAATGGTTTGAGGACTGTAATTGCGACCTTCCATTCACCTTTCTTGGGGATCCATACCAAAGAGTCATTTTTTAGATACTTGGCCAGGTCGATGCTCATTTCATCTCTTGCCGTATCGTTAATGATCGGGTATCCACGAGCTTCAAATAATTCTCCATCAAATTTAATCTGCAATCCATTCTTTGAATCCACATCATAAGACTGAAATCCGATTTGAGATGTACCGGTATTTTCGATTTGGGCAGCTGCTTTTTCAAACCAGCCATATTGCCCATATCCCAGTTGATCATATACCCAAAGCCGCATGCCCAGCCGATCACATTCTTTATGGACAAAAGCCAATGTTTCCCACCACTCTTTGCTAAATGACTCAGGATAGCTTCTGGCAGGTGAACGCTGAATGGGGCAAACCGCTTTGACCCCTTTTTGGGACAATTTTTCCAGTTGCCAGGTTATTCTTTTGTGATCTAAACTATCGGCTTCCCACCACCACAAAGGCACCTCGCCCCAATAGGAATAATCAGGGGATTCGAAATTCTTGAACAATTCGTCATATGATAATTCCCTGGACTGTGCTTTAGTTTCAGTCACTGTTCCAATCAAGGTAGAAATGAGAAGAATCAGGGCAATTGGTTTCACTATAGCTAACATCGCTTTTGTATGTTTTTAATTTACATTTTTGAGCTTATTCTTTTGTTGCAGTAACTTTATGAACTCCACTGCTTAGTTTAAATATTTTTCTTTTAGCTCCTGCAAAATCGATAACATTAACGGCTTCAACAGCTCTTGCATTAATCCTTACGGAATCAAATTTTGCCGGTAACCAAAGTTCTGCATCTGCATTTCCAGGTATCGACACTTCCATTTCCCAAATGCCATATTTATTGACTAAACTACATTCAATCGGGCCCCGGATGGTAGGCACGCGAATGGTTGCTTTTTCCAGATAAGCCGGCTGCGGACAAATCCTGAACTGCTTAAATGTAGGACTGAGAGGTTCGATTCCCACTAACTTACGAGCAGTAATGTTGGCGGGCGCTGATCCCCAGGCATGGTTCCACGTAAGATTAGGCTTAAAAAATTCATCCCATGCCTCTGTCGTCATAGTGGAACCCACACGAAGCATATTTAACCAGCTTCTGTCGGTATCAGCTGTCATTAACTGAAGTGCGTGATCAGCCTCACCCGCATTATAAAGCGCTTCTAAAAGGTACTGAGCACCGTACACACTACAAGCCATATTACGGCTTTTAATAAATTCTGCTACTGATTTTACCTGTTCCTTGGGAACCAAATTGAATGCCATCGGATACATATTCGCATGTAAACTGGAATGGTCTGTTGAATCACCGTCAACATAGATCCCTTTTTGCTCATTGAAAAAAATTGTGTTGAAAGCCTGGCGATGTTGTTGTGCCTTTTCTTCAAAATATTCGATATCATTCTTATTCCCGGTGATATGGGCGATTTTGGCCATTAATACCAGGCACCTGTTGTGAAAGGCATTTACAACTGTATTGTAATCAGAAAATACATAGTTGTCTGTTTCACCGCCGGCCAGAGGAGTTCTGTGTCCTTGAGGTTTTACTCCCCACGAACTTTGAGGCCAGTCAACAATATCCCGGAATTGTTCCACTTTACCCGGGAAATTTAATGACCGCAAAAAAGCTTCCGTCTTTTTACCCGTGCGGGTACTTATCAATCCATTGTCATCGGTAAGGGCTATCAGCGATTTTCTTTTCAGGTCTTCATAGCGTATTTTTAACAGGCTTACATCTCCGGTTTGCATATAATAATCCCATGCCATAAGTACCATATGCATTTGCCACTCTGTGGGCCAGGAAGCATGGTCCAGCAAAAAATTAATGGTATATCGTGCTATGGAGTATTCCCTGTCGATTGCAAAATGACTTAGCATTTGCACATTTGCATCAGCTTCATAGGGCATTCGTTCGCGGTTACCATCGCAATAAACACCTAAAAATGGAGTTGCCTTGATCGTATACTTGCAGAGCTCCCAGACTTTCATCAACTTTTCATCTGAACATTTAAATGCGGAAGCGGAATCATCGAAGTAGTAGAACAGTGCTGCCTGTTTTGGATTTTCAATCTGAAATATACCTTCATCACCAACAATTTCCACATACCTGAATGGCATTACTTCCGGGTAATGAGGAGCCAGTTTTTGTGAATGCAAATATCCTTTCGGATTCTTTTCCTTTAATTCTACCAGATAATTATGAGTCCCCTTTTTTAATTCCATTTCAATCTTTTGAAAACCAATATTGGATCTACCAGGATTTTTATGTACCGTTTGATTTTCATTTTTGCGTTCTCCCATATAAATGGTAATTGAAGTGTTTTTTTGGGCAGTCGCCAGAAACGAGAAGGTTCCGATAACCGATTTGTTAAAAGCAATAAAATAATACCCACTACTTTTTTTTATGGATCTTACAGGATCAAGATATTCAAGCGATGCCCGCTGCTTATCCTCCGATACCCAATTGTTAGGTGAAAGTTGAATCCATTTACTTTGTCCCGGATAATCTAAACCTGAACGGTGAAAATTTCCGGTATGGAATTGTTGTGGAAGGCTGTAAGCACTTTCCAAGTCATTTTGGGCTATTATTTTAATTGCCCACCAATAGACACTATTATCTTTTAACTTATTCCCCTGGTATTCAATATTTACCGAACGGTTATCACTTACCCATTTGCTATCCCAGTAATCTGCCTTTCCTTCTTCCAACAAGAATGGAGTGGACGCCACTAAAATCCTATAGGCTTTTTGAGGCTCTTTGGATTGAGGATAGATCCATGAAAATTTGACCGTTTTATTTGTTATTACTGCAGAAGAAGGTTCACGAAGCAAGTCACAAAGCAAGCCCTCCGGGGCAGGTAAATTTTGGGCACTTAAATTGAGTACGATAAAGAGGAAACTGAGAAAGACAGTAATTATCTCTTTCATATTAGGTTTTGTTAATATTAGATAAACGGGTTCTAAAAATTAGTTAAATAAAGGATTTGATTCTGGTCAATTCTCGATTCGCCACATCTATTCGCCAAATTTTAGCTCAAACTGATGATAGCCTAAAGCAATATTCTTTATGATTACACGCCACCCTACTATATGAATCTTTGTTAATCAGATTATCGATTTTTATTGATAAAACTTCTCCCGTAGCAGCCAGACAAACCTTTGCCTGCATATTCTCGGAATATACGCTTTTTAAAAAAGTTCAGGGTACCTTTTCTTGATCATCTCTTTTTCCGCATCCTCTAAGTCATTTAAACTGATAGGTTTATCCTGTGGGCGGATACCTTTTTGATTTATTCTATTCATCAAACTCCAATTGCGAGAATGTTGACCCGGTTCAGGATCTTCAGGTTCCTGGGCTTTGAGATCATAGCGGGTAAAATCGATGACCTGCTCTGGCAAATCCTGCTTCCAATTCCTTAGAAGTGCAAGTCTAAAATCTTTGTTCATAAACCAACGAATCTCCAGTTCCGGGTCGGATCCACATATTCCGGACCCCCTTTGGACAAACCGATAATTAATAGGGTCATTATTCTTATGATGTTTACGCCACAACAAACCAAATTCTCCTTGCGTGATACACTTGGCATCCGGCCACCGTTTACGCATTTCAGAAAACCAGATCTCCATTCCCTCCAGTCCATTTCTTCCCTGATATCCATATATTTTTCGTGATTCCACCAGAGACATTTCCCAATTACATGTAACCCATGCAAAACCATTCAGTTCGAATCCTTTATCGAAGTGAGCTGCGGTAGTGGCAAGCATCTCTTTGGTACCCCGTTCGATACCTAATCTGATAACCGTTTCAATGGGACCTACACCTTGTCTGCTACCACACCAGTCATCCCCGATTTGTCTCCCGCCAGGATACATCCCACTAATAAAATCAATAGTCCATCCATCTAAATTGACACAATCAATAAAATCATTTTTTCCCTGTGCAGGTTTACAGAAATGTTCACTCGATGGATAATAGGGATACGATATCGAGCCTTCACCATCACCATTGTCGATGGCATACTGGCTCCAAATATTACCCTGGCAGACATGGATGTCTTCTTCTTCCGCCAGATATCTTAAATTTTCAGCGGAGAGAAAACCAGCAATAACACTTAGGGGTCGATAGCCGTCACCAACCATCTCAGAAACCAACTGGAGACCATCATGCAAGTCTTTATTAACCTGCTCTCGCGTATTATACATGTTGGCAAAATAACCTCCCGGAATAAAGGTAATTTCATCGCCATAGTTTTTGTGATAGGAAACGATTAGTTTTCTTAAATCCACATAATTTTTTCTCTGATCATTAAGTGCAAGCCAACTAAAAGACCAGGTCATTCTGGCTCCGGGCCACCCTTTTTCTACAGTCTCTCGAAAGATTCTTGCTTCTACCGGAGAATGAACGCTGGACTCATCTTTCCCATGTATTTCGTTGCGTGAGGTTTCAATTTGATTAACCCGAACGACCGTATTAAAGGTAAAAAAACGGTTTCCCATCAATTGCAGGTCTGTGCTTTCAACTGTGTTATCGGTATGATTACCACAGGAGAAAATTGTAGCGATGATCATGGACAGAAGAAGTCGGAATGCTGTTAACCTATAAATACTCATAAAATGAAAATAACGATTTTTTGCAATTTTAAGGTCTTTTCTTATCGTTGCGGTTTTCCAAAATATTTATCCAGCCATTCCCTCGATTCATTAATTAGCTCATTTCTTGGAATCCAATGCGTAGTTTCATACACGATCCATTTTTTATCTTCAATAGGCGTACCTAACAGGTCATAAAAAGATTGCTGTTGTTCCATAGTGTAGTCTAAATCGTAGCGGCCACCCAAAAGTAACATTGGAATTTCAACACGTGGTACATAGTCGACCTGATCAAACTGTCTAAACCTATATTTCTCAACAGGGGAAATCCCGAATAGAGCTAATATTCCAAGCTTAATTCTACTTTCGATAGCAAGAATATATGGGGCTATTGCTCCTCCCCAACTGGCACCATAAAATGCAATTTTATTTTCGTCCAGATCTTCTCGCAGTTTAATGTAATCGCAAACGATCTGAGCATCCTTAATCATAAATTTATAGGTCAGTTGCCATTTTTCAATATTGGAAATACTTATCTCCCCCCTACCATAGGATGAATAAAATGCTGGCTGAATAAGGGCTCTCCCAATTTTGGGGATCCAATCGATTCTTGGCTGATTCGTTATCATGCCATCTAGTGAATTGGTATGGTGGGCACCTAATCCTGGCATAAAAATTATTGGTTGAAAAGGAGGACTGAATTTTTTCGGAATGGAGATTTTTACAGGTAAAGGATCTTCATCATAAGGTACTTTGAGCATTACTAGCTCTTCCCACCAGTCCTGATTTTCATTTTTGGACACAATTTCTGGACTTAATTCGGCTGGCTCATGCTCAAATATTTTCCTGAATACTCTAAATTCCTCATCTGAAATGGGCATTAAATTACCATAATCCCTGCTTATAATTTGAACGGGTTGCTTCAAATTCCGTGAAATGTTATTGACGGTTTTTATACATCTGAATCCTACCAGATCATTACGTGTCCAGGGTGATCCCTGGTAATGGGTGGAGATATATTGATAAGGAGGTTCCTTGTAATTACCTCCCATGACAAACCGTCTTCCTGATTTCTCATTATAAATCCATTCACTCACATTCCCGGCTAAATCATAAACTCCGAAACGAGCCAGGCTGTTGAATGTGCCTTTTATCACCGGAGCCTGCTGGTCAAAATTGGCAAACTTTATTAAATCCTGGCTAGCGTGCGACTGTGAAACATAAAACCAATGAAATAAGGTAGGAAGCGATTTTTTTCTGAATTCAGCATAGGCGGCAGCTTCATACCAACTTATTCCGACCACCGGAAGATCATCAGTACCTTTTATGTAGTCTCCCAATTCCCAATGTGCTGGTGCATGGTGTCCTGTTCCATCTACAAATTTCATCATAGCCTTCTGGAAATGAAGAGTATCATTTTCAAATACAAAGGCTTCTTTCCAGTATTCTGGATTCTTATACCCTCCGGAATCAACGAAGGATTTATATTCCTTGTTGGTTACTTCATACTGGTCTATCCAAAAATCATCGATGTATAGACTGGGAAGTCCAGGAGTAATTTTTAGATTTCCTCGCTTCCCCGGCACGAAAACCATTCCATTTATATATTTTTCAGGTTTGAAGAGTTTGTAGAAAGTTGTATCAGCTCGGTTCCATAATCCGTATAAAACATCCAATTGAGACTGGAAACCTTCTTTTTCTATCCTGAATCTGGTTAAACTCATGGGAAACTGGTAATTATACAAAGGTGTTTCTCCTATGTATATCCATGATGTATCCGGTTGATTATAGGGTTTAATATATACTTTGGATGCTTGCGGAGATGAAACGATGTGCCTGAGCGTAGTAATATCAAACCATATCTGATCTAACTGTGGATCATCATTTATCCGTTTCCTTAGTTCCATGGTCTTTAAATAGAAAGACCATGATCTGCCGGATCTTGGATCAACCGAGGAATATTGTTCTTTCAGGGCTGCCAATTCAGCATTTATTTCTGCCTGTTTAAATCTTCGATTTATTTGAACCAGAACTAATGCGGCCAGGAATATAATTATGGAAACTATCCCTAGATAGCGAAATTGCTTTTTCCTAAGACTTAATCGCCCTTTTGAAATTGCAACTCTTTGATTTTTATCGTAGCGAAAATCACTATGGTTATCCGGCAAGGCGGGATGTACCAATGCATAAACATCAACATTCTCTTTAACATTTTTCAAGGTTAGCTTACCTAAGTGGGTTGATTCAAATTCAGGATGATTTTGAATTTTTTCATAGATATCTCTGGAAAAAACAATCGATCCTTCTCGAGCATGATTCTGAAGTCGGGAGGCAATATTGATTCCATCCCCATAAAAATCATCTTCCGAAAAGATAACTTCACCAGTATGGATGGAAATCCTAATGGCAAATTCTGAATTATTCTGTAAATGGATTTGAATTTCGAGAGCACATTTAACTGCTTTAGTGACACTGTCAAAAAGCGTAATACTACCATCACCCAAATGTTTGATGATTTCACCATCAAACAATTTGGTTTTGGCATCCAATACCTGTTTATAGTGGCCGACATTTTTTAGTGCCCGTTCTACATTTTCATGCATCATGGAAGTGTACCCCACCATGTCGGAGAACATAATTACGTATAGGCGACGTTTCAATTCTTTCACAGTCTTTAAATTAACCATTATTTGAGTTAATTTAGAATTTTTTGGAATTGAAAACTGCTTCATTTACCAGGATTCCGGAATCTTCAACGATAATCTCATTCTTTTCCAAAGCTGTACCTATCCACATCTGGAAAGGTGCTTTTAAATAGCGAATGACCCTTTTGTCGTACAGGATATTCCGGAGCCTATTAGCCCACCATTAAGATTAAATATGGAAATAAATTATCTCTGGGTTTTGCTTTTTTAAAATCCTTTAAGTGACTCCGTCCAATCGGCTCGGCAAAGTCTTGTACTGAAGTTGGAAACGGAGTTTCAGTGTCGGAGCACAGGCAGGTGCTTCGACCTTGACAGCCCTGACCTTGGACTGATTGAAACTGTATTAATTGCCCGGACTTTCATTTTCTAATTAAAATTTCTTACGAAATTTTGTCCACCTCCCTATGTGAATCGCTCCATACCGCATAAACTTCTTTTGGCCATTTTGTTATTAATTCTTTGCACTCCTTTTCATTTTTTATTTGCTCTTGGTGGATTAGGATAGTGATTGTCACCAACTGCTTTGTACCTCGCTATATCTTTTTAAGTTTAAATATTATGATTTGATTTCTACCTTCAACTATTTCATATGACTGAGGTGTCAAAAGAGGTTGGATTTTTTCACTTATTGCTATTTTATCAATCCCAAATCCAGAAAATTCGAATCCATCAAAATAATCCGCAAATTTGTGATGATAAATATCTGATTTTTGAGATAAGATAAAATCAGGGTTATCTTTCATTTCAAAACCTTCCCAATCCATTTCTGGATGGGTCACTGAAAATATTAATTCTCCATTTGGCTTCAATACACGATTAAATTCTTTCGACCACCAATTTGCTGTCGGTATGCCTTAATGATATATGTGTTTCCTCCCCATTCACCAAATCTATCATCCGTTTGCATTAAGTAAAATTCGTTTCCCAAGCTAATAGAGTCGTAATTCCATTTCCTCAAATTTGATTGTTGATTCTCTTTGCATCCAAAAGTAACAGAACACAATAGAAGTATGATCAATATCTTATGAATAAATGTATCGATTCAATTTCGATTTAATAGTTCTACTCAAAAGATGCATTTCAAAATCATTTTGGCTGAATTGTGCAAAACTCATACGAATCTCTGATCCCTAATCCTCCATGTAAAAAGGACTTTTAGCGGATTAGGTCAGAGATTTCAGTTGGACATTTTTAATGGGATTAACATTGCATTTACTATTTCATTATCACAATTGTAAAGAAAGAAAATGGCAACCAATAGAATGATACCGAATATAATCATAATTAGACTTGTGCAAGATCTCCTTTTGCCCATTCTGAATATGTTGTAACAACTCCATTGTTTAATTTTTCTACTTCATATATTGCTTAAAGTGATTTGCAACCTCATCTGCGATTTTGGTGACATGCTCCGGTTTCCAGTACAAATCGAAATGTCCGGCACCTTTGATTACTGTAACTTTTTCAGGTTTGGCTTCCTCAACAAACCGGATAGCTCCATTCTTTGAGACCGCTTCTTCACCATAAACAAGATAGGTAGGGATTGGCTCGAACAATTTGGTGAAGTTAAAGATGGAAAATCCAAAAAGTGAATAGTCGCCATTCAATGCACGTTTGTTTTGCCAAGTCGGTACATCACCTGGCATACCCGGAAGATAATAATCTCTCATACCCACAGCGATTGGGTCAGCCATTTTCATCTCTTCTTCGTTTTCCGGAACAACTTTCACGACGGTATCATTCCCGGTTTCAAAATAAGTGCTTGCAGGTGCCGAAATACCGGCCACCATGAGGTTGCGAAACTGTTCAGCTCCAAAATAATCAGCGACCTCGTTCACATCGGTCAGGTACGGGCTACACATGGCCAATGCATTGATGCGTGAATCGAAAGCAGTTTCGTAAGCTGCCCATCCCGAACCCATACAAATGCCGAGGTTGAACACATTGTTTTTGTCAACCATATCAAGGCTCAATAGATAGTTGACGGCATTCCTTACGTCCCTTACCTGCCATTCAGGGTTTAAATTAAATGCTGTTCCTTCGCTTTCACCCCATCCCCTCGGGTCAAATGCCACGGCAACGAAGCCTCTGTTGGCCATTTCTTGTGCGTAAATACCAGCTGTTTGCTCTTTCACACCTGTTGCAGGAGGGGTAACAACAACGCCCGGATAGCTTTTTCCGTTTTCATAATCGTCTGGTAGGTAAAGCAATGCAGATACTTTTTTTTCATCGCTGGTGAAGGTGACTTTGTTTTTTCCTGGTTTCATTTTTTTTTGTTTTTTATTATTGTTGAAAAATTATTTCTTTTTTAACCCCAACCATTAATTCAAATTCCGGAATTCCACCGGGCTCATTCCCACTTTTTTTCTAAATACCTTACTGAAGTATTGGGGATACTCAAATCCCAGACCGTATGCAATCTGACTAACGGAAGCATCCGAACTCAATAGTAGGTTTTTAGCAAGTTCCAATACATGATAATGGATATGGTCTTGGGTGCTTTTTCCGGTTTCCTTTTTTAACAAATCGGTCAAGTAATTGGGCGACAGGTGAACTGCATCAGCACATTGCTGCACGGTAGGCAAACCGAATTGTTGTGGTGATTCCGATTCAAAATATTGAGTCAGGTAATTGTTAAAATCAGAAATTATATCCTTATTGGATTCCGACCGGGTAATAAACTGACGGTCGTAGTACCGCATACAATGATTAAGTAATAGTTCTATGCCGGAAGTCAAAACCGATTTTGTGTGTTTGTCTATGGGACGGTTGATTTCTTTTTCAATCGAATGGACTACTTCGGTAAGGCCTTGTTTTTCATCTTCTGATAAATGCAACACTTCGTCTGTGCCGTAATCAAAGAAGGAGTACTGTTTCATCTTTTGGAACAAGGAAGTTCCCTTTAGCAAATCCGGATGAAAATACACGCCCCAATTGTATTCGGATTTATCAATTTCAGGGTTTACAAAGGTCATCACCTGATTTGGGGCAATAAAAAACAGGCTCCCCTCCTGAAAATCCAAATGGCTCCGACCATATTTCACACATCCAGCCTCTATTTTTTTCAACAAAATGATATACAGCCCCGAAACTGCTTTTTGACCGCTGAATTTCTGCCCTAATTCCTTAAAATCCAATTTTGAAAAATCAACGATACCAATCAAAGGGTGCTTTGGCGGGGGTTGGTCTATTAACTTTTTAAGTGTGCTGATACTTTCTATTTTGTAAATATTGTCCATTTAATGTATTTATCAAAAGGGAAAAATTCAATTATTGGCAAAGTTATGTAAGGCTGGCAAAGGGTAGGTTATACAAATCTCGGTTAATTGGATACTTTTCTCGGATTGTGATTATTTTGATTTTATTGGCACCAACGCGAATGACATGCTCTGTGACGACCAAAGGGAGTCATGGAGTCATGTCTTATGTTATGTCCAGTTACAATTCATAAGGTATATGGAATTGGTCTAAATCGTTAATAAAAGTTGGATTAGGTGAATTTTGGATTGTATTACGAATTCTATAATTTATTGCTTCTTTATGATTTTCTGTACATTGATAGTACAAATTGTCTAATTTATTATCAGATAGTATTGTTCTATCGATTTCTCTGTTGAAAAGAGGAAAGCTGTACCCAATTACAATTAAAGTAGTTGTATTGCTAATAATTTCTTTAGCAAAAGACACCTGTGATTTTAAATTATTCTCCTTATTTAATTCCCATGCAAAAGAAATTGAAGAATTAAAATGAGCGTTATGCGAATAACAATGGCTAAATGCTAATTTAAAAGCTTGATGAATAGCAGGAAATGAAACATCTTCCACTGCAATATTTGTACTTCCGTAACCCCTTTTTCCAGCTTTTTCTGGGATTAGTTCATACATATCCGCAGTTCCATTCAATTTAATGATATTATATTCCTTATCTGTTTCATTGTATGTACGCTTGGGATAAATATTTAAATAATCTCGTGATTGTTCTAAAGTACATTGCATAAAATCACAATAGGCAAGTTCCAATTGATAATCGTAATTCCATGAAATTATTTTTACTCTCTCGGGCAATATCAATTTGTCTTTATGATTTCTAAGTAGAGCAGCAAAGAATGGGTCATATCTGTCATCCAATCTTCCATTTCCCTCACTTTTTAATTTTTTATCTTCAATTAGAGTCTGTTCATAGATCAAATAACGTGAAATTAATGACTTCATCTGTTTTAGTTTATCATTTTCATTCTTTAGGAATAATTTTTTTGCATAAGTGTCAATTGAAGCATGTGTTTTAGCTTCTTCCATTAATTTAAGGAAAGATTCTTTTAATTCAATAATTTCTGGATCATTCCATTTTTCATCATTTATAATTTGATGATTAACGAATATCCTCAAAAAATTAAATATTTGTGAATTCATTTGTTCAACAACGGGTAGAGATTTGGCACTTGCTCCTGCCCCAAGTAAATATGTTATATTACTCATTTTTCTATTTTAAAATTGGACATAACGTGCATCGGGATATCCGTTGTTTGAAAAATTTCGTGATCATCCCGTGTGGAGCGGTCGTCCGACCGGAGGAAGGACTCCGTACAACTCGGGTGTGCCCGATGCACATTGAGGCCGCGTCCGACCAGAGGGAGGATGCGGCTTCAACGTGATAGCAATACCTGGCGGCCATCCCGATAGGGTGGCTGATATGGTGATCGCGTGTTATCGGTATTTAGTTTTCACTAATTCTTCATCGTACCAGACATCTTCGTAATCTTTGTCATCTATTTGAAATCTAAAGCCTTCTTCTAATCCGAGATACTTTATTATTTCAGGATTAGTTTGTAATAGATGTTCTATGCACGTTGGTATGAAGAAATTAGCATCTTCATTGTATTCTCCACTCCAGATATACCACCCTTCATTTCCTCTTGATTTTGGATGCCTTAAACCATTAATTGGATTAGTCTGACTCTTAAGATTTATTCCAATTGCCCACTTTTTGTTTACTGGTACCCAATTGCTTTTGTATTTCGTGCAAATTGCTTTTTGAGGTTCAATATGTACATTCCAAATATTGTATTTTTCAAGTTGATCTTCTCCAGTTTGAAGTCTCAATTTCCAAAGTTCGATGTTTCTTTTAGTTATTGGAAAGTGCATTTCTTCATCTTCCCAAGAATTAATGGTATCTATTACTAATTCATCATTTGTAAGCGCTTCAATTTCCACAATTTGGCTTGTTGCAAATGATTGAATTTCATTCTTGCCTATTTCATCTTTGATGAATTGGTTGCAGAGATTAAGTATTCTATCCTTAATATCTTTATTCAAATTTATGTTTGGTTTTAAAAGTCAAATCTCCGCTAAAATACCATTTAAGGAAATTTGTCAGTTCATTAACTGTTATTGGAGGTTCGGCAAATAACAAATTCCTTTCCATTTTCAATATACATAACAGATAATTCATCTTCTGTTAGACTACCTGCTACTTCAATTAGGTCGCCATTTGGTTTTTCAAGAATTACTTTGTGAAATTTATTCCAATCCAATTCCTTCATGATTGTTTCTATATCTTCTAATGAAGTTGAATTCGATATAGTATTTTCAATTTGTCCATAATTAGATAAGGTCCACAATTTCATTTGTTTGCTTCCTCTTGGATGACAGCTTAATAGTAATATGCAGGCTCAACGTCCAAAGCTACCCGGCGTGGTCTGGCGATAGCCGGACATGCCGGGTGAGACGTTGTTACCTCGCGTACCTTTTATCTTTCAATTTCATATTCTTGTATCAATACATTCGCTGCAATCTTAAGCCTTTCAGATAGATTTCTAATCATATTGACCGTAAGCCTTCGTTTCCTGTTCAAGACTTCGGATACAATTCCTTTGGAGCCTATGACTCCAATCAGGTCCTTTTGTTTCAGTTCCATTTCCTCCATCCGAATCTTGATTGCAGTTATTGGATCCGGGGAATCAATGGGATGCACTCTATCTTCATAGTCTTCAATCAACAG
Organism: Saprospiraceae bacterium; assembly: GCA_965223405.1. GTDB lineage: Bacteria > Bacteroidota > Bacteroidia > Chitinophagales > Saprospiraceae > CBDCWO01. The sequence goes on from CBDCWO010000006.1 coordinate 6,414,023, forward strand.
TGCAAGTAAATCTGCTTCTTCGCCCTCCTTACTAGTAGGTTCTGAATCAAATATCTTTTCCATCCGATGGAGAGCTTGGTTATATTCCGACTCGGTATTTATTATCTTAATTTTCATATTATATTCACATCTATTTTATCATATTCTTGGTGAGTTCCGATGAAACGAATAAAAAGCCACTGTTTCTCAAAATTAATCTTGGCAATTAACCGATACTTATTCCCACTTATATTGAAAACAACTCGTGAACTCTTTAGTATAGTCACAGTTGCATAAAACTCCTTGATCTCATTAGGAGTTTTCCAATTCGCCGATCTTACAGTTTCGTACCAAGTTTCCAGATAGTCCTTTGAATCAGGATACTTTTCCCAGAATTCCCTTATTGTTCTCTTAGCGATTATCCGTTTCACCTAGCAAAGATAATCCAAAGTTCTCATATTGCAAACTTTGGTTTTGGGGTCTTGATATGCCGGTAACGTACATCGGGATATCCAAAGTTCGAAAAAAATTGGTGCAAGCGCCGAAATTTTTTGGGATTTCGTGATCACCCCGTGTGAGCGGTCGTCCGACCGGAGGAAGGACACCGTACAACTCGGGTGTGCCCGATGCACGTTGGGGCCGCGTCCGACGACTGTAGGGAGGATGCGGTCTCATTGGTCCATGTAAGAATCGTAGCTTGGGATTGTGCGGTTGCTTCGTGCGGCTATCTTTTCTTACATATTGTTAGGCAATGTTATTATTCCCTTAGTTCAAACATAATGTCAACGATTTCTACTGACGGAGGCTCAACTACTTTATAGGCTTTTGGAATAGTAGCTGCAAGTTCAGATTTTTTAAACTTCTCCAAGGATTCTAATGAATCCCATACATATACTCCTCCATATTCGCCTGGGTCTCCAAGTTTAACATAGTATTTCTGAACGATTCCAGAAATTGCTTTGAATTGTGGTTCTCGCTCTTTGGCTACTTTTAAAAGTTCTTCTTCTGACAAATCAGTTTTTAATTTAACGATTTGCATTATTGCTCCTTTCTTTTTCTCTTCCATAGTAACATTTTTTATGTCTGAAATTTTCGATTCTGTTTTAGGGGTGCATTTCAAAATGTCCCGATGTTTTACATTTAATTAAGCTACGCGTCTTAAATAATCAGTAATTATATCCCAATGTCCGCTTTTGTTCAGAACTCTGAGGTTAATCATATTTTGAAGTCCTTCCATTGACCATCTTTGACCTGATAGTTTCATTCTTTTTTGTAGCACATTACGATGGGCAGCTTCTATGGCTCCAGAGCCTATTAGCAATCCTTGTTCCAAGTAGGATGGATAGTCCATTTTTGACGCATTTCTTTGCAAATAGCCCATTAATTTACTTTTCGCTACTTTTTTTGCTTTTGTATTGCAATTCAATTGATCGATTCGTTCTATTAGGCTATCATAGCCTAATTCCTTTAGTAATGATCCGGTTTGTTGCATCCATTCTTTGAACTTATTCCTACCTTTGATACAAAGTTTGGCATATTTAGATATATTTTCCATTGCATGATAAAAGTCCAATATTTGAAGTGCTTCTGGGTATTCTGCCTTTACCCAATTCTGTATCCATATCGCACCATCATTTATATACACCAAACGTTTACCTAGCTTCGAGTAGTCATCCAATAACGTCGATATCTTTAGTTCAAATTCTTTATGACAGCCTAAGTGAGCGACGTATTCACTGTCTCTAATCCACTGTCTATCTGTACCTTCTGGTAATATCGAGCTGCCTTTGAATACCCTGCCCAACTTCACCTCCTTCCATTTATCTTCTTTGGTAAACAACTGAGATCCGTCCACTTGACAATAAACTATATCTGTCGGACCAACATTGGGCTTGTCATACCGATCTTCTTCATCCACCCATTGCCTTGCTTGTTGACCCATCCCATCAGTTAGCCGATATATCGCCGTATCGTTCGTTTCTATTTCTAACAATCTGTTAGCTACTGATGCTCCATCTTCATAACAACTATGCTGTCCGATGAATACCAACTTGCCCTCCAAATAAGGACTCACTTTTACCGATTCAATTTGTTCAATATAAGAATGTGACTTGTTCAACTCAATTTTTCCAAAACCGCTTTGAATTCTCTTTTTTTTTTCGGTTTACAACAGGTTCACCAAGCGAACTTTCAAATAATTCCCGACCAAAGTCTTTCATCAAATACGTGAATTTCTCCTCGTAATCATAAAAACTCTCTGTGCCGTCTAGGTTCTCTACATCATTCAACAGGCGGTCAAACTTTTTTTGTAATTTAACCCTGTCCATGATTTCTCTATTTTGGTTGTATAGCTAATTTAACACATATATTTCAATTTTCTGGACATTTTGAAATGCACCCTGTTTTATCTTGACAAGAAATAACAGTCAAAAATATTATGAAACTTAAAATGTAACTCAAATGTCTCATGGTTATTTTTTTTAATATTACCTAACTCTATCGAATCTCAGATTCCTAATCTTTCCCGAAAATAATCATTATATCGGCTTTTAGAGGATTAGGTCAGAGATTTCAGTTGGACATTTTCGACATGATCTCATGAAATTGCCTCGTCTAACAGTTCGGATTTTCTTGGCAAGTATCCATTACGATCAAAATCCAATAACACATCACTTGTTTCCAAACTATAATAGGGTCAATAGGGTCGACTATTGTTTGGAGGATGGACTCCGTACAACTCGGGTGCGGCCGATGCACGTTGGGGCCGCGTCCGACCAGAGGGAGGATGCGGTCTCAACGGTGAAATGCATGGAGAGTATGAGCGACAGCGAAATATTCTCTCATGCATAGTGTTCTATCCCGTTACCTCATTTAATGATTGAATCTCACTGAGTTCCCTTTAAAGTTTCTTTGTTTGTTCCTCTAAATCATAATCATCTTGTAATCCTAGCCAGAATTTAGGTGATGTCCCAAAGAATTTTGAAAGTCGCAGAGCAGTATCCGCAGTAATTCCTCTCTTTCCTTTGATGATTTGGCTTGTTCTTGTTTGAGGAATTCCTATTGATTTCGATAATCGATAGGCTGTAATTTCCATTGGTTTGAGGAATTCTTCAAGCAGTATTTCGCCTGGATGTACGTTTGATAATTTACTCATGATAATCTGTTATTTCTACGTCGAAAGCATTATTGCTTGTCCAATACATTAAAGGGCTCATTTTCAATGTAAAGTTTCATTGGGCATCATGATCAACATGGCGCTGTGTTCTCATCCGTTAATTGGTTCATATTCTTTTATCAATGTTTGGGCAGATATTCCTAGTTCAGAGTTAAGCTTTCTAATCATTGATAGTGATAGTTTTCGTTTACCGGATAATATTTCACTTACTCTACTTCTCGAACCAAGCACTTTTTTAAGTTCACTTTTTTTCATACCCATCTGATCAATTCTGAAAAGGATTGCTTCAATTGGATTTGGCGGTTCTATTGAATAATTTTCTTTTTCATAAGCCTCAATTAATATACTCAGAAGTTCAAGTTCATCTGATTTGGCCGAGTTTGGTTTTAGTTCTAATTGCATAAGTTCATATGCTCTTTCTAGATACTTTTCGTGCTGAGCTTTATTTTTTATCGGTTTTAACATAAGCTATTGTTTTAGCGTCTATTTGGTCATACTCTTTGTGGCTTCCAAACCAAACTATGAAAATGATTTGTAATCTAAATTCAATATCTACTATTAGCCTAAAACGATTCCCATTTATATTGAAAACTATTCTTTTGCCTGTCAATATTGAAGCACTTTTAAATTGCTTCTTAAGTTCTTGAGGAGTTTCCCAAGTTGCGTTTAGAGCTTCTTGAATCCAAGATTTCAGTGCTTGTTCACATTTTGGATAATACTTCCAATAATTTTGAATCGTGTTAATTGCTATTATTCGCATAACGATTCAAATATATAAAATGTTCCCAATATGGTTGCATTATTTCATTTTTAACGGATGAGAACGTGCGGTTCGGCTGCATATGTCGTGATGCCTCTTCTCAATTGACTCTGATAGTTTGGATTATCATTTCTGGTTTTCGAATTATTTTCTTCTTCGAAGTCTTTTTGGGCATCATGATCATTATGCAGCATTTTATATCTCGTACTATTTCACTTCTTTCTTAAGTTTATTTGGATCTTGTCTATTGTCAAATACTGTTAACACGTAAATTTTCTTGTCATCAAATGTGTAGTATATTGTTGTTTGTCTGGTAATTACGTATTTATGAAGTCCTTTTTTAACCGTAGAAACTGGAAATGCTTCTGGTTTATCTTTCACTATTTCCAGTCATTGTTCAAATTTGGTAATAAATTTTAGTTTTACTTTTGTTGACCAAGCATCTTCCAGATAATCTAGCAGGTCGTTTAGTCGTGTTTCAGCAGTCTTCGTGAGAACGATTTCCCGCTTCATTATTTGTGTTTCTCAATAAAAGATTCAAATGGAACTGTCTGTCCATTCCTAACTTCTTCCAAAGCATGTTCAATCTCAGTCTTTTGTTCGTCAGATAATTCTTCCCAAATATCCTGGCTCTCTTCTGTTTGTAATATGTTTTTAATCCTCTCAATAATTGAAGGGTTGTTCGTATGCAAAAGCAATTCTATTAATTTCAACTTTTCTGTTTGGATATCCATTACATATATTTTGTCTTTCAAATATAAGGGTTTTCTGGTTTAGATGCAGGTTGACCATTATGAGATATAACGTGCATCGGGATATCCGAAGTTCGAAAAAATTTGGCGCGAAGCGCCGAAATTTTTTGGATTTCGTGATCATCCCGTGTTGTGCGGTCGTCCGACCGGAGGAAGGACACCGTACAACTCGGGTGTGCCCGATGCACGTTGTGGCCGCGTCCGACCAGAGGGAGGATGCGGCCTCAAATCAGGTGCATGTGTCGTGATGCCCCTACCCAGTGTTTATTAGTAATTTTATCTTTTCAAATCATATTTGTATTTCTCTTTTAACGTAAGTTTCTTTAGGCATCATGAACATCTGTAAATAGCAAAGTAAAAATCCTCAATTTTTCGCAATTGGATTTCCCCAGTTGGGCGGGTTAATTAATTGGAATCAAATATAGTTTTTCTGTTTTCCATTCGATAACTTTTTCCGTTCAATTTTACTACTTCACATCGATAGAGTAGTCGATCGAGTAAAGCGGTAGCCAATACTTCATCTTCGAGGGTTTGAGCCCATTGTTTAGGACTTTTGTTAGTGGTGATGATAATGGAAGATTTTTCATGCAATTGATTGATCAAGTTGAAGAGTTCAACAGCCTGATTTTTTTCAATGGGAAAAAGCATGATATCATCGATTGCCAACAAATGACATTTCAACAATCTGTTGTACGTATTCATGGCTTTTGAAGTAATGTTTTTTAGTTTGAGCACATTGATCAATTCATCCATAGTTATAAAATAGGCTTTGTATCCATTCATCACTGCATCATATATCAATCCTGAAGCGATAAAGGTTTTTCCTATTCCAGAGGGACCCATGAGGATGAGGTTGTAATTTTGTTCCAACCAAAGTAATTCCCTGAGTTGAGAGAGTTGGGAAGTACTGATTCCGTTGTCATAGTTGTGATCAAAGTGATCGAGTAAATGATGATGAGGCAGTCGTGCCATTTTAATCCTACGCTGTAAATCGGTTTGCTGACGATGTTTGACTTCTCTTTCCAGCAAGTTTTTGGTAAAAGCCATATATCCAGGATTGTTTAGTTGAGCATCATGCAAAAGACTTTCCGGATCATTTTTCATTTTGGTCAGGCGCAGTGCCTGGGCATACTGTTTTATCATTTTGATTTGTTCCATGCTTTTAGTTTTTATTTCATGATTATTTGATAGGTATTGATGTTACTTTTATTAGGTACGATATTGGCCTGCTGTGGTAATTCCAAATTCTTATTCAATGCTTCAACTGGTTTGGAAAGCTGCTGTTGCTGCATTCTTTGGAGCATACTTTTCAGATCAAAAGCATTATACACTTTCAATGACAAGCATTGCGCTATAGCCGATTTTACTTCCTGGATATCATAGGCTCCCAGGATATTCAACATTTCTCTAAGGTGATCATGATAGTACCTGGGTTTGTCCTTATGGAGGGCCTGTAAATAGCTTTTACTACCTGGGTCATGATCCAGGTGTTGCATTACCTTTTCTTCCTTTTGTTTCAAACTACTTTTCTTGTCTCTCAGATGATTGTTGTTACGAATCAGTTTACCTTTTAGGCTACATATGGGGTGAACAGCAATTAAGGTTTTGTTTTGCTGGTCATAGATTCGTAATTGATCCTGCCCGGTTTCAATCCACACTTGAGAGTTTCTGTTCTGGTAAGTACCAGTGGGAAGGCTATAAAAATTACTCCTGTACGCAATTGTATTATCCTTTCGAACCTTATAGGATCGTCTGGAAACTTCAGTTAAATACCTGACCTGTGCGTTATTTACAGCCAGCAAACTTCTTTTTTCAATCAGCCATTCTGCTGCGGGAATCAGTTGGGTCGAGCCGTGTTTCTTGGCATTACCGGTCCTCTCCAACCACTTTAAAATCGTCTCATTAAGATGATCTATAGTATGATATTTTCTTCCTTTCAAAAAGTTATTCTTGACATACTTGACCACATTTTCAACTTTACCCTTTGTCTGGGGATCAGCCTTGCGACAAAACTGTATGCTACATGCTTCTGTCTCAATGTAGCGTTTGAACTTCTGGGTCAATACTACATCACCTCCATGTTCCTCCACTATAAATACTTTATCCTGATCATAAAGCATTTTGCGGGGAACCCCTTCAAAATATTCAAAGGCTAATTGATGTGCTTTGATGGCTAAATCCGATGTGAATGGAACATTTGTGAAATAGGCATATTTGTACCTTGAGCGACTTAGTACTACCGCCATGAAATACACTTTTTGCCTGCCTCCATTTACTTTTTGCATCCAGTGTTCCCCAAAATCTACTTGACCTTCTTCTCCATAATCCGTAGGTGGACGTTGCTCAAAATATCTGTCCTCTCCCGATTTTGGCTTCGGTATACCTTTTTCCAGTCGGATCGCCTGCACAAAATTATACACCGTCTTGGAATGAACCTGTGGAAGATTCTCTCCATATTCCTCTAGCAATCGATCTTCTATCTGCGCTGCTGATAAATAAGGATGATTTTTAAGCATCCCATATACATAGTCATAATAGGCTCGAAGCTTCTTTGGCATACTCTGAACATTTTTAATATGCATTTCAAACTCCTGCTCACTCATCTTAAGATATTTGCGAACCGTCTTTCGTGCAACTCCTAACTCTACAGAAATCTGACTTTTGTTAAATTTCTTGTTGCGCAAATTTTGAATTTGGTACCACATTTTTAGTTTCTCTTTTCGCTTCAATTCTTGGATTTTTTTATGAATCCAAATATTGAAATTTGCCCTAAAAAAGTGGGGATTTAACTTTGCGAAAAATTGAGGATTTTACTTTGCTATTTACAAGAGGGCGAATTCATAAAGGAAAACACTGTGCGTTCTGAAGAATATGTTGATGAACGGACCAAAATAAATAGAGTGCTAATTGTTAAACTCCTCGGCTACTTGAACGGCGGAAGATTTGAAAGAGGTGTTAAGGAGTTGCCTTTAATTGACAATGAAGTCTTCTTGGTAATTGAAGATGAACTCGCTAAGATCCATAATTTTGTAGATGATAGTGACAAACCCATCACATTTGGAACATTAACTTTAGAAAAGAATCAGAATATTTCTTTTGGTATTAATAAACTTTTTGCATCCCATATCGGCATATTCGGAAACACAGGTAGTGGAAAATCTTATACCTTATCAAAGGTGTACAATACCTTGTTTGAAATATTTCAAGACAACGATGCCTTTCACAACAATTCCAAATTTTTCATACTTGACTTTAATGGTGAATATGTTAATTCAGAAGATTGGCAGAACGATAATGTCGTGGTTGAGAAGGAGTTTAAGCAATCTTTTCATCTATCCACAAAGGATGCAACAGGATCTAAATTCCCACTTCCCATCGAAGCTCTCGAAGATATCAATATCTGGAGGATTATCTTTGAGGCCACTGAGAAGACTCAGACACCGTTTTTGAGGAGATCTCTCTCAAGTTCACAAATTGAAGATGCTATTCAAAATCAAGATGAATTCGATAGATATGTTAGAGAATTGATTATCTCGGTAACTACCGCACCGGATAGAAATCTAGATAAGAGCATTGTAAATAATTTCTTAAATGATCTCGTTGATTGCTCTGGTGATATTTCAGATGGACTTCTAGATGCAATTATCTATTTCAGATCAAATCTGCGACCGCATACGCAAAATAACACTTTCTATTTTACAAACACTAATCCTCACACGTACGCGGATAAAAGTAGAGACGAATTTATTACCCTTATCCATCAAGGAATGGACATGGTTGAAGTAAGAGTGCAAGATGCTGGAATATTTCAACTTATCCACATTAAAATTATTCTGAATTACTATACTGAGATTATAAGAGGCTACTCAAATAGAGATCATATATCACCACTAATAAAGAGGGTGAAGAAACGAATTACAGATCTTCAGAAATGTATTTCATTTGTCCCTCGCGAAAAACTGTTCTTCAAAACCATGAACGTGATTTCTCTGCGGAATGTTAATTTGTCGATGAAAAAAATGATTCCCTTGTTGATTTGCAAATTTTTGTTTGAGGATCACAAGGACAAGGAAGATGACACCCAATATCTGAATCTGATAATTGATGAGGCTCATAATATTCTATCATCAGCATCAGAACGAGAGAGTCAACAATGGAAGGACTATAGATTAGAGACCTTTGAAGAGATTATCAAGGAAGGTAGGAAATTTGGAGTGTTTCTAACATTAGCTTCGCAAAGACCTTATGATATATCGCAGACGATAATATCTCAATTGCACAATTACTTCCTGCACCGCTTGGTTAACAATAATGACATTGTGGCTATTGAAAGGACTGTTTCATATTTAGACAAAGTTTCTTTTGATACACTATCCATCCTGCCCACTGGAACGTGCATTATTGCGGGAATCTTGGCACCTATTCCAGTTGTTGTTGACATAGGAGAAATAAAAGCTAAATATAGGCCAAACAATAGAACCATAGAACCAATAAAAAATTGGGAAGATGCTTAAAACGGGACATAACAGGGTGCGATAACGACCAGCCCACTGAAGTGTGAGGATAATTTAATTGTTGAAGGAAATAGATAAATGCTCGAAAAGGAATAAGATTGAAACCATATGCGGGCCGGCGTATGCACCAGGATTAGGTGCAAGTCAAACTTAGAAAAATGAGATCTCATATTGAATGGACATAGACTCAAAAATAGTAAATACACTATCTGATCCAAGTACTATATACTTAATTGTTGAGATTGCAATACCTATCATAGGTGCTGTCATTGTATATTATTTACGAAGTATGCTCCCCACAAACCCCATTCTAATCGAACATACTACGGTCAACTTTATGTGGTAACCAGTTAACTGCCTGGTCATTAATTTTTTCAGAGACCATTTTTTTGAAAAGCCAAGTGAGGTACTTATAGACATCTATTCCACGAATCTGGCAAGTAGCAATGATTGAATAGAATGTTGCGACATGTTGGGCAGTCTGATCGGTTTTAGCGAACAAATAATTCTTTCTACCCAGAGCAAGTAGTCTTATTTTGTTTTCCAATAAATTGGTATCTATTTCCCAGTTTCCATTATTGACATAGTTGGACAATTGGAGCCATCTTTTGATCGTATATCTGAAGGCTGCCTTGACAGGTCCGGTAAGATTCTTCAAGGAGGCCTCATCCAGTTTTTTCTTGATACTATTTAACACTGGGATCGCCTTTTGTTGTTTCAGATCATAGCGCTTCTTAGCATCCATGCGCTGTTCGCGAGCCTCACTTTCCAGAGCATATAATTGCTGTATATCTTCTAATAAAGGATATATTATATCTGGTTCCAGATCTTTAACTTCATAGAATTTTCTTCGGGTATGAGCCCAACAGTTCAAAAATTCACTTACTTGAATTTCATACTTACCCATGAGCTTAGCTTCGGGAGGAACATCCGCTATGCTCTGATAGGTAGAGTTACCATCTGCTTGTAATACTCCTTGGTAACCATCCAATAGTTCGCAAGCAAAATCTTTTTCTTTGCTGACTCGATAGTTGAATAAAACCAGATCTGACCTAGGTGCATGCATCACCCACATGCAGCCTCGTAACTTACCATGTTCTTGATCCTGACTCAATACTCGAATGCTTGATTCATCCATTTGTACATAGCCACTCGACAACATTTCCTGGTGCATCAAATCGTGCAAAGGTTGCATCATTTCTCCGACCTTGGCCAGATAATTGTAACAGTGCTTGGCTTTGATAAAGTGGATTCCTGCTTTGCGCAATTTCTTTACAAAGCGATATACCGGCATATGGTATTCAAACTTTTCACTAATCAAACCTGCTACCAGACTGTCATCCACCAACCCCTTAGGTATAATCCGCACTGGTATATTTGCCTGATATATATTTTTTTCATCTAAAGTTTTATCTGCGTATCGTGGACGTATAATTTTTAACACTTTCAATTCCATCGGAATATACTTTAGTATCTCCGTAACATCCTTTCCGATTCGCTTGAAGTGTTCCTGATAACCTTCAGGTTCTATGATCTGTTCTTCCCGAGGTAAGTGGGAAGGAAAGGTATTTCTTGATATTTTCTTTTTCTTGCTCTTTTTCTTTTTACTGTCCTGGTGATCTGTTATGGTATTGCTTGATCCATTTGATTTAGATTGGCCGGATTCCTCTAGGTCAAACATGGACATTTGCTCTTCTGGAACGGCTGGAATGAAGCGTTCTCGCTTGGAACCAAATAAGGCCCTTTCTAATTGTTCAAGCCTAAGGCGTTGTGCTAAGTTTTCTATTTTTAGTGCTTCATTTTCTTCCTTTAATGACAAATATTCCTGTTCTAACTCCCTGATAGTCATATATTAAAAATACATAATCTATCCCGTTTTTCCCAAATTATAACGCTTTCTTTTTACTATCTTTTCACTATTTATTCCACGCAATATCAATAGCAATTTCTCATAGCTTATCCGGTATGACTTATCCTTGGGATGTTCAAATGTACCGCGCTCCAACTGCTTGTAGTATATACTGAATCCATCTCCTTCCCACAGTAATAACTTTAGTAAATTACCCCGCCGGTTGATAAATACATATCCGTCTCCACTCTTTGCCCGGTGGTGCATTTGACTCATTACTATTTTGCCCAAACCCCAGAATCCTTTGCGCATATCAACAGGATTATCATATAGATAATATCGTCGACTACTCTCAAGCATAACTCATGATTTTTTCTATCAACTCCTCAGGGATACTCCCTCCACATTCAATCTCTATTCCATTGGGAAGATGTATTCGTATTTGGGTCATTGTTCTGGGGGGGCTTAATTGAACAAAATTACCCGTTTCCTTTTTTTCTTTGTTATAATATGTTACCCAATAACTCAACTTCGCTATGCTCAAACCATGTGCCTTGCTGAACGTGGCTCTGCTTTCTCCACTTTTGTGATAATCCATTACCAACTTTTTCATCTTATCACGTACCTTGCTCATTCCCATTTTTCCTACTTTTGATTATCTTACAAATGTAGTTCAGGGAACCCAGACTCACTAGATGGGGTTCGTGGCGTGCATACTTTGTTAGTAGAATTTCTACTTGTCCCAATGCTCCTAAGAAAGGAACTGAACAACCAGATCCAATCAGAAAATTCAGATTACAACTCTGAAGAAGAGTTTTGAGTTTATCAAGTTTCATAATTACCTTTTATACTATGGGACATAACGTCCCTGCCGTATGTGACGGCCGTCCCGAAGGGCGGCTGGCATCATCACGGCTTGTTGAACAAAACCTTCGGTAACCCAAAGCGTACAATTTGCGTTAGGTATACCGACGATTTTGTCAAATAATTCCTTAAATAAATATAATGAAAAAAAAGGAACAATTATTAGCCGCTGTGAAGCCCAGGTATCTGGCTTTGCTAATTTCAAACAATCCTTCTTTCAAAAAGTAATCCTTGCAGGTCGCAGCGAACTTACTTTCAAAAACTACTTGCGAGCCATTGCCCAAGTAAGCTTGTTCTACAAAACCTTACCACTTCAGCTCACCGACGACCAGGTCAATCACTATCTCACTCTTCATAAGACTGGCCAATTGGACCGGCTAAAGCCTAGCGAAGCCTATTTCAAACACACCGTCTTCGGTCTGAGATACATGTTTAAGATGTTCGGTATAGAAGGTCGTCAGATCAGCATGCCTGAGATGAAGCGTAAGAAGCCTCTGCGAGACATTATGAATCGCTATGAGCTCATGCAGTTACTTAAAGCAGCCAAACTACAAAAACACAAGATTGCCTTTGCTCTGGCATATGGATCTGGACTACGGATCAAAGAGCTAATCAATGTCAAAACCAGAGACATTGATCTGATTCGCAAGACTGTCCATGTGCGTAATGGAAAAGGTGGGTATGATCGATTTGTTCCCATCAGTGATGATTTTATCAGGGGATATACTAAATATCTGTCTACACATGATATCATAGAATTTGTATTCCCAGGACAGGTGAATACAAGTGGAATGTCCACAAGTGCCATGCAACATGCTTTGCGTACAGCCAGGAATAAGGCCGGCATTATTAAGAAGATATCTATGCACAATATGCGGCATAGCTATGCCGTCCACTTTTTAGAAGATACCGGTGATCTGCTTAAGCTTAAGCAATACCTTGGTCATCGAGATATCAAAAATACCATGGGTTACCTCAAGTATGTCCAGGCTATGCCCCAGTCAGATCCTTATAGTCCACTGACCAAAGTATTTGATCTGGCTCGTCAAAATAATAACTCTTGAGATGGGAGTACACTGTAAATGACATCATAGCCAATCATTGGTCAACGACCACTTCACTTGGTCTCAATACTCACCAGTTACGGCATCTGAACAATATCAGTAAGTGCCACACTGCTGCATTGGGAGGGGTGGTATTGACTTGTAAAGATTGTGGTCTTGTGCAGTATAAATATCATTCATGTCGCAACAGACACTGTCCCTCCTGCCAGGGTAGTAAGCGGGAAGAGTGGATTGAACGCCAGCAACAATACCTGCTTGACGTACCTTATTTTCATGTCGTACTCACTTTACCATGCGAACTGAGAAGCCTGTGTTTACACATGCCCAGGGTAATGTATAATTTACTATTCAAAGCCAGTTGGGAAACCATTGCTACGCTGAGTAAGGATATAAAGTACCTTGGTGCTCAGTCAGGCATGACTGCCATCCTTCACACCTGGTCGCAGAATCTTTCACTCCACCCACATTTGCATTGCATTATACCAGGTGGTGGTGTAACCAAAAGTGGTAAATGGAAAACTACCAGATCTAAAGGCAAGTATTTGTTCCCGGCTAAAGTACTCAGAGTAATCTTTAAAGCCATTTTTCTCAATGAACTAAAAGCATTGATGAAAGTCGGTGTGATTAAAAGGGATAGAGGCCTATTGGATCTTTTGTATGGCAAAAAGTGGGTAGTCTATGCTAAACGCCCCTTTGCCAAACCAGCTCATGTCATTGAATATTTGGGTAGGTACACTCATAAAGTAGGTATTAGCAACTATCGCATCATAAGTGTTACCTCTACTCATGTCACTTTTCACTACAAGGACTATCGACACGCCGGTACGAAAAAGGAAATGACCCTGACTATAGGTGAGTTCATCCGCAGATTTGCTTTACACATCTTGCCACATCGGTTTGTACGTATCAGACATTATGGATTACTTAGTTATCATGGTCGTAGCAAAAAAATACCCGACATTCAAGACTCTCAAGGGTACCAACCAAAGCTAGATTTAATCGTCTGCAGACCGAATGTAATTGTTGATCAGTGTCTATCATGTGGGAGTAAAAAACTGAGTTCTCAAATCTTACCTAAACAAAATATACGATCACCATGACCAATGTTACCCTCTTGACATACAAGGCTACAAAATTGATGAATGGCACTCCTGCCGTAGGCCATTGCTATGTCCCAAAGTCAGATTTTTACCATATAATATGGGCAAGGAGGACAATACTTAACAACGCCACCTCCTACTTTACATTCTCTAAGCCTCAATTAAGACCGCATTTCATTACTATTCCATCTCCCAAAATTCTAACAACGTTATCCAACCTTAAAATTTAAAGTTGTGTTCCTATAAAACTCACTATCGGTGTTGTTCAACAACGCCCAACATCGCAATCAGGATGATTGAGTGTTACTCGCTTTATGTTTAGTGGTAGTTACTATTTCAGTACAGTTAGTTTGCTATCCCTTTTTCTCAAGAATAGTTCAGTCGTTACTTTATAACGTCCACTTTCATACAATTCTTTAGCTCCGATTATCAATTGCCCAATTCCTGTTTTATTCGATGCTAAAGACATTAAGATAATTTCTCTTGATGGAACAGAGATAACTATGTCGTCATCATAATCATTAATGAATTGTACCCATAATTCATCATAAAGTAAAAGTGAAGATTCCATGTTTTGATCAAGCTTTATCATTTGAATATTTTCGTCTCCTTCCAAATTGATACCTTTTGAATTAACATGATTTGTAAAATTAGTTAGGGAGAGTTTATGAAGTTCACCCTGACTCTTTCCAATCGATTTCAACATTGATCGATTAATGTATTCAATATGATCACCCTTATCTATTCCATAATAAACACTCACCGAATCAGTCAATCGTTCGCTGATTGGTTCCTCTATATTTTTTATAGGCATTGAATCCTTATCTGCACTTTTACCCTTAAGAATTGGGTAAATTTTAGTTAAATCAATTGGATTAGAACTTAGACCTATGTTCCTTTTTCCGAATAATTTCTTTAGCATTTTTATATAGTTTATATAGTTTATAAAAATTCCCAGCCTCCTTTGTATTGGTCACCTGTAATATCATATAATGTTTCACACATTTTGCTCCACCCCTCGACTGTTCCATCCCCACCTTTTATAGATATAACGTTATTTCGATCGATATAATCAAAATCTTCCTCACCCATTTCAACACCATAGTCATTTTCACTAATTGTTAGAACAATTTCATCAAAGTACCAACTAT
The DNA here is from genome assembly GCA_965223405.1 of Saprospiraceae bacterium. GTDB lineage: Bacteria > Bacteroidota > Bacteroidia > Chitinophagales > Saprospiraceae > CBDCWO01. Next base: position 6,429,231 of record CBDCWO010000006.1, read on the forward strand.
CTCTTTCCATTAAAGGATCGAGAAATCTATTGATTGATTCACCTGGTTTGAAAGCTGGCTTTCCCCAGAATTCTGTGGACTCACCAATTATTTGTTTCTCCTTCAAGCCCTTTTCTATTTGACTTGTCTTAATTTCAGAAACTTCATTTTGTGGCCAAAATTTTAATATGTAATCTGACATGTTATTTGTTTTTTAATGTACCTTAATTACCACTAACGGTTTGGGCGCATGTGTCGTGATGCCCACTATCCTATCTTATTTATTAAATTCATATTATCAATAGTATCTGAGTCACTCATTTCAACGATTTTTTTAGGGTATCATGAACATCATGCGCCTTGTTATATCTCGTTGCTTCCTATTCAAGGATAATTTTTTCTCCTTTTGGATATTTGACATCATAGCTAAACTGTACTTCTCTTTGTTCACCCGCTTTAACTTCAATTTCCCATGCAACCATGCCTGTAGTACTTTCCAGAATTCCTCCGTTAAGGTTACCTTCAGTGATTGTAATGTTATTATTACCGGAAACTGGGATTTGGTCTTTGATCTGTATCGTTAAGTCGGATGATTTGTTGTTTCGAATTAGAATTTTAAAACCTCGAGATTCAATTTTGTTACTACCTATGACTCTTCTCTTCGAAAAATCCCTAATTTTCTCCCTTTTAATTACTACTCCCTTGTCGTCGCCTAATGATATTTCCAATGTGTCCACTAATTGTCTGGTATCCAGAATCGTTCTACCAAGATATGTGTCTTCAAAATATAAGTTTGCTTCGCCTTCTAGGAGGTTATATTCATCCCAATTAACTATTCTTGCCTGTAAATATGCAGCAGACCTAATTTTAGGAATTGAGATGTAGTCATATAAAACATCGATTTCTTCATCTCTTAGCTCAATTTCAATTCTTTCTCCACTTGAAGTAATAGAATATGGTCTATCAATTCTCTGTTCAAATGTAGTTTGGTTCTCAACTATTGTCGTTTCAATATAATTAGATTCAAAATCTTGCCTTACTCTTTTATTTGCTCGGTTTGATTTGCCAGATGTTCCCAATGCTGTTACAACAACTTCGTCAAGAATTACACCTTCATTCAAGGTAATATTTAGAACATTTGAGCTAATTGGAACTACAGTGGTTTCAAAACCTGTATAGGAAACCACAATATTCTTTGCATCAGCAGGTAATGTAAGCTCATAGTTTCCGTCTAAATCTGTAATAGTCCCAAAATTTGTTCCTTGGATCATCACGTTCGCGCCAATTAAAGGCTCACCTGAAGAATCAGTAATTACACCGCTTATTGAATTGGAACCTCCTAAATATGGAGCTGATCGAGTATAGACAGTATTCCGAGCATAATTTAATCTCCAAGTTTTCAAAACCGGAGCTACACCTGACTCGTTGGGTGTAGCATTGGAAAAAGTAAGATTTACGTCTGACCAGTCGACTCCTGTATTCTGATAAACAGAGGCTTTGTAGATCAAATTGAGAGGTTCATTTATAGAGTTAACCCTTATATCATAATTAGAAAACCAACCTGCATTTGCAACCAGGTAAGAAACTTCAAATTTTCCTAAGGTTGTTTTGTCAGAGTCGATCTTTATTACAATTTCTGTTATTGGTTCTTCTTTATCATCGACTGAATCAGCAATTTGTTTTTGCAATCTTTTCTTGTGGTTATTCAATTGTGTGGTCGCAATCTTTATTTTGATTTCTTCATTGTTTATTTCCATGAATTGTTTTTCATAGAAATTCAGTGTGGCTTCCAAATCCTCAAGAACAACACTTTTTTCATTTGAACTTATTGACTTGTTGGCAGAAAGAAAACTTGATTTCTCATTGAGTACTTTTTGTCTTGCTTCTAAGATTGAGATTTCATTATTAATTGAATCTATTACACCGTATAAGCTATCAGATTTTTCGTTGGATGGACTTGTCGATAAATAGTCATATCGTTGATTTATACCAAGAATTGTAAAATCACCATCTGCTTTTACTTGAATACTCTTGGAATTAATATGTTTGGAAACATTTCTAAGAACAAGTTTATTTTCTCCTGTTTCAATCCTGGCCTCTCCAACTCTAGTTACATAGGCACCCTGCAGAAATACAGTGACATCTCTAATTCTAGCATCTAATAATGTCTGTGAAAAGGAATGTGACGTACTTAGTAGTAACAAAAGGAAATAATAGGCTTTCATGTGCTTTTTCTTTTAACAACGATGAGCGATGCTACTTTTGCTGCGCTTCTTTCAATGAGATATAACGGTTCGGGCGCATGTGTCGTGATGCCCTTATCTGATCTTTATTTATTAATCCAGTTTGTCAATTGTATCTTTATCCTTCATTTCAGCATTATTTCTTTAGGGCATCATGAACATCATGGCGCCTTGTTGAACAAAACCTTCGGTAACCCAAAGCGTACAATTTGCGTTAGGTATACCGACGATTTTGTCAAATAATTCCTTAAATAAATATAATGAAAAAAAAGGAACAATTATTAGCCGCTGTGAAGCCCAGGTATCTGGCTTTGCTAATTTCAAACAATCCTTCTTTCAAAAAGTAATCCTTGCAGGTCGCAGCGAACTTACTTTCAAAAACTACTTGCGAGCCATTGCCCAAGTAAGCTTGTTCTACAAAACCTTACCACTTCAGCTCACCGACGACCAGGTCAATCACTATCTCACTCTTCATAAGACTGGCCAATTGGACCGGCTAAAGCCTAGCGAAGCTTATTTCAAACACACCGTCTTCGGTCTGAGATACATGTTTAAGATGTTCGGTATAGAAGGTCGTCAGATCAGCATGCCTGAGATGAAGCGTAAGAAGCCTCTGCGAGACATTATGAATCGCTATGAGGTCATGCAGTTAATTAAAGCAGCCACACTACAAAAACACAAGATTGCCTTTGCTCTGGCATATGGATCTGGACTACGGATCAAAGAGCTAATCAATGTCAAAACCAGAGACATTGATCTGATTCGCAAGACTGTCCATGTGCGTAATGGAAAAGGTGGGTATGATCGATTTGTTCCCATCAGTGATGATTTTATCAGGGGATATACTAAATATCTGTCTACACATGATATCATAGAATTTGTATTCCCAGGACAGGTGAATACAAGTGGAATGTCCACAAGTGCCATGCAACATGCTTTGCGTACAGCCAGGAATAAGGCCGGCATTATTAAGAAGATATCTATGCACAATATGCGGCATAGCTATGCCGTCCACTTTTTAGAAGATACCGGTGATCTGCTTAAGCTTAAGCAATACCTTGGTCATCGAGATATCAAAAATACCATGGGTTACCTCAAGTATGTCCAGGCTATGCCCCAGTCAGATCCTTATAGTCCACTGACCAAAGTATTTGATCTGGCTCGTCAAAATAATAACTCTTGAGATGGAAACACACTGTAAATGACATCATTGCCAATCATTGGTCAACGACCACTTCACTTGGTCTCAATACTCACCAGTTACGGCATCTGAACAATATCAGTAAGTGCCACACTGCTGCATTGGGAGGGGTGGTATTGACTTGTAAAGATTGTGGTCTTGTGCAGTATAAATATCATTCATGTCGCAACAGACACTGTCCCTCCTGCCAGGGTAGTAAGCGGGAAGAGTGGATTGAACGCCAGCAACAATACCTGCTTGACGTACCTTATTTTCATGTCGTACTCACTTTACCATGCGAACTGAGAAGCCTGTGTTTACACATGCCCAGGGTAATGTATAATTTACTATTCAAAGCCAGTTGGGAAACCATTGCTACGCTGAGTAAGGATATAAAGTACCTTGGTGCTCAGTCAGGCATGACTGCCATCCTTCACACCTGGTCGCAGAATCTTTCACTCCACCCACATTTGCATTGCATTATACCAGGTGGTGGTGTAACCAAAAGTGGTAAATGGAAAACTACCAGATCTAAAGGCAAGTATTTGTTCCCGGCTAAAGTACTCAGAGTAATCTTTAAAGCCATTTTTCTCAATGAACTAAAAGCATTGATGAAAGTCGGTGTGATTAAAAGGGATAGAGGCCTATTGGATCTTTTGTATGGCAAAAAGTGGGTAGTCTATGCTAAACGCCCCTTTGCCAAACCAGCTCATGTCATTGAATATTTGGGTAGGTACACTCATAAAGTAGGTATTAGCAACTATCGCATCATAAGTGTTACCTCTACTCATGTCACTTTTCACTACAAGGACTATCGACACGCCGGTACGAAAAAGGAAATGACCCTGACTATAGGTGAGTTCATCCGCAGATTTGCTTTACACATCTTGCCACATCGGTTTGTACGTATCAGACATTATGGATTACTTAGTTATCATGGTCGTAGCAAAAAAATACCCGACATTCAAGACTCTCAAGGGTACCAACCAAAGCTAGATTTAATCGTCTGCAGACCGAATGTAATTGTTGATCAGTGTCTATCATGTGGGAGTAAAAAACTGAGTTCTCAAATCTTACCTAAACAAAATATACGATCACCATGACCAATGTTACCCTCTTGACATACAAGGCTACAAAATTGATGAATGGCACTCCTGCCGTAGGCCATTGCTATGTCCCAAAGTCAGATTTTTACCATATAATATGGGCAAGGAGGACAATACTTAACAACGCCACCTCCTACTTTACATTCTCTAAGCCTCAATTAAGACCGCATTTCATTACTATTCCATCTCCCAAAATTCTAACAACGTTATCCAACCTTAAAATTTAAAGTTGTGTTCCTATAAAACTCACTATCGGTGTTGTTCAACAACGCCCAACATCTCAATCAGGATGATTGAGTGTTACTCGCTTTATGTTAGGCACAGGTTTAGTTTATTCGATTCCAGATATCTAAATATATTTTCCAATTACCGTCAATTTTTTTCCATACTATAAGATATTTCCCCTTCCAATAATATACATTCTCATTATTGACCATTGAAATGCCTTCATAAGTGCCATAATCATAGGCCATGTCATCAATTATTGTTATTTCATGAGGATGAGCTTTGTGTTCCAGTATTTGAACATGCTCTGGTCTTTTCCAATAATCGAAAAGTTCCTTTTCGCCCTTTAATATTCCATATCCATCAGGTAAAATCTTACCATCTGTAGTATAACACTCAATTAAAGATTTTGTATCTCCTGCAACATAAAACTTCGAAAAGTTCTTAATTATATTTTTTATGACCTCTATTTCATTTATGTCTCCATTATAAACAGGATTCTCTTTACTTAACCCTTTTGTTGAATGAATCTTTTGGCAAAAGGCTATTATAGAATTGGCAACTAAATTTGGGCTGTCTCGATAGATATAGTGCCCAGAATTTTCAGCAATTATTCCAATACGATTGTCGTTTTTTTGAACGAATCTATCATGACATGATTTTCTCAGTTCTACATGGTCTTCATTATTAAAAATATTCGGTGGATTCTCAGCTCTTAACGCCAGGATTGGAATATTTTCCGGAACTGAAATGTTCTTCATGTAATCAACTGAATTATGGAACGCAAGTGCTTCATAATAGAGTCCAGGATTTGCCCCTTCCAGTTCACGAAAGAAATCTTCGGTAAACATTTCTTGAAATCCATTTAGAACATCCTCAGAAAAGAAACAAACATCATTGGCATCAATCAAAATGATTCCTTTTACCAATGAAGGATTCCTTGCCGCAAATAATTGAGAAATAAAGCTTCCATAGGAATGAGCAACTATGATAATGCCTTCTGAATGGCCTAATTGTTCGAGGCACTTCTCTAAATTAATTGTTGCATTTAGCACAAAACCTTGTTTCTTTTCTTCAAGTAAAGGATTGATGCTACTATTCCCATATCCAGCACGGTCATAAAAAATTGTTGTAGCACCGATCTTTGTATTAATCGAGTCAGCCAAACTTTCCCAAACCAATCCAGTATCCCCTCCGCCCGATTCAAACAATATCGGAATACCATTTCCCTCATTTATTGAGAAATGCATTTCATGGGTTCCAATTTGAAGGAGGGTATCGAGAGTTTGACTTTTTCCATTTAAAGAAATCAATAGAAATCCTATGAATAATGTAATAGACTCTTTCATATTTACTTGCATTAATATTCTCATTTTAATTTTTGTCTACTTGTGCCTAACGGTCCTGCCGTACCCGTCGTGCCGACTTTAGGAGGCATGATCGTGGTCACGGCATGTTGTATGCCGTTTTATCTTAGTCAAAGTTTATTCTCTTGCTAATATCGTCAATGTTCTTTTTGTGTCTTTCCCTCTCGATTCTTTCTCTTTCGGCTTGTTGCTGTTTCCTGAAATTTAGCTCCCTTAACTGTTTGTTTGCAACCTCAACAGCTAACTTCAGAGTGTCTTTATGATATTTCTCGACTTCTTCAATTGTTGTTCCATCAAGTATTACTTGATTGCCATACGCTGATGCAATTCCCGCCCTATGCATAGTAGAAAATCGCGGTGGAGAATTCCAAGCATTTATGAACAATTCTCTCCATTCATGACTTGGCGTTTTGTTTAGTTCAAATGGTATTTTATATAATGCACTTCCCGCAGTTCCGTCATTAAGTGGTTCTGTAATTTCATCTATCACAATCCCCTTAATCCTTATTTCATCATCATTTGGTATTGGCTTGGAAACTTCATCGGTTTTCTTCAATGCAGTTGCCTTAGTTGCGTTTTTTCCAAGGTCCGGTGCACTTTCTCTGGTATTTAACAAAGTAGTTGTTAAGTCAGAGTAGTTATTAGCATAGTGGCTCTGATTGGATAGGTCAACATAATATTTTCCCTGAAGCCAAGAAGGAATCGATGTTTCTTTACTTCCTGATATAAGGATTGGAATGAATTTTCTGTGATTTGAAGTCTGCAACACCTCGGCCGTCATTATGTCTCCTTCATAACCTACTCCACCAACTCTATTCTCCGACTTCGATTTGTACTTTGGTGTACAAATAATTAATACATAATCGTTTTCCCGCACTGATTTCTCCATGAAATGAGGCATTTGGTCCCCTGGCACAACTTCCCATCTGTCAAGCTTTGCATCAATTCCATCATTTCTCAAGTCAGTTGCAAGTTTTTTCACCCAATCCTTCACTTCGTCACTTTCCCAAGCGTATGATATAAAAGCTTTCGGTGTTTTCATCTCATTTGTATTTCATTCTACCAATTTTGAATAATATCTTTTAGTAATGAGCAAAGGCAATCTGATGCAGCTCTAGCTGCTGAATTATCATCGACATTTAAATAATCCAAAGTTCCATGCACGGCGGTATTTCTTACATTGTATAGCAATTCAATTGTATCATTTTCTATAGAAGTTATAGTGGTCGAATCTATCAGTTCAACCAATTGCGATAATTCAGGTTTAGCTCTCATTATATCAACCATTAATCCTGAATAGTGAATGGAATTATTCGGGAATGTTGTATCTGAATTAGGGATATCCCTATAAAAACAAGAACCAGTTCCGTATACGCCCAAAACCTCTAGTGATTGATGAAAAGTGATCCCAGGATAAGAAATGTTATCATAAAGCATTTTACCATGGCACCTGTAAGCTAAAACAAAGTCTGCTTCACAAAGCGTTATTGCGTTGGATTGCCTGACCCTAGCATTAGTGCCAGGTCGCCATGGATAGTTAATGCGAGGTTCAATAATATTTGATTTAGAACATTCTCTAAATAGCGTAGATATAACACTGTTTGCCCTAAATCTCGGTCGACTGCCTTGAAGACCGTCGGTTACTCTTTGAGGTGTTGTTATTGCGGAATTATTTATTTCAGTTGAAATCCAATTCTTGGTTTCGGGAAGCACCTTAAATGCTTCAACACATTGCCTATCTTGCGTAGTACCAATGTGATCGACAAGCCAACTATTAAAAAGAGACCAAAGTCGTTGGTATTCAGAAACAGAATTTGTTTCTTGATATCTTCTTTCTAAGTCAATAAAATGTTGAGGTCTTGGCATTAGGTTTATTTAAAATGGCATACAACGACCCGTGCAAACGACGTAGCCGACGCATGGAGGCTATGTGCGATTTGCACTTTGTTGGTGGTCGTATCATTCACTTATCTTCCTGAATACTATTCCTTTAGCATTTCTACTAGACACTTCAAAAGAACTTACGATTTTATGTTCATTTCTGTAAAATTGAACTTGACCAAATGAAATAGATGAACCTGAAAAAAAATCATCCATGACAGGTGTCAATATTGTATGACCTTTCCTAAAATGTACTGCAACCAATTCTCCAGATTTGACTTTAATTTCATAAATGCTTCTTAATTCTCTGCTGTAGTATATACCTTCGAACTGATATAACTCATTTGGTTTGTATGTTCTTGGTTCGTATTCAACAAAAGTGTTTGGCAAATCATTTTGGTATTGATAATAAAATATTTTATGCCCTGTTGAATTTACTTCGAACCAAATCTTTGCTTCTACAGTACTTCCATCAAACTTAAATTCATTTTCTGATACTGGAATTAAAGGGCTTTCATTCCCATTAGAACGAACGTAAAAAAGGCTATCTGATCTATATTCAATTTCTCGGGAGAGATTCACATCTTCACTCCAGTAATAACCTTCAAATTCTTTTAAATTCGGTAATTGATGAATGAAAGATTTTGAGTGTTGAGATTCTATTTGAGTGTAATGAACCGATTCAAAATCAAGAAAAATATCAGCTATCTGAAGTGCAAGGAATTGGGCACTACAGTCATAGTCATTGCATGAAATAAATATTGATAAGTTTTCATCCGGGAAATGGGTTACATATGAATTAATCCCTCCAGCATCTCCAGAATGTTGGAATTGCAGAATTCCCTTATAAGGGTCAAAATATTGTCCAAACGCAGAGCTTATAATGGTTTCGTCATTCAACTTCATTTGCTCCGTCAAAGCTGAATAGATATTCATGCTTTCATTTTTTATTTTGTTGAAGTATATTAACCATTTTTCCATGTCAACTGATGTAGTATAAAGAGATCCATCTCCAGGTGAGGCATGATGTTGTGGGACTTCTTTTAATTCGTTTCCCTCGTAATAATATCTAGCTGCTGCATTTTCTCTTATTTTATAGAAATCATCATAAAAGAATGTGTTACTCATTCCCAAAGGTTGAAAAATGTTTTCATCAGTAAACTGAGCAAACGATTTACCTGAAACCCTTTCAATGATTTCTGCTAATAGTAGGTAATTCGAATTTGAATAGTTAAATTTTTCTCCCGGAACAAAATTTAGTCCTTCCTGATTGTAAATTAGATTCAAAAGATGTTCCTTTGTTTTAGGGTCACCCACGTATCCATATCCAGATAAATGGATAAGCTGAATCCATTCTCTGATACCACTTGTATGAGTTCCTAAATGTCGAATAGTAATTTTATGGCCATAGTCTGGAAACTCAGGTAAATACTTTCTTATATCATCATTCAGAGAAATTTTTCTTGCTTCAACCAGTAGCAATGTTGCAAACGCTGTAAAAGTTTTTGCACAAGACCCAATATCGATTAAGGTGTTTTCTGTCATAGGAACACTGTAGGCGAGATTTGCCATGCCATAGCCTTGAGTATATAAAACAGTATCATTATGAACTATTGTTACCACTGCACCTGGTGTTTGGACACTCAAATGATTAAAAAGACTATCTACTTTTAGCTGTATATTTACCTGTGAATATCCCGAATGAGAAATCACCATCAGTAACGACAAGCAGATAACCAACATTTTTATTTTTCGGATTTTCATTTAATCATTTTATGACCACCAACATCTTGCTATCAGGAACTTTCTCTAAAAAGTTCCTGATATATGCTATTGTCTATCGATTATTTTCTGTTTTGGTGGAAGTAACAAGATCGAGAAAATCCAGCGGACTAAATAGTTTTTTCCTACTCTTTTGGGTAATATGTGTATAAATATAAGTTGTCTCGCCTTACTAAGGTTTTGCACACTTGGTCGTAAAACTTTGGTTTTGCATCCTCATGTACATTGCATCCTAATGGTGGTTTAGATCGAAGAGCTATCCGATTTTCTATTCTCCATTTAAAATCCAAAACCCATAATTTGACCTCCGCTTCGTCCAACCATGGCTGATCATTGGACTTTTTAAATCTTTGAAGCTTTAGCGAAAGAGATCGCCACAATTATCAGCCTTTAATGTTGGTGGTTGTTTATTGTATTGATTTCAATTATTAATTCATTGTTTTCACCAATGAGGATGTGCATCCCAAAATCCATTAAAGTTATTCTTTCCACATTAGAACCGTCGATATCCATTATATATACCTCCTGGTTGTCACGCCATTGTTTTAAGTTTCCAAATCGGTGAGATGTAAAAATAATCCTCTTACCATCACGAGACCAATTGGGATGAGCGTTATTTCCAGTATGTGTAAGTCTTTTAAGGTTCGATCCGTCTTTGGATATAATATAAAGATCTACATAGTTGTACCAAGTCTCATCGTCAGGGCCCTGTGAAGAAGGAAAGAGAATCTGCTTTCCATCGGGAGACCACGAGGGTTTCCCGACTCCCATACCGCTTCCAGATGTGTGGGTGAGTCGATACAGATCCGAACCATCGGGACGCATTACATACAGCTCCCAGGTTCCATCTCGATTAGAGTTGAAAGCTATCCATTCTCCATCTGGTGACCAAACAGGGTCCTCATTGTCTATTTCATCACTGTCTGTCTTAGTAAGTTGGATAATGTTAGACCCATCGCTGTCCATAATATAGATTTCGAAATTCCCGTCACTGTTTGAGGTAAACACAATACGTCGCCCATCAGGAGACCAATTTGCTCCCCAAGCATCTTTACTGGTTCCTTTATTTGTCCAAATTCGGTTAACATTTGAGCCATCACTATCCATGACGTAGATTTCCTTTTGTTTAAACTTACCTGTTGCATAGGCGATCTTACTTTTATCTGGTGACCAATGAGGGAGAGTACTTCTACTGCCCTCACCATCTGTAAATGTTAATCGCTGTTGATTAGATCCATCTGCCTCCATGATGTAGATTTCTGTATGCCCGTCTCTCTCGGACTCAAATACGATTTGACTGTCTATCTTAGTAAAGTCCCTACAGTTAAATAGCCCAGTAATCAAGATCATTAATAAAAGTATATTTAAAATTGTATTCATAATGCTCAGCTCTTAGTTATCCAATAACTATTGAATCATAATGACCACCAACGGATATTGATATGCGGAGGACGACCGAAGGGAGTCTTCTGTCATATCTAATGTTACTTACAGTCATTCGCTTTCACGATAACGTAAGAATTATCGCCAAAATAATTAGCCCAATTACAACAAGTACAGGAATAAGGAACTTCTTGTCGCCGCCTTTAATATTTACTTCTAATTTACCAGAACCAGTATTATATTCACGCTTGACATTAATCATTTTGTTTTCAGTTTCAAGCTGTTTCATATATTCTAAGTCCGTGACCATATCTCTTTCGGCGATCTTGCTGTCCATAATCTTTTCATTAGCTATTTTCTTTAACTCGGCATTATCCATAGCTAATTTTTCTAAATATGCTGTTTGTTGTTCATTGGTTAAATCCTTAAAAAATGCTGGTAATGCATCAGGGTCGAATTTCTGTAATTTATTGTTTTTATTTTCCAAAATATTTATCTTTTAAGTCTTTAAATAATTTAATAAAATCTTGTTTTTCCGGTACAACAATAACATAAGTAAGAAATATACCGAAAAGAACATAGCCAATATATTTTCCTGTCGAGATTAGGATTGACAAAAGTACTACAAGTATAATAATCGCTAATATAGCTCTGAAAATTATGATCAGTTTCTCAATTTCAGATAAAACTCGTAGCCTGATATCGATGATTCCTGAATGAGATTTTAGGTTTAGCTTAATTTCACCACCATTCTTCGATTTTACTATTTTATGCTTGTTGTTGATAAATTTATCAATTTCTTGATTTGATAAGAATGCATCAATCTTTGTTACATCATTAGCCATTTTAATTTCAGCTACTTTACCCAAAGACAAGTCTGATAGTTCTTGGTGCCATATAGAATTAAAATTAGCTGATGGTTGTGATTTAAGAGGACTTCTATAATCTTCAATCGCTAACGATTCTTTATCTATTTGAATTCCGAACAAATAGAGCTTGAAACCAATTTCTAAAAATTCTGTGTTAGTTCTTTGAATTAAAGATTTTATCAACGAAACATCTTCTTCGAGATTATTGAATATTAAGTTCATATATACCTTGAAAATTCCTTTAACAGTGGACTCGAAAATTACAATATCGTCATTGTCATAAATCATTTTCGAGTTTTTGGATTCATTTTCAAGATTAAAACCATCAATAGTTGATGATAATAATGTGATAGCCTCTTTGATTTGAGATAATTTTATTTTGGATGGATATTTCTTAGAAATATAGTTTGCAATTGAGTTGTATGCATCAACAAATTTTTCTTCTTTATTTAAGGTGCTTAACGTGCTGTCTATTATCTTATATCGTGAGGATGAGTTAGGAGAAACATAATTGGACTTCCAATTATAGAAATTTGATGCCATGTAGTTCTGACTGTTCCATCCATAGTTTCTACCCCAATGACGTGAAATTTTGCTAAATCTATCTTCATTGCAATTAAAGAATATATCATAAGCATATTTTCTCACATCAAATCTTGACCATTGAGTAAGAAATACATCGTTAAATTGTTTATTGCTTAACTCATGCATAGTAATAATAGATGCCAATTGATAGAAGCAATACTGATAATACACCAATTAAAATATACTTCAATTTAAAATTTGGTTTATTCGGTTTTTCTTTTTGGATTGCTGTTCTCGAATCATGCATTGATTGAGCAAGCTCGTATTCTTGTTGCCTAGAAAATGGATATTTAGTGTACACTTTTGCATATCCGTTTAGTATCATTTCTTTATTCAGATCTTGCATGTTTTTATGAACATAAACCAAATGTCTTCGATAAATATCAATGGTATCTTTATTATAGTCTTTGAAGATTTGAACTTGCTGATTTAGTATCATAGAGTCGAGATAACTAATAGATTCAATTCCACCGGCTTCATTTTTTTCGGGTGCATTTATTCCAAGCAATCGATAAGTTTGGTCATTTGTATCTTTGAAAGTATCACCATCAACGATACGAGCAACTTGAATTGTTTGACCAATTCCAGTACAAGTTGCAAGTAATGCTAATATTAATACTATTTGTTTTTTCATTGTTGATTGTAAGTAACGGTTAGTACATGCGGCGTGCGACGTTAGGAGCATGATCGTCATGTACATTGTTCTATGGAGTTTTTATTTCATCAACCCAACATTAAATGGGATAAATTCCTTTGGATCTGGAGTTACACTATTTTCATAGACCTCATTAAGATCCATTTCGTGTGCTTTTTTATTTATAATTGGCCGTATTTTCTCAATTTTCTCTCTAACTTTTAAAGTGACACCATCTATTAACTCTATATATTTTTCCAGATTCTCATCATCGTCTTTAAGTTTGAAACCTGCATAATTAATTGTCTCAATATTCTTTTCGTTTGGATTTAGAATTAACACCATTGCTCTTGATTCCAAAATTGAATTCCCTGCATGTGCAAGATATTTGTGTCTCATGTCCATCGTAGTATTATGGAAATCCAACAATTTTTCTTGATTTCCCTTAAACGTGTCTTTAACGTTAAGTGATGTACCTCTGCCTTCTCCTTGCGTAAAACACTTGGCATATCTAACTACAGCTGAAAACAAAAGGGATGTTTTGACAATTTGAGGAACTCTTGGGCTATTCTTTATTCTATTTAGAAAAATTATTGATTCTCTACATTCTTGCAAATCTCGCAGAATGGAAGCATAAGCCGCAGCTTGTTTATAAGGTTGACCTTCCAAAACATAATAAGGACAAATGCCTCCATCTTTATGTTCGTTAACATGAACTAGTAAGTCATTCTTCTTGTCCTTGTATAAATATGTATCGATTTTGTCTGCCATTTTTAATTTGATTGTTTCTTTATTTCAATATCTCTTTTCACAAGCTTTTCGACCTTGTCTGACATTTCATACATAGACAGATTTGTTTTTATTTTGAAATCTTCTCGTGGGCAAGTCAACTTTATTGATCCAAAAAAAAGATGTCGCTCTTCAAGTTCTGTTCCACAATTAGGGCATCTTGCGTTCATTGATACATGGACTGAATTTGGTTCAATATATTTCCACATATTAGAATTAGTTACTTCTTCATAAGTACTTAACCTTGGATGTCTAATTATCCATTCAAGACCCTTGTAATTGTATTTCCCTATATCCACATAGCCGCCTGAAGGGATAAAGAATATTGGTGATAGAGTTTTCTGATTTTTAGAAGAAATAGTTCTTTGTCTCCTTTTATAAAGGTTAAAGATTAACCACGCTAAAGTAAAAGAACCGAAAGCGATATAAGCCCACCAGTCAAGTTGTTTGAAATATGTTTTTAAATTTCCAGTGTTTACATATGAAACAATTGAAATAACAATTGGACCAATTATCATTACAATTATTGGGGATGCAATCCTTGACAAAAATATCTCTACAATTTTATTCACTTATTCATTTTCTTTAATTCCATAGAACGGTTAGTACATCTGACGTACGAAGAGATAGCGAGTATGTCATGATGTACATTGTTGTGTGCAGGATTCATACTCAAATTTCAACTGTGTACTCAGATCCATTTTGCACAGATTTAAGTAAATCCACCATTGCGATTGAGTATTTTCTAGAAAAACTTGTTTGCCCAGTTGGTATTTTTAAATGATATTTATTATCACTTGCCTTTATATTAACTCCCTTTTCACTCTCTATTCGTTTTAAAAGCACATTTGCGTGAGACCAATAACTATATCCCAATTCTTTAGCAACACCAGTCAATGAATAAGGGTACTGGATATTAACACCTGTGGATTCGGATACAGTGGTTATTCCAAATATTGATTTTATTTGATCATCATTCTTCAGGGCATGTTCCAGTGTGTCATAGTCAATATCAATTTTACGAGTTGGTATGTCTTTCCTCACCAATTCATAAGTTCGTGCCAACAACGCTCTTAATAACTTAGGGTTTACTCTTTCAAGAGCATTCTCATTTACTAAAGAATTAAATATCCATTTGTACTTGTTGGCAACAATGTTTTTAACCCTAATGCTTTTTCCTTCGGATAAACGAATTAGTTTTTCCTTCGGATGCTGCTCATCCTTGTCAATTTCATTCTTAAAGCTTACAAAATATATATTTTCAACAAGTTTGTTTTGAGTTGACAAAATTTCATCTATATCCGATAGAATATTTTGCACATTTTCATCAGAGGCACTGTAACCAAGGATTATTAGTGGATGTTCAAGAATAATATGTTAATAATTTCGCTGTTAAGTACTTCTTTTTCTTAATGAAATTATCATAGTCATTCTGATTAATTACAATCGATTTCGGGCTCGTTACACAGCCATGTATTTTGGGATATCTCCCCAATACTCGAGTATTTGTTTGACAATATTTCTTCACCCACAATGGGACTATAATCGTTAAAAAGTAATTCAAGAAAAGAATCATAGTTTGTAGTAATCAAAGAATGAGGTCTAATTGAAATTAGCGCATCTATCTCTTCGCGCAATATCTCATCAGAGATATTATCAATTGAATTTGGCGTGGTCTCAATTAAGTGTTTGCAAACTTGGGTTTTCAGGAATATATCTGCTTCATTGTCACCAGAAAAAAGATCAGGACTGAAATTCTCTTTTCCTTCAGCCCAAGCCCACTCTGTATAGTCTACACACAGTTTAGTACCAATTTCAGGAAAATTGTCACCGTGAACCTGCCGATAGTAAGCAATATCTTTTGATCTGGGATTAAGTTTGGTTAGATAAGTCAACAATCCACTCCAATTTGGCGCATTAAAATATCTTTGAGACATTCCACTGCCAAAAAATAGTATTGGCTGACACGACATTCGTTCTAAACAGGATTGTAGATCTTCAGAGACTTCTGTCTTTATATTTGGAATAACTAGACATTCGAATACTTTAGGTTCTTATTTTCTTGCACATAACTAAGTTATATTCCGACATTTCTTCATTTTTGTCGACCTTTTGATTCCAATAACAGATCCAGAGGACTTACTACCTGGGCCGTTTCGTCTTGGCTTATATGTGTATAGATCAAGGTTGTTTTTAAGTTACTGTGTCCCAACTGTGCCTTAACTTTGAGGATGTCCCGATCCTGCTCGTATAAGTGAGTGGCGAAGGAGTGCCTTAAGGAATGTAACTTATATCCATCCGACAATCCGGCTTTCCGCAGGGCCCTTTTAAAAATAGTTGACAAACTTTTGCTGCTGTAGGGCATGCCTGGTTTCTGACCGGCAAATACATAATATTCGGGCTTATACTGCTCCATATATTGACTAAATATAGCCTTGCTTGCATTGCTCAAGACTACCACTCTGTCTTTACTACCCTTTCCACGACGAATCCAGATTTGATTCCTTTCCATTTGTACGTCGGTCATTGTCAACTGCACAATTTCTCCGGAACGTAATCCCGACCCGTATGCTAAATACAGCATCGCCAAATGTTTTATATTTTTTACGGTATCCAAAAGCCTGGTTATCTCACCTGGAGACATCACCTTTGGCAATGATTTGGGTCTGCGGGGTCGCCGAATATCCATAACTTCGATGGAAACTTTCAATACCCGATTCAGAAATAGCTTTATCGCGCTGATATGCCTATTGATCTCTTGATAGGAAACATTGGACACTGAGATGGTGCCCAAATATTTGTTAATCACAGTGCTATCTACTTTACTCAAATCTAATCCAGCGGGCATGGAATAGAGCCACCGGTTTATAGATCCCGTATATTGCTTGATCGTGTTCCAGCTATACCGCTCAGAAATAAGGGCAGTCACATATTGATCCACTTCCTCAACATAACGGTGCCTGATTTTCTGCATTAAATATATTTTCCTTTTCGACCAATCTCGTGTAAAATCGATTCCCTCATGGGTTTTGGGAAGGTAATCATATACCTCCCACCCTTCATGACTTAGCCTTTTTATCAATTCCGTACAGGAAATTGATCCATAAGGCAGTATCCACTTACGACTTGTCGCATCAAATGATCTGCCTGATAACGTCTTAATCCAAGCAGGAGGAGCTTTGGCACCCTTAAAGTGAACACTAAACCTGCTCTTTCCTTCCGGGTGATTTTCTAAAATTGCCCTGGATTTGTATCGGGAAACCTGTATCAGGGATTTAATCTCTAAGTACTTTGTTTCGCTGTAATATCCATAGCGCATTTGTAATTGATTCAAATTCCGGACCGAAGCTTTTACCATCCACACCTTTTCTGATTTTTTCCAATAGCTACCGTAAAGGGATTTAATGAAATTGATTTCTTCAGGATGATAGTTCAAATAAACCCTAAAATAGGATCCTTGCAGCACAATTTTTACCGGAAAATAAGATTTCCGTATGCCCGCTTTGTGATTTCCTCTGTCTTTCTCACAGTCGGGAAGGTTTGCATCAGACGAATGATCTTTTGCTATGCTGGTCGTGTCAGACTGCTGAACAGATTGCCTGGTCCCAGATGAATAGCTGCGATCAATTTTTAGATTTAAGTTTGACTTCCTGAGCAGGGTCCACATATCTGCCCGGTAAGGAAAGTAAAAACATGAATGTGTTTTAGAATACCTGCGCCCAGGTAGCGCATTTAATATTTTGATGATCTCCTGCTCATACTTGAAAAACAATCCAATGTGATAGGAACTCCGATGAAATATTTTTCGAACGATAACTTCCTGTCCGGGAATCCTCGGTAGATGAGCATGGGTTGTTCTCATAACGCAGGTACTAATTATGCGCATTAATTTAGCAAGAAATGTTTAATTCCCAAAATGTTGCCAATGATTTTTATAGCGGCATAAGACATATCTGAAAGTAACGGATAATGGATTGAAGTGTGGGACCGGATCCTGAATACTGTTTTACTATTGCGTAACACAGATCCCGAAAAAATGAAGCTAAGCATCAAATCCTGTCCGCCAGAGGTGGGTACGAGATGACGTTCTTATTGGGGTTTGTTTAGGGAGGAGGCACGTATATATCATCATAGACCAAAACCTCAAAACCAGCTAATTTTCAATCCAGTACTTGGGAAGTTGTATGAAAACACCTAATGCTATGTCAAGCTTAAATTGACGGATGGATTCGGCGTATTTTAAGCCTGTCCATGTTGGAGAACCACTCATTATAACTTGATCCCTGCCGGCCTGCAGGCGGGTTTTTTCCAATATCTTCATTAAAAAGCCCTGCCCACCCAAGCACTGTGTACTCTGCATAGCAGGCGGGCTCGCCATAACCAAGGTTATGCCGACGTTTTTCGCCTTGATCTTGAAAAAACCTAAATCGTTCTAACCTCCCATTACCTAGTTCCTAATGCACTAGCGTCAAGACAACAATAAATGTCCCGATTCCTCGAGAATCTCAGGATTTTCATGCTGCCCTAGTTTCTACCCTGGACGAAAAGTTTAAAAGCAAATCCTTTGCGACCAGACGGCATCGAATTGTTTTCATAAAGCAGCGTTGAAGAAGTCAAAAAAGTTTAGAAGCTCGACCTAACACTGTGATCTATGCTTAAACCGGAAAATATAATAAAACGAGTAGTGGCCTTTATAAATGGAGCACCTCTGAATTCCCCTCAATTATTCAAAGGGTGACTGCAATAAGTTATACATCTTATTTAACTATAAACTGTTCCATTTATTCCAGCCACTTTTTTGACTTCCGTCACCGTACGACGTATTAAACCCTTTTGCAATGCTACATTTCCTTAGCTTAAAGCCTCGTACACTGCCTTATGGAAATCAAGATTTTTTGTTACTTTTTCATCCGAAAAAGTAAGGGAAAAAAAGATTATCCCCGAACGACTAAACTATAACCACGAACCAAAACAAAACGACTGTATTGGTGTATGAAACAAAGTATGGCCCCCTGCTGGCTGGCCTGAGCTCTGCAGGTGAACGTTCATTTCTTGGGATCATACTGCATCTATCTTCCAGTGGAATGGAGCCTCTGATTCCTCAACCAAGAGAACCATCTCTATTCATGCCGCAACAGTCCGGTAGGATTCTGTTTGGTCGCCTTCAATATCTGCAAACTTACCGTACTCAAGATCATCATGACCAACAATAATGTGGCTGCCGGATAGAGCCACCACAATATCTGCACACGATAAGCGAAGTGATTCAGCCACCCGGTAAGCACATAGTGGATCAAGGGCACGATCATCAGCATGGCCAGCATGGATTTATAAATGTAGGTCTTAACAAATAGGGCATACAGAGAGAACAGGGAAGCACCGAGAATCTTACGGATTCCGACTTCTTTGATCCGATTGTTGATCATGAAGGTGATCATTCCATAGATGCCCAGGCAAGCCAGTAAAATGGCTAATATTGAAAAGGCCTGGATCATATGGCTCAACTTTTCCTCAGACCGGTACATACGCTCGAGATCAGCATCTAAAAACTTCCACTCCAACGGAATACCCTCCGCCACTTGCTGCCAGGTATTCTCTAACAGGGTGATTTGATTTTTGAGATTTCCAGGATTGAAACGTACGTACATGTATTCCAGATCAATAAAAGGCAGGAGCATCACTGCCGGACCTATCTCTTGATGTAAAGAGGTGTAATTGAAATCTTTAACCACCCCTACAATCGTACGCGGACCTTCCAAATCGAAGAAATGGACCTGCTGGCCTATCGGTTCTTCCAGACCGAGCAGTTCGACGGCTTGCTGGTTGATGATAACCGCCTGAGTAGTGTCCCGGCTGTGTTCTCTAGAAAACACCCGACCTTGTTCAAGAGATAATCCTAAAGTCGTAAAATAATCGTAATCCGCCTGATTAAAGAATATCATCTTATTCATTTCAGGACCTTCTCCCACCTTACGGATCACACTGAATGGCCAGGGCTCCCCTACTACCCTTTCACTTCGACTCACACTCCTAACGGCAGAATTCCGGACCAACTCCTCTTTGTATACTCCAAAGAATCGTGACATTTCTTCCGGGAGCATTTTGATTAATACTACATTCTCTGCATGATATCCCGTTTCCGCATGGGTCATGAACCTGATTTGTCTAACCATGATAACTGCCGTACAAATCAGACCGATGGAAATGGCAAATTGCAGGGTCACCAAAACATGCTTAAATTGAAACGGGTTTTGTCTCTCCCCTTTTAGCGTTCCTTTTAAAGAATTAATAATCTTCAGTTTGGATAAGTTAAGCGCTGGATACAGGCCTGATACCACACCTAAGACTATTCCTGCGGCCAGCAATACAGGAATCACCTTAACGATCTCGGAAAAACCCAGATCGAAATCCCAGTGCATGAATCTAGAAATTGTGGGAAAAACAAAATAAATAATACCAATTGAGAGAATCAAACAAAAGAAAACCAGGAGTAAAGACTCTGTAAGCAACTGAATTACAATGCCTTTCCTTTGTGCACCCAACACCTTTTTGACACCGGTGGCTCTACGACGATGGATGGATAATGCGTGCGTCAGGTTGGAAAAATTGAATCCCGCTATCAAAAGTATTAATAGGGCTACCAGCAGGAGTACATTTACGCTGAGTCGACTACCAAAACGGACATGGCTAGCCACATCATCAACCATACCGGCCGATCCCAGATAGATGTCCGTTAAGTTTTGCACAATTGGCTGCATCGGGCTGGGATCTTCCGGATTTAGATCTCTGAAATATTGGGCTAACTCCGCTTCAAAATGTTTGGGATCTGAGTTTGGTTTTAATTCTATGTAAGTTAAAAATCCAAGCCAACTCCAACTGGTCAAGTCCGATGCATAACCCTCAGGAACGGTGTAGGTGGGAAACGACACTAAAAAATCAAAATTCAAATGAGAATTATCGGGCAGGTTGGCTAAGACTCCGGTGATTTTCAAGGTGGTGGTGTGGTTGAACAACAAAGTTTTACCCACCGGATCGGGATCATTGAAATATTTGAGGGCCAGGTCCCTGGTGATGACCACTGAATTAGGTTGATCCAAAGCCGTTTGCGGATCTCCCGATAATAGGTCAAAAGGCAATAGGTCGAGAAAAATGGAATCTGCATAATAGCCATGATCTTCATAAAAATGGATATCTCCATTGGAGAATAAACAGTTCATGGCATAACGCAGTCTGGAAATTTTAGCCAGTTCTGAAAATTGACCCCGGATTCCCGGGGCCAGGGCGGGAGGAGAATTCACCAGAGTAGTCACATTACCGGAATTATCCTGAAAGGCAAAATTGATGCGGTACACACGCTCCTGATTGTGGTGAAACCGATCAAAAGATCGTTCGTGATTAAGAAAGAACAGAATCAATAGAAAACTGCTCAAGCCGAGAGTTAATCCAAAGATGTTTATTAAGGTGTAGGTCTTATGTTTAATCGTGTGTCTCCAGGCAATTTTAATATTGTGTCGAATCATAACTCGGTGATTAAATAAAATGCGATTCCTTTTTTTCCATGCAAATGGACGACAGAGATCAAAAACTTCCAGGATGAAACAGAGATCTGCATACCACTTCCCTGATGCTTTGGTCCGCTTTTCATGTAATTCATACAGATCTCCCAGGATGGTCTCCAAGATCTCATCGAAGCAATACCAGCGGAGGAATGCCTCTGCCAGCCGGGGAGGTTTGGATCGTGGACTATCCATCAAGACCCAAGTTTAGTCCCGGGATGTTCTTGGACAACTCTTGTCTTAACTCATGTGCAGCTACCAGGGCCTTTTTGCCATGAGCAGTAAGCGTATAAAACTTTTTTCGGCGGCCGCCTCTTTCAGAGGTAGCTCCACCTTCCCATGACTTGAGAAAACCTTTGTTTTCCAATCTATATAGTGCCGAATGCAAAGCTCCGACACTGGGATTCCGCTTCCCTTTTGCCTGAAGCGTTTCTTTAATTGCCACACCATAGGCCTCATCCTCTAAAGATCCTACAGCCAATAGAACCAACTCTTCAAAAGCGCCGAGTTTAATCATTTTATTCCTATTTGCAAATCAAATGTATACTATTTCTTTCCTATTTGCAAATTAAATCTGATATTAGATTGTCTTTACCTTGGTGAGACCTGCAGATGCTCTAGTCAATAAAATGTACAGTTATTTAGGTTTCAGGCTCATGACATAATCATAACTCTCATCCAGGAATTTGGCCAAATGGTCCAGGTCCTCCAACATGTTTTCCGGAACCAGAACATATCCACGCATGATGGCATTATACGATTTATACAGGGTCGTATCCCATTCTTCCAGGTACTTCTTCTGGATCTCTTTGGAAAATCGTATTCCAATTTCACCATCTTTGTTCAGAAGGGAAAACATATATCCATTGGCCGAGGTGTAGGGCATATTTTTACCTTTCCGTTCAAACCTTGGACATCTGGAAATCAGTGCATCATAAAGTTTTAATTTTTCTTCCCACATGATTATTGTCTTTCAACAAATTCTTTGAATTGTTTCATCCATTTTTCTCCTTGTTTTCTGAACATGCCTGGAAATAATAACGCCATGAGCTTTGGCATGAACCCACTGAATCGGGTGTATTCAAATTCATATTCATACAAGGTCCTCTGCTCATCAAGTGCTGTAAATTCGCATTTCATGGTATTGTCCATATGCTTATGGTGGTAAAAAGCCTCGAATAGATCAGGAAGCTCATTTTTTATAATGGTCTCAGTCAATACCATTTCCCTTTTTTCATCTTTGTAATACATCTTGGAAACAACTCCATTTTGACCTTGTTCACCACTAATTAATTCTTTTTTTACAAATCCATCTTGATATTCTTTGAGATAAGCCGGGTCTGCAAAAAGCCGGGTAACCAATGCAATGGGTTTGTTGATTTCGATAGAACCTTTGATATGCATAATATCTATTTTTAAGCATAATTATGAACTTCATGCCAATTTCAGGTTACAAAACCGTTATGTAACCAAAAATTTACAAAATTTCTTCGCTTTTTACCCTTTCGAGATATTGTGAAGGGGATATCCTCTCAAATTCTTTAAATGCCCGGTAAAAGGAAACCTTATTATTGAAGCCTACCCGGTAGGAAATATCTATCAGTCTAACTTTGGAAGGTTGCATAGTACGAATTACCTGCTTAGCTTCATTTATCCGGTACCGGTTCACCAGTTTTTTGAAGGAGCAATTAAATCTTTGGTTAATGATCCTGGATACATAGGATGGAGAGAGCGAAATGGACTCTGCAAATTTTTGCAAACTTAGATCTTCATCCAAATAGATTTTGTCTGATTCAAACTTGTCAAGAATCAGTTGTTCATGCATTTTGCGCTGTGGTATATTGCTTAAATCCGGTGTATTTACATTAAATAAGCTTGATTTGTCAATTACTTTGAAGGCTATGGATTGAATTATAAAAGTCATCGCCAGCATACTCATTTGATTGATCGTAGCAAAATTTAGCTGGCTAAGGGGTTGAATTACAAAATAGATCAGATGCAAAACCAAAAATGCTGAGTAACCCAATAATACCAAGCGGTACCAATTGACCAGGATGTTGTTGGTCACTTGATTTCTAAATTGATTCAGCTTTGCAACACTTAAATAAATGTAGATGCCGATATACAAAAAAAAGCTGAGACTAAAATAAAATCCCACACTCTGATAGGAAGGAATTTGATTCATGAACTGCTCCACGAATTCCAATTTTCCCGCTCCACTTTGAAAGTAAAAAGGAATATTAGAAAGAAGCATCAATGCAAATGGAATGAAATGCAAAAATGATTTTTGCGACATCTTAAAACCTTTGATGGTAATGGCAAAGGTCATAAGCAACATTAACGGAGGTTTCAAAAAACTGATGGGATAGCTGATACCCAATAAATGAGGCATTACCTCAATCATTTCAGTTTCTACCATGAGCCTTTCAAAAAGAGTGATCCCTTCGACGATCAAAAGCAGGGCAAATAATTTCTTAAACAGGGATCCGGGAGCAGATCTAATGAGGATTAAGGCAATAAAAAGGGCTTGAATTGTACCATAGGCAATTAAGATATTGATGATCATTTGTTTGCGAGGACTAAAATATTTTACATACGAAAGTTCTAAAGGGTGATAAGATACACAATTTCATCTATTAGTCTTTGGTGTTTCTCTACCCTATTGCCGTAATTTGATACCTCGTTTTGTAATTTCAGGCATTTGATTTCGGGTAGTGAGAGACTAATTTGGCCAAAATTTGAGAGCAAATTTATTTCTTGTTAGACCCTCTGAATAATTTGAGACTTCCCGCCTCAATCAACATCGTTGTTTCTTTAGGCGTACTCAACTAAAGTTGATAATAGTTGAGGGGGTATCAAGGTTCCTCCGGTTGTTAGAAGATCCCGTAATTCCACCCCCTAAACCCCCTCAAGGGGGAAAAGTCTTTAGCCAGGCCTTACACATCATTATAGATCAAAACTTAGCCGGTCTTGCTCCCGAATCCCAATCCAAACCTCGTCGAAGTACCCGTAGTTTAAAAACCAGATTTCCGGACCTGAAATGAAGAAAAATATCGAGAATCGATATTGACAATTATGAGATCCAAACTTGAAACCGAGTTTGTCCCCCTTGAGGGGGCAGGGGGTGGAATTGGCAGGTCAAATCACTTTGTTTCTCTTATTGATCTTCCACATGGCCAAATAAATTTGGCCAACCCCTGAAGTAACAGTATCCTGGTTTACTCTCTAATTCAAACCTAAATGTCTGAGGTGTATCGGTGATTAATTTATCAATGAACTCCGGATCTGAAATGAAGAAAAATATCGGGAATCGATATTGACAACTATGAGATCCAAACTTGAAACCGAGTTTGTCCCCCTTGAGGGGGCAGGGGGTGGAATGGGCAGGTCAAATCACTTTGTTTCTCTTATTGATCTTCCACATGGCCAAATAAATTTGGCCAACCCTTGAAGTAACAGTATCCTGGTTAACTCTCTAATTCAAACCTAAATGTCTGAGGTGTATCGGTGATTAATTTACCAGAGAATTCCGGATCTGAAATGAAGAAAAACTCGGGAATCGATATTGAAAATTATGAGATCCAAACTTGAAACCGAGTTTGTCCCCCTTGAGGGGGCAGGGGGTGGAATGGGCAGGTCAAATCACTTTGTTTCTCTTATTGATCTTCCACATGGCCAAATAAATTTGGCCAACCCCTGAAGTAACAGCATCCTGGTTTACTCTCTAATTCAAACCTAAATGTCTGAGGTGTATCGGTGATTAATTTACCAGAGAATTCCGGATCTGAAATGAAGAAAAATATCGGGAATCGATATTGACAACTATGAGATCCAAACTTGAAACCGAGTTTGTCCCCCTTGAGGGCAGGGTTGTTCACTTCTAAAATATTAATATACGTGATTAGTTAATAAGTAATTGAGATTCATAAAGTTTGTTTGCATATTTTTCAATTCCAGTTTTGATACTTTTTATATTATTGGCCCTAAATATATTTATAACTGCATGTCTGATTGTAGATATAGTCCCACTTAGATCCATTCCTTTTACCCTGCCTTTATCTTCATTCAAGATAGCATCTTTTACCCAATGAAGCCGATTCTCAATTCCCCAGTGACTTCTTATTTTGGAGGTGTAATATTCTGCTGATATTTCTTTTTTACTCGTTATGTAATAATGAATTTTGTAGTAGCTTTTTGACCCTCTCGTACCAAAATTATTGAGTTTTATAATATGCTCTGAGCTAGGCCAATCTTTGTGCCTTTTTTCTTTTGGAAAATGGTATAAGAATAGACTTCTATTTTCCTCTCTGCCTCTATTGATTTCTTTTATGTAATCAACATCAATAGGATCACTATTGCGGATACGTTCTTTGATTATTGACAGTAAGCCTTTATGATTGCCTTTGACTTGAATTACATAATCATTTCCTGATGCCACAATAACTTCCTCGGTTTTTTTTTGCAATGCAAGGCGTCCATTGTAAATGTTACTCCTTTTAACTCAAGGCTTTTTATCAATTCCTGGGCCACTGTCCCTTCATTTGATTCTTTGTTAGACATTGATGCACTTGTCAATACCAAACCCAATTCATCACAGAATACACTAACTATTGACTTATAATCTTGTTTACTTCCGTGTTTATCTCTAACTGTAGATCCTATCGCTTTTCCGTCTACAGCTAACCATACATCTCGTTGTGTATCAACTATTTGTTTTATCCAACTAAAAAGTGCTTCATTCAAATCAGAATAGGAAACGTCTCTAAGAATCTTAAAAACTGTTGTCTTACCGGGTACTCCATGCTGAAGATTATAGCGATCTATAAAATAATCTTCATTATTCTTAATAAATCTTGATATTTCATTTATACCAAAGCGTCCACTAATCCCAGCAAGGATAACCATTTCTAAAAAAGCAGCCAAACTAATTCTTTGGCCTTGAGGCCTCCTAAAATCTTTTATCTCTAACAAATAATCAAACAAGGGTTTCACTTCTAACTATAATTTATATTAAATAATATGCTAATATATAAATTATTGATATATCCCAATAATTGAAGTGAACAACCCTGCCCTTGAGGGGGCAGGGGGTGGAATTGGCAAGTCAAATCACTTAGTTTCTCTTATTGATCTTCCACATGGCCAAATAAATTTGGCCAACCCCTGAAGTAACAGCATCCTGGTTTACTCTCTAATTCAAACCTAAATGTCTGAGGTGTATCGGTGATTAATTTACCAGAGAATTCCGGATCTGAAATGAAGAAAAATATCGGGAATCGATATTGACAACTATGAGATCCAAACTTGAAACCGAGTTTGTCCCCCTTGAGGGGGCAGGGGGTGGAATGGGCAGGTCAAATCACTTTGTTTCTCTTATTGATCTTCCACATGGCCAAAGAAATTTGGCCAACCCCTGAAGTAACAGTATGCTGGTTTACTCTCTAATTCAAACCTAAATGTCTGAGGTGTATCGGTAATTAATTTATCAATGAACTCCGGATCTGAAATGAAGAAAAATCTTCGGCAACGCTAGTGGTAACCGCCAAGATAAAACAGGAAAAGCGGGTTTGTCCCCTTTGAGGGCCCTTGAGGGGGCAGGGGGTGGAATTGGCAGGTCAAATCACTTTGTTTCTCTTATTGATCTTCCACATGGCCAAATAAATTTGGCCAACCCTTGAAGTAACAGTATCCTGGTTTACTCTCTAATTCAAACCTAAATGTCTGAGGTGTATCGGTGATTAATTTATCAATGAATTCCGGATCTGAAATGAAGAAAAATATTGTGAATCGATATTGACAATTATGAGATCCAAACTTGAAACCGAGTTTGTCCCCCTTGAGGGGGCAGGGGGTGGAATAATAATATCAATAGCAATAGCAATGACAATGTCAATGTCAATGACAATAGCAATGGCAATGAAAACCTGCACATGGATCCTGAACATTTGCAAGCAAATTTCAGGATGACCTTCGGTTTTGTTTTTGTTTGGGAGATAATAAGCAATGAACGAATAATTGAGATTGCCATTGAAATTGAGATTGCCATTGAGGTCGAGTCGAGTAAATAGCAAAAGCAATGACAATGACAATAGCAATGGCAATGAAAACCTGCACATGGATCCTTATATGTAAAATCCCTCAAGGGGGAAAAGTGAACTCTTTGGCCAGGCATTACACATCATTATAGATCAAAACGTAAATAGCATAACCCAAATTTTAACGAAATCTAGCCCAGCATTCGCACTAGTCCGGATGTCAATATAAACTCTGGTTTTTCTACAAATGATTTTTAAAGTTTCGGATGGTCGTGATCTTTTTTATGATCAGCATTCCAATGAACAAATGAATTAAGGCCGTATAAAGACCAGGGAAATATCTTCCTACATATATAGAGATTAAAATATGGCCTATTGAATTTAGAATAACCCCTATCATTATAAAAAAGAGTGGTATGATCATAAAGGCATTTATCCGTCTAAACAAGACTATCCCTCCGATAATAAATACGCAATAGGCTGACATATTAAACACCAGCCAATAGTCTACCGGGAATCCATCCAGACCTAAAAGATCCGGAGCTGCGACCACAAAGCCAGTCAGGTATTCTTCCATAAAATGAATCAATTGGTTACCCATGGCAAATAGATACAGCGGCAATAACTTCTCAGAATTTAGTTCCTTTTTGTAAAACACATGAAAGTATAGTAAACACGAGATGATAACCCCTGGAATAAACACAATCACTGAATATAGAGTGGCCGAGACCTTCCAAAAAATTGCTATCGCCAGAATTGACACCAGCAAAGTCACCAAAATGTCCTGGTCCCATTTTACCATCAGAGCTAGAATGTTTTAAGACTGAAGTAATATCTGTAAAAATAATCAACATCGCCGATGTTACTTAAGGTATCCTCGCTTAAAGTCACTCGTCTTGTTGTTTTGGTCTTGGGAATTGGCAGTTTTACTTCTAAAGTTAATTCCTTTCAAGTAATGATGCTCTAAGAACTTTTGGATATTTCGTACTACTCTATAGTATTGAAAGCATTACCAACAAGCACATGGTTGCAATAAAGAGGAGGGTTCTTCTCAGTTCAACCTTTTTCTTGCGGTAAATTAATAATGCAATCAAAGCAGCAGTTACAGTTAAAAGCAAATAGAACAAATAGGCCTTTTCTCCAGCTATAAAAACAACAGATAGGCCTGTCAACACCAAAAATATCCACAATATGAAATATTTACTAAAAAGCAGGACGGACTGTTTGATGCTTGGTCTATAGCGTTTGATGACGGCAAAATACAAGATCGAAAAAAGCAATATAAAATAGACAGCGGCACGGGACAAAATATACTTCAATGGATGTAAAATTAAGCTAGCAATACTCAATTTGGGCTGAAAGTCTGTGAAGGTTTTTTGAAAATAATCATCGTCAAAGGCTGCCGATATAATTTTATCACAGATATCTTCCGGTAATTCCGGTATGGTTCTTAATTGTTCCATATCGGTAAAGAATCCTTGGTCATTTCGAAAGGCCACAATTTTTTCTGCCACTGATTTTGAAAGATCTTTAATGGTTAATAAATCACCCACTTCGGCAGCATTCAGATCAAAGGTATATACTGGAACCGTAATGGCATCAAATGGATCAAAAACCAGCAATCTATGGGAGTGGTTTTTTATCAGCACCCACAGCGGTGGAGGTAAATTGTTAGTATATTCCTCCCCCAATGCCTTTTGATAAATGGTTCTAATAGTGCTTGCTTCTGACGGAAATTCTTGTAAATATCCTTCGATGAAATCAATGAATTGCGATTTTTGTGAATTGTTAAAAACCACATAATTGTGAAGAACTACAAAATACTTAATAAACTGATTTTGGAGCGGAGTTAACATGCTCTGTGGGGAGTTTATGACCGAATTCGTGTCGTATAAGAAGGGACGATAAAACGAAAAATCATAATATTGATCGGCTAAATTGCTGGTAGAAAGGTGGGTGAAAAAACAACTTATGGCTCATTCGGTAGCATGTAGTTGAACCGTATTTCTAAATTTGTTTTTCTCTTGTCGAACACCTGAATTCCTATAAGTCAGATGATCTTCAACATTCCTTAATTCTAAAGTCGAATTGAGGTAACGTATGTCGCCATTAAATGCATGCTCATGCCTTTTATAATCCTCAAATTTTTGATACCAACTGAGCATCGAAGCCTTGTAAAATCCCAACCGAAAAGGGTACCTAAAATCCTTTTCGAATCCCTTAATTGCATGCTGGGAAGAATGACGTATTTCTTCAATGTCATCACCTATTGCCGATTTTATACTTTCGTTTGTTTCAAAGGTCCTGGATACGTTTTCGATATGCTCAGCAAAGCCTTCATTGAAAGCAGTAGAATAATCTGTGATTATTGAAAAGAAGTGCATGTTCACACTTTTTGTATTGTTTTCAACACTATCTTCCGGGCTCAGCATATGAAAAAAAACATGTCCCAACTCATGAGGATAGAGTTGGGTAAATGACATCAGCCTGTCAATTGATGCAGTAGCCTGTCCCACCGTGATGTCTACATAGGGCGTTTGATTCATGTTGATTCTTTCACCATTCTGCGTGATGAAGAATCCAAACTTGGCAAATCCACCTTGGTTTTCAGTTAATGCTAAATAGGCAGGTTGTATCGTTTTTAATTTATGATTGTTCCTAAGATAAATCTGCACCATAAAATACAAGTCCAAAAATTCACTGATAAATGAACGATCAATATTACCGATCACCATCTTATACAGCTTAGTAGTATCGGACAGCACTTCCATTTCCGGCAAATTGTCTATCATTTCACCGGTAGGTCTTATTATGACTACTTTTTTCAGGCTGTCCGGCATAAATCTAAGAGTGGCGCGGGACTTTGGGCCTAATATCCAAGATGCCAGGGTAAAAACCAGGAGTACAAATACTCTGAACATATCTATGTTTGAAGACTTCGTGAAAGTTAATGAAAATTCTGAAAGGGTTCGATCAAAATAGATGAACCGGTCGACTTTATCTATTTACGATTCGAACGAAATGATAAATAATTAGTATAAGGATCGCACTAGCCGAAACATTAGCAAAAACATGACTAATTAAGTAACTGAAGTTTCGATATATCAAGAAGCCTCACACACAATGGCGGGAGATCTCAACTCACGAAAACCCTTTTTGGGCCAGCTTACTCTTTTTTAAGTCTATTACCAATCATCAAGCAAATCATTCCAGCCAATCTCTTCATGAGTTTTGGTTAAATCTTTTTTGGACCTTTGACAGGAGTGGATTTATGATCCCAGCAGGTCAAAATATGTTAGACATAATCGGAGTAAAGAACCGATCCTAGCAGGATCGAACCAGAGATCTATTTTATTACAAAAGACGAAGACATCTCCATCTTTGTTTTCGATTTCAAATAGATTCAGAAATGAAATATATTCTTCTCTGAATAATTTTTTCCCGATAGAGACCGATGACGTATCATTAGCTTTTGGAGAATAGTGGACAGACTTGAATTTGCGAATCCGCCTTCCTGGTCAATATTTATTTAGTTCAATCGTAAGTAATGAATCAATCTCTCTTGCTCTGCCCAGCATGTCATCAAAACTTCTCTTGATCCATTTTGTTATCACCAACTCTCCTAATACGGTATTTTCAACCTCCGTATTATTTAGTAACGATTCGATATTTACCGGTTTATCCGCTTCCTTGAATTTATCACGCAAATCAAAGTCATTGTGATGGTAACGAAAAGGATAGGATTTTGACAATACATCTCGGACATTTCGTTTTCCTCCGATCATTTCGGAATAATATAATTTATAAAAGTCGGCTTTTTCAACATAATCGTGGAGGGCATTTTTTATTTTCAGATTCTTCACCAATTTCAAATTTCCAGTGCTCATCATATCCTCATAAGTGCCTTTACGAAAAGGAACTATATTCATGTACATAGACATCTGGATATCATTCAGGAACTGAACCGTGTCTACCGAATCAGGCTTGTTACTAAGAAATACATCAATGGCTCGTTCCAAAGGTAATTCAATTCTTTCGATTGACCTATCCTTGAATTTTATCAAATTTTCAATATCTGCTTGAATATCATCCTTTAAAGACTGAAGATATACCCTGCTAAGTTCATGATCACTCCGGTTTTGCCACCAATTGTTAATAGCCAAAGCTATTAAAATGCCCAGCACCACCAAAATGATTTCACCCACCGCATAAGCAAGGTAATTTTTATTACTTCCATCAGCTAGCGATTTACGCCTCATACTCCGAATAAATTTTAACATCACATCTAAATTTGCATTCCGGTCATTACCACCTTCCCTTATTTTTCAAAAATCACTTGAATAATTGCCAAGAGACTGCGATACCTGTAAAATTGTCATTTTAAATTTAATAAAATCCCTATGAACAAGTGAAAAAGCCCTATTCTCACTTCCTATCCAAATCGGGAACCCTTAGAGCACCGTCAAAAAGGATTCTGCTACGAATGTAATGGAAAATACGAACCACTTAGCGCACTAAGAAGGAATGAAGAAATGGATCCATTCTGAAAAGTGATTGGTATTGAGCTTTCTGTTTGTTGTATTGCTTTCATAATGAAAATTGTTCATTTTTTAAGTTCAGTAAACTGCCTTCTTCGAGGTCAGATCCACTAAAATGGTAGTAGACCCAAAAAGAAAAGAGGTGGCGCTAAAATTTCGTCCTAAAAATTTTGAGGAATTAAGTTAGCGCCAAGTCAATCTGAAATTCGACCTACCTGCATCTTGACGAATTGCTCAAGCGAGCAAATCGGAAACCACCTTTCCATGTACGTCAGTAAGACGGTATCTCCGGCCTTGATGTTTGAAGGTTAGTTTAGTGTGATCCATACCGAATAAATGCAACAATGTTGCCTGGAAATCGTGCACATGTACCGGATCCTGTACCAGATTATATCCAAATTCATCTGTTTCACCATAGGAGAATCCTTTCTTGATCCCTGCTCCAGCCATCCAGATGGTAAAACATCTGGGATGATGATCACGGCCATAATTGCTTTTCGTGAGCGTCCCCTGAGAATAATTAGTTCTGCCAAATTCCCCACCCCACACGACCAAGGTATCTTCCAACAATCCTCGTTGTTTAAGGTCTAATACTAAGGCCGCGGAAGCTTGATCAGTATCCTGGCATTGTCCTTTGAGTTGAGAAGGCAGATTGAAATGTTGATCCCATCCCCGGTGATACAGTTGAACAAAGTTGACATTCCTTTCCAATAATCTGCGTGCCAACAAACAGTTGGCAGCATAAGTACCTGGTATCCTGGAATCAGGACCATACATCTGGTATATGTATTCCGGCTCTTGAGAGATATCAGTTACTTCAGGAACCGATGTTTGCATTCGATAAGACATCTCATACTGGGCAATTCTGCTCTGAATTTCCTCATCCTGCTCTTCATTATATTTCAGCCGCTGGATCCTCTCGTAATAATTCAAGGCATTTCTCCGAGATTCTGAAGAGATACCAGGAGGATTACTTAGGTAAAGGACCGGGTCTTTTCCCGATCTAAATTGGACACCTTCATGAACAGAAGGTAGAAATCCACTACCCCACAATCTGGCATATAGTGGCTGGCCACTAGGTCGTCCACTTCCATTTGACAATAATACACAGAATGAAGGTAAATTTCGGTTAGACGATCCCAGTCCATAACTCATCCAGGATCCGAAACAGGGCCTTCCTGGTTGCTGTGATCCCGTTTGAAAGAAAGTAATGGCCGGATCATGATTAATCGCCTCGGTATGCATTGATTTTACAATCAATAGCTCATCAGCTATTTGTGCTGTATAAGGTAGTAAGTCACTGAAGTATGTGCCGGAATGGCCAAATTGGGAAAATGTAAACTGAGATCCCGCCAAGGGAAAGGATTCTTGCCCTGCAGTCATCCCAGTAACCCTTTGTCCCTGACGAATAGAGTCCGGTAATTCTTCCCCATTCATTTTATTCAACAACGGCTTGTAATCAAATAGATCCAGTTGTGAAGGACCGCCACTCTGGAATAAATAGACAATGCGCTTTACTTTAGGTGGAAAATGAGTTTTCCCAATCGGATTGTCCACTACAGGCCAGGCCTCTTTTTGGGGGTTGATCATTCCACTCAAAGCCAGACTCCCGATGCCCATACCCGCATGAAAGAAAAACTGACGTCGATTGATCCTCAGCTTTTCACTCAAGAAATATTCGGATCCTGAATTCTTTGTCACTTTACTATCCATGTACATTTACCTTTTTACAATAGTTTCGTCAAAACTCAATATCGTATTGCACACCACTCCTAAAGCGGCAACTTCAATATTTGAAAGGGTACTATCTGCAGGAGCATTTCCAATCTGTTGGAAGTCTGCCGCCAGATCCGGGGAATTCTTAAACATGCCGATTTGTTCTCTGTACAATTCGATTAGTAGATTTACAACTCGATCATTTGGGTTTAGTGAGGTAAGTCTGCGGTAGGCCTTAATGATACGGTCTTCTTCCTCGGTTGTTGTACGGATAAGATCTTCCGCCATGACCCGGGAAGCTTCAACAAACTGTGGATCATTGAGTAACACCAGCGCTTGCAAAGGTGTATTGGTTTGCTCCCGTTTGACAATGCAATTATCCCGGGTGGGAGCATCGAATGTAATCATCGAGGGAGGCGGTGAGGTCCTCCGCCAAAATGTGTATAGTCCCCTCCGGTACAACTGGTCTCCTTCATCTTGGTTATAAGTCAAGAGCAACTTTCCAAAGCTGTTCTTTTCTGACCACAATCCTTTTGGTTGATAAGGTTTCGCACTGGCCCCTCCAATTGAGTCCGATAATAACCCACTGGCTGCCAATGCACAGTCGCGAATCAATTCCGCCTGTAAACGAAAACTCGGCCCCCTGGAGAGGAAAATGTTCTCAGGATCAACTTCTCTTTTTTCCCTGCTTACAGAAGAACTCTGCCGATAAGTCGATGAGGTTACAATTAATTTTTGAAGTCCTTTAGTATCCCACCCGGACTCCATAAGATAGCAAGCCAACCAGTCTAATAATTCAGGATGAGAAGGCAAAGCTCCCTGATTTCCAAAATCTTCTGTGGTATTGACCAAGCCTCTTCCGAAATACATTTGCCAATAGCGATTTACAATCACCCTGGCGGTAAGAGGATTGCTTTTTCCCACTACCCACCGGGCCAGACCTAATCTGTCATTCGGTGTTCCTTTGGAAAGGTTAGCAAAAATGGTTGGCAGACCCGATTGAACTATTTCTCCACGGGCATTATACACCCCTCGTTCCAATACATAAGTGGTACGGGATTCTGGAATATCTTCCATGACCATGACCCTTGGCAAGGAATCCAGGATCAAATTTATTTCTTCCCGGATCTTCCGGACATTATTTAAACCATTTTGATACGCTTTATCCCGGTTGCTTAAATGAAACTTCTTTTGTGCAGACAATGGGAAATCTTCAGCTGAAGCAGCACGATTTTGGTAAAGTGATCTAATTTCCAGCGCAGATAGCTCTCGTCCGTAAATTTTCAAGTCATCAATTAGCCCATTACCGCGAGTATCTACCTGATAATCATTACGGCCTCCAATCCTGAGTACACTTTGTGCATTGACCATCGATTTGGTCAATTGATCCAAATTGACAACCATTTCAGCCTGAACTCCATTCCAATAAAAGGTTATACCTTCCGCCCGTGCGGAACCATCGTAGCTAATGGATAGATGTGTCCACTTGTTGTTGAGGATGGTATTTTTTGTTCGAACATCGATTAAATTGGCGGGTTTTGAATGGATAAGCCTGATGGTCGGATGTCCGTGCACAATGGCAAATTCATATCCGATATAACTGTTATTTTTACCACCCGTATTGTTCAAAACAATCATGTATTCATTTTCATGATTGGAATTCAACCAAAGACTAATAGTAAAAGGATCCGATCGGGCGAAATTGAGTTCTTTATTTCTAATTTCACAGAAATTATAAGCGGTGAAATGGTATGCTGGTTGTCCACGAAATCCTGGTCGTTGAACTGCACCCCTGGCATTGATTGTGCTATTCACTTGGGCCTTGTTTCTAAACTTGTTTTGGAATAATCCATTGAAGTCCGCATCTACCAATAGCTTTTTTCTTAAAAACTTGGTAGAATTTATTGATTTCAAATAGTCCAGGTTCAGGTCCTTTTCCGCGGTTTCTAACTTTTTCTCCTGATCACTCAGTCGATGGTTTAATTGGGTCAATAAGGAATCTATCTCCGGCGTAGTAAGATGAACCTGAGGTCCTGAGTTATGATCATTTTGCACGATACCACGTTCATTGACCTGGTTGAAGTAACTGTAAAGCTGAAAGTAGTCTTTCTGAGAAAATGGATCGTATTTGTGATCATGGCATTTGGCACACTGCATGGTAAGTCCTAAAAATGCGGTAGAAAACGTCTCAGTACGATCTGCAGCATATTCGTGCATGTACTCTTCGAGTATAATTCCACCCTCGGCATTCATCCTTTGGTTTCTTAAAAACGCAGTCGCCAACTTTTGCTCCTGAGTTGCATTGGGCAGTTTATCACCAGCCAACTGCCATATAATGAATTGATCCAGAGGCATATTGTCATTAAATGCCTTAATAACCCAATCCCGCCACGGCCACATCATGCGATATCCATCCGTAGAATACCCATGAGAATCAGCATATCGAGCCACATCTAACCACTCCAGGGCCATGCGCTCTCCATAGCGAGGTGAGGCCAAGAGCCTTTCTACCACTTTTTCAAATGCATTCTCATCATCATCCTTTAGAAAGTCGTCAATTTCCTCAACGGCAGGTGGCAGGCCGGTCAGATCAAGGGAAACCCTGCGAAGTAGAATGTCCTTCCTGGCTTCCGGGCTTGGTTTCATTTTCTTGTCTTTAAGTGTCTTCAGTACAAATTGATCGATTGGATTATTTACCCACTTTGAATTTCTTACCTTAGGAGGTTTATGTTTCTGCGGAATGGTAAAAGCCCAATGCGGCTTGTATTCCGCACCCTG
Source organism: Saprospiraceae bacterium (assembly GCA_965223405.1). Taxonomy (GTDB): domain Bacteria; phylum Bacteroidota; class Bacteroidia; order Chitinophagales; family Saprospiraceae; genus CBDCWO01. The sequence continues at coordinate 6,465,877 of CBDCWO010000006.1, forward strand.
TTCAATCCATTTTGTAAGCAAAGTAATTTCATGTTCACTTAGTTCCAGGTCCGACTCAGGTGGTGGCATTTTAAAATCCGGATCTTTTGACACAATGCGATGATACACATCACTTTGATCCGGATCACCCGGGACCAAAGCCATTCTTCCGGATTCAGTATGGTGATTTAAAGCATCTTCAGGTATATTGAGGTGAAAATCTGCTTTCAATGCATTTTCGTCCGGACCATGGCAAGCAAAACACCGGTCTGAGAGAATTGGCTTAATATGATAATTGAAATCAACGCGCTTAGGAAGTGAATCTTCTCCTGAAACACGGCAAGAAACTACCATTAGGAATCCAAATACGAACGGTACGAAAATCAGGATGGCACCGCGATGTTGTACGAGATTACGACACATTTAAACGATTAGGTAATGATTAAAGATTCACTGATATTCAGTTTTAATAGTTTAAAGTAATAAAATAACTTTGGCTATACAAAGTAATTAAGCCTCCTGCTGGTTCGGGGACAAACTCGATTCCTATTTTGACCTTGTCAGCACATATCAGAAATCCTGTTATAAATAACTACTGATGTACAGGCTAGATTTCGCTGGAATTAGGGAGCTAAACTTTCTAATTTTTCATTTATACTGAAGTGTAATAGATGTTTAAATAGTCCGCTTTTCCTGTTTTGGCTTTGATGTCACAGTGGGTAGATATTTATAATAATCGAACTTGGGTTAATACTAATTTTGTGTATATTACATTATACACCCCAAAGCCAGACCTAAATTGAAAATTTCTACCGATGAACACAAAAATACGGCCAATCCAAATAATCCTGTTCCTATTTGTCCTCGTCTTTGGCAGCTGTTCTGAACAAGAAAGTATTACCAAGAGGACACTAGTCCGCATCGATTTTGAGAAAGACATTCTCGATGATATAAAGGTCACCAAGATCATCCCTCTCGAAACTACAGAAAACAGTATTGTGGAATATGTTTCCAGAATAAGTTTAGTAGGAGATAGAATTTTCATTTTGGATAACCGAATCCGAAGAACATTGTTTCTGTTCGATAGTGATGGACAGTTTATAAAACATATCGCTTCCGGTAAAGGGCCAGGGGAAATATTAAACGCTATCGATTATCATATGGATGCAAAATTAGAAGAAGTCACCTTATTGGATCCTTTCCAAAAAAAGCTGCTTAAATACGATTTCGACTTGAATCACGTAGCTTCTGAAGCCTATGAAACAAGTGAAAATTACTTACCTATCATAAAATGGTTCAAGCAACATGGAAGGGATGAATGGATCACTCTATCTCAGCATCCCGCTGTTCCGGATCAACCTGCATTTACCTATTCTGTTTTATCAAATGACTTGAGTCAGATAGTCACTGAATTTTTACCTCAGCGACATGCGGATTTGGCTAACGTGAAGTTGTCAAGCACTATCAGCAGGGAAAATTATGATCCGGTGTATTGCAGGCCCTTTGATCAAAGCTTATACCATATTAAAAATAACAAAATGGTCCCATCCTATCAGCTGGACTTTGGTCCTTACAGCATTTCAGATCAGGATATTGCCAAAGGGTTACCACACCTGAGTCAATTATACCGGGAGGGGAAAATTGCGAATATTCAGGGCGACCTGATCCATAATCGACATTATCTAGCGGCCTCGATCGCATTCAACAAAAAGATAGAATATTTTATTTATTCGAAGAAAGAAAATAAGGTAGGTTGTTCCATTAATTCCAAGATCCTACCGAGAGGTTTTTTAAAAGGTATGGTAGATGAGCATACTTTCGTAATGGTAGCGACCGCATTCCATTTTAAGGAGTATCTGAAAACAAATCCATTAAAATTAAATGTTCCGGAAGGAATTTCTGAAGCCGACAATTACATTATTGTCCAATTCACCATGAATTAAAATCCTGAGACAGAATGAAGGCGATTCGCCTACTTCGCAATATATTGTGTAGCATACGTTCACTGGATTAATCTCTTTTATTTCATTTTATTCGTTTATAATTGATTATAGGCCAATCCATTATATCACATTGAAACGGGTGTTATTTCTATCTAAAGTTTCCTATGACTCATTAGGGTCAATTAATAATGTCACCCCGATATTCAAATTGAATCTTAAAATGGTATATTTAATGCATCAGTAAATCGTATTCATGCCCAAATTAGGCACTCATAAAACCAAATCCGAACGACTCCTCGATCGATCCAACAAGCCAATCCTGGTGCTGGCTGCACTAGCCGTAGGCCTGTATATTCTAGAGTTATTTCGTGTTGTGCCTCAATCCTTAATTACCCCTTTATTGTGGATCAATTTTATCATCGATTTTATTTTTCTGATTGACTTGTTGGCAAAATGTCTGATATTAGGGAGGGGGTATCTTCGCAGTCCTTGGTTTTTAATTGATTTCGTCAGTACCTTGCCTTTGATCAGTTCTTTCCTCGAGTTGATCGGTGGATTAGGTCCTCAGCTTCAAGCTACCCGAGTTGCGCGTGCTGCACGAATTACCAGAGTTGCACGAGTGGCGAGATTGGCACGGGTAGCTCGAGTCGCGAGACTTGTCACTGCCATTCGGGCACAACAGGGATTGACATTTCTTAAGTCGGCTCCTGAACATCAGGAAACCCCCAATTTTAATAAAGCACTATTTATCGGTGTACCACTTCTATTGGCAGCCTTTATCTTTGCCAGCTCCAATATAACGAATGGTGAGGTGGCAAAACTGAGTGACCATTTAAATCACCGCATCAGTCAGGTACAAACCCAAGCTGACCTGGATGCCATTATCAATGAGTATGACATTTCTAAGGCTTTGAACCCGGGGACCGAGATCACCACCTTCCCATCTCCACTTCATCCCGAACAACAAATTGCATTATCTCTTTCGGAAGCATATACAAGGGCCGATCGTCTGACCGGAATTCTGTTGCTGGTTGTGCTTCTGACCATCGCCTTAACTGTTTTGATAAGCAGTAGTCTGGCTAAGGACCGGAGTCTAGGTCAGGAGCGATCTTTATTGTCACAGTGCTTTTCACCTCCGATTGTCAATAAGTTTTATAATTCCCCAGATGTTATCGACCGATTTTATAACCAATGGATGACCGTTTTTTTCATTGATATTCGTGGATTTACCAAAGCAGCCGAAAAAAATACTGACGATGTGGAGGGTTTAGCGCTTAAATTGCGCAAAGTAATGGATACAGCCCGTACTGAAATTGTAGTAACGCATGAAGGGGTGATCGACAAGTTTATGGGTGATGCAGTCATGGGATGGGTCGGTGGTCACTTTTCAGCACACTGGGATTTATTAAGTGAGGTACGATCTAAGCTATGTCTGGATGAGTTGGATAAAGTGGACCAAGACATCAAAAGTATACAACGAGAGCTAAAAAAGTTAAAATCTCAGGAAAATGATTCGGGTAATGACCAACAAATAGAAGATCTGGAAGCCATCTTGCAAGAATCCCAACGGAAAAAATCTACACTTAAAGTGCAGCAAGTGCACGCTAATGAAAAAGACCCCAATTTAAGATCCACTTACCAAATGAAGGTACAGGAGTATCGCCGCAGAGTTGCGAGAACAGCTGTTAATTGTTGCCTGAAGATTACCAGGGAAGTTAGGAAAATTGAGGATCCGGACGGATTTCAAGAATTGAAAATAGGCATTGGATCTGGTCCGGTACTCGTAGGAAATTTTGGATCAACAGATCAAATTGGATTTACAGTCCTAGGGCCCACTGTAAATCGATCCGCCCGACTGGAGCCTGCATCTGCACAATGCGGATGTAACATACTCATCGACCAGAACACCTATGATCTGGTGAAAGATTTTGACCAATTCCGTTTCAGAAGGGTTCCTCGCATATCAGTAAGTGGGATTTCTCAGGATATCGTAACCTATGAGCCATTTTTTACTAGCGAGATATCAGAATCCTTTCTGAGTGTTTTTGAACAGGGCGTAGCCGCAATGGAAGGCGGAAATACAGATGAAGCCATAAATTACTTTACCCAAGCCGATGAACTAAAACCAGGAGGTGATGCTGCTGCTCAACTCTGGTTGTCGGAATGCCAAAATGCATTGCAAAAAGGTGAAGAAGTCGGTGTGAAATTTGTCAAAAAGTGAGTTTTATTCCATGTTGATCAATATTTGTCCAATTCGCAATATTTAATTGGACTTATGAAAAACCTAAATAGACTATTCTAAACTTGATTATATCGTATCTTACAAATTATGATAATCGGACACAAGTTTAACCGTGTTACTTATACTTATTTTATGAGCAAACGAATTAAAAAAGTTATCAATACAACAATCTATTTATTTATTTTATTCGTTGGCATACCCATGCAATCCCAGGATTTAGCTTGGGAGTATGGAAGAAATGACCTTTATGTGGAGCATGAAAATACCCCTCGTCATTTTATCGTTCATGTACCTCAAAAATATGATGACCAAAACGCAGTACCTGTAGTATTTGTCTTTCATGGTACGAATGGCCAAGGACACACGATGTGGTTGAATTCCAAATGGGTGCAACTGTGTGAATTAGAGAATTTTATTACCGTTTACCCTTCATCCTGGAAATATCCTCTTCTTACGGGAAAGATTAGCGACAAATGGAATTTTTCGCACTTGTATGAGATTGTTGTACGACCCGACAGCTTGAAAGATGATGTGGGATTTATCCACAAAGTATTAGATGGTGTTATCAAAACATTTAATGTGGATACAAGTAGAATTTATGCAACGGGTTTTTCTAACGGAAATTCATTTGTACATACCAGAATTATTCCTGAGATGAATGATCGTTTTGCCGCCGTAGCTGGTAATGCCGGATTAATCAAACACAAATACATAATTAACGGGCCATTATTACCTGCAATCACCATGATAGGAACCCAGGACGGAAAAATTCTTGAAGGGCATCCTGATACGATATTACCTTTTTCGGTTCAAGGAATATTAACTGATCCGGCGCTGGGAAATAGTATTGATTCTTCCGTGTTTACTTTGAAATTGGAAAAACAATACACCCTTGATTCTTCTTTACAATCCATCAATTTTCATTTCAAACAACCACAGACAGATCAAGAAAATGAATGGCATTTTATTGTGATCAACAGGATGGGACATGTATACCCAAATGGTTCAAATAATCTATGGAATCTGGAAGTAGCACCTATTTATTGGGAGTTCTTCAAACGGTTTCCCAAGCACTCCACGGGAATCGATCTCATTGAAAATTCAATCCCAAAGGACTGCCAACAACCTCAATTTATTTCCTTGGACCTTTTGGACGTATCTTGCTTCAAATCCCATTTTGATGCCGGCAAATTGCATATGGTTATTAGCGATGTTTTAGGTAGACGTGTTATGGCCCATACGATTCAAGAAAATTCCGTATCACTACATAGTCTTGAGACCGGTATCTATCTTATAACCCTTTCTAATCGTCGCGGACAAAAGGTTACTTACAAATATTATAAACGATAAATTGAAGTTGTTCAAAATAGTCAGAATGTGGTCGTAAAGTGAAATTTCGCAACTTGTACAGGCTACCTATTACTGAATTCTGATATCCAGGTTTGAAATAGATGCCAACCAAAAAAACTTAGATGCTGTCGGATAATCGAGACTAGTAACTTCAAATTATGGCTGAAAATTACTGACATGACGGCTTTATTTCAAACTAGACCATCTCAAGCTAGTTTTGTATCTTTAATTAATGCTTACATTTTTAGATTCTCACTGATCAAATCGAGAAAAGAGTTAAAATATTGCTATTCCGTTGGAGCTTTAGTTCCGATCATCCTACCCCTCATTTTTTTATATTCAATTTTTGCCATTTGCCATAAGTTAAAGATCTCCATAACCATTCAAAAGGTCCGAACCTAAATCTTTTCATCCAAAATCTGCTAACAACAATTTGTGCGACAAATATGAAAATGGCCACCATCGCCCCTACAACTGGGCTTAGTTTACCATACATGCCAAAACCAACACGGTAAAATAGGATGACGGCTATTGCCGTTTGCATCAGATAATTGGTAAGCGCAGTCCTCCCTACCGATGAAAATGGTTTGAGCAGTCGATTCCAGTTAATTCTCTGATATAAAAGAACTATAACCGCCCCATAAGTAAAGCCAATAGCTCGAATTCCAACAATATCTGTCAGACTTTTGATGTGCAAAATCCATCCTGAAATATGAACCTCATCCAAAATCGTCTCACCTAACAATGTAAAAATTGAACAAGGCAATCCTATTAATAATCCCCAATATACTATTTTCTTTAATAGAGATTCAGAAATGTGATTGTTCCGAAGGATACCTTTTTTGGCTACATAGCCCCCTAAAAGCATGACTGGCAAGAGGGATCCCAACCACCAACGTAAAGCAAAATACCTAATGTACCTCGAAAAGTCATCCCAATTAACCCGTAGGATTTCATGATATGAACCGGTTGCATAGATTCCTTCCTGAGCAGTAGTGAAAGATTCCTTGTTATCGATGGTCTTTGGCTCAATCTCTTCAAAGATAACATCCTGATTGACAGGCATGAATACTTGGTTTAGGCCATGTAGCACAACAGGGTTTGGATCACCCGTGTTCAGGATTGCGATGGCCAGTGCAGATATCAACAATAATCGGGCGGAAGCGGCGTGGAAAAGCAGAAGTACAATTCCAAGGATGGCATAAGCATGAAGAATGTCGGTCCAGCCAATAAGCAAGTAGTGGATTAATCCAAATACAAGAAGAATTCCCATTCTTCTTGTTAAGATCTTACAAAATGGTAATTCCATCTTCTTAAATCTTTCAATCTGCATGAAAAATCCCAGTCCGAAAAGGAATGTAAAAAGTGTAATAAACTTACCAGCAGCGAAGAAACGTAGAAAATAAAAGATCCAATTATCCCAATTAGGTGGTGTTTTTAAAACATGGCCTTCAGACCAAACTGTATCGACTGACATGTTGACGACAATCACACCAAACAAAGCAAACCCTCGCAGAACATCAATTACTTGAATGCGCTCATTTTGCCTGATAGGCATAGCTCTGACCGAATCCGGATTTTCACGAAATTGGTTAGACGTTTCCTTACACATTTGCGCTTGTTCATTTGAAAGATAAATAAAAGCTGTAAAATTTACTAGAAGAGCGTGATACAGGATTTAGAAATGAGATTATTATACCAATATCGCTTCTGAAGTTCTTAAGTAATAACCTGTAAAAGTTACCTTCTTAATACACTTTGGTAAACTTAAAATCCTTCAACTGGATGAGTTCCAGAAAGTTGTTTTCAAAATATTGAATCTGAGCATAATCGTCCCTAACTTCCGGATTTCTGTATTTGGCTTGAAATTTAAAGGATTTATACATTGGATCTAAATATGTATCCTGATCAAAGTAGAACTGAAAATTCTTGCCATGCTTGGCTAGCATCCTCCCCATAAAGACAATGGTATCAAAAGCTTCCAGGGCATCTTCTCCTGGCACTGTACCATATTCTTTCAGCATATGTCTATGTATATCCAAATAATCGGTGCTCTGATCCCGGAGATACCCAGATTCGCTTATGTATACATTTACCGTATTGAATAAATCCGAATCGGTTTCGACCAGCGATTTTAGAATGGGTAGACCATAAATATGGATATCAAATTCATTATTTAGGATGCTTAATTTCCTGAGAATTGTATAAATAAATTGTCGATCACGATTGCTAAAGAAAGGTAGGATTATGACATTTTTTTCATCTCTGACCATCACCGAATCAAAGTTGGTATTTTTAAGATCCATACTATTATCTGTAATCAGATAGTTGGTAAACAGATTTTCAGGATTCGTACTTTGATAAAAATCGGCGAAATACGTTTCATCCGGACGTGTTATTAAAAAAACATTGGGATTCTCAAATCGATCATGGATATCCTGTACTATATGATCACAATGAGACTCGTAAACCGGATTGGTCAAAATGTAATACGGATTATCCGTGGCCAGGTTGGAAAATGAAGTCCAGGGAGTAACAACAGGAATTGAATTATCTTTTCCAAATTGAATTATCCGTTCCACATTATTTTTGCGGTAGGGACCTATGATCAAATCTGAATGGACCAAATCATCTCCGGAAATTAGAGTAGAAATTTTGCTTTCAGACTCATCCGTATCCAGAATATCAACCTTCAACTTGATACCTTCCCGCTCCAGTTTTTTAATACCTCGCATAAATCCGGCATAGTATTGAATGAACCTTTCTGTTTTTACCGATACCCGTTCTTCAGCGGCAAGATACCTGCCTCGCATTGGCAACAATAAAGAGACTTGGTAAACGTCTTTTAAAGGACTGTGAGGCAACTTAGTGTGGACATCTCTGGATTCTATTGGCTTATCGGTTATATCGGTCCATTCCAACGTATCCACTTTGGCATTTTCAATATTAGCTTCCTCCCATTTTCCAGATTGCGGGTTATATACCTTAGGTTTAGTCTTAGTAGGATCGGTGGCAGTACCGGAAGGCTTTTGTGATTTCCTTGCGGTAGAACATTGGGTCAGCATACCCAGTACAAACACCGCTAGCAAAAAATAGATAACCCTACTCCCATTCAATAGTTGCCGGCGGTTTGGTACTGATATCATAAACAACTCGATTTATGCCTTTTACTGTATTAATGATTTCGTTTGATACGGTTGCCAAAAACTCGTGTGGAAAATCACACCATTCTGCGGTCATCCCATCTAATGATCTGACTGCTCTTAATGCCACCACACTTTCATAAGTACGTTCATCTCCCATTACCCCTACAGAAAGTGAATCAAGTAACATAACGCCAGCTTGCCACACTTTATCATATAAATCCCACTTTTTCAATCCATTTATGAATATAGCATCCGCTTCTTGCAGTAATTTAACTCTTTCTTCAGAAATAGCACCTAGAATCCGGATACTCAATCCCGGACCAGGAAAAGGATGACGACTCAAGATATAGTCCGGGACCCCAATCTCTTTGCCTACTCTTCTGACTTCATCTTTAAACAAAGATCTTAACGGTTCAACCAAACTTAAATTAAAAGTTTCCGGCAGGCCTCCGACATTATGGTGGCTCTTTATGGTAGCTGAAGGGCCATGAACGGAGAGGGATTCGATCACATCCGGATAGATAGTACCCTGGCCCAACCATTTTATGTTGGATAATTTGGTTGCTTCTTCTTCAAAAATCTTAATAAATTCCCTTCCGATAATCTTTCGCTTACGCTCAGGATCTTCTATTCCTGCCAAAGCATCCCAAAATCTCCTTTTAGCATCTATCCCTACTACATTTAAACCACTGTTTTTATAGGTCTCTAATACTTCTTCAAATTCATTTTTTCTTAATAGTCCGTTATCCACGAAAAAACAGGTGAGTTGGTCTCCTATCGCTTTTTTAATCAAATAGGCAGCAACGGTTGAATCAACACCTCCGGAAATGGCCATCATAACGCGGTCTTTTCCAACTTGAGATTTGATATTTGCTACAGATTCTGCAACAAATGAGGCCGGTGTCCAGGTCGGTTTGAGCCGCACTATTTTAAATAAGAAATTCATAAGTAATTTAAAACCGTCAGTGGTATGGGTTACCTCCGGATGAAATTGGAGACAATAGGTCGGTACTTGATCAGAGAGTTCGGTACGATAGGCGGCTATTGGAATGGATTCGGTTGAGGCCAAAATTTTAAATCCTCCCGGTAAAGAGAGAATAGAATCTCCATGAGACATCCATACCTTAGATCCATTTTCAATTCCATCAAACAACTCATCTCGTTCAATAATATCTAGATGGGCTTTACCATATTCTCTTTTGCGGGATCTCTCTACGCTGCCACCTTGGGACAAGGCAATGTATTGGGCTCCATAACATATTCCCAATATCGGGATCCTGCCAAAGATATGGTCCAAATCAAATTTCAGTGCATTTTTATCTTTCACTGAGAATGGACTCCCTGACAGGATGATGGCCTGCCAGTCACGTAGATTTTTAATGTGGAAATGGTAGGGATGAATTTCACAATACACCCCAGCTTCTCTTACACGTCGCGCAATTAACTGGGTATACTGCGATCCGAAATCCAGAATTAATACTTTACCCTCCATTAGTCAAACAGGCCCCTCCCCTCTTTTTTAATTAGTCCTTCTTCGTTTAATTCTTTCATTACTTTATCCAAAATTCCATTAATAAAATCTTTACTCTTTGCGGTACTGTAAATTTTTGCCAATTCGACATATTCATTCAAGGTAACCTTGGTAGGAATCGTTTTAAAATTTAAAAACTCGCATATGGCCATCTTTAAAAAAATCATATCCAGAATCGCCAACCGATCAATGTCCCAATTTTTCAAATTGGGCCTGAATATACTCATAAATTTTTCACCTTCTTTACTCGTGCGGTTTAAAAGTTGAACTCCAAATTGTCTGGTATCATCAGGGACTTCAAATTGTTCCAGAAATTTTTCTTGCGCCGGCAAGATCTTCAAAGTCTTTTTTACAGCCCCGATGACCAGTGATTTATCGTCTTCCCAGGTAAGGTACAAGTCCTCCATGATTTCATTAAAAACTTCATTCTTCCTCACCATCCGGTATAACTCATGAAGTATAAGGTTGTGATCCTCATCGGAGGTAGAAGCCCGGTATACATAATCCTGATAGGATTGTTCCTTGGCAAATAATTTGTAAAGTTTTCTGATTAAATCAAGATCTACTCTCGATTCGAAATGATATTTTTTAAATAATTTCTGAAGATCACGGTTGTTGATCAGACTTTGAACCAGGTGGTTTTCTACCAATTTGGCTGAAAAATTTCGGTCCTCTTCAGAGGTCAAATATTTACTTTGGCGCTTATCTGCATCTTTCCTTGCGAACTTGCAAATTTGGATGAGACAGTATAAATTGAACAAGTAGAGAATATACGAATTCACTACATTTTGCTCATAGGTTTTCAATGCTTTTTCATCAGTAAATTCGCTATCACGGTTCATAGCGAATAAAATTTGCATTACTTTAACTCGGATGTTTCTTCTACTTAACATGAATCTCTTTTGCCATGTCCATTCTAAAACGCAAATAAAACTAATTTTTATCTGATATCTCTATTTCGCAATAGATATTTATAAGTTTCATGAACAAGTGAGTAATATTTAACTTTTTTCAGAATTAAGAACTCTATTTGCACTTTAAATGTTATACGGTATTCAAATTTACATTAAAGATATCTTTAATTTATCCATTTTTCTTTCACGACCTGATAATTGGGCAATTTGGCAACATGCCATTTCTTAATTACCTTTCCTTCCTTAAGGAGCACCATCCCCGGATTGGATCTAATAATCGTTTTTAACAGTATATCGTCCGCTTCATAAAGCGGATATCCGATATCCGCTTCCTCGGCGAAAGAAGCTCTTTTTTCTTTTCCGGCACCTCCGACTAAGGCATAAACCTTGATGTTATCAGCTTGAGCTGCAGTAACAAAAGGGGCAAGGACTTCTCTATACTTGGCAACAAATTTTGGATCCCAGGAATATTCAACCCGATATACGCTTTTATCCTCGATTTTTTCAATATGCTGTTCGATAATCAGAGAGTCCTCAACTGTTACCGTATCCATTCGATAGGTGGTATCCTTGACCGTGATTTGTTGATAATCCTCTTTCCCTTTCAGCTTATGTGATACAATCATTAGTTGATACCCCGGTTCCATCATTAATTCCTCTGTCATTTCATTGCCATCCTCATCATGGAAACTAAAATCAGAAATTTTGGTAGCGTGTATAGAAGCTTCTCCCAATTCTTGTTCATACTCCCATTCTTCCTTTGGATAATTAGCAAAGTTGGCCATGAATTCATCCATCGGTAAAACTACGACCTGTCCATTGGATTTGTTTTTTAGCTTATAAAAAACCGGTCGGTTTTTCTGAGCTTCATTTTCCATTTGTTTGGTGGCCATGATATCCACCCCTTCGCGGAAAGGTCTCAAGTCTGCATTAGGCAAGTCCCACATATAATTACTTAGACAATAGACTATTAAACCAATTGTGGAAACTCCCAAAATAAGGCTTCTCCAGGTTCCATTCAGTAACTGATGAAATTTTGAATGTTGAAATAAAAATAGTGTAGCAGGAACCAATAATACAATATCTTTAAAAAATGAAGTCCGGGGTTCGAGTTTCATAAAATCGCCAAAACAGCCACAATCCGTCACTTTCATATTACTGGCCTCATAAGGGCCCCACTGACTGAATTCAAAGAAAGAAACCCCGGAAGGAACGAATCCGGTTAGAAATGTAAAACCAGTAAGCACGGTAAAAACGATGACTATTATGAAGAATAACCAACTGGTCAATTTGGGCCGATCTCCCAATAATAACATCAACCCCAATACAATTTCCAATACAATCATAAATACGGAAAAACCCATTGCATGTTCAGACAAGAAAGGCCATAGTGGATTAATAAATGAAAACCAGGTGTTTTCGAAAACGGCCTCAAATTCAGCAAAATACTGTTGCATTTTAAACCCTGTTCCCATAGGGTCAATTGCTTTTACCCATCCTGATATTACAAATAATATCCCGGTGAATGCCTGCAAAAAAGTAATCCATATACTTTTGTGTCTTTTCAATAACGGTCCGATGAGGATGGTATAAAGAAGCGCTAAAACTGCAATGATAATAGTTAGCTTTCCAATGGTCATGCCTTTTGTTCTTTTAGTTTAATCAAGCAGAAAATGGCGTAATTGATAATGTCCTGGTAATTGGCATCCAATCCCTCAGATACCCGGGTTTCTCCATTATTATTCTCGATTTCTTTAATCCGCAAAATCTTCATTAGAATTAAATCCGTCATGGAAGAAACTCTCATATCCCTCCAGGCTTCGCCATAATCATGATTTTTCCTGGCTAACAATTCACGAATTTTATCGGATTCTCTATCATACATTTCCAACACCTCTGCCAGAGATAATTTTACCGGCATATCCGGTGTTGCCTCTAACTGAATCAAGGCCATGATACCATAGTTAATAATCCCAATAAACTCTGATGGCAAATCGTCGGATACCCTTTGCTCTTTCCCTTCTTGAATATTGCGAATTCTTTTGGCTTTTATGAAGATCTGATCGGTCAATGAAGATGTTCGCATAATCCTCCATGCCGTTCCATAATCCTCCGTTTTTCGTTCAAATAAGGATCGGCAATCCAACATGATCACATCGAAAGCCTGAAATGTATCTATCAAATCAAAATTTTTACAAATATAACTAATGATGAATCGCTAGTTAATGTAAAGATTAAATATTTTTGTGATGGGATATGTTAATGAATTGCGAACAAATTAATAAACAACTCCATTTCCAACCAGGTGGCCTTATCATCAATTTATGATTTATCTTTTAGCCTGTATTTTATGTTCGACTGCATTAAACTTCGTTTTCAAATTATTCCCTAAATACCACATTGTTAACTTTCCTGCAATCGTTACGAATTATTTTGTGTGTGCACTGATTGGTATAACTTATTTTATAGTAATCAACAAACAATTCCTGGAATCTGTCAGTGCCTCTTGGTTCGCTTTTGCTGTTGTTTTAGGGATCGCTTTTATTGTGGGATTTACCATTGTAGCGAAAACAGTACAGCTATTTGGGGTTGGGATCACCACTATGGCTCAGAAAATGTCGATGGTAATTACAGTAATCATCGCCATTTCATTTTATGAAGAGGGGATTACTTTGCCCAGGTTGGCGGGAATCGCTGTTGCCATAATAGCCATAATTCTGATCAGCAAACCGGAGCGCATCAGCACTTCTTTAAGTTGGAAATTGTGGATTTTACCTCTCCTCACCTTCACAATAAATGGCGTAATTGAAACCGGGTTGTATATAGTTGAAAAAAGCGGCAGAATAGGCCAGGAAGAACTCTTATTCACCACGACTTTATTCTTCTTTGCCGGTTCCTGGGGATTAATAAAAATGGTCGCGGACTTAAATAAAAAAAGATACAGTTATCAGATCAAAGAACTTATCGGTGGGTTGGTTTTGGGGATTCCCAATTTTGGATCGATTGCTTTCTTACTGCTGGCACTGAACAGTGGATTGGACGGAGCGATGGTATTTCCATTTAACAATGTAATTATCCTGCTTTTATCGGTGTTATTAGGGTATTTCATATTTCGAGAAAAAATCAGTCGAAATAAATGGATTGGATTCCTGTTTGCTGTTTTTTCTATCCTATTTTTATCACTTAAATGAGTAAGGTTTATTCCTATTTGAATATAAACGCTCCTGCCGAAGGAGAATACAAAGACCGGGGTAGTAAATTTCTGGCTTATCTTTTTCCGATAGAATCCGAGGATGACGTTAAATTCAGACTCGAGGAGGTAAAAAAAGCACATCCTAAAGCCAGACACCATTGTTATGCCTATCGATTGGAAGCAGACGGCAGTGTTTTCAGGTATCATGACGATGGTGAACCTTCCGGAACAGCCGGAAAACCCATACTTGGCCAATTCATCAAGTCAGATTTAACCAATATAGTCGGGATTGTAGTGCGGTATTTCGGAGGCACGAAACTAGGCACCGGTGGCCTCATCAAAGCATACCGGGGTAGCATTGCCTCCGCCATTGGGAATAGTACCATCCGGACATTTCATTTGAAGCAACGGGTTAAGATTACCTTTGAATACCGACTATTAGGAGTGCTCATGGACGGCATCAAAGCATTTGGTGGTGAAATCGAATCCCAATCATTTAGTGATTCCGCCTTTGTCATTGTATCCTTTCCGGCCCAATACGCCAAATATCGTATACACCAAGTTACTGCTCATGTCTCCGGAATTTCCGTTGAGGAGATGATTGGGAAAAACGAAGTTACAGGGTTAAAATATGAATTTTTGTAGTCAAGCATTACTTAAGGTTTAAATTTGGAATAACCTGAGATTTTATTTCGAAAAGTCAACAAAGCCAAAACTGTTTCTTTTTGGCCCTGTCGGCCGCCTTTAGGGATATTTTCATTTTTCTCAATTAACTGATACTCAGGCAACTGATTTTC
This sequence comes from Saprospiraceae bacterium, assembly GCA_965223405.1. GTDB lineage: Bacteria > Bacteroidota > Bacteroidia > Chitinophagales > Saprospiraceae > CBDCWO01. The sequence continues at coordinate 6,480,972 of CBDCWO010000006.1, forward strand.
AATAAATCAAGATCTCATTCAAAATAGCTCATTTTATGATTACTAACACTTTTCAGAGCGGGCTCAAAATTCAAATTATGAACCGTGATCTAAATCAAAAAAGACTGCCTACCCTGGAGACAGCCTTTTTTCTTCATTTTATGACAAAGATTATTTTTACTCGTTATTTGTCACTAATTGGTTGAGATCACCATCCTGGATTTTGAGACAAGTTTGGATTTAAAGTGATTTCATCAGGAGGCACAGGAAGTAACCAATCTCTATCAGGGTTGAAATTAAATCCATTCGGTACCTGGTTTTGATGCGGATCAATATAGTTTTCTCCATCGATTAATACATCTGCGCCGACGGTTAAATCCGGCCATTCATCCTGACTAAAATATGCACCCTTATACCTTTTACCTACTATTAGTTCGTCTGCCTGCCATCTGGTCAAATCATCCCACCTATAACCTTCTAAGGCAAATTCCACCCTTCTTTCTCTTCTGACCTCGTTTAATATAGGACTCAGATCAGGAAACAACCAATTTGGATCTGTAACAATGGAAGCCATCTCTAATGGGGCCATATTCACCCTATTTCTTAGTAAATTTATTGAAATATCTAAATCAGTTTGAGTGATAGTACCTAGTTCCGCTTTAGCTTCAGCATAGATTAATAAGGCTTCAGCAAATCTAAATATTGGTGAACTGGTAGTTCCTCTGGCTGAAGAAACATAATGTACCGGATCAGGATTAGCTCCTTTATAAATCATATAGCCGGTAGGGCACAAACTTTCTCCATCGGAATCAAGAGGTGGTTTTTCAAAAGCCTGACCGGTTTCAATATTCATTATGTCACCAGGTAAAAATACCGACTGTGAAAGACGAGGGTCTCTATTTTCAGTAACTTCCAATAAAGTCTTATCGCCCGCATACATATCACTTACGGCAATTGGCTTACCATCAATACACAAGTAGTCATCAACCAAATTTTTTGTTAAACCTCGACCTCCTCCAATTCTGGGTAAATATCGTTGTCCATTGTGAGTCACTCCCTGTTCAATCGAAAAATCACGCCATAACATAACTTCTGTATGTCCGGCGTAGCTGGTTTGATTAAACAGATCCCAATAATCGGTATCTGGATTTCCAGTAGAATGGATACCATAACCACCCGGATTATCCATAAGATTTTTGGCTGCATCAGCGGCTAATTGAATAAAAGTACTACCATCAGAAGTTGTACCAAATGGAGTACCATTATGATACTTTTCCCAAGTTCCTTCATACAACGCGACTCTTGCCTTAAATAACATAGCACACTCTTTGCTCAATCGGTTTCCACCACTTTGTTGTCCTGATTTTAACTTGCTTATCGCTTGGTCCAAATCGGAAAGAATACGATTACCTACTTCATTTCTTGGCACTCGATTTCCATAGAGCTCTTCAGATTCTGGAGTAATAGTTGATTCCATGTAAGGAATATCACCATAGTTTTTCAACAGACTAAAATGGTACCAGGCTCGAAAGAAATATGCTTCACCTACGTATTGATCGATAAGGCCAGCGTCTCCTTCAACAGTTTTATATTCTTCCAAAAATATATTTACCGATCGTAGTCTAGAGAAATTCCAGCTGTTATTTCCAGAAGTGACTGTATTTTCACCTCTCAACCGAGAATTGGAATTGTAATGAATTAAGTTATCACTATTAGAATCTGTCCAATAAATACCACCATTCCATGCTCCCGGAGACCATCCAGGAAAACTTGAATAGTATTGTATCAAATATAAGTTAAGATCATTGGGAGTCTTCCAATAACTATCGGAAGTGATATCGTCTAAATCCGGTCTATCCAAAAATTCACTACATCCTGTTGATATTAAGATTAAAAATATTAATGAAATTAATTTTATAAGTTTCATGATGTTGATTTTGAGCTTTTCAAAAATTATAGTTTGATGTTTAATCCCAGTGCATAAACTTTCTGGAGAGGATATATTTTTCCTGCGCCCCATGCACCACCAAGCACTTCCGGATCAAATGTTTCCCATAATTTTGTAAAGGTTAGTAGATTATCACCACTGAAATACACGCTGATCTCCTTTAATTTTGCTTTGGATAAAAGAGATTTAGGTATCGAGTATGACAGTTGCACATTTTTCAAGCGCATGTATGCGGCATTTTGCAGGTACTTGGTTTGACTTCTGGTATTCTTGGTATGTTGACCGGTCATATAAGGTTTTGGGAAATAAGCGTCGGTATTTTCCTCAGTCCAATAGTCAAGACTTGCGGTTGTTATTGAGTTTTGCCACTTGTTTCCTCTAAAACCCCAAAACAAATTAGTGCTTGAACTAAACATATAATCACGTTTCGCAACTCCTTGCAGAAATACATTTAGAGAGAATCCCTTGTATGAACAACTAGAAGCTAATCCATAAGAGAATCTAGGTCTGCTATTACCGATTATTCTTCTATCACCCGGATCTGTTTCCGTATTTAAGCCGTAATCAATTTTATTGTCTCCGGACAAGTCTCGATATTGTATATCACCAGCACCCCACTGACTGTTAAAGAAAGACTGACTGGGAGCAGCATCAGCTTGTTCATCCGAAGTGAAATAGCCAATGGTTTCAAGAGCCCAGATATCACCTAAGGTCATACCTTCCCGATAGGTATTTAGTATTCCTGTCGGATTCGGGTACTTCTCAATAGTTGATTTTGAATCACTCAGATTTGCGGAAACAGTATAACTAAAATCCCCAATGCGATCGCGCCAGGTTGCAACCAATTCAAATCCTCTTGTTTTAAGTGTAGAGTTATTTTCTCTCGGTGCACTTGTACCCAAAAAAGCCGGCAAGGCTTCAGCCGGTCCAATCATATCTGTCGTGGTTCGATCAAACCAGTCAAATTTAAGTGCCAAATGAGCATTGAACAACTCAGCATCAAAACCAAAATCAATGGTAGTTGCTGTTTCCCAGGTAAGATTAGGGCTAATGAGGGATGGTGTATAAATAGCTGTTGGACGTTGACCATTCAACAACCATCGATCGGAACCCGAAGAAAGTCTCTCTAAGTAAAGATTGGCCAGATTTGGATCGTGATTTCCAAGCTGTCCCCAGGATACTCTCAATTTGAAATGATTAATTACATTTTCAATCGGACTCCAAAATGCCTCTTGTGAAAGATTATACGCTGCAGATATAGAAGGAAATAAACCCCATCGGTTACCATCACTAAAATAAGAACTTCCATCATACCTGGCATTTACTTCCACTAAATACTTATCATTAAAGTTATAGTTAAGTCTGGCAAAAACACCTTGGGTAGACCAATGAGAAAGGGCATCATCAACATCATCCTCCCCAGTCGAAGTACTAATTGTGGGAAGTGAAGGAGTAATTAACTCTGATTTACGCGCGGTCAGACTTTGATATTCAGTCAAACGTTGCTCATATCCAATTAATCCGGTTACGGTATGATTGCCTAGATCTTTTGTATATGAGGATACAATATTGAACAATTGGCCAACCCGATCACTCAAATTTCTGCTGATCCTGTCTGGATTATACCCTACATTGGTAGTGGTTCCATCCGGATTGTCTCTGAAATTTCTAAAACGTTCTTCATACCACCTTGTCCCTTTAGTATCAAAGTTATAAGAAATTCTGGTGTTCCAATTTTCAATAGGTTCAATCGATGTACCTAGTTGTAATATTGTCCGGTTAAATACTTCTTCTGTTCCTCCTGAGCTTGAGATTCGCAGTACATCATTATTAACTATTTGACCATCTGCATTAAAATAAGGATTCATAGGCCACATCCTGGACACCTGATGGTAGATTATGTTTTTATTATATGGTCCAAAACCGCCCGAAGGAAACCAAGTCTCTTCTCGAGAATATTTAGTAGAAAAATCAAAACTAAGCCACTCATTGGTCTGATTATTCACCGATGCGGTAAAATTCATTTTGTCATATTTTTCATCAAAATGCCTTAACACACCTTCTTGTTGAAAAATATTACCAGAAAGATAGTATTTTGTATTATCCGAACCTCCGCTCACACTTAGTCTATGTTGGGATCGGGGCACATTATCCTTAAAGATTATACTGTACCATTCGTTATTCGCATATCCATCAGTATAATATCTCCAGGCATTTCCTTTTGTATTGGGTTCTGTCTCATTCGATTTTTTCCCTGCTAAATAGTCTTTGATATCCTGAAGCTCGGACTCATCGAAATCAGGAACTTGTCCGGCATTCTTACTCGCCAGGTTATATGCCGTGGCAAATTGTAGGCTATTCGCCATTTCAGGAACTATTGTGGGAGATGCCCAGGCAAAGTTTGAAGAGTAATCTACTACAATACTTCCTTTTTTGCCTTTCTTGGTCGTAATCAGGATGACACCATAGGCACCTTTAGAACCATAAATAGCTGCTGATGCGGCATCCTTCAAAACAGAAACACTTTCTATATCATTAGGATTAATTGCATTCATTTCCGAAGCAGAAATCGGAAATCCATCCAACAGAATATAGGGAGTTCCTCCATTTCCTGTTATGGTCCCAACACCACGAATATTCATATTCAAATAGGATCCTGGCTCACCACCTTCAGAGGTGGTACTAAAGTTCAAATTAGGTAGTTTACCTTGTAACATTTGCGTAATATTAGGCACTGGCCGAAAACCAATATCCTTGTCTAAATTGACTTGATCTACTGCTCCGGTCAGGTTTATTTTTTTCTGTGTACCATAGCCTACAACAACTACTTCTTCTAATAAGCCAATGTCGGTTATTAAAGTTATATCAATTACCGTCCGACCTCCAATAATTATTTCTTGAGTTTGATATCCGATATACGAAATAACCAGAGTGGTTGCATCATCTGCCACCTTAATTTCATATGTCCCATCTATCTCGGTAATTGTACCATTAGAGGTTCCTTTTTCAAGTATAGTCGCTCCAGCTAAAGGCTCCCCTGCTTCATCAGTTACCGTCCCGGTGATTGAAATAGATGCTTTCAAATCAACCACCGCTTTAACAAACGGAGATAACAGTTTGGTTTGTGATTTTTCAAATCTTTGCACATTTAAATGCCCTTCCTTCTCTAACCTATCAATTTGTTTAAACTTTCTAAGTACTTTGTTAGCCTTCCGTTCAGCTTTTTTAGTTTTTTCATAAATAACGAAGTACTTATTTTCATAAGATTCGTATTGTAGATTTGTTTCCAACAACAATCGATCAATGGCCATTTTCAATGGCTCCCCTTCTTTAAACTTAAAATGGACTTCCACCCCCTCCAGCAGAGTAGCTTCATATGAGAAGTATACTTCATACTTTTTACCAATGTCAATGAGTATTTTTGTAAGTTCTTCCGATTGCTTAATTGGAATAGATTTGTTAGAATCATTGGCTAGAACAGCATTTCCGCCTTCTATTCCCGCTCCTAAAACCAACAAGCACAGAAAAATAATTTTTAAATAAGTGGTTGAATACATACCTTTGTGAGTTTTAAGCAGTTATACAATATGGTTTAACACCAGGGACAACATGGCAGTGTTGTCCCATCTTTTATTCTTAATTGAATATTAATCTGTTTTCTTCATGTGTAATTTTTGATTTCATGGTTCTTTCTAATATAGGAATCACAATTTTCAAAGATTTCTTTGGAAGTTGAACATTGAACCTCTTTTGATATAAATCTTTGTTCCTTATTTCTATTTTGACCCCATACGTTTCTTCTATTCTTTGCAGGATCTTAAATGCACTAGCATCCATAGATATAATCTCGGACTCCCAAGAATCTGGTGGTTGTTGCGATTCATTGAGTAAATGCCGATCGATAATTTCCTCTTCAACCGAATAAGTCAGTATTTCACCTGGTTCCATGAAGGTTACATTTTCATCATTTAATTCTAACTTTACTTTTCCCTCTTGCAGATAAACTTCTGTCTGACCTCCTCGTGTCGAAACTCTAAAACTGGTTCCCAATACCTCCACTCCCAAATCCTCAGTTATCACCTTAAAAGAAGTACTGACATCATACATTTTTATTACTTTAAAGAATGCTTCTCCTTTTAGCCATACTTTCCGGGTTTCATTTTCTTTCCATTTTTCACAAAAAGTAAGTTTGGAATTTGGACTAAGCTTTACCTCGGATCCATCAGGCAATTCAATTGCTTTCCATTCTCCAAAGTAGGTAATAAACTCTTTTTGAGTAAAAAAATCATAGCTATACCATAGTCCGGCGGAAACAAGCAAAACAACAGAGGCAGCAATTGTCCAGGTTTTACTGAGTGTTCTAAAATGTGCTGAAAGTTTAGTACCTAGCACAGGGCGGTTATCGATTCTATTATTTAATTTTTGTAAAGCGGATTCCACCTCGTGATCATCAATCCTGGGATATGCAAATTGAATATTTTTTACTATGTCTATTGCCGATTCAATTAGTGATTTTTTCTCCGGATTTTTTAATATCCATTCATTCCAATAGAGCCTGTTGTCACTGTCATCACTTTGTTTTACCCATTGGATAAATGATTCACATTCCAGAAAATCTTCTATTTTGTCTAATTCTTTCTTGTTCACGATTATACTCCTGGTATTATTTTAGAAATTCTCATATTTGAAATTTCATCAATGAAGTAAATTAATAATAGATGTTAAAATTTTGCAAGTTGTTTGATGAACTGATGCACTGTGTTACATTTTGTTTTAAGACGAAATATTCATCAGTTTAATGGACTTTGTTTTTGAACCGTGCAAGCAATAAACAGTTTCATAGCTTTCCTACTTGGTCGGTAAACGATTACGACCTAAAGGAAGAAAAAGTATCTGGCACCAATGTCTTGCACCCAAATTAACAATCTGTTATTATTTGACTTTAATAAGAAAGACCTGATCTCATAGAACCGATAACCTATTTTTGAAGATTTTTTTCGATTTATTTGGTGGCTGAAATGCGTTTAAGACCAGGATTGTTACGAAGGGCCTTAATGGCTTTATGAATTGTATTCACCACTCCTTGGTAAGTTACTGATTGCAGAACGGCGATATCCTTAATGTTTAGGCCAGCATAAAATCTTAAATATATGACCTCTCTTTGACTTTTTGAGAGGCTATTGATCATCCTAGTCAATTCGCTTGCACGGATCTTTTCTTCTTCTTCATGGATTAAAAACTCATCTATTGAAAACTGAATATCTATTAACTGGCTCCTGTGTACTCTGTCTTTCCTTTCTCTAATCCTTTGTTGTTCAAGACTTCTCAATAATTGTCGTCGATAGGCTTTGAAAAGATAAGCCTTCAAATTGTGTGGTTCAGACAAATCATTGCGATGGTCAAATAGATATAAAAAAAAAGTTTGCAAGCTTTCTTCTATAAAGTCTTTGTGAGCATAAATTTTTAATCCATAATGCAGGAGAGGTATATAATATAACCTAAATAAGGCATCTAAGGCATCCCTTCTGCCTAATTTAAAAGCACGCCACAAAGCATCATCCGAATAAAAAGTTATTGACATCTTAATATCCAATATAAAAATTATTTATCTAATGAGCTAAAAAGTGATTCGAATTTTAGCAAAAACCACAAGTGTCTGATCCTATTAAATTTTGGAGTGAGGAGCAAAAAGCCGTTAGCCAAAACTCATTATGGTGCAATTGTTTTGCTTGCTATGGCATTAGCGAGGTCAGGTGGAACTGTAAATTGTAACTCCTGACGATGAAATTCGTATTGCTATCCTCTTTTCTAACCTCTAAGTCAAAATCAAGGAGAGTTGGAATTTGCCATGCATCTTACACCTTAGTCAAACTGGCAACAAAAATGTTGGTAATGGATTAGCTAAATTGATTATTACAGTTTCAGATAGTTGAAAATGAATTTTAATAAGTGGTCAATCCAATGTACAAATAATATGACTTTCTTTCGTTATTGGAACGGAAGCGGTCATTGGTTCATCGTCAAATAAAGTTGCCAAGGAAATTAATTCTTCAATAGAAAATACCCACTGATGTGCTTATTATTCCTTGAATGGTTTTAGAAAGTAACTAATTAATTAATAGATCATTCGGAAGGATAGTTTGAAAAAACTTTTAGCGGTGCATTGTTTTCTGCAGCCAATATAACCAAGCCCTTATTGGTTTGAACTATTTGTAAATCCTTAATATTTCCGGGGATGAAAAAACCACTTGACTGGTGAGGCATAACTTGAAACGATTGATTTCCTAAACCTAGTAACACAGTACCACATCCAGCATCTCCCCTACTAGTTTCGACTTCTGAATCATACATGTTTCCAGCTAACAAGATATCAGGAATATCATCGGAATTTATATCCTCACAAACAATTCCATTTACTGTCGACAACTGAGCTTCCATTGGCAAAGGTATAACCTCAAGGTTACCATTCCTTTTATTCAATATGATTGATGATCTGAATTCATGGGCTTCAAGGTGTAATGCTTCATTCAGTGAAGTACCATAAATATTGTACAAATTGGCATTGGCAAATTCGGTAAATGTTGGAAATTTATCATTGATAAAGGGCATTTGCTCTGAGGAGCACATTTTCCCTCTAACTGGAAAAAGCTCATTGTCGATATTTTTAGCAAGGACAATATCGATGGTTCCGGTTTGGTCAAAATCATTTCCAAACAGATGTAGTGGCTTTTCCTTGCTGGCATGAAATTTATAATTCAACCCCAAATTGCCGGCAATAAAATCGGGATAACTGTCACGGTTTATATCTGCTTCAATAATTGTCTGCCACCACCCTGAGGTTTGATCTAATCCCATTTTTGAAGTTGCATTGGTAAACTGCCCAGCTTCATTTTTGAGAATTGTAATGGGCATCCATTCTCCGACGAGGATTAAATCTTCATCACCATCCTTGTCAAAATCAGAAGCTATCGCATCGGTTACCATTCCAACATTGGATAACCAAGGAGCTATTTGTTGCGTGACATTTCTAAATTGGCCTTCAACATTTTGCAACAAAAAACTTCGTGCCGGGTATGGATATTTTCCCTGCTCCACCCGGCCGCCAATGAAAAGGTCTTGATCTCCATCCAAATCAAAGTCCAAAGCAACTGCACATGAACCATTAAAGCTAAGATCGGGAAGCGCATTTTCTGCTTTTACCATCTGGCCTTTTTTATCATTAAGATAAAGTCTATCTTGCAATAAATCAGATCCCTGAGGAAATTCAAAACTCCCACTAACGACTAATAGATCTTGAAAACCGTCTTGGTTGGCATCAAATATCAGCCCACCGACATCTTCACATTTTTTATCCTCTGCCAAATCAGGTTGTTGACTTAGGAAAAATCGTCCCGTTTCATCCTGGAGGTAAATAGCACCGGAAAACCAACTTGCTCCGCTGATAAAAAAATCTATCAGACTATCATTATTGAGATCACCAGTAACTATCTTTGGACCGGTCGCGGATAACTTATGCGGCAATAAAATCTGATGACGATAATCATCATAGGATATGTCAAAATGCCTGTAGGGTTGTGACAGTATATGATTTGAAGACACAAACTTAGTATTTGAGGGTTTTAAGGTCTCATTTGACCAATCGTATTCTGGCTTCGCATCTTCATAATACAGGGTTATTGTCCGGTCAACAACCACATTTTTAATTTCTTGCATCAAAGAATTTGGCCAGATCACCTGCAACCGCTCAATTTTCCTAGCATTCCCAACTCCAAAATGAACCGTCACCTCTGAGGCAGAAAAATAACCCCTGGTAGTACTCACTTCCTTGATTTGGTGTTTGTCGTTATACCAAATTTTGATTCTTGATCCAATACCCAATTTATTGTGATTAGGCCCGGATAACCTAATTTTTAGAAAATGGGTATTTGGTGTCTTACACTTATTTTCAAACAGGAAAGCTTTATCGTTTACATTATTGCAGACCAGGTCCAGATCACCATCATTATCAAAATCAGCAACCGCAGCCCCGTTTGAGAAACTGGTAGGACCCGTATTTTCTATCTCTTCCATTTTAGTAAATGTCAGGTCTCCATTATTTAAGAAGAGATAGTTATTAAGTTTAACGGAAGGGTATAGGGACCTGGTAGTTCTCAGAATTTCCTGGCTTAAATTTAGACTATTTGACTCCTTTAATTCCAAGAAATATTTCCTTTGATCAATTTTTGCATCCACATTGGTGACATCTCTTAGAATTCCATTAGTAACATGCAAATCGTTGTAGCCATCCAGATTAAAATCAGCAAACAAACTCGACCAACTCCAATCGGTTTTGGCCACTTGGGCAAACTGACCGATTTCTCGGAATAACGGCCTCAGGTTGCTTGTGTTACCGTTGTTTAACTGGAGCATATTATGCATATATTGCCGGTGATACCCTGATTTGATCATATTTGCCATAACTTCACGAGGCATCATGGTCATTGAAGTTTTTGACCGAACATAATCCTCCGGCAACATATCCAAAATAAAAATATCCAATAATCCATCATTGTTGACATCCGCCATATCAGATCCCATACTATAAAAAGATATATGGGAAAAAACGTCCTTTGCTTTCTCTGAGAAGGTGCCATTCTGATTATTGATATAGCAAAAATCCGGACCATTAAAGTCATTTGAGACAAAAATATCCTTCCATCCATCATTATTAATATCTCCAACCAGCACATTCAAACCAAAGAAGATGTCTGCTTTAATTCCTGCCGGGGCAGAGACATCGCTAAATGTTTCATCTCCATTGTTTCGATATAATTTATCCGCACCACCATATTTAAGAAAACTTGGATCCTGATATATGGTCTGTGTATCGATAATGGCATTCGTCAATTCAAAATCTACCGGTGTATTAACAATGTATACATCTAAATCACCATCGTTGTCGTAATCAAAGAAATTGGCTTGTATTGATTGGCTATTGGATTCTGATAGTCCATACCTCATTGCAGATTCCTCAAAAGTGAGATCTCCGTTATTGATATACAACAAATTGGGTAAGTAACTTTCCGTCTCCGGTCCGGAGCGGCAAACATACAAGTCTAAAAATCCATCATTATTAATATCTACGGTGGTTACTCCAGTGTGAAATCCACCATTTCCCTGAACTTTAGCCGTCCCTGTCACATCTTCAAATTTCATTTCCCCTTGGTTTAGATACAATTTATTTTCACCAAGGTTTGATGTAAAATAGATATCTACCAGGTCGTCATTATTGAAATCTCCAGCTGCAACTCCACCTCCCATATAGATATGCATAAAGGTATAGTAATTGAAGTATACCGTTTCATGGATATTGTTTTCAAACGATATATTAGAATGTTCCGTTGGTATTTGTTTAAAAATGGAAGCATCATTTTGTGAGTGAAGAGATAAAGATGAAATGTACACACATGGCACTAATAATCTTAGCCATCTCATCTCAGGGATTTTTGATTTTAATCAACTTAGTCCTTCCATTATTAACGCAGATCACGAGCGACTTACCCCCTTGATGGTTTAGTATTTTGATTTCTTTCACATCAGCAGATAAATTCAGACCACTTAACCCCATAGGTACCGGCTCAAATTCAAGTTGTCCATTGCCTTTTAAGAGCAATCCTATGCTGGCGTCATTACGTGGGGTTTCTATTTCTGATCCATACAGATTTCCGGCAATAATCAAGTCTTGTCTCCCGTCCTGATCAACATCATGGATCACTGTAGAATTAATATTTGAGATTTGAGCGAGATCAGGTAGTGGTGTGATTTTATAATTGCCTTTTCCCAGGTTTTCCATACAAACGCTGGCAAATGAATTGGCCTCATAGTGTAAGGCCTCTTTTAACTTCAGGCCATATACATCGGATAAACTAGCAGAAGCAAAGTGATTATAAGTCTTGAACTTTTTCTTGATATCAGGAATCTGTTGTGAAGAACACGATCTGCCTCGTAGAGGATATTGGGTTCCATAGTTATAATAACTCAGAACAATATCGTATTGCCCATTGTCGTCAAAGTCGTCATAATGAACTGAAAATGGAGCATTAGGACTTGCTTTATATTTATAATTCAGCCCCAGGTTTCCAAAGATGTAGTCCTCATCACCATCTCCATCCAGGTCCCCATTTGCTACACTAAACCACCACCCTGTTTGATCTTGAAGATCATACTTTTCTGTACTGTTAACAAAGTTGCCGTTCTGATTTTCAAGTACAGTAATCGGCATCCAGATCCCACTAACTAAAATATCTAAATCTTTATCTCCATCAAAGTCTGTCCAAACTGCATCCGTAACCATTCCCAGTTTAGACAATATATCTTCATGCATACTGATATACTTAAGTTCACCGGTTTCTTGCCACTGGTTTTTAAGGATATAGCTTTGAGCAGGTTCAGGGTAATGACCGGGTATTTGTCTGCCGCCAACAAAAAGATCAAAATCACCGTCTTGATCATAATCGGCAACTTTAACTCTAGAGCCGCTTGCCGTAATAGGTGGTAAAACCTGAGTTGCCAGCTCAAAATCACCTTGTCCATTATTCAAATAAAGTCGATCTTGATAAAATTCATCAGTCACTTTATTTTCGTTTCCACCAGATACTACATATAAATCAAGGTCTCCATCTAGTTCGGCATCAAAAAAAACAGATCCCATATCTTCTGTATAAAAATCTGGAAATGTACTGATGTAAGTTTCCAAAAAAGTATGATCCTGTTGCTGGATAAACAATCCTCCGGTTTTCCCAACCGGTGCCCCAATATAAAAATCATCCAGACCGTCTCCATTTATATCTCCAACCGCAACACCGGAACCCAGGGTAGACATGCGATGGGGAAGTAATACTTCTCTTCCAAAATCATCAAAAACATTTTCTCTATGTACATAATTGATGTTGGCTGCATCAGTAACATCCTCGAATAATAATTGGTCATCCTTTGGTTTCTCATAAGCACCGTTTTTTTTGTCAATGGTCGAGTAGTCAATAGACAATATTTGATTGATATCTACATCGTAAAGTATAGAAGTCGCACCGGTATGCCAATCAATTCGAATGGAATCGATCCTTGAAATATTCTGTAATCCAAAGTGCACTTTTTCATCACTACTTGAATTGATTCCCCGCGCACTGGTTAAAGAAGACAGACGAATCCCTTTGTCGGTATACAGGGTAACAGAGGTGCCAAAAAAACTTTGGTGCAAATTGTTTTGAGTAAAGCCTATTATGAGGTAGTTAGTCATAAACCTTTCGACGGTATTATTTTTATAAATTGCCGAGAAATCATTAATATTATTTACCACTAAATCTAAATCCCCATCATTATCCAAATCTCCAAAAGCAGCACCTGTAGAAAATGTTTTCTGTGAGAATCCCCAGGTATCAGTCACTTTCTCAAATACCAAGCCGTTGGTATTTTTGTACATATAGTTTTTTATCTTTTCCACAGGAAAAAACGAAAACATTTTATTCAAGTCGAGGTAGTCCCAAATTTCGAAATCCTCCCGATTGTCCGGATTGCGAGTTGAAATAACTTCCTCTAAGTATTCATCCAATTGTTTCAAAGCATCCGTATTCCCAATTTCTCTCCGTACCCCATTGGTTACAAACAAGTCCAACAATCCATCGTTATCGAAGTCAGCTAATAGAGGCGACCAACTCCAGTCCGTGCTTGACACCCCAGCCATTTGAGCAATTTCACTAAATTGTAAATTTCCGTGTGGGTCAACACCATTATTTAATTGCAACGTGTTGTACATAAATTGATAATGACCTCCTTCACTCACATTTTTCCAAAATTCCGAAGGATTCATAGAACTCATGTTACTTTTCAATTTATAATTGTCCTCAGCTACCATATCTAGTACTACAAAGTCAAACCAACCGTCATTATTAATATCCCCAACATCTGAACCCATACTAAAATATGAGGTATGTTTGATATTCTGATATATCTTGTTTGTGAAGGTCCCATCACCATTGTTTATATAAAAAAAATCAGGTTTTTTGTAGTCATTGGCTACATAAATATCCTGCCATCCGTCTTGATTGAAATCTGCGATGACTGAACTCAAGCCATATCCGAAATTACTGACACCTCCATTGTTTAGTGCCGGTTCAAAATGACTGCCCATATTCTCCAGTAATCTGTAATTTTCATCTGGACGTATTTTGGTTTCAGCCTCTATGGGTGATAACATGGATGAATTTTTCGGTTGATTGATGATGAACACATCAAAATCTCCGTCTCTATCAAAATCAAAAAAATTGGCTTGGGTAGTCCGGAGATTGTCATTTAAACCATAACTTGAGGCAGATTCGGTGAATGTTAAGTCCTGATTATTTATATAAAGTTCATTCTCCCTTAAAAAAGGTTGGTCATCGTACAAACTTTTACATACGTAAATGTCTTTATAACCATCATTGTTAATATCTACAATACTCACATGGGTTGACCAGCCTCCTCTATCAAGAATTCCAGCATCACTAGTGATCTCTTCAAATCGCAAATTTCCTTTATTGATATATAACTGATCGCCAATCTGATTTCCCGATAAGTAGATGTCAGCCAATCCGTCATTATTCAAATCTCCAATAGCAACCCCTCCACCTTTATAGAAACCCTTGTAAACGAAAATGTTGTCTTTCTTTGTCTCCTCAATGGCATTGTTGAAATAAATATTGGATTCATTAGGAGATAACAAACTAAAAAGGTAGTCGTTGTCTTCATTGACAGGACTTGGGGTTAAAAGTATTGCAGGAATTACAAGAAATATCAGATAGGGTTTTGATAATGCGAAAATGTGAAAGATAGCATTCATATACTTTACATTAGTTGCGAAACCTAATCCGGAAATCTGATCGAATATAAACTTCAAAAGAGGCCATAATCCTTGGACATAGCCTCTTTATTCTAACAAAATGATTTTGCATACCTTTTATTGCAAAGGATCAAATGTACCACCAGGCCATCCGTTAGTTTGCTCAAGATTTTCATTTTTATCCAACACTCCTTGAGGTATATCGAAGAAGTAATATTGATCCAAATAGTTGATCGGATCACCATTTTCTTCCACACTTCCGAACCTCTCCAAACTGCGTAACTTGGTTTCAAAATAGGTATTGTAAACTTCGGGATCATTAATATTAATTGAACCGTCCAAGATTCCTGCTTCCAGTACTTTTCTATCATCAAGGATCTCATCAGATGGATGTAGATTATCAAAGGCAGTTGTTCTTAATATCTGATATCCAAATCGATGTGTGCCATTGATGGTGCTATACATCCGTCTTCTTCTCAAATCAGCAGATCGTTTGCCTTCAAAAACCAATTCTAATCTTCTTTCCAGCATAATCGCATCACGCAATCCATTTTTATCTAATTCACTTTCAATACCAAAGGAATTATCAGGGCCCGGTTCAATTCCGGCTCGCTCTCTTATTTGCTTCAATATATCATAGGCAACGGCAGAATTACCAATTTCATTTCCTGCTTCAGCTAGATTTAGTAGTACTTCAGTAAAGCGGATTTCTATCCAATCTGTAGGTGAACTGAGACTTGCAGCTCCTCCTTCAATAGTACCATCAACTGCTTTGCGACAACTGTAACTAGAAGGTGTAATTCGAGAATCTGCCTGAGCCTCAATAGCACTTTCAGCAAAGGACCATTCTAAATCGCTGGTTCTGTTTGGAGCAGGATTATTTAAGGGCCAAATCGAGCCATTCCAGGCAATTGTAGCCTCAAATCTCGGATCCCGATTCAACCAAAAAGTGGTCTCATTGTACGTATATGATCCTGAGAGATCATCAATGGCTTTACCGTCTTTCATAGGATAAGCATCTACTAATTGTTTGGTTGGTTTGTCATAAGATTCTCCATTTGTGCCTACTATAAATGGACGGCAACCAGCTTCTCGATTGTGGGGTCTATCCAAAGAGTAATTTCGTACCATGATGGCTTCAATATTGGAGTTCCCCTCTTCAAACCACAGCCCGTTGTAATCAGGGTGTATGCCTTTCCCAATGGATTTTAAATAGGTCATAGCCGCATTGTTGGCATCATAGGCTGCTTGCCATCGATTGGAACCTTGAGTAGGATCAAATTGCTCACTGGCATAATGCAAGAGCACTCTACCCTTAAAAGCCATGGCTGCGCCTTTTGTGATTCTACCATAATCATCACTATCATAGACATCTGGCAAGGCTTGTGCAGCTGCATCCAAGTCCGAAACAATCTGAGAAATACATTCTGATGTCTTATTTCTGGTTACTTTAAGTGCATCAACATCCGACTGATCTTTCACATCCAGAACTAAAGGTACCCCTCCATAGGTCGAGACCAATTCAAAATAAAGATAAGCTCTAAAGAATAAAGCCTGTCCTTTTAGAAGTTCTTGATCTTCCGGCTCTATTGAACCTGAACCAACATCGCGTAATAAAATGTTGATGTCTTTGATAATCCGATAGCTGTTCTCATAAATATTTTGAGATCCCGGCTCCAATTCTCCATACATTAAATCATTTTCACCATGCGCATCATCGGTGATTTTAGAGGCATTCACGCTCCATCCGGGAATCGATCTACCATGGATATTGTTGACAAAACCAGTGGCTAGATTTAAATCATTCCAAATGGCCTCTGAGCTAACCGCGCCTAAATCTGTTTTGTCCAAAACATCTTTGCTGCATTGTATAAATATAAAGGAACTAAGTATTAAAATAAATGATATATATATTGCTTTCATGGTAATTTTCTTTAAAAGGTAATGTTAAGACCTAGACTAAAACTCCTATTTACGGGGATACCGCGACCACTTGTCTCAGGATCAAACTCAGTTATTTTACTAAATAACATCATTAAGTTGGTTCCATTTGCAAATAGATTCAACCTTTGAATCCCAAATCTTGAGATTAGACTTTCAGAGAAATCATAGGAAATATTCACGTTTTTCAACCGCAAGTAGTCGGCATCCTGCAGCCAAAATGTTGAGTTTAAAGAGGAACCCGGAGAACCGAATCGTGGTAGTGAGCCATTAATATTATCTGGCGTCCAAGCATCTAACCATTGCGTATGGGATGATTGCCCAACTGAAGCAAATTGGAATTTATTATTCGCAGGCTGATACTTTTGATGGCCTGCAAAGCCCTGTGCAAAAGCCTGAAAATGGAATCGCTTAAAGCTCAAGCCCAATCGAATACCATAATTTATTAACGGTATCGCAGACGATCCGATGTATTCCTGGTCATTTCCATCTATATTTCCATCCGGGGTATTCCCCTCCGGATCCACTTGCGGATTCCCTCTTAAATCTTTATAATAAAAGGCGCCAATTTGTGGTTCGGCATTTCTGAATGTATAACCGGATTCGATTAAATCATTTAATTGTTCCTCCGTTCTGATAATACCCAAAACCGTATATCCCAAAACCCGACTGGTTCCTTTACCATTTAATAATTGATAGTCCCTCCTAGTCTCAGGTTCATCTAAGGTAGTATATTTATCCTTGGCATAGCCAAAATTAAATCCGACATCATAATCTATTGGCCCTAACTTATTCCGATAAGAGGTAATAATTTCAATACCTGAAATATCGATTCCTCCATAGTTGGTATTTCCCAGCGTCAGTCCGGAGGAGGCAGGAATAAACAATTGCCTACTGCCATATAGGTCTGTTTTTTTGTTCTTAAAGATATCTATTGAAGTAAATAGTTTACTATTCAATAACTCAAAGTCCAAACCCAGATTGAAGGAAGCTTGTTTCTCCCAAGTGATAAAAACATCCGGTTGAGGGCCAATTGAAGCTGAGTTTGAAATGGCCTCACTTTCACCAAAAACAGCACCGCTTCCCGATACACTATAGCTTTGAATGTATGGGAAATTTGAATTACCTACATTGTCATTACCGGTTAATCCGTATGATACTCTTAATTTAAAGAAATCTATAAAATTCACATTTTCCTTAAAAAAGGCTCGCTCAGACATAATCCATGCAGCTGAGACCGATGGGAACAACCCCCATCTCTCATCTTCGGCAAATTTTGTCGAACCGTCATACCTAAATGAAGCATTTAAGAATAGTTCATTTTGAAAATTATATCCTGCACCTCCTATGTATGATGCCCGGCCAAATTCTGCACCGCTACCATTAGAGAATTGACTTTCGACTGCCGGATCAGTAGCAAATAATTGGGTGACCAACTCTGTCTGTAATCCCCTCCTAAGTGCCCAGAAGTTTCTATCAAAGCGCTCCCAGGCCTCATAAATTCCAAATAGCTTAATCGAATGATCTCCAAAAGTTCTTTCATATCCAATCCTAGCATTAAACTGATACGACTCCTCTTCCCAGGTAGATTCCTGTAAACTATTGGAATTGGCACCGTCATCGCTTCGAACCCTGACTCCCAAAATTTCATCGGTAAGAATAAATCTATTGTTCGGATCCACACCAAAAGTTACATCCTCCACAATTTTTCTCAGTAGAGTTTGATCCCGTCTATGGCTCAATTTATTATAAGTAGCACCTAAGGTCAACCCTTCGGCAAAGGGAACGCTATAATTTAAGTCGATAATTGTACTTACATTTCGGGAGGTGCGTTCTCGGTTACCAGCACCACCATCAGCCAAATGAACGGGATTCCACCCATTAAAGTTAGCGACGTATTCTCCATTATGTATCCCCGAACCCCAGGCACCGGTCCGGTTGGCTGTTCGGTAAAAATCACCAAAATCCTCATCCGATCCATTCCATCTCCAATAGAACTCGTCCCTAACGTCATTATTCGTACTTATATTCATTGAAACATTCAGATCTTCGGTAATGTCGGCAGCAACCTTTGCTCTAAAGTTGGTTTTCTTGTACTTCAAAGCACTAAAGTCACCAGTCTGTTTTATAAATGATCCGGACATAAAATAGGTCAATTTATCTGTCCCCCCTGAAGCATTAAGGGCTACTCTGCCCAAGAGAGGGTTCACTGCAGATTGCTCGGCATAAGACCCATAATCATTGGCTTTCAAATAGTCCAATTCGGCTTGACTAAAACGTTCAGGGTCATTTTGAGGAACGCCCCTAAAGTCTCTGACCCCTTCAATAATTTTGGCTTGTTGGTAAGCCGAAGTCATGGGTGGGACATTAGTAGGTTCAGTAGTTCCAAGAGTGGAAGTAAAGTTAATTATTGATTTACCTCTTATCCCGGAATGCGTTTTTACCAAAACCACTCCATTTGCTGCCCTGGCACCATAAACCGCTGCAGATGCAGCATCTTTCAATACGGTTATATCAGCCACCTCACTAACATCCAAGGCATCAAAGAGCCTCTTGGATGCAATTACATTATCGATTACATAAAGTGGATCATTGTTTCCTTGGAATTCACCAGAGGTAGCTCCTCTAATGGTTAGTTCTGAAGTACTTCCCGGTTTTCCATTCGACTGGGCGATAGAAACTCCTGCTAGTCGACCTGCTATCGCATTACCCAAAGATGTGGCCGGAATTTCGTTTATTTCGTTCGTATTTATGGAGACCAGAGAACTGGTTAAGTTCCTCTTAATTTCTGTGGTATATCCCACCACGACCACTTCATCTAAGATTTCACTATCGGTCGCCATTACGATGTCAATCACTGTCCTTCCGGCAATGCTCACTTCTTGTGTAGAATACCCAATAAAGGAAAATACCAGGAGGGTGGCATCATCAGGGACATTGATTTCATATTTCCCATCCACATCAGCAACAGCTCCGATGGTGGTTCCTTTTGCCTGCACCGTAGCGCCTGGAAGCGGGTTGCCCTCACTGTCCGTTATTGTACCTGAGATCGTTTTTTCCTGAATCAAACTGGCGATTGTCTGGTTAATATTCAGAAGAGTGTTTAGCTTGCTAGAAGAACGACGCTGGAGGTGAATGTTCCTCTTAGATTCCAATTTTTGAATTTGATTGATTTTGCGCCTTAGTTTTTTATAATTCTTTTTACCTATCTTATCATCTTTGTATAAAATGATGTATTTTTCACCAAATGGTTCATAGATTAAGCCGGTATCATCCAATAACCGACCCAATGCACTCTCTAAGGTTTCTTCCTTGTTAAGATTGAAATCTACTTTAAGACCTTTTATCAAAGAATAATCGTAGTTGAAAAATACCTGGTACTTTTCACCTATTTCTGTCAACACCTCGCTCAATAGCCTATCTTGCAACAGTGGATCAAAAAAAGGGGTATTATCTCTTGAATAACCTGATACAGAGACTCCGAATATCAGAATATAAAGAAACAATGTGGTGATTTTTTTGTAGAAAATCTTAAAAATCATAATCTTACATTTTTATTTCACTAATTAATGTTAATAGCCGTAAGTATGTCACACTTACGGTTATTTTTTACCTACTCACTTTTTTACGAATGTTAAATACATTTTCTTCCTTGACAATATCAGCCGGTATTGTTTTTACTAATAGAGTCATAGCTTCATCTAAGTCCTGTAACGGTATTGTAATTTGCAATACTTTATCAGCCAGTTCAGTATCTTCTATTTTGTATTTTAAATTATGACTCGATGCAAGTTGGTCAAGAACAGTCTTCAATGGAACCTTGTCAAAGGTCAAGAACCCATCCTTCCATGATGTTGGCGACTCTGTCACAATTGGTCTAGGGGCTGTTAGTTTGTTATTGACTGCCGAATAACGAAAGATCTCACCTGGCTGTAATCGAACAATATCATGGTCCGTGTTATCCATACTCACCAGCACCTTCCCTTCTTCAAGAAAAACGCTGGTTTCCTCCAAATGTGTATTCACATTAAAAATAGTACCCAACACCTCTACGACAAGATCATCTGTAACTACCTGAAACTTGGCGAGTGTATTTTCTTTTTTACGTACTTTGAAGTATGCTTCTCCTTTTAAGAAGACCTTTCTCGTCGCTGATTCATCCCATAATGGAGCGTAACGTAATGTCGAATTTCCGTTCAAGGTAACTATCGAACTATCAGGTAAAGTTATTTCCTTTACTTCACCGTAATCCGTTTGAGTTATGATAATATCATTTCCTGATAAGTATTGCGAGATCAAAATAATGCTCACCACAAAAAATAAAACTGCGGCCACCTTACCCAACCAAACTATTTTCTTTCTCCGATTATTGTAGTCCGATGTTGTAGCAGTTGATTGTTTTATAGATTTAATTACTTGATTATGAATCTTTTTCTTGTTCACTATTGTATAGTGTGAATTAAGTTCTAATTGTTTAAATAGCTCAGACATTACCTCAGGCCCCGAATTTTGGGGATCCTGCTTGATAAGATCCAGCAAGTGCTCCAATTCTTTCCGACTACACTCGTTATTAAAAAGTTTTATTAATAGTTCTTCTTTGCTTTGCATCTAGTAAGGGTTACAGTTGTGATGTGTTTTAATCTAATTAAAGAATGGCTAGTTGATGACTAGTGGATATTACTTCCTACCTTCTCAATTATTCCACACACCCTTATACCTGTTTGAAATTAAAAAAGGATTACTCCTAGCCATTATTATTTCAGATTATTTTCATTTTAATAATTTTTGATTTAGTTTTAAAAGAATATTTCACCTATAAATGTCATTTAAACCATCCGAATATCAACTACTTAAATCTCTTTCAAAGGGAGATACCAAGGCATTCAACTTAGTTTTTGACCTCTATTATCAAGTGATTTATAATTTTTGTATTCGTTTCTTAAAACAGTCAACTCTAGCTGAAGAGGCTACCGCAGATGTTTTTATAACACTCTGGATGAGGAGAGATATTATCAATCCATCTATTGGGATTAAGCGTTTTCTTTATAAAGTTGCAAAAGATACTGCCTATGATTATTTAAAAAAGGTAGCTTCTAACAACCAATTAAAAACTCGATTTTTAGAAAAATTCTCAAAGAGGGATAATGAATATTCGATAGAATACGAGTACATTGAAAAAGAAAGATATGTCGCTCTCGAGAGTGTAATCAATGATTTGCCCCCTAAAAGACAAACGGTTTTTAAACTGCGCTATTTTGAGGGTATGGATAATAGAACAATTGCCAAACAACTCAACATATCTCCAAACACCGTAAAGGTTCATTTGGTTAAAGCACGTCAATACCTCAGAGAGCATACCGATATACCTACAGCGCTCTCTCGCAGTTACATCGGATTAATCCTGCTTCTTGGATTGTGATTTGTCTTTTCTTCATGTCACTCTATGTGCAAAAAATACATTTATATGCTCAAAACAATCAAGAATGCAACCTTTGATATGGGATACATTGATCCTAGTAAAAAAAGCAACTCCGACCATTTCGTAAACTTTGGTAGAAATAATCCCAACATCCTCGACAGGTTTTGAAGTAAAAGTCCTAGCATAGGTAACATTTCTCTCCGTTCAAACACTTCATTACCATGAAGATGGACCACTTTGCTCGCTCATGAAGATTTTTCAAAAATCAACCCTTTTGTGCAAAATTTACCATACCCTTATTGATATACAATATGTGGTGGAGGTATTATTCCAAGTTAACAAAGAATTGAATGAATATAGACACCTTATTCTTGGTCCAGTTCAGAAATAGAAACCTGTAAAATAACTTAAATGCGATTCTTCATCATTACATCAAACAAGTTATTCATCTCAACAAAGTCACATCTCCAAATAGCAGTACCGGTTCATCAGTAAGCGGACAGATGTATTCCAGGTAATAGGCATAGACACCGGGAGGTTGTTCCAGACCGTTCACTTGGCCATCCCAACCCTGATCTTTGTTGGTTGTTTCGAAGAGCAAATTACCCCACCGGTTAAATACCTGGAAGATCGTAATATTCGGAATGGATGCATAAATTCGAAATTCATCATTAATACCATCTCCATTAGGAGTGAATATGTTTGGGATGCCAACTATGTCTTTGATACAATCCTTTGGAATTAATACCTGGACGGAATCGTTCATCTGACAGGATGTTGCGGAATTAGTAACAGTAAGATAGTATTTCATAGATTGATCTCCGATTACCACTGGATCGGGACAATTATAACAACTTAACCCTTCCGGAGGGCTCCAGTCATAGGAATAAATGGAACTGGTGTTCGTCAGGCTTATGTTCCGTACATCATCCAGGATAACCACTTGCGTAGGCACGGACACATTTGGTTTCGGTAATACCCGAACCACCGCATAGGCGGTATCTCCGGCACAGCCGGAAAGACTCCCCACTACCATGACATCTACACTGTTGGGCGGAACGACTTTGGCTTGATTTCGATCCGCAAATAGGACCCCATCATAAACCCATTCTACCGCGCTTATCATCCCTACTGCCGCAATATTTGCAGTATCTCCTACACATATTGTATCTCCAACTGCCCTGATTTCAGCCTTTTCAACCACGGAAATTAATACCGAATCGTGCAAGGTACATTTATCATTGTTTAACATCGCAAAGTAATAAGTATTTAATGCTGGTTGAAAAGTTCTGGTATTGGTACCATATTTTACATTTCCCGGATCCAACTCCCAGAAAATATCTCCAGGACCTGAAGCCGTCAATTGGACAGATCCACCCAAACAGGTAAAAGTATCTACTCCCAGGTCCAAATCAGCACCGGTCAATACATTTACTCTGATGCTATCATAAATCAGGCATCCGGTAGAATCCACGGAACTAACCACATAGTTAGTACTCGAACTTGGCTGAGCCACAGGATCGTTGCAATAACTGCAGGATAGACCATCAGCTACATGCCAAAATGGATCCAATCCAGCGACCTCCAACTGTACTGTATCACCCAGGCAAATGGTTCGATCTGAGCCGACAATAGACCGGGTCCCCCGAACCAAAATATCCAAGGTATCCGTTAAAGTGCAGCCGACCTGGTTCGAAACTCGAACGATATAGGATTTATCCTCTAATGGTGATGCAATGGGGTTTTTACACCGATCGTAACAATTAAGACCAGCGATACTGGAATCCCATTGAAAAACTAGTTGCGAGGTGTCTCCAACACTTATTAATTGAGTAAAATCACCATTGCATATTACGGAATCGTATTGAAATTCAACTTGAGGAACAGAATCACCAAGGAAGTAAACCGCTACCGTATCTTGAAAACTGCAGCCGTTTTGATGAGTTGCTGTTACATAATATGATCTTTCCTCTTTAACAGTAATCGTAGATTGATCACATGAATTACATGGAGGTGTCGATTCATGACTCCAATGAAATATAACATTTTTGAGATTTGGTTTTACCAATGGAGCTTCCAAAGTGATGGTTTCACCGAAACATGTTTTCAATGAATCGGGAAGCTCCAAAACCGCATTTTCCAACACTTCCAGATTATGAAAGATACTGTCAGAACATCCAAACTCAGTAGTAACCTTTTGCTTTATCACATGTTGACCTTCCGGGAATGTCTGACTTACAAAAATTCCAGTCGTATCAAATATAGGATTTGCCGACCACTGTACACTAAATTGACTCGAGTCCAATACACTGGATGTATCTCTCATTCGCAGCGGAAATGGATCACACCCTAATGGATTCGAAATTACTCCTCCGACCTGGGGCAAGTACCCGATTCCCAGAGCCTGCTCCAAATAAAACGTATCCTTACAATACTGGTGTTCGGCGGTTACTAATAGGTCATACCATCCGAGACGATCCAGATTAAATTCAGGTTCTACTTTGGTGCTACTCAAGGTAGTGTCCGCATGAATAAGGTTCCAGTTCCAGCTATCGATACGGTGGGTTGAAGAGGTAAGATTATAGGCTAATACCTTGTTGTTCAACGAACCACAGAAACTGGTATTTGATAAGTCCGAATCCAAAGTAAGTTCATTGACCCGTACCACCTGCTGCGGCAACGGTCTCAGGCAACCCAGGCTGTCTTCGAGTACCAATACCGGACGGAAAGTTCCTCCCTGAGGATAAACATAACTTTGTTGAAAATTTTGAACTGCCGCCGGAAATGTATCCACTAGCCCAGTACCGTAATCCCAAAACAAGGAATAAGGCCCATCCAGCTGTCCGCTTACATGAACAGTAACCGGAGCACAGGTAGGTTCAATGGTAAATTCGATATTCCCGGTAGGTCCACCAATGGTCAGTGCTCCATTCCTGACCAGGGTATCAACACATCCATCCACATGACCGGCTACCAATGTAATATCGTAAACCCCCGGATCTGTGATTAAATGAAAGGATGTATCCATTGTCACAAATCCACTCCCATCGCCAAAATTCCATTCAAAGTTAGAAGCATTTTGAGAGGTATTAATAGGGCTTAACTCGTATGGAGGGCAGAAGATGTAATTGGTATCAAGCTGAAAAGCAGGTATTGGATCGGCAATTAGTAGGGTATCTCCGACAAAGGTATTTACACATCCATGTAGGTCTGATACGGTTAATGAGGGTACAAAATATCCTTCTGTTTTATATAAGTAGGTAAAAACGGTGTCATTTGCCGTCTCGGTATCTCCATTTCCGAATTCCCATAAATAAGTAAGACCTTCCCCCTTGGAATCATGAATAAACTCGATTTCGCGAGAAGTGCAAGCTAGGCTATCGGTAGTAAATAATGCTAAAGCCTGGTGAACATCAATAGCAATTGATGCTGAATCACTACAGCCCCAATCATTTTCTACCATAAGGGAAATATGTTGGTCCTCATTTTCATCAATTATCCAACTTCTGCCGATTTCATCAGTATAATCTCCATTAAATTCCCATGCGTAGGCTGTGATCTGTCCATAAAAACTGCTAGAACTTTCTGTTAATAAGATGGTATCACCAACACAGGCATTTTGTTTGTTGACCCCAATATTGGATTGGATTTGATTAATTCTGAGACTATCGGAAATTCTGAGGGTATCCTTGCATCCGTTCATATCGGTAATTGCAGCATAGATAGGTGCATAAATTCCAGGATTTCGAAAAATGATATTTGCCCCGTTATTCACTGAATTAATTTCACCAGTTCCATCCACGATGTATTGGACCAAATCGATGTCCTGGAAAGTTCCTCTTGCTTCCGCAATGAAGGGGGTACATCCGGTTGTGGTCTCAATGGACAAATCAATACTGGGATCTGCAATCACAATAGTTTCCTGGAAAAAATGCTGACAATCACTTCGACTATTAAATACTTCAAGTATGACTTCATAGGTACCTGGTCCTGGATAGATGAATTTAGGATGAATTTCACTTTGTACACTTTGGGAGGAGTCTGCAAATCCGAAATCCCAGATCAATGAGTCGTAACCCACCGAGGCGTTCTGGAAATTCACCACTCCCGACAGACAATCAAATTCATAAGTAAATAAGGCTTGAGGTATTAACACTTCAATAGTATCAGGATGATCTGCACTATTGGGGCATCCATTATAAAATCCGGTTAGTTTAGTCGTATAATTTCCAGGTTCGTCGAAGTGCTTAAGGGGATTTTGTTGATGGGATGTGGTTCCATCGCTGAACTCCCAAAACCAGGAATTGACCGTCGAATCGCTTAGGTCCTGAAACTGAATTTCCTGATCCACACAAGCCAAGGTGCCACTAAATTCATAATCAACTTGTGGGATCGTGCCGGCCTGAGCAAAATCTGGAATACGGATACTATCAACACAACCCGTTGAATTGGCAGCTGCATAAATAAGATCATATTTTCCCGGGGTAGTTAAAGTAAAATTAATGTCCGGTCTGGCAAATTCAAGTGTCGTATCGCCCTCGAATATCCAAAGCCAGTCTATTACAGGTGTCAGAGAGGAACTATTGTCTTCAGCGGTCACTTCAAGCGGAACACATCCACTTACTGTTCCGGTAACATTTACCTTAAACTCAAAGATGTGCAAAGTATCTACTACAACTTGATGAGAACATCCATCATCAGTATTGGCTGTCAGAGAAATAGGAAATTTACCATACTCAGTATATCGATGAACCGGGTTAAAATCTGTGGAGGTATTCCCATCCCCAAAATCCCATAAATAGGAGTCCGCTCCGGATGATAAATTGGAAAAAGGCACATCATATGGCAGTGTACATGCCAAAGTGCGACTGAGAGCATAATTGGCGGTAGGAGTACCAAAAACGGTAATCGACCGGTCAAATGATTCCGTGATCCAACATCCCCTGACCAATCTACTTAAAGTAGGCTGAAAAACACCCTCCGCATTATAAGTGTATTGTGGATTTTTTTCAAATGCCAGGTCGCCATTTCCGAAATCCCACACGATGCTGTCCGGTCGGATCCTTGAATGATCAGTAAACTGAATGGTAAGCGGCATACATCCCGAAGTGGTATCCACATCAAACGTAACCTGATGTGAACTTCGGACCACATCCTTATGGACAACCGTATCGCGACAGCCAGCTGAATTAACGGCAGATAACGTGACATCATAATCGTCATTGTCATCGTATTGAATAATTGGAGGATTCGGACCGTTGAAGGTTTGGCCATTACCAAAATCCCAGGAATAGAAAGTTTGTGGATCAATGCGATCCAGTTGATACGAAGTAAAATGAGGTAGTGCTCCGCAAATCTCAGGATCGGATACTACAATGTCCAAATTGGGAGGGTCTATTACCTGAATGTAACCAGACTTGGTCAATGTTCCGGTACAACCTTTGTCGTCCTTAATCGTTAATGAAATTCCATAAGATCCACCGTCCGGATAGGAAGAAGTAACCGTAGGGATCGTGCCGTCAGAAGTAACCGTACCAGCGCTTCCTCCCACTTTCCAAATGAACTGCGTGATTTTACCATTAGGAGAAAATGCAGTTTCACTAAAAGAAGTACGGTCTCCGGCACATAAGACTGTATCATTTGCTGAAAAATCTATGGTGAGCTCTTCGTATACAATAATGTAGTCGTCAATACATTTTGTACCGGTATTGCCTAAGTTATCCTTTACCGTCAAACATACCTTATATTTACCGGGATTTCCAAAGATCCGGGAAGGATTTTGCCGACGAACTTTGGAGCCGCCGATATCCCACTCCCAACTAATAATAGCGCCCGCTGTTGATTTGGATTTATCGGAGAAATTGGATTGAACGAAGCCACAACCGCTTCTTTTAGAAACGGAAAAATCCACTGTAATCTGGCCAAATCCGCCCAGGCCATTAAACATCAGAACAATCCACAAACCATATTGTAAAACTACCTTCATAAACTTACTACATCAACAATAGCCACCAAATTATTCGAGACTACTTCATAGGATTGTAAAAAAAAGGGCTAAAACTTTGCCAAATAATGACAATCAGGATTGGATTTCGTTAAATAAAACAGGCTTTAATAGCTCTATGCTAAGACGAAATTACTAGTTTCAAACCATATTTTGACGATTTTATTATAATTAATCTGGAATTTAATAGTTGAAGAATTGATAAAAGTTGCTATTACCGGAGGGATTGGCGCAGGTAAGTCACTAGCTACAGAAATACTTAAACTGTTAGGAACACCAGTATATCATGCTGACATTGAAGCTAAAAGGCTGATGACATTCAACCCGAGCTTGAAGCAAAAAATTCATAAGCTATTTGGCCCCAAGACTTACCTCCCCGATGGGAATTTGAATCGTCCGTGGTTGGCACAGCAGATTTTTCAGGAAAACTCCTTATTAAACCAAATGAACGCGATAGTTCATCCTGTGGTGTATGAGGATCTCGAGCATTGGTTCGTTCTAAAATCAGACTTTCCCTATGCGGTGTACGAATCGGCTTTAGTTTCTACTGAACACAAAAATAAATTAGTGGATTTAGTCATTACGGTATATTGCCCTGAAAAAATTAGAGTGCAACGGGTAATGAACCGGGATGGTATTACCAAAGAAAAAGTCTTGGATAGAGTCTCAAAACAACGGAAATATGAAGTAATGCAAATTCAAGCCGCTGATTTTCTGATAATCAATCACGATATTTCTTTGATCAAGCAGGTATATGCCATTCATGACTATTTGATTTCAAAAAAGCTTCCACCCTCCGAGACATAAGGCCACCTTTAATGCTTCGATTTGATATGAATTAATTCCCGATGTATCAATGGATTGGTCTTTTAACTTAGCCCTAATGGTTGGAGCTGAAATGATCTCCACCGGAAAGTTCATGGTCTGAATGATACCTTCCATTTTAAAGGAAGTTGGCCCACCGGCAAACTTGCCCCTGGTTTGTCTGCCTTTGATACCTATTTTGTCAAAATGGTGTTTGGCAAAGAATTTTTCGATCGCCGTAAGGAAGGTTTTGACATCCGATTGATTTCCTGAGTCATTAAATTTTATTTTTTTCATCTCCGGCGATAGATATCGGTATTCTCCATTGCTGATTTCAATACTCACGAGGATTACTTCGCTTCCCTTTAATTCCAGTCCGCAATATTTCATATAAAAAGTAGGGTTATTAAATTATCGTAAACTTACAATCCGTCTGACTACATTTTTTCAGCCAGATCCAAATTGTTATTCTGTAAGTTAATAAAATAAGGGTTAGATATAAAAGGCAAGTGTTTTTGGAAATAAACAGTATAACTTTAGGGTTTCGGGTGAGCAAATAATATTTGGTATCATTTCAAGCATTCTTTTAAATGTCCATTCCGGGAGAGGGCTCACTAGTGAGTTTACTCTGAAAAGTATTGGTTTGTTAATCCGATAAAAAATTACTCAATAATATTTTGCTTTAGCCCTATTGCGCACCAAATATTTACATTTCATGCTATTGATTTTAACAGGTGCGCTAGTGGTTTAAGAACGAAGTAATGGGAGGTTAGAATAAATGATAGTCCATTATTCTTAACCTCAAAGTATTTAAGTTGGTGGGTAAATTCTTATTTTGTATTATTGAGCTCATTGCAACAATATGTTTTTAGATCTTGTGAATTAATCTAAAACACTTTTTCCTCAACTTATTTATCACAAAATATAAAAAAGAAAAAATGGCAGAACAAAAGGATATGGATTTTACCTATACTACGATTGATAAAATATTCAGGTTGAGCATGGGAGATTCCGGAGATTATAGTGGTGCCAAGTATGATGGAGATTTTTCGATGTCTCTTGAAGAAGCTCAAAGGGCCAAACATAAGTTTATTGCAGACAGTCTCAATATCAAAAAAGGGAGTAAAGTATTGGACATGGCTTGCGGTTGGGGACCGTTCTCCAAATATATCACCGAGGAAAGAGGCGCAACCAGCATAGGCTTAACCTTATCACAAGGACAAGCCGATGCCTGCCAGGCTAATGGACTAAATGTATTAGTTAAGGATTGTCGCTACGTAACCCCAGAAGATTTTGGAATGTTTGATGCCATAACCTGTATCGGTGGGCTGGAGCATTTTTGTTCGGTCGAAGAATGGCAAGCTGGAAAACAGGAACAGGTATATCGGGATTTCTTCGAAGTTTTAAATAACCTGCTACCCAAAGGAGGCAGATTTTATATGCAAACTATGACTTTCAGCAAAAATATGATTCCTTTTGAAGAATTTGATATCAATGCCAAAGAAGGTTCGGCTCCACATGTACTTGCTCTTATGGTTAAAGAATTTCCAGGATCATGGTTGCCCTATGGACCGGAAATGGTAATTAGAAATGCGGAACCACATTTTAAACTTATATCCAAAAGTAGTGGTAGATTGGATTATATTGAGACCATTGGGCAGTGGAGAAAAAAATTTAGACAATTTAATCTAAAAAAATATTTACTATACCTCTCTCTCGTTCCTAAATATCTGACAGATAAGGAATTCAGGCATCAGGTAGCCATCTTTAGGGTGAGTCCTAACCGCGTCTGTTTTGAAAAAGAGATTATGGATCATTACAGATTGGTCTTTGAAAAGGTTTGACTTGATCACCACCTTCAATGAACTAAGTTGTGAATAACTACATATATCATTTACAGGAGCTTATATTCCAGATGAATTTAACCTGAGTTCGCCCATTTTTTTGAGTATTTGGATTTAAATAACTAAAGGCTGCTAGATTTTTTATTGTAGATGACATATTTCTTATCTTGAGAGTTAAACGGGAATTCTACAAAATTGGTCCTTATGAAGTCGATTAATACTTATTAACAACCTATGGAGAATTCTACCACATTGGTAGTTGGTGCGAGTGGTGCAACCGGAAGATTATTGGTGGACCAGTTATTGAATATGGGACAGAACGTTAAGGTAATCATCCGTTCTATTGAAAAAATCCCAGATGCATGGAAAACCAATAACGATATCTCAATTATCCGGGACAGCCTGCTTGATATCGAAGTTGAGGATATGGCAAATCATTTGCGTGATTGTCATGCCGTGGCCTCATGTTTGGGTCATAATCTGAACTTAAAAGGCATTTATGGAAAACCCAGAAAGTTGGTAACCGATGCCGTTCAATTGCTTTGTCAAGCCATAAAATTGAATGGAGCAAAAAAGTCTGTGAAATTTGTATTAATGAACACCGCTGGCAACCGAAATCGCAGTCTAAATGAACCTATTTCAATTTGGGAGAGTGCAACTGTGGGACTGATAAGAGCTCTATTGCCCCCGCACCCGGATAACGAAAAGGCTGCCGACTATCTTTGGAAAGATATTGGGTTTGAAGATAAATTTGTGGAATGGGTTGTCGTTCGTCCGGATACCCTAATCAACGAAAATAAAGTAACCAAATATACTTTGCACCCATCACCTACCAGAAGCGCTATTTTCAATCCGGGAAAGACAAGTCGCATCAATGTCGGGAACTTTATGGCAAAACTTATTAGCAACAATGCGTTATGGAATACATGGAAACATCAAATGCCGGTAATCTATAATGCTAATCCAAAACCAATAGGTTAATACTCACAATTCCTATTTCAACCTACGGTTCATCCCATCAGATTTCGAGCCTGCATTTTCCCTGAATCTCATGTCATAATGATCGGTCAGAAATCCAAACAATATTTGGAAACGGCAACACGACATCAAAGACTAAAAGTTGTAAATCACTTCCTTGGGTTTTAAGCAGCACTTTTTGATGACAATTATCCCATCTTTGTCCGATTTGTAATGGATACTTAAACAATTATTCCTTGATTATATCCATTTTTTTTTGCTAAATTGAAATCATAAACACGACAAAAAATGAAATACTTAAATTGCCTCTTTTTCTTACTACTTCTTTCGTATGTACAAGGTCAGATTGATGTTGATTATCAGGTTCCTCATGACGATATTCGATCCCTCGCCGATGCAGATAGACCACCCGGATATTATTTTAATGAAAATGGGTCTAAGGCTTTGAAGCTGTACAGAAACTCCTATAAATCCATAGCAGAATTATCCGAGAAAGAACTTCGGTTGGGCGGTCTGAGAATCAATCCCATCACCAATATATCCAGCAGACAAACCTATTATTACAAGATCAGTCTGTTTGACTCAGAAAAGCAAATTGAAAAAGAGATCGAAAACTTACCCGATAATCCCAGGATTTCTAATTTCTCCTGGTCTCCAAATGAAATGAAAATCGCCTTTACCAATACGACTGAGAAGGGGGTAGAATTGTGGGTGGTAGATATTGAAACGGGTCTGGCTACCAAGTTATCCTCAGACAACTTAAATGGCAATTTGGGCAGACCTTATATGTGGTTTAAAGATAGTAAATCACTGTTGACCAAGGTTTTACCTCCGAATAGAAATACGATTATCGACAAGGCAAATGCGATACCTTCAGGTCCGATAATTTCAGAAAATACAGGTTCCAAAGCTCAAAACAGAACCTATCAAGATCTGCTCAAAGATAAAATTGATGAGCAAAACTTCGAGACTCTTACCTATTCTGAGTTGTGGAGAATAAGTTTAAAGGGAGCAAAAACAAAGTGGAAAGACAAATCCATGCACCGGAGCATTTCACTTTCTCCAGACGGTAATTTTGTGATGGTTACTACAATTCACCGACCTTTTTCCTATATCGTAACCTATTTCAGATTTCCCACACATACCAAGATTTATGACAAGGACGGAAATTTAGTTAAAACTATATTGGAAGCTCCTCTAGTGGAAGAAATCCCAAAGGGATTTATGTCAACTCAAAAAGGTCCCCGATCTATTGCTTGGCGAGCGGATAAACCCGCTACACTGTATTGGACAGAGGCGTTAGATGACGGAGATGCCGCTAAAGAAGTGGAACATCGCGATGCGGTTTACGAACTGACAGCTCCTTTTAAGGGAGAAAAGTCGTTACTGCTAAAAGTTAAATTAAGATATGGGGGGATTCAATGGTGTGACGAAAACCTTGCTATTATAAGCCATTACTGGCGCAACGACCGTACCCTTAGAACTGAATTCTTTGATCCGTCAAATGGTAATAAACCACTTAAGTTGTTCAATGAACGGAATTACCAGGATAGTTACAGTGATCCTGGATATTTCGTAACCAGGGAAAATCAATATGGTCGAGATGTCATCCTGAAAAATGATGGGAAGCTTTATTTATCCGGAAGTGGTTATTCTAAAAAAGGTAGAAATCCCTTTGTAGATGAATACCATCTGGATTCTGGAGAAAAAAGCCGGCTCTATGAATCGGACAACAGCAAATACCATGAGAATATAATCAAAATAATTGATCCCGTAAAAGGTCAAATGCTGGTGAGCCTGGAGGCGAAAGATATTTTTCCCGACTACTATTTCAGGAATTTTAAGACTGGTTCCCTGGACAAGATCACCAATAATGTGAATCCATTCGAGGCAATTAAAAATATTCATAAAGAAATCATTACCTATAGGAGGGACGACGGACTCGAATTGTCCGGCACATTGTATCTCCCGGTAGGATATGAATCCGGAAAAAAATATCCGATGATCCTATGGGCGTATCCCCGGGAGTATAAGGATAAAGCCAGTGCATCGCAGGTTACGTCAACATCCAATCAATTCACCTATCCGTACTATGGGTCCGCATTATTTTGGGTAAACAGAGGTTATGTGGTATTGGATAATGCTGCATTCCCGATCATTGGAGAAGGTGACACAGAACCTAATGACAATTTCAGGTCACAGCTGGTTTCCAATGCCGGAGCAGCCATTAATGCGGTAGATGAATTGGGTTACATTGATCGGGACCGGGTGGCTGTAGGTGGACATTCATATGGTGCCTTTATGGTGGCTAATTTACTCTCACATTCCAATCTTTTTGCTGCCGGGATAGCTAGATCGGGAGCTTACAACCGGACACTGACACCATTCGGCTTTCAATCTGAGGAAAGAAGTTATTGGGAAGCCCCAGATGTGTATTACACCATGAGCCCTTTTATGCATGCAGATAAAATGAAAACTCCCCTACTCCTGATTCATGGTGAAGCGGATAACAATTCGGGAACCTACCCCATGCAGAGTGAAAGGTATTTTAACGCTTTGAAAGGATTAGGCGCAACGGTAAGACTGGTGATGCTCCCGAAAGAAAGTCACGGATATGCCGCGCGCGAATCGATTATGCATATGCTTTGGGAGCAGGATCAATGGCTTGAAAAACACGTAAAAAACAAAGACAAAGACAGTACTAAAATAGTAAAACCCTAGTGCTAATGTCAAGTTTAAATTGACGGATGGATTAGACTTATTTTAAGCCTGTGCTGCGTTGGAGAACCACTTATTATGCCTGGCATAACTCGTGAACCTCCGCCTTACCCACGCGTAAACTTCACTCTAATCCAACTCTTCATTCGAACATTGACATAGCACTAGTGAGTTTACTCTGCAAACTGTCAATTTTCATAAAATGAATTATTTTGGATGAGATTTTTATTTTTTGAGATTCTTGGATGCCTGAGTATCAGCTAATTGAAAAAAATGAAAATATCGACAAAAGAATCATTTTTGGATTTGCAGAGTTTTCGGAGTAGACTCACTAGTAGCTCAGAAACTATATTCTTTACCGATGTGATGTTGTTTTAGGCGTCCTCACTTAAAGCGTTAATATTTAACACAACCTTTGTAAGTTTTTTGTAGAAGGACGACCCAAACAACAAATGATGTTTCTTTAGGTGTTCCCCGCTTGTTGAAGCTTTGAGCGTTGGGTGCAACCCACCTACAACGCTAATACTCAACTCAGCCGCGGCCAGATTTTTGAGGCATGAGGCCCAAAACAACAAATTAGCGAGGTAAATTTATCCTTTGCACTATTTTTTTAAAGCGAGTATCGTGATGCAAGTGCTTGGTGTCAGGCACCAATTTTAACCAGGGCATAAATGGATGTTTTAATGTAAAGGCTTTTTCCAAATATTCCAATGCTTTATCGTCATCTCCCAACTGACCATAAACATTGATCAATAACATGACATCATATACATTTTCGTTTCTGGCAATTTTCTTGGCCAGGGTTAAGGCTTTTTCTTCCTCCCCAGCCCTAGCATAGGCATAAGATTCGGCTACTCTCCAATTGGGATCACTGATAGCCGCCCTTTTGGCTTGTTTAATGGCTTTCTGGTGATTACCCATTTCCGAGGCGATAAGACTACTAACATAAAGCGCCTCTCCATCATTCGGATCTAGCGCTAAAGCTTTACCAATCCATTGATTTGCAGACGAGAGATCTCCTTTCCAAAGCAACGCCCAGGCATTCCAGGCGGCAAGCTGCTTATCGGAAGAATCCATTTCCGCTGCCTTCTGAATGAAGGCAAGCCCTTCATCAAATTGGTCCAGGAGCATCAAATACCACCCGTAATCAGAATAAGCAAATGGAGGAGTATACCGCTTACCTATTACACGATTCAGATAATAGGAAACACTGTCAAAATTCCAGGTTTCATATAGGTTTATGCGAGCCCGCATGGCCAACTGGGCCACATCTTGTGCCGGGATCACCGAGACTGTACCCAGGGTAACTGAAATGCATAAAGCGATTGCGATTATCTTTCTCCCAGTCAAAATGGTTTAATAATTAATTTTGTGGTTTCCCAATTTATATTTTATTAATCTAAGGGAATATTTGTGGTTAATTTGTAAAAATGTTTGGAATACACATCTTCTTTTAAATTAGGCCCTGCCATAAATCTGAAATCGTATTTCCCTTTGGTTCTAAATTTGATATAGGGACCCAACCATTGATAAGAACTCTCAAATTCCCCTGTTCCAAATTTAAGAAACAGCCCTTCGTAGTGTAAACCAATGGCTACCTTATCACTAAGCCAGCAACCCGGCGTCAACCAATAAAATAATGCATCTGCTGTAGAGCGATTAATTGGATCTGTCACTTCATCCCTCATATGCTGGTATAAAGAGACATACACTTCTGACTCCAGATTTTTGTGATTTAAGTAAAGAGACAAACTTGGGACAATGCCTTCAAACGCCACACTTTCGTCACCACCGGATAGAAACTTTCCATGTACAAATCCAAGTGATGGACTTACATATAAAATTCCATTTAAACCACTAAATCCCAATCCAAAACTGGTCTCGACCCACAGATCAGAGCTGAAAGTGGTTTGTGGCAACCCAAAACTTGGATTGGTCCACATAACACCGTAATAGGTAAAATCCAGGTTCGAGGAAAGGCCAATACTACCATAAACTACCGGATAAAAGCCAAATGCATTTTCCATCGTCAGGGTCACTCCAAATGTAGAAGGTCGACCGTCGCCATTGCTTTCTTGTTGAGCTAAAACATTAAAACAAAGCATTAACAAGAAAGGAAAAACAGAAATCCTTTTCATACTTAACTTTTTTGAGGTGTAAACGCAGGAAAAGTACTCAAAATAAGGCAAAAATCCAAGGTAGATAAGGTTCTAAAATCGATATGTTTTTAATGTTTATATACTAAAAGACCTTTTAATCCATTATTGTCTTCAAAAATTAAGTGTCTTAACCCGACAAAAAGCTATTATCACCACCGCTCTACAGACTAAGTGTGGAAAATTACTAAAGAGATCTTTGGTGGTTTAATTTAAAAAAAGTGTAAGAGCTTACTTCAATGCTCAAATCTTTAGCGGTGAAACATGAGAAGCGATGATAGCCAACTACCCAATTATTCAATATCAATGCTCCTAGTGCTTCAGGAACGAAATTCTAATTCCATTCTACTAGTTCTTTTTAATTTATACTTCGGGGAAGAACCTCTTATAAGTGCTTGGGCTACATGCGAGAACCTTCGCCTTATCTAAATCAAAAATAACGTCGTATTATAGTGCCCTTACTTCGTTCCTGAACCACTAGTAAAAGAAGCCGTATTTATTGTCAAAGATTTATGAGTTGATCGACCAGGATCTTATATTTACTTTATGAAACGAGCTCATCGACTTGCAGCCATCATGTTCACCGATATCCAGGGGTACACAAAACTTATGCAGGAGAATGAGGATAAGGCTATTGCAATCCGCAACAGACATCGCGAAATATTCAATTCTTCATCCGCCAAACACCGTGGCGAAATCTTACAATATTACGGTGATGGAACATTGAGCATTTTTGAAAGTTGTGTGGATGCAGTGAGATGCGCAATAGAGATGCAAAATCAATTTCAGTCCAGTCCGGTAATACCGGTACGCATCGGAATTCACTTAGGTGACATCGTGATTAGCGAAGAAGAAATAATTGGTGATAGTGTAAATATCGCTGCCAGAGTAGAATCACTGGGTACACCCGGTTCGGCACTCATTTCAAACAAAGTATTTGAGGAAATAAGGAACAAACAAGAATTTCATACCCAAAGACTGGGAAAATTTCATTTCAAAAATGATAAAACACCTCGTACGATTTACGCCCTAAAAGGAGAAAATCTAGTTGTCCCAAGAAAACAGGATCTTAAGGGCAAGCTAGAAAAAAAAGGTAAAAGAAGGACATATGCAATGCTTTCCGTTCTATTTATTGCAGCTATGCTATTAGTATCTTATACCGTTGTTATGAAGACATCGGTTTTTGACCGTCCCATCAACAACCTGGCAGTAATGCCTTTAAATGATCGGATTGGACTAGCAGCTAACGAAACATACATAATCGAAGGGTTGCATGAAGAAATTATCACCAAACTTTCAAAAGTGGGGTTGAATGTAAAACCCTTTTCTACCATGATTCCGTATCGGACAAATCCAAAATCCACGGAAGAAGTAGGTAAAGAACTGAACGTGGATGCCCTGGTAGAAGGATCAGTCTTTAGAGCGGACAGTACATATACAATAAGAATCCAAATAGTGGATGTAGCCACCCAGGAATACATTACCGAACCTTATACATCAGAAGCAGAATTCAGCAATATCATGACCGTGTATTCGGAATTGGTAGAATCCATTGCCAATATGATCAAGTACACCCTATCTGATGAAGCACAAGCTTATCTAAATCAAAATCCAACCGTCAATTCCAAAGCATATGATCTTTATCTAAGAGGTCGTTATCATATAAATAAAGGAACTATTGCAGATGTACAAAATGCTATTGATTTTTATAATCAATCCCTGGATATAGACTCTACTTTTGGCCATTCCCATGTATCACTAGTTGAAAGTTATCTGTTACTTGGTTTTTCAAGTAATAATCCGTCGCTCGAGTTGGATGAATTCAGAAAGCACCTATCAATAGCTCAGGAAATTGATCCGTTTATTGCATCTGATTATCACCTCATGGCCATGGTCAAGGTTTTTGATAACTGGGATTGGGTAGGTGCGGAGGTAGAATTAAAAAAAGCAATCAAAGGGAAACCTAAATCATCAGATCTCC
Organism: Saprospiraceae bacterium; assembly: GCA_965223405.1. Lineage (GTDB taxonomy): Bacteria > Bacteroidota > Bacteroidia > Chitinophagales > Saprospiraceae > CBDCWO01. The sequence goes on from CBDCWO010000006.1 coordinate 6,519,597, forward strand.
ATGACACCTATTGCCAATTGATGTGGGCAATGGGGAAAATGGACGAAAGTATTCATGCCGGAGAAATGGCCGTCAAGTTGGACCCGAATTCTCATTACGCACATTGTGATCTTGGTTGGGCTTATTTTCTGGACAAAAATTATGAGGCCGCTAAATCCCAAGTTGAAAAGACATTGCAATTGTTTGGCACCGATTGTCCACAACACCATGGCCTATCATTGTTCATTGATATGTTTTCCAAAGTACAAATTGGTCAATCTCTAATTCCCACCATAGATCGAATCAGTCGTGAAGTCGATAGTACCGGATATCCAATATTCAATTTATCCTTGTTAGGTTATGCCCATGCCCTTGAAGGTAATCGGGATAGCGCATATGTTATCCTGAGGGAACTTGAGTCAAAAAACATCCCTGGAGCAGATAAAATTTATATTGCCTTAGGCGAATATGACAAAGCTTTGGACATGTTGGAAGCCTCGATTGCGAGCCGATCACTCACACAAATGTATCTTATCAAAAAGGCACCCTGGTATGATCCGCTCCGGAATCACCCCCGATTTGATCGTATATTGACCCGCATGGGATTAGGAGACCAACAGCTTTGGTAATAATAGCTCTCATAATAAATCTTATTGAATTACCTGAGTAAATTTAAGCGGCCAATGATTGGCTTGTCGATTAATTAAAGATTGCGTATTTTTTGAGATTCTCTTAATGGAATAAAAAGAAGCCTGCCTTAGAGCGTTACCAATTCTTATTTCTATTTTTATATCATACTAAATTTTAACCTAAAATGACTAATTTTCAGGGCTCACCAAATCGATCCACTTTTGAGAATTCATGGGGTAACCGGATTCGCGCTGCGTCCTACGCCAAGCTTGAATTTCCCAATACATATTATCTGGCATACCGCGACTTACCACAAATTATTTCCAAACATATTCAGGGGGACCTGGCTGTTGATTTTGGCTGTGGAACGGGAAGGTCTACCAGGTTTCTGAAACAGTTGGGATTTAAAGTCATAGGAATCGATATCTCGAAAGATATGCTGCAAATTGCCAAACAAAGTGATCCAAATGGTGATTATCAATTGGTCGCCAACGGCAAGTATGATCACCTGGGTCAAAATCGTTTTAACCTGGTTCAATCAATCTTCACATTCGACAATATTCCGGGTTGGGAAAATCGCACCCTGATTTTACAAGGGTTATCCAGGTTGTTAAATCCCAGTGGTAAAATGATACTCCTCGACTCAACGCCCGAATTGTATACCCATGAATGGGCTTCATTTTCAACGCGTGACTTTCCGGAAAATCGAACCGCCAAAACTGGTGATATTGTAAGGGATATTATGTTAGATGTTGATGACAAGCGCCCGGTAGAGGATATCTTTTGGACAATTCCCGATTATCACCAGCTATTCGAAAATGCAGGATTGTATTTGGAAGCGACATACAAGCCTTTAGGTTTAAAAGAAGAACCATTCAATTGGATTTCAGAAACCCGGATCGCACCCTGGATTATTTTTGTATTGCGAAGGTCATCCGACAGGCACCCGGATTAAAGATGTTGTATCTTTGGGTATCAATTCACTTTGTCATCAATAAACCTAACTATGACTAAAATAGATCCATCAAAACCGGTAATGGTTACCGGAGCCAACGGGTACGTGGCCAGTTGGCTGGTGAAAAAACTTTTAGAAGAGGGTATCACGGTACATGCCGCCGTCAGAAATCCGGATAACGACAAGAAAATTGCTCATTTGAAGGAAGTGGCTTCTCAGGCAAAAGGTCAAATCAAATTCTACCAGGGGGATCTGTTAGAGGAAGGATCCTATCAGGCAGCCATGGAAGGATGTGAATTGATCTATCACACCGCCTCCCCTTTTACGACCAATGTTAAAGATCCGCAAAGAGACCTCATCGAACCCGCAGTCCACGGAACTGAGAATGTCCTCCAGACAGCCAAAAACATCTCCTCGATCAAAAGAGTGGTGGTTACCAGCAGTTGCGCCGCCATATATACCGATGCCATTGATTGTCAAAATGCTCCTGGTGGCGTATTAACCGAGGAAGTCTGGAATACTACGGCATCTTTGAAATACCAACCCTATTCGTATTCCAAAACTCTTGCCGAACAAAAAGCCTGGGAAATACACAAAAGCCAGAACCGATGGGATTTGATAACTCTTAATCCTTGTTTAGTCCTGGGACCAGCTTTAAATCCAAACTCCGCCACCTCAGAAAGTGTAAATATCTTAAAAATGTACGGAGATGGGTCATTGAAAATGGGTGCTCCTAAAATCGGGAACGGTCTTGTCGATGTCCGCGATGTAGCAGAAGCTCATTACCAGGCTGGTTTTATCCCAGCGGCACAAGGCCGGTACATTACGGCAGCTCATAATACCAATTTTTTGGAAATGGGACAGGCCCTCCTACCAAAATATGGAGATGCATTTCCAATACCCAGGAAAGCACTCCCCAAATGGCTGTTATTGGCTATCGGACCGCTAACCAATAAATTGTTTACACGAAAATATGTTCGCAATAATGTCAATGTACCCTGGAAGGCAGATAACTCTAAAATTATTAGTGATTTGGGCACTACATTTCGTCCGATGCAGGAGACGATGGAAGATGCCTTTCAGGTTTTAATCGACCAGGGAATTATAAAGGGAAAATGAATCTTATTCTCCTATTACAATAATTACTTTTCTGTCCCAGGCTTGGTAAGGTCCTACATGTATTGACAATTGATCTTGGATAAATTCCTGGCTTGGCAATTAAATCCTATTTTTATTGTCATAAGCAAATACACCAACAACAAATTGTTATGGAAGTTGAAAGCTATTTAAACAACCTCAGTACAGTCGACAGCAAAAGCTATGAGATCGTAAAACATATTAAATCCAAAATACACGCAATTCACCCTAATGTTAAAGAGAAAATAATGTATGGAGGTATCGTATTTTTTATCGATGACGAAATGGTTAGTGGGGTATTTGTTCGCAAGAAACACATCTCATTGGAATTTGGCAATGGCTACCTTATGGACGATCCCCAAAAGTATCTGGAAGGGAAAGGTAAATTTCGAAGACATTTGAAAATAAGGAATGCCGAAGACCTTACTTCCAAGGATATATCCTTTTATATAAATCAAGTTATCTGATATCTCTATTTCAGATACATAAAAATTTGTGCTCATGGAATCGCTGGTACCCAATCTTTTTGTACAGGATATCAATCAAACAGTAAAATTCTATCAAGGTCTTGGTTTTGAATTGACTATGACTAATCCGCCTGAAGGTGAGTTTATATGGGCCATGATGACTTATGGAAACGTGTTCTTGATGTTCCAAACCTTTGATAGTCTGGCTGCAGAAATACCTGAAATTTCCAGACAATCCGGTGGAGCTCTACTATTTTATATTAAACTTAAAAACATTGCTGAATTCCACCACAGGATAAAGGAGAAAGCCAAGGTGATCAAAGGTTTGGAAAAGACTTTTTATGGAGCAATGGAATTTTCAATTGTCGACAATAATGGATTTGTTTTAACTTTTGCAGAATTTGAAGAATAATCCGGCTGGATGAGATTTTGTTCATTCAATCGACACTGGGCGTCATTCCCCCTACCCTCTTAACCATCGATTCAAAAAGTGTAGAAATGGAAATTGCGCGGATCAATAAATTAGCTTACCAATGAAATCTTTATTACGGATCAAACATTTACTTATACTCTTCATTTCATTAAATCTCGTGGGAATGGTAAATTCTCAGGAAAGGCCTGTGGATCTGGTCTACCCCTTATTGGATGCAGCCCATTCGAGATGGTTTTATTTTGCATCGGCATGCCGACCATTCGGCATGGTCAATCTCAGTCCGGATACCGAGTTGGGTGGTGCCTGGGGAAGCGGTTACCGGTATGACACCCGTGAGATTAAAGGGATCAGTCACGTGCATGCCTGGCAACTTTCAGGACTTTCGGTTATGCCAGCAAACGGTTACGTGAATGAAATTAAGAACGACTATTTTTCACCATTTTCCCATGACGAAGAGGTTATCTCACCGGGTTACCACAAATTTATACTCGATCGCCATAAAATACTGGTAGAACTAACCTCAACTACACGAGTAGGTTTTCACAGATATGTATTCAGCAAAGCTAAAAACAAATCCATTCGGATTAAATTGAGTGGACCTAATGGACCCTGTGAAATTGTGGATGGAAAAATCACCCAAATAAGTCCTCGACATTTTTCCGGTTATGTTTTGAACGCCTCGACAATCCGTCGTCCTAAAGAAACTCCCGTATTCTTTCATATCGAATTGAGTGAACCAGTAGTTGATTTAATTACCTGGGATGAAAAAAAATCATCCTATTCAGTTCCGGATGTGAAAAGGACTGGAACAGGAGGGCTGTTGCTATTTCATGATACTTTGACAAAACCGGTTCTGATGAAGGTTGGTATTTCCTATTGTAATGAGGAAGCGGCAAAAAACAATATCATCACCGAACTTCCCCACTGGGATTTCAATGAAGTTGTAGAAGAATCGAAAAATGAGTGGAATACCTGGCTCAGTAGAATCAAAGTAAAAGGAGCAACTAAAAAAGCCAGGGTACGATTTTACACCGACTTGTGGCATAGTTTGCAAGGGCGTCGTATCATCAGTGATGCTGGGGGTACTTACTGCGATATGACTACGGAGATACGTAAAATCAAACAAATTCCATTGGATGATAACGGTCAGCCTCGATATAATCACCATAATTTTGACGCCATGTGGGGCGCTCAATGGACCATTGCCACACTTTGGCCTTTGGTCTATCCCCAAGTGGCATCCGATTTCTGCAATTCCATGCTCAATTATTATCGGGATGGAGGTCTTATCCCCCGCGGACCTTCAGGAGGCAATTATACTTATGTGATGGTTGGTGCCTCCTCTACGCCTTTTATGGTAAGTACCTGGATGAAAGGCATTCGCGATTTTGATATTGATTTGGCCTATTCAGGTTTAAAAAAGAATCATCTGCCTGATGGGTTGATGAGCAAGGCAGGATACGAGCATAACACCTCAGAAGGAGGAGGAATAGAACCTTATATCCAACTCGGGTATGTACCACATCCATACAAACCCCATATTAAAGCCTTTCATAAAGATGGGGCGGGTATGACCCTCGAATATGCATTTCAGGATTGGTGCCTGGCCCAGTTGGCCCAAGTACTTGGCAATCAGGATGATTATGAATATTTTCTGAACCGATCTTCCAACTGGCAAAATCTATTCGATCCCAGTTATGGATTTATGCGGCCAAAAGATCAAAAAGGCCAATGGCGTGTCCCCTACGATCCGTACGAATTCCAAAACGACGGATTTGTGGAATCGAATGCAGCCCAAATGACCTGGTTTATTCCCCACGATTATCAAGGTCTGGCCTCTAGGCTTGGGGGAAGCGAGGCTATGATTAGCAAGTTGAACAATGAATTTGCTCTTGCACAACTCCAGGGATTTACGGCAGGTAAAAGTCATGCTGACGAAAATCGTAAAAGGACACGAAATATTCCGATTAATTACGGCAATCAACCTTCTATGCAATGCGCCTATATTTTTAATCCAATAGGAGCTCCTTGGCTGACTCAAAAGTGGAGTCGTGCAGTCATTGACTCAGTTTATTCCGAAGTCTCCCCTTATTCAGGATATAATGGAGATGAAGATCAAGGGTTAATGGGATCTCTGGCCGTATTGATGAAAATTGGGTTGTTTCAACTGGATGCAGGGGCTACTGAAAATCCAATATACCAAATTGGTAGCCCCATATTCGATAAAATTACTATTGAACTCAGCGACCATTATTATGCGGGTGAAGAATTCAAAATAATTACCCAAAATAATAGCCCTCAAAATATTTATGTGCAGTCGGTAATGCTCAACGGTAGTCCTCTAAAGCGTATGTACCTCTATCATCATGAAATTGTCAGCGGAGGTGAATTGGTTTTGAAAATGGGTAGTTTACCCAATAAAAAAATAAAATAATGTGATCTGTTATGCTACAAATTAATAATCTTTTGATTAGCATAATAAATGCAACGTTATTCTTAGAAAAAGGAAATAAAGTGATAAAATCCTTGCTTATCCTCTTATCGATACTTCCTTTAATTGAGGTAAACGGTCAATCCGACATTATTAAACCATTCAAAGATTGCGGGATCGAAGGAAGTATCACCATCTATAATTATAATACTAAACAATGGATATCCAGTGATATAATGGATAGTCAACGTCCAACGTTGCCTGCCTCTACATTCAAAATTATCAATACTTTAATAGCGCTAGATGCAGAAGTGATTAGGAATGAGAATGAAATCATTGAATGGCCCGGCTTCACAGATACCTCAAAATATGGATATCGCCCGAAAATCTACCGCGATATGAGTCTGCGAGAAGCTTTTAAATATTCTGCGGGATGGGCATATATCGAGTTGGCAAAGAGAATCGGAAAAAACAAATACAAAAAATATCTAACCGAATGCAATTACGGAAATATCGACCTCTCCATTAATGATGATGATTTTTGGAACTTTGGAAATTTTGCCATTTCGCCAAAGAACCAAATAGAAATACTGATAGGCGTTTATGAAGAGACATTGCCCTTTGCAAAGGAACATCTTAGTATTTTGAAAACCATGATGGTAGAAGAAAGAACAGATAGTTATATTTTGAGGGCAAAAACAGGATGGACCAAAGAGGGAGGAAAAGATACCGGATGGTGGGTCGGATATGTGGAGCGAGACGATAATTTGTATTTTTTTGCTACTCGATTGATCAAGGATATAAACCAATTAATTCCTGGATTTGGTAAATGCCGTAAAGAAATTACAAAAACCATCTTGAGGCAAATGCAAATTATGGAGTAGAAATAAACGGATAATCAAGTAAAAGTGGTATTACCCTTGAAAGCAGAAAACGAATGAAATAAATAGGAACCAGAGGAACATAACCATGTCGAAAAGGACTAAACTGACTAAAAATATTACGGAGGAAGAATTTGTTAAAGGTTATTGGTATGCCGCCGAAATAAAATCCTTTGCTAAAGAACTTGGCATTGCAAATAGCAGTAAACTCCGCAAAGATGAATTAGAACAACTGATCAGGCATTACATCAGAACTGGAGAAGTGAAAAACTCAAATAGAAAAAATGTTTTGAAAAAAGGGATAAAGGACCTTGAAAAAGGATTGAAACTGTCGCTTCCAATAATCAACTACACCAGCAATAAACAGACCAAACAGTTTATCAAGACCGCAGCAAATAAACTGGTTCCAGGACAAAAAATAAAATCAGGAGTTTGGTATCGACTCAACCGTTGGCGTGACGAACAAATCACCAAGGGCGTAGGCATAACCTATGGTGACCTGGTTCATCAATTTGTCAAATTGAATTCAACCGACACTAAGTTTGAAAGGGTCGAAGTAGGTCGTTATATTAATTTCATTGCGGATTATTTGGCAAACGAGAAGGAAGTGTCGCAACATGAGGCCATCGAGGAATGGAAAAAACTAAAAGATATAAACGTTGAGAAAAATTACAAAGCTTGGAAACGACACCAAGAGCAATAAAACAATGATGCTTTAATTTCCAACTGGAGGAGGACCTTCTGGAATGATGCCCTTGTACTTATAATCTCCTTTTTTCTCTCTAAATTCTTTTTGAATATCTTCAATTAAATTAGGATCTTCAAATAAATCGATTATCGTCATTGACAGTGCTTTGGCGGCATAGGCCATTCCCTTGTGACCAATAGACATCCCCCCGCAAGCTACCACAGCCCATGAATGCCACGGGGTACCTTTGGGAGCGGTAGTCGCCCGCATGCGGATCACGGGAACAATCCAACTTACATCACCCACATCAGTAGAACCGCCCATCGGATGTTCCAACGTTTCTTCCATAGGTTCAATTTTTGAGACAATGCCAACTTCCTCCTTACCGGTAGCTTTTTGAATCCCCTTTGCAAATTCGTGTTCCTCCTCGGTATAGACGATAGGTCCTAGGTATTCTAAATTCTCCTGCATTTTTGCCGATCCGGTCCTATTGACCAGAATTTCATGGACCCCAGAGATTAAGGAGATCTTATAATCGGTTTTGGTCATTATCGAAGCTCCCCGGGCAATTTCTTCCACATGTTCCCATACCTCTTCCATCCCCTCTCTCCTGGTATCTCTGACACGGGTCCAAATTCTGGCATAATCAGGGACCACATTCACCACCTTACCGGCATCCTGAATGTGATAGTGAATTCTCACCGTAGGCTTGATATGTTCTCTGAAATAATTGATCCCCGCGGTATAAAGCTCCACCGCATCTGATGCAGATCTCCCATTCCAGGGATCGCTGGAGGCATGTGCTGCTTGTCCATAAAATTCAACCATGAAGTCGACCAATGCCAAGCCTTTTTGCACTGAAGTTTTAGTCTCTCCTCCCGGATGCCAGTCCATCACGACATCTGCATCATCAAATACACCTGCCCGGATCATCCATAGTTTCCCGAAATACTTTTCTTCTGCCGGCGTACCATAAAAACGCACGGTTCCTTTTAGTTTTCCTTGTTTGATTAATTCTTTTATAGCTGAAGCGGCGGCTAAGGATGCCGTGCCAAACAAGTTGTGTCCACAACCGTGCCCCGCCATACCTTCATTTAAAGGTTCTTTATATGGAACCGTCTTTTGTGAAAGTCCTGGTAACGCATCAAATTCCCCTAAAATACCGATAATCGGAGAGCCTTTGCCAAACTCTGCTGTAAATGCCGTAGGCATCCCACCAATTCCCCGGGTAATCGAAAATCCCTCTTTCTCAGCATAGGCAATCAGCGCCGCGGCAGACCTGGTTTCCTGAAAAGCTACCTCTTCAAAGGACCAGATCTTATCACTTAACTCTGTGAGTTCTTTGTAATTGCGATTCACATAGTCGATCACACTTTGTTTATGGGGATTGGGATGATTTTGTGCTCCTAGCACATTAGATAAAAGGAAGAGAAATAAAACACTTAATCTGATCATTTGATTAATCTTTAGATATAAGAATGGCCGCGACTAAATTCATGTAACGATGGAAGTCCACGGATATTTGGTAAACAATATTCTATAAAGAAACAAAAAATAAAAAAAGATATCGGGAAATTAGGCACAATCCCCATACAACATGAAATCTGGTTGCTTAAGACATTCTCGTCTATAGTGTTATCAGAAGTCTTGATGGTTGGATGAACCAATAATAAAATTTAGCACAACCCAGATTTTGCTACTTTCGGTGCTCTTTATTTTCAAATAAAATTTGTGATTTGTGCTCCGAATACATCTAAAATCCCCACCTCTGGTTTGAGACGAGGATGCCCAGACAACAAAAAAATCGTGTCGCTTGGGGGTGTCCTCGCTTATAACGTTAACCGCCCCAGATTGCAAGATGCTATCAGTTGCGATTGTACTTCCTTATTCATGGGCGGCAGTTAGATGTTCCTTTAGAATGTCCAGGAAGTAATTATGACCATTATGACAGAGGCTCCCTAAACAACATAAAAATCAAGTTGCTTTGGGCGCTCTCACCTATTGCGTTTATCACTTTTAATACAGTGAGGTAAAAGATCTATTGTGCTCTTTATTTTTCGTCAACAGTCAATTGTTGTTTCAAGATACACAGGAAGTATTCCCACCCATGATCAAAGGATGAGGTTTCCTGGTCCAGGAAAAACTCTTGTTTGATTTTGATTCTGACACCATTCTTTTCTTCAACAAAGTTGATTTCAATCAAACTGTCCACCTTACCATATCTGGCGGAATATATGATCCTTTCATTGGGTATCACTTGCTTGAAAGCACCAATAATCTCGGTGCCGTTCTCAAATACCACCCGATAAACACCTCCCGGAACCGGGTTGAGTTCGACTTTTTTGCCATGCCAGGTCAACATGGCTTCGGACTTGGTAAAACAATCAAAGACTTGATCAATGGGAGCTTTTATCCAAATCTCTTTACGCAATATTTTATTCATCTCAGCTTTCTAAACTCAATTTCAACTTTGTCAACCCCTCATCCCACAGATGATTAAAAAATTGCATGGCCTTTTTAAGTTCATCCAACCTGAGAGAATAGATTCTAAAATTGCCGTGTTTAGCATAGGTTACCAAACCCACCCCATGTAATATTTTCAAATGTTGGGAAGTAGAAGACTGACTAATTGCAAGCTTACTCCTTAACTCTTCCACTGTGGATGGTTTTTCACCTAATAACAAGACCATCTTAAATCGGTTGTGATCACTCAACGCCCTGAAAGTTTTCTCGATTGACATAAAACAAAGATATAAACTATATTATGATATTTTAATATTAATATTATTTTTGGTTAATATTGTAATCTTGTCAAAAATCAATTATGAATAAAAATCCACTGGTTGACCAATACCTTGAAGAGAAGAAACATCCGTTAAATAAAGAAATTCAAAGGGTAAGAGAAATAATTTTAAGTACTCATCATGACATAGAAGAAACCATAAAATGGAATAGTCCAACTTTTATGTATAAGGGTAACATGGCTTCCTATTTCATGAATGCGAAAAAACACGTGAGCTTAATGTTTCACAAAGGAGCACAAATCCACGATCAAAGTGGATTATTGCAGGGAACTGGCAAAGAAACCAGGACCGTAAAACTCACCAGCCTGGAGGATATTGAAAATCAAAAAGATGCATTACAACAAGTGGTTCGCGAATGGATAAAAATGCAAGATAAATTACCATAAAAGTCTTCACTTGGCAGGTCTCCGATTCCCCTCTACAGTAATTAAACCCGTTTGATATTCCATCAAATTATTTGACCGATTATTCTAAATTTCCAGTACTTGTTGGTGACAGAAATGCCTGAAGCTTTACTGAATTTCTACGATTGAACTTTTGAGTCCAATCTTCGGACTTTTCAGCAAAGTCTTGCCTCATTATTGTTCGGTTCTTTGTCTTAAATAAAAAATGAAGAACGATGGAAACAATAATTAAACCAAGATCAAACGAAGAACAAGCTGTTTTGAGCCAAATGCTTCCCACCCACTCATCTATTACCAGCTATAGCATAAAAAGGAATCCTGACTTTACCGGATTGATACATAAAAGTTTGGCCAAAAGATGGTCACGCCTCATTCCTCAGGATTGGATCACTGAAGAGGCTGCGCTGAAGATCGCTTTGGGTCAGATGCCCGATTTGAGATCCTTTTGTCTTTCTCTTTACAATATCTTCGGCAAGTCTGATAAAGTACCTTCTGTACTTCACTCTGTTCCGGTCCTGCAGAGATTGGAAGAAAGACCTATCGGGGATTGGAAAGCTTTTGCCAAAATAGAAGGACATAAACAAGTCCTGATTGATAATAAAGTGATGAAAGCCATCCTGATCTCATGGCCAAAATCTAAAACCTCAGATATTCATGGGCATCCCCAGGGAGGCTGTGTCTTTAAGGTGCTGAGAGGAAGTCTCAGAGAATTCAGATACACTCCGGACGAGTTACAAAAACTACTCGCGGTTAGTAACTATCGCAAAGGAGGCATTGGATTCATCAATGATGAAATAGGGTATCACGCTGTCGGCAACCCCTTTGAGATCCCCGCCGTGAGTATACATGTCTACACCCATTAAACAAACAAATAATCATTTAATAACCTAAATAAAATTAATCATTATGAAAAATGAAAGTAGAAAATTAGTAGTCGTTATTTCCCGTGGATTAGATGACGAAAGGTCATCAGTAGCCTGGAGTATTGCCAACGGAGGAATCAACAATGGATTGGATGTCAGTGTCTTTTTGGTAAGTTCCGGAGTGGATTGGGTACGTAAAGGAGCCGCCGACCGGGTGCACCTTAATCCGGAAGACCCTACCCTGATGAGTATGATTCAAAATGTGATCGATAACGGAAGTGCTATTGGAGTGTGTCCCCCATGTATAAAAGTAAGAGGAATGTCTGAAGAAGATCTGATCGAGGGTGTAGAGGTGGTAGGATCTACTGCGATCCACAACCCCGTTAAAGAAGGAGCCGCTGTATTAAGCTTTTGAAATCACCATTCGGAAATTGTAAGGAATGTCATCATCCCAAATGATGGCATTCTTGCATTTGGTCCAAATAACACGGTTTTGGTTTTTGATTATTTGCGCGAAAAGCGCCTTCTGAAATTGAAAAATCTCTAACTAGAACCTTCTCCTTTCGAACCTAAAAAGGAACGAAATGACTAAAAAAGGCCAACCTGGGTATCCTAACATTGTCCTTCTCTCCCAAACATTAATAAGTTGACCGAATAATTCAATTTTATACTCTTCTGCTTTTCTAAATTTGATCAGGTAATAATCTATCCTAATCATGCTATACGACAAGATGCAAAAAGGGTCATGGAGTCAAGAACTCAAACGGTAATCACTCCACTTAAGACTAAATTTGATATGAGTATAATTTATTTTCAAACAATGGCTTTTGTTTTCTTTTGCCAGCTACTAATAGCTCAGCCAATTGAATATTCAGGAATCATTCTTTACGAACATCATGGAGCCTGTTGTCCTGGTATGAGGGGTGACTCGTCTGCATGGGATTTTGTAAACCATCGATATATTAATGCTGTGGAACCATTAGGAAGTCATCCAAACAGAGACATGGTCGAACACAACGGATTGGTAACCACAAAATTACCATTTGGATTCACTTCTGCAGAGAGCAGTATCTGGGGAGGCAGCTTTGCAGGCAATAAATCAACAAAGTACTGCCAATTATCAGAATTTGATTATGATAGTGCTACATTAGAAACAGTGATAACGTCATTTAATAGTGAGCAGGCCAGGTTTAATGTAGATTCGGTAAGTGAAGGTGATATTTTCATTGCTCGGATTAGAAACTTAGAACTTTATGCACTAATAAAGATTATTGGAATAAATGTTAGGAGCCCAAATGATTTCCAATTTGATTATAAATATTTTGATAAAGCCTCTTCTTCTTTTGACTTAAACTCACATGCTTTTAAGATTTCTCCAAATCCAGTCACCCATAATCTACAGATTGATTTAGAGGATATTAGACAAAGGATTTCTATAACCATATTAAATATGTTAGGAAATATCATTTTCCAAGAAGTCTACCATAATTCAAACAGGATCGATTTGCGATTAGAATCCTTAAACATTATTAGTGGTTCCTATTTTCTGAGGATTGATTCAGGGAATATTAGCTCTTTTTCAAAGTTTGTGAAGATTTAACCCCAAGTGAAGGATAGACACAATTCATCAAAAAAAATCTCGGTGCAAAGTTGTAGTACCTTGATTAAATGGGATAATGATTGTCTCATCGATGAGCATGGCAAGATTAGATTTTAATAGTGGGTGGTTCAGATGAAAGATATCTGGATATTCAATCTCGCATTGAAATTATGATGGAATTCAAAAATAAAGATATGGATGATTAATTTAAACCGAACCCCTAGCTCTTTTTACAAGGTTCTTGTCGCATTGGTTTTTGTAGGTTTAGTCCTTATAACATTATTTAATATTGGTTGTACTAAACATCAATTCAATAATATTCAGTTTTATACTCAAAAAACCCCTCAATCCACAACCATGCATGCTGAATTATCAACGAAAGCAAAACCTCTTTTAATCGATTCTGAGGGTTGTTTGAGAGTTAAGGAGTATACATTAATATGGCCGCATGGATTCCAGCTTGTAGCAAACAAGAGCTCTTGGTCAATATTAGATAGCAATGATATGGTAGTTGTAAATATTGGAGATAAGATCATAGTGGGTGGTGGTGAATGTACACAATGTGATCACAATGATTTTATCCAACAACTTATCGGATTTATTCCGGAGACTAGATGTCAAACTAAATATTGGATCGTTTCTGAAGTTTATTAATCAGAAAGTGGTACGGCCATGGAACTGTACATCCCAGATTGGATTAAGGCTATTTTATTTCTAATTGCCAACGTCATAAAATGGTAATAGATATTCACCAGATTACAAGCAGTGTTTTCGATGTGAGCCGTATCAGAATTTAATTAAATAAAGCGAATGAAATCTTGAAATGCTTCCGACTACAAGTGGATATCAGTTACGATTTAAATTGAAGTTTTAAAAATGTTTTCCATGTAATTTCTTTATGGCTAATGCTTCCCCCCCTTCTCACTTAGCCATCAGAACTAAACAAATCTTGGATCTTCACTTCAATCTCTATTACTGGTGTTTGATGAATATTCGAAAGAAGGATAATCATCAAACCGGATTTATGATCATAACTCATTATAGATCGAAATCCATTGATGCCTCCGGTATGCCAGACTCGAGATCCTTCGATCCATAAGCCCAATCCATAATCATCCAGACCCGGTGTGGTCATTTCATCCAGCGATACTCTGCTGATGAATTCTTCACCAAATAGAACTTTATTCCATTTAGCAAGATCAGCGATAGTGCTATACATTCCTCCCGCAGTAAATGGGACCGAAATATCAATACCCCGGGCCAGGCGAATATCATCATGCTCCTGATCATAGCCGGGAGTAGCAATATCCAAGCCCAATCCAGTGCTCGTCAATTCAAATGGTTGAGTGATGTATTCTTCTAATACATTGCCGAATGGTTTACCGGTAGTTTTTTCAATGATAAGACCGAGGAGATAGTATCCTGAATTGGTGTAATTAAATTGGGTACCTGGTGTAAATTCCAATGGAAGATCTTTGAATCTATCCACCATTTGATCGTGACTGTGGATATCATCTTGAAAATCTTCATAGTCATTGAAGAAAATATAATTCGGAATGCCGGAGGTATGATTGAGTAATGTTTTGATAGTTATTTCCGGATATCTTTTATACACATTAAGATGTTTTCGTACCGGATCCTCCAGATTTAAGAGGTTTTCTTCTTGTAATTTCAATATTATAGCAGCAACAAACTGTTTGGTGAGCGAGCCCATTCTGAATTTTGAACTTCTGGTTAATTCGTTAACCGAATTTATAGGATCGATACTATTGAAATAAACTTCTTTATCACCTACCTGGACAAGAATATTACCACTAAATAACCGCTGATGTTCATGGAGATAAATATTAAGTTTTTCGTTAGATTCAAAGTATGACTTTTCCGCTCTCATCACAATATCCGAACCCAAATATTCCAAAGAATGAAGATCGTACCAGGTTCTGTTTCTTGGTATGGTAATATCCTGAATTTTGACCTTATCTCTGAAGGTTATTCTTTCTCCATGCTTATCTTTGGCTGATGGAATTAAATCGACAGCCAGCAGTTCATAGGAATTTTGATCGATATAAATCTTCCAATCTTTTTTGATTAAAGGTTCTTTTAACTCTAATTGGATTGCATAGCAGTTTTTATTCCCGATTATTGCAGGCACTGCATCTTGAATATTATTTATTTGATCGAGAAGAGAGGCTGGAAGATTATATAATGTTTGGTAAAACCTCCGATAACCGAAATTGTTTTCAGGATTTAATCTGGGATTGTTTCGATCAAAATTATCATCGATGATATTGGAAAAGTCGACACTTGCCGAATCACTCGGATAAGTGGCATGAATTGAATTATACCCTTGTCTTCCCCGGATCAATTTAAAATATTCGCTACCCGGACCAAAATCTACAGTAGAAAATCTGTGAGGATTACCTACCCTGGGTTCCTGGATATGCAATTGAATATTCCGATGCTTGAGATCGTCGTTGGGATCCAGGTTACGGGACGATTGCTTCAAAATATAAGGACTATTTGTACAGGAGTTTTGGCCGACTAATGCCATCTGTGGAATTATGTAAACAACCCAAATCAAGAGTAGAATTTTTAAAAAAAATCTAATATTCATCATAACTATCAATAATTATTTATTCACAATCCATTTTGTTTCTCATTATCTACCCACATCTTTCTTCAATTCCTCCAATTCCTCAGTATTTGCGGATATAATTTTCATATTTTGTCAGGTTAATTTTTGGACAAGTCCTCATCTATTAGTATTCTCACAAAATCTTTTTTGCTTTTATCTTCCAATTGACTGTAATGTGTTCAGTATCAAGATTTATTACCTCTCCCTTCCAATCAAAACCCTCATCTGTTATATTGTAAAATGTTAGTTGACTTAATAGATTCTCACCGTTAGGTCCAGTTCGACTCTGTTTCATAACCATTTTCCCATCCACGTACTCGCCTTCCCACAGGCCGGTATGTTCTCCTGGCAAAAAAGTAGACATCCCATTTGTTTTTGGATGTATTGAAAAACCGAATACTTTCTCCGGCATATTGATCATTTCGATAGACATCCCTTACGCCATACCCATTTAAGATATAATGGGTTTCCCAGGTTGCTTTGGATTCTCGCCATTCTCCACTGACTAATAGTGAATCCTGACAGACGAATTTTCCAATCAAGAAATTGAATTGACTGGATTCGTTTGGTGCACTTAAATTAAGCGTTCCAAGATCGCCAGGTAATGAAATATCATTGTTATTGAACAAAGAATCCGTGTTACTTTTTTTTTGCACTATAGCTGAGTTATTTGATTGTTTCCCAGGGCTTTTTTGACAGGAGGTTAATAAGATGAATGGAATTATTAATACTATTAGGTGATTTAATTTATTCATGCCTGTTTGGTTGTTCATGCTAATTTTGATAATCAAACAACTTTCTTTCTATTTCCTTTCTCACCTTAAACAGGTTATGGGGTTCATAATTAAAATCGTTAGCTAGCATGATGAGATAGCTATTGTATTTTGGATAAATTCTAATAGAAGCAATTCCACCAGTGCTTGTGCTACCACCATTATGATAAATAATTTGCTCAACTTCGGAATTTTCTTCAACCACCCAAGCATAACCATAAGAGGCCTCTTTTTTAGTCAATGGGTAAGGCACATAACCTTTTAACAATTGATGCTTTAGATCCGATCTCAACACAAAATTGAGCCATTTTTTGTAATCATTAACTGAAGATAACATACCGCCCGCACCCAAGGTTGACCAAGACAATTCAATTCTATCGTATGGATGTGTGATGCCATCAAAACTATAACCTGTAGCAACTATGTCCCTTTCCCAAAATTTTTCTCCATCAAACCCAGTTCTATTCATTTTATTTGGTTCCAAAAGTTCATTGCGTAAATACTCTTTAAATGACCGACCCGTAACTTTTTCTATAATTATAGCAAGTAGGACATACGCTGAATTTGAATAATGGAACTCATTACCAGGTTTACATTTAAGTTCTTGAGCCAAAATTCTAATTAATGCTACTTCTCTAGTCATATCTTCATAAGGTCCGCCATCGCTCTCATGGTACATGTCCAATCCACTTGTATGGGTTAATAGGTGATGAATTGTAATGTTCCTTTTATCTGAAGGACATTCAGGGAAAAATCTTGAAAGAGAATCGTTCAAATTAATCTTATTCTTTCTAACCAATAATAAAATTGCTGTGGCCGTAAACTGTTTGGATGTCGAGCCGATATAAAAGATAGTTTCTGCATTGTTAATGTGTTTATTCTCTCTGTTCGAAAAACCGCTCGAATGTCCGATTTGTAGCGAGTCATTAATAGCAATGAAAATACTGCCACTAAAATTATAGATATCCGTGATTTTTGCAATCTCATTTTCTGTTAACTTTTTCTTCGTACAGGTAGTCTTAAGCGATAACAGAATTATTATCGTTATAAATGCTTTTATTAAATAAGTCATAGTTTGAAAATTATCTCGCGGTTATTTCGGTTTCCAAATTTGATAGCCAGTCATATGAGGGGACCCATTCTAAAATAACCTAGAAATTATAATTTAGCTCCACTTCACCCTACTATCTATTTCTCCATACATTGGGTTTCATTTCATTAATAAAAAAAATGCCATCCGTGATTTCAGACCATGGAGCATAGTCTCAACTCCTCCCGGAGTTTGTTTTGAAATTCCGGACTTAACCCATCGTCTGTGGAATCAATAGCGATTTCCAAGTACTTTGACAATTCTGCAGCTTGATCTTGTAAAGGAATTTCCCGATCCATACAATAAACCAGAAAAAGCACGACCAGATATATGAAGCAGGGTATGAATCTCATACTCAATGCGAGTTTATCATAAACGGAGGTACTTTCCGGTCTGGACCAGTTCCCAATTTTCTCCACTATCCCTAGTCAGATATGTCTCTGTCTCAAAGGAATTCTTCTTAATTGCAAAAATCTTATGTTTATTCATGATCCGACCATTCCCTTCCCGAATAAACGAGAATTCATCATCTAGATTTTTGTCAATATATAGACTGATGTGACCATGATCAGTTTCCACTGTGGCCCGGTAAAAACTGCCATTTCTGTACGAATAAAGATCTACTTGTTCATACGGTATGGAATCATGATATCCACTAAACTTATCGGTCAACAAGCACCCCCCTAAATCCATATGGATCGATGATTTTCCTGCTAGTTTTATAAAAACACCATTGAGTCGATAGGTTCCCTTAACCTGCCAATCACCAACCATAAAATAGAGCTTTTTAATCTCTTCATTAGAGCAATTATATGACGGTGCAGTCTGGGCATCCAATTCTATATCTGCAAACAATATGAGAACAACAATACATGATCTTAATACCTTTGAAAGTGTCATAATTATTATTTAATAAAATGGAAAAAGTCTTTTTTGATTTTATATCCCTGATCAGTTTTTTCCCATATAATCATTGCCTTTGTCTTTGAAATGGTTTCATTACCATCACTATTATACTTAAGTTCCGAAATGACAACACTGTAAGCCAGATCATTAATTCCATCAGCTTCAATAAGATCCAACTGCCAGGAGATACCCAATCCATCAAGGGTCTTCCAATATTTTCTTATCGTCTCCTTTCCTGAATATTCACGACCGCCGGGTTCCAACATTTGTGCATCTGCGGTATAATAGTCAGCAATAGCTTCCATTTTATTTTCATTGTAGAGTGCCTCCATTTGGTTAAGCTGATCACTAAGTTGCTGATCAAGAGAAGATTGTCGGGGCTTGTATAGTCCAGAGAACCCAGGATTCCAGATCTTGCCTCCATCGGATGAAGACTCTGCAACTTGCATGACAGTCCCTTCATCGGGATCCAACGTCCAGCTCATTCTGTTTAGGTTACCCCCTCCCTGGTCCGCCACCATAAGTAAATATCCATCTCGGGACTCTTTCTCTTTATATCGGGTGAAACGATTACGCTGATCAATCCAAATCTGAGTATACAAACTATCCGAGACATCATGAAAATTGATACTCCGACCAAAGAATCCTCGTACCGTACTATAGTCTTCGTGGAGGGTGCAACCGTCGTTGCTTTTGGTAATAATACTTTCCGCAATTTTATTTCCATTGTTAAAGATATCCCATTCTCCGATCCAAAAATCAAGTTTTTGGTATTGAGGGTTGAACCGGCAGGGATAGGTGTTTTGCTCTACCAAATTACGTGCTTGTTGAAACTCAGGGTTTAGCTCAAAACTTTTGAACTCCGGGCTTTTTAAAAAGGCTAAAGCGGAAAATCCTTCTTTAGCAATCTGTTCCAGATACGAGACTAACTGCTCTTCTCGATTAGTCCTGGCAAAAATTCGAAGTAAATTGACGTCGATACCTGTAGTCGGTTGAAAACCAAGTTTTTTCGCTTTGATTAGAAAAGTTTCTGCTTCACGATATTCTGACAATCTAACTAACGACATACCCTGGTAAAAATTGGCTTGCAAATTTTCCGGATCAGATACAAGTTGGAGTGCACATTGTTTAGAACACTTTTCAAAATCACCTTGATTGAACAAAGTAGCAAGTTGGCCACTCTGAGTTATTGCCTGGCCAATGAATAGTAGAATTGCGCATGCAGTGGTTATTAGTTTTTCCATTCTTCCATCTTTTTTCAACGATGTTCAGATTTCAAGGTGGATTGTTATTTGGTAATCATTAATTATTTACCAACTCCGACTTCAAATGTATAAGTATTTGCTAGCTCAAAATTGAAAAAATCGGTCATGATGGCTTTCTTGGAGTTACAATGAAACACCAAAGATCATTCTACAACCCTTAGATCTAAACTATATTATTTCCATTTTGGCACAATTGAGGTACTTCCTGAAAAGATATATGAAATGATATGGTTTACTTATTTCGGACATAAATCAGTTTGAATCTGGTATTACTCTGGGATCTTTGTTCAATTTCAAATTGATTAATTGAATTAAATAAGGGAGTCAGTTTTACAAATCCAAAATTTCTGGAATCGAAATTGGGTTGCTTTTTTTGTAAGAGTGATCCTACGTCACCCAAAAAAGCCCAGCCATCTTCCCCTGCGGCATCCGATACCGTACTTTTTAAGAAGCGGATAACTTTGGGAGTTATCTTATCGATGTTCGCTTGCTTAGATTTGGTTTTTCCAATGGATTCAGTGTTGTCCATCAAAATTTCCAAGTAAATAAATCGATCGCATGCTGCGATAAACGGATTTGGAGTTTTCTTTTCTCCTATCCCAATAACATACATGGATGCTTCTCTCAACCTGGTAGCAAGTTTGGTAAAATCACTATCTGAAGATACCAAACAAAATCCATCCACTTTTCCTGAATATAATATATCCATAGCATCTATGATCATTGCTGAATCGGTAGCATTTTTTCCGGTAGTATAACTATATTGTTGGATCGGACTAACTGCGTTTTCTAATAATACATTCTTCCATTTACTGGAATGAGGTTTGGTCCAATCTCCATAGATTCTTTTGATGGTTGGACTTCCATATTTATTGATTTCCTCCATCATCTCCTTGACATATTTTGCCGGCACATTGTCGCTGTCGATAAGTACAGCCAATTTGGTTTCTTTTTGTATCATGAAGTAAAGATACAGAAGATCAATAAAAGTAGATTTGGTGATAATTTCTATGCAGGATAAATTATGGCGTATTGAAAATAGGACCCAACCATGCTCATTGATCATTTAGCTACCGGATGATTTTCTCGGGTTATGAATCCTTTCGTTCATTGAATTTCTTCAATCCGGATGTCATCAATCCAAAAACAACCCTCACTAAATAGATTTAAATCGATTCTTATTTTGTTGGTTTTGCTATTTGCTCGATATTTAAAATCAACGTATGTCCAGGAATCAAAAGACCTATCTGAGCGAATAATAGTATCCCGGATCGTTTCGTCACCGGGTTGTCCGATAGTCACTACAAAATCGGTGTCCTGGTTTTTTATCCAAAATCCTAGCTGGTATGATTTTCCTGCAATTATAGGAATGGTTTGACTAATACCCCAGTTTCTTTGTCCATCCATCAAATCATAATCGAGGATTTTCAGCTTCAAAGATTGACGCCCTTCCTTTACATTGAGGGTATCTAATATTATTTGAAATGCTGGTTTTTCTTCAGGAAGACTGGTTTCCCATTTTGAAGGAAAATCGTAATTTATATATTCAAAACTCCCGTTAATATCCAGACTATGCCTTTTTGGGTAAGAACTATTAAGGTCCACTTCAATTTTAAAGACAAAGGTCAAAAAAATGGCAATGAGCAATGCAACTCCACTGATCATAAAGGCTAAATTTCTCATAATAAGCAGTTTATATTGAGTAAAAAAAGCGTTATGGGATTCCCGATAAAATCAAACCAGGTCCTTCACGGGACCTGGTCGTTCATTTTGCGATTGTTAAAATTCAATTTTATAGTTAAGCACCGGTACCAGTCCAACCATGTATTCCTGGAATACCTTACCTGCCTCACTACTGTAATATTCATCGAAAATATTACCACGATTCGTTGCGTTTTGTAGATCCAGGGAAACTATCCAGGACCATTTTGGTTGATTCTTGCGATAACTTATTCCCAGGTCGACTCTGAAATAATCAGGAGCTTTGGTTTCATAGGCCCGGTTATAGTCCCTGACATCTCTATTTCGGGATATGGAAGCTGCCAGATCCAAAGGAACGGTACGGTATCCTCCTCTCCACATGGTTCGAAGATTGAGTCCCAATATATTCTGCTTTTTTCTGCCAACCGCAAATTCTTTACCACCAACTACATTGAATATATATTTGCTGTTATAGAGAGTATTGCGTTCGATTCCATCGGGCATGGTATATTTTGATTCGAAGAGTGATGCCGTGCCCAGCATGTACCAGTTTTTTGAGAAAAACTTCTCCAATGTGACTTCAAGGCCATAGTTTCGTCCGGTACCCTCATTATTGAATTTTTCATTAGTGAAACCACCTGCGAAATTTAAGGAAGATAACGTATTGGTTGTATCTCCGGGATGTACCGGCACATTATATAAGTGTTGATAATAAACTTCTGTTTTCAATCTAAAATCCTTTGCAAAGTTCCAGTTGTAACCAAGAACGGCGTGAAAGGCTTTCGTCATTTTTAAATCTCGATTAGGTAAAATTATGCCGCCCTCATCCATTTCTTTTTCAGCTAGGTAGATCGATACAGGTTCGGATTTACTGTGTAATCCAGCTCCCAGGTTTATGATGTTTTTATCGTTTATTTTCCATCTTACACCCAGTCTAGGTTCTAATGAATAATCTTGATTTAATGCCAGATAGGTATAGTGAATTCCAGAATTTATGTCAAGATTTTCGTTGATACGGTGTTTCCATTGAAAATAGGATTCCAGAAAATTGGTATTTCCTCCTTGATCGATAAGTGTTTCAAGCTTATAATCTTCAAAATTCAGGTCCTTAATTTTAAAATTATAATTCTTATGATGGTAGATAACACCAGCGCGGATTACGTTCTTGGCGTTAAACTTATGATTTATAAATGAGCTCAGACTTAAGGTATTGTATGAGATTCCTTCTCGGTTGATTATCGCTGATATATATTGATCATTTAATGAATCAACGGTACGATTAGTGGTGGTATGTGAGTAAGCAGCTGCTGTTTGGAAATAGGTTTTCATATTTTTCAACAGGTAATTATGAGTAACACCGGCAATTGCCAGTTTATGATCTTCCGTATCTTCAAAAGCATCTCCGCGATACATCCATTGTGAGGTATCCTTTACAGCAATAGATCCTGCCGAACTGTTTCCACCCAGTCCCCATAGAGAGAAGTTCCCGGCCTTTTTGGTTGGCAAATAAACTTTATAGGACAAATCCTGCCATCCCGGAGCGATGTCGCCTCCACTAATATCGATACCGGCAAAACTCAATAACTTTAACGTCGAATACCTATAGTTCAACAGATACGATGCTTCGGATCCTTTTTTCAAGGGGCCTTCAAGTGCTGCTTGAATTCCCAGCACTCCTGCCTGGAATGCATATTCGCTTTTTTCGTAATTTCCTCTTCGCAATCTTAAATCAAATACACCTGATAAGGCACTTCCATATTCCGCCGGAAAGGCACCGGTAAAGAAGTCTGAATTGGCTAAAACCTGAGTACTCAGGGCACTTACTCCACCTCCGGAGCTCCCCTCTCCATTGTTAAAGTGGTTCGGATTGGGTATCTCTATTCCCTCCATCCTCCACAACATACCGCGTGGAGAATTACCTCTAATGACCAACTCATTATTTTCATCATCTGCTGAGGATACACCGGCAAAAGATTGAGCCGTTCTACCAGGATCATTTATTCCGGCTGCAATTCGGGAAGTAGATTCTACGGTAATTTGGTTTGCACTTACCGTGGCCATAGGATTGATAGCCTCACTTTTATCTTTATATGCATAAACAGTCACTTCTTCCAAACTGGCTACAGCTTCTTTCATCTCAACATTCAATACGACTTCTCGTCCGGATCCGACCAATATTTCAGTAAAGTAAACTGGCTCATATCCAAGATAGGATATTTCAAAATTTTGCCTGCCTAAATTAATTTTTTCCAATTTGTAATTTCCATTCTCATCAGATGTAGTTCCTACTATAGGATTAGTGCCCATCCAGACAATGGTTGCCCCGATTAAAGGTATTTTTGAATCGGCATCCACAATCTTTCCTTTTACAGTTTGAGTAATATCTTGGGCTAATATTCCCAGAGCCATTAAAGTCATCATTCCAAGTAATGCTAATTTTTTCATGATAATTATTTTGCGATTTATTATTGAAGTATTTTTGATGGGGTAAAGATGCAATCACTCATCCCTACTAATCGACCGAATAAAAAAGTCGTACTTTTTTTCCACCAAGTAATTGGTTCGATTTTATCGACTATTCGTTCGACTTTTTATTATCTACCTGATAATTAGCATATTATAAAGTGTGGGAGAGAAATAAAAAAAACGCTGGGAATGCAAGAGTGGGTTATTTATTCACTTTAACCAGTAAGTGCACTCCGAAAAGTCAACAGCAAAACCATAGGTAAATATAATTTCACTAGATATGCATAGCATGTGAGTGGTTCTCCAACCTAGTACAGGCTTAAAATACGCCTAAATACATCCGTCAATTTAAGCTTAACCAAGCACTAGAATTGCAGAAGGTAATCATATAAATCACAAGCTTCTTTTTCCAGCGCCAATCTCTCATTATTTCGCCACCCTTGGAATTCATTCGGTTCAATAGATTCACAAAACCACCCTATCCTATTGTGATGTGCCATCAGGGCCTCCTTCAACTTGATGGATGGTGTCTTAAGGTTTGAATTTAGATTATATTCCAACGCATGTTCAATATTGGATAAGAATTTTCGAAATATGGTATTGGCTTGCATGTGTAATTGTAATCTTTTGTGCTCACTGACAGAGAATACTTTGGTGATGATTTCATAAACATTCCATTCAAAATCAGCGGTTTGAAAAAATGAATCCAAATCCTGGTCATAATTGAGGTCCTCCCAAAACTTAAACAGTATCCCGTAAAGCACTTTTATAAGCTTGACGGTATTTGGGATGAGCGGCTCTTTACCAATGGCATTTATTCTTTCCAAAAGAATATGATCTTCGTGCGTAAAATACTTCAATATACTTCCGGCATTACACAATAGCTGATCGACAGTCAATGAAGTATTTACCACTTTCGCGGAGTTCAGGTAATTTGCAGCGACTTCTCTTAAATGACTTACCCGATATGCCAGGTGCTCCTGGCCCAAATGTTTATATTTAACATAGTGCTCATTAAACAACTTGAAACGTGGACTTATGTGATGGTCCTGAACTACTATGTCCTGATCCCTATAAAAGAATAGATGATAAACTGGAAATCGATCCACGGACTGAATGTCCAAAATCAGTCCAGTGTCGACCATATCCAAAACAAGTTTTAAATCTACCGGCTGATCCAGTGATACGGTTTCAGATACAATTCCTCCCTGAATTTTGATTTTCTCTCGCAATAGGTTTTGAAGCATTTTCATGTTGTAAGTAGAAAAATGACCTCTACATAGTAATTCTACCAGACGATCTACTTTATCCAATTTATTGATCAGCGGTTTTAATGCCCATGCTCTTTCTTCAGGCAGAAGACCGATCTGATACTCTGAATAATAATACATATTAAGGGGTTTTTTGATTCAATAATAAATCCAACACATAGGTACCCAGTTTATCGGCGGTTTGCAAAATACTGTCATCTGAATCATCCTTGGGAAGATACACCTGATTATCAACCACTTGCTCTAATCTGGAATGATTAGGAGAGCTAAATGAGAATAACGTGATATGACAAGAATCAAACCAGGATTTTCTACATTCTTTTAATGTCTCGATTACTTCGATCGTGGCATCTCCAGTCATTTGTGGAAACGATTTGCAAAATCCTTCGTCCGTAAGAAATAATATATAGTTCTTTTTACTTTTTCCGTATCTCCTTCTGGCATTTAGCAATATACTGGTCAGTGCTAAACTATCTTCCTGCCCTCCGTATGTAGTAGCATTTACAAGACGTGAAATGGCCTCATCCTTATTTTTAGAAGTTACTCCTTCGTTGTACAGGTAATCGATTCTACTCTTCCCGTCGTTGCCATATGTGGCTACCAATAGATCGGTTTTTAATAATTTTAGGGTATTTAAAAACGCCACCAGGATGATTTTTACCAACTCAATGGCAATTCTCATGGATCCGCTTGCATCCACAATAATGGTTACAAGTGGCTTGGTGGTTGAAGGGTACAGTATCGATTTTGAGCGTTGAAAAATGTAATCTGAAATTTGGTACAGTACCATCTTACCGGAATCAAGTCCAGGTCCTGAACGTGTCAAGTACTTTTTACTAATCCTTGAGGAGCCTTTAAAAATTAATTTCTTAAGCTTCCTTTCCAGAGGTTTGCTTGACTCGATCAATTGGTAGATATCTGCCATATCTTTTGATATAGGAAGGAGGTGATCAAACGTTACCCCTCTAAGCTCATTTCCATTTATGGTCAATTGGATCTCCTCTCCTCCAGAGAGCATTTCCCCTTCATATTTTGTCGGTGCAAAGGGATTCAGTTGAGCAGGATCGAATTTGGATTTTTCCCTGCCTTCTGTCGCATCCAACAGAGCATCAATCAAATCCTTGGCTTCGTTTTGATTAATCAACGATTTTGCCACATCATACGCATCACTTTGGGTGCTTCCCAACATAGGAAGATCTCCATCTTCTTCAGGATTAACAGCAAAAGGAAAATCCTGTTGCACCGATACACTTTTGTCTTCAATACAATGGGATAAAACCTCAACAAAGTCTTCCATGTCCTCATTGTCTTCATGTTTTTCAATTAATTTAATTTCCCTTTCCTTACCATCCCTTAATTGAACAAGTTGTTTTGATTCCTGATAAAGGCCTTTCAACTCTTCCAACCAGATTACTCCAATTTCCATATAATCTTCCAGAGATTCTTTTCCTTCCAGGGCCGTAAGATATTTTTGCCTTTGATCAGCCATTACCGAAAATACAGACCTTTTCCGTCGGGAAATTTTCATTTTTTCAAATGGATAAATGTCGCAATAATGCAAGGCTATTTCCATAAGTTTATGAACTGTAACCACTTTTTTCGGATCCACAGTTGACGCAGAAATAAATCGATAGAAGTTCAAGTCATCTGCGATTTCCTTATTTTTCAGCAAAAATTGGTATAGGAGAAATGTATCGATGAATTGGTTACTGAAATTCAGGATAGTTTTTTGAAGATCGGTCGCAGTTAAAACCAATTGAGGCAGAAAGCTCGAGAGCCGTATGGATCGATGTGCATCCGCTGCGGTAAAAATAGAAAGTCCAATGTTGGCCGGTGCCCGAAAAGCATGAGGAATATTCGGTATGAAAGCAAATACTATTTGAGGTTTTGCCTTTAGCTCGGTAAAATCCGGATCTACCATTTTCGCAGCTTTATGCATTTGATTATATACAAATGAAAAAAACTTCTGATTGGCAGGATATTGGAGGTAATATGGCGTGGACCATCTATATGCTTCTTGCAATCCTATGCCATTCCAGTCTGGTTTAAATTTTTGTTTAAAATACATAATCTACGCGATTGAATTTCTGAAATAATACTTTTCTTCACCTCTGTGCAATGTCATATTTAGCAATACTCCGGCACTCTTCTGATCTTCATAATTTGCTGTTCCATAAAATACAAGCTTAAAAATTTGATCTAACTCGAATCGTTTATTTTCCACTTTTCGGATAAAAGAAAAGTAATGCCGAAAATTTGGAAAAGGCAAGCTAGCAAGCTCGCCAGCTAATTTTTTCTTCCGCACCTTATGAGCGAAATCCAAGAGCACTTTGACAATAAACTCGGTCTCAGAATTGCTGGCACCCATCACCTGACATAGAATATCAAATTCTTGCCTTGACGAATAATAATCCCAATGAATATTGGATGTGAATCTCCCTGATAGCGCACCATCCATGGGGGTAAGTCCCACGTAATTTCCATGATCATCTTGGGCCTGATAGTTTGAATCAGCAATCACCGTGATCTTTGATCCATTTCCCAAAATATTTCCATGATCATCTCTGATCTTCTCCTGAATGAATGCGATTATTCCATTTTGAATAGAAGGCAATGTCCTCCCGATTTCCGGAAACCATATGATCACTCTTTGATTTTTTTCCTGGGACAACTCAATGGCCTTTTTATAAGTCTCTAGAGCTGGTTGAATTTCATCATAGGTACCTTGCTCATTGATGGACCTTCTGCGATAAAGTTCATCAGGTCCTTGGAGATTTGACAAAATAATTGGAAATAGATAGCACTTCGACCTACTTTCCCGGATTCCCAGACACCGGCAGACTACGGCCCAATTTTTAACAATAACTTCAATTCCTTCTGTCTTACCACTTCCTGTACCGCCACTCAAGTGGATTACATCACGATCAAGAATCGAATAGATGACCTCTTGAGCTCTCTTTTTTTCGACATAATACCAGGGATGAACTGCTCCTGGATTTGGAAGTGCAATCAGGTCATTTTGCACGGCTTTTCGCACCTGCATGCGTTTTGCTTCTACAATCATAATTATTATTTTTATTGGTTAGAAAGTTTAAATAACATCTCAAGGTTTGAGGTCTGAATCATTCCATCATTCGATAAGTTGAACTTTACCAGGGAGGCTATTGTATTTTCTTCAACAGGGCCAAATCGATCCAGATCGGCAACAATTTGATCTTGAAGCCTCTTTCTTGTATTTATAGATAACCCACCCGCTTTATCGCCATGCCATTCTATGGCTGCGAATACGAGAGCGGATTGAACTATAGATTTGGGTTTTGAAAAATATTTGGCCTGATAATCCTCTGGCGACTGGTCGTAAACTGGGGATCGAAGTATGATAAAAGGTCTTTCTATTTCTTGAGAAATATCCGTAAAAACCTTAATCACCTTACCATCCTTCGACATGGCCTCCGGAATTACTAAAATATTCGGCATGGGAATGGAAGCAAGTTCAGTAGGATCTGATAGTGCAGACAGAAGGCCTACTGTCAGATTCCTTTTATGACAGATCGTGGCAATTGCTTTCAGGATCAGTCTATGGGTAAGTATTCCACCGGCTGAAATAATAACTGAGTTCCCAGAAAGCAAATAATCAATATACTCCTTTGCCCATTCCATGATCTGTAATGGTGAAAAATATTCAACTGCAAAATCATGAAACGGTCTTATAATTTCGATGGATCTTACTTTTGAATATATTTGTTCTAAAGAATTTCCCTCATTTATAGGAATCTGTTGTTGCAGCTTCAATGCTACTTTCTGAGTCATTTTTAATGTCCGGATTGTTTTCAAAATAAATTCACGCTCCGAATCAGCCCAAATTCGTTTTCTTACCCAAAGGTCAAAATGCACTGCCTTTGTTTTGGAATCCTCAATAAATTCAACCGGACCAAGAAGGGATAATGAGGCATGGATATCAGGCAGTAAGATTTTCGTCCAATCGGCGGTGCGAAGAAGGTTTATCTCCAATATAAGATCACTTTGATCCATTCTGCATATTATTTTGAAAATACCATGGACTCTAGTATGATCTTTAGTTGTACTACCGACGACTTTTTCTCCATACAGGTCCGAATTGAGGTTTGTTTCTTGCTCAATCAAATGCCCAATTAATTCCAGATCCATTTTATTCATAGACTGAGATTTTTATTGAATTTTATCCTTACAATAATATCCCTTCGAACTATATAGGGTGAGGTTTACCAAAAATTGATATGGTTTACCAAAAGAAAGTATTGGTAAAATAGGGATAGATTTGGGAGTTGAATGATGAAAAAACAATACTAGTTTTGATAATGAAGGACCATGGATTCATGAATCCAGTAGTCGAAGATCCTGGATAGATTTTTTGAGTCGGAGCCTTATCTAAGGGTTTAGAGTATGCCCGATGAGAATAACTTGGACCAGATCATGGAAAAAAGGAAAATTTTCATTCAGACCTTGTAAAGTTTCTCCAAACTTTCAAAAGAATGGATATATTTTGGGATGGTCTGCAGACTTTCAGTTGTAATAAAGGCCCGGATTGCCGAATTGACAGAGGACTCTTCTAAAATACCTAATTGTAAGTGCGCGGGATCCTGACGATATAAAAGAGCTGGACCGGAAATTATCTCATAATTTTCATTCGTAGATAAAAAATATCCCAGAAGCACTTCAGGTTTCGGTTCCGCTGGAGCAGCCCAATGGAGGTAAGCATGAATCTTTTTATGATGCGTGGCTGTTGTCAGTGATAATATCAAGGTATGCATTAGAAATAAATCCTTATCAATATAACCGGAATACTGAAATCCAACATCGTGTCGATTATTTAAAATAATTCTCAATTGTGAATTCTCCTGAAATACTTTAAGGTGGGCGACGATGATTTTATCCCGGGTTCCGTTATAGGTATACATTGCATAGTCACCGATAATACCAAAATCACGTCTACCTCCGGCTGAAGGTTTACTCGAGGTGGTTAAATCAATTTTATCAGGAATTTCTTCTCCTTTGAGAATAAAATCTTCGCGATCTTCCAGTTCGAGAAAGAATAAGCAAGCTGAAATCAGTTGATCCGAAACAAAGATCTGAGTCTTTCTTTGGTTATAATTATTCTTTGCTTTTCTCAAAGGTTGGAGGCTTAACTTGTACTGACTTTTTTCATAATCGTAGTGGTGTCCTTTAAATGAATAATTCCTCTTTTCTAATTCTGCCCGCATTATTTTTCGCAATGAATAGGGCTCATCCACTCCACTTCCTTCACCGAAAAGAAGATAATCCTTTTTACGATTTAGTTTTCCATTTGAAATTTCATCGCATTTGCGCACCAATCGCGTGATTAGGCCATAGTACATTGGAGGGCTAATCCATGCCATAGGATATTAATTTTGGCAACCATCAAATATTGCCAAGTTAATAAATCTTCAAAATATCAATTCTCCATGATCATAAAACTTTAGTATTCCGCCAATGGAGACGAAACACCGGCTATCATAGCCCCTTTGGTTTGACCATTATTCTTTGCATCTCAGAGCCACTTGTTGGGAATTATTGAAAACCTGAAATCTATCATGGATTGTAGGCATTATACCACAAAATTTTAAGTATGGGTTAGAAAGTTGGTCTGGCAAGTTTTATATTAGTGGAAATTAGAGCTCCATTAGATTAAAATCTGACAATAGATGAAACAATAGACAAAACTTTGTTCTTTTACTCCGAAACCAAGTTTGGACATGAAGTTTTTATACCTTTTGATATTTCTGATTGTACCTATTGCCTCTTCATTTTGCCAAATATCTGACAATTTATACCAGACCATTCGGGGAACCGTATTGGATGAGGATACGCAAAGTCCCTTGACCGGGGTGCACATTGTCATCTTAAGTTCGAAACCTCAATTGGGAACAGTTACCGATGTAAGAGGTGAATTTAAAATTACCCAGGTACCTATCGGCAGACAATCCTTAGGCTTTTCGTATTTGGGGTACGAAGATAAAATCATTCGAAACTTGTTAGTTATCTCAGGAAAGGAATCAGTGCTTGAAGTTTCGATGTCCGAAAGCGTGGTGCAAATGCAGATGGTTACTATTACCACAGAATCCGGAAATAAATCACAACCTGTCAATGATATGGCGCTGGTCAGTTCCAGATCATTTTCAGTAGAAGAAACCAAAAGGTTTGCTGCCGGGATTGGAGATCCTTCCAGACTAATGACTGCATACGCCGGTGTAGTAAGTAATGGTGGTGATGATCAAAACGCCATTATCATTCGCGGGAATTCGCCATCAGGACTTTTATGGCGGTTGGAAGGAATAGAAATTCCCAGTCCAAACCACTTTTCATCGGAAGGTGCTTCTGCCGGCGGGATCAGCATACTCAGTACCAACACGCTTACCAAGTCCGATTTTTATACCGGAGCTTTCCCTGCGGAATTTGGTAATGCTCTATCCGGAGTATTCGATATAAAGCTGAGGAATGGCAACAATGAAAATAAAGAATTTGCCTTCCAAGCCAGCGTACTGGGACTAGAAGCAGGTCTAGAAGGACCACTCACCAAACAGAGAAGAGCCTCTTATAACATAAATTACCGTTATTCTACCTTGGGACTTTTTAATACTTTGGGAATTCAAATCGTAAGTAAAGATGATTTTACTAATTATCAGGATATCTCTTTCAAGGTTTTCCTCCCTACTCAGAAATTCGGGATATTCAGTATCCACGGAATTGGCGGATTGAGTGAAAACCAATTCAAACCTGCTGATGGTACCCGCAGGTCCTTGTTTCAAAGCGACATGGGTGCAATCGGCGTTAATCATCTGATGAGAATCAAAAACAAAGGATACTTAAAAACATTCATTTCAACCTCAGGGACACGCTTGCAACGTGAGGATTCCTATAGTGATCCCGCAAATAATTTTCAAAATAATGAGAAGAAAGTCAAAAGCTACTTAAGGGTTGGGTCCAAACTTCGTGTTAAAATTAATGCCAACCACGTATTCGAATCCGGAGCTATTTATTCCAAGCTTGCCTACAATCTGGAGGAACATCAATTTCTGATCCCTGACGATAAACCCATCGAAACTATTGCCAAATTTAAAGAACAAGGCAACTCATCGATAATTCAATCCTATGTAAACTGGAAATACAAAATGACCGAAAGTATTTCTCTGATTTCCGGCATTCATGCTCTATATTTTGATCTAAGCAAAAAGTCCGAAGTAGAACCAAGGGTCGCCCTCAAATGGCAATTCACTACACACCAATCAATAGGCGTTGGTTTTGGAATGCACAGCCGGATAGAGTCCCTGGGGTACTACTTCGCAAATGTAGTTATCAATAATCGAACCGTACAACCCAATAAGAATCTGGATCTTACTAAAGCCAGGCATTATGTAGTTAGTTACGATCATGGATTTGGTGCTCTCTGGTACGCAAAAATTGAAGCGTATTATCAAAGGCTCTATCAGGTACCGGTATCAACTGATTCGGGCAATTTGTTTTCAACCCTGCTCCCAGAGGAAAATTATCCCATAGATTCTTTGGCAAATCAGGGAACAGGCACCAATTATGGATTGGAACTTACCTTACAAAGGTTTTTTGATCGTGGATTTTACTTGCTCTTCACCACATCAATTTACTCAGCCTCTTATACAGCTCAGGATCAGGAAAAAAGAAATTCTCCATATAACAGCAATTTTGGAATTAACTTTCTGATTGGTAAAGAGATTAAGATGGGTAAAAGGAAACAAAATATGCTGGGGTTAAATCTACGAACAACTTATGGAGGAAATCGCCGATTTATACCGATAGACTTGGATGCGTCCATCAGAAATCAATCAGAAATACGGAATTTAGAACATGCTTATGTATCTAGATTTCCAGATTATTATAAAATGGATTTACAAGTACGGTACCGGATCAACAAACCCCGGGTTACTCATGAGTTGGGGATAGAAATTCTCAATCTTACTAATCACCACAATGTCGCATTTAGGTATTATAATAATCATACCCAAAGTATTGAAGATGATTTCCACACGGGTATAATACCCGGAATCGGATATAGAATCGAATTTTGAACTAGTTATACCTAACTTTACTTATTCTAACCTTGATTAATACCAGAATTTAACCGTTTTACAAACTAAGTTTATTGATATAAGCTATATTTATTCAGTTACTCATCATAACATTATTTCTTATTTTGTCCAATTGGTATAAATTGATTTGAGTTCCTAGATTTAAACTTAACAAGTGATATGTCTACTGTTTCAATCTCCAACCTTTTTACTAGTGGAACAGGAACGAAATATATACCCACTAGTATTGTATTGGATAATTTTTAGAAAATCCTATAAATTTCCATACGTAAGGTTTAGCAAACCACCTATTAGCAAATTGAATATATTCTTTTATAGATTTTTCTAATTCTTTCACCGATTTATAACTGGCGTTTCTTAATCGATGTCTTTGTAATTTACTAAACCAGTTTTCTATTGGATTAATCCAAGAACAGTGTTTTGGAGTATAGACAATCCTGATTCTATGATCTTTATTTTCTAAAAACTCCATTCTACTTTGTTGACTTTTGAGTATACCTTTGTAAGCTTTTGTGCCTAGATCACCTTGATAATCTATTTGATTGGCTATCCATCTGACCAATGATTCTGATTTATGTGTATTCAACTGATCTAATAAGATGGTGATCTTATCTGCTCTGGGTACTTGTCCACAAAGCTTATCAATGAAGTTGACAAAATCTTCCTCTTTTCTCGTAGGTTGAATTTGATAACACTCCATTTTTCCGGTAGCTACATTTACAGCTCCTGTTAAACTGGTGGTGCCATGT
This sequence comes from Saprospiraceae bacterium, assembly GCA_965223405.1. Taxonomy (GTDB): domain Bacteria; phylum Bacteroidota; class Bacteroidia; order Chitinophagales; family Saprospiraceae; genus CBDCWO01. The sequence continues at coordinate 6,553,845 of CBDCWO010000006.1, forward strand.
CTGGTGTATTCAAATTCTATCCTGCGCATCTGTTGAGGATTTGATGGCTTTGTCTGTCTTCTTTCTTTGGCCTGAATACCTGTCTTTTCATCCACACTGAATAAATGCGATCCATGATTTTCCATGCGTATATGGGTGATAATTAACATACATATCATCGTAACTCTCAACTTAAATGTTTTCCAACATTCTATCTTAGGAAACATCCAGTATTTAGTCTTGTGGGGTTTTATTTCATTTTTTTTAAAATGACTCCCACATACCTGCTGGATATAGTATCTACAATGCCTTCAATCATGGCTACATGGGCCAGCATCGCATGTGTCCAATTTGTCATTGGTATATTATGTTCTGATGGTCTGGTACATGCCAATGCTCTGATTTGTTCCTCTTGATCAATCGTTATACGCTTGGGTGTACCAGGTCTGTACCGGTCTGATAGCACTTCCAAAATTAAATTTACGATCTCATAGTCTTTTTTTCCATTCACTGAATTATTGCTGACTAGCTTCAATTAAATCATTTATTGATTCGTTCCATCTAGTACGCCATGTCTTTACTGTTTTACGTGTAGTGTTTAAATCCTTTGCCGTACGAAGAATACTCTTACCATTAATACCGTCACGTATAATTGCAAGACGTGTTTTGAATTGTGATGAAATGGTTACTTTATTGACTTGACTTTCAATGATAGAACGAAGTCGTGAATTTACTGTTAATGGGAGGGCAGAAGATTTCCCTCTCATGATTATTTGTTTTTGTTGTAATAGTAAACGTTTCTTTATGGGTAGTTATTTTATACTTGTTCCACTAGTGATGTCCGATTCCCGTTACCAGCGGGTGCCGGCACTGATGCGATACATTCAAATTCTGAATATGCCTATACGGTATGCATATTGAATACCAATACCAATTTACAAGGTATTGGCTTGGCATTTACCCTGGGCAAGGGTAATGATCTGGTGTGTAAGGCAGTACAATATCTGGCCTCAGACTTGGTGGGTAAAGATATTGAACAAGTCATGCATAGCTTTGGATCCTGGTTTAGAAAAATGGCGGATGAACCTCAATTACGCTGGCTAGGACCTCATAAAGGAGTTGTTCATCTCGCGTTAGCATCCATTACCAATGCCTGTTTCGATTTATGGGCAAAATCTCGTGAGGTACCCTTATGGAAATTATTGGTTGAATTAAGTCCAGCGGATTTGGTGGCTACACTGGACCTTACTTATCTGGAGGAAATAATGAACCAATCAGAAGCCCTGGATTTGCTAAATGAAGTTCATAAATCGATCCCTTCGCGAATGGGTATTTTGGAGAGGGGCTATGAAGGTTATGATACATCCGTTGGATGGTTTCATTATGAGGACCAGATAATTATTGAAAAAACCAAGGAATCCGTTGATCAGGGATTTGCTGCTCTCAAGCTAAAGGTGGGTTCTAAAAATCCAGAACGGGATATCCGGCGAGCCCAATTGATTCGCGATACAGCAGGTGAAAATGTGATGATCATGTTGGATGCCAACCAGCAGTGGAACTTACCGACCGCTATTTCAATTTGTAAAAAATTAACCAAAATGAATCCCCTTTGGATCGAGGAACCCACACACCCTGATGATGTCATCGCACATCAGATGTTGGCTCAGAAAATCCATCCCGTAAAATTGGCGATGGGAGAACATGTTCCCAATCGGATTTTGTTTAAAAATTATTTGCAATCCGGCTCAATGGGGTACAATCAGGTTGATGCCGTACGGGTAGGAGGAATATCGGAATTCATCACCATAAGTCTGTTGTCTAAAAAGTATAATGTGCCGGTCGTTCCTCATGTAGGAGATATGGGTCAAATTCATCAACATTTGGTATTATTTAACCACATTTATCTGGGACATGAAGCTTTATTCCTGGAGTATATTCCTCATTTAAAAGGTTATTTTAAGTTTCCGGCAAAGGTGTGGGAAGGAAGATATCAGACTCCCCAAGAGCCGGGTTCGAGTTCTGACTTAAAGAAGTATTGATTAATGAAAGACAAATTTACCGTATATGAATAATATCATTAAGCCCATTTCCATAATCGGCTGTGGAGGGATTGTCCGTGATGCCCACCTTCCCGCTTACCAAAAAGCAGGACTGGAAATCAATGCGGTATACGACCTAATCGGTACCCAGGCATCTCAACTGGCCCAGCAATTTCAAATTAAAACGGTCTGTTCCTCACTTGAAGAACTGATCGCTCATACAAAATCTATCGGCGGTGTATATGACCTGGCTGTGCCGGCATCTGAAATATTAAAAATATTGCCATTTATACCGCCAGGGTCGGGAATTTTGATTCAAAAGCCGATGGGTGAAAACCTGGAACAAGCTAAAAAGATCTTAAAAATTTGTAATGCAAACAAATTAATAGCCGGTATTAATTTCCAACTCAGGCATGCACCCTACATACAAAAAGCCAAAGAGCTAATAGATAAAGGGTTGATTGGGCAATTGCATGAAATTGAGTTTAGAAATTGTGTTTTTACTCCCTGGCATTTATGGGATTTTTTATATAAAGCCGAAAGAATGGAGATGCTGTATTTCGGAATACACTATATTGATCTGATTCGATATTTCTTCGGAAATCCCGATCGAGTTTATGCCAGCAGTATACAGCATCCTAAAATGAAAGGATTGTCATCATCACGATCTGCACTCATTTTAGACTATGGTAAAATGAAAAGAGCCTGCATTTTTACCAACCATGGTCATGAGTTTGGCATCAAACATCAGGAATCTTTTATTAAATTTGAAGGTACTCAAGGAGCCATTAAGGTAAAAATCGGAGTGTATCTTGATTACCCTAAGGGAAAGCCTGATAAGTTTGAATATGTCTCTTTGAAAGAAGGTAAGGATTGGAGGGAGGTTTCGATAAATGGTACTTGGTTTCCAGACGCATTTTCCGGACCCATGCTGGGATTGATGCAGAAAATAGCCAATCCAAACCTGGTGTATATTAACGACGTGAAGGATGCGATTCAAACGATGGCCGTGCTCGAAGCAGCTTATGAGTCGGATCAATTAGGTGGGGTTGTACCAGACCTTGATTTGTAAATGATTTCACCACTACCCTAATAATAAAAAATGTTCTTTCGCTTATCAATTCGGTAGATTAGTTGAAAAATAATTGCATGAACAATTGACCAGGTGGTTACACAAAACAATTTAAATAACGAAATAACGGTTGCTGTTTTACCCTTTCGTATGTTGTCGAATAGGGAAGAATTAAGTCCAATTCCAATGGCCTTGACGGAAGACTTGATCATTAATTTTTCCAAATTTCTGGGTTTATCTGTTATTTCACAGTATTCCACCCAACATATCAACGACTTGTCAGATGACGAAGCCATTGCCAAATTAGGTGCAGACTACTTGGTCAAGGGGAGCTTGAGAACCATGGACGACATCATTCGAATCGGGATCCAGCTGATCCGCTATAAAGATCGTAAGGTGGTGTTCGCTGCAAATTATGAAGAATCTTTGGATTCGATTTTTTCGACTCAGGATCAGATCATCCAACAAATAGTCAGCGCTTTGCAACAACAAATCGATTATGATTTACTCTCCTATTCGTACAAAAAAGACCGTGTAGAATTGGCAGCATATGAAAATTGGTTGATAGGAATGGCAGCATTAAAAAAAGGTTCTCCCGAACAAGATCTGATCGCCAGGAGGTATTTTGAGTCTGCTTTAAAGATTGATCCCAACTATGCCAGAGCATACACCGGAATATCCCTATCCTATTACAATGAATGGAGTTGTCAATTATGGGATCGATGGGATGTTAGCAAGAAAGGTGCTCACAAGTATGCATTAAAGGCTTTGGAACTGGATGAAAATGACTACATTTCACTGAGTGTTTTAGGAAGAACTTATCTTTTTGCATCTGAATTTGAAAAGGCAGAGCATTGTTTAAGAAAATCCCTGCGGATGAATCCAAGTGATGCCGGAAATTTGATCCAGGTCGCATTCTCATTAATGTATTTGGGGTATCCTGAGGAATCAATAAAACTATATCACAAAGCAATCGATCTCAATCCCTTTCACAAGAGCATATATTTTGCTTATGGTTCCAACTTCTACTTCGAATGCGGCCAATTTGAAAAGTCAATCGAATTAGGGAAGAAAGTTGAATTGCACTCTGCCTGGCTTGATTTCCCGGTTTACCTTGCTGCAGCACACTATCATCTGAATCAATCCGACCTCATGTTAAAAAATTGGCAGGAATTTTTACGGTCATTCAAAAAGAAGATCGCTACCGGTAAAGAACAACTGGAACAGGAAGCATTGTCCTGGCATATAAATGTTAATCCATATCAAAACAAAACATTTCTCAAGCCCTTTTGGAAACACATTAGTGATTCTTCTCATTTTAGTTATGCTGAAATATACCATCCATTGCCAAAATTAGAAAATCCCAGCTTTATCCGCAAAGGGGAAATGTGGGAGATCAAATTTAAAGGAAAAACGGTTTTGCTAAAAGATGCAAAAGGATTTCGGGATATTGCTAACCTTTTAGCAAATCCCAACCAGGACATTCACTGTAATGAATTAATGGGCTCCACTTTGGAGGCAATCGGTTCCAAGCTTATCGACCAACAAGCCAAGCAGGAGTACCAAAAAAGAATAAACGAACTGCAGGAAGAAATTCGCTCCGCTGAAGAAATGAATGATTTATCCAGCCTTCCAAAACTAAATGAGGAATATGACAGGCTTTTAGAACACTTGTCTAATGCTCTGGGGTTGGCGGGTAAAATTCGTGAAAAAGGATCATCGGTAGAAAAAGCCAGGTCAGCAGTCACCTGGAGAATACGTAGTACCGTCAAAAGAATTGAAAAAGCACATCCCGAGTTGGCTAAACACTTAAATACATCGATCAAAACGGGTACTCTCTGTGCCTATCGTCCGGAGTTGGATGTTAAATGGAAAATATAAGTTAGAGCTCATGTTTATTAATCTCATTTGGAGGTAGAAGAAGTAATTCTTTCTTGCCTGCCCTTATTCCAGGCCACCATTAATTCGATTAAATCAGCAAAGGTTATGGCGTTCATATCATGTGGGTCAAATTGATTTTCATCTGCATATTTGTAATAATCAAATAAAAATTCATTATAAATAAACCATATCTTCTTGGGATAATCCAATTGGATCTCTGCATTTAGTTTTAACCAATCCCGGATACACTTTATAACTTTCTCCGGATCGTTATTGTGTGCCCTAATATCATTTCCCGCTATATCAGACATAAACTCCTGATATCTGAATCTTTCTTTCTCGAGGATCAAAAATGTTTTTTTCTTCAGCTTTTGTATTCCCACCATTTTAGCTCCAAAATCAATTCCACACTCTAACGGCATATTAAATCTTGGCAATCCATTGTCATTCACTTCGACTCGGGAAACATCGTGGATCGAATACCGGGATTGCGTAATTAGCTTTTTAATGGTGGATAATCGATTAGCCCCGGAATCTGAAGTTTCTGAAATCTTAGGATTGAAATCCAGGTAGATCAAACAAAAAAGCATGGATCGAAGCAGGGGAAAATAATCATTGTCAAATGGACAATTTATGAATACGTTGCTGTTAAAACTCATTTAGTTTGTTCCTGACCACAATTCAATACTTCCATCTCTATCATGAATCACAATGGATGACTTACTTTTCAACAATGAGGCACCCGAAAGAGCTTCATTTTTTGTAGCGTATACTGCTGAAGACCTGGTTGCTCCTTCCCTGCGCACTGCCCAACCACTTTCAGTAGGAACGACATGCAATCTGTTTGAAGAAGATTTAGCTGCGTTTCTGAGTTTTAACTTATTTTTAGTTACATTTTTTGTGGCCATGATACCAAAAATAACAATTTTGCCGAAAAGTTAGTTTCTGATAATCACAGCTATCTATTCAACCGAATTACCTGGTCATGCACCCGATTTCATTTTTAAATCTTTCTCTACTTTGATTTAGTTCAACAGACAGATCACTACACTTTTGGCGAAATCGATCCAGCATCTCGCTCCCTGTGTACTCTTCAATTAAGTTGACTTTCTCAGCAGGGTCATCGTGTATATTAAAAAGTTGCTCAAAATCCGGCTGCCTGCCCAAAAAATCCAAGTCCTTTTCGGTATATTTTGTCACGCCATCAAACATTCTAATGTACTTCCATTCTCCTTTCCTGAGTCCTTCGCAAAATGGATTATCCCTTAAAGTAAATAAGTTTTCCAAAAACAATTCCTCCCTCCAATTTGTGGATTGCCCATAGACTAAAGGGATCAGACTTTCACCTTGCATGTTTGCGGGCGCTTCCACACCAGCATAATCTAAAATGGTCATAGTCAGATCAAGACTTGATACCAGTTCGTTCTTCGTTTTTCCCTGATGATGTTTAGGAAGATTTGGATCGTAAATGAAACATGGGATTTTTGAAGCCAAATCATAAAGTAATCCCTTTCCTCCCATCCCATATTCTCCCATCAATAATCCGTGATCACTGGCAAAAATAATTACGGTATTGTCCGCTATACCCCTTTCTTCAAGGCTAGCCATCAACTCGCCAATCATCTTATCCAACCCGGTTATGGTTTGAAAATAACGGATGTGATGTTCTTGACAGGTTTGTAAGTCATAATTATAACTGTATGTTTTATCTCTTCCCTTTGAATGATCCATTATAGATCTTGGCATCCAGATGTACGGATCTGTCGCTGTTTCAGATGGTATCGGTATCATCATGTCGCGATATAAATCCCCGTAGATGGGATGTGCTTTCAATTGTGGATTTTCATTCGCTTGTCTGGACATATTATGCCAATTTTCATAATGGTCATACATGCTTGTAGTTTGACTTCCATGAGGTACATTTATACTTACGGAAAGACAAAACGGTTTCTTTTCTGATCTCTGATCAAAAAAATCTTCAATTGCTTCAGCCATTACTGAGGTAATTATACTGGCTTTTGCTTTGTGATATGGTTTAGTGCTTGGTGATTCATGATCTTTGGGGAAAAATTTGGTCCAACCATCGTGACCCCACCAATAATCAAATTTCTCCGGTGCATTTCCCTTAAAGCTATAATACTCCACTCCAAACTTGCCAATAAAACCGGTAAAATATCCATTTTGGCGCAACAACTCGGGATAACTTAGATCCCATTGTTCCTCAGTTAATTGATATGAAGATGAAAATCCGACACCGTGAACTCTTTCATGCATTCCTGTAAAAAGAGAAATACGACTCGGACTGCAAGTAGGTTCAGCAATGTACGTATTTCCAAACCGAACTCCGGCTCTGATCAACTTATCTGTATTTGGTGTTTTAATAAATGGATGACCCATAGCACTGAAAGTATTATCTCGTTGATCATCAGTAAGTAAGAAAATGATATTTGGTTTATCGTCTTTAATCTCACCGCATTGAACATGCAATAAGCTGATGATGAGTACACTGAAATAAAACCTAATCCTCATAATCTACATAATCTAAATTTAATAAAAAATCGAATCGCGCTGTGCCCACACGGGTCAAGAATATTGCATCTATTTTCCCTAGGATATCCAACAATTAGAAGACCACCATTCTTAACCTGCTTCGAAAATAGTCATTATACTGGTATTTAGAAAATCATCGGTTTGTAGCCGTGATAATCTTTTTCTGGCCAGGGAAAAAATCAGGATATACATCCTTTTAAAACTTCCTGCCTCACAGCACGCCTCACATTGTAAGGAAAAAACTTACAGCTATATAATTGAAAACAAAATTCAATCACTTTTAAAATAACTTGTTATGCCTTCTCCACTAGAAATTTTACTCGATCCCATTTCACTGATCATTATTGGTCTCTATGGATTTTTATATTTATGGGAAACCCTCTTCCCCGGACGCCAACTTCCTAAAGTCAGGTTCTGGCATTTGCGCGGGATATCCATGTTTTTCTTCTTCTTTTATCTTTCCACGTATTTACCCTTAATCTGGGATGAATACCTGGCCCAGTTCCAATTATTTGATCTTTCCGGATTAAACACTTTTGCGGCCACTGTTTTGGGTGTCTTACTTTATGAATTTGGTGTATATGTGTGGCACCGTTTAATGCACCATTCAGATTTGTTGTGGCGAATATTTCACCAAATGCATCATAGCGTGGAAAGAATAGATATTCCCAGCACTTTTTACTTCAGCCCTATGGATATGATTGGTTGGACCATGCTGGGTAGTTTGTGTTTTGCTCTTATAGTTGGGCTTTCACCTCAGGCAATCACCCTTGTCTTGCTGATCACTACTTTCTTAGGAATGTTCCAACATGCCAATATCAAAACTCCGAGTTGGTTAGGCTACATCATTCAGCGACCAGAAAGTCATACCATACATCATGCAAAAGATATTCATGCCTACAATTATTCTGATTTACCAATCTTTGATATCCTTTTTGGAACTTTTCGCAATCCTAAGTCCTATACACACGAAACCGGATTCTATTTAGGAGCTTCAAGCAAAATCTGGAAAATGTTAACCTTCAGAGATGTATCAAAATCAGTAGATTAAATCCCAATTTGAATTCCGACCTGTGCGTTATGAAACCCAACATCCGGACTGATTCATAAATCTCGGGTTGGACTGTTAAGCAAAATAACGGTTGAGCTCGTTGGAGCCCAATCGACCCACTCGAATTATCAAATGAAACTCACTTTAATTATATTCTAACAAGTAAAAAATAATTTTCCCGATGAAAAATTTAAAAGAAATAATATCCAAAGTTCCCTTTATAACGGATGGTGGTCTAGAAACCACCTTAATTTTCAAACATGGGATAGATTTACCCCATTTTGCCTCTTTTTGCCTATTGGATAAACCTAAATATCAAGAAATCATCCAGCAATATTATCATAACTATCTGGACATTGCCAGGAAGTATAAAACCGGTTTTATCTTGGAGGCTGCGACCTGGAGAGCAAATTCAGATTGGGGATATAAATTGGGTTATTCGGATCAAGATCTGGTATCAATTAATCAACTTGCCATTCAACAACTCAAGTCTATTAGATCGGCCTATCAGTCTCAGGTAAAGCCTATTCTGATTAGTGGATGTATCGGTCCTCGGTCCGATGGTTACACTATTCAAGACAAAATGAACGAGCAAGAAGCCTCGGAATATCACGATCACCAGATCAAGACGTTTAAGGAATCAGGAGTTGATTTAGTTACTGCCCTTACCATTAACTATCTTGAAGAAGGGATTGGTATTGTAAGGTCCGCGTTGAAACATGGATTACCGGTAGTTTTATCTTTTACGGTAGAAACTGATGGCAGACTACCTAGCCGTCAGAGCCTAAAACAAGTCATTGAATATATCGACAACAAAACCAATGCATATCCGATATATTATATGCTAAACTGTGCTCATCCTTCCCATTTTGCAGATCAATTGGAAGCCGAATCAACATGGACAAACAGAATTTCAGGTATTCGTGCGAATGCATCATGCAAAAGCCATGCAGAACTCGACGAAGCTACAGAATTAGATGCCGGAGATCAAGCAGAATTGGCAAACTGGTATAATAATCTGCGCAAGAAATTACCCGAACTTCGGGTATTTGGAGGTTGTTGTGGCACTGATGAAAATCATATTGAAGCCATAACCGAAAGAGTTTTGGTCCAGAACCCTATTGTAGAATAGATCCAGTTAACCATTTTGTTCTGTCTGATCTCCAATAGCAGAAACATCATTACTATTGCTATTTACTCCACTCGATCTCAATGGCAATCTCAATTTCAATGGAAATCTCAATTATTCGTTCATTGCCCATTGTTTCCTAAACAAAAACAAAAAACGAATGTCATCCCGAAATTTGCTTGCAAATGTTCGGGATCTCATTTTAGAGATAACCATCCATTTGTAGGTTTTCATTGACATTGCTACTGTCATTGTCATTGCTTTTGCTATTTACTCCACTCGACCTCAACGGAAATCTCAATTTCAATGGAAATCTCAATTATTCGTTCATTGCTTATTGTTTCCCAAACAAAAACCAAAACCGAATGTCATCCCGAAATTTGCTTGCAAATGTTCAGGATCTCATTTTACATATAACGATCCATTTGTAGGTTTTCATTGACATTGTCATTGCTATTGCTATTGATATTGATATTATTATTCCATCCCCTGCCCCCTCAAGGGGGACAAATACGGTTTCAAGTTTATATCTTCACTATGATCATCGGCTTTTTCGAAATCAGAATCCGTATATAGAATTTATTTGTAGGTTTTCATTACTATTGCTATTTACTCCACTCGATCTCAATGGCAATCTCAATTTCAATGGAAATCTCAATTATTCGTTCATTGCCCATTGTTTCCTAAACAAAAACCAAAAACGAATGTCATCCCGAAATTTGCTTGCAAATGTTCGGGATCTCATTTTACATATAAGGATCCATTTGTAGGTTTTCATTGACATTGTCATTGCTTTTGCTATTTACTCCACTCGACCTCAACGGAAATCTCAATTTCAATGGCAATTTCAATTATTCGTTCATTGCTTATTGTTTCCCAAACAAAAACCAAAACCGAATGTCATCCTGAAATTTGCTTGCAAATGTTCAGGATCTCATTTTACATATAAGGATCCATTTGTAGGTTTTCATTGACATTGCTATTGCTATTACTATTTTTATTGTTATTGTTATTCCACCCCCTGCCCCCTCAAAGGGGACAAATACGGTTTCAAGTTTTGGCCTTGATGGTTGTCATTGGTCTGTTCGGATATTGTCATCATTTCAAAATCAGTATCATCTAGTCTATTCTTATTATAGGTTAGCACACTAAATTATATTGCTCATTCTGATCTCCTTTCTAAACACAATCTATCCAAGGGGTCATGACCCCTTGATAGGGCTGCAGTGCTTTTCATACGGATCTGCGTATACTAATTCTGAATGAAGTATCAATGATCTGTTGTGTTATTAATTTATCCCCTTGAATAGTGGTAAATCCCCCTGCCCTTCATAAATGTTTATTCCAAGACGCTGATGATTCTTCTTATTGATCCCACCTCTGTGATCCGGACCAATAGTAATGTGAATGCCATAAAATATCCTTGGAACATAATGGTCTCTCCAACTTTACAGACGGTGCGATCAATGTTTTCAAGCGTCTCTTTTCTTTCGCCCTCCGGCTTTTCTGAAAGATTCACCGCTGCATCCCAGGCCAATTTTCTGGAAGCCAGCATACCTGTTTTTGCCAACCAATTCCCCCCTCTTCCAACAAACAAATCAATGACCTTTAACATCGGCCAGATCTTGCCCAGATCTTCCTTGATTTCCTTAATCATTGAGATAAGGATATCATTAATTTTAAAAAAGTCTGCTTTGAGCTCATTGATGTCCACATTGCCAGTGGTTTGCGCTGCAGATATTGCAAGATCCAAGTCGATATGTGCATTCATGCCTAATAATAAATGTTGCAAAACTATGGGTTGCCACTTGCCAGCTAATACAAAAGCCATATTCCAAGCCTCTGTAGGTCGTTCCCCACGTTGATATTGTTCAAAGGCTTCTAAATATCTATTCCCAAATACCACATCCAATTTATCCATCCGGGGACCGTCATCAAAATAGCCATTTTCGATACCCTCCTTTACCCGGATAGTAACTCTCCGATATAAGGCAGGAAAATATCCTAAACGGCTATTGTTATCTTTTGCCCAGGATACAATTTTCCCCAGTGACTCGATAAGTTCATCAATGGTGTTAGCTTGCAGGTTCTTGGGAGCATTGGTCGTCATGAAAGTAATTGATTGGTTCCTCTATTCCGTTTTTGTAACAGAAAAAATGACAGTTTTAAAATGAATAGCAATTTAGCAATACTTAGTTCAACCCAAAATAAAAATATCGAAAAGTTGGTGAGGTACGGTTAATAAATAAAGTGACCTGTTACCTAGTTTACTTGATAAAATTGGGTTATTGCTCCAATTTGGTTAGTTTCGAACATTGCAAACCTATCAAAACTAATATAGTAATCAGAAAATAGAAAAATTGAAAAGCCAATATCAATACCATATTCTGAATGGAGATGCATTAAAAAACCGATTTCCTGCCAAGATAGAAGGGTCGGTGATCGTGGTCCGTGAATGCCTTGTAGATGGCCCTGTAGCTGGTTGGGAAATTTCCGAATTGTTTACCATCAGAGCGGAATTCATCAACCGCGAATATTCTGACTCCAGGTCAGGTTCATATCAAGATCTGGTAATCAATGAGTTTGCAAAAATTGCAGGAATCCCCCCGCATGCGGAGATCAATTTATGGTTTGAGTACGATTTATTTTGCCAGGTTAATTTCTGGTTTGTCATCTATTGGTTGAATCAGCACCACATGCAGTCCAACATGTTTTTTATTCAACCCACCTCAGATCTAGATTATGGTTTTTCCGGTATGCAGGATGACGAATTGTTCGAAGCCTTTCATAACCGACAAAAGATTTCCGCTCAAGATTCTGATGCTTTGGGAAGCCTTTGGACCATGTATCAAAACAATCACACTGAAGAAATGATGCGTATTGCAAAGCACCTGTATCCTGATTTTCCATTCTTAATTCAGACCATTAATGCGCATATCGACCGTTTTCCTTACGGAAAGGATCCTGGTAAACCCATCCGAACATTACATGCCATAATGAGTGAGTTGGACACCAAAGACTTTGCCCTGATTTTTAAAGAATTTTCGAAAAGAGAGCCAGTCTATGGATTTGGCGATTTACAGGTAAGAAGATTATTACAGACAATCACTGATCAGGAATAAGATCGTCCAGAACCGATCAATCCAATAGTTTAACCATCCATCCGAACTCTTTTTGTATTTAGTTATGTTTTAACTTGACTCTATTTCAACCCGGTTGAACTGAATTAGACCGTTTTTCTTCCCAAACGCATAATCTAAATTTTTAGGTATAAATATTTCACTCATTATCCGGGTACACTCTTAAAAAATGTGTACCTTTTAAAATAAATTTTGACCAATATGAATCAACCATGCAAAATCTTATATCCAGTCCCTGAGCGATCTACAAAAAGATAAAGGCTTGTATTCATTCAATGAACCGCACCGCACGGTATGGGATTTTCTACCGCCCGCCTCGGTACCTAGAAAGGGCTTATCACTGAAGGAGTTAGATGACCAACAGGATATCCTGGTATTTAATTTGCTAAAATCCAGTTTAAGTGACCGCGGATTGTTAAAAACCCAACAAATCATGGCGCTTGAAGAAGTATTGAGAATTTTAGAGAATAATAATCCAGGTAGAGATCAGGAATTGTATTATTTGGTTGTATATGGAACACCTGCCGATACCGGAAAATGGAGTTGGAGTTTTGAAGGACACCACCTTTCCTTAAACTTTACCATTGTCAATGGACATGTTTCGACTTCCCCTGTATTTATGGGTACCAATCCTGCAGAAATCAGACAAGGACCAAATAAAGGCCAACGTGTACTCGGAAAAGAAGAAGATTTAGCCTTTATTTTAATGCAAAGTCTTCCGGAAAAGCTAAGAAAAAAGGCCATTTTTAAAAACCAAGCCCCTGCTGATATTTTCACAGGGCAAAAATCCAGGGTTTCACCTTTAGAGCCAGTGGGTATTTCATACCACGAATTGAAATCTGATGGAAAGCAAAAATTAAAAGAACTGATTGAGGAATACATCACTGTGATGCCTGCAGATTTAGCCGCGGTGCGAAGAGCCAAACTGGAGGCTGCGGGTTGGGATCCCATTCATTTTGCCTGGGCAGGTCCGGTAGAAAAAGGCAAGGGCCATTACTACCGCATTCAGGGGCCTACCTTTCTGATCGAGTTTGACAATGTTCAAAATAATGCCAATCATATCCATTCGGTGTGGAGAGATTTTGATGGTGACTTTGGTAGGGATTTGCTTAAAGAACACTATCACCACGCTCATTAAAGCCGAGAATTTAGGTAAAATTCTTTGAATTTGTCGGGATCAAAATCATGTAACTCCTAAAACTCGAGGAGCAATACACATACAACCGACCTGTTCTTATCGGAGATACCGGATATCATATTTTTTCCAGATGTAATTCTTCCAAGTGCTCCGTATTATCGTCTTTAAGTTTAATCTTATTTTGGGTAGCTTCGTTAATTAACCAGTCGTCGTTCATTTCAGCCAATGGCAATAAAATACCTAAGTGCATGGTAAATTTAGAACTACTGGAGTTAAAAGACCAAGTACCTGACCGGACTATTACTCCATTCATAATTGCTTCCAGGCTGCCATCACCTGAAAACACAAAGGAGTAGCCATGAAATTTTTTAGTTTCTTCTTTATCTTTATCCCAAAAATAAGTGACTTTCCATGCAATATCCTGGGTAACGATTTTCTCAATTCCCGCAATAGGAGATAATTCATTACTCATCTTTGTGCATGCTGTACCTTGTATAAATAGAATAATTATGCAAGCTGAATAGGACATATTTAACCGCATGGTTCAATTTTTTATGGCAAATAAATGTTAATTACGGCTGCAAAATCTATCAGAAATATTGAAAAATAAATTGAATTATATTGAGTGAGAAGTTTTACCGGTTGAACAAGCATCTCAAGAATTGGGTACATGCAAACCAGCGAGAGCAAATTCTCTATTCAGCATTAAATTTTTACCATTAAGTCTTTTATTATGCCAGTTGAGCTAAAAATGCGAGTAATAGAAATAGCTTTTAGGTATTTTAACGGGCATTGTAATGCAACAAATATGTACAAATCAAGTAGAATAAACTTTCATTTTTTCTTCGTTGTAATAGTCACTTTTTGTTGTAGCGACAATTTAAATGCACAAATATTTAAGTCAACGTTAAGTTCCGTACATTTTACTTCCGATGCACCTTTGGAATTGATAGAAGCACAATCTGAAAAGCTACTTGGTATTATCAATTCAGAAAACAACACATTTGCCTTCAAGATCGAAATGAAAAGTTTCGAAGGATTCAACAGTGCTTTACAGCGAACTCATTTTAATGAAAACTACCTCCAGACTCTGGAATTTCCTTATGCCACATTTAGCGGTAAAATAATTGAGAAACTGGATTATAACAAAAATGGTGAATATAAAATCAGGGCAAAGGGTCAATTAGTTATCCATGGTGTTTCACAGGAGCGCATAATTAAAAGTAACGTTCAAATCAAAGATCAGCAAATCTTTATTCAATCGGATTTTAGTATATTATTGAAAGAGCACAACATCAGTATTCCCAAAATAGTCTATCAAAAAATTGCAGAAGAAATTCAAGTAAAAGTGAATTCGACACTTGAGAAATCAAACCTATGAGAAGGATTCTGGTCATACTGCTTCCATTAGTAATTTGCGTAGCCGGATTTGCACAATCTCCTTACTTTCATCATTATTCAATGGGAAGTAATCTTTCTGCATCTGAGAAAATCAATTTGCTCTACGGAGATCCTCTCGGGCCAATTTGGATAGGCACAGATGATGGATTGTTTCTTTTTGATGGTCAGCACTTTCATACCTATCACAAAATGGACACGTCAAGTGCGGTTGTTTCTGCTCTTATTAGAGATCATAACAATTTGCTATGGGTAGGTTATGAGGATGGTTCTATTTACCATTTGGAGAATGAAAAGTTGAACGCTTGGGAACCTGAAGAAGGCACGCCGGCAAGTCCAATAATTTCTTTTTTGGAGGACGGTGAAGGAGGGTTATGGTTTTCTACTTACGGAGAAGGTCTTTATTATTGGAACGGAACTAGAATGTATAATATCGACGAAGAAGATGGACTGTTGGGAAATGAAATCTATGTAATGCAGCAAGATGCCCAAGGGCGAATGTGGTGTGGAACCGATGCGGGTATTAGTATTTGTAGTCAAAAGGGCGCCAAAAAAGAAATTATAAACTTGACTGCTGATGATGGATTACCGGATGAAATAGTCAAGGCATTAGTTATCGACGGGGATAAAGGCTGTTGGATCGGCATGTATGACCAAGGAGTATGTTACTTTGATTTCGCAACCTCCTTGTTTAAAACACTAAATTCCGATTGGATAGAAGGAGTAGTTTCTAACCTGGAACTATTTGTCGATAAAGAACTGTGGATTGGAACGGAAGAAAATGGCTTATTGAGATGGTCATTCGACGAAAATCCGCATGATGGGTCTATGAGGTCCAAGCCTGAAAAAATTGGAACAAATCTGAACCAAATAGGAACCAAGATCTACGACCTTCATAAAGACTTTGAAGGAAATATTTGGGTTGCCTCCAATTCAAAATTTATCAACAGAGCTCAGCGTCAATTCGAAATATTACAAACCGACCTCCCTGCTATTCAGAGTATCATACATGGTAAGAATAATGTGCTGTGGATCGGAACTGAAGAAGGATTGTTCGACATGGCCAATAAGGGTAAATATAATATGTGGTTGAATGGACAAAAAATTAATGTGTTGAGTTTGTACGAAGATCGGTTTGGAAATATCTGGGCCGGCAGTTTTGGTGATGGTGTATTTTGTATACAACCTTCCAGCGGAAGGTGGTTACGTTTATCCGAAAAAGAAGGATTGACGAATGGTAGTGTACTAAGCATTGATGGCAAGGACGAACGCCTTTGGTTGGCCACGCTTGGGGGGGTTACAGAGTTTATCTGTACCGTGGATCCATTTTCGGGCATTCTGCCTGTGGCTTTTAATTACAATCAAGAAAATGGACTGGGCACCAATTTTATATATAAAGTTTTGGTTTGTACTAAAGGTGATATTTGGTTTGGAACTGATGGAAAGGGAATGAGCGTATTGAGAAACGGTGTGCTTATCAATTATGATCAAATCGCTATAAAAAATGAGGATGGATTTTTAGATAGTATCGCATTGAGAACCATATATAGCATTACTGAAGATGCAAATGGCAACATGTGGTTCTCAACTGCTGACAACGGTTTATTTAAGTTTGATGGAAATGACTTTCAGCAATATCACCTTGATGAGGGAATCAGGGATTTGGGCTTAACTTGCATTACTGCTACTGAAGAGGGTCAGATCATGCTGGTTCATCCCTTAGGCATAGATTTGATGGATCCAAACTCCGGTGAAATACTCTATTTTGATGAATCTATCGGATTAGAAAATTTTGATCCCAACATTAATGTAGTAAGTAAAGACCTATATGGTAATATCTGGACTGCAGGTCAGACTGAAATCATCAAATTTACCCATCTCAAGGAAGAACTTATAAAATCACCACCCATCTATTTACTACAACTTCCGACCGGATTGACACCTTATGATCAAAATGCGATCCATACCTTCGCATATCGGGATAATAATTTTTTATTTAAGTATTTGGGTTTATGGTATACAGATCCGGAACGAGTAAACTATCGCTATCGGTTGCTGGGATATGACTCCAATTGGAAAAAAACCGGTGACCGATTAATCAGTTATTCTAAACTGCCCTGGGGTAATTACCAATTTCAACTAATGGCGGCAATTGGAGAAGTTTTTAGCGGGGAGCCTACTGTAAAACAGGAATTTTATATTTCACCTCCTTTTTGGGCTACCTGGTGGTTTTGGATTGCAATCACCACTATTTTGCTCGGTGCGTTTATTCAATGGCAAAAATGGCGCGAGCAAAGAATTGAAAAACTAAATCAACTCGAAAAAGAAAAAGTATTTAGTCAATTGAATGCTCTTAAGTCACAAATTAGTCCTCATTTTTTGTTTAATAGTTTTAACACCCTGGTAGGAATCATTGAAGATAATCCGAAACTAGCAGTGGAATACGTTGAGCAACTTTCTGACTTTTATCGTGCTATTCTCCAATACCGTAACAAGGACCTCATTTCGATAGCAGAAGAGCTGGCTTTACTCAAAAATTATGGCTATTTGCTAAAACGACGCTTTGGCCAAAATCTACAATTGGACATCCAGGTAGAGCCCAACGGCGGCTTGATACCTCCCTTAAGTCTACAAATGTTAGTGGAAAATGCCATTAAACACAATGTCATTTCCAAAGCAAATCCACTGATCATAAAAATTTACAATCACGAGCAATACATAGGAGTGGAAAACAATAAACAACCTAAAATTAAGACAGACCAATCCACACATTTTGGATTGGAAAGCCTACGCAAAAGATACAATGCCTTTGGAAAGCCACCAATTGAAGTATCATTTGACGAGAACCGCTTCATCGTAAATTTACCAATTTTAAAAAATCCAAAATGAAAATACTAGTGGTAGAAGACGAACCGGCAGCAGCCAAAAGGCTTGTCAAAATGATTAAAGAATGTGAAGGGGAACAGAAATATGAAATTGTAGGCCAATTGGATAGCGTCCAAGCTGTTATCGATTGGTGGAAAAATCATGATCCTCCCGAACTATTATTCTTAGATATTCACCTGGCGGATGGAAGCAGTTTTGAGATTTTTAATGAAATAAAAGTCGAGCAACCAATTATTTTCACTACAGCTTATGATGAATATGCCTTAAAAGCTTTTCAGGTAAATGCCATTGATTATTTGTTAAAGCCCATCAAAAGCCATGAGTTAGAACAGGCCATTCTAAAATACAAAGCTACCCATTCTCCTGCTAAAATCAACTATACAGAGCTCGTTAATTTGCTGGCTCCGGATAAGATGACCAAACGATTTATGATTAAAATTGGACAACAAATTCAAATCATAGATTTACAGGATGTTGCATATTTTTATACTCAGGATAAAATTACATTTTTAATGGATAAAAATGGCAAACGATATCCTATTGATGAGTCCTTGGAAAAACTTGAAGAAATTGTAAAGCGCATACCTAATACATTTTTTAGGATAAACCGTCAGTTTATTGTGAGTTTGGGCTCAATTGAGAAGATGTACGCTTATTCCAAATCACGGGTCAAGCTCTCTTTGAATCCGAGTTGTAAATTGGAGACTATCGTGAGTACGGAACGTTCTCCCATTTTTAAAAAGTGGTTAGTAGGAGATGTGGGATGAAGGTGATAAAGATGAAATACTGTCGATCACGTCTATTAAAATACTATGAGCTTAAGCAAATTTCTCAAACATGGAGTGCATTATATAACGATACAGTTTCATTCTTTGTAAAATAATATCTCCCTTTACTAAATATCCTGTTTGCAAATTGATGACCGTGGGAACTTCATTAATCCGGGCCAATACATAAAACTTGTTGGTGGTATCTTTGGGATTTATGGTTTCCACTACTCCTCTGAGAATACCATATTGTAAGAAGTTGTATGCTTTAAGTTTCAAATGAATCGTCTGGCCTTTTTTCAATTTAGAGATCGATGCCTGTGATACTTCCAAACGTGCATAAAATACTTCGGCCTCTTCCGGTTTGACGGTTACCAAAGTGATCCCTTTTTCGGATTGGACCGTATTATATTTTTCATTGAATAACGAGATAACCGTGCCTTCGACAGAAGAGCAAATGGTCAGTTTCTTAATTTCTTTAAGCAAAAAATCCATTTGTATTGCCAAATTTTGGATTTTCGATTCTTTTAGAAAAATGAGTTTTTTCTGTTCAATTATCTCTTGTTCGAGGTTGATCCATTGCAATTGCACACTTTGCAAGTTTTCACTAAATTGGTTTTTGTGATTATCCCTTGCTGCCAGGATAAGTTGATAGTTCTTACGGGATTCTTCCAATTCGTTGATTTCATCAAGGTGGCTACGGCGATTTTCTTCATAATCGAGTTGACTTAATGCACCATCCTTGTAGAGTTGGAAGTCCTTTTGCAGTCTGCTTTCTCCCAACTTTAATTTTTCATTAAGCGCTTTAATTTGTTCTTCCGCGCTTCGCATTTCAATAAAGCTGGATTCCTTGTTGTACTTATTTTTAGCAAAGACTAAGCTCTTCCGCTTTTCCAATTGAACTAGTTTCTTTTCTCGGTTGTCTAATTCCTTTTTATCGAGATTCAAATTAATTTGCTGTAGGAAATATTCTTCTTTGACCTTAGCATATTCTGATAAGAGTCGGTCGTTTCTGAGCTGAATAAGCGTATCTCCAATTAGGACATTACTTCCTTCATTTACCCAAATCTTTTCAATGAAACCTTCTTCAGTTGCTTTGTATTGAATAGGAGCATTACGAGAAAAAAGTTCACCGTTATTAATGGTCACCTTTTCGTTAATGTTAAGACCAACAAGTGCTGCTGCAATAGTTGCAACCACTATCATCAATAAATAAAATAAAACTTTTACAAAGCTGTTAAGTTTCGGTGCATTGATCAAATAATCTACCATTTTTCAAATTGTATTTTTTATTAAAGTGAATACCTTCAACAGGCATATGAGAAATAATTATGAAACTTCGATTTTCAATTTCATTGAATACATTTTCAACTTTTAATTTTGATTCATAGTCCAATCCGTTGAAGATTTCATCCAAAATGATTACGCTGCTATCCATCATCAAAGCACGCAGGAGTAATACTTTTTTTCGTTGCCCTGTAGAAAGATTGCGCCCGTTTTCATGTATAAGCATATTAAATCTATTAGGCTGTTTTTGAATGAATTCATAGAAGTCAATTGCCCTGGCGTAATAAATCAACTTATTCATATCTATATGACGGCCAAAGCAGATATTGAAAATAAGGGTGTCATTAAACAACACATCTTCGGCGCTTATTAAGGTGATTTGGCTACGTAGTAATTCAGTATCATAAAGGTTAGCGTCTACATTATTAATCAATATTTCTCCCCTATCCGGTGCATAAAGCATACCCATAATTTTACAAAGAGTAGATTTTCCACTTCCATTTTTACCTTGGATCCAAATTTTCTCTCCTCGAAGAATTGTAAAATTCAAATCCTTCAAAATGTACTTTTCATCGACATAAGCATAAGCCAAATCCCGAAATGAAAGACTTTTAAAATGCAATTGATGCAGTTTTTGCTGTTCAGGTAACTGGCCATTTGTCGGCTGATCGGTTTCTTCAAAATCGAAAAAACGAAGCAGTATCACCGCATGTTCCTGTAAGGACAGGTTGTAATCCAACAGTGACCGGAAAGCACGAAATATCTTCCCCGATAGTGCTACAAATGTAATAATCATACCTAGGGTGATACTTTGATACAATATCATTTGCCGTGAAGTAAGCACAATGATCAACAGGGTTGACAGGGAAACCAGAATAGATGAAAAGGAGCTATTAAAAAGTGAAACCAATTTGGCCTTGGTTCTAACATTTATCATTTGTTTCATACTACCGATGATCTCGGAGGAAGAATAAGACTCCAGACGCATTGTCCGAATCACCTGCATAGCCTCAATCTTTTCAATGAAACGCGAATAAAATTCTGCTTTTATCGAAAAACGCTGTTGTTCCAATCGTTTCACTATCGGAGTAAGCCCTAAAAACATGGTTGTAAAAATGCCGAGCACTAGCAGGACGATTAGTGATAGTTTCCAATTGATCGCAACCAAAATGGCTATAGAGAAAAGAGCAATGACGACATTGATAAAAATTTTCGAAAAAAAAGTTAAAAAGAATGATTTTATCTTCATTGAGTCTTTCAATCTCTCCGTCAAGTCCCCTCTGCGAAAACTGTGTAAAAATCGTATGGAATAGTTATTCAGTTTTTGATCAAAGAGGCCGATGAAATATTCATCGAGTATATTGCCCAAGTGAATAGAAATATAGGACTTAAAGGAACCGAATACTATATCAAATAAGTAGAAAATACCGACTCCCAAAGCAAATAAAAGTAATACACTTAGTTGATAGGAAGGAAGGATATGATCGATCAAAACTTGATTGATGAATACAGCCAAATAGGTAATCAACCCGGCTATAATGGTGGTTGTTAAAAACATCGTCCATAACTGGCGAATACCCTTTATACTCTTGAATAGTCTCCAATAGATGTTTTGCTCCTGATTATCTGAAGGCGGTTTGATATGATCGGTGACCTTCACCGACAATAAAACTGGTGATCGTATACTGATTTTTTTATCCCCGTTTTGATTCAGGTTTTTAAAATTGTTGGGGATAGATTGAATCTCTTGATATAAAAGTAAATCTTTTAAAAATGCTTGTTCTGTTTTTTTATTTTTGAATCCAAAATTCTCCTGCAAATAGCTAAAATAGGTTAGCTTATTGAATGTATTTACTTGATCTTTCTCGGTTAAAAAATCAGGTAGTTGGAATTGAAGCTTCTTTAATTCATCTTTTACTTTTAAGTCCAACACAGTTTTCAACTCACGAATATCAAGCACGGACTGGGTATAAAATGCGCGTTGTTTGAAGGCCTCAAGACTTAATTTGTAGGATTTACTTTTAGCAGGATCCCCTATTTCCAAATGACTATTTTTGTAATCTTTTATAATGACATAGTGCAAACCTCGTCTTACCTTGACCGGAACTAAACAGGGAAACTGAGATTTAAGCAGATGTAACTCCTTTCCAAGTTGATTCACATCAATCAGGTGAAATTTTGTGGTAAATCCATTTTTTTTAAAAAACTGCTCAATGGCATCCAGACTTGCACCTTCGGCAGTTAGGGGCATTTGGGAAGAGATGTATGAGCGAGGCATGTCGACCTTAAGCAGATTACAAATGGTTTTTACAGCACTAATTCCACAGTCATTACTTCGTAATTGTTGATCAATTTGGAGTGTCATAATTTTGTTTTCAGTGGGTATTCAATGCAATTGTTTGGACTTGATACCGGAAGATATTTTTATACTTTCTTAAAACATGTATTGCAGATTTATACCTTCTATTTGCTTCTTTTGAAAGCATTCTTCTGAGTAATTGTATAAGTTCAGGATTGATCTTTTCTCCTTGTGGAGTATTTTCATACAATGTGGCCTCTCGATGCAGAATATCATTTGCCAACGATCTCCAACTAAATCCTTTAAACGGCATTTCTTCGAAAAGGAGGAAATAAACAATAACCCCCATTTGATAAACTTCGGATTGAAAATCAGCAGGTGCATTTACCATTTTGAAGGCTCTGTTATCTATCTTTTCCGGGGCCAAATACTGATGTACTCCACCTTCTCGGATAACTTCATGCTCTTGAGGTTCCTCCCGGTTAGACATGTTAAAGTCTATGATTTTTAATTGCTTATCATCTTTTACCAAAAGGTTGCTCATGTGCAAATCTCCGTGCAAAACCCCTTGGCGATGAATGTGTGCCATACCCAAAATAAATTGGCGCAACAAATGTAATTTCGTTTCCAAATCTGGATTATTCTTTTTTAAATAAGATCGAAGTGATTGCCCTTCAACATACTCCAGAACACCAAATGCAATTTCCGAGTCACTGAAGTAATCAATAAACTGGCAGATGTTCACGTGGGGCCCAATTTCTTTGAGAATGTAGAATTCTTGTGCAAATGAAATCACTCTTTTTCTTTTACTTATTTGGTTTTGCTTCAGGGTTTTAATGGCCACAAGGGTGCCTTTTTTGAGGTCCAGAGCTCGGTAAACCTCGATTTTTTTGTTGGAGAAAATTCTTTGTTCAATTTTATAATGCTCTATAACCTGGTCCTTTACAAATCTGGATTCACTGGTTTCCTCATTTGTTATTTTAGCATCCTCATAGACCAAAATTCGTCGTTTGCACATGGCATTGAAAAAATCTCGGATGGCTGGTTCAATTTTGGATTTATCACATTTTGCTTCTTCTGCAAAATGCGATATGGCTTCACCCAAATCGTGAGGAGATTGGAAAAATTGGAGAAAACGTCTTATGGTGGGATTTATCAGATATGCATCACAACCATCCTCCATAATAAATAACACTCCCTTACGAATGTCTTGGACTTCTTCGCACTCACTATTGGATTCTAAATTTAAATCACTTGTTTCCGGTAAATGTATCTCTTGCGAAAGTCGAAATGATCGCTTTTTCATAATCTTTGTTTGAAAAGTTAAAAAATCGGGAGTCAGAGAAACCAAATAACTCCCGACAGCAGACTTAGCACTTTAAGTGTCATATCTGATTTTCTCAGGATATCAACACGTCAGCCATTATCCGCTACACTCCAAGATGAATATTACCTTCCGGTTCGTGTCCTTGTCCGGGTATTTCCACTAGTGTTGACAGACATACTATCGGAAGAATTGGTAGAATCACTAGTGCTAGACCAGGTACCACTTCCATGACCTGCCCGAAATCCAGCTTCTACGATTTGATTAACTCGATCTTGTGAAAGATCACTTAGAATTGATTTTAGCGTAAGCATAATACTAAAAATTTAAATGGTTAAATAAATTAAAAAAGTAACTTTTAGATAAAATAAACTTTTGCGTTGCTTGGTATCACCAAATGTATAGTCGTTGGAAAGAAGATGAAAATTTAATGTGCTGAATAAGAAATAACAAGTTGCAAACCCGTTTTTCCAATTCCTAAAGTCTATGTCATACTTTGCCTCATTCAGCATAAGATTTTACTCATTCAGCACTTTTAATAGTTATTTTTTCCGGTAAGATCACCAAGTTTGGTTTCTTTCAATGCAAAGAACCCAAATGTTTTACCGCACGATTCTAATGATATTGTTCCTTTATCCAGCCGAATCCATCCTGGCTCAAGATTGCAATGCCTCGTTCACCTGGATATCCGAAAATTTAAAGTTTAATTTTAGTGATCAGTCGACAATTGCCGCCAATGATGAAATTATATCCTGGGAATGGGATTTTGATGATGACACATTTTCCAGTTTACAAAACCCGACTCATACCTTTTTGCAAGCAAAAGTTTACAACGTAGAATTAAAAATAAGTACAGCAAATGGCTGCGAGGATAAGCTAAAGATTAAGGTAGAACCTTGTGCTCTGGGAGTTGACTTCAATCTAGGACACTGTGATATGAGTGGTTTGGTACCCATTCAAATTAATATCACCGATGTTTATGATAATGCTAAAGAAATAATCGTCTCAATTGATGATATGATACTTCCAGGAAGTCCTTTTATGATAGATGCAGAGAGTCCGGCAAGTATAAACTCAAGTTTGCTTGGTGACGGTTTAAGTCATCAACTGTCGGTTCAATCCACGGATATTGAAGGATGCAAACAATTGATTGATATTGATTTAGAGAATTGCAACTCGGATTGCATTTTGTCTGCTCTGCATATTACTCCGAGTGGAGGCAACCGGCATACCGTACATATTGGGGACAATTTTTTTAATCCGGTCATTACAACTATTGTATTAGGAGACGTAGTGGATTTCATTTGGCAAGGAAATGGACACTCTACGACCTCTGATGCTACTTCCGGTCCGGATAGTTGGAACTCCGGAGAGATAGGTACCGGCTCCACTTTTAGTGTCACCATTACCAATCCCGGAGTACATCGTTTTTATTGCATCCCTCACGGCGGACCTGGTGGTATAGGTATGTCCGGATCAATTGTGGCCAATTGTCCAGATGATAATAATCTAAATCTACTGGTCACCTTCAACACTACAGTGGCTGGTGCGTTGGGATACGAAGTTCTGATCAACCAAATACCGCTTCCCGGGGGGCCTTTTTCGTACAACGGAATTGGCAACCAACAGCTTAATATATCGATTCCCAATGATGGAAAAAATAAATTGATCGAGATAGTTGATTTAAATGATACAACCTGCATCCTTAGTCAAACTTATAATTCGGCAGATTGTGGGGCTTCCCCTGGTTGTAGTCTATCTCTTGCGATTGATGAATTAGGTCTATGCAATCCTGATAATTCGATTACCGCCAGTTTTTCTATTATGGCCATAAATCCAGGGACAAATGGGTATAATCTAAGTATTGATGGCGTTCCATCGTCCTCGAACCCTTATAGTTATCATAGTTCAGAAAACAGTAAGGTTACTATTGATTTTCCAGGTGACGGAGGTTCTCATCTCATCAGTATCCAAGATATTGATAACAGCAGCTGTACAGCTTCTATAACGGTCAACGGAACGGACTGTAGCCAACCGTGCACTCTTTCGTCACTCGAACTGCAACCTTCCAACACGACCAAAACCCATACCATCGAAGTTCGGGATTTTGAATTTTTTCCAAAAACTTTAGATGTTCAGGTAGGAGATAAGGTCTCATTTATATGGAAAGGTCAGGTGGCACATACCAGTACCTCAGATGCCACCACAGGTGCAGATGTGTGGAATAGCGGGTTACTCAATCAAGGCAGCAGTTATGAAATAACCATCAACTCGCTAGGCTCTCACCCTTATTACTGTATTCCCCATGGGAGCCCCGGCGGTACTGGCATGTCCGGGGTAATCAATGCTTTACCACCTTGCCATGAAGGAAATGTCACAATTGGTTTGCAGTTTGTTTCTGTAAATGGAAGTGCCTCCGGGTATAATGTCCTACGGGATAACCAAATACAAACCGGCAGTCCTTTTGGATATTCTCAGAATAATTTAAACCAGCTGGTTCTCAATGCCCCAGGTGATGGCAAACTGCACATCATTGAGATTCAAGATGCAAATGACTCCAACTGTTCAGTAAGCCAGAATTTTCAAACCCAGGACTGCAGTCTACCTCCAGGACCATGTCATATAAATTTGTTATTGGAAGAAGTAGGCAACTGCAATGCCAATGAAGAAGTTAGCATCAATTTGAATATCAATAGCGATAATCAAGGTAGCGGTTATCAAATCTATCTCAATGATATCCTATACCAGGAGACCGTTTTCAAATATCATCCGTCAAATACTTCTACCCAGGCTGTCACTGTATCAGGCTTGGGTCAAAATATAAATCTGGAAGTCAGAGACATAGATAGCCTTAATTGTAAATCCGGTCTGGAGTTAGAATTACCGCTTTGCGGACAAAGCTGTTTGATTTCCAATGCGAAGGTTTCACAAAGTACACCTGCCAAACATATTATTGAGGTTAGAGATTTCGAATTTTCTCCAAAAAATATTGTAATCAACCTAGAAGATACAGTCATTTTTGTTTGGGTTGGTCAAATTTTGCATACAAGTACTTCTGATAAAATCAGCGGTATCGATAGTTGGAATTCAGGACTTCTAAATCGAGGTGCCCAGTATGAAATAATCCCAAGTACAGTTGGAGTTCATCCCTATTATTGTATACCGCATGGAGCACCGGGTGGAGAAGGTATGGCCGGTAGTATTGAAGTTGTAGATCCCTGCCAGAACCAATCTTTAAAATATGATATTACCTTTCGTATACAACAAGGAGGATCTGCTGGGTTTCACATTTTTGCCGATAATACGGAAATCAATGCCAGCCCGAGGAGTTATTTGCCACAAGTCGAACAATCCACAATCGTATTCCTTCCTGCTGATGGACAGATTCATGAAATAAGCATTATTGATGTTGAAAATAACAGTTGCCGATGGGACAGTAGTTTTATTGTTCCGGATTGTACTGATGAATGTTTTGGGTTTAAAACCCAGTTTCTTTTTAACACCAATCTGGTGGATAATCAAGTTATCTTTATGGATAGTACAAAAGGGTTTCGCGACAAATGGATGTGGGACTTTGGTGATGGCTCCAAATCGAATCTCCAACATCCAGTACACCAATACCCAGCAGCGGGACTCTATAATGTATGCTTAATCACAGAAAATACTGCCGCCGGTTGCCGTGATTCGTTCTGTCAGCAAATAGAAATTGGTATTTTTTCCTGTGAAGCAAAATTCAACTATCAACTTAGTGGATTGACTATTCAGTTTGAAGATGCTTCCCTAGCTAAAAATGCAATTACTAATTGGATTTATGATCTTGGAACAGGAATACAACTGATTGGTGAAGCTAACCCAATCTTTACTTTTGATTCTCTGGGAATATATAACATCTGCCTGAACATCGACACCGATAGTTGCCAGGACGTATATTGTTTGGAACTTGACTTAAGCGATCCTTGTTTGGACTTCAGCTCTGAAGTTTTTATTACCAATTTGGATGATGAACTAAGTTTTCAATTTGTCGAAATAACCAAAGGTCAGTCAGATCAATGGCTTTGGGGCTTCGGTGATGGAACCACTACCAAGGAGCAAAATCCGAAGCATGTATATAAATCTACTGGTCATTACCGCGTTTGTTTGCTGGCTCAAAACACACAGGACAATTGCAATTTTGTTGCTTGCGAATTAATTGAAGTAGGAACCGTTTCAACGAAGAATCCCAACAAAAAGAAAGCTTCACTGATAGTCTATCCTAATCCGGCGAGTACAGGACAGCATGGCATATCATTTAAGGGCATCGCGGAAGAGGACATCAACAGCTCATTGATCATGCATATTCATTCAATCAATGGGCAGTTGATGCAAAAAGAGAAGCTATTGGCAGCCGAGAAAACCAAAATAGAACTTTCTAAAAATCTGCCCACTGGAATATATCTGATCAAGTTACTGGGTAAACAAAATATTTATTATGGAAAATTGGTAATAGATTAGATTGACCTGTTCAGCACTAAAAAATTCCCATTCAGACTAATTTTAATCAAAATAAATTTCTCAGCCTATATTTTTGAAAGTGAAGTTGTTTAAAAACAAATTATTTAACTGATTTGTATGCCATTGATCCTGACAGCCTCAAGTAGGTCTCAACACCACTAGCTAAGGCGATCTGGGTTTGTACAAGTTTATTCAGGTCTTGTCTCACTGCTTGGGTTTGGGTATACGCCCAACCAAAATGTTGGGCTTCAAATGGTTCTCTTCAGTTGGAGGAGGAACAGTCGTAAATTCTGACGGTTCCCACGCATTTTTGTTTTAGTTGTCTTTAATTATGGATATCATACTCAAAAAATATATTTATTTAATTCTATCGGGTTGTTTGATAGGAATACTAACATTTAATTCGTGCAGACATCTTGCTGTCGATTTCGAAGATGTCGTCCCACAGGATACTACAAAAAGTCCTATTGATACTATGGGAGGTACAGTGGATACTTCGGATATGGCGGTTCCCTGTGAAGAAGATATAATTTATTTTTCGAAGGATGTATTACCTATCTTTCAATCAAACTGTGCTTTTTCCGGTTGTCACGATGCAACTTCAGCAAAGGATGGTGTAATTCTAGAATCTTATCAAAGCGTAATGGCAACCGCTGACATCAAAGCTTTTAACTTAGATGATAATGAGATTATTGAAGTGTTGGTTGAAAAAGATAGTAGCAAGAGAATGCCCCCGGTTCCTCGTCTTGCCTTGAGTGCTAATCATATCCAGTTGATTTCAGAATGGATTTTACAAGGTGCGGAAGATTTTGAATGTGATCCAAACATACAAGGTTGTAACACGGATCAAGTCACTTATTCGACATATGTCAAATCATTATTGAACAGCCACTGTGTGGGTTGCCATGGAAATATAAATCCTTCTGGCGGTATTAATCTGTCTAGCTACAATAGTGTCAAAACAGTTGCAAGTAATGGAAAATTATTTGGTGCTGTCAATCATGATTCAGGCTACAAGGCAATGCCTCAGGGAGGCAATAAGCTTTCACCATGTGATCGTGACAAACTTAAGGCATGGATTGATGATGGATCTAAGAACAACTAATAACAAAAATTGTAACAATGAAGAATGCGTTGGGATTTCTTTTAGGTTCCATTTTGGTAGTTGGATGCTTTTATGATGTTGAAGAAGAATTGTATCCGGACACGGAATGCAACTTGGAAAACATAAGTTACTCTAAAATTGTACTCCCTATTTTAACGACCCACTGTTATTCTTGCCATAATGCTGACAATAATTTTGGAGGGATTACTTTAGAAGGATATGATCGGTTGAAAAGCTTTGTCGAAACCGGACAGTTCGTGGGCGCTATAAACCATGCATCAGGGTTTTCACCAATGCCCAAAAATGCACCTAAATTGGAAGACTGTGCTATTGAAAAAATTAAAAAATGGGTGGCTGATGGAGCACCTAATAATTAAATAGTTATCACTTAAGAACCAGATATGAAAAAGTATTTAAAATATCTAGCTTTACTTATTCTCATTTCGGCTGCGGTCGCTTATAAAGTATATCACAAACCACATAAAAATATCATAAAAGCGAATGTAGATATTGAGATTAATGCCATTGAACTTTTTTCGGCATACGAGCAAGATGAGGCCCAAGCCAATAACCGCTTTTTAGATAAAATCATTCAAGTGACCGGTACGGTTAAAGAGGTAAATGAAGAGGAAAATGGAATGCTCAGTCTCGTTTTAGAAACCGGTGATGCATTGTTTGGGATCATTTGTCAATTTGATGCGATGACTAAACACGGCCGTACAACTTTTGAGATTGGCGAGTCAGTCAAATTAAAGGGACTATGTACAGGCAAACTGCTAGATGTAGTAATGGTTCGATGTGTAGAAATATAATACAACATATAAAATATGAGAAAAATAATTCTTTTCTGTATCCTGTTTTGTGGTATAAGTCATATGGCAAATGCGCAAAAATACTTTACCCGTACAGGTTCAATCAAATTTTATTCCAATGCTCCTTTGGAGAAAATTGAAGGGCACAATCAAAATGTAACCAGCGTTTTCGACATAAATTCCGGAAGGATAGAATTTGCTGTGTTGATTAAAGCATTTCAGTTTGAAAAGGCTTTGATGCAAGAGCATTTCAATGAAAACTATCTGGAAAGCAGTAAATTTCCGAAAAGTAGTTTTAAAGGTCAAATCATCAATTATCAAGATCTGGATTTTAGCAAAAATGGTATTTATCCGGTAAAAGTCAAAGGTGATCTAACTATCCATGGGGTGACCCACACCATTCAGACCGAAGGGAAGTTCGTGGTAAAAAATGGAGCCATATCCGCCCAATCAATATTCATCGTAACGGTTGCTAATTATAAAATTAAAATCCCACGAATCGTACGGGAAAATATTGCTAAAACAGTAAAGGTTACAGTAAATATGGACTATGAACCTTTAAATAAAAGAATTGCCAACAAATAAAGCAGAACCAATGAAGTCAAAAATTAATGCAGCCCTCCTTTTTCTAGTATGTACCTTTTTGGCGTTAAGTACTTTTGCTCAGGAAGAAGACCTGCTTTCTCTCTTAGGAGAAGAAGAAAAAACTATTGATTACACTATTGCTGCTTTTAAGACCAATCGGGTGATCAACATGCATTCCATCGAAAACACTGCCGGTGGTGTATTGGACTTTAAAATTTCTCATCGCTTTGGTTTTATTAATGGCGGTTTCTATGAATTATTTGGTTTGGATAATGCTTCCATTCGCATCGGGGCTGATTATGGAATTACCAATAACATTTCGATAGGTATTGGACGAAGCAGTTTTGAAAAAACCTATGATGGTTTCCTTAAATATCGATTTCTTCGGCAAAGTACAGGAAAAGTAAATATGCCTTTCACCGCTGCAATTTTTGCCAGTATAGCCATCAATGGTCTGCGCTGGTCAAATCCTGAAAGGGAGAATCTGTTTTCATCACGCTTATTTTATACCTACCAACTGATAGTTGGCAGAAAATTTAGCAAACGCTTTTCTTGGCAACTATCACCTACTGTCGTACATCGCAATTTAGTAAGAACATCACTCGAAAAAAATGACGTTCTTGCTTTGGGTACCGCTGCTCGCTTCAAACTTACAAGTCGCCTAGCAATCAATGCGGAATATGTTTATGTTCTACCCGATCAGTTAGCACCTGACTATCGCAATTCTTTATCAATTGGTTTTGACATTGAGACAGGAGGACATGTATTTCAACTTCACTTTACCAATTCTACCTCAATGATCGAAAAAGGATTTATTACAGAAACTGTTGGAGATTGGTCGGATATGGGAGTACATTTTGGATTTAATGTCTCACGAGTATTTACCGTGAAGAAAAGACAATAACTCCAATAACCCAATTTGTATTCTGTTTTCTCAATTCCGTCCGCTGTCCTCTTTTTTCCATTTTCTGTTGACTGATTAGCAAATCTTCCCAAAGTTGGTTATCTTGCGCGCCGCTATTACTCCAACCAATTTTTGACAATTATTAACTCCTAATTTATCCTATAAAACAGATTTCTAAAAAATGAAAATTGCTATTATATTATTGAACCAAGGTAGAGGTAGTGGTGGTGTAGCCCGGGAACACGTAGAATCATTACTCAACCTAAACCATGAAGTATATTTTATCCATCCGGGTGTAGGAAAAGGAGTACCAGGAGCTCATAATTTGGATGTAAAACTTCCGGTTCAGACCATGCCTGTGCATGAATATCTACCGGCGGCTAAGTCCGGTCAAAAAGCGGTCTCAACCATGGATTACGAAGAGGCTATGTCCTATGTTCCCGCCTATGAAAACGTATTGGAGGGTATTATTTCGGATATCGATTTGGTCATTGGGCACCACGCCAATCTCACGGCAATCGCTACTGCGAATGTCTGTCGACGTCATCAAAAACCATACGTCCTGTTCCTGCACGGAACGGGTATCGAACCTCGACATCATGGAGGATATCATAATCGAGTATGGGATCAGATTGAAAAGGCCATATTAGAGGCTAACGGGCTAATTGTTACCACAGAATATGTCCGTGATGAATTGGTAAGAAACCTGGTCAATGTGGATCCTGCTAAATTTCTAATTCTACCCTGTGGTGTAAACATCGAGGAATTTCACCCCAATAATACAGGTGATATATTTCGGAAATACGACTTACCTCCCCAATATGTAATCTGTCCGGGAGCTGTTACGCATGCCAAGGGACCTCAAAATGTAGTTGAAGCCAGTAAACTTTATGCAGATTTGGCTCCTACCATTTTTATTGGTGACGGGGATATCCGTGAGGAATTGGCAGAAAAACTTGGAGATCGTGGCCAATTTTTAGGCTTTGTTTCCAGTGAGGATAAAGCGCAATTAATCAATGGGGCAACCTTATTGGTAGGGGCTCCTGAAAAAAAAGAACACTTTGGCATTATCTACATAGAAGCTATGTCCGGTAGTGTACCGGTTGTAGCTTATGAGGGTGGAGGTGTCCACTCCATTGTAACCAAGGAAAATGGTGTACTTACCAAGCGAAACCCCAAAGCGCTGGGAGAAACAATTCGCTCATTGCTACTTGATCCGGTAAAAAGAAAGGCAATGGGAACTGCAGGCAGACAGCGAGCTGAGGAACAATATGCTGCACCCAAGCTTGGAGTAAAACTTGCAAATTGGCTATCCTCAGCCTGTAAACTTGCAGTTGGCTAGAAAGCCAGATCTAAAATTGTGCAACGATCGGGCGTAAAACCTTTATCAGGTGGTCAACACCGGAGTTATTGTTAGCAATGATATGGTCATATTTCAATTTACTGCGCTTCTCATTCACCAGCTTATTTATGTGATTTACTTGTGCATCGGATACATTCACATGAATAGATTGGTCCCTTTCCTTTACTCTGGTAAGACATAATTCTTTATCCGCTTCAACCAAAATGGTAACTATCTTAAATTCAAGCTGGAGATTTTCGATCATTTGATCAAAATAATCGGTCAACCCAGTTGATTCGAACACCACTTGATCGGTATTGCCAAGTTGGGATCTGATCCCCGATTCAATAGTCTCAAAAACATCACGAATGTACGATGCATTATCGATTGCTCTTCCTTTCTGAATATTTTGCGCCCACGATTCGACGCGAATAAATTCAATCCCAAACCGTTCCTCAATTAAGGACCCAATAAAAGATTTACCACCTCCCTTTGGACCGATAAGTAGAAAAATTGTTTTATTTTTCATTGAAAATATCTATTGCCAATAAGCCTTTCAGGTGTCAAATGTTAGCGGATTTTGTCAAAGTTAGTAACTAAATTGGACTTCTACCCTGTAGATTCATCCCGGTGGGATGATTTTGAAAAATTGTTTACTTCCCGGGGAGCCCCTCATTATTGTTGGTGCACTGCCTGGAGGCCTTTACCTAAAACAGCAAAGTTACCGGTACGAAAACCTGCCAAAAAAGAATTTCTGAAAAATTATGTAACCCAAGATATACCTATAGGACTTTTGGCGTACCACCAGTCGAAACCTATTGGATGGTGTTCAATCGCACCTCGAGAATCCTATCGAAAATTAGGGGGAAGTCCTGAAATTCATAATGTCTGGTCATTGGTTTGCTTTTATATCGCCAAACCTTACCGCAAGCAGGGTATTTCACAACACTTCATTCAAGCAGCTATAAAATATGCACGAGAGCAGGGAGCAGCATATATTGAATCCTTCCCTGTCGATCCCGGATCTCCATCCTATCGGTTTATGGGTTTGGTCCCGATGTTTGAAAAAGCGAATTTTAAATATATCTGCGATGCCGGAAGTCGACGGAAAGTGATGTTGTATAAAATATAGGTGGCCTGCCTAATTTCTTTTCTATAGCTATCTATTAATTGAAGTGGTTTAAAAACAGATGTTAAATTGAGTTGTATGCACTTGATTTTCAAGATGAAGCTCTTTTGGAGCCTTGCCTGCGGCAGCCAAATATGGCTGGTTATCTTTATTCTCTATCTCCAATAAAGACAGATATTCAAGGCATTTAAGGTGACCTTCTAAAAATCAGGATTGAGAAGAGGATACTTTTAATAAAAACTAAAACATAGAAATTTTTCTTTTCCCAAACACCCCGTTGGCCTTTTGAGGAACATTTGGAAAAAGAAAAATTTCACCAGACAAAACATGGAAAAATAAATCTTAATAAAATATAAAAAAATGTCATTTTGATTTGGCTATATTAAATCAGGCAGGATTCATAGCCACAGTTATGGATCGAGAAAAAGCTGACGTATTGAGAATCAATGGCATGCAAATCAATTAACAATTTGTTTTTAAATCACTTTATTGTTAGAACCAGCATTATTTTAATTCTGATTCGAATAGGAATAAGGGATCGAGTGGTCTCCAACTGCCCAATTTTGATTGGGCTGCGATCCCATTTTGAGTTTCAATTGCCCACCTTTTTGCAAATCATCATGATCGAGCCAGCTTTGGTCATACATTTTCCCATTAAACTCTATCGATTGAATGTACACGTGTTCAGGTTGATTTCCCACGGCCTCAATGATCAGTTGATTTCCGTTTTCAAAATTCAAAGTTGCTTGATCAAACAGGGGACTTCCAACCACATATTGGGGTGTCCCCGGAGTAACCGGATAAAATCCCAATGCACTAAACACATACCAGGCCGATGTCTGCCCATTATCCTCATCTCCGCAATATCCATCAGGTGTAGGAGCATATAATTTCCGCATCACCTCACGTACTTTTGCTTGTGTTTTCCAAGGTTGACGGGCATGGTTATACAAATAAATCATGTGCTGGATGGGTTGATTACCGTGGGCATAATTACCCATATTTACAATTTGCATTTCTCTGATTTCGTGAATCGTAAATCCGTAATAAGAATCATCAAAATCAGGTGGCATAGTAAACACCTGGTCCAACTTCGCTACAAATTCCTGGTCACCGCCCATGAGATCGATGAGTCCCTGTACATCCTGAAACACGGACCAAGTATAATGCAGGCTGTTTCCCTCAGTAAAGGCATCTCCCCACTTCAACGGATTGAAGGGTTCCTGAAAAGGTCCTTTTTCCAATCGACCTCTCATCCATCCGGTAGTGGGATCAAACAGGTTTTTGTAATTCATAGCCTGATCATAGTAATAATTGGCTTCCACCTCTTTGTCCATTTCCATTGCCATTTGAGCCAGACAAAAATCGGCATAGGCGTATTCTAAAGTACGGGCGGCATTCTCATTGATACCCACATCATAAGGTACATAACCTAAATCAATATAATAATCCACTCCGGCTCGACCAACGGATCCAGCTGGACGACCCTCCTCTATGGTTGCATTTTTTAACATCGCTTCCAACAGAACTTCAGCCTCAAAGTCCCTGATTCCTTTGATATAGGCATCGGATATCAACGAGGCGGAATTAGACCCTATCATGCAATCCCGATGCCCGGGACTTGCCCATTCCGGAAGCCAGCCTGATTCTTTGTAAGTATTGACTAAGCCCTGCATGATCATCCCATTTAACTCTGGGTACATCAAAGTAAAGAAAGGAAAGACGGCCCTAAATGTATCCCAAAAACCATTATCGGTAAACAAATAGCCCGGGAGCACCTGCCCATTATAAGGGCTATAATGCACAATTTCTCCCTCACCGTTAATCTCATAAAACTTACGCGGAAATAACAACAACCGGTACAAACAAGAATAAAAGGTTCGAATTGCATTTTGATCCTCATCCTGGATTTTAATTCGGTCAAACTCTTGCTTCCAAGCAGTATAGGCTTTGGCCTGGGTAGCTTCAAAGTTGTCAGATCCGATTTCCTGTTGTAAGTTTAAGGCTGCTTGCTCCGGGCTGATAAATGAAGATGCGATTTTGACATGTACTTTTTCTCCCCTGGTAGTTTTGAATCCGACAATTGCTCCCACATGGTCTCCTTCACTACTGAGGCCGTTTAACTTCAATTTCCAATCATCCTCCCAAGTGTGGGTCCATCCAAAATCTTTGTCAAATTCCGCGACAAAATAATTGTGAAAGTTTTCCGGCACCCCACCGCTATTATTTCTGCAATAACCAATAATCTTTCTTTCTTCGGGAATGATACGTACCATAGATCCTTCATGGAAACCATCTAAAATGATATAGGAAGAATCACTTTCGGGGTAGGTAATTCTAAATTGTACAGCCCGCTCAGTGGGAGTAATCTCGGTAACTACATCGTAATCCGCCAGATAAACACTATAATAATGGGGTAATACTTCCTCAGCCTTGTGAGAAAACCAACATTGACGTTCATCCTCCTGGTATTTTAGAGAACCGGTAACCGGCATAATACTGAAAGCGGCATAATCATTGATCCAGGGACTGGGTTGATGCGTCTGCTTGAAACCACGAAGGTGGTGATGATCGTACTGATAGGTCCATCCATCTCCCATCTTACTCGTCATAGGAGTCCAAAAATTCATTCCCCAAGGAAGTGCAATGGCGGGATAAGTGTTCCCATTGGAAAGACTAAATTCGGAGTCTGTCCCCATCAAAGGATTTGCCATCATTACCGGATCGTAATCTCGATCACAATTCTCAGAAGGAGGATCTCCACAAGAGATTAAAAGTAGTACAATTACAACAATACGGGTCATAATAGAATTTTAAAGTCCGAATTTGATTACTTAAGATTTGAGCTAGTCGTCCCATAAATTCAAGTGAAACTTAAAGTGTATCCATACGCCACTTACTTTCTTTTGCTAATATGTTAACTTTTTACCAAAAATATCCAAAGAATCGAACTATTTCTGATGACTGATAGGAAACCTTTTCAAACCAACTGAAATAACAAGAGAAAATTGGGCAAATTCTGCAGAGTACATTCCGAAAATGTTTCAGGATAAGCGCAAATCGATAATTCTCAACAGCAGCTCGGAACTTTAGCCACTCGCAATCAACAACCGCCTCACCGATGCAATGGACATAGTGGTTCGGGTATTAATCTTACACCCACATTTATTTTGTTTGATTACGTAAGGGTGAGAATTACTTACAACACATATAGAATAATCATGATTTAAATCATTTCAACAAATGAGTTTTGTCTTTGGCTAAAAGGGAACATCGTCATAAATCATTTTGGATGAATGTCAATTTAGCACGACCTAAAGATAATGTCGCTACGATTACCTATAAGAAAAGGCTTTGGAAGTTGATTTCCGTTATACCATGGTTAATGGGAGGTTTTGGAACTGCGTTATGGTTACTTGATTGTAGGATGTACGCAACGGCCATGTGGATATATGGAGGATTCTTCTTATCTATAATGATTCTGCTGATCATTACGAAGAAATATGCAACCCTTTTAGCAGCTGTATCACTTTACTTTACCGCAATTTTTGCACATGCTATTGCCATACTTTTTGGTGGAATTCTACATTCAGGAGGAGTTGTCTTTGTAGGTCTGGCTGCAGCAACTCTAAGCCTTTCTTTCCTAAGCAGAATTCATTCCCACATATTGCTCATGATGTTTCTTTTTTTATTAATTGCCGATGCCCTCTTTCAATCCTACATACCAGCAATTGAAGCACTTCCTCCTTACCTGAATCTAATTCTTTTTGTACTCCATGTCTGGGTGATTGCCATCAACATATACAAAACCCTTGTTCAATATATAGAAGAACGCATTAAGTTAAAATCGTTAGAAGCAAGCCGGTTGCAAGAGATGGATAATTTGAAGACCCAGTTTTATACCAATATTACCCACGAATTCAGAACTCCACTGACCGTTATTCTAGGGATGGTTGAGCAAATTGCTCAAAAGCCAAAAAGTTATCTACAAACAGGAGTAAGCATTATCCGAAACAATTGTCATCGGCTCCTTCGTTTGGTCAACCAAATGATGGACCTATCCAAGTTGGAATCAGGCAATCTGGAACTTCATCCCATCAATTATGATTTTATTCGCTATCTGAAATACATTCTGGAAACATACAAAAGTATTGCCAGCCATAAGGATATCACATTAGATCTCCAGGTTTCAATACCAGAATTGATCATGGATTTTGATCCTGACCGTATGGAATCCATTTTAGAAAATATTCTAACCAATGCTTTAAAAAACACATACAAAGGAACAAAAATCGTAATTAATCTAACAGTGCTCGAACCTGGTATGTCAAAGCCTAATCACCAATTCCACCTTTTCCCTGATACAGAGATTTGTGATTTGAAAAGATATCTACATATCTCCATCAAGGATCAGGGGCCGGGTATTAGGAACGAACATTTGCAACAGATCTTTGAACGATATTTTCGTATTGAGGAACCGACAGTTTCTTCTGCAGGCACCGGAATAGGTCTTTCACTGGTAAAAGAACTGCTCCATCGGATGCAGGGGCAGTTGTATATTAATACTACACCGGGAAACGGTTCTGAGTTTATCCTGGTTTTTCCGATAACTTGCATCGCTCCGGTAAAAGAGGTGTACCAAAGTAATCCTGACAATATATTCAAAAATAAATCGGTTCCATTCCCGCCAAAAAATATCAGTGAATTACAAGAAGACCGGCAAATGTTGTTGGTAATTGATGACAACAAAGACCTGATCCATTATATTACAACCGTATTGACTCCCATGTACAATATTGTTGCGGCTGAAAATGGAATTCAGGGAATTTCCCTGGCCTTGGAATTACTTCCCGATTTAATCCTATCTGATGTTATGATGCCGGTTAAGGATGGATTCGAAGTTTGTAAAACTTTAAAAAATGATTTCCGAACCAGTCATATTCCAATTATCTTATTAACAGCCAAAGCGGATATGAAATCCAAGATTACCGGATGGGAAAGTGGAGCCGATGCCTATCTAATGAAACCTTTCAACAGTGAAGAACTATTAACTCGCATCGAGAAGTTATTGGAATCGAGGGATAAATTGAAAGAGCGATATAGGAAGGTGACCATAGTGCAATCAGATCAGCCGTTGCCTAAGGATCCGAATGCTGATTTTATTCAAAAATTCAAACAGGTCCTTGAGGTCCATCTTGATGATGACAAATTCGACACTTATAAGTTGGCAAAGCTTCTCCATATAAGTAGGGCTCAGTTATACCGCAAACTTCAAGCTCTGACCGGTCAATCAGCCTCACAACTTATCCGGTCGATTCGGATGAACAGAGCCCGTGACTTAATTGTCAAAACAAATCTAAATATGGCTCAAATTGCATACCAAGTTGGTTTTGCAGATCCCTCCAATTTTTCAAAGACCTTTGTGCGTGAATTTGGCATTACGCCTACCAATTATCGTAAAAAGGTTTCCAAGTTGCAACGCTAGTCCAAACATTTGAAACAGGAGCACCTGCCCGGTAGACACTATTGGTTTATCTTTTTTCCCAATTAAGGATCTAAAATATTTATTAACCTAAAAGATATTGTTATGAAACCAAAATTAGTATTTGTCGCACTATTGATGTTTTTCGCGTTTAGCTGCCAAAAAGAAAGCATGGATACTGATATGACTACAACGTTTGAAGAAAGTAGCCAGAAGATGCAAAGTGTTAACAATCTACCTATCTTGAAATACCCCAAATTGCAAATGGTGCCATTGAAAGGAACCGTAATTGAAGTTGGAGATTTTAGCGTACCTCCTCTTTTATGTGGACCTATACCTTTTCCCAGACGATTTTTGGATATTGGTGGTACTGTTACGCACTTAGGTAATGTAGCAGGCGGATATGTTCAATTTTCCAGTTGTAATCCGGATATTATAAATGGACAAGAAGTATATCTCGCAGACCTTGTAGGTGTGTTACAAGCTTCCAATGGAGACGAAGTCCAATATGAGGGAGTTTTATGGTTTGATCGGATTAATCCAGCAGTCGGCGGTACGGATTGTACTATCACCGGAGGTACAGGAAGATGGGAAGATGCTCATGGCCATTTCGAGTTCTACAATTTTGAGAGGAAAGAAGATGGCACACTTCATGCGTCCTTAAAAGGAAAAATCACCCCACCGGGTGTTGCTAATCAATAGAGGTAAAAGTATTAAGCCAGATCTTTTAAATTAATTGTATTAGGTCAGGATCAATGTAAGCGGTAGCCAATATCACGAAGTTAGATGTTTTTGGCTACCACTTTCATAGTGATTGCAGCCCTAAATATCCGACCTAAAGTCGAAGAGATCTTTGTTCTGATCGAGGTCCGTAACTCTCGATGAGTTGAGTTCACGAGACTCTGCGGAATCCGCGACTCCCGTGGAGACGCGAGATGCCGTAAGGGTAAATATCTTTGATATTTCTTCCTTACGAACATGCTCGTATCGGCACGCTACGGAGCAGCGATTCTCGTCCATAGTCTGAGACTTTGGACGAGCCTGCCTGCCACGCAAAGCACTGTGCTCAGGCTGGCAGGGTTCGATTACGATGAGCAGGGCAAAAAGAGCAAGAATTGGTTGGTTCATGTATTTAATGCCCGCAATCACTAGTCCCATTTCGGGCTAGTAAATTCAATTTAATAACCCTACAAAAGACTACTTTTTTTAACAAACTTTGTTAGCACTGAATTTAGATCCGGAGTGCCTACTTCCTTTAAATCATAATGAACCCGAACATAGGGTTTGTTGATCTTAATGATCCGCCCCAAATCAATGGGGGTTCCGATGATTACGGCATCACAAGGACATTGATTAATGGTTTTTTCCAAATCCAGAAGTTGCTCGGATCCGTAACCCATGGCAGGTAATACTCCCTCCAGATGCGGGTATTTGGTAAAAACATCAATTAATTCACCAACCGCATAAGGTCTCGGATCGATCCTTTCCAATGCTCCATATTGCTGGGCTGCAACACTTCCGGCTCCAATTTTCATTCCGCCGTGAGTAAGCGAAGGTCCATCCTCAACAACCAACACTCTTTTACCTGAAATAAAAGATTGATTTTGAACACGTACTTGGCTTTCCGCGAGAATCCTGGTTGCGCAGGGATTTACCTTCTTTATATTTGCCTTTACCTCTTCAACTTTGTGTTTTGGTGCCGAATCAATCTTATTGATTATCACTACATCCGCCATCCTCAAATTAACTTCACTGGGATAATAATTAAATTCATCCCCGGCTCGATGCGGATCAAGTAAGGTGATGTACAGGTCGCTTTGAAAAAAAGAAAAATCATTATTGCCTCCATCCCAAAGGATCACATCACAACCGGCTGGATCATTTTCAGCAACGGATAAGATTTCTCGATAATCCACTCCGGCATAGATCACATTCCCTCTTACAATATGCGGCTCATATTCCTCTCGCTCCTCCAGCGTACATTTATGGACATCCAAATCCTCAAGAGCTGCAAATCTTTGAACTCTTTGTTTATCCAACTCACCGTAAGGCATGGGGTGTCTGATCGCGACCACTTTTAGATCCATTTCCATTAAGATTTCGATGATCTTTCGTGCGGTTTGGCTTTTACCCACGCCGGTTCGTACGGCACAAACAGAAATAACCGGCTTGCTGCTCCTAAGCATAGTTTTAGCCGGACTTAAAAGTGTAAAAGCTGCACCGGCTGCATTGACGATGGATCCCAGTCTCATCACTTTTTGATAACTGACATCACTGTAAGCGAAAATGCACTCTTCAATGGTATAATCCACAATTAGTTGGGTAAGCTCGTCTTCGGAAAAAATTGGTATCCCGTTTGGGTACAACGCTCCAGAAAGAGAAGGAGGATATAAGCGGTCTTCGATATGAGGAATTTGAGTCGCGGTGAATGCGACGACTTCATATTCCAGATTATTCCGAAAGAAAGTATTAAAATTATGAAAGTCTCTACCAGCAGCCCCCAGAATAAGAATTTTTCGTTTCATATATTCAGCAACTTATAAGTGATAGAACTTCAATCTAACCTTTTGGGAATTGTAGCTTTAAACCTGTAATTCCCAATTGATTTCGACCTATCTAACAGACTAAATCCTCTCCGATTGAATCCAGATAAAAAGGTACTCTGAGTGGGGGATTTTCAAAGTGATCCGGGTTATAGCCCCTATTGATATTTGTCAATTTTATCATTCGGACCACGCAAAAACATTTTCAATTGAATCTTTTCGATTTCCGGTATTAAAAATTAAATAATGGCAAGGACCTGGTAAAATTTCCTGAACATTTACAAGATCTCGTCAATTTGGAGACCATAACCGTACTACTTACACCTCTTGCCGGGAAGTCAAACGGACTTGCTGTAATTAAAAAATCAGATGATGGAAATGAGGTGAAGGAATTGTTATATGGTAAAGGCAACCATAATTTGATTGGGAGGTAAAAGGTGTCTGTCAGGGCTATGAAATTATCAGGTAGAAGTGCTAAAGAAAGAGTTGATGCCGGCAGATTACCAAAATCCTATCCGGAAAACAGGAAACAATTGACTTTCAATAGCCCCTCTGATATTCCTGATTTAAAAGTTTGGCCAGGTAATATTTTGGTGCAAGAATCAACTGGTACCATTAAGATTAGCCTTAGATTCTAACTTAAGCTTATTTCAAGTCTTTCACAATGACCAAAGATAATCATCACTTTATGATGTAGAGAAAGTACGCTATGATTGCACCTGTTTATCCATTACCTACAATTTAACCAGGAAAAATAAAGTTATATTTATAACTTATTCTTAAACGTAGAAAACATACTAAATCATGAAAAGATCTACTTATTTACTCGGAGGATTGTTGGCCATCGGATTAATCTTTATGGCTTTCACCAAGCAACACTATGTTACCAAAAGTGGAGAAATGGATGCCGTAAAAGAGGTAATATTAAAATCGTATGTGCATGGCGCTTTTAATGAACTAAATCCTGAGGCTATGTTGAAAGGATTCCATCAGGAATTTGCCATTTATTCCGCCGATGGAGAAAACCTTAAAAAATATCCTATTGCCACTTGGGCTGAGGGTGTAAGAAAAAGGAAATCCGATTCAAAATTTGACCCTGTTAAAAACAAATGGGATCATAATTTTGCCAATATCGACATTACTGGAGGATCTGCTGCAGTAAAAATTGAATTGTCCCATGAAGGCAAACATGTATATACGGATTACTTATCCTTATTAAAATTTGATAGTGGATGGAAAATTGTAGCCAAAGTGTATCACAGCCATAAAAAGAAATAGTGACAAATAAAATAGCGTAAAAAATAGCCTGGAGATTTGGTAAATCTCCAGGCTATTTTGTATTATATTTTGACCATAGACCAAATTCTCCTGATCTTTGAACCGATAAATGTATGAAAACTAAAAAAGATACCTTAATAAAAAGTTACCGGGAACACTTTAAATTATTTTGTAAATACCTCAAAAAAAATCGCAAAAAACCGACGATGGAAGGTATTCATCAACTGAGAGTCCAGGTCAAAAGACTTCGTGCCATTTTAGAAGTGATTGAATTGACTTCTCTAGGTGCCTTCCACAAAAGAAAACATTTCAATCATTTGCGGCCTCTTTTTAAAAAAGCCGGTGTAGTAAGAGAACTACAAATCAATTTGAAGTTGATAAAAAAATTGCCTAAAAATCAAGTTCGTGGTTTCAAAAAACATCTGTTAAAACAATTGCAATCGTCAAAAAAGACATTAAGAATTACTACTCAAAAATTTGATCTCAAAAAGCTGAAAAAGCTAAACCAACAACTGTATCGAAAGTATATCGTTTTCCAAAATAAAAAATATACCACGGAATACTTGGAAAGTAAAATTAATGCAATCCACCAAATAAAAAACCAAAAACTCACAACCCATCAATTGCATCAAAT
Source organism: Saprospiraceae bacterium (assembly GCA_965223405.1). GTDB lineage: Bacteria > Bacteroidota > Bacteroidia > Chitinophagales > Saprospiraceae > CBDCWO01. The sequence continues at coordinate 6,598,090 of CBDCWO010000006.1, forward strand.
TAGAAGATTGATCAAATCCATAAAAGAAATCCTGAAAATGCATACCAGCGATTTGGATCCGCAAGACTTTAATCTCTCGGTGGACAGTTTACAAGAAATTGAAACCGACCTGGGTAACTGGCATGATGCAGTGGTACTGTTAGAATTTATGAATAAATACAACCTGAAAGCAAAAAAGAATCAGACAAAAAAGTTACGACCGGCAATTAAGTCAGTAAAAAGAAAGATCAAAAAATTAAAATCAGAAATATTGGAAGATCTGAAAAGATTTTAAAACAGCTCGTCCTATTACCTGCACCGATTGACTATAGGTTCACAGGAAATTCATATCTGATCAAGCCACGCAAGGAGAAAGACCGGAATACCCAATGTACACCGGTCTTCCTTAAACCCTAGTCTAGTATTGCATTTAATTGAAATTACAAGGCTGAAAAGACCATTTTCAACATTTCGAATCATTCATCACAATTGTCCTTAATTTCAAAGAAATCAACAACCAGATCTCCATTGGCATTGATAGTATAGTGTGCTGTTAGTTTTGCCTTAAAATCCGGAATTTTACCTTTGCCAATTAAATTTACCTTGAAAGTCCAGGTACCTTGGTTAGAGGTCGGCATATAATTTTCAGTATGGTTAAAATTATAAATACCACCTTCGTAGCTCATTCCAGTACCTTTGGCATTCACATGAACAGTTCCATTGTTTTTAAAAACAATGTGGATAGCACCTGTAATATGTACAAGTTCTTCACTGTTACAATTGTAAATGTAGTCATCCAGATCAATCCAGAAATTGTCTTGAACACCTTGTGCATTGGCATATATTATTCCACCCAGGAAAAATACAGCCATCATAAATAGTTTTTTCATAATGAACAAGTTTATTTGGTTATAAAATAATTAACACCTGACTCATAGATCAAGTCCTGACAAAATGTAGCCTGGTGATAAGATTTTAATGCCAAATGATGATTTCAGATTCTTTCGGAAAGAATAATCTATATGGTGGATCAATTAAAGTTGATCCTGTCCTCTGATAGGTTATATACAATATTTCACGATGTGTGTCAATACTTATGAGGAGATTGTTGTACTGATATTCATCATCAACACGAGCATAGAACTATCCGGCAAGTAGGCAATAAGACCTAAAAATGATTTTGCATGATCAATATAAAAAAATAAGGACCAATTAAATTTGGCCCTCTTAAGGTCTGCGAAATCTTCCCCTGGCAGACTGGTTTACCTGCCATAGGCAGGTTTATTCTGTAGTGATAAGTCTATTTAGATCTGTTTTTATTTATTATGCGATTAGTGCCCCATGATGCTCTAAGTATAACTCAGAACTAAGATTTCACTTAATCGCTACATGGTGGATCCAATTTATAGACAATATTCATATCGCCATGATCATTAAATGTTACATGAACTACCCAACGGATGTCGAAGTCAGGTGCTTGTCCCTTACCTGTAATCCGGCTCTGAATCATCCAGGTTTGATTATAGGGAAAATTTTCACCGAGGTGTTTTTTCATTTTAAATTTTTCATGGTATACATATTCATCGCCGGTGGTCAACCCTGTACCTTTTAATATCAGGTTAGCATGTAACTCAAAATAGTTATTGGTAACTTTTGTCGTTTCGTGAATTTTCCCTTCAAATTGGATAAACTCCTACCCACATACGGGAAATGTCGCAGAAATCGGGTATGTTTCATTTGAAATGATCCCTTGGGCTGATACCAATTGTGGGAAAGACAGTAAAAAGTAAGCGAACAATGCGTAGATAAAATTCTTCTGTTTCATAATTTTTTGATTTTATTGGTTAAGAAAAAAGATAAAGTCCCAGTTAAGTTTATGGAATTTCAAATGGAAGCGTATGGTCGAGTAATATGGTTTGAACTTCAAACATTAGATTCTTCATTACACACTTTTTGATCCTTTTGGTTCACTCCAATTTCATCCTTTTTAACCTTAGAAACCTGGACAAATTTGCCAAACAACTGGGCAAAATGGTCAATTCTGGTATTATATGATATTTCCTCATTAATTCTCAACTAGGACTTACTACCTTTGCCCTATGAAAAATAAAATAGGTATAATAACCGGTGGCACCAGTGGTATTGGACAAGGGATTGCTAAACTTCTAAGCGAGGCTGGCGCAAAGCTAATCCTCAGTGGTCAGGATGAAAAAAAAGGTATAGCGGTTTCCAGGCGCCTTGATGGTGAAAATCAATTTATTCCTGGTGATGTTAAAAATCCGGATCTCAATCAACGATTGGTAGAGGAGGCTATATCAAGATATGGACGACTGGACTATGTGGTGCTTTCGGCCGGCACCCTGGGCATTGGGAAATTGCATGAAATGGAGCTGGACACCTGGCATGATGCCATAACAACCAACCTCAATGCGGTATTTTACCTGCTGAAACATGCACTACCGGCAATGCAGGCCGGTGAAGGAGGCAGTGTTGTAGTGATTGGATCGGTGGCTGCTTTTCATGCTTTTCCGAATCATCCGGCCTATACCGCTTCCAAAGGCGCACTAATTCCACTAGTCAAACAACTGGCTTTGGATTATGGGCCCCAGATTCGGATTAACATTATTTGCCCGGCTCAGGTAAAAACACCTTTGTTGGAGAATTCAGTCAGCGCCTTTCCTAATCCGGAATCAATCCTGGACCAAACCGCACAACGACTACCGATGAAGAGATTGGGGTTACCCTCAGATATTGCTCAGGCAACCGCTTTCCTTCTCAGCGAAAAGGCCTCCTGGATCACCGGCAGTCACTTTGTGGTCGATGGAGGATTTTTGGCGACTTGAGTCGTCGCAAGAATTTAAAGACTATGTTTCAGGTTTTGCGGTTTGGATTACCAACCACACCATTAATACCGCTTTGAAATCCAAAAGTCGCCATGTTGATAGTACAAAGACTATTTATACCTAATCTTGCAAACTTGAACTTTCCAAGTATCATTGTGATAACCATCCCAGGCCCCTCTAAACACCACAGAAATCTCATCATTGGAAGCTACGAAGCCAAACGTGTTCCGATTTGGATCCTGATCATCCCAAGGAAATAAGTCATTGTCGGTCCCATGTAAGGTGACCAATCCTGAATAGCTGGGATCAACTGCTTCATCAAAAGGATCACAATCTAATCCACTGGATAAATAGGCAAAATCCCATATTTCCAAATGAACATCATTTCCGCTGAATACCTCATGAATCCGCGGGAGCCCTGCTTCTTGTTTGATCACTTGGTGTAAATCTATTACGGTAGGAACTGGAAAATTTCCGGCGCAGGCCTCCTTAAAATCAATATTAATTACTAAAGTAATATCCTTATTTGGAACCGGATAAAATGTTCCAATCTGATCACTTGCAAATTTTACCACAAGTGCCTTAGCATTTTGCCCTTGCGGTGAAGGAGGCGGAGCAGGATTTTCTATAATATTGGATAATTCTATTTCATCCACAGGGGTTTCTTTTTGGCAGGCTGAAAAGATCAGCACTACAGCCAAAATCTGAATTAACTCTTTCATTGTTGTTGGATTTAGTTTAGTTAAAATAAGTATTCAATAAAGACGAAAAACAGTGCAGTGATAAACTATTGATTTATCCAGTTTCGTTTGATTACACAAAGACTATTTAAATCTAATCTTACACACCTGAACTTTCCAAGTTTCGTTATGATATCCATCCCATCCTCCCCGAAGTACAACCGAAATTTCATCATTAGAAGCTACGAATCCAAAAGTATTCCGATTCGGATCGTGATCGTCATAGGGAAATACATCATTATCAGTACCCCGGATTTTTACAAATCCTGAATAATAGAGCTTGTCCTCATCAAGAAATAGCTGACAATCAACCCCTTCCAAAGAGGAAGCAAAATCCCAGATTTCAAAATACACCTGATCTCCATGGTAAAGATCATGCACTCGTGGTAATCCTTCTTCCTGCTTGACAACCCTATGCAAATCCAGTACAGTCGGAATTGTAAAATTTGCACTACATGTCTTCTGCATATCCACATTAATAACCATTGTTTTGTCCCTATCGGGAACCGGAACCAAGGTGATATAAGGAATACCCTCATATTTAACTACCAAAGCTTTGGCACTTTGGCCCTGGGGAGGTGGAGGAGAAGGTATTTCTGCAAAGGAAGGTGTTGGTATTTTATCTATCTCCATTTCTTTTTGACAAGCCGAAAAGAAAAGGGTAGCACTTAGAATCCAGAAAATCTTTTTCATTGTCTTGATTTTTAATATTTACAAAAGATATACGTTTCAAGTTAAGTTGGGATAGAAGGAACTTCCTGGACATTTATGCCAAAAATCAGGACATATTTTGCATAATGGCCAATAATCAATCACATATTACACATATGAGCATTTATAGCTATTTTTATATTCCTATATACCCCTATTCCAAAATTTTTTGTATATTCAATACTTAGCTATAGACACGCCAACACTAATCATGAGAAAGACACTATTTTCCCTGCTTTTGGGCGCGATTATTTGCCATCAATGCTTTTCGCAAGGTTCAGTTCATTTTGAAAACATGAGGGATGTTGATGAGGCATTTAGACAAAATATCTTCTCAATTTTCCAGGATCATCAGGGTTATCTTTGGTTTGGAACCGGGGACGGTATTATTCGGTATGACGGAATACAGATCAAAAAGTACTCACATGATCCAACTGATTCGACTACAATTGGTAAAGGAATCGTGGTTTCATTTTATGAAGATCCGGAAGGATACATTTGGGTACTAGCAAATGCCTTATACTCATTTAATCCAGAATCAGAAACTTTTAAGGTACATTTAGAAGGTTATACGAAAAGGGTGAATGAAATGCCTGGTTCTTCACTATGTGGTAGTGAAGAATTCATTTGGATTCCAACTCTAGGACATGGATTAATCAGGTTTAATCGAATTACTCACAATTTAGTTCAATTCAAACATGATCCTTTGAATCAAAACAGCATCACGTCCGACACTATAAACATTGACATGATGGACCACTCCGGCAAAATTTGGATTGGTACAAAAGAAAAAGAAATAGATATTCTCAATCCTCAATCTGGAGATGTCAAGCACTACTATCTAAATCATCCACCTAACCAACACGGGATGATAACTAATATTTTCGAAGATAGCCACAAGAACATCTGGATTAGCGAATCTAGCAAAATCTATTTATATACACCTTCCGTTCCTAACACGTTTAAGACCTATTTTTTTAACTGGCCTAATCGGAGGTCTAATGGAGATTTCTTCAAAACAATGGTAGAGACCAAAGACAATACCATTTTGATTAGTAGCCAGACAATGGGAGTACATGCTTTAAATACTGAAACAGGTATTCGCCCTCTATATCAAAATGGTTTGAATCAAAAGTTTGGACTTTCAAGCAACAAGATTTTAGCAATGTACCTGGATATAGAAAGTACATTATGGATCTCAACAGATAATGGTCTTTTCAAATTGAACCACAACAATAGTAAAATGCAACACTTTCAGGAAATCTCAGGGAATCCCAAAGGGCTTTCTGGAATTCATATAAGTTGTATTTACCAGGCTCAAGATAATAGTTTTTGGATTGGTACTAAGGGAAATGGATTGAACCATTACGACCCTAAACGAAATAAAATTCAGGCGTATAGGATGAAATCTGAATCTCCCTTTCAAATAAGTTCTGACCATGTAACCTCATTTACAGAAGATCACAACGGTATTTTATGGGTAGGGTTTGCTGGCAAAACAGCGGATTGGTTTGATCCCGAAACAGGCTTTATTCCAAATCTATCTCAAAGTGTATTTCCACAAGCATGGATTGAAAATTTGTTTGTGGATTCAAATAACAATTTATGGTTAGGAGCAGCATCTGCTTTGATTCACCTAGACTTGAAAACGCAAAATCTTACTCCCTATTATTGGAATGAATCACAAAAAAAGATTGGACCATTTTCAAAGTTAGGATTTGTCCAAAACATCCATGAAGATGAAAATGGGTTATTTTGGGTTGGCATTAAAGGATTTGGATTATTTAATTTCGATAGAACCAATAAAACATTTCGCCAATTCATTCCGAACTCGATTGATTCTGAAAAATTTGCACAAATCAACAAACTATTTGAGGATTCCGATCACAATTTGTGGATTGGTACAAATGACCATGGCTTGTTCTGCAGGAGTCCAGGCTCCACATTGATTGCTCAAATCTCAAAACAGCAGGGGTTACCGTCTAATGATATTCAAGATATGGTTCAGGAGCAATCAGGCGCTATTTGGATCGGCACTTCAAATGGTTTGTGCAAAATAAATACGAAAGGTGAAATACTTGATAACTTTAATATCCATGATGGTTTTCTTAGTAACAACATTACCGCACTCAGCATAAACCGAAGTACAGGAAGTCTATTGGTAGGAACTAACAATGGTCTCACAATAGTTACTCCTGATGAGTTAATCAAACCCCTGCAAGTCCCCAATCTAACCATCACTTCGCTAACCCGATACAATTCGTCTAAAAACGGCGGCAAACCTATAGAAGTAAAGGGTATATCTTCGATGTCCAGTGTAGAACTTTCCTACCGGGACAAAATCCTGGTTTTTGAAGCCGCGGTTTTAAGTTTTACTAAACCAGGAAAAAACCAATATGCTTACAAGTTGGAAGGATTCAACGAAGATTGGATCGATTTGGGAACAGAAAACAAATTTTCATTTACCAATTTAGCCCCAGGGAAATATACCTTGAGGGTAAAAGGAGCAAATGGAGATGGGAATTGGAATCATCAGGGCATCTCATTGGAGATGCGTATAATGCCATCTTGGTACTGGAATCATTTTACCAGGTTTTTATATCTAATCACCTTTGGAGGTATCATATACCTAATTTACAGGAATCAGATGCAAAAGAAGCTGGCCCTGGCAGAGGCCAATCGCTTAACTGAACTTGATCTAGTGAAAACCAGACTTTATACTAATATCACGCATGAGTTTCGAACTCCATTAACTGTAATCCAGGGAATGGCTGATCAAATTACCGGTAATGAGGAGGCTAAAATTTTAATTCAACGAAACAGCAATGACCTATTACAAATGGTTAACCAAATGTTGGAATTGCGCAAACTGGAATCCGGATCCATAAAGCCAGATATCATCAACGGAAGTATAATCTCATATCTAAAATATATACTGGAATCGTTTCACTCCTTGGCAAATTCAAAGAACATCAATCTCAAATTTGAAACCACGAAAGAAGAAATCCTAATGGATTATGATCCTAAGATCATTCTGGGAATTGTTTCAAATCTGCTTTCCAATGCCATCAAATTTACCGGTGAAAATGGAACTGTAGCGATTCATGTCAGTCATAATTCTAATCTTCCGGGTCAATTAAAAATTATAGTAAAAGATGATGGAATAGGGATCAGTCCAAAAGACTTAAACCATATATTTGATCGATTTTATCAATCTGAAAACTCATTTTCAGAATCCGGCACTGGCATCGGTCTGGCTTTGACCAAAAATCTGGTGTCCCTGATAAATGGGGAAATCCAAGTAAAGAGCCAAAAAGATAAGGGAAGCGCTTTTATTATTAACCTTCCGATCACAAATAATATTCTTAAATCATCTGAAGCCTCAGACCCACCAACTTTTGTTTCTGACGCCACTCATTCTAAACTGAATATAATTGATGCCACGATGCCTATGGGCAACAGTTTACCGTTGATTCTACTTGTAGAAGATAATCAGGATGTAGTTTTTTACCTTTCCTCCATCCTAAAACCACATTATCATCTGGAAATCGCGGTCAACGGAGAGGATGGTGTCAACAAAGCCTTAAAACAGATTCCCGATCTGATCATTTCTGATGTAATGATGCCAAAAAAAGACGGCTTTGTCCTGACCAATGAATTGAAAAGTAATATTCGCACCAGCCACATTCCGATCATTTTGCTGACCGCCAAAGCAGATATGCCATCAAAAATTGAAGGATTAAAAAGAGGAGCTGACGTATACCTGGCCAAGCCATTCCATGAAGAAGAACTGCTAATTAGAATTGAGAAATTGCTGGATATAAGAAAGACCCTTCGAAATTATTATTTGAGCAATGCTCCAGCTGCTTTACCTGACGGCATAGATACTTCCACCGATGATTTACAACTGGAGCATAAATTTGTAACCCAAGTCAAAACAACCATCGAAGACCATATCCACGATATTGACCTCAATGTCAAATTCCTCTGTAAAGAATTGCTAATGAGCCATTCACAACTCCATCGCAAATTGACTGCACTTACCGGACTATCGACTAACCGATATATAAGATTCATCCGGTTGAAGCATGCCAAACAACTGTTACGGAATCACGACCTGCCAATCAATCATGTGGCTTATGATTCCGGGTTTAGCGATCCGGATTATTTTAGCCGCTTGTTTAAAAAAGAGTTTAATTTAACTCCCAGCCAGTATAAGGCCCGGTTCCACAATTCATAAAATAGGTTTCCAATTGATCAGTTGATCTTCATCGCTTCAATTTGACATTTTATTATGCATACATTTTCGTTTCCTGCGCTACTCTTGTCAACAACTCGATATTGAAAATTTAGAAGAGAAAACTGATTTCCAATCAAAGAAGCCGTACCCTTTAAGAACAATTTGGCTTGAAATCCGTGGATACCACAAAAATAACAGCATAATCCATGGTTTTGAAGTTCTTCATCAATGGTCAGGATGGTTCCATTGACTATTCCTTCCCACACAATATTTGGGGATGCACCCATTCCTTTTTGGTCTTCAAAATAGGGAAATACAACACGAACCTTGCTCTTAAAATCCGGATGAGGATCAATTTTAAACTGTAAGTTATCAGTGTCCCAATAATTGCTAACGTCGCAAGAAATTAGCCCTTTATAGGTTCCTATAAACAAATCTCTTTCATACGTACAACTACCGTCATCTTCATCCGCATCAGCATCGTAATTAATTGAATTGGGATCCATACACCCTTTTGTTTTGGAACAAGAACTACTAAATATAAAAATGAATGTATAGCATAGACACAAAGCAATTCCGAGTGGCTTTTTCATATTACAATCTTTTTATTCTTAAGTTCCAAAGATGGATTAAACTTGGGAGTCTAAACTGGATATTTTTTGCAAAATACTGGACAAATCCGTCATCTTTATCCGGCTCACATAGAAAAGCTATTAATCTGAAAGTATATTTACCGCAAATTTTGACTTTAATATTTCAAAATTATCAGTTGGTCACAAGCAAAACATCTCTGTAACTATTTTACATCTCTCCCCATAATAGGACCCCTCCTATGAATCGCCCAGGCATTAGTAACTTGACCAGGGAATATTCCACCTTCAGGCCTACCGCTAGGTATGATAGGTTTCCAGGATTCCCGACTATTACGGTCCGGAGTCATTTCTTCAAAAGCTGGAGCGGTGTCACCGGTTTCCACAATCCACTGTTTCAAGACCTTTCTTAATAATTGTAATTCATCCTGATATCCAGAATCTTCAACCAGGTTTTTCAATTGGTGTGGATCCTGATGCACATTGAATAACATTTCTTCCGGTCCGGGTACTAACAAGGCACGTTCCTGATAGGGATTGAGGTTACCCTTTTTCCACTCGGCAACCAGTTCCACATACGCCGGTTGCACTGGAGAGGCGTAATGTACTATATTAAAACCGATGTACGCAGGAATATGATTCTTAATATACACTAAGTCTTTATAGCGAACCAAACGTTCATGATAGCGTTGCCCATGCCAGTTTCTTTCGGCAAAAACAAAATCGCGAATGGTTTTTTTACTTTTTTGGAAGAGTTTAGTCAAGCTTACACCCTGAATACTCTCGGGAACCTCAACACCTGCAATATCCAGTATGGTAGGACCAATATCAATACTACTGACCAGGGATTCGCTTACTTTTGCTTTCCTAATGCCTTCGGGCCAGTGAAACACCAAAGGTGTTTTTATGCCGCCATCAAACAACCAGGTCTTATCTCTGGGAAATGGTCGTCCATTATCTGCCATAACGATGATCACTGTATTCTCATATACACCCTGTGTCTTTAATTCTTCTATCACTTCTCCAATCTTGGTGTCAAATCGAGCAACTTCATTGTAGTAAAGCGCGAGATCCTTCCGGGTTTCTTTCCCATCCACCAGGTATGGTGGAACAATTACATCGGCAGTATGATGCGGACCTTTCTTCAAGGGAGCATCCCATCCTCGATGGGCATCAAATGCGGCAAACCACATAAAAAATGGTTTTTCCCGTGGACGATCTTTTAATGCCTGAATCCAATTCCCAGCCCCACTCGCATCTCCCCCACCATATCTCTGATGGAATGATTTTGATGGATCCCCATTAAAATGCCATTTTCCGGCCTGTGCTGTGTAGTAACCCCGATTTTGCAAAAGATGTGGAAACTGGGGCAGTGTCTTTAGATGAGGGTTATTGGTCTGATGCAATTCCGGGCCGCCCGTATTATGAGGGTATCGTCCGGTAATCAGACTAGTGCGGGTCGGACTGCAAGAACTGGTCGTGAGGTAAGCATTGGTAAACCGAACACCTTTGGCGGCAAGCTGGTCTACCTTAGGGGTTTTGATGGTCGGATGTCCATAACACCCAAAATCGGCCTGTGAAATATCATCGCCAATGAAAAGGATGAAATTCGGTTGATCCTGACCACTGAGAAAAGTAAAGGTCAATGTCGTTAGCAGCCAAAGCAGCAAAATACTTTTGTACATTAGGTTTGTTTCTATTGGGTTGTAAAGATAAGATACCATTCTGTTTCCAGATTTTTACAAATTATTAAATTCTTGAACCTTGGGTGAGAGTTGACAGCGATTGTAGACTTTGTGATGAAATTTTGTAGAATTCTTGACGAAAAGATTCGTATTCATCCCCGGAAAATATCAAAATCCTATATTATCGCAGTCCATTAGGAGGCTTCTTTTGCTCAATAGATGATCGTTTTTGCTTTTTCCAAGTTTAAGTGACTCCATTAAACCCACCTCCCAAAGTCTTGTACGGAAGCTAGCGTCGGAGCAAGAGAAGGCAGGGTCTTCGATCGGGGCCAGTTAGACCAATTGAAGCTTTATTTGTTCTGCTCAGTTTTATTTTTCAATGTTTCTTCTTTAACCATTGATATATACCGAAGATAAATGTAACAATCGTAATTCCTAAAACCGCATATTTAATGAGACTGACTGAGTTTGAAGTTTCGACTAAACTCTCACCTATTTCAGGATATTGTACTTTCATTCTGTATAAAAAATAATTCTCGACGTAGTCAAACAATCCTGCTAAAAATGGAATTAAAGACAGTTTTTCAAATTTTGTGTCCTTGAAAAAGTAGTAACATAAACTTGCAAATAGCAGAGAATAAATCAATGGATTAAACAAATCAATCAAGTGTACTTGATTATACAATTTCATTCCTTGTTCACCATAACTATTAAAGAGTTCTAGTATTTTTTCCATTGTGTACCCTACTTCAAAATCGGGTATTCCATTTCCTGATAATTTTGATAATTTATTCAAAGTCGCGCCTATAAAAGCACCAAGAATTAATTGAATTACTGTTAATACTATCAGTCCAACTTTGCTTGAAGTTTTTTCTAAAATTTTAATCACCGGTATTTTGAGTTTGGGTTTTAATTTGCCAGTTTTGGTTTTAATGGAATCAATATAGTCACCTTTCCACAATTTCCAAAAGGTAGTGGGGCTAAATGAACTAGCTCCCATGCAACCGAATATCATTATATACCTTATAAAATCGTTTGAGAATGTGCTTAGATCATGGTTATTGGTAAAGTTATTTTATCCAACGACTTTCCCAGGATGGAACTGAAACTTTCAACGCGACCATTTTCCTTAGGAATATTAGGATGAGTAAAAATTTGATGAATATGGTTTTCTTTAAAACATTGTGTAGTCATGTCCAATCTTTTAAGGGGGACAAAACAGGTGCGCAATGAATCCTATTTGCTTAACTTTTTTCATTCTAATGAGGTAAAACTGTTAAGTGTATGGAAAGAACGAGCGATCATCCTGAGCTTTAGTCTTGCCACTTGAGATTGTTTGTATTCAATTCGTATTATATCACATCTATTTTTGTCACCGGATTCTCTGACATATACCAACTTGCCATATACGATCTACTCTTCCGAATTGTAAGAAATAAAAATCTATCCAACGTTGGCATATAGATAATTGCTATGCGTGTGGGGGCAAACTTTGTCAAAGAGTATTATGCTGGCAGCTCTCGCTATACTAGAATGTCCATTGACAAAAAACTAAAAGATAGTAATAGCTGTAAACATTACCGTGAATAATTCTTGTCTTTTAGGTTGTACATGATTCGATAAATCTTCCAATTACCGTCTTCATTCCTTAAAATGTTGGTAAATTCTGAAACTGAATGAGTGGTATCTTTCATTACCCCATTCTCTGAAGTACACCAAGTAAGTTTTGAAAGACCCTGATAATAAGCCAATTTATTTGCTCTTCCTATTTCTTCATTTTCGATTTCGTACTTAATTATTGGATAGGATATATCTGACTCTGGAAACCAGAATTTACTTAATTCCTTTTTACCTAAAATCGGTTTTCCTGTTTTTCCTGGCTGAAACAGGATAATATCTGGACTTATTCGTTTTAGAATTAAAGTAGAATCCCCAGTTCTCCATGCCTGCCTGTATTGTTGCATTTCATGTTTTATCTCATCTGTGAGATCATGATCACCTTCCTTATTCAGTTCGCAAGAATTAAAAATCAACATTACGAGTACAAGGGTCACGTATCTAATTTCCATAATTTTGTTTTTTCCATTCTGAGAGGCGTTCGATAACTTACTGATTACTACCAACTCCTTTCCAAATTTACCGAATTCCTCTCAAAATTCACAGGCTAATCAAGCGGAGATCCTAAACCTCAAATAGCTAGTGCTTCAATATTTCCATCTCATCCTTACGGATTTGCTTGAAATATTCCTGATAACTTTCTGGGTCCTTGAGTTGTTCTTCCCAAAGTATGTAGGTAACAGATAATTTCTAATTTGGAACCATATCCACCATATCCATTGAATTATTACTGGCTAATTCAGCGTGCTTCCGAAACGGTAATTTCCGGATTCCAATAGATAAACGTTGGCTCCGTTCACTTTTTTCACAAAAGTAATTCCAACAACCTCTTCAATAGGTGAACCACCCTCCGTAATGTTATTTCCTTGAATATATACTGTTGCTGTACTGTTTACAGGAACTGTCACTTCCCAGGTCAATTGATTCGCCTCAGTTTTCCAATTGCTGACTATTTTACCGTAATGAGATTCGTAAGCGCATTTCACCCAATCTACACTTTTCACCAATGCCGGATGGAAAATAATGTTTCTGAAACCAGGATTTTCAACATCCCTCTTTATTGATTATGTAGTTGCAGTCGGTACTTTTCTGTCAGCCCGTCCAGCATCATGGTGGCTATGGTAGCACTCATACAGTAATCTCTGATTCCCAGCGGTTTACCTGTGGAGGAATCATAATGTTCACTAATCCCGTTTTCAATGGCATTTTCAACGGTTTTGTCGGCTATTTTGGCGGCTAGATCGGTATGGCCATATGCGGCCAGTCCGCTGGCTATCTGATAGTTGGTCGAAGGCCATACATCTCCACGCCAGAAGCTATTTGATTTCCATCTCGGATCTTTACGATCAACCGTAGGAACCGGGAGTGGCGTCTGCCAGGAATCAGTACTCAACACTTCAGCCATTCTTTGCGCCATCTCTTTAGTGGGGATCCCTGCTGTGAGAGGGATCCAGCTACTAATGGTTGCTACCGGTATTTTTTCCATAGTTGCTTTTTTCACTGATAAAAAAGTACCTGCTTTTTCGTCCCACATGTGATCTCTCATGGCTTGCACGGCTTTGTCGATGTAGGGTTGTCTTCGGGCTGCCATCCCCCTTTCCCCTACCGCTTCTGCCAGTCTGACCAGGCTTTTTTCGCCCAGAATGAGGTACGAAGTATTTCCGGTTACCCACATATCTCCGTACCAGGCGCCCTCATTTTTTTCATTTCGCGTTGGATGTTTAAGCAATTTCAGGTCATCCATATTGCATTCGTAGTCGAATGTTTCCCACCGGGCGTGTTGGATATCGCCACTGTACGAACCCACGGTTACCAACCCCATTTTTGTGACATCACGCTCGCGCCAATACCAGTTGTGGAATTTTTCCAATCTCGGCAGACTCTGTTTAACCAATTTTTTGTCTCCGTTGCGCTGATAAACACGTTCTAGCCCCCAGGCAAGAATCGGTATTTGCGAAAACTGACGAAGCTCCTGAGGGAATGTCTTAATGACGCCCGTCACCATATCCTGAGCATATTCAGGCACAATTTCATTCCATCGATCCTGAAAATCCCAGTAGTTCTGAAATATTTTCCTGATCAATTTTTTTTTGCCGGGTAAAATACTGAGCAAATCCACCACAAACATGGTATCCCAGATCCACTGCCCTTTGTAATAAGGACCACCCGGAACCACCCACTGGTGTTTTAAAGGCGCCGTTGGCGGCATAATTTTTTCTAGGATACATTTTTCAAAAACGCGTTCGGTCAGTAGTAAAGCATCTTCTCGGTTGGATTTAAACAGCGATTTGATATCTATTTCTTTAAGACTTGCAGAAGCATGGTTCTCAACTATTGAAGGCATCATTATTCCTCCGATGGCCAGCGCTCCCGATGTTTGAAGAAATGCTCGTCTTGAAGTTTTCATAACTAAGACCTTTTCATTTGCCTAATAAATTCAATTTGTTCCCAATCAAAATCGATGGAATCATTTTGATGAATTATTCCGGGTGTACTGCGACCTTCCACAAAATATTTGTGGTTCCAACTCCCCCAAAGATCATTGCACCCAATCTTCCATTACCAACAGGCAAACCATTCTCCCATATATCAACAGGTGCTTTGTACCACATTAGCGTAGCCGGATCAAACTCCTTTTGGTCAATCTTATCACCGATATCCTGTGACCATAAATAACATGACATTCAGCAGCAAGTATGCAGTGGTAAGGGAAATTTTGAATTTAAGTTTGTAATTCATCTTTTATTTATTGAAATCCAAAAATCGAATTTTTTGAAAGACCATTCCATAATGACTTCCAGGAGGATTTTCTTTAAGTTCCAAGCCATTCCAACTGTCAGAAAAATAACAATAGCGGGAAGGTAAAAAAGATCATCCTTATATTATAAGCACGACCTCCTCTTGCAATGCCTTAGAAAAGTTATCAAATCTCATATTTCAAATTCATGCCGATCTAATTTAATACTCGATGGTCAAAATCCGAACCGGGCCAAACAAGCCTGAAGGCTGTAATGGACTTTCTGCATTGTAAGGGAGATGAGGTGCCCATGTTTTCCGCTCCTCTTCCGGAAGTTTCATATCACCGATTATCCGATTTACCCAGGTATTTACCACTTCTATTTTTAGTTTGTTTTTCCCTTCTTTGACCAAATCTGTTATATCCAAACGATAGGGTGCGGTCCACACACCTCCTGCATATTTACCGTTTAAGGTCACTTTGGCCATGGCGGTCAGCGCTCCCAGATCAATGATGATCTTACCATTTGCAGGAAGTTGATCAATCTCGAAGAAATTATTATAGAAAGCCGTTCCTGAATAATATTTAATGCGTTCGTCATCAAAAGAAGTCCAATCGATGAGTGTTTCAAAAACTGCGGATTCTTCCGGGCCTCTTTGTGTAGCATCGAAGTGAACGGTCCAAGGTGTTTTAATATCAGTGATTAATTCGGGATTCGGATAGTTGGCTGCAATGTCGGTAGCTGTTGCCTTACCAGTCGTTTTGGTGAATACAACAAATACACTTTCATTAGGAGCTAGTTTCAGAGGGACCGCCGTACTTTTCTCTTTTTGCACATAAGCTGGAAGTGCACGTATAACTCCGGTAGTTGCTTCCCACAGTTCAGGCTGCATACCGGTTACCCGGAATTCAGGAGTAATAATTTGTTCCTTATCGCTTTGGTTGGTCACAAAATAGATTTCGCCGTTTCCAAGAGTTCGGTGTCCATAATGAATGGAGTTATCTTCCGGCACTTGACAATCGGGCACACAGTTAATGAATGCAAGTGCCTCTTTCATGTCCATACCGTTCAAAATCATCCCTTTCCCAAATTTTCTAGACTTTACCTTTACACCATCCAAATTTCCCCACAATTCAGCAGCCAAAAGTTTTACTTGTTGGTCAGCTTCGGGCTGATTTTGCAAACTGGGTGAACGATTTGGGGCAGGCCCTAGTATTACCGCTCCATCCTTAACCAGTTGTTTGATTTTGTTTAGCAATGCAGGGCGCATGGTTTCCAGTTTAGGAAGCACCATTATTTTATATTGGGTTCCGTGTGGTAAAGTGATTAGACCTCCTTCTACGGTCATGTCTCTTTCAATCACTTCGGCATTCATGTAATCAAATTGATATCCTACCGGAAGTGCCGGATCAGTGACACCGGTCATTTTTGGAGTGTCTTCACCGATAAAGTAGCATACATCAGCCACATTCAATCCTTGCTGAAGCATGTAATTGGTGCGTTTCAGGTATTGCACATAGACATCAAGTTGAGAGAACCAGGTATTTTTTCGATTGAAAGGGTTTCCGAATCCTGCATTTATGCCCGGATTTTTGTCTTCATAAGGTTGGTGAATATAAACATGCAGTAAGGTAGCATTGATGCCCTCGGCAAAAAAGCGGTCTCCGCGTTGTTTTATCGTAGCAGGATAGCGACTAAATGCACGACCTCCACAAGTATTGGATTCTGCCCATATTTTGGTTTTTCCATAAATATGGCCGCACGAGGTTGCTGCTCGGTTTTCAATATCACCCAAAGAACCTTCACTCCAAAACTCTCCACCAATTTCGTCCGACTGTCCCCCATACATCAGAAATTCGCCGGGGAATCCCCAGTGCCCGTAATTCTCCAACCAGGTTGTTAATCCGTGCTTATGGCTTATATCCCTTAATCCGCCTACATAATCGTACGCTACTTTGTTTGCCACCAGGCGACGCATGTCCCATAAAAAGCGGTCGGAAGCCTGTTGGCTGTGTACCACCATACCCTGATAAACGGGAAGATATGGAAGTGCATCGTATCTATACACATGCTCAAATTCTTCTAAAAATCCATCTGTAAAGTTTTGTCCTCCTTGTTCGTAACTGTCCTGAACCACTACTTTAAAGCATTTCCTATCTGCTGCAGGAATTCTCCTTAAAACCTCACCCATGTGACCATCGAAATGCAAGATGGCGTGTTCTTTGCTCATTTTATCCACCTCGAAACCAGTTGCCTCTGGTGATGCCGGAGAATTCTTAGTACCGGTTGGGGTCATTCCGGTTCGGAGAATGATCCAGTCCCCTTTAGGTACATCCCAATTAAGCGTTCCATCGATCATCATATGTTCGGTTATATCCAGGACTTTCGATGGATCGATCAGGAATTCTTTGTCATCCACTTCACTTTGTTGTTCCCATTGATAATCATACCAGGCCGGTAGTGGTGTATGGTACATTTTTGCAAAGGTTTTTTGTGCATAATTTTCCACACGCGGGGCAGCAGACAGTTGTACTTCGACAATACCTTCATTTTTATTGGCCTGGGGAAACGACCAACCCGTCGGCGTCTCATCCCTAAATATCAAACGAAAGTTTTTGGCACTAACGGCAGGAAAAGAAACCATTACCGGAGCATAAGGATCGAAACCAACACTTATCATGTCATTCACCCGGTTTAATGTAAATTCTTTCACAGTGTAATATTCGTCTTGCTCATATTTTGCTTGCAGCAACACTTGGGCATATATGGAGTTATCGGTGCTTTTGACAGAAAGGCTTCGCGCTGTAAAGGTTGTATCTGCTTCAAAATACAGGGTAAATGATTCTCCCTTGGGAAAGGTAATCCCGGTTTTAGTGTTGCCATCGCATATACTTTTCAGGTTCTTTACTTTTGGAAAAGAAGAGATTTGGGCATTATCGTATGTTAACATCAAATCATTGTTTTTTGGTGCAGGGTAGGCAATCACTTTTACATCCTGAAATAAGTCTATAGGTTTGTCTAAGTTTTGAGAAAATTTAATAGGCCCTTTGACTTTTGTTTCCGATACGATAAGGTAACGCATGGCGTTCTCTGCCTTTACCCATGGGCCACCCGACTGACTCCAGCCGGGAGAGTTAAAAATACCAATCTCGATATTTAATTCAGTGGCCGTTTTGAGGGCTGCATGAAATATTTCCCACCACTCTTCACTGAGCATTTTTATTTTGCCATAAGGTACATCACCCAGGCCAATATTGCCAATAAATGCACGATTGATGCCTGCCTTTTTCATGGCATGAAGGTCTTTTACCACACCATCTTTCGATATATTATCTGAAATCCAGTACCAGTAAACAGCGGTTTGCATGCTATCGGCAGGAGCAACAAAACCTGCGGCTAGTTTTTCTCTGAATGTTTGGGGTTTTTGCTTTTCAAATTTAGCATTACCAGTAAACATGATCATCGGGAAAAATACCAATAAGGTAACTGAAATTATTCCATCTTTTCTTTTCATAAATAATTTAGATTCATTATTCTTCTTTTACATTTGCATTGGAATATTAGAATTCTATCTATTTCTGTCATTTGTTCGTTTTTTGAATCGCTACTACCGGGTTTTGCACCATACGCATGCTCGCTAAGGAAGCATAATCGTTGCCGTCGCTTGATATAACATGTTATTTATTGTCCGTAATATATGTAGTATAATTTAGCTGATTCTTCGAGTTCTGAGTCTAAGTTACCATCGTACTTAAAGCTGTGTAGTCTCCATTCGTTATGAGGTTTGTAGAATTGAAATGTAAATCGCAATGGTTGCCGATCATATTTGACTAAATAACTCCTCAAAACATAACTATCAGAAATTATCTTCTTCGTTATTAGTTCGTAGCCATAATATTTGCCAATATAGTCTTCAGTTAATCCTTCCATTTGATTCTTTAGTTTAAGAATAGCATCTTCTGCTTTATTCATCCAATGGTTTGTACTATAAAGCTCATCCAGAGCCTTAGCCGAACCTTCATTTTCATAGGTATAGAAAAATTTCTCAACCAGTTCCTTTGGCTTGTTTTGACTACTTAAATTGAAGAAACATGTCATCAAAAGAGCGATGGTAAGTATGCGTTTTAGAACGTTCATTATATATGTTTTAAGTTTTTAATTTGGCAATGCGGTACAACTCAAAAGAATCTCTGAAATCTACTCTTCCCTGAAAATAATCAATACCAGCGAAATTTAGCAGATTAGGTCAGAGATTTCAGATGAACCTTAGGATATTATTTTTATTCCCGGTGGCTCAATACTTTTCCTGTATGATTAGGTATTTATCCGGAAAAATTAAACATTACTCATGCGCTAATTCAACTTTCCCCTTTTGTACAGATCTCAATCCCGTTTTCCCAATTTTCTTTTACCTCTCGTGGTATTTTGTATCCTATAAAGTCTTGTAATCAACTACCAACAAATTCAATCATGATTGATGTGTTGTTGGATTTATGTTAGTGCCAGCGTATTTACACTAGATTGATCTCCATTAATTCTTTACCGATTTCGCGTAGACCATCAATTATCCGCTCAACTTGTTTCTTAGATGGTTTCTTCTTCCCAGTTACATACTGTGATAATAGGGATTCATTCATTCCAATTCGCTGGGCTAAATGTTTCGAATTAATAACTTTGTAAAATTCGAAGAACTGTTCAAAATCTATCTCGAATTCTAGGCTCGCTCGAGTTGCTCGTTTACCTTCATCTTCTAAATAAAGATTTACTGCCTCCAGAGCATTCATTTGAAGTTCCAGAATAGTATCACCGGTTGTAAAAACTGGATGTTTTTGCTCATAGGCAGAATATCCTGTTCGTGTCCTTTCAATTATAAATTTAAATTTCATGATCATTTCTTTGCTAAACCTGCTAATTTCCTGAGTCTCAATTCAAGTCCTTTACCTAGTTCACTACTACCATGATTTGGCACGATCAGTGGTCCCTTCTTTGTTGGATGTTTTATCTTAATATTTAATCCACTTTGTGGGACAGCATACCACTCATCTTTCCTTAGCCTCCGGATAGATTGAGAACATTTCACAAACTGAAAAGGTAAATTATTATTTACTTCTTGGCAAGGTTGTCTTGAGTTAATTCATTGGCAATGAATCAAAAGTGGAATTCATAATGCATAAAGTTCTTAAACGACTTCAATTACCTTTTGTCAATCTCAATAACCATTCCAATCACATTTTTCTTGGCTGTGTTGCAGTTGAAATACACATGCTCTCCTACTTCAAATTTACATTCCGGCACAAAATCTTCGATTAAACTTTCGACCATCCTCATCGTGAATCCGGCAGCCCGGCTCGCATTCATTTTGGCATTTACCCTTTGGTAATCGAGTGGCTTTTTACTCACCACAATTGCGATATAATCCCGGGAACCAACATCATCCAGGGTCATCGAATAATCCCGTGGAAACAATCTCGTTCCGGTGATGCCGCAATAAGGAGAATGTTTTTGAGTGTAAGGAAAGAGCACGTAACTGGAGCCATTCGTTTCTTTTCCAAAAATATAGGTGTAACATTCTACGGAATTGGTGATAGCCAATTTGAATTTAGCCCCTTTTGGCAATGGCGAAGTAGTTCGAAATACAATTTCATCGGTTTGTCGCAAGGGAATGGCTCGCTGACTTTGATTTTCCACCAACGCAAATTTTACTTCCATCCGATCCGAGTCAAACCGTTTGGCTTTTCCTTCGGGAAATAATCCGTACGCTTCTTTGGTAAATTGCTCAAAATCCTGATATCTGATCCAGGCATATCCATTTTCCCCCCATTGTGGTCCCCAACTATTCATAATTTGAAAAGCGCCTCCATTCATTTGATCATCGTATCCCACCACGCACATCGCATGACCTCCAAGTCCTTGCCCACTATATTCAGCTCTACTGGGTCTCCAGGTCTTTCGCCCCATCATTCCTTGCATAAAGCTCTGGCCCACCAGCATTCCCACCACCACCGGCGCACCTTGTGCCAGGTGTTGTTTGATTCCATGGAGATCGGTGCTGTAATTATTGGCCCCTTGGGTCAAACGATTGTATCCTTTTATCCGAAAATTGGCAGCCGCCCCTACATCGGCCCGGTCTGGCTTGATTTGACAGGTCCGGTCCGTATATCCAAATTCCTTGAATGGAAGTGAACCGATTTTCTTCATTGCTTCCATTGCCGCGCCGAGATAAGCTCCCTGACATCTGGGCAAGGCAATCTGATTGTATAAAAACGAGGGACTAAAGGCAACCTGATTGGGATTCCGTCCGTTGGCCTGAGCATAGGATATAGTACGGGCTCCGTAAGCGCTAGCCCAACCACTGCATGAACCCTGACTGCCTTGATGTAAAATTTTTGGAGCGAATCTTGCCAAACTGACGCTACTCGGCAACCTCGAAGATCCCACGGCCAAAGGCTCAAAAACCATGGCTTTGTCATATTCTTTTTCATCCAACTCAGCACCAAAACTGAATTGATCGGAGCCGGCTTCATATTCAAACACCGGCCCTCCTAACCCACCAAGAAAAGAATCCTTAAACAAAAAAAACAATCCAACAATAATTACCAGTGGTACAAATAGTTTGGGCTTTTTGATTATACCAAAAATGGCAATGAAAATCCAGATTAATGGTACTCTTCGACCTTCCCTTTCCGTGGTATTCGGTCCGGTATCGTTATTGCGATTTCTTC
The DNA here is from genome assembly GCA_965223405.1 of Saprospiraceae bacterium. Taxonomy (GTDB): domain Bacteria; phylum Bacteroidota; class Bacteroidia; order Chitinophagales; family Saprospiraceae; genus CBDCWO01. Next base: position 6,619,955 of record CBDCWO010000006.1, read on the forward strand.
TCGGATCCGGTTGATCCTTTTCCATACGAACTGGCATACTGTATTTATACTTTTATGATTTAAATGCGCAAAGAGATGGTGACTCTTTAATAGACTGCCAAGTTACGAAGTCTTGTGAAATTTAAAGATGCCCTAAAACGTTATCAACCGATTTCGCCAATTGAAATGACATAAATCTATGATAGCCATGAATAAAGATTCGAATTTGATCCTTATGAAAAGGAAATACCTTATAATTTATTTCCTAATGTTATTCTATTGGACTTCTAGTCTGAATGCCCAACTGCTGGTCATTCCCAGAACCAGCCCCATTGAATCCGTTACCCAATACGTAGGTGTTTGCCAGGTTACAGTAGATTATCACGGGCCCAGTGTCAGGGATCGACAAATCTATTGGGAAAAAGATCGAGTTATAACCTCTTATTATTTTGTTATTGAACCACTAACTTCTCAGAATCACGACCAGTGTAGAAGTGCCGAAGATATTATCCAGGATGCGTTTCTAAAAGCGCATAAAAAAAAGATCTCAACGTTTAGAGGTGATGCTACGCACAAAACCTGAATATGCACCACTGCCTCAAAACTTGGCCAAAGACCATCTAAAATCCAAGAAAGAGTGGCCTGTAAATGTTACGGATATTTGCAAGAATCCTGCACTGAATAATCCTCAATTTTTTCAAGAAGCAATGCACATTAGCTAAACTTCAGCTCATGGTAATTTTGAGATTTAAGAACACATTGCTTTTTGCTTTACTTGTGTATCAAGATCTTAACCAATTGAATGTTGAAAATAGGTGTTTCACATATATCAAAATAATTCCGTAATATGAGTTAATTTGCCATAGTTATTAGTCCTCCTGATATTAATGAAAGTACTTGATAGACAAATATCGATAATCCTAATGGCTGACATTGTAGGTTATACTACAATGATGCAAAACAATGAACAACTAGCTCTGCAGAGCCTAAGACGTTATGAAGAATCCATAAAAAATAATGCAAAAAAATATCAAGGTGAAATTATCAAGTCTTACGGTGATGGTTGTTTAGTACTTTTTTCAAGTGCAGTTCATGCTGTACAATGTGCCATCGATATTCAAAAAAGTCTAAATCAAGCCCCTACCATTCCTCTTAGGATTGGAGTTCATGTTGGGGAAATAGTAAGGAAAGGCAACGACGTGTTTGGAAATGGTATAAATGTTGCCTCTCGGATCGAATCAATAGGGGTATCAAACTCTATATTGGTGAGTGCTGACGTCTACCATCAAATTAAGAACCATCCAGAACTAATAACGAAAAAAATTGGCAATTTCAGTTTCAAAAACGTAACACGAGATATTGAAATATTTAGTATTGCCAATGAAGGATTGAACGTTCCAGACGCAAAAGCAATGAGAGGTAAAGGACACCTAATAAGCTCTCCTTCAGACTTCTCCCCTACTCTGGTGATCACCTTCACAATCATTGCTTTACTCGTTGCATTTGCCATGTGGTATTTCAATTATTATAATACTACAAATCAAGAAAATCTATCCATTAATGAATTCACACATGGTATCCAAAAAATTGCTGTAACACCTTTAAAAAACCTGAATAAAAATGACGAGCTAGAATACTTTTCTGATGGTGTTACCCAAGAAATAATTGATGAACTCGCTAAGGTGAATCAGTTTCAAATCAGTGCATTTTCTTCAACAGTAATTTATAAGAACACAGATAAGAGTAACAAAGAAATTGCATCTGAACTGGATGTTTCTTTAATCCTAACCGGTAGTTCCAGGATCTTTGGTGATTCTGTCCGGCTTTCAATTGAATTGGTTAATCCGCAATCCAGCAGTCGAATTTGGAATAAAACTTATGACGATGTTTTATCCAATACAGTCACCATTCAAAGTGACATTGCAAAATTGGTGGTCAAAGAACTAAATATCAAACTTAGACCAGAAGATGAAGCCAGATTAAACAAAGTCAATACCACAAATTCTATCGCCTTTGATCTCCTCTTACAAGCAAAATCAGCGTATGTTTCTTTGGAGAAAGAAGGGTTTTTGAAGAGTATAGACCTACTTGAGCAAGCTATAAATTTAGATCCAAATTATTCGCAAGCTTATGTATTGTTGGCCTGGGTACACTTATTAAACGGATTTGCAGAAATAATGGGAGACGCAGATCGATCAGCTCACGTGGTAGCAATAGTAAATCCTCTGATTCAAAAGGCACTTTCATTGGATTCCACCAATGCGGATATCTATTTGATCATGGGCAATAGGGATTTATTTTATTTAAATGATTTACCAAGTGCCATTGCTCATGTGAATTATGCGCTGGATCTAAATTCATGGCCCAAAGTTCCTACTAATTATTGTATTTGTACTGTAATATCAAGTTATACAGCCCTCGGAGATTTGGAAAAGGCAACTGAGTTGGTAAGACTCTCCAAAAAAATTGATCCCTCTAATGTATTTGTGTTTAGTGATGAGGGAGTCGTACAATTATTAAAAGGAGAAAAAGAACAAGCCAAATATTCTTTCAGACAGGCCGTTGAATATCTCGATATTCCCTACTTTAATTACAACCTAGGTTGGGTATACTATCATCTTGAAGATTATGAAAATGCATTATATTATTTAACCAAAGCTACCTCCGACGAAGAAGATCCCTTGGGAAATGCTTTGGCATTTCTTTCGAATACATACTTTAAATTAGGCAATGCTAAGAGAAGTAGACATTTCCGTGATATGATCCTCGAACGCCAAACTACTGGGAATCCCAATTTAAATATACCACTGGCGATGATATCCTCTGCGAGAAATAATACATCAGAGGCCTTACAATATTTGAAGGCAGCTTACGCAGAAAAAGAATTTGGTTTTGCCTGGTATTTAAATGTTGATCCTATATTTGAAACATTGAGAGATAATCAGGTATTTAGAGAATTGAATGGAAAAGTTGGTTTTAACCAATGATGGAAGGTCCAAATTAGATAACTGTAAAAACCAATGTTTAGAATGTACCAGGATTAATATATTGCGCAAATATTTGATGTGTGGTTTAAAGTTTCTCTAAATGCACTCCTTATTGGGGGTTCCAATTTTCTAAACTAAGAGTAGGTAATTTATTTGCGTTTTTTTTACCTAACCCTGATACTTGCACTATTCTAAAAGATCACATTCCCATCATTCCACTTTTTAATTTTTAGTTGAAAATAAAATATAATGATTGTCCTAATTTTTGTAGTCCATACGTCTCAGAGTTGAAATGAATAAAATGCAACGTATTTAATTAACAATTTTGAGTTCACTCCGGAAAGTCTCTAAACGGTACTTTGGTTAATATTTTGATAAGAGGGGACATATTATTATTTTTGTAAATGTTTAAACCTAGCAAAAATAGTCAAGGCGATCTGTTCAAAGATATTTCAACCCATCTTTGTGGGAGGAAGCAAAAGCTACTGGAATCACCGCATTCATGGCATAATGTTTTTTACAAAGAGGTGGTGAGTCGTATTGATGAATCTTTGTTTTCAGAATTATATCATGAGAGGATGGGGCGGCCTAATGCCTGCATACGCATTCTTATAGGAATGATGATATTAAAGGAAGGAAATGGGTGGAGTGATGAGCAATTATATACAGAATGCCGGTTCAATATAATGGTAATGCGATCATTAGGATTGTACAATATGGATGATGATGTACCTGCGGAATCGACCTATTATGAGTTCAGAAGATTGTTGGGAGAGTATTATGAGGATCATCAACGGGACTTAATGAAAGAGGTGTTTATAAAAATTACAACTGATCAAGTGGCTATTCACGGAGTGAGTGGCAAGAAGATACGCCTTGATTCCAAGCTAATCAATAGTAACATAGCCAAGTCCAACAGGTTGCACTTAATAGTTGAAGCAGTGAGGAAGTATGTGAGTGGCAAGCCACTCAATGAAATGAGGACACACATGGATGCTTCTAGTTATGAGATATTGGAAGCATTACAAACAAAGAGTACTTCCAATCTCACTTATCCATTGAATGCTCATCAGAAGAAGGAGATGCTTGTCAGCATGGGTCAGATAATAGGAGTACTACTAGAGCATGGAAAAGGAAGTGTGGAGGAATCATATGTTTTATTAAAACGCATCTATGAAGAGCAATATGAGCAAAAGGACAATGATGAAAACGATGATAGCCCAGGTGGCAGCGATCAGAAAGTAGTACTCAAGCAGCCTAAAGATATTCCATCATCCAGCGTACAATCTATCCATGATCCGGATGCAGCTTATCGTACCAAAGGACAAGGAGGCAAACAAACAGTAACAGGATACCATTCCAATGTGACAGAAAGTTGTGATCCCCAGGAGGATGTACATTTAATATTAGATGTTGAAGTAGTTAAAGCAAATGTAAGCGAAGATGCATTTTTAATAAAAACAGTTGATACCTGCCAACAGATACTGGAACAAGCCCACGATGAAGGCCAAAAGATAGAAGAAGTAATAACAGATGGAGGCTATGACAGCATTGCGAATCGAGAAGAAATGCTTAAAGAACAACGACCCCAATGGAGTATTGCAAAGATGAAAGGCAGAAGTTTATCATATCAAATGGAGAAAGACGAACAGGGAAATCTGGAAGTTTTCGATAGACAGAGTGGCCACCTTTATTCAGAACGAGCCCAAAAATGTTATCCATACAGTAGGTGGAAACAAAAGATATATGACAGAAGAACAAATCGACAATTACATACAACACCAACGAATACAAGAGCAAGTCAATCAGGAAAGTTACAATCTAAGAGCAACAGCAGAATCAACCATCCATCAATGCTTTCACAGACTAGGAACAAAATCATATATCGGGGATTAGTTAAATGCCATTGGTATGTCCTGTCAAGCATTATGGGTAAATGTTGTAAGAATTACGGAAAAAATAGGGAGAAATACCCTAATATTCTTTCATTGGCTACTACGATGCATCATGAATACTCCCATTGCAAATCACAAGTTTGAAAACTTCCTTCAGGAGTAAAAAATATGTTGAAATCATGAAAAAGGAGTTTTCGGAGTAAACTCAATTTTTAATTTTAATAATTATGAATGACTACATGTATATTATCAGAGGTGGGGATGACGTGGCCGCAACCAAGTCACCGGCCGAAATGGAAGAACACATGCAACACTGGCAAAAATGGATGGGTGGCATTGCGGAAGCCGGCAAACTGGTTGGTGGCGAACCTCTCAACCTTGAAGGAAAATCTTTGATTGAAAGCGGAACGAAGGTTATAGATAGGCCCTTGATCGAAGGAAAAGAATTGGTAGGAGGCTATATCATCGTAAAAGCAGAATCGCTAGAGGAAGCTACGGAAATGGCCAAAGGCTGTCCTGGGTTTGAACACGATTGCACCATAGAGGTGCGAGAAATTAACAAAATGATGGGTTAAAGCGAATTTGGATTCTAAGTACGACATCGATCAATCGGTAAACCATCTTTTCCGGAAAGAATTTGGAAAGATGGTTTCCGTATTGGTTAAAATATTTGGAACAGAACATCTGGAATTGGCAGAAGATGTGGTTCAAGAAGCATTAATAAGTGCCCTTGAATCATGGAAAATGAGGGGAATTCCGGAAAATCCCAGAGCCTGGTTATACCGGGTGGCCAAAAATAAAGCCATCGATATCATACGCAAACAGAAACATTTTCATTCCTTTGATTTTTCAGACCCTTCGCTCCAATTGTTAACCTCTGAATATACCTTGTCCCTTACTATGGACTCTTTTTGGGAAAAAGAACAAGTTCATGATGATTTTTTGGGAATGATGTATGCGTGTTGTCATCCGGAGATATCTCCTGAGAATCAAGTGACCCTAATCTTAAAGTCGCTGTGTGGCTTCAGCACCAAAGAAGTAGCCAAAGCTTTTCTCACCTCAGAGGATACCATTTCCAAGCGATTGTATCGGACTAAAGAGTTTTTTAGAAAATGTAAAATCAAACCAAAAATACCAGATCAGGAAAACATTCAACCCCGAACGTCGGTAGTGCTTAGTGCAATTTACCTGCTCTTTAATGAAGGATATAATTCTACCCTCTCTACAAAATTGATTCGCGAAGATCTCATTTCTCAAAGTATGTCCTTGTGCAGATCGCTCACTCAACACCCTAAAACACGACTTCCCAAGGTTTATGCGCTCATGGCACTGATGTGCTTTCATGCGGCACGGTCTAAAAGTCGTTTATCCCCTGATGGTGAACTAATAAGTCTGGAACATCAGGACAGACAAAAATGGGATCAGGAATTGATTCATAAGGGCAATGATTACTTAAATCAATCTGCCTTTGGAAATGTAATTAGTACGTATCATTTAGAAGCAGCCATTGCCTATGAATACTGCACCGCAGCAACGCTAGAGTTAACCAACTGGACCAAGATTTTATCTTGTTATGAAAGGCTACTCCAAATCCATTTTGATCCGGTCGTTTTCTTAAACCGATGTATTGTATTTATGAAGTTAAATGGTCCGGAGCTTGCATATCAAGAATTAATTACCCTGCAAAGCAACCAAAAGCTAAAAAAGTATTATCTCTATTATGCTACCTTGGGAGAAATGCACCGACAAATGAACCACTATGAAGACGCTATCCATTGTTACAAAAAGGCATTAGAAATGACCTTGTCACGACCCGAACGCAGTTTTTTAGTCAACAAAATAAGAGGATTGGAAAATTAAAACGATCCAGTCCGAATTTCAAATAAATAAGTGTCGGGCTTAAAAGTACTTGAAGTCTGGCTCAATGCACATGTAAAAACTCAAGGTTCCCATTTTCAGGTGTTGAAATATCTAATACTCTGATCAGACCATCAGGAAAAGTCACCAAAATTTCAGATTGGGCAGGGTAGGTATATATGCAGGCGTAACATTTAACCGTAAATTCCAACGCCATACATTGATTGTTTAATTTTCTTACCAGATTATCTAAATTTTCTGAATGCCCCAGGGGATCAAAATCTGTACGAATTGGCTTCCGCTGGGCGGACAAGAGCTTTAGGTCTGCTGCTACGGCCTTATCCCGTTTCTTTTCAATATTTTTACTCAACCTTTGACAATTTGAAATATACTCCGCAATACAACCAGAGAATAACATCAAAAAAATTAACACTAATGGATACTTCATGGCAAGTTATATTCTATACACTTGATAAAAATAAAACGAGAGTGCCAATCGCAATGTTGAGAATATGAATCCTACATATATTTCTATAAAACTACCTGGTCACAAGTATGGAAACGGCGTTCAATATGCAATCATGAGGTGAACGACAAGATGAATTAAACCTGCACGAAACGATCGTGTTAAGAAAAAAGCGCATATAATACCACTAAAAGTAATAAAAGACCTAGTGCCAGAATGCGTACATCTTTTATTCCGCTGATTTTGCCCTTGGTTACCATACTCAGTGGACTTTCCCAGGTATATTCTTCAATTACCTTGGGGTCTGGTTTAGGGGTCATGTAGCTTACCACCACATAAATAAATGAGCAGATACAGAACAACCACCACGCCTGCATCATAAATGGTATTCCCCAGCCTTCGGTTATGTACATTGCCCCACTTATAGGTACAAAATCAAAACAAAATGCCGTTACACCGAGTAAAAATCCAATGCTTAGCGTGATTAGTGAAGCCTCTTTAGTTCCGCGCTTTGAAAACACTCCCCATAAGAGCACGGTGGAGATTGGTGGTGCAATAGCCGCCGCGATTTTGTTAATCGCTTCAAAAATACTGGTAAACTTTTCACCCTGGGTAGACCATGCGATGGCCAATAGCATAATCACTACTGAAGCAATTCTTCCGATAAGTACCAATTTATCATCTGGTGTCTTGGGATTTAATCGTTGCACAACATCCACTGCCACTAATGTTCCGGTACTATTTAATGCTGATGCGATGGTACTCATCAATGCGGCAAGCAAAGCAGCACCCATGATACCCCGCATGCCCACCGGAAGCAGCTCATTGACCAGGACCGGAAAAGTTTGATTGGCATCCTCCCCAATAATATCTTTGAAAAGCACATAAGCAATTACACCCGGAAGGACCAGAATAAAAACCGGCAGAATCTTTAGGACACCGGCGAACAAAGGACCTAGTTGAGCATCTCTTTGAGTTTTGGCTCCCAGTACTCTTTGGACAATGGTTTGATCAGAACACCAATACCACAACCCCAGTACCGGGTAACCCAGCAATACGGCATACCAGGTTAAACCAGAATTAGCTCCCTCCGGTGAAACCGCTTTGATGGAGGCATCGGTATGCAACATCCTCAATTGACCGGGTTTCAACAATTCTTTGAATTCAGCGATGGAAGTAACTCCTATATCGGAAAGTGCCAAAATAGCAAAGATCGTAAGTACAATTGAGCCACCTATGAGGACCACCGATTGTATACTTTCCGTTATAACTACCGCTTTAAGACCTCCTATTACGGTGTAGATAGCAGTAATTATGGAAATGAGTACAATGGATAACATCACATCGATTCCAAAAAAGGCATAAAAAACCACCGCACCGGCATACAAGCTCATTCCTATGTGGACAAACAGAGCACCTATAACGGCCATAAATGCCAGGAAGGTTCGCGAAGCCGGGCTGTATCTTTTTTCCAGAAACTCCGGCAAGGTTGAGATTTTGCTTTTGAAATAAAATGGAGCAAATATTAAACTTAACATAATTAAGGTAATCGTTGCCATCCATTCAAAATTCCCCCATACCAATCCCTCATTGTATCCTGATGCTGCCAAACCGACTAAATGTATGGTGGATATATTCGAAGCAAACAGAGCAGCCCCTACCATTACCCAGTTAAGATTTCTTCCCGCTAAAAAATATCCTTCGCTGGACATTTTATCCTTTCTGACCGCATAAATACCAATAAATAATATTCCGATCAGATAGATTACTATAATAGTTGTATCGATCAGGGTTATCTGCATGAGTTACAATTTGTTTGATTACTGAGAATAGTACCTGTAGATTTCTTTAAATACCGAACAGGGTAAACGTCCTCTTTGCCAGTCATTCAGAGTGGTTTTGATCTACCTCAACGTCCCGGCGGCCATGACCACCCGATCAGTCTCTTGGATTAAATAGAGATATCTTTGCGCTCATGAGGCTAACTGTATTTCTCTTTTTTGTGTTATTCCATAGATTAAATTCGCAATATCCACCTTTCGCAGAGTAATATATGGAATATCTTCCGGAATGTTCTCGGGATAAACCCGCTAGTGTTTTTCCAACAAAGAAATAGGTAAGGGTGTAGCGATACGAAAAAGTGGTTTTGCCCCCCACAACTACCGTAAAGTTTTTCCCACATTTAGCAAACACTACATCCCGATATGAAGGAGTCTTAATGGATGATTATTTATTTTTTAATGGGTTTTGTTAGTATCTTTTATTCATTCCGTGTATCTTTTGTCTCCTTATTCTTTCTATGATAAAGCACCAATCTGCCCCGCCACCTGGCGGGAATCTTTTTCCCAATCCTCGCATCTTAAGGATTCGATATACTTCGTTGTGTTCTCGGCTCTATGAAATAATTGAGAAACAAGCATACCTGCGATCTATCAAATTTGTTCGGTCCCTCAACTATGTTCAGTTTTTAAATGTAAGAGATAGGTTTTCATTTTGGGAAATAACTTTCATCTCTGAAAACACCTGGACCTTGTCCTCACCCAATCGAAATTGATCCAAACTCACCGAACCATAGAGTACGGAAAATTTCACTTCCAATTGATCCCGGTTCTCTGAGATGATGCAAGTTCCCCAAGCTGATCCATTAGACCAAAAATATTGGCCAGGGGCAGAGGTAAACCGGATCGACCGGTCCACTCCCGAGTAATGAAATCCACTCCATGCCAGGATTGAAGCCCAGGATGCCATTGCCCTGGCATAGTGATGACCACATTCCGCTTCATCAAATGGATTGCGTCTTTTTCCGTTGTACCGGTTCCTGATGTTTTGTATGGTTTCCAACCCCTCACTGGTCATGCCTTCATACAACATTCCAATTGCAGCTGTATATTCAAAACCAGTCATCACTTCAGCCCAATAAGGAAATGGAATTTGCGGTCTGCCACCTCGTGGCCAACTGGCCATCAATAAAGCTTTTTCATCTCCCAGGGCATACGATCGCATATTATTAAAATGATCAAACATGTCTTCCTTTTTATTGTACTTCAGAATACTCATTAAAGTCTTTTTTACATGGTCTTCTTTAACCAGGTATCCCAGTCCAAGTACATGGGCCATGTATTGGCCCACCAATTGATCAACTAAACAACCCGTACCCAATTGATAATCCGGATTTTGTAGATCCTTGGAACCCATTCCAGCCACCAGACTTGGATCAATTTCATGCTCGGGAACCTGAATTTTGTGGATGTAATATTCTCCGTTAAATAAATGGGAATCCGTCCAGGTAGAACCTCGCTCAAAAAGCCTAGTGCATTTTGCAGCAAATTCCTCATCCTTCATCGCTTTGGCCATCAATGCCGCTGATTTTAGGGCACCTAAATACCAGATTTCCATTTGAGGATTGGGTCCGTAATATTCCACATCCATGGTATTATGTTGTACTCCTTCCATCACCCCATCCTGGTCCGCATCCCAACCTCCTTTAATCCATGCATAGGAAAGTGCGGCTTTCACTTGTGGCCAAAATTCACCCAGAAACTCATCATCTCCTGATAATTGCCATTCCCGGTAGAATTTCATTATAGTTCCCATCTGACCATCGGCCGCAGTGGAGTTTACTTCCTGGCTTTTTTCCAGTGGAAGCATGACCCGAAAACTCATTTGACCGGTCTCCCGTGTGGCGTATCCAAATTCTACTTCCCGCATGGTTCGGGCCAATTCACCAAAAAGGAAAGCTGTAGCTTGTTCATAATTCCACACGTGAGTACAGGATCCGAAACAGGATCCGAAACGATCCATAACACCCTCCCAACCGAACATCTTTCCATCCTCAATTCTAAAAACGGTCTGTGATCTCAATGTACTTATATTAAACAATGCGGCTTCTTTGATTACGTGAGGGTAACTGCTCGATACCAAACTGTTGACAAAGGTTATTGTCTGATCGGTCAATGCAGGCAAGCGGTTCATTTCTTTTTCGATGACATTCCAAGCGTCCGAGTATTGAGTGGTATAATAGTTACCTACTCTTGACTTTGCCCAGGCAAATCGATTAGGAAAATGCCAGGTTAAATAAAAAGTAAAGGTCTTCTTTTCACCCCCACGCAAAGTTTTTAATAATGCGAGAGAGGCCATTGGGTCGGGGCCAATTTGTTCTGCTTTCTCTTCAAGTACCCCATCAGTACTAAAATCATCCCAAAAATCCAATAGGCTATTGCCCCATGCGTTGTTTGACGAGCTGGTCCGGGAGGATACTGTACCATCGCTGGATTTATCCAGTGCCAGAGCCATCGTTCCCCAAGCCGGATGATCTTGCGGCACCCCCTTGCTATACATATAGATACCTGATAAATCCTTTAAATTTCGATATTCGTTTTGGTTACCCTTGGCACCAATTGGGATAAAATCCCCCTTCCAATTTGAAGTATGCTGGCTTCCATCTTTGCCGATGAAATTGCGGATATTCCCTGAAATCGCAACTTGAATATCATTTTCAGTTGTATTTTCTACTTCATATTGCAAAATCGCAATCGGGATACCGGAGGCATCTGTATCACCCGGAACCAAAGGATTATATCCTAATAACTTTACCTTAACCGGCATGCGATCATCTGACAAATTGACAATCCCGAATGGATAGGTTGCTTCAAATGAGGCTTTTTTAAATCGAGGTAATCCATGGTGATTAACACTGCGTCCTTCATAGTGTTGAAACTCGGAGTCATCCAAAGGTCCCAGCAAGGCCTTGGTATGTGTGCTTCCATTTGGGGTTTTCGTAAATATGGCAAAAAAAGGAGCATCATTGCCGGTGGTTACGGTACTGTATCCTTTTGCCGGTACATTCATGATCTCCCAATCCCGTAGTTCTCCCCTACCCCCAAGCGAAACGGTACCGGTTCCGATCCCCCCAAGAGGCAGCGCAATCCGGAATAAATGATCCTGGTCATAGTGTTTTAAGATGGAAAGCCTTTCTATGATACTGGATGGCTGAGCCATCGTGGTAATCAAAAAGATACTTAAAGATATGATTGTCAAATAAAACTTAATCATGGTCAAACTGTTTTAAATTCCATCAACGCTCAAGCAGATCGATTTCAGCAATAGCGGCTGATTTTGAATTACCGGCAATATCTATGGCGATGATTTGGAGGTATTTTAAGGTAATCTCTGACTTGAAATAATGAGTTCGCGGTGTTGGATCGTTGATCAAATTTCCAAATTTAAAACTTCCCTGGCTTTTCCAGGTTTTACCATCCATGCTGGTCTTGATGACTCCTTTTTCAATCATGCCTGCATCGGTATTTTCAGGTGGAGTATATACAAATCCATTGACTTTATATGCTGCTCCTAGATCTATGAATATTTGATGTTTTTCGGAATCGTCCTCACTACGCCAATAGGTATTGGTGTTTCCATCAAAAGCTTTGGATCCCTCATTTTTCTGAAGATAACTGTCTACACGAATCAATTTCCAACCTTTCTTGACCATTCCAAAGGTATGAGAAGTAGTGCTGCCCATTTTTTTCTGGTCAATAGCCACTGCTTTAATTTCTCCCGATTGATGAAAGAAAGGCTCTTTGTACAACCTTGAATTTTGATCCGGATCGCTACCATCGAGTGTATAATAAATCTTGATTCCGATATTGACATTTCCCGATTCATTTTCTCCATGTGGTTTCCAGTGAAACTGATGCTTCCTGGGATGAATGCTCACCATTCCATCAAGATTTCGCTTTATTTCCAGCTGGGGTGGTCTGGTTTTGTAATAATGTGCAGAGACATTGGTGATGACTGGAAATGCCCTGAATTCCAGTATCCGAAGCCGAAATCGATCAGAAGTGACTTGTGGAAACCTTAAAATGCGTTTATATCCAATATTGGTTGCAGCGGCAATTTCCTGCCAGGTTCCATCGATCAACGCGTCTAAAGCATGAGACTCCACCCGTTCCCCATAAGAAGCAATTGCTTCCTGGATTACAAACCGGTTTATGGTGATGGGATCGGGCAATAAAAACTCAAGTATCGGCTCATTATGCGACAGGAGCTTATAACTGCATCCATCACCATCCAGAACTTCAGGTTGACCCGATGCGCCATACAGTAGATTCTGCGAATAGGTATTTTGAATTCTTTGGCCCACTTCTTCAAGGACCTGAACATCTTCCGGTGAAAATTTCCCTTCCCGGTTGGGAGGAATATTCAACAAGAAAATGGAATTACCGCCCACCGATCTTTCATACATATCAAAAACATCGTCAGCACTTCGAACTTTCTGATGCTCCTCATCGCGATAAAACCAACCTTCACGGATCGAGGTATTGGTTTCTGCCGGTTGATAATGCAAATATTTAGCCGTTAAAAGTTTACTCCTGCTTCCGATGTCCTTTGCGGTAATATCCGGAAAGCTGTTCATTTGGTTCGGATCTTTTTGATAGGGTATTATGTTCCATTCCGTATCGCGTGTTTTTCCGGATTCGTTTCCACACCACCGGATATCCTGTCTTCCAAAGATGACAGCCTCCGGAACCAGCTTCTGGATCAACTCTTTCCAGGCCGCGTAATGGTAGGTCTGCCCACCTTTCCGTTTTGGGTGGGCGCCATCAAACCAAACTTCATGAATGGGGCCGTATTCGGTTAACAACTCAAACAATTGGTTGAGAAAGTATTCATTGTAATCATCCACCACAAATTTAAACTGAGTTGGATTGGCGAAGGGTCTTCCCAGTACTGGTCTGGGTATCACACGTTCGGTATATTTACTGAGATTTCCATAGAGACCCTCTGGATTTTCAATCTGATATAAATCTGCCGGAGACAAATAGATTCCCAATTTGAGTCCATATTTCTTACAAGAGGCTGCCAGTTCCCGCATAATATCACCATTTCCGTCTTTGAAAGGGGATGACATCACTCCATGTGTCGTATATCTTGATTGCCAAAGGCAAAATCCATCGTGGTGTTTGGCAGTAAGAATCACCATTTTCATACCTGCTGCAACCATAGCCCGGCACCATTGATCGGTGTCCAGGTTTTGCAGATTAAATATGGCCGGGTCCTCTTTCCCACTACCCCATTCCATTCGGGTAAAGGTATTGGGACCAAAATGAATGAACGCGATGAATTCATTTTTCAAAGCCTGGTACTGATTGGGAGTGGGAATGACATGAGCGGCTTTATAGATGATTTTCTCAGGAGTATCTGCTAAGTCGATATGTATACTACTGAAAATGGGTTGTGTCAATCCATGTCCCAAAAATATAAAGCAGAATAAAATGGTTAGAAATGGTTTCATAATTATTTGGTTATATTCTCCATAACACAATAAACACTTTTTTAAAATTCCAACCATGATTCCACTTTGAAAACTATTGAATTTTGTAAATGGCCTTTTATGATTTATTTCATTTGTAAGTTCTAAGTTGCAAGAATATTGATTTAAGCCGATTATACATTAGATAATCTATTCCTTTAAAAGTAAGAACCGAACCCCTTTCGCATCGATTGGTATCGAGTCATCAATATCCAAAACGCCACTTTCTTGGTAGTTTGCAATCTCTGGTAATTCAATTTTCACCCGATCAGGATTCAATCCAAATTCTTCCCAGTTAACGATCAACCTAATACTGGTTGGTTCGCTTAGCCAACTTCCCAATACAATCAATCCTTCTCCATTTTTAATATATGAAGTTGCTTTAACAAATTTATTATCTGTCGTCACCGCGGGAGTATCTTCCCAGTACCCAATCATTTTGGCATCCCTAATACCAAACGCATCCCAAAACTTCCACATCTCCCAGTCTCCGCGAGGCACCATGGCAAAAACCATACCCCGCCGACCCTTATTTACACTCCGGTGCAGCAATAATTCATTAACAATGCCAAAAGGTACACCACTCACTTCTGATAACCAAAAATCTGCTGGCATAAGATCAAAATTAAAACCTTCTCCATACCAGGTCCTGTCAATATAGGGATATATTTCAAGATATTGGTTAGCAGGTCCCCTGGTAAAAGCATTGTTAGAATGTACGTCTATATGACATTTTTCCGGTTTTATCGATTCCATTATCTTCCTCATCCGTTTTAATATTCGGCGGTCATAAGAAAAGTCATCCAGATAGAGCCCATCTATATCAATTTCTTTTAATAGCCAAGCCAGACCTTCCAAATAATAGTTATACCACCTCGATTCTCCGGAATTCAGAATAGCTGCATCGACTATCCCATCACCAATATGAGTATACCATTGATATTTATAATGATCCACTAAATGTTCCTGCAGCCATTGATAACCTCCTCCTTCACCATCAGCAAGCACTTCGTTCCCCAAACTTCTCAGAGCCCAAATCTCCGTTAAATAATTGCTTAATTCCCTAACTGTATAATAGATCTTCACTTTCCAATTTTTTTTATGCCAATGATCTACCAAGGATTTCAATTTTTCATTCGCGATGAAAGGATAATTGATAAAAGGATTAAATTCATTGGCATGGTGCACATTCATAACATTACCCCCATGGTTAATCACCATTTCTTTTGGATATGGGCTATGTTCATATTTGTAGTCAAACTGATCATTAGGGTTGTATTTTTTTATTGGAGTAATAATAAAAGCGAAATCATAATTAACTGTGCTTCCAGGTTCCATTTTCCGGTAACCGCTGTAAGTTGTTGCGATTACCAAATCACCTTCAGAATCAAGTCTAAATCCACCATTTACACTGTTATACCAAGATCTCGGGTGATTGGGTTGATAGAGATTTAGGAGAGGCCCGTGATACGAACCTCCGCGTAGTTCACAGTGTATACCTCCCTTTGTATTTCCTAGCCAGAAACTATCCTCTTCGCGTCTCCACCTAGACTTGTGAAATTCGGGTGTGTACCCTCCCATACGGCCCATTCCTATCATATATGTGGCCATTTCCTTTTTATAGGGTATTTCCAGCCTGATATCCTGTAAATGAATGCTTTTTTTGGCATAAACTTTACAAGTGTAATTCATCCTACCATCAAATTCAATCTCACCATTACAGGTCAAGCGAATATCATCATTTTCCGAAACCGCCAGCCAACCAATAATTCCGTTTTCTTTTTTGGTGAATGAAAAATTTTCTGGGTACAATTGAATTATCTGGTTATTTGATTCAATAGTGAATTTTATTGGACCAGCCAGCACCTCATTTTCCCAGGCTATGACGTTTGATGGGAAACCAAATTCATTAAGAATCACCTCGCGTCCAAGAAAAGATATTGTCTTATCCTCTACTTTTATAGGAGTATATGGTTTTACGGGCTCATCATCTATCCCAATGGTTGAGTTTAACCATCTTAAACGCGAGTGTCGCCATGTTTCACTATCTCCTCTATCGGCTAATATTTCATTTTCTACAGTCAGATCAACATCTATATATTTTTCTTCCTGACCCAAAGCCTGCACCTTTACCACCCCTTGATACTTCCCAGGATTTATATCAGCCGAGATATCCATCCCAATCCATAAAGGCTGAACTTTCCCCTTTTCAACATTCACTTGAATGTTAAACTGATTTCCCTCAATATCAACACCATGCGTGTTAAAACAAGTCATTACTGAGGCTGGTAAAATTTCTCCATGTTCATTGGATAGATCAGAAAAAACTATTTGCACATCAATTAATGAAATGTTAGAAGCATATACTCCCAATTGCATGGCATAATATTCATTTTTTTTTGCCACTCCTCTAAATTTACCGAATGGCTCGTTTTGAAGCCAGCGATTTGGTAAATGATTTAACATCTTAATAGGTCTTAATCGATCTTCCGGAAAAATCAAATAAGGATCATTATATTTTGCTAAATATTGTGCAAGTTCGCGTTTAGTTGCGATTACTTCCATGGGATAAAATGAATGAAATTCATTACGTGCTTGAATAGTTAGCACCTCACATTTTTGAAAGCTTGCCCATGTGGCTGAATCCTTTTCAATGCCGCTCTTTTTGATCCATTTTATATCCGGTGCATTCTCTTTCCTTAAATAAGGTCCAGCAAAAAAATTATCGTATACTGGCTTATAGGGCAAATAATAGAACAAGTAGGTCCCTGTCTCTTTTACCGGTCCGAATGCTATTCTGCACTGTTCGTTATTCACTTCAAAACGAAAAATGTTGGGTATGGTATCACCCGAATCCTCATTTATGATGATAAACTGATGGTCCTCAACATGCTTGTCGTGTCTTCTCCAACACAATTCAAGTCCAACCACTTTTGCTGGTTTTGAAACTTCGAGAACAGCTCGGTGATTTCCATAGGATTCTGGCCATGAATCGCTAGGAACACTATATGACACCTGTCCAAAAGATTTTGGATTCACTAAAAAAAATGATCCAATAAAAATCCAAAATTTCAACATAGTAATAATATTTATTTCTTTTCCTATTGCGGATAGAATTCAAAGTAGGTTTCGATAGTTTTCCTTTTTGTTAAAATTACCTGGTTACTACATTATATTTCTGCCTTGCATGGGAAAACCCTCCAGAACTAATGGCAAAAACTTCAATAACAAAAGTTCCCAAATCATCCGATTGGTTAAAGATTATCGTAGCCTCTCCATTTTGATTAGTCTTTAGTTCTGGATTCCAATAAACCAACGGATAAATAGCCGGTCCTTTGATATTTTGGTTCATCATTAAAGTGTTTCGCTCCTTACCTTCTTCTGCGATTCCCTTTATAATTTCAGAAGTATTAGACTGGTATAACTGGGGAAATTTAGTAGAAATCGAAACAACACCATGTCTGCCCACATGGCTGAAATGACTGATAGATTGGGGACGGTTGTAAAAATCAATGCGAATTATATGTTCGTAATTCATAGCTAATGCTTTGTTCATATCAGGCTCTAAACAACGATCAATAATAAATAATGGAGGGCCATTGAAGAAAGGTTTATTTAAAGGATCAACCATTTTGGCAATCAATCCATTCTCTGATTTATTGATCCTTAAAGGCGTTAAGATCAATTTTGTAAGCTCTCGAATGCTGCGTACTTTTTCGTAATTCTTAAGATGCAATGTAAAATCAGGCTTAAAAGGCCAATGAGAGGTATCTCCTATATTCATCCTTTTTGACTGTACTGCTCCTTTAAATAAAAAATTGATTTTTTTTCGTATCCGATTGTCTTCAAAATATTTTTTAAGATCAATTGAAATGATTTTGCTTTCATCTTGAATTTGATCCTCGGTTGCAGTTAGAGGGAGAACCTTAATATTTCTACCCAAAGGATCGAAGTATTGTATTGGTTTGTTACCATAAAAAGGAGGAAGCTTCCAGGAAAACACACCTTCGTCATCAATTTTGGCAAGTACAATCTTCCCTTCATTCTTGAGAAACACAGCAATCACCTCATTTGACAAGGGAAGTTCTGTATCCTGGTTGATCACTTTCCTGGTCCAGGACAAACTATTTTCAGCTTTTGGCATGGACTCTACGGGTATTGCATTTACTGACGATATCGGTGCCCCATCCGATACTAAGTATGGACTGTGAAATACGGAGATGGACATTTCCGTTCGGACGGGGTTCCCATTTTGGTCTAAAGTTTTAATGTTAATAGTTGTTTTCTCTCCGGGATGATAAAATGGCTTATCGGAGTGGATCATTATAGATCCGGAAGACACTACTGGTTTTGGGATTGGAACAGAGCTTTTTGTTAAGGTTCCATCCATATCATTAAAAACTTTGATTTGAGATTTAAATAACCTATTCACTTTGGAATTGATGCGATCAAACCATTGTGCTTGGATATTCCAAATACTTGTTCCTGCAGTATGCGGAATAGAAAAAGATCCATAGCCCATTTGGTTAATCACAGGTATAAAAAAAGAATTGCATTGATCCTTGTTGGTACTATTTTCTACTTGAATTTCTAAAAATGTCTTGGACCCAATAAACTCAAAAAAATAAATTTTAAAATAGACTCTGTCACCATTTAAATAAAATGGGCGATCAAAATGTATCGCTATGGATTGCGAACTAGAAACCCTGAAACTGGATAAGAAAATATAAGAAACAGCTATTAATAATGTTATGGTATACAGTTTTAAACATTTGATCATTTTGCAGCTGATTTTAATAAGGCCAATAGGTAGGTCTTTGGCGAGTACTATGTTTGATGGTTAGACAATCCATACAAGTTTCCACAAAA
Organism: Saprospiraceae bacterium; assembly: GCA_965223405.1. Classification (GTDB taxonomy): domain Bacteria; phylum Bacteroidota; class Bacteroidia; order Chitinophagales; family Saprospiraceae; genus CBDCWO01. The sequence goes on from CBDCWO010000006.1 coordinate 6,639,320, forward strand.
GCTGAATCAACTAAAATACATTTTGGCACTGGTGGTCCAACTGAATCACGCGGAACAAACATTCGTTTCGAACTTATTGCTGAAGCATAAAAATAACCAGAAACACTTTCAAAAGGCGCATCAACATTCGAAATATTTCCCTTGAGTTTACCGACCGATTCTTCAAAAAGCAATCCAGACCTATTCAAGGTCTTATTCACTTGACTCCAATAATTATAAGCTTTTTTGGTCAAAGACGATTGTTGAACATGGACACAGTAATTGAAAGCAAACTTATAATCTACATCAATCGATTTAACCACTTTTTCTATTAAAGGTTTGCCCATCAGGGCCTCTCCATTAAAAACGACAATATCCCCCAATCGGATATTATCTGGAATATAGCAGGTATACAATATTGGCCCTACACCGGTATAAGCAAATATATCGGTCAATGCCTCATTTTCTCTGAATTCATATTCACCCATCACATCCCATTTAAAAAATACATTTTTAGCGTTATCAGGAACCTGAGTTGTCAGTAATACATCAATCTTTTTTTGATAAGAGATATTTTCATTTTCTGTTAAATATGATTGCTCATAAAAGTTATAATCTAAGTCTAATATAGGCGGTACAGGAATCAATTCTTCCGTTTCGGAATCATAATGCCTGCCATCAGGAAGAATTACATTCAGCTTGTATTTGTCTCCAACCTGTCCAATGAAGTTAGCGGGATTGGTCTGATATATCCCTGGTTTAATTTCTTGCAAATTCGTCAAAGTCCCATTAGATGAAATAATCTGAACACTAGCTCCAATTACTGGAATTTCCTCTTGAATGGATTCGCCATAATTCCCCGCATATCTAACAAAGACAAAGTAAGGTTCAGGTAAATCGGTAATTAGTCCGTTTATAGCCAGGTTTTGATCTACATTCTTCAAGTCTAAATCAATTTGATCAACACATGATACAAATCCAGTCCAGAAGAGCACAGAACAAATTAATCTGCTCCAGGTTTTTACTTCGCTTAATGAGAAATAATTATTCATTTTATCCAATAATCTGGTTTAGTATATGTACTATTCTTTATCTGTAGACAATCGTGACAAAACCCGGCAAATATTGGTTCAGTCGAAGGACAAGGAGCCGGCTGACTCATAATTATTTCATTTGGAACAAATACCCGTTTTTGATGTACACTTGAAGCATAGAAAAATCCAAAAACCTGTTCATCAGGGTTTTTAGAATTGCGCAAATTACTTCGGACCCTCCCTGGAAGTTTATCCAATAAACTTCCATCTTTTTCATTCAATTCCTTAGCTGCTGCCCAGAAAGCAAATGCATTTGCTGATATTGACTGCTGCTTAATATGAATACAATAGGCGGAAGAAAGTTTATAGTTTTTATCCAATTCGATAAGTACTTGTTTTGACATCTTGTTCTTATTTTCCGAGGAAGCATCAAAGATCGTTCTTGCTCCAAGTAATAGATTATCCTTGATATAACATGTCTCATTTGTTTCCCCAGGTCTTAGTTGTTCTTGTTCATTAAACTCAAATTCTCCTTCCAGATCCCATATGAGAAAAATCTGATTGCTCGTTATGGGAAATTCAACATCAGTGGAAACTTGAACTTTTTTCTCATGAACAATATTTTCGAGTTCATTCAAAATGGTTTTAGTTTTAACTTCAAAATGTACATCACCAATTTCTTGTACTGGATGAATGGTTTCCCAGGATGATTCATAACAGGTTTTATCATTAAGTTCCACAAATAGCTTATAGGAATTTCCAAGTTTACCCACAAACTGACTGGTGTCACTTACATAAAATCCTTGATTGTCTTCTTTAAATATGCCCATGCTTTGATCTTGCCCTATCACATACACCTTTGCGCCAGATACCTTCGATTCTTTTGGTGATGGTTCAGAAGAAAAATCACTCGATCTTTTAATACTTACAACATATGGTTCCGACAAGTTAGTTACCTGACCATTAATCACTAGATACTCACGATCCCCCGGTAAACTAAGATTTATCGGATCTATACAAGCACCGAAAAAGAGTCCGTAGATCCCTAAAAAACACACAAATTCTAAAATTAGAAAATGAAAGTATTTCAATATCTCTAATTATACATTATTAATAGAATATACAGCAAGAAATCAACTTGATTTAGTTGGCTATCGCAGTGATTGATGGATTCATTAAACATACTTTTTATTTAGTTGACTTATCTAACTTTAATTATTTATCTAATCGTTTTTAACTGGCTCATTTATCTGCCGAATCATTAAATCTGAAATTGTAAGTTATAGCTGGAAATGCACTTCCCAATACAGAAAGCCTTTTGGCTTGAATTTTAGAAAAGGCTTTCTGGCTGAAAAATATCGAATAAGCATTTCTTCTACCGTACAAATTATAAATTCCGAATGTCCAATGGTTTCTCCATTTCTTATTACGACGATGATTTTGACCCAATGAATAAGTAATATCAAGCCTATGATAAGCTGGAATTCTGACGGCGTTACGTTCACTATAAATCGGAATTCTGGTGTTGTCAGTGGTATTAAAAAAACCAGTAGGTGCTGTAATAGGTCGGCCTGTATGGTAGGTGAAATTTATAGCTACTTTATGTCGGTTATTCATTTTGTACACTAGAGTCGTACTGAGGTTGTGCGGGGTATCAAAATTAGAAGGGTACCATGAGCCTCTATTGACAAGCAGCTCAGGATGACTAGAAAATGTTTTACGTTTTGACTGGGACCATGTATAGGCCAAAGAACCCGTTAATTTTCCAACATTCTTTTTTAGTTTACATTCCAACCCAAATGCCTTACCATCTGATGTAACTGTTTCTGTTTCCAAATGACTATTGACAATCAGATCAGCAAATTCACGGCTTTCTGTTAATCCGGATATCATACGATAATAGCCCCCGAAAGTTATATCCCAATGAAGCCTATATGTTGACCATTTGGATGAAAAAGAGAAATTTTGGGATCGCACCGGGGATAGATAGGTATCACTCAACTTCCAAACATCCGTTGGTATTGGGGCACTTCGATTGGTGATTTGGAACAGATATTGGGCGGTTTTCGAATATCCAAATGTAACCGATTGATTTGGAGCAAAATTCCATCTTGCAGACAGTCTGGGTTCCAATGTATTGGTGGAGGCAATGTTTTCACCAGCTTTAAATAAGAGTGTATCCAGAATTGTAAATTTGGTAGGAATAGATTTATCCTCATAAGTAAATACATCTCCAGGCCCCAAGAAATTAAAAATTGAAAATCGCAAACCCGCTGAAATGATAATATTTTCATAAAAAGTCCAAGTACCTTGAAAAAAAGCTGCACCTTCAATGGCCCTTTCTTTGTCCAATGTCTTTGACTGGATTATAGAAATTTCGTCCAAAGGATGAATCTCTCCTGGGTTGGTCTCATACAGTGTAGCTTCAACACCAAAAGTCAATTCTTGGTTTTTTGAGGTACTATAATCTAATAGTTCTTTTAACTTAAAATAACGTACCGTGCTACTCCAATTAGATTTCAAATTATCCTGGAGCTCTTCCAACGCACTATCAAAAGAACCATAAACAGCTGAAGTAGAAGAATGAAGTTTTCTTGAAAACCTTTGTCTCCAATTCGCAGAAAATCCCAACATTTGATAATCAAAGCCAAACTGATCAGAGTATTGAAAGGCGTCTTGGCTTAAGTAACCGGAAAGAAGAAAACTAGAATTAACATCAATTTGATGTTGATAGCGAAAATTGGTATCATAAAACAATACTTTACTTTTCTGTATATCCGGAATATTTATTCTTCGTAGGATCCAATTCGAGTAGGTCGATCTAAGCCCCATGATCAAGGAACTAGCATCTGAAATAACCGGTGTCTCCAATGACAAGTTAACTGAAACCGGACTAACACCACCTCTGAGTGTAAATTTGTTTTTGCTACCCGTTTTCATATTCATATCTAATACAGAAGAGACTCTTCCACCATATTGAGCTGGAATGGATCCTTTATATAAATTTACACCTGTCACCAAATCAGGATTTATAGCCCCAAACAGGCCAAAAGCATGAGTCGTGTTGAAAAGTGTAATTTCATCAAAAACAACTAAATTCTGATCAATATTCCCACCTCTTACGTTAAATCCAGGCGCTCCTTCTCCTATACTACTTACCCCAGGAAGAAATAACAGATTTTTTATAACATCTGGTTCTCCTAAAAATGAAGGGGTTTCCTGGATTCGGTTGGCAGAGATAAAATCTAAGCCTGACTGAACGGCTATGGAAGGATCATCTTCCTGATTAGCTACGACAACCACTTCGTCCATTGTGATTACATTTTCGAATATACTCAGCACAATTGAACCATTTCCGAATACAGTCATTCTATGTATTTGATCAGTATACCCTAAGGTCTGAGTCATAAGCTCGTAAGTGCCAACATCCAGTGCTACCTTTGTACTTCCATTAATATCTGTAACTAATTTCTTATCATAACCGAATATGGTAATTAGGCAACCAATTACTGATTCATTTGTCCGTTGGTCCACTACTGTAATGGTTATTTCTCCCACCCCTGTAGTTTTCGGGTTTTCTGGATCCCCTATGTGTAATGTGGGTTTATTATTTTCAGCATGTGAATGCAAATCAGCAATGTTTTCATAGAACTTAGGATCAAGGTGGCGATCCCAGTCACTAATCTTGATAATCAATGTAACATAATCATTATAGGAGAAGGTTTTTAATTGAAATTTTTTTAAGAATTGATTCAAATCGCTCATTTTAAAATCCGTGTTGGACGACAATGACCATTTCCCATTAGGTAATGTGTGATCCTGATAATAAAACTTTATTTGCTCTTCAACTTCAATTTGTTTTAGGATTGACTCAAAAGTTGCACCAGAGGCATCTTCCTGTATTACTGATTGCGCTTTACCAGTGGGTTTAATACTGGTAAGCAACAGCAAGAATGAAGTGACTTTAGCTATCCTGGTGAGATATTTAAAACCCATTATACTGAGATTGGTTCAAGAAGATAAATCATAAAGAAATCCCATTTAAAATCAATTGACATTAACTATCAAATATTATTGCGTTGTACCTTTTCAGGGTCGCCAATTTTCATAGACTTTGTTCTTAGCCTATCGTTGGAATATTTGGTCAAAACCAAATTTTAACAGCTCTAAACTATCATTCATCTCACTTTTGATAAATCCTTACATAGTCGATTTCATATCTCGAAGGAAAAGGTGTATCGCTAGGATCACCTCCTGCATTTCCTCCTATTGCCAGATTTAAAATTAGAAAATGAGGACCCATGAATGGATTTATCGGCTGTCCTCTTCGGTTAATGGTCTTTTCCAACTCAATTGTATTCAACAATTGGTCATCCATATAGATCTTGATGGAATTTTTAGTCCATACCATTTCCCAAATATGAAACTTGGTATCCCAATCCGGATCATTAAAACTGGAAACAGGTAATCGCATATCATCCCAAATGACCTGGTTTTGATTTTTACCGGCCCAGGCTGCATTAGCCAAAATATTTCCTCCATAATACTCCATTATATCAATTTCTCCACCAAATGGCCAGGGGCGGTCTTGGCCAATGGTCCATATGGCTGGCCACAAACCATTTTGGGTTTTAATCCTCGCCTTGATTTCAAATTTTCCATACGTCCATGCATGTAGTCCTCTCGTCGTGATGCTAGCTGAAGAATACAGTGCTTTTTTTCTGTTCTTTCGCCAACTGGTATGGGAAGGTTCGTAATTGGGATTTTGAATAGTATCCTGTCTTGCTTCAATAACCAACATTCCATTCTCACAAAAAGCATTTTCTGGTTGATACCATTGTAATTCCCTGTTTCTCACAAATCCCAACTCATAAGTCCATCTGGCCGGATCAGGTTTTCCAGGATTTGTAAATTCGTCAGACCAAACTAATTGGTAACCTTCCGAATCCTGAACTTCTGGAAGCACCGATGACTGTCCCGCTTTACAGCACAATTGTCCAAAGTATAATGTAAGTATAAATGCATAAACAATGATCGAATATCCCTTCATTGATCAATTCATTTTTTTGGTATGACATTCATTAGCGTACCATTAATTTCGCGGTTTTATTCCAAATTCCATATCTAACCTGGATAACATAAATGCCTGGGGGAATATTATTTAATCGCATATTGAATCTGGAATTAATAGGTTGTTGCCTTTCGGTGCGAATTACTTTTCCAAACAAATCTGTTATGGATACCAAAAGTTGTGATTCCCTTATATCAGCTATTTCTATGGTTATTAATCCGGAATTTTCGGTCGGATTCGGATATATTGTAATACCCTCGCCGGATATTACATCACTTACTGAAGATACCCCACCACCAAAGTATTGTAAGGCGAGATTAAAAGCCGAAATACCCACTTTTTCTCCAATCAATCTTCCTGGTATGTCATCAACCGGAGGATGTATCCCTCCCCAAATGCGGGATAGACTGGTCTGATCTGAAGCATCGCGATAGGTAGCCCATTGCAAAGTTACATCTACGCTGGGCCCCTTTTCGAAAACCAAAAATTCATCTTTAGGAGCATAAAACTCACCCACTCCACCTGGGAAAAATGGATCTCCGGTTAACAAAGTCATTACTTCAGCTGCTGCTCTGGAAAAGGTAGAATGCCCGGACACATAACCCGCAAAAGGCGGAGTCACAAAAGTAGGCCGTTGATAAGGCCACCAACTTTCGGCTAATATCCAACCTACACCCCCGGTGTAAAGTTCGGGATCAGGGATGGATTCCGGTCCTTTCCAGGCAAATAATTTGACTTTACCTACATGCTCATTTTGATCTCCCGCCAGGGAATCCCCTTCTGTTACCAGTTCAATGTACCCAGGATACAAAGGCATACCTTGGGGAGAATAATTTGCTAATGTGCTGTCCGCGGATTGGCCGTTGTCTGCCATGTACCGGATCGCTGATATCGGACGGATATAATCATACCATCCTTTAATGCTCCAGGCTGAAATCGCCGCATCATGCAGCGCGCCTCCCAGCGCAAAATAGGCTTTTACATCCCATTCCAAATCATCCAATACTTCCCCTTCACCCTGTAGTTTTTTAACTAACTTCGGATGGTCATTGACATAGTTTAGTATGGTGTACCAATGGCCAGGAGGAGTTTCTGAGTCCGGACCATCCGCCCAAAATTCGGCCAATACTCTGGCGTAATCAGCTCGTGGGACGATCTGTTTTTCATAAGGTAAGCCGGTATGAGGATTGATATCGTGACCTCTGCTGGGATCCCCTCCCTCAGTCAATTTGTAAAAGTCCCGGAGTCCTTCGAGTGTATTTGGATAACTTTCGATATTTCCTATGGAGGCCGGTGAAATATCAATAAACACACTATCAGAGGGATCCAATTGTGAAGACCAGATGGATACCAGACTGTGATTCCATCGATATTCTGATGAATTGGCTCCACCGTCCGTTTCTAAATAAGCGGGTGGGCCAGGGTCATGATATACCCAATAATCATCCCCGTTTCGGTTATATACTTCAAGATCGGACTCAGAAAGTGCAAATGGAATCACCACCCCCCATTCGGGACTCAAAAATTCCGGTATTCCTCCTAATATTTCAAATCCAGCTTGGTCAATAAAAAAATCAAAAGATAAGGGTTGCCAACGATTCGGATCGTTAATGCCTTGTGATCCCGATTCGGTTGGAACTAAAAATCCATTAAACGGAGTATATATTAAATTCGCATAATCCAAATTTTCGTTCGAACCATCGGTTACACCAAAACCAATCATACATTGGGCTATATAGTTACCTAAACCGGACGGGGAATTGGTGTAATCGGTACTGGTAATTGCTTGGTCATATCCCAGCTCCAACATCAAACTATCGAATCGTGCTAAGGATCCTTCAGCTCCGGGTGAGTTTGCAAACCGATGAGTGAGTAAGCGATACGCCGCATAACTGATTGCTTCTTTGCGGGCCTCCTCAATATCTGTAGGCATTTGGACCCCGTCAAAAGCACATTCATAGGAACCTACTTTTTTCCCTAACAGAAATGTGATAGCCTCCTGATCATAAACTGCCCAGGCGTCATACATTACTACTGAAGTATGAAACAAGTTTCTGGCATGCACGGTTGGCCGGGCGAAATCATTTCTGATTGCCTCCAGTAAAACTTCACTCCAAGCTCTGGCAACTGAATGTTCAGTTTGCGAAAAACTGATTACTCCAAAGCAAAATTGAATGAATCCAACTATCACAATCATTCTCTTTTTCATAAATAATTCTTTAAATACTTTACGAATTGGAAATATTCATATCATTTAATGGAGACCTACTTCTCCAATCATGGACGCTTAATTTTCCTGACGATGCTCAAAACTACCAATCTACAGAGACCGCTACATCCACCCAAAGGTTAATGAAAATCTCAAGGTATGGGCCAGAGGGTGATTCTTTATCGTTGGAGCTAAATAAGAAACATTTAGATCAAATCGATTAATCTTAATCCCACTTCCAAACGTAAAATACTTGCGGTTTCCCTTGAGTTCATGTTCATGGAAATACCCGGTTCTGAGAGAAATCAGTTCTTTATACAGATATTCAATTCCAATGGAATAGGTTAACTCCTGGAGTTCTTCCTTAAACCCTTCGGGAGCATCTGTTAAAGAACCCAACACACCACTTAATAAACTTCTCTGGGGATCCTTTCCATCAACTATAATTAGCTCGCCAGTATTAGTCCGTTCTGTAATTGGAGGTGTTGGCACCATTAATTTACCAACTTCCAATGAAAGAGAGATATGGTCATTCTGATTCAGATTGGATCGAACTGCCAGGCCAGCTCTGAGTTGGCCAGGAAGAAAATAAGTTGTCATTCCTCCATCATAACTCATTTTGGTACCTAAGTTTGATAAGTGGATTCCCCATGAAAACTCCGCTTCACGTTGAAATATTTGTTTGACATTTGAGTGAAATATCCCAATATCAAAGGCTATGCTCTGTCCAGGCTTCAGATCTTCCAGTAAAGCAAATTGTCCTGGAATATCCGATCTAATATATCTGCCAGTCAGTCCAATTCCGAATTTTTCCGAAAGTTTGCGAGCATAGGTCAAGTCAATGGCATTATCAAAGGAATTAAAACTGGCCACATACTCACCAAGCAAATCGTGAATTTCAAATTCACCCAAGTCAAAATATTTAAATGAAATACCAATAGATTGCAGATTATCTATTTGGTAAAATCCAGCTGCATAACCAACATACATATCATTGGTAATATTGGATAACCAGGGTGTATACGACACCGTTGCACCCATTTTTTGATCAATAAAAGGTAACTTACCATTATTCCAATACAAAGCATATAGGTCAGGAGTGGTGGCAACGCCACTTTCTCCCATTCCAGCACCACGAGGATCAGGAGATATATTCATAAAAGGGACCACAGTCGAAATGTAACGAGCAGAAGTATTTTGACTTAGGACTTGACCTAAATTGCAACACATTATTGTTAACAAAATGGTTAATAGCTTCATTTCTCCATTATTTCTTGAATCCTCGGGCGATAAATTTTTCTTCCTCGGTATACACGATGAAAAAATAAAGTCCCGGCTTCAGATAATTGGGTACATCCCATTCAATTTTCCCAAAAAATCCTTTTTCATCATCCACCAAAACCTCCATTTGCTTACCGAGTTCATCGATGACTGCTAACCGGTGTACGGTATGCTTGGGAAGTTCATATTCAATCGTAACTAACTCCTGAAAATAGCTAGGAAATATTTTAACTTTTCCCTGTTTGAAAGGACTTTTAATACCTACCGAGGTATCTTCTATGATATCCAGGGTTTGATTTGCCGGAACATCGATGAGATGCTGTATTCCTCCCCCAATCCATTTGACTATAACTGAATCGACTATTGTATTTTCTGCAAGACCAAAATGAGCTATTGTGCTGTTATGAGATTCATGACTCGATCCTCCATCGATTTCACGAATCATCTTATTTCCATTAACCACAATTTCCACTCTCGACCCCAATCCCCTTGTTGTAGCATTGACTCCCTTGAGTTTAACTTTTAACCAATTCCCGGATGAAGCATCATTTCTAAATAGTATGGATTTTGTAGACCTGGCTAAGGCGGCATTTTCTGTAGGTCTTTGGTTTACAATAAAAAGATCCAGATCACCATCATTATCATAATCGAAAGTAACTGAGCCTCTTCCTAGTCCATGATCATTGAGTAAGATTTCTTCACTCTTATTTACAAACACTTTTCCTGTAAATTCTAAAAACAAATTGGGATTAGGAGTTACCGGAGGATTTAATGCTCCGTTACAAATGAAAAGATCCAGGTCCATATCATGGTCATAATCAAAGAAATTACAACCCCAACTCACAGGAGCAACGGAACTGGTACCATCTACAATTACAGATCCAAAACCAGTCCCAACTGCAGTGGCTTGCTCCAGGAAAGGTTGAACCCCGCCTCTGTTAACCATAAATGGGCTTACCGCAATATTAGTAACCACATAATCAAGCCAACCATTTCCATCATAATCACCAGCAGAGGTTCCCATGGCATTAATTCCAAAATCTACCTCCATCAAATTGCTTATCTCAGTAAAGCCCTGCCTAGGATATTCATTTTTGTAAAGACGGTTACGTGTAGCTCGGTTACCAAAATCGTTCACAACATATAAATCAAGATCACGATCATTGTCAAAATCTGTAAATATCCCTCCAAAGCCAAATCCAGTATGATCAATACCAAAATCTGGGCCGGAACTAATGAAAGACTTTCCCCTCAGATTGATATAAAATTGGTCAGTGGAGGGTTTCTGAGCACCTGTAATTACACCGCTGTTCAATTTGTCCAATTCTCCGGTAAAATGATCAAAGTAATTTCCAACAAAAAGGTCGGGATATCCATCTCCATTGATATCACCAAAGGCAGCTCCAGTTCCAAAAGTTTTTATCTTTGAAAGACCGTATTCCACGGTGGCATCTCTAAAAGTTTTATCTCCATTGTTGATATATAAAATCTCTGATGCACGTGGTATCACATTACCAAATGAGACTGAAGCCAAAGTGGTTACTAATAAATCAATAAAACCATCTTTATTCACATCAGCAGCAACCGCACCTTGTGTAATTAACGTATCATTCAATGATAGGCCGGTTGCAGTTGTCACATTGGTGAATGTTCCATTCCCATTATTCTCATAAAAAGAATCACTCCCCACCCCTCCGGCAATAAACAAATCTTCCCACCCATCATTATTATAATCAATCACAGCGACCCCACCTCCAAAAGTACCCTGGAAGACTCTGAAGGAGTGATTGATTCCTGCATCGCTTGTCACATCGGTAAATTTTCCTTGAGCCATGGCACTAGAAACAAAAGATATACACCATAATATTTTAAAAATTAAATGATTAGTCATATCTCTTCAAACTAATAAAAAATTAACCGTAAGTTACAAAAGGCCCTGAAAGAATATATCCTCCAGGGCCATGATATTAATTAGTAAGATCGATAAATTAATACCCTGGATTTTGTTTGATTAATTCCGGATTGGAATCCACGGCACTTTGTGGAATTGGCCACAAATAGTTTTTACTCGGATCAAAGACCCTGTTTTGTAGTCCAGCCACGCTGTTAACTATAACATCTTCAGCAATTTTCCAACGTATCAAGTCATAATATCTAGTACCTTCCATCACGAATTCAATTCTTCTTTCATGTCGGATTTCTTCTCTCATTTCATCTTGCGTTAAACCGGTTGGGAAATCAGGCATACCAGCTCTTGCTCTTACTTTATTAACTGCTGAATAAACTGAATCATCAGGTCCATCGGCTTCGTTCTTGGCTTCAGCATACATTAGCAGTATGTCAGCATATCGTAACAATACAAAATCCACATCAGTATCTCCATTGTTTAATGTCTCTTCTGATGACCACTTCTTTAGGATAACTTTAACTGCAAGAGTTGCATGAGGTATCTGACCATTATAAGTAAAGTTTCTATCCTCTTCCATTATATGACCATCCCAAACATCACCAGGTCTGAGGAAAGTGCCAGCCAGGCGTGCATCCCGATTGGCAAAAATGGAATCTTCATTATACAAAGGAGATTCACTAATCGGAAGACCATCAGTCATGTAATAATCATCGATGAGATTGCGTGTGTATTGCATCGAATTCCAGCCTCCAGATGTAGTACCGGATGGAAGACTTTGTGGTGCATAATGCACTTGAAAGAAATTACCTTCACCGACTCCATTACCAACGGCTTGGAATGCAAACAAAATTTCAGGACTTGCTTCATTGGAACCATTAAAAAGACTTGTATAATCCGGGTCCAAGTTTACAATATCTCCTTCCATATCGATAATCTTTTTCAAAGAAGCTGCGGCCTCTGAAAATTGACCAGCGAATAATTGAGCTTTACCCATATAACCATATGCTGCCTGTTTGGTTGGCCTGCCTCTTTCGTCATTATTTGGAGTTGTTTCAAGATTTTCAGCTGCGAAGGTTAAGTCACTGATAACTTGATTTAGCGTTTCCTCTTTGGTGGACCTACCTATTTGCAATGCTTCCTCTGGTGTAAGCACCCTGGTTATCAAAGGAACTCCACCATAAACAGTTAACATTTCATTGTAAATAATACCCCTCAAAAAGCGCAATTCGGCCTGCCACTTCACGGCTCTCTCATTATCTAAATTTGGAACACCATCATCAATTAACTGTAACATTTGATTAACTCGTGTAATTGCTTGATATCCAAAATCCCATTTCCATGCTACAATTCCACCTGATGTTGGACTCATAGTCCCCAATCCTACATCAGGAAATCCATACTCCCATGGACAACAGATTACGCAATTATCAGTGGCAGCGTCCATATGAGGTTGGATATGAATTAATGAACCTCCCCACCAACTTCCTTGAAAGGCATTATATACACCATTTATTCCTAAGATCAATTCCTCCTCACTATTAAAAAAGCCCTCCACACTCCCTGTTCCAGGATCTGATTTTTTCAGGAGATCTTTGCTGCAACTAATTGAAAAACCAAGTGTAGTCAGAAAAAATATTATTAATTTATAATTTTTCATTTCTATAACTATTTATTAATTTATTTAAAATGCTAATGAAACTCCAGCAGAATAAACTTTGATCATCGGGAAACCTGTTGCTCCTCTGTCTGCTCCTGCTGGCCTCTCCGGATCAAAAAATGGAAACTTTGTAATCGTAAATAGGTTACTGCCGTTCAAATACAACCTTGCTCTCGAAAAACCTATTTTATTCAATAGTGATGTTGGCAAAGTGTATCCAATTTGTAGATTTTTCAGCCGGAAATAAGTACGATCATATACAAAGAACGAATTGGTTATTGAATTGCTTGGTCCGTTGGAAAAATATAAACGCGGCATGGTGGTACTTGGGTTATCAGGTGTCCATCTGTCTCTCCAACGCGTGGGTAATCCAGAAAAGTTGAAAAATGGATCTGAAAGTTCTTCACTTCCATAAGCTTCGAAGTCTGCTGCTCCCTGGAATATAGCAGCTATGTCAAATGCTTTGAAACTGGTACGAAGGTTAAATCCATAGGTCCAGGTTGGATTCTCTTTACCCAATATAACCCGGTCATCTACATCTATAACTCCATCTCCATTAACGTCTTCAAATTCCAAATCACCAGGTCCAAAATTCGGATCCAACCCAGAATGGTCCGGAGCACTATCTAAATCCGATTGGGTCTGAAATATTCCTATATGTCTTACCCCATAGAAAGCATTCAAGGGCGCTCCCCGTTTTAAGATTCTCCTGCCAGTAATAACTTCATCAAGTTCGCCAACCTCTAGATTCGGATTAATTTTAATCACCTCATTCGTTACATGAGTAAGATTACCACCTAACGAGAAATTAAAGTTACCAAAAGATCTATCGTAAGTTAATGCCACTTCCCATCCATTGTTTTGTACAGAAGCTGCATTTGAGAATTGTGTACTAAATCCTGTGAGAGCAGATATGGTTAAAGGGTAAAGAATTTCAGTTGTTTTGCGAACAAAATAGTCGGCTTGGACATTAAAATTATTTAAAAACCCAATATCAATTCCAAGATTTGTCATTGTTGCCGCTTCCCAACTAAGATCAGGGTTCCCAAGTGAAGTCTGTGCTACACCGGGCACAACACCACCACTAAAATTATAGGCTTGACTTAAATTTAATTTTCGAGCAAAGGCAAAATTATCATCGAGATTTTGATTACCTAATTGTCCCCAAGAAACTCTCACTTTCAGAAAATCTATTTCTGCAATATTCTGGAAGAAATTTTCCTGTGAAACGACCCATCCGGCTGAAACACTTGGGAATAACCCCCATTTATCATTGGAAAACCTTGAACTTCCATCATATCGAATATTTGCTTCAAATAAATAACGATCGGCAAAATTATAGTTGGCACGTCCGAAGTACGACCTTAAACCCCATGTAGTTGCTGATCCGGCATTGGTAGAAGAAGAAGCCAATCCTGCATTGATAACTTGTACGGAGTTGGATAAATGACCATTTCTAAATGCTTGAAAAGATTCAAAATCGCTTTCTTCTTCATTATATCCTGCCAGAATGCTAAATTTATGATTATCTATACTTTTTTCATACCGTGCGGTCATCAACAAAGTATAGTTAAATGTATTACTTCTCCTGTTGGTGGCTGATCTCAATGGTCTGGTCAGGACATCTTCTCGGGCCAACCAATCATAGGCTATTACACTGGAGTTAAACTGATTCAATTTAGATCCCCTGGAATTAATGCCTCCGGTTCCTCTCAAAGTCAAACCCTTGATTGGCTTCCACTGAATATAAGCATTGGCCAGGATATGGTCCTCTTTAATATTAAAATTACTACCCATGACTTCAGCAATAGGATTGGAAGTTGTAACCTTACCATCAAAATATGCTGGAGCTCCGGGTGCTTTTTGAATAGTGTGGGTTAAGATTGAACTTAATTCACCTAAATCATCTGAACTTGAATTTCTTTCACCCAGAGTGTAAGAAAGGCTAGTTCCAATGCTTACAGAATTAGTTACTTTGGTATCTAAATTGAACCTAGCATTATACCGTTTAAAATCAGATCCGATTGCAACACCCTCCTGATCCAGATAACCCAGTGAGAATCTAAAATTGGTCCTTTCTGATCCACCAGATACTCCTAGATTGTGTTGTTGTATTGGAGCTGGGTTAAACACAATGTCTAACCAATCTACATCAAAAAGCTCTCTATTTGCTTGAAATTCAGCAATCCTGTCGGGACCATAGTGTGGTGGATTTCCAAAATTCTCCAAAGATTCATTTCGTAAATTTGCAAATTCTATGGCATCTGTTACCATCTCAGGCAATAAAGTGGCTTCAGAACTACCTATATAAGCATCGTAACTAATGGTAGGTTTAGAATCATTTTTACCTCGTTTTGTAGTCACAAGTACAACTCCGTTAGCAGCTCTTGAGCCATAAATGGCTGCCGAGGCTGCGTCTTTTAAAACTGAAATAGATTCAATATCAGATGGATTGATATTGTTAAGAGGGGCTTCGATCCCGTCAACAAGAATCAAAGGGTTGGCATTATTGAGTGTACCTACTCCTCGTATTCTAATCAATACATTGTCACGTCCAGGTTGACCGGAATTTTGATTAATAAAAACTCCAGAGGTGGTTCCCTGCAAAGCTGTAGCCAGACTTGTGATCGGTCTGCTTTCAATTTCTTTTGCAGATATTGATGCCACAGATCCCGTCAAATTTACTTTCCTCTGAGTACCATATCCGACTACTACTACTTCAGATAGACTCTCGATATCTTTCGACATGACCACATCAATCCTCGATTGATTGTTGACCGCAATTTCCTGAGTTTGAAAGCCGATGTAACTGAATACCAAAATGGCATTTTCATCCACCGAAATCGAATAGCTGCCATCAAGTTCAGTAACTGTCCCGGTAGTTTCTCCTTTGGCAGCAATGTTTACTCCGATCAAAGGTTCTCCTTCATCAGAAGTAACCGTTCCGGTAACAGTGATTTCATTCTGATTTTCAGCTGCAGCTGCCTCCATGATCCAACGCATCTTATTGGTATTGTTCAGCTTACCAGTGGTAATACTGGCTACCCCTTTACTCTCCAATTTTTGAATTTGTTGGATCTTTCGTTCAATTTTTCGTTTGTTCCTAATGCCATTTTTGTCATTCTTATAGAGGACACAAAACTTATTACTTACGATTTCAAACTTTAGATTGGTCTTTTTCATCAATCTGGCCACAACCGATTCGAGAGCTTCATCATCCTCAAGCTTAAAATCAATTTTCATGTTTTTTACCAAGGCATGTTGGTAAGCAAAGAAAATCTCATAATGTTCGCTGATTTCCTTTAACACCTCAGTTACCGGTCTGTTTACATCCTCCGGTATGTATGTGGAGCTGGATACCGGTAGATAAGAGCCAATTATCAAGGCTATTAAAAGGAAAACGCTACGTAAGTATTTGTTTTTACACTGACTCATATTCAATTTGTTTTCAA
This sequence comes from Saprospiraceae bacterium, assembly GCA_965223405.1. Taxonomy (GTDB): domain Bacteria; phylum Bacteroidota; class Bacteroidia; order Chitinophagales; family Saprospiraceae; genus CBDCWO01. The sequence goes on from CBDCWO010000006.1 coordinate 6,655,912, forward strand.
TTAGAAAAATGTGTTTTTAAAAATCGTTGTTTATTTTTCGGGTTTTATCAAAATCAAAGTCTCTCCCTTTTTGATCAATTTCTTTTCGGACATTTTTTCCAGTACCACCAAAGCCAGATCCAGATCTTTGATCGGGATAGGGGCATTGAAAATGTCATCATTCATCTCCGGATTTTCAACAGATATTGACACACCATAAATGCTATTTAACTCTTTGAGAACTTCCTTTAGAGTAATATCTTCAAACACCAATACCCCATCTTTCCATGAAGTTTCAATCTTTTCTGAACTTAATTTCGATGTTGGTGGCCCTGCAATGTGCTTGGAATAGTTAATCGTTTCACCGGGGGACATAAGCACAGGATCATTGTCAGGATCGTGAAATTCCAATTTAACCTCTCCTTCTACCAAGTAAACTTCCGTATCTTCATATCGACTGTTGACGTTGAAAGTGGTTCCTAATACCTCGATGGTTAAATCTTTCGTGTGAACATAAAATCGTTCCTTTGACTTATCCTTCTTTGCCACTTCAAAATATGCTTCTCCGTCCAGCCAAATTTCTCTTGGTTTCCTTTTGTTATACCGAAGTTTTGAATTTGCATTTAAAACAATATGACTACCATCCACCAAAGGGTGGTTAATTAATTGTCCATACTCGGAATTGATTTCCACAATGGAACTCCTGGTTACATAATGATTAATCCCAAAACTACTTATCAACAACAAAAGAACAGCCGCAGCTATTCTAAGGATCTTTATCCTACGTATTTTCGATTTTTTTCTCAGTTTTGCTTCTTCAATCGCATGCTGTAATTTGTCCAACTCGGATTCCACTTTTTCCAGTGGTACCCGGCTTGGTTGAAAAGCAACTCCTTGCTCAATTAAAATGGCCATTTCCATAGCCCTTTTTTCATGGAGATTTTGAGGTTCCCATCTCCCCCATTTAGAATCCGTTTTATCACATCCTTTCTTCACCCACTCTTTAAAGCTCGCATCGTTTAGAAAGGTGGCTAAATAAGATTCATCGCCAGTCTTAATCATGTGAAAATTTCATTTTGCACTTGGTTATTTAATAGTAAAAGACAATCTGCCCTACTTTATACTCACTTTATTTGGTAAAACTTGAAAAAAAAAAGAAATATCAAGCCTATGATATCCGAGACCGTATAAAAATTCTCCTAAATTCTTCATCAGTTCGAATCTTTTTTAATGCCCGATACAGTGTATTGGCAACACTTTGATAGTTCATATTCATAATATGTGCTATTTCTTCAATAGGTAAGTTATTATAGTACTTTAGGTAAATGGCTTCCCTCTGGCTCCAACTCAGTTTATTCAATCGCTCTTTGAGTTGTAAATTGACCGGTGCTGATTCTTGATTGGTTAACAAATCACCATCATCAAATAATATATCCGAATGGTCTTTATGGACAACTTTTGCTTTATTGCGCTTAGAATTTGTGCTCTGTATTCCCCTAAATAGATATCTTCGGAAGCTGAGAAATAAATACGACTGTATATTAGTGACAATCCTTAGCCTTTCTTTGCGCTCAAATAAATAAAGAAAAAAATCTTGTAAACTATCCTGTGTAAGGGCTTGGTCCTTGGTTATTTTGAATCCGTAGTTGTACAACGCACTATAATGATTTCTGAAGATATGTGCATACGCTTCCTTACTTCCGGCTTGAAATTTCTGCCAAATGAAATGATCTTCTTTGTCATCATAATTTATCATAAACAGAATGGTCCTTGTTTAGCCAATATTGATAATAGGCTACTAAATTGCAAAAGCAATATGGATTATCAAAATATACGAAACTTTTTTCGAATACTTTTTTAAGCTGAATTCTATTATTCTAGCGAGGAACTTTTCATCAAACAAAACTATGGCAGGGAGAATCCATCAAAAATTTTAGCAACCAAGATTTAATGAATTTTTACAACCAGAGTTCGATCAATCTATTATCCACAGATATAGATTTGATCTCAATCCATGGATCCAAAATTTCTTAATACTTTGGCATGAGAGACAATTGCGCCCCAAAACGTTTTTTGCTCTAAATACGGAAGATTGTGATCTCGAGCGGTTTGTTTGACAATAGGCGAAATCTTGGGATAATGGACATGACAAACCTTGGGAAACAGGTGATGCTCCACCTGAAAATTCAATCCTCCAAAGAAATAGTTGACCAATTTATTTTTAATAGCAAAATTGCTGGTTGTCCTCATTTGCATTTCTGCCCAGGGGATATCTACCTTGCCCGAGGAGTCCGGAGCCGGAAAAGAGGTTCCTTCTATAATATGGGCCAACATAAAAATGATCGCCATAGTAAAACCTTCAACAAAATGAGCAGCTAAAAATCCAATCACAACCCAATACCATGGTAACTCCACCAATAACAGTGGGATAACCAGAAAAACAATATAATAAAATGCTTTATATACAAACAACCGGATAATTTCTATCCGTGGAAAGGTTTCGCGGTAGTGTCCACCCAATTGATGTTGGAAAAATTTTTTATAGTCTTTGATGAAAACCCATGACAAGGACGAAAGACCGTACAAGAAAAAAGCATATATATGCTGGAATCGATGGAATGATTTCCGCTCTTGTGAAGGCTCGATTCTTAGAATCGATGGCTGATTTAAATCTTCATCATGATGAGGGATATTGGTATATGTGTGATGCACGATATTATGGCTTATATTCCAAACATAATCGTTGGCTCCGATTATATTGAATGATAAGCCTAATAATTTATTCGAAAATCGATTCTTAAAATAAGACCCATGAATCGCGTCGTGCCCGACATTTAAGCCAATCATCGCGGTAAAAAATCCGTGCAAAAGAGCTAGAATAAATAGAATCCAGGGTGCAAAGGCATTAGTGATGATTAGCAAGTAAGTAAGTGCCCACCCCGTTATCATAAGCACAGTCTTTATAACCATCTCGGAATTGCAATTCTTAGAAATATTGCGAGAAGCAAAATATTCATTTACTCTCGCATTTACGTCTTTTTGAAAACTTCCCAACCTGGACTTCCCAAAGGTTACTTTGTTTTTAGAGGATACGGGTGTTGATAGGGTAATCGTTTCTTTGTTTGTATGCATTAATACTTTTTTTTACAATTCCAGGGGTTATCCTTTACAGTGGGTATCATAACTAAATGCCGAACAATAATTAATCTAATGCAGATATAAAAAATCGCAATTTCAAATTTGCCTGAAGGAATTCCTTTTTGCTTTACCAGGGAAATTATCATGCTGACTAACGCAAATTCAAAAGAGCCTGTTTATACGTGTAGGAAATTAGTTCTTGATCTACTACCGCCAAGATAGTATTTAATTCTGAATTATGAAGTACGAATTAAAAATTGGTTGGTGTAAATGCCTGAATAGCGTTTAGGCGAACTTCGCTGTCAGCATTTTGTTGTGAGATGGCTGACAACAGATAGCATGGGGCATGGAGCATGGGGCACGGAGCATGGGGCTTGGAAATCGGAGACTCTCTTTCACCAAGGCTACAGGGAGCGAACCGGAGTATGGAAAGCTCAATGGTCAATTCGTTCCTTCCACTTTCTGTTCATCCAGGAGAAAATCGATGACACCTGGCAATTGTTCAGCTCCAATCTTTTTGGACTTGATAATTTTATCCTTATCCAAGACATAGAGTTGAGGTGTAGTTTTAACATCATAGAGAATCTTATACCTTGATAAGTGATAGGGATCTACCACATTGATCCATTCGCTCATACCAGGATACTGGTCAATATAAGTCCAGCACTTTTGATCCCCCTCAGGCTCTTTTTTAGTTTTTAATTTGGCACAAACTGCAAAAAATTTAACTCCCTGATCTTTATATTTTTCATAGGCCTTTTCCATATCCGGACGTGATTTTTTGCAATGACCACAATCAGGATCCCAGATGTAAAGTATGGTCACTGGAGCATCGATGCTGTAAAGATCTATTTTTTGGTTATCCCTGGTTGCCAATTGAATATTAGGTGCTTTCTGACCAATCAGAAGAGGCTTCAATGTAGTGGCCGTACGAATAATCTTTTTAAGTTGCCCTTCCTCTACCCAGGGGGTTTTACCCTGTGCATAATAGTTTTCAACCAGATGGACATAGACGGCATCAAAACCTACGTATTCATATTTAGCATAAAAATTCAAAAAGTGTACGAGATAATATTTATATGCTTCCTCATTACCTTCTAGTTTTGCAAAAAACAAATCCAACTCCGCATGGATCGTATCCGGTACCTGGGGTACGATTTTTTCGAAATACTGGGTCACTTTTTGATAAAAAAATGGTGTATGAACCAGTCTTTCATCCTTTAAATCGATTAGATCAAAATAGTGTTTACGGGAATAATAATACTTCTGTACATTTTGCTCTTCCTCTGATCCTTCAAACTCCGGGAGTTCAGGTGACAAGGTCCCTTGAATGAGCAAAGAGGTTAGGCTATTGGGGTATTTGTTGATAATTGACTGTTGTTCCTTGCGCACGAGAGAATTAATATCATCAAGTTCTTGCTTTAGACTTTCCGTATCGTTACCCGCAGCTTCAGCTTTTTTTATTTGCTCGTTAAGTTGGTTGGCCAATGGACCTTGAGCTGCTAAAAAGTGAATGTACTTTTGGAAAACTTGATTGTCTTCAGATCCTTTTACTTTCTCGATATCTATTTTGCCACCTTTATCAACGACCTCAACCTCAAATACCTGATCATTGCGATTCAGAAGAACCTGCACTACATCATTTTTGGGAGGAAATACAATCAGATAGACTCCGGGATTTCGTTCTTCGTCTCCTTGGATAACAAAATCATTGTTTGGTGTTCGATAAGCCGTATCCCGCAAATATTGAGCCTTGCCATAATGTACGCCTAAATAAATGGTATCTCCCTTAAAATGAGGAGCATTAACTTTGATTTCATAACCTTGTGCAGTGATTCCCACACCTAATAATAACAAGGCAATAGTCCAGTAACATCTCATATTCTCTTTGCTTTAGATTCAAATTTCCGAGTTTTTAACGCATCTGAATGCAAATTAATTTCTTCGATCTGCCAAAAGATAAAGAACTGCCATCCGGATTGCAACTCCATTTTCCACTTGTTGTAAAATGATGGAATGTTCGGAATCTGCCACATCACTACTAAGTTCCACTCCTCGGTTGATAGGGCCAGGGTGCATAATGACAATATCCCGATTTACTTTTTCCAACAATTTTCGATTAATGCCAAAATACTGAGTATACTCTCGCAATGAGGGGAAATATTTGATATTTTGTCGTTCTAGTTGGATACGCAATACATTGGCAACATCACACCATTGTAAAGCTTCCTCCACATGATAGGACACCTTTACGCCGAGCGAGGAAATATGTTTAGGAATAAGGGTGGGTGGACCACACACCATTACTTCCGCTCCAAGACGTTGCAGGCAAAATATATTGCTCCCAGCTACACGGCTGTGTAAAATATCGCCGATAATGGCCACTTTCAGTCCTTTGACAACACCCAACTTTTCTCGAATGGAATAAGCATCCAACAACCCTTGAGTAGGGTGTTCATGAGTACCATCTCCCGCATTGACAATAATGGCATCTATATGTCGTGCTAAGAAAGCGTGGGCACCGGGAGCAGGATGTCTCATCACCACCATGTCTACTTTCATAGACAAGATGTTGTTGACCGTATCCAGTAATGTTTCACCTTTCTTGACTGAGGATGATGAGGAGGAGAAATTAACCACATCAGCGGAGAGCCTTTTTTCAGCAAGTTCAAAGGAAATTCGGGTACGGGTAGAATTTTCAAAAAATAAATTGGCAATTGTGGTATCCCGCAGTGAAGGTACTTTTTTAATTTTTCGATTGATTACCTTTTTGAAATTGTCCGCTGTTTTAAATATTAATTCGATATCCTTACTCGAAATGTATTTAATTCCTAATAGATGTTTCGTCGAAAGCTGAGAAGCCATATGTTGTCTTTCTGTCAGATAGTTCTAAATCACTCAATAGATATCGCAGTCAAGCACCTGCTTAAGATACTTTTTGCGGAAAAATTAATACTCCGTCTTTTTCACCCTTTTCCGACCAGGTAACCTTGACATACGCTTCATCCAAGGCATCTACACGTATTCCCACATAATCTGCTTTAACAGGTAGGTGGCGGTTAAATCTCCGATCTACCAAAGTCAAAAGCTCAATCGATGCCGGTCGGCCAAATTGCTGTATTGCCGTCATAGCTGCTTGAATGGTCCTTCCGGTATACAAGACATCATCAACCAGGACAACATGTTTATCCTCTACCAAAAATTCCATTTCTGTATCGTGCGCTACCATAGGCTTTTCTCTGGTTCGAAAGTCATCTCGAAAAAAAGTAATATCCAAACGCCCGTGTAAAATAGGATGACCTAAAATTTGTTGAATGGTTTTATAGATTCGGTCAGAAAGTAGTATACCTCTGGGCTGGATGCCAATAATACAGCTGTCTTCAAAATTTTCATGAGCTTCGAGCAACTGGTGACATAACCTTAACAAGGTAAGTTTAAAACGTTCTTCCTTTAATATGACCCGACCTCTGCCCATGGGGAGCAAATATAGTACAATGCATAAAATTATTCACCTATTTAAACCTTTGTAATTGCAATCAGTCCAAAGTGTAAGAATCCGAATTGATCATCCACGTGGAATTTTAGTAGAAATTTATTAATCAAAAAAATTAAATGTCATGAAAAACTTGAAAGCAGGGATGATAATCGCCACCCTATCCATATTTATTATTGCTTGTCAAAAAGATGATTTTCAAACAGATCCCATATCTGAAGATTATTATACCGAGCAAGATCTGTTGACCCAACAATATGTGGTTAATATTGCCGAAGATAATGAATCCATCGCCTTAGAAACCAGAGATAATCAAAACCCTTGTGTTAATATTACATCCATCCATCCGATTGGTACTTTCCCCAATACTTTAACCATTGATTTTGTTGAAGGCTGTACCGATCGTCACGGTCATATTGTGAGTGGAAAAATCATAGTCAATCAGAGCGCTCCAATGCATGAACCAGGAGCAATACGCCATAGTTATTTTGAAAATTTTATGGTTGATAGCATTGCGCTGGATGGACAAAAAACGTTGACCAATCTGGAATTTCTTGAAAACAAGGCCAAATTCAGTAGAATTGCCAATTTGGATATCATTTATCCAAATGGGATGAAAGGACAGTGGGAGTCAAAGCACCTTTTAACTCAGGTCGGAGGACTGAATACACCATATCGCCTCGACGATTTTTTTCTTATATCTGGAGAAACAAAAGGTACGAATCGACAGGGCAAGAACTTTACCTCAAAGATCACCGAGCCTTTATTGATTGCCGGAAATTGTGCTTGGATATCTAAAGGTGTCCGTTCCTTGACCACTGATGACCACTCTGCCACCATAAATTATGGTAATGGATTCTGTGATCCTTTTGCTACCGTTGAGCTTGCTAATGGAGCCTCGAAAAAAATCCGGATACGAGATCCTTGGTGGAAATAACAGTTCGTAATAAATTCATCGTTTATTACTGGCCGCCGGTATGACCGGTGGCCATTTTTGTAATGTGCATCAGGCCACATCGTTTGACCTGCCTTTGGAGGAGAAATAGGGATTGGAACTCGTCAATCAGGCATCAAGAAATTCATGATTTAGGTATTGGTTTTCACTTCTCAAAAAGGGGCAGATTTATCCAAGGTTTTCAAAATTCACCCTCTCAATTGCCCTCAAGGGAACAAAACTCGTTTTTTTGTTTTGACCATGACAGTTGCATTTGGTGTTACCGTACATTTTTCTTCATTTCTGATTCGGAATTCTCTGGTAAATTAATCCTCGAAACACCTCGGACATTAGGTTAGAACTAAGGAGAAATTCAGCATACCGCTGCTTCTTAGGTTGTAAATGATCCAAGCAGAGACTTAGTGATTTGACTTGCCAATTCCACCCCATGCCCCCTCAAGGGCTCTAAAGGGGGTAAAGTGTGTAATTCTATCGCTTCGATTGGCCTTTTATTTTCGCCCAACTATCCCTCAAGGTCACCGTTCGGTTAAAGATCAGTTTGTCTTCGGTACTATCCGGATCTAAAATAAAATATCCCTTGCGCATAAACTGAAGGTTTTGGTCTGGTCGAGCTGTTCTGACTGAAGGTTCCACTTTGATTTTATGCAATATTTGCAGGGAGTCCGGATTAATAAACTCCATAAAGTCTTTATCCGAATCACCGGCTGGATCGGCTACGCTAAAAAGACGATCATATATTCTGGCTTCACAATCCACGGCCTTTTCTGCAGAGACCCAGTGAATAGTACCTTTAACTTTGATGCCGGAAGTGTCTTCCCCACTTCTACTCTCCGGAAAATATCTGGATTTGATCAGGATAACTTCTCCCGCTACATTTTTTTCATAGCCAATGCATTCAATTATGTATCCATTCTTCAAACGCACTTTGCGACCTGGGCCTAATCTAAAGTATTTTGCAGGAGGGTCTTCCATAAAATCTTCCCGTTCGATGTACAAAATCCGGCTAAAAGGTATATGACGCTGGCCTCCATCTGGATTTTCAGGATTATTAGTAGCAACCATCTGTTCAACCTGGCCTTCGGGATAGTTTTCGATAACCAACTTAACCGGATTCAACACCGCCATTATACGTGGGGCTATGCGATTTAATTCATCACGCACACAAAACTCTAGCAAAGACATTTCGATGACATTATCGCGTTTGGCAATCCCTACTTTATCACAAAAAGTCCTAATTGCTGCTGCGGGATATCCCCTTCTTCGCATTCCGCTGATAGTACTCATACGGGGATCATCCCACCCATTTACGACACCCTCCTGAACCAGCTTCAGAAGTTTTCGCTTACTGGTAATCATGTAACTCACGTTCAACCGGGCAAACTCGATCTGGCGCGAAGGAAAAATGCCCAGTTCCCGAATATACCAATCATATAGGGGCCGGTGGTTTTCAAATTCTAAAGTACAGATGGAATGAGTTACTTTTTCGATCGAGTCGGATTGACCGTGCGCAAAATCATACATCGGATAGATACACCATTCATCGCCGGTCCTATGGTGATGTGCATATTTGATTCTGTACATTACCGGATCGCGTAAATGCATATTGGGAGATGATATATCAATTTTAGCCCTCAACACTCTGCTCCCTTCTGGAAACTCACCATTTTTCATTTTCCGAAACAGTTCTAAGTTTTCATCTGCTGTGCGGTTACGAAAACGACTTGGGGTACCAGGAATCTCAGGAGTTCCTTTCATCTGGGCCATTTCTTCCGGTGTGGAATCATCTACAAAGGCTTTTCCATCGCATATTAACTGTTCTGCCCATAGGTAGAGTTGGTGAAAGTAATCCGAAGCATAATACTCCCGGTCATCCCATGAAAAGCCTAACCAGCGAATATCCTCCTTAATGGATTCGACGTACTCGGTTTCTTCAGTTACCGGATTCGTATCATCGAATCTCAGATTGGTAATTCCTCTATAATCTGAGGCGATGCCAAAATTGAGGCATATCGACTTCGCATGGCCAATATGGAGATAGCCATTGGGTTCAGGAGGAAAACGAGTTACTACGGCACCTCCGTGTTTTTCCTTCATCAAATCCCCTTCAATAATCTGTTGAATAAAGTGCTTTGATTCTTTTTTCTTTCCCATTATTTTGAATTTTACATTCTGTCCGGCATTTCAATCCCCAATAACTCCATTGTCCGGAACAGAACATAACCCACATGTTTAATTAAAGTAAGCCGGAACCATTGGGCTTGATCTGACTCTGCCCTCAATATTGGAATGTTATGATAGAATCGATGTAATGATTTGGCCAACGAATAGCCATAATTGGCGATAGTAGACGGATCAAAGTTTTCAGCAGCTTGTACGATAGTAGGTTCCAATTGTATGATCATTCCCATCAACTCCTTCTCTTCGGGTTTGAGTTGATAACCATCCATAGCTTTTTGCGGTGCTATTTCAGTTTCTGAAAATTTTCGGATAATAGATTGAATCCTGACATACGCATTTTGAATATACGGACCGGTTTGTCCTTGCATATCCAGAGATTCTTTGGGATCATATACCATTCTCTTCTTGGGATTAACCTTGATGATAAAAAATTTCAAAGCCCCCATGGCAATTTTCCGAATAATCTCCTTACCAACAGCTTCAGGTAGATTTTCTAATTCTCCCCTTTCTTTGGCAGCAAGAGTGGCCTCAGCAATCACCTCATCCAATAGATCATCCGCATCAACTACCGTACCTTCTCTGCTTTTCATCTTGCCGGTAGGCAAATCCACCATTCCATAGGATAAATGATATAGTTGATCTGCATAGGACTCACCAAGCTTTTTCAAGATTTCGAATAGTGCCTTGAAGTGGTATTCTTGTTCATCCCCTACTACATAAACCATGCGATCAAATTGATAATCTTCATACCTTTTCGCAGCTGTTCCCAAGTCCTGAGTCATATACACAGAGGTTCCGTCATTTCTCAAAAGGATTTTTTCATCCATTTTTACATCGGTCAAATCTACCCAAACACTTTCATCCTGTTTCTTGTAAAACGTACCATTGGTCAATCCCTTATCGATGGTATCTTTACCCAACAGGTAGGTCTTGGATTCGTAATTCACCGCGTCAAAATGTACTTGCAATCTATTGTAAGTAGCTTCAAAACCCTTATATACCCATTGATTCATGCGATTCCATAGTTCCAGAGTCGGCGGATCACCGGCCTCCCACTTTATCAACATTTCTTTGGCCTGTTTCCCTAAATCGCTGTGTTCATTAAAGTAAGTGTTTTGGTATTCATTGAAAAATTTCTTTTCCTCTTTTCCAATGCCCAATTTGACATAAACCTCTTTCCCGTTTTCCGAATTTTGCCAATTGGCATATTCCTCTCTCAGTGCTTCATTAAACCTCACGTAATACTTACCCACCAGTTGATCTCCTTTTAGATCTCCCGATTCAGGGGTTTCTCCCTGGCCGAATAACTTCCAGGCCAACATACTTTTGCAAATAGCGATCCCACGATCGTTTATGATTTGGGTTTTGATCACCGTATAACCTAAGGCTTCATATAATTGGCTACAGGACCAACCTAAGAGAATGTTACGGATGTGTCCCAGGTGTAATGGCTTGTTGGTATTCGGAGATGAATACTCAATCACAATTTTTTGATCTTTCTTAGGGAATCTTCCGGTCATCGATTGACTGGGCATCTCCAATAGGGTATCCAACCAAAAGATATCAGTCACTACAAGGTTGAGAAATCCTCCGGTCACAGAATATTCCGAAATCCATTTTTCACCGGAGAATGCTTTTCCAATGGCATTACCCAATTCCAGGGGAGATTTCTTTAATCTTTTGACCAAGGGAAACAACACTACGGTGTAATCCCCCGTAAACTCCTTACGCGTTTGGGTAACCACTATCTCTGTCGGATCAAGGATTAATCCAAATTGCAGCTCAAGGACTTGATTTGTTATATTTTGAATTTTTTCAAATATATGCATATTCACTTTTGGTATATCGGGCTGCAAAATTAACCAAGAAATAGTAAAATAATAACATCTTACTTTATTGGTGAAAATTTTGTTATTACGGCTTCGGATTAAACTTCCGATTACTCTCAATTAACCCGTAAAAAATGAGAAATAGGTTTTACCGTACTTTCTCAACTGCCAAAATTTGGGATGTTGAGAAAAATCATGAGAAGGATTATGTTCCAGAACCAATATTCCATCTTGGGCCAAAACCGCCTCGTCAAATATCAATTCGGGTATACTAAATAACCAGGGCAAAGGATAGGGCGGGCCGGCAAAGATGTAGTCGTACGTTAAATTGGTTCTCCTCAAAAATTTTCTTACTTCTTCATTTCGTATTAACAACCGGTCTGTGATATCTAATTTTTCTGCCATGCTGCGAACATAGCTAACAACACCACGATGCAGTTCAACATAAGTGACATTGCCACATCCGCGTGAGATTAACTCATAACTATGACTACCGGTACCTCCGAATAAGTCCAAAGCACTTATCATTTCATAGTCCAGTAAATTATTCAAAATATTAAACAATCCTTCTTTGGCATAGTCCGTGGTGGGACGGGTAGGCCATTTGTTAGCTGGAGGGTCGAATCGGCGCCCCTTAAATTTTCCGGAAATAATTCTCATTCGGTAATAGATACCAAGTCAAACAATTCGTGAGGAACCAAATTATGTCGTTGTGATGAGGCTGCAAGCAGATGACTGTCCGGGTTGGCAAATTGAATAGAGTTAAACTTTTTGCGCAACCATTTATATCTGGCCGTTTTGGCGTACCACTCACCACTTAAAAACAAATTAATGCGGTAGGGATCCAATTCCAATTGATTAATTGTTAAGGCGATATAATAATAGATGTCCTCATCTTTTTGAAAATTGTAGTAATTGGTAAAAACCAGTTTCCCCTCTTTAAAAAGCAATAATATCATGTGATTCCCCCTGAGGTGTGACAAGTAGGCCCATTCCTGATCGATAGCAAACTGCCGATAAAAACGAGATATCAAAGATGCAAAAACATGACGAACTCTGACCTCAGGCTCAAACCGTTGAAAGAATTGATAAAAATTAGGGTTTACGCCATAGAGGATCTTAATATAATCACGAGTGGTTACTGAATCGGTCCAAACTTTAAAATGTGCGGGTATTCTGGTAGCCCTGTAAAATTGGAGGTACTTCGATTTTTCCTCATACAAGCTCACTGGGACTAACGTAAAATAAGGTGATAACAATCCAATTTCCCAAAATACTTCCTGATCTTGAAAGATGGGAATATCCTTCCAGGTCTCCTCCAACCACTGAAAATAATCTGCGCGATCATTTCCCTTATGAGCACGAAAGTATTCTTTTAATCGTCCATATTGATCAAAAAGGGCATAAAAAAAACTGTCTTTACCAAGTAATAAAGACAGCTTGTCCTTTTCAGATATTTTGTTATCTAAGTTTTCTTTATATGCCTTTATCGTTCCCAATTGCCTGAAGTATTTGGTGCATTTCTGTCGCCAAATTTAAGCAATTTCTCCGGATCATAAAGATTATCATATTTCGAATATGAAGGTGATGCAAAAGGTCCCATAAAAGACTTATAAGGAGCTGCGACTTCGATCACATTTACAAGCGTAGACTGGTATTCAATAGTGTCCGCATAAATCGAGAAATCTCTGCCTCCACCATATGGGATAACATGTAAGGAATCCAGATTCAAACCAATGGCTCTGACCGAGTCAATTGCATTTTTGTAGCTGGTATCTCTATTAAAATCCTTCGAATTGGGATCATCAGGATCTCCTTCTATGTTAATAAACATAAACTTTCCATTTCTCAACACATGTCTCAGTGTATCAAAATTTCGAGCATACTCACCGGTAATATCCAAATACATGTTTTGGGCTTCCCTGATGCTTCGTAATTTTTGGATTACCGCTTTTTCTCTTTTATCCTTTTCGCCTTTAAATCGAATCGGCTCATAAATACTCTGGTACAGGAAATAACATAAAGCTATTACCACGAGAAATAAAATAGTATTGATCACAAATCGCATAATTCGCTTTCTTTAGTTCATATTAGCGCAAGTATAATGTTTTTTTGCAACATTTACCTTGATATTATTCCACTTTTTACTACAATGATTTTGGTAAATTTTGTTTTTTCTTATACTGTAATGTTCAAGAAGAAAGTCCCATAACTACTATCTTCGCTGAAAATTTAATTCCAGTATATCTAATTAGATGCTTTTATTGATAAACTTTGTTGTGTGAGAGTCCGTAAAAAATCTTGTATTCTGGCTATAGAATCCTCCTGTGATGACACCTCTGTAGCTATTCTTGACAATGGCAATGTGCTGTGCAATCTGATTACATCCCAGGCCATTCATGAACAGTATGGGGGTATTGTTCCGGAGGTAGCATCGCGTGCACACCTGGAAAATATTCTTCCTGTGCTCAAAGCGGCTTTAGCTCAATCCGGGAAGGACCTGCACGATCTAAATGCTGTGGCGGTTACTAGGGGACCCGGATTGTTGGGCTCATTGATTGTGGGTGTTTCATTTGCTAAGGGGTTGGCTTTGGCTTTAAATGTACCATTGATTGAGGTAAATCATATGGAAGCTCATGTGCTGGCTCATTTTGCAGAGCTACCTCATCCAAGTTTTCCTTTCCTATGTCTTACCGTGTCGGGTGGACATACCCAGATAGTCAAGGCTCATTCACATCTAAAATTACGAGTTTTAGGTGAAACCAGAGATGATGCTGCAGGAGAAGCTTTTGACAAGTCCGGCAAACTTCTGGGCTTAGGATATCCTGCCGGCCCTTTGATTGACCAATTAGCTAAACAAGGAACTGCAAAGTATACATTTCCTAAACCAAAAATTCCAGATTTGGATTTTAGTTTCTCAGGACTAAAAACGGCGATTTTATATTTTCTGAAAGATAATACCCGAAAAAATCCTGATTTTATCAAACAAAATATAAATGATATTTGTGCCTCTATACAACAGACTATTGTAAATATTTTAATGGATAAACTGATTCTGGCTGCTCAGAAAACCGGGATCCGGCAAATAGCCATCGCCGGAGGAGTATCAGCCAATAGTGAGTTACGGGAAAGAATAACTGAACTCGGCAAAGAAATGTCCTGGGAGGTGTATATTCCTGATTTTCAATACTGTACAGACAACGCCGGAATGGTAGGCATTGTAGGACATTATAAATTCCTAGCTGGTTTATATGCCGATCATTCTATCGAACCTATCGCCAGATTTCCAGTTGGAAGTCAAGTAACCTAGAACTCCAAATAGAAGCCTCAGAAGTTGCAAATTAGTCTGGCTGCTTCCCCGGATTCTACCATAAAGTAGCTCGGCAATTACTGTTTTAGCTGTCTAGGATTTTGTTTTTCATTTTTTCGAACTCTTCTTCTGTAAGAATTCCTTCTTTTTTCATCTGGACCAACTCCTTTAACTTTTCAACGGGATCGGAAGTACCATTGGACTTTTGTGTTTTATTTTTATCCATTTTCTCCGTCTCCTGCTGTTTTTCGCGATATTCTTTGGCGATTTCCTTTCCCTTCTCGAACATCTCATTGTAATATTTCTTCAATCGATTGACATCAAAATCCAGAAATGTACCACCAGTTTCAAAATGCTTTTTAAACACCTCCCCAAGTGCATAACTGGAGGCACCGGAAAGTACAGCCATTGTTACGCCACCCAAAACCGATCCCACTCCGGGAATAAACTTAATTGCTCTGGCCCCGATTCTTGCTAATCCGGATCCGGTTAACGAAGTGATTATTGCTTTACCCTGGGTCTCTTTAAAGTCCAAATCATATATTTTACTAAGTTGGCGAATCATATCCAGTTGAATCGCACTTACAGCAAAAAAGTCCGCAATAGGAACCGGTATAAATCCTGCTCCCATGCTCCAGATCATGTGATTTCTAATTATCGAATCCGCATGTTTGCTGCGTGGGTCTTGATTTTTTTCAGACATTGCTTAAAAGTTTTTTTTAAAAATAAGATAGTCTCTAAATATTAACTACATTCTTCGACTGTTCATTCCAAATAAGCGATAAAATGTGGATTGTATAAGGGATTGAGTGGTAAGAATACAATCAGTAGTTAATCACTTTTGACATTTTCAATAACCGGACCTTCCAATTTGTGCATGGTCATGGTGGCCGCCACTCCCCCCATAAGAGGAGCCAGAATAGTTCCAATCAAAGGGATAGTGAGCAATATATAGGTAGCAAGCCCCAGTCCCATTGCCGCGCCTGCAAATGACCTTGTGCGAATTTCACTTTCTTTAATGGATAGATTATGAATTTCATGATAGTTATCGATCAAGGTAAATCCCAAGAAATAAAACTGAATGAGTAGGACACTGAGTGCTTTTAGCCAAGAAAATCCTAAGACGGACAAAACGATTCCAATGATTATAGTTGCAATGATCTCCATCATATAGTTGTAAATCGCCACTTTAATCATTCTTTTTAATGCCTTCACAAATGATTTCCAATTTGGTTCTTCATCCGAATTGGATAAAATGGAGATGGTCTGACGAATGAAATGGTAAATTACGATTTCAAACAAAATGAGAATCACATATTTATAAGCTCCCAATACAAACACATTGCGTCCTTCTTGCCACATGTTTTGGAAAAACCCCAATATGGCCATCTGTTCCATTTCCGGATTAGAAGCCACAAAAATTGAGTTCTTGATGATAGCAAAAACCTTCAGAGAAACCAATATTCCAACTACCATCATAATTATTGCGGCCCAACGGTATTGGAATACACCTTGCCAAAGTCGATGTTTCCTGATAAATGTAACGCTATCACGAAATTGTGCAATTGCAAAGAGAAAATCCGATATAAATCTGGCTACCAGGTGCATATTTTTAAACTAAAATGCTCACATGAATCTAAAAATCAATACATTGTCATGAATATGTTTTACTTTTTTAAATAAAAACTTCAAAGTAATATTTTTTAAATAATGAAGTGATTTAAAAACAGATGTTAAAATGAGTTGTATGTGCTTGATTTTCAAGACGAAGTTCTTTTTGAGATTCATAGCCACCGTTATGGATCGAGAAAAAGCTGACGTATTGAGAATCAATGGCATGCAAATCAATAAACAATTTGTTTTTAAATCACTTCAATCTATCGAATTCGTTATGTATAAAAAAATAATCCATTTTATTCTAGCCTTTGGCTTTCCATTACTACTGTTGGGGCAATTACCACAAGGTGCCTGGAACTTAAAAACAGACAACGGAGATTTACACAAATTGATGATTGTAGATGGTTTCTTTAGTTGGACGGTTTATCGTGATTCTCCGGCTGCATTCGTTAGCGCCAAAGGTGGTCAGTGTTCGCTGAACGATCAGCAACTGAAATTTCATTTTGAATTTAATACGGCAGACACCTCAGAGATTGGGACCTCCCGCTTCTATCATGTCACAATCCACCAAAATGAGTTGTGGTTAAAAGATGAAAAACAAACCTGGCATTTTGGTTCGATCGAGAATGATATTAAAGCTCCTTTGCACGGTGCCTGGCTATTTTATGGTCGTGAACGCAATGGTGAACTTTCATTTGTAAATACCAACCGACCCCGCAAAACCATGAAACTATTGACCAATAATCATTTTCAATGGATCGCCTACAATGTGGCCACCAAACAGTTTTTTGGAACCGGAGGAGGTACCTTCACGGCAGAAAATGAAATATATACCGAATCCATTGAATTTTTCTCCCGGGATAATCAAAAAGTGGGTCTTGAATTATCATTTCAATTTGATGTTAAAGGTGAGGAGTGGCACCATAAGGGGAAAAGCTCCAAAGGCGATCCGATGTATGAAGTCTGGAAGCAAAGAGCAGTGAGTAGTGAGTAGTGAGATTTGAGTATTGTGACAATGCCTAAATAAGGTTGACCGTTTTTACCCAAAATCTTCTTTAGAGGCGGATGGATATCTATACCCAATCGAAATCAAATCCACATATCTTCCGAAAGTGAATCAGGGAGTGTGATGACTATATTATTATGCAAGCTCACGTAATTCGTAATTTGGTCTCTGGTTTCCTTTCTCCTTGCCCCATGCTCCGAGCCCCTCGCACTTTATTCGTAATTCATAATTTTTAGTATTCGCAATTCATATTTTTACCGTATTATGCATAGAAATTATCTGAGATGAGAAAAATTAGTCTACACTTGTTCACCTGCTTACTTCTTTGCACTTTTGGCTACTCTCAACAAGCAAATTATGACCTGGCCTCCCGGTTTTCTCCGACCAAGTTAAAAAAGATGGTTTTTTCAACGCGGGTGGATCCGCACTGGTTAAAAAAAGGATCTAAATTTTGGTATAGTTACGAAACTTCAGAAGGCAAACAATACTACCTGGTCGACCCGGTTACAAAATCCAAAAACGTCCTATTTGATCTCGATGCATTGGCTGCTGAAATTACCCGATTGACCGGAGATCCTTTTGATGCCCAACACCTTCCCATTACCAAACTTAAGTTTGTTAAAGACGAGAAAGCAGTTCAGTTTGACATCAAAAGCACCCTGATAGATGAAGATGAAGAGGAAGAGGACGGAGATTCTCAGGAAGAAAAGAAAAAAGAAACCAAGAAGAAAAAAGATAAAAAAACATTCCACTTCGAATATGACTTCAATGCCAAATCCGTTCGCTTGTTGGATGACTATGAAAAACCGGACGATCATCCGGATTGGGCCTCCATTTCTCCTAACAAAGAATATGTCGTCTTTGCTAAAAATGAGAATCTGTACTGGATGGATTGGGAAAATTATGAAAAGGCGCTTGAAGACGATAAGGACTCTACGATTGTCGAGCATCAATGGACTACGGATGGTATAAAACATTTCAGTTATGCCAGAACCAGGAGAGGCCAAAGTAACGTCGATATTGAAAAAAACAAGGACAAACGTAAACCCGCATCGGTGTTATTCTCTCCCAAAGGCGATCGGTTCGCTTTGATTAAAAGTGATGTCCGGAAAGTGAAGGATCTTTGGGTTATCAATAACACGGCAAACCCAAGACCTACCTTGGAATCCTATAAATACCAGATGCCAGGAGAAAAGGAAGCTCCTCGATACCATCTGAATGTCTTTAATTTTCAAGACAAATCACAGCAGGCATTTGATGTGGATACTTTCAAGGATCAATCGATCAATTTATTACGAGCTCCTCGCTTAAAGAAAAACCGCGATGACGAATTGCAATTCAATATTTGGTTAAGCCCTCATGAAGATAAATTATACTTCTATCGTACCAGTCGCGACTTAAAACGAATAGACCTTTGCCTTTTGCATCTGGATGCTGATAGCACCCAAGTACTAGTCGAGGAGCGGATGAACACCTATCTTGACGTGCAACCTATAAAATTGCTCAACGGAGGGGAGGAATTCATTTTGTGGTCCGAGAGAGACGGCTGGGGACATTACTATTTGTACGATAAAAACGGAACTTTAAAAAATCAGATAACCAAAGGGCCCTTCCATTGTGAATTATTGGAGGGAGTGGATGAAGGTCGACGAATCCTATATTTCCAAGCCAACGGTAAGGAGGTCGAAGAAGATCCATATTATTTCCATTTATACCGAATAAACCTGGATGGTTCGGGCTTGCAATTATTAAACAAGGGAAATTTCACTCACCAGGTAAGCCTTAATGACGAAAACCGGTATTTTGTAAATACCTATTCCAGAGTAAATACGATCCCGGTTTCCACTTTGCACAATCATCTGGGACAAAAGATATTGGATTTGGAAACAGCCGATTTAACTAAATTGATGGAAAGCGGATACCGGTTTCCCCAGCCCTTTACTACTAAGGCTGACGATGGAATTACCGATTTGTATGGGACCCTGTATAAACCGTATGATTTCAATCCGGAACGGAAGTATCCAATCATCGCCTATGTATATCCCGGTCCACAAACCGAGGCTGTAGGTAAATCTTTTTCTTCCCGGATGGATCGCACCGACCGTTTGGCGCAATTGGGATTTATTGTGATCACCATCGGAAATCGAGGAGGACATCCGGATCGTTCAAAATGGTATCACAATTTCGGCTATGGCAATTTACGTGATTATGGATTGGCTGATAAAAAAACGACGATTGAACAATTGGCAGCCAGGTACGATTTTATCGACATCGACAAAGTGGGCATCTTCGGGCATTCAGGAGGAGGTTTTATGTCCACTGCAGCGATGTTGGTTTACCCGGACTTTTTTAAAGTAGCCGTCTCCTCATCAGGAAATCACGAAAACAATATTTACAACCGCTGGTGGAGCGAAAAACATCATGGGGTCAAAGAGATAGTGAATAAAAAAGGTGAGACTAAGTTTGAATATAAAATTGACAAAAACCCGGACATCGCTAAAAATCTCAAAGGCAAACTACTGATCACAACCGGAGACATTGACAACAATGTTCACCCAGCCAATACCATTAGGTTGGCCCAGGCTCTGATCAAAGCCAACAAGCGATTCGACTATTTTGTATTTCCCGGACAGCGACATGGGTATGGCAATATGACGGAGTATTTCTTTTGGCTACGGGCAGATTACTTTGTAGAGCACTTGCTGGGCCATCACCCTCGCAGTGTAGATATCTTGGAAATAAATCGGGATCAACCAAAACGTCATTGACCTTTTTGGAATAGTCGGTTTGCACGGTCATTGCTACTGACATTGCAGTTTGGTTGTCAATTGGACTCACACGTATGCCCAATTAGTCTACATTATGGATTTTGTCACTGTCATTGCCATTGCCATTGAAAATTCTATTGCCATCGAAATTGTAAATTATACTTATAGCATTTAAAAAAAGAGGGTAAACTGCGCACCAGCCAACTGGGGTTTCAGTGGGCTAATGTCGTATCCACTGTTAAACCACGAATCCAAGCCGTGTTTGTAAAAGATTCCGGCAGACCATTTTCTTCCATGATAATTAAGTCCAGCCTGTACATTCCATAAATTCTTTTGATACAGCTCTTTCTCAGAGACCGACATAGCCTGCTCATTTGGTGTTTTGTCAGGATTAGCAGGATCTGTCACATCTTGTCCGGGATCAAACTCGACTGCCGCATCATAACTGACCAAGTTGCCTGGGTTAACCATAATCTGAAATTCCGGTCCCAACCAAAAGGTTAATTTTTTTGATAAATGCCAATGAAATTCCAACGGAAATAATAAAGCATTAAACGCAGTGCCATCCTCCGCATCCGTATCTAGTATAAACCTGGCCTGACGCTGGGTCACACTACTGGAAAGCGCTTGCAAAACCAAGTCTACTTTTTGATATCGAACATACTCGTAGCCGACTCCCAGATAGATAGATATTGGAAATTTAAAAGACAAACCAACCATGGGTTTAATCTGATAGCCCCATGAGGGATAATTGATATCCATCAATCCGGCAACGGATAGTCCCGTATTCAAAGCCAGTCCACCTGATATTTCATCTGATTGTGCCGGTTGTGTAAAGTTATTCCATGGCAATGAAAGTGGATATTGGCTTTGAACGGAACGGGACCACCAGGTGCTTTCCAGTGGCATAAGAGCGGGTGAGCCCTTAGTGCTGGATTGATGGAGTTCGGATATTAGGCCAGGTTTGTCAATAGAAGTTTTGTCATTCTTTTGTTTGTCAATTTCCTGATTTTTCGAAATAATTTCATCTGGGATGGTTTTAGATTCGGCTGTCTGAATCCGGTCTTTCTTTAAGGATTTATTTAATTGGTCCGGAGTGATAAGTATTGGTTCAGTTGCATTTTTTTCATCCCCACGTTTTGTGGTGTTTTTTGCGTTTATAATTTCTGAATTTTGATCTGGGCTGATTGAAGTATCTTCACCATTAAGTTGAGCTAGAGACTCGGAACTACTATTACTATTGGGACTGATTGACTCGGTGGTTGTCGGAGCTTGGTGGTTAGTGAAGGCAGGATCGTCCATACCTCCATTATCCATTATCTGGCTAGTAGGTATAGCAAACATCCATATCGCCCAAACTGCTGCGGCTAACCCACTTCCAAATAGCCAAAATATCAGCCTTCGTCTATCTCGTTTGACGGGCATCTCCACATCCAGGATCTGTTGCATTTGATCCCAGCCGCGGTCTTTCCATTGGCTATCATTCCAATTATATTTATCCTGCATAATTCTTATTTCTTTTTGATCGTAGTTTATTGATTCTGTTTTTCAGGATTTTACGGGCATTGGCAATATGCCATTTCGAAGTCCCTACGGATATCCCAAACTCATCACTTATTTCCTGATGAGAGTATCCTTCTATTGCGAACCGGATAAACGCTTTTTTACTCATTTCAGGTAATGTTTCAATTAGTTCCATCAAATCCTGAAAATACAGTTCCTGCAATGCATCGTCATCTACATTTTCTTCTTTCTCTTCAAACACCATAAATCGTAAATAGGTATTTTCCTTTCGAAAATAATCGGACAATGCATGATAGACCAGTTTCCTGATCCACCCTTCAAGACTCCCGCGATGCTCATAAAGATGGATTTTCTTAAATACTTTCAGAAACCCATCGTTGACAATGTCCATGGCCTTATCCGGATCCCGGGTATACCTATGGCACATATTCATCATAGCCGGAAAGTATAATCGATACAGCTTTTCCTGGCTGTCCCTCTCATTTTTCTTACAGCCATCAAGTATCTTAATGATATGTTGATCACCGATCTCGGTCATTAAAACAAGATACCTAATTTTATATTTAATCTCCGGTAAGAAACCCTCTGTTCAATACTTTCCTGTCTCCACCGCGAAGTATTGTAAGTAAAACTGGCCTTTTGGAACAGATAACTCACTCCGGCATAAAAATTACCATATGCCCCACCTCCAAAGCGTAAACCAATCTGTGGTGACCAAAAGAAATTTCCTGAACTGGACACCAATCCGTTCATTTGTGAATCCTCCACCCATCCATACCCCAATTGTAATCCGTAATAGGGACTTACATTATGTTCATTCAGGAATCCCCGGGCTTCTGCTGCCAGCGTATACAACTTTTCATTACTTCCGAGGTAAAAATTGTGGTAACCGAAAGCCAAGCCGGTTCCAAGCCACCTTTTGATTCGATATCCGGCAGCCGCCTGGATCCCAATTCCGGGTGCATCATCGGTTCGCTCGTCACCCCCGATGATTTCTAATTCGGCGGCCACGTAAAACCCCTGATCTCTAAATCGGTAGGGCTTGGTGCCTTTTCCGGTTTTTCGTTGATAGATATACTTAATATCCGGTTTGTGAATTTTCATTTCTGCCCCGGTTATCAGCTTAAACTTCAAATTATCTTCTGCGTCTATCGCCAGAATATGCCCAATGAATTTACTCCCACTATGCATAACTACGACGTCAACGTAGTCTGCCGAATGATCCTGGGCCAGGCAAAACACAGGAAGCAGAGCAATTATTAATAGGATTTGCTTTCTCATCATTGCCAGAATTAAATACGAGTTACGGGAATTCGACTTATTTCTTTTACCGATTTTGGATTTGAAATATCATATTGGTAAAATCCATCCTTACCTATTACCAGGGCTACATTATTATTCAAAGTAATTACATCATAAGCGTGCAGTCCCTTGACATGATCCAATTGGTTCTTATCAATTTTGTGGGTATCAGATACATCAAATACTTTCAAACCCTCGTCCCCTTCGCAGAGATAAAGTTTTTTATCCAGAATCGACAGTCCATGCGGATTATGCATGGGATAGCTGGTAATCAAATAGGGATTGTAAATATCACTTACATTTACTATGTCCAATTGATTGGTGAAGGTTTCACAGGTAGTCCCATCCCTCAGGGTTACATAGGCCAGATCACCATCTACGAATACCGGATCACAGGCATTTGCATGTTGAAAAGTTCCGGTATGTACTGGTAAACTTGGATTACTGTTGTCAAAAATAGACATCCCGGTTTGT
This sequence comes from Saprospiraceae bacterium, assembly GCA_965223405.1. Taxonomy (GTDB): domain Bacteria; phylum Bacteroidota; class Bacteroidia; order Chitinophagales; family Saprospiraceae; genus CBDCWO01. The sequence goes on from CBDCWO010000006.1 coordinate 6,679,485, forward strand.
GATCCGATAAACAACTTATCCTGATATGGAAATATGGTTTCAATCCCCCACCCGATCCAAAGTTCATTGATCAATTCAGGTGAAGTTGGAACGGCCACATCAAATACCTTTAATTGTTGGTCATTCACTGCGTACAGATATTGTGCGTATTGCGTAAATCTTGACTGCGAACCGGCAATCCCTGCACTTTGCAATACTTTTGCACCGGAACTCTGATTTGTAGGTACTGAAACATCGACCAGAATATCCACTCCTCTTTCAAACCAGACTCCCGTATTGGGAGGAAGCTGGCACTCACTGATCTCTTCGACTTCGTTTATTGCATAATCTACCAGATAGGCACCGTCATTGCGCTTTCCATGTAAATCAAATACTTCTGGAACTCTTTGGACCAGGCTTGGTTGCTGTACGTTTTTAATATTTATTGATAACAAATCAACGTAGGAATCAACCAGCAGTACCTCGTTTCGGGCAGCTATGTCTACATTACCGGGAATAGCATAGAAGGCAACGTTTTGTGGATTAGAGGGATCCTGATTATCAATTACATGCAGCCCCTCACGTACTTCGTTTATAAATATATATTGTTTGAAAAAGTAGATTTTTCCCGGATTCCTCAATTCTCTGGGTGCAAGAGCGTCAACACTTTTGGTTCTGAACTCATCACCGGTTTTATAGATTGGTGTTAAGTTTATAAAACGTCTTGTTTGCTCACATTGATCTTTAATACATCCGGAAACAGCCAGTAACAGGATTAAAACCGAAAATAAGTGGTGTGTTTTCATGATCTTAAGTTTAAATGATTTACAAACTAAGACCGCGATTGGGTTTAGAAAGGTTGGGTCGGGTATTGAAAAAGTATTTCAACACATGGGTGTATTAAATATCTATTTGGGGTTCGTTTTGATTTAAGAACAAGGAACCACGATCAACGATTTCAGATTTAATTATTTCATTCGTTTATATCATTCCTCATTTCAGCGACAACTCATGTTACTTACCATAAAAGAGTTGCCAATAGGATGCACTGAAAAACAGAATATTTATATTAAATTTTGATAAATTCAGCAGGCCCTATTTAAGTTCTATTTTATAAACCATCGCACTTTCCTCACTTTTTTCCGGTGGGACACTTAGTTGCAATCCGGAATCGTCATGGTTCCAATCGATACTTTCGGAAGAGCCCAACAACGCGATACTTTGAATTGAAATTGGCTCCGGGAGGGCTTCTTTGGCAAAAGATTCCAATAAAATAGTAGTTTGCTCTGGCCATCCTAGCAGAATGGCATAGATAGATTTATCTTTTGTGGTGTAACGAACATCCCGGGAGGAATACTTAAGTTTTAGAAATTCTTCTCGATTTTTAAAGTGCCCTTCGGGTTCCTTGGTAGGTCCTTCTCCAAAAGTATACCAAGGGCGTGTTCCATATATTGATTCTCCATACTTCTTCAGCCAATCTCCCATACCCAGCAATACTTCCTTTTGATTATCCGGAATCACGCCATTGGCCTTGGGTGATACATTAAGTAATAAAACCCCATTTTTACTGACGATATCAATCAACGCGTGAAGAATATCACTAGTGCTTTTAATTTGTAAATTTTCGGTATAACACCAACTCCCCTTGCTGATGGTTTCGTCAGTCATCCAGACTTTCGGTTCGAGAATGTTTTTTCTGGATTTTTCCAAATCATCCACACTAAAGTCCAGAGGCAGATCATCCTGTTTGCGTACGATGACCACCTCTTTATCCCACAGATGAGCTTGATTCAGGTAATACGCCGCCATTTTCTGCCGATAGGTTTCCGGGATCCTATCAAGCCAGGAGTCAAACCAAATAATATCGGGGCGGTATTTGTCAATGACTTCTTTTACTTTTCCCAACCAGATGGTCTCCAACCACTCTTCCGCAGGAATATTTCCATATAACATTTTAAGTTCAGGGTCATTGGATGTCGGGGGCATTCCTTCTAAATATGGATAATGACTGTCTGGATAAAGTATGGGTCGCCCTTCATTATTGATGGAATCATGCCTTTGCAGATGCTTGGCATGATGAAACGTCGTAATTAACTTGATTCCACGTTTGTCAAACTCTTGTTTTAATTCTCCGGTTATATCACGATGTGGCCCTTTATCGCCAACATTCCAGGGGGTGATATCACTATCCCACATTGAAAAGCCATCGTGATGCTCAGCCACCGGTCCAGCAAACTTCGCCCCAGCCTGAGCAAACAATTCTGCCCATTCTCCCGCATCGAATTTCTCCGCTCTGAAAAGCGGAACAAAATCATGGTAACCAAATTCGGAAGGCTGACCATATTTCTGGAGGTGATGGATATTCTCCCTGCTGCCGGGTAAGTGCATATTTCTGGGATACCATTCATTACCAAATGCGGGAACCGAATAGACTCCCCAGTGAAAATAGATGCCCAGTTTGGCATCCTGAAACCACACAGGTTCTTCGTTGTGCTTTGCCAAAGACTGCCATGTCGGTGTATAGGGAAGTTCTTCCTGATTTTGCTCAGGATCATTCCGATTTTGACATGTTATGAATACTAACGAAGTGCTGATAAAAAGTATGCATACTCCAAATGTCAGAATCGAATTCATAACCTGGTCCATATTTTTACTCTTTTAAATCCAAAAGTATCTAAATCACTCGAATATTAAAATAATTAATGTTTAGCGAAAAGGGAATTTTGACTTCAGTCAAACGGAAATAAATATGCACATTGCGGTTTATGGGATCAGAATTTAAACCATCACATTTCCAATAACCTATCTCTTAACGGTTTTACCATACCCCTTTATCTGAATCATCAATTCTTTGTTTCGACCAAATTATATATTGTCTGATTCGGTCTCAATCAATTGACTAAATCCTTACCGGTCTCAAAATCGAACAAACACAGGGATCTGATTCGATAATAGTTTTTCAACAAACTCAGGCGGGTTTGATCATATTGCAAGGTTGCTGAAACCAATTCTGCCTGTACCTGTAGCAAGGTATTCAGATTTACGGTTCCATTTTGATATTCTTCCACCGTCAATTGATAGATCTCCGTAGCAATGTCTTTACTCTCCAGGTTGCGGGCCAATGTGCTCTGATACCATTGGTGTTGATTGATCATTACGGTGAGCTCACGAGAAATGCTTTGTTGTTCATCCTGAATCTGTAATCGAGTGATTTCAACATCGTTTTCGGCAATTTTCACTTTGGTATCGCGAGATTTCCATCCGGTAAGTGGTACTCTCAGGGAGAGGGAAAATATCTCTTTATCCAACAAGTCCTGAAACAAATTATCCAAATTTTCACCACTTTTGTTGGCTCCCACCGTGGCGTTCAGATTCATATCGATACCTGTATTTTTACGGGCGCGGGAAATATTAGCCTCCGCTTCCCAAATCGCTCTCTGATTTTTTAAAGTTTGATAGTCGTTCTTCAAGGCCGCCTGCAAAGCCAGGTCGTGATTAATATCGATTGTGGTCACAGCAGGTTCTGCCAATCGAAAATCCAACTCCCGATTAAGACCACACAGATCAGCTATTTCGACACGCATATCGGATTGTTGCTGTTGTAAATGTTGCATATCCGCAATTTTCTGGTTGCGCTGATTTTGCAATCGGAGCATCTCCACTTTGCTTCCACTTCCGGTGTTAAAAAGTGCTTGTTTGATATTAATTAGGGTTTGTAAATCGGAATTACTTTGACGGGCCAGGGACTCCTGTAATTGCAATCCGTACAGGTCTCCGTAGAGTATAGCCAGTCGAGCTATCACCTCTTCGCGGATCACCGCTTGCTCCATGGATAGTTCATGATTCAACCACATTTGCTGTTGCTCGCGATATTTGATCTCATTGAACTGAAATAAGGGCTGATTGATCCCTACAGAAAATGGGGTATAGAAATAATTTTTTGAGTAAGGATAGGCAGAGGTTTTAAATACATCCAGGCGATTCAACGAAGAACTGAAATAAACATATCCACCGGTACCCTTGATCTGGTAACCCAGCTCCACACCCAGTCGATTGTTCATAGTAGACCGGCTGGCAAATGCTTCCTGACCATTGGGAAGAGGTACGTCGACAATGGACCGGTTGAGATTGGGAAAGGTGCCGGTAAGATAGATTCTTGGTTGTAGGCCGTATTGGAAATCCAGCCAACTTAGGTTTTGCCCTTCAAATTGCATCTTGGCCTGCTTGATGTCCAGGGCCTCAGTCACTGCCAGAGACATGAGTTCTTCCAAGGTAAATGAGGTCGGGGATGGTTGGCTTGACAGATGGGTTCCAATCAGGATGAACAAGGGTAGGATGAAGTGTTTCATATTTAAGCGGTTTACTATAATTTCTAAATTAAGATTTCGCGGGAATTATTGCTTGGTATTCGTGTTATTTTTTTGTGATTGTAAAACTGTGAACCTGCTTTGATACCCTTGACACCCTTGGCATCCTAAAAATCTTTTGCAAAAAAAAGCGACTGTCATCCCAGAATTTGTTGCGTCCTGACATTTTGAACACGATTAAACACGATTTTACACAATACTCAAGATTCAGGTTGAAACAAAAAAATCGTAGGTCATCCCGAAATTTGCTGCCCATGCAGCAAATGTTCGGGATCTGTGTTGAGCAATAGAGAACCAATATTTTAACTATTGGCCGGGGAAATGAGAACACAGATCCTGAAACAAGTTCAGGATGACATCAAGGAGGAAGCAAATGTTCGGGATCTGTGTTGAGCAATAGAGAACCAATATTTTAACTATTGGCCGGGGAAATGAGAACACAGATCCTGAAACAAGTTCAGGATGACTTTCTGAAGTGAGCAAATGTTCGGGATCTGTGTTGAGCAATAGAGAACCAATATTTTAACTATTGGCCGGGGAAATGAGAACACAGATCCTGAAACAAGTTCAGGATGACATCAAGGAGGAAGCAAATGTCCAACATGGCAAATAGAGATGTTGCATTACAGGTTTAGAATTAAATTGTATTTTTTCGGTCATATCAAAAATTCATTGAAGTGAAACAAGGCTATGTTTATATCATGAGTAATAAAAACAGAACCACCCTCTATATTGGAGTAACAAGTGATCTTGAGTGTAGAGTTTGGGAACATAAAAATGGAAAAGGAAATCAATTCACCAAAAGGTAATCTAATTGATCTACTGTACTTAGAAGTGGAAGACGATATTAAACATGCTATTGAAAGAGAAAAACAATTGAAGAATTGGCACCGCGAATGGAAATGGAACTTAGTCCTAAAGAAAAACCCCGAATTAAAGGATTTAGCCGCTGATTGGTACGATGACATACCTGGTTCACAAATAAAAAATCGTAGGTCATCCCGAAATTTGCTGCCTATGCAGCAAATGTTCGGGATCTGTGTTGTGCAATAGAGAAGCAATAATTTAACTATTGGCCGGGGAAATGAGAACACAGATCCTGAAACAAGTTCAGGATGACTTTCTGAAGTGAGCAAATGTTCGGGATCTGTGTTGTGCAATAGAGAAGCAATAATTTAACTATTGGCCGGGGAAATGAGAACACAGATCCTGAAACAAGTTCAGGATGACATCAAGGGATCAAGAACACAGATCCTCGTATGTTTGTAAAAACCCAGATGTATTAGGTAGTCTATTATTAAGATCACCAAAGACAAGAAGAGTCCTATTGTAATGAATATTACATCAAAATGCTCTTGGTACAAAATCAACTTGATTGATGATAGCCGCACTGTCCCCGGTGGCCCGAATCACAAAAAGGCCCTTGCGTTCGGCAAAGATTTCCGATTCTTCGTCTGCCTGTAAATAGGCGACTGATCCCAAGATGCGATGGTGCTGGTATTCAGAAAGCCATAATTTTACTTTCTTCAAACGTTCTATATGCTTGTTTACATCTCTTACCCTCAGGATGGTTTTTACTTCGATCACTACGATCTCATTTCCATTGTGCGCAATGATGTCAAACTCAAATTGCTCGCCATCTTTCCTGCCTTTGCGGCGAGTACTGGTGTTGTGCACCTCGATACCTTTTTCGGTAAGTATCCTTATAATGTCCCCGTCTACCAAAGATTCCATCAGTCTACCCCATTGTGTGTCAAATTGACCTTGCACTCTCCGAATATATCGATCCGTTTCCTTGAACTTTGTATCCGTCTCTTTGAACCTCTCAGCTGTTTCTTTGAATTTCTTATCTGTTTCTTTGAATTTCTCGTCTGTTTCTTTTTGAGAAAGGGCTAACTCTCGCATCAACTCTTTTAATTCCTGTATTGTAGTCTGTGATTCCATATTTACAATTATAAAACAAAAATACGAAATGGAGAGTTTCCTTGCCCAATTCAACAAAACGGGGGTAAAATCTGAACAGTTACACCTACCTCCGCACTGCTACGGTAGGCAATGCATTTACACAATTCAACACCACTGGGATTCGTTCTCGATCCCGACAAGTTTTGAACTCGATTGAACAAGATTTTCCACGATACTCAGGAATCAATTTGAAATCAGAAGTCAGAGGTCAGGAACAGACATCAGAAATCTGAGGTCAGAAAACAGACTCAAGCCCTCCACCAATCTTTATCATAATTCGTAATTTTTTTCCATGCCCCATGCTCCCAGCTCCATGCCACACGCTCCAAACTCCGATCACAGTCCACCCACTTACGCCCAGGGCTTCAGTGGGTAAAGCCGATTACCTTCTACCGTTTCCTTTAGTATTGTAATTACAAGAATTCAACAGGCATTGTTAATATTCTCACAACTCTCAACTCACAACTCCCTTCACCGTCCACCCTCTTACGCCCAGGGCTTCAGTGGGCAAAGCCGATTACCTTCTACCGTTTCAGGATGACATCCGGAAGGAAGAAAATTCAGAGTTACTAAGATCTCACTTGTGAGTCCACTCTGAAAACTATCAATTTTCATAAAATGAATTATTTTGGATGAGATTTTTATTTTTTGAGATTCGTTGATGCCTGAGTATCAGCTAATTGAAAAAAATGAAAATATCGCCAAAAGAATCATTTTTGGATTTGCAGAGTTTTCGGAGTAGACTCACTAGTTAGTCATTTATAAAAAATTCTCATGAATGATTACCTTACCATCTTTATTCGGCCAGATTGTCCATAGGTATTTTAAAAAATGCAACTTATGCGATACCAATTAATACTCTTTTGTTCCCTTTTTCTTTTCTCCTATTGCTCCAATAATTCAGATAATCCAAATAATGGCGAGGACCAATTGAATATCGCTGTGGATCAGATAGATCAGCTAAAATGGTCGCAGATTTTTAGTCAGGTCGAATACATTGCCCTCCAAAACACGGAAGTCCCGATTGGAGTAGTGGGAGATATTAAGATGGCTAGCGATAAGATCTTTGTTTCGTGCTCAAAACCTAAAGCGCTCTATATATTTGACATCGAGGGAAAATTTCTCGCCTCAATGAATCGCATCGGTAAAGGACCTGGGGAAGTAATAAGTATAAATTCATTTGATGTAAATCCTCAAAACCAAACAATATATGTGGTTAATCGATCTTTAGCCAAGGTCGTTTTGTATGATTTCGAGGGAGAATTTAGAAATAAAGAATTTAAACTATTTGGATATCCCCAGGCTATTACCTGCATGGAAGATGGATACTTTGGCATCTTTGGAGGTAATGATGTTACTAGTGAATACCGTTTCATCGTGTATGATAGTAGTGCAAATATTGTTGATAAGTTTTTAGCTCTCGAAAATAATCATAAAAGGAAATATTTAAACTTCTTAAATAGAAGTAATTTCTTCAGCAATGAGAATTACCAACTGGGTTTTTTCAATCATGACGATGGGAGAATATATGCTTTTGAGAATGGAATTTGGTCTCTTCACAAAAGGATCGATTTTGGAGAAAAACAAATACCGCAAGATTTCTACTCAACTAATTTTCAAGATGTTAGAGAATTCTCCCAAACCTTGGAGAAATTGGACTATGCTTACAATATCACCTCCTACCTGGAAACAGATAAGCATATACTTTTCGGATTCACCTATCAAGGAAAATATGTGCTTTGCATTTACAATAAAGAAAATTCCAATTACACACTAACCAACGAATGGATAAACGATATGGGTCTTGGGTCCCTGATGTATGCAAATTATGAATTTGTCAAATCCGCGCCTATAAATGCGTACAAAAACAAAGTTTTTGGATATTATTCTGCTGATGAAATATTCGCAATCAGGGATTCTCTCACCATCTCTGAAGAATTAGCAACTATAGCAGAAAATGACAATCCCGTTGTATGGATTGGCGTTTTAAAATAGGATCAGGTTTAATTCTTTTAAATGAACAGGATTAGCTCTTTCCTAAATAATTACTATCGATGAGGAACACATTCAATAGATATTTAATCCTATTTGCTACTGTCCTATTCTGGTTGTCCTGTGGTGTAGAAAATAAACCTATTGGCTCGATCCATAAATCCTTGACAATTCCCATTTACGATTGCTGTCAGCAGAATATTAATATGAATCTGTCCACAATAGCATCAAAAGTGGACTACGTGCCCCTTGATCCCAAAATTCCGATTAAAAATCTTGGGAAGATAATCCATTCAAAGCAAAAATACTATGTTCTGGACTACAGATCTATTCTTCATGTTTATGATGAAGATGGTACTTATATTAATCAGATTGGTTCAAAAGGGAAAGGACCAGGTGAGTATCTAGCTCCTGCTAACTTTTTAGTTTTGAATGATGAATCAGTTGTCATAGTTGACCGATTAGCTAACAAAATGATCAAATATGACAAATATGGTGCACCCATTAAAGAACTTAGAAGCAAACATTTTATAGCTGCAATAACAAAGACAGATCAAAACACATTTGCGGGTCTGGTTCCTATGCCCAGGGAAATAGAAAATGGTGGTATTCAACTTGTAGTTTTTGATAGCAATCTAAATATCATTAAGGAAATCGCAAAACCAAAAACAGAAAATTATAATGAAACAGTCAGAAGAATGAGAATGATCGCTAATACTTCTTTCTACAATTTCGATGACAGCATAAGATTGTGGCAATTTTATAAAAACACTCAACTCATGTCGTACTCACCACCAGATTACAAAATGAAAGTAAATTTTGAATTTGATCCGGGGAAGATAATTCCTGAGGAATATTTGTTATTAAATGGGTCACTTGATTATAATAAGTATTCTGACTACATTTTAATTGTTGATGTTATGGAATCAAGTCGTTTTTTATTTGTTGAAGCAATTACAGAAGGAAAGTATTTGAAGTGTTTGTTGATTGACAAGAATGAAAAGCACTTCGAAAAAGCTTGTCTTGGAGACGTGTTTCATCTCGAATTAAGGGATAACGGTTTTCAGAATGACCTTGATGGAGGATGGCCATTTTGGCCAAGGGGAAGTTTCAATTCAGGACAAATGTACGATGTGTTCACGGCTGACATATTATTAAAATACATGGAACATGCATATTACGATAAAATAGAGGTAAGCGAGTCTGTTAAAACTCTTTTGGAAGACAATCTGGAAGCCACCAACTATATCTTGATGATTGTCCATTTAAAGTGAGGTATGTGTTTAAACAATTACCCAATTCAATTATTCAACACAAAAGATTGAAATCAGAAGTCAGAGTTCAGAAAACCGACTCAAGCCCTCCACCAATCTCTATCGTAATTCGTAATTTTTTTCCATGCCCCATGCTCCCAGCTCCATGCTCCCTTCACCGTCCACCCACTTACGCCCAGGGCATCAGTGGGCAAAGCCGATTACCGGTTTCCGTTTTCCAATCCTGACACATCCTGCGAATCCTTGAAATCCCCTCTAACTCTGACCACTTACACAATTAAACCTGCCTTCACACTGCTACGATAGACTAAGTCTACCTCCACCATTGCTATGGCAGGCAATGCATTTACACAATTCAGCAATTAAAGCGAATCGACAGATTATTTTATAAAACAAAAAAGACTAATAATTACGTTTATACCCATAGTTAATGAAGTGATTTAAAAACAAATTGTTAAAAACCATAATATGAAAAGTTTGTAGCTTTAGCCGACCTGAGGATTGATCCAAAGATTAACTAAAGACTACAAACCATGAGTAAGGGTAAAATTAGTAAATTCTTTGTTCAATACCTTCCATGTATTAACAGAGGACGACCAATGTCAGTAAAATTATGGAAAATAGTAAAGGCCATTCTGTATAAATTAAAGACTGGAATACAGTGGCATCAATTACCTATGAGAGAATTTTTTGGATTCTCTCGATATAGCTGGCAATCAGTGTATTATCATTTTAACAAGTGGGCACAAACAGGGGTATGGCAAGAGTGTTATGAAAAATTTATTCGAGATCATAGGTCAATGCTCGACATGTCTACTGTGAATTTAGATGGTACCCATTCTCCATCAAAAAGAGGAGGAGAAAATGTTGGTTACCAAGGAAGAAAGAAGCAAAAAACTACAAACATGTTGATATTGACAGACAATCAAGGTGTTCCCATAAGTTGGTCACCTCCAATAAGTGGGGAACACAATGACAGCTATGAACTAAAAAAAACTACTAGTAAAATGTTTGATCAAATGGAGTCTATGAGTTTGGAATGTGATGGTTTATTTCTAAATGCCGATGCAGGATTTGATGTCAAGGAATTTCGACAATTATGTGATTATAAAGGGATAATACATAATATAGACAGAAACAAACGTAGGAGCAAAAGTCAAGATCTAATAGAGGATTATCTATTTGATAATGAGCTATATAAAAGACGTTTCACAGTAGAGCAACTCAATGCCTGGATAGATGGATTTAAAACATTGAGATTTAGGTATGAAACAAAGTCCACAAACTGGATGGCACTACATTGACTTGGGTTCACCATGGTTTTCCTAAGAAAGTTTGTGGACGTTAACATTTAATTATTAAATGGGTTCAATAGCAAAATACATTAATCCGTTCAATCAACGATTAAGACAAATAAAAAGATTCAAAGAATAAGCAAGGATTATCTGACAGATAAAAGTTTGTATATATCCCTTTTCAAAATAGGAATGTGTCTTTGCAAAATTGCCCAAATCACAGCGTTATCTACCTTGTCATAACCATGGATGACTCGGTTTCTCAAGTCTACAATTCTCCTGCCATTTGAAATATCTATTTGATCATTAATCTTAAATATTCTGTTTAATGCTTCGCCAATTATCTCCAATTCCCTTTCTACCGCTCTTCTCAGTAGTAGATTTTTCTCATAATCATAATAAGAAATCACATCTACAGTAAAATTCTCAATATGTTCAATCGATTCCTTGATATCAAGCAGATATTTTTCGACCTTAATCTTATCATTTTCCATACTAATCTTGGAAAATTAATTGCTTAGTGTTTTCAACTTGTTTTTTAAATATTGGATTTTTAACACTACTAGACGTTACCAAATCAACTTTTCTATTTAAGACAGCTTCTAAATCATAACACATATCCAAATAATTATCTGCGTACCCATCGAAAACTATTTCTTTAAATTCTACCAATAGATCAATGTCACTATTCTTATGAAACAGTTCCGTATTTACCGAACCAAAGGTATATAGTTTTGATACGTTTCTTTTTTTACATATTTTTTCAATTTCTTTTAGATTTTTTGCTATAGTTGATATCATAAGTAAAATATTTTGATCCTAAAATAATCAAAATTCGGCAACAACATAAGTGCCAGCCAACTATATACACCAAACTATCAAAGTCGGCTTTAACTTTTATGCAAAAGGGAACATTGCCCGCATCCCAAAGTTTGCAGTATTGTCGGAAACTATGCAAGCGAGAGTCACCGGACTCCAGTCTCCGGTTTCCGGTCTCCAATCCTGTCATATTGTAGCAAGGGTGTCAAGGGTTTCAGGTTTCAGCGTAATCGATTAACAGAATCTCTTTAATCTAGTTCTAACTTTTAGAACAGGATTGGACAGGATTTAACACGATACACAGGATTCAGTTTGACATCAGAAATCAGAGATCAGAAGTCAGACTCAAGCCCTCCACCAATCTCCATCGTAATTCGTAATTTTTTTCCATGCTCCATGCTCCCAACTCCATACACCATCCACCCACTTACGCCCAGGGCTTCAGTGGGCAAAGCCGATCACCGACAATCGATTACCGATCACCGATGCTGGTTTCCATTCCTCGCACATCATGTTTAATCTTTGAACACAATTAAATAAGGTTAGCCTCTGCTATTTTTAAGTTACCCATATTGAATCCACTCAGTAAACTCCACAAATTTATAACTGGTAAGATTGCCCGTTTTGCCGATTGAGGCCTTATTTAATTCTGTAATTAATTCTTGACCCTTCCGTGGTTTTTCCCTTTTTCGATCATTTCAAGAAATTCCCCCGTTCTAAGAATCCGAACAAGAGGAAATTTTACAGCACTTAGAGTGTTGAAGTGCTTATCATCAGTTACAAGATAGTCTGCATTTCCACTTACAGCACAGTCCACAAACTTATCGTCATCTACATCCTTTTCAACCAAATTCCATTTAAAGTAAATCTTAATTTGTTCCACATGATTCGATTGAATTAGGAATTCACATACGTTTGAGGAAACGATAGAGTTTGTCTTGCGCTCTATAATTTCTGCATATTCTGTTAAGATTTCATTACTTATTAGTAACCTGATATCTCCATGAATGATAGCGTCGAAAATCGGTCTGAACTTGGATTTACGTGGAATTGAAACCAGGAGAGAATTGGAGTCAAGAACAATTCTCATCATTTTTCGCCAGAATTACCTTCAACCCAAGTATCCATGGTTTCATTTGACCATCCCTTATCTTCCCATAAACGGTCCATTTCCTTCGCGGCAGATTCAGCAAAATACTTGCTGAGTAGATCTCTGATCTCCCTCAATTGTTCCTCTGTCAAATCAAACTGGTATAGTTTCAGTAATTCCAGCTGAAAATTGGTTAAAGGTTTAGTCAAATTCATTTGCAATTCATTTTAATCTAACGTTTCAACATTGTTCCTATGTAACTAGTTTCTGCAAATTCACAAAATATAGATTTTTCCCGACAACTTTTAGAACAGGATTTTTCACAATACTCAGGATTCAGGTTGAAATCAGAAGTCAGAGGTCAGGAACAGACATCAGAAATCAGAGGTCAGAAAACCGACTCAAGCCCTCCTCCAATCTCTATCGTAATTCGTAATTTTTTTCCATGCCCCATGCTCCCAGCTCCATGCTCCCTTCACCGTCCACCCACTTACGCCCAGGGCTTCAGTGGGCAAAGCCGATTGCCGGTCTCCATTCCTGGCACATCCCGTAAATCCTTAAAATCCTGTTCTAACTTTTTGAACATGATTGGACAGGGTTTTCCACGATACTCAAGATTCAGGTTGAAACAAAAAAATCGTAGGTCATCCCGAAATTTGCTGCCTATGCTGCAAATGTTCGGGATCTGTGTTGTGCAATATGGAACCATTATTTTAACTATTGGCCGGGGAAATGAGAACACAGATCCTGAAACAAGTTCAGGATGACATCAAGGAGGAAGCAAATGTTCGGGATCTGTGTTGTGCAATACGGAAACATTATTTTAACTATTGGCCGGGGAAATGAGAACACCGATCCTGAAACAAGTTCAGGATGACATCTAGGAGGAAGCAAATGTTCGGGATCTGTGTTGTGCAATACGGAAACATTATTTTAACTATTGGCCGGGGAAATGAGAACACCGATCCTGAAACAAGTTCAGGATGACATGAAGGAGGAAGCAATGTTCGGGATTTGTGTTGAGCTTAAGTGAAACAGCATATGTAACTATAATATGCCAAAACCTTCAACCACTACGTATATCCAGGCAAAAAGAGTTATGCAATGCGCACCATTAATTTCAATAGTCTGGAAGATTAGATGAAAGAAAATGTGGCCCCGTTCTAGCATGCTCCTAAAGAAACCAATTCCATCAATTTTACGTTATCTTAGCCATAAAAAAACTTGATAAATGAATTTGAATGCACCATTAAACAAAACTCAATTGGAAATTCTTAAGCTTTTTTCAAGGGATTTGGACGATGTCGATCTTCTCGAAATTAAGATGTTAATCACTAAATATCTTTCAGAAAAGTCAAATAAAATGGCCAATCAAGTCTGGGATAAAAAAGGCTGGACAAACAAAGATATGGATGAGTTATCCCGAACGCATTTGCGAACTCCCTACAATAAGAATTAATGCGAATAGTTCTTGATACTAACATATTATTGGTATCTGTAACCCCAAAATCCAAATTCTTTTCAATATTTAAGTCTTTTCAAGAGGAGAACTATGAACTATGTGTCACTACTGAGGTCTTGTTTGAATATGAAGAAATTCTGAACAACCTATTGGAGCCGAACTTACTTCAATAATAATGCAGTTAATTGAAAACGCCCCGAACACCATTTTCATTGACAGATATTTTCGATGGAATTTAATTAAAAGTGATCCCGATGATAATAAGTTTTTGGATTGCGCGATTGCCAGCAATGCCAATTATATTAGTAACTCATGATAGACATTTTAACATTTTAGATAGTATGGATTTTCCCAAAATCAAAATAATCAGTGCAAGCCAGTTTATCAATGTACTCTCTGTTAGATAAGTGCTGACGCACACATCCTTTTTAGAGATTCGCCGATTGCAGTAAGATATATGGGGCAGTCAAGTTTAGGATGACCGATCTACCCTAGCTGGGATTAGGTACAATGCATCGTTGTATCTGTACACCCCTCTTCAACCAATGAAGTTATTTAATACTATGCTGAATATCGAACGTAAAAGCTTGCAGTGTAACTCGCGCTACCGATAGCGAAGCACGGCCTCGCTGACAGCGAAGCTCGTCAGTATGACAGCGAAGCTCGTCAGTACATTTCCCCAATCTTTCATACCTTCACCCCACACACCACCGTTGATTAATTATGAAACATCGCTACGCCCACATCTATTGGATCTTTTTCTTCATTCTTTGTCTGATTTGTCTCTTCACTGGTCTCTGGTGGTTAGGTCTAATTTTACTAATCCTGAGTGTATGGTACTATCTGGTATACCAATCCCATTTAGGGGCTAAAGTGTTTAAAAAAAGAAATTGGTTGCTCTGGATACATTCCCTTCTATTCATCTTCGTCTTAGCTATTACTCTACGTATTTTTGTCTTTGAGATTTATTCCATTCCCAGTGCATCGATGGCCAATACCCTGATCAGTGGGGACCGGATCATCGTCTCCAAGCTGTCTTATGGCCCCAGAATACCACGGAGCGTGGCTGAAATACCCTGGCTTAATGTAACTTCTCTGTTTGTAAACGATCATCTGTTTAAGTTGGATTCAATCACCCGGCTCGAGCACTATAGGCTTAAGGGATTGGGCAAAGTTCAAAGAGGTGATGTGGTGGTTTTTCATTATCCTCAGAGCCCATCGATCTTGTACATCAAACGCTGTGTAGGCATTCCGGGAGATCGGGTTACAAATATAAAAGGGACTTACACGATTAATGGTGTTCCACCGGATAGACCTCCGGAGTCACAACAGCGGTATTACTTCAGTACAGAAAGCATGGGTGGGTTAAAGCAATTGGGAGATTCACTTGAAATTCACATTCGTCCTCTACGTACCGATTCTATGGGCCTACATTCCATAATTCTATCAAAACAGGATTACGAAAAACTATCTGCTCTTAATCTTCAATGGGAGGATCCAGTTGTGGATCAGTTTACCCCATTTTCCCGCGACACCTCATTTTCAATTGGTTCGAATCAATACTTTATGATGGGCGACAATCAACCCAATTCACGTGATAGCAGATATTGGGGACCGGTGGATGAAAATTTAATCGTAGGTAAAGCCAAGTGGGTGCTATTTTCTAAAAATTATCGTGGCTGGAATTGGAAAAGAACGGGGAAGAGAATTGAGAATTGATGATTGAAAATTGATAATTGATAATTGAAAATGTGACAATGAGGTGAAGGTTTGGGTGGCATGCGACCATATGTATTTGGGTGTTTCGTATAATGTGAGGTAAGGGTACCAATATTCTTCTAACTTATTCAATACCACATATGTAATCATGCGTAGTCCTCCTCTTTTACCTTTTCCTTTGCTTTTTACTGCTACCCTTATTTTATAGACATTATGTGATAATTTAACTCCTAAGCCGGGATTATGCCTAAGCTTTTCACTTAGATCAAAAAACTCTTGCTTTAGGGAAGGATATTTTTTGAGCAGTTTTTTGGCTTCTCGCTCAAAATTTGCAGTGACAATGATTGCAACCTTATTGTTCTTATTCATTTGATTTCTTCGAAGAATTCGTCAAATGTCTTTTTTCGAACTTTGCCAGAAACCATATTGTCAACTTCCTTGAATCCCTTCTTTAGGCTTTGTTTCAGTTTTTGGAATTCTTGGAATTCAATTAACTCCTTTTTCAGTAAGTTCCATTCTCCAATTGGAATTACTACCGCTGTCCTGTCACCCTTTTCATCGATTATATATTTTACTTTAGCCTTCACTTGATCCCTTGATTTATATTCAAGATGTTTAAATTAATACAAAGATAAGGTAATTGTGGACAAAAAGATTCTTTCTTTCTCAATCCTGGCATATTTAGAACACGATTGAATACGATTAAACAGGATTCAGTTTGAAATCAGAAATCAGAGGTCAGAAGTCAGACTCAAGCCCTCCACCAATCTCTATCGTAATTCGTAATTTTTTTCCATGCCCCATGCTCCCAGCTCCATGCCACATGCTCCAACCACCCTTCACCGTACACCCACTTACGCCCCGGGCTTCAGTGGGCAAAGCCGATTACCGTCTACCGTTTCCTTTAGTATTGTAATTACACAATTCAACAGGCATTGTTAATCTTCTCACAACTCTCAACTCACAACTCCCTTCACCGTCCACCCACTTACGCCCAGGGCTACAGTGGGCAAAGCCGATCACCCACTTACGCCAGGGCTTCAGCGGGCAAAGCCGATTTCCGGTTTCCGTTCTCCCCAACTCACCTAAGCACTAGCTACGGTCGGGCAAGGCGTACTCCGCTTCGCTCTCTGACAGTGTGCGCCAAAACTTTCAGTGTCGGCGTAAGCCTTGGCGAAAGAGAGTCCACAATAAATCCCCCACAATCAAGTTATTTCTATATCTACACCTTCCAAAATTCAAAAAATTGTAGATTCTATGAAAACCCACTACTCCATACGAACAGGCATTTTGCCCCCCCCCCCCCCGAAAAATCACCACATTGATAATGTTGTTCCTGAATTTCCGGGAACAAAAACCACCGCCATCAGAATCATTTCTTCCAGGTACCAATAAGTGGACCATAATTGAACTCGTAATCAACCATCATTAACCTATCTATAAAAATGTAACACCATGAAAAAGGACCACAATCTGGATAATCCACTAACTAAACGGGAACTGGAAATATTAAAATTTTTGCGCCGCGGATTTTCATCAAAAATGACTGCCAATATACTATTCATCTCCCCTAGAACAGTGGAAACACATCGGCAAAATATGTTAAAAAAATCCAATTGCCACAATACCCCAGAACTTATTTTGTGGGCAATTAAGCATGATATTTTGCAGGAATAGTTTTAAAATAACACAACTACATAAAGAAGTGATTTAATAATAGATGTTAAAATGAGTTGTATGTGCTTGGTTTTCAAGACGAAGCTCTTTTTGAGATTCATAGCCAAAGCTATGGATCGAGAAAAAGCTGAAGTATTGAGAATCAATGGCATGCAAATCATTTAACAATTTGTTTTTAAATCACTTCAAACTTTAAATAACATTTAGGTAAATACCAGAGTTTTTATTTGTATCTGGGCCAAAGTGAATAATGTTATACTATTTCCAAGCCTCAGTTGAGTTTGCTTTAGTAATTCATGACCTAAACTATAAAATTGGAAATTTGCTTGAAAGAGGTTGCCCTATTCCGCATGGGTGAAATGACGTTAAAAATCGATTGGGTATTTCTTCCTTCGACATCTATGAACACCTCAGGCAGGCAGAGCGTAACAATATCAAAATTTCGATTTCCAGAGACTTGAGTATTCGAGAAACTTAGGAATATCACTGGCAGTAACCATGAAAAAAAGTAACAAATAAATCTCCTTTCTATAGTGGGCGGATCTATCCCTAAAGACTAGTGCTTCAGGAACGAAGTAATGGCACTATTATACGATGTTATTTTTGATTTAGACAAGGCGAAGGTTCTCGCATGTAGCCCAAGCTACATAAGCGGTTCTTCAACGAAGTATAAATTAAAAAGAACAAGTAAAATGGTGTTAGTATTTTGTTCCTGAAGCACTAGGCCACCGGCAATGGCTTCGATCTATATCACACAACTCAAAACATTCAAATTTTTACGCTTAACAAAAGTTCGAAGCAAAACACCTAGCGCTTTGACGGAAACAAATTGTTCCGAATCCTCAAGATTCGGGATTTTTCATACCGTTGCGTTGAAGATGTCAAAAAAGCATAAAACATTGATCCAAATGAATTTCCAAAATTTAATCCGTATATCCAAGAAAATATATGAAGTGGCCTTTATAAATGGAACGCTTCATTTATACCTTTAAATTATTTCTAGGATGAAAGCAAAAAGTTATGAAGCGTAATAACTTTAAACTGTTCCATTTATACCAACCACTTTTTTGACTTCATCCACAGGACGATGTACAAAGACCCTTTCGTAATGCTCCAATTCCCGAGTTGTTTGCAACGGATGCAGCCTTATGAAAAAGAGATTTCCGCCAGTCGGCGGACAGGTTTTGTTACTTTTTCATCCGAAAAAGTAAGAAGGAAAAAAGATACCCAGGAAGATTAAACAACATCAACAGGACCAGAAGTAGCAGAGTCGTAGCCATTAGCAGTTAAACTGCCGGCCCTGGCATTTAAAATTTGGTAGAATTTAGCTCTTCTAATTCATAAAACCAGAAATTACAAATTGAAACAACAGTTTACATTGTATCAATAATTGGGTGTTCAATAATACTGATATAGTAGCCCTCACGAAAGGACTTACTTTATTATCGCGATGACCACCATCCCTATATCTCCAGGATTTTGTGCCATCAACTCAATATATTGCTAAAATTTTCGGAGGACTCTGCAAAAAATACGTATTGACAGACAGCCGAAATCAACCGATATTTGGATTATTAGGTATTTAAAAATGTGAAGTAATACTGATCCCAGTTTTCCCTACCTGATGCACCATTAATTCATTGAACTAGTAAAAGTCGTATGTATACCCATGCATTAAAAATAGTATCGATTTCGCTATCTAAAAGTACGATAGCTTCTCTGGTACTGTTTGCCTTATTGGGAATCACCTTGATACCATTTAATACAGGCACTTCATTTCGGCTGCCCGAGTATTACCAGCTGGGCTTCTTTTTAAGTATTTTGGTATTTTAGTGAGTATCATTATCTGGCTGATTGCTTATCGCAAGGAACTGATCCGGATTACCTGGCCGGACTTGGGGTTTTTTGTCTTTTGGTTATATGCAGTGATTCGCTGGTGTTTTACATCCCATGTACATTGGTCTCAAGGTGCGGCAATCTGGTTGTTTGCCACACTGCCGGTGTATCTGGGATTCAGAATGTGGTCAGGACATATCCGGATGAAGGATCTGATCGTGCTGTTCTCCATTTTGTCGATTGGACTGAGTGGGTATGCACTGTTACAGCTATATGGCATGTTGGAGAGCTATAATTCCAATTTTAAGATGACAGGCCCCTTCTTTAATCCGGCTCCATTGGCTGGCTACCTGGTTATCCTATCACCGGTGATCATGTACCCTTTATTGAATCCAAAAGGTGTTACTAAATGGAAAACGCATCTATACTGGTTGGCATTAGCCTTAATCTTGTTGGTTGTGATTCCAAGTCAAAGCCGGGCGGCCTGGGTGGCGTTAATAGCCAGTACTGGACTTTTACTTTTCTTTAGGTATCGCCAATTCCTGGTGAGGTTGGCCAGACGAACAAAGAACGCATTATTTATTGCATTAGGATTTCTGATTGTAGGCGGTGGACTGGGTATTTACCATCTAAAGAAAGACTCAGCGGATGGTCGTTTGTTGGTCTGGAAGGTGAGTACTTCGATGATAGCCAAAAATCCAGTATTTGGGATTGGATATGGAAGATTTGCGGCGGAATATAATTTATATCAACGGGATTATTTTGCTGCGGGAAAAGGTACGGAACAGGAAAAATTTTTGGCAGATAATAACTCTTTTGCCTTCAATGAATATCTAAAGATTGTCGCGGAGTTAGGTATTATCGGATTGGCATTATTTTTGGGGTGGGTGGGTTTTTTTTTCATCAGTACAAAGGGAGAAACTCATTCCCGTGGAGGACAAATATCATTATTAGGTGCATTACTAGCCATAGCTTGTTTTGCTTTCTTTTCCTATCCCGGGTCGGTATGGGGGTTAAATTTTTTAATCCTAGGTATTTTGGCAATCGTAGCGAGTAAAAATACGAATGTACTTATCTCGTTGCCGGCATGGTTGAAACCAGTATTGGCATTTTTTGCTATACTCGTAACCGTAGGTTTGGGAGTAAATGCTCAACTTTCAGTAGCAGCTACCAGCCACTGGGTTAAGGCCAACGAATGGTACCGCATGCAATATTATGAAGGAGCCCGGCAGGAATATCTTGCGGCAGTTGATCAATTATTCGCCGAAGGTCTTTTCCTACAGCAAGCAGGCAAAAACATGTCAATTGCCGGTAGCCCAAAAGCTGGCAATGAATTATTACAGTCCGCGGCACAATACCGTAATGACCAGGTATTACATTGGTCCTTAGGAGATAATTACACTGCAATGAAGAATTACGAACAGGCAGAAAAATGGTATACCTCTGCCATGCACATGGTTCCAAATCGGTTATATCCGGAGTACCGGTTGGCGATGATGTATTATGTGAAGGGAGATATGGAGAACTTCCAACGACATGCGAATAATGTGATTTCACGTAAAGGAAAAATTGAAACTACGGCTGAAACTGAAATGAATGAGAAATTGAATTTATTATTTAATCAAAACTAATGCAATGAAAAATAAATTATATTTAATATTATGCTTTCTATTTGGAAGTATACTATTTTTGAATTTAAATATTAGTATTAAAACTAATGATGTACAAGAATTAACATTGACGAGTTTATCTACTTCCCAATCATTAGCTTATGCTGACGCATGTGTTTGGGGAGAGGGTTCAGGAATTTGGGGACTAAGCACTACTCAAATTACAAATTGTTACAATTGCATTCCTCCACCTGGAGGAGCTAATTATTCAACAGACTGTGTTCCTTGTGACTGCCCTCAATCATGTACTGACTGTATATGTTGTGATGGTTCAGGATAGTGTTGTAAAATTTTTACAGATTGAGTTTCCTCAGTACGAGGAACTCAATTTGTTTAACTATTACAACTGAAATATATGAATCAACAAATTATCTATTTAGTAAATCTAATCTTCAACCCTCCAATGAAAAAAATATTCATTTGTTTTATCTTTCTTCTTTCTTTCAACAATTGTGAAACTAGTGTAAACAAGGGTGTCGAAAGTTCCAGTACAATTTCACTGAAAGATGCTCCTTTTTTAAAAGGTATCACAAGGATTACAAAAATTGTCCCACTTGAGACTACAGCGGAATGTTTGATTCAAGGAGTAAACAAAATAATGGAATGGAATGACTTTATATTTGTCCAAGGACAGAATATATTATACAAATTTTCGAAAAAGGGTCTATTTTTGTCAAAATTGTCTAAACCTGGAAGAGGACCAGGGGAATATATTAATCTGGATGATTTTACAATAGGTGATTCTAAGGTCTTTGTTAATGATAGTCGTGGCCGAAAGTTTATTGTTTACAATTTAAATTTTGAATTGCTATTTGAAATCTCGATGCCTAACATATTTGCAACAAAATTTCAATTTTTCAATGAAAATCTTGTGCTATTTACAAGTACAATTGGACAAAAAGATGTACTAGTCTCATTTAACCTCGATTCGGAAACTATCAATTCTTGCTTACCCAGAGAAGATGATAATCCTGAATTGATTCCAGTTAGTATTAATGCACCGTTTCAATTATTTGACGGGTCACTACTTTATCTTAATCAAAGCGACAATCGTATTTATGAATACAAAACTTGCGATGAAGTTCAAGTAAAATACCGAATTGATTTGAGCAAGTACGACGTTAATCATCAAGAATTCAATATGGATAATAATTTAATGCAAGAAATTCAAAAATTTGACATTGTTTGGGGCTATTTTGAAACCTCTTCCCACATATTGATTAGTTACAAGGATCACAAAATCCAATTCAATAATTCGTTAATTGTGGACAAATCCACAGGCAACAAAACAACTGCTATTATCGAAGATGTCTACAATCTGAAATATGAAATCTCGGATTTGTGTTATCTAGCTCCTAGAAATATCATAGATGATGAATTTGTCATTGTTTTGAGTCATTATCATATAGATAATCTGCTAGACCACAGTTCTTTACCTTCCGAACTAAAGAATATCACAATAAGTGACAATCCGATTTTGGTTTTCTATAAAATTGATAATTTTTGATTTAAGAATCTTACTATATTTTGTTGAGTAACAAAAAAGTGCGGAGCTAATTCTGTTACAGCCCCATAAAGAATAATAATATCGCCAAAGCAACAATATCTGAATTTAATATTCAATCATTTTGAAAAGTGGAGTTTATTTACATCTAGTTCTGAATTGTATTAAGGTCCTACTAACTTTGGCTTTATTTTCTTGCACTTCAATTGATTATCAAAGTTCCATCTTAAGTGAATTCCTATCACAATATCCCGAACCTATAGCATTTTCGCCCAATGGTAAAAACATATTATTTAAGACCAGAAACGAATCTAATTTTAAGTTATTGGTTGGAGGTATGAATTTCGGCGAATTGAAAACAATCGATAGTTCTTCTTTTACCCAGCTTTCACTTACCTGGAGTCCAAACTCGGAATCTATATATTTTCAAGAAAAAAATGAATCGGACTATTTATTTTATCTTTATAATGTTTCACTTAATGGGATACGAAAGCGCA
Source organism: Saprospiraceae bacterium (assembly GCA_965223405.1). Lineage (GTDB taxonomy): Bacteria > Bacteroidota > Bacteroidia > Chitinophagales > Saprospiraceae > CBDCWO01. The sequence goes on from CBDCWO010000006.1 coordinate 6,702,631, forward strand.
TATCTCTTCCCCCATCAAGTACCGCAATTCCTCCTCTAAGATTTTCTCAAGATGGTACCAAACTTGCATACATATCTACTGTAAATAACCTGAGCACATTGGTCATTTGGGATGTTATTATTTCCAAAATATTATTTGAATTGCCTGGAGTCACTCCATACCATGATTTTGATTGGAATGATTCCATATTACATATTTCGGATCCTAATGGGCGAATCTTGTTATTGTCTTCTATATATTCAATTGATACCATCTTTGACAATCCTGATTTTGAAATAAAAAAAATCAGATCAAAATATGACAAATCTGTATTTATTGGAAGAGCAAATACTGATTCCTTTTATACCATTTATCATCTGGATCATTATCATCCAATTCCGGTAAAAACAAGCAATGTACATTATGATGCAATAGCCCTAAATAAGTATGGCGACTCCATTTTTCCGACCTACTCCGTAAATGGTTTCAAAACTTTCAGGTTAATCGAACAGAATATGGGTTATCAACCAATGAACATTACTCAAGATGGCAAGACCTATTTTATGGTTACAAGTCCGATTCAATCAAAATCAGTTTATTGTTCCATACCAGGTGGTAATAATATTGACACGATCTATCCAAGTCGCGTCTCTGCTGATATGAGTTTTCATTTCTACACCATTGATTATGGGGATGGCACCTCATTTCCACTTCATATATGGAAAGATGAAGAAATTCCGTCAGATGCTGTTATTTATGTACATGGTGGCCCTAACTTATTTGTAGAACCTGGATTCAAATCCTGGATTTACTGGTTGGTCAAAAATAATTATGCTGTGCTTATACCCAATTATCATGGATCCACCGGATTTGGCAGACATCTGGAAGGAGGAAGTTTTCAAGATCAAGTATCAGATATTATACGAACGATCAAGTTTTGTGAAGACTCACTTCAAGTTGACAAAGAAAAAATAACATTGGTCGGCTCTAGCTATGGAGCCAAATTAACATTTGCTGCAACACACTATATTGACAAACTTGGCGGAATCCTATCTCTATCCGGGAGTATTGATGGAAGCACTACATTTAATGACCAATGTATAAATAAGAAATCCATTATTGGATTTTACGGAGAAATGGATGCATATACCACCACGCGTGCCTCAGAGTTTTTTAGAAAAAATGGAATTCTAAATGATAAGCAATTCAAAATATTTCCTAAAGAAGGTCATTACTTTCATAGAACAGGATCATGGGCAGAAGTATATTCCAATATCCAATAAAGGGGATTTTGACCTCTTTATTTCTAGGTGTTGCTTTGGCATGTTGGCCAGAGATTAAAGTTGGTGTAGTTATCGATATAGGACATAACTTAAATAGTCCGGGAGCAATTAGTTGTACAGGTAAACCTGAATACGCTTATAACCTAAGGATGGCACATGAACTTGACAATTTCTTGAACGAAAATGGTGTTAAAACGTATTTAATAAACCCCGAGCTAGAATTATTGGAGAGAGCCAGGAAGGCTTCAAAATTCAAGAATGCCTTCTTGATTTCTATACATCACGATAGTGTCCAACCCCAATATTTAAGAAATAATGTTTCTGAAGGGAGGAATTTGAGATATTGCAATCAGTTCTCAGGCTATTCCATATTTATTTCAAAAAAAAATTCAGAAGTATCTAGAAGTAATAAAGTGGCCCATGATTTGTCAAATAGTTTACAATCCACCGGATTAAATTACTCGAAACACCACAATGAGGACATAAATGGTGAAAGAAAAGAATTCGCTTTACCTGAAAATGGAGTATATTATTATGACGATTTAATAATACTAAAACATACACAAATCCCCGCTATATTACTTGAATGTGGAATTATTGTAAATCAGGTAGAAGAAAAAAAGGTAAATCAAGTGGAATATCGAAATTTATTTTTTAACAGTATATTATCGGCAATCAGTCAAAATGGAGTTTAGAAAGTGGGTCAAGACCTCCAACAAGGTAACCTTATGTAATGTGGGTTATCCCTTGAGGTCATCCCGGACCCACCTCTGGCGGGCAAGATTTGCTGCCTCAGCAGCAAATATTCGGGATATGTGTTGAGCAATACGGTAACAAGAATTTAGATATTGACCATGGAAACAGAACACCGATCCTGAAACAGGTTCAGGATGACATCAAGGTGGAAGCAAATGTTCGGGATCTGTGTTGTGCAATACGGAACCAAGAATTTAATTGTTGCTAATTGCAAAATAGTTATTAACCAATCAATAGTCCTTGAAGTGGTTTTAAAACTTTTTTTTAATATCTAATATCAAGAATAGCAGTGTAACTCACACTACCGATAGCGAAGCTCGTCAGCACATTTCCCCAATCTTCCATACCTTCACCTCACACACCACCGTTGAATAATTATGAAATTCCGCTTGACCTACATCTATTGGATCTTTTTCTTCATTCTTTGTCTGATTTGTTTCTTCACTGGTCTCTGGTGGTTAGGTCTAATTTTACTAATCCTGAGTGTATGGTACTATCTGGTATACCAATCCCATTTAGGGGCTAAAGTGTTTAAAAAAAGAAATTGGTTGCTCTGGATACATTCCCTTCTATTCATCTTCGTCTTAGCTATTACTCTACGTATTTTTGTCTTTGAGATTTATTCCATTCCCAGTGCATCGATGGCCAATACCCTGATCAGTGGGGACCGGATCATCGTCTCCAAGCTGTCTTATGGCCCCAGAATACCACGGAGCGTGGCTGAAATACCCTGGCTTAATGTAACTTCTCTGTTTGTAAACGATCATCTGTTTAAGTTGGATTCAATCACCCGGCTCGAGCACTATAGGTTTAAGGGATTGGGCAAAGTTCAAAGAGGAGATGTGGTGGTTTTTCATTATCCTCAAAGCCCTTCGATCTTGTATATTAAAGGCTGTGTAGGCATTCCGGGAGATCGGGTTACAAATAAAAAAGGGACTTACACAATCAACGGAGTTCCTCCGATTAGACCTCCGCTATCCCAGCAACGATATTACCTGAGTACTGAAAGTGCCGGTAAGCTGAAGCAATGGGGAGACTCACTGGATATTCGGATTCGTCCTCTACGTACCGATTCTAAGGGCCTACATTCCGTAATTCTATCAAAACAGGATTACGAAAAACTATCTGCTCTTAATCTTCAATGGGAGGATCCAGTTGTGGATCAGTTTACCCCATTTTCCCGCGACACCTCATTTTCACTTGGTTCGAATCAATACTTTATGATGGGCGATAACCAACCCAATTCACGCGATAGCAGATATTGGGGACCGGTAGAGGGAAATTTGATCGTCGGTAAAGCCAAGTGGGTACTATTTTCGAAAAATTATCGCGGCTGGAATTGGAAAAGAATGGGATTGAGAATTGAGAATTGATGATTGAAAATTGATAATTGATGATTGAAAATTGAGAATTGAGAATTGATAATTGATAATTGATAATTGAGAATTGAAAATGTGAGAATGAGGTGAAGGTTTGGGTGGCATGCGACCATATGTATTTGGGTGTTTCGTATAATGTGAGGTAATGGTACCAATACACTTTGGTGTGTATACATATGAGATATATTAAGCCGTTTCTTTTAGATTCTTTCGCATGTTCAAATAGGTGGCGATTTGAATTCTCTTTCTCCGGTAATTTTTAATTTATAATGTCGATTGTAAGCTTCTTGTTTAAGCTTAAAGTATGACGATAGTTTTCTGATGGTTTCTTTTGAAATCCCGTTTGTTAATTAGGGTTTGCTGATTTTATATTCTACATACAATCGGAGGCTAATTTTGATCGGCTGGCAGATTAAAAAATCAGCTCAAAATTTTGGTATTTAAGGCTTGCAGGAATATGCATTATAGGCGGAAAGTTCCGCATTAGTGAAATGGCGTCAAAAATGGATTAGGTATTCCCGTTAAAAAATCAAAAGTGTTTGAGGCCGTTATGCACTGAACAGAGAGGTAATTTTAAGCCCATGAAGATTAATAAGGTCTGGAAATTTGCCATTTAAAGTATACATGAGTGCATAAAAGGCCGAGTTTTTTGATTTTAGGGAATGCTTAATCAATTTAGCCATTTCAGTACAGCGGAAATTTTTTTGCTTACTTTTTTCATGGTTGGAAAAAAGTAAGTGCCCAGCCGGCATGAGGCGATCAAAAGGTATATATGATTTGTAAGAAATTGTATGTTCAGAATCCTTCAAGGGTAAGCTGGTCAGCAGGAGTAATATCGCATCATAATTACAAGGGTTTTGACACTAAAATAACCAACACCTTGCAGTTATGCAATAAATCATTAATTGGTCATCAATATATCAATCTGATAAACAGATATTTATACTGAATTTTTATAAAAATCAGCATACCCTAATTAAGAATTTTGGAAATGGTACCCTTTGATAGAGGTAATATCCGGGTTAAATCTATCGACTTTAGTCGGTGCTCAACCATTTATGATTTAATAACCTCGACTGGGTGCATCTCAGGAAGATCATGATCTTCATCATCCCATTTTTCAATTAAAAAGTTAACCATCCTGAGCTGATTGACGATCTTTAAACACCAGATCTTCTAAAATATTACAATACATGTTCTACTGTTTTCAGATTTGGCTATGATAATATTTAATGGTAGATTTCGTGCTAAGAAGTGATTTAATAATAGATGTTAAAATGAGTTGTATGTGCTTGGTTTTCAAGACGAAGCTCTTTTTGAGATTCATAGCCAAAGCTATGGATCGAGAAAAAGCTGAAGTATTGAGAATCAATGGTATGCAAATCATTTAACAATTTGTTTTTAAATCACTTCTAATAATATAATAATACGGATTGGCCTAAGTATGGCCAAAATAAATATCAATCACCTGACTTTTTAATTTGACCGATTATGTACTTCAACAAAGAATTTGATATATTTCCGGTATAAGATTTGTCATAAACCGACACAAGATAAACTTCTGTTGTTTCCTCTTCCAACTTATTCAATACCACATATGTAATCACGCGTAGTCCTCCTCTTTTACCTTTTCCTTTGCTTTTTACTGCTACCCTTATTTTATAGACATTATGTGATAATTTAACTCCTAAGCCAGGATTATGCCTAAGCTTTTCACTTAGATCAAAAATTTCTTGCTTTAGGGAAGGATATTTTTTGAGCAGTTTTTTGGCTTCTCGCTCAAAATTTGCAGTGACAATGATTGCAACCTTATTGTTCTTATTCATTTGATTTCTTCGAAGAATTCGTCAAATGTCTTTTTTCGAACTTTGCCAGAAACCATATTGTCAACTTCCTTGAATCCCTTCTTTAGGCTTTGTTTCAGTTTTTGGAATTCTTGGAATTCAATTAACTCCTTTTTCAGTAAGTTCCATTCTCCAATTGGAATTACTACCGCTGTCCTGTCACCCTTTTCATCGATTATATATTTTACTTTAGCCTTCACTTGATCACTTGATTTATATTCAAGATGTTTAAATTAATACAAAGATAAGGTAATTGTGGACAAAAAGATTCTCCCTTTCTCAATCCTGGCATATTTAGAACACGATTGAATACGATTAAACAGGATTCAGTTTGAAATCAGAAATCAGAGGTCAGAAAACAGACTGTCTCCACCATTCTTCATTGTAATTCGTAATTTCATTCCCATGCCACATGCTTCCAGCTCCATGCAGCATGCTGCATGCTGCATCCGCCATATCAAACTTTGAGAATGTGAACTTGAATGATTTGAATTTAAGTGCTATAGATACTTTCACAGAGAGACAAGTGGATCAACAGATTGTTTAAAAGCCACACCGATTCCCTCAAGGTGGAATATTTGCTGGGATGATGAAGGTGATTCATGTTGGGATATGTATACCACGGTCGGTTGCGATGCCCAAATGGAAGGATACGAAGTAACATGTTATCCATCGATTTTACCATGGCAATATTGCATTTTTAGAGACTGCCTGATAAGTGGTTGCTGTGTACCAGATCCTTAATGCTGATTAATTCGGTATATTTGAAAAGCTGAGGTAATTACTTCTTAGCCTGGATAATTCTTGGCCCTAATAATTGTTTTCTTAATAGTTATTTATAGATATTATAAAACATATATTGGAGAGGGAAGGCATTAACGATGTAGATAATGGAATTGTTCAGGATAAGACGTACTTACTCAAAAAACTGGGTTTAATGAGAATAACTTTTGTTGGAAGATATAGATAATGAAAAATAGTATTAGTAATTGTTTTATTATAAGAACATTATTATTTGCAGTCGTACTTAATTTTATTGAATGCACAAATAATTACCAGAGGAAAAATGAATCCATATTTGACAGGATTGCAATTACCGATTTGACTTGTGGATTTGAAGAAGATCGGGTTGATCTTGAATTAAGTTCCATATCGGATTCAATTGAGTACTGTATTTTAAAAACAGAAAAAGAAGATCCAATTGGCATAATCAAGAAAGTCATTTTCGATTCAATAATATGCATATTCGATAAGCAAAATTATACAATTCGCACATTTAACAGATTTGGCATTCCATTGCAAACATTTGGTACTTCGGGTAAAGGACCTGGGGAATTTGTAAATATTGGTTCTTTTGATATGGATTGCTCACAAAACCTCTTGGTCATTTATGATAGAATGCAAAAAAAGTTAATTAAGTATAATTTAACTGATGCAAGCCTTCTTGATGAACATTTTATTCAATTTGAACCTTCAAAGGTGCGCATCTTAGATAACAAGAGACTATTGTTCTTTAATCCCGAACCTCTATATTTGGGATCGAACAATTATTCAATAACAATATTGAACGAAGATTTCTCATTGGCACATAGGTATTGGCCAAGACAAGGTACGATGTCAAGTCTTAAAAACAAAAGTATGGTTTTCAATCATGAAATATACAAAAATGATAGTGGATTTAATTTATATGAATCTTCAAATTGTGGAACTGTTCATTATACAAATGGCATGGTAAAACCAGTTTTTAAGTATGTTTTTGACAATAGTGTTGATTATGATTTGCTTCAACAAAACCAAAGTGTTCTCAAACTTCAAGGAAGAATTAAATCACATTATATTTCAGGTTGTTTCCATTTCTTCTTTGGAACCTTAAAAAGCAAGATTAATCAGATTGTTTATAATGAATGTACAAACCAGTGTTATAACATCCCTTACTATGGCTTATTAGATAATATACATTCAGGCACCTCATTTACACCTAAGGGCGTAGCTGATGAGAATATTTTATATGACTTTATCTCTCCGAACACCGCTAGACTTTTGGCGAACTCTCGCAGCACAAATAATGTATTGTTACATGTCGTAAACCAAGACAATCATGATAATCCGATAATTCGTTTTGTGCACATAAAGCAAAAATGAAATGTAAATATTTTAAATGGATATTTACTGGTGTGAATTTTGATCAGAATATTCTTATTTACATTTTATGCCTCTACATGTGTTATAAATTGACAGTCTGTCGAAATAATCATCCAACAGCAATACGGAATCAATAATTTAATTGTTGGTCATGGAAAAAGATTTGAAATCGGACATCAAAGGTCAGAAAACCGACTCAAGTCCTCCACCAATCTCTATCGTAATTCGTAATTTTTTTCCCATGCCCCATGCTCCCAGCTCCATGCTGCAACCACCCACTTACACCCAGGGCTTCAATGGGCAAAGCCGATCACCCACTTACGCCAGGGCTTCAGTGGGCAAAGCCGATTACCGTCTACCGTTTCCTTTAGTATTGTAATTACACAATTCAACAGGCATTGTTAATCTTCTCACAACTCTCAACTCACAACTCCCTTCACCGTCCACCCACTTACGCCCAGGGCTACAGTGGGCAAAGCCGATTACATGTTTCCTTTCTCCCCAACTCGCACTAGCTACGGTCGGGCAAGGCGTACTCCGCTTCGCTCTCTGTAGCCTTGGCGAAAGAGAGTCCACAATAAAACCAGCTCAATCAAGTTATTTTTATATCTACACATGCCAAAATTGTATAAATGTAGATCTCTATGAAAACCCTACCAGTCCATACTATTAGACATTACCACCTAATAATCTCATCACCGAACTTTATGGATACAGGGGCAATAATAAGATATAGCGAGACTTGAAGTCTTTAAATAGAATTAGAAAATAAAAATTATGAAAACCGTCAGTTTATTAATCCTTGTTTCATTAATTTCTCTCGACAATTTTGCCCAGGATATGATTTTTATCAAAGGCAATAAAGGTATCCCTTCATTTTATATCGATAAATATGAGGTATCTCTACTAGAATTTGAAAATTTTTGTAATCAAACCGGATACGTAACCACAACATCTTTAGGTGATTCACTACCTTGGAAATATGATGTAGAAGATAGAGAAATACCTTTAGAAGATTATGCCTCTACTCCTGTCACTAAGATTTCTGTTGCGGATATGCAAGCTTATGCCAAATGGTTAGGAAAAAGGTTGCCGTTAGCAAGTGAATGGATTTATGCGGTCAAATCTAAAAGTACATCCCCTTCCTACTGGTATCGGGAAAACTCTAATAATAGTATCCAAAAAGTGGATTCCAATCTGATGAAGGTAAATAATGTGTACAATATGCTTGGAAATGCAAGTGAAGTGGTTATCAATGATCATCACCGACAATTTGCCCGGAATTGGTCACATGATTACGTTGCAATTGGAGGAAATTGTAATGGTCCTAAATATCTATGTAAAAAGAAGCATATTTCTAAATTTCCAGACTCATTCATTTGTCAGGACGACAAAAATGTTGAAGGGAATTGGTTTCGAGGATTCAGGTGTGTTGTTTCTGCAGGTGAACGGATTCAAACTGAGTTCTAGGATTTGCAAATCCAGTTAATTCTTTCAATCACAAAATCCAATCCATTCTTGAATTATAGGATCGGCTAGTATTAAGTGCGATGAGTTATTTGGTTCCACACAGAAAAGCGTAGGTCATCTCAAAATTTGTTGCCTAAGCAGCAAATGTTCGGGATCTGTGTTGTGCAATATAAAAACAAGAATTTAATATTGACCATGGAAACCAAACACAGATCCTGAAACAAGACTGCCTATGGCAGTCAAGTTCAGGAAGACATTTAGGATCCGCTAAAACTTCGGTCGGGCTAAGCACCACCGATCACCTCGACCTGTTGACAACAGCTCGTCAGTATGACAGCGAAGCTCGTCAGTACATTTCCCCAATCTTTCATACCTTCACCTCACACACCACCGTTGATTAATTATGAAATTCCGCTTGACCCACATCTATTGGATCTTTTTCTTCATTCTTTGTCTGATTTGTCTCTTCACTGGTCTCGGGTGGTTAGGTCTAATTTTACTAATCCTGGGTGTTTGGTATTATCTGGCCTACCAATCCCGCTTACGGGCTAAGATATTTAATAAAAGGAATTGGTTGCTCTGGATGCATTCCCTGATCTTCATCTTCGTCCTGGCCATTACTTTACGAATTTTTGTCTTTGAGATTTATTCCATTCCCAGTGCATCGATGGCCAATACCCTGATCAGTGGAGACCGGATCATCGTCTCCAAGCTGGCTTATGGCCCCAGATTACCACGGAGCGTGGCTGAAATACCCTGGCTTAATGTGACTTCTCTGTTTGTAAATGATCATCTGTTTAAGTTGGATTCAATCACCCGGCTCGAGCACTATAGGCTTAAGGGATTGGGCAAAGTTCAAAGAGGTGATGTGGTGGTTTTTCATTATCCTCAGAGCCCATCGATCTTGTACATCAAACGCTGTGTAGGCATTCCGGGAGATCGGGTTACAAATATAAAAGGGACTTACACGATTAATGGTGTTCCACCGGATAGACCTCCGGAGTCACAACAGCGGTATTACTTCAGTACAGAAAGCATGGGTGGGTTAAAGCAATTGGGAGATTCACTTGAAATTCACATTCGTCCTCTACGTACCGATTCTATGGGCCTACATTCCATAATTCTATCAAAACAGGATTACGAAAAACTATCTGCTCTTAATCTTCAATGGGAGGATCCAGTTGTGGATCAGTTTACCCCATTTTCCCGCGACACCTCATTTTCAATTGGTTCGAATCAATACTTTATGATGGGCGACAATCAACCCAATTCACGTGATAGCAGATATTGGGGACCGGTGGATGAAAATTTAATCGTAGGTAAAGCCAAGTGGGTGCTATTTTCTAAAAATTATCGTGGCTGGAATTGGAAAAGAACGGGGAAGAGAATTGAGAATTGATGATTGAAAATTGATAATTGATAATTGAAAATGTGACAATGAGGTGAAGGTTTGGGTGGCATGCGACCATATGTATTTGGGTGTTTCGTATAATGTGAGGTAAGGGTACCAATATTCTTCTAACTTATTCGAGACTGTTCAAATAACTGTGTCTGATTAACTTTGCAAAATATGAAAGGAAAGAATGAAAAAGAACAGTTATTAGTTGATTCTAAGATGTATGATCGGCTAAAGAAGCATTTGTACAGCAAACGTCCAGTATTAGGGGAAGACAGTCCCTTCAGCGAGTTACTACAATCGATGGTGAATCAATTGCTAGATGGAGAGATGGAGTCGTTTATGGGCGAAGAGCGGACAAATAATCGTAGAAATAAGCGAAACGGAAAATCGGTTAAGAAGGTCTTGACAAATAGTGGAGACATTTATGTTGAGACCCCTAGGGACCGTAATGGAGAGTTTGAGCCTGAATTGATAGCGAAGCGTCAAAGAGAACTAAATAGTGGATTAGATGCTCAGATATTGGCATTGTATGCCCAGGGCAACTCGATAGAAGATGTCAGGCGATTACTCATCCAGATGTATGGGGTAGAAATATCAGCTGGAAAGATATCACAAATCACAGACAAAGTATTGCCTGAGATACATCGTTGGCGTGCAAGAGAGCTTCAATCATTTTATCCAATTGTGTATTTGGATGCGATACATTTTAAGGTTAGGAATGAGGGCAAATACAGTAACCATGCATTTTACACGGTATACGCGGTAGATTGGGAAGGTCAGCGAGACATGCTTGGCTTGTATGTACAAGGAAGTGAAGGAGCTGGTAAATGGGGGATAATATTGGAAGATCTCAAGAGTCGAGGAGTTACAGATATATTGGTGATGTGCACTGATAATTTGACTGGATTATCAGAAGTAATTACAGATGTTTTACCAAAGACTATAGTTCAAAAATGCATTGTTCATCAAGTTCGAAATTCGCTTAAATATGTCGATTCTAAGGATGTAAAAAAGGTTGCATCGGATCTACGTAAAATATACACATCACCGACGCTAGAGCAAGCCCAGAGCGGTCTGTTATCCTTTGAAGTAAAGTGGTCGAACCAATATCAATACATAGTAGATCAATGGAGAAATAATTGGCAAGAATTAATGGCCTTTATGGACTTTGACCCAGGAATGCGGAAAATGATTTATACAACAAACCCGGTCGAAGCTCTACACCGAATCATGCGTAAATTGATTAAGTCCAAAGCGGCCTGGGTTTCACCTACAGCCTTAACCAAACAGTTGTATTTATCGCTCATGCACAATAAAAAATCGTGGAGTAGGAAGGCCTTTGCCTGGACAAGTATCCAACGTAGCATCATGCAAAACTATCCAGAAAGGGTGCCGAAAGAGACCTGAGAAAAAATAAAGGTAAGGTTTGGTTCTTCCAGTCGGCCTACGGCCTCCTTCCAGAACCAAACCTTACCTCCCAAAAGTGGGAGGTAGAATATTAATATTTTTAACAAAAGACACAGTTAAATGAACTATCCCACTTATTCAATACCACATATGTAATCATGCGTAGTCCTCCTCTTTTACCTTTTCCTTTGCTTTTTACTGCTACCCTTATTTTATAGACATTATGTGATAATTTAACTCCTAAGCCGGGATTATGCCTAAGCTTTTCACTTAGATCAAAAAACTCTTGCTTTAGGGAAGGATATTTTTTGAGCAGTTTTTTGGCTTCTCGCTCAAAATTTGCAGTGACAATGATTGCAACCTTATTGTTCTTATTCATTTGATTTCTTCGAAGAATTCGTCAAATGTCTTTTTTCGAACTTTGCCAGAAACCATATTGTCAACTTCCTTGAATCCCTTCTTTAGGCTTTGTTTCAGTTTTTGGAATTCTTGGAATTCAATTAACTCCTTTTTCAGTAAGTTCCATTCTCCAATTGGAATTACTACCGCTGTCCTGTCACCCTTTTCATCGATTATATATTTTACTTTAGCCTTCACTTGATCCCTTGATTTATATTCAAGATGTTTAAATTAATACAAAGATAAGGTAATTGTGGACAAAAAGATTCTTTCTTTCTCAATCCTGGCATATTTAGAACACGATTGAATACGATTAAACAGGATTCAGTTTGAAATCAGAAATCAGAGGTCAGAAGTCAGACTCAAGCCCTCCACCAATCTCTATCGTAATTCGTAATTTTTTTCCATGCCCCATGCTCCCAGCTCCATGCCACATGCTCCAACCACCCTTCACCGTACACCCACTTACGCCCCGGGCTTCAGTGGGCAAAGCCGATTACCGTCTACCGTTTCCTTTAGTATTGTAATTACACAATTCAACAGGCATTGTTAATCTTCTCACAACTCTCAACTCACAACTCCCTTCACCGTCCACCCACTTACGCCCAGGGCTACAGTGGGCAAAGCCGATCACCCACTTACGCCAGGGCTTCAGCGGGCAAAGCCGATTTCCGGTTTCCGTTCTCCCCAACTCACCTAAGCACTAGCTACGGTCGGGCAAGGCGTACTCCGCTTCGCTCTCTGACAGTGTGCGCCAAAACTTTCAGTGTCGGCGTAAGCCTTGGCGAAAGAGAGTCCACAATAAATCCCCCACAATCAAGTTATTTCTATATCTACACCTTCCAAAATTCAAAAAATTGTAGATTCTATGAAAACCCACTACTCCATACGAACAGGCATTTTGCCCCCCCCCCCGAAAAATCACCACATTGATAATGTTGTTCCTGAATTTCCGGGAACAAAAACCACCGCCATCAGAATCATTTCTTCCAGGTACCAATAAGTGGACCATAATTGAACTCGTAATCAACCATCATTAACCTATCTATAAAAATGTAACACCATGAAAAAGGACCACAATCTGGATAATCCACTAACTAAACGGGAACTGGAAATATTAAAATTTTTGCGCCGCGGATTTTCATCAAAAATGACTGCCAATATACTATTCATCTCCCCTAGAACAGTGGAAACACATCGGCAAAATATGTTAAAAAAATCCAATTGCCACAATACCCCAGAACTTATTTTGTGGGCAATTAAGCATGATATTTTGCAGGAATAGTTTTAAAATAACACAACTACATAAAGAAGTGATTTAATAATAGATGTTAAAATGAGTTGTATGTGCTTGGTTTTCAAGACGAAGCTCTTTTTGAGATTCATAGCCAAAGCTATGGATCGAGAAAAAGCTGAAGTATTGAGAATCAATGGCATGCAAATCATTTAACAATTTGTTTTTAAATCACTTCAAACTTTAAATAACATTTAGGTAAATACCAGAGTTTTTATTTGTATCTGGGCCAAAGTGAATAATGTTATACTATTTCCAAGCCTCAGTTGAGTTTGCTTTAGTAATTCATGACCTAAACTATAAAATTGGAAATTTGCTTGAAAGAGGTTGCCCTATTCCGCATGGGTGAAATGACGTTAAAAATCGATTGGGTATTTCTTCCTTCGACATCTATGAACACCTCAGGCAGGCAGAGCGTAACAATATCAAAATTTCGATTTCCAGAGACTTGAGTATTCGAGAAACTTAGGAATATCACTGGCAGTAACCATGAAAAAAAGTAACAAATAAATCTCCTTTCTATAGTGGGCGGATCTATCCCTAAAGACTAGTGCTTCAGGAACGAAGTAATGGCACTATTATACGATGTTATTTTTGATTTAGACAAGGCGAAGGTTCTCGCATGTAGCCCAAGCTACATAAGCGGTTCTTCAACGAAGTATAAATTAAAAAGAACAAGTAAAATGGTGTTAGTATTTTGTTCCTGAAGCACTAGGCCACCGGCAATGGCTTCGATCTATATCACACAACTCAAAACATTCAAATTTTTACGCTTAACAAAAGTTCGAAGCAAAACACCTAGCGCTTTGACGGAAACAAATTGTTCCGAATCCTCAAGATTCGGGATTTTTCATACCGTTGCGTTGAAGATGTCAAAAAAGCATAAAACATTGATCCAAATGAATTTCCAAAATTTAATCCGTATATCCAAGAAAATATATGAAGTGGCCTTTATAAATGGAACGCTTCATTTATACCTTTAAATTATTTCTAGGATGAAAGCAAAAAGTTATGAAGCGTAATAACTTTAAACTGTTCCATTTATACCAACCACTTTTTTGACTTCATCCACAGGACGATGTACAAAGACCCTTTCGTAATGCTCCAATTCCCGAGTTGTTTGCAACGGATGCAGCCTTATGAAAAAGAGATTTCCGCCAGTCGGCGGACAGGTTTTGTTACTTTTTCATCCGAAAAAGTAAGAAGGAAAAAAGATACCCAGGAAGATTAAACAACATCAACAGGACCAGAAGTAGCAGAGTCGTAGCCATTAGCAGTTAAACTGCCGGCCCTGGCATTTAAAATTTGGTAGAATTTAGCTCTTCTAATTCATAAAACCAGAAATTACAAATTGAAACAACAGTTTACATTGTATCAATAATTGGGTGTTCAATAATACTGATATAGTAGCCCTCACGAAAGGACTTACTTTATTATCGCGATGACCACCATCCCTATATCTCCAGGATTTTGTGCCATCAACTCAATATATTGCTAAAATTTTCGGAGGACTCTGCAAAAAATACGTATTGACAGACAGCCGAAATCAACCGATATTTGGATTATTAGGTATTTAAAAATGTGAAGTAATACTGATCCCAGTTTTCCCTACCTGATGCACCATTAATTCATTGAACTAGTAAAAGTCGTATGTATACCCATGCATTAAAAATAGTATCGATTTCGCTATCTAAAAGTACGATAGCTTCTCTGGTACTGTTTGCCTTATTGGGAATCACCTTGATACCATTTAATACAGGCACTTCATTTCGGCTGCCCGAGTATTACCAGCTGGGCTTCTTTTTAAGTATTTTGGGTATTTTAGTGAGTATCATTATCTGGCTGATTGCTTATCGCAAGGAACTGATCCGGATTACCTGGCCGGACTTGGGGTTTTTTGTCTTTTGGTTATATGCAGTGATTCGCTGGTGTTTTACATCCCATGTACATTGGTCTCAAGGTGCGGCAATCTGGTTGTTTGCCACACTGCCGGTGTATCTGGGATTCAGAATGTGGTCAGGACATATCCGGATGAAGGATCTGATCGTGCTGTTCTCCATTTTGTCGATTGGACTGAGTGGGTATGCACTGTTACAGCTATATGGCATGTTGGAGAGCTATAATTCCAATTTTAAGATGACAGGCCCCTTCTTTAATCCGGCTCCATTGGCTGGCTACCTGGTTATCCTATCACCGGTGATCATGTACCCTTTATTGAATCCAAAAGGTGTTACTAAATGGAAAACGCATCTATACTGGTTGGCATTAGCCTTAATCTTGTTGGTTGTGATTCCAAGTCAAAGCCGGGCGGCCTGGGTGGCGTTAATAGCCAGTACTGGACTTTTACTTTTCTTTAGGTATCGCCAATTCCTGGTGAGGTTGGCCAGACGAACAAAGAACGCATTATTTATTGCATTAGGATTTCTGATTGTAGGCGGTGGACTGGGTATTTACCATCTAAAGAAAGACTCAGCGGATGGTCGTTTGTTGGTCTGGAAGGTGAGTACTTCGATGATAGCCAAAAATCCAGTATTTGGGATTGGATATGGAAGATTTGCGGCGGAATATAATTTATATCAACGGGATTATTTTGCTGCGGGAAAAGGTACGGAACAGGAAAAATTTTTGGCAGATAATAACTCTTTTGCCTTCAATGAATTTCTAAAGATCATCGCGGAGTTAGGTATTATCGGATTGGCATTATTCCTGGTGTGGGTGGGAACTTTTTTCATTGGTGCAAAGGGCGAAACTCATTCCCCCGGAGGGCAAATGCCTTTATTCGGCGCATTAATTGCCATGGCTTGTTTTGCTTTCTTTTCCTATCCTGGGTCTGTTTGGGGATTGAGTTTGTTAATCTTAGGTTTGTTGGCATTCTTTACTAGTAAAAACACCAAATTCCTTTTAACATTGCTTGTGTGGATGAAAAGAGCTTTGGTAATTGCTGTTGTATTGTTGCTCTTAGGATTAGGTGTGCACACTCATCGTTCGGTATTCGCTACCAAACATTGGATTCGGGCTAACGAGTGGTTTCGTATGCAATACTACGAAGAAGCCAGGCAGGAGTTTCTATTAGCAGTTGATCAATTATTCGCTGAAGGGCTCTTCCTACAACAAGCCGGAAAAAACATGTCAGTCATTAGGAGTCCGAAAGCCGGAAATGAACTATTGCATTCTGCCACACTTTACCGTAATGACCAGGTTCTACATTGGACCTTGGGAGAGAATTATACCTCAGTGAAGAATTATGAGCAGGCAGAAAAATGGTATACCTCTGCCATGAACATGGTACCCAACCGCTTATATCCAGAATATCGTTTGGCAATAATGTATCTTGTAAAGGGAGATATTAAGAATTTTCAACGATATGCAACTCATGTTATTTCACGGTTTGGTAAAATTGAAACAAAGGCGGAAAAAGAAATGAAAAGCGAGTTGGATTTATATCTTTCTCAAATAAGATTAGAATAAATTTTGTACTTAATATTTTTTTCAATCTCAATAATATGATTTATTATGAAAACTTTAGTTAAATTTTGTGGAGCAGTGATTTTTTCATGTCTAATGTTTTATAATATGGGCACAATGGGTAAAACTTCAACATCTGTCACACTAGATGTACTTGAATTGCAAGCATTTGCATCAACAGAAACTCTTTGCTGGAATTTTGTCGAACCCTGTTGGTTATGGGGTTGCGTCTGGGTAACGCCATGTGGAGACTGTGATAGTAAAAAGTCCGATGATTGGTGGGACATGAGTGAATGTACTGATTGAATGATTCTTTTCATTACAAATTTGTTGGATAAGCATTAACTACCTTATGCTTATCCAATAAACTTGCACTTTATTGATTAATATTTATTATTTTCCAATATCGAGTAAAATAGTTCCTTTATAAATACAAAATTTTTACCGTATTCTAACAGATGTTATTCCATTTCCACTAACTATTAAAAAAAATGAAATATATCTTATTCATTATATTTGTATTTATTGCCTATTTGAGTTGTAGTAACGATGCCGATAGCAATCTTCTAGAAATAGCGAAATTTCAAAAAATAAATGATACTTTAAAAGCAAAGGAAGTAAAAACGGAAGGATACCTATTTCGTACTCCAAGAATTGTATTAAGCACAAACAAGTTGGTTGTCTATGATGATATTGAAGAAAAAATGTTTAAAATATTTTCATATCCAGAAGTAAATTATTTGTTTTCCTGGGGAAACAAAGGGAATGGTCCAAATGAAATTAATAGAGTAGATCCCCCAAGTCTTAACTCAACAAATAATGGGTTTGAATTTTTGGATGGAAATATATTTAGGAAGTATGAATTCGATTCAATAAATAAGGTCAGATTAATTGAACGGATTGAGATCAAACCACCGGATCCAACTCCAATTAACGGATTTTGTAATTTATCTGATTCACGATTTATTATTGCAAACTTTCTAGAAGAAAACGGAAACTATGAACACATCTTGATAAATTCTTCCGGTAAAATGATAAAATATTTTGGATCTTACCCAAAAGATGATATAGTCTTTAGAGACTTTTATGACAAATATAGATATTACAATAAATCATTGGTAGCCAATCCTTCAGGTCCTCAAGTAATGGCATTCTATATGAAACAAAATAGAATTAAACTATATAATAAAAATGGAAAACTGCTTAAAGAAGTTATATTAAAAAATAATAATAAAGGGGATAAGTCAAAAAAAATAAATGATGGAGTAATAACTTTTGCGAACCCAATCGGCACGCATGACTATGTTTACGTATTATACGCTAATTCCAGCAAAAAAGAAATAATTGACAATCCAGATACTTACAATCCTGAATTGCAAATATGGGATTGGTATGGCAACTTTCTAAATCGTTTTATTCTTAACAAACCCATTATAGCATTCTGTATATCTGAAAAAGATAAAAGGATATATGGAGTAGACATTGATGGAGGCAGTAGATTGTTTGAATTTAATTTGGGAATTGGTAAATCGCAACAACAAAATGATGCCGAAATTGAAACAAGTAACTATAGATTTGATTTAGTAGAGACAAAGTTCTATAAAGTCAGAATACCTTCAGGGTGGAGAGTTAATCCGACGTATAAAAATAGGATGGATGACATTAGAGAAACCAAGTTGGGACGGAAAATTAACGCAAATTATTTTTCCGATCCTAATAAATCTGCTGAAGATAAATGCGGCTCAACATTAAAGATATTAATTGATTTTATTGATGATTCAATTCACTTTGATTTTGAAAAATTTTTCACTGGACAATATGAAAATATATCTATAAATAGTGATGTAAATAACTTTTATTCCGAAATTGATACTATCGCTGAAGATCTTTTATCCAGGAAACTAATATACGAGAAAGATGTAGTTGATCCCAAAGGTGAAAATTTTCACACTAAAAATACTAAATGGATTTTTACATCTCGGAATAGAATATATGAAATCCACTTCACCTCCTGTAGAAACTTTGATGATCATATTCATCTTATTGATCAGATGGTTAACTCGATGGAATTCTTGTACTGACAAAATGGCCTAATTGGCTAAAATACTAACATTATTGCTATCATTTTATTGAAATAACGAACAATAAAATTCAAGTATTTAAGAAAATTAATTTTTTTTAATAATAAAATCTTTGATCATGAAATTCATAATTGGAATAACAGGTTTTCTTCTCTTCACTGGGATGCTTATTTATAATGTGAATACGGTAAATACAGGTTGCGAAGCACAAAAAAGCTTGGCCAACATTAGTATCATAGCGAATATGGCTATTGCAGATGATGGAGAATGGGTGCCATGTTATAACTTCGCCGAATCTTGTTGGTTTTGGAATTGCACCTACATAAATCATTGTGGAAGTTGTTTACATGTCTCTTCTGATAATTGGTGGAGTCCTGCAACATGCTGGCTCGAATATATGTGTTGTTAACCATACTTCACTTAATATACGTAGTCTTAAAAAAATTTGAATTATATATGACTGCTTTCTGGATCAGGTAGAATGCATTTGGCGAATTAGGTTATTTAGGCAAAACATTAAGCTTTTCAAGTGGCATTCTGTTTTAGGTTTAAGCATATCAAGAAACTATATATAAATTTGAAAATATAAAATATTACCGTTTGAAAAATGGATATTTAATATTTTGTAGTGTTGCTTTAATAATATTAATCATAAACTGTAAAACTTGCTCATTAGAATTCTTCTACCAAATTGGCATCTGGTCAGAAAGTATGTATTTACGCGGTCATAAGCCAAGTACTAAGTATAGACCTAGTCGGAAAGATGTGATTTCTTATGCGAGGAGAATGAAGAAATATCAAATCCGATATCTTTATTTATTTGCCGGACCTTTCAAATCTAATGGCAAACTGCCAACCTATCCTTTTACCGAATATGCTAAGGTTAACGTACAACTTATTAAAAGATATCATTCTGAAGGAATCACACTCCCCTGGATCGGCGGTATTCAACATAGAACGGTCTTTTTGGATGATTCAACCTGGGTCAAAAATGCTTTGGAAAGTACGAAAAAGTTGGTAGAACATCTCAAAGTTCCAGGAGTTCATGTCGATTTTGAATATTTGCTACCCGGTGATCCCTATCTTGATCGATTGCTATCTACTCATGTTACCCTTGACAGACTCTCTTATGCAAAAAAAGTCAACCAATTTCATGAAAAATTAAGAATTGCAATGCCGGATGCTTTTATTTCCTCTGTAGTAGTCTCAACGTCACCACTGACCAAGCATTGGAAACAACAAACCACCCTTGAAGAGTTGGATCAGTTATCCAAATTCATTGATCAGCTTTCTTTTTTGTTTTATGATACGCAGATACATGATTCTACTCAGTTCCGGCAAGCCGGTTACGATTTGGTAAGGGATATTCACTATCTAAAACAAAGAAACCCAAAGGTCCAATACCTGGTAGCAATCGGTACATTCATAAATGAACCTCAACTACACAAATACCGTAACCTGGAGATTGAATCCATTGAAAACACTTTAGATGTCATTAAAGATGCCGAGCATAAAATTAGCCAAGGGGCAGAAGCGATAATAGATGGTATAGCCATTTATTGCGATTGGGAAACTTCCAAGGCAGAGTACCAGGAATTTTATTACCATTGGGTAAAAAACCGGTTTTCACATGTCAACAATTAATTATTCTCTAGGCCTTTTGTTTTTAGTTTGGGCGCTACTATCCGGATGCACGCCGGGACAATCGGAGCAGATCGATCAACAGGCTCTACAACTTCGTAGTGAATTGACCTCTACATACATGCATCAATATCCGGAACCGATTTGGGTATCGACGAATGGAACAAAAATCATAACCAAAGTCCGGGATCCGGACCTGTTTGCTCTGCAGGTTTATGATGTCAAATCTGAGGAGCTTAATGTCATCGATATTGCTTACTATACTCAACTTTCTCTGACCTGGGGAAATGAGGATAGTTATGTGTTATACCAGATATTCAATCCTGAAAAGAATGCTTATGCTTTGATGAAATTGAATCTTACTGATTCGATCAGTCAGGAAATCCAAGTTCCGCGATCATATTCTGCTTTACCACCTCTGCGACCCTCTCCTGAAGATTCCATGCTGGCCTTGGTCACTGTTCAAAATAGATCCCTTCTGCAAGTAATTTCTTTCAATCACCCTTCAGATCTAGTTACTATCGATGAGGTTTCGGTTTTTTCAGATTTCGTATGGAAAAGTAACGAGGAACTCATTTATTCCAATCTTAGCCAAAACGCCATTCTGAAAGTTGACCTACTATCCGTAGAGAAAGACACCCTTTATTACAACTCCGGGTTAAAAATTAAAGACCTGGAAATTGGTTCTTCCGGAATCGTTAGCTTTACAGCCAGTGATCACACCTCTCCCTGGATCAACGGTTACATCCTGAAGGAAAAAAAGGTCGAAAAAATTACTTTGAGTCAAAATATTTCCAAATTAGTTGTACTTGATTCCGAATATATTGTACAAACAATTTTCGGAGGGCAGCATACGGTACTTATCCTAGATCATAATAAACAGGTACAAAAAAGTTTACCCCACTCCACCATTAACCGGGTAACAGATGACCAGGTATTTTTAAAGGTTTACGATCCCGATTTGCCTCCTCGTATACTGGAATTTCGTTCAGGAAAAGAATTTACAATTCACCACAAAAATCCTCTTCCTGTACAATCCGAACATCGATCCCTGAATATCGAGGGCAGACTACCAACCTATTTATGGAAAGCCAATCATCCCATAGGCAAGTGTATGCTCGATGTCCATGGCGGACCCCATCTTTCTGACAACCCTTACTGGGATGCCGGACGCTACTTTCTGAGTAAGAAAGGATATCATATTCTAGCCCCCAATTATCGCGGTTCTTCAGGATATACCCAAGTGTATGAGCAGGAAACCTCTTTAAAACAACAAGTTGAAGATCTCAAACTAACTGTAGCCTACGCATTGGACTCTCTCCGGATCACTAAAGAAAATATCTATTTTATAGGTCGAAGTTATGGAGCAAGAATTGTGCAAGCATATCTGAATTCCGATTCCCAGCACCAGTTTGGAGGTTGGATAATAATGGGCGGTATACTCGATCCTGGCACTACTTTTCCAACGAACCTCAAAAATCCAGTGCGGGCCTATTATGGCAAGTGGGACCGACAAGCCCCTCCCAGTCTGGAATATTTAGACAATCAGAAGACCAATAAAGTCGTGTTAACCCTCTTTGACCAGGAAGGACACCATTTTCATCGGACGGATTCCAGGATGGAAATATATAGACAATTGATAATTGATAATTGATAATTGATAATTGATAATTGTGTGTGGGTGTGACATCTGAATTGATAATTGATGATTGATAATGCATTGCCCGCCGTAGCCTCTTGCGAAGCAGGGGATAATTGATACTGACGAGCTTCGCTGTCAGTATAGCCTCGCTCTTCGCTGTCAGTATAGCCTCGAGCTTCGCTGTCAGTATAGCCTCGCTCTTCGCTGTCAGTATAGCCTCGCTCTTCGCTGTCAGTATAGCCTCGAGCTTCGCTGTCAGTATAGCCTCGAGCTTCGCTGTCAGTATAGCCTCGAGCTTCACTGTCAGTATGAACGAGCTTTTGAAACAAGCTTACAGGTCCTTAAACGAGACTGTCTATAGCAGTTAAGACCTCCTAAGGCGGTCAGGTTCAGGATGACATCAAGGAGGAAGCAAACGTTCGGGATCTGTGTTGAGCATGAATGAAACAGTAATTTAATTGCAGACACGGAAACAAGTTTACAGATCCTGAACCGAGACTGCCTATGGCAGTTAAGACCTCCTAAGGCGGTCAGGTTCAGGATGACATCAAGGAGGAAGCAAATGTTCGGGATCTGTGTTGTGCAATTCGGAGACAAGAATTTAATATTGACCATGGAAACAGAACACAGATCCTGAAATCTAACCGCCAGTGGTGGTCAAGACTGCCGTTGGCAGTCAAGACCGCCTAAGGCGGTCAGGTTCAGGATGACTTTGATGGCAGATAGCCCCAACACACCAATACAAATTACCATAGCATTTTCGTTAAGTAGGAAAGAATTATGTATTTTGTAGAATCATCGAACATCATGTAACACTCTATAATTATGAGATATTTTAATCTACCTGTCCTGATGTTTCTCCTCCTGGTTTTCGCTTGTGATTCCCCACCTCCCGAGACCAAAGACGGTGAGAAAGTCAGCACCAGCCCCGATTTGATCAGTCATGTCAGTGCATTTCGGATTCAACCCACCGATTTCTTCCATGAGATCCTCTCCCAGGGCAAGGTCCATGCCTCCCGCAAAGCCGATATTACCTTCCCGCTTGCAGAGAACATCGAAGCAATTACCGTCCATACGGGCAGCAGGGTAAAGAAAGGCCAGGTAATGGCACGCTTAAATCGCTTCAGCCTCGCAAACCAGCGCAAAGGCATCGAGATCCAACTCAAACAAGCCAATCTAAGTATCAAAAGGAGATTGATCCAGCTGGGATATGGGCAGGACAGTACCGCTGTTCCCGCTGAGATT
Organism: Saprospiraceae bacterium; assembly: GCA_965223405.1. Taxonomy (GTDB): domain Bacteria; phylum Bacteroidota; class Bacteroidia; order Chitinophagales; family Saprospiraceae; genus CBDCWO01. The sequence continues at coordinate 6,726,057 of CBDCWO010000006.1, forward strand.
CGGGAAAATCTGATGATTGAATTCAACATCCACAAACTACAAAATGACCTGGCCAAAATACAATACGATCTGGCGCAAACCGAAATACGGGCTCCCTTTGCCGGCGTAGTGGCCGATCTGGAGGCACAACCCAATAATCCCAGCCAGAATTACAAAAAATTATGCACTTTGATCAGTACGCACAATCTGGAAGTCGAATTTCCCATCCTGGAATCGGAACTGGCCTTTGTCAACACCGGAATGACGGTGGAGATCGAACCCATGTTCGCCGCAGACCGGACTTTCAAGGGAACCATTCGCCATCTCAATCCCATCGTAGACGAAAACGGTGTCATCTCCGCCTTCGCCAGAATCCATAATCCGGGCCCAAATCTATTGGAAGGCATGTCGGTAAACATCAAAATCCGCAAAATCGACCGTCAGCAGATCGTACTTCCAAAAGCGGCCGTAGTCGACAGGCAAGGCCGGCAAGTGTGCTTTTTGTTTGCCGGCCAGCGAGCCCACTGGAATTATGTAACCGTCCAGGAAGAAAATACCGATTCCTATCTGATCGCACCGGGAGATATCCAATTCGGGGATACGGCCATTGTCTCCAACAATTTCAATCTGGCCCATCTGGAGCGGGTGATTCTCGATAGCCTGGTTACGATCACCCCCTAATCGCCTGATGATGAATTCCCACAAGTACGCATTTCAGATTGTACTGGTCTTTATCATCCTGGCCATAGTCGGTGCATTTATGGTTCCCCGGCTTTCCATGCAACTCAACCCCTCAGCCAAAAGTTTTACCTTTACGATCCAATACAACTTCCCCGGCGCCGCCCCGGATCTCGTGGAAAACGAAGTGACCTCACGATTGGAAAGCGGTATTGCCCGGCTTGCCGGAATCCAGGAAATTGAGTCCAACTCGGATGCCGGTTCCGGAAGCATCCAGGTGAGTTTTAAGAATAGCGAAGATGTAGAAACCAAACGGCTGGAATTATCCAATGTCATCCGTAATATGTATCATTCTTTTGACCAGGAAGTGCCCTATCCGGTCATCAGTTATAAGAGTCAGTTTGAAACCAAAAAAACGCTGCTTACCTATTCCCTGATTGCGGAAGATCCGGCCGCACTTACCGCTGAGTGGATCCAGCGGGCGATCATTCAACCATTGAGCTTTATCCCGGGTATAGCCGAAATCAGTCTGCACGGTCTGCCCGAAAAAGAAATTCGGATCGAAGCCGATGCGGTAAAAATGCAGCGCCACAATTTGTCTTATGATCGCTTGAGATCGGCATTGAGACAAATAAACGCACAACAAAACCTGGGTAAAATCCAAACCGGAAGTGAAGTAGGCACCTTTGCTTTCTTTACCCATTCCGGAAAAGATCTGAGGTCTATCCAGGAACTTAAAGATGTGGCCATCGGCACCGTCTCCGGTAAAGTAATCCTCCTTAAAGATGTTACTACCATCCGCCATACCAATCAGGCAACCCGCAGTTATTATCGCATCAATGGCAACAACACCATCAACCTGGTATTTTATGCCGATCCCCAGGTCAACCAAATACAGCTGGCAGAGGATATCAAACGACAATTGAATACCCTGGAGATTCCCACCGGTATCGAGCTCCTGTTGTCCGAGGATCGCTCCACTTATCTGAAGTCGGAATTAAATAAGATTATCAACCGGGTATTGATCGCAATTGGTCTGTTGTTTGTCTTTATTCTGGTCCTAAATCCATCCTTTACCTACCAGATCCTGATCTGGTCGAGTCTGGCCATCACCTTGCTGATCAGCGCGATCTTCTACGATTGGTTTCAACTGGAGTTGCATGTATATTCTTTGGCCGGATTGACCTTAAGTATTGGCATTATGCTGGACAATCTGCTGGTGATGGTGGATCATGTCAAGTCAAAGCGCAATCTGATCATCTTTTTACCCATCCTGGCCGCTACCCTTACGACATTGGGTGCCCTGTCAGTCATTTTTTTCATCAGCGAGGAAAACCGGGAATCCCTGGACGATTTCGCCTGGATCTTTGCCATCAATCTGATCATCTCATTGTTAGTTGCCTTGTTTTATGTGCCAGCATTGGCCTATTATTTGTTTCCGGTGAAGCAGGCCATATCCAGGAGAGCCATACGCCGGAAAAAAAGAATATTACGTTTTAATCGTTTCTACCACCGCTACATTCACTTCCAGCAACGAAGAAAATGGATCCTGCCACTGATCATGATCCTGGTGTTTGGGATTCCTCTGTTTTTGTTACCCGCCAAATGGGATCAAGATCACCGGATAGCTGATTGGTACAATCGCAGTATCGGCGGAAATTTTTACCAGAGAACATTGAAAAGTCCACTCGAAAAATATCTAGGTGGTACATTCAGGTTATTTTCCAATTCCAAAGGACGATTCAATTTTGGCTTTGGCAGAAAAGAGCGAACCGAATTAAGAGTCACGGCCAGTTTACCCCAGGGTGGTACCATCGAACAACTCAACGAGGTGATGATCCTTTTTGAAAAAACGATCCAGGGATTCCATGAAATAGAACGATTCAACCTTCGCATAGTTGGCCCCCAATCCGCCTGGATGACCATATCTTTCAAGCCGGAATACGAAAACGGTAGTTTTCCCTACTACTTAAAGAGCCTGCTGGAGTCAACGGCAGTCAATGCCGGAGCGGCGGATTTCAGAGTCTTTGGAGTCGGACGAGGATTCAACAACGAATTGCGAGGTGAATATCTCTCCACCCACCTGCGCATGCTGGGGTACAATTATGCCGAATTATGGAAGATCTCTCAATCGATCCGTGAAAAACTGTTAGAACACATGCGCATTCAGAATGTCTACATCAATAGCCGGCGTACCAGTTATGTAAAAGATATAAAATATTTTCAATTTGGACTGAAGGATCAGGATGTGTTGACCCATCTGAACATTTCACCGAACGTACTATATACCAAACTACAAAACCAGCAGCAGGATCAGGGTATCGCCGGAGAACTCTGGGATGGCACTCACTATGTACCCTTGCGAGTGACCCGCTCTGACCGTTCTTCACACCGGTTGTACCAGTTGATGAACCGCCCTTTGTGGGTCGATACGACGGTTTATCTCAAAAACAAACTCCTCTACACCCTGGAAGAACAAGCCGGAAAGCTGGATATCACCCGTTGGAATCAGCAATATCAATTGTATGTGGAATATGATTTCATTGGTAATGCCCGGCTGGCCAACCGGGTAAAAGAACAAATGATCGAGGAGATCAAACCGGAATTACCACCCGGTTATACCTTACAAGACGAAAGGTACAGTTGGTGGAGGAACAATCCCTATGCATTATCCTGGATCATCCTGGCTGCGATCCTGATCATCTATCTGATTTCGGCCATCCTTTTCAACTCGTTGAAAATGGCATTTTATCCCCTCTTGATGATTCCGATTGCTTTTGTTGGGATATTTCTGGCCACTTACTGGCTGGAGTTTCGCTTCGATCAGGGTGGATTCACGGCCTTTTTGTTTACTGCCGGCCTGTCGGTCAATGCGGCCATTTTTATTATAAATGATTTTATCATTTTGAAAAGGAAAAAGCCCCATTTGACCAACACTGCGCGATATTTGAAGGCCTTCCAGGGTAAGATCATACCCATCTTGCTGATGGTTATCTCCACTATCCTGGGTCTGTTGCCGTTTATTATTTACGATCGCAATGAACCATTCTGGTATTCTCTGGCTATTTGTACCATAGCGGGTATGGTATTTTCAATGATCGGATTGTTATTTTGGTTTCCCATGATGTTAAAAAAAATCAAAAAATCCCATGGTTAAGTTTCTGATTCACCGGCCGATCTCCGTGATCATTGTATATGTCGCCATCCTGCTGGTGTCGATACTGGTGATCCGTAAAATACCCATTTCGCTGCTCCCTGGCGTAGATATTCCCACCATCCAGGTGGTAGCCGAAAAGTCCGGAACCGCAGCCCGGGAATTCGATCAAAGCATCATCCGCCCAATGCGGCAAAAAATGCTGCAAATCGACGGTATCGAAGATCTTCAATCCCGTGCTAATCATGAATCCGGCAATATCCAGCTTACTTTCAATTACAAAAAAGATATCGACAAAGCCTTTATCGAAGTCAATGAGGCAGTCGATCGCAGCATGAACTCCTTACCTCAGGAAATGTCTCGACCGCGGGTGATCAAGATGAACGCAACCGACATTCCGGCATTTTACCTGACCCTGACGAATCGTCAGAATACCAACCAGGTGTCTCTGTCCGAAATTGCGCAACAGGTCATTCGCCGCCGGTTGGAACAATTACCGGCAGTGGCCTATGTCGACCTATCCGGAATACGCCATAGTCATCTTGTCATCCAGCTCAAGCCGGAAGCTGCCTCCCGGTATAACCTGACCCACGCTACCCTCGATCAGGCCTTGCGTACCCACCATGTCAATTTAGGATCGATCTTGGTCAAACAACGGGAATATCTCTACCAGGCCCGCTTTGGTTCCCCGCTGATTGGTTTGGAAGACATTCAAAATATTCCCTTGCGGATTGGCAATCGTACCATTAAACTGGGAGAGACGGCTGACATCTCCTTTCAGGAAGAAATACTCACCGGTAGTTTTATTACCGAAGGCCAACCGGGGGTGAGTTTGGCCATTATCAAGTCCTCAGCGGCCAAGGTCGACGAACTGGAATCCCAACTGCAAGAACTGATTACCCAGGTCAACGAGCAGTATCCCTTATATCCAGCTCTCGGTAAGCCGTAATCAAACGGAGCTGTTGCAATTTGCCCTCGGAAACCTGCAGTACAGCTTAATTTTAGGTTGTATTCTGGCCATACTGATCGTATTTTTATTTTATCGCAATCGGCGGGTACCCTGGTTGATCGCGATGTTGATTCCGGTGAGTGTGGCTTTGACCTTAACCGGATTCGGATTGACCGGGTTATCCATCAATATTATTTCTCTTTCCGGCATATTATGCTAGGGCTGGGATTGATGATAGACAATGGGATCATTGTGCTGGATAATATCTATCAGGAGCATCAACAACATGGAGATGCGGCTAATGCCTGCATTCGGGGTACCAATGAAATGATTAGACCTTTACTGGCTTCGATGCTGACCACCTGTTCGGTGTTTCTGCCGCTGGTCTTTCTGAGTGGTATTTCAGGGGCCTTGTTTATGGATCAGGCCGTTTCGGTAAGCCTTGGTCTGGTCATTTCTTACCTGGTATCCATTACCTTGTTGCCTACCCTTTACTTCCTGATCGTTCAAAAGAAGGTACCTCAATATGCGCTGTCAGGAATCCAAAAATGGTATCATCACAGTATGGACCGCATCCTGCGAAAGCCGGCCGTGATATTAATTCCCGGAATGTTATTTGTGCTGGCAGGGATATTTATCGTCCGAAACATTTCCCTGGCCCGCTTTCCCGAATTGCCCAAGGAAGCCCTGGAATGTCTCATCTCCTGGAATGAAAATATAGATCCCAAAATTGCAGAATTCCGGCTAGCGCAAATGATGGACGAAATCAATGATACACTTTCCTATGATGTGCATATCGGCCAGGATCAGTATGTATTCAATCATATTCCTGAGACGGGTATTTTCGGTGCTCATTTGTACATTCATTTACCCCGGGCCTCGGGGATCAGCCATCAGCATATTAGTCAATCGCTACAAAAATATTTCCAAGAGATCCATCCCCAGGCGGTAATTGACATCATTCCTGCTCGCACTATTTTCGATATTATCTTTCCCTCCGAGCCGGAAAAGATGACGGCAGAATTCTACTTCCCTCCCCTACCTGAAGATCTATTAAAGGATCGTCTCGCCAGATGGAAAGCCAATCTGGAAAGTCAGTTTCCGGATCTACAAGCAGATTCCGGTTACTATGAACAGACGCTTTTCATTTCACCCCGGCAGGATCGATTATTCTTTTATGACATCCAACCTGCTCAAGTGATCAACGAGCTATCGGCACAGGTTAACTTTACCCATCTTCTGGATCTGGAAAGTTTTCAGCAAAAGATACCGGTGGTGATGAAGGGTAAATCCACCACCTTATTCCCTCAAATTCTGGATGAAGTACGAGTCACCAATCGCAAAGGAACCGCGATTCGTCTAAGCGAACTATTGGAGTGGGAATACCGGTCTGCACCGAAGAAAATCTTCGGATCCAGGTTGGGAACGTATCATCCGATCAGCATGCAAGTGCAGGATCAACAAGACGTGATCCGATATCTGAATCGCGCCTCCAAACAGCATCCGGATACCAAAATCCTCATCAAAAGCAGTGTTTTGGAAAATCAGAAATTGATCCGGGAATTAAGCTGGGTACTATTCGCGGCGTTATTGCTCCTGTATTTTATCATGGTCGCTCAGTTTGAATCGTTCTGGCAACCGCTCATTATCTTGTTGGAAATCCCGGTAAGTCTCGCCGGAGCTTTGCTTCTGCTTTGGATATTTGGCATTTCTTTGAATCTCATGGCGATGATCGGAATGGTGGTCACCGTGGGTATTATTATCAATGATTCGATTATTAAAATCGATACCATCAATCGTCTTCGGAGAAGTGGGATTCCTAGCCGTCAGGCCATTCTGGATGGAGGATTAAAGCGTTTTAATCCCATTCTGATGACCTCATTTACTACGGTTTTGGCAGTGATTCCGATCTTTTTTTATGATGATTTGGGTTCGGTTTTGCAACAGTCCTTGGCGGTCAGTCTGATTGGTGGAATGATCGTAGGAACGCTTGTGAGTATTTATTTAATCCCGGCCTTGTATTATTTGGTGGTAGGAAGGAAAGAGAAAGGGAACTAAAAACTAGAACCACTAAGACCACTAAGAATCACTAAGAGGTGAATTGATAGCTGACAAATTCCACCCCCTGCTCCCTCGAGGGAATGGCAATCTCAATTTCAATGGCAATCTCAATTATTCGTTCATTGCTCATTGTTTCCCAAACAAAAACAAAAAACGAAGGTCATCCCGAAATTTGCTTGCAAATGTTCGGGATCTCATTTTAGATATAAGGATCCATTTGTAGGTTTTCATTGACATTGTCATTGTCATTGCTTTTGCTATTTACTCCACTCGACCTTAATGGCAATCTCAATTTCAATGGCAATCTCAATTATTCGTTCATTGCTTATTGTTTCCCAAACAAAAACTAAAAACGAAGGTCATCCTGAAATTTGCTTGCAAATGTTCAGGATCTCATTTTACATATAAGGATCCATCTGTTGGTTTTCTTTACTATTGTCATTTTCATTACTATTGCTATTTACTCCACTCGACCTCAATGGCAATCTCAATTTCAATGGCAATCTCAATTATTCGTTCATTGCTCATTGTTTCCCAAACAAAAACAAAAAACGAAGGTCATCCCGAAATTTGCTTGCAAATGTTCGGGATCTCATTTTAGAGATAAGTATCCATTTGTAGGTTTTCATTGACAATGCTATTGCTATTGCTATTTTTATTGTTATTGTTATTCCACCCCCTGCCCCCTCAAGGGCCCTCAAGGGGGACAAATGCGGTTTCAAGTTTAAAACTTCACTATGATCATCGGCTTTTTCGAAATCAGAATCCGTATATAGAATTTATTTGTAGGTTTTCATTGCTTTTGCTATTTACTCCACTCAATCTCAATGGCAATGGCAATCTCAATTTCAATGGCAATCTCAATTATTCGTTCATTGCTTATTGTTTCCTAAACAAAAACCAAAAACGAAGGTCATCCTGAAATTTGCTTGCAAATGTTCAGGATCTCATTTTACATAGAAGGATCCATTTGTAGTTTTTCATTGACATTGTCATTGCTATTGCTATTGATATTGTTATTGTTATTCCACCCCCTGCCCCCTCAAGGGGGACAAATGCGGTTTCAAGTTTGAATCTTTTATTTGTCGACACCATTTCCGGGTATTTTCTTCGTTTCAGATCCGGATAAAAAAAGTCCTGAAAGTAAGTTGAATGTCGGGGATATAACACCTTGTACTCAATAGAATAATCTATTTTATCTTTACCAAATGAATCAACTTAGGACAGTACATGTCATGGTAGGATTATTGATCGCAACAGTATAAAATGGAAGAACTCAACAGAATATTACAATTTGAACTTCTAAGCATTGGAGAATACAAAATCAAGGTGTCAACCTTGGTCGTAATTTTGCTTATTATTCTAATCACGAAATTCATTTTATGGATTCTAAAGAAAACCTTCAATCGCAGTCAGAAATTTAAAAAACTTGATCCGGGAAGTGCATTTGCTCTTTATCAAATTATTAAATACATACTCTGGGTTATTTCGATTAGTTTGCTATTAGAGACTATCGGAGTCAAGGTAACCGTACTCATCGCCGGGTCGACGGCGCTCTTGGTTGGTGTTGGGTTAGGTTTGCAGCAAACCTTTAATGATGTGGTATCCGGAATCATTTTACTTTCTGAGAAGTCCATTAAGATCAATGATGTTCTGGAGATAGATGGAGATGTGGTTCAAATCAAAAGTATTGGATTGAGAACTTCAAAGGGTTTGAATACAGACGACATTTCAATCATTATTCCTAATTCATTAATTACAACCAATAAGGTGATCAACTGGAGTCATCAGTCCGAGGTAAATAGGTTTAGAATTATGGTTGGAGTAGCCTATGGAAGTGAGGTGAATTCTGTAATCAAAATTTTAGAGGAAAGTGCAAGTGAACATCCTGACGTTTACTCTGAAGCCCTGATCGAAGCCCGATTGGTAAATTTTGGAAACTCGTCTTTGGATTTTGAGGTCTTATTCTTCAGTAAAAACATTTTCAGAATAAGCAGAGTTAAAAGCGATATCCGTAGAAATATTTATCAAAAATTTGCCGATAATAACATCACCATACCTTTTCCACAAATGGACATTCATTTTAAATCTTCAAATATCAAAAACATACCCTAACATTTCTGGGTACAACCAACATCTGATACCTTATTCAAAATTCATCGAGGCCAAATGTAGATAAGCTGAAAGTTACATTGTATTCCTTATTACAACTTGTATGTCCTTTTCATTTTAATGATATCTCATTAAATTTGTTATTATTGTTCCGTATCAACAACTGAGATATGCAATACGATGTAGTCACACCTGAGGAATATCTGGCAACCTTAGCAGAAGATTGGAGGAAAGAGACTCTTTTAAAGTTAAGGCATATCATCTTAACCAATGGACCCGGCTTAGATGAATTTATCCAATATAAAATGTTGGGCTATGGTAAAAACAAGATCACCTTATTCCAGCTGAATGCGCAAAGGAACTATGTAAGTCTTTATGTAGGTGATATCCGTAAGATTGACACCAAAAATGAATTGGTATCTGGTCTGAGCCATGGAAAAGGATGCATTCGCTTCAAAAAATCGAATTCCGTAGAAAATTCCCGAATTGAAGAATTCATCCAAAAAGCAATTACCCTTTTTGAAAAAGGAATTGATACCGATTGCTAAAATAACTGCACAACTTAGTATTTTTTCAACATTCTCCATCAAACGGTTATCCCATGATTATTGCTTTATCAATTTACCAACAGCATATTCGTGGTTCGCAAAAATGCGATATACATAGGGTCCAGGTGGTAACTGATCAATATTTACCTCTTTCCCATAATCAAGATTTTGAGACAATACCAACTTACCGTGAATGGTATAGATTCTGATTTGATCTAATTCTTTTTCAGCTTCGGAGTGGATGGTGATTACCTGAGCAGCCGGATTGGGGTATATGGAATATCCATTTGACGATAACTCGTCAATTGATGTAGATTTAACTTCCACGTGTAAAGGTACGCGCGCGCTTTCGCAATATCTATCCTGAATTTTTATCTGCCAGTTGTAAAAGTAATAGTACTCTTGTTCGGTAAAATTGGTTCGAGTAATTTGCAGAGACGAGGGATCCCCGTAAGGATAGGCCAGGGATTCCAATGAAGTGCGCCATAGCCGGGGGCTGGAGGATCCATAATTTTCACGATTTAGGGCTGAGTTGGTAGAGAGGTAATAATCATCGCCGGGCTCAAGAAAGAAGTTCAAATTTAAAACAGTTTTTCCTGTATCAAGATCAAATTCTTTACTTATTAGCCTTTCTCCATCCTTGACTACTTCAATTATACGGGTTCCCGGACTATCTGTATAGACGATCACCGACTCCAGAAAGAGACTTCGATAGACATTGAAAAACATACGACCATTGAAGTTGTTGTTGTTATAGAGTTCTATTCCTTTGGGTTCTGTTTCGCCTATTGTGAGCGTATCGCCCTCAAACGTATTTACATTCGATACATACCAGGTCCGTGAATGGCTTACACTATCAATTTCTAAGATCGGTCCACTAAATAAAGTTGAATCAGATTCCTCCATCTGATACCAATGGAGGCTGTCGCCAATCGCTGTCAGTGATACCGGACCTGGATTAGTAATCTCGACATCCTCAGCAATCGGTGTTTCAGGATTTAGAAAACGAATTGAAACCGTATCTGAATTAAAGTCCGCACACAATCCTTTGATGGTTGCATAATAACTACCGCTTTGGTCCACTGTAATAGATTGCTCCTCGGCGCCAATATTCCAGAGGTACTGCGTTGCGGAGGGTAAATTCAGTACAATCTCCTCACCTGCGCATAAAACCGAATCACCCAACAATAATATTGTCGGAGTTTCATCCGGATCGACAGTGGCCCGTATCGAAGGCGTTAAGTCAAAACAGCCATTTCCTTTGTTAATTTTTGCAAAATAAATTCCACTTTCTTTTATCGTATATTCATTGGAGGTATCTCCGGTATTCCATACAGCAGGGTCTGAACTATTGATGACCATTTGTAGACTATCTCCATTACAAAAAGTGAAACTGCCAATATTTTCTGAAAACTCAGACTGTGATATACAGCCCTTTTCGATAATCAAAAGTTTTTGATTCGCAGCCAGTTTATTAAATGCTTCTTTGATTCCGGAAGGCCAAAGCACGACCAGACTATCGATCTGTGAATCGTTGCCCAATCCGAAATGAGCAATGGACGAAGCGGTTATACCATAGGATTCTCCGGAACGTATTTCCCGGACTTGTTTTCCCCATGCGCCATAACAGAATATCGTTGCTCCCACAGCATTGTAGTTTGATGTCGTACCGACCAATTGAATATCGAGATAGTAATTATTATTACCCCGATTAAGCCACATCAAATCATCTTGCGATCCAGGGTCCACAAAATCACGCGAATAAATACCATAAATATCAATAAATCCATCCCGGTTAAAGTCACCCACACTCAAAGAAGTCATGACTTCAGGTGCCTCGAGGTCACTAAAAGGCTGAAATTGATAGTTGCCGCGATTAAGGTATACATAGGGTGCCACTCCGCCGATCAATATATCCAACCTTCCATCATTATCTATATCCTCAAAGAAACATTGGAACAACGGCCCTTCGATCTGAACGCCCATGGAGTCGGTATAATTATAAAAGGTATCTCCCTGATTAATCATTAATTTGCTGGTGACATCGTGATTCAGGATCAAACAATCCATGTCTCCATCATTATCCACATCGCCAAAATCAGAAATCCAGGATTGATCTCCGATGGCCAAACCCCATTCTGCCCCTTTTTCGGTGTACTGATTGTTCCCGTCATTAATAAAAAGCTGATTGATGCGACGTGGATCTGCCGGGTCTTCAACTCCTGCTTTGCATTTTGAAATGTATAAGTCCAGATCACCATCCATATCAATATCAGTCCATAAACTGCCATAATTTCCAGAATTATCAGAAGGAACCGCTGTTTTTAAGTCGATCCATTCTTCCGTAAAATGGAGATTTCCAGCACCGTCATTAGCATAAATGTGCGATATCCCCTCATCGTTACAAACAAAAAGATCCAACCAACCATCATTATTAATGTCTACCAGATTGGTGGCTTGCACATAGAAATTATCATTTTCCAACCTCACTTCTTTTTCAAAAATCCCATTTTCCCCAAAATTCCATACATAGATACCGGTTCTATTCCCACCAATAACAATATCGTTATTGCCATCATTGTCGATATCTCCGATAGTCATACTCCAAGGGCTATATTGGGTTGAGACCCCAGGGTAAACTTGCAGGAAGGTATGGTCGCTACCATTACCAAATTCAATCGACAAGTTTTGTCCCCGATTCAACCGCACTATGTCATCCACAAAATCACCATTCATATCAGCGACTCCTACGACTAGACCACTTCTGAATTTCTGATCAGAAAGTAAATTTTGATTTTGAAATAAATTTTGGCTTTGGAGGGTTTCTGTACAAAACAAAAAGATGGCAAAAACCATCATCTTGGAGATCTTTAATGACATCTGTATTAAATTTTTAACTAAATATTTAGAGCAAATCGTATTCCACTCTCATTTATGCGTTGGGAAGTAATGCAATATTAATACATTTTATAATATGATTATAATAAATTGAGCAATACATTAAGATGGGATAAGCCAAAGAAAGATGCTATAGGGAACACCATATTTCCGGGTAGTAGGAGTTTCAAGTGTCACTTCCTGTTTTTTCGGGCGCGCTGTTTTCTCCTCTTGTTTTTGTCCTGTTTTTTAAAAAAACGTTTCGCGTCCTTATTCCTGATAAATACATATCTGATTGCAATACCTGAAATACTGCTAAATGAGCGATCATCTGTTCTAAAATAAAGGGTTGGCTTCCAATCCCATGCCAAATTAAACCGTCCAATCGCCAACTCGAGACCGCCTACAAAATAAGCACCAGAATAGTGTTTGGAATCTACTTCATCCAAGCTGAATTTCTGATAAACCATACCAACTCCCGTATAAATGTTGAGATTCCGGACCAAAAAATTGTAATGTTGTTGAATTCCGGCACCCAATGTTACGGTATTAGTCTTAAATCCAGACAAAGCAAACACTTCAATGGTCGTCTTCTTTGCAATACGCTGCTGTAAAGTCAATCCATTTTCGGTACCTAATCGTACCCCTCCAGCCGTAAAATAGGCCTGTGCAGGTAAAAGAAACGGACTCCAACCTAATAAAAATATGCCGTAGAGGACTACCGACTGATTCAAGGAACGCATCATGGTGATCAAAATTTGTATTCATACGCTCTCAGGAATTGTTTTATTTTTATATCAATTCATAATAGTAAAACCTTAACAGAGTCATGTGGTGGAAAATTGGAAAATATATTAACCATTACTTAAAGGCCATTACTATTTATGATCTTCATTCTCCGTTTCTCTACGAATTGTGTAGCGCAATGTTAACAAAACACCTCATTGAGATTCCTCCCAAACTCGCTCTGGAACGAAAAAAAATAGGTCAAAACCGGAATCTGATCAGTCTGATAGATTTTGGAGCCGGAAGTCGATCTACTCAGCAAAAATCTTTACCCATAAATAAGATTTTACGCATCGCTTCAAGTAGTCAAAGGAAATGTGAGCAATTGTACCGGATGGTAACCCATCTAAAACCCCAAAAAATTTTAGAACTCGGAACCAATTTGGGTATGGCAACGGCCTATATGGCATACGCTCATCCTAAAACTACACTCATCTCCTTGGAAGGCGATCCCTCCTTGGTAAAAATGGCCAGACAATTTCATAAGAATTTAGGCCTTCACAACATTCAGATCGTAGAAGGTAGATTTCAAGACACATTGTCTGAGGTCTTACAAAGATACCAACCCTTTGATTTGGTATTTATGGACGGCCATCATTTATATGAATCAACCATGTCGTATTTTAAAAATATTACCCCCTATCTTGCTGATGAGTGGGTGATTTGCCTTGATGATATCTATTGGTCAAAAGGAATGGAGCAGGCATGGAGAGAAATCGTGCACGATCCCCTAACCCATGCCAGTTTGGATTGGTTTGATTTCGGGATGATCTTTCACAATCACCGATTTTTGGAAAAGATGCTTCTTAATATAGTTCCTTACCATTTAAAGCCATGGAGATGCGGACTATTCATTTGATTTGAAACCGATAGCAGATTTTTGAAAAATAGTTTGATTAAAATGCTCCGAACCTTTGGTCAAATCTACTAACGTGATCTCGGCAGCATTTTTTCCGGAGCGCTTCTCTGAAACAATTCTTAGGTTGTGAGCTCTTAAGGTATCTTGAATTAAACTGCGTACGGCCCTAGCATTTCCAAAATACCGATCTCTTTGCAAATATACCTGATTGAAATGTTCAGCTAAATGAGATTTTGCTTCTTCAGAAATAGACATATCGTGATCATTGATCATTTTAATCGCGATCGCCAACAAGTCTTGGGGGGTGTAATCATCGAATCTTAAAATTCGATCAAAACGAGAGCTCAACCCAGGATTTGCCTTCAGGAAAGATTCCATATTTTCAGGATATCCTGCGGCAAATACAAAAAATTCGCCGCGGTGATCTTCCATTCTTTTCAATAGCGTCTGGATCGCTTCAGCTCCATAATCGTGATGAGAGTGATGTTGAGTAAGCGAATAGGCTTCATCGATAAATAACACACCTCCCATAGCTTCATCGATTTTAGCTGCTGTCTTAATAGCTGTTTGTCCGACGTATCCAGCAATTAACCCTTGCCGGTCAGTTTCTACCATGTGTCCCCGTTCTAGTATCCCCAGAGATTTATACAAATGTGTCAAAATCCGTGCAACTGTGGTTTTTCCAGTACCCGGATTGCCTACAAATACCGTATGCAAAAAGAAGCTGTTTAATACATCTTTATCATATTCCTGATAATAGCGGACAATATCGACTAATTGTCTGATCTCTTTTTTTACCTGTTCCAGTCCAATCAATGCATTAAGTTCTTCCAAAGAAGTTGTCAACAAAGCCTCGTCAATGGGAATTTTAGGCTTAGGCTTGGCGAATGATTCTTTAATTTTTTCTACATCATCCAAAATCAAGATGGACAAACTTTCATTATCGAACGTGTCAGGTTGATCTTCTTGCATGACTCGCAGAGCCAAATTAAGCTTTGCTTTATCGATTAAGTCATTCACCCACCGGGCATTTCCAAAAGAATGATCTCGATTGCGATAGGCTTCCGTGATGAGTTTGTCGATGGCACTTTTTGCATCCGGAGATAAGATCACTTCCTTCTCCTGGCAAGCATACTCGGCAATTTGAGATAATTCCTGCGGTAGGTAATCCGGAAATTCCAATTGGATCTTGAATCGCGATTTTAATCCAGGATTGGAGTTAATGAAATGTTTCATTTCTTTAGGGTAACCTGCCACAATAACTGCTAGGTCTCCAGGTCCATCACTCATTTCTTTGACCAATAGCTCAATCACCTCCCGGCCAAAGTCCTTGGAATCGTCATTGGAGCGAGCCAAAGAATATGCCTCGTCAATAAATAGTACACCTCCTCTGGCTTTTTCGATCGCCTCTTTTACTTTTGGCGCTGTCTGGCCAATATATTCCCCTACCAGATCCACCCGATCCACTTCATGAATATGCCCTTTCGAAAGAAGGCCCATTTTTTTGTAAAGAATTCCCATCATCTTGGCAACTGTCGTTTTGCCGGTTCCCGGATTTCCCAAAAAAGCCGAATGCACATTAATCTCATCTTTTTCGGTGAATCCCTTCTCTTTTCTCAATTGCACGAACTGAATATATTGAGCATGATTTTTAACTTGTTGCTTGATCTCTTCAAGTCCAATCAAGGACTCAAGTCGAGCCATAACTTCGGAGAAAGATAAGTTGATCGTATCATCAGGCTCAAGGATTATCGGAGCCTGCTGATATGGAAGAAATACAGGGGGGACTCCTTCTTCAAAATCATAGGCAATTTCAAAAGGCACACTAGCCAGCAGATAATCCATAAATATCAAATCTATAGTATATTTACCATGTCGCCACGAGTTTTTCATATTTGATCCCCATCCTGCAGTTACCATAAAATTGGAACTTTCTTTATTGATCCCATGTAATCTGACTATTTGTCCCTTCAATTCTCTCGCTTCATTAAAAAATTTGAAAAACAACTCGCACTGCCAATTCTGTTGTGGAAATAAGTTGTCAAAGGTTGCCTCGGCATAAATATATCTGGTTTCTTCTCCATTGAAGGTCCGATAGTAGATGCGATCGTCTTCAAAGGTATCATCGTGTGGCCCCTCATACAATCGCAATGAAGTCAATTTTAGATAAGGAATCGAATCAAAATCAAATGCATATCCGGTGTCCTCTACATAAAAATACTTTTTACCTACATTTTCACCATCGATCCATGCTTCCCAATAGTATGACCCCTTTTTCCAGAATGCTCCTGGTTTTTTGTTGCCCCATCCCTCGCGGATATACACAATATGGTCATATTTATTGATCTTGCGACTAAATTGCAACTTACACACTTCTTTTTTACCTCTATGGATCGAATAGCATTTCAATAAAACATTGGCTTCCCAATTTTCGATATCAAACTTTTTGTTGAAAATGGATAGCTCAGCATAGATAAATGTGGTTTCCCACCGGTCATAGACCTGCCGGTATTTTTTTTTGTTATCGGCAAGCCATTCAGTGGAACAATAGATCTTAAGCTCTTTGAATTTGTAATTTCTTGTAGTCAAAGTGTGTATTGAATCTTTCATAAAAATAGAAACAATGAAATTTATTCAATTTCACTTATTTTAAACGATGATCCAAAAAAAGTCGTCTAATTTTAAAAAGAAATATTGTTAAAGTGTTTGAAACCTTTTGAAAAAAGAGGTGTTAATTGGATGAAGTATTAAAACATGTATGGCGCGAATTACTTTTAAATTTGAGGACAAGGATATCCCTGAAAAGATCGTGGATGATGCGGAGAAAGGATATTCAATACTGGAAATTTCTGAAGATCATGATATTCATTTAAATCACAATTGCGGAGGGGTTTGTGCTTGCTCCACTTGTCATGTATATATATTGGAGGGTGAGGATGAATTGGAAGAAATCACGGACCGCGAAGAAGACTTTATTGATCGGGCTATTAATCCGCGGTTGGAATCCAGGCTGGGATGTCAATGTGTTATATTGGATGAAGATGCCGAAATAGTGGTGGAAATCCCGGATCAATCTCAAATAATTGGGCATGAACACTAAGATCCGAATGAAAGCAAATACTATAATAATCCTAATCGTATCAAAATTTTAAAATATCCCAGATGAATTTCAAAGACATTGAAGATTTACCAATTGATTGGCCAGATCATGAAGATATTGCCATCAAATTATATGAGCATTTTGGTAATGAATTTGACGAACGCAAAATTTACCGGATCCGCTTTACCGACTTGATCGAATGGGTTTTAGAAATTCCTGGTTTCTCCGGAAAACGTGAAGATTGCTCCGAAGGTCATTTAGAGCAAATTCAAGCAAAATGGGTATACGAATGGCGTGATAATCAATAGGTTTGAGCGCGCGTATTGAATAGCAGTTTTGGGGATAGCGAAATAGGTTATATTGTAAGATAAAATTAAATAACATCCAAAGTCTTTCCATATTCCGGGTACGAAATCTTGCCATTGCTGGGATTACTTTGATACTGCTTTATTTAAGTATCCTCAGACGATTTATTCCAGATACGAATGAACTGTTTATCAATGATTGGACTTTTGTTTTCATTACTGTCGCACTCATCCTAATTACCTCCGGGGGGTATGTAATCAATGATATTTTTGATCGACATCCGGATTCCGTAAATCAGGTTAAGAATCGAATCAACGATGGAACTATAAGTGAAAAGTTGGCCAGGCAACTCTACTTTGGCATCACCGGACTGGGAGGTATGATCATGATCCTGGTATGCTGGTATTATGGAATATATATTTTTGTTATCTATTACTTGATAGTGGCAGTTCTGTTATATCTCTATTCCAGCGCTTTACAGTGTAAACCATTCTGGGGAAATTTCATCATTGCCGTTTTATGCGGTTTGGTACCATTGGTAATAGTTGTTCCGGATATTCTATATTGGTTTGAAGTCATTCGCATTCAGCTTTTCGTTCATCCGGTTTCTTACCTTTTACTCTACGCACTATTTGCTTTTACAACCACATTCTGGCGTGAAATGGTTAAAGATCTGGAAGATTTGCCGGGGGATCGTCAAACAGGATGTCAAACCTTGGCGGTAAGGTTGGGTGCCCAGAAAGTAAAGCCCCTGGTAAAATATATTGCACTGGTTAATATATTACTGATTATCGGAGTGGCCGGCATCATAGGAATAAATCTGGCGATTTGGAAGGGATTGGTTTTTATTATTTTGCTGATCCCTTTTACATTGCGAGCAATGAAGTCCGTGCAAAATGACCAATTCAAGGCAGGTCAGCAGTCGATTAAATGGGCAATGATACTCGGATTACTAAATATTTTATGGATAACCTGGTAACAATAATGGATAAACTTAAAGATCTCAAAATCGGTCTGGCATCAGAATCACCCAGAAGGAAATTTTTACTTCAGGAAGCCCAATTAAATTTTGAGTCAATCACTTACGATTGGCCTGAAGACTATCCCCCCAGCCTACCCCTGGGCCGCGTTGCGCCTTATTTAGCCAAGCGAAAGGCAGATTATGCTATGCCGCACCTTGGAAATAGTCACTTGATCCTTGCTGCTGACAGCATCGTGATTATCAATGGAATTATTTTGGAGAAGCCCGCTTCTCCTAAAGATGCTGCTGAAATGTTAAGGAGTTTATCCAACCAAACCCACCGAGTAATTACCGGTGTCTGTTTAAAAAATGCAACCTATGAAGACTTGTGGGCGGTAGAAACCAAAGTAACTTTTGGTCCAATTTCACCTGACGAAATATCCTTTTATATTGAGCATTTTAATCCGTTTGACAAAGCCGGTTCATATGGTATCCAGGAGTGGATAGGATATTGCAAGGTAAAGCAGATCGAAGGATCCTATACTAATGTGATGGGACTTCCCATGTATGAAACTTACCTCGCTTTACAGAAATTTGTAAACGAAAACCAATAACCGAATCCAATAATTAGGATTCAATCTCTAATCTAATGATCAGCACTTATTAAAATGTCGGGATTGGATCATACAATAGACACTCCGGTCTAATCGTTTGTTGTTTTTATCGAAGAGTTTTCAAAACAAATGCAGATAAGCTTGATCTTGACCTTTTTCATTCATACAATAAAACCTATCAGATGTCTCGAATCAAGCAATTCTTTCTTTTCTGTTCTGGAATAGATTTGGAAATATTACAAAATTGTAAATCCGATGTAAACAAGTATGTGGGCATTGGTGCCACTGTATTTTTTACCGGTGTACTAGCATTCATATCTTCAGGGTATGCGTTGTTTACCATATTTGATAATACATGGATTGCCCTTGGATTTGGATTAATCTGGGGAATGATGATTTTCAACCTCGATCGCTATATCGTGAGTAGCATGAAAAGTCAGGGATCCTTTGGTCGTGATTTTCTAGTTGCACTACCGAGGTTGGGGTTGGCCATATTGCTGGCTTTAGTCATTTCAAAACCGCTGGAACTAAAGATATTTGCCAAAGAAATTAACGCCGAACTCTTAATTATGGAGCAAGAGGTGTTCAAAGGTCAGGAGGATACCATCAAAGGTCGTTACCGACCTCAAATCAGTTATGCCGAAGAGCAGATTCAAGTTTTAAAACAAGAAATTGCGGATAAGACCATTCAGCGCGACCATCTTGCTTTAATTGCACAGCAAGAAGCGGATGGTACTGGAGGTTCCAAGCAACGTAATTTGGGCCCTATTTATAAAGCTAAGAAAGCCGATGCCGACCAAGCCCAATTGGAATTGGAGGATATAATCGCATCCAACTTTCCAAAAATTGAAGCGCATGAAACCTCTATCCTTGAGGCTAGAGCAAATATTGAAAAGGATATTTCTTCTCTTAATAGAACTGCATATGGAGGGATAGCTGCCCGCATGGAAGCTCTGCACCGTTTGACCCGGCAAAGCAATGCCATATACTGGACCAATATCTTTATTGTACTCCTGTTTATCGCTATTGAAACCGCTCCTATACTAGTTAAACTAATCTCGTATCGAAGCCCATATGATTTTCTACTTCACGAACACGAACACGAATATGCAATGAATCATCTGGAAAAAACAGGTGTGTTGAGCAGTGTTAAGAGAAATGCGCTGAAGCACCAGCAGGAAGTGGGTCTTTATGCTACCAAAACCAGAATTGAAATTGACAAAGAACTGATAGATCATGCCTTAAAGGAAAAATTAGCGGCATTGAAGCAAGAGAGAAAGAGCTGGGAAGTAGTACTGGGAAGATTTGGAATCTAAGGAGTTTTTGTTCCTCAATAAGATTCTACCGAAGGTTTTAGCAAATTTTTAATTGTTAGTCAAGAGCGTCGGTAATTAGTCTTAGGTGATCGGTGTACGGCGAGGGGTAATCGGTGATTGGCGAAAGTATCCAACAGTGTTGACCTTGTTGGTAAATATCGTGTCGAATTGTATCCTTATGTTGAGATCCTAAACCAGTCAGTTAAAGCATCCTGTTCAGAATGACGGTAATATTTGGTTTGAAAAGCTGAAACCGAAATAAGCAAATAGCCAATGATCAAAAGCCGTTTTGTGCAATTATGTTCTTTTGGATGCCTCACTCACACAATCTCAGTACCAAATGCTGACAGCGAAGTTCGTCAGTACCATACTCACTCCTTTCGAGAGTCTTGTTCATCCGTAACCAGTGAGTCCACTCTGAAAACTGTCAATTTTCATAAAATGAATTATTTTGGATGAGATTTTTATTTTTTGAGATTCGTTGATTGCCTGAGTATCAGCTAATTGAAAAAAATGAAAATATCGCCAAAAGAATCATTTTTGGATTTGCAGAGTTTTCGGAGTAGACTCACCAGTGAACAGTGCATGTGGGTCAGTGTCTGGCTTCTTGGCTTCTATGTGGTCAAGTTATTATTTTTACGAATCTTAGGATTGTCATTGAAGTGCATTATTTTAGCATATGCGTCCTTTTTATCTAATTTTCATCTACCTCTTTATTGTCGCATGTCAAGACCAAAAGAATCCTGGGACAAAGTCAATGAGCATTAAGCAAACCAAAAATAACCGATTCGCTGAACCGATCAGTCTTTCGTTAGACGAAGCCAATAAGTTGTCAGAACTACCTTTGGCTTGCATACAACATGAATATCCCAACAAACTCAATCAAACCTTAGCAGGACCGGAAAATCTTCAGGAACCTCATATCCTGCATCCGGCTTTTTATGGTTGTTTCGACTGGCATTCAGCAGTCCATGGTCATTGGTCTTTGGTAAAGTTACTCAAGGATTTTCCGAATCTTCACAAGGCAGAAATAATAAAAACCAGACTGGCAGAAAATATTACAAATACCAATATCATTGCTGAAGTCGACTACTTTCAGGAACCATACAACAAATCATTCGAAAGAACCTATGGGTGGGCCTGGTTACTCAAACTCGCTGAAGAATTACATACCTGGGACGACCCACTGGGCGACGTATTAACAAGAAACCTGCAACCCTTAATTGACCTGATTTGTCAGCGATACATCGAGTTCCTTCCTAAACTATTGTATCCCATCCGCGTAGGTGAGCACACCAATACCGCATTTGGTTTAACCTTTGCCTGGGACTATGCTACTACGATAAGGCATGATTCTTTAAAGAAAATCATCGAATCCAAGGCCTGGGAATTCTATTTTTCGGATTCTGAATGTCCTTTAAATTGGGAACCCAGTGGATTTGATTTTTTATCTCCCTGTTTAGAGGAAATAGATTTGATGAGAAGGGTATTGGATGAGCTTGAATTTGGAAGTTGGATGAATCAATTTGCACCTCAAATGAAGGAGCTCGACTTTAGCCTTCAGGTAGCCAGAGTATCGGATCGTCAGGATGGCAAACTGGTGCATTTGGATGGACTTAATTTTAGTCGCGCCTGGGTTTTGTACGGGCTGGCCCACCAGTACCCGGAATACGAGCACCTAATCCAAATCTCCAACGAGCATATCAACTACTCACTTCCAAATCTGGTTGCCGATCATTATGAAGGAGGGCATTGGTTGGGTTCTTTTGCGATTTACGCTTTGAGCGTTTATGCTCATTAGGTATTTTGCCCTCGCTTGTGGCTATCTCTACAATTACAACTTGTCTCTAAGCAAGTTTTTACTACCACGCAATGGTTACAAATATATTTTGACTAAGTTTTCAAAAAATTATATATGATACCTGATTTCGCTAAAGGCTCAAATGGCTCAAATCTTAATAAATTGATAATTAAGTCAGGGCAATTTGGGCCTCAAGCAAGCATGAGGAGGTAGAATTGTCTTTTAAGTTTTGTGACCGAAGGAACCAAAGCTAGTAGTCAGGAGCCCCATTTAATTGTCAAGGACTGATGAGTTTACCCTTAGTATTATGAAATCAGAAGTTTTTTACGAGGAATGACCAAAATCATTTGGCTTTAACAATCCATCTATTGACAAAGTGTGTGTGTGTGTGTGTAATTTTGTTACAGAACATATCAATGAGGTGTCTTGAACATACAAAGTGAAACATATTGTCCACTGACTATATTATCCACATGTCCATGCAACCTTTTTGTTTCCAATTGATTCCTTGATTCCAATTGTTTTCTTGACAATTGGTGCTATAGATGCTTCTAAAACATTAGAAGGTCCTCATGAACATATTTAAAAGCATTTATTAATCTACAAAATTACTATCTTATGAAAAATTTTTTGAAAGTATTTTCGCTAATTTTAGTTTTCGGTATGGCTATGATGCTTAACCGGCAATTGGGGGTATCGGAGGCTCAAGCAGTTCTTTGTGCTCCATCTTCAGGAGTTTGGTCAGATGGAGAACATGAATTTAATGAGACAGGAAATTGTTACTCGGCATGTTCCACCAGTTGGGGAATGTGTTGGATTGATTGTAATTACAACTACTGGTGTTCTGGATGCCCATCAGATTGCCAGTAAGTGATGTTTGTTTCTTAAAATGGTAAGTATTGGCTTATAAAGGTGGAATAATGTTCCACCTTTATTAAGTTAAGTTATAAAATTAGTAGGTTATGTATCGTATTCATTGGTTTTGTTCATATATTTTACTTTTCACTATATATTCCTGTTTATCTGAATCAAATAATTTTGGAGACAATACTGGTCAGAAAATTAAAATCAACATTAATGATACGGTTTCATTTATTAAACCTTCCAACTTCTTTTTTCTCAAACTAGAGTCTACCCAAGAGGCTTTGATTGAGCATATTGAATTTATTAAAAAAGAAGATGATAAAATTTGGATATTAGATGACAAACGAAATTCAATTATTTCATTTTCACAAGAGGGAGAGTTTTTTTCGCGAATAGATCGCAAGGGTAAAGGATATGGTGAGTACTTACAAATATCAGATTTTGACATATTTAATCAATATTTATATGTTCTTGATGTAATTCAGCAGAAGCTAATGCTATTTGATTTAAATGGTAACTTTCTTTATGAAAAACCTTGTCCTGAAAATAAACGATTTGCATCTATTGAAGTGATCAATCCCAATAAGTTCATCTTGCAATCTTCGAATTATCGAATGCCGGGGAATGACTATATAAATCTTACCGATAGCAGTTTTAATATCCTTAATAGTGCTGTTAAGATCAACCAGTTTGGAATACAAAATGATTTAAGATCTAATGGCATTTCTACTTCTTCAGAAATGAATAAATATTTTTTCACATATGGTGCCGGTCCTATTTATTTAATTAATACAATTGATCATACAATAACTCCTTTAATTTATCCAGATTATGGGAAATTGACTTACAGTGAAAATGAAGTTAATCTACTTTCAGGTATGGAAGCAGGACAACTTTTTTTTGATAACAAGAGAGTAAGGAGCCTATTATTCTATGAATTGCAAAATAAGTATATTATAAAATTTCATTATTACCCATTTACTCCTAGGGGCAATTTAGTTATATATGATAAAAGCACTCATGAAATAGTAAATACTTTTGGTTTATATATTGATGATCATGTATATCAACTCAATAGAAAATTTTCGAAAATCGATAACAAATTTCTTGCAATACCTATCGAATCTACTGAGGCAACATTAGTTGATCTGCATACTTATGATAAAGGACCAACATATGGTATGTCTACTGATATCAAATCTTTTTCTCACCGGACTATCGACAATCCGACGCTATTGTTTTTTTCACCATAATCAATAGGTTATTCTCTTATGAAAAAGTGGGACATCATCTGGATTATCAGTTTTGGGCTTTTGCTTCTCATTTGTGTGAAAAGTTATCACTCACACCAATATCTCCAATCTGTAATGCTTGAAAATTCTTCTCAACTAGAACAAATTCAAAATTATTATGAACGTCTGGCCGTGAATAGGTCTAAATTAGCCTATTTATATGTGGGTGATCTGCAACTTCGAGACACCATTTCAGTCTCGAACATGGATATTTCTCCACCCAATTTATTTTTTTATTATCGGGACCAGAACTGTGAAGATTGTGTAGTCAATGCCAGTAATTTTATCAATGCATTACCTGATTCGCTAAGGAAATTGGTAAATGTACTTTACGAAACAGATAATCCGCGAAAATATGTACTTAGCACTTCGATCTTCAATTGTCCTAAGTTCTACACGACAGCATCTGGCAGGTTCCAAACTGCCGCCAATGACGCATTCTTTTTCCGAGTAAATCCAAATGGTCAAATCATTGATGTGTTTTATCCTTCGCGATTCAACCAGGAACTAATTGGAAATTATTTACAAGCCATATTCATTAATAGCATATAGAGGTCATCCATTGCTCGTAAAACTAATAAATTATCCATGGAGGGCAATACCAGGTACTGTCTATTAGGGAGGGACGCAAGATGAGATTAGCGTTTTATTGCATAAGAGAACTGCGCCAACGTCAGTCCATCTCCTCCGTCACTTGGATCCGGATGATACACTTTTTCTACTGAAGGATACTCTTTAAGTTTTTCAATGACCAATTTCCTCAAAGCTCCACTCCCTTTGCCGTGTAGAATCTTAATCATTCGTACGTTGGCAATCATGGCTTTGTCGATAAAGTTCTCTACCACACGTACCGCTTCTTCCGCCTTTAACCCTCGAATATCCAGTTGAGAATTGAAATCGAAGGGAGATTGCTTCAGTCGAGTAGCCACGCTTTTACCGGGCCGGATAGGCAGAGGTTCTCTGGCATGTAGCAGTTCTTTCACAGGTACCGTAACCCGGATATCACCAACTTCCAACACCGCATTACGACGATCAAAGCTTATCACTTTACCGATCCAATCACTTTTTTTGTGCTTGACAAAATCGTTGATCTCGATCGGTTTTTTAGGATGGCTATTTTCTTCATAGACAAAGTGGTCCAATTCTTTAACCTCCTTTTTCAAATTTTCCTGTTTGACCTCCAGTTCTTTTAATTTTTCTTGAGCTTTTGCAAGATTTTTCTCTTGCCTTAATTCATGAATAAGAGATTCGATTTGCTTACGATCCTGATAGATATCAGTTTGTGCCTTTTGTTTTATCTCCAATTTCAACTTTTTCCTTTTTACTTCCAGATCCAAATTCATCCGGTCGTAATTGCGTATTAGTTGCTCTAATTTGGAGGCTTTTTCCCGATTGGTTCTTAATTTTTTACTCAGTTGCTCCTTTTCGGTCTCAAGCTCATTAAGCAAACGGTCTACATGATATACTTGTTTGCCCATATGAGCTTTTGCATCTTTGAGCATCTTACCGGGTAATCCGCATTTTTGGGCTATCTCGAGGGCAAAAGAACTTCCCGGTTTTCCAACTCTTAAGACAAACATCGGTTTCATAGATTGTTGATCAAACAACATCGCTCCATTGACCACATGGGGGAGCTTGTTGGCTAACATTTTCAAATTGCCGTAGTGGGTAGTAATTACCCCAAACACTTTAAGTTGATCAAATCGCTTCATAATCGAAGCGGCGATTGCACCACCTATTTCCGGATCTGTTCCCGAGCCAAATTCATCAATCAAGATAAGTGTTTTTTCATTTGCTATTTGAAGGATCGCATTCATTAGTTTGAGTCGAGAACTATAGGTGCTCAGGTCATCCTCAATCGACTGTTGATCTCCTATGTCTACACATATTCGGTCAAAAAGTCCAAATTCAGAATCCTCATGGACCGGTACCGGCAGACCCCATTGGATCATATATTGAAGTAATCCAATAGTCTTTAGTGCTACAGATTTTCCACCTGCATTAGGACCACTCAACAATAGTATTCGATAATTACCCTTCAATCTAACGTCTAAAGGAATTGTACTTTCACCGGATTCCTTATTTTTCAACCATAAAAGCGGGTGATAAGCCCGTCGAATATTAATTCCCGGTTTATCACCAATTTTTGGTAATACTCCATTGATCAATTCACCAAACAAGACCCGGGCTCTCAGCTGATCAAAACTGATCAATACTTGCTGATATTCAGCTAGATCGGATCGCGAATTTCTACACCTTGCAGAAATCTCCTTCAGAATCCGATATACCTCCTTTTTTCGTTCAGAATGTAAGTCGATTATTTGATTATTGATGATGATTATTTCTTCAGGTTCGATGTAAGAGGTTTTACCGGTAGCCGAATCATCATGAATAATTCCTTTAACCTTTCGCTTATGTTCCGAAGAAATTGAAAACACCCGGCGTCCATTTCTTACACTTTCCCCTTGTTCACTCAACCATCTATTTTTGCGATACGAACCAATCAGTCTTTGAAACGTTTGGTCCAATTTCCTTTCTTCTTTTAGTATTGACTTGGAGATTCGGACCAATTCCGGGGATGCATTATTTCGAATGGCGCCACGCTCATCCATGATGTGATCTATCTCAATGTATAATTGTGAGTTGTACGTAGTATTCAGCCAAATCTGTGACAAAGAGGGATATTTTACACTTAGGTTATCTCCAAAATATTGAGCTAACTGTTCCATCCATCCCAATTGGCCTTTAATTCCGAATAGTTGCTCTTCGGTCAATGGCGCATTTTCAATTTTCAATCTCTCAAGAGAAAGGTCGATGCTCTGAAAAGGACCTATTGGAATAGATTCATCTTCTATTCTGCTTTGCATGAATTCACCCAAGAGGGATATATCTTCCTCGATTTGTGCTCTTTTTACCATTGGCTTGCGTTCTAAAAGAACTTGTCGAGCCATTTCAGTAAGGCAAAAGCCGCACACTTTATCGAGAATTTTGTCAAATTCTATTTTCTCAATGAATTGATCGGGAATTCCAAAATTTTTCATGAAACAAATTTTGCAACAGATTCACAATATATAAATTAACCGCATACCGAGATGTTCACTTCAAGTGAATAAATAGATTGCCGTATTTAAGAATAAAAAGCTAACTATGATTCATTACCTTTGAAAAAATTATTGGTTACATGTCAGGAAATACTTTTGGGAAAATATTTAAAGTAACCACTTTTGGTGAATCTCATGGCCCGGCGATAGGCCTGATCATAGATGGTTGTCCTGCTGGATTTCCTGTAGATCTGGACAATATCAATCATGAGATGGCTCGTAGAAGACCAGGGCAATCATCCATAGTAACGCAGCGATCAGAGCCCGATCATGTCGAGATATTATCCGGAATTTTCGAGGGTAAAACCACTGGCACCCCCATTGGTATGATCATAAAGAATCAAGATGCCAAATCTAAGGACTATGATCATATAAAAGAGAAGTTCAGACCCTCACATGCCGATTACACCTATCATGCTAAGTATGGAATAAGAGATTATCGTGGGGGTGGAAGATCATCAGCACGAGAGACTGCAGCCCGGGTTGCAGCCGGTGCTTTGGCCAAGCAATATTTGGCATCGATGGATATCAAGGTCCAAGCGTACGTAAGTCAATTAGGATCCATTACCTTAGATATCCCATTGCATGAGTTGGATCTTTATTTAACGGAAACAAATCCGGTAAGATGTCCTGATCCGGATACGGCGAATAAAATGGAGAAGCTTATCCGACAAATCAGGAAAGATGGAGACACGATCGGAGGAGTGGTAAAGGCTGTCATTACCGGATGTCCTGCCGGTTTGGGAGAACCTGCGTTTGAAAAGCTCCATGCGGTACTTGGTCAGGCGATGCTTTCTATCAATGCGTGTAAGGGTTTTGATTACGGTTCGGGTTTTGACGGGGTCTCAATGCGCGGAAGCGAGCACAACGACCTATTCAAAAAAGAAGGTAATGAGGTAGTTACTCACACCAACTACAGCGGGGGAATTCAAGGTGGCATCAGCAATGGAATGGATATTTATTTTCGGTGTGCATTTAAACCAGTGGCAACGATTGTAGCCCAACAAGAATCCATTGACAAAAACGGAAATCCGACTCAGGTTTCCGGAAAGGGAAGACATGATCCCTGTGTGGTACCCCGCGCGGTTCCGATTGTTGAAGCTATGGCTGCTTTGGTCATAATGGATTTTCTTTTAATACAGCGTTCCGGGAAATGGAGTATTGAGTAGTGAGTAGTGAGTATAGAGTATTGAGACTGTGTGGGAGTGAGTGTGGGTGTGGGTGTGAGTTGGGTGTGAGTGTGGGTGTGATGAGAAGATAGAGCTCAGTCAACAGAGATCACAAATGAGATATCAGTCGACCCAAAGCAAAGTCATTTGTGGATTTGGTAATTGAACACATGGTTTTCTGCTAAAAATTACCGGTTAGAAGAAACATCCTTAGTTTCCGGGTTCAAATCCATTTCTTTTTGTTTGGTTATGCGGTCAAATTCCTTCCTAAAAATCAATCCGAGGCCAAATTTGGTCTTACGACCTTCAATAGATTCTTCCGGTCTTTGATAAAAACGGACTTTTAATCGTCTATCCTCGGTCAAAAAATATTCAATATTTAAGTCACTTGTCACATAAGATCCTTGTTGCAGGGGAGAATTATTGACCACATTAGCTCCTACTCCGACTGCCAGGCGATCGTCAAAGAGGCGATTATTAAACTTGAGGTTAATTTCGCTACCGGCGGTTGCCAAATTATCAGGGCTGGCCGATAATTCCGGATAAAGATTCCAACCAAAATCAAAATCTATCCCGGATATAAAGCCATAATCTGCAACCGCTTCCGAAATTAAGTCTGTAACCCATAACGAAAGTTGGTTGGATAAAAACTGGCTTATGGTATTGGCTCCGGAATTACTAATAAACTGATTGCTCAGAGCAGTTGTATTGGTAGGAATAAAAGTTCCTGAAACAATCAGGCCTAAAACCTGTTGATTGAGTGCATTTGGATCAGATTTTAAAAGCGAAAGCTTATTCTCTGCATAGTTCTTTAATTCTCCTGTCAACTGTGGGAAGGAAATATCAAAAGCAATATCAGGGCTTAACAAATCGCCGGTAAGGTCCATGCTAAGCCGTACCGGAGTTCGCACATTTACACTGTTTTGAACTTGATTCCGGTACTCTTCCAGAAAGCTGGCCAGTGATGCGCTCAACCCTTTGTACTCGGCGGAGACATTGATTTCAGCATTGTAAGGATCTCCGGACCAACGGATAGTCCCTCCTTTTTTCAGTTCGAAGGGTTTATAAATTACATTCAACAGAGTAAACAAATAATCTCCCTGTACGATCTCATACAATCCTCGCATCTCAAGATTTCCTGTCCGGGCCGCTTCAATGGTTATGTCTCCCCGGCCGGAAGCTTTAAGGATATCACCGGAAAATTCATCAAAAATGATACTTATCTCCGCATCGGGTGTAATCCTTAGGTCCATCTTAACATCCAGTCCATTTTGATTGACATCAGGGGATACCAACCTGTTTTTTCCGGTAGAATCAAATGTGGTAAACGTTATAAAGTCATCAATGGAGGTGTTGGTACTGGTATTAATTGGAATAGCCAATTTGCTTCCGGAGGAGGTCTGAGCGTCCACCAGAATATCAATCCGTTTAAATGGTCCTGAAAAATTACAATTGACTCTTCCTATTCCAAAACCGTAATAGATGTTATTATCCCGCTTGGTGGTATTTAGTGCGATTAACTTAGGAGATGCAATACCAACATTGAGACGAAAATTTTTGAAATAGTCATGGTATATACCCCCGGTTATATTCGCTCTGTTACCTTGAAAGTCAGTGATTTTTACTTTGCTGAAATCAAATATGTTATTTCTAATATCAATATCCTGATCATGAAAATAATAGGATGTCCCGAGGTACGAAACCGTAGTTTTACCGTTCATCACTTTCATCTTTCCATTCAAGGCAAGATTATCCATCGGTCCAAATAAGGTAGCGGACCCTGAGAGCTCACCTTCTGTTTCCTTGACACCAGGACTTAGAAAATACTCTGCGATAGATACAGGATAGCGCAGTAATTCAAAAGTTAGATCCAATTCTGTTTGATTTCGAAAATTATCTTTAGGATAAACAAAACCATTACCTGTCAACCGGCTAAAGTCGTTTTCAATTTTGATGGAAGCAGCCATAGGATTGGCTTTATCATCTCTGCCTAATGAGGCCATTAATTCTCCAAAGTCATCTTCATTGATGTACAGGTGGTCGCACAATATTTTAACATTTAGTTCTTTAAGTCCGATCAATTTCTCTGTTGAAAACTGGATATCTGCTGCTCCACTAAAATTTAACCTTTCATAATTCCAAATAGAGTCTATCCAACCTAATTCAAAATTATCAAGTGTTGCTTTCAAACCTTGTTCATTATATTCTTCCAAGGTAATCAGCTCTCTCTGGTGACGTAAATTGAAGTCTTGAAATATGAAACGATTCTTATTGATAAACAATTGGTTGTCCGGATGAATAATCCATTGGTTTCCAAATAGAAATAAATCAGAGGGGTTGACCCTAAACAAAAATCCCGTATCAATGATTTCCACTTGTCCATCCAAATCAATCGAATTGAATAAGGTTAAGAAATCGGAACTGGCCAGATTAAAATCAATCAATTTATCCTGAATTATTCCAGAGAGTTGAATTTGCTGCAAAGGGATCTTGGCATTTAAATCGGATTCTCCCAGGTTAATATCAAATTTTGAAATCTTCTTTTCGCCGGACCATTCTACTTTAATATCATTAAATACCGAGTTGTCGTATTGAACATTAGGAATAACTGCTACGGAATTAAAATATTCCAATTGACTGTCAAAAGAAGCATTAATAGAGGCATTCGTTAGATTATTAACCGGAATTCCAAACAAATGCAACCAATCTTTTGAATCCGCTACGTTTGCATTAAAAGTAAAGTTTGAGGCTTGTGCTTGGCTTACAGATATGGTATCCCAATTCAGTTCTGCACCAATTTCCGGGTAGTTTTTCGCAAAAGTAGCCTTCAATAATGGCAACAGAGTAGTTAGTTCATATTTCCCCTTTAAATTAGCGTTTGCCAGGTCAGAAGATACCACAATCTCCCTGGTCTTATCATTTTGCTCAGCGGCCGAAAAGTCTACATTCTGAATGGAATAGAAATTGGAATTTATCTCTTCTACCAACAAATTACGCAGACTCCCATGACCTACAAAGCGGTTTAAGTCAATATCGTCGATGTTCAATCCAACCTGACCGGAGAAAACCAAATCCTTATCAGTTAGGTTCAAATACTTGGTTGCCATCTTTTCAATATTGGCTTGAAAGTCAAGGTTCGGAATATCTGATGAAAAGTCGACGATACCCTTGAACGATAAATCAATATTTTGATCTGCTATTGAAAAATCACCATCAAACAGATTGCGTTGCACACGTCCATTTAAGACGGCATTCTGATAGGTGTATTCCATAAAACTTAAGGTTTCAATATTCGCATTGACATCCACGTCCAGGGTCTCTTTACTTAACCCGCGACCATTTTTAACCTCCGCAGACATCGTAATGGTCTTCAAACTTGGGTTTTCCAGCCATTTACCTAAGTCAAAATCAATTAATTTCATCAACCCGGAATATTCTGCCAGATCGGAACCGGAGACCGCATTAAGACGCATATCTACTTCAGCTCTTCCTAAGTTGGTATTCAAATTCCCATAGGCAACAAAGTCCTGAAGATACCCATCAAATCGCCCTTCAAAGGCCAGCGCTCCCAATTTGTTAAATTCATTTGAAAAATTGATATCCGGAAATAAAAGTCGAATCGAACTCATCGTGCTTTGCAACTCAGATATCTCAATGTTCAACAAGGTTTCATTGGGATAGGTCAAATCTCTTGATCCAAAATTACCGCTTAGAAATAACTGGTTTCCAATCTTTACCCGTAGGTCATCGGCAATCAATCGATTAATCCTACCGTGAATATGGCCGGAGAGAATGATGTCTTTTTGAAAATTGTCTTTAAAAAATTTCTTTTGCGAAAGTCCTGAAGCCAACAAAGTTATATCTTTAATGGCAATCTTCGCATTGTCAAACTTCCCATTTATCCGAATACGGTTAACAAAATCCAACCAATCGGAATACTCATTGTATTGTAATTCCAGTGAATCTTCAAATGTAGTGTGATCCGTCAATAGGGTGAACCCTGGAAGCAATACGTGATTTGAAGTCACTTCCACATCGTTACAGGCCAAATGTCTGATGCTAAATCCATCCGTAGTTTCAGCACTTAATTTTTCCAGGTTTCCGCTGAAATCCAATCTTTGCAATCCGACTTTGTGGGCTTTGAAATTGATGTGATGAATATCTAAATTCCGATAATCCAATCCACTCCATTGAGCTGCCGGAAAACGTTCATCTGTTGCGAGAAAATGTCCGTTTACCAATATCACCTCATCTGCCAAAAACCTCATTGGTTCACTAGTTTGGAAATTCGTATCTATTCCAAAATCGGCAAACTCATAAGTAGGTTCCTCCTCAATTTCTTGCATCCCAAAACCATATCTTGAAACATCGACAATCGGTTGTACCACTTTTATTTTATCAAATATAATTACTTGATTTTCCAAATCGATCTCCTTAAAATCAACCTCTAAATCAGGAAATGAAAATTCCTGCCTGCTCTCATTGTATTTATTGTGAATGTTAACTTGAAGATGGGAGGCTAATACCTTCCCAATCTCAATATTGAAAGGAGCAGAGGAAATTACCGGATCGGGATTATCCACGACACCCGAATCGCGAGTAGTTAGTTCTTCCGCTGGTTGCTTTCCGATTCCACGAACCAGTTTAGTCCAGGAACTTCCTACTTCATCGATCGTAAAAGAGGTATGAGCATGATTAAGCCAGACCGTATTAATATTTAACCTTTTTCTCAATAAGGAAAACAATCCTCTTTTCAAAGTTACTTTAAGGTTCTGAGTCCTAAACAAGGTGTCTTGATCTGGATATCTTACCAGTACACCATCTAAATATATATGTTGAAATATATCCAAATCCACGCGCTCCATCGAGACATCGGCATTCAACTTTTTACTTAAGTAGGTCGTAATCTTGTTTTTGGTCCAAATTTGAACGGCTGGAAATTGGAGAGCGACGGACAGCCCCACTGGCATCCCTATGGTTAAAATGATCAGAATGATTATCCCTTTTTTCCACCAGGATAATCTTTTCATTTTAACTTTATTTACCCCTTCCTGCTCCATATTATAACTATGCCAACGAAATTAACCCATTTTTCATTGAGAGCAATTGTTTGTTTAACTTATTATTAATTTTAGAATCTAGTTTCATGGTTATATGCATACCGCTACCTTCTGCGATAGCAATTCCAAACTCCAATGACTTGTTTAACTTCTTTCACATCATGAACTCTCAAAATGCGTGCACCGTTTTGTAGTGCTACAAAATGGAGCGCACTCGTTCCGGCCAGACTCTCACTAGGTATAGTACCCAGAGGCTTGTATATCATTGATTTTCTTGAGATACCAACTAGTATAGGGTATTCTAAAAACTGAAAAGCCTGCAAATCCCTGAGAATTTGATAATTATGTTCAATCGTCTTTCCAAATCCAAATCCCGGATCTATAATGATGTCATAGATTCCGTACTGGTGTAAAATTTCAATTTTATGTACGAAGAAATCCAATATCTCTTCTACAACATGCTCGTAGCTTGGATTTAACTGCATGTTCTGCGGATTCCCTTGCATATGCATTAAAACAAAAGGCACACGATGACTTGCTATAGTTTCGAGTAATTGGTGATCAAGGGATCCGGCGCTAATATCATTAATCAAACCAGCACCCAAGGAAATTGCTTTGTCAGCTATTTCCGCTCGCCAGGTATCTACACTTATGATTACCTCTTCACTAATTTCTCTGACAGCCTCAATTCCCATGCAAATCCGATCCAACTCTATTTCCTTGGATATCACACCGGCTCCAGGCCGGGATGACATAGCACCAATATCGATAATGTCGACTTGTTCGGTTATCATTTCTTTGATGCGGCCAGTTAATGCTTCCTGTTGCAGATATTTACCACCATCAAAAAATGAATTCTCGGTAATGTTTAGAATCCCCATCACCAGAGGTTTTGATACATCCAAAATCCTGGATTTAACATTTAGGGTTTGAACTGGTTTAATCATAATATTACAAATATCGTTAAATTGTAATTATTTATATTTGACGGAATTGCTATGAATTTATATTTTTACATGCCAAATTGAGGATAAAGGTAAAATGAAAATCTGATTTGCAATAAATTGCCCTGGTTACAAAGGCAACAGGCAAACACCATGTTGTACCATAACAAAACATCGTTACGTGAAAAGAATTAATTGGCTCTGGACCTTAGGAATTGTTCTATTATTAATTATCATTTCCTGGATTACCTTATACAAAATTAACTCTACTAAGCCTGTAGGTAGTGCTTCACACCCAGTTTTTGAAGTTTCCCATTTGGAACCAAAGATAATGAAATACGGATTTGACCTTGATTTTTTCCTGGTTGACTCAGGAGTCATCAAAAGAAATCAATTTGTTTCCGAAATTTTATCGAATGCCGGGATTAGCCACCAGACTATTTTTGAGCTTGCCAATAAAGCAGAGGAAGTGATCCACAATGGCGAAAAAGTCGCAAGCACTAAAAGAATAAGAGAGGGCAAAAACTATGCTTTAGTATTTGGCGAATCGTGTGAAGTTCCTGAATATATGGTCTACGAACCAAACGTATACAGATATGTCGTCTATGGATTAAAAGATTCAGTCACCATTGAAGTTCACGAAAGACCGGTAGAAAAAGTTTTGGAGTTTGCCGAAGGAACGATCAATTCCTCACTTTGGGATGCCATGTTACAAACCGGGGTTACAGATCAATTGATCTCAAAAATGGAACAAGCCCTGGGAGGAGTAGTAAGTTTTTATCATGTGCATAAAGGAGATACCTATAAAGCCATTTTTGAAAAAGAGATTATTGACGGGAAACCAGTAGGAATAGGCAAGTTAATCGGAGCTTACTTTAATACATTAAATACACCATACTACGCCATATATTATGAAAGTTCAAAATACCATGGTTTCTACGACTTAGAGGGAAGAACAATGTTAAGGAGGTTTCTCAAAGCTCCGGTTCAGTTTACGCGGATTTCCTCCCGCTATAATCGCAGAAGATTTCATCCGATCAGAAGAAGGACTATCCCTCATTTGGGTACTGACTATGCAGCGCCTTATGGTACTCCGATATATGCGGTAGCCGATGGAACGATCATCCTGGCTTCATACACCAAGGGCAATGGAAATTTTGTCAAAATCCGTCACGACAAAGTATACCAAACTCAATATTTACATATGTCGCGGTTTGCAAAAGGTATCCGCGCCGGTGTGCGGGTCCGACAAGGTGAAACTATTGGTTATGTCGGATCTACCGGTCTGGCAACAGGCCCACATGTTTGTTTTAGGTTTTGGAAAAATGGAAGGCAGATCAACCATCTTAATCTAAATTTTCCACCCCCTGATCCCATGGATAGTGTTGAACTACCTGCATTTTATGCGGTCAGAGACAAGGTGGTCGACCAGCTTAATGAGGGGAGTGTAGAATTATTAAGCGCCCGGGCAAACATTTCCAGCCAGCAGGTGAGTGACGAGCCATAAGCTACATATAATCCGAAAGGCAAAAAAAGATTATCCTTTTTGCAATGTAAATCCAAAGGTAGAGCCCAATCCGGGAGTACTGCGAACATGAATAGTCTGGTGGTGTGCTTCCAAAATATGTTTTACTATTGATAATCCCAATCCGGTACCTCCCTCTTCTCTCGATCTACTTTTTTCAACCCGATAAAAGCGATTAAAAAGTCGTGAAAGGTGTTTTTCTTCAATGCCAATTCCATCATCCGATATTTCAACCAAAATGTATTTATCCATATCATAAAGACTGGTTTTCACGTACCCTCCCTGTTTGCCGTATTTAATGCTATTGGAAATTAAGTTAATCAAAACCTGACGGATATTTTCCCGATCAGCTTTTACTTTAAAAGGGTAATCAGCCCCTTCTTTAAAATGCAGATTTATGCCTTTTTTATCGGACTGCATTTCCAGATGTTCAAAAACTTCAATACATAACGCACGAATGTCAAAGATTCGTTCTTCAAGATGATAACTACCAGATTCCATCCGAGAAATGACATCCAGATCCTGAACGATATTTTGCAGTCGATCCACATTTTTGCCTGCTTTCACCAGATACTTGCGATTAATCCTACTGTCATCAATGCCTCCATCAATCAACGTATGAATATATCCTTGAATGTTAAAAATCGGAGTTTTTAGTTCGTGAGAGATATCACCCACAAAATCTCGTCGGTAGGACTCCAATTTCTTCAAAGCTTCTATTTGGTCCGCCTGATCCGCTGCCCATCGGGCCACTTCATCCCTAACATTTCCAATAAACTCTTCATCCAAGTTCATTTTCTTTTCTTCAGTGGATACCTTCGATTTTCTAATAATTTTATAGACTAATTTGATTTTTCGGTAAATAAATTTGTCCAAAAAAAACACAAGGATTAAATAGGTTCCAACCATGCCAATTAAGAAAAATCCAAGTAACTTAATTAGGTAGGTGGCATTCATTTTCTGATAGGAAAAAAATAGGGTCAACAAAAGGATTAAAGTCATTATGCAAATAGCTGCATAGATAGCTATTTGTCTGAGAGAAAGATTTTTATTTATAGACATTAATAATCAAATTTATATCCTACTCCTTTAAAGGTTCGAATATAATCATCTCCAATCTTTTCCCGCAGTTTCCTAATATGGACATCTACAGTCCTTGCAACTACAATCACATCTATACCCCATATTTTTTGCAGTATTTCTTCTCGATTGAACACTTTACCTGGTTTGGAAGACAGTAAATTTAATAATTCAAATTCCTTCTTTGCTAAATGCACTTTGCGATTACCTACCGATACAACCATTTTCTCTCTGTCGATTTTAAGATCACCATAAATGCGAACCAGTTCATCATTTTCTCTATCTCCTACCAGATCACGACGGCGTAACAACGCTTTGATTCTGCTTAAAAAAACCGCTGGTTTGATAGGTTTGTTGATAAAGTCATCACCTCCGGAATCCAGTGCCGCAATCTGTGTAAAATCCTCATTGCGAGCAGTCAAAAAAGCAATTAACACATTACCTCCGGTATCCATTGCCCGTATCCTATTGCACACTTCAACCCCATTCATTCCCGGCATCATGATATCCAATATAATCAGGTTATATCTCTTTCGAGAGGCCATTTCGAGTGCCTCAGCGCCATGAGTGGCGGTGTCGACATGATAACCGCTCTTATCTAGATTATATTTTAAGAATTCAAGTATATCTTCCTCGTCATCAACAAGTAAAATATGAATATTTCCATCCATTTTATAACTCCATTTAAAAGTCAAAGGTAAGCAATAACCAACTTGAATATTAATACCAGATGTTAACTATAGATTAAGAATCAATTCATTTATTGGCTAACCTAATCACATTTCTAGAGCTAATTGGTTCCCGATCTATTTTGATTCATTCTCTCAATACGCGTATGTACTGAGTCGTAGATCATATCCATCCGTTGTAAATCCTCTCTCAGTATATTGAGATTATAATCCATAATCTCTTGATCGATCTGATGAAGTTCAAATAATTGTTTCAAGTAAGTTTCTCTGACGCTATCCTTAATTGGATTTGCTGTCCTAATCAGCGAGGCTTCAAGTGTACTGAGATCAACAAGCAGATCTATCATAATAGGATCTTCAAGGCGCTTAACATCCGGGTTTTGAGGAGTACATGCAAACCAAAATCCAAAGCATAAAAGCAACGTTGAGGTCCTGGGGATCATTTAAAGAACTGCTTTGGGTATATATAATTATCAATCCAGGTATTTTGAGGATTAAATTCTTTCCAAGAAGGTGCTTTTATTCCAAGTTTGACAATTCCGCAGGTAGGTAAATTGGCCAAAGGGTGATTGGTAAATTTATTTACAAAATAAGTAAATCCCGGATTGTGTCCGATAATCATTACTTGAGAATATTTTTCAGAAATGTCTTGAACCACCTCAAATATTTCAAAAACACCAGCATGATAAAGTGATTTTGAGATCTTGAGCTGTTTATTTTTCATCTTGAAAACCTCATGAAAATAACTTGCTGTCATTAACGCCCGTTTGGCCGAACTGGAAATAATAATTTCCGGTGTCTCCCCCAACTTTTTTAAATGACGCGATAGGAAATGAGCATCTCTCAACCCTCTTTGATTCAGAGGTCGGTCATGATCATCAAGGTGAGGTGAATCCCAAGAAGATTTAGCATGACGGACTACAAACAATTCTTTCATAATAACAAAGTTAAGCAAATGTAAATTGATTCACCATTCAAGCAAATTTATAACATTAATTATCACAATTCCAATCCAATTTCTATATGGGTTAAAATGACAAATCTTAACCGTATCAATACCAATTACTGGTCGATGAATCAGGTCCTGCTTTGAAAAGGGGTATTTTCGTACTAATTTCTGATTTTAATGTAAATCTGAGATTTTGTGCCCAAGTATAATATACAATTAGCCATTATAGTGGTGCAATTCGTTATAAATTCATACTGAAATGGGCTCAACTCTCCCAATTCATGCTTTTTTGACTTATCTTTATAGATTTCATAATGTCTAACCAAAAGATACCCATATCATCATTTGAATTGTACTTTCCAGAAGAAATCATTCTTTCCGGGGAAAAGATAGTCGACTCCATAACGACGCTAAACTTTACCAATCCCGAGCCCAATTTGTATACCACGGAAGTATCCGGGAAAGAGATAGAAATAGATTGTACCCTCAATTATCTAAGAAGATCAACATGTGAGTGTCCGCAACATTCCGCCAGAGAGGCGTGTAAACATGTTGTTGCAGCTTTACTTGTTTTTCGCAGACAAAGAAAGGCCAAAGTTAAAATCAAAAAAACTGCATCAGTTCCGCAAAAAGTCACTATTACCAATATTCTCAAACAACTTTCACGTGAAGATATGGAGTTGTTTATCAAGCAGCAGACCTATCATGATAAAGCCATGGCTACCAATCTGAAAATACAGTATGCTTATAAAATTCCATTGGACAATGAGAAAGCTAAATACGAAAATTTATTAACTACTATTTTCAGACCCTTTATCTCCAAGCCTAATCTCTCGGAGAGAAAGGCCAAAGACCTGGCATCTTATTTATCCAGATGGTTTGATCATATTTATGATCTGATTGTCATGAAAAAGTGGACAGATGCCGTATATCTTTCAGTGGCTATTGCCAGAAAAGCCAGATTCATTCATGTTAAATCTCATTTTGCTTCCCTGCCTGCATTGGAAGATCTAACCATTGGTTTAAGTAAGTTATTTGAGCATATTTTTAAACTTGCGCTACCGCCTGATTTAAAACGTGTAGTGCACACCGAGTTAAGTGAAATAGTATCCAGTCCCAATTACCGAACTATAAATCCATTACAGAATTTATATGTTACATTGATAAAAAGTTGTCGGAATAACAAGGAATTAAATGAACTGGTTAATTTTCCTCAGGCAGGACAACTTTCTGATACGGAAATTGATAAATTGCTGGCATTATATCTAATGAAAGACCTGACTTCACAATCTCTCAGTCTGCCTTCATTGAACAGAGTTCCCAACAAGCAGATAAAAAGTTTGTTATTAGGTCTGTACAAAGCTGAGCATTATCCGGTCCTCGAATCAATTATTGTAAAACTTATCACATTACCTTACTCCATCGAATTTAAAACCTTGTGTTTCCAGTATCTAAAGGAATTACCGAGTTCCCCCCAAAATTACCCTCCGGATTTATTTTTT
This sequence comes from Saprospiraceae bacterium, assembly GCA_965223405.1. Taxonomy (GTDB): domain Bacteria; phylum Bacteroidota; class Bacteroidia; order Chitinophagales; family Saprospiraceae; genus CBDCWO01. The sequence continues at coordinate 6,766,333 of CBDCWO010000006.1, forward strand.
TCACTTTGGAGTCTTTATACGGAAACCCTTTGGTCTGTTTTAGGCAGCTGGCTGTTAGAACATGATCCTGGCAAGATGAAAAACTCAGAAGAGTTTATCCGAAAAATAGCTATCAAAAAGGATATAAAGTCCATTCTGGCCTTGGCCAAAGTTTTTATCGGAACTCAAAAACTTAACATGCTCAATGACTTGTTGAAGGACGAAATTGAAAATAGACTTTTACAAAAGTTAATTCCGGATCTGTTCGACAAATTCTCTGCTCCCGAAATGCATCCCTTCTTCGAGGGAATATTGGATCATTACCTTTCGACACATTTGGGAACAAAACCGTGGTACATTCTGGATGATATCCTGCAACAAATCAGAAAACAAGGTGAATTGGATATGGCTGACAGATTGTATGAATTTTTAACAGTGAAATATAAGGATCGCACATCGGTAGTGATGCTCAAATGATTGGGAGTGAAATTTGAACTCTGGACCATAGGAAAAACGAAAGAAGAATATCTGAAACAAGGTATAAACCACGCACTAAGTAAAATATCGCATTATATTGATTTCCAATATTTTGAGATCACTAACATCAAGTATAAAACCAAGAAGAATGTTCAGCTAATAAAACAGACTGAAAAGGAAGTTTTATTAAAAAGGATATCCGGGCAGGACGTTTTGATCCTACTCGATGAAAAAGGCAAAATATTTTCTTCACTTCAATTTGCCGAACAAGTCGAAAGAATGCAACATTTTGGCTCTCATCGTCATGTATTTCTCATTGGTGGAGCTTATGGATTTGATCCTGAAATTGTGCAAAGAGCAAATATGAAAATTGCGCTTTCAGCTATGACATTTTCCCATCAGTTTGTCCGTCTGATTTTTCTAAAACAGTTTTATCGCGCATTGACTATCATTAAAGGAGAAAAATTTCACCACGAATAAACCAGTGCTCCATTGTCGCATCTTTTTTAACGCTCATCCTTTTCAAGACAACCTAGATCAGACTACCTGACTTTAAATAGTTAATAAGGTACCCTGCATTGACTCAAATCAATTGACCTATTGATGGCAGTCATTCGCGGCTATCATTTCCTATCAAATATTTGCACCTGATTTATACAGAGGGTAGAGATTATACAATCCGGCTTATTCTGTGATACGAAACGAGTTGAAAATAAGCAAATAAAAGATAAACTTACCATGGAAAAATTACAAAAATTACAAGTAGAAGACAGTACCGCGAATCCTGCCCCATTGGGTTTACTGGGGTTTGGAATTACTACAGTTCTCCTAAATTTTCACAATGCCGGATTTTATGAATTGGATGCAATGATATTAGCAATGGGAATCTTTTATGGAGGGATTGCCCAGATCATCGCAGGGCTGATGGAATGGAAGAAAAACAATACTTTCGGCACCACCGCTTTTCTTTCTTATGGCTTATTCTGGTTGACTCTGGTAGGATTGCTTTTATTGCCACGATTGGGATGGGCAGAAAAACCAGGAAATGCTGCAATGGGAGCGTATTTGTTTTTATGGGGAGCTTTTACCTTTTTCATGTTTATCGGTACTCTGAAGATTAATGGAATTCTGCAATTTGTTTTTGCATCCTTGGCATTGTTGTTTTTTTTATTGGCCATTGGAGACTGGACGGGTAATCCAACCATCACCAAAATTGCTGGCTGGGAAGGAATTATTTGTGGATGTTCAGCGATCTATGCTGGAATGGCACAGGTATTAAATGAACTATACAATAAAACGCTTCTTCCGATTTGGCCAGTGTCAAAATAAACCTCACTATTCTATTATATGAGCGCCAAAAAAGGCTGACAAAGACCACGTATTTTTCGTCTTGTTGGTACGTTTGGTTGTAAATTAGGAAAAGAGTTAAAACGAGAAGGCCTAGTTTTTTTTCATTTTTGGCTCATTGGTGAGTCCACTCTGGAAATAGTCCATTTCATGAAGTGAATTGTTTGGCATGAGAGATTCTATTTTTTGAATCCTGCCTTTGCCAGATAGGCCTACCAGGTCCGGAAAGGCCGAAAAAATATTTGGGATTTGTAGGGTTTTCCGAGTGGACTCACTACTGATGATCTACTTCCTCATCTAAAGCCAGAAAAATACTGTTGGTCCATCCATAGCCATCGTTAAATGCATAGCCGGAGGAAGGAGTAGAACTGGTTATATCGGAAATATTGTATTTATCAAACATTTTACCGGTGTTTCTAAATATATTCCGATTTACTCTTAACCACCGATCCTTGATGTCATCCGCCAAGGTATCGAATCCATATTTCCTTAAACCCTGAACTGCTACCCATTGCACTGGTGCCCACCCATAGGGTGTATCCCACTCCAAACCGGAATACGTCAAAGTGGTGGCAATTCCTCCGGGTTGAAGCATAAATTTTTCCACGAATTCAGCCATCCGATTCGCACGAGTCTGATCAGCAACTCCCAAAAATAACGGATATAGCGAAGCTCCACTAACCACAGCCGTCTTGCGATTAAGTTTCCAATTGTAGTCAGTGAAGATTCCGGCTACCGGATCCCAACACTTATCAATTATTTGCTCCTTCCGGTAATTCTTTCTGGTACGATAAAATGTGACCATCTCATCATGATTATTGAGTGCAGCACCTTGCTCTAATAAGTCTTCGAGATGGTAAAGCAGGCAATTCAGATCCACCGGGATGATATCAGTAGTAACTAAATCTTGAATATTCGTTCCTCCATGTAAGATCCATCGAGAGCTAAAATTCCAACCGGATTCGCATGCCGCTCTCAGATTTCTATAAAAATTATCCGGGTCATCACGCTGCTGTGCTAATTGATAATCCTCTTCATAAGCCTCATCCCGAGGTGTATTTTCATCATCCCAATATCGATTTAAAAAATTAAAATCAATCATTTTAACTACTCTGCGATATCCCTCTTGTGGATTTTGAATATCAGCAATTCCATCCATCCAATATTCGTATTCCTTTTGTAAAACAGGATAGTACTTAAGTAAAATTTCATCACCCAGATGCTCATGCACTATAGAAACCATCAGGGCAAAGAAAGGCGGATGTGATCTACTCACACTGTAGGTCCGGTTGGTACCTGGAATATGACCAATTTGCTCAATCATATATGCCAGATTATCTACGATATGGCGTATGAGGTCCCATTTTCCATCTACAACTAACCCTTCAAGGATAAAATAACTTTGAAAATAGTTCAATTCCGTATTGCTACCATTGGAAGAAACATAATTGTGTGGAATTGGAATCCAAGAGCTACCTACTTGAGGTGGTAAGGGGTTTTTTTCCAGCAAAGGCCAAATTAACCGGATATGGTCGTTAATATCCATTTTGGGATCAGAAACAAATTCCTGATGCGGGGACTTTACACAATTGAAATTGGTGTTAATAAAATTCTGTAAATCTTCGATTGATGCGTTGTTACTTAAACTTTCAATTTTAGATTGAATTTCCTGCAGCGGGAATCGCGGTACACAATCTAGAAAATTCAAGGATTGGTGATCCGAGTTGCTTTGTTGTATCTGAGTAAATAAATGCCCATATAATTGTGAAGGGGGTGGATATAAAACAAAACTATCAATTTGCAAAGAAGTTGAAACAGACTTTTCTTTCTGAGACTGTTGGTCCACATCCGTCTTGCACGATAGGACCACAAGTAATAACACCAAGCAAAAACTCTTATTCATATTTTTCATTATGTCAATTCCTGCACTTCACTTCCATTCCAGACGAAATCCCAGTGATGGCATCACTGGTAATTGGTCGACTCGAACAAAATTTACACGGTCAAAGTAAAAAAGATTTTTGCGATTATAAATGTTTATCACGGATGCATTTATCTTGCCGGTCAGATTTTTTCCAAAATCCAAAGTTTTTTGTACGGTGACATCCAACCGGTGATATACGGGCAATCTGCCTTTATTCTTTTCTGCTTCGTACACAATACCCAGATCTGGATTTTTTTTCAGAATGTCACTTATTAAACCTTCATCAAAATCGAATTTCCCATAAAATCCACGTGTCCTCGTAAAGGGCAAACCGGAACCATAATTCCACCTAACGATCAAGGACCAGCTTTGGTTTTTTCCTAATTTTTGCAAACCCATTACATTGGCCTGATGCCGGCGATCAAAAGGGGCTGAAAAGGTCTGATGGAGGTCCATTCTTTTGTTCAATCCCCAGGAATAGTTCAATTCAATTTTCTGATCGGAATTACGCCAGCTCAGACTCGAGATGGCGCCCATACTGTTTCCGGAGCCTAAACTGAAGTCAGAGTCGCCTAGAGATCTTTTTTCCGAATTGATATCGATTAGCTGATCGTAATGCTTCCAAAATACCTCAGTATCAAACAATAAAGTTGGTGTCATTTCCCATTCTACACCACCGGATAGATGCCACGCTTTTTGTAGGTTGTGATCGTTATCCAATAAGCGATCTGGTCCGGACACATAGCCGAGTCGCACATTATCAATATCGTTGATATCTAAAAGGGATACAAAATTTTGCGCAAAACGACCGGCTCCGGCTTTTACCCTAAAAATATTGGTCAACAACCACTTAATCCCCAATCGTGGTTCCGGAGATAAATTACTAAGCGAAGCATGATAATGCATTCGTATTCCGGTTTCAACTACTAAAGATGGGGATATGTATTTATAGGTTAAGAATCCGGCCAGTTCTGAAGCATTGTCCTCCCGATTTATTAATACTTGGCGTGTATTGTTAAATTTAATTTGCGTTCTTCCTCCATTTACCTCAAAACCATATCGTATTTGGTACCTTTTACCTGCATCTTGCATCCAAATTTTTCCTTGAAAATATTGAATTTGATTGTAAAAATCCGATTTGGTGTTATCAACGATGTGGTAATTGGAAATAGCAAAACGGCCTCCCATCAGCATCGATGTATTCTTGGGTAAGATTTGCATATTGAGTCCAAATCCCTCATTTTTCCATTGCACCGATTCCTGATTTTGAATCCGGGCTTCGTCTGTACTCCTAAAATAAGTGGCACTTAGCGAAGTCCCTTTTGACGCCTCAACGATTGACTTTAACAGTACATCCGTAAATTTAAATGGAATGCCTCCTGGAACATTTTTGTAAAATGGGTCATCTAACCTGTCAATCCAGGATTGACGACCATTGACCAGGAATTTCCATACCAGTTGATTTGATTTAACAAGCGGACCATGGATAGCTAATTCTCCAGCAAACGGGTCCATGCCCAGCATTGCATTGATCTTCTCTTGATTACCATTTTTGGTTTTGATATCTAGTACAGCCGAAATCCTTCCACCATACCGAGCGGGATAACTATTGCCAAATAATGAAGCTTGCCGGATGGAGGCCGATGGAATGAGACTAAATGAATTTAAGGTATGGAAAGCATTCATTACCGGAATTCCGTCTATAAGGATCAGGTTTTGGCTTGGGTCTCCTCCCTGGATATACAATTGACCTCCTAAATCTCCAGTGCGGAGAACTCCTGGCAGTGTGGCAAGATATTGCGATATGTCCCCAGATCCCAATGAGGGTAAAGCTTCTATTTCTGAGGGTAAAATAGTATACGTTGCGAGGTTGGGATCTGAAAGCCTGCGGGCTGAGTGGTCACTCACCGTAATTGTTTGTAGATCCAGACTTGAAGGTTTCATCGATAACTTGGCATAAACGACGGGATTTTCTGAATTCAATTCCAGTTCAAAGGACAATGTATCGAATCCCAAATAATGGACAATTAGTTCAAATGTACCTGAGGGTAATCCGGAAAAGCTGAAATATGCATCTTGATCCGCATAGGATTGCAGTGCACCAGGCTCGAGAGAAATATGAGCAAATGGCAATAGTTCTCCACTTTGTGCATCAACTACATGGCCTTGGATACTCATTTTTTGAGCTTGGCTCAGGAATAATGAGCTAACACAAAATAGGAATGTGTAAAACGTTTTATATTGCATAGTGGAAAATTAAACATTTTCTAGATAACGTATTGGTACCATTTATGGCTTCTAAATTTCAGTGGGTAGAAATCGGAAAACAAAAAGTAAAACTGAGTAATCTTGAAAAAGAGCTTTACCCGGGATCTGGAATTATCAAAGCCGAAGTCATTCAATATTATTTAAAAATTGCCCCAACGCTATTACGCCATATCAAGTACCGTCCATTATCGCTAATCCGGTTTCCGGATGGAGTAGGAAGTACCAGCTTTTTTCAGAAAGATCGTCCGGATTGGGCTCCGGATTGGATCGAATCGGTTACTCTGGGTAGAAGCCATGCCAAGGATTATATGTTCTTAACCAACGAAGCTTCCGTTGTTTGGTTGGCTAACCTCGCCTGTCTGGAGCTACATATCATGCAAATTTCCAAAAGCACCTTAGAAAGCCCAGACTACTTCGTGATTGATCTCGATCCCTCACCGAGAGCCCAGTTCCAAGAAGTCAAAGAACTTGCTTGGATCTGCAAAGAATATGTAGAACAATTAGGCTATCATCCTTTTTTAAAAACCAGTGGGGGAAAAGGACTTCATTTATTTATTCCGGTTTTAACCAATTGGACCCATGATCAAGTCTTCGAAGCGGTTTCGGATATTGGGAAGGGAATAATCAAAAAATATCCACATCTAAGTACGTTAAAGTTGAAGAAAGAATCCCGTGAGCAAAAAATCCTGGTAGACATCTATCGCAACCGTCGTTCACAGACTATTGTTGCTCCCTATAGTTTGAGAGGTAAACCTGGAGCTCCGGTATCCATGCCTATATCCTGGGAATGGCTGGAGAATCTTGATTCAAATCTGGATTATCACTTAAATAATGTAATAGAAAGTGTAATTGAGGAAGGAGACCAATGGGAGGGATTTGCCAGTTTTGCAGGCGATTTACATACTCAAAAAAGAGTCCACGCCTTAATCGCCGAACTACCACCTAACCCGAGACATAAAACTCCGGAGCAATTGGAAGCTTATGGCCAAAAGAGAGACTTCGAGAAAACTCCTGAACCAACCCCTGAAATTGCCTTAGGAGAAGGAAACGCATTTGTAATCCATCGACATCACGCTACTCGAATCCATTACGATCTGCGGTTAGAACAAAAAGGAGTACTGGTAAGTTGGGCTGTACCTAAAGGGATGCCACCATTTCCAGGGATCAAACGTTTAGCCGTTCAGACTGAACCACATCCAATGAAGTATCTTCATTTTGATGGTGAAATACCTAAGGGAGAGTATGGAGCAGGCATGATGTGGAAATATGCCGTTGGCAAATATTCGATTACCAAAGAAAAGAAAGATGGTTTCTATTTTAAACTTTCAAGTCCAAACTATTCCGGTGAATATCGCATGCATAATACCAAGGGCAAGGAATGGCTGCTGGAAAGAGTTGACCATCCCCAGATCCTATTTTCTTCATTTGCATGGGAGGTTATGCTGGCTGATCCAGCCCGAAAATTACCTAAAGGTTCAAAGTATACCTACGAAATTAAATGGGATGGTATCAGAGTGCTGATAATTATTGATGAAGGAGAGACGCGAATCCTTAGCAGGGGAAAGAAAGATTTAACGGCTCAATTTCCGGAAATTGCAGATTCTAGGGATTTTATCAAAGCATCAAATGCAGTCATTGATGCAGAAATTGTCTGTTTGGACCAAGCCGGAGCACCTGTATTTAAAAAGGTTATTGGCCGGATGCATCAAAAATCGGAGGTGAAAATCCAGCGGTTGACCAAAAGTAATCCCGCTTACGCCTACGTTTTTGATATCTTGTATTTAGATGGAAAATCTACTACCAAGGACCCGTTATTTCGAAGAAGAGAATGGTTGGAGGATATTGTCAAAAAAGGCAGTAACTACCGATTCAGTCAGACGTTTACTGATGGCAAGGCACTATACCAAGCCGCCAAAGAAGCCCAACTCGAAGGAATCATCGCAAAAGATCCTTACAGTCGATATTTCCCCGGTAAAAGGACCCAGGATTGGCTTAAGATAAAATTTAGGAATTCGATTGAATGTGTAATTATTGGATATACAGCAGGTCAAGGAGAGAGAGCTCCTTACTTTGGAGCGCTTCACATTATGGAAAAATCTGCAAATGATTTTATATATCGCGGTAAAGTAGGAACGGGTTTTGATATGGTGTATATGAAATATCTGAAAGAGCTCATGGATGGAGTTCCACAAACAGGAAAACCGATAGACTTCCCTATTCCGGATGAACGGGTTTCCATCTGGATTCAACCGGAACTTGTGGCAGAAATTGAATATGCCGCCATAACAGATCAGGGAACTTTACGAGAACCAGTATTCAAGGGTCTGGTTCAAGATGTTTGATATTTTTTTAATTTTAGTGAAAAATATGACAATGTACCGAATCATTATATCCATTTCGGCTATGCTCCTCATGGGATCATTGGCGTATGCGCAAACCAAAGAAATTTACACCAACCCCAACTTTGAACGGATTAGTCGCTCTCACAAGACTCTTGCCATATTGCCATTCAAAACCATCATTAAATTACGACCTAAAGAACAGGAAAAGCTCACTGAAAAGGAATATCAGGATCTTCTTGTTGATGAAGGCCTGGCAGTACAAAGTGCTTTAGAGACTTATTTTCTAAAAAGCAAACGCAAGTATAATTTCAGAGTAAAATTCCAGGACATTAGCAAAACCAATGCACTCCTTAAACAAAATGGGATATCACAAGAGAACATAGAATCCATGACTCCGGAACAATATGCTCAAATATTGGAAGTTGATGGGATAATTAGCGGAATTCTGAGTACAAACAAACCCATGTCGGAAGGCGCTTCGGCAGCATTAGGTATCTTATTTGGCTTTTATGGTAGTACCAATTCAGGCAAGTGCACCATAAATATTAGCGATGGTGATTCAGGTGAATTGGTATGGAAATATGAAAAAACATTATCGCGTAGTTTGGGTAGTGATACGAATACAGTGATCAATGCCATGATGCGGAAGGCGGCCCGGAAGTTTCCTTATAATGAATTGAGCAGATGATGCAATTATTTCCGGTAGACCCTGATGTCATTCGATGTGCATGCTTGGCTGAAAAAAGAAAAGGAGCATCGTAGTCAATACAATTCACTGGATCTAAACGCTTTAACTCCTTCCGGTACAGTTTTTGACATATTAAGAATTAAATTAATATTATGCGATCCATCTGGAAAGGGCACATACGGTTTTCACTAGTTACGATCCCAATTCGTATTTATAGTGCTATTGAATCTTCAAAGTCCATTTCATTCCGTCAATTACATGTGGAGGATAACGGCCCCATCGGCTATGATAAGAAATGCAAACATTGTGGGGATTCGGTAAAGGGAGCTCAAATCGTAAAAGGATACGAGTACGAACCGGATCATTATGTGATAATGAATGCTTCTGATTTTGAAAAAATCAAGTTGAAAAGTACCAAGATTATAGAGATCGAGGCGTTTGTAGATGCTAATGAGGTTCATCACTCTTTGTTTGACACCCCTTATTTTGCAGGTCCGGATGGTGATGTTGCTACCAAGGCATATGGTCTTTTAGCTGAAACTTTGCGTAATACCAATAAGTTGGCTATTGGCAGGGTAGTCCTTCGAGATCGTGAAAATGTGATCCTAATTGCCCCCCACGGACAGGGTTTACTCATGTATAAGTTGAGGTATCCTCAAGAATTGAGGAATATCGAAAAAGTCCCGGATCTGGGATCTATTGAAGCTGATGAAACTCAAGTAAAACTGGCGGAAACGCTTGTTGCGACTATGACCAAGCCGTTTGCAGAATTGGAGTTAAAAGACCGCTATAAGGAATCCCTGATGGAGATTATAGAAGCCAAGATAGCCGGTAAAGAAATTGTTACCAGTGCGGAAGAAGATGCACCGGTGGTAGACATAATGACTGCACTTCAACAGAGCATTAATCAGGCCAAATCACAGAAAAAGCCAATGAAGAAAGCCACTGGTAAGAAAGCTTCAGCCACCGAATCTGGTGAGGAAAAGGAGAAAAAAACGGCCTGATAAGATTGTAATTATTTCATCCGATCTTGAGGTTTCCTATTTCGACCTGAACTATTGAGATAAATAATTCATCCTTTTTGACCCTGCAATCATGGAATGTATTTCTTAAAATTTGGCAAGGCTATCAAGAATATCCCCTAAAGGTCCCGTCTCTTCGGTAGGATAAAGCTTTTTATACTTTAGGAATGCATCAAAAGCCTTTTTGTAGTTTTTAAGTGACGTATAGGCTAAAGACAAGTTAAACCAAGCATCACCAAAACCAGGATCAATTTCCAATGCAACTTCATAATGGACAATCGAAAGGTCAAAATTACCTGCATCGAAATAAATGTTTGCCAAATTGAAATGTGATTCAAGATGCCTTGGGTCGATGCTCAGAGCTTTAGTGAATGCACCTATGGATTTTGATGTCTCTCCTCTAGCGGCATAGATAACTCCGAGATTGCATAATGAATCCGCTGTATATGGCTTCTGATCCAAAGCATCAAGATACCTTTCTTCAGCTCGTGGATCTCCCTTTTCATCAAGTATCAGTGCTTCTTCAAACGGAGAGATGTGATCGGAAAGTTTACGCAATTTGGCAGCCGGTTCTTTATATTTATTATCTTTTTTGTCAAACAAATTCAATTGGCCCTGGTCCTCGAGTATTTCATTTTTACGTTTACGTGCTTTGCGAAAACCTAATTTTCTACCGGGTAATTCATTGGGATGATATGTGATAATTTTTGCCATTCCGTTACAAAGTTAAAAGGGATATGAGGATTAGAAAATATATATGCAAAAATTTTTAATATTTGTAGGATGAAGAGAATTATCATTCGATGATACAATGTCCCCTAAATACTTAATTGAGTCTGAATAAGACAAGGAGGAATCCAATTTTATGAATACGGAACACTTTTGAAGCAGAAATACCCTTATATTTGCGGCTTATGGAAAGAATTAGGAATTTTTGTGTTATTGCGCATATAGATCATGGGAAAAGTACGCTTTCGGACCGATTACTGGAAGCCACGAAAACCATTGGAGAGAGAGAAATGCAGGACCAGGCTCTGGATGATATGGACCTAGAACGCGAAAGAGGCATTACCATAAAAAGTAAAGCAATTCAAATCTATTACCATCATCTGGATGGGCATAAATATACGTTGAACCTAATCGACACTCCTGGACATGTAGACTTTTCCTATGAAGTATCCCGCTCTATTGCTGCTTGTGAAGGGGCTTTGCTTTTGATCGATGCGACACAGGGCATTCAAGCACAAACCATTTCCAATCTTTACCTTGCGATTGAGCATGATCTGGAAATCATCCCTATCCTCAACAAGATTGATATGGAAAGTGCGATGATTGAAGAGGTTTCAGAACAAATTATTGATTTAATTGGCTGCGATCCCGATGAAATTCTGCAAGCAAGTGGTAAGACTGGGGAAGGAGTTAGTGAGATTCTTTCGGCTATTGTAGAAAGAATACCGGCACCAAAAGGTGATCCCAATGAACCGTTGCAGGCTCTTATTTTTGATTCGGTTTTTAATTCATTTCGAGGGGTAATCGCTTATTTCCGAATCTTCAATGGCACGATAAATAAAGGAGATGCCGTACGGTTTGTTAACACAGGTAAGGAATACACCGCTGATGAAATTGGTGTATTGAGATACAAACCCGAGCCTAAACCTCAAGTAGGGACCGGTAATGTGGGTTATATTATTACCGGTATCAAGGAGTCCAAAGAAATTAAAGTAGGTGATACGATCACACACACCGACCGGCCGTGTGACGCAGCTATCAGAGGGTTCGAAGATGTGAAACCTATGGTATTTGCCGGTATTTTCCCAATTGAAAATGAAAACTTTGAAGACTTGCGCGATAGTTTGGAAAAGTTACAATTGAATGATGCTTCATTGGTTTATGAGCCAGAATCTTCAGCGGCTTTGGGTTTTGGATTTCGATGTGGCTTTTTAGGTATGTTGCATCTCGAAATAATCCAGGAACGACTTTCCCGAGAGTTTGATCAGGAAGTAATCACTACGATACCAAATGTTTCTTATTTTGCCCATACTACCAAGGGAGAAAGGTTAACCATCCATACACCCAACGATCTTCCCGATATTTCCGTATTAGACTATGTTGAAGAACCCCTTATTGAAGCTCAGATTATTACCAAACCGGAATATATTGGGAATATTATGAATCTGACTCTGGAGAAACGTGGAACACTTACTAAACAGCACTACTTGACTCAGGGGCGTGTCGAATTAACATTTGAGTTGCCTCTGGCTGAAATTGTCTTCGATTTCTATGACCGCCTAAAGTCGATAAGTAGAGGGTATGCTTCATTTGATTATGCCCCATTAGATTATAGAAAATCAGAACTAGTAAAACTTGATGTGAAATTAAATGGAGAATCCGTGGATGCACTTTCGGCTTTAGTACACCGGGAAAAGGCATATGCATTTGGTAGAAAAATCTGTCGTAAGTTAAAAGAATTATTACCACGGCAACAATTTATGATTGCCATCCAGGCTGCAATTGGAGCGAAGATCATTGCTCGAGAGACAATCTCGGCGTTGCGGAAAGATGTAACCTCAAAATGTTATGGTGGAGATATTACCAGGAAACGAAAACTCTTAGAAAAACAGAAAAAAGGGAAAAAGAAAATGCGACAGATTGGCAATGTAGAAGTTCCGCAAAAGGCATTCCTTGAAGTATTGAAATTAGATTAAAAGATCTTCAATACGCTGATAATTGTTTTAGTGCTAATGAGATTACAGATCGAAAAAGTATAATGAAAGAATTAGCCGGTAAGGTTGTTTGGATTACAGGGGCATCCTCAGGAATAGGTAGGTCCTTAGCATTACAATTTGCCAGGGAAAAATCTATTTTAATCTTATCATCCCGAAATAAGGAAGCCTTACAGGCTCTTTCAGAATTATGTAAAGTCCACTCGGGTAAGTGTTACATTTTACCTATAGATTTATTGGATGCAGATGGAATTCAAACAAAGTATCAGGAAGCCATACATTTGACAGGTCATATTGATGTTTTGGTTTTGAATGCGGGGATTAGCCAGCGGTCACTAGCCTACGAAACAAGCACAGCCGTTGATCGTAAAATAATGGAACTTAACTTTTTTTCAGCTATTACATTGGCTAAACTTACATTGCCCATAATGATGAAACGAAACACCGGACATTTGGTGGTCATAAGTAGCCTGGCAGGAAAATTCGGTGTACCTAAAAGAACAGCTTATGCCGCATCCAAACATGCGTTGCAAGGATTTTTTGAGTCATTAAGAGCTGAATTGGCCAGTACAGATGTCAATATAACTATTGTATCGCCAGGTAGAATTAGCACAAATATTTCCAAGAATGCATTGACCGGAGAAGGTAAAGCTTTCGGAGCACTGGATAAAGAACTTGCGCAAGGGATGCCGGTTGAGATTTGCGCAAAAAAAATTTTGAACGCCGTAAAAAAAGAAAAACGTGAAATTCTCGTAGGAGGAAAAGAATTGATATTATTTTATATTCGTAAGTTTTTACCCCCAGTTTATCACAAACTGATTACCAGGGTTAATACATAATCTGACAAATGTAGACCCGAAATTGAAGGAAGATATGAGAAAATCAATAGTAGGCATACAACAAGTCGGAGTGGGAGTTCGAAATGCTAAAGAAGCATGGAAATGGTATCGCAAGTACTTCGGTATGGATATTAATGTTTTTGAAGATACGGCGGTTGCTGAGCTAATGCTACCACATACTAACGGTAAAACCTGTGAAAGATATGCCGCTTTGGCCATGAATATGGAAGGAGGCGGTGGATTTGAAATTTGGCAACACAATGGTTTTGTTCCACAAGCTCCACATTTTAATGTGCAACTAGGTGATACCGGAGTATTTATTTGTAAATTGAAGTGCCGAAATATTCAGGAGGCTTACCATGCTCATAAAAACCAAGCGGTACAGATGCTCAGTGATTTGTGTACTGACCCATCCGGCAACAAGCACTATTATCTTAAAGATCCGTACAATAACATTTTTGAAGTGGTGCACGAAGTAGCACATTACAAACCTCAAAAGTCATGGACAGGTGGAGTATATGGCGCCGTAATTGGTGTATCCGACATAAACAAAGCACTTACAGTCTATAGTGACATTCTTGAGTATGACGAGGTTGTGTATGATTTAGAATCCGAATTTGAAGACTTAAAAGGTCTGCCAGGAGGTAACCAAAAATACCGCAGGATATTGTTAAACCATACCGCAGTTCGCACCGGCGCCTTTGCCAAATTATTAGGACCTACGCAAATAGAGTTAATTCAACCATTGGATCGGAAACCTCGAAAGATATACGAAAACCGGATTTGGGGTGAACTTGGATATATCCACATTTGCTTTGATATTGTTGGGATGGAGAAACTAAAAATGGAGTGTGCAGAAAAAGGTTTTCATTTTACAGTCAATAGCGCTGATAGTTTTGATATGGGAGTGGCAGCAGGCCATTTTGCCTATATTGAAGATCCAGATGGAACACTCATAGAATTTGTCGAAACGCATAAATTACCAATAATAGAAAGACTGGGATGGTATATGAATCTAAAAGGCCGAGATCCCAAGAAATCACTACCCCGGTGGATGATAAATACACTGGCTTTTAGTAGGGTGAAGGACTGAAGATATCTATCGGAACGGTGGATTCGGAAAAGTAGGCCTATTTGTTGACTTAGAGGCTAGAACTTAATTTTTGGTAGGTTAATTCTATCTGTAGTTAAACAGTCAGAATCACAGATTTGCGGATGACACGGATTTGTTAACTCAAATTTATCTAGACTACTTAAGGATATTCTCAGTAAATCTGTGTATATCCAATAATCCATTTAACCCGTGATTCAGACGACTTGGGAAAAATTACTATCTTAAATGCTCCCACAATGAATAAGCAAAAACTACTGTATCAAGAAGATATCACCGAATAAATTATCAGCGCTGCATTCGTAGTCCATATATTTTTAGGAAATGGTTTTCAAGAAGTTATCTACCAAAGGACCTTAGCCTTTGAGTTTGACCAAAATGACTTGAACTTCTATCGAGAAATTGAACAGGATATATTCTATAAAAAATCTGACTAAACCAATTGGTACTCGTCGAGCTGATTTTGTAATTGAACAGAAAGTACTTGTTGAAATTAGGCCATTACAAAACTAAACAATGTCCACATCGCTCAAGTTCTGAACTACCTTAAAGCATACAAAATTGAAGTAGGCTTACTCATTAACTTTGGAGGTAAGAGTTTAACTTTTAGGAGGTTAATTCTATCTATGCAAAAGTAGTCATAGTAAGCAATAGCACAGATTTGCGGATGACACGGATTGATTCATTCAATTTTATTCGGATTGCTTAAAGGGCTTTTTGCCGAATCTGCGTAATCCAGTAATCCCAGTAATCCTTGATTTAGACTCCTAGGAATTCCATTCAAATCAGGTTTTCGATCTCATTGGAAGGGTAAATATTCACTCCTTTTTTCAGCATTTGTGCTACGGCAACCATCGCAGTAGCAACGGTTTCAGCCTCAATGGGTTGATATTTTTTTAAAATATTTTCTGATATCGCATGAATTATCTTACCAACTTTACCGACAAGTTGTTCTCCAAGACGGTTTTCGGTGCGATTTCCCAATAATACCGAAGGTCTAAAAATATGAATTGACCAAAAAGGAATTTCTTTAACGGCAAACTCCAAATACCCTTTGATTTTGGCATACGAAAAACTAGAACTTGGATCAGCACCCACACTAGAGATCAACAAAAGCTGATTAACTCCATTGCTTTTTGCGTACTTTATGGCTTTAAGAGTATAAGTCAAGTCTACCTTGATAAATTGTTTCCAACTACCTGCTTTTGCCCGGGTTGTGCCCAGGCACATATAAAAGTCATCACCTTTAATAAGATGTCCATGTTCGTCCAAACGATCAAAATCGATTACATGTTGTACTAATTTGGAATGGGCAAAGTCCATTTTACGCCGATTGAAAACGATCACCTGCTTATAAGAATTATGAGCCAAAACTTTATGCAGCACATGTCTACCTACCAGTCCGGTACTTCCAAATATCACCGCGGATTTAGCCCCTTGATCAATGCTAATGGAACTCATTTTAACGGTACGATTAAGCGGTAGTGAGAAATCGAATAACCACCCCAGATCCCTAAACCACCATTAATATTTGAATCAATTCGGGTATATGAACTAAATGGGCCCTGATTATTCCTATTAAACTCCAAGGTATTCCAGAAATTGAAATGATCTTCATCAATGTTAGTCCACTTGATCTGTACCGTATCGCCGCGGGTAAATAATCCAAAGGTACCTGGTGACGCCTCACTATCTGCGGGCTCAGCCTTATTTAATCTGAATTCAAAAGTCTTCCCATCAAAAATGGCATCATCGGTAAGTGAATTGATCCCTGTCAAAAACGGTTCTTCATTTACTTTGGTGAACACCCGGTAAAAGTTGGCTTCTATAGGTGGATCGGAAATGGTAGTTAACAATTGGGCTAAACTATCAATACCCCCTCCTGGCGCCTTTTCCCATCGAATACTATCCAGAGGAACGTGTGTGGGGATAGTGGTCTCTGCTGTGATCTTCTTCCCATCAATTGTAATCTCCAATTCATATTTCTTCCCGATTTCACCCACTATTTTTCCACTCAAGTCAACATAAACGCAAAAGTTGATGGTTAAGGAATCCGGGTTAAAACCTAATGTACTGGCAACCTGAGCACGAGTCATATCGTCCAGATCGTTTAAGCAGATTTCAGGAAGCAACACAACTTGTTGCCCTGCCTTGATCTCCACTTTGGCATTATGTACAAACAGATTTTCAAACTCTTTGCTTCCAAGTGAAGAGAAAAAAGATCTCGATCGGGTCAAAATCACATGCGGCGGTAAAACATTTTCTCCTGCTTCCACATAGCCCTCTACCACAATCTCATCGATGTCCGTCGAAACATCAGGCACGAACTCTTCTTCACACGATACCAATATCAAAACGATGAGGATTATATATTTGCTAAATGCACTCATTTCCACTTAAAATTCCAGGTAATTGAAGGAATTATTGGGAATAAAGAGACTTTATAGGCTTTAGCTGTGGCAGTTCCCTGTTCAAAATTGGTATCAAAGTCCAAATAGGTAAAAAAAGTATTCTTGCGATTGTACATGTTGTAGACAGAAAAAGCCCAACTGGAAGTAAACGTTCTTTCACGATGGGCTTTAGGTATCCATGTAGCACTCAAATCCAATCGATGATAGGCCTCAAGACGTGAACTGTTGCGACTTCCATATTCGGTAGCTAATTGCTGATCTATCAAATAGACACTTTTCACAGACGTATAAGGCCTCCCTGTTCCATATACAAAGACAGCCCCAAATTTCCATTTCTTGGATTTTTGATAGTTTAAAACAATGCTCAGGTCATGAATGCGATCATTGCTTGTAGGATACCAGGCACCATCATCGATTTCCACAAACTTCCTTTTGGACCTTGATAATGTGTATCCCAACCAACCGTTCAGAATTCCACTATTCTTTCTGACAAGAAATTCTGCCCCATAAGCCCTACCAATTCCAAATACAAAGTTTTCTTCTACCTGGGTGGAGACATTATTGACATAACTGTCACGATAGTCAATTTGGTCCCGCATATCTCTATAATAGACCTCTAAGGACGATTCAAAACGGTCCTCTAGAAAATTGCGGAAATATCCCACTGCATATTGCTTACCTCTTTGAGGTTTAACATATTCAGAGCTAGGCACCCAAACATCTGTCGGTAAGGTACTAGCTGAATTGCTCACCAAATGTATATATTGATTTGAAACCGTAAAGGCAGCCTTTAAGGAACTTCTTTGGTTGATTTTCCACCTTAATCCAATCCTCGGCTCGAGGCCGCTAAAACCAGTAACCTTTTCAAAGGAATTATATTCGACCTTGGTAAGCAATGAATTGTATGGACCGATCTGATTAAACCAGGAAATACGCAAGCCAATATTCGTCGTGAAGGCATCCCCAACTTTTATCTCATCTTCTGCATATAAAGCGTATTCCAAACCATATTTTGCATCAAAATCGGAATTAAAATCTACTTCACCATTGGTTCCTTCAACCACATTGGGCACAAACTTGTGATGAATGCTATTGGCTCCAAATTTAATGGCGTGACGATAGTTTGGATAATATTCCACATCATACTTCAAGTTCCAATCCCTGACCCCCGAAAAAAGTTTAAACTGAAATAATTCTTGCTCACCTCCAAAAGAAAAATCATAATCGTTATAAATCAAAGAGAGATTCATAAACAATTTATCGTTCAGTAAATGGTTCCATCGCATGGTCGCAGTTCCATTACCATAAGGCATACGCAGTGAAAATGCATTTTCGTCTGAATTATAATTCAATACATCCCTGCCAAAATAGGCTGAAAGATATAAACGATCGCGTTGCGAAAAGCGATAATTCACCTTGGCATTTAGATCATAAAAATAATAGTTTGTTCCGGCAAAATCTGTATTCTTTATTAACGGTTGGATAAGATCCATCACATAAGTTCTTCTTCCGGAAATAATAAAAGAACTTTTGTCACGAACTACTGGACCTTGTAAGGTGATTCGTGATGAAATGAGTCCTATTCCTCCTTCCAGGCTATATTTTTTATCATTACCCTCCTTCATTTGAATATCCACCACGGAAGAAAGTCTTCCGCCATATCGAGCCGGCATATCTCCTTTGATCAAGGTGGTATTCTTCAAGGCATCAGAATTAAACACCGAGAAAAATCCCAACATATGTCCAGAATTATAAACTGGGGCCTCATCCAACAGAATCAAATTTTGATCTACTCCCCCACCCCGCACATAAAATCCGGCGCTTCCTTCCCCAGAAGATATTACACCGGGAAGTAATTGCAGTGTCTTTAAAATATCAACTTCTCCAAAAAGAGCTGGCAGCCCTTTAATCTTTTCAATTGGAATATCCACTTGTCCCATTTCGGTTGAAGTCACATTATGATCCGCTTGCTGCGCCGATACGACCACTTCGTCCATTTCCAACCCTTGGCTTAATTCCAGGTTCAATTCGATATTTTGGTCAAGTGATAACTCTAAATACCGATCTGCATATCCCAAATAAGAACAGACTAATTTGTAATCACCTGAAGGAAGAGATAAAGAGAAGAATCCATAGTTGTTACTGGCAGTACCTAGAGAAGGATTACTATGATGATAAATATTTGCACCAACCAGCGTTTCACCGGTCACTGCGTCCTTGACATAACCGCTAATGGTAAATTGACCTTGACCTAAGCAGGAAATAATGACTGTAAGTACGAATCCAATTGTGCCAAGGAATTTCATGAAAACCATAACAAATGATGAACGCAAAAGATGCCAATTAGTTGTAGTTTAACATCATCATTCCCCTCACAGAGTAGGTTAAAGGTTTTTTAATTGAAAGGCCAGCTTCAAAACCTTAAGGGGCCTATTTCTGAAAGTCGTTGTACTTGCCTTTCACAGACCTCACTTCTACTGACATTGAAATTTTTCCAGAATTTTCCATAGTAATTTGGTGAAAGTAATAAGAATTTTTGTCTGCAATAGGTCAATGTGAGAGTTTTTTTAAAATTAATCAATGAGGAATTATTATACATTGCAGAACCTCGTCCATCCGAGAGCGCCAAGCTATTCAGCGGAGGAGCTAACTATGGCTATGAACAAGAACCTTCGCTCCGCAGGGTCTCGTGAACTCGCCTCTGCGAAAATCACGGACCTTGATCTTGGAAAAGATCTACTTCGTTTTATACTGTAAAAACTTAGTTCTTGAAGCACTAGTTTGAATAGTCAGATACGGGTAGCGACGGTCCTTATCTCTTCCTGACTGTTTTGCATTAGTTAAAAACAGTTTGCACTGGAACATTACGTAATAAGAAGAAGGTGGCAGGTCCTCTCCAACACCTGTGTGGAAAGATTTATAAGTCTTGTATTGGTTAATTCTTTATCCGAACACATTTTGGCTGTAATGCTTTAACTTGTTCATAATTTTGTTTTCAAACGTTAAACTAGAAATGACATTAATGTTGATATCAATATCAATTACGTCAAGGCCAAAAGGTGCATTAATAAATATTAATCGATGAAGGAAATTAGTTTATTGGAGAAGGTATCAGAATTCGTAAAACCCTACTATGCTCGTAAAGACATTATGCATGATTTTACACATTTAGAAAGAATAAAGTTAAGTGCTGAAAAGTTGATTGCCAGTGAAAAGTTACCTATTGATACTTTGGTTTTTGAGGCCGCACTCTATATGCACGGAATAATCTATGAAGTAGAAGAGAAAGTCCGATCTTTTCTACTTGAGTTAGGATTGGGAAAAAAGACTACTGCTCGAATTATTCAAGCCGCCTGGGAATCACAGAAGGATAAGATTCCTACTACACCAGAAGGAAAAATCTTGCATGATGCCCATCTGGTGGAGGGTGGAAAATACTTTCCTATGGTCAAAGCGCTGATTACTGGATCACTCAGAGGACAGACTCTACAACAAACCATGCGCTACGTCAGAAATAATCTGTTGGCACAAGGAACTTGTTATACCAAT
This sequence comes from Saprospiraceae bacterium, assembly GCA_965223405.1. Classification (GTDB taxonomy): domain Bacteria; phylum Bacteroidota; class Bacteroidia; order Chitinophagales; family Saprospiraceae; genus CBDCWO01. The sequence goes on from CBDCWO010000006.1 coordinate 6,787,013, forward strand.
TCCGGACAAAAGTTGTTTGAGGAAGTAAAGAGCACTTCTCGAGAAATTTATGATGACCTGATTGTAAATACTGGAATGACCTAAAAAATGAAAGCCCAATTCTACTCTGATTGTAAGTTTACGCGAATAATGGATAAGCCCATACCGGATAGATTTTTCATTTACCCTAGCCTAAAGGGTGGATAAATTCCGGAAAAATGAAATCGGGAAATTTCCTGCCCTTTAGGGACAGGGAAAGGGGAATTTTCGCCGTTAAAAGTCTAATCCATTAACCAGATTAAATTAGGTGCGCGCAATGTATCAGAAATGTTCAAGATCATTCTCCACCCCTTTACTTAAAGCAATATTTGGATTAACTTTAAACAAAATCTTATCATGACCGAAAGAAGGGATTTTCTCAAAGAACTGGCTTTAATTACCGGTGGATTAATGATTGCAAACCCCAATTTCTCCATGGTTAAAAGGGATAAATGGGGAGAATTGCTTCCGATGCGCACCCTGGGCAAGACCGGAAAGAAAGTAACCATGCTGGGAGTTGGTGGTTATCATGTGGGTTGGACCAGCGATCGCGATGCGCAGGAAGTCATCGAATGCGCTATGGAAGGAGGAATTCGGTTTTTTGACAATGCGGAATCGTATGGAAGTGGCCTTAGTGAGGAACGCTATGGCAGGTATTTGGTGCCGAAATATCGAGATGAGGTATTCATTATGAGCAAAACCACTGCCGACAAAAGTTCCACCGCCAAAAAACATCTCGAAGAAACACTGCGCAGACTCCAGTGTGATTATTTGGATTTGTGGCAAGTTCATTCTTTACGAACCCCTGAAGATGTGGATAATCGTATTCAAAACGAGGTTTTAGAAGTGTTCGAAAAGGCCAAAGCAGAAGGAAAGGTAAAACACATTGGATTTACAGGACATCAAAATCCATATGCACACCTCAGGATGCTCGAAAAAACATCAGATCACGATCTTTTTGAAACGATTCAAATGCCGGTCAATGTTATCGATTCTCATTTTCACAGTTTTATCAAAAACGTCTTTGCCACAGCCGTCGATCGTAAGTTTGGGATTATTGCAATGAAAACACTTTCAGATGGAAGATTTTTTAAAGAAAAGAAAGTGAATGAAAAGGTGCAATGGAAATCTGATGATCCTTTGATACCCAATTACATTTCTATTCAAGAAGCGCTGCACTTTGTGTGGTCTCTGCCAGTGAGTGTACTGGTAACAGGAGCAGAAAACAAACTTCTTCTACAAGAGAAAATTGAACTTGCCCAAAGTTTTACACGAAATTCCGAAGCAGACCGGCTGAACTTACTGGGTCGGGTATTTGCTAAAGCCGGAAACAAAATTGAATATTATAAACGGATTTAATCTATTATTCTTCTTCGGTATATTCATTCAGTAGTCCATACAATTTTGCTTTCAAGGTGGGAATACTCATCCCGTGTTCTTCTTTTAACTTAAGCAAAGATTCGTATTCTATTTTGTTTCTGATGCCTCCTGAAGGTGTTTGGACTTGCTTGACCCACACTGGGCCAAACGGTGTGTTCAATTTAGTTTGTTTTCTTGAAAGTATGGTTCGATCTACAGCATAAGATCTTACTCCGATGGAGGAGGTATGCTCCAAAATGAAAGAAGATATACGCTCCAAATCGTTTAAACCAAGTAACACGGACAACATCACTCCAGGTCTTCCCTTTTTCATCTGAACGGACGTAAAGTAAAAATCAACGGCCCCATTTGCCATCAATCCATTCTGAAAATCAATACCCAATAGTTCAAAGGACATATCATCCAGGTTTGTATCTAACATAATATATTGCTGGTTTCGATCACTTTTTGTTTCTGATTTCAGCATCGAAACTCTAACCACATTGGGACCAATAAAATCTTTGCTACCCGGGCCATAAGCAATTTTTTCTTTTTTCATCTGCGGCACCGTAAACTCCGGAACCAGATATTTTAATATGGCTGCACCAGTAGGAGTGACCCGCTCCCCTTCTTCTCCACCGGGATAGGTAGGCATATGCAAAAGTAAATCAGCAGTCGCTGGAGCTGGTACTGGGAGCAAGCCATGTTGTGTTTGTACCATTCCATAGCCGGTACAGATCGGAGCTGAAAAAGTCTTGCCCACTTTCAATCTATCAATCAGAACTGCACAGCCTACGATGTCTAGAATTGAATCAACCGCACTTATTTCATGGAAGTGAATTTTATTGAGGGCTACTTGATGGATTTTAGCTTCGGATTGACCGATAATTGTAAATATTTCCTTAGCAATACTTTTGGCTGTTGCTGGTATATCCCCTGCTTCTATGATGTTGATAATATCTTTCAGATGCCGGTGTGCCGCATGATGATGAGTTTTTGATTTGGAATGAATATCCGGGGACGATTCATTCAAATCAATGGGACGAACATGTTTACAAACAATTCCATTTTTATTTACAATATCGACTACAATTTTGCCATCAGGCAGGTTCAATTTTTGTGGAAGCCGTACGATTTCTTCATAATAATCTGCAAGACCACAAAATGCACTTAACAACATATCTCCTGAAAGTCCGGAAAAGGGTTCAATATAAAGTACGGTCATCATTACAAAATTTCAATCATGAAAGGGCATTTAAAATCCTGGTTGCTGCCAAAGCTGCGCCGCATCCGTTATCAATATTTACTACAGTAATCCCATTTGCGCAACTTGATAGCATGGAGGAAAGTGCTGCTTTTCCCCCTTTGGCTACTCCATAACCAATACTGGTCGGAACGGCAATAATCGGCTGTGGGCACAATCCACCTACCACCGATGCTAGTGCACCCTCAAAACCCGCTACCACAATTAATACTTTAACCTTTTTTAAATCCTCCAATCTGTCTAGCAATCGGTGTATGCCAGCCACACCAATGTCCTGATGAATTGTCGCTTTATATCCCAGATATTCCAAAGTATACAAAGACTCATGGACTATGTATTGATCTGCAGTTCCGCCGGAAAGGATAGCTACTTCTCCGACTTTAAGTCCAGATTCCCTTCTGTTCAAAACGAAAATCCCGGAAATGGGATCACAAAATGCAGCTGGAAAATGTTTTGATAATGATTTCATTTTTGCCTTCTGCAATTTGGTAACCAATGCGGGTTCCTGATGCAATTGATACTGATTTAGTATCGCAACTAGAGCAGCTACTGGTTTGGACGCGCCGTAAACTATTTCAGGAAAACCAAGGCGCCTTTTACGATCAAAATCCAGGTTATAACTCTCCATTAATTTTTTGGTAAATGATGTAAACTTCGATTTAGCTTTCCGGATACCAGGCCTTCTTCGTCTACTTGTACGGTTTCAAATCCAATCGTTTGCAAGGCTCTCAATATTGGATCATGATGATCAAGTAATCGATCGATATCTGTAATGGGTACTTCAATTTTTGCCGTTTTCCCATAATGTCTGACCCTAACGTTGAGAAATCCATAATCGTTTAATATGGCTTCGGCAGCCTCCACCTGTTGTAGTTTGTGAGGAGTAATCAGATTGCCATAGGGAATCCGGGAACTTAGACACGGACTTGCCGGTTTATCCCAAATGGGTAAATTAAAGTGTTTTGCTAGTCTGCGAACACCGGATTTCCCCAGATCGCAATCAGCTAAAGGTGAATAAATTTTAAACTCAGTAGCCGCTCGAATTCCTGGTCGATAGTCCTGAAAATCATCTACATTGGTGCCATTCAATATCGAGTAATCCGGGTATTGGCTGGCCAACAGCGCAATATCTTGATAAAGATGTGATTTACAATAATAACATCGATCGGCCGGGTTTGAAACGTAACTTGGATCTTCTATCTCTTTGGTTTCGATAACTTCCAAGCGAATCCCATATTGCTTACAAAATGCCATGGCACCGGCATAATCCTTCTTCTTTAGACTGGGGGATACAGATATACATCCTATCGCGGCCTCTCCCAAGAAATAGTGGGATAGATAAAGAACTAAGGCAGAATCAATTCCTCCTGAAAAAGCAGTAATCGAACCTGCATGGTTGTCAAACCACTTTCTTAGCTTGTAAATTTCCGCATGAATCATAATCTAAGATACTTTCGACGTTTTTAAAACCAACTTTCGAAAAAATTATTCTTCTTAATAATACCTAAATATACACTTCTACAGCGTTATATAAATTACTTAATATTGTCTAAATTTATAATCCCTGGATTGGGTCATCATTCTCTTACTTGAAATCTCAATCATCAATCAATGAAAAATAACAGAAGGACTTTTTTAAAGACATTAGCAACCTTGACAACGGGTTTGATGGTCACCGGGAATGAGAGTTTCGGAACTCCAGCTAACTATCGAGACCGGTTAGGATCCTTATTACCTTTACGACGGCTTGGAAAGACCGGAGAAAAGGTCACCATGCTGGGAGTAGGTGGAGCTCATATCGGTCGTTCGAATGACAAAACAGCCCAAGAAATCTTAGAAAATGCCCTCGCTGGGGGTGTGCGGTTTTTTGATAATGCAGAGTCCTATAATTCAGGAGAAGCTGAAAAAAAATTCGGTAGATATTTAGTACCCAATTACCGGGATATTTCTTTTATCATGACCAAGTCCACCGCCCGTAATGGAAAACTTGCATTACAACATTTGGAAGATTCCTTGCGCAGAATGAAAACCGACTATGTGGACTTATGGCAAATACATGCCATAACCAGTCCCAGGGATGTAGATAACCGGATTGAAAATGGAGTATTGAAAGCGGCTCTAGAGGCTAAAAAAAGTGGTAAAGCACGCTTTATCGGATTTACTGGACATACAGATTTTAGAGCTCATCAGCGGATGTTGGAAAAAACAGATCTACTCGAGACCTGTCAAATGCCAATGAATTGTTTTGATCCCAACTACAAGAGCTTTATCAACAATGTATTGCCCGAATTGGTCCAACGTGATCTGGGTGTATTGGCCATGAAAACACTTTCCAATGGCGGATTTTTTGGAGGAAGGCGCCATTTTTCCGGGGGCAATAATCCCAAATTAGTACCCAAGGTATTAACCGTAAAGGAAGCCCTTTATTTTGTGTGGTCTTTGCCGGTAAGTGTATTGATTACCGGACCGGATGATGCCGAGATGATGCAGGAAAAAATCAACCTGGCCCAATCGTTCAAACAAATGAATGAAACCGACAGGTTGGAACTTGTGGAAAGAGTAGGTCAGGCAAACTACGATGGTAATATCGTAGAATTCTACAAGGCCTGAATTAAGCCTATTTCCTAATTGTAGTTTTTTTTCAAGAAATCAAAACATGATATTCAATCCATGGAAATTTTCTAGATGGTAATAATTTTGGAGATGGACGGGATGCTATTAAACAACGAATCAATTAATATAATTTTTAAAAATTTAACATGAGTAGGAGATTGCGGATCAGACAATGAATTGACAAAATCCTTATAAGATATTCACTTTATGTCAAGACCTAAATCCAAACCAGAACTTATCAAATTAAGCCAGGATAACAAAACCCGTCTATTGGAGTTGATAGAGCCATTATGACTGGGCATTCAAATTGATTAAAAAAGCGAAGAAATCTGCATAAATAACATGCAACATTATTTAATTGTGGCTTAAGTATTCAACACTCCATGAATCTCATCTCACAACCCAGCCCTGTTCCAAACAATTAACCTATTTTTGCATTTCACTAATTTAAGCAGTGCAAAGTGTATGGATGATATTTCAAAAGCCAAGGTGCAGTTACAATGTCCTTTACCTAACTTAGATTATGAGGTTATTTCACTAGGACATGGCAGTGGAGGCCTGCTTATGAATAAGTTGCTGGATAGCGGAGTGTTTAATGTACTATCTAACCTACATTTGGATCGCAGACATGATGGCGCCACGCTGATGCTTAAAGGAAAGACGGCATTTAGCACAGATAGTTTTGTAATATCTCCCATCTTTTTCCCAGGTGGAGATATCGGCGATCTTGCGGTAAACGGAACGGTTAATGATCTCGCTATGTGCGGGGCTATTCCGGAATATCTGTCATTAAGCTTTATCATTGAAGAGGGGCTTCAAATGTCTAAATTCTGGGATATTCTGGTTTCTATCAGACATGCCTGTCTCAAAGCTGGAGTGGAAGTAGTAACCGGAGATACCAAAGTAGTAGAAAGAGGTAAAGGTGATCAGATCTTCATAAACACCACAGGCCTTGGAAGCATACATCCTCAAGCAAATATCGATATTTCCAGAGTCAACATCGGAGATAAGATTATCGTCAGCGACCGTATTGCCACCCACGGAGTAGCTATCATGTCTGTACGAGAGGGGTTGGAATTTGAAACTACTATTGAATCGGACACCCGAAATCTCAATCACTTGGTAAAAACGCTCTTAGATAATTATGGGCCTGCAATACATTTACTACGAGACCCCACACGAGGTGGTGTGGCTACCGTGCTCACTGAGATAGCTCGTGATACGAAATTGGGAATTGACATTGTACAAAACCAGATTCCAATATCTGAGCCTGTGAATTCTGCTTGTGAGATATTGGGACTGGACCCGTTGTATGTGGCTAATGAAGGAATATTTATAGCTGTGGTAAATGCCGAAGTCGCTGATAATATACTAGAGGATATCCAAAAGTTTCCGTTTGGTTCGTTTGCTTCAATCATCGGCGAGGTCGTAGAATCGCACCCTGGTAAAGTAATCCAGGCCAGTCCGTTTGGAGGACGTAGGGTCGTCAATATGTTGGTAGGTGAACAACTTCCCCGAATTTGTTAAGCTAATCAGGCCGGATCGTTAGAAGAGAAATAAATAATGTAATTTCTCCACCTCAATAATCAAACAAAGGACTGCTGAGATACCGGTCTCCCCGATCGCAGATTATAAAGACGATCAATCCTTTGTCTAAGGTTTTAGACAGCTTAACAGAGGCAGCAAGCGCTCCCCCACTACTCATACCGACCAGAATGCCTTCTTCCCGAGCCATTCTTCGTGCCATTTCGGTCGCCTCTTCCTGGCTAACATCAATAATCTGATCTACCCTTTCGGCCTCAAATATCTGTGGTAAGAATTCCGGGGACCAACGGCGAATTCCCGGGATTCTGGAACCATCAGTAGGCTGGGTTCCAACAATCTGAATTTCGTGATCGCGTTCTTTTAAATATCTGGAAACACCCATGATGGTACCGGTGGTACCCATAGCTGATACGAAGTGAGTTATCTTCCCCTCAGTATCCTTCCAGATCTCAGGTCCGGTAGACCGGTAATGAATACCATAGTTATCGGGATTCGCAAATTGATTTAGCATGAAATACCCTTTCTCCACAACCATCTGCTCCGCCAATTCACGTGAATATTCAATGGTCTTGTCAGCATCCGTAAGAATCACTTCAGCACCATAGGCCCTCATAGTTATGACACGTTCAGGTGTAGCATTCCCAGGCATCAATAAGGTGAGCTTAAGTCCCAGGGATTGTGCTATCATTGCCAGGGCAATGCCTGTATTGCCACTCGTAGCTTCTATCAATCTATCCCCGGCTTTTATATCACCTCGTATTAAGGCTCCCGAAATCATTCCAAATGCTGCGCGGTCTTTAACACTTCCCCCCGGATTATTTCCTTCCAATTTTCCCAAAATTTTCACTTTCGGATTATCCGGAATTTTTTGCAATTCCACCAGAGGAGTCTTTCCGATCAGATCAGTCAATTTCATTATTCATCCGTTTTGAAAACAATCTTATCGATTTTCCCTGATTTCGTATGATGCATATTTGCTTGATAATATACTTTGGAATGGGGAGGTACAGACTTGGTAAGCCAAACATTTCCACCAATTATACTATGTGCTCCTATGGTGGTCTCTCCTCCCAATATGGTGGCGCCGGCATACACTACTACATGATCTCCGAGGGTAGGATGTCTTTTTTTTGAGGCATCTTCTTTCCGTACACTCAGCGCACCTAAGGTGACACCCTGGTAGAGTTTAACATAATTACCGATTACCGAAGTTTCTCCGATTACAATCCCGGTCCCATGATCAATACAAAAGTAGGAACCAATTTGGGCCCTGGGGTGTATATCTATTCCGGTTTGACTATGGGCTTGCTCTGTGATCATCCTGGGAATCGTATTGACTCCTAACCTGGCTAACTCATGTGCTATACGATAGGAGGCGATGGCAAAAAACCCAGGATAGGACCTTATGATCTCGTGGGTACTGTTTGCGGCCGGGTCCCCCATGAACAAGGCTTTAATATCTTCTAATAACCTACTTCTAATCTCTTGTAGATTATCAAAAAAAGTTGAAACTGTTTTCTCTATATCTGATACTTCTTTTTGACTATTACGATAAAGCATCTGGTCTAACTGCAGCTTTAACTTTTCCCAATGCAATTCAAATTCACGTTGATTGCGGAAAGTCATCTGACCATAATCGGGAAACAAGGTTCCTAATAATTCCTCAAAAAAATCACGAATCACCTGTGGTGACAAGCATTTCGGGCAATTGATATGCTCTTCGTATAATTTTTTGATGAAGTCTGTTTTCATATCGTTATAATCAATGGATAGGGCATAAAGTTCATTATAGACCCCAAACTTCATAAATACCAACCAATACATTGGCATTTATATTAAAACTATTGATAATATAAGAATAACAAATTATAGGCCAGATTGTAAATAGTCGACGTATTTCACAGAATTGCTCTCTGAAGTAGCATCTGTCAAGGTGGTCTCGTCACCTCAAATAGCGGTTTAAGAACGAAGTAATGGGAGGATAGAACAAAGAATATTTTTTCCAAGATCAAGGTCCGCGACTTTCGTCGAGCGCCGGTGCGAGCATGCTGGTATTGATGAAATATCGAAGATATTTATCCTTACGGCATCGTGAGGCTTTACGGAGTCCGTGACTCTCGAAGAGGCGAATTCACGAGACTCTATGGAGTGAAAAACCGGTCTGCGACCTGGAGATTTGTTAGTAAATAGGTATTTCCAACATCTACGTTTTTGAGCCCAGTGGTAAACCAAACCGGCCTCGTCCAGCAGGTTTATTTGGTTTCTTCGACACTGCGAAATAAATCTGCCTATGGCAGGTAAACCAGTCTACCGAAGGAAGGTTTCGCAGTCCAATGGGCCAACCTTTAATGCTATGCCCTGTAATTACTTAATTTCTGAAGCACTAAGGTTAGTCTTCTCCGGATCTTTGGTCTCGACGGTTTTATCCCAGATCGAAAGTCCAAGAATAGAGGATTGAGCAAAGAGTCTGGTTTTGGTCTTTAATTATATGAAACCAAACCTTTAATAGACTATAATGCAAAAGCTATATAATAATCTCCCGATGGAGATCCCAGTTTTCCACCACCACAAGCTATAACGACATATTCCTTACCGGATACGGCATATACTGCAGGTGTTGCGTATCCTGCGGCAGGGAGTTCGTGTTCCCACAACAGTTTTCCACTATCTTTGTCAAAAGCTCTTATCCTGTTGTCCTGAGTAGCCGCAATAAAAATCAATCCGCCGGCTGTAACTACCGGGCCACCATAATTCTCAGTCCCCGTAGGTGGATCTTCCGATTGACGAGCTTCGGGCAGATCACCTAATGTAGTTTGCCAACTTATCGTACCTGAAGCTAAATCCACAGCCGTCAATTGACCCCAAGGAGGCGTAATGGCAGGAAAGCCATCAGGGCCATAAAAGCGGTTATACCCTAAAAAGCGATAGGGGTAAGGCCAAACCTTTTTACCCTCATTAGGTTGAATCTCACCTTTAATATTCAAAATAAATGAGACCACGGCCTCTATTTCTGTTAATTGTAACGAAGCAAATGAAGGCATAGTACCCTTGCCATTGGTTATAATCTTGGTTACCTCATCTTTTGAAAGTCGATCAGTTATGCCTGATAAAGCCGGAACATTCCCAAATGCTGTACCTCCTTCCATATTGGCGCCGTGACAAGAACTACAGGTGGTTTGATAAATCTGACTTCCATAGGTCCTTATGTCTTTATCCACCATTTTTTGAATTGGAAGCATTTGTACTACCCACGGGATTTCACTGGAGTTGACATAAAGTATTCCGTCCGGATCGATAGCAGCACCTCCCCATTCCCCGCCTCCATCAAACCCAGGGAACAATAAACCCGGAACCGTATCAAAAGGAGTAAAGGGAATCACAGGTTTAGCTTGATCAAATATCCACTTGGCATAATTCCATACCGAATCGCTACGAGTTGCCAGGTCTTTTAGCTCTAATGTTTGTCTGGAAAAAGGTTGGGGTTTGAGAATGAATGGTTGAGTTTCAGAGGTTTTTTCCCCTTGCAAGCGACTGGAAGGGACAGGCCTTTCCTGAATGGGAAACAAGGGAATACCTGTTTGTCTGTCCAGGATCAGAATATAGCCGGATTTAAGTATTTGAACTACCACTTCCACTTTGCGACCATCAATCTGAATTTCTGTTAAATTAGGTGGAGCCGGCAAATCCCGATCCCAAAGATCGTGGTGAACAACCTGATAATGCCAGATTAACTCTCCTGTCTTGGCATCTAATGCCAGAATACAGTTAGCATATAGGTTATCTCCATGCCTATCGCCTCCATAAAAATCAAAAGATGCGGAACCGGTGGGTGCAAAAACCCAACCTCTTTTAGCATCAAGACTGAATCCACTCCAGGCGTTGGCGCCACCACTATGCTTCCATGCATCTGAAGGCCAGGTTTCGTAGCCAGGTTCTCCAGGATGCGGTATGGTATGGAAAGTCCACTCGATTGTACCCGTATGAATATTAAAGGCGCGAATATGCCCGGGTAGAGGCCCGGTACTTTCAGACACTCTTGACCCTATTATCAATTTATCCTGATAGATTATTCCTGGGGTATTACTAGTTAAAATTTGCCCGGTTATATCTCTTCCCAAACCTTCGCGAAGATGAACTCTCCCGTTTATCCCAAATCCTTTGTTTCGTACACCCTTAGCCGCATCAACACTGTAAAGATATGCTCCCACAGAATAATAGATTCTCTTATCATTCCCATCGGACCAGTAGACTACTCCTCTATTTACGCCAGTCGCTCCGGAAACACCATGTGGAATGAATTTCCAGATCTCCTCTCCATTAACTGCATCTAGGGCAAAAAGATGTAGTTGGGGATTGGTACCATAAAGCACCCCATCCATCACCACTGGATTGCACTGGATCTGACTTCGGCCTAAAGAATCGGCACCGCCGGAGCGGTAAGACCATACTTTCTTTAACTGTTGAACATTGCTTTTATTGATTCCTGATAATTCCACATACTGGCTAACTTCTTGATCTCCCTGATAATACCTCCAATTAACATACTGGTCGGGGAGGTTACCAGGATCCTTACAGGATAGCAAGCAAAAGACACAGAAGATCATATAATACTTAATCAATGCAATCGTTTTTTTGCAAAATAATAAAACGTATGCAGGAATTTTTTGAATTAACACTCAGGAACATTAACTCTGACCTTTTTCGCCAATCCTCCCATTGATGTCTCTTTATATTTTGAATGCATATCCTGTGCTGTTTCCCACATAGTATCCACGATATCGTCAAGACTGACTTTAGCTTGGGAGGGATCGCTTTCCAGAGCCAAATGAGCCGCAGTAATGGCCTTAACAGCCCCCATGGTATTCCGCTCAATGCAAGGGATCTGCACTAGGCCTGCTATGGGATCACAAGTCAAGCCCAAATGATGTTCCATCGCAATTTCAGCCGCCATCAGGCATTGACCGGGTGAACCGCCCAAGCACTCTGTAAGTCCCGCGGCTGCCATCGCTGATGAAACTCCTATTTCCGCTTGACATCCTCCCATAGCGGCAGAAATAGTAGCTCTTTGCTTAAACATACTACCAACAACCCCGGCAGTAAGTAAGAACCGGACGATGTCTTCAGGCTCTTCCTTTTTCTTTTCGAAACAGATGAAATACATAATTACGGCTGGAATCACTCCGGCTGCGCCATTGGTCGGAGCAGTAACTACTCTGCTAAAACTTGCATTTTCCTCGTTCACAGCCATGGCAAAACAACTTACCCATTTATTTGTCTGATGAAACGAATAATTTTCATCTATAAGATTTTGCAACCATTGATCTTTGGAGATAATTCGATTTTTGAAAAGCTTATTATGGATAAGTGCTGCTCTCCTTTTTACTCCCAAGCCTCCAGGCAACTCTCCTTCAATATGGCATCCGCGATAGACGCATTCTTTCATTACCGACCAGATTTGCAGTAGCTTGTCGATCACCTCAGTGCGCGATGAGTTTATGGTCTCATTTTCCATTGCTAATCTTGAAATATCGCACCTCTGTATTTCGCATTGGTCATTTAACTCTTTGGCAAAAAGTAGATTATGCTTTTTCTTATCCCCTTCATCATCCTCATTTTCTGTAATTCCATCTTCTACAATGGAACCACCACCGATCGAGAAATAGGTTTTTTCCATCAGGATATCTCCGGACTTTGTGTAGGCAGTGGATTCCATTCCATTGGCATGTTTTGCCAAAAATTGATCATAGAAATACAAAATGTCATTTTCAATGTTGAACGAAATGCTTAGTTTATCCCCAATTCGAATCACCTTTAGTTGTCTTACCGATGCAGGAATTTCCTGGATCAAATTTAAAGGGATCGTTTCGGGATCGGCACCGGTCAATCCCAAAATGAGTGCTACATCGGAGCCGTGACCTTTCCCGGTAAGAGCGAGAGAACCGTAGAGAGAAATCTGAATTCGTGATAATTTATTGATCAGGTTTTCACTGATCAGTTGCAGACAAAAACTTCGAGCTGCCATCCAAGGTCCTAGTGTGTGCGAGCTGGAAGGCCCTATGCCGATTTTAAATATTTCAAAAACAGAAACCGGATGCATGCTTAATTGGATTGAGGGTTATTGATTATATTTGGTTATAAGTGAGGCAAATGTAAATATGAGACAGCTAATTCCTATACTTTTTGGATTATTTGTTTTTTGCATTACCGGATGGAGTCAAAATTTAGTTCCTGATAATATTGACCTTTCTTACTTGGAAGAGTTCCTTGAGGGAGAAGATGAAATTGATAATACTACCGTTGAAGATTTATTAAACAATTTGAGGTACTATTCTCAATATCCACTCAATATTAACAAGGCCGGCTTTGATGAATTCAAAGAATTGTTCATCCTCAACGATTTGCAAATCCAACAAATACTACGACATAGAATCCTCTATGGTGAATTCCTAACGATACACGAGTTACAGACTATTCCGTCCCTAGCTGCTCCCACTGTCAAAAAGCTTTCCCCACTACTAACCGTGGAAAATGCAGGTGAAAAAGAGGGCCCCCTTTGGAATTGGTTTGGTGCCGGTGACAACGTCGTTTTTATGAGATGGACTCGAACTTTAGAAACCCAACGGGGTTATGAACAATCCTCGTCAGGAAATTCAGCATTTGTGGGAGATCCAAACAAACTTTATTTAAGATATCGCCACCAATATCTTAAGAAACTGAGCTATGGAGTGACGATGGAAAAAGATGCCGGTGAAGTGCTCCTCGATGATCAGAGACCTACTAGAATAGACTATACCTCAATTCACGTTGCCTTGAGGGATGTTGGAAAAATCCGGGATTTGGTCATTGGTGATTTTAGTCTCAATGTAGGACAGGGCCTGCTGGTTTCGACTCGATTCAATAGTGGAAAAAGCAGTTACACCATGAATATCAAACGAGGGGGTCGAGTGATTCATCCATATACTGCCTTAAATGAATATAACTTTTTCCGGGGGGTTGCTGCCACTGTGGATGTTCTACCCCATATAAATTTAAGCTTGTGGGGATCTTCGCGAAAGCTGGATGGGTCAGAGTTTGTCTCTTCAGATAGCCTATCTCAAATCCGGAGTATTTCAACAAGTGGCCTGCACAGAACCTCAGGAGAAATTAATCGTCGTGGAAATCTGCGCCAAGATGCATTGGGGGGGCAAATCAAATTTAAAAATCGCATGCTGGAAGTAGGTATAAACGGAATGTATTACAAACTGGATAAACCTTTGATCTCTTCAGAACGCTTGTATAATCGGTTTGATCTCAATTCAGATAATCTGGCACTCATCGGATTGGATTACAGTATTGCCATGAAAAACTTTCTATTCTTCGGAGAAATTGGTACTAACCATTTTGAAAAATTCGGTCAAACTCATGGACTGTTAATGAGTCTTTATCGATTTGCCGATTTTTCCATTTTGTATAGAAACCTTAGACCTGGGTTTAATACGTTTCATGGGGATATATTCAGCGAAAGCGGAAACAATGAATCCGGATTGTATTCGGGATTATCCCTGAGGATAAACAATCAGATTTCACTTTCGACTTATGTCGATTTGTTTCGATTTCCGTGGCCCCGCTTCCGTATTAATCGTCCATCACTAGGCCAGGAATTCTTATCCCGGTTGACCTATTATAAAAAGCGGAAATATGAGGTGTATGTCCAATTCAAATTTGAAAGTAAAGCCCGCAATCATACTTCCGGAGATGGAGCAATTACCGATGTGCATAACTATTCCAAAAGGAATATCAGGCTGCATGGTGAATATAGATTTAATCAAGACTTTACCTACCGGGGAAGAATCGAGTTTTCCCAATTTGATTATACAGATACCCGAGAAACAGGAACCATAATATATCAGGATTTATTGTATCGTCCCTTAGGTAAATCATTTAGTGGTAATGTACGCTTGGCCTACTTCAATACGGACGGGTTTGATTCTCGAATCTATATGTATGAAAATGATCTGATCAATAATTATTCAATTCCGTTTTTGTACTTAAAAGGATTCCGCTATTATACCAATTTAAGATACCGGTTTAAGAATATAACACTTGAAGCCAGAATAGCCAGAAGTCATTTTCAGAATAGAACCTCAATCGGTTCTGGAAATTTCAAAATAGACGGTAACACAAAAACCGATTGTAAACTTCAAATTAAAATAAATTGGTAATGAAGTCGTTTGAAAACCATCTTCAACCCAACGTACAAGAATTGTGATCAGTATTAAACATAGATTTTAAACAACTACAATGCCTAAAGATTACATACCAATAGACTGTAATTATTATGACGAATTGCTGTTGGCAGTATTAAACCGACGTTCGGTTGAAATCACTTATGAGGTAGATGGTTTAACCGAACAAATTCAAGATACAATTATTGATGTATTTACCTCGGAAGGTGCCGAATATATCACCACCAGCTCAGGTTTAAGAATCAGGTTGGACCATTTGATTTCTGTAGATGGGAAACGTTCTCCCAACTCACCGGTGCAGGATTTTTAACGTCTTTACTGCTGATTTTCCTTTTAATGTAAGCAGCAAGACTCCGGACGGCCAATTCTCATCCGAATAAATTCTGTAGTGAATTTGACGTGGTGGTATCGAATATTTTCCTATGATTTTCCCATGAATATCAGATAGATAGGCATAAACAGGATGTGCGCTTGTCCGATCAAAAGAGATAACCAGATGATCCTGTCTGGAACCAGGATTCGGGAATACGGTTATTTGGGCTTTGGAGAAAAGTTGTTTGTTCGAGGTTGTCAATCCTGACGCAAGTGCTTTATGGGCATTTATCCTACCGTGTCCATAATAAACGTCAAATCCAGGCTTATCCAGAGCGTCCTCACTCACCTGATCTTCGGCTGTAAGTTGGATGATCTCCCGAATTTC
The DNA here is from genome assembly GCA_965223405.1 of Saprospiraceae bacterium. Taxonomy (GTDB): domain Bacteria; phylum Bacteroidota; class Bacteroidia; order Chitinophagales; family Saprospiraceae; genus CBDCWO01. Next base: position 6,802,737 of record CBDCWO010000006.1, read on the forward strand.
ATCCGGAGTCCTCGAGGGATCCTGAGCCAACAGCAACGCACATAATCCACTCACCAGGGGTGCTGCTTGTGATGTTCCTCCCCAATACGTTCCATAACTTGTATTGCTCAGGTAATTAAGTCCATAAATATAATTTCCAGGAGCTACTACATCGATATGTTCACCATAGTTGCTACCACTCGTTGCATTCCAGAAAAAAGGTTCGGTTCTACGATCGTCTGAATTGGTGGATCCCACTGCTATGGTCTGCTCATAGGCCGCTGGATAATATTGAGCATCAGTATTAAAATTCATCATACTTACCACTATCACTACACCTTTATCGTAAGCATACTTTACTGCGGCACCCATACTTCTGGAAAAAGAAGGGCCTCCGACGGACATGTTAATCACTTTGGCCCCGTTGTCAACCGCATAATAGATGGCTGCAGTCCAATCGGAATAGAAACCGGAATTTTCATCATCCAATATCTTGCAAATCATCACCCGGCTGTTCCAATCCACACCGGCATATCCGATCCCATTGTTTCCTGACGCTACGGCAATTCCTGCGACATTGGTACCATGGCCGTGATCATCCACCGGCATATTGTCATCATTTACAAAATCCCAGCCTCCATGGAGATCATCGGCATACCCGTTCATATCCGTATCACTACCACTGGCTTTTTCATCATCGTTCTGCCAAAGACGTCCCTCGAACTCGGGATGATCAAGTTTTAACCCGGAATCTAAAATAGCTACAATCAAATCCTTGCTCCCTGTGTGCAATTCCCAGGCTTCATCCATGTCGATATCCGCATCAGCGCGACTTGTACTCAGGTTGAAGCTTCCGTCATTGACCAAGCCCCATTGACGAAAGAAGAATCCATCATTTGGTACTAATTCTTCTAACATTATCTTTCCACCCCCTTCACCCACAAAATCGGGTTCGACAAATTCAAAAATACCGGTGTCTTCATACGCTTGTATTATTTCCAGGATGTCTTTTGTCTCACTTGAAGAATAGGTGATCAACCATGGCCCTTCTTCATGTGCTGAAAGTGGAACAATATGTTCCGGATTTTGCTTAACGATACCCTCAAGTACAGAGGTCACTTTATGTCTCAAATTCGGCTGTTGTCCGAGGTAACTTTTTTTAAACGCACAGATCAATTGATCCGCAGCATAATCGCTTTGAGCATAATAAGAAGTCTGAATTCCAACCAGAAATACAATCAGCCATCTCAATCTCTTCATCATTCAAAGTCTTTATAAATCAGATATTTTTTTCTGATTTTTTTAAATTCATCCAAACCGGGTTGCCAGGACTCGCGAATTTGATCTGGTGTTTTACCGGCAATTATCTGCTTTCTCAAATTATCGGTTCCGGCCAATCTGGCAAATCGCTTTTCCTTAAAAAAGTTGGATTTATCTAAAGCAAGATAAAAATTTATCAGGTATTGAAGATTCAGTTTTCGCCAGGATCTTACTGTTACCGGACTCAAGCCGGATAAATCTACTCCTTTACATAAGATACCCTCATATTTAGGACTTGTTGCCCCAGGTTTACTTACAGGAGTAAAAGAGAAATCTCCCTCATAATCCGGATGTCCCAAAATCTGGAATTGCAGATCTGTTCCACGACCCATACTCAGGGAAGTTCCTTCAAACAGACAGAGCGAGGGATAAAGCAACACCGACAAATGATTTGGGAGATTAGGAGAAGGCTTCACCGGGAGATCATAAGTCATATTGTGATCGTATTCCAGACAGGGAATCACGGTCAAATCGCATTGTACTTCATCGGCCATCCACTTCTCACCATTAACCATCTGGGCATACTCGCCGATGGTCATTCCATGTACAATGGGAACTTCGTGCATCCCGACAAAAGATCGATGTTCCGGTTCCAGAATCGGACCATCAACATAGTACCCGTTTGGATTAGGTCGGTCTAATATTATTAATGGGATATTTTGTTCTGCGCACGCCTCCATCACATTATGCATGGTTGAAATATAGGTATAGAACCGTGCGCCTACGTCTTGGATATCAAAGATCATAATATCAAGTCCTTGAAGGTCTTCGGGTGCGGGTTTTCTTTTTGAACCATAGAGAGAAATAATTGGCACACCCGTCTTGGGATCTTTTTGGTTATCAATTTTTAATCCCCCGTCTTCATCTCCCCGAAACCCGTGCTCTGGGCTAAAAATCTTAGAAACAGAAACATCCAGTTCGAGAAGGGTGTCTAAAAGGTGTTTGTTCCCAATCCTACTGGAGTGATTAGCGACCAAACCAACTTTTTTATTGGAGATCAATGGAATATACAATCTGAGCCTCTCCGCTCCGCAAATAATAGAGGTACCTTGACTTGATCCATCCGGATATTCATTGGAGACATTTTGGAGAGTATTCTCCCCATTACTTTGATTACATGAGATTATTGTGTAATATAAAGTTCCAATTAGTAATAAAGCCAGACTATAACTACATTTTCGCATGTCACATAAATTTGCTGTGGTTGATATTGAGACTACCGGAGGAATGGTCAAGAGGGATCGAATTATTGAAATAGGCATCGTCCTCATGCAAAATGACCAAATTATTGATCAGTTTCAGTCACTTGTGCATCCCGAAAGATCCATTCCCTATAACATAACGCAAATTACAGGGATTCGTGATGAAATGGTACAAAACGCGCCAAAATTTTATGAAATAGCTCGTGAAATTATCGAATGGACTGAAGGACATATCTTTGTAGCCCAAAATGTTAGATTTGATTACGGATTTATCAGACGAGAATTTGAACAGTTGGGCTATACCTATTCCCGTAGACTTCTTTGTACTGCACGCTTAGCCCGACGTCTCCATCCAAATCTGAAGAGATACAATCTGGATAATCTCATTCGCTACTATCAAGTCACCTGCAAAAATAGGCATCGCGCTCTTGATGATGCCCGGGCTACGGCGGATATTTTGAGTCTAATGCTGCGAGAAAAGCAAGTGGACTTTCAAATCAAACACTTGGTCAATCAAGGTATAAAAGAGTCCAGACTGCCTAAGAATATCTCACTAGAGAGACTGCACGAAATACCGGAGGACCCAGGAGTATATTACTTGCATGATCGATATGGTGACATCGTATATGTAGGAAAAAGTAAAAATATCAAAAAACGGATATTCGAACATTTTGCCTCTATCAGCAATAAAGCCACGTTGATGCAGCAATTTGTCGACGAATTCTCGTATACCTTGACAGGGAGTGAATTAATAGCGCTCTTACTGGAAGCCGATGAGATCAAGCGGTTAAATCCCTATTTAAACAAGGCACAGAGGAAGAAACCACAGAATTATATACTCCGACAGCAAAATGATGACGACGGTTATATAAACCTGGGCTTAACCAAGATTAACAAGGAAACCGCATCCGGAGAGATCACTTTTACGGTCAGATCGCATGGTACACAATTCTTAAAACAAATAGCTAAAGAGTTTCAACTTTGTTATAGCAAATTGGGATTGGAAAAAGGATCAGGGCCCTGCTTTGCCTATAACATTGGGCAATGTTTGGGAGCTTGTCTTGGAAAGGAAGATTCGAACCACTACAACGACCGGGTTGCCTTGGCTCTGGACAGATTGAACCGCAAGTTATCAGGAAGTTTTTTCATTGTGGAAGAAGGAAGAGAACCTGGAGAAAAAAGTGTGGTGTGGGTTGAAAATGGTAGCTTTAAAGGATATGGGTACTTGGATCAGGATCTGAGTATCGTAGATCCTGGGACTATAAAAGAGCAAATTAATCCACTACCGGAAAGAAAGGAACATCACGCCTTGATTATGACCTACATGCAAAAAAATAAAAATCTGGTGATTCTGGGTGAAATGATTTCTTGATGTCGAACTGGATTAGAGCCGAATAGCCAATCTGCCAGGAGGCTTCTTCTACTGATAAGGTGATCTTCTCGATTTTGATTTTTCCTAGTGCTTAAAGTGGCTCAGTCCATGCATTGGTGCTGACATCTATGGTCAGAAGACTTCAGCTTGCCCTTATGCAGGCAGATCTTGGCCCGTTGGGCCGAGGCAAGCCTTATTTATTGGCAAACGTTTTTTTCCATTTTCATCTGTGTGGACCAAGTGTTAGATTAGGCATTTGATTATTGTCAGTAAAATGATTTGTAAAATATTCAGTCCAGTCCCAGGAACAAGATACCACAAAGCCGAAATGCTGAAAATTAAAAGCCCTGTCCAAGCCCAATCAAGGTTGAAGGCAAAACAGATTGTAATAGTCAGACCCACTAATCCCCATACTAAAAACAGCACTTTCATCAAATTAGATTCAGGGTCAATGCCGACAGAGCTCACTACTTTACTCCAAGGTCCAAGTTGGCCTGCATATTGTCCTGATTTTGGTCTTATGTAATCACCTGCTGTAAGAGCTCTTGTTCCGTCAAATGCCATGAACCCAAAATTAACGGTCGCTGAAACAATAATTAACCATTTTAAAATTGTCACAGTCATAGTTGTTTTCTTTAAATTACAGCCAAAGGTTTGATAACACTTGTTTTAATAGCATATATTTATTGGCTACCGTATTTTATTCATGCAATTCCTCATTTCGAAGGTACACTAATAACTTTTGTGGTCTATCTGTCTCAACAATGCTCACTCCTTTGTCTATTAACCAACCCCAACCATTAGAAGGGTTTTCCAGAGAAATGTTGTCATCGTGCCCTATTGAATGGTGTGACCATGTAGCAGCAACAAATATTCGACTTGAGGAATGTGATACTTTTTCGAGCAGCTGATAGGGTTTCGAATCGAATGAATTCATCCTGAATTGGAAAGCCCAAGGTTGATATTTTTCTAAATATTCATCCACATATCCCTCTAAAGAATCAATTTCATCCGAAACAACAGGCACGTAAATGACTTTCTCAAAATTTGATCCAAATATTCTTTTTGCCACTTGATAGGTATAGTCTAGTACAAAAATGGACTGATTGTAAGTTTTGGTTTTATCTAAAACAGGCAATATGGCGTCTATTTTGTCTTTAGATTTATCAAGATATACCAATATCTTGTCCTTGGCAACATTCATTACTTCTTCTAATGTTGGTATTTTGTGAGTAGTAACAATACCTATCCCAGATCTTAATTTAAGGGTCTGTAGAGAATCTAGTGTCCAGTCATTTACATAACCAGTGCCTGTTGTGGTTCTATTTAAAGTCTCGTCATGGATTATTACAGGAACGCCATCTTTACTTAGTCTTACATCAATTTCTATGATATCCACTCCCATCTCTATACAGTTTTTAAATGCTTGAATCGAGTTTTCAGGTGCATTCCTCCAATCTCCTCTATGAGCAGCTACTAAGACTGACGCGCTGGTTAAGACGTTACTAAAATGATTTTTATCAGCACCAGGTTTCTCCAAATTCCCTTTTCTATTGTTATTTATCTCTTCACTGCAGCTTATTGCTGATAATAAGACAATGAATACCAATTTGTTATAATTTATCATTGAAAGTGTTTTATGGTAGCCAACGTCACGTCTGTACCCAGTGTGCCCGAAAATTCAACAGTTAATTTACGCTTTTTAGGATGAAAGTGCTTCAATTTTGAATCTAGAATTCATAAATTGAAAAAGGCATGATGAGGTGACAGGATGTTACCTTTCGGCCTTTTTATTTTGCGATTACAAGTTCTTCGTGAGTATCAAGCAAGACTCTGAGTTTTACTTTTGCCCCCAGAGCTTCGAGAACACGAATGATTGTACTTATTCTGAAGTCCTTTGTGTTAATTTCTAATTTCGAAATTTGGGATTTTTAAACCCTTGGACCCGATGGGCCGATTGAAGTCATATTTATTAGCGACTGGTGTTGTTTTCAATTATAATATTTTATCAACCAACAAAAACTTCCGAGATACATTATTTTCTGTATCAATCCGTTATTTGATTCGCTTATTCCAAAATATACTGACATACCCATTACAAATATCAAAAAAGCGAAATGGATTAATCGGATTGAACTTTTCGTTTCGATAATTCCACTTGCTAATATTCCAATTGATAATGCGATTCCAGCCATAGTTGCACTAATTGAATGTATGTTAGATTCGGATTCAGAATATCCTAATCCATTGACAAATGGTTTCGTACAATAGATTCCTGAAAGCAGAATTGCTAATCCATATATTCCGATTGGAATGTCTATCAGATAATTAATCGTATTTAGCCTTATTTTATTAGCAATTCCAATTAATAGAATTAACCCAAACAGTATAAATCCAATCTGCATTATCCACTTTCGAGAATAACCTTGTGAAGCTAATTCACTTACTGTATTGATTTTCCAATTATAATCTTTAATCGAAGCAAAATGAGCAATTAAAATTATTCCAACGAAAACCAATACTGCTAGTATATTGTATTTTTGAATTTGAATTCCCATTTTATTATTCCATAATATTAGTTTTCCTGCTTGTCGCTAACAGTTCGGCTGCATGTGTAGTGATGCCTCAATACAGGCATTTCTATTAACCTCAAACTTATCAGCTGTGCCAGAGTTTCTCATTTCATAATAAGTTTCTTTGGGCATCATGAACATCATGGCGCCTTGTTGAACAAAACCTTCGGTAACCCAAAGCGTACAATTTGCGTTAGGTATACCGACGATTTTGTCAAATAATTCCTTAAATAAATATAATGAAAAAAAAGGAACAATTATTAGCCGCTGTGAAGCCCAGGTATCTGGCTTTGCTAATTTCAAACAATCCTTCTTTCAAAAAGTAATCCTTGCAGGTCGCAGCGAACTTACTTTCAAAAACTACTTGCGAGCCATTGCCCAAGTAAGCTTGTTCTACAAAACCTTACCACTTCAGCTCACCGACGACCAGGTCAATCACTATCTCACTCTTCATAAGACTGGCCAATTGGACCGGCTAAAGCCTAGCGAAGCCTATTTCAAACACACCGTCTTCGGTCTGAGATACATGTTTAAGATGTTCGGTATAGAAGGTCGTCAGATCAGCATGCCTGAGATGAAGCGTAAGAAGCCTCTGCGAGACATTATGAATCGCTATGAGCTCATGCAGTTACTTAAAGCAGCCAAACTACAAAAACACAAGATTGCCTTTGCTCTGGCATATGGATCTGGACTACGCATCAAAGAGCTAATCAATGTCAAAATCCAAGACATTGACCTGGTCAGGAAAACTGTTCATGTTCGGGATGGAAAAGGTGGATATGATCGATTTGTACCCATCAGTGATGATTTTATCAGGGGATATACTAAATATCTGTCTACACATGATATCATAGAATTTGTATTCCCAGGACAGGTGAATACAAGTGGAATGTCCACAAGTGCCATGCAACATGCTTTGCGTACAGCCAGGAATAAGGCCGGCATTATTAAGAAAATATCAATGCACAATATCAGACATAGTTATGCCGTACATTTTTTAGAAGATACCGGGGACTTACTCAAGCTTAAACAGTATCTCGGGCATCGTGACATCAAGAACACCATGACCTATCTCAAGTATGTCCAGGCTATGCCCCAGTCAGATCCTTATAGTCCCTTGACCAAAGTATTTGATCTGGCTCGTCAAAATAAAAACTCTTGAGATGGGAGTACACTGTAAATGACATCATAGCCAATCATTGGTCAACGACCACTTCACTTGGTCTCAATACACACCAGTTACGGCATCTGAACAATATCAGTAAGTGCCACACTGCTGCATTGGGAGGGGTGGTATTGACTTGTAAAGATTGTGGTCTTGTGCAGTATAAATATCATTCATGTCGCAACAGACACTGTCCCTCCTGCCAGGGTAGTAAGCGGGAAGAGTGGATTGAACGCCAGCAACAATACCTGCTTGACGTACCTTATTTTCATGTCGTATTCACTTTACCATGCGAACTGAGAAGCCTGTGTTTACACATGCCCAGGGTAATGTATAATTTACTATTCAAAGCCAGTTGGGAAACCATTGCTACGCTGAGTAAGGATATAAAGTACCTTGGTGCTCAGTCAGGTATGACTGCCATCCTTCACACCTGGTCGCAGAATCTTTCACTCCACCCACATTTGCATTGCATTATACCAGGTGGTGGTGTAACCAAAAGTGGTAAATGGAAAACTACCAGATCTAAAGGCAAGTATTTGTTCCCGGCTAAAGTACTCAGAGTAATCTTTAAAGCCATTTTTCTCAATGAACTAAAAGCATTGATGAAAGTCGGTGTGATTAAAACAGATAGAGCGCTATTGGATCTTTTGTATGGCAAAAAGTGGGTAGTTTATGCTAAACGCCCCTTTGCCAAACCAGCTCATGTCATTGAATATTTGGGTAGGTACACTCATAAAGTAGGTATTAGCAACTATCGCATCATATGTGTTAACTCTACTCATGTCACTTTTCACTACAAGGACTATCGACACGCCGGTACGAAAAAGGAAATGACCCTGACTATAGGTGAGTTCATCCGCAGATTTGCTTTACACATCTTGCCACATCGGTTTGTACGTATCAGACATTATGGATTACTTAGTTATCACGGCCGTAGTAAAAAAATACCCGACATACAAGCCAGTCAAGGGTATCGACCAAAGGTAGATTTAATCGCCTGCAGACCGAATGTAAATGTTGATCAGTGTCAATCATGTGGGAGTAAAAAACTGAGTTCTCAAATCTTACCTAAACAAAATATACGATCACCATGACCAATGTTACCCTCTTGACATACAAGGCTACAAAATTGATGAACGACACAACTGTCGTACGCCATTGCTATGTCCCAAAGCCAGGATTAATACATTATATATTGGAAAGCAAGACAATATTAATCTATAGCATCTCCTACTTTACATTTTCAAAACCACAACTAAAGCTGAATTTCCTTACTGTTCCATCTCGCAAACATTCAACTTCGACAACCAACCATACAATTTAAAGTTGTGTCCCTATAAAACTCACTATCGGTGTTGTTCAACAACGCCCAACATCGCAATCAGGATGATTGAGTGTTGCTCGCTTTATGTTACCAGGTGTACTAATTTACTGTTAGCCTTAAATCCTTGCCGAATCCTTGTTTGAAAATTCTAATTAAAGTTGATAGTCGAATATCCGAAGCGTTGTTCTCAATCCTTGAGATATAGCTTTTAGTTGTACCACATTTGTTGGCAAGTTGCTCTTGCGTTAAACCTTGCTCCTTTCTCAACTGCTGCAGAGCAATTCCCAGTTTAAATGCCTCATATCCAGCTTCGAATTTATCTCGGGTTGGTGTTCCTACAACACCATACTGTTCATCAAGATGTTCGTCGAATGATTTAAGATTTTGATTTTTTTTCATCGAAATATTCTTTTTTTAATTCTTTCAGCTTTCTTTATTTCTTTCTTTGGTGTTTTTTGCGTTTTCTTTTGAAATCCGTTTTCAAGAATTATGAGTTGGTCTTTATCAAAAAAGCAAAGGACTCGACAAATGTTTGTACCTAGTTTTTTACTCTAATCTCCCATATCCCATCAGTATCGGTTAAGCGTTTAAAATATTCCTGTGGAACAAATTCATGATATTCAATTAGTCTGATAGTCCAGTCAATTTTGGCTTTTACTTTTGCTGTTTGTTTTAAATAAAAATCCAAAAAATACTTCTTGTACAACTTTGCTGTTCGAATCTTCTTTTCCACTGCAACCAAAGTTAGCTAATTAGCTAACATTTAAAAAGTTTATTTAGTTTAAGTTGCTTTTACTCAGTTTGTGGTTTTACTTTCCAGGACTTTGACATAATCTCAATTCAATGCCGAATTTAATTGGCAAGAAGAATTGTTCCTCATGCCTGGTAACGGCCTGCATAAAGGGCGTGAGGGCGCATAGCCCTCATGAGCATTTTATGCATTGTTAGCCATAGACATCTAATTTTCTTGGATTAAATTTTCAATAAATTGGATTTCTTTGTCAATTCCTTTTTTTAATTCCTCATCATCATAGGATATTATAAAATGCGGTTTAAATCCCGATTGGTAGGAATTTTCACAAGGACCTTCAAATATCTTGTACGAAACACTAACATCAATTTTAGAGTTTGGCAAAGTAAAGCTAAAAGCATCACCAGGTGTTTTTGTTGCTTGTCCTGTTGCTTGCCCAACGACCGTTCCGATATTTCCGCATTTATAAATTCCTGCAAACATGTGCCCACTTGAATAGGTCTTCTTACTGGTAATCAAATAACTTTTTCCTTTGAAGAGGTGCTTGCGTCTAGTTGGAACAACTTTACTTGTATCTGGGTAAAGCACAATTTCATTCAACTTTCCACTCATTACCATTTCGTACAGGGGATGTTCTTTTCTCTCTCTTTGATACCAATCTTTTATGGGTTGACTTGTTTTAAAAAACATTCTTCCCTCAAAATAAGGTGCATCGGAAAGAAAACTATATAGAATATCTCCCACTTGAGAGGTCCCTCCTCCATTTCTTCGCATATCTATAATTAAAAATTCTGTTTTCTTCTCATCAAGTTCGTTAAATACCTTTTTTGCAAAAGACTCGAAACGCTTTGGATTTGCCATGAAATTAACAGTCAATAATCCAACTTTATCTTCTATAATATACCTGAAAATATAAGGTTCCATAATGTTTTCCTTTGAAGAGTTCATTTCATTTTTAATGACACTAGTGGATGTTTTCAAGCCCTTTAAGGTCAGGGATTTAGCCTTTCCATCATTTTCGATATATTCTATTTGCCAAGTTGAAAAAGCACCAAAGGCTCTCCAAAAATATTCCTTAAACATTCGTACATGCGCATTATCTATTTGGTGTGCTTTTTTTGAATAAAACTTTTGAAATTCAGCTAGAATATGCTCTGCTTTTTGCCCATTTAAACTCAATAATTTATTTCCAATTAAGTGTTTATGATTCTCATGGAAAACGCCACTTATTAACAAAAAATCTTCCTTAAAATCTATTTGAAATGGAATTATCGTATTTCCATTCTCAAGTGAATGCTGATAGCCATTTGATAAAAAGTCCATAGAAGGAAAAGTGTGACCGTCTTTGAAAAAAGTGGTGTATTCAGCTACTATATCATAGAAATCATAAATGGACAAAGACTTGTCTATTTTTTTTATCAACGCTTGATATAAGGAGTCTTCTTGTTGATTGGTTCTAAAAAAAAATCTATTCGGGTGTATTTCTTCAATGCTATTTCTTAAGAATAAAAAATCATCTAGAGCTTTTTCTCTGCTGATTATTGTTTGACTATTTGCGCAAGAGTAAATCCAAAATTGAAGAAGTATAATAATTGCAATTTTCATTTGCATAATTTTTTCTTTTGTTTACAGCTAACGGTTTGGCTATGTGGAGTGCGGGACTTTGGAACACTTCACTGTCAGGCTGCCACCGAGCCAATTCGTTTATTCATATTTTAGTTTTTATAGCCAAATCGTCAAAGACGAATTGGCGTTGTTGCGACGAAGAACTGAGGTTGAATTACCCGCTGTACCCCGCATTACATATAGCTTTTGTTGTGCTTAGTTTTATTGCGGTTTGCTTTTAGTTCTATATTCTCTAGAGTCAGGATTCCAAAACACAAAATCTTTAATCTCAAAATCTCCATTGAGTCCATTATCTCTTAGAATATCTTTTAATTGCTTTTCCGACTCATTACCATTTAGCTCTATCTTAATCTCTTTTTTTATAATATCTCCGTAACTATTTGGTGTCATCTGTTCAGCAACTTTTACCCCTTCTTTTTGATTGTCAACTTTAAAACTATGAACATGAATATCTAAATCCTTTGAAAAAGTTTTAATCCTGTATGCAGATGAATCTGTTATCCAAAACTCAATAACATCGAAGTATTTATCAGCAGGCAACTCAATATTGTCTGAATAAGAACTTGAAATTGATAATATGTAGATTATTAATATTCCTTTCATAGTTTTTGTGTCATTTCAATATGTGTAACCCAGCATTTTTGGCAATATTCAATATTGGTTTAATTTTTTCTTCATCTGTGTACCAAATTATATTAGTCCAGTCCCATTCCTCATTATATATCGCTGATAATTCAGGTATAATAATACTGTATTGTTTGCCCCGCTGTGACCACAAATTATTAAAGTCGCATTTCCGAAGAGTGTCATTGAGTCAATGGTCTTTGAATATGCACGCGATGATGTCTTTTATATTTCCATAAATATAAATCAGTCTGGCTATATAATTTTTCAACTACAGTTTTGAATTTATATCTTCTTGAATTCAATTCTTCTAAATCATCGTCTACGAAAATATGGTTTTCTGCTTCGTCTGATGTTAACCAATGGTCAAAAACACTAGTGAAAATTTTCTTGTAAATTCCATTTTCAATAAATGCTTCATCTTCCTCAATAATTTTTTTAAAGTCAGGAAGACTTTTCTTTATTCCTTGTAATTCTATTTTCGAAATATTTGAAATCATAATTGTTAGGATGTCTTTTTCAAATTAAGCACAACATCTTACTATCAGGAACTTTCTCTAAAAAGTTCCTGATATACAGTTTAATTTAGGTTCATAAATGTCCTTCAATATCCAAATTTTCGAAAGGAATGCAAAACTTTTAATATGGTTTTGAGTACCGGCAAAAGCGAAGTATTCCTGACACCTTATAATTCAAGCAGAATACCTCTCGGAAGGCAACCAGAGCGTTTTACCTTTTGCAGATGCTAAGATTTTAAACCACCTCCATTTATTCCGTCTACTTTTTTGACTTCCATCACCGGACTATGTATTCAAGTCCTGTTAACAGACCACAATTCGGATTCTACAGATCCTGCCGAGATTAACATTTATTCTCTCTTGGGAATATCTATTTGAGCATAGCAACAGCTGCCATACTTCCCGGTGCACATGTTATCCCCCCACCTGGATGCGAGCCACTACCGCATAAATATAAGCCTGGTACCGGTGTAGCATATCCTGAGCAGGCAGGCACCGGCCGGGTGATTAATTGATCTACAAAATGTTCACCGTGATAAATGTGACCCTCCGTAAGTGTGTATCTATCTTCCAAATCCTGAGGGGAAAGCACTTCCATACCTACGACCGACTTGGCCAATCCAGGTGAATAAACTTCTAATTCATTCATAACATCTTGACCAAGTTTCTCCTTGGCCTCTGCAGACCATCCAGCTTTAAAATGATAGGGAATTTGGTGCACCAATACAGAAACTACACTGTGACCTACCGGTGCCAATCCCGGATTGGAAATGGTGGGAATATGAATATCCAGAAACGGGGCATCAGTAACTTCCTGGTATTTGACCGGATCAAACGCCTTTTCCATCTCATCAAACGAATTACCCGTTCGGGCATATTCCACAGCTTGTCCATTCAATTCAACAGACTTATTAATTGCCAGATTGACTTTTGCCGTAGTACCTCTGCTTCTTATCTTGTCTGTCCAATATTCAAGGGTATATCCCAGTTGGAAATCTTCAAACAAATTTAGAAATGTTTCCTTTGGCGTACACGAAGCAGCGACTTTTTCAGTGCTGATTACATCGCCATCTCTAAGTTGGACGCCCTTTACCTCTCCGTCATCTCCCAGGAGTATTTTAGCGACTTCAGCATTGGTTCGAATCTCTACTCCAGCTTGGTTTGCGGCGTTTATCAAAGCATTGATTAGCGCCTGTGGCCCTCCAGTAATATGATTACGGGAAGCGCACTCCCAAAGCAACAAATTAATAGTAGAATAAGCAGACCATGGACCGGCATATGATCCATACACAGCAGGGGCTGCAATGCCCGCTTTGAGGAAATCGGTTTTGAATTTTTCATTAAGAAAATCGGCCACACACATGGGAGCCACTTTGAGTAGTTCCATCATGGTTTTATTGCCAAGTCCCTTCAGTTTCAACCCTTTTTTGGTTAATACCACCAATCCTGCCATGGTCAGGTTTTCCACATTGATATTAGGAGGTGGATTGTCCATCAAATCGTTAATTACTTTACTTATCTTGGCTAGGAAATTCCGATAGGATTTGTATGCTTCAGCGTCATCCGGAGAAAAATTACTAATGGCTCGTGCAGTCTGATCCACATCTGATTGCAAGGTAACACTCTTCCCATTTTTCGCCAGAATCGTCACCTCAGGTCGTTTTGGAATAAACTGCAGCCCAAATTTTTCCAGTTGAAGAGATTTCACCACTTCCTTGCGGATGTTGCTGGTATCATGTAACAATCCGGCCGTCGAATAACCGGGATGAAATTCTTCGCCTGCGGCAATTCCGCCTAACACATTTCTTTTTTCCAATACCAATACTCTCTTCCCTTTTTGCGCTAGGATGGTGGCGGTAGTAAGTCCATTGTGCCCACCACCTATTACGATAACATCATATTTACTCATATCACTTTATCTTTTAAGATTGACTTAGCAGACAACTCTCCTCCGGAACCCATAATACCTCCCCCGGGATGGGTACCGGAGCCTGACATCCATAGATTTCCGATCGGGGTTTTGTATTTAGCGTATCCTGAAATGGGTCGTTGAAAGAGCAACTGTTCAAGGGTAAGTTCACCTTGGAATATGTTACCTTCGGTGAGCCCGAATGTTTCCTGCATATCCCAGGGTGTAACTACTTGTCTATGTTCAACCAGACTATCTATATCCGGCACGTATTCCTTAATGGTTTCTTGCACAGTATCACCAAATTGATCTGCCAACTTTGGCCAATAATCTGCTCCTTCTTTAATATTAAAAGGTGCATATTGCACGAAGCATGACATGACATGTTTGCCGGGAGGCGCTAAAGTGGGGTCTGTCAGAGATGGAACCACTATATTGATATAAGGCCTTTCTGAAAATTCACCATACTTGGCCTGATCATAGGCTCTCTCCACATAATCGACGTTGGGAACGATGGCAATATCTCCTTTCATAAAATCAAGCCCCTCCCGTTTTTTACAAAAGTTAGGGACACCACTTAGAGCAAAATTTACTTTACCGGAACTACCTCTCATTTTAAACCTCTTAATCTCTTTAATAATGTCAGTGGTAAGATTGTTTTCCCCTATCATCTTCAGATACGTCCGGTTAGGATCCAGATTCGAAACGACTATTTTGGCATCGATTTCATCTCCATTGGCCATGACGACCCCCTGGGCTTTTCCATTCTTAATTTTAACATGGGATACATTGGCATTGGTTCTGATTTCGGCGCCAAAACTTTTAGCTGCGTTGGCACAAGCCATACTTACTCCCCCGGTCCCCCCTTTAGAAAATCCCCAAGATCGAAACGCACCATCCAACTCCCCCATGTAATGATGAAGCAACACGTACGCGGTCCCCGGAGAACGCACACCGAGGTATGTCCCAATAATTCCACTCACCGACATAGGACCTTTTAGTACTTCAGACTCAAACCAAAGATCGAGAAAATCAGCGCTGCTCATGGTCAACAACTTGGTATTCATATGCAGCAGTTCAGGGCCGAGATTCTTAAAAACTCTACCCATTCTCAGGAGAGAGGAAAGTTCCTTTGGGTTGATCGAAGCCACATCTGGTGCCGGGTGATCTATGATCTCCTTTGCCAATTTGGCCATATGCGTCATGACCTTGCTAAATTCGCCATATACTTCGGAGTCCTTTTTGCTAAATCGCTCAATTTCTCGTCTGGACCGGGAAGCGTCTCCCCATCTGCATAAGCCGATATCACCTCCGGGAAGTGGCTGATATGAAGAATCCATCGGGATTATATCATATCCATGCTTCGTCAAGTTCAATTCACGAATGATATGTGGTCGAAATAAACTTACGACATAACTACAGACTGAATAGGTAAATCCAGGGTACACTTCTTCAGAAACCGCTGCGCCGCCCAGTACATGTCGTTTTTCCAGCACCAAAACGCTTTTACCCGCTTTGGCCAAATAGGCCGCATTGATCAATCCATTATGACCACCTCCGATTACAATTGCATCGTACTTTTTACTCATTGTATTATTTTTTTAAAATGGATCTTTTTCTTTTCGGATTGTAGAACTGTGGCTTACCGACCACAGCGCGCACCGTTTTCCTTTCGTGCTCAACCGTCACTTCGAAATTGACTTCCGTCCCCGGCTTGGCATAGTGTATTTTGACTGTAGCCAAAGCAATATTCTTTTTTAACGCCGGTGACCAGGTTCCACTGGTGGCATAACCTACTTGCTTTGATTTCTGTTGTTTATGATAAATCGGGACCGAATGTCTCCAGGCACCTGCTTCCGTATGCGGCGGCAGACCATGCTTTTTGTATAATGCCTCTAAGTCAGGCCAGTTAATATCAATACCTACGGTTGCCCATTTCGATCCATGCTGCTTTTCTGCTTTTAATGCCTTTTGACCCAAGAATGGGTCGCGATCCAGGTTTACCATCCAACCTAATCCCAGTTCATAGGGTGTACTCATTTGGTCCGTGATAAGCGCATGCAAGGAGCTATGATAATCGACACCATTCATGATCAATCCTGCCTCGATTCTAGCCATATCCAACGCGGCAATACCGGACATTCGGAGGTTGTAATTTTGACCTGCTTCCCAAACTGCGTCAAACAACTTCAGGGCATCTTGATTTGGTATCCAGAGTTCATACCCCAGATCTCCAGTATATCCGGTGCGCGAAATACGAAATTCAAATCCATCTCCTTTGGCGGTAGTCGTCCAGAAATATTTCAGGCAGTCAAGGTCAGCGTCACACATGTTTTTTAAAATATTCCGGGAGGTGGGTCCTTGAATCGCCAATCCACAATAGGTGTCCGTGATGTCTTCAATTTGAACATCCAGTTTTCTAATAAACCTTGAAAACCAGGAATATGATGGATCCGCAGCAGTCACAAAATA
Source organism: Saprospiraceae bacterium (assembly GCA_965223405.1). Classification (GTDB taxonomy): domain Bacteria; phylum Bacteroidota; class Bacteroidia; order Chitinophagales; family Saprospiraceae; genus CBDCWO01. The sequence continues at coordinate 6,819,575 of CBDCWO010000006.1, forward strand.
TTCCTCTTTACCAAAACGCATCACGGTGCCGTCATCCACGACCATACCCCGATCATCGCACCAACAGCTGTAGGTAGCCTGGTGCAGTTTCAATTTACCTATGTCTTTGACCATCAAACGCGACAAAAACCGGGCAGCATCTTTACCGGTTACTTTGTATTTAAACAAAGGGGTAATGTCCACCAACCCGGCTGAATGCCTGAAGGCATAATATTCGAAGTCATTCACCACATTGTAAGAATTTGCTGCGAAATAGCCGCCCCAATCTTTCCAATCCATATTTCGATTGAGTTCAGCAGTGCGCACATGAAAAGGTGTCTGTATCGGCATAATATCGAGTTATCTAAAAGTTTGTCACAGAAAGAGAAAGTAAAAATTAGGTATGAGAAAAGCGTTCAGAATCAAATCGTATAGGAAAGATTACAACCCTGGAATCAGAATCCAGGGAAATTTACGGGTATTGTAGGAACTGTTGCTCATTGCTATCGCAATGTAATCAATTTTCAGTTGATCTCATTATCAAAAATAGTATCGTTATCAAAAGTGTGTAATTCCAGGTGGAATGTAAATTGGAAAGGTAGTGAAGTTCAGCTGCAGAAATTACCATTTAAACCTACTTAATGTACATATTAGCGGTTTAGTTTTGCTCTATGTTTGGAGCTTACCCGTTAATCTTTATCTCTCCTTACTTTTTCGGATGAAAAAGTAACACTGATAGTAAGAATAATTTCAACATTCCGGTGCAAACGCAGGTGAGACAAATAGCCCCACTTATCGTTGAGTATTTTGTTGTGGATTTTTAATAAACAAAGGCAACAGCTCTTACAGGAGACCCGTTCCCATTTTCAAATTTTAATGGGAAACCCACAAATATTACGTTTTCCTTATCGAGTAATGGACTTAGGTTCTCAAGGGCCTCAAATAAAGGGATACTATTTGTAAGTATTACGTAATGATTTGGTATCAAATTTTTATAACCTGTTAGTCCAGCCTCAACTCCTTCTGCAAATCCATTAAAACTTTCAATTGAGAAAGCATCGGTCGCAATTGCTTTGACAGGTATTGAAGCTAGGTATTGACATGCTTCAATAGAGAGAAATGGATACGCAGGGAATTCATTTTCATCTTTTGGTGGAATGTAATTAACATGGAGCATAAAAATGTCATTTTCAGTCAAATCCATCTTTTTAATCACGTCTGCCGGGATGGGGGTATTGTCAGGATAGGAAGTCGCATTAAATATTTTGATTGGCCCGATAAGTCTCATCAAATCCCAATTCTCTATAGACATTGCACCTTTTTCCATATGATTGGGTGCGTCAAGATGTGCTCCACCATGGTTAAAGATTTCGATATAGGAGTTTCTAACGTAAGTGGGAGTGTCAATGCCAACATGCTCAAATTTGGTTTCTCCCTTAAAACCCATCATTTTCAAAGCGGCAGTTCCCCACTTTTTTTGTGCGAGGTCTTCGCTAATCACAGGACTGAGATCAATAATTTCTTTCGGCAGGACTTGCTGTGGATCGAACTTAATATTTGAATGTTGATCTGTACATGCTAGAAAATATCCCATGATAAGGAGAATTAACGTTGATTTTTTCATGATTATTTCGTTTTACAATACTGACTACGCCACCGAATTAATTAAATGATTCCCAAGCTGTTATTGCAAGCATTTTTCTTTGTATTCTGGTCTTGTGTAAATACTTTATATTCATGGGGGCTGTAGTCTTAATTAATTAGTCATTTTTCTTCTGAATTCTGCTGCCAATACTTTTCCATTTTTACAATGAATCGGTTTAAGAACAGATGTTAAAATGAATTGTATGCGCTTGATTTAAAAGATGAAGTTCTTTTGGAGCCTTGCCAGCGGCAAGGCAGGATGCATAGCTCCGGGAGTCTCGCGACTCACCGAGAGTCGTCGAACCGTAGCTAGCGCCTCATCCGACGCCAAAGGCTTTGGCCGACGGCTGTCCGCCGTCGGCAGACGAGGTCGCCTTGCGCCTCCGCTAAAGCTACTGCGGCACGCGGATGGCGCACGAAGTCCGCTGAGTAGCTTCGGCGCTCGCGGATGGATCGAGAAAAAGCCGATATATTGATTCTGCCTGAGGCAGTCAGGATCAATGGTACGCAAATCAATTAACAATTAATTTTTAAATCACTTAAATCACTTCAATATTTAATACATAGTAATAACCGCCAACTCAAAAGAATCTATTATTTCAAATCCTTTCCGAAAATAAGTAATACTGTCGACATTTATCGGATTCGCTTTGAGATACAGTTGGACCTTTTCGACATGATCTCATACTTAGACAGAAAAGCACTCTAATTCGACATCAGTTTCAATCTTATCCATCCCAGGAAAATACTAAGATCCTTCCCTTTTACAGTCCAGAGCATCGCTTCTTTTCCCTATTAGATAATCTCTTCGTTTTGCCTTCTCCAAGTGCTTAAAGTGACTTTGTCCAACCCGTCTGCCAAAATCTTATTCGAAAGTTTGCACCAGAGCTTCTCGCTCTCAGAATTCGTTTAGTTTTTAAAGATTGAATAGCTTATTCATGGGTTAATTTCAAAACTGAGTCATCAATAAAAGAAATAAAATTATCTGTCTCTTCCATCATTGGAAGATGTCCTGAATTTTCAAATAGCTTTAATTCTTTGTAATTACCCTCAAGTGATTCAAACCAATTGATTACCAGACTGGTCGGGGTCTGCATATCGTATTTCCCTTGTGCGAAATAAACAGGCACCTTGAAATATGTTGCGGTTTTCCTGAAATCCACTTTTCGGAACTCCGGGCCTAGTATTTTTTCAGATCTTAATTGTCCTCGGATCCAATTGATTTTATCTATAAAACCAAACTCTTCTTGCTCCCAAAGTGTGGAAAAATTTGAGAATTCTTTTTGGATTTTTTTGTTTACAAAACTACCTCCATAATATCCCAGCCATTTTCTTTGTTTCATCAGAAAAGGCACATGTTTTTTCGCCGGATATGGAGGATAACCAATGGACTCAAGGTCTTTCATGGCTTCCAGATTGTTTTCTTCAGAAGCCTTTTGCAGGACAAATTCGTAAGACAATTGCTCTCCGAGATTTTGGTACACGATCTGCCCGGATCCGATATAGGCGGCGTAATACATTGGCCACCTTTGTATAGCTTCTATACCCAAATAGGAGCCCCAGGACACTCCCATTAGGTAAATTTTACTCCGATTAAATTTCTGCAGAATGATTTCTGTAATCTCACCAACATCTTCAATCATTTGTTCTAACGTAAAACTCTTTTTAGGATTGGCAGCCCGAAAAGACTTACCTGCTCCTCGCTGGTCCCAATGGATCACAACAAATCTGTGCTCCAATTCAGGAATAAATTTTCGAATCAATCCCGTAGATGCGGTGCCTGGTCCTCCATGAAGAAAAAGTAAAATAGGGTTACTTTGATCTGCGCCCCTACAATATATCCATTGCCGGGAATTGTTTATTTCCACCTCTTCCATTATGGCAATGCTGGTAGATAACCACTCACCATTTTTGTCTACAATTTTGGGGGTATGGGTTTTACAACAAATGAAGAACATAGAAATAATAGGTATTATAATGGCATGACTAGTCCGAAACATGCTCATGGGGTTTAATAATTTTAATAGCAATTAAGAATGGAACGGATAATTGAAAGAATGCAGTGATCCGTTGACCCAACCCCACTAAGTCCAGTTTTAAAAACAAAGTAAAACTGGCAAGTGATGCGATTATAGTCAATATGCCAAGCCATAATGCCGCATTCGAAATACCCCGAAGTTGAAGTGAATTTTTCATACTTCTACTCAGTCCAATAAAGGAAAGAGGGGCAGTGATAATTGTCGGCATCCCCAGATAGGCGTGTAGATACCCACTGGTTGTCGTCGGGTTCATACAGTTCACTTCACAAGGAAATACTCCACCGAACACAACCGATAATCCAAACAAGCCTAAGGCAATCGTTCCAAGGTCCCTGGTGATAGATTTTGGGAGTATTTCTTTGAGGTAATAAGCCAAGAAAATGAGGCTAATACCGCTGATGATCAGTGTAACATTTAGGACGAAGTTGTAATTCATATTGGGTTTACCCAATTCGCTCACAAGATTCTGTGTATGGTTATAATTATCATTTACAATTCCCAGAAAAGCTATACTTACTATGTAGGATAAAATGCAAATAATGGTGAATAATCCAATCCATTTACCTTTCATGACTAACAGAATTTTATTTAAAACAAAGTTCTGAAAAGAGTAAAGTAAAAGCACTTGTCAAATGACAAGAAATCAGATTAATTATTGAGGTTAGCTCGAATTCTACTTAAAGAGGATTCGGTAATACCAAGGTAAGAGGCGATCAACTTAAGGGGAACCCGCAGAAAAATATCAGGATATTGTTCCATAACGGCCAAATATCTCTCTTTGGCGGTTTGGGTGTTTCTACTAATAATTCGATCGAGTATGAATACGTAGGATTGCTCGATCATTCTTCTAAGCAAGTTATTGATCTTGGCGTTGGCTTCACATAAATTCTCCATGTCTTGTCGAGTGGCCATGGAAACAATACTATCTTCAAGAAATTGAATCGAAAATCTGCTTCCCGCTCCGGAGAAGTAGCTTATCGGGTCGAATACCCACATTTGCTCTGCACTGAAACAAACGATTTGTTTATCTCCTCGCTCGTCTGTATAAAAAGCGTGTGATAAGCCTGCAGTAATAAATCCAATTTTATTAGAACGTTTTCCTTCCATAGTGAAAAACTCTTTTGCTTTAAATCTTTTTTCGACAAAGACCGATACAAATAGCTGAGCATCCTGCAGACTGAGAACTTTTGATACTTTGGTAATCATTTTATCATTTATTAAAACGAAGATTTAATGGTGATGAATCAATATTCAAGATGATTCAAGATCATGGCTAATTAATTGGGCACAACTCAAAGGAATCTCTGATTCCTAATCCACCCAAAAATAATCATTACTACCGGCTTTTATCGGATTAGGTCAGAGATTTCAGTTGGACCTTGTCGGTATCATTTTTATTCCATATGCCTCAAAACTTTGATCCGTTTGGAAAGATATTTAACCAGAAAAATTTACCATTACTCATGTGTTGATTCAATACTTCCCATTGGTACGGATCTCCTTTCCTGAGTTATTGGGCGTTTGTGTACATTATTCTTTTGATTTTTCCAGGATTGATTCAACAAATTCTTTTGCCATGGCCTCTTTCTGTTTCGCATATTCTTTTCTATTTTGATTGGTCATTGCGGCAATTTTGTATTTTAATTTTTCGTATTCTATTCTTTCTTTCTGATTTTCTCTTAAATAGTCTCGAAAAATTAAATGTCTTTGTAGTTCGTCGCTGTTTTTCTGACAAACATATAAATGATGTTTGATTGAGTCCAATAGGATATGCTTCTTCTCTTTTTTCTCTCGTTTAAAAACTTCTCTTCCAGGTATCCCCTGATTGCCGTTGTGATAATAACCAAGTTTTATCAATCCCATTTTTATTTCTAGAAATGACTTTGGTTTTTCGTATACAATATCAATATCAATAATCGGTTTTGCAGCTAAACCCTTTATTGATGTACTTCCAATATGTTCAATTTTAAGGTCATTGGTAGGAATATTATCGCCAAGAACTTTCTTCAATTCATTAAAATCATTTACCCAACGCTCTTGATATTCCTGGATTAGCATTGAATTTTGTTTTTTAAAACGGTCAATGGATTTTTCAATGTTCAAAATGTTTCATGCATTTCCAATACTTATCTTTAAATATCTCGAATTCATATTCAAAATTCACCTCTGATTTCATTTTCTCAAGAACTTGAATTGGTGTCAAATATTCTTTGTTAGCATAATAAATTTCTCTCTCGCCTAATCCTGTGATTTGAGCCACATTTACGTACCCGTCTTTTTCTGCCAATAGTTCTCTCAATTTATCTTCAAAATGGTAAAATTCTTGGAGAGAATCATGATTAGGCATACCATTATTCTCAGTTTTGTCAAATTTTATAGCAATCACCATAATCCATGGGTGTGACGCTTTTTTATCCCATCTTATCAGATCCGTATTAACTACTCCAAAGATGGGATGATCCTCTTGCTTCCATTCAAGACTTGAATAGCTTGAATCATCCGAGTTATGAATTGTTCCATCGTACTTTTCGATAAACTCCTTTTCTCTCCACTTTATGTAATCACTTAATTTGCCAATTGGATTCAATTCAATATCCGCATTGACATGGTGTTCAAAACTCAATTTGTCAATTTGAGTAACGGTTTTAATCTCACCTAAATAGTTCTTAACGAATATAAATGCTCCATGCTCAACAAGTTGCTTTTGATTTTCTCCATAGCTGTCCGTATAAGTGATTATTATTGAAATTTCATCAGGATAATTTTCATCTATTTCAGGGTAAAAGAAGATGTTTTCAGAAGTGAAAGATTTAGGACCCATATTTATTTCGAAATCTGCAAAATCCATTGCAGGTTTGAATGCTGTGAATTGCCAATTTTCTAATTGAGGTGAAGATTTTACTAATTCAGATATGTAAGGAAAAGACATAAGATTTCCTTCAGCTGTAAATATTAGTTCGGCTGTATTGTCATCCATCATACCAGTTAAGAGGTACGCCCCTTTTTGAATTTGGTTCAGTTTGTTGAATACTGGATTAATGAATTCGAGCTGAATGTTATTTTGGGATTTAACCGCCTTTAAAAACCTTCTTTCATTTTCTAAAAACCACTTCCAAAATTCGGCAATAGTCAAGTTTGGAAACTCTGGTGTTTTTGCTTCTTCTTTCTTTTTAAATATGTTCTTAAGAATCTTCATTCATTTTATTTTCTTGACTTTAGCTCAAAGGAATCTATGATTCCAAATCCTTCCCGAAAATAATCATTACTACCGGCTTTTATCGGATTAGGTCTGAGATTTCAATTGGACATTTCGAAATCATTTTTATCCCCGGTGGCTCAATACTTTGACCCATATGCTTAGATTATTACAAGGGAAAAATTAACTTTATTCATACGTTGATTCACATCGATCTAATAAGTAATGAAGTCATAGAAATAGAACCTGATATTGTTTTATCATTATATAGACTCACTGTTTCGTTCTTTTCTTGTAATCCAAGTATATACAGCAATGGTAGATAATGTTCTGGTGTAGGTATGGCAAGGTCAAAGGCATTGCCTTGATCCTTGAAATTTATTAGTTCAGCATGATTCCCTGCCATTATGTACTCTTTCATTTTATCATTGGCTTCTATTGCCCAATCGTATCCAAACTCAGTTTCACTACCTTTTGAAAAATTGAGCCTCCTCAAATTGTGCACTATGTTTCCGCTACCAATAATTAATACACCTTTATTTCTTAATACGGAAAGTTCCTTTGCTAAATCATAGTGCTGCTGAGGAGACATTTTATAATCTAAACTCAGTTGAATAACTGGAATATCTGCCTTGGGGTAAAGGTGTTTTACAACACTCCAAGTGCCGTGATCTAAGCCCCAATCGTGGTCTAAAACCACATCGGTACTCTTGACGATTTTTTTAGTTTCTTTTGCTAATCCTAGACTTCCGGGAGCAGGATATTCTACATCAAACAATGCCTTTGGGAATCCAACAAAATCGTGAATTGTCTTTGGAAAATCCATTGCTGTTACCAATGTACCATTCGTTTCCCAATGGGCAGAAATACACAATACAGCATTAGGTGTTGATACCCCTTTAATCATATTCTTCCACCCTTGGACGAATTCATTCTCTTCAATAGCATTTATAGGTGTGCCGTGTCCCATAAAAAGAATAGGCATTTTGTCAGTTTTACCAAACTCGTTGGTAATTGATTGAAGTTTTGAAAGTTTCATACAAGCTGGTAATAATGTTAAAAGTGAAAGATTCTGAATAAATTTTCTTCTAACCATACGGATAGTTTATAAAAAGGCCGCCTTATGGATAAAGCAGCCTTATCATTAATTTGTTGACTGATAAATCACAGATTTATGTGCTGCTTTGTCTTATTTCGGAAAGTTGAATTTTCCATTTGAGTGTTTCCACTCCGGTTCTGGCATAATGGTTTCCATAACATCCCAGTGCTCAACTATCTTCCCATTCTCAACTCTAAATAAGTCATAGTAAGAGGTAGGTTCGCCAGCAAATGCTCCTTCGCTTATGGCCAATACAAAGTTTCCTTCGCCCAATACTTTATGCACGGTTTTGTATTCCATTGTGATACCTTGTTTTACCATTCCTTCAAGAGCCGTACCTAAGCCAGAAAGACCATCACCAATTGCAGGATTGTGTTGAATATAATTTTCCTCACCAGCATCAATATAGCTTGGTAATTTATCCATTTTTCCGTTCATTAATATGTCCGAAATGAAATTGCTCACAACTTCTTTGTTGGCTTCCGTCTTGTTTAAAGCAGTTGCTTCAGTTGGACCGTCAGTTTGTGTATGTCCACTTGGATTTGGTGGAGTCATTTCCAGCAGATTGTCCCAATGTTCTACAATTTTTCCATCTTCAAACCTGAAAACATCAAAACCTACTTTTGGACCGAAGAAATCGTAAACGGTGTGGGTAAAAACGTAGTCTCCATCTTCATACGAACGAACAACATTTGCTTTAAAACCACCTTCGGGTGCATTTTGTAATACCTCTCCAAATCCAGCTAAGCCATCGCCTACGGCTAAGTTGTGCTGAATGTATTTGTTAGCGTTTATGTAGCTCACGGGAGTTTGGTCACCTGTTTCGAGACTGGTTAAAAGTGCTACTGCTTTCTCTTTGTTTGATAATTCCATTTTTTCTGTTTTATTTTTTGTTTGTAAAGATTTTGTTGATTGATTATTGCACGCTCCTAATGAGATTAGCAGAATGCTCATTGTTACTAAATGTTTCATTTTAATTATCTATTTTAGTTAATGTTCCTTTTAAGTTTAAAAATTTGTTCTCAGGGTTGGTAATGTTGGTGTAAACAATGCCGTTTTCGAAATCTTCAACGTGGGTAACGGTTGTACCCGATCCCTCTTTCCAGTAAATCATATACACATTGGGTCTGATTTCTACCTTTGTAATGTTCACAGTTTCTTGATCTCCGAAGCCCTCGTTTGTCAGTGCCTTCCAGGTCATTTGTGTTTCACTTTCGAAGTGTAACTGAAAGGAATACTCTCCAAAATTCACTTTGAATTTATTCCCGATTACTTGGATTTTTTCTTTTTCCATTTTATTGTTTTTTAAATCTGTTTTGTTTGAATCGTGCTTGCATCCGACAATGCAAAGAAGCAGTAGACCGATTATGATTAGATTTTTCATTGCTATCAATTATTTTTGAATAACAATGCAAATGTAAGGTGGTATATAGCTCCCTAAAAGGTGAAAGCTGTAGTTTTTATGGTAAATATCGAACCCAATTTGCTATTGAAGGCTATTTTTGAATTGATTTGGGGTAAATCCAGTATGTTTTTTAAAATACTTTGCGAAGTTGGTTGCTTCTTTGAATCCTAATTGATAAGCCAAATCAGTACTTCTAATTCCTGATTTAGTAAGTCGTCTTTTAGCTTCTAAAATAATGTATTCATCAATAAATTGCTTGGCTGTGCTATTCATTATTTCTTTACATATTTCATTGAGGTGCTTATATGTTATATGCATTCTGTCTGCAAAATATTCAGCATTTCTGCTTTTGGTATATCCTTTGTTAAGCAAAGTATAAAATTGAAAGAAGCGATTCAATTTCTCCGAATCTTGAATGTATGAGGTTTGTTCCTTCTTTAGTTCCTCCAGTTTGGATAAAATAATGGTAAACAACGAATCAATAATTGCCTTTTTATTATAAGAGCTGCTTATAGTATAAAACTCATCAAACAATATAGAAATATAATCAAGAACATTAGAGTTTCCCGGAATCTGAATTTTTGGTGAAAACAAGTGAGAAGCTAATAATCGAAGCGTTGTATCTTTAGGAAGATTATTTAGTTGGTATTTAAAGTATTCCTCTGTAAACAATAACACGTAACCTTCAGTATTCGGAAGGAATTTAAACGAATTTATTTGTCCTTTGGCAAGGTAAAAAAGTGAATTTTTCTGTGCCTTATGCCAAACAAAATCAACTAAGTGTTCTGTATCTCCTTTGGTGAATACAATGAGTTGATAAAAACCAACTTGGTGTGGCTTTTGTGGTTCGTGATCAAGATCAGACTGTCTTTTTGCTATTCCCTCCAAACGTATAATCTCAATTCCCTTAATTTCGGGGAATTTTGATTTGAATTTTATTTTTGGTATTTCGTTTGACATTCTTGCCTTGTTAAGTTTATATTACCTACAACTTACTTATATCTAAACCTTTTCAAAATCAAATAGGCATATCTTCCCTCATTTTCATCAAATAATCCGGAGGGCTTTCAATACTGATTACTTGATTTGTTGTCACATGTGTTTGTATTAAAGTAGCATTAATTATGTTAAAATTTAACAGATTCTGAACATTTGCAAGCCAATTTCAGAATGACGTCTGCTTTTTGTTTATGTGAAGGTGTTGGAGACTCTGAATATTTGCAAGTAAATTTCAGAATGACGTTGCTTTTTCGTTTTTATTTATCGTGTCAGAGGATGTGAACAAATACAACCACATTTCAGCAGGATGTTTGCTTTTTGGGGATTTCCCCATTAGTTCCTATTTTTTCAAAAAACCAAAGGATTGCCCGCAAGTCAACTGAATCTTCCATCCAGCAAACATTCCATTTCCTCTTGTAACCTCTTGGCGCTGGTTCTCGCACCTTCAGCAAAGTGCTCGCCATCATCAGCAAAAATGATTCCGCGGGATGAGTTAACCAATAATCCTACATCTTCGTTCATGCCCTGAGAAATTCCGGCAAGACTTCCTCCCTGGTGACCAACACCCGGAACCAACAGAAAATGATCGGGAACCCATTTCCTCACCGACCGGATCAATTCCGGATGAGTGGCTCCAACCACAAACATGATTTGAGAATCCGTGCCCCAATTTACAATGGTGTTCAATACTTGTTCGTACAACTTTAATCCATTCGATAATTTCATAAGTTGAAAATCCCTACTCCCTCGATTGGAGGTTAGGGCCAGTATGATTACCCACTTGTGGTCAAAGTCTAAAAAGGGTTGAACTGAATCAATGCCCATATAGGGTGCAACCGTGATCGCGTCATAATTGAGGTCTTCAAAAATTGCCTTGGCATACAATCGGGAAGTATTGCCAATATCACCTCGTTTAGCATCTGCAATGGTCAAACAATGAGGAGGAATCAATGCTCTGGTCTCTCGCATTGCAGTCCATCCAGCTTCCCCCTGCGACTCATAAAATGCGGTATTCACTTTGTAGGCCACCGCCAAGTCTTGGGTACTATGGATGATCTGTCGATTAAAGGCTAATTGTGGATTGGGATCAGATAGAACTGATTTAGGAAGTTTGGAAATTTCAGAATCCAGCCCAACGCACAAATAAGATTTCTTCTGGAGTATGCTTTCTTTTAACGTTACTCTATTCATATAAAATTACGCTCCTAATTGTCAATAGGTTCTACACTGATTATTTGTGGTACTTTTTGCAAGATACTTTGTTCAATACCGGCTTTCAAAGTGAAAGTGGACATAGAACAATTGACACAATTCCCCAACCAACGGATGCGCAGAATATAATCATCAGTAAGCTCCACGACTTCTACATTACCCCCATCCACTTTCAAATGAGGTCTGATATCGTTAAGTGCTTTTTCTACCCGTATTAAGATTTGATCCTTATCTTGATCAGACATTTATATATTTAGATTTTCGCAAATTTACAACATAATTATGGATCCTTATTTTTTGATCTGAACTATTTCAGTTGGAGCCTGGGTTTCATTTCTACGATGCAATTGGTGTAGCATTTTTTCAGACAGTTGTAAAAAAGGCTCTGATATTTCCGGAATCTCTTGCAACACCGCCGGATTTCCAATATCTGATGATTCCTGGACCGCCTGGATCAAGGGCAATTGCCCCAATAAAGCACTTTTACAATATTTGGCCAGTTTAGCTCCTCCCCCTTGACCAAATATATAATATTTGTTTTCCGGTAACTCTTTTGGTGTAAACCAGGACATATTTTCTACAACTCCAATGATCGGAACATTGACGCTATCCAATAAGAACATATTGGCAGCTTTTACGGCATCCGCCACCGCTACGCGTTGAGGCGTAGTAACAATAACTGCGCCGGTTACGGCCACGGTCTGTACTATCGATAATTGTATATCACCCGTACCAGGTGGTAAATCGATAATCAACACATCGAGTTCCGGCCACATACAATCTTTCAAAAATTGCTTGATGATCCCTGAGAGTCTTGGGCCTCTTAGTACCACGGCTTGCTCAGGTTCAACAATAAATCCAATCGACATGACCGGTATCCCATGGGCTTCCAAGGGAATAATCTTATTCATACCATGTACCTGAGTTACTTTCGGCCGAGCTCCGGAAATTCCCAACATGGTAGGTATCGATGGTCCGTAAAGATCCGCATCCAGTATTCCAGTCTTGATGCCCATATGATGGAGTCCCAATGCCAGATTTACCGATACAGTGGATTTTCCCACTCCGCCTTTTCCGCTTCCCACCGCAATCACGTTTTTAATCTGTGGTAATATCTGACTACTTCCGGATTTTCCAATTCCCGAAAGATGCACATGCACATTGAATTCCGGAAAAGCATTGGATACCGCCAGGTGGCATGCCTCGTATAGTTGGTTTTTGTAAGGGACGTTGATACTTGGTAAGGATAGAGTAAATTGGATAGAATTTTCAGTTGTTTTCAAATCACGAATGCGTCTGGCCGCAATCACATCCAAGCCACTCTCCGGATCCGCAACCGTCTCCAATATTTTGATGATTTCCTTTTTATCGATCATTTATTTATTAAGTATTTAAATTATGGTAACAAATTTGTGAGTATGTTGTTTGATGATACAAAGAGAAGTATTCGGAACCGACCTAATAGGGTATTGATGAATTATTAAGTTAAATTCTAATATGAAAAATACATTAATTACTTTTGCCAGCTGACTGTTTGTAATACAAAGATGAAAATATACCGGGACATATCACAATTACCCAGTTTTAATAATTCGGTATTGACTATTGGGTCTTTTGATGGAGTTCATCGCGGACATCAGCGACTCTTGTCAAGAGTGCAGGAGTATGCCCGTCAGATAGATGGTATCAGCGTTATTATTACCTTTCATCCACATCCTCGAAAGATTATTTACCCCCGGGATCAAAGTCTAAAAGTACTGACTACGCTAGACGAAAAGATAGAATTGTTCCGAAAATATGGCGTACAACATTGTGTGATTGTTCCATTTACGGTAGAGTTTTCGCAAATGCCACCTCGCGAATACGTTGAAAACTTCCTGATCGCAAAATTTAATCCACGTTATATTATCATCGGATATGACCATCGCTTTGGATTAAACAGAAGTGGTGACATGAATCTTCTGAAGTCCTACGAGAAAAACGGAGAACTAGAAATAATCGAAATAGACAAGCAGACTGTAGATGAAATTGTGGTCAGTTCGACCAAAATCCGTAATGCTTTACTCGCCGGTGATATCTCATTGGCAAACCGTCTCATGAACCATCACTACCGATTATCGGGAAAAATTGTCCATGGACAAAAAATCGGCAATACCTTAGGATATCCTACCGCCAATATCCAATTAGAGGAAAAGGAAAAACTGGTACCCAAAGTGGGTGTGTACAGTTGTTTTGTAGAGGTAGAGGGGGTAAAATATCAAGGGATGTTGTATATCGGTGACCGTCCTGTGCTTAAGCACCATAACCATCAGGTCATCGAGTTGCATATCTTTGACTTTGATGAATTTATCTACAACCAAAATGTTACCGTTGAATTAGTAACTTTTATTCGACCAGAACAAAGTTTCCAAGATTTAGACAAGTTGCAGATACAACTGGCGGAAGACGAAACCACCACTAGAATTCAACTGGAAAACTATCAGGAATCATTTTCAGAGATTGGCGAAGATGTTCTGGCGGTGGTCATATTGAATTATAACGGCAAGGAACATCTAAAGACTTTCTTACCATCAGTAATAAATTACACTCCGAAAGACTATGTAATCTATGTAATAGATAATGGATCAACAGATGAAAGTATCTCATTTATCAAGAATCACTTTCCCAGTGTAAAGTTAGTCTCCTTAAGGAAAAACTTGGGTTTTGCCGGCGGTTACAACGAAGGATTAAGACAGATAGATGCTACATATTATCTCTTGCTCAATTCGGATATCATGGTGACGGCAAATTGGATAAATCCATTGATCCATGCCTTAGACAGTCAACCGGATGTGGCCATTGTTCAACCGAAGATCCTTTCTTATCACGAAAAGGATCGCTTCGAATATGCCGGAGGTGCCGGCGGTTGGATGGATATTACGGGATATCCTTTTTGCATGGGAAGAATACTTAACGAGGTGGAGGTAGATCAGGGCCAGTACGACAATTCGACCTCCCTGTTCTGGGCAAGTGGAGCGGCATTTTTGATTAGAGCCAACATTTACAATGAGCTTCAGGGTTTCGATGCGGATTATTTTGCACATCATGAGGAAATCGACCTTTGTTGGCGAATAAAAAGGTCAGGATATAATATATTATCAATTCCTCAGTCAGTGGTGTATCACCTTGGAGGGGGTACACTTGAATACAGCTCGCCTCAAAAAGTATATTTAAACTTTAGAAACAATTTATTGACAATTCTCAAAAATGAATCAAAATCAAAATTGATTTGGCTGCTGCCGGTTCGTTTTTGTCTAGATCTGCTGGCTGCATTTCATTATGTCTTCAAAGGAAGCTTTACCAATATGTGGCAAGTATTTCGCGCTTATGGTCATTTTATTGTCGCTATTCCCAAGACTATCCGTAAGAGAAAAAGGTATAATCTGTTAATCCGTTCAATGGCTATCTCTGACCATCCGAATACCGAGGGCTTTTATCGCGGAAGCATATTATGGGATCATTATATCAAAGGGAGTCGCAGTTTCCACCAACTGGACACCTCCTTTAAGCAAGTTCAGTATGAAAGTCAGAATTGAAAAGATATACGAGGATTCTGATCTGATCGCTTTGAACAAGCCTCCCAACGTACTTTCCATCCCTGACAGATACGATCCTACTTTGTTCAATCTTTATCAATACCTATTCCAGACCGATCGTCATATCAGAGTGGTCCATCGATTGGATAGGGAAACTAGTGGAGTCATTCTTTTTGCCAGAAATGAAGGCAGTCATAAAGAGCTAAACCACCAATTTCAGGATCGGTCAGTAAACAAAGTATACCATGCACTTATTCAAGGAATACCCTTGCAGGAAAGAGGTAAAATAGAAGCCCCTTTGGCTCTAAAGTCTCCTGGGCATTACATTATTTCAACCAAAGGTAAACCCGCAATAACCCATTTCGAAATACTTGAAGTGTTCGGTGGAATTAGTTTAATTTCCCTTAATCCGATCACCGGTAGAACCCATCAGATCAGGGTGCACTTGCAATACTTTGGCTACCCGATTCTTGCTGATCGGACTTATGGCACCAAACGTCCATTTATGTTGTCCGAACATAAAAAAAGGTATAACATAAAGAAAAATTCTACCGAATCCCCACTCCTGGATCGTACAGCCCTGCATGCGCGCAGTATTGAATTTACTCATCCGGACAGTCAAAGGAGAACCTCTTTGGAAGCATCCTACCCTAAAGATTTCAAAGCGACCATCTCACAATTGCGCAAAATTTACCATTAACCAATCACAGATTCTTAAAGTAAGCTTTGATTTCATTGGCATCCGCAGCTTTTATCCTCCCACTAAGAACTAATCTTATATCTCGACGACGGACAGCTCCTTCAAATAATTGTTTTTCTGCATCTGTCTCGGGGATCAATTGAGGAACTTTTATCGGTTTTTTGGAGTCCGGATCCAACGCAACCATAGTAAAATAAGCGTGATTTGACTTCACTTTCGGTTTTCCTTTTAAGTTGATTACAAAAACCTGGACGTACAATTCCAGCGAAGTACGAAAAGCACGCGTCACCTGAGCCTCAATTGTAATAATGTCTCCAAGTTTCAAAGGCAAGGTAAATGAGACGTGATCTACCGAAGCCGTAACCACATAATTTTCACAATGTTTGGCCCCACAGATACCAGCTGCTATGTCCATCCACCTCATCAGATTTCCTCCCATCAAACTTCCCAGAGGATTGGTATCATTAGGCATGACTATTTCGGTCATAATGGTCAGCGATTGAGAGGATGTTTTACTTTTGCTCATAACAAATTTGCCTTAAACAGGTTTTGAAAATGATAAGCCATTTTCTGTTTCACTTCTTCCATTGAGATGCTTCTGCCCAATTCCTGAGAAAGAGAAGTTACCGTTTTCTCAGGATCAACGATTCCACAAGGAATTATTTTGTCAAAATAGTCTAAATTACTACTTATGTTAAATGCCAGTCCGTGCATGGTCACCCATCGACTTAGGTGCACTCCAATCGCGCAAATTTTACGTTGGATTTGATCTTTGGGGTCACCAACCCATACACCGGTGTATTTCTGGATTCTGAATCCTTTAATATTATAATCCGCCAATGTTCGAATGACTATTTCTTCCAAATACCGAATATATTTATGGATATCCGTAAAAAATTGATCTAGGTCCAAAATCGGGTAGCAAACGATCTGGCCGGGGCCATGATAAGTGATATCCCCTCCTCTGTTGATAGGAAAAACCTGAATTTGTTCCTGATCAATTTGCTGGTCAGAAATCAGAATATGTTCCTTTTTGCCTTTTTTACCCAGCGTAAATACATGGGGATGCTCGCAGAAAATCAAATAATTACTTGCGTATGGATTACCTGCTCTTTTCTTTTCAATAATCGAATCCAATAAGGTTTTTTGACGATCCCAGGATTCCTGAAATTCAATCAATTGCCAATCCTGGACAAAAACTTTTCTGCCACGATCGTTTTTAACCATTCCGGATTCTGATTTCATTACACATTTATTTGACTCTTGGAAAAGCAAAGATGAAAAATAATGCAATATATTTTGTTCTGAAAATGTTTATAGTAAAAGAGATGTCTAAACAAATTAATATTAGGAACTAATACAATACGTTAAATGTTCATAAACAAAAGGATTTAACAAAATTTGTTTTTAAATTTGTGCTGTGCCTAAGGTTTGTTTTTTCATAATGAAACCTAAAGGGATCTCATGAATATCAGGCTCGGATTACTCATCTTACTCTTTGGAGTTTGTAACTGTGTATTTGCACAGAAGGCCATTGATTTTGCTATAACGGATTCTAAAGGAAATTCCCACCAATTATCCACCCTACTCGACCAAGGTAAATATGTGGTTTTAGAAATCTTCCATACTTTCTCACCTGAAAGTAATACCATAGCTTATGAAGTCCAAAAACTGTATGAAGAATGGGGAAAAGGCGAATTCCTAGTGGAATTTATGGCGCTCAGTAATCGGGATTTTGACAATAATAGTACCATAAACAAGTTTCAAAAGAAATACAGAGTGTCCTTTCCTCATGCCGGGCCCGAAGGAGATACTAAATCTGTAGTACAAACCTACACTAAAGGACCCTGGGGAAATTGGCCGCTGATCCCAACATTTATCCTCATTACACCGGATTCAACAGTAATCCCTGTTATTCGTGGTAACAACAGTCAAGCCACAATTGATTCCATTGATCAGGCCCTACTATCTGCCGGAGCTATTAAGCCTTTCGTGGTCAAAGGTTCCGTAACCGTTAATGAAAAACCTCTTGAAAGAGTTCAGGTCAGAACTTCTCTCCCATCTTCCGTTGTGAATGATAAGACTACAGTGACCGATGAGGAAGGTGAGTTTATTTTGGTATTCGATCAGATTCCGGAAGACAGACAATTGCAGGTATTACCTTCCAAAAATGATGATCATGACAACGGTGTAAGTACTTTCGATCTGGTATTCATGATTAAACACATATTGGGATCAGAAGTTTTTGACGATCCGCTCAAGTATATCGCAGCTGATGTCAATCGAAGCGGAACTATCACCGCTACAGACGTTGTAGAAACTAAAAAATTAATTCTACTTATTGATACCGCATTCAAAAACAATACCTCCTGGAGATTTATCCCAAAGGAGTATGAATTTAAAGACCCTACAGCGCCACTATCAGAAATATTTCCAGAATATATTCCCTTAGATAATATCATCTCAAATATTGACAGACCAAATTTTGTAGGAATTAAAATCGGAGATGTAACATTTAGCGCCAAGCCAACAATTGCAAATAATCAAGAATTAGAACAACGAACTAATTTTTTCTCACTGTCATATTTTTCAGAAATAGCATTGAATGGTACCAAGGTGCACTTTTATCTGAATCATGAGGAGTCTATCCTGGGATTCCAAATGTCCATAGGTATGAAAGGAACTACGATGGAAATCGATCGCATTTCCTCTTCTCAACTTCCTGGATGGAATGAAAATGATTACTTCAAGGATAAGGACAAAATTAAAATTTCTTACGCATCAGGTCAGTCTTCCAGGATAAGCTCAGATGTTCCCCTTTTTACAATTGAATTGAAAAATCCCCTGAGCAAGCCTGTTTCATGGTATCTGGATCATGAGATCCCTCCAGAATTTTATGATTCAAGGCATAACATATGGCCCATTTCAATAACCGAGTCTGCAAGTGGTTCGAATACCCGATTAAGCCCAAATCCATCAGTTACCAATAACCTTACGGTGAGGTCCGACAAATCCGATATTTCTTCAATCCAACTATTTAGCCTGAATGGGGCCCATATTAAAACCTACTATTTCGGTCAGGTTTCCTACGCTTCTTTCGAGTTACCTGCAACGATGAAGGCTGGAACATATCATTTGAAAATTGAAAAGTCAAATGGTACAGTGGAAACGAAGCGGCTGGTAAAAATTTAGTAATTCACAGAGAATCTAATCCAAAATTTATCAACATACCAATTCACAATCTTTTTGCATCTCTTGGCTGAAGGGTTACAATAATTTGGGTTATTTTTGTGGCAAAGTATAAAACTAATCATGACAGAATTTAAATTTTTAGGCCATGCCACCATATGGGTTAATATGAATGGAAAGAAGCTATTGTTTGATCCGTTCATATCTCCTAATCCTGCCGCCAAAGATATTGATATTGATGGATTGGAGGTGGATTACATCTTACTTTCTCATGGTCATGGTGATCATGTAGCTGATTTAGAACGGATTGCGAAAAATACAGGAGCTTTGTTGATTTCCAGTTTTGAGTTGGTTTCTTATTACGAAGAAATGGGGATTAAAGGTCATCCGATGAATACCGGAGGTAAAAAATCATTTGATTTTGGTACAGTAAAGCTGGTCAATGCGGTACATTCGAACAAAATGCCCGATGGTAGCTATGGGGGACCAAATTTAGGATTCGTAGTGTGGAACCAAGATATATGCTTCTACTATGCCGGGGATACGGCACTGACTATGGATATGAAGTTGATCCCTTTAATTTGCCCTCCACTGGATTTAGCTATTTTGCCTGTAGGTGATAATTTTACTATGGGATATGAAGATGCTATCTTAGCTTGTGACTTTATCCAATGTGATAAAGTACTGGGAATGCATTTTGATACTTTTGGATATATTGAAATCGACCATCAGGAGGCAGTACAAGCTTTCAAGACGGGCAACAAAGAATTAGTCCTTCCGGAAGTCGGATCCTCAATCACAATAGGTCAATAACCATATGAGTAAAATAATTGCCATTGCAAATCAAAAAGGAGGAGTAGGTAAAACAACTACTGCAATCAACCTGGCGGCAGCGCTCTCAATCCTGGAATACAAAATACTGCTGGTCGATGCTGATCCACAAGCCAATGCGACAACATGTGCCGGATTGAATCCTGATGATATGGAATACAGTATTTATGATTGTATCGTCAATCAAATTTTGGCCGAAGAGGCTATTATGCCGACTAAAACACCCAACCTGGATATACTTCCCAGCCATGTAGATCTCGTGGGTGCTGAAATAGAACTGGTGAATTTACCTGATAGAGAATTTGTATTACGAAGTATTCTGGAACCGGTTCGACCAAAGTATGATTTCATCTTTATCGACTGCCTTCCTTCTTTGGGACTTATTACGGTCAATAGCCTTGTGGCTGCTGATTCGGTGATAATTCCAATTCAATGTGAAATATTTGCCCTGGAAGGACTGGCAAAACTTAAAAATACCATCTCATTGGTTCAAGAGGAATTGAATCCGAAGCTCGAAATTGAAGGAATTCTATTATCGATGTACGATCGCAGGTTGCGGTTGGCAAATATGGTATTGGAAGAAGTTCGTACAAATTCAGATTACCCGGTTTTTGACACCGTCATCCATCGCAATTCAAAGATCAGCGAAGCTCCGGGCCTGAGACAGCCGGTAATAATGTATGATGCTTCCAGTAAGGGTACTATTAATTTCTTGAATTTAGCCGATGAATTCGCAGCCAATAACCAGGCTTTTGTTTAACACCATTGTAAGATGAAAAATTATGAGTAATTCTGATAAAACTAAAAAATCTGAACTGGGAAAAGGCATACGAGCTTTATTGAATACCTCTCAGGAGACATCCAAAGTGAAAAGACCGGTTTCCTCAAAAACCATCAATGAAATTCAAATCAAATATATCCAGGCTAATCCACAGCAACCACGAAATCATTTTGATTCACAAAAATTACAAGAACTTGCCGAAAGTATCAAAATCCATGGTTTGATCCAACCTGTCACAGTGAGAAAACTTGGCCCCCAGATGTATCAATTGATCTCCGGTGAAAGGAGACTTAAAGCAGCTCAATTAGCAGGTCTTCGTGCGATCCCTGCC
This sequence comes from Saprospiraceae bacterium, assembly GCA_965223405.1. Classification (GTDB taxonomy): domain Bacteria; phylum Bacteroidota; class Bacteroidia; order Chitinophagales; family Saprospiraceae; genus CBDCWO01. The sequence goes on from CBDCWO010000006.1 coordinate 6,840,555, forward strand.
TATGTGAGAACTGCAAATGATCAGTCGTTAATTGAAATGGCTTTGGTAGAGAACATTCAGCGCGAAGACTTGAATGCAGTGGAAGTTGCCATCAGTCTGCAAAGGTTATTGGACGAATGTAACCTTACTCATGATATGCTGGCCGAACGAGTAGGTAAAGACAGAAGTACTATTACCAATTACATTCGAATCCTCAAATTGCCGCCTGAGATACAACAAGCGATCAAAGTAAAATCATTGTCAATGGGGCATGCTAAGGCCATATTGAGCCTTGAAAAGCTTGAAGATCAATTATGGGCTTATAAAGAAATAGTTCAGAAGAATATGTCTGTCCGGGCCGCTGAAAAATGGACAAAAAACTTACGTAATCAAAAATCTGTTTTAAAAACTCAAAAAACTGATCTTCCCTTCGAATACGTACAAATTAGGCAGAAACTAATGGATAAGTTTGACACCAAAGTGGATTTGAAAAGGAATAGCAAAGGGAAAGGAGCTATCACCATTCACTTTCACTCCGATGACGATTTAAACCACTTTTTGGAGCAATTGGACCTATAATTGCGTTTATCCATTATGCGCTGTCCATCATTAACTAATAATTGCATCAAGGTTTTCCTGGTCTTACTATTTGTTTTTGCTCAAAATTCCTTTCTCAATTCCCAGGTACATGTTGATTCCACTCGATCTTCTGACACGTTGGACATGCAGGAAGATATACTGATTAAAGCAATGATTTCCGACACCCTATTTCAAAAGGATAGTTTAGCTCCCAAGTTACCAGTTCCAAAGAAATCGGTCATTTATTCCCTCATCCTTCCCGGAGCTGGACAGGTATATAACCGTCGTGCCTGGAAGGTTCCGATCATCTATGCCGGGTTGGGCACCGGAATTTATTTTATCATAGATAACCGAAAAAATTATCGGGAGTTCAGAGATGCGTTTATCACCCGAAAAGCCGGTGGAAAGGATATATATGAAGGGGTATATTCAGATGAAGGGCTCAAGGCAATCAGAGATATTTATCGAAAACGTATGGAACAATCCTACTTTGGTACTTTTTTCGTTTATTTACTGAATGGTATTGAGGCCTATGTCGATGCGCATTTGCAAAACTTCGATATTAGTGAAGATTTATCTCTGCGCTTCAGACCAAAATGGGATCTTTATCCCGACGGGGCACAGGTAGGAATTGCACTCCATCTCCAATTTTGACTTGCGAAGGTAACACACCCCATTCATCCTGCGTGGACAGTATAGATAGATAATATTAAATGCGAAATTGAGATTGATGTTTCATTCAGGTGGAACCAGGTATTTTCGTCGCAAGTTGGCCAATTTTTCAATCATCTCCTCTCGTAGCTGTACAAAATTGGCATTGGCATATAAGTTTGTTCTCTCCTCCGGATCAGTATGCAGATCGTACAATTCCCATGAATCGATTACATCATAAAAATGAATTAATTTATATCTATCGGTACGCACTCCATAATGAGGAATGGCCCCAAAACCTTTTTCGTAATAATGGTAATATACCGCATCTCTCCATTCAGGATTGGTTTCCAACCATAGGGGGCGTAAGGATTTCCCTTGCATATCATTCGGAGTAGAAATACCCGCCACATCAAGTAATGTGGGAGCAATATCAAGGTTTTGTGTTAGGTGTGAAGTAACTGAATTCCTTTTGATCTCTTTTGGGAATTTGATTATAAGAGGAGTCCGCATAGCTTCTTCATACATGAATCGCTTATCGAATAAGCCGTGTTCTCCCAGAAAGAATCCTTGATCTGAGGTATAAACTACTATTGTATTTTCTGCGATCCCTTGATCACTCAAAAATTCTAAAACCGCCCCTACACTTTGATCAACGGATACAATACAGCGTAAGTAGTCTTCTAAATAGCGACGGTATTTCCAGACATCTAACTGCTTGTTATTATTTCTTATCCTATGAAATTCCGTCTCTTCCTTCTTGTAGCTATCTTTCCAGATCTCAAGTTCATTCTGAGTGAGGCGGTCCAAACGGCGCCAATACTCTGATGGGGCCCAAAAGTTGACCGGGACTGTATCACATTCATTACATGGAACTTTGAAGTCCATCCGGATATCCATATGATCTCTAACTGTCAGCAATTGCTTCTTAAGTGCATTCCGCCCTTCATAATCATCATAAAACGAATTGGGCAGAGGAAAATCCTTTTCGTCAAACAACTCCAGGTTCTCCAATGCCGGCATCCAACTTCGATGTGGTGCCTTATGGTGCATCATTAGGCAGAAGGGCTGGTCTTTCTTTTGTCTATTTAGCCACTCCAAAGATAACTCGGTGATGATATCTGTCACATAACCGGAATACACCGTATCTTTTCCGAGTTTGATAAAATCAGGATTGTAATAATCTCCTTGACCGGGTAGCACATTCCAATAATCGAATCCTGTGGGTGGGCTTTTTAAATGCCACTTACCTATAAGCGCAGTCCGATAACCATTTTGTTGCAATAATTTAGGTAAGGTTTGCTGATTACCGTCAAATTTTTTTTCATTTCCTGGAATACCATTTAAATGTGAAAACTTCCCCGTGAGAATCACAGCCCGACTAGGAGCACAAAGTGAATTGGTTACCAAGGAAGTGTTAAACAGCATCCCCTCTTCGGCTATTTTATCGATGTTTGGAGTCTTAATTAGGTCAGATTTATATGCGCTTATAGCCTGGTAGGCATGATCATCGGACATTATAAAAACAATATTGGGTTGATTAGCATCCTGTCCGGTAGGTGGACCTGTACATGACCAAAATGAAAAACCCATAATGGTGATAGCAATAAATGGGGCAAACTTCATAAGTAATAAATTCAGGACATTTTCTATAGTTTAAAGAATTTGAGACGTTTGTAAAATATGAGACTGTATTCACATGATCAAAATAACTAGCTAAATTTCAATTTAAACAGCCTAGGGTCATAGATTAAATGGACCGCTCATAAGCCTCTATTATCCATTTCTTTAGTTCCCCATCTATTTGCTCTGGTGTTTCCAAACGTACCCGATGGGTACACATAGTCCCGAAGGGACCCGAATGCTCCAACCTATCCGTAATGGGTTTGTCTTTAAGCTTAAAGCCCAAATCAATTCTGGTTTTGGTTGACGGTTTTATCAAGAGAAATTGTCTTTTGCGAATGATACTTACACTTCCTTTTTTAGGTGTAATAGTAACATCCCTGCCCAATGATGAGACAAAAGAAATAAGCTTTTCATATATCGGCAATAGGACTTCTTTTCCTTTATATTGATTCTTTACCAGATCGTCATCTGTGATATCTTCATCCTTGGATAACAAAACGATCGTATTGGCAAAACCATGGGTAACCTGATATTCGGACTTCAGAAAATTAACGGCTTCACTATGCTTCGCAAACGACTTTTCAATTAATAGTTTTTTCCACTCTGACAAAGATTTACCCGTTTTTTCAGGCATATTGTCAATCATGGTTTTAGTTGCTTTGTCCATCTGTTGATATTTATAATTATCTCCCAAGATAATCATCTTGAAAAATTTGATTGGCTTTGCATGTCCATAAATATCTTAAAATCTTCCAGAGGGAAGATCCGAAAGCAGGTTATCTAGGACGTATCCAATTCAATTGAGCAATTTATCCGGGAATAATGCGTACCAGGATCCAGGTTCAGCTTCTAGTCATATTCATAAATAGCTGCCAGCTGACTGTAACAATCTTCTGAATCCTCAAGATTCAAGGTTCAGAAATCCCGGAATTATCAAAGGTCATGGTACTTTGAGAATTATGCAATTGAAAATCCATCACCTACTTACCTAATTAATTAACCAATGAAGAGTACATCCTTTAATCAAATGATAGCTTGAGCTTCAATCTCTATCAGAAAGCCTTGATTTGCCAAACCATTAACACCAATCCAGGTGCTGGCAGGAGGAGCCAAATTTCCGAATTTTTGTTTTATCATCCGGGAAATGATTATACCATCCTCTGGTTTGTAATTGACTTTGTAGATCCTCAACATGACAATGTCCTCTAAAGTACCGTCTGCAGCTTTTACTGCAATTTCAAGATTGTCCAATGACTTAGCTGTTTGCAAAGCTAAATCATCTTCACCAATCAAATTTTGATTTTCATCCCAGGCGACTTGGCCAGATATAAACACAAATTTACCTGGGCTGGAAACCGATATTTGCGAAAATCCAAATTGGCTGGAATCAAACAATTCTTCAGGGTTAATTTTTTCCTTCATAATATGATGTTATAAATGACCACCGGGTAGACAATATGTAAACTTTGAAAACACTCATAAACATAATTCTATTTACTCCGGTTTATTGGTTGAGCTCACACAATCAATTTTCCATTCGTCATTGTGTTTTGTGTAAATTGCAGTCCATGCAAAATGGGTTTCTCCTTCTACCCTAATCCCATCCTCACCCATATAATTAACTTTGACTATCTTATCTACAATAATATAGGCCATAGTACCATCATCCGAAAACCTAATGATAGGCTCTTGGAGATCGTCCCATTTGATGAACTCCACTGAGGAGAAATAATCGTGGTACCTGGAAATAGTCTCTTCGGTGGTAGGGCTGGTAATTTCTCCTCTATTGACTGAAATAAAATCTTCCGAAAGTTGATTTGCAAATGCGATTGAATCTTTATTGAAGTGATAATCTCTTTGCGCCCGGTGAAGTTCTAAAATTTTGGCTCTCTCTTCAGCGAGATTTGGTCCTTCTACTGAATTACAACAAATAAATAAGCAAATAAAAAATAAGAAATGGGATTTGGGGTATAAGGATTGCTTGTTCATATCACCTAATTTAGACAATGATATTCTAGAATTTGAAGACAAAGCCTCACTTTATGGCTAAATCGTCATGAGTATTCACAATAATGGTTATGGTTCCATGCGGTCAGATCCGGGTACTACATAAGCCCAAATAATTTGGCATATTTAAGCATTTCACCTTGATTGGTAATTTTCACCTTACCGGTTAATAAAGCCATCATGGGGTTTAATTCTCCCTGGGCCAATTTGACAAAATTTTGCGAAGAGGCCTTAATGGTACATTTAGCATCTCCATCTAATCCTTCTGAGGCAACTAAGGTTCCATCTTTCAGGCTCAAAGTATATTGTCCACCCTCCTCATCGTCACTCAAATCGAAATGGAATACGGTCTCCATCCCTTCTACAGAATCTGGATTGACTTTATCCGGTAGTGCAAATAAAAATTCTTTAGCTGTCATCCTTGAAATTTAACAATTGAACAAAATTCCTTAAAAACCGCAAAATAAACAACTGGTTTCTCTTTATTCAATAAGTTCGATGTCCTTTTATTGCTGAAGACCGAAAAAAACATCGAAGTATGGTCTTGAGTTTTAAAAATAGTTGTATTTCTTTGATGTATTAACTAAAAACTTACTGATGCGAATTGTATTTATGGGTTCCCCGGACTTTGCGGTTGAAACATTAAAAAAGCTGATCGAATTCCAATTTAATGTGGTGGGGATTATAACCGCCACCGACAAAATCGGAGGTAGAGGCAAGAACAAAGTAATTGAAACTCCGGTGAAAGCCTTTGCCAGAACCTTAAATATTCCAATACTACAGCCAAAAACCTTAAAGGGACCCAGGTTTTTGCGAAAGTTAAGTAATTTAAAAGCAGACATTCAAGTCGTTGTGGCATTTAGAATGCTACCGGAAGTGGTGTGGAATATGCCCTCACTTGGAACGATCAACCTTCATGCCTCACTTTTACCGAAATACAGAGGAGCTGCACCGATTCACTGGGCGGTGATCAATGGCGAAACAGAAACCGGGCTCACTACGTTTCGCCTAAAACATGCCATTGATACGGGTGATATTCTATTACAGGAAAAAGTCCAAATCAGGATCGATGATACCACCGGTTCATTATACAATCGAATGAAAGCAATAGGGGCAGATTTGGTCTTGCAAACACTACGGGCAATTAAGAGTGATTCCGTAACAGCGATCCCGCAATCCAATGAAGTAAGCAAGGCTCCGAAAATATACCACAAGGATGCCCAGATCCAGTTTGATCAAACTTCCCTCCAAGTTTACAATTTCATCAGAGGTATGTCCCCTTTTCCATGTGCTTGGACCGAATTGGATGATCAAACTTTTAAGATTTATTTTGCAAATATCTACGACCAGCAAGCTATTGCTCAACCTGGAAAAATACAAACTGACCATAAGACATATTTGAGAATTGCTACGCAGGATGGCTGGATTGCTTGTAAAGACGTACAAATGTCGGGAAAGAGAAGAATGGATATTAAAACCTTTTTAAACGGATACCGGATTCAGAGTTTAGCTATCGGAATAGGCCCCGTTTAAGGTCGGAGATCAATTCTGAGAAGATTTCCGTATTAAACAATTTCCATTCTGCCTCCGGAATCTCTTGCCATAAATATTCCGAAATGGAGGCATCATTGGTTATATTGCCTGTAAGCGATAAGTATACCACTGACAGTGCGCTTAATACAAACAATGTAACAAATAATATTTTTGACTTTTTGTCCACTTCTTGTTGCTTAGTTCTACGATATAGACGCATAAAAGATACGCAAAGTTGCATCAATTGTCACTTTTTTTTCGAAATACGGTGAATTAATAACGATTAATTAACATATTCCGGTGCTAAGTCCACATTTGAGTGATGAAGCAGGATAGAGTGCAGTTTAAGAGTGAGCAAGGTCCATGACCCTACGGAGTCGAGGCTCACAAGATAAACCAAGCCTATTGAGAGTTCACCAACGCAGGAAAGACAATAAATAAGCCGAGTTCATCCGTCAATTTAAGCTTGATTATACACTAGCCATATTAATGAGGGTAGTAATCATATCAATGATGGTATTCAATCGTTATCGGGAAGAGAAAATACATAAGAAGCATCCAACAAATCTTTAGTATAAGGGTGAGTTGGTCTATTTACAATTTGCGCAACTTCTCCCCTTTCGACCATTTTTCCTTTCTTTAAAACTACTACTTCAGTCGCAATTCGAACTACCCAGTATAAATCATGTGATATAAAAAGAATTCCCATATTACGTTTTTTGCATATCCGAACCAACATCTCAACTACTTGTTGTTGCTGCTGGTAGTCTAGTCCGGCGATACTTTCATCGACGACGAGAAATCGTGGATTCCTAAGCAAGGCGCGAGCAATTGCAATTCTCTGTCTCTGTCCACCTGAAAATGCATGAGGATATTTATCCTTGGTGTCTTGAGATAGATTAAGTTCCCCTAGAACCTGATTAATTTTTTCATTAGCATCTTCAGATGTTGCTAGGACTTCCTTAAGCGCATCACCGATTTTCATCCTGGGGTTGAGGCTACTGAATGCATCCTGAAATATCATTTGAACAATATGACTCCACTCCTTACGTGAATATTCAGCCATTGTTTTCCCACGATATAAAACAGACCCGGCCACCGGAGTGATCATCCTAGCGATGACTTTGGCCACTGTAGACTTACCACAACCTGATTCGCCGACAAGCCCGGTAATCAATCCACTCTTCAGGTTCAGATTTAACTTGTTCAATGCAACCACTGAGTTGCTTTTGCCTAAAAAGCTTCTTTTCTGATAGATCACCTTTATATTGCATAATGCAAGACGGTCAGTAGGGTTTGGATCCGGTTCGTATTTGAAATTAGGCTTTACATTATCTGTAGTGCTTGAACCGGTCAGCGGTTTTATTTCCTGATTTTTTATTTCCCATATATGATCTGCCAATTGGTTGACCAATTTCACATCATGTGAGATTAGTAACATCCCCCATTGGTATTTTAGCCTGAGATCAGATAACAATTCGATTAAATGAGCCTGAGTGATTTTATCGAGAGAGGTAGTTGGTTCATCAGCAATCACAAACTCTGGAGAGGACAATAAACTCATGGCAATCATGATCCTCTGCAATTGTCCACCCGACAGTTGGTGGGGATAGCTATTATAAGCCCGGCCTGGGTCATCCAGTTTTACACTTGCAAGGACAGAAAGTATTAGATCACGCGTATCCTTGCCAGGGTTTTTAACCACTTCCTGGAGTTGGATACCACATTTCATTACCGGATTGAAGTATGGCAATGGTTCTTGAAATACAAAATTGAATTTGCCACGGTTGAAACTTATTCGCTCTTCTTCACTCAATTTCAATAAGTCCACCGCATTTTGCGGATCCTGGTGGTAGATCATGCTTCCACTTGCCCTGAATGTAGCAGGTAGAATTCCCATAATCGATTTTGCAAAGATGGACTTGCCGACTCCGGATTCTCCAACTATACCGATATTGGTATTATACGCCCATACGAACTGTTCCACATGAAGCAGAGGTTGATTATCCTTGGATATTCTAAAATCATGTAGTTCTACAGCGGGAAAGTTCTGGGCCTGAGTCACTGTATGTAAGGTCTTATCCAAATTTATCTAATTCTTATCGAATATATAGTATTTTTTATGGCTCTGCTTTTATCTTACCGAAATAATCTGATGGGCCTATGAAGGAAGTACTGAAAATAAATGGATTATCGAAAAATTATGGACCAATACAGGCTTTAAGGGGGCTTGATCTGAATGTCAATGAAGGCGAAGTTTGGGGGATATTGGGTCCAAATGGCAGTGGTAAGACCACCACATTAGGAATTATACTCGGAATTCTTAAATCCAACCAGGGTCAATACGAATGGTTTTCAGGGACTTATGGAGATCAATATAGAATCAAAATAGGTGCTATCCTGGAAACGCCAAACTTTTACCCGTATCTCAACGCAATTGAGAATCTGAAGATTATCCAACACATTAAAAATAGTCATGATGACCATTTGGATGAATTACTACGAATGGTAAAATTAAGTGGCCGTAAAAAATCTGCATTTACAACCTATTCCTTAGGAATGAAACAACGTTTGGCAATTGCTGCCACGCTGATTGGAAATCCTGAAGTATTGATCTTTGACGAACCAACCAACGGTTTAGATCCACAGGGTATAGTTGATATCCGTAATACTTTAATTGAAATTGCCGGAACAGGGAAAACGGTGATCATGGCAAGTCACATATTGGATGAGGTTGAAAAAATATGTTCACATGTGGCCATATTACGCAGAGGGCATTTACTCAAATCAGGTCAGGTGGGTAATATCTTATCAGATAATGTAATCATTGAAATTGGTACCCGGCTACTGGATATGCCAAAGTTGAAAGAACTTATTCAAAGTGTGGCAGGAGTGAAGACAATTGAAGAAAAAAACGGAATGTACGAGTTAGAAGTTAGTCCGGAAGTAGAAGCAGAATATTTAAATCAGCTGGCGTTTAAGTCAGGAATCGTGTTGGATAGACTTCAGATGAAAAAAATGAGACTAGAAACCGAATTTTTAGAACTTCTGAAAAATGCACCAAAATGATAAAACTAGAATGGCTAAAATTTCGGAATAATTTAGTCTTCCAATTCATGCTGGGACTGTTTTTCATCTGCCAGGCATTCCTGTTGCTGATAGGGCGAGAGTTCGATGACCTCCCCCCTCCCCTTCCAAACCACATGGTATTCTTTCAATTTCCAACGGTGTTTGAGTACCAATCATACATTGGCAATTGGTTAGCATTTTTTTTTCTGGGTTTTGTAGCCATATTCATGACGACTTCGGAATTTTCAAACAAAACCCTCAGACAAAATATCATTACCGGACTTACCCGAGTACAGATCTTCAAAGGTAAGATGGGTTTTGCAGCCATTATTGCTGTATTGGCAACTTGTTTTTATTTTTTGACCTCCTTGATCTATGGATTCATTTACACTCCAGACATTACCTTATCACTACTCACAGAAAACTTTAGGATACATCTGCACTATTTTGTCATGGCTTTCGGATATATGAGTTTTGGAATTATGCTAGCAATGGTATTCCGAAGATCCGGACTGGCTATGTTTTTATACTTTGCTTTTATAATGTTTTTAGAGCCACTAATCCGCTGGGCCATTCATTTTCAAATAGCTGAACATCGAAGTTTCATATTTTATCCTATGAATGCCCTGGAAGACCTGACCCCAAATCCCCTGGCTAAACTGGAAGATGCATTCTCAAATATAGAGTTCAATATATTTATGACCCCCAATGAAGCTTTGGTGACCTCACTAATTTATATAAGCATCTTTGTATATCTGATCTATTGGAAAATTAAAAATGCTGACCTTTAAGAGTTTATTCCGAATCAAAGTTGCCGGAGTTAATGGGTCTGTGATAATAGTTTTTGGGCAAAATTCTATCCGGTCAGGAATTCGTTCATCTAATGATTTCCTTCGATAAATCCGAGAAATCTTCAAAATATCACTTTAGTCCCGAAGTTTACTACGAACTCCCGCTTACCAGAGTCTCTTGCGGTAGTGCCGCCCAATAATAATCGACTCAGGTTCTTAATATTCACCGCGAAATGTTCCGGTTACTCTTGCTCCGATGGCCAAGTATTGTTTTGAATATCAGCATCGGCCATTCTTTTGGAGGGATCTATTTCTATTTTAGTGATTTCCTCCAAAGGGATATCTATTTCCAACTGATAGTTGGGATGAGTCCAAGGCCAGTCGGGTCGGAGCTGGGCTTTCACTTCATAAATGGAGTCATTTTTTTCTCCCCTCATAATCCTTAATGGAATATAATAATATCGGGTTGTACCATTTTTTTGAGTTACGACCAAATCTATAGGCATGGGCATCACTCCAATTTTTTCCAGCGAAATATTCGTTTTATTTCCATTTGCTTCTATTCCTTGCACTGCATAATCGATCGTATGAGTTGTATTGACCATATATTCCTTATACCAATCCAATTCAAGACCCGAAACTTTCTCCATTATCCGAACAAAATCATTAGCATTCGGATGTTTAAATTTCCAGGTATTAAAATAATCCAGCATACCCTGATCAAAAGCCTCTTTCCCGATAATATATTTGAGCTGATTAAGAAACACCGCACCTTTCACATAAGCGCCTACCCCATAGGCCTGGTTAGATAAAAAGTGATCGGCATGAGTTGATAGTGGTTCTTCCGCACCAGTGGAGGCAAATCGAATATATCCAAAATTACTACCTCTATGAGGATCATTTCTAACAGTTCCCGGTATTAGTTTTTGTTTGCGCAACTCATTCATAACCTCACTGCTGGCATAAGACGTAAATCCTTCATCCATCCAGGCATATAAACTCTCATTGGTACCCAATATCATTTGATACCAACTATGAAACAATTCATGTACCGACACTCCGACCAATCCACTCAGATTACGCTTACCAGTAATCAATGTAGCCATCGGATATTCCATTCCACCATCACCGCCCTGGATGAATGAGTATTTTTTGTAAGGATATTTTCCAAAATGTTTGGCATTGTACTCAAATACATAGCTCATCACATCAGGAAGAGTACCCCAAGGTTCTTCAGTGAATTCATCTTTAACAAAAAAGAAATGCATGGCTGTACCATCGGCCGCTATCTTTTTGGTATGAGTGTATTCGGGATCAGCCGCCCATACAAAATCATGAACGTTGGGGGCAAAGAAATGCCACATCAATTTACCATCAACAATTTCCTGGTTCACTTCGCCATCTGCATAACCATGGCCTACTTGTGATGCATTTTGCAAATATCCGGTAGCGGCTACCACCTGCTCGGCGTCAATTTTAATTTTTACATCAAAGTTGCCCCATACCCCGTAAAACTCCCTTCCTATGTAAGGATTTGCATGCCATCCCTGGTAGTCATATTCACACAGCTTTGGATACCATTGAGCCATACTGTAATCGATCCCTTCACGGTTATTTCTACCGGATCGCCGGATCTGAACCGGCACTTGTGAATGGAATTCCAGTTCAAGCAAGGTTTGGCTATTGGGTGCAATTGCCGCCGCTAAAGTTACCTCCAGAATGGTACCTTCCACCTGGTAATCCACCGGTACTCCATTTTGTTTTAAACTAGTAATTTTATGATAACCGATTTCCGAGTCACCAAGGCTTTGAATACGACCTTCGACCCGTCCATCAGGATCTTTAATATTTCGGCTACGTACATCCATCATACTCCCTGGCTGAAAAGCATTGAAATATAAATGATAAAACACCTTGGTTAATTCATCGGGAGAATTATTAAAATATACCAACCGTTGCTTCCCGGTGAACCGATGGAGGTTTACATCAAAATCAATCTCCATTTGATAATCAACTCGCTGTTGCCATCGGTCGGCTTGGGAAAAAATTTGATGAGAATCAATGAGCATCCAAGCCAGGATCAATAGACAAGATCCAAAAATCTTCAAATAATTAATGTTTTCCATATATATTTGTGCTATTAAAATTGGTGATGTGATCGTCTTTAAATTGTACCCTTGCTAAAAAAGACTGTAAAATATGAATAATAATTTTAATCAAAAAAAGATATTTATTGTAGGATTAATCCTGGTTGCGGCATTGTCCAGATTGCTTCCTCATCCACACAATTTCACTCCAATAACCGCAATGGCTTTGATGGGTGCTGCCTATTTCAAAGACAAAAAATGGTCAATAATCGTTCCTCTGGCTGGCTTATGGATCAGTGATATCTTCCTTAACTACTTCTTTTACAGTGCTTTTGTCTCAGGGTGGAAAATATGGTTTGGATCTCCTGCCACTTACTTATTCATTCTGATCATGGTAATCGCAGGATGGAAAATCTTTAAAAAAGTGACGGCGTCACGAGTCATCCTTGCCAGTTTAGGAGGAAGTGTTTTGTTTTTTTTGGTATCTAATTTCTCGGTCTGGTTAACAACCATTACCTATCCCAAGAATTGGATTGGTTTGATCGAGTGCTATATTGCGGGAATCCCATTTTTCCAAAATACACTGCTGGGTGACCTGGTATATTCGATTATTCTTTTCGGAGTATACGAATGGGCCGTCAATAAACGCTTCCTTTGGTCTTTACAAAAAGCTTAAAATAAGGGGTAGAATGCCTATTACCAATTCCAGTTGCTATATTGTCATGGTCAAATAACCGCCCTTAACCGGCTTTTTCATCATTTCTACGAGATTGGTAGCATTTTATCCATAACCGCTCGCAACTCTAGATCGGTACGGAACTATGAACACTCTGCTATGACGGGCAAGAAGAAATCTTCCAGAACGATAATCGCAGAATGAAGTTCGTCGCCAACTGCCGCGGAGGAGGATGTGACACCTCTGCGGTCATATGCATCAGGGATAACCCAAGGCACATCAGATGCCATTTCGCCCTTAAATTCTAGACAGAATAAAGATCTCTACGACGATTGTACTTCAAGAATAAAAAAGAGGCTGTTCATCTAATAAACAGCCTCTAGATCATAATCAGCGATTGCATTCGGTGATTATTTCATAAAAATCAATTTCTGAGTTTGATTATGGTCTTTTTTTGATAGTTGGTAAAAGTAAACTCCATTTTGGGAAATATCTTGAGAACTGATTAAAATTTGCTTCAATAGATCCTGAGGGGTAAGTGCATAATTACACAATGAATTCAAGGAATGGTGGACTAGGTCTGGACAGAGCAAATCACAGTTGGAGGATTGCGCATAAAAACCGGACTGTATGCCCAGACAAAAAATTAAAACGGCAAAAAGACGTTCCTTCATGGGGAAGTGTACTTATTTGTAAAACTATCTTATCTATTACTAGAAATCGGTCTATGTGGATGCTAAAATAATAGAAATCAGAGCTAAAAACGATTATTAAATGATGATTTTTAGTAACATAAATTGCTGACTATCAAGTATATATTAACGTTTTATTAAATATATTTTAATAGTATAGATTAGTATGCTGATATCCATCAATTTAAGAATTACAACTGAATCGTATATGACATTTTCGGTATGATATTTATAATTAAAAAAGTCAATCCGAAGATTGACTTTTTCAATTGCCGTAGTGGGATTTTCATATTCTCATTCAGCATTCGTTTGAGGTAATTCAGGATTCTTCAACTTTCATCGGGTCAATTACCTCTAGCGATGGTACGTCTTGGTTCGATTTTTTATTCTTATAACCGAATAGGTAGTATTAAAAATTACTTCATAACAACCAAACGTACTGCAACACATTAATACTATTTACTATATATCAGAAACCATGCCAATTTTAAATTGCCTAAGTGTCCAAGACTACTGCATAAGATATCCGGAATAGGACGAAAGGCGGCAAACAACGACTATTGTAGATTTAAGTAGATTCTGTTGGATACTCTACTCGTGAGTGGTAGATACTTTTGATAACTTTTTTAAAAACCTCCTTGCAAGTAGCCAATTCTTGCAGCGTCAAAGGACACTCCGTAAATTGCCCACTCTTGATTTTTTGATCGACAATTTTTTCAACCAATTCATCAATCGATTCCCGAGTATATTCTTTTAGAGCCTTGGCTGATGCTTCCAGACTATCTGCCAACATCACAACTCCCTGTTCTTTGGTTTGGGGCTTTGGTCCTGGATACGTAAAGTCCTCTAAAGTCCAATTTCCTTCCGCATCCAGCTCTTTTTGCTTAGAAAGAAAATAAGCTACTTGGGTGGTACCATGGTGTGTCATGATAAATTCTATGATTTCCGAAGGAATGCCTTGCTTTTTGGCCATCTCACGACCTTTTGTTACATGATCAATAATAATTTTGGCACTTTCTAAGGGAGAAATGAATTGATGGGGGTTAATACCCGCTTGATTCTCAATAAAATATTGGGGCTGATCCATTTTGCCAATATCATGATAGTAGGCAGCTGCCTTTACTAGAATTGAGTCTCCACCGATAGCATCTGTGGCTGCTTCTGCCATGTTTGCGACTTGTAAAGAATGTTGTAAAGTACCTGGAGCATTGAGTGACAGGTTTTTTAAAAGTGGCCGGTTTAGGTCTGTGAGTTCAATCAAGATTGTCGAAGAGGAAAAGTCAAATAATCGACTCAATACCGGTAGCAGCGGATAAGCCAATAGTATTAATAAGGTATTGATAATCAACCAAATAAAGGTTTCAAGGTCTGAATAACCGAATAACCCCTGTTTAATTAAATTCAAGGCGAAAAAACCCACAATATATACCAAACCGATATAACATATGGTCCTCACAAAATTGTTAAAGTAATGATATTTACCGATTGTAAATGCAGCTACCATTCCAGCGATCATGTTTAGTAGCAGGAATTCAAAACCCAATACTGAACAAATGCTTGCTAATAATACCGTAATCGTATGACCAACCAGAGCCAGATTTACCTCAAAAAAATGAGCAATTAGGATAGGTACAATGGCAAAGGGAATAATGTAAGCACTAATTGGAGAAGATTGTTCTAAAATAATCAGGATAATCGTATATAACAAAGGCCATATTAAGGTGAAAATCAATTTCTTACCAGACATGAATACCTTCCTATCGAATTGAAACAAATAAAAAAGAAGTAATAATAATATGATAAATGAAATAGTAAAATATCCCAGATAAATTTTCCAACCGTTATTTGAAGTGACATACCTTCGGTTATAGGCTTCTTCATAGGAACTAATTCTGGCAAAGACCTCAGGGCTGATACTCTCCCCTTGTGCCACGATGACATCTCCTTTTTCTACTTTTCCTTTAGTAACCGGAATTTTCGAAATTTCATAATTGCGAAATTGATCATTCAAGGTTTCAGAAAATTCCACATTAGGTTTCAGAAAATTTTGGAATAGTTCCAGAAAGGCTTTCCTATTCCATCCTGAGAATATCGGGAATGAACTTTGCAAAAGATCGGAAATATCACTTCTAGTGTAATATTGGCCAATACCTGTAGTGATCAATGTATCATCTTTAATTACTTGAAAGACGGATTCATTTCTTAGATTTTCCAAATAACCTTTTGCATAAACCTGTGCTAATACCAGATTACAAATACGATATACACTATCCGCATATTCCAAAGAATCGGGAAAAAAATATCGGATATCTGTAAGCGTATCGTTCCAAGCTTTCTTTATCTGCTCAGGATAATTTTCATTGACCTCATACACCGGTAAAAAATTGGCCATGAGCGCATTTTCCTGACTTTCAATTTCGGATTTACTCTTTTGAATGGAATAGTCAAAAGCAGCTATTAAGTCACTATTTATCCAGGTTTTACCCAGTTCATACTCATACTTAATGTTGGATTTGTTGGAAACCAGTACGGAAAATAATATGGCTACAACAGTAATGATGGCCAAATTCAGCTTACCTGAATTTGCACTAATCAAATGTTGAAAAAATCCATTATCCTGAGACGGATTTGAGGGTGTTGATTTTATTTCCGGGGAATCCATGGCACTTCCGAAACTTCGTTATTACGAGCTATAAAACGGCCTAAGATAAAAAGATAATCCGACAAACGATTAAGATAGCGAATTATGATGTCTGCAACAGTTTCTTGAGCTGCCAAACTTACCACTCGACGCTCTGCCCTACGGCAAACCGTCCGGCAAACATGACACCAGGCCACATGCGGATGTCCCACCGGCAAGAGAAAATGTTTTAACGGGGATAATTCCTTTTCCATTTCATCAATGGCATGTTCCAACAATTCGATGTCACTTGGGGTAAGGTCCGGTAGATCCAATCCCCGGTTAGGCTCGGTAGCTAAATTGGAACCAATAGTAAAAAGCCTTTTTTGAATTTCGTGAAGAACTTTGGGAACGGAAAGAGGATCCAGTATGGCTATTAAATACCCTAAATGTGCATTTAATTCATCGACACATCCATAGGCCTCAACCCGAATATCATCTTTGCGACGCCGATCACCTCCAAACAAACCGGTTGTTCCATCATCTCCGGTTTTAGTATAGATCTTTAAGGTCATACGATCAGGATGAAATCATTGGGTCAGCAACATTGAGTTCGTCGCTTTCTACTAGCCCATCCCTCAGACGAATAGACCGCTTGCAGTGGGCTGCTATTTCATTTTCGTGGGTCACTACAATGATGGTATTGCCTGCTTTATACAAATCTTCCAAAATGTTCATTATTTCGATTGAAGTTTTGGTATCCAGGTTCCCGGTAGGTTCATCAGCGAGTATGATCGAAGGATCATTCACTAAAGCTCTGGCTATGGCAACTCGCTGGCGCTGCCCTCCTGATAATTCGTTGGGTCGATGAGTAATACGGTCCTCCAAACCCACAATGTTTAGGACCTGTTCAGCCTTTTCCATCCTATTCGATTTGCTGATCCCAGCGTAAATCAATGGTAGCGCCACATTCTCTAAGGCGGTGAGACGAGGAAGCAAATTGAAGGTTTGAAATACAAAGCCGATCTCTTTGTTCCTCACGGTAGCCAAATCACGATCACTCATATCACTCACTCTATTTCCATTGAGGATGTATTCTCCACTGGTGGGAGTATCAAGACATCCTAATAGATTCATCAATGTAGATTTCCCGGAACCTGAAGGTCCCATAAGGGCCACAAGTTCATTTGGAAAAATATCAAGAGTAATGGACTTCAAGGCATGTACCTTTTCAGTACCCATTATGTATGTCTTTCTTAGTTCTTTCACAGAAATTAATGGCTCCATATTGGTTATTTTATCATTTTAGGAACTATAAAGTAAACATCCTTAGTAGCTGGGGAATTGTCCAAAACATCAGATATTTCTAAATGCGTTCCGATTAGGTCTTCTCTATAATGATGCTCTTGATCCTCAAAATGGCTGAATGGTACTACATTTTTTGTATCCAATTCCTTTAGTTTTTCAAACATTTCAAATATCCCCTCCAGATCTTTCTTAATTATTTTCTTTTCATTTTCACTTAATCTGAGTTTTGCCAGATCCTGGAGCCTTAAAAGTAATGAATCATCGATCTGCATGAGAAAATATTAGATTATCTAATTGATTATATCGACCCAAAATTAACGAATATTCACTTTCTTTGTATGGCAATATCTATTTTTGCTTATTCGAATGGCGACAGAAAACCCAAAACATGTAGCAATAGCCGGCAATATTGGAGCCGGAAAGACAACCTTGTCAATCAAACTTGCAAATCACTACAATTGGGATGTGCTCTTTGAGGATACCGCCAATAATCCCTATTTGTGGGATTTTTACCACGATATGCACCGTTGGTCATTTAACTTGCAAATCTATTTTTTGAACAACCGGTATCAACAGGTCATCAAGATCCGGCAAGGCGAAAACACAGTCATCCAGGATAGAACCATTTTTGAAGATGCCTATATTTTTGCTCCCAATCTACACGAAATGGGATTGATGTCTTCTCGCGATTTTGAAAATTATTTTGGTTTGTTTCAAACCATGTCAGCTCAATTGCAGGCCCCTGACTTGCTAATTTATCTACGTGCCAGTGTACCTACCTTGGTTGCTCATATACATGGTAGAGGAAGGGATTATGAAGGCAATATGAGCCTCGATTATTTGAAGCGACTAAATGAAAAATATGAAAATTGGATTAACAATTATAAAGCCGGAAAGCTATTAATTGTTAACGTGGACGATTTGGACTTTAAAAACAATGTAGAACATCTAGGAGAAATTGTCTCCCAAGTGGATAGTCAACTCTACGGCCTGTTTTAATTACGCCGACTGACGCTCCCAATTCGTAACCTCTCCATTCGCAATGCTATTTTCAAATCCTGCTATAGTTGAACTGTGTATTGGTGTAATTGTGTATTTGTTAGTTGGAGTCGAATCCCAGAATTCTGATAATTGGCCTGAAATAAGAAGACCAAAAACTTTATGGTGTGGCCCTTTATAAAGCCAAAGGTGAAGCGATATTAGAAATTTTGGGGATCAGTTTGGTATCAAATATCAGGTATTTAATTTGTCGATATATGAGTGTTTGTTGGCAATTGGTGACCTGAATTCAAAATAAAAAGCTACCCACCAACGGTAATTTTAACATCTGTCTTTTACTTCTCTGTCTCTGACCTCTGATTGCAATTTCCCTCTCACTA
Source organism: Saprospiraceae bacterium (assembly GCA_965223405.1). Taxonomy (GTDB): domain Bacteria; phylum Bacteroidota; class Bacteroidia; order Chitinophagales; family Saprospiraceae; genus CBDCWO01. The sequence continues at coordinate 6,859,552 of CBDCWO010000006.1, forward strand.
CTAAATACTCATATCTCACTACTCTAAAACTTAGGCCTTTTTCCTATCGTTTAGATCGGCTACCTCCTCCTGGTTATTACTGTCGGCTTTGATCCATGAATTGAAAGTGTCACCAACTTTTTGCTTTAATTGATCCGAAGTACCGGCTATGATACCCGCTAATATGATCGCATTAATCACTATTGTGTAAATTAAAGCTTTCTTTCTGATTTTCCGATCCAACCTGTTATATGAATAGTCCATGGTCTGATTTTTTATTTTTTTAAGTATTGAACGTAATCTTTGCTTTTAATAATCTTAATATTGCGTTAAAGATTTCAAACATATTACAAAAAATCATCAAATAAAGTGCCAAACAATGTTATTTGATATTATAAAAAAGTTAAATATATATGGAGCCAGCCTGATTGCTGTTAGCAAAACTCAACCCCGAGAACAAATTTTAAAAGTATACCATCAGGGTCAAAAAGCTTTTGGTGAAAACAGAGTACAAGAGCTGATAGCGAAAAGAAATGATTTACCGGATGATATTGAATGGCACTTAATCGGACACCTACAGACCAATAAAGTAAAACATATAGTTGGATATATAACGATGATCCAATCGGTAGACAGTATGAAGTTGTTGCATAAAATTCAGGCTGAAGCCCAAAAGATTGATCGTGTTGTCCCGATTTTGCTACAAATCCACATCGCTCGTGAAACTAACAAATATGGTTTTGATTTTGATGAATTGATCGAAACATTTCGTTTTACTCCTCCTGTATTTAGTCATATCAAGATATGTGGTGTAATGGGTATGGCAAGTTTTACCACTGATGAAGAAGTGGTCAGATCGGAATTTAAGCTGCTTAAAACTCATTTTCTACGCCTGAAGGAGGATTTATTTCAGGATAATCCGGAATTTAAGGAAATCTCAATGGGAATGTCAGGAGATTACCCCATTGCATTAGAAGAAGGAGCTACGATGGTCCGTATTGGTAGTCTTATCTTCGGACCTCGCCATTAGTAAGTCGACTCCGAATAGTCTTCAAAACCCAAAATGTTTATTTTAGGCAATTTGACACTTTCCGGAGTGGACTCACTAGTATCTGATTAGCGTATTTAAGTGAGATTTATCTGGTTATTTAATTGAGTTATAGTATAGAAGTATTGACTATTGCTAATACCTCTCAATCGGTTGGTGTTTATAACACTGGTCAAAATTTGCCAAGTTTGGGCTCCTTTTTTGGTTTTGTTACCGCAGGATATTTTACGGCTGATCACCGCAGGTCTTAGCATGCGTTCGGCCAAATTGTTCGTTGCATCGACTTGATCATGATGTAAGAAGGTGAATAAATGATCCTGTTGTTTACGAAGTCTTTTGGCTATTTTTTCTTCAATGGGATTGGATCTTTCCTCTGCTAGTAAATCAGCGGCTTCCTGTTCTAAATGACGGATCATGGCTTTGTACTGATCGCTATGGATTTCCGGTTTTAAGGGTTTAATAACCATCGCTGCTTTTAATACAGCCCGTACTTTTTCAATAAACACATTTTTGCCTTGATCACACATTTCCAGGGCCAGACTTATTTCTTTTAAGTGGTGTGCATAACATTTTTGTTGCAACTCATTCACATCATCATAAACAGCATAACAATCACTTACTAAAACACCTGCAAAGGTTTTTCCCAAGGTATTGTATACATTTTCGCGGCTGCGATTATCGCTTACTTTGTAAACCGCCAAGTTCGAATTCCCAAAAAACCATAGATAACTCTTAGGAGTACCGACATACCAAGACGTTTCGTCTGCATGGATAACCTCGCTTTCAGCAGCTCGGCGGATTAAATGTTCATAAGTACTTTGGCATTTGTTTCCAATCCGTTGGCTCAATTGTGCCAGGCCGCCTCGACTGATATCAAGTCCGTATACTTCGTTCATTAGTCGGGAGGTGGTACTTAAGGTGAGGCTATAGTCGTAAAGCAACTGTATAGCCATCGCTTGTGCACGGGGACCGAGATGACACTTGGCCGCACCTGTAGCATTACTGACTTTTAGTGGGTGATTACTTTGAACAACTCCACATTGATTACAAGTCCCATGATAGGTTAACAAACGGGTTACTTCCTTACGTGGAACTGGAATTTCTTCTATGTATTGCTCTATTTGACGAAGATCACTTACCGGTCCCTTACAATGCGGACACTCTGATAGTGAAACTTCGATTTCATAATCTACTATTGGAGGAACAGGCCGATAATTACCCCGATGTCCTTTTTTACGGCCTGGTCGTTTTTGATGCTTCTTGCGTTTCTTTTCCGATATCCTAAAAGGAGCCGCTTGTCGTTTTGATGCACGTGTGAGCATATCGATTGACTTTTGTGCTTGCCCTAGAGCTACTTCTAATTCTTCCACTCTTTGTTGAAGGGGGTGCATTTCAAAATGTCCAGAAAATTGAAATATATGTGTTAAATTAGCTATACAACCAAAATAGAGAAATCATGGACAGGGTTAAATTACAAAAAAAGTTTGACCGCCTGTTGAATGATGTAGAGAACCTAGACGGCACAGAGAGTTTTTATGATTACGAGGAGAAATTCACGTATTTGATGAAAGACTTTGGTCGGGAATTATTTGAAAGTTCGCTTGGTGAACCTGTTGTAAACCGAAAAAAAAAAGAGAATTCAAAGCGGTTTTGGAAAAATTGAGTTGAACAAGTCACATTCTTATATTGAACAAATTGAATCGGTAAAAGTGAGTCCTTATTTGGAGGGCAAGTTGGTATTCATCGGACAGCATAGTTGTTATGAAGATGGAGCATCAGTAGCTAACAGATTGTTAGAAATAGAAACGAACGATACGGCGATATATCGGCTAACTGATGGGATGGGTCAACAAGCAAGGCAATGGGTGGATGAAGAAGATCGGTATGACAAGCCCAATGTTGGTCCGACAGATATAGTTTATTGTCAAGTGGACGGATCTCAGTTGTTTACCAAAGAAGATAAATGGAAGGAGGTGAAGTTGGGCAGGGTATTCAAAGGCAGCTCGATATTACCAGAAGGTACAGATAGACAGTGGATTAGAGACAGTGAATACGTCGCTCACTTAGGCTGTCATAAAGAATTTGAACTAAAGATATCGACGTTATTGGATGACTACTCGAAGCTAGGTAAACGTTTGGTGTATATAAATGATGGTGCGATATGGATACAGAATTGGGTAAAGGCAGAATACCCAGAAGCACTTCAAATATTGGACTTTTATCATGCAATGGAAAATATATCTAAATATGCCAAACTTTGTATCAAAGGTAGGAATAAGTTCAAAGAATGGATGCAACAAACCGGATCATTACTAAAGGAATTAGGCTATGATAGCCTAATAGAACGAATCGATCAATTGAATTGCAATACAAAAGCAAAAAAAGTAGCGAAAAGTAAATTAATGGGCTATTTGCAAAGAAATGCGTCAAAAATGGACTATCCATCCTACTTGGAACAAGGATTGCTAATAGGCTCTGGAGCCATAGAAGCTGCCCATCGTAATGTGCTACAAAAAAGAATGAAACTATCAGGTCAAAGATGGTCAATGGAAGGACTTCAAAATATGATTAACCTCAGAGTTCTGAACAAAAGCGGACATTGGGATATAATTACTGATTATTTAAGACGCGTAGCTTAATTAAATGTAAAACATCGGGACATTTTGAAATGCACCCGTTGAAGGGCACTCGTTAGCCGATCGGTTTTTTTATCTTTTTTTATATGCTCATCTATAATCTCCTTTTGCTTTTCTATGATCTTATCCTTTTGTTGTATAATCTTTATTAATTGTTCTGAACTTAAACCATCAAGCGTTGTCTTCTTCTTTGATCTAAGGCCCTTTTTTGCTTTGTTCTTCACCGATTATAAGATTACTTTTGTATCTACAATTTTACAACTTTATTGTTGTAATTAATTGTATTACAATAGTTTATTGCTAACATGTTTTAAACAAAAAGTGGATAACACAGCGAAATTTGGTCAACCCGCAGTCGTTATGTTAATAACTCATGGAAAGAATCCATTTTATGCAATATTTACGCTAATCAGATACACTCACTAGTGAGTCCACCAATCGGAAGTTTGTCTCAATCATCATTACATTTTGATCCATTTTTTAATACCTACTTTTTGTTGAGACCTCACTTTTATCCAATAGGTACCTGGTGAAAGTGCAGCAACCGGGATTCTGTTATCTACGTTTTGCTGGTTTAATCTGTAACATATTTTACCCATAACATTTATAACTTCCAAGTGTACTTTATCACTATTTAAAGGTAAATTGGTTATAAACAGATAATCGGTTCCAGGATTTGGAGCTAGCTCAAATTCCAATATTTGAGTTGATGTCGCATGGCTAGACTCATCAGAAGCGTCGTATGGAGTGGTAAAAATAGAAATACCACCTCTGGTATTCCCAATGACCATTTCATTTAATCCATCAAAATCAAGATCTCCCATTCCGATGGTGGTAATTCGTCCTTCCCAAATATCCCCAAGTCGCGAAGAAACGACAGGCAACACCTCATTATCCTGGGTAGGACCATAGTAGATCAGCTGACCCGAACTGGAACCACAGATCAGGTGGAGTTGTTTTTCGGTAACAAACAAAAATGGTGCAGATAGACCGGAGGCAAATCCGGTTACACGAGTATCTATTCCTGCCCAAACTTCATTATCTGGCATGGAAGAGAAAACAGGCTGACCGGGGATCCCTTGATTTTCAAAATAATTGATATTACCATTTCGCTCTCCTACCAAAAGATCAGGCAATCCATCGTTATTTATATCCCCGACGGCTGGAACACTATTGATACCCACATCGATTTCCATATAACCAAATACCGGATCAGCGTACACTGGAACCACACCGGGTCCGGAAGTATTTTCAACAAAAATCAATTTTCCAAAATGCTCCCCTATCATAAGATCCAGATCACCATCTTGGTCTAAATCTACAAATACCGGGCTTATGCTGGGTGTCTCATTTTTGTATGCGTTAAATCCTAAAAAATCATCATCAACTAGTGAAAATGCCGGTTTGGTTCTGGTTCCGGTATTTTTCAATAAGATCAACCGGACATCAGACTGTATTTCATCGGGATAGTATCCTCTGGATCCGATCACAATATCTAATAATCCATCACCAGTGACATCGGCAATTGCGGGATGTGATTCAGAACCGAGATCCAATAGCTGATCGATTAAAAAGTCATTTTGTTTAAATGCAAATTTAGGCTCGTTTGAGGTCGATTGTTGCTCGTAATACCAACTCACCTTGCGGTTTTCTGAGTTATATATATCCCCCGGGCTAAATATGAGATCTGGAAGGCCATCGGCGTTGAGGTCTACTTTACTGATCAATGGAAAAATCGGGAGGCTGACTGATTTACCGGCGGCAGGAAATGATTCTTGTATCTGAGTAACAAATGCTTTGGCCGTTGACCCCCCATTGATTAACAGGGTAATTTGTGAGGAACCTATATCACCAACGAGGAGATCTTTATCTGCATCCCCATCATAATCCAGCGCCAGCAAAGAAGAGCCCGAATGGCGAATCTCCAATGGATTTTGCCAAAGTGCTATCGGACAATCATTTTGATCCTTGCTCAAAACAATTTCTGCGGATAATCCGTTTTCAGCAATCTTTCCCCAACAATTATCCTGTAAAAAGTAGGCAAAGGATCCCAATGGTTTACCCTCTTCCTTGGAGCGATTTTGATAGTAGAAAATATTTGCCCCACTGGTTTCAAAGGCCAAGACATCCAGATCTCCATCGCCGTCAATATCCGAGATGGCCGGAACATCTCCCGGTGTTACATAGACATTGTAGGAGGCACCTCGTGAATTTACATAATTGAGAATATTCACAGGCCTGTTGGTCACTTTAAATTCCATAAATTCCGTCTCATTGCCCTCTCTTATTCCTTTATAGACCGAAATTCCATCAAAACCCGGATAGATAGAGTTAGTAAACAGGTCCATTACCCCATCCTGGTCAAAATCTTCAACCACGATCCATCCATTCAACGAATTTGGGAGGTTACGAGTAAGTGTTTCATTTAAGTCATAGGAACCATTGGCCGACTTTTGAAATACCTGAGCCGTTTCGCCGGAACGATCGACAACCAGCAGTTCCGGAATGCCATCAAAATTGAGATCACCCTGGGCAAACAGTGGATTGTTAAGGCCTCCGGTCAGTGCATGAAGATACGTGATGTTGTCAATAGTAACTGGATATTGCAACCGGTTAAATTCCTGGGCTTCGGTATTCGACAACCAGAGAAAATGTAAAAAGGTAATAGCAATCGACCACTTCATTTATTAATTATTAAATTTGATCTTTTGACAAACCCGGAAATATTCTTAATTAATGGCACAAGTATACAAACGAATTTCCTTTATTACGGTTTTATATATTTTAATATTCTCTACTATAACAACTAGCCAAACTACTGATTCGTTTCCGACAACTCCGCTTTCATCCCCTTTTTCCCTGCAATTTGAAAACGATAATGTGGTACTGAATAGCCCGGGAATGAATGGAATTTTTGAGATAAAGGTTAATGGTGATGGCAGACCAGTAAATTTTGCAAATGGTCGTGGAAAACTAGACCTGGGAGAAGTAGACCGGAAGGGGAAATTGATCTATTTAAAGTCATCAAAATCCCAGAAACTGATCCATGCAGCCATTGATAAAGACCGGTCATTGCGATTGCGTAAAATTCCTTTATGGCTGTCGATTGTGCCTCCATTGATCGCCATTATTCTGGCATTAATATTAAGAGAAGTCAATGTGTCCTTGTTTGCGGGTATTTGGTCAGGAGCGTTTATTGTGGGCGGTATGCGTTTGGATTCCATCTGGTATTTTTTACTTTCTATCTTCGAAGTCATTGCAAAATATGCCATTGAGGCTTTGCAAGACAGTTCCCATCTTTCTGTCCTGGTGTTTTCCCTGCTAATTGGGGGAATGGTAGCCATTATTTCAAAAAATGGTGGTATGGCCGGAGTCGTGGAAAGGTTGTCACGATATGCTCATGATGCGAGGAGTACCCAGATGGTTACCTGGTTGTTGGGGGTGGTGATTTTTTTCGATGATTACGCCAACACGCTGATCGTAGGTAACACCATGCGCTCTGCTACGGATAAATTTAGAATATCCAGGGAAAAGCTAGCTTATATTGTAGATAGTACCGCTGCTCCGGTGGCTGCCATTGCCTTTATCACCACCTGGATTGGTGCAGAGCTGGGATACATTGCCGGAGGTATAAAGGATATCGAAGGGTTTGCTTACGATTTTTCTCCCTATTCGATGTTTGTTCAATCGTTGAAGTATTCTTTCTATCCCATCCTCACTTTAATATTTATGGTCATCCTAATCCGGCGGAGAAGGGATTTTGGTCCCATGTATAAGGCAGAGGTCAGGGCCCGAACCACGGGTCAGGTTTCGAGTGCTTTAACTCCTGAGGAAGATGAGCCGAACATGGAAGATCTTTCTCCGGTAAAAAATGCGCCTCTTAGGTGGCAAAATGCGGCCATTCCCGTTTTGACAGTCATTCTGGTCACTATTCTCGGTCTCCTAGTTACGGGATTTGAATCTACGGCAATTAATATTCTGCCAGCTCAGGAAGCCGTGACCGCCGGATGGGGTACAACCTGGCAAGCTTTAACGGCTCAGGAGGGAAATAATGCATTTATAAAGCTTGGGATTATTATTGGAAATGCGGATTCCTTTAAAGCCTTGTTGTGGTCTTCCTTATCCGGGGTTGTACTGGCTATCCTCTTAACCCGGGCAGGTCGAATTATGGATTTAAAAACCACCATGCATTATATGGTCACCGGGTTTAAGACGATGATGCCGGCTTTGATTATTCTCACCCTGGCTTGGTCTTTGGCGATCACCACCGGCGAATTACATACTGCTGATTTTGTGAGCGCCGCATTAAATGGCACGATTCACCCATACTGGCTACCGGTGATTGTATTTGTATTAGCTGCTTTTATTTCGTTTTCGACCGGTTCCAGCTGGAGTACGATGGCCATATTATATCCGATTGCCATCCCCACCACCTGGACAATTTGTATAGCAAATGGGATGGATCCCACCTTAAGCTTGGAAATATTGTTAAACGTCATCGCAGTAACCCTGGGGGCCAGTGTCATGGGAGACCATTGTTCGCCCATATCAGACACGACGATCCTTAGTTCGCTGGCGTCGGATTGCAATCACATCGACCACGTCAGGACCCAGATGCCCTATGCATTGACCGTGGGAATCATCGCCATAATATTTACGGGATTGTCGACCTATCTGGGAGGAGGATGGTTAATATCCTTTATCTTTATCTTGTTAGGTGCAGTGGGATTTTACTTTATTATTGGAAAATTGGGCAAAACAGTTAATTAACTATGGATAGTCATCTCGGGTATCGAAATTTAGAAAACCTGAAATTCCATCCATATAATATACTCTTAATACTGATCATCACTGCCATTTCAGCTTTATTCATTGGTCTTATAATTGCCTATGTCTATACGCTTGTTTTTCTTCAAATTGAGGCTATAGTCGTTCCGAAAATGTTTTATTTAACCTCAATTGTCCTATTACTTTCGAGCTATTCCATTCATCTTGCGTATAAGGCCTATCAGCGCGATCAAACCCAATTGCATCTTAGAAGTCTATGGATCGCTTTTACGTTGACCATGATGTTTTTAACTGGTCAACTGCTTGGATGGCAGGAATTAATTTTACAAAACAAGACCTTCAAAAGTAGCAATGGAACAGCTTATTTATACTTGTTGTCAGGAGTCCATTTTGTTCATGTGATCGGAGGAATTCCTTTTTTATTAAACCAGATCTTACTCTCTCATAGGAAGCTTAAAGATCCGGTCACTTCTTTGGTATACTTTGCAGATCCGGCACAAAAACTAAAATTAAAAATGATCAAGACCTATTGGTATTTTCTTGATTATTTATGGATTTTTTTAGTTGTGGTGTTGATCTTATCTTCATTTTGTATTTGATCGGAAGAAGTTAATCCTAAAACAGTAATTATCATTGTGACCATTAAGTCAATAATCAAATTCCGGATACCTGATTGTATTGCAGCTTTGTGTAATCATTTTTAAATCCTACCACAAGTGCTTATATTTGCAGCAAAATTTAACCTATTACCATTTATTTTTATATGTATTAACTATTTTCTAAAATAATTGAATACTTGAATGAAGGTTTTACATTAGTGGTTAATTACTCATAAAGACTGTATCCAATTGAACCGAGATCGCGTTACAGCTGTTAAAAAGCTGTTAAATAATACAATAATCGGCAATTGGTAATTGAATAATTCAATGAAAGTCAGATTTTTGCATATGAATTCATATAAATGAAACAATTCTCCAAATCCGTTTTAAATAAAAAATTGAATACAATGAAATTAATTCATCATGTCTTTTTCTTTGGCTTGCTCGCTCTGATCATAGCCTGTTCGGGAACCAACAAGGGTCTGGAATTTGAAGGGAACCTTAAGGGATCGGAAAATTTGCAAGTATTTCTGGACAAACAAGAAATGAATAATAAAACCAGTGTTTTAAGCAAAGCCGATATCGATGCCAATGGAAATTTTTCTTTAAAGTTTGAAACGCCTTTAGATCCTGGCGTCTATCGCATTCGAGTAGGATCCAAACGGACCTACCTATTTTTAAAAGGCAACGAGAAAAAAGTATCTATAAACGGTGAACTAAAAGAATTAAACCTTGGCAATGTAAGTATTGAAGGTTCTCCGGTGACCAAAGATTATAATGAGGCGTTGTATCAATATCTGAGCAAGCAGATCAACCCGGATCAATTGAATGAGAAGATCAACAGCATGGATCCACTGGCTGCAATGCATCTTTCCTTACAGACTTATAGAGGGGCTACAGAGATGTATGATTTATATGCCGGAATCCTGGATCGTATGAAAATAGATTACCCCGGAAATAACTACACCTCCGATTTTGAAAGTATCGTATCCAGCATCTATGCCAACAAGCAAAAGCAGATGGCACAACAGCGAATAAAAGTAGGTGAAGTCGCTCCGGATATATCCTTACCCAATCCTGATGGAAAAACCATGAAGCTCTCTGATTTGCGGGGCAAAGTAGTCTTATTGGATTTTTGGGCAAGTTGGTGCGGACCTTGTAGGAGAGAAAATCCCAATGTGGTCAAAGTCTACAATAAATATAAACAGGCCGGATTTGATGTCTTTAGCGTTTCACTAGACAAACCCAATGGAAAAACGCGGTGGGTAGATGCGATTCAAAAAGATAAACTGACCTGGCCCAATCACGTCAGTGATTTACAATTCTGGAACTCAGCTCCTGCAAGGACCTATGGTGTAAGTGGGATTCCCAAGACTTTCCTGATTGATAAAGACGGAAAAATTGCAGAGATTAATCCTCGCGGTCCCAAGTTGGAACCTGCGGTTCAAAGGTTGTTGGCCCAAAGTTAAAGACGAAGATGCGGCTTGGAGCATGGAGCGAAGTGCAGGGAGCTAGGAGCAGGGAGCTAGAGGTAGGAATTCGAAGGAATAACCTGATTAGCTAAACACTTGCAGCATAAGCAATAATCGCACAGGCAACAGCAGCATTTAATGATTCTGCTGTTGCCTTTTCTTTTTTAGGGATACTTATGGTCTGAGTTAAAGATTCGGATAGCTTCGGATTGATACCACGACTTTCATTTCCTATAACTAGCAATCCATGCTCTGGAAAGGAAAAAGTTCCTAGGTTTTTACCTGAGATTGCGGTTCCTATCAGCGGTATATCTTCCAACCGGATGAATTCTTCATAACTTAACTCTTGAAGTTGTACATTAAAAATGCTTCCCATTGAAGCTTGTAATACTTTAGGATTGTAACAATCCACACACTGAGGAGAGTGGAATATCTGTCTAAATCCAAACCAATCCAAAGTACGAATAATCGTTCCCATATTACCTGGATCACGAATATCATCCAAATAAAAACATAAAGTTTTCTTAAAACTTGGTGTAAATGTATGGTCAGTGGGTATATCGCACACGATGACCACTTGATTTGGCGTTTTGAAGTTTGATATTTTTTTTAATTGAGATTGATTTATTTGATAAACCGGATAACCCTTTGTTTGTAAAGTTCGATTGGAGATCCATCCCGGTAATGCATAAATTGAATCTATTTTTACATCTTGGAGAACTAATCTTTCGCTACAGATTTTATCTCCTTCTATGACAAATTTCTGGTACCTTTGCCGGTACTTGGAAATCCTTAAGGATTGAATAAATTGTATTTGTTGGTGTGTAATAACCGGAACCATAATTTGATCCATTCCCCAGTTCTAATCATTGTCCTGATGATTGGAATAATTCTGAGTGCCTGCAATACTACTAAATACCTTCAAGATGGTGAAACTTTGCTGGTCCGAAATGAAATTAATGTTATCGATTCCAATGAAAAAGTACCAGCAAAAAAACTGGAAGCCTCCTTACTCACTGTACTTCCGCAATCTCCTAATGCCAAGTTTTTAGGGCTTTTTCGAACCAGATTATGGTATTATTACAATACCCATGATACGAGTCTTATTGGTACGCTAATCAAAAAAAAGCTTGCCGAACCCCCAGTTTTAATTTCTGAAGATGAGGCCAGCCGCAGTGCATTGTTACTCAAATCCTACCTCATCAAGAAAGGCTACCGAAGCACCCAAGTTAGCTATGACATTGAGGCCAAAAACAAAAAAGGTGTGGTCAAATACTCTGCCACTCCCGGAAAGTTGATGTATATAGATTCAGTGATATTTGAGGCGGCAGATACGGCTATTCAGAGATTATTAACAGAAAATTCCAAAGATTCCTATCTCCAACCGGGAATTGCATTTGATAAGAATTTTTTTGATCTGGAAAGTTTCCGCATCACCGGTCTGTTTAGAAATGAAGGATATTATACGTTCAATAACAATTTCATCCGCTACTTTGCAGATACCAGTAATCAAAAATTAGTTACCAAAATAGCTGTGCTCAACCCTGATGAAACTAGTCGACACCAAAAGTTTTATGTAGGTAATTATACGATATATGATGATACCTATAGTAATTTGGACAATACCAATCTGAATGAATCAACGAATCGGGGAATCAAGTTTCTTACCAGCGATAGGAAATTTTATTTAGACACGGCAACCGTACCGAAATTTATCTATTTGAATTCCGGAAACCTCTACAATGGAGAACGGGAAAGACGAACTGTGAATAAATTAAATAGATTGGATATTACGCGGTTGGTACGAATGGTTCCCACACTGAGGAATGACACGGTTGATTTCACGATTTACCTTCCGCGTAATCAAAATATGCTACTGGAAAACAATTTTGACATCAATTACTCCACCTTCAACCAGGTCCAGGGTCGAAATCTATTTGGAGTCAGCGGTAGTGTATTGTTTCAACATCGTAATCTTTTCCGGGGAGCTGAACGGCTTACAAGTAGTTTTCAAATAGGTGCCGACATCAATCTGAGGAGTATTGATGAACTGGGGATTCTCAACGCTTTTACATTCCAAGTGAAAAATGATCTGAATTTTCCAAAATTCATTGATCTCTTCCGATTTATGCATTTGTTCAATCGCCTAAAATTTGGTAAAAACTCTTTGGTTTCTGATGAATTATTAGCAAGTTTGAATGAGGAAGCGACCACCCGTCTGGGACTAAATTATGATTTTATCATTCTAAAAAACTTCTACACCTATCATTCGCTGAATTCATCATTTGGTTTTGAATTAATCAAAAGCCGAAGGAAGAAATATCAGTTTAATCCTATCGGATTGGACTTATGGATCCCAGAAACTAAAGAGGGATTTGATCTCTTTTTGGAAGAACCCAGAAATTCGTTGCTTAGAAATAGTTTTGGTACCCGGCTATTTACCGGAATATTTTTCCGTAACTTATTAATAGATATTACCACCGCACCCAACAAAAATGGAAATGTCTGGCGTATCATTTCGAACCTCGAGTCATCAGGGCATGAAGTGGCTTTGACCAATCTGATATATAATGGATTGAAAGATACTTTTAAATTGGGTTCCATTGAGTTTTCCCAATTTGCGAAGGCGGAGATTGATATCCGGAGATATATTCCGATTGTAGGAACCCAAACTCTTGCATTAAGGTTTGCCACTGGTGTTGCCCTGCCCTTTGGCACCTCCCACGAAGTACCTTATTTAAAACAATTTTATCTGGGTGGTCCATTGAGTGTTAGAGCCTGGAGAGTGAGGGAATTAGGACCCGGATCCTATGAAGATCCTTTAAATGAAACCATTAGGGAAGAATCCGGATATTTCTATCAGGCAGCGGATTTCAAATTAGAATTTGGGCTGGAATGGAGATTTCCTATATTTTGGCGTTTTGCAGGTGCATTATTTCTGGATGGTGGCAATATCTGGTCCCTGCGATCAACTGATGTGGATTTAAGGCCAGGTGCCCAATTATCCAAAAACTTTCTTAAGGAAATTGCTTTAGGTTCCGGATTTGGAATTAGAACTGACTTTAGTTACTTCATTCTTAGAGTAGATGTGGGTTCGAAAATCAGGTCACCCTATAAGATCGATGGTCGTTATTACCCATACCGCAATTTAAGCCAAGCGTTAAGCCTCAACAAATTGAACTTTAATCTCGCCTTGGATTATCCATTTTAAGCCAATATCGACGATGCCAAATACCTTAATAAAAACCCCTATCGAAAAAGTGATTTTCGACCATATTCATTACAGATTGGACAATGCTCAGGACGATGCCCTCTGGCTGGACAATACTCACGGCCAAAATAAATCATCTGCAAATGCAGGTCATTCCATTTTTCCTTCGGAAATACTTTTTTCAAGTCCCTTTCGGTCTTCACCACATTTTTCCCGGTACTTAAACACCATCGATAAGCCAGGCGATGTACATGAGTGTCTACCGGAAAAGCCGGAACGTCAAAGGCCTGACTCATCACTACGCTGGCTGTCTTGTGCCCTACACCGGGAAGTGCTTCCAATAAATTCATGGCCGCAGGAACTTGCCCATCATGTATTTCCAATAGCATCTTGGAGAGTTTTTCAATATTTTTAGATTTTGCCGGAGCCAAACCGCAGGGTTTGATTATCTTCTCGATCTCGGCAGCACCCAATTCAACCATTTCTTCAGGTGTACTGGCACGCTCAAATAAATCAGGAGTTGTTTTATTTACGCGAACATCAGTACATTGCGCTGATAAGAGCACGGCAATAAGCAATGTATACGCATCCCGATGTTCCAATGGAATCGGAGGATCCGGATACAGAGATTCCAATACATCGGCGATTCTATCGGCTCTTTCCTTTCTTTTCATTCTGTTAAGTTGGTAGGTGAATAAGAAATTCCATAGTGTTTACTCCGTCTGCGAAGTCATTTAATTGGGGTATTTGTGCGGTTCCAGGCAACAGTGATACTGTTTGTTTAAGGGATTCGGAGCACACCACACATTGTATTTGATCCTGATGTTGCTCCAATTCCCCGGTTAAAGTGACTAACGAATCATAAGGTTGGAAATGAAGGGTTGAAATCCTGGACGGAATTTGTTGTTTTTTCAATAAGATAATGGAACCATTGGTCATATATTGTTCCTGGTTGATTTGTAAGATGGCTAGGTTATAATCATAATTATGTTTGTATTTGTCATGTTCGATCACATGTTCCTTGGTTTTCATCGCATCTAACAGATCATTAAATTGGTATTTGGAAGGAACATAAATTTTACTCAAGTTTCTACATCCCATTCCAAAGTATCGGAGCGTATCTTCAGCCAGGTTTTTTAAATCATCCTCAGATTCTTTTCCGGTTAACACCCCTACTCCATTGCGATTTTTTCTAATGATATGGGGATACTTTTTGAAATAATATTCAAAGTATCTAGCGGTATTATTACTACCTGTAGCAATGACAGCATCAAAATTCTTCAATTTTTCAACGAATGAAATCATACCCTGAATTTCAGGTATTAACTCTTGCCACATTTTATATAACATAGGTAGCACTACTTCATCCTTTTGGGAGAGCTTTACCAGGCTGTGATGGCCACAGAGAAAAGTGCATAGAATATCATGAAATCCGACACATGGAATATTGCCTGCCATTACCAAACCCACTGCCTTCGGGATCGGATTTTCTCTGAACAATTTATGGGACATGGCAAATTCAAATAACAGGTCTCCTTTCAGGTAGTTTTCTCTAATCTGGATCAAAGCATACCAATAATCCTCTGGAGTAAACCAAGGATTTTCGAAACAGGCCTTGGTCACGGCTGCTGCCAGCAACCCATTGTCTTTATCGATCAATGTCCCAAGTTTATTCAGTGCTTTTATTCTTGCTTCCGTATTCATCGTTATAACAGTTCTTTGCGTGAACGCACATAATTTCTCCATTTGACAATTACCTGACTCATATCATCCGGTATTTCACTGTCAAAATGCATTTTCTTTTTTGTTCGCGGATGGATAAATCCCAAACTTTTGGCATGTAAACAATGACGATTCACCAGGGTAAAAGCATTGGTTACAAATTGTTTGTATTTGCTGAAAATTGTTCCCTTTAAAATTTTATCACCGCCATAGGTTACATCATTAAACAGGGGGTGCCCAATCGATTGCATATGAACACGGATCTGATGCGTGCGTCCGGTTTCTAATTGACATTTAATTACAGAGACATAATACAAATCTTCGATCAGCTCAAAATGAGTGATGGCCTTTTTCCCTTGGTTTCCATCCTGAAACACGGTCATTTTCTTCCGATGTTTGGGGTCTCGACCGATATGACCTTCAACTGTGCCGCGAGGTTGCTCGAAGTTTCCCCAAACCAGAGCTATGTATTCACGAACGATAGAATGATCGTAAAACTGTTTTGCTAAATGAAACATAGACATTTCATTTTTGGCTACCACCATGAGTCCGGTCGTATCTTTATCAATCCGGTGCACCAATCCGGGACGCAAATTATCACCGGGCGCGGATGGTAGGTTTTGAAAATGATTTGCCAATGCATTAACTAATGTTCCGGTGTAATTTCCAACACCCGGATGCACGACAAGGCCGGCCGGTTTGTGTAGGATTATTAAATCCTCATCCTCATAACGGATATCCAATGGAATTTCCTCAGGTAACACCTCAGTAGGGTAATCTGAAGGTGGGTAGACAATGCGAATTGAATCACCGGCGGCTACTTTGTAATTCGCCTTAGTAGCTTCCAAATTGACTGTAATCAGTCCGGACTTAATCGCATTTTGAATTTTGGAACGGGATAATCCAACTAATCTATCAATCAAAAACTTATCGATTCGAATCGGTGTCTGCTTCCTGTCCACAACAATTTCCCGATATTCCTCAGGTTCTTCTTGGTGAATATCCTCTTCTTGTCTATACTTGTCCTTGTATTTATCCAAACTATTTAATTATCCTTTCTTATGAATGAAGACGCAAAATTAGGTTTTGGTTCTCACTGTGCCAAAGAAATATCTAAAGAGGTCACCACCCATTCACACATACTGCCTATTTATGCGACTTCAAGTTTTGCTTTTGATAGCATTGACCAAGGTATCGAAATATTTAGTGGTGCGCAAGAAGGGCATGTTTACAGTCGTTATGGAAATCCAACTGTAGATACGGTAGCTCAAAAGATAGCGAATCTGGAAGATTGGAATTTGGACCATAAATCGCACGCCATTATGTTCAGTAGTGGTATGTCTGCTATTCATACTTTATTTTTATCCTTATTGTCTCCTGGTGATACCATTCTTACCCAGGCCAATCTATACGGAGGCACCACGGAAATGATCAACAAGATCTTCAAGCCTTTAGGTATTGAGGTCCTATTTGTCAAACTCAAAGACTTAAACCAGGTAGAAAATTGCTTAAAATCAAAACAAAAGATACGATTAATCTACTTTGAAACACCTTCCAACCCTACTCTGGAATGTGTAGACATGGAAAATCTTAATTTTCTGGCGAAAAAATATGGAGTCAAAACCGTTGCGGATAATACTTTTGCTACCCCGTACTTACAACAACCCTTTCAATTTGGTACAGATTTCATTATTCACTCCACGACCAAGTTTCTTAACGGGCATGGGAATTCGATAGCGGGAGTAGGATTAGGCTTAGACCGGCACTTTATGCAGGAAGTCGTTTGGGAAAAAATGAAATTGGCAGGTACTAATTGCAATCCTTTTGATGCCTGGTTGGTAAATAATGGACTGAAAACACTCCATGTAAGGATGGATCGCCATTCGGCCAATGCGATAAAACTGGCTTCTTTCCTCGAACATCATCCTACAGTGGCTAAAATAAACTATATCGGATTGCCATCCCATCCGGATCACCAGGTTGCCAAAAAACAAATGCGCCAATTCGGTGGCATGTTGAGTTTTGAACTGAAAGGAGGAATAGAAGCCGGGAAAGCGATGATGAACCGAATCAAAATGTGTACTCTGGCACCTACACTTGGGGATGTCGATACTTTGATTCTTCATCCCGCCTCGATGTCACATGTAAAGATCCCTAAAAAGATACGCCTGGAGAACGGAATTACGGATGGTCTGGTGAGGGTTTCTGTCGGGATCGAGGATATAGAAGATATCATTGGGGATATAGGTGGTGCTATGGAAAGTTGATGGGAAAGTATTTGTTTTTAACAATCTCCTGTGGTGAGACCGCCAAATATCCGCAAGCCATCTAAAGTCAAATTTGGTAGATGGTGGTCGTACTCTCTTTGCAGCGGAGACAGGATCGCCCCCAGCCCACCTGTTGCCAATACAATCGCACCGGAATTCCAATGCGTTTTTATCGATTGAACCATATGACGGATCAATCCAACATACCCTATGAGGATGCCACTTTGGATCGCACTTACCGTATCTTGACCCAGGATCCAATTGGGATATTCCAGTGGCACTTCCGGTAATTGAGCGGTCCGATCAAAAAGAGAATGAATCGCCGTCTTAATACCCGGCACAATATTGACTCCTTCTATTTTACCCTGCCCGGATACGGCTGTAAAAGTCATTGCCGTGCCAAAATCGATAATGATCGCGTTTTGATTAAATAGCGTTTTTGCAGCTAAACAATTGGCTACGATATCAGATCCAATTTCATTGGGTTTTAAGATTTCAAGTGGCAAAAGTGGAAATGCATCGGAGTTCAGCCACAAGGGTTCCTGCTTTAATAACAATCGGACCAGATCATCAAAGTACGGATTGAGCTGGGGTACCACACTACTGATTATGGTCTTCTCCAATTTCCTGGGATCTATCCCGTTTTCTAAGAGGTGATTACCCAAATGTAGTTCATAATACATCAGCTCTTCATCCGGTTTGGTCTCCACCCGCCAAACATGAGACCATTTACCCTCATTATAAATCCCAAATACTACATTCGAATTCCCAATATCAATGGTTGCAATCATTCTATACAAATTATTGTCTTAATCGGGGGTAGATAGTATTCCACGTCTTCCCAATTCAATTACTTCCGGTTTTTTTATTTGACCTGCTTCAATTTCAAAACGTATTGCCGTGCGAATGGTATGAAACCCATGATGCCCACAAGCACCGGGATTCATATGCAAATGTTTAAAGGTTTTGTCATAAATGACTTTTAGAATATGTGAATGGCCACAAATTACTAAACCGGGCTGTTCTGCTTTGAAAAGCGGTTTCACTCTGCGATTATACCTTCCCGGATATCCGGCTATGTGTGTCATGAATACCTTTAATCCCTCCACTTCAAATGTCAAATCCAGAGGCAATACCAAACGCACTTTCTGGTTATCGATGTTTCCATAAACCCCGCGAAACTTTTTAAAAGATTCCAATTCACCGATAAGCCCCGGGTCGCCAATGTCTCCGGCATGCCATATTTCATCAACTTGAGAAAACACTTTAAACAGTTCAGGATCCAGGTAACTATGTGTATCGGATATCAGGCCTATCTTTATCATTATTGTTTCATGATATTAATAACTACTTTTCCAAATTGTTTTCCCTGCGACACGTAATTGAAGGCATGGTTAATTTCGTTTAAGGTAAATATGGAATCTACGATAGGTTTTATTTGGTGTTTATTGACGAAGTCCAGCATATACATAAAATCTGTTGGAGAACCCATGGTGGAGCCTTTAAGCGTCAATTGTTTCCAAAACAGACGTTGCGGATTAAGGGGAATGGTTCCGGTGGTTCCACCATAACAAACCAGGCTTGCCCCCGAATTACAAATCCTGGTTGTTTGTGACAGGCCACTGCCTCCGGCACCATCGATTACTTTGTCGATTCCTCCAGTCATTTGTTTTAACTCATTAATCCACAATTCATTGCGATAATTGACTCCCCCTTTGGCTCCCAGATCGATTGCTTTCTGAATCTTGTCATCGGAGCCTGAAGTTACAAATACCTTGGCTCCTATTGCCAGACAAAATTGACAAGCTTGCAATGCCACACCTCCTCCTATACCCGTGATCAACACCTTATCGCTTTGGGTTACTTTTGCTTGTACCATGGCAGCACGGTAAGCTGTTAAACCGGCTAACGGCAAAGCACCAGCCTCATACCAGGATAAATGATCCGGTTTTGGATAAATGTTGGCTCTTGGAACCTTGACATATTCAGAGAAGGTTCCGTTTCGGGGCATCCCTAAGATCTGGTACTCCGGAGAGGCAAATTCCTGCTTATTTCCCCAGCTCAAACCAGGTTGAATGATCACATCGGATGCTTGCCACTTACCGGCGCCATCACTCCCCAGAATTACAGGCAATTCGATATTGGCATATTTTCCCTTTTGAATCCACAAGTCCCGGTGATTGATCGCGGAGGCAAATAATCGTACGATGACTTCCTCTGAATTCGCACTCTCAGGATCAGGCGTAGTTTTTACCACCAAATCTTGCTGAACTCCCTGTAAAACTGCCGCTTTCACAATACTATTGTTTTCAATTCACGCTATAATGACATAGTCATCTTGCAAATCATTTAAGTTTGATCATTTTTCTTGTAATCACCTGTTTCTCGGTCGTAAGGGTGTAAAAAAATAATCCATGAAGGTCATCGATTTGGGTTGTATTTGGCCTCCAACTGTGATATCCGGCTTGTTTATCTGAGCGATGACTTAATACAAGTTCTCCTTCTACCGTAAATATATTGAAGGTAATGGTCTGCGCTGCCGGCAGATAATATCTGATTACCGTCTCATGTTGGAATGGATTCGGTCGATTTTGATATAACTCTACCTTTCCGTTAATTTCTCTGATATTTAAACCTTCCATCTCCTTGCTGCTTTTTTCTGCTTTTCCCTGACTACTCATACTCAATCCCATCTCCTTATTACCTGCATCGGCCGCAATGATCTGATCTGCACATACATTCCCACTTCCATCCTGCAACAAAATATGCGTCACACATTGATCCACATTCCCTGCTTCATCCCACACATAGATCTCTACCTCAATCTGCTGCATCTTGCCATCCGGTATATCCGCACAAGTAAACTCCCGGCTGCTCTCCTTGCCCGTGGCATCAAAACTGAACAACAAATTCTCCTTCTCTGTACAGTTGTCAAAACTTCCCGCATCCAAGTCCTTGGCCCATACCTCTACACTTTGTGAGGATGGCATCACCACTGTTGCGATTCCATCATAGCAATAAGGTGTCGGAGGTTTACAATCCTCTACCACGATTTGGGTAGTACAGGTGTCTTCATTGCCACACCGGTCCGTCGCAATCAGATATACATCGTGTATACCCAACTCTAAATTTCCTGTATAACTGGCTCCATGTCCATAGATCCACGATCCACTATCTTCACTTTGTCCCGGCTTGATTATATAACGATACCCGATCTCTTCCGGCAACGAACAGTTATCCGTAGCCGATCCAAATTCATATTCATGCTCCGCTAATTCACAATCCGCATCTTCATTGCATATACTGATCTCTCTTACACAAATTACCTCGGGAGCTTCCCGATCGATCACTTTAATAACCTGGATGTAGGTCACATATCCATCTCCTTCATCCTTCAAATTGCGATGTATACAGGGACGATCTCCTCCTGCTACCAAGCGATCATCCACGATTACATCCGGATGTCTGAAGTGCTGATCCGCATCGTATACGCACCAATCTATAATTGTCCAGGTTCTCAATATCTTATAACAGCCCTCTTCGGTAATCTCAAAACGCTCATCTACATAATTGATCCCGATCAATTCACAATCATCATCCTCTACTACAGGCCGACCGGTTTCTTCCGGATCAATTCCCGTTACTTCCGTACATTCGACTATCTGATCTTCCGGAAATACCACCTCAAAGTCAGATCTTGGCTTGATAATCACTTTTTGACTACAGATACTCTCATTTTTACATCGATCTCCTACCGTCCAGGTCCGCTTCAAAACCCCTACCCCACATTCGTTCAGCGAACCACTATCCTCATAACTCACCGTGTCTACTCCACAATGGTCACTGTATTCCAATTCTCCAAAGTATCGCGTTGCATCCGGTTTCCCATAACTCGGATCATCATATTTATCCAATAATAACCATACCCAACAATATATCGGTTGCCAACCATCCGGTAATAAACTGAACTGTGATCCGCAGTCTTCCTGATCATAACCATAGCCAGAAGATTCCGGTCCTCCGTAATATCCCAATTTACCACCATCCCACGGTACCTCTATGCAACATACATTGTAGCCTACCAATACACCCCCTTGTAATATATCTACGTGAATCCGCTGCGTATAACATCTTTCACTCAATATATCGCTGATCCCACACTGGTCATGAGCATATCTCGCTCCCCAACCTGATACGATAGTCGTTTTACGTCCTAAATCATAGGTCTTCTCCACCTCCCAGTGGTATGGAACCCCATCACAGTAATACGTCACATCCTCAGGCGCCGTACATACCGGTGGCACCTTATCATCCTTGATCACCTCGATCATGCAGTCACTGTACAAATGGGGAAAGTATACCCGCTTATCTATGGAAATGGCCTCCAATACTTGTACTTCCGTAGGATATTTATTTCTGACGCGTTGTTCCCATTCTGCTTTTGCTGAGGGATCGGATATATCATATCCAATTTCTGTCTTAAATGGCCCGTGCTCATCATATTCATAGTTTATCGCAACTCCCACCGGTACATCCCAGCGTACCGCAGGATAGGGTGCCAAGGGGTCTTCCTGTGTAGCAGCAGACCCTCCACTACTTCCAAACACTCCACAGATAAATTCCGCCCGCGGATCACCATAACCAATATATTCATTTAAGCGCCAATAGTAAAAACGCGTAAACCGGGCCGATATATTCCACCAATACCATTCGTGAGGACCACCATAAAACGTATGAGGATCATATACCGGCATTCCACAGGTTTCATACACGCGCAATACCAAATTCTCCGTACCACATTCCGTTACATCAACATAATCATCAAATACAAATATGTTAATCCATTCTTCAATGCCCCCTTTGATATCTTCTATATCCCGGTGATACTCATATTCACTCGAACAATTTTTAAAATAATCCAACCAGTAATTCCTCCAATACTCAATCGTATCCATCGACGCCACCGCAAAGTGCAGTTGGCCACAACAGTTACCATGACTGCCATCATCCAGATCCTTGGCTTCGATCCGAGACCAGCACAAATCCGGGTCTAAGGTCACCTGTGTAATCTCATCACATACCGGTACCGGTGGGGTCTCGTCAAGGACCCATACCTTTTGAATATAATCGTATACATTTTCGCATTCATCCTGCAGGCGGAAATAAATTTTGTGATCTCCTACCGGGAGATACAGAATTTTGGTTTGAGAATTATGGATTGTACCGGAGTGATTAATCACTTTGCCCGGATGATTCGGATCGTGAAAGTCAACTTCATAATGTAACCGTAATCGGTTCGGAGGAGAACATTCGTTGTCAATTTCCGGCCAAGTGATTTCGTAGTGCGCTTTACATTCATGGCTCCCCACCAAAATACTTGTATCACTAAGCTCAAACTTCAATTCCGGCGGCACGGTATCAATTATTTTGATGTATTGAATACAAACTTCTTCTTGATCATTGCACCAATCCTTGATTATCCATTCTCGGCGAATGGTATAACTGGATCCGCAACCATCAAAAACAAAATCATCATAATGGGCAACGATGTTACATTTTACTTTTAATTCCCCAATAAAAACTCCATCAATCTTGGGTGGATCAACCAATCCGATATTGATTCCATTTACGATAAAGGGCTTCGGATGGGCAAAGCCCTCCTCAGACACATCACTAAATAATATTGAGTATAGCGAGGGATGATCACAGTTAATATAGGTAACTTCCGGGCATTGCAGATCATCTAATGACGCTTTTCTAATGAAGATATTTTGGTTGCAAATGGTTTGATTTCCCCACAAATCAATAACATGGATTTCTCTTCGATAGACTCCGGCTAGTGGATTATCGCAATCATACGGCTCCCAGAGACGACTTAACTCTTTAAAGGACGCAAAAGAACATGATTCTTCATATTGTGGTTCAGGAATTTCTTCCAGACAGCTAATCGTAGTATCTCGACAGGATAATTTGGGAGGATATTTGTCCTCTACATTAATTTTTCCCCAGCATTTCGTACCATTTACCGTATTGATTAGCTGATAAGTCAAAATCTGACCCATTTTGTCACTCAATATTTTATTACCGATGTATTGGCCATATTGATCTATCAACACGATTTCAAATGGGCCTTCGCAAGGAAGGACACCTTGTACCACATCTTGAGGATAAATAATTCTTTCACAATTCGCATCTAGACTTACATTAATCAAGTCAACACATGCAAACCCATTTACCAAAATAGTCCTTGCGGTTAAAGGGACTGCATCGCTTTCACAAGGAGGAATTATATTCTTTGTGGTTACCCATACTACTGTATCACTCCCGTCAGCTGGTAGTGTGATCGTTGGATTGGCACCAGAGGCAATCAGAGTACCACCTGAATTCGGATCTCCATCATATACATTATAACAGGTGGCTATCGTATCCTGATTCAAATAAGTATGTCTTCCGATATCTGAGAAGTCATCTAATCCTAATCCAGTCCATTCATTAGAGGCATCAAAAGGGTCAAATGCCATAGCATCGCCAAATGCTATTAACCCATTTCTAACCAAGGTATTATTTTGGGTTCCACCTGAGCCGGGCCATTCTATCCCGGGATTTTCTCCTATCCGACCAATGACATCAATAAATTGTCCATTTTTCTCTAAGGCAATGGCGTCGTTACCGTTATAGAAATTGGAAGTTGTAGTCTGATCTGACTCGGACAGCAATGCAGCTACAGCATCATCATCGCATACTACATATACATCATCATCTGCCACTACCCCTGAAAGCGGGATTCGAGTGGCCGCAGTCATATTACCATTAAAGTAAAATGCAAGTTCATAATTACCGGCTGCGAGGTTTACTGATTGCCCGGTGGTATTGTAAATCTCTATACATTTATTATTTCCGCTACCTTCTATATACTCTGAAATGAATAGATTAGTCACCAGTCTCCTGCCAGGAATACCACCACCAATACCTGAAATCTCTAAGGTATTGCTAACACAAGATTCAAGGACGGTTGAATTCGGAGGTTGGAGCAACGCACAAGGATCCGGAGGTGTTTCCATCAATCGTATCCTAAAAATACACGAATCCGGATTAATCACATAATTATAGGAGCCCAATGGAAATGGCACGGCAGCCATATTGTTTGATGTTTCCATATTCAGTGCTCCTGCTCCACTAAATCTCCAGAAAGGCAAATAAAATATTTCACAAGTCGGACCATTCTGGGACTTTCGGTATGCCCATCCATCCATATAACTCCAGGTAGTGTTTGCTCCTGCGATATCTCCAAATACATCGACCACTACTCCATTACAGAATAACTCGATGGCATCATCTCCATTATTATTGGCTGCAGCGCTGGTGTAATCCGGGGTGAATCCAAACCAATTGTTGAACTGAGTGGATTCATTTGCGACATAAATGAAGGTACCCGATGTGGCAGAAATAGCCGGAAAGGTAAACTCCTGACCATCGCTACCTCCCGCATTATTCGCAGAACCAAATCCATAAATCGATAAATCTGGTATGTCTTGAATCACATAAAACTCCACAGCTTTGGGAGTACCGCCGGAAAGCGGTCCATCAATAATTCCAGTAATCACCATGGACGTTTTTGGTGTGTCGATGTAATAGATTATATCATAGGTTCCGGTGTCCGACAAGCCCAAATCTATTTCTCCGGATATTGGGTTGATGATTAAATTTCCTCCTGTAATGGAACGATACGAAAAAAAACCTGTATCGGCCATCATTCCCAACGTAGGAATTGGATTGGGATCCGTATCAAAATAAAGGGATTGGGAATAACTGAACATGTTATTGGGAGTGCACATCATTTGTCCTGCTACTTTTGAACAAGTGAGTAACATGACAAGACCAATTGATCCTATTTTGTAGATTAAAGGATTGTGCATTCTTAAGCTGGTTTCACAAAGTTGATCTTTGTATTGGAAGCTCTTTAAAAATTATCTTCAACCCTGTGCACAAAACATTGCGGCAATAGGACTTTTACTTTTTTTAAACAACTTCAACATAAAAATAGAAATAAGCATCAATAGTTATCACTTATTTGGGCTTAATTTCTGTAAACCCATTTTTGAACGGGCAAAAATGTAAAAAGCATAGCCCTAAATTTTTCGGAAGAAAGAAATTTTCAAGTGGCTGAATTTCTTAAAGAGGAAGGTTCCCATGTTTCTTGCGGGGAATTTGGGCCACTTTTTGCTCCAACATAGCGAAAGACTTAATCAGTTTCCATCGAGTATCTTCCGGAAGTATGATTTCATCGACAAATCCACGTTCGGTGGCTAAGTAAGGATTGGCAAATTTCTCGGCATAGGAGGCTTCCAATTCATTTAACTTCTGCACCGGGTCATTTGACTGAATTATTTCTTTACGAAATATAATTTCGCTAGCCCCTTTGGAACCCATTACCGCAATTTCGGCTGATGGCCAAGCATAGTTCATGTCCGCTCCAATGTGTTTGGAATTCATGACATCATAGGCACCCCCATAAGCTTTCCGAGTAATTACCGAAATCCTGGGCACAGTAGCTTCTGAAAAAGCATAGAGCAATTTGGCTCCATTGGTAATAATTGCATTCCATTCCTGATCTTTGCCGGGCAAAAAACCCGGTACATCTACCAACACCAGGAGAGGGATGTTAAAACAATCACAAAAACGGACAAACCGGGCCCCTTTCTTGGAACTGTTTACATCCAGTACTCCAGCAAGATGTGCCGGCTGATTAGCAACAACGCCTACTGATCTTCCTCCTATACGGCAGAATCCCACTACGATATTCGGTGCATATTCCGCATGGATTTCAAGAAAACTATCCTGATCAATGATCAGTCGAATAACTTCTTTTATGTCGTAAGGTTGATGGGTATTTTCGGGTATAATTTTTTTTAATGCCTTTACGGTTTCCCTTCCTTGTATCTGATAATCTTTCATTGCCGGTTTCTCTTCGCAGTTTTGCGGCAAGTAGGATAAAAGCTGTCTGATTTTTTCCAGACAATCCAGGTCATTGGAAGCCGTGAGATGCGATACTCCGGATTTCTGTCCATGGGCATGGGCACCTCCCAGATCTTCGGATGAAATGTCTTCATTAGTCACCGTTTTTACCACATTTGGTCCGGTCACAAACATGTAAGAGGTATGATCAACCATGATTATAAAATCTGTAATTGCCGGTGAATAAACCGCTCCCCCGGCACATGGACCCATAACAGCGGATATCTGAGGTATCACTCCGGATGCCAGCGTATTACGATAAAAAATATCGGCATATCCTCCTAATGATTTAACTCCTTCCTGAATCCGTGCACCGCCCGAATCATTCAACCCAATTAAGGGTGCTCCATTTTGCATAGCCAAATCCATTACTCGACAGATTTTTTCAGCATGTGTTTCTGACAAAGAACCTCCAAATACGGTAAAATCCTGAGCAAATACATAAACCAGGCGTTCATTAATAGTCCCATACCCGGTAATCACGCCATCGCCGTATACTTTCTGATTTTCCATACCAAAATCGAAGGAGCGATGGGTAACCAACATGCCAATTTCTTCAAAGCTATTAGGGTCCAGGAGTATACCCAATCTTTCCCTGGCTGTCAACTTACCTTTTTCATATTGTTTATGGATTCGATTTTCTCCGCCACCTAGTAACGCTTGTTCTTGCTTATCTCTCAGTTCTTCTATTTTATGTTTCATGAAATGGTGAGCTTTCCTTTGATTTTATTAAGTGTGAATTTATTTTAAATAGAATTTTTAAAATTCTCCTATCCAAAGATAAATTTATTCGTAAGAATATTAACAGCCAGCAAAAGATTAGAATTACTTTTGTCATTTCAAAAATTAACCGTGAAATATGGATTCCAGTAAAATACTTTCTCAACGCGTCACCAACATGACTGAGTCAGCTACGATTAAAATGGCACAAAGGACCAGAGAAATAGCCGCTCAAGGCCATAATGTAATAAGTCTTAGTCTGGGTGAGCCCGATTTTGACACTCCGATACACATTAAAGAAGCAGCTAAAACTGCGTTGGATGAAGGTTTTACAAAATATACCCCTGTTCCCGGATTATTGGAACTTAGAGAAGCTATCTGCAAGAAACTTTATCGAGACAATCTATTACAGTATAATCCAAATCAAATTGTCGTCTCCAATGGAGCCAAACAAAGTATCGCCAACGTGTGTCTGGCTTTATTGAATCCGGGAGATGAAGCGGTAGTATTTTCACCGTATTGGGTCTCATATCACGATATTATCGAGTTTGTCGGCGCTAAACCCATCATTATCAAAGCAGGTATTGAACAAAATTTTAAAGTCACACCTGATCAACTTGAATCGGCAATAACGGATAAAACCAAATTTATTATTTATTCATCTCCATGCAATCCAACCGGTTCCGTCTATTCCCGTCAGGAGCTTACAGAATTAGCAAGGATAGTACTGAAATATGATAATCTAATGGTGGTCTCTGATGAAATATATGAATACATCAACTTTGCTGAGGATCATGAGAGCATGGCTGAATTACCAGGTATGATTGATCGCACGGTAACTATCAATGGTTTTTCCAAAGGATTTAGTATGACCGGATGGCGATTGGGGTATATGGCCGGACCGCAATGGCTGGCCAAGGCCTGTGCCAAAATACAAGGACAATTTACTTCTGGGGCTGCGGCATTTAACCAACGTGCAGCTGCCATAGCATTGGAGTCAGATATGGAACCAACCAAACAAATGAAATTGGCTTTTCAAAACAGATTGAAATTGATCATTTCCCTTCTGAACGAAATACCCGGAATTAAAACCAATAATCCTGATGGTGCTTTTTATATTTTTCCTGACATCAGCTCATACTTTGGCAAAACCGATGGCAATATCACCATAAATAATGCCAATGATTTTGCTAATTACATCTTGCTGAATGCACATGTAGGAGTGGTCTCCGGATCTGCATTTGGAAATGATAATTGTATTAGGATTTCATATGCCGCTTCTGATGAGATGATCATTGAAGCCATGCAAAGAATAAAAAGTGCTTTGAGTAAACTCTTTTAGGCAGGTGAAATTTTTGTAGGATTAGCTAGATCTATGTCAATAATTCGGGAAACATAGAAACATATTATTGATCAATCTCGATCCTAAAACGGGGACAGATCCGGTCTTTGACGAAGTCTGATTCATGAGTCTTCTGCGAAGTAATATACATTGAGTTTGAAAGGGCATACTCTTGATTCGCCATTCATCCCATTTTGTATCTTTGGCCAAGCTTACATTTCTTAAGGAATCTCAGAATTCCAATGATTGGTCAGGGTCATGAAAAGGGATGATTATTGGATGTCACATCGATTTTCAATTTAAGTCAAATATGACAATTATCCTAAATTGAATTGAGCTAATAGCCCCAAACTTATTGATGTTGAAGACCAAAAAAAAGGTCATCTTTAAAGAAGATGAGTCAAAGGGAAAATTGAAAAAAGGAAAATTTTTATTTCTATGGTTGAAAAGTTGGAATGAACTAATAAGTCTCTTAGCTTTAAATTGGAAATTAAACGAGTGAGCTCAACTGAAATGCAAGAACCACCCAACAACTCCCTGAAATTGCGCTGGATAAAAAGAATAGTCACCCTGATATTCGGTTTAATAATCTGGAATCTTCCTATTCCCTGGGATATTACTCCGGACGCGTGGCATTTATTTACTCTCTTTATTACCGCCATCATTGGTGTTTTACTAGAGGCTTTTTCTATTTTTACAGCCTCCGTTATTGCCTTAGTAGCCGTTGTTCTTTTACGAGTACTTCCAGCCGAAATAGCTTTTTCAGGTTTTTCTGAAAGCTTTATTCTCCTCATTTTGGCGGCCTTTTTAGTGGCCAAGGGCGTCATGAAATCGGGATTGGGAAGACGGATTGCTTTTATGCTTATTCGTCGGTTTGGAAAGTCTACGTTAAACCTTGGTTACTGCCTTGTGGTGACCGATACCATTATTGGACCGTCGATCCCCAGCAATACAGCCCGGTCCGGAATAATGTATCCCATAACTCATGCCTTATCATTGGACACCGGATCCAAACCCACACCGGAAGGTAGAAAGCGAACCGGTACTTATCTGATGATGACCTACATCGCCGGTCAAACCATAAGTTCGGCGCTGTGGTTAACCGGTATGGCTGCCAATCCGGTAGGTGTCGGTATAGCTGCTCAGTTTGGCGTAAATATGAATTTTGGTAATTGGGTCTTCGTGGCTTCGGTACCGTGTATTATAGCACTTATCGCCATTCCGTTCGTATTGTACAAACTGTTTCCACCAGAAAATAAATATACTCCTGAAGCACCAGAAATGGCAAGGAAGGGATTGCAGGAAATGGGACCCATGAGCTCCAAGGAATGGATTATGGCCACTACCTTTTTAGGCATGTTACTTCTCTGGGCTTTTTCCTCGGTATTAAATCTCAATCTGGCTATCGTTGCCTTTCTGGGATTAACGGTTCTCATATTGGCTAATGTATATACTATCGAAGACATTCGCGAAGGTGGCGGAGACGCGCTCGAAACCTATATTTGGTTCTCTATTTTATATATGATTTCTACTGAACTAAATGGTATGGGATTTATGAAGATCCTGGGTGCACAGTTATCCACCTACATCAGTGATTACCATTGGGTTACGGTTTACACTCTGCTGATTGTATTGTATATTGTAATTCATTATCTGTTCGTGAGTCAGACGGCACATTTGCTGGCTTTGTATGCGGTCTTTTTGCAGGTGGCTGTCACCGCCGGAGTTCCTGCTGTACTGATGGCGTTTATGCTTTCATTTGCCACCAACCTATTTGCAGCTATAACCCCCCAGGCTTCCAGTTCAAATATTCTGTTTGTCGGTAGTGGCTTTTTACCATCAAGAGATATCTATAAACAGGGCGCGGTAATTACGGTTTTGAATACGGTAATCTTTCTGCTTGCCACCACCTGGGTAATGTGGGCATCATCCTTATTGGGATTATAATAAATAACATCTGCAAATAGAAAACTTGCTAAAATCGGCACTGGAAATTTATTTTTATCTTCCATTTCTTTCCTATCTTTAAAAAATGCTCACATTTCTCAGAAAAATCAGATTACGTCTCTTAGATCAAGCTGCCTCGGAAACGGTAAGGAAATCATTGTTTGAATCTTGGTCGGCAAGAAGATATCTTCTTTATGCTATCGGTGAAGTCGCTTTGGTAGTGCTTGGAATATTGATCGCCCTGCAGATCAATACTTGGAAAAAAGCGCACCAAGATCGTCGCGATGAGTTGAAGTTATTAGCTGATTTGAAAGATGAATTTGTTTTTAATTTAGGTAAAGCAAGAGAGACCGAAACAGCCATAATTGGATTAACGGAAGCTTGCAGAACCTTGATGAAACTTTTTGGAAGTCGTATTGAGGAAGTTGACCCCGCTTATTTAGACAGTCTTATTTATTCAAGTTTTTGGGGACCGACCTTTGATTCCAATCAAGATATATTTAATAGCATATATTATTCCGGCAAATTGGAATTGCTCTCCAATCCAAAACTCAAACAAATGCTTCAGTCCTGGAGTAGCAGTATCAAGGATTTTGAGGAAGCAGAGGCTAATATGCGTATTAATCTAAATCGAAATGTAATGCCCAAGCTAGAAAAACTGGTTTCCTTCAGAAATATCGAAAGGTTTGGAACACTGGGAGGAATTACGGATTCGAAGTTAATGCCTGACAATCGCCCGGTACTTCGTAACCTAGAGGCTGAAAACATTCTATATACTCATCTCTGGGAATTAAATCATGTGGCCGGTTTATATCCCTCTCTGTATGCATTAATGGAAGAAATAATTTCTGAGTTGGAATAAGGGTAATCTCAATCAATATATCTTTTTGTATAGATCAACCTTACCACAAGAAAATCAATCAATGATTCCTGCCGGTGAAAGGGTTTTTTTGCTGACAAATTTAATTATCTTTATTAAGAACCAAATAAAATATCATGAAGCAAATTCAAGCCACTGCACTTCTTAAAATTCACGATGGGAAATTAGATCAATTCAAAAAAATTGCAGAAGAGTGTGTACGAATTGTGAGGGAAAAAGATCAAGGAACCCTACAATATGACTGGTTTCTGAATAGTGATCAAACCGTTTGTGAGGTAAGAGAAAAATATACAGACTCAGATGCTGTACTCGGACATATGGGTAATCTAGGCAATACATTAGGTGAATTACTCTCCCTATGTGACATGTCCTTAGAAATATATGGCTCACCGTCAGATCAATTGCTGAGCGCGTTGGAAGGCTTAGAAATCAAGTACTACACACCTTTTTTATCTCTATAAAAGCAGGCAAGATTTTTTTGAAATTCAAGTTTTATTGGATATGATTTGCTAAAGTTTGGGAGTTATAAACTTATTGAGCTCTTTGTATTCTCTAAGGCAAAACTAAGGAAGTTAGCTCCAAGTTTTTCAAAAAATTAGAGGTCTTTGTTCAAGTCAGGTAATATCATTCAAGGATATGTCTTGAAAGCAATTGGACCAAAAAATAAAAATTACGATGATCACCACCGTAATTTTTATTTTTTCTCCAGGAACTTGCAGTATCCTTAGATGTCGCAGTAAAATGAAAAATGAAGGGATTTACTTTAATGTAATTGGCAATCGTACTAATGTTTTGTCCCATGCAACTACCAGGTGCACATTTTTCTCATCTTGCTTATCGAAGGTCATACTTAGTGCCTCCAATGATTCCGAATGAGCAGAAACAGAGGCTTTTACCGATGTCACGTTTAGCTCCTCATCGTGATTGGCTACACCCCATGAGGCTACATTTTTGTGAATAACAAATTCCCATTCGTCCTTCTCAACATTAGCCATCAGCCCGTAAGTACCTTTTTTTACTTCTTTATCTCCAACCATTACGTCTTCATAGAAGGTAATGGTTGTGGTTTCATTTGCCCCCAGTCTCCAAGGTTCTCCGAATTTAATTAATTCTCCGAAGATGGTTCTTCCCTTTTTTTGCGGACGCGAGTACACTACCCGGATTTTAGGTGTTGCGGCCGTCAGTTCTTCTTCCTTTTCAATAAAGTTGCGAAACCTCGACATACTGGGATATTGCACCAGGTCCATAGGACTGACATCGGAGCCGGCAAGATAAGCCGGATTAAAACTTATTGGTAGATAGGCACGTGTGCGTTCCCATTCGAATACCATGTAGACCTTATCGGCATTTACCTCTTGAAAACCAATAGTAAAAGCTTCGCGACTGGCATCAAGGTGCTTAACTTTGGCTTTGGCCGATACGACAATCTTATCGGAATCCAGATTGGCCGTACCTGCAACACCCAACTCTGTAGAAAAGTGAACCAACCAATAGTCCGGATGGATGGTGGCATTTACCGTATAGGTGCCGCGATTTACAAATTTACCTGCGATTTCCACTGGCTGCATGAAAGACACTTCAGTTGCTTCATTGGCTCCCAGACGCCAGAGCTTTCCATAAGGTACAAGTCCTCCGAAGATCACCCTTTCTTTCATATTAGGGCGACAATACAAGACTTTGATCTTAGGTTCTTCTTTTTGATCGTCAGGCATGTAGTTGTTAAATGCAGATGTTCGTGGATAATGCGCCATGTCCATGGGGCTTACATCCAGGTTAGTGAATTCGAGTTCTTGTGCAGTTAGCTTCGAAATACCAGAAAGTAGCAGAACGAGTACTGCAATGGTGATTTTGTTTTTCATAAAAGTATTGTGTTGATTATTTGATAGAGCAAATTTAACTGAAAAAAGCGACTATGAGAAGTCTCTAATTGAAGTCGTTATCAAAAATGAATGCCACATATCAAACCTAAGACCCCAATGTTAAAAAACATTCAACCAGAAGTCAAAATCGCCGATAGAGATGCCAGAATAATCACTACACTAGTAGATAGATGAATTAAAAACGCATATTTTTCGGCATTTTCTAAAACCTTAATATTATCATAACCTTTCCAAACTTTCTTAATCATCATTAGTGCAAATATCAATGACAATAAGGCTATTAAAGATAGGGGATTTAAGGAAGATCGACCAAATACTGCCAGGAGAAGCGATGCATAGATTAATAAAGTCAAAAAGAGGGTAATAATTCGACTGGAAAATTTATGATGAAAATACATTACTGTAGTTTTATACCCATTCCTTTTGTCTTCTTCTTTATTAATCAATTCTTTAATCCATATCCATAGACCTGTTGAAATAACAATGGGTAGAGATGCCAAATATACGGTACGGGTAATATCTCCAACTTGAACAAGGTAAGCACCGATAATGGGCATCATACCAAGTCCCACACTAATAATTATTTCACCATATAAACGTTGATGAAATTTAAAGGGAGGGACGACATAGAGTACGCCAACAAAAATTGCACTCACGCCATAAATGATGAATATATAATCAGGGACGTTAGGATGAAAACGTAATTTGGTATTAATGTAAAGTCCTATTAGTGTAGATGTGATTATACTTAAAGTTCCCAGGATAAAAAGTGGTTTTCGTTTTGATCTCGGAGTGAATTTTTGTGTAAATCCAAAATATAGCATGGAGAAACCAAAGTGGCCTAATAGAATTAATACGGCAAACAATATTGCCTCCGGCAACTTGAATTTAAAATCTGGCGGACAGAGCCAAAACGGTAGAGTAGTGCCTATCAAAGCAGGAAGAAACGATGCAGACCAATATCGCTTTCCTGCAAACAAGTAATAGGCGAAAGTTCTATTGGATTGATTTCTCATTGCTATCCTTTATTCTAATAATTGCCAGGTATTCAAAGAAGTTTCTTTGTTTTATAAAACCAGCCAATATCGGTTGAAAATGTCTTCTTACCATTATACTTTCTTTGATGTATTTTTGTTAAATAGCAATTATAGCTTGAGGGAGAGAAAGATCACATATCCATTCTTCACATTTTTCAACGTTTCATAACATTTCTGCATAAAATCAAAAATTTGTATTGTAATATCGAAATATGACTCTAAATTAATTGATCCGATCGTCAGAAGTAAATATACTCTAACCAATACATGATTCAACTTTATTAATATTCATATATGCCAAAATATACCTTACTCATTAATCAAGAAAGCTATACAGTAGATGTTGAAGCCAGTGCCCCTCTTCTTTGGGTATTACGCGATCATTTAAGCTTATTTGGCACCAAATATGGGTGTGGCATCGGCCAGTGCGGTTGTTGCACAATTCATTTAAATAACGATCCTGCCAAAAGTTGCCTCATAACCGTTTCAGCGGTAGGGGAAAAGTCCATCACTACCATTGAAGGCCTTTCAGATTCTGGAAATCATCCAGTTCAGAAAACTTGGGTTGAATTTAATGTACCCCAATGCGGTTATTGCCAAACTGGGCAGATTATGACAGCAGCTGCTTTCCTTAAGAAAACGCCTAATCCACAAGATGAAGATATCGATAAAGCAATGTCAGAAAACATATGTAGATGCGGCACCTATCCCAGAATAAAAGAGGCCATTAAGTCGCTTGCCAAAACAGGAGATGTATGATGAATAAATTAAAACCCAATCGCAGAGATTTTCTTAAGGTAACGGCCCTGGCCGGTGGAGGTTTAATGATTGGAATCAACCTCATCTCCTGCAATAAAACGGAGGAATGGCCTGAATTTGAACAATCGATAGGTACTTATGTAATCATCAATGGAGATGGAAGTGCAACCATTATGTCCAAAAATCCGGAACTGGGTCAGGGCGTCAAAACGGCATTACCGATGATTTTAGCTGAAGAACTCGACATTCCCTGGGACAAAGTAACGGTCCAACAGGCCGTATTAGACGATAGAATGGC
Organism: Saprospiraceae bacterium; assembly: GCA_965223405.1. Taxonomy (GTDB): domain Bacteria; phylum Bacteroidota; class Bacteroidia; order Chitinophagales; family Saprospiraceae; genus CBDCWO01. Next base: position 6,895,152 of record CBDCWO010000006.1, read on the forward strand.
ACCCCAATTTGCAGGTGGCAGTACGGGTGTTCCATTGAATTATGAAGTCATGAGAAGAGCAGGTGCAACAGTTCGCTATCTTTTGGTTTCAGCAGCTGCCAAATTGTGGGAAGTTAATCCCAAAGATTGCTATACGGATAATGGTCATGTTTTACATGGAAGAAAGAAAGTGCATTACGGACAAGTGGCCATTGAGGCTGCCAAAATGGACTTACCTGAAGAGGTCGAATTGAAAAACCCTGAGGAATTCAAGATCATTGGAAATCCTCAAAAAGATGTAGACTTGAAATCCATTGTTACAGGAATACCATTGTTTGGATTGGATCAGGAAATCGAAGGTATGCTTTATGCAACTGTAATAAAACCGGAAGTCTTCGGCTCAAAGGTTGTTAGCTTTGATGCGAGCAAAGCCAAGGCCATCGAAGGGGTGGTTGATGTATTTAAAATAGAAGGTTTTCGAAATCCAACCATGTTGCTGGATGGAATAGCCATTGTAGCCGAAAATATCTGGACTGCGTTCAGGGTGAAAAAAATGATTCAGGTTGAATGGAGGTATCCTAAACAATATATTAGGTCTATGGAAGACTTAAATAATAGGTTTGATAAATCTTTATCGGACAAGGGAAGCGTATTGCGTGAAGATGGAGATGTAGATGTTGAGTTTGGCAAAAGAGATTTAATAGAGGCCGTATATCGCGTACCGTTTATCAGTCATTCACAAATGGAACCCATGAATTTTATAGCAGATGTTCAGGAGGATTATGTAAGACTGATCGGTCCCACACAAACACCTGGATCTGCCAGAGGCATGGCCAGTCATATCACGGGTATACCGCCGGAAAAAATTTCAGTGCAATTTACCAGAGTCGGCGGAGGATTTGGTCGTCGATTATTTAATGATTATGCTAATGAAGCGGTATATATTTCACATAAACTCAAACGACCGATTAAGCTTATTTGGGATAGAGAAAGCGATTTTCTGAGTGACTATTATCGTCCGGCAGGAGCTTACAAACTCAAAGCGAAGTTAGCTGGGAGGCAATTAACTGCATTCGAGGCAAAAATATCTACAACCAGCAGGTATGCTTATAGATTGGATCAAAATGATCCTCATGTTACGGAAGCTTTTCCTGATCAGCAACCAGCAGGTATGATACCAAATTTTAGGATTTCGTATGTTTTGACGAAATCAAATGTTCCAGTGGGTGCTCTACGGACACCTGGAGTTAATGCAACGACTTTCGCATATCAGTGCTTTCTTGATGAGTTGGCAGAAAAAGCTAAAATGGATCCTATCGATTTTCATTTGAACTTGCTCGGTGTGGATAGAGACCTTCCATATAGGGATCATCCAGGGCCCTCGTACAATACCGGTAGGTTAAAGGAAGTGATAAATTTGGTGCGACAAAAATCTGGCTGGAATGATCGAAGAGAGACAGAGTACCATTTAGGTTTTGCCGCCCAATATGTTTTTGGGACTTATATTGCGCAGGTGGTGGATGTCAGATGGGAAAAGCAACGACTAAAAATTAACAAGGTTTATGCTGCCGTTGATTGTGGACGTGTGATTAACCCCATAGGAGCTGATGCTCAAATTCAGGGAGGTATAACAGATGGTATAAGTGCTGCCCTGTTCGAAAAAATCGATCTGGAGGATGGAAAATTGATTCAGCGGAATTTCGATCAATATCGCAAATTGCGAATGGAGGAGTCGCCCGAAGTAGAAGTGTATTTTGTAGATAGTGAAGAGACACCAACCGGATTGGGAGAGCCGTCCTATCCGGTAATTTTCCCTGCTCTTTGCAATGCCATTTATGCAGCTACCGGTAAAAGAATCAGGGAATTGCCAATTATTAAAACGCTAACTAATTTATGAGGCAATTATTCAATGATATAGAGGGAAACAAATATTGATGATGGATCATCGTGAATATTAAAAGTTTTGCAGGCTTGAAATGCAACACTTGTAGGGTAACCAATTTCACTTAAACTCATGCCTCTCAAATAAGACCATATTTTGATTGATTCACTGCCAATTATGGTCAATTAAGTAGGTTATAGTGCACCCCTCCTAATACTGTTTTGGCATTGTATGTTTTAGCACAGCTTAACGCAACGAAGGCATAGATTACGAAAAGCGAGAAAGAGTTCAAGACAATACGTTGCATAAAGTATCTTTATTGGTAATTTGGTACTAAAACAAAGGCAATACAGGCGAAAGAGCAAACATTAAATGTAAAACGACTTAAATGTTTGTAAACAGAATGCTCCCTTTGGTTCTGATTATTACTCTTTTAACCACGCAAAACCTTCCAGGTAGGAAAGAGATTTACGGCTATTAATAGCTCATAAGTAACATTGCAGAGCATTACATCAATTTACATTTATTTTACTATCGAGAACGCAGATTATTGAAACAAGTCTAATAGCTTTATATGGTTAAACATTCACATTCAATGATCAAAAATATAATGTTACTGGTTGTCCTTTGGGGTTTCATAGCTCAATGTGCCCAAAAAAAATCGCGTGGGACAGACCCACTATCGAAACGCGCGGCTCAGATTGCAACCGGATCCAACTACGGATCGGATCATCCGGATGGTCATTATGGTATTAAAATACTTAATATTGGCCCTACCGGAAGTAAGTATACAAACTCGAAACGGGGTGAATTTGGACTCTTGATATTCTGCATCCAAATTCTAAATGATACTATTATCCCATTTGATTTAGATATTCAATTTCCATCAAAGCCCATACCCTTACTGCCCGATTCTATTGTAAAAGTTGAATTATTCATACTTCCAGACTTTATGATTCCCGATACTACTCAAAATACTGCTAATTTTGCTGTCATTGGAATTGAGGATTATTTCAATTCAGATTCCATAGATCCCGGCATTCTGAAAACAACGATTCAACCCCAAGAGCACCATACAATGTATTTAGGTATGTTGAATGAATCCAATATGGGATATGGAACCATCAGGGCTCAATTATTCATCAATGGGCAAGAAATTGAAGCCCCGTTTATGCCAGTGACATCTATTGAAACGGATCAACGAGGTTATAAGTCTTTAGATCTTATTTATGGTATCGGTTATTCTCCCCACAATCAACATATCTTAATTCCCTGTGGCCAGATCATATTTTAAATGGAGAGAAACTCAATACTTATGGACCATCTTCACTAAAGTTAAGAGGTTATTAACAATGAAGTGATTTAAAAACCTATCTACACTTATTCGTAATTTTTGTCTACCCATGCGCTCAACCAGGGTGTATCGAAGGCTACTTAATGGGAATAAGCAATAAAAAAATCTCCATTTTTAATTTAATCCACGCATTTTGACTTTGTAAAAAAATTAAAATATATGCTCATTATTATTACAAAAACAAGAGCCAATACCGTAATATAATCTGTTGTGGTAGGTGCGATCGGGATACCCAAAGCTTCCAATAAATACTGAATGAATGAATGCGGCAAGTCTTGTTCTCCTAGCTGACGCTTGATATTCCAGTGCCAGTCTGTAAGAAAGCAATAACCGAGACCATATCTAATTCCCAATAAAAGCCATGAAGCCAGAGTAAGTATAATAACCCAAAAATGCAGTTTTCTTGTTCTTTTCCATACCCAACCCAACAGATTAAAAGAAATAACAATAATGTGAATGCTAAAAAATAGGATATCGAGGAATGCCAGCATAAGTAAACTTCTGATTCAAATATAAAATCAAGTTGAAATTTTAGATCATATTTATGCTCAATAAAAATAAGAAAAATATATACGGAGATGAAACAAGCTTACTTCATAGAATCTTCACAAAAATTAATAGCCTATTTCAGTGAGATTATATTAATTTTCTATTCGAATGATGAAAAGTTGTGGTATATATATTTTAATTCTTGCTGTTTCATGCATTACTAATAACCTGCTTTCCCAAGAGGCTGGAGCCAAGTTAAATGCTGCAGTGTACGAAGAAGAGGTCAATGGAGATCTCGACTTGGCTATTCAAAAATATGAACAGATTCTGAAAGTTTACCCGGATGAAAGACCAGTGGTTGCTGAAGTTTTATATCGGCTGGGATTGGCAAGCGAAAAACGCGGTAACGCAAAGGCAAGTGAATATTATTTGAGATTATTGAACGATTATAAGGATCAAGCTGAATTTGTTTCTCTTGCGAGTAAAAGACTGAAAAAGCTTGGGACAATTTCAAATGGCCAGGCTTTGGAAAATTCATCAAAATCCACTAATTCCCAATTATTAAGGACCTCCAAAGTGCAATACAGAGGAGGTCCAGTAAGGAATATTTCTCCGGATGGAAAATATTTAACCTATTCAGCACCATTGGGAAACTTGGCCATTTATGATCGAATAAATGACAAAACAACAGTTTTGACCCCAGATCCTCAAAAGAAAGATGCGGGAAGGGATATCACATCCAAGCCCAAAGGTATTGCCACCAAAACGATTTGGTCACCGGACAGTAAGAAAATTGCCTATCTGTGGGTTCGAGAAGATGAAGGAGAAGATTTGCGAATTTATGATCTGATCACCGGAGAGATCAGGATTCTATGTCCATTTGTTGGTAAGGAAGTACCGGTTCCTTACGAATGGACAGTCGATGGTAAATATATTCTATGTACAACTTGGTATAGACAAGATGATATCATCGAAATATCTCTTCTGGATGTGGAATACTGTAACCATAGGATTTTAAAAAAACTTCCTCCTAATCCACACAGGAAATTTCTCAGTTCTGCATCAATATCTCCGGATGGACAGTATATTCTCTATTCGGACAATAATGAACATGGAAAAACCGACTTGTATTTAATGAGTCAAGACAACACAATCAACAGGAAGGTCTTTGATAAATCAGGGTCAGACGAATATGATCCGCTTTGGCTTTCAGATGGTAAAAGTTTCTTATTTTTTAGCAATCATTCTAAATCCAATGCTTTGTGGAAAGCCACTTTTGATAATAATTTAAATATTAACAGTTCAGATATTTTAATTGACGGTCTCGGTTTTATACACAAGCATGTAGGGTTGACCAATGCTGGATTGTACTATTATTGGTCCCACATCCGAATACTCGACTTATATACTGCATCCATTGATATTGACGCCAATACAATCGGGCAACAAGATTTAGTTGTTAGAGATGACAACATTCAAAGATTATCTCCAAGTTGGTCAGCGGATGGAACAAAGATTGCCTGCATTAAAATCCCAAATTCAGAAACTGTTCTCGAAATTATTAATATGGAATCAGGGAAGAAAAATGAACTGAACTTAAATTTGCCTAAACAATCATCGATTACCTATCAAAAACCTGTTTGGGCTTTTGAAGATAAGAAGTTGTTGTTTTGTGTAAGAAATAGAGGAATCAAAAATACCTCCTCTATCTTTTCCGGGACTGTTTTTGAAATACTCATGGTTGATGTAGAAACATTGGATGTGCAGCATCTGGTTTTAGATGGCCACGTGCCTGTGATGGGTGGTGATTCCATCCTTATATTTAAGAGGGATCACAGTCTGATCAAAAAAGACATTTATTCAGGAGAGGAGCAGATTTTTTTTACATCCGAAGAGGATCATTTAGGGTTTAGATACAATGTGACGCAAGATGGAAAACACCTTGCCTATCTTCTGGGCCCCAACGATCAGTTCTCTTATAATAATCAACTATTGGTTTATTCATTTGAACAAGATTCTTTTAAGACCATTTGGCATGTGGGTCCTGAAATGAACCTACATGCACCTCTTTGGCTGAATGATGGAATTCATATTTTGGTGGATTGCTCTAATACGGTGTTAAAAAAGCAGGAATTTTATATCATCAATTCCATAACAGGGGAAAAGAGAAAAGTTGAACTAACTAAAGGAGTGCCTGATCAAAATATGCTGTCAATCGATATTGATCCGACCAAAAAAAAGTTGATATATGTCATAAGAAAAACCAATGTCAATCTGTGGTCATTAGAAAATTTCTGAATCATTATCATAATTTTGAATCACTATTGAGCATTTTTCTGATCGTCAAAGGATCTATAGGTCCTCAATTATCCAAGAATGTAGGAATAATTAATCTTTACGCCATCGACCAAAATCACTTTTATCCCGAGACTTGGAGACACCGATTGAAATGATATCTGCTCTGGAAAATGGAAAAAGATTTCATTGAACCTGACTTTCTTCCCAGCGGAAAATGAGAAAAAGCCATTTTTTTATTATGATTGAATTATTCCAGTTTGTTATAAACTCTTGGGGTTGCAGATTTTAATCAAAATGATTCATTTTGGTCAAATTTCTATTTTATCAACAATACCCTGGGATTAATCGGGTATAACCATTCCACACCTCTTTCAGTAACTATAGCATCATCTTCCAAAGGCACTCTAAGTTTTTTCCCGCCCCATTCTGGTAATTTGGTATACGCAAATAATTCAATAGATAGGAGGTTGGTGGGTTGAATGACAAAATTTAATCTCTTGGGATTAAAAAAAGCAATGGAAGGACCTATGCCATGCCCCCAATTCCCGACAGAGTGACATCCGATGATTACATCGGTCTTATCTTTTTCGGTAAATTGATTAAACCCCTTCATTTTATTGAATCCATTATCAATCAGAGCTTTATAAACGGCTTCCTCTGCCGCTTTGGCAGTAACTCCAGGCTTTATCGTTTCTTTGATGATGGTTCGCACACGTACGGCCTGATCAAATGCATTTTGAATTCCAGCGGGGAGAGCGGTTTCTCCTTCCTGCAAAACATACGCCATTCTCTTCATATCCGTATACATGTTCATCAAACCGACTCCCCAATCGATCATAATTATATCACCACGTTGGATGATACGATCATTGGATGTGGCGATTATCCCTGGAACTCCGGTGACATAGACCGAGGGCATTCCGAAAGACGATTCCAGATTACGATTGAACAGCTGTTCTTTCATCCACCAGGCCACGTCTTCCAACGTGGTTACATTGGGGGTTATCACTTTATTGGACAGGGCGGTTTCTGTAATCTGATAAGCGATATCGCAAGCTTCAGCAAAAACGGAGATTTCGCTGGCGACCCTTCTAGAGCGAAAATCCGATACCAGTTTTTCCGCAGAAACAAATCGTTTTTCATATTCCTCTCCCAGGATTTCCACCAATTCGTGATACCCACTGTATGATAATCCATCTGCACCTCCAATTTCCTTTGAAATATTCAGTCCTATTCTTTTAGGATCTCTGGTTGTAACATAATCCTTCAACTCAATCTCCGGACCAAAATAATCGTAGGCACCCCCTTGCTCCACCAGATAACCCCGAATTCCCAATGCAGCCCTCTCGATCCGACCTTCTCCATGATCCGTAAATATATAGTATCCGGTGAGTCCCACATATCCTTCACCCATGTCCGGGTATAATGGATCGAAATTCCCCTCCCGGTTCATAATGATCCACATATCGATGTTATTTTCTCTCATCACCTCCGGCAAGATCAAGTCAAATTTATCATTGCGGATTTGGTTCATTTTTCGCCATCTATGAAATGCTTCCTGCCCATAACTGCTGCAGCTAATGAGGATTGCCATTACAATAAAAAGTAGTCTGTTCATTATCAAAATTTATATTAAATCTAACACAAAATAATCTGGGAATTGGGTAAGCTATTTAAAAATGGTGACAGATGAAGATAAAACTTTAGATGATTCATTTCATTTTACGAGATACTCAAACTCGGTTTCCAGGTGATTTAAAAATTGAAAGGCAGATTCTCGAGTGGTTCATGTCCTAACGAAGCTCAACCTTCCCTAATCAATGATCATCCTCAATAATCCCAAAAGGCCCTCATCTTTTATCCGCTCAGAATATTTTTTACAATTTGAACACAGCCCAAACTGGCTGATGATCAGAAAGGGTTTGCTCATCAATAATCCCTGCACTTTTTAGTTGTAATCCTTTGTATAAAATGTGATCTATTACATAACCTTTGACTTTTGACCTCGGAAAGGTGGTCAAACTGCTTAAATCCATCTTCAGTGTCCGCCATGGATTCCTCATCCCTTGATCATACAATTTTTGCATAGGTTTGGAATCAGACAAATCATTGAAGTCCCCGGCAACAATCATTTTTTCTACATCTGAGTATTCTTCCTTAATTGATTGGGCCAGGTGGAAGGCTTTGCTGTTACTTGCATCTTTTACTCCGGTTGGAATATGTAAACTGAATATTTTGATGGAACTTTTGTTGCCAATCCTTGCATTTGCAATTACTGCCGTCGCAGGAGACCACCCGATACCTTTCAGTGTAATTTCATGCGTTTCTTCCAAAGGGTATTTACTCAGTATGGATTTATATTTTCCATGGTATTTGTTTGTTTTATCATCAAATCCTTTTACATGATTGGCCGATGCAATTTTCCCTTCGTAACTATAACTTAATCCCAACAAATCACCTACCTTTTTTGTCCAACCTTGCCCGGGAACTTCATTAAAGCAAATAATGTCTGCCTTTTCTTTTTCGAGAAGTGAGGCCATTTGTTCCGGAGTTGTATTTTTTGCAAATTCTATGTTATAAGCAATGACCTTTATTGTTTGAGCATTCATTGAAGAGAAAGCAAAAGCAAGCAGAAAAACCAATTTATATTTCATAATATTTCTTTCAGAATACAAAGTTTCGAAATTACTAATATTTGAGGAAGCTACCTAAGCCTTTACTGGCACTATATTAATCCGTGATGTAATCAATATTTCAATCACAATTAAGGCATTTGCACCGTGGGACATAAAGTATGCCTGCCTATAGTCGATGTAGGCTTTTTCATGGAACCTCAAATAATAAAATTCTTTCCAAACTCTTCTGAGGAAATAAAGCGTATATTATCGGAAAATACTCATTTTTGGGGGTCCATAAAGGGTCGAGTGTATGGTGTACACCAGGGATGCATGAATAGGGTTCATAGGAGCATTGAGGCGGTGCATACCCAAAACGGCAACTCAAGAGATCCAAAAAATGGTTAGCAGTCGAATATATGATCCGCGGTTTTGTGAACCGAAAATATGGTACTAACTATTCAATAATGTGAATTTAGAGAAAAGGAATTAAAGCAAAATCATATAAAACGATCAAAAACTAAAACTACACCAAATATTGAAAGCGGATTGTTTTTATGTTAAAAAATGGCGAAGCCCCTTTAAATTCCCGGCTTTACCCTTTCTATGTAGAAGACCATGCAGGTGTCTGAGCAATTCTGTTAGTCATTCATTTGTTTAAAAAATCCCCGCAGTTCAATGACCTTTCCATCCTTTATTGTAAACACATCTATTCCATTATAGACCTTAGGTGATAATGTGGCAGTATAGCGCATGGATACTTTATTCCCTTCAGCAATAACATCATGATAAACAATTTTTCCGGCTTTTCGATCAGCAAAGCGAGCTTTAAGTCCATTGTAATCTCTAATAAGCTGATCAAAACTATATTGCATGAAGTCCTTATGCGTGACCTTTTCCACTGCTTCCCAATCGAGATGGATATAATTAGCATCAAGGTAATCCTTGACCAGAGCTTTGTTTCTTTTCAAGTCGGTTTGTTCAGAAAGTGTAAAAGCGGTTAACACCAACCCAGTAATCAGGAAAAAGGAAACGGTTGTTAATAGGGTTTTCATGATTTTTTGAATTTGATATCAATAAAATGATTGTTGTAAAAAATTGCTCTAATTGGTCTGTTTGTAGAAAAACCGGCCTTCAATCACTTTTCCATTCTTCACTATGAACAAATCCACACCTTTAAATTCAGCAGGAGGATAATTGGCCGTATACCGAACCATCACCTGGTCTCCCTCAGCAATAATGTCATGGAAAGTACATTTCCCTGCCTTGCCTTTTTGTTTTAATGTACTGATCAGTCCATCGTAATCTTCCTGAAATTCATCAAAATAATACTGCTTGTAGGACCTGTCTGTAAGCTTGTCAAGGGTATTTAAGTCGATATCTATATAAGCCAGTAGAAATTTTTTAACAACTGATTTATTACGATCCAGATCTACCTCTTCTATTGCTTTATCATTAGTGAATCCAGCAATGATAATACCGACCATTAGTACAAATACAGAGAACGAAAACAATTTCATATCATATCCAATTTGGTGAAAAAATCTACTGACAAAGATATTTCAGACGATGCTGGTTTTCTACCGAAATGGTTACAATTGTTTATGGGTTGGTTACAAATGGTTCTTTTTATACTCTAAAGGGGAGTACTGAAAGTGTTTTTTAAAACTTTCGGAAAAATGTGCTGGATTTTTAAATCCGACGGCGTAGGCTACTTCAGAAATATTGCCAACGTTCTTTTTTAGTAGTTCGGCTGCATATTTCATTCGATATTCATTGATGAATACAGATGGAGAAATACCGAGTACATCTTTAATTTTTCGATACAACTGGATCCTGCTCATTCCCATTTCTTCGGCAAGGTGACTTACGCTAATCGAAGCGGAGGAGAGGTTTTGATCAATAAGCTCAATAAGCTGTTTTACCAATTTAATATCTTCTGGAATTAGTTCCTTTTGGTCGATTCGCTGATAAATATGTACGTTAAGAAGAGAATACTTTAATTCTTGGCGTAATGAGTTGTTTGCTTCCTTTTCAATGGAAATATCGGATTTTAAAGTATGGGTTTTTCGGACATATTGCAGTAGTAAAATACTCAAAGCCAAAAACAGAACGAAATAGGCAGTAATGGCAAAACGAGATAACCAAATATTCGATAACACCCTTATTTCTATAGCTTGGGCATCGCTCCAAATTCCTAAATGATTAGCTCCTTTATACCTAAGGGTATAGTTGCCCGACTTCAAATCGTTGTATCTGATCCTGGGCCCTGACTGAAACTGCCAGGAAGTATCCATTCCTTCTAAGAAGTAAGCAATTTGAATTTGATCCGGTTCCCGAAAATCCAGAAGGGCCACATCAAATTCAAAGCTATTTACAGGCGATTGAAGCACTATTTGCTCTTGAGTATTGACGGGAAAACCTTTTTCGCTAGTCAATAAACGTATAGATGGTTCCACGACATTATCATTTTCCAGTTTTACCAGATCCAAGTTTCTCCTGCCAAACAACAGTACATATTCGTCCGAAAAAGGAGCGAGGCCTAGCCCCTCATAGCCCAGGTTCTTAGTTTGAAAATAATATTTAAAATTTAGGGTGCGATCTACAAAATGCAATTGTCCGGAAGAGATATACCAGAATTGCTGATCGGTTTTGATAAGCAAATCTTCAATATTTTCCGAGACAGTTTGGGAGATAAGAGAAAATACATCTTCCCGCCCTTGATGGATGCCATTTTGCGTAGCTATAAAAGCCTCTTGACCATCAAATTCGATCCCATTAAGGGAATGCCCAGGATTTGGAATTCCCCCCTGAGGGAAAACATTCCGAAAAGTAAAGGAGGATAGATCCAATTCATTAGCTACACCACAATTGTGTAGTATTATAAGTTTGTTGTCCGAGACTTTCAAATCGTTGATTTGATTGGAGCTGAGGTCTCCGGTTGATCCTGGATGATGCAAGAAGTGTCTTACACTATCCATATTGATATGATAAGCACTCAGACCATGGTTATAAGTGCCAACCCAACATATATTATCATGAATATCTATTCCGGATACCGTCCCCTGTAACAATTTTATGTGATTTTCCCTGGGGTATCCTTTCTTAGCAATATTGATCTGCTGGATTTCTGAATCCGTTGCTATCCATATATAATTATTACGCTGTACTATCGCCCTTATGTGCCCTTCCAAAACTACTTTTTGGAGCATGACTTTGTAATTGGATAGTAGGGAAAACAGATACAATCTTTTGGAAGTCCCTACCATAATTTGCTTCGGAGATATGGAAGCTACCTCAGTAATATATTCATCCAATTGTAATTGATCCCGAATCTCAATGCTTTTTCGGGAAAAGGCTGGTCGGTCATATCGGTAGATATTACCTTTAGCGGTAGCCATCCAAAGGCTATGGCCTTTATCGTATAGGGCAGCAGTAACGTTTTCTTCTTTCAGATCAATATTCGTTTGAAGTGGGTGAAGCCTATTTATTGAATCACGTATAATGAACCACTGACTCTGATTAGCAACAGTGATGCCTGATCCGGGTCTATTGGCAAATATTATCCATGGCAGATAGATTGGAGGAAGTTTCGCATCAACATCAGATACAGAAATATTAATCTTTTTTATCAGGGAATTTTCTGAAGAAAACGACAGGATCTGGCCTGGAATGGATACCCAAATCCTATCTGATGCATCACTGGTGATACTTCCATAGTTATTGACGTTAGGTATAGACAGACTTTCAAAGCTATCCCTAGCTGGAATATACTTTGCTAATCCAGACCAAGTACTGGCATACAACTGGGAACCTCCATCTTGGAACAAACGATGGACAATATTACTACCTAGTCCATCTGCAGACTGATAATGTCGCACTTTACCTGAACCCAAACTTACCGATATAAGGCCGGTATTGGAAGCTACCCAAATTTGGTGATTACCATCCCAGAGTACATCATTCAAGGACTTCACTGAATCAGGCACAATGGAGTATTGAATTAAGGAATCTAAATGTGAAACAAATAAACCCTTTGAAGAAGAGACAATTATCTCTCCATTTCGGAAAGAGGAAAGGCCGGTAATAACCAGATCCTTAAAATTTTCCTGAGCATGGAAAAGAGTGGTTCTGATACCATCATAACGGAGTAATTGATTCTCCCCATAGAACCAAAGAAAACCAGTAGAGTCTTGTTCAATTCCGTAGATAATACCCCCAATTTGTGAGAAATATTTGGACTGATGCTGGAAAAGTAGAGACTTATCCTGAGAATTGGATGATGAACCTACTAAAATGAAAATCAGGCTGAAAAAACCGACCCTGATAGTACTTGGAATTACAGATACGATCATCATCAAATCAAAAGATTATTACTAAAATTCGGAATTTTGTTTCTCCTATGGTAAAAATAGTGATTTAAGTTCAGCCCAACCAAACTCCCCAGTTAACTGCAAACTGCTTGTTGTTTTGTTTTCTGAAAAATATCTTACTTAGAATGGGATTCTTGTTTATAATTAAAGTCTGATCTGATAATAAAATTCTTCTGATTGGGTTTTGCCGGCTTTCCCATATTTTGTCAATGTTTCATTTTTAGAATCCGGTACAGATCGAAAGGACAAAAAGGTTAAGCTTCACTTGTTGAAGGAATTGCATGTAACAATAGGTAAGACTATGTGAGAAATTATGAAGTGATATTTGTTTTATACTATGGGGGAGATACTGCGTATGGTGATTTGATCTATTTGGTAGACAATATAATGGACTAAAAAAGTGCAGTTTAACATGGCCAAACCTTGATTAAGTACAATCCCAATTATACTAAGGATATCTATTTTTTCCAGTCGTACAAACTGATCTGAATCCTATCACGATGCTGTTTGTGCTTAGGATTAATGCAATGTAACTCCAGATTAGCGGACATTTCAGTAAGCTTCATATCGACCCAGCCATGTGCTTGTCCTTTTCCGAAATAGTAGCTGACAGCTGGTTGGTTTATGAGATAGAAATGGTCTTGAAGATCATGCTGCCACTCATGCGTATGGCCATAGAAATAGGCCTTGGCATTTTTTCGTTCAGCCATAATTTTCAACAAGAACTCCCCATCACGCATACCTTCAATGGGACGGACACCACGGTTGGGGAATGGGTTGTAGTGACTAAGAATAAGGGCAGGCTGGTCTGGATTTTCGTCGAGTTGACGGGAGAGCCAGTTCAACTGTTTTTCTCCCAAGACTCCATTTCCTGAATCCAATAGGATAAGATTGGCATACGGTAGTTTAAGTACATTTACGTGAAGGCCGATTTCTTCCTTCTTCAGAAACGGGAGTAATTTCCACATGTTCTTGCGATTGTCGTGATTTCCGATTGTCACATGAACGATAATACCTGCTCTTCGAATAGGCTCCACAAGTTTGAGAAACTGTTTATACTCGTCTTCATTGCCATTGCTCAGAGCGCAGTCACCATTAACTATCATGTGAGCCGGCCGTGGATTTAGCGCGATTAAGCTCTTGGCCACTGTTGCAAGACATTTTGCCATATTCACGCTTTCATGCTCGCCCTCCTTGACGGGCGAACCGGGCCACTTGGTACCCGGGATGACACGAGTGGGATCGGAACTGATATGCGTATCCGCAAGCAGTGCCACCCGGGTTTGGTCTAGCTCGACACCTTCGTATTCCGAGATCCCCAAAGCATAAGGGACAAATAGGGTACTGCTGCCCAAAGCAATCGAACCTTTAATAAATTGACGTCGAGTGATCGGTGGAAGAATAATTGGCATTTTATTATTTGTCAGTGCATTTTAAAACGGGCAAAATTAATTTCATCATCGCAACTAATCGAATTAGGTAATTTAAGAAGAATATTCTTACTAATCCTTGAAAGATAATTTTCACAAGCACATTGAAATAATAAAGGAAAAATATTTGACCTCTTTTCTCTTTGAGCAATCTAAATGGAATACATTCGAGCTTACCACACCTGATGAGAAAAAATCTCATAGCTTCGGTAAGATAGAGGACTAGATTCCTGATTGATATATTCACCAGATGCCATGAAGTGAATCATTGACAGTATGTGTTGGAGTAGTATTTTTTGCAAATTCTAAGTTATAAGCAATGACCTTTATTCTTTGAGCAAACAGTGAAAAGAATACAAAACCAAGCAGAAAAACCAATTTATATTTCATAATATTTCTTTCAGAATACACAAAGTTTCAACATTACTAACATTTGAGGAAGCTGTAAAAGCGTTTATTTGCACAATATTAATCTGTAATTTAATCAATATTTCAATCACACTTAGGCAATTTCACTGTGAGACATAAAGTATGCCTTCCCATGGGCGAACCAGGCTTATCCAAAATGAATCTTGATAACTAATTCTCAATAGTTATCTTTATTGAATGCTTCTCTTTTTAAGAAGAATACGACGTAAACTTATTAATTCTGGTTCAGCAAGAAAGTACCTTCTTTATGCCATAGGTGAGATATTACTAGTAACGATTGGGATTCTGCTGGCTTTACAGGTTAATAATTGGAATGAGGATAGAAAGAGTCGAAATGAAGAACATGAATTGCTTTTGGGTTTAGAGAATCAATTTGAGTTTTTGCATAGAGGATTACTAGGTCGGGCTGTTATAAATGACTCTCTCGAGTTATATGCTTCAAGGGTGCTTTATCCTACAATCAGACGAAATGAGTTTTCTTCGAAATCCATCTTAGAAGCATTTTATGCTATTAAATGGGCTGGCACATTTGATCCAGGAAGCGGTGTCCTGGAAGCTATGATGGAATCAGGAAGATTGGAATTGATACAAAATGATAGTCTTAGAGAAATGCTTTCAGGATGGTCTACAATAATGGATGAAACAACCGATAATGAAGTTTTAATGCGCGAACTAGTAAATAGAGAGATTATACCAGTCATGTCATCAGTACTTGGTCAGAACATAGGTCGGATTGTAAATGACAGCTATGTCAACACTTATTTTAATTCTTCCATCAATGATAGCGAACTACAAGATTTTAGAACACTTTTGATCGATAAGAAATTCATTGGACTGGCAACTTGGCGTCATGTATGGCTAAAATCAAGCAAAGGAGAATTTTATGGTGCTGCTGAAAAGGCATTGGAGGTTTTAGATATAATAAGGCAAGAGATCAACAAATAATGCTCAGTATATCCATGACGAACGAACCATGATCAGAATTTCTAAGACCAAATTTGTTGTATAAAACAAGTCTACTATTCTACCATCAGTTTTCTGAGTGAAAAGTGCTGGTTTTTATGGGCTAGGTCGAAGAAACATTTGTCAACAATGAAGACGTAGTATGGCAATAGTGGATGTTCATTGAATATGCAGAAATTACCATGTAAATTTAAATTTGATGCGTAAAATGAAAAAGATTGGTTGAGGGAAAGTTGAGTACTGACGATGCTCACTTCGCTCACATGTTAGCACGACTTACATGACGAAGCTACGCTTGTCAGTACCTGGTCCGCTAACCCATTCGTCGCCCAGCCATGCTGACCGACCAACGGGAGCGTCAGTAGGGTGGAAGACGGGATTCGAACCCGCGACCTCTGGAACCACAATCCAGCGCTCTAACCAACTGAGCTACAACCACCATTTTTGTTGTTTATGTTGAGCGTAATCTTTATTACATCAACTAAGTGACTGAGTACCGATCTACAGGATCGAGCATCCTCGAAAAATTATGAATTTGCAAAAATCCTAATTTTTTGGGGCTACAACCACCATTTTAAATGTAATCTATATTATTACTCAATGAAAAACTGAGTTTCAATCTTCCAGATCATACGCCTCAAAAAATCTATAAATCTCGCTGTCTTTCAAAACTTACTTTTAAGCGAATGCAAAAATAAACATTGCTTCCACTATTAATCACAATAAATTCATTTTTTTTACTCCGCCGGATCTTCTTTTAACGTAAATGTCCTCGAAACCGGGTTTAAAGGTGCCTCTACCTGATTTCCTCCGGCGTCTACCAAGGTCAACGTTATGGTATTTTCACCCATAGGCAATCCTTCTATATAGTAGGGTTGCCATTGATCAATCATATGTACTTCTCCATTAATATCAGCCTTTACTTGATACCCTTCTCCCAATTCAACATTAACCAAATAAAAATCCAACATCACCTTCTTGGTATCTGCATTTCCAACATAGGTTCCTTTTGGTCGGCTGTAAAACAACATCGGCTCCTCGATGGTTTCACTTTCGGCAATCATATGATCGGCAATATTTACCTTAACCGCGGTGTGTGCCTTGGCAGTCTTAATACTTTCATGGTATGACCGGGATAAAAATGCCAGGATAAAATGCGCTCCCTCCGCTACTTCATGATCGAATTCGGCTGCATATTTTGCCGCATATGGCCCATTATCCACGATCAGGTGGATGTGTTGTCCTTTCCCGGAATTGGCACACATCTTTTGTGGAGCATCAGCAGTTTGCTCACCTAATTTATAACTCTCCCCTGACAAAGAAAATGTAAAAGCTCCGTTTTCGTAATCCATGGATTCTATGGCAGCATCCGGATACTCAGGAGAAGCAGAAAAGGGGATTAGAGTGTATGTTTTTTGAACCTGTGATTCTTTCTCACTATCCTGATCGTCTGTTTGAGAATCATTATTTGCGCACGCCAAAACAAATAATGGCAGTGTAAGTAAAATCCATAATTTTTTCATGACCATTTAGATTTTTAGTTTTGTGAAACGCAAAGTTATTATTTCTATTGTTTAACAAAAGCCTATTTGATCTGATATATGTCCCTTTATCATAGTTTGTGCTCAATTCCCAATCAGGTCAATCAGCAACATTGTATAATGAAGATGACAGTAGACTCTTTGCAAAACTTGCAATTATTTCGTTTAACTAACCAGAATCCACATTACAACAGAGTCGGATTTCAGTATTGGAATTTTTATAAGAATTACTATCTTCCCTGTTTATATCTGTGACGAACTAACCAATCTTAAATAAATTCAACCAATTAACTTAAATAAATTTCGCTCCTGAACGATGAAAAAAGCTCCTGTAGTCGCCAAAGAAATTTTG
This sequence comes from Saprospiraceae bacterium, assembly GCA_965223405.1. Lineage (GTDB taxonomy): Bacteria > Bacteroidota > Bacteroidia > Chitinophagales > Saprospiraceae > CBDCWO01. The sequence goes on from CBDCWO010000006.1 coordinate 6,912,857, forward strand.
ATACCTTTTATTCTGATCACCTCCCTATTTGCCCTTTGGGGGTTTGCAAACGACATTACCAACCCGATGGTTTCAGCCTTTAAAAAGGTATTGGAGCTTAACAATAAACAAGCATCCTGGGTTCAGGCTGCTTTTTATGGGGGATACTTCACGATGGCGCTTCCAGCAGCTATATTTATTAAAAAGTTTTCGTACAAAAAAGGAATTTTGGTAGGACTGGGACTTTATGCTATCGGAGCTTTGCTCTTTTACCCCGCTGCAGCCTTTGAGCAATTCGGATTCTTTTTGGCTGCCCTTTATATTTTAACCTTTGGATTGGCATTCCTTGAAACCACTGCCAATCCTTATATACTGTCTATGGGCGCAGAAGAAACAGCCACCCAAAGATTAAATCTAGCACAAGCTTTTAATCCTATTGGAGCTTTATCCGGATTATTTGTAGCACAAATGTTTATCCTGGGGGCTTTACAATCCGATGATCTGGATGCTCAGGGAAATGTGATATACGATACCTTATCCGAAGGGGCAAAGGCGACGATTCGAACTTCCGATTTAATGGTTATTCGTGATCCCTATGTGGCCCTTGGCTTATTTGTTCTGGTTATGCTCGTGCTCATCGCATTAGTAAAAATGCCAGAAAAAAGAGAAAATGGCAACTCATTAAACATACCTAAATCTTTAAGGAGGATCTTTGGAATAAAAAGATTCCGAGAGGGAGTCCTGGCACAAATGTTTTATGTAGGTGCTCAAATCATGTGTTGGACTTATATTTATCAATATGCCGAAACGCTTGGAATTGACAACCAGACAGCAGTTTATTATGCTATGACAGCCCTTATTGTATTCTTAATTGGGCGTTGGGTTTGTACCTGGTTGCTGCGATATGTCAATTCGGGAATGCTGATGATGTATCTGGCAATGGGTGCAATCGCACTTACATTAGGGACCATATTCATTCAGGGTATGGTTGGATTGTATTGCTTAGTAGGAATTTCTTTTTGCATGTCACTGATGTTTCCGACGATTTATGGAATTGCGTTGGAAGGATTGGGAGACGATGCTAAATTTGCCTCTGCTTTCTTGGTAATGGCCATAGTTGGAGGAGCCTTCATGCCTTACCTCCAAGGGATGATATTAGACTGGGGAGGAAAAGGATATGCAGATGTCAGGGTGCTGGGAGTCCCGGAAGTCAACTTTTCATTTATATTACCATTGATTTGCTTTGTAATAGTGGCTTTGTATGGATATCGCAGTTTTCATAGAATCCGTAATCAAAAAATGGAATAACCTGAATTTCTTAAACTGGAAGACTCACTCAAATGGTTAACAATTAACTTAACAACTTCTAAACAATAGTCATACACCATTCGTAGTTATAATAACATTATTTTAAAAAACAACAAGGTCTATTTGGTGTTGAATTCCTAGAGTTAAACCGATGCCTGAAAATTGACCAAGATCATCGACAAATGGTATAATTGGGCTTTATATTTGTACTCTACAAATTAGACAACGAAGTATTTAGACTTCACCAACCTGGTGGGCCTTTCTTTCAAGCTATATTGAACAATTTATGGTCATGAATTTTGTAAACTAAAAATTTTAGAAATGAAGAATTTGATGAGCTATGTTGTTTTTTTAAGTTTGTTGGGGCTTGTTGTTCTTATAACAGGATGCCAGAAAGATACTATGGACAACCAAGTTTCTCTGGTCTTCCAACATGAAGTGGACGGAAAAGATCTGGTGTTTAATCAATTTGACTATCAATCTCCGGCGGGACATCCCTTCAGTGTGTCCAGATTAAAGTTTTACCTTTCCAATATGGAATTGCTGCGAGATGATGGCACCGTTGTTTCTTTACCCGGAGTTCATTACCGCGATGTTGAAGTACCGGAAACGGATCGAATTCGTTATAATAATATTCCAGAAGGTAAATATACCCATTTGAATTTTGTGTACGGACTGGATGAAACACTTAATGTAGATGGGGGATTACCAAATACAACTACCAATATCAATATGGAATGGCCTATCCCAGGTGATCAAGGATACCATTATATGAAGTTTGAAGGTAAGTACGACTCGCTGGATTCCGGAGTTATCAAAAACTTCAATTTACATACGGGGGCGACCAAAGGCAACCAGAATTATATTGATATCTCACTTCCACTTAATAATTTGGAGTTGACCGGTGGTAATTGGGAAATCAATCTTATGATGGACCTTAACGAATGGATGCGCAATCCTCAAATCTATGATTTTGAGACTTTCGGACCCATGATTATGGCCAATCAGGCTGCACAAGAGATCTTAAAAGCTAATGGGACAACGGCTTTCAGAATCGCTTCAGTCGATAAACAATAATAGATACGTTTGAAAATGAAAACATCAGGATCCAATTTGCTTATTATCATTGCGGGTATTGCATTATTTTGCTCCTATTGTAGTAAAGATCCCACGTCTCCTGACGAGAATTACGTATACGATCCCACCCCTTATGAGATTAAATATTCTTCACAATTTCCAATTTTGGAAATTCCGGAAGACAATCCGACGACGGAGGAAGGGATTCGATTAGGTAGGATGCTATATTACGATAATCAATTGCATCCTGATGGTCTTCATTCTTGTGCCGATTGTCATTTACAGGAAAACTCATTTACTTCAGACGGAGATATTCTTCCCCATCTTAATTTAGGGTGGAATTCAAAGTTTTTATGGGATGGAAAGATCCAGGGCTCTTTAGAGGATATTATGAAGTTTGAAGTAAGCATTTTCTTCAATACCGATGTGGAAAGATTACAAAAACAACCGGAATATCCGAAGTTATTCTTTGAAGCATTTGGAGAGAAAGAGATTACTCAAGACAAAGCTGCTTACGCTCTGGCCCAATTTCAGAGGACCATGATATCCGATAAATCGAAGTATGACAAAGTCATAAACAAAGAGCCGGGTATCTTTTTTACTGACGCTGAATTTAATGGTTTTGACATATTCTTTACCGAGCGTGGAGATTGTTTTCACTGCCATGGCGGAATTTTGTTTTCTGACAATCTGATGCACAATAATGGTCTCGATGCCAGTCCGGAATCGGGATATGGAAAAATTACCGGACAATCTCATGACCTGGGAAAATTTAAGACCCCTACCCTGCGAAATATCGCGCTGACGGGGCCTTATATGCATGATGGCCGTTATCAAACTTTGAAAGAAGTGGTCGATTTTTATTCGTCCGGCATTCAATTTTCAGAAACAATCGATCCCCTTATGAAATTTGTCCATCAGGGCGGAATTAAATTATCAGAACAGGAAAAAAGTGATCTGATCGCATTTCTTCATACTCTTACAGATACATCATATGTTCAAAATCCCCAACTCTCAAATCCTTTTTAAACTTAACTTCATCCTGGATTCGATTAAGAATTAGTCCGCACTGTCAGCCAGGTTTTAAGTATATCTACAATCAGAAATTATTTCCTGACCAGGTTATTTTATAGATTTGTGCATTCTAAGGCAATCATTCCCATGAAACCACATCCTATCCGAGGCATATATAAATTAAGTTTCATTGTCCTTTTGCTGACATTTGCAGATTCAATATTCAGTCAAACGAATTTATCCTATCCACGTAAAAAAGTCTCCTTCATATACAGCGGTAAAAGTCTGGGAGCTTTAGGAAACATCCGTTTTCAAAAAGAACATGAACTATTAACAGAAATGGCTATTCGTGACTCTATTGGGTTTGAACTGGTCAGCCATGCCTGCTGGAGATCAAAAGGAGTAACTATTTTTATGCCTTCCCGAGAACCTGCTGAGAATGAACTGGAACTCATCCTTGTCAATAGGCCGCAATGGGAGGATTTAGGAAATATTGAAGCGATCCGTTCTGACCATGTCCTCTTATTTCAAGATCCGAATAGAGGAAAACAGGACATGTTGGAAATGATACGGGCACACCCGGGAGTAAAAGAAGATTATCCCGATTTCAGATCGGCACGGGTGCGGATATTCCGAACGGAAATTTTAAAAAAGACAGAAGCTCTGATCGTGGTGGAACAAAATCCAATCTGGCCCTCATCCATCGAACATTGGAAGATAGGAGAGGTCAACAGGGTGGATTTTGGAAAAACCAGCCGGCTCTTTGAATTGCCCTATAATTTTGGAGCGATTGAATCGCGATCTACAGTTATCCAAAAGTTAAGGTCTGAATCTAACACGGACACCACGATATTGGTTGACATGGGGCATCGAAATGGGGATTTCAACATCTCGCAGATCGAGAGAGCCATTGTAGATTTTGCCGGTTTAGATTATTTGGACTATCAATTGGTGGTTCCTTACGAATTTGAATTGAGTATGGGTGGTAATTCTTTAAAAAATCTATTGGAATTGTACCCATCTCTGGAATTTATCGCCACTAATATCGATACGGATATCCCTGACCTGACCAAGAAGCATAAAATTGTAAAAATTGACTCCACCAAAATTGGAATTCTTGGATTGGTCGACCCCCTGCTGAAAGTTAATTTGGCGGGATCTGTCCTCAAAAACATTAAATTGTTGGATCCTTTTACCGCTGCTATAAATGAAATAAAAAAACTTAATCGAGCCGGAGTAAATCTGATCGTAGCATTTACCAATATGTCTCCATCCGATAATGCCCGACTATCTGAGCAAGTAAAAGGGATCCATATCATAATAGCGGATTGGTATAGCCAGGGAATACCCTATGAAGATCAAATAAATATGGAAATTAACAATGGCGGTGCCAATCGCTTTTTTAGACCATATCTAAAAGCACATAATTACGATTATGGTATTGCCGTTGGTCAACTGGATCTGACCCTGGTACCAGGACGAAATGAAGAATTGTATTTGGCCAATATCAGGCACCAACTTCATCCGGTAAATGATCAAATCCCTGGTGATACCTCACTGACCGGATATCTTGATGATAAGATCCCTGCCAACAAGATTCCGAAAGGGGATTTATACTTTCCGGACTTTGCTGATGTTCTTGCCATCAATCCTAAATTACAGAACATCGATGATGTAACCCGTCAAGGACGAGTTTCCAAAAACCTTTGGGAAAAGTTTTTAGCCAGGATTATTCGTGAAAATGGCCCTGCTGAGGTATCTGTGATCAGACCATTACCAAGTTTCCTTCCACAAATTGGTAAATTACACGAGCGAGAAGTCCGTTCCTGGTTATGGACCGAAGATGAAATACTCCATTGTGACCTGAAAGGTAGGGATTTGTTACGCTTGTTAGGAAGTGGTGAAGGTCGAAAGCTAATCACCAATGGTATAGTAGGGGGTAAAGTCTTGGGCAGGTCAGTGTTACCCAATGCCTATTACCGGGTTGCTACCACCAATGTGATTTACAACGGTATTTTCAAGCCTTTTTTCCGAAATGCAGTGCGTGTCGATACGAAGTTTTTGATCCGCCCTAATGGCACCTTAGAAAATAATAAATTTCAGGGAAGTTCGATCAAACTGAGGGATTATATTCTACATGAACTAAAACGAATCCGATCTCAGGGAAAAGGGAAGACATATCATGCAAAAATCGCAGAACTACTTTCTCCGGAAGCCCCATTTGAAAGACTTTTTTCATTCAACTTTTTTAAACCCTCTCTTTGGTCCACCCTCAGCAGAAGCTACAAAGGTACGGGATATGAATCCGTTCCTGAAAGCCGAATCGGAGCAGATAATTCTTTTGTACTCGGTATAAATGGTAAATTTATTATGACCTATGATGCACCAAAGGCAGCCTGGGACTTAGGTGTCAAGTTTGGATTTGCGAAGCAAAGTGCCGAAAAGAATGGTGGTGAAAAACAAATATCGGAAAGTCTTGATGATATTCTGATTAATCTGACCCACCGGTTTAAAGGAAAACGCAATTTTAAGTTCCAACCCTTGGCCCGGATGGAATACGATTCAGAATTCACCGCTACGGTAAATAAAAAAACCGGAAACAAAAATCAAAAACAAAGAACCCTCAGAGCTGTTGTTGGTATTAATAAAAAACCTACAGCCAAATGGCCACGCAGAGAATTGGCCTTTACAGCTGAAAATGACTTTGCCAGCAAGCACGACCAATATGGATTTCAATACCATTCGAGAGGACGATTTCCATTAGATTTAGGTTGGAAGGTAATTTATAATCTAACCCACAACATCAATTATCATCTCCCGTCAAAAGATGATACGGCCAGAGAATTGTCTTTTAAGATTAATTCCATTCATGAACTTCAGATCCCTCTGTTTGGCGATATTTCAATGACCTTTACTGCCGACTTTTTTATCTTTAGAGGGAAATTGGACATCAATAAAAGACCAGGACTTAGTATGTTATACCGCGTAGGGCTTACTTATGATCGGTTATGGAAACCAAAATATCAACCACTTTTATAAGGCCAATTATTTTGAGATTTCATTTAATAGGGTCACTGCGCACTTCCTCCTAAAATTAGAAAATTGTAATGTATTTTGTATATTGCTCTCATTATCAAATAGTTAAAAATATTATCTTTCAAAATGCCTAAAATAACGATGAAATATTTAGTCTTATTTCTTACTCTTTCCACCTGGCACCTGAGTAGTTGTGCTCAGGACAATATTCCGAACAAAGAAGATCAAATTGCTTCGGCTTTATTGGCAGCCCCGGAAGAAGATCGCGACGGCGCTACTGTTTTTGGATATAATCAAAAAGGTGAATTAGTCAAATTACGCGAAGGATCAAACAATCAGATTTGTCTGTCAGATGACCCTACCCACAATGGATTTCAAGTGGTTTGCTATCACAAAGATTTAGAACCATTCATGGCAAGAGGAAGAGTTCTTAAAGCAGAGGGCAATACTTTCACCGAAATATTTGATATTCGTGAAAAGGAAGCAAAAAGCGGAGCACTTAAAATGCCGGAACAGCCTACAACCTTGCATCTGTTGGAAGGGCCCAATGGAAAATACGATCCGGCTACCGGAAAGATAACTGATGCCAATTATCGTTACGTTGTGTATATTCCCTGGGCTACAGCCGAAAGCACCGGCCTACCCATCAAACCGGTCGTCAAAGGAGGCCCCTGGATCATGGATCCTGGCACACATCGCGCGCATATAATGATTTCTACTCCTCCACGGGAGAAATGATGTCCACTTTTTTTGTTGGAATTTTGGATGTCTCATCCAAAATTTTGGAAAGTTGATTCCTGGCTATTTGAGTAGTTTCATTATTAACGAAAATGGAAATACTCGATATCAACCTTTACTTTACTCGATCAAATCATAATGCAGGTGAACAGTCCCAGGATTTGTGTCAATCCTTGAGATGCACTATATTTATTAGAATAATCGAAATCTTCCCATATGAAAACCAATTTTCCTATACTGTTTTTAATAAGTTGTTTCATCCTATCTATTGGATGTAAATCCGGAAAAAAAGCTTATCAAAAGGGCAATTATGAAGATGCCGTATATGAAGCTCTGGACCGGTTGAAAAAAGCTCCGAATAACAACCGGGCCAGGGAAGCGTTGCAGCAGGCCTACCCTACCCTAACCAGATTTTATGAGAGTAATATCAATCAACTGTCGCTTAGTAATGATCCAATGCGCTGGGAAGACATTTACGGAATGTATGAAACCTTACAGGACATTCATCAGGAAGTTCAAAGGACCCCTGCTGCACAAAGTGTAGTAATGGCTAAGAACTATAGCTCTGAATTGGAATCTACCAAACAACAAATTATCAAAGTTCGTTTTGATTTGGGTAAAGCTGAGCTAGCTAAGGGTTACCGGGAAAATGCAAAGCTGGCCTATGATCATTTTTTTCGAGTGTATGAATTGGATCCCCAACGTGGTGATGCCGAGGATCTAATGTATGAAGCCCAAAAGTTAGCCACCATATATATTGAGGTCATGCCCATTCCTTCACATTTGAGAACATTTGAACTAAGTAGCCAGTTTTTCGAAAACCAAATTGTGGAGTTTGTCAGAAACGAAACTCCCAATCCCTTCGTACAATTCGTCACTAGCAAAGAAGTTAAACAAAACCGCATCAAACCCAATCATCGCTTAACTCTGGCCTTTGATGATTTTGTCGTGGGACAAGGTTACGAAAAGGAAACCGTACTGGAGAGAAGTAAAGATAGCGTGGTAGTGGGAACGGCTACGGTAAAGGATACCACGGTGAATACCTATGCTACCGTAAAGGCTAAAGTTCATAAGTTTGTCCGTACCATAAAATCTAGTGGTCAATTGAATCTGAATATTCAAGACCTATCAACTAAAGCCACCCTTACCCAACGAAAATTTCCCGGCACTTATTCGTATACTGATCAATGGGGATTCTTTAATGGAGACAAGCGTGCCTTAACCAAAGACGATAAAGAATTAATCAAGCGTAACAAACGGCTACCTGATCCACCACCTCAGGATCTCTTTGTCGAATTCACTAAACCCATCTTCAGTCAAGTTACCCGGTATCTCAAAGACTATTATGCCGACTTCTAGTCTTTTTAATCACTTCTGATCGACTTGACGGGATTTAAATAGGCTGTTTTTAAGGTTTGGTATCCAACGGTAATCCAGGCAATAAATAAGGCAACACCTCCTGCAAAAATAAATACAAACCAAGGTATTGAAATACGGTAAACAAAATCTTGTAACCAGCCCTGCATGATATACCAGGCAATTGGTGCTGCAATGACAAAAGCGACTACCACCAGAATGGTAAACTCTTTAGAAAGTAAAAAAATCAAACTCTGTGGTGTCGCTCCCAATACTTTTCGGATTCCCACTTCTTTTTTCTTGCGTTCAGCGGAGAAAGCAGCTAATCCTATTAATCCGAGACAAGCGATAAAGATGGCCAAAATAGCAAACACTGTGAATATCCTTCCCTGTCTTTGTTCAGTATCATACAATTGAGCAAAACTTTCATCCACAAAAGTATATTCGAAGGGTGCTCCTTCGTTGAACCGATCCCAGACCTCTTCAATAAAATCAATGGTACCCGGGATATCCTGCGGCTGAATTCTCACGACATAATTCCATGCCATATAGGGTGCAATGAAGTAAACCGTCGGTACAATTTTTTGCTTTAAAGACTCAAAATAAAAATCTTTGAGTACTCCGATGACCTTTCCATCCCTAGGTTGCCATTGACCTTCGTTCCAATCCTTGATTTCAGAACTTCCAAATCCCTTGCCAATAGCCGATTCATTAGTCCATCCAATTTGCTTTACAGCTTCTTCATTCAAGATGAATGCACTTTGCGCATCGGACGGATATTCCCGGCTAAAACTTCTTCCTGAAGCCAATTCGAATCCCATCGTTTCAATAAAGCTATAATCAGTCCACACGGTTTGCATTCCTCTTTGTTGATCCTCGGGAACTCCTTCGGGACGGGCTCTTAACGAACTACTAAGTCTGCCGGGAGGGACGCGCGAAGAAGGCCCTGCATTGATAATTTTTGGATTGGACATTAATTGTGCGCGGAACTGTTCATAACTACCCCGCATATCCGTTGGTGTTCCAAAAACTACTAAATTTTCTCTATCATAACCAAGATCAAGATTATTGCAATAATCCAATTGATTATAGACTACTATAGTCACAATCAACAAAAAAATGGATGTTGCAAATTGAAACACCACCAATACTTTTCTTAATGAGGCCCCCTTAAAACTGCGACCAATTTTATTGGCTAATACATTAACCGGTTGAAATCCGGATAATAAAAAAGCCGGGTAACTTCCTGCCCCAATACCAACAAACAAAGTGATCCCGACCATTCCGGCCAGCATTGGCCAATTGCTGAATAGATTAAGGGATAATTCCTTATTCGCCAATTGATTAAAAAACGGCATAGCACTCCACACAATCCCAATTGCAATCAAGAGGGAAACCAGAGCCAGAATCATGCTTTCACTCAGAAACTGTCCAATCAATTGTGAGCGTTTGGCCCCAACGACTTTACGCAATCCAACTTCTCTCGCCCTTAGACTGCTTCGCGCGGTAGCCAAATTCATAAAATTAATACAGGCGATAAGCAAAATAAAGAAAGCTATGAATGAGAAGGCAATGACGTAAGTGATATCTCCACCGGGAGCCCATCCACTAATATTCTTACTATGCAAATACAATTTGGGTAATGGCGTCAAATTAAGAACCGGTGTAAATGCACTCCATGCTTCCAACTTCTCTCCCGTGAATCCAGCTAGACGTTCGCGATAATCTTCCGGAGATTTGCCTTCAGGTAACCTGGCAAAGGTAACGGACGATCCTTCTCCCCAGTTTTCCAATACGATCCGCGAGAAAATCTGTGGTGCACAGTTTATCGACACCAGGATGTCAAATTGGAATTGTGAATTCTCAGGTATGTCATTCATGATGCCTTTTACTACAAAGTCCTGATCGCGTATTTGTACCACTTTGCCGATCGGATTATCTTGACCAAAATATTTTTGCGCAGTGGACTGGCTCATAACTAAGCTAAACGGATCCGTCAATACACTTTCCGGATTACCGGTTATTAAGGGAAAATGAAATATATTAAATACGGCATCATCAGCAAATGCCAAATTTTCCTCCAAGTACAATTGATCATTGTAATTCACCGCTTCCCGACCTTGCGGTACAAACCTGATGAGGTGTTCAAAGTCGGGGAAGTCAATCTTAAGTTCCTCAGCCAACCGGTAAGGACCAATCGCTCTCCGCTGAACTGCCTTACTTTGGGGATTGGTCACCTGAATATCAATCAGATAAATAGCATTTCGGTGGGGATGAAATTTATCATAACTGGTTTCATGTTGCACATAGATCATGATCAACATTGCACAGGCCATGCCCAGTGCAAGTCCGAGGAGATTAATTAGAGTGTAGCCCCTATTTTTCTTAAGGTTGCGCCAGGCAGAAGTCAGGTAATTACGTATCATAGAAGTCAGGATTAGGTTTTATAGATGAATTTAATTATTGAAGTTGAAGTGATTTAATAACAGATGTTAAAATGAGTTGTATGCGCTTGATTTTCAAGACGAAGCTCTTTTTGAGATTCATAGCCACAGTTATGGATCGAGAAAAAGCTGACGTATTGAGAATCAATGGCATGCAAATCAATTAACAATTTGTTTTTAAATCACTTCGTTGTTAAGAAACTTAATTGAATGAATTACCATGAGATCTTTTTCCCCACAATTAGACTTTATTTTTCCGGATTTGGTTACAAGATCTTCACATTTTTTTGATGGGGATGAAATTTTAGTACATATTTTATTCACGACCATCAGCTCTGTGAAAGTCCATTTAATTGCGTAAATTGATATTTATAAAATTATCACCAGAATGGCTCACGAGATATTGCATCGACTTGGATTTGCACTTTTACTTTTTGTTCTTATTAAATGCACCCCAAATGATCAGGGGAATAAGTCGCTGGGGAACTTACATGCCGCACAAAGCACTTCTGACTATTCCGACCTGATCAATTTTTTTCAGGAATGGCGAGAATTTCAGCATCCCGAAATGATTGATGGAATACCTGACTATTCCAAGCCGGCAATGGACCAGCAGTACGCCGAATTAGCCAATTGGAAAGACAAACTAAATGCATTTGATACCGCAGGATGGACGATAGCCAATCAGGTGGATTGGTACTTGATCTGGGCTGAAATGAATGGTTTGGAATTTGATCACCGGGTGAAACGCCCCTGGGAAAGAGATCCGGCTTTTTACACCTGGTTTTTCTCCTACCCTTCTGATGTTCCTGAAAGAGAAGGCCCAAATATTCATGGCACCATCGAACTCCCGAACTATAGGCAACCATTGTCTCCTCAAGACGCTGCAGAAATTACTCAAAGGATGCTAAAAGCACCAATAGTATTTGAGCAGGCCAAAGTGAACCTCACCGGAAATGCAAAAGACCTGTGGGTAACCGGAGCGCGCAGTATTCGAGAGCAAAGTGAAGATATGACTTCATTTGCTCAAAAAATCGAAGGTATAAACCCCGAATTAGCCAAGGCTTCGCGTACAGCCGCATTGGCCTCTGATGAATTTGCCGAATGGCTGGAAAGTAAATCGCCTCAAAAAACCGGAACATCCGGAGTAGGGAAAGAAAACTATTCCTGGAATTTACAAAAAGTACACCTGCTCCCCTACAGCTGGGAAGAGCAGGAACTGATCATCAAACGCGAATTGGTCAGATCTCATACCGCGCTTAGACTCGAAGAAAATCGCAATCGCCACTTACCCAGGCTTACAAAAATCGACAACGCTACAGATTATGACAGACTATTTAATGCAGCGGTTACCGAATATCAGGAATTCCTAAAAGAAGAGGAAATACTGCCTATTAGGGATTATATGGAAGCAGCATTTCGGGCCAGAGTAGGAAAATTTACGCCTCTTGAGGGATTGCGAGGGTTTTTCTCAGAGATATCTTATCGCGATCCGATCGTTATGCGAACCCACGATTACCATTGGATAGATCTGGCACGAATGCGTGAAGAACCCCATGTAAGTTTGATCAGGAATACACCGTTGTTATACAATATTTTTGATGGCCGAGCTGAGGGAGTCGCTACTGGAATGGAAGAAATGATGATGCACGCGGGATTATTCAAAGATCGTCCCCGGAGTAAAGAACTTATCTGGATCTTATTGGCACAGAGAGCAGCAAGGGCTTTGGGCGGACTTTATCAGCATGGTCTGGAAATGGATTTGCAACAGGCCACTGAGTTTGCCTCCAAATGGACTCCCTGGGAATTATTACCTGCTGATGGCAGTACTATTCAACATGAAGAACAATTCTATCTACAACAACCAGCTTATGGTACCAGTTACGTGATTGGAAAAATTGAAATCGAAAAACTGATTGCTGAATATGCACGGCAACGAGCAGGAAATTTTAGTCTTTATAAATTTATGGATGATCTGAATGGGTGTGGTGTGATCCCCGTCTCATTGATTTATTGGGAATTGACCGGAGATAAATCCATGTTGGAAAAGGCGGTTAATTATTGAAAATGGAACTATGAAACTTCACCTAGTTCAAGGAGATATCACCGTAATGGCGGTTGATGCAATAGTTAATGCTGCCAACAACTTACTACTTGGTGGTGGAGGTGTAGATGGAGCAATACATCGTGCCGGTGGACTACAAATCACCGCAGAATGTAAAAGGATTAGGGAGGCTGAAGGAGGATGCCCGACCGGCAAAGCCGTTATCACCAATGCAGGAAACCTCAAAGCCAAGAAAATCATCCACACGGTAGGGCCGGTCTGGAAAGGGGGATTCTCACAAGAGGAGCAAGAATTGAGTAATTGTTATAAAAACAGTTTAATGCTGGCCGAAGAGTATAGATTGCTTTCCATTGCATTTCCAAACATCAGCACCGGGATCTATGGATTTCCAAAACGAACAGCGGCCAAAGTTGCTGTTGATTCGGTCATCAACTTCAAATCCAACACGATAAAGGAGGTATATTTTGTCTGCTATGATCAGGAAAACTATGATATCTACCAGAAGTTACTTCTGTAAATTGATCTTTATTTAAGATTACTTTTTTAAATACTGCATTGGATATGAAATTATCAGAAAAACAAATTAAAGAAATTGCTGAAAATCTTGAATGCGGAATGATTTGTTACGTGAATAAAGAAACTAAGGAAATCAAAACTATGATTGATTTTGACCAAAGCTTTGGAGATACAGAAATATGGGAAGAAGAATTTGAAGAGATTGAAAAAAATATTGACCAATATTTAAAAATAGAGAAACCGTCTTCTCGGGAAGCTTATAGAATGATGACGGATTTTACTGAAGAAGTGATGAATTCACAGATTAAAAACAGATTAATTTATGCATTGAATCGAAATAAGCCTTTCAAAAACTTCAAATATGAAGTTGACTATAATGAAGAGGTGCGTCAGCATTGGTTTAAATTTAAATCGAAAAAATATCAAGAATGGGTAGGAGATTATTTAATGTATAATACCAATGAGTGAAAATTAAGAAAAAAGAAAAACCTCAAGTTGTTATATGAATATAGGATCACTTGGATAATAGGAATATACCAAATCGAGAAGAAAATATGGTCGCTCACTTCTGAAATAAGAAATTGCCGGAAAATGTCAACATGGATTCGACCGGGGAAAACTAAAAATTACTTAAGTATATAGAATATTTGCGAAGTAAAGCAGAAAAAATGAAACTGACTCAAGAGATTAAGGAATCTATCGACAAAAGTGTTCTTTGTTGGCTTGCTACGATATCTAGTGAAAACATTCCGAATGTTTCACCTAAAGAAGTTTTCAACTATTACGGAACGGAAGCAATCATTATTGCAAATATAGCCTCACCTCAAAGTATCCGAAATATAAAGCAGAATGAAAATGTTTGTTTGAGTTTTATTGATATCCTGGTACAGAAAGGATTCCAAATTAAAGGTAGTGCCGAGATTATCGGTAAGACCGATTTGGAATTTTCCAAAATGGAAAAAATATTGGCTCAAATTACTGAAGGAAAATTTCCATTTGCAACGATTATAAAAATCACTGTTAAACAGGTTAAGCCCATAATCGCTCCGAAATATGTTTTTTACCCTGAAACTACGGAGCAGGACCAAATCGAAAGTGCAAAACGAACCTATGGATTTTAACTATGAAGTGATTTATCATAACTTTAGAATTACCGTCTTACTTATTGAAGGTTCTACGCTAAAAATTGAGAAATAACCATACGCAGAAGGGATCGCAAGGGTTTCTTTCCAATCGGCAAATAGGGATATCGCGTGCCCTGCAAAGCTCTTGGAGATGGCACCGAAAACTCTTCTCCATACAATGCAAACAATCTATATGGTCTGGTTACATTTTTGAAATAAAATTTCCCCAGTGGAACAAATTGGAATCCTGATCTACTTTTTAATTGGTTATAAATCGTTTCGGATATTAAAACCGAGCCGGGTATAGCCGCGGCTTCTATCCTGGATGCGATATTTACGACATCTCCAAAGACATTATCTTCTTCGACAATTACTTCTCCTGAATGGATTCCTATTCGTACCGGCAATTGGAGCTGGCGTACAAATGCTTTTTGTAATTTTCTAGCACAGTCCACCGCATCACTATTTTCTTGAAAAATAATCAGACACCCGTCCCCATAAAACTGTTTGATTTCGCCCCTGAAGAGGTTTACCTCCGATTTAATTACACGTTTAAAATGTTTTAACTTAATGAGTGCGTCCTCCTCATTTTGTCCCATCATGATGGTATACCCACTGATATCGACAAATAGAATTGATAATACTTGATGTTTGGGTATCATGTTTATATTTTGTTGTCAACTGAAGCCGGGTTACCAATAAATATCCTTTACAGTACCTACGGCAAGTTTATCCTCATGAATAGGTGACAACTATTGCAAATTTTGTTACCTCCGGGGCAGTTGATACTTCTTAAATTCTTACCCACTCCTTATCAATGACGAATTACGATTTGTCAATTACGAGCATTTGGAATTACAAATCTCTGTGGACTCTCAGCTTACAACCTATTTCAAGGGTATCAAAGGTTTCGAGGGTGTCAAAGGTATCGGGATATCTTCTAATTCCTGGGAAAGCTTTCGCAGGCAATGTCAACCTCCACACTGCTTCGGCAGGCAAGGCAATTCACCCGCAAATCTGCCGTCTGATTTCACAGACAACCGATCACGCACTTATGCCCAGGGCTTCAATGGGCAAAGCCGATTACCGACCACCAAGTTCAAAACGGGCAACCTTATTTAGGCATTATCACAATACTCAATACTCATATCTTTCATATAACAAATTAGCTAATCGATTGATATTCAGTCAAATAATTTTGAACTTCATTCATGGATTTTTGAAGTTTTTTCAATTTAGAATGATAGTAATTGGCTTTGTCTTTCATTACATATTTTTCATTGTATTCTCTTTTTTCAGTTACCATAGTGTAGAAGATGCTAGCTAATTTTTTAGCCACAATAATAATGGCGGTGGATGCTCCTTTTTGAGCTTTCTTGCTTCGCATTAAATCGCCAAGAGGGTTTTTAGCATTCCATAACGCATTGGACGATGCCCTAAAAGCTAGACCAGCTTTATTATGTTTTTTCTTTCTTCGGCGTTTTACAATTTTACCTCCTGTGATATCGTTATCTGGCACTAAATTCAACCAAGATAAAAACTGTTTCAACGTTGGAAATTTTTCCTTAACATCAGGACCTATTTCAGCCAGCACGGTTAATGCTGTGGTGTTTTTGAAACCTGGTATCTTGGTGACTTGCACACCGTATATATTTGCTAAATATTGGTTGACATTAAAAGCTGGTTGTCTTTTTTCCTTTCGATTTGGTTTGATGGATTGATCTTTTGGGCCTGTTTGAAATTGCTGAATAATCCTTTCAATTTTTTTATCACATAATTGCAACTGACTTTCTAGGTGAACCATTTGGTTATAGGATATTTCCAACACAAATAGCTGATCTTCTCGCCAATTACCTTCTAATGCAGCCAATATATTAGCTCGACTTGCTTTAACCCGTTTGTCTACATGGCTATACAATTCTATAGGATCGGTTTGTCCATCAATAATCGCTTCAATGATTTTGCGGCCGCTTTTACCATCTATATCACTAAGTACCTGATGCAATTTCAAATTCCTTTGTTCCAATGATTTTTGTTGCCTTTGTATTTGCGTCCCTATTTGTTCAATTATGCTTTTTCTCAAACGCATTATGGTCCGTAGTTTTCGTGTCAGATTGTCGGGCTGAAAACTCTTATTTAACAAACCTGCACTATGAAGTCTTTGTATCCATTGGGCATCTACAACATCCGATTTTCGACCGGGTACTTTCTTAATATGATGGGCATTCACTAAATATACATCGATCCCAGCATCATCTAACATTGTAAATAAGTGATACCAATAAATACCTGTTGATTCCATGGCTACTGTATCTATCTTACAGGTGATAAGCCAATCAACTAAGCGCTTTAATTCACAGGTGTATGTTCCAAATGATCTTACAGATTCTGCATCACGATCTTCTGGTACAGCTACATAATTAATTTTTGATCCAATATCAATTCCGGCTGCATTAGGATTTAGTAACTTTGACATAATTAATTTTTTTGAAGAAACCTTACAAGTATATTCGGATATCTTATAATCTTTCATGAGGTGTCTAGGCACCAATAACTGATTAATGAATATACTCGCCTAAACTCAATACAGGGCTCTTTAAGGCACCAGTGGACGGAAAGGTCTGTAGGGTTTCTTTTTGGTTTATAAATAATCACAAAGATAAAACCTAATTCCAGTTAGGCAGTATCTGATATCCCGACCGGCGGGATGGAATGACTCAATACTCATCAAGGTCTGACCGGCTTCAGATTAAATTGATATTCTTTGGGTGGTTTGGCTCCTAACAGATTTTCTACAAAATAATCCCAGCGTTTCCGCATCATATAGGGTTCGGTGGCAAATCCATGACGTCGGTTGGGAAATAACAACATATCAAAATCCTTGTTGGCCTCAATCAATCGATCAGCAACCAATAAAGTGTTGTACATCGGTACATTATCATCCAGAGTACCATGAGCCAGCAGGAGTTTGCCTTTTAAATTTTCTACCAGCAGTTGATTGGCCTGATTGTCATAGTTTGTAGTTCCATCTTCGTTAACTTTTAGTAGGCCCTGCCATTTTTCTCCCCAATCATCTTCATAGTTGCGATTGTCATGATTTCCGGCACCACTTACAGCGACTTTAAAAAAATCAGGGTATCTCAATATAGCATCAGTGGAGGCAAAACCACCTCCTGAATGCCCCCATATTCCAGCTCGATCCAGGTCGATAAATGTATATTTTTGAGCTAATTGTCGCATTCCGGCAATTTGATCGGGCAGACCGTTGTCTCCCATATTGCCGTAGTAATATTCATGAAAAGACTTGGATCGCATTGGTGTTCCCATCGCATCTATAGCAACTACCACAAAACCCAGGTCAGCCATAGCCTGATTATCTCTCCGGGAGGGCATAAAACTTCTACTACGAATACTACCGGACTGAGGTCCAGGATAGATGTAATTGATAATCGGATATTTTTTTGTAGAATCCAGATTGGTTGGAGTAAACATCAATCCATATAAATCGGTTTCTCCATCTCTGGCTTTTACTTTAACCGGAGTAGGAGGCTTCCAACCGGTTGCAAGCAATCTGGAAATATTTCCTGCTTCCAATTTCATTAACACTTTTCCTTCTTTGTCTCTTAAAACAGTCACCGGAGGAGATACCGGTGTTGAGTAACTGTCAGTAAAGTACGATCCATCCGGAGAAATATTGATTATGTGACTTGCACTATCCGGTGTAAGTAAAG
Organism: Saprospiraceae bacterium; assembly: GCA_965223405.1. Taxonomy (GTDB): domain Bacteria; phylum Bacteroidota; class Bacteroidia; order Chitinophagales; family Saprospiraceae; genus CBDCWO01. Next base: position 6,931,245 of record CBDCWO010000006.1, read on the forward strand.
TTAAACCGGTTCCATCCATATTTACTTTATATAAATATTGGAAATAGGGATCACCGGGTTCTCGCCCCACTCCGGTAAAATATATTGTCTTTGCCTGTCGGTCTTGATGGCGAACCTGCAAAACCAGCCACTCGCCATCGGTAATTTGATTTTTTAATTTCGAGCTTTGGAGGTCATACAAATACAAGTGCCCCCAGTTGGAGCGTGCTGAAAACCACATCATCTCATTGTGCTCAGGAAAATAACTCCAATTGCTCATGCGGTAACCAGATTCAAAAAAGGTTTCTTCCTTTTCGTACACTACATCCCGCACTTCTCCGGTATAAATATTTGCTACCCTACAGGTAGCTTCTTTATGATCTCTCGAACTGGAGACAAAAGCCAAAGACTCGCTATCTGTACTCCATTCCACGTCTGCAAAAGTACCACCCCGAGTAGCTACATGGTCAGTAATGGAAGACCGATGTGGATCCGGAGGCATTTTTAACCGGATTACTTTAGACCCTTCCAGATGAATGACTACTCTGTGTATCCTAAAGATCAAACTGTCTCCTGGCAACGGATATTTCCAGGCCTCCAGGGTAGGATGTCCTACATTGGTGGTCACCAAATACATTTCTCCCACACCTCGTGAGTCATGTTGGAAGGTGGCAATTTTTTTGGAATCAGGTGACCACAATAATACGGGCCGATCACTTTTCAACCAACCTGCATTATTTGTCGCATAACCAAAGTCTTGAATCCCATCTGTAGTCAATTGGGTTTCGACCTTGGTCTCGACATCCATGACCCATAAATTGTAATCTCGGATAAAAGCCCCTTTCTTTCTATTCGGTGACAAAAAGTATTTATAACTCAAGTCCGGTTCCATTGTGACACTTTCACACACATCTCGACTCACATCGTATTTAAAGTTGCGCGATTTGTAATCAAAAAGAATGCTCTGTTGATCCTTACTAATTTCAAGATTGGTGATCGGTAGGTCAAAAGGCTCATATTCTACATTGGTTATTCTGGATAATGCCTTCGCTAGTTTTTGATGATCAAAAACCCTCGTTCTGGTCCGTTTTTCTGCATCGACTAAAATATATTCCGTTCCCTCTCTAAAGGTATTGCGATACCAAAATTGATGCTCATTGATCCAATTGGGTTGAACCGTCAAACCCCAGGTTAATGGTCTCGTGTGAATATCGAGGCCTCGTTCTGCTTTTTGGTAGTCTTTAGCAGTCAGCGATTCAGGAGCGTACCTTTCCTGGCTATAAATCTCTAAACCGACAAAACAGCAAAACACAATTGCAGTAGCGATGGATTTTTTCATAATTAAGAGTCTTATGCATGAAAAATAAGGGAAGTTTTGTTCTTAATCAAGGAAGATTAGGCTTTTATCTCATATTTTAACTGAGCAGATCTATTTTCTTGCATTCTCCAATTTGTATATTCATTCGAAACACCTTGATCAAAAGAATATCGAGGGACCTAAGGCGGAACCATGCTTTGCAACCAAGCTGCCGGCAAATTATCTGACGCAATTTTGAATAAATTATCCCTAAAAGTGTAGTTTTCTTGGTAGGATGCTTCTCTAACCTTATAAAGTGATAAGTAAAGGAATGCTTAACCAGATTTCGGATAAGGAATTTGAACAGTTAGTTTTCGAAAATCAAACGATGATCTCCAAAGTCTGTAACATCTATTTCAACCATCAAGCCGAAATAGATGAATTGTTCCAAGACATTATAATAAATCTGTGGAAAGGCATATCAAGTTTTCAAGGTAAATCAAGTCTCTCCACCTGGATTTATCGAGTAAGTATAAACACCGCTATAGCTAAGGTTAAAAAAAAGAGAAGAAGCCGGCTAGTATTTACAAAGGACATTCCGGAACGCACAGAAAATACTCCCGAACGAAATGAGGTTAACCATTCCAGGATCAATGCTTTACATTATGGAATAAACCATCTAAAGCCAGTTGAAAAAGCAATCATCCTACTTTACCTGGAGGAAAAGTCTTATTTGGAAATTTCGGAAATCATAGGTATCAGCAAATCAAACGTAAGTGTCAAAATTGTCCGAATAAAGAAAAAGTTGAGAACTATTATGCAGCCGTTAATCTTAAAAAATGAATAGCATGGACAGGGAAGAAATTAATCTGCAAGAGATTTGGAATTTACGTCTCACTGTTGGTAATCCCATTAAAAAATATTCACTACAAGATATCCACAGCTATCGCATTCGTAAGTCCAGACAAATGTCCAGATCAACTCGCCTAATTATTGTTTTTGACATTATTTATAAGCTGGTCTCGCTTATGGGCATGATATTGTTATTAGTTACAAGAGTAATCCAAACCCCCTATTTGGTGGTGATATGGCTTTTAATAATCGCTACTGTAGTGCTGATTGCTTTTGAATATTCGCTTATCAAGAAAGTTCGGTCGATTAGGGAATCAGACGCCATTGTAGAGACTTTAAGCAACAAGTTATATTATCTAAGAACATCTCATAAGGTGTTCATTTTTCTTAGTGCTCTGTCGAATCCCATCTTCGTTACAATCGCTTTCGTTTGGTACTATGCGATAAAATATGGTCAAATTGGTATGACAGCACCATTTGAAGATCCGGTTATTTATGGATTTATATTATTGTCATTTGCAATTTCTTATTTCTCCCAAGTTCCCATCCATCGCAGACAAGTAAATGATCTTAAAGAAACCGTAATGGATATCGACAATACCAAAGTGACCAATCTAAAAATCGCAGAAGCCAGAGAGCATCGAATAAAGGTCTTGATCTTGTATTCCATTTTATTCTTAATAGGTATTTGCCTTTTCTTTACAGTTCTATTTAACCATCAATAATTGCCCAAATAGTAGATGAAACCAATAGGAACATTTAAAACCACAACGATGACAAAACAAAAAATAATTTGGACATTAGCCAGAGCACTTACATTCATAGTAGTAGGCATTATGAATACACTATTAATCCGAGCTGAAGATGTGGGCACCTGGAAAAACTATTTGGGATATTTTCTCCTCCTCCTGGCAGTTGTGGATATAACCATTTTGATTTTCAAACTTAAACGGGTTCCAAAATGAGTAAGCAGGTGTTGGATATATTAAAACTATTAGCTATAATAGTTCCTTACTACTTCATCTTCTACGGGCCTTTGCATCATCATAGAAATAAGCCAGAAATGAGAATACTTTGGAAATTTATAATTGTCGGATTCCTGATTTATCTCTTCCTGGGTATGTGCTATTATTTTTTCATCAGCCAATAAATTTTTATTTAATGAAAACTAAAAAACAATATAGAGAAGGTCACTTTGTCGGTATGGGTATCGGGATTGGCTTACCTCTTGGAGTACCACTAGGCCTTATCCTGGGGAATATCGCAATCGGATTTCTTTTGGCCATCCCCTTCGGAATTGCAATAGGCATTGGATTGGAGCGAAGTCTGAATAAAAATCCAATTCCGCTCACCGAAGAAGAAAAACGTAGACAAAACAAAAGGTCACGGGTCGGAATACTCATCGGATTGGTGGTATTTTTGATCTTGACGACAACCTATTTCATCGTCACTATTTGAGGAATCGCAATTCCTGAAACTAACCAGATACGATAAAAATGGTGTCCAAAAGATATTTATGAATAGCCTTATTTGATGAATAAAGATTCAATAGGTTCACCTTTTATAAATCCCAGAGAACTTAAGAATTTATCTGCTTCCCTTACCGTTTTTACGAAGTATTCTTTACGCTGAAAATTAAAAAATCCATGAGGTTGATCTTCATATAAGTGTAAATCACATCTTCCGCCAACTCTTTGCATCACCATCTGATAATATTTTGCCGTTTCTACGGGTATTAGCCTGTCAGCAGTCCCCAGAAAAAAAATCGTGGGTGGGGTACCCCTTCTCAGGTTATGTAGAGGGGAAAACGTTTGGTATGCCTCCCCTACCCGATCAAAACCATATCCACCCGGGCCATTGTCAATTACCGGATTAAATAACACCAGAGCATTGGGCACCGGAGATATCGTCAAATCATCGGTATCTTCATCGTACCGGGTTACGATTGCGGTAGCTGCAGCCAAATGACCTCCGGCAGATCCCCCGGCTGCAATAATCTTATCCTTATCGATTTGCAGCTCTTTAGCATTTTTCCTCAAATAACGAATTGCCGACTTGGCGTCTTTGAGCGATTCAAACGGCGAGGTGCCTTGCCGGGATTTAACCCGGTAATCAGCCAGAGCACAGACCAATCCCCGTTGGGCGAAATATTCGGCATGCGGTTGAAACTGTGAAATACTTCCTCCTACCCATCCCCCTCCAAAGAAATAGATCATCACCGGATAGCTCTTTGATTGATTATTCCCAGCGGGATAGTAAATATCCATACTCAAGGATACAGAATCGATCGTTTTATAATCGACCTTTTTTATGGTCACGGTCTGTTGAGCTGAACAGATCATCAGGACGCCAAAGAATATTCCAAAAACCAGATAACTTCTTTTCATAGGATATCAATTACTGAGCGGTATTGATATAAAAAATTCAATTTTCGGCGGATATATAAACATGATTTAGTGAATCACATCTTGGCTAGGATCGGTTTGACTTCCTCATAAAAATCAGGTATCAACAAACGAGAACTTCCAATAATCGCAGCCGTTTCTTTAAGTTTGGATACTTCCATGCTCATTGAAATTCCTCCCTTTTCGATTTCACGTTTCATAGCTGGACCAAAGAGGTGAATTGCACGAGAGATATTGCCACCAATAACTAAAATTTCCACCTCGAATTTTTCTATCCAAGGAGATAAAAACCGAATGAGTTGACTCCCAAAATCGTCAAATATCGCTTGGGCCTGAGAATCGTAAGGTGCTGCTTCAGCTATCTCTTTGACCCCTGAAGTTTGTTTACCAGACAATTCAAAATAACGGTTAATCAATCCCCGGGTAGAAAAATAATCGTCAGCGATCCCATCGGCAAAGGGCAGATGCCAAACACAGCCTTGTTCCGGCACCTGGTCACCACCTACCACCGGAAGGGTATCTCGGATAAAAGCCGAACCAAATCCAGTACCCAGAGTAATTGCCAACGAACGGCAGTAATCTTTGGCACTTCCAATCCAATCCTCACCCAAAGCAAATGCGGTAGCATCATTGATAAACCGAATTGGAAATCCGTAAGGTAAATTAAAATATTTTTTCAATTCTCGGGGTACATTAAGACCATATGTCTTCTCGTATTTCCCATTCTCTCCAGTGAAAAGTGAAATCCCATTTACATAATCGAACGGACCAGGCATGGCAAAACCGATTCCGCTAATTCGTTCCGTCTTAATTTTGTTTAAGGTTTCCTTAATCGCAGAACCCCAACTCTTGATAATTTTAGGCGATTCGGCGTGATTGTCCAAATCACTTTCCGAAAAAGTCTGGGGTAAATATCGGCCTGTATCCAAATCAAATCCAGCACAACTAATATGACTTCCACCAATATCTACACCTATCGCAATATTTTCCATGACGAAATACTTTGTATGAATAGTTTGTATCTTTCCTCAACTCAAGATAAACAATATGATCATATTCAAAGTGCAAAGTGCATAAAGTCTATTAATGATTTGAATCTATTTGACATTTACTTTGTATGTTCCAACTGGCTTCTGAAAATAGTCAGCCGATGAATTTCTTCATTATCGATGCTTTTGATAATATAGGATACCGATGGATCCTGGTGAGTGGTGTCAAACCACAACGTTCCAAAGGAACATTTTTTATTATACCCCAATAAGCTTCCCGGCAGCAATCTATGGGTATGAATATTAGATAATTTGGAACTCATAAAATCATACATGGTATAGCCATTCGGCCTTTCAATTTTCCAGGCGTCCGATCGATGTCGATCGGCAGATATCAATAATACGCCATCAATTTTATGCTCCGTTATAAATGAAAAGATCTCCTCTCTTTCCCGGGGAAACCCATCCCAGGTATCATCACTTCCCGGTTTGGTCCCTTTGGCCCACGGCACGGAAGAAGCGATGACTTTAAAGGTTGCGGTCGATGCTTTTAACTTGGCCATCAACCATTCTTTCTGAAATTTTCCCAGCATAGAAGGCTCACTTACCTCTTGCGGATTTTCGCGATAATACCGACAATCCAACATGAAGAAGTCAATGTCTCCCATCTTAAAATCGAACCAGCACCCAGGTTGGCTTTTCCCGCCCCCATAATAAGGATTGGCCCATTGGTTCCGGAACAAGTTCCACACCGGCCTTTTCCAATTGGGTGTCTCAATCTCCGGTCCCCCTTCACCATCATTGATGGTAAAATCATGATCGTCCCAGATTGAATAAATCGGGACCTGCCGGACGAAACGTCTGAATTCAGGTCGGCTCTGTCTTCGATAATAGCAGTACGCTTGCACATCTGGCAATTCAGGATGATCGATGTAGACATTGTCTCCCAGCAAAAGAAATGCATCAAAGGATTGGGTCACCAAGGTATCCCACATTCTTTCCAACCAGGGGGTGTAGCCCGCTCCCCCACCAAATCCAACTTTTAATTGCAAGGGATCTCCCGGCTGCACTGTAGTTTTAAACACTGCAGAACCATCCACCTTGACACCATTGGCCCATAACTCATAGCGATACCTGGTATTTGCCTGGAGTCCTTTGATTTGAATAACGTCGGTATAATCTCTCTCTTCGGATGTCATTCCTATAAAGCGCAAGGTATCCAGTGTACTATTTCGATCTTCAAATAGCAATAGGGTAACTTTCACTTCCTGATCTGTACGAAACCATATTTTGGCAGTATTGGAAGTAATATCCCCTAATAGCGGCCCATGCAGCAAGTGGAGTTTATCACTGGCCAAATATTGGTTAAAAAAACCTGTTTGATTTAGATTTGCAAGCAATGTACGGGGTCCCGCAATAAACCTTTCTATTGGGATTCCTGCCTCCAGAGCAGAACGGACATGGTTTCGAGCAAGTGATAAATGATTTTTCACTGTGTAAGCAACGGCCAGACAGTAATGGGTCTCCGGATCTACCGGATGTTTACCCAGGTAATCATGCAACCTTTTAATGGCATCATCGGCTTGACCCGTGGCGATTAAGGCCATGGCTTCCCGAGGATGTTTTTTGTACTGCTCATTTGGAGCGTGATTTAATCCGGATTGACCTTGAATCAATGGACTATTGGCATAAATAAGGAAAGCAATCAGCGAGATGGAGTATGGTAAATGTCGATTTTTCACTGTTGAGTTTTTCGTTAAATTTATTCAGGTTTACATTTCATAGATCTATTCACTCTGCAACTTAGATTATTTGATCAGAATTAACAAATTGGAGGCCAGGTAATCGATGCACCGGGATTGATTTGGATTGCCGTAAAGGTCTTCAAGGCTTAAAAAAGGATGATTTTCTGCTGTAGGTTGAGTTGTCAAAATACAATTAAATCCTAACTTGCGCACTTTGTCAAGTTAATAGGAAGCCAGGATGAGATTATTTATATGGATCAACCTATTTTTCATTGGTATGACTTTGATTGGTTTATGGTCAATCTCATGCCAACAAAAGGGTTTTGAGGAACCTCAAATCTCACGTGAAAACTATGCGATCGTTGATGGATTTAACCTTAGTGTAGTCGCCTCAGAGCCTTTCCTGGAAGCTCCGGTGAGTATTGACTTTGATCTACAAGGAAGGATTTGGGTGGTCGAAATGATAGGTTTCATGCGGAATCTGGAAGGCACGGGTGAAGAGGATCCAACCGGAAGAATTTCGATATTGGAGGATCTGGATCAAGATGGTGTAGTAGACCATACTAAAGTATTTTTGGACAGCTTGGTATTACCAAGATCTCTGGCTCTTGTTTATGGTGGACTGCTGTATGTTGAACCTCCCAATCTTTGGTTTGTAGAAATTACCAACGACAAGCCGGGAAAACGGTCCATGGTGGATTCGATTTATGCAGATGGAGGAAATGTGGAACATCAACCCAATGGTTTGATGATGAACATCGACAATTGGATTTACAATGCCAATTCCAATTTCCGGTACAAACTTAAAAATGGTTCATGGATCAAAGAACCAACCTCCTATCGAGGTCAATGGGGTATTTCAAAAGATAATATCGGGAGGCTCTACTACAACACCAACTCCATTTTACTAAATGGCGATTTAGTCTTACCCAATACCGTAATTCGCAATCCCTATTTTAAACCATCGGAATCTCTGAATGTACTACTTTCGAAATCGCAGCGGGTTTTTCCGGCACATCCCACCGCCGTTAATCGAGGTTATCGCCCCGGAGAATTGGATGAAAATAAAATGTTGATCAACACCACTTCAGCCTGTGGCCCGCTTATCTATCGTGGGGGGCAATTTCCTATTGATTATTCGCAAAACGCGTTTGTTTGTGTTCCGGAGGCGAATTTGATTAAAAGAATAAAATTGGGATTCGAATCCTACAAAACAGAAGGAACATCTGCCTGGGAAGGGAAAGAATTTATTTCTTCCACGGACGAAGGATTTAGACCGGTTAATATTTTTAATGGACCGGATGGAGCCATGTATATTGTAGATATGCATCGGGGGATCATCCAGCACAAAGCCTATCTCACCCAATATTTGTCCGAAGAAATGGCTCGAAAACGCCTGGATACTATTCTAGGCATGGGCCGGATCATGCGTGTGAAGTACATCGACCATCCCGTTACTCCCCTGCCGGATTTTCAAAAGGCAACCAGCGATCAAATAACGGATCTTCTTAGCAGCTCGAATGGCTGGATTAGAGATAAAGCGCAACAACTGCTGATTCAGAGACAGGATCCGTCCGTATTGTCAAAATTGAAATCGACCTTTCATTCTGAGAAAAGTTTCCCAACCCAAATTCACATCTTACATACATTAAATGAACTGGGCGGTTTGTCATTCGATTTTTTACAAAAAATATGTGTGTCTGGAACAAATAGTGAAACGATAGCTCATGCTTTGATATTGATGGAATCATTTGTCGACGATTCTCGCCTGGATAGTCATATGAGTTTGGTAAATCAATTGTACACTCAGCACAATGAACTTATTGATCTTTATCTTGCGATTTCGTTGAAAGCATGGATTCCTATTTCTCCTGATACCTGTTTGTCCTTCTTATCAAATGTCGCACAAAGATATCCTAGCCAACCGGTGTTTCAGGAGGCCATTACCAGTAGCCTGGAAGGATGGGAAGATAAAATGCAAAACCGGTCAATATATAGTGAATTACTCCGTGCAAATCTGACCGCTGTGGCACGAAATAAGCAGGATAATATCCTAAATCCAATATACGTAAATATTTCGGTCGGAGAAGATACCAGAACCAAAGGGTTAAACCTTTACCGAAGTATATGTGCTGCTTGTCACGGCCCAACCGGAAACGGTATTCAAAATTTAGCTCCTCCGTTGAAGAATTCAGAATATTTAAGTGGTCCGGTTCAACGATTGGCTTTAATCTTACTGCATGGAATGAGTGGTCCGATAACCATCAACGGGGAACGGTACGAGTTCAATAATGTGATGCCTGGATTGATCGAAAACCCTACGATCAGTGATCAGGATATTGTGGATATAATCAGCTACCTGAACAATGCATTCCTACAGGAAAGCGCGCCGATTTCAGCCGAAACCATACAAAAACTAAGAGCAAAGAAACCAACCGATGGACCGTTTTATACGGAAGAATCCTTAAATAAATTGGATTGGTAATCCAGCGTGGGCATTAATAAATTAATGGATCTTCATTCTAAGGGCCTAATCCAGATATCCTTAAAATACACAACCATCTCTGGCCCAGTATGTACCTGTAAAGCAATTTTCCCGGAATCTGCCTTGTGTAAGGGGTCGTTGTCAATCACATCAATGGTTTTGTTTTGGTTAATAAAGTGTTGTAGATGGTTACCTTTGGCGACCACGCGGTATTCATTCCAATCTTCCATTAGGATCATTCGCTGGATGGAATCGCTATCTGCAAATTGATTTGCTGACTTGGTTCCATTTTCGTCGATGATTACTTTTTCTCCTCTTTTCGCCAGTATTCCTCTACCCCTTTCTTCATACAAAATCCCGGAATGATTGACCCCGGCTTCGATATCCGCCTGGTACCCTCCTACCACAAATTTTGCTTCATCCAGTACCTTAGATCGATATTGCACCCCACTATTTCCATTAATTATTTTGTATTTAAATAGGAGTTCAAAATTTGAAAATGAATGTTCATAGATCAAAAAGGTATTTAGTTTTATCTGAGTATCCGGAGTGGTTTTTCCGACTATGCATCCGGAATCCACCGTCCAAATGCGCAAATCTCCTCTCCAATTTTTCAAACTGTTGCCATCAAACAATTTGATCCTACTTGCAACTTCAGGATTTTTTGCAGTGTTATTGCAGGAGATAAAACAAAAGATGAGCGAAAATCCAAACCATAAGAAATTCATACGATCAACATTAGTTTATTCAGGTCCCAACAAGACCTAAGATACATGAAAAATCATTAAGTACTCTATAGGTGCCTCAACCAATAGGATAGTTTAACTCCCCATGATCAACTGGTATTCAGCTTTGCCTTTTTCTGTTAAATAGGGAAATAACGTTTGGTTGATTATTTCTTCGTATTTTGATATGGATTTTGAAGTAACCGAATCCTCAGCGATCTCAGCCGAAGAAATCCAAAAATCCCCCAGTATTTGTAAGCGATAGTACAAATTCTTATATTCATTAGGAAGTCGTTCCTTGTGCATAAGATTGGCTTGAATCAACAATTCAAAAAATTCCATAAACTGTTTTTCGCGTAACAACTGTAGTTCGGCAAAGTGTGACTTTATTTTCCTGTTTTCACGCATAATCTGAACAAAATCAAGCAATATAAACCGATAGGAAAAGAGAGCCAACATCACAGAGCTTGACCTATTCATCAAACCTTCAAGAAGGTTTTCTGTTTCCTGTTTTTGACTCATATGATAGTTGATCTCTTGGATCAACCGGGAGTATAATGCCTCGATTACATCCGAACGTTTTTTGAAATGGTAGTTTAGATTTCCCTGACTTATTCCCATCTGTTGGGCAATAGTGCGGAGGGTAACTTGCGCCAGCCCTTTCTTATTAAATAAATCCAGTGCGGTCACTAGGATCAGTTCTGTGGTATTTCTCTTCATAATTGGAATTACAAAGATAATAAAATTAGTAAACTTGACCTAATTGATATTTTTTAGTATATTTGACCTAATTTTTAAAACCTATGGAAAAAGTAACCATCATTGGGGCAGGCATTGCAGGTTTGACAGCTGCCATTGCCCTCAAGCAAAGAGGATTTGAAGTAGAGGTATTTGAAAACGCACCTGAATTCAAGCCGGTGGGTGCAGGCATAAACTTAGCCATGAATGCCATGCAGATTTATCGGAAACTGGGGGTATATAATGACATTATTAATCAAGCCAGTCATTTATCAAGTATGAACTTGAGAACGAAAAATCTAGGCTATTTATCCACTTTTAACCTCCAACATTTTGAAGCAGAATATGGTGTGAAGAGTGTAGCCATACATCGCGCTGTACTTCATGAGATCCTACTTGACCATTTAGGTGACACTCCCATATATCTCAAAAAAAATTTGCGGTCCCTTTCCCAGGTCAAGGGAAAGGTCATGCTCCAATTTGAGGATGGTTCAGAGCATAACAGCGAAATATTAGTAGGAGCAGATGGTATTCATTCAGTGGTGCGCCAATGCATAATGAGTAATACTCATTTGCGCGATGCTCGACAGATATGCTGGAGAGGAATTTCATCTGCCCAAATAGATCCGATGCATTTTGGGGAATTAAATGAGATTTGGGGTAAAGGAAACCGCTTTGGATTCGTACACATCAATCATAATGAAATTTACTGGTATGCCTTAATTAACAAAAATCAACTAACCACTAAAGATCAGGATCTGGCGCTGATATTTGCTGATTACCACCCAACCGTGCTTCAGATCCTCAGAGAAACACCAAAAACCGGTATAATCTGCAGTGAAATATGGGATTTGGACCCCATTGACCATTGGTACAGAAACCGAGTCTGTCTATTGGGAGATGCAGCCCATGCCACTACCCCAAACCTGGGTCAGGGAGCCTGTCAGGCTATAGAGAGTGCGCTGGCGTTAAGCATTTCTCTGAGTGAAGAAAATAGTGTGAATGCAGCATTCGCCAGATATGAAAGTGTTAGAAAAAGCAAAGCCAATCAGATTGTCAACACAAGTTGGAGAATTGGAAAAATGGCACAAATCAATAACCACATTGCAGTGCACCTGCGGAACCTGTTGCTCAAATTGACCCCAAATTTTGTCATGGAACAGCAAAACCGGAGTGTCTTTAGCTTGAACTTTTAAGAAATCCAAAACTCATGAAAATATTTATCACAGGCCCCACTGGTATTTTAGGCAAGCGAGTTACCAAGTTACTAGTAGCAAAAGGTCATCAGGTAGTCGGTTTAACCAGAACCAAACAAAAATCAGAACAATTAAAGAACATGGGTGCCGATTGCGCTCAAATCAATTTGTTCAACCAAGATGAGTTAATTCATGCGACTCATAAATGCGACTCGATTCTTCACCTGGCTACCAGCATTCCTCAAAAAACCATGCCCAAACCAAAGGACTGGTTGCTTAATGACAAGATTCGTACGGAAGGAACTAAAAACCTGATTATGGCGGCTAGAAAACACAAAATCGATCAGTTTATTGGACAAAGCGTAACCGCACTTTATGGACAACAAAACGGAAAAATAGTAAATAAACAAACACCCCTTCCCGCCAATCAGATCAAAATGCTAGAATCCGCTTTGGAGATGGAAAATCTCATCCGGGAGGGTCTCAAACAAAATCAAATCATTATAAGATTTGGCACCTTTTATTCTCCCGATGCTTTTCACACCCAAGATTTTATTTCTAATGCGATGCGCGGCAAGCTACCACTGATTGGCAAGGGTAATAACTATTGGAATTTTATCCACGCAGATGAAGCAGCCCGTGCCATAGTTTTCGCCGTGGATAACTTCGATCTGTTAAAAGGAGAGACGTTAAACATTACAGACTTCAAACCGATACCAAGTAAAGAAGTGTTGGATCAAATGAGGACTAAACTGGGTGCCAAAAGGCCCCTCAAATTACCTCCATGGTTGGCGAAAATGATATTAGGAAAAGATGTATTTGGCTTTCTAACCAATTCTTATCGCATCATAAAAAGCCCTGACTTGGATGGATTTACTATTCAGAAAGAAAATTTTATTTCGGAAATATCAAAACCAAATTTTATAATATGACCGCAAAGTACATATGGGAATTAGGCTCATTAATTTTTGTGATACTTGGGTCGATTCATTTATTCTATACCTTTTTTACGGATAAGTTCCATGCCAAGGATAAAACCCTGGTTGCATCCATGAAAATTTCATCTCCAATCCTCACCGGTGAAACCACCATGTGGAAAGCATGGATTGGATTTAATGCAAGCCATAGTGGTGGTGCAATTTTCATAGGAGTTATCAATCTTTTCCTAGTCGATCAGGTTTCCGACCTGGTGTTTGGCCAACCTTTCTTTTTTTGCTTTAACATATTAACGGTAGGCTTCTATTTATGGTTAGCCAGTAAATACTGGTTTAAGATTCCATTCTATGGCATTTTGATAGCCCTAAGTTGTTTTATCATCGCATTTCTCATTTCTTGATAATCGAAGATTATGGCACTGCCAATTGGCTATCACCGCTTTCACAAGAACAAATTTCTCAACTATCAACTCAACAGATGGTACTCCCTGGGTTATTCCAGAAAAGAAGATATAATGCAAATTGGAATACGGATAAGGAACTTTGAAGACTATGTCACTCAATTCAATTTAGCATCGGAGGTGGCCATGAAGGAAAAAAGATATAAACATGCTGCAACCTACCTGAGAGCAAGTGAGTTCTTAATGGTTCCAAGTGATCAGAGAAAACAATCCACCTACCTTCAATACCTACAACTTTTTGACCAGGTTTTTTTGAACGAACGCTATGTAAGACACAAAATACCCTATGCTCAGAGCTTTCTCTCTGCCATTAAATTCCCTGCCAAAACAGCCCATGCCAAAGGAACGATTGTCGGAATTCCAGGTTTTGATGCTTTTATTGAAGAATTTTATGGCATTTGGGAATTTTTCGCCGTAAATGGATATGATTGCATCGCATTTGAAGGTCCTGGTCAAGGAGGAAGCAGAAGATTATACAACCAACATTTTGACCATGACTACGAAAAACCAACGAAGGCCGTCTTAGACTATTTTGGACTGGAAGAAGTCACCGCCGTAGGTATTTCCATGGGCGGATATTGGATTATGAGGTCAGCCGCTTTTGAAAAACGAATTACTAAAGTAGTTGCCATGCCACCGGTCTACGATTGGTTGGAGATGACCAACCCGGTAAATGCCATATTGGCCAAATGGCTGTTAAAGCGAAAAGCTTTGACCGGTTTTCTGGTAAAACTCAAAATGAATACAGGTATCATAAAACATACAATTAGCCATGCTCTGTATATCCAAAACAAGTCCAAATTGTACCAAGCAGTTGATTGGATGATGAGCATGAACAAAGTACATATAAACAGTCATCTGGTCGATCAAGACGTATTGTTGCTCTGCGGTGAGCATGATGCTTTTCAACCACCCATTTTACTTAGAAAACAACAGTCGGCACTAGTAAATGCTAAATCTGTAACTACGCGAATATTTAAAAAATCCGAACATGCCGATCAGCATTGTCAGATTGGAAATATCGGTTTGGCTTTAGAAACTATAGTTAAGTGGATCGAGCAACCTCGTTTTCTGCCAAGCTGACAACCAAACATCACTCAAAAGGCTTGGATTTCGAGTTACGTGTTCAAACTAGTGAAACAATTGGCTAATAAGTGAAGCATTAAGAAGTAGCAACTAAATCTGGTTGTTTAAGACCTATCTCTGCTTGTTTAACCTGTATTTATCATGCATACCTTCTCCATTAAGTATCATGGCCATATATTTTTCAATTCTTGCCCGCCGGGTTTTTGCTTGCTTGGCATACCTTCTCCATTAAGTATCATGGCCATATATTTTTCAATTCTTGCCCGCCGGGTTTTTGCTTGCTTGGGTTGAGAAAAATAAATAATGTAACCTCTTTGCCGGCCAGGTGTCAATGAATCAAAGGCTGTTTTAAAGACCGGATCTTCGTCAAATTTCTGCTGCAATGCATCAGGAACCGGTTCAGGAATCTTTCGGAACTCTACTTTTAGACCTGATTTCTCGATTTCTACCGCCTCAGCAATGTAAGCTTTGATCTTTATCTCCATTTCAACGACTTCACTAACTTGGGTAAAACGGAATTGCTTAACCGCTTGAGAATGTACTCCGGGACTTATCAACAGATGGTGCGGATCTTTCAATAGCACCCCTTTAAAAAATCCAAGTGCGCAATATTCTTTTAACGCACTCATGATCACGACATTTTTATTTTGGTAGCTATAGCAGGGCACTCCCCATTTCAATTCTTCAATCAATTCGGAATCAAGTAGAATAGCCCGCAGTTTCTTGAGTACTTCTGTCCAATGGTGGACTTTACACTGCGGTGTTCCTCCCAGAGGACAACGACCGCAACCATCGCGGAAATACAGATCTATCTGTTTATGCATACCGAATAATTAATTACACCATCATACAAAATCTTTACCAATTACGATAAAAAAGATTATTCGGTCCAAATTCCATTTTTGAAAAGCTGATACCACTTATCCAACTGGTCATTTTCAAATAGATTTATGGTTTTAAATATTTCTCTGGCAAATTCAATGGGCGCGATACCATTGGCAGTAATGATGTTTTTGTCACTGAATGCCAATTCATGCTGATAAAAGGCCTCACCATCATATTCCGGGGCGATTTCTTTTAAATAGGCCAGATCATTGCTGGTATGCTTCATATGGTTGAGTAGCCCCAATTGTCCAAGATAGGTGGTTGCCGCACAAATCGCGGCAATCGGTATTCCCCGACTAAAGACCTTTTTTACAAGAGGGCCTATTAGCTTATTTTTTCCTGTTTCCCATGCTACACCACCAGGGAGTATCAACAAGTCCACCTGTTCTGGTTCGATTTCCGAAAGGGCGCTTGTGGTTGATACACTCAACCCACCCATTGATGAGACAGGACCACCGTGAGCAGAAAAATAGATCAACTCATAATGTTCATTCTTGTTGATTTCTGGTGTGACGTAGGCGATTTCCCAATCTGCAAAACCATTAAACAAGAAAACACAAATCTTTTTTATCATAGAAATAGCTATTTGCAATTCAAATTACGGTATGAATTATTTGTAATCTTTACCTCAATGATTCAATTCAATACGGTCATAATTGAAATAGAATGTATCCTTTTCAGCCTGAATAAGCTCTAGTTCTTTAACCATTTTCCTGTAATCGCTATCAATCCACTATTTGTTGATTATTTCGATCCTTTCGGATGTATCAATTAGTCCTCATCCGGGAATACACTTTTAATCACCCCGGTATTCGCATCACAACAAAATCAAATAGGTCAATTTTATGATTCCGACCTGATCTTTTAGCACCATATTCCGATGCGGATCGAAAATGTCTTCATTTTCTCCAGTAAAATGATAAGAGGTATTGTACACCAAAAACAAATCGCTACCTGGAGTATGAATCCAATCCACTCGGATATTGGCTTGCAGATCCCGGGTAAAATTATCATACTGGATCAATGCTTTGGCAAACAGATTCTTATTGAGTGCTCCTAAGATCGATGTAGAAATCGTAGTTGCATCAAATTTCCCATTTGCTTCCGGCAGGTTTATCTTCGAATAATCGATGGTTCCTTCCAACGTCAAGTGTTTGGATTGTCTGAATCCGATTGAACCTTCCAACGAGGTGCGTTTACCATGAAAAAAGTTACCGGCAGATATACCGGCCCCTCCCGACAATCTCCTACTTTGGTCCGTAGATCCGCTAATTTCGATGGTTGAAAAATTATAGTCCCCTGCAGGGATCTGTACATTGTCCCGAATATTGAACGGAACAATCAAATTCTCAAATCTATGATTGTATTCGATTCCAATCTGGTCCCGTTTCTCAAATTCACCAATAATTTGGGCTTCAAAATCAGTGGATTGCTTCACTCCGTTCTGACCTTCAATAAAGTCGTATTCTAAAATATTTGTGATTCTTTTCAGCTTGGCTTCTTCCGAATCGAATAAACCCCGGTAAGTCAGTTCGCCGTTATATCGTCGCATGTTCCGGCGTCGCACAAAGCCAAGAGCAGGATTGTAGTTTTCACCAACGCTGGTGTAGGAGACTTCCGCACCATAACGATCGTTCTGCAAATTTAAACTGATATGGCCTGCATTATCAGACTGAGTTGGATCAGTATCGGCAACATGTGTGTACCAGGCATTAAATTCACTGGATCCCCAAAACCGGTACCTCGTATCAAAACCAATGGCGCGGTTAAAAGCATCTTTTTCCTGCAGATTGGTAAATATCGCTCCAACTGTCGCTCGCGGAAAAATACTGGTACGAATTCGGGCCACTAAATTATTGGCTGATTGATCACCGAAAATGTGTTTAATTTTATCTCCGGTTTCAATATTCAATAATCCAATGGATAAAGGTCCTAATTGGCCGGTCAATCGAGCCCCGGCCAAGATTTGATTTGTCAACCCAATCCTCCGTGAGAAGAAGGTCTGGGTGGAGCGAGAATTCCCATGCTCAAACAATCCTGAGCGTTCTAGAAAAAATTCTCTCTTTTCGGGAAAGAACAAATTGAAGCGGGTAAGGTTGACTTGCACATTATCGGCTTCAACTTGAGCAAAATCGGTATTTACTGTCAAATCCAAGGTTAAATTCGATGAAATCCCATATTTTAAATCCATTCCGAAGTCGGTATCGAATTCATTTTCTGTTTTTTCAAATTGCAGATCTTTTCTTAGTCTACTTGCACCGAGTGTGATATAGGGTTTGATTTCAATATTATGTCCTCTTCTTACATTTTTTAATCCACTCAGGATTCCATATTGTGACGATGCCGCTAAGGCAGAAAATCCAGCGGCAAATGTGCCATATTCCAATCCGATCTTAGGCCAGATTACCCGTTCATTTTTTCGATTTATCATTCTTGACAACATCAAACCGAATTCCAATTCTTCACCTTTTGGAAACCTGAGTTGTCGAAATGGAATCGATACTTCCAAGGTCCAACCCTGTTCATCGATCATCGTTTCACTTTTAAAAACCGCATCCCAGGAAAACCCATCCAAAGTGAGACGTTCGTCGGTAATCGTTGCATCATCCTGAGTCCCCAATGAATTCATCTCGAACAAATAGGCATTTCTTCTATCTAGATAGGTATCCAACCCGATGTAGGCATGATCGTCACGATCATTGCGTCCTCCTCGTTCCAGGTTCATGGCTCGGATTAGCTCCGGGTTTTGATCATAGAATCTAAAACCAAAATAGAGGAAGTCCCGGTCATAGGCAATACGCACTTCAGAATCTTCAGTGGCTTTTGCACCTTCCTCTGGCCAAAGTTGTATAAAATTCGAAACTGCCGGGATAGCTTTCCACACATCATCATCCAATTTTCCATCGATCCGTGGAGGTTCATCCACAAAAGTTGCTTTGATTTCGAATAGCCCATTATTAACCGAGTCGGCAGGTTGTCCATTTAGCAGATAAAAACTAAATATCAGAACCGCGCAGCAAATTATCTTTGCTTGTAATTTCATCTTGTCAGGATTTGGAAATAAATATCGAGAAAAATTTCGGTAGGTCAAATAGAAAAAGAATTATCGTATTTTGTAATTTGAAATTTAATGTATCGACAATGACAAGAAATATATTGGTGCTGCTCATTTTTAGTTCTCTGGCACTGACCACATGTGTCACTCAGCCGAAATCCCTTTTTAATGGTAAAGACCTGACGGGATGGCACATAGACATACCAGCCATGGACCTTAATGCCGACACTTTAAATCCCTTTATCGTCAGAGAAGGCAAGCTGGTTAGTTTGGGAACTCCCGGTGGTCATTTAATTACTGACCAGATTTATAAAAATTACCGACTTACGGTACGTTATCGATTTGCAGGCACTCCCGGCAATTGTGGTGTTCTGGTTCATGCTTCCACTCCCCGCGCATTGTACAAGATGTTTCCAAAATCGATTGAAGTGCAAATGATGCACCAAAATGCCGGAGATTTTTGGTGTATTGTAGAGGACATTACGGTTCCGGATATGATCAAACGCCGTGGTCCACAGGAGAAATGGGGAATTACGGAAGGAAAAAATCGACGGATCCGCAACTTAACCGATGGTTCTGAAAATCCACCTGGGGAATGGAATGAGATGGTGATCGAATGTCTGGAGGACAAAGTTAAAGTTTGGGTTAATGGAGATCTGGTCAACTACGGTGAAAAGTGTTCGGCCGTTGCAGGACAAATAGCGATTCAGGCCGAAGGTTCGGAGGTTGAATTTGAGAAAATAGAGTATGAGGAAATAAGTATAATGAGTAGTGAGTAGTGTACTGACGAGCTTCGCTATCAGCATTTTGTATTGATATATGAGTAGTGAGATGTGTAACAATGCCTAAATAAGGTTGACCGTTTTGAACTATATATGGAATTGTGTAACTGCTTTGCCTGCCATAGCTCGGGCGAAGGCCGGTGGAATTGTTTAAATGATTGAAATAAGTTTTAAAAAATCTTACTAATCTGAAGATCAAGAGGAGTACCCCGACAAATTGGCAAATCAACAAATCCAACAAATCAATTAAGCTGAGAGCTGAGAGTCTTGGGAAATTTGTATTTCGTAATTGACAATATTGACAATTCGTAATTCGTAACTGATAGGGTTCCTTCGATTTAATCCATTGAAATCTTTTATGAAATTTCACTGATTGCCAGACTCTTCGATAGATTACCCTCCTACCTAATTCTCGTCTTGCGAATTAATAACTAGCCTCAGGTTAGGAGAGATTCCGTATTCCAGTCTCCGTATTCAACACCTGATCAAATATCGTATCAAAATTCTGGTCATTTTAGAGATAAATCGTACTTTCGCCATTCCTTTTTTATCAAACAATATTCCGTATCCAATGGCGAAAATCATATACACAAAAACAGACGAAGCGCCTTTGCTGGCAACCCATTCTTTCCTTCCTATTATTGAAGCTTTTGCCGGAACCTCGGGCGTAGCTATCGAGACCCGGGATATTTCCCTTGCCGGCAGAATCCTCGCCGTATTCCCGGATTACCTTACCGATGACCAGAAAGCCAGTGATGACCTGGCTGAGCTAGGAGAATTGGCTAAAACACCGGCAGCGAATATCATCAAACTCCCGAATATCAGTGCTTCTGTTCCTCAATTGCAGGCAGCCATTACGGAACTTCAGGCAAAAGGATATCCCGTACCTGATTATCCGGAAGATCCTACTACAGAAGAGGAAAAGGAAATACAGACTCGTTATAACAAAGTAAAAGGCAGTGCTGTAAATCCGGTTTTAAGAGAGGGTAATTCAGATCGACGTGCCCCTAAGCCGGTCAAAGCCTTTGCCCGTAAGAACCCGCATCGGATGGGTAAATGGAGCCACGATTCAAAAACCAGAGTAGCGACCATGGGCGAAAATGATTTTCGGTCTAATGAAAAGTCCATCACCCTTCCAGCAGCTACAATGGCCCAAATACAACACATTGATAAGAATGGATTACTAACTGTTCTCAAAAAAGGATTAACTCTTCAGAAAGGTGAAATCCTGGATGCCACCTATATGAGCAAAGGTGCTCTGGTGAAATTCTTAGGAGAAACAATCAATACCATCAGGAAAGAGGGGTTATTGTATTCTCTTCATATGAAGGCCACTATGATGAAGGTTTCGGACCCGATTATATTTGGTCATGCCGTTGAAGTGTACTTCAAGTCCCTATTTGAAAAATACGGAGACCAACTAAAAGCTGCCGGGGCAGATGTACGCAATGGATTCGGAGATGTATTAGCTGCCGTAGAAGAATTGGATGAGGATTTACGCAGAGAAGTAAAATCGCATATTCAATCTATTTACGATCAAGGACCGGATATTTCAATGGTCAATTCGGATAAAGGAATTACCAATCTCCATGTTCCAAGTGACGTAATTATTGATGCCTCCATGCCAGCTATGATCCGAAATGGGGGACAATTATGGGATAAGAATGGAGATACTCGCGATACGGTAGCCGTCATTCCGGATAGCAGTTATGCCGACCTTTACATCGAAACCATCAAATTCTGTCAGGAATACGGCGCCTTCGATCCGGCCACCATGGGTAGCATACCCAACGTGGGATTGATGGCTCAAAAAGCTGAAGAATATGGTTCACACGACAAGACCTTTGAGATTGCCTCCACAGGCAAGGTACAGATCATCGACAGTGAAGGTAATGTTTTGATCGAACACTACGTGCAACCAGGAGATATCTGGAGGGCTTGTCAGGTCAAGGATCTCCCGGTTCAAGATTGGGTGAAATTAGCCGTTAATCGAGCCCGGGCTACTGGAGTACCTGCTGTATTTTGGTTGGATAAGAATCGGGAGCACGATGCCGAATTGATCAAAAAGGTAAATGCTTATTTACCCAATCACAACACAGATGGATTGGAAATTCACATTATGTCAGTCAAAGAAGCTACTCGATATTCACTTGAGCGTATGAAGCAAGGTAAAGATACCATTTCCGTCACGGGAAATGTATTGCGTGATTACAATACGGACCTTTTTCCCATCCTGGAATTAGGTACCAGTGCAAAAATGTTATCAATCGTACCGCTGATGAATGGGGGGGGATTGTTTGAAACCGGAGCCGGGGGATCTGCACCCAAACACGTACAACAATTTATGCAAGAAAACCATTTGCGCTGGGATTCCCTGGGAGAATTTTTAGCGCTGGCTGTTTCTCTGGATCATCTGGGAGAAAAATTCAACAATCCTCAAGCCAAGGTATTAGGGACCGCATTGGACAAAGCGACTACGGCCTATCTGAATAACAACAAAGCACCCTCACGGAAAGTCAATGAGTTAGATAACCGGGGAAGTCACTTCTACCTAGCGATGTACTGGGCACAAGCTCTTGCAGAACAAAGTGAAGATATCGGCCTTGCAGCAAAGTTTGCTCCGATTGCACAAGCCATGGAGTCGCATGAAGCCAAAATCATCGATGAGCTCAATGCGGTTCAAGGACAGTCAATGGACATAAACGGCTACTATTTCCCGGATACTGATATGACCTTTGCTGCCATGCGTCCAAGTCAAACTCTGAATAGAATTATCGACGGTATTGAGTAAGATTAGATAATTCCTTGTGCATTTAAATCAAATATTTGGACAAAGTGATCCTTCCTCCGATCCGAGCATAAGCAACCAATTTAATTTGTTTGCTCTGTCTATCTCAGTTATTTAAACTACCTTTGCCGCTCGAATTTAAAAATTTTAGTTTTTTGACAACATTTAAACAACTCGGACTTTCGACTGATGTGTTGAAAGTATTACCGGAACTTGGTTTTGAAAATCCTACCACAATTCAAAAAGATGCAATTCCGCTTTTGCTGGAAGGAGAAAGAGACTTTATCGGATTGGCTCAGACAGGAACGGGAAAAACAGCAGCTTTTGGGATTCCATTACTCGAACATGTAGACCCTTTCGAAAGTTACACTCAGGCATTGGTATTGGCTCCTACACGAGAACTGGGCCAACAAATCGCCGAACATCTGAAAGAATACGGCAAATATCTGGATCATGTCAATATTCTGGCCGTATATGGTGGCGCAGCGATCTCGACTCAGATTAAAGCGTTGAGAAAACCACGACACATAATTATAGCTACCCCAGGTCGATTGATCGATTTGATCAAACGTAAAGCAGTTAAACTGAATCTTCTTCGATTTTTGGTATTGGATGAAGCTGATGAAATGCTTAACATGGGCTTTAAGGATGAGCTGGATCGGATTCTTAGTTATACTCCTGAACACAAAATAACCTGGTTGTTCTCTGCTACCATGCCGCATGAAATAAAGCGGATGGTCAGAACCTATATGACTCAACCATTAGAGGTAAAGGCCAAAGCAATTAGCGAAGTCAATGCAAATATTGAACATCAATATACACTTGTTAGTCAAGGTAATAAGACTAAGGCTTTAACCCGGTTTATTGATATCAACCCTGATTTAAGAGGGATTATATTCTGCAGAACAAAAATGGATACCCGTAATCTGACCGAAGAATTACTAAAACTAAATTACCAGGCTGATGCAATCCATGGCGATCTTTCACAATCCCAACGTGACCGGGTGATGAAGAGATTCAAAGCACATGAATTGCGATTACTTGTAGCTACAGATGTCGCAGCCAGAGGTATTCATGTTAACGATCTTACGCACATCTTTCATTTCACATTACCAGATGAACTGGCATACTATACCCATAGGAGTGGCCGGACTGCCAGAGCAGGAAAAACCGGAATTTCGATAGCCTTCATCAGTGGGAAGGATCAACACAAAATCCACAGAATAGAAAATAAACTCAGTATTTCTTTCAAAAAAATCCTTGTCCCGGAAGTTTCTGATGTGGCTGGCCTGAACATTGAAAATTGGTGCAGAAATATACTGGAGAAGAGAACCCGGGGGAAAATTGACCCTAATTTATTGGAGAAGGTCAACATCCTTTTTGGAAATCTCTCCAAAGAAGAACTTATTGCCAAGGTGGTAATGAATGAATTAGAGCGACTCAATTTAGATCATGCCAAAGATCTAAATGATTCGGAACGTAATCCCAAATCTTCAAGAAGAGATTTTTCCAATAAAAGGCGCAGACCATTCTCTAAATCTGGTAGAAGGTCCCATCGTGGTCGCAAATCTAGGAGAAAAAAAAGATAATGATCTTAGTTGGAGTTACCGGTAAAGCATTCGGTACGGGTTGACAGCATCTCAAATTTCTTCGTAAATTAGAAGAAATTTGACTACTATGCGTCTACCAGAATTCTGCACTGTAAAGGTTTGGTTATTTCTCGTATTTATCCTTCTTGTACATGGTTGCAAAAAAGATCCGGTAGAAGTTGAACCGGAACCGGAACTTTCCTACCTGGAAAAACTTCAGGCTCTTCCCAACATCACTATTGAAAGTATTGAAGCCAAAGATGGATATAAAATGGCATTCCGGATTTTTATGACCCAGCCACTTGATCACAATAACCCTTCAGGTATTACCTTCGAACAAGAAATTATATTGAAGCATCGCGATGAAGCTCTACCAGTAGTCTTCGACACCCGTGGGTACAGTGTAAATGAGGAAGGAGTCAATCAACTGACAACACTCTTCCCATCCAATTATCTAGGTGTAGAACATCGGTATTTTGCCGAATCCCGTCCCGATCCGCTGGATTGGGAATATCTAACGATCAGACAAGCTGCAAATGATCATCATAGGATCGTAGATTTGTTTGATGAAATCTATGCGGGAAGATGGGTCAACACCGGAACCAGCAAAGGTGGGATGACCGCTTTGTTTCATAAGAGATTCTTTCCTGAAGATGTGGATGCAACGGTCGCCTTTGTGGC
This sequence comes from Saprospiraceae bacterium, assembly GCA_965223405.1. Classification (GTDB taxonomy): domain Bacteria; phylum Bacteroidota; class Bacteroidia; order Chitinophagales; family Saprospiraceae; genus CBDCWO01. The sequence goes on from CBDCWO010000006.1 coordinate 6,955,918, forward strand.
TCCATTGATCACCGGGCTTCCGGATACCAGATTCAATACGTTCTTAACCTCAGGAGTCGGTGAAGCTTCTTGCAGGCAAGCAATTGAAACTTTTCAAAAAGCGGTGCTTAATCGGCGCAAAATGATGCTCCAATTATTTCAGGAACACGAAATGGAAAAGAACTTCACTTATTCGATCGGATATGAAAAAGTGCTAGAGCTCTGCACAATGGAATATCAGGTCTCCTTCTGGCAGTACGGATGGGCTTCCTGCAATCAGATTCCTGGTATAAACTCGACCGATGAAGAATTGTTTCAACACTTGATTCAAGTTTCACCATCCTGGTATTACGATGATTTTGCAGTGGACTTTTTCCACCCGTTATTTTACCAGGCTTACACCGAACTGGGTTACTACTACCTGGTTGATGATCATTTAAACGGATTAATCAAAGCGTTGGATGCACCCAATCATCGGGACCTTGCTCCCAATGTATCCATGACCTATAATCCAAATGTAATGAAAGATGTTATCGAATGGTTGGTATCCAAAGGAGATAATATCATCTACATTTACGGCAAAGATGATCCATTTACTGCCGCGGCTATTCCGGACCCGACCGGCACTAATTCCATCAAAATTATTCAATCCAATGCCAATCACAGCGTGACAATTGACCAACTTGATGCCAAAGAATTGGTTTATAGCTCGCTTGAGGAATGGCTGGACATAGATATTCAATAGCACATAATCGGCAAAGTAACCAAGTAAGAGAGACTACAAACACTGTGTATTTAGGATGTTGCCGACATCCTTTTATTGATAACATACCTCCCAATCCTATCCATGGCAACTTCCAAATGAACACTGGGAATACAAGTATGAACCAGTCGGAACCATCCTTTCTTTACATGGCCAAAACCTTCACCTGGGGTTAAGAGAATTCCTGCTTCCTCATAGATCGACATCCAGAGTTCATTTTCCTCTTTAAGCGAATCTCCAACTAAAAATTCGGAAAGGTCCAGCCACACAAACAGGCTGCCTAATGCTTTTACATATGGAATCTTCAACTCCTCAAGACGATTAGCAACAAAATAATAGGACGCACTAATTCGGTTTTGATTTTCAGAAATGTACATTTCCAGAAAAGTATGATCCTTCAGCAGTAATTTGCAAATCCATTGCGTAAAGTTGGATACCATTCCCGGTCCATTCAGATTTCCATACGCCGCCAATAGATTCGTGTTGTGAGAATACAGTAACCCGACCCTAAATCCAGAAACTCCAAAATCTTTAGAAAGAGCATACCACATGTGCAAATAGTCACTTCTTTTATTTACCATAATTTTGGCAAATGAATGAAACTCCTCTTGGCGGTGGTGATTTTCTATCGGAATCTCCCGAATTAAGGACAATCCATAAATTTCATTAACAATCAAATGGACCTTATGCTCTAGGCACCATTGGCTTATTACTTCTAGCTGATTTTCGGAGTAAATCATTCCGGTTGGATTATCCGGATGGGTTAGGATTAAAAACCGAAATCTTTTATTGGCACTTTGAAGTTCTTGCCAGGTTCGTTGCAAGTGATGTATAGATAACGGATAACCGGAATGAGCGGATTCCAACTCAAGGTTTATGGGTAAATCCTTTCGTTCAATACCAGCCTTTAATTGTATATCCTGACGATATGTGGGGTAAGCTGGTGCGGGAAAAACCGCAACATCACCAGGTTCTCCCAGAATCCAGGAAGTAAGCTCGATCACCGAAGTAGCCCCAGCGGAAAGTGCTATTTGATTTGCTGTTACCGGAGATCGAGTTAAGTAAATAGATATGAATTCTGCAAATACTTCTCTGACTTCAGGATGACCGGCAAGATCCGTGTAACCGGCAACCCAATCCGGTATTTCATGGTCCTGGACAAGTTGTTTAATCTTTTTTTTAAGGATAGGCCAGGTAAGCACGTTCTCTGCAATGTTGAGCGGAAAAGTGCCTGTCGGATTTTTCCTAGGGTGATAAATATTTTGAATGGCTTCATAAAATACTTCAAGATCAATGCGCAACTGACTACCAACGGATTTATTTCCACGTCTTGAGAGAGAAGGATTTATTTGATTCATAAGACCGAAATTAGAAAATAACTTAGAAACCAGAGTTCCAATTATTATAGAGTCTCAAGAACTGATAACGTTCACCGATTACATTCCATGAACTGATCAATCCTTCCGCGGAATAAGACCAAGAAGCAAAATCAGGTCGATGGAAAGTTAAATGGAATTGTACATTAAACACGAACACCCTGCATTATAGTCAGGGTGGTCGCGGGTTAAGTTATATTCAACGAAAGACTGAAACTTGTTCAAATTTGATATCGGATTAGTTGGCATCTATCACATCTCCGGAGCCACTAACGGAAATATCCAAAGAGGGATTTCCTTTGTAGAAGACATCCCCACTTCCGGAAATTCGCACTTTGAGGTTTTCAGAAACGTTGACCTCGGCATCACCACTTCCAGAAATAACGATATCAGTTCTTCGGGTATCCAGGTTAAAGGCCCTGTAATCGCCTGATCCCGAGATCCTAAAATCGACAAAATCCGAGATACCTTCTATCCGCATTTTCCCACTTCCACTAATGATACCATCCAAGAATTCAGCTTCGATCCCCAAATCCATATCACCGCTTCCTGAAATCTTCAATTCGATCTTATCCGTGAGTAATATATTATCACTCACTACACTTCCTGATCCATTGATAGTAATATAATTTAGATAGGGTGTAGTGATATATACTTTAAGATTTCCGGTATTGCGAACACACCGCTCAACTTCAATATTCCAAATACCATTGCGTACATCCAAATTAAATCGGTCCAGTAAATTCTCATACCCTTCGATCTCTACAATTTGTTCATTTCCCTGAGTAATGAAGACTTCAGCCGGTACATTTAGGCGGATGCCATCAAAACTTTCGAGATCAAATTTGTCAGAAACTACCTGACCAGATCCTCTAATACAACCAAACAGGGTTGTATCATCATGGTAATGCAAAAAACATGAGGGTAAGGTCATAACCATTGCAATAATAAATATCCACTGTAACTGTTTCATGATTAATTGTTTTTAGTGCTCCGATCAAATAGAGTCCATAATCCAGTGAGGATCAATTGACATTGATTGATTCCTGAACACTTCAGGTTTAAATAAATGAAATGTTAAAAATTGTTTTTATCCAAATCGTAATCCGATGCTCCATCCGATCCAATTCCACCAGCTAAAATCACTGGTTATGTGTTCATTTTTCAATCCAAAATTAGGGCCGATTATAGGATCAAGCTTTGCTGATGACGCTTTATTCATCACAATCCAATGGACTGCCGGTCCGACAAAGGCAGTCATCCGTTTACTCATTCGGTAAGACCACTGCGCACTAATGCTATATAACACTCTGGCTTCCCTACTCCACTTGCCCAGATTGATGAGATCAGCAGTAAAATCAGCATTTGCATAGGAACGTTTCGTTAACGGAACTGTAGTACCGATGCCATATCCCAACGCCCATCCAGAGGTTTTTTCTTTAGTAAAATATCCGGCTCTGAAATTATTGTAAAATCTATGTGATCCCAATTTAATATTCACGTAAGCTTGATAGGCTGAAGTATTTCCAATTTCCAGGCGATTGTATCCTTTTTTTACATAGTTTATCAAGCCAATCGATAATCCGGATATGGTATCACTCACATTGATCAGTCCAATCTGGCTGCCTCTGACTTTCTTGGCTTTATTAAAAAAGGGAGCTGCTTGAAATCCATCTACATCTTCAGCACTATTGAAAAGGCCTGCCATTTGTATCATAGATTGTCCGGTACTAATATTAAATCCTCCGGCCATTTGAATTAACCTATCCGCTCCCCTACCTATATTTAGTATCGAGGAAAACTGAGCCCCGCGACTGCTTTGCTTTGAGATATTTGTTGCCAATGCGACTTGGAATCCATCCAAACTCTGGGTTGAATTTACGGCACCACTTATTTGAACTCCGCGCGTGTGCTGTTCATTCAAATTCATCCAACTGGCAAATTGCAATCCTACTGCATCACCACCCACCATGTTGGCAACACCGGCTATTTGAAAACCGTCCATTTTACCGTAAATTTCATTTACCAGACCGCCGAATTCAACACCATCCAAACTTTGATGTCTGCCCCATAGAATATTGAATGAAATGTTATTTTTTCTATTTCTAGGGTCCTCTCCGTAACTTCGTAATTTTGGAAGAAAACTAACCTGTGCCTTCAAATTCGATTTAATAGGCTCCGCATTGTCAGGTAATGTCAATCCAATTTCAGGTAACCGTCGGTTTTCGAAGAACACTTCTGGCATCACACTTGATAAAGATGATACCTCCATGACAGGTTCACGTTTGGGATAAGTATTCTCCTCTCCGATTAATTTTCCCAATTCCTCTTCCAATTGATTCCGGGAAACTCCAGGCTCAGGTAATGGGGTGTCTTCTGCTTCATATCGCAATACATATTGATTTCCAATCTTTCGAAATTGAATATTATTCTTTTCAAAAAACTCTTTCAAATCGTATTCCATTTCTCCTGAAAACTCACTCCAAACGACTCTTTTGTCTATAGGTAAGCGGTCTCTGGAATATGAAAATGAAATATCATAGTCTCGCGACAACCAACTCAGGATGTCACCTAAATTAGCACCTTTAAGTTGAATGGTTTTCTTGTATTCAATAGTCAATTCCTGACTAATTCCAATACTTACAAAACCGATAAATACTAAACAAAATAGTCCAATTTTATTTACAGCTTTGACCATAAACAATGATTGTTGAATCATTTTCTGTGAATTCAAGACCTGTCGCAAATGTCAACGTTTCCAATATTTCGGTTTTACTTTCTTGTTTAAATTCACCCGTAAACAAACAATCCTTAATCACTTGGTTCTTAAAAATCATACGTTTCTTAAAATGCCTGCTTAATGTTATTGCGACTTGCTCCATAGTCCAATCATTAAAATCCAAATAACCGGTCTTCCAAGAAGCTGCATTAAGATTATGGTCTACTTTGTCGAGATTTCGAGAATTTCGATTATAGAGACCGGTTTCTGAATCGATCAATAAGATTTGTTGATTTTCACCCCGGTTGTTAACTCTTACTTTACCTTCCATCACTGAAACTTCAATATTCTGTTCGTTCTTATGAGCACGAACATTAAAGGTGGTTCCCAATACTTGTATTTCAACATCACTTACTTCCACCACAAAAGGGCTTAAACTATCCTGGGTAATTTCAAATAATCCTTCACCAGTAAACTTGACTACCCGTTCAGCAAAGCTTTTAGCATAGCTCAATCTACTATGTTCATTGAGATAGATTGTAGAACCATCAGGCAACTTGACATCCTTGGTTTCAGCACTAGTGGTAACAATTTCAATTCTATTACCAGTCAGCCCTCCTGGGTTATTCAACCAGTAGGTTCCACCCATAACCAATACCAATATGACTGCTGCAACTTTTAACAATGTGGTAATTTTAACACGAAATAACTTTTTTGTGGCCCTTTCATTTCGTTTGGTCCTTTCAATAATATTTTGAAGTGATCGTTCCGGATCAGGAATATTAAAAACCTTCTCACCACCGCTCCAAATCTGACAATACTCATAAAATAGATTAGCAGCTTCCTCATTGCTTTCAATAAGGTGTGCCAATTCCATTTCTTCAGCTGGAGTTAAATTGCCGGAAAGAAACTTTCCAACCAATATATTTATTCGTTTTTCCATGGAAACTACTAATAGGATACCTTAACCAACATAAACCCCTATTCCTAAATTGACTTTTTTAAAAAAATATTTGTAACCACCCTTGCAATTCCGATCTCAATATCTTAAGAGCCTTTCCGATGTGATTTTCAACAGTCTTAACACTTATGCCCAACTGCTTGGCAATTTCCTTATGTGATAACTGTTTTTCTCGGGACAGACTAAATACTTCCCTGCATTTATCTGGAATATTCGCCATTGCACCTAGGTAAGCTTGGTGTAATTCATTGGCATAAATGTGATCTGTTTGATCTAGGTGGTCTGTCTGTTCCGGTAATTCCGGCACCATAGATTTATGGGTAGATTTCCATCGTATAGCTTTGTGTACCGCCATTCTTTTGAGATAGGCCCACAGTGACGATTCAATTTGGATAGAATTTCTTTTGTTCCAAAATGTAATTATGACCTCCTGAACGATGTCTTCTACCTGGGTCTCAGTACCGATAATAGTAAAGACAATATTGGTAAGTGACTGATAATAGCGGTCGAACAACATATTCAATCCCCTGTCCTGATTATTCTTAATCAGATCAATTATGGTGCGTTCTTCAAGCTTCATATAACAATCACAAATACCGGTTTCGAAGAGTTAGGAATTTATATTTAAATATACTGATAAAAAATTTTAAGGTTAATGAGGCTATTTGGATTCACTCATGGACGAATTCTAATAAAATTGGATCCTGGTTACAAAATAAATCTGGTTCAAAAACCGAGTGCACCTAGAATGATATTCCTAACAGCCTTTAAAATACCCAAAGGTAGCTCCTTATAATGGTTTCTCCGATTTATTTGGACAATAACAAGTACCAAATCGAAGGATGTCACCAATACCACGATCAACGCAATATATGGCCTAAAAAATCTGCACCGAATTAACGGACATAATTCCAGGCATGAAAAATAATGTTTATATGTATACTTTTCCTGGGCTTGAATACCTGTAAGAGAATATTGGAAATTGAATCGCTTTACGTGAAGTTACAAATGGGGGTTATTTCCCCTTTCTCATATCGGATGGAAACAATTGGGTCTTTGGTTTTTTTTTGCCAAACAATCCCTTTTTCTTTTTCGAGTCTTTGTTTAGGGAACGTTCTGCCGGACATCCATACTTTGGTGAACATCCAGGTGGTATACAACTTAGAATAGCAACAAAAAAGAACCCGATAAGAAGTTTTTTAACCATCGATTACGAATTGAGCAATAAAAATAAAACCCAATTACCTTGCCAAAAAGTTCACAGGATCAATGAAACTCCTTTGATTCAACTTGTTATGAACATCAAGGTCTGTAATTACAAATTAATATTGGGAGAAGCGTGATAAAAACTGTAGCGAATAAAGTCATAGGTCGTAATAATACCCACCAACACATTGTTCTCAACAATTGGCAAAGAGTGAAACCGATTGGTCAAAAACAGTTGAGCTGCTTTTGATAAAGGTTCTTCAGGAGAAAGTGAAACCACATCTGTGGTCATAATATCTTGAGCTTCAATTTTCTCGAATTCATCTTCTGTATAGTTTGCACGAATGGCTAGCAGACGTAACAAATCATCTTTACTGATGATTCCTTTAAGGTTTTGATACTGGTCGGTTACCGGGATATGATGGAAATCGTATTGTGAGAAAACTGTATTTATATACTCAATAGTAGTTTCCGGAAAAATTGTAACTGGAGATTCGGTCATTACATTTTTTACTTCGATCTGAAAGTTACTCATATCAACAAATACTTTTATGTGTGGCAAATAAATTTCTTATAGTTTGATTTAGTCATCAATACTAACTATACTGATCCCCGCTTATCGTCCTCCATATATCTCAGTGGAAAACACCAAAGGTAAATACAATTATTTGGTTACGAAGTCCAAAAATTAGTTGGACGACGACTCAAAAATCACTTCAATAAATGTAGTCTATGATTTTAATGACGTTAATGATGATGATCAATTATGTAAATGATCATGGTTAGCACAGTAAGGAAGCAACTTTTGCTATATTGTCAGTGTTTGAATGATAATTCAAATCGTGGGCCGGAGAATCCCCAAGAATATATCCTGGGTAGGAGGAAGAATTAATCGTCGATTTCATATTAGCGTAGGCACATGAAGTTTTCTGAAGAATTGAAGAATTGTATCGAAATTGAAAATTAATTTTATATCTTCCGAAGTAGGAATCCAAACAAAACTTGGCTTTATGAACTATTCAGATCCCGTCAATAAATTTATGACATCAAAAGTAATCTGCGTAAACCCAGATGATCGATTATTGGTTGCGGAAGCTCATTTCAGGGAAAAAAAGATTCATCATTTATTAGTAACAAAAAATGATAAATTGGTTGGAATATTAAGTTTCGGCGATTTGTTGTACCTGTTAAATCGGATGAATAATGATGGATTTGAGCAATACCGAAATCGAATCAGATTAAAAAATTACCGGGTATCTGAAATCATGACTCAATCCGTTGTTACTATTCAGATCAATGAACCTATTATTAATGCATTGGAGCTGCTATTACATAAAAAAATAAATTGCCTGCCGGTCTTGGACGGAACCGATATTACCGGAATATTGACCACTCGTGATATCCTTAAATATCTTGTAAAAGATGCAACTTCAAAGCCAAATAAGGTATCCTAATATTTGATTGATTAGACTCATAGCTCAAAACCAAGTTCTTCCGGCACTACTTCAGAGTACTTAGCCGTACATAATTTCTATGGTTGTTGAATTTCATAACTCAATTCGACCATACCGTCTTTAAAGGTAGCTACCTCTTTCAGGTGCAATCTTATCTCCTGTCCCAGGTAGTCAAAGAAAAGGATTCCAGCACCTAAAATAATTGGCACGATCGTTATCACAATTTTGTCAACCAATTCCAACAGGAGTAGATCTTTGATAAGGGTTGGACCGCCAACGATCCAAATGTTTTGGTAAGCTGCTCTAAGTCTTCGATTTATCAGTTGCACCAAATCTCCAGAGACGAATTCAACATTAAACTTCTCAGCTGCAATTTTTCTGTTGGTTACCACGAACACCGGTTTATCGCCATATGGCCATCCCAATTCGAGTGCATGGTCATAGGTCCGGGAACCCATTACATAACAGTCTATTTCATCTATAAACTCTGCAATATAATCTTCAGATAGAATAGCTCCTTGTTCGTAGTGATCATCCGAATTCATCCATGAAATGGTGCCATCTTTTTTGGCTATAAAACCATCAAGGCTTGAAACCATATGGATTGTCACTTTGCCAGTCATAACACATTTTGCATTACCGCATATAACAAAAAGTAGTGAGATACTCGAAATTAAACTTATTTGTATCTCACTACTTATGAAAGGTTCGAACCACCTATTTACTCAGAAATCCTTTGACTCTTAATTTTTCTTTCTTTTAACTTTAGTAGTTGTTTTTCGTGCTTTTACCGAGGTCTTTCCGCGTTTGGCTCCCGCTTTTTGCGTAGACTTTGAAGCTTTCACACTTCCTTTATTTCCAGAGGCTCGTACCGATTTAGTGCTTTTTCCAGCAGCGGCTTTGGTTTTACCATTAGTACCGGCAGCCTTCTGAGTTGTTTTTGAACCTTTTATTGTTTTGTTACCATTTGATGCTTTAACTGTTTTGGTAGATTTTACTGCTGCTCCCCGATTATTTCCGGATCTGGCAGCTGCTTTCTTGGTTGTACTGCTCGCAGTAATACTTTTATTACCCTTGGTCGCCGTCACCGACTTGGTCGTTTTGGTTGAAACACTTTGGCGAGTATTGACTGTACGGGTAGATATAGTATTATTCTTAACTACTTTGTTTTTCGTGCGGTAACTGGTAACATTAGCGGAGTAACGAGTCCTTACCACTACAGAGGTTGAACGTCTTGGTGCATAGACACGATGAGCCCTAACTACTCTATGCGTTGAAACTACATGAAAACCAACATGAAATCGTACCCGGTGTGGATGATATACATGCCAGGGATGAGGTCTCCAAGGACGCCACCAAGGAGGGTAATAGCCCCAGCGCCATGGTGAAGACCAGACTACATAACGAGGAGAGTAAATAAATCGAATCGGAGACCAAAACCAAACATTTACTACCAGCCGTATAGTTGCAGCCTCTTCCGGGCCTCCTTTATTTCCACTTCCTTCTTCTTCATAGGGTTCTACAATAACATTTTCTCCGTAGATATCCTCGTCACCAACTATTTGCAAAATAGCAGATTCCGCTCCATTTTTTTCAATTTCAATTACCGCAATATCTTGACTTTCTTTTTTACTGATCGCTACATTCAATGTAATTGCGTGGACATCGTTTTCCATGTGATCAATAACTCGGACATAATCCGTTTTACCGTCTTCATCCAGATCCAGATTATTCACGTAATTGTCCTTTTGGTTTAACTTCTTCTCAAAGTCTTCCAGGGATTTTGATTCTTTGAATACTTTTAATGCCCCCTCTAAGCTGAAATGATCTCCGGGTAACCCGGTACCTTCCTCCGGTATATCCTGAGCGCCAATGTGAATTGAAAACATTAAACTCAAGATCCAAACTGCTGTCGTTGCCAATGTGTATTTTTTCATGATTTTTTGTTTTTATTACCCTTTGGATACAATGATCCACAATAAGTTTAATTAGATAACCATTTTTTTTAAAAAAAATTGATTTTTGAAGCATAAACTTTGGAATCATTACCATTCCCGCTGTAGCAGATCTTATGCACTCTTGCCTAAACTGGATTCCAAGAAATGTCAGGATATCATCAATTTTCACATGATCTTAATTCGGTTACCTGGTTAAAATTAACAGGATAATCGTTACCTAAATTCATCCAAAAGAATCGACACTGAGAGCATGGATCGGCCCTGACCAATAAATAGATTCTCCATTAACAAAACCTGGCATATGTTGTTTAGAGACTATTTCACCTTAATTAGTCTCCGACTCTCATTCAACTCAGGACCAGAAATAACCAAATTCAATACCCCCTCATGAATGAAGTCCGTTTCCAAGATGATTCTATCAGGATTAAACTGATCCAGTGGTTTGCGCAATATTCTACGTCCTGACAAATCATACAATTGTAAAAAATGAGTTTTGGTATCCAAATCCTTAGGTAATAAAATATGAAAGCGATTAGTTGAAGGATTGGGAAATATTTCAACCCGGTATTTTTTTTCAGGTTGCTTGAGTAATCTTTTACGTTCGGGATTCTCGCTGGCTGCATCTGGACAGCTTTCGGCTGAAGTATAACCAAAACAGACCGCTTCACATGAATTTTTAAATCTTCTGACTTGGCCATCCGGAAGTGTTACACATACCGGATTCCATACATCAGGACATCCACACAAGGTGTCGCATTGGTAGACCACATAATAGCCTTCACAAAAGGCCTGACAAGCGCTCTGGTATTTTTTGACATCTCCATTATCCAAGAGGACGCAGACCGGATCATAAATTCCTTCACAAGCACAATCCGGTTCACAAGACACAAAGGCATCATAGCCTGCACAATGTGCAAAACATTCATTCTGAAACTGTATTATATCCCCATTATCCAATAAGACGCATACCGGATCGAAGATTTCAGGACAAACACAGGAATCACACTTAAAGTAATTTTTGTACCCGGCACATTCTGCCAAACATGGATTTCCAAATTCAATCGTTTCTCCTGTAGCTGATATCACGCAGACCGGATCATATTCATAGGTACAAATACAGGTAGAATCGCAACTAGAGAAATCGGAATAGCCGGCACATTCCGCATAACATGCGTTAGGAAATTGCAAAGTTTGTCCGGAAGGTAAGTCAATGCATACAGGATCATAAATTGCCGGGCAGATGCAAGAATCACATTTAAAGAAATCCATATAACCAGCACATTCGGCCAGACATGGATTTCCAAATTGCAATAACTTCCCTGACTCGGTTATCACACAAACTGGATTATATTCTTTAGTACAAACACATGCCGTCGTATCACATTTAAAGAAATCCGTATAACCGGCACATTCGGCCTCACAAGAATTATCATAGCGAATTGTGTCGCCGGACTGCGATACGACGCACACCGGATCAAAGTACAGCGGGCAAAAACAGGGGTCTTCGCATAAAGTGAAGTTGAAGTATCCGGCACATATGGCTTCACAAGGATTGGGGAATTCTAACTTTTCGCCATCATCTTTAACCACGCAAACCGGTTCAAATATATCCGGACAATGGCAATTGACTATACAACTATCTGCCAGATCAAGGCCGGAACAAGTAGCTTCGCATCCATTCTTATAAATTAATGGAAAGTCAAAAGCCGATTGGATACACACTAATGCCGTTGTGTCAGGGCAATCGCATGTATCCTGACATGATACATAAACGAAATAACCTTCGCAAGCAGCAAAACAGGGATTGTCAAAAGTCTTTATGGTTCCATCTTCTGTTTCTACACATACCGGAAAGGCATATTCCGGGCAGTCACAAATTATCTCATCAACGATTATTAATTGGGAATAACTGTTGGAACAGGAATCAGATGTGCTGATGCTTAAAGTAACTTCATACTCACCCGGGCTGGCATATCGGTGCCTGGGATTTTGCTCAACACTTGTAGTACTGTCTCCAAAATCCCAGAACCAGGTTTCCACATTATCATGGGGAATGCTTAAAAACTGGACAGAATTACCAGCTAAAGGATGCCAAAGGAAATGAGCTTCACAGGAATCCTGGTTTCCAACGCATAATCTTATGTGCGAATCGATGTCCTCGCCATCAACCGTATACCATTGCGTTATATTTTGTTTACGGCAGTAATCGTAAATCCGGATACCAACGTTGGTGCCTACGGTTAAATCCAACTTGATCGCAAATTTCCCAACAAAATCAGTTTTAATTTCAGCTAATAAGCTTGAATCCATGGCAATGATTTTCACTGGAGTTTCCGGTGAAGGTATGTCTAGTGGGGATAGCGTTACTATACCTTCAATCTTAATCGGTGTTGAGTATAAAACACTTGAAAATAAGGCAATGAAAAAGAGGGTACTAATCCATTTACTTTTTTTCATGAGCATTTTCATAATTACTTGGATTTTATATACCTAGACTTATTAATCATTGCAGAAGGTTGGGTTTAATAATTAAAATTAGCCAATTAACTCCGGTTTAGTGTTAAAATTTATATTTAGCGATATAAAACGTACATTTGATTGCCTACTTAGTGAAGTTTTAAAATGTTTAATTGATGAAATTCTACTTCCTTTTTTTGTTAGTAGTTACTGGTTATACCGGCTTTGGCCAAGCAGAAACGCATGTCCATAATCGTAAGATCACTTTTCCCGACATTCCCGGTTATTTCACGCTAAAATGTGATTTTCACATACATACGGTTTTTTCAGACGGCAATGTATGGCCTACGATCCGGGTAGAAGAAGCAATCAAAGATGGATTGGATGCCATTTCTTTGACAGAACATTTGGAATATCAACCACATAGTAAAGACATCCCACATCCTGATCGCAACCGTTCGTATGAAATTGCCAGTGAATTGGCCAAGGCATATGATCTGTTAGTCATACATGGGGTTGAAATTACCAGAAGTATGCCACCTGGTCATGCCAATGCCATATTTATCAATGATGCCAACAAACTTAACCTCGATGATCCGTTGGAAGCCTATCAAGAAGCAAACCGACAAGGAGCATTTGTCTTTTGGAACCATCCAAACTGGATCGCACAGCGCAAGGATGGAATAGCTACATTAACGCCAATGCACGAAACGTTAATTAAGGATAAACTTTTACATGGGATTGAAGTGGTAAATGACGTGACCTATTCTGATGAAGCTCTTGAAATTGCAATTAAACATAATCTTTCCGTTATTGGCACTTCTGATATCCATGGCCTGATTGATTGGCAATACCACGTTCATGAAGGAGGACATCGACCGATCACTTTAGTCATGTCAAAAGAACGCACCCCGGAAAGCATTAAAGAGGCTTTGTTTGCCGGAAGGACAATTGCCTGGTTTAACAATTTATTGGTAGGTAAGTCCGAAGATGTTAGCCCCTTGATTGAAGCATCCCTTGAAATAGGAAAAGCAAAATATCAAGGTTCCTCTTCTGTTGCTAATGTGGAAATACACAATCACTCCGATGCTGAATTTATATTGCAAAATTACAGTGATTATGGATTTCATTCGTCCGGGGATATTGTGACCATTCCGGCGCAAAGTACGTTCACCCTTCCCGTAAAAACACTAAAGCAACTCACTGAATTTTCGCTTCATTTTAAGGTATTGAATGCATTAGAAGGAAAAGATAAGCATCCTAAAGTAACCAAAAAGGTAACTACATCTTTTTAAGCATATAAGAAGCTCCTATAACATTGAATACGGAGCTGGTCACGGATTTTTAACTGAAATCGTTATCGAGTTACGATTCATAGTCAACTTAAGCTTAATAGATCCAACTTCTTTGGATTTAATAATCTTTAACTATGCTGATTCGTTTTATGAATATAAAAGGCACAATGATCCAAAGGAGTAAACTACCTATGGCGACCATAATACCAGAACCGGATCCTAGGAACTTCTCAAAAATAGCCCCTGTAAATCCCATTAATGCAGAAATATCCAATTTCAACAAAACTAATATCCTGGACAGATCGATAGGATTAAGGAAAGTGCCAATCAATGCCAGTTTCTCTATCGGATAATCATTGAAGTACGCCAACAATACCAAAAACAAACCATCGTAAATAATCGCAAAAAACAACCAGGTCAAAATCGCAAATCCAAACCCCTTTATTTTATTTTCAAAACGCAGGGCAATAATAAATGCGATGGCCGAGAATATAAATGAAAGGAATATGCCGACTCCCAACAAGGTTAAGTAATTAAATATTTCTACCGATCCCACGAGTCCATAAATTAAAAAAGGAATTCCCACTCCAATAATCAAGCATAAGGTTAGCGCAAGAGCCAACCCTAGGTAAAGTCCCAAAAAGATCTGGGCACGAGGAATTGGTTGGGCCAACAGCAATTCGATAAACTCCCTGGAGTTGTAATAGTACATAATACTGAACATCATGGCAATTAATGGTATAAGCACTAAAATGACATTCAACAAGCTAATAATCACCTTACTTATATCGTTGGATAACCAAAATAATGCTAAGGTGAATAAGAGATAAAAAGCCGTATAAAAAATAGTCCACCGGCTACGGGTTAAATCGAACAAGGCATATCTTAATATTTTTATCATAGAATAATTAATTAACTCTGAAAAATCAGTGGTGATTGGATATTAATTTTGTTGGCACTCTGATTGTTTTTATTCCTGGTCAGAATCTGGGCAATTGCATTTTCCAGTTGGCTTTCCCGATACGTCTCTTTGAGGGTTTTAAGTGTTCCATTAAAGTGAATGTTTCCCTCCAATAAAAACACAATTTGATCCGCCATTTCTTCAACAAAACTCATGATGTGCGTAGTGATCATAATTCTCTTCCCCTGGGTCTTCAACTCTTGAATCAATTCTTTCAGCTTAATTAAGGCTACCGGATCCAAACCTGCCGTGGGTTCATCCATAAACAATACCGGTGTATCATACATTAGTGCCAATACCAGGTTAACCTTTTGTCTGGTTCCTCCCGACAGGTGACTTAACCTCTTGAAGAGAAAAGGGGTTAGCTCAAAATATTCAATCAATTGCTTATCCCTGGTAGATTGTGTTCTAAGTTTTTTAACCATTTCCAGTACTTCTGCCACGGTCAAATTTTCCGGAAAACGGGCAATTTGAGGTAGATAGGCTATGTGCTCGCGATATTTCCATTTGCCCCGCACATCTTCACCATTGAATGTAATCGTACCCTTTTGTGGAATGACCATTCCCAGAATACACTTTATGAGTGTAGTTTTCCCACTTCCGTTGGGACCTAAAATTGCAGTAACCCCAGGTTGATCAAGGTTAATATTGATGTGATTTAATACCACATTTTTTGTAAAGGTTTTAGTCAAATTTTGAATTTGAATCATAAAAATTCAATTTTTATTCTTTTGAATGAGGAAACGGCCTGATTGAAGGCTCTTCATCTTTGACATTATCAGGAGTTAATACCGGGCTTACTTTTTCTGAAAAATTAATTAAATCTACAAATAGACTTCTCAACAGGACCATTGCTTCCGGGGTCCGGTTTACAACATAATTGAACAGTTTTACCGGCCGGAAAGGAACATCTCCAATTCCATCTTTATCTAAATCATATCCCCGATACTCACTCCAATAATTATTATTGAATTTATTATTATGCATTCCTTTATTAATGGCCAGATCAAATGTGTTTGACACAAAATTGTTTTTGGTGATCACATTATCCATACAACCACCGGCAATTTTGATGGCCCACCCATTCCTGATAAAATCATTCTGAAAATAGTTGATGCGAGTGGAGCCTTCGACATAAATTGCTTGAGTATTTTCCTCAAAAACATTTTGGTAAATCTCTCCGTCATAAATTTCTTTGAGCAATAATCCATAGGAAGACTTTCCCCAGTTTTTATAAAAATGGTTTTTCCACATGTTGATTTTCTTAGAAAACATTACAGCTACACCTGCTCCATTATGTGAAAAAACATTGTCAAAATAATCATCGTAATTAGAAAACATAAAATGTAGACCATAACGGAGATTCTGTGTACTCAGATTTTTGGAAATCTCACTATCATCAACAAATTCCAGATAAATTCCATCACGATGCCTTTCCACTTTATTAGCCACTACCTTTATTCTTTTGCAATACCACATATGGATTGCATTCCCGGAAGACATTTCCTCTACGGCTTTGCCTAAGACCTGATTGTTTTCGATAAGTCCATCATTAGAATGTTCCAGATAGATCCCAAAAAAAGTATTTAGCAAGAAGTTATCCCTAATTATAAAATTTTTTGACTTTTGAATCCGAATTCCTGCCCTATCCTCCAAGTAACTTACACCTACATTTTGGACAGTCAATCCAGAAAGCGTTACCTGGTCAGCCACCACAGTGATTATTTCGGTATTATTTTCTCCATCTATTACTGGATTGTCCACTCCTTTCAAATGGATGGACTTGTCCACGACAATGTTTCCTTCTTTATATATTCCATTGAATACCAACACTACATCACCGGAATCTGCTTTATTTATCCCTTCTTTGATCGTTGAAATTTCGCAATCAGGACACACTTTCCATTCGGTAGAATGGATTAACGCAGGCAGGCAAAAAAAAACCAAAATAGAAAATAGCTTCTGCATAATTTTCAGAAAATAAACGATGAAGTTACGATATTAATCGAACCCGGTTTTACTGATTATTAATTTTTGATTGCACTTCTTCCCATGTATAAATCTCTCCATCCTTTTCCTTCTGCATTTGGAGAGCAGATTCTTTGTCAGGAAATGATGACAAAAAAGCTCCCATTGGGCTGGGAATATTTTTGCTAATTAGGTAATAACTTTTTTCCGCTTCTAAAAATGCCTTTGGTTCCAGGTAGTTACAAACGGACATGATAGCATGGTTATTTGGGTAATCGTCTATATAGTTGATCATGCATTCAATAGCATCAAAAGAGTAGACCTTACCTTTCTGAGTTACAATTTGAGCAGCATGTTGTGGATCGACTATGGTCATTTTGCAGTAATGACAAATATCTGATCCATATTCAATTGGCTTGGCCTGTGGAGTACAGGATAAAACAAATAAGATCAGAAGTCCTGGCATCAATCTCATGTATTTATCATTTTTTTCTTAATCCACCAGGCACAGAATCCTAATAATATGGACACTCCGGTACATATTCCGGCTACATGCGGTAGTGAAATTGCCGTAAAATTAATAATTTCTTTACTTCCAAAAAGAGGAGGTTGAAATGATGCATTCGGAATTTTAATCGGTGCATTGGGACTCAAATTGTGTCCGTAATCATATTCCCAGAGATAAAAATCATAGATCCCTGCTATAGCTAACAGTACAAATATAACTGCCCAGGTCAAATAAAGTCTACTCCTATCTATCCAAGCACAAAGCAGTCCCAGAAGCCCCATTCCAATTACGATATATTGAAAGTATTTCAGCTCGGGTATCGAGTCAGGTTCGATGTATTTCATCCCAACATAGTGATTTAGAATGTTAATATTCTGCAGGGTGCCAGGGGTGTCCCCTCCCAGTTTATTTATCCAAATATACATGGTCACACCGTGTGGATACTGAGGAGCGATGAGTGTAATTCTCCACATTGGAAATAGAAAAAGAGTACCGAGAAGAATAACGGCAATAATCATTAATATCCTGGGCAAATTTTTCATAAAAGAGGAATTAAAATTGGGTGGAGTAAAACCCCACCCAATGGATAAATTAACTAAATGGTCTAAATCTTATTGAAATTCATCTTCACCTAACCTCCAGGAAAGTGCAATGGATGAGTTTCTTGGAGAGACTCTAATATATCCTTGCATCTCTTGGTGTAATGCCGAACAAAAATCAGTGCAATAAAACGGATAAACACCTACAGATTTTGGTTCCCAAAGTAGGGTTTCGGTCTGTCCTGGCATAATTAGCAACTCGGAATTATTAGCACCGAGAACAGAGAATCCGTGAGGAACATCCCAATCTTGCTCTAGGTTGGTTACATGAAACAAGACTTTGTCGCCCACTTTGATTCCTTCAATATTATCTGGTGCAAAGTGGCTCCTGATGGTAGTCATATAGACATGAACCGTATTTCCAGATCGTTCAACTCTGGCATCCTTTTCACCCAGTGCTCGGAAGGGGTGTTCATTCTCCTCGATCGGATAAAACTTTTTAATTCTGGGAATGATTCTATCCGCAGAAATTCCTTGAGCATAGTGCGGTTCCCCCATAGTAGGGAAATCCAGTAGAAGCTTGATTTTATCTCCGGAAATATCATATAGTTGAGCGGAGTGGCAAAGTTCTGGTCCGGTTGGTAAATACCGGTCTTTGGTAATCTTATTTAATCCGACCATATATTTGCCTTGAGGTACTTTAGAGTCTCCTCCAGGTATCATCAAGTGTCCAACGGAATAAAAACAGGGTACACGATCAAGAACTTCCCAGGTTCCTACTTTCCATTTTACAATTTCGGAAGAGATAAAGAAGGTGGTATAGGCATTTCCATTATTGTCAAACTCCGTGTGTAAAGGTCCCAAGCCAGGTTCGGCAACAACTCCACCCACCACTTCTTCAAATTGTAAAACCGGGACTCCTGCTATAGTTTTTTCGAAAGCTTCTCTTTCAATGGCATCCAACATTTTAGTAAATGAATGAACGGTCAAATCAGCCGATAATTTCCCATTACCTACGATGTATTCACCGGTTGGATCCACGTCCACACCATGAGGCGATTTGGGCGTGGGTAGAAAGTATACCAGACCAGGACATTCTTCCGGCAATAAGACTTTCACTTTGTCCTTCATAGTAGAAGTGGCCATGTGCGTTTTTTCATCATATACATTATGAGCATATTGGGTGGACATTTCTTGAAATTTACCCTGCTGAATGTATTCTTCAGCCTTTTTCCAGTTAACAGCTGCAATGAAATCTTTGTCATTTTGCGAAGCAGTCACTTCGAGAAGTGTGCTTTTCTCTTCTGTATTGTATGAGGTGAAAAACGTCCATCCATGAGATTTACCTTTTCCAGAATGCGCTAAATCGTAATCAAATGCGGGTAGTAATACCTGAAAGGCAATTTCCATTTCTCCTTCTCCACCTACTGATATAAAGGTAAGCACTCCTTTAAAGTTCTCAGCATAGGAGTCAATTGCTACATCTTGCTGCGGATAGGGAACTCCAAATCGCGTTCCGGCCACTACATATTCCGTGTTTTCAGTGGTAAATGGAGAAGAGTGGTTCCCCCCACTATTAGGAATTTCAATAATCTCAACGGTTTCAAAAACGGAGAGATCAATTCTCGCAACCCGCGGAGTGTTGTTCCCATTAATAAATATCCAGCGACCATCCGTTTCACCGTTGGTTTGCGAAAGCTCAGGGTGGTGAGAGTCATCCCATGGCACAAATCCATGTGAAGTATTCAACATGGGTTTGGTTTCTTCGTTAAAACCATAACCCTTTTCAGCATCTACTGAAAATACTGGAATCACTTTAAATAACCGCCCTGATGGCAGACCGTGAACAGAAATCTGTCCACTAAAGCCCCCTGACATAAAAGCATAAAATTCATCATATTCACCAGGTGGCACATAAACCTGGGAAGCAATATCTCCGGAAAGTAGCCCGTTTCCGGAACTTGAGGAGCTACCAGGACTACCACAACTGGTTACTAAAAATGATAAAAATGCTAGGGCCAGAAAGGCAGACATAATTTTTAAGCCCAGATTTGTTTTCATATCCTATTTTAATTTTTACTTGATAAAATGATTAACTTAACTTCCAAATATTAAAAGATGTTTTTATCTTATTTTAGCAAAGGAAGGAGTTCGGAGAACCTTGGCTTATGATCTAAATCATCCGGCCATGTGATTTAAATCAACTCGTTTATACTTGGCTGATTATCTGCATATTACGACAGCTACTCCAAGTTATTTCTGACTTGGTTCACTTATAAATTATAGGTATAGAAAAATATAATACATTAATTTACAGGACATGTTTGTCTTTTAATTATAGAACAAATATATTTGCGCCAGTTAACAATATTCTGAAGGCAAAAAATGCTGTCGAAAGCAAGTAAATACGCAGTGAGGGCAACTTTATATTTGGCTATCCACTCCAATGGAGGTCACAAGATAGGAGTAGATGAAATAGCGGAATCATTAAAGGTGCCAAAACACTTTTTAGCAAAAGTACTACAGCATCTGAGTAAACAGAAAATTATATCCTCGGTTAAAGGACCTGGGGGTGGTTTTTATCTAAGTCCTCTAAATCGAAATATCTCGATTTTGGAAGTTATTAACGCTTTTGATCCGCAAATATTTACGGAGTGTGTGTTGGGACTTCCGTCATGCTCACATGATAAACCGTGCCCTTTACATATTCAGGCTTTTGCGTTTCGTGATGGTCTGAAATATCAATTTGAAAATCAAAATTTAAGTGAGTTGGCAGAGCGGATTGCCAAAGATGGAAATCTGATTTAATATTAAAATACTAAAACATTTAAAATTAAAGATCATATGAAAAATTTGTTAGTCCTTTTTGTTTTGGGCCTATTTATTGTAGCCTGTGGTGGTAATACGGATCAATCGGATAATAGCGCTGCTACCGATCAACCTGTAGAAGAGGCCGCACCGGTAGATGACGGAAAAGGGATTGGAGAAATCAAATCAGTAACATTAAATAATCCTTTGGACCCTGACATGGTAAAAAGAGGAAAAGCTATTTACGAAATGAAATGTGCTGCATGTCATAAACTTACCGCAATGCGTGTGGTCGGTCCAGGTTGGCTAGGCCTCACAGAGAAAAGAAAACCAGAATGGATAATGAATATGACAACCAATGTCGATGTGATGTTAGAAAAAGATCCTGAAGCAAGAGAGCTTTTGAAACAATGTCTGGTGCGTATGCCTAATCAAAATGTATCGATAGGAGATGCCAGGGATATTTTGGAGTTCATGTTTGCCATTGATGGACAGGAAGTTGGATCATAAACGTCTATAAATTCTCAACTACAAATTAGCTTGTAGCTCTGCTTCTGTTGATTAATTTAATACGAGTACGGATATGGTGACCAATCACTTGGTCGAAAATAGATTTCAATTGCGATGAGGAAATGGTTTTACATTACTTTGTTTAATTTTTTTGTCGCTGCAGTACTAGGATCAATTTTGCGATTGGCCTTTGTGGTTGAACTGTCATGGGTAGAGTATCGGAACTTTTTGCATGCTCATTCCCATTTGGCTTTATTGGGTTGGGCATCCCTGGCCTTAATCATTTTTCTAGCCGTGCACTGCCAAAGTTCAGAATCCAGTTTGACTCGCAGGATACTTCTAATCATGGAAGCCAGTGCATTTGGATTTACCGTTGGTTTTATTGCTAAAGGATATTGGTTTCCTTCCATATTCTTTCAGGTCGTATTTATTTTGGCTGCATATATCCTGCTTTTCAAGTTTTTGCGAATAATGTGGAATGATACGAGTTTGCGTGCTCTTTTTATTAAAACCGGCATTCTCTTCTTTTTTGTTTCAACGATCGCTCTTTGGGTGATGCCTGTGATGATGTCTCCAACCTTCATTGGTGGAAAGCTGTTTTACGCTAATATTCAATTTTTTCTCCATTTCCAGCTTAACGGTTGGCTCATATTTACCGGATTGGGATTGCTATTGCATGAAGTGAATAAATACCAAGCTCCCATCAAATTCAATTATCTCAAAAAGGGCTATATCCTATTGGTCGTTGCTACAATTCTAACCTTCGCTCTAGCAATAACTTGGTCAAATCCAGAGATTTATATCTTTTTAATCAATAGTCTGGGAGTATTGATTCAAATGATTGCTGCCATATATTTATGCTTAGGGTCCATTAACTTGTTTAAACAGTTCTGGTTGAAGAATCAGGGTATAATCAATCATTTATTAGTGATCTCATTATTTTGCATAATTCTCAAATTGATCGTGCAAAGTGCACTAATCATACCCCACCTCGGAGAGATCGGGTATACGGTACGGAGCTATGTTATTGCGTTTTTACATTTAATATTACTGGGTTTTGTGAGTCACCTTTTACTGTTTCTGGCAAGTCGGCATAATTATATTCCTAAACATCCTTTCACCACTATAGGTATGCTGGGTATCTCCGGAGGATTTTTGATATCAGAGCTTTTACTTGGAATTCAAGGCACCATGCTATGGCAAGGATTGGGATTTATCCCCTATTATTATGAAGTATTGTTTGCAATCATGTTATTGATTCCAGCTGGAATTTTGGTTTTACTATTAAAATCTTTTTCATCATCTTCCACCCTTTAGATCCTTGATAAGCAACCAATTCAACCTTAGCTTTGTGATTAAGCCGGTCAAGCCCCTACTCCATCCGTTTCCTGCATTTGCTAATATCACTGGACCTACATTCATTGGTAATGTGTAATTCATTCGAAACACTCTGCCAAAGCCCGAAATGCTCTATAGACCCATCCGCTAGCAATATTCATATCTTTCTTTTAGAGCTAACTCACTTGCATCGCCAAGCACATCGCAGCCACAGTTAAACTCGGAAAATCTTATTCTCATCCAAAAAAAACCATTTAAAGATTTTTACATTTTCCAGAATAGACTCGATAATTTTTAAAAATTTCCTTATTTTTTGCTGAGAATCCATGAGGTTCGACTACTCACCTAATATTGAAGTGATTTAAAATACTTGATACTTACCACGAAAGAAACACTAAAAAACCAATAACAAAATGAAAAAACCTATTAAGATTATCTTGTATGCTTTAGCAAGCATCCTCGTGCTACTCGTTTTGGCTTTACTATTTATTCAAATACGGGGAATACCCAACTATGGGGTGCATATGACCGATAAGATAAGGAATCTAAAAGTAGAGATTACCCCTGAAAGGCTTATCAGGGGTAAGGAAATTGCCAGCATTCGCTGTTCAAACTGTCATCGGGGTAGTGATGGCAAACTCAGTGGTGGGCAAATGAAGGATGTACCCGCAGAGTTTGGAGTTGTCTATGCAAAAAACATTACACAACATCCAACCAAAGGGATTGGTAATTGGTCTGATGGCGAATTATATTACTTATTACGCACCTCTATCAATCGAGATGGTGATTATGTTCCTCCCTACATGCCGGCATTACCAAAAGCGGCTGATGAAGATTTATACAGTATCATTGCGTGGTTAAGGAGTGACGCTCCTGCAGTACAACCTAGTGAAAAAGTTCAACCCCTTAACAAACCTACTTTTTTAGTCAAATTTTTATCCAATGTAGCGTTTAAACCATTCCCATTGCCAGACAAAGAAATCCAAATTCCCGACAAAAGCCAAATCAAGGAATATGGAGCTTATGTGGCCAATGTCATTGCCGACTGCTATAGCTGTCATTCAGCTGATTTTAAAACAAATAATACTTTGGAACCGGAGAAAAGTACCGGATTTTATGGAGGAGGGAATCCGCTATTGGATTTGGATGGAAATGTTACTCCCTCGCCAAATATCACTTTTCATCCGGAATCCGGAATTGGTAAGAGATATAGTAAGGAACAGTTTATCGAAGTAGTGAAATATGGGAAAAAACCGGATGGTACTATGGTGATGTATCCGATGATTCCATTTTCAGCTATGTCTGATGAAGACGTAGGAATAATTTATGAATATTTAAGAACAGTACCCAAATTAGGTAACTCAGAATAATTTCATTTGAACCCGAATTATGCACTAGGTAATCTACTGCAATTCGAAATGCCTGCAAATCTGGGCACATAAGCACATTTTGATTCTCAGCGGCTCCACCGTCGGCAGACGAAGTCGCCTATGGTGAACGAAGTCCGCGGAGCAGTTACAGAAGCTCGTGGACCGTGATAGAGACCACGATTGTAAGTCAAAATGCATCCGGAGTATCCACATTTATTGGCCTTTCGAATCTCGTGACAAAACCATTGCATATTTCGAGTTGTATCAATTTAAGGAGCTTCACAAAGTAACTGTATCCTCCATTAATGTTGTAATTCGAGCACAAAAGACCAAAGGAAATAGCCCATGTTAATACTAGAAATTGGCTTGCATATCCAGTCGTAAAAGAAAATTAAGAAAATGAGAGAACAGGTCAATTCCATGCAATCTTTTATCTGACTTGGCCATATGTCGTGCTAGTTATAAACTTCTGCGACCATTTAAATATAAACCACAACAACTTTGTAAACCACACGATTTATCACGCAATGGGCATAATAACCATTAGTATGAATTTCGGAGTCATCCCCTTCTCTTTCTGAGAAGAAAATGATCCACTAATGGATAATCTTGGTTCACACCGGACCATGCTCGTTGACTTCTACGGTGATTCTGCAACACAGGAAACCAATCACTTATAATAATTTACAAAAATCGGTAACGAAACTGATATAGAATTACACTATCATTAAAACCGGTATTACATCAATCCCATTGCACATGGGTGGTAAATCCATAAGTAGTGGTGACTGAATAACAAAATGTAATGACAGAATCACCAAAGTATTTTTCGAGTCAGTAACAAAACCTAAATTTGATATATTATGGCAAGTTTTAAAATTAATAACTATTCCGTTAGAATTTGGTCAAGCAAGAGAACTACAAACCTCAATCCCGGATCGGCCATGGCTGGGATATATCTTTACGAAGGAACTAAATATCGAGGCTACGCCTATTTTTTTGCAGATGACACACCGCTGGCTGCTCCAGTTTATCATTCCAGCTCCGGACGGATATTTGTTCACTACAACTTAGTACAATTCCATGCGATATTGGACATGCTTCGCAATGAAGATCCGATATACTTGTACTATCATAGTCCGACTAATGCCGGATTAAACACGGGAAGAGAACCAATTGGTGAAGAGGAGTCCTGAATCTATTCCATATTTGTATAAGCTTTACTCAAGATTCCATACTCGATGTTCGATATCCAAATATTTTAGTAAAGTGGCGTTGTATCCAGAAAGAAGAATAGTCATGGTGACTTTGTTCACATCTAGAGCATTTTCAATTATTGAATTTATGCACACCTTTTTACCGAGGCAGGGAATACCAATAACAACATCAGATATTCAGGGGCTGTGCATTCAGAGATTATTGATGTTGGCTTCGATTTAAGTATCCTCGTAGGTCATTTACCTCCTGGTTATTTGCCATCCAATCATGTAAAATTTGCTATCAAAACTGAAAGCGAAATCAATCTTCTTTCTATATTATTTTTGATTATTTGGACATTTCTTCCATAATCAAAAAATCCCTGACCGTCTAAATCAAACTTTGCTATGGAAGGCGAGGTTCATCCTTGTTCAATATCTAATTTTGTAAGGACCAATGTATACCATATTAGTCCACATCTGGAACATGAGCAATTATCCTCAGAGGGCCTCCACTTCCACCCTTAATCTTCATGGGTAATGCAACTACATAGACTCCGGTAATCGGAAGTTGATCAAGGTTTGCAACGTTTTCAAATACGGGAATATTCTTATCAAACAACAGACGGTGTGTCATAAAATCTGATGATCGTCCGTAATCGATGCTGGGTGTATCCAGGCCTATGGCCTTTATAGAACGATTCTTGATCAGCCATTCTGCCGCTTCCGGGTGCAATCCGGGAAAATGCAGTAACGCCACCGCAGCCGGACCTCTTTGGTCCGTTCCCAAATACTTTTTACGATCCGGCCAAAAATCACCAAATCCTGTTCTTAATAACACAATGGATTCATCGGGTATTCTCCCATAGTTCGATTCCCATTTTTTGAAATCCCTTATTTGTATTTGATAATCGATATAATCTTGGACCGAATCAACCACATCAATCACGATCGCCTGACCTGTCAAACTTTCAAGCGGGATTTGATCAACCGTATTCTTATTCTCGGCGAAGTGGATGGGAGCGTCAATATGAGTACCCCCATGTTCGGCACTTGAAAACTTAAATGCCGAATAATAATAACCTCCTTCAGTCATCCCTTCGAATACTGTATCAAATTGAAATCCATCAGCTGTAGGCCAGTATGGAGTTCGTGACTCAAAGGTATGGCTTAAGTCTACCCATGTTCCTGAAAACAGGAGATCTTCTGAATTTGATTTGCATGAAAACACAGTCAAAACAATGGAAAAAAGTCCCAGTATCTTCCAAACACTAGGCAAAAGTCTTGGATCATTTTGTGTTGAACAATTCATAATATAAATTTTTCGAATTTAATAAGTTACCTGAATGTTGAGTCCAATTCAAGAATTTCAAGAATATAGCGTAAATAAATTTATAAAATACCATTCAATTCCAACCACTTCTGCTTATTCCTTCAAGTTAACCCTTTTTAGTATCTTCAATTATGACTTCCTCAAGCATGGTAAAACGTAGGTTATCCGCCATCCTATTTGCTGACATTGTTGGTTACACTGCTATGATGCAAACTGATGAGGTTTCAACGATGTCCCGTTTGCAACGCTACCAGGAAGTCTTAACAGAAAAAGTCGTTGTTAATCATGGTGAGATCATAAAAATCTATGGAGACGGTAGCCTTTGTCTTTTTGACTCGGTTCTGAAGGCAGTTGAATGTGCCAAAATGGTACAGGAGACCCTTCAAAGGGAACCTTCGGTACCCATAAGAATTGGACTTCACCTGGGTGATGTAATCCACCGGCAAAATGATATTTATGGTAATGATATCAATATTGCATCCAGGATCGAATCCATCGGTGTACCAGGTTCGGTGCTCATGTCAAGAACGGTTTACGATAAAGTTAATAATCAATCCAAATTCAGGTTTAATGACCTTGGGTTTTTCAACCTTAAGAATGTAAGTGAACCAATGCAAATTTTTGCATTATCAAATCCAGGAATTGTCATCCCTGCGAGAGATCAGATAAAGGATAAATTGGCCACTCAAATCTCAACACATCGAAAATGGACCTGGCCAGTGATCACAATAATTCTATTTTTGATGACCACAATAATAATATGGCAATTCATTTTGGGTTCACCGTCTAGAACAAACACAAGCATCCGATCCATTGCCGTACTTCCATTGGAGAATCAATCTAAGGATCCTGAACTGGATTATTTATGCGAAGGATTTTCTGAGAATCTTATTAAACAAATAGCTTCACTATCAGAAATCCAAGTTTTGTCCCACTTCTCGTCCTTCACATTACGTGATTCAGTTCACAATCTACCCTACATTACAAACTTGTTGCAGGTAGATGCCATTCTGGTAGGACAACTCGCGCAAACATCAGAGGAGTTAAATATTCAGGTTGAATTAATTGCTCGTAATCAGACAAATCCGGTTTGGAATGGCCAAAGTATAGGTTCTTTGGAACAAATCGAACAAATGGAAAGAGAACTATCCATTTCACTGTTAAATACTATTGAACCGGACAATACCAAAAATGAAGTGACCGAAAAATTGATTGATCCCAAAGCATTCCGACACTATCTTCAAGGCCGATTCTTGAGTTATGGCTCATCCCAAAAAGAGCAAGACCTGGCGATAGAACACTTCCATAAGGCCATCCAATTAGAACCAGACTACGCATTGGCCTATGCTGCATTGGCCAATCAAAAATTTGGCCAAGCCCGTTTTTCAAACACTTCGAGAGAAGAGATCATGTATGAGGCCCAGAATGCTATCAAAAAGGCTAAAGAAAAAGATCCGAATCTTCCTGAAGCGCATTTAGCCCAAGCCAATATTCACTTTTTTTATGATTTTGATTGGGTAAAAGCCGAAAGGTCGTTTCGGAAAGCGGTAGCGCTAGATCCTGAAAACTCCACTATTTATGCCGATTTTGCTTTTTTTCAAAGTGCAATGAATCGATACGAAGAAGCACTCCTTTTGGCAGAAAAGGCCATTGCCCTGGATCCGATATCCATCTCCGCGATGCATATAGTGGCCTGGACTAATTTATATATTGATCCGGATCAAGCAATTCTGGAGTTTTCGGAAATAATCGAGCTTCATCCCAATTGGATTTGGGGATATCTTAAAAAAGCGTTAGCTCAGGTTCTGGTAGGTGATTGCGATGCTGCATTGGAATCTTTAATTGAGGTAGAACAGCGAAAGGGTTCTTGGGGAGGTGAATTGCTGGAATCCTATCTTGCGATTCTATATAAAAAGTGCGGTCAGGACCACAAAGCCCAATTAAAAAAGACAGAAGTATTGGATTATGCAAAATCTAATGGGGTATCTGATCCACTCAACATTGCGATATTATATGGAGGAACCGGAGATTTGGATAACATGATAGATTGGGCCAACAAATGTATAGCGGAAAAGTCTACCAATACTGCAGTGATGCAGCTTGTAAAAGATTTGGATCTATTTTATAACGACCCTTTTGACGATCCTCGTTATAAAAATTTATTAGTCGATATGAAATTTCCAAACAATTGAGAGTTATCTCATTCCAATATTTTAAGCTCATACCGAAAACTGAATTTGGGTTTCATTTTGATTTGTGGAGAAAAGTTTCAACGTAATTTTCTGAAATATTTAAATTAATTTTCAGTTTCTACTTCAACATCCTATTTTCACAGTGATATCTCCATCCAATATATTTGAATTAGTCTTATGCATCTTTTGAATAATAATCCCAAATACTTCCTGCCTTTATTATTTTCGACTATACTTTTACTTACGGCATGTGATCCGAACCCAGGAAAATCTTTGCACTTGGCTCAAAATATGAATATCGTCCTGGTGGGCAATAATCTGTGTTCACGGATGATGAATTTCGGATATTTCGAAACAGAAATGCAGGTTAGATATCCGGACAGCCTTTTGGTAATTCGAAATATGTGTGATGGGGGAAATACTCCAGGATTTCGACCCCATTCTTCCAGAAAATCGCCCTGGGCTTTTCCTGGAGCAGATCAATTCCAAACCGATTTAGCTAATAAATCAGGTAGTACCGGTCATTTCATGTCACCGGATGAATGGTTAACCCATTTGAAGGCTGATGTGATTA
Organism: Saprospiraceae bacterium; assembly: GCA_965223405.1. GTDB lineage: Bacteria > Bacteroidota > Bacteroidia > Chitinophagales > Saprospiraceae > CBDCWO01. Next base: position 6,985,383 of record CBDCWO010000006.1, read on the forward strand.
TCGCATTCTTTGGATATAATGAGTCTTTTCAGGGTCTGGTAGGTCTTGAAAACTACAAATCGGAATTCACTGCTTTTATCCAACATAGTTTAAAACAAAATTACAATGGTGTCGAACCACCCCAGTTGGCTGTAGTATCTCCAATTGCTTTTGAAGACTTATCAGCGAAGATGGATTTACCTAATGGAATCCAGGAAAACATAAATCTGAAGATGTATTCGGAGGCAATGCAGGAAATTGCCGATTCGATGAATGTACTATTTGTTGATGCATTCTCTGCGTCTAAAGAATGGTATGAGCATGAGGACGCGGATCTCACTGCTGATGGATTTCAATTGAATGATCTTGGCAACCAAAAATTTGCTAAACTATTAGCTGATCGGGTTTTTAGCTCTAGGTCCAAACAGGTACTAAAAAATGCATCGAATGTAGTCGAAGCGGTAAGAGAAAAAAACTGGTTTTGGCACAATGACTTTAAAATACCAAATGGAGTTCACGCCTATGGAAGGAGATACAAACCTTTTGGTCCCGATAATTATCCGGAAGAAATAGAGAAGATCCGGGAAATGACCCTGATTAGAGATTCGGCAATTTGGGCTGCAGCTAAAGGTGAAGAATTTGATCTTGAGGCCGCAGATCAAAAAACCCGGGTTCTTCCCAAGGTTGAAACCAATTACACTGAAAGCTATAAAAATGGCGATCCCGGATATTTGTACGGAGACGAATCTTTAGCAAAAATAAGTGTGGCTAACGGCTATAAAGTAGAGCTCTTCGCATCCGAAAAGGAATTCAATGATTTGGCCAACCCGGTACAACTTTCATTTGACAATCGAGGTAGGCTTTGGGTAGGTGTTATGCCCAGTTACCCGCATTATAAACCCGGTGATCAAAAACCCAACGATAAATTGATCATATTGGAAGATAAAAATCAAGACGGTAAGGCAGATAGTCAAATTATATTTGCAGACAACCTTCACCTCGTGCAAGGTTTTGAATTTGCTCCTGAAGGGGTATATGTTTCTCAGGGAACCAACCTGGTATTACTCCAAGATACGGATGGAGATGACCGGGCAGACGTAAAGGAAATTATTCTCAGCGGTTTTGATGATCACGATACGCACCATGCATTTAGTGCTTTTTGTGCTGATCCATCCGGAGCAATTTATATGGGTGAGGGAACTTTCCATCATTCCAATATTGAAACTGCATATGGACCGGTTCGAGGAACGAATGGAGGATTTTTTCGCTATAATCCTCAAAGACGTCATCTGGAAAGAACTGCCCAGTTGCCAATTCCCAACCCTTGGGGTATAGCTTTTGATGATTGGGGGCAAAATTTCTTTCTACATACGTCAGGTCCTAATATGACATGGATGCTGCCCGGAACCATTAAACCCAAATATGGTGAGGCATCTCCAAATGGCGAAAACCTTATCCAACATGAACACAGGGTGCGCCCCACTTCGGGACTGGAGATCCTATCCAGTAGTCACTTTCCGGATGAAGTCCAGGGAGACATTTTACTCTGTAACACCATCGGGTTCTTGGGCATCAAACAACACAAAATAGTAGATGATCCGGAGTCAGCAGGTTATCTGAGTACTTTTCGTAAGGACCTCCTTTCTTCAACCGATAAAAATTTTCGTCCGGTTGATCTTGAATTTGCCCCGGATGGATCGTTGTATATAGTTGATTGGCACAACGTGTTGATCGGTCATATGCAGCACAATGCCCGAGATCCATTGCGTGATCATGTCCATGGGAGGATCTACCGCATCACCTATCCCTCCAGACCGCTGGTTAAGCCTGCAAAAATTGATGGAGCCACTATTGAAGAACTCCTCGATAATTTAAAACTTCCAGAATACCGAACCCGTTATCGCAGTCGAAGAGAGTTAAGAGCGAAGAATTCCTCTGAGGTCATTCAAAAATTAAAAACATGGCTGGAGACTCAGGATGCCAGTAACCCCAATTATGAACATCATAGATTAGAAGCACTATGGGTAACCTGGGGATTAAACAAAATAAATCAATCTTTACTCCGAGAATTACTGTCCTCATATGATTTCAGGGTGCGAGCAGCAGCGGTGAGGGTTTTACGCTATGGTGGTCATCAAATTGACAATCAGCCTGAGTTGTTAATGGCTGCTGCCCAGGATGAACACCCGAGAGTTCGGCTGGAAGCTATGGTGGCTGCCACCTGGTTAGATAATGAAATTGGATTGCCTATTGTCCTGGAAATCGGCAAACAGAAACTGGATAAATGGATGGAAAAACCCTATTTAACCGCTTTAGATCGTTTAGTAGGAAATCAAACTAAAAAAATGGAGCCCGAAGATATCGTAATTGATTTAAAGGGTGATGATCGCGACGCGTATATAAAAGGAAAGGAAATATATGAAGAAGAGGGTTACTGCATAACGTGTCACCAGGCCGATGGAAATGGTCTTCCTGCTTCAGGATTTCCTCCCTTAAAAAATTCTCTATGGGTAGGAGGAGAAGATATGGCCAGCAAAGAACGGCTGATTAAATTGACATTAAAAGGACTCCTCGGCCCGATCGAAGTAAACGGAGTAAAATATCCCGGACAGGTTCCAATGACTCCTTTCGAAGGACTATTGGATGACGTAGAAATTGCCGCAGTATTGACCTTTATCAGGCATGAATATGCCGGGTCTTCAGCAATTTCTCCCCTTACTGTAAAACAAGTACATGAAGCCATAAAGGACAAAAAAGGCTTTTATTCACCTGAAGAATTGTTGAAAATTCATCCGTTAACACAATAATTGGATCCTTTAATTAATCCAATCTATTAAAGTAATTTAACAACAAGAATTACCATAATCAATCTGTTATAATCCTGGATTGCTTTTATCCATTTTAGCTTAAGTAATGTGATGAATCAGCGGAATACTTAAAAATTAATTCATAATGGAATCCTGTTGACCATTTATTTGTTTGATTCATTCGGAGAATCATCTTTTTCACAGCATGGTCAAACAATTACGGGTAGTACTAATTCTCACTTTGATGGTTATTACTATAACAACCAAAGGTCAATTGATCACCAATGGTGATATGGAGATCGGTGATGGAGGGTTGAAGTCGGTTCCTAATGGTTGGGAAGTAATTTCTGGCACCCCGGACCATTGCGATAGTGGGCCGAATACCTGCAGCCCTCTAAGCTACAAAATCCCCCAACCTTCACCTCAAGGTGGTAAATGGGTTCGTTTTTTTCATGGTAATGTGTTACAAGGCCTGAACAATGAGGTATTTGGTCAAACCTTAACATCTCCCCTGGTCGTTGGGCAGTCCTATACGTTATCATTTTATGCTGCTTATTCCAGAGCCAATCAAAATGCCACCGCTACCACCGCAAGTATCGTGGCAGGTTTGAGCAAAGGCAAGCCCTCAGGTGTCGGGCCATTTTTACAAGACACACTACTACTCCAATTGGAAGACCAGTGGACTTGTCATTCATATACATTTACAGCCACGGACAATTATGATTTCATCAGTTTTGGAAAATTAGAAATCGAGCTTAACAATGCATGTTATATTGATCAGGTACAATTGGAAAAAAGTCTTTCTCTTGAATTAGGTTCTGATACCACGCTATGTTTGGAAGAAGCATTGCAATTATCAGCAAGTAATCCGGGAGCTACCTATCTGTGGAGTGATCAATCCCAGAGTTCTTCCTTATATGTATTGCACTCCGGAACCTATTGGGTAGAGGTGGAAAGGGGATGTGAAATCCTTACCGATACCATTGAGGTTCTATTTCGTAATTGTAATTGTTCATTTTATGTTCCCAATATTTTTACGCCTAATGGAGACCACCATAACGATCAGTTTTCACCGGTTTTCAATTGTCAGGTTAATGATTACCGACTAATGATATTTGATCGGTGGGGAAATAATGTTTTCCATAGTAATAAACCCAACGAATCCTGGGACGGAAATTTTCGAAATCTAGCGATGCCCAATGGAGTATACATTTATCAACTTATGTATTCCTATGAAGGACAATCTCCAATATTCCAATATGGAAGTGTGCAAGTAATAAGGTAAGCGGCTTATCCCCACCGTAAGTTTATTTTTAATTCTAAGGGTGAAATATCACATCAATTTTACAACCTTCACCCCAAATTATACAACTTAGTAATTGGATTTAATACCTTTGTTTATTACTCCCAATATTTCTGTAGCGAATGATTCATGTAAATTATGTATCCAAATATTGCAAAAACCAGTTTGTTTGTCTTTGTACTTTTCATCGTTCAATGTGCATTAATAGATAAGTCTGACGACCAAAAGAAGGAAGATGCACCTGCTAGTTTTGCTCCCAGAGCCATGAATGCACAGGGTTTTCTGGTCAAATACTCGACGATTGAAAATGTGATTGAGGCCACCGGTAACATGGTCGCTAATGAGCAAGTCTTGATTAAGAGCGAATTACCGGGTAAATTAGTTAAACTCTATTTTCGGGAAGGCCAAACGGTAAAAGGCGGTAAACTTTTGGCAAAGATAGATGATAGTCAACTTCAGGCTCAATGCGAAAAACTAAAAGTTACACTTGAACTGGCAAATAGTGAGTTGGCAAGGGGAAAAAGCTTGCTAGAAATTCAGGGAATTACTCAGGAGGAGGTTGATCGCATGGAAAATCAGGTTAAATCGATCAATGCAGATCTCAATATCAATCAGGTGCAACAAAATAAAACTCGTCTTTATGCACCTTTTTCGGGAGTAATAGGCCTCCGACTTGTGAGTATCGGAGCTTATCTGACACCGTCCGAGCCCATAGTACAGCTTCAACAAATTCATCCGATAAAACTAGAGTTTGATGTGCCTGAGAAATTTCTTCCTTTGATCCAAAAGGGTCAAAACCTGACCTTTAGTGTACAGGGGTTGGAGGAAACCTTTTCTGCAACTGTTTATACTAGCGGGACTGAGATTTCACCTGCAACGAGAACTTTCAAGGTAAGGGCTGTTACACCCAACAAGAACAACGCATTATTACCAGGTCAGTTTGCCAATGTACGATTGGTTACAAGCATCAACAATGAAGCAATACTCGTACCCACTGATGCCGTAATTCCCGTGCTGGGAGGGAAGATTGTTTATTTATCCAAAAATGGAGCTGCTTTCTCTGCTCCCGTTGAAACCGGAGCTAGGAAATCAAATTTGATAGAAATCACAAGTGGTGTGAATGCAGGTGATACCGTATTGGTCAGTGGTTTGTTGGCATTATCTAACGGAATTCCGGTAAATATAAGCTCAATTGTCAACCAAAATGAAAATTCGGCCCAATGAGTTTAGCATCTATCAGTATTTCAAGACCGGTATTATCAACCGTAATTTCTATAGTTATTCTGTTATTTGGTATCATTGGATTCACTTATCTGGGATTGCGGGAATATCCGGTTGTAGACCCTCCGGTGATTAATGTTTCTACCAATTACATAGGTGCCAATGCACAAGTAGTTGAATCTCAAATTACCGAACCACTAGAGGAAAGTATAAACGGAATTGCTGGAATTCGATCACTATCTTCCACTAGTGCTGATGGTAGGAGTACTATCACTGTTGAATTTGAAATTGGATCGGATCTTGATGCAGCCGCCAATGATGTAAGAGACAAAGTATCAAGAGCTCAAAGAGCTTTACCTCCGGATGTCGACCCCCCGATAGTAACCAAGTCCCAAACTTTCAATGTGATTATGGCACTCACTGTACAAAGTGAAAATAGAGATCTCTTAGGGCTGAGTGAAATAGCAGATGTCATATTTAAGGAAAGGTTACAGACCATTCCCGGTATTTCAAACATCAACATTTGGGGTGAAAAAGAATATGCCATTCGTATCCAAATGGATCCGATGAAGCTATCTGCCTATGGATTGTCACCATTAGATGTACGAAATGCTATACAATCTCAAAATCTTGAATTGCCATCCGGTAAAATTGAGGGAAATCGTACGGAACTGACCATCCGTACCTTTGGAAGACTCAATTCTCCTGAAGAATTTATGGATATGGTCATCCGGGAGACTAATGGTGTAATTGTCCAACTTCGAGATATTGCTACCGCTGAATTAAGACCTAGAAATTTAAATACCTTGCTTCGGGGAAATGGCATTCTACCCATGGTTGGAGTAGCAGTTACTCCCCTACCCGGGGCCAACCATATTGAAATCGCGGATGAGGTTTATAGCCGAGTCGAACAAATAAAGAAAGATTTACCTCCTGACCTTAAAGTTGGGTATGCTTTTGATAGTACGACTTCGATTCGAAAAGCTATTGAAGAAGTGCAGGATACCGTGCTCATTGCATTTAGTCTGGTAGTGCTCATAATCTTTCTTTTTTTGAGGAACTGGAGGACTACCCTCATTCCTGTAGTAGCTATCCCGATCTCTTTGATAGGTAGCTTTTTTGTGATGTACATGTTTGGATTCTCCATCAACATACTCACCTTATTAGGAATTGTACTAGCTACCGGTCTGGTAGTGGATGATGCGATTGTCATGATGGAAAATATCTACCGGCGCATCGAAGGGGGAATGGATCCGATTCAGGCCGGTAACGAGGGATCCAAAGAGATTTATTTTGCAATTATAGCGACCAGCATCACATTAGTGGCAGTATTTTTACCCATCATATTTTTACAGGGGCTCACCGGTAGACTATTTTACGAGTTTGGTATTGTTGTCACCGGAGCCATTGTGATATCTACCATTGTCTCTCTCTCACTTACACCAATGCTAAGTTCGCGTTTTTTGCGAAAAAGTAAACATTCAGGAATATATAATTTCACAGAAAAGATTTTTGTGGGTATGACTCATTTGTACAATCGTACTTTATCCGTTTTTTTACGAGTAAGATGGTTGTCTTGGCCCATGTTTATTGGTTGCATTTTGGGTATTTATTATATCATGCAACAGTTGCCCTCCGAGTTGGCCCCTATGGAAGATAAAAGTGGATTCAGAGTGATTTCTACAGCACCTGAAGGTACCAGTTATGATGTGATGGATAACTATGTGGTTGACTTATTAAATATCATCGATACAATACCAGAAAAAAAGGCTTATATCTCAGTGACTTCTCCGGGATTCGGATCTTCGACAGCTGCTAATTCTGCCTTTGTCTTTGTGTCTTTAACCGAGCCAAACCAACGCAATCGAAGCCAGGGTGAGATTGTACGAAGTATCTATCCCAAAGTTGGTCAGCTCAATTATGCCCGGTCATTCATCGCTCAATCACAAACTATCGAAGTCGGTGGTGGATTACGAGGGTTGCCAATCTCTTACGTCGTACAAGCACCGAACTTTGACAGACTGAAGGAGGTTATACCTGAATTCATGGAGGAGGTGAAAAAACACCCTGCATTTTCAATTACTGATCTTAATTTGAAGTTTAATAAACCTGAACTACATCTTCGTATTGATCGCAATCGGGCTCGCAACTTAGGTGTTACTGTTCGGGATATTGCCGAAACCCTCCAGTTGTTCTACAGCGGCCAGCGTTTTGGATATTTTGTTAGAAATGGTAAGCAGTTTGAAGTTATTGGAGAGGCACAAAGAGTATCACGTAATGAGCCTTCCGATCTAACGAATATTTTTGTTCGAAATAGGGACGGTGCCCTGATTCAAATGTCTAATCTGGTTAGTTTCGATGAGGAATCCAATCCACCTGCCCTCTATCGCTACAATCGATATATATCTGCAACTATTTCAGCTGGTTTGACTCCTGGATACACGCTGGGTCAAGGTATCGCTGCAATGGATGAAATTAAAGCCAAAGTCCTGGATGAAACTTTCAGTACAGCGCTTACTGGTACTTCTAAGGACTTTCAGGAAAGTTCCGGGGGATTGTATTTTGCTTTTATATTGGCTCTCATCCTTATTTATCTCGCTCTATCTGCTCAGTTTGAAAGTTTTCTGGATCCTTTCATCATTATGTTTACAGTACCCCTGGCATTAACTGGTGCTTTGCTTGCACTTTGGTTGGGTTCTCACACGATGAATATATTCAGCCAAATCGGAATTATCGTGTTGGTCGGAATCGTTACAAAAAATGGCATCCTAATAGTAGAATTTGCCAATCAAAGACGACAGGCAGGGCTATCGACATTTGATGCGGTCGTGGAGGCATCTACTCTCAGACTCAGACCCATTCTAATGACTAGTATGGCTACCATCCTAGGAGTATTGCCTATTGCCCTGGCCTTAGGTGCAGCATCTACCAGTAGGATATCTATGGGGATTGCAATTATTGGAGGTTTGTTGTTTTCACTATTACTGACCCTCTATATTATTCCATCGATTTATACTTATTTTAAGAGAAAATGAAACATTTGCTGACATCCATAATACTTATTATAAATTTCCAGCTGTGGGTAGCCGGCCAGGAATTGCTTACTTTGGATGCCGCAATTCAAACCGGACTACAAAATAATTACAATATCCTAATAGCCAGGAATAATAACACTATAGCGCAGAATAACAACAACAAAGGAAATGCCGGATTTTTACCACGACTTAATGCCAACGGAGGCTACACTTATACAAACAATGATTCTCAACTCGAGTTTTTTTCAGGAGACGAACAAAAAAGATCAGGAGCCAGTAACAACTCTTTTCGAGCGGGAGCCGCTTTAACCTGGACCGCATTTGACGGTTTTGCTATGTACGCAACCCGAGATCGATTGATGCTAACAGAACAAAGAAGTCAATCCCTGATTGAGAAAGAGATACACGATCTGGTCACCCAGATTCAAAATGCCTATCTCATCTTGGTCCGTCTTCACCAACAAATGGTCATATTTGAAGAATCAATTATTCTTGACTTGGCAATCAAAAAGCTTGCCGAGGATAAACTTCAACTGGGATCTGCTACTGAGCTTGAGGTATTACAAACCACCAATCAGTTGAATGCGGATAGTTCTGCTTACCTGAATATCAAAGATCAGATCGTTCAAGCTCAAATTACGCTGAACAGACTTATGAATACGGACCTGAATTCCCGTTACTCCGTTTCATCCACCTGGTCACCTGTTATCCTCCCGGAGAGCAGTGAAATGATTTCTCTGGCTTTGGAACAGAATCATGAGATCCAACTCTTAGGATATGATGAGAAAATAGCCTTGGCGCAAATACGAGAGGCCAGGGCAGCCCTCTACCCTAGCTTGGATGTAAATCTGGGATATAATTATAGTTTTTCAAAAGCAGAAGCCGGATTTCTACTTTCAGCCCAGACTTATGGACCAACCTTTGGTATCACGCTTAACTATGACATTTTCCAAGGAAAAAACTTGAAAAAAGAAATTCACAGTGCGGAATTGTATAATCACAATATTCAATTGACTAAAAAAAACATTGAAGCCGATATCAAATCACAGATTTCTCTTCTATATCAGGAATATCTGGCATTATTGGATTTACAGGAGCTGGAAAAAAGAAATGTAATTACTTCAGAAAAAAACGCCAATCTTGCTGGAGAATTGTACAGGTTGGGAAGAGCTACTGATTTTGAAGTGAGAGAAGCAATCCTTAACCTACAAAGGGTAAGAGACCGGTTAAGCGATGTTCAATATCGCCAGAAGTCCGCCGAAATCCAATTAAAAAGTCTGGCGGGAATTCCTCTTTATGAGCCCCAATAATTCTATAAGATTCCAAATACCTCTTTAACCCGGACTATCATTTGATTTTTGGTCAATTTATTGGCAGTGACAACCTCTAGGATTTTAGGGTTTGTTGCATAATGATTTTGAACCGCCGTTAATAACTTGTTCTTCATAGCACCTGGACCCATAATGAATAATTGCTCACTATCTTCCAAATATGGAAGTATGCGTTGCAGATATCTTTTAATCTGATGTCTTTTCTTTTGATCAAACTTCTTTTCTTTGGCAATATGTGTTGTTCCGGACCAACTTCCTTTATCACCCTCTCCTGCATGATAAATTCGATTTTCGATAAGGGCAGGTATCACTTCAAAGTATTCCACTTCCTCCCCTTCATAAAATGTGATTACGTATGCTTGTGTTCCATCTATCCAAACACCGGTTTGCTTTCTCATTTTATACCATTTTTACGAAATAATCTTATGCGATTGAAATATCACCCTTTCTTTTTGATAAGTAAATGATCTTGGTCAAAAGTTTAACTGATTTGGAATTCAGTTTGATTTTTCCATATATTTATTCTAATATTTTGACAAACAACAACATTCAATATTGCTATCTATCATTTACAAGATCTAGCATCTGAGTATTTGATGAATTTGGCAGTAATACCCTTAACTTTCAAATCATGATGCTCTTAAAACGAACATGTATTGCAATCACTATTTTACTTTTTTGTCTAATTTCCACATCATTATCAGCTGTAAATTCAAAAGCCGGAGTTTTACCTGAGTCTTTCCTAACAACCCATCATATTTATGATCATCAAGGAATGACTACAGAACAATACATTTCCCTATCTACCAAGGATGTCCAGCGAATTTCTGGAAGAAAATTATCTCTTCGCGAAAAAATTGCTCTTAAGCTTACCCAGCGGGTAATTCGAAAAAAACTGAAAAAAGGAGAGGAATTTTCATTTGAAGATGCGGCCAATTACAATTTCAGTCTGGGTGGCTTCTTGCTAGGATTTTTCCTGGGATTGCTGGGAGTGTTAATTGCCTTGATTGCTTTCCCTAAAGATGTTTTTAAGTCCAGTTTGGTTGGATTATTGTGTTTTATAATAGTACTACTGTTGGGATTGCTGGTTATTTAACTCAAAGGCCTGAAGCTTCACCTACCGATTAATACTAACTCAAACTGAAGGTTAACCATAGTTTATAATCAAAAATCTTCGATAGTAACTGGTGGTTGGAAATATTGCTGCATCTTTTTCCAAGGTATTTCCAAGTCCAGGAGCTGAAATATCACTGTAAATGCGACAAGTATCATCAACCAACCGATAAGTCGGTTTAAAAGTCTCACCTTATTGATTAATCGTTGAGAGTCATCGAATGATTTCATAGATACCTCTTCCTGATAGGTAAATTACAAAATATCCGGGAGAAGGACCATATTAAATCAATACAAAGTTTACTTAGTGTAACGATATTATTCTTATTTCAATGGTGATTACGCAGAGAGAACTTTAAGCAATTTTGATACCCTCAGGAAATTTCGTTTAGACGAAATCATCGAAACAAAATTTAGCCGATTTATCCAATTTTATCCCCATAACGTGCTTTAATTTTGCGGTAGATCTTTTTCGTACAATCAGTTCATCATGTTGGTTGGTTTTGATCTGATGTGATGGCTGATTGTACTTTTTATATAACTTAATCATCCTAATCATTGATACCTTCTGACCTATTCAATAGATCTAATTGAACAGGATGGTCATTGTTAAAACTAGCCAAGAATTTCCGATTTGTACAATTTTCCCTTTAAGCATACTTATAATTTTGCAATAGCGAGATTTATTAACATACCAGATCATTATGCGCAGGCCGGTATGATGATCTGTTGTATGGATTTTGAATTTCCACCTATTTAATAATAAAAACGTTTAGTAGTATGAAAAAACTTTCATTACTCATTGTAATGCTGGCCGGAATTTTTGTCAGTTCAATGGCCCAGCGTACCATCGAAGGTACCGTTAAAGATCAGGCGGGTGAACCCTTGATTGGTGCAAATGTGCTAGTCAAAGGATTATCGGTTGGAGATGTGTCTGATTTTGATGGTTCTTACACAGTACAAGTGCCCGAAGGTAACAACATATTAGTGTTCAGTTACACGGGTTTTGAAACGCAAGAAGTTACCCTGGGATCTTCCAATCAAGTAGATGTGGTCTTGGTAGAAGGAATTACCCTAAGTGAAGCAGTAGTTACTGCTCTGGGTATCGAAAGAGATGAAAAATCCTTGGGATACTCAGTACAAGAAGTGGATGGAGATAAATTATCCCTGGCACGTGATCAAAACGTAGCTAGTGCCTTAACCGGAAAAGTAGCTGGAGTACAGGTAGTCTCTGCATCCGGCGCCAGCCTGGGAGGTAGTGCTAATATCCGGATTCGCGGTGCTACAGCTCTGAATGGAGGAAATCCATTATGGGTAGTAGATGGAACTCCGATTTCCGATGGTAACTTTTCAAATTCATATTCCGGACACGACTATGGTAACCTGGCTCAGGATATCAATCCGGACGATATTGAGAGTATCTCGGTATTGAAAGGGCCGTCAGCAACGGCCTTATATGGACAAAGAGCTGCTGGAGGCGTAATCCTGGTAACCACCAAGAAAGGGAAAGCCCGCAAAGGAATCGGTGTCACCTTAAACTCAAGTGTGACCGCGGAGAATGTACATATCCTACCCGAATATCAAAATGAATATGCCGGCGGATATACCAAAGAGTTTATCAAATCCATAGATCCGGTAGATGGTAAGGAGTACAACCGTTTGAATTTTTCAGCGGATGAAAGCTGGGGACCTCCCATCCAGGGACAGCCTTATCGACCCTGGTGGACCTGGTATCCAGGTACCCCTGACTACGGCAAAGTAGTTCCCCTGGAAGCCAATCCGGATAACGTAAGAGACTTTTTTGACACCGGAGTGACCTATAACAATGCTTTGGCAATGTCCGGTGGAAACGAAAACACCACTTTCCGCTTGTCTTATGCCAACATATCGCAAACCGGAGTTATACCGAATAGTGAATTGAATCGAAATAATATCGGAATCAACGCTTCTACGGAACTAACCGACAAGCTGACTTTATCGGCGAGTATTAATTTTGCCAATACCCAAGGTAAAGGACGTCCGGCATTTGGTTACAGTCCGGCGCAGGGTAGTGTATTACAGTCGTTCAATCAATGGTTCCAACGACAAGTGGATATGGATCAATTGAGGAATTATAAAAATCCGGACGGTAGTCTACGTAGTTGGAATATACGTAGTCATACCAACCTAAGACCCTTATACTGGGATAGTCCTTTCTTTACTGTATATGAGAATTTCGAAACCGATGAGAGAGACCGATACTTTGGAAATGTTACTTTGAATTATAAGATCCTAGATGGATTGAGTATTCAAGCTTCTGTGCGCAGAGACAACTATGTCCAGCGTATAGAGGAAAGAATTGCAACCGGAGGATTGGCGCAAGATCGTTATTCAGAAAGAGTAGCTAACTCCAGAGAGGACAACTATGATTTTCTGATCAACTACGACACCGAATTTGGTGATTTTAGTTTTGACGCCAATGCCGGAGGAGGTATCCGCAAGAATGATTTTCACAATAACTTTGTCCGAACTGCTGGTGGATTAAATGCGCCTAATCTCTTCAATATTAAAGCTTCCATCGATCGCCCAGTAACCAACAGCTTTATATCAGAAAAAGTAGTGCGATCTGTATATGCAGCAGCCAATGTAGGTTACAAATCAATGCTTTATTTGGGAGCGACTTTGAGAAATGACTGGTCCTCTGCCCTGCCTACAGACAACAATTCCTATCTCTATCCCTCGGTATCCGGTAGTTTTGTCTTTTCCGAATTGCTGGGAGGCGGTAGTTTTCTGTCGTACGGAAAGATCAGAGGTAGTGTAGCTCAGGTAGGATCGGATATCGGTGCCTATCAGACCAACTTTACTTATGGTGCGGGAGTCCCATATGGATCACTCGCTTCTTTTGCTCTTCCAAACACATTAGTGAATGAAGACCTAAAGCCTGCCTTGACTTCTTCCTATGAAGTAGGATTGGATGTGCGATTTTTCCGCAACCGGATAGGATTTGATGTGACCTACTATGATCAGCATGCAAAAGATCAGATTCTGACCCTTACGGTGCCCGGATCCAGCGGTTTTAATGCGGCGATCATCAATGCCGGTGACATTCAGACTAAAGGAGTAGAGTTGGCAATTAATGCGACTCCGGTAAGTACTAAGAATTTGAACTGGGATGTGAATTTCAATATCGCCAAGAATACTTCTAAAGTAATCGAGTTGGCAGATGGATTGAACAACCGTCGTCTGGCAAATTGGGGTTGGGGAGGATTATCCCTTAATGCACCTGTAGGAGAAGAATGGGGTACTTTCCGCGGAAGAGGTCACAAGATAGATGAAGCAAGCGGTAAGCCGATTATTACCGAAGAAGGACTGTATGTCAAAGAGAATAACAAAGACTTAGGAGGTCTATTACCTGATTTCACTGGAGGTTTCCGCAATACGATTGACTTTATGGGAATCAGCTTAGGAGCGTTTGTAGAATTCCAGGTAGGAGGACAATTCCACTCAGTAACTAAAATGTTTAATTCTTATTCCGGATTATCCCCTGAAACAGCAGGTTTGAACGACAAAGGAAATCCGGTAAGAGATCCAGTAGATCAGGGAGGAGGAGTATTTATAGAAGGAGTTTTGGCTGATGGTACACCTCATTCGACTTACGCAGATGCCCAAGATCTATATGAAGGTAATTTATTTGCCAATAACGAATACTGGATGTATGATGCGAGCTATGTAAAATTGAGAGAAGTGAGTTTGGGATATAATTTTCCGAAGAAGATGTATCAGAATCTACCGATACAAAACATCGGATTGTCTTTAATCGCGAAGAACTTGTGGTTGATCCATGCTAATGTAGATGGCATAGATCCATCAGAGATTACACCAGGCGGAGGAAATTATGTATTCCAGGAAAATGGAATTTTACCAGGAGTAAGATCCTTTGGTGTGAATCTAAAATTAGGTTTCTAGAAACAATTTAAAAAAACATTATGAAAAAATATATCGTAAAACTATCAGGGATATTTGCAATTTTTCTCTTTGCAGGATGCAGTGATTTCGGAGATATAAATGTAGATCCCAATAACACTACAGAAGTGGCACCAAGTACTTTGCTTACAGCTGTATTACCCAATTTTGGCGGGATAGCAGGAGCCACTCAACCGGCCTTGTACGTTCAATTCTTTTCTGAAACCCAGTATACCACAGCTTCCAGATATCAAAATGTTAATTTTGATTTTAATGGTTGGTATACTGGTCCATTAGCCAATTTAAAGCATATTATCGAATTGAATACGAATGAAGCTACGAAGACTGATGCTTTGAATTCAGGCTCAAATGCCAATCAGATTGCAGTGGCTCGAATATTAATGGCATACTTTTATCAATTTTTAACCGACAGGTGGGGGCCATTACCCTATACACAGGCACTGCAGGGGAGAGAGAACTTTAAGCCCTCTTATGATTCACAGGAAAGCATATATAAGGACCTTTTGAAGGAACTAAAAGAAGCGGTTGCTCAAATTGACGGGGGAGCTGGTGTGGTTGGTGATTATTTGTTTGACGGGGATATGGATAGTTGGAAAAGGTTTGCCAATTCATTGCGCTTGAATATGGCGATGAGAATTTCGGAAGTAGACCCTGGTTTGGCCAAATCGGAATTTGTGAATGCGATGAGCGCAGGTATCATCAATTCGGAGAATCAATCGGTTTATTATCCTTTCTTAGCAGAAACTAACAATCAAAATCCATGGTATGGTAGATTTATTACCAGAACCGACTACGCCATAAGCTCTACCATGGTGGATTATATGAAACCAGTTGATGATCCTCGTCTGAATGTCTTTGCTGATCCTGCACCAAACTTTGGTGATGTGCAAGGTATGCCCTATGGCATTGAGGCGGCTGGAGATATACCCAATGCCGACATCTCATTTCCAGGGTCACCTGCAATTAGAGGTCAGGATGCGCCTTTACCGGTATTTACATATGCGCAAATTTTGTTCTTAAGAGCAGAAGCTGCTGCTCGCGGATGGACTGATGAGGACGCAGAATTATTATACTATGATGGTATAAAAGCCAGTTGGGAGCAATGGGGTGTATTTGATCAAGACCTGTTCGATACTTTCAAATCCAATGAACTAATCGCCTGGAACGCTGAAAAAGGTCAGGAGTTAATTGGCAATCAAAAATGGGTGGCCTTATTTCCTCACGGTTATGAAAGCTGGGCGGATTGGAGAAGAACCGGATGGCCTAAACTATCACCAGCTCCGGATGCTCTCAATAAAAGTCTACAGATCCCAGTTCGTCAGGGTTACCCCACGTCGGAAAGAGATTTAAATTCTCAAAATTATGAGGCTGCTGTAGGAATATTAGGAGGTGAGGATGACCTTCATATTAATCTGTGGTGGGATGTAAACTAAATTTTGAAAATAAGTTATGTTTAGAAGGAGGAATACTTTGGTGTTCCTCCTTTTGTCGTCCTTGAACACTTACGCGTCTAAACCTAAATGATTTGGAAAAATTTTCCGAATTGTGCAATTTCTAAGAAATTGTAATCCTTATTTTGCAACTTTGATTTGATAATAAAATTTGATATTCACAGAGCGTTAAGTTAGCATGTGGTTTTTAATTTTTTGGTTATTATTCGATTTTCATGATATTGAAAGCCAAGGGCAAAAAAGTCATGAAATTGGACGGATTAAAGAGCATCAGATAAAAGGAAGAACAATAAGTATATATTTACCTCCTCACTATGAAAAAACAAGCAATCATTCATATCCGGTAGTCTTCTTTAATGATGGTCAATGGATTTTTGATAAAGGTTGGCTACTGCAGGATTCTTTAGATAAGTGGATTGCCGATCAATTGATTAAACCATTGGTGATTGTGGGTATTCATACAGATCAGACACGGAATAGCGATTTGATACCCTATCATGATCCCTGGATCACACAAAACTGGGGCTCCTACACACCTAGTGCAAATAGTTATAGCAACTTGGTTAGAAAGCATATTCTCCCATTTGTTACTAAAAAATACAACGTTGCTCAAGACTATAGAAATAGAGCCTTCATGGGTGCCTCTTTTGGAGGACTGCATGTACTTTGGGAAAACTTTAATAATCCGAGTTATTGGGGAATGATCGCCGCATTTTCGCCCTCTCTTTGGGTCAAAGATTTTACAGTGCTCAAGGATCTGACACATAGCAATTCTATAATCTGGTTCGATATTGGAGCTACCACGGGAGAATGGAATTATTACATACCATTCATTGATAGCTTGTTACAATACGGATATATCTATGGTGAGAATCTGTATTACTATGAAGATCCACAGGGCAGACATCAAGGTAAGGACTGGGTGAAGAGAATGCGATTTCCACTACAAATTTTTGCCGGTACAAACCGTAATTCAAAAATAGTGGATTGGCATATAAAGATAGAGGTAATCCAAAGTGCTCAAAATCCATCTCGATACTTCCAAAGAATTAACCCCATCATCTCACTCGAAAACGGTGTCCAATATTCTGCTGCTAATCAGGCGACATACCAACTTCTTAACCATGCTTCAGGTAGATTATCCCGAGATGGGGCATTTACTTTTATGGGTTCCGAAGACCTGAAAGTACAGATTAAGTATCAGCACTTAGTTGAAAATATCACGATAAGTTATAAACAGATCCATCAACAGAAGCATTAAACAATACAAGCCATAACGTGTTCCTAATCTCCATTTATCACATGATTATGTGATGGTATTAATGTCTAATAGTAAAGAAATTTAACCAATATAGTCATGTATTAAATCGTCCCGAACAGACAGACTACATTATACGTTTTAATTTAATGAATCAGGGAATAATTCAGTTATTATTTCGATTGCTCATAATCTGTTGTCTGATTCCAGGCTCGATAACGGCACAACATTTGGATTTTCAATACGCGGTAAATGAGACTAATGGGCTCTCCTATCCATATATTAAGGATATCCTAATTGATCACCAAGATTATTTATGGATTGCTACTTCCTATGGATTGAATCGGTACGATGGAAGCACTCTTACCAATTATTTCTACAATCCACTAGATACCGGTTCCATTTCTGCAAACAGCATAGAACGTATTTTTGAGGGACCTGATCACAACATTTGGGTAACGTTGTCAACCGGAGGTTTTTGCCAACTGCATTCAGTCCGAAACCAATTTACATTTCATCAACCAAAACTTCCTGGCTCCGCTGTAGGAGCCTTCTATATTCGGGATATTCAATGGGATGAATTGGGAAATTCCTATCTATTGACATTCAAGGGTGCATTTCAAAATGTCCCGATGTTTTACATTTAATTAAGCTACGCGTCTTAAATAATCAGTAATTATATCCCAATGTCCGCTTTTGTTCAGAACTCTGAGGTTAATCATATTTTGAAGTCCTTCCATTGACCATCTTTGACCTGATAGTTTCATTCTTTTTTGTAGCACATTACGATGGGCAGCTTCTATGGCTCCAGAGCCTATTAGCAATCCTTGTTCCAAGTAGGATGGATAGTCCATTTTTGACGCATTTCTTTGCAAATAGCCCATTAATTTACTTTTCGCTACTTTTTTTGCTTTTGTATTGCAATTCAATTGATCGATTCGTTCTATTAGGCTATCATAGCCTAATTCCTTTAGTAATGATCCGGTTTGTTGCATCCATTCTTTGAACTTATTCCTACCTTTGATACAAAGTTTGGCATATTTAGATATATTTTCCATTGCATGATAAAAGTCCAATATTTGAAGTGCTTCTGGGTATTCTGCCTTTACCCAATTCTGTATCCATATCGCACCATCATTTATATACACCAAACGTTTACCTAGCTTCGAGTAGTCATCCAATAACGTCGATATCTTTAGTTCAAATTCTTTATGACAGCCTAAGTGAGCGACGTATTCACTGTCTCTAATCCACTGTCTATCTGTACCTTCTGGTAATATCGAGCTGCCTTTGAATACCCTGCCCAACTTCACCTCCTTCCATTTATCTTCTTTGGTAAACAACTGAGATCCGTCCACTTGACAATAAACTATATCTGTCGGACCAACATTGGGCTTGTCATACCGATCTTCTTCATCCACCCATTGCCTTGCTTGTTGACCCATCCCATCAGTTAGCCGATATATCGCCGTATCGTTCGTTTCTATTTCTAACAATCTGTTAGCTACTGATGCTCCATCTTCATAACAACTATGCTGTCCGATGAATACCAACTTGCCCTCCAAATAAGGACTCACTTTTACCGATTCAATTTGTTCAATATAAGAATGTGACTTGTTCAACTCAATTTTTCCAAAACCGCTTTGAATTCTCTTTTTTTTTTCGGTTTACAACAGGTTCACCAAGCGAACTTTCAAATAATTCCCGACCAAAGTCTTTCATCAAATACGTGAATTTCTCCTCGTAATCATAAAAACTCTCTGTGCCGTCTAGGTTCTCTACATCATTCAACAGGCGGTCAAACTTTTTTTGTAATTTAACCCTGTCCATGATTTCTCTATTTTGGTTGTATAGCTAATTTAACACATATATTTCAATTTTCTGGACATTTTGAAATGCACCCACATTCAACGGCTTGTATCAATTAGGACCCAATGAAAAAAACTACTCCCGCGTACCAGATCAACCGGAGACCAAAGTCATGGAAATTCAGACTTCAGAAAATATTTTATGGTTAGGTACGGAGGAAGGATTGTACTATTACCGAAACAAAAAATTCGTGCAAGTTGACAGCCAATTTACCCAATATATTCAACCTCTTGATTCGATGGCGATTATTTATGGAAATGAGTCCAAGATTAAAAAGTGGGATTCCTACCATGGCTCCACCACCCTGAAAAAAAGTGCCATCCCTAAAAAGATGAAAATATACCCTGGATGCCCGGTTCTTGTTTATATCTCTACAGATTCCGTCTATAGTTACGATCAACAAAAAAATAAACTGATCCCGATTTTCGCTACAGGTCAATGGTCACCGATTGAAGTAAAAAACCATATTCCCGGATTCCTGGACCAGCAAAATGGATTTTGGTGTTTTGAAGATACCAGCTTGAAGTTTAAGGGATATTTATCCCTACCTACGTATCCACAGCAAATCCTAATTCACCAAAGATTAAGGACGTTAGTGGTAAATAATAAATATGAACTTGGCATTTATCGCATAAATGAAAATCCCTCACCCCTTTTGAATCTTGACCTTCCCCAAATCAATCACATTTACAGCAATAATGGTAATGCTATTATCAGTACGAATCAGGGAATAATCACTTTTGATATCGAGCACTCTGAATTGAGCGAGCATGAGTTGTTCCGAAACCAAAGCGTGAATTTGTCTTTTCATGATCGAGATGGAAATTGGTGGTACGGATTGGATCGAGGGCTACTGGTTGTTCAAAAGAAACAGCGGAAGGGAATTCATCTAAAAAGCTTATTTGTATATCAACTTGATCAAGACCAAGAAGGTCATATATGGGCTTTAACTAATCGAGGTGTATCCGTCTACGACCACCATAGCTGGCATCACCTTTCGGTGACTAAAGGTGAGCTACCGACACCCTTCATCAGAACACTTATGATTGATAAAAAGGGGAGGATTTGGATCGGTAGTGAGAAATTTGGGCTCCTGGAAATAGTTTATAACAGCTCAGATGGTATTGTCTCTGAGGGTTTTACCTTTAAAAGCTATACGTACAAAGGAAACCGAACCAATCCCTACCAAAGTAATACAACCAATCAAATTGTAGGCTGGCGGGATGAATTAATACTTGGTAATTATAGTTCAGGAATATTAAGGTTTAATCCGAATACACATGTTTTTTATCCTTATCTATTCCTGGATGAAACGCCGATGCACAATATCAGGAGTATGGTTATCGGTCCCGATTCGTGCCTGTGGTTCTCCAGTATTGACGGCTTTTTTAAACTCAACCTGGAAACGAATAAGTATAAAAGAATCCGATTACCATCGCCTTCTGAATTTTCATTTATCTCCGGAGCTGCAATCCGTTTAGATTCTCACATTCTTTTTGGAACAGATGCTGGAGTCTTGTGTTATGATACCGCTCATTTTAATAGTACGAACACCCTCATTCCAAAAGTACATTTCCATCGGATTTATATCAATGGGAATGAGCTAAAGAATGATTTCTCTTCCCCAATCACCTTGAATCATTACGAGAATAATATAAAAGTCCACTATGGTGTAGTTGACTACCTCGAATCTCAATCTACCCTGTATCAATATTGGTTGGAAGGAATCCATTCAAATTGGCAGCAAGCGGGATCACAAAAAAATCTATATTTTGCCTCGATTCCACCTGGAGAATACCTATTCAAAGTAAAGGCTAGTGGTGCAGATTACCAATGGAACGAAGAGTTTGAATCCTTTGCTTTTATTATTCACCCACCCTTTTGGAAAACCTGGCTTTTCCGTTTGATCCTGGTTGGGCTGGGGATTACTATCATTGGAGCTTATATTCGAAATCGAATAAATGCTCGTAATCGCGAAATAGTGATTTCTGAAAAAATCAGAGGAAAAGCAGCGGCTGATTTTCACGATGAAATGGGTAATCGCATTGCGCGTCTTTCTCTGTTCGCCGAAATTTTGGAAAAAACAATGATCAATCCTTCCTCAGACTCAACCCTTTACCTCAAGCGGATCCAGTCTACTGCTACCGATATTCATCATGTTATGCGCGATTTTCTGTGGGCACTGGATCCCCAAAAGGATCGTGCAACGGACTTGGCAATTCTGATTAAAGATTTTGGTGAAGAATTATTTTCCGGATCCGGTATTGTTTTTCGAAGTAATCCTATTCCGGAAGAATTTGAGGAAATTGTGCTTACCCTGGACAAAAAGCGACATGGTTTGATGATCTTTAAAGAAGCAATGACCAATGTAATGAAACACGCGGAAGCTCGCAATGTCTACTTGTCATTTGGGGTAGAGGATGCTGAATTTAAAATAAAACTGCGAGATGACGGCCAAGGTTTTGTAATTCCAGAACAAAACAAAGGGCTGGGCCTCGATAACATGAAAAGGCGTGCTACAAATATTGACAGCAAGTTAAAACTCGAACGCAATGAAACAGGAGGAACCTCAGTTATTCTATTCTGCAAAATCTAAATAATATGATACACATTTGGCTGGTAGAAGACGACCACATTATTGCCGATAGCCTGATCCGGATCTTTAGCACTTCAGAAAGCTGCCGAATATCCAGGCATTTTATCCATGCAGAGGCATATCTGGACTGTTTAGCAAAGGAAAGAACACCGGATATTGTACTCATGGATATTTCACTACCGGGTATCAATGGCATTGAAGCTGTTAAACATACCAAACAAATATTCCGCGAAATTGAGATTATCATGTTGACCGTACATGTCGATGATCAAATGGTCTTCGATGCCCTTTGTGCCGGTGCATCGGGGTACTTGCTTAAGAGCACCTCCACCAAAAAAATTCACGAAGCCATCCATGAAGTAAAACGAGGTGGTGCACCGATGAGTACTCAAATCGCACGAATGGTCATCAATAGCTTTAATTCATCGGTGTCCTCTCCATTATCAGAACGTGAACAAGAAGTACTTTCCTTACTTTGTGAAGGAAAAAGCTATAAAATGATCGCTGATGATTTATTCATTAGCATGGATACGGTCCGAACCCATATCAGACATATTTATAAAAAACTAGAAGTGAATTCAAGTACAGAGGCCGTAGCGAAAGCATTTAAAAACAAGTGGGTTTCCCAAAAGAAAATATAACATTTTTCTCTTTTTAATATCGCCGATACTATGAAGTGATTTAAAAAGTCTACTTTAAAATTATATTGGAACAAAATCTTTACCAATATTTCCACGACCAGATTTGTGATTCACCTCATTCGGTTAGAGATCGCATATAAATGTGATTCTCAATTTCCTCAGTGAATAGTCTTTGGTTTTTATCGTTTAAAAATAAAAACTGAACGATGCGTACATTTTGGTTATACTTCCTATTCCTATTTTTAATTAACGTGAATAATGGATAAGAAAAAGTGTTGATATTACTATAAAATAAGGAGAATAATTAATATATTAATAGCTGATAACCAATTAATAAAATTAAAATATTCTCCTATGACTGATGATAAAATTACTAAAATTTTCGTTGCCGTTGATGATTTTTGTAAACTTTTTGAACCCCAAATCAAACAATTTCGCTTGGAATCAGGTCAAAAAAACAGGCGAAATAGACTTTCCAAACTTTCTGATAGTGAAATCATGACTATTCTCATCTGCTTTCACCTCAGCAATTACACTAATTTCAAAGCTTTTTATATTGAATGTATCACTCAGCATTGGAAGTATTTGTTTCCTGATCTAGTAACCTATGAACGATTTAATCAAATTCAATCTAAGGTTATGATTCCGCTTATTATGTTTTTAAAATCAAACGGACTTGGACATTCTAAAGGCATTAATTTCATAGACTCAACGGCAATAAAAGTTTGCCATATCAAAAGAGAAAAACAACACAAAGTCATGAAAAATTTTGCAACTAAGGGAAAAGGAACGATGGGCTGGTTCTTTGGTTTTAAACTCCATTTAATCATTAATGACCAAGGTGAAATTCTCAGCTTTTATCTGACCAAGGCAAATGTAGATGACCGTAATAGAAAGGTTATCAGTTCATTGACAGAAAATATATTTGGTAGCCTCTATGGTGATCGAGGTTATATATCCAAAGCACTAGCTGACTACTTATGGAACGATGGTATCCATCTGGTTTACAAAAGACGAAAAAATATGAAAAAACAAAACCTGTCTGATACCGACAAATTGTTGCTGCGCAAAAGAGCTCTTATTGAATCTGTCAATGATGAATTGAAAAATATTTGTAGCATCGAGCATTCAAGACATCGATCTCCTAAAGGATTTCTTGTCAACTTAGTCAGTGCACTTGTTGCTTATCATTTCCTACCTAAAAAACCTTCTCTTAATATCCAACCTCATGAAAAAACCAATCCTCAACTCCTTTTATCCGCTGCTTAAACATTATTCACGTTAATTAGCTGTCAGAAATCAGGCCCTAATGAAGAATTGATAAGCACCGAAATCAAGTGGTTAAATCAGTCCGATTTAATAGGTTTTGAAAGCCAAGCCCTACCTACTTTAAAGTTCCAACTGATCCGTAAAGAAGATGGAATCGGGATTTCCGACCAACCGATTATGACTGTGATCAGCGATGGAAACGGCAACGTAGAAAACACATCACCAATAACTGATTCGGATGGCAACTTTGAGATACAATGGAAATTGGGATCCAATTATCACAACTCATTAACTATCAGGTATACTAAAAGCGATCTTTATTCAGGTGCAGAGCGATCACTTTCATCCATTGCCCGATACCAATATGTTATTCCTGTTGCAGGTCCGGATTGGAAGGGTGCTGATGCGCAGGAAAGTGGTTTTGACATTCAAACTCTGAGCGCAGGGGTTGATGCCATCCGGAGTGGAAAATTTGTCAGGATCCATGACCTGGTTCTGGTTCACCAGGGAAAACTAATTTTTTGAAAAAGACTTTTTACCGGAAGAAACGATCAAACCTGGTCAGGCTCACCTCACTCGATCTGATGGTAGTCATTACATTGCCTCTGCAACTAAAAGTTTGGTTTCATTACTTACAGGTATTGCAATAGATCATGGGTTTATCAGTAGTGTTGAGGACTCGATTTATAATTATTTTACCCATTATGATTCATTTAGTAATTGGGATCCAATAAAAGAGAAAATTAACATTTCCAATTTCTTAACGATGCGACACGGTTATGATCTAGTAGATGGGGATGGACATTTTACCCCCATGAATAATTCAACCGATATGATCAAATATACCCTGGATGCCCCTATAAAGCACCAACCGGGTACATTTTGGGCTTATTCAAGTCAGTGCACTAATGTTATGGGTGATTTATTACGTATTGCCTCCGGAGAAAGAAATTTTGAAGACTACCTGTATCAATACCTTTTTGATCCTTTGAACATCTCAAAACCGGAATACATATATCATGTCAGGAGTGGAAAACCTATGTTAGGAGCAGGTATTTTCATGAAACCTCGTGACATGGCAAAAATAGGCCAGTTAATCCTTGATGAGGGATTGTGGAAAGGAACTCGAATTGTGAGTAAATCCTGGTTGGATTTTTCTACCCGCCCAGTTGTGGATTTTAAAGATGGAGATTATTATGGGTACCACTGGTGGAGAAGAGATTTTGGAAATCATAATTTTTTACTTGCCGCCGGTAATGGTGGGCAAGTCATATACATTTCCAAAGAATTGGATCTGATCATAGTAATGACCGGAGGTAACTACGACAATGATCTGATGTTTCAAAATCGCAGTATCATTGAAGATTTCATTCTTCCATCTCTGACCAACTAATCTTAAATTCCTTAATAGCACTGAAAGTTTAAATTATGTCCAATCCGACACCATTCATTACGAAATTCTGGATTTTAGTATTGATCATTATTGCTTGTAACAAAAATGCCACTCCGACTCCCGAGCTGACCACGGTTAAATCTGTCACGGCCATAATAGGCTTGGATGTAGATAATCAAGCTGATGCCTCAGACATTAGAGTCTCATTTACTGCACCCAAAATTCTGACCCACATCGCAAAATTCCGGATTGCTTTGAGTAAAGCAGGAGATATTGGAGTAGATCAAATCTTAAATCTTCCGCCCACCTCTTTTGTAAGCTTGGATGTCAATGCAGATCACACCAGATTTCCACTACCTGTGAATTTTACAGATGGTGATGGTGATGCTATTTCAGAAAATATCAAGTATACCATTTTTGTACTTAGCGAATCTGATGATGAAAAGATAGAACATGCACTGGCAAAATCGAATTCCACTTTGATACTCAAACAAACTAATTTAGTTAAAACGCTTGTTTCTTCAGTCAATGGTGGTAGTGGAGGTATCGAGTTGGACCAGGATGGAAATATATATATGGGTGATTTTGGAAAAACCCTGGGTGGTCAGCCTACTGGTGATAAGGTATATAAAATATCACCTGCGGGACAAGTTTCTACCTATATGACTAATCTGGTCGGAGCTTCTGGAAATGCATTCGATTCACAAGATAACTTCTACCAATCCAATATCCAGGGAGGATTTATTACAAAAAAATCACCTGACGGAGCTGAGGAAAAGTTCAGTAATTCTCTTCTTAACGCCCCGGTGGGGATTGCCGTAGATCCGGACGACAATTTGTATATCGCTAACTATGGATCCAATAACATCTTAAGGATGACACCTGATGGAACTTTCTCTGTCTATGTCTCCGGATCTTTGCTTAATGGTCCAAATGGGATAGCAATTGATTCTTTAGGCAATTTTTTCGTAGCCAATTTTAATAACGGAGCGGTTATAAAGGTTGATACGAATCAAAACTTGACCTTGGTGGCTTCCTTACCTGGAAACAATAACGGACACCTTATTGTATATAAAGAATTTGTTTATGTAATTGCGCGGTCGGACCACAGAATCTATCGTATCGGCCCAGACCATGTTCCCCATGTTCTGGCCGGTTCAGGAGTAAGGGGGCATGAAGATGGCCCTCCACTTATAGCTTCCATGTCGCTGCCTAATGATTTGGCCATAACACCTGATGGTAAAAGGATATATTTTAACGATGTGGTCCCTTTGAATGGTAGTGATATTAAACCCTGCATGATTCGTTACATTGACCTCATCGAATAAGCTCTTATTCGGCCGTTATGTATTGTTCATAAAGAAGAATAATTGATACCTTGAGGAATTCTAGTGCTTCAAGAACTCGTTAGAACTAAATCTGTCTCAAGCATGTGTGTAGTAGCTCTTTATGATATACATGGAAATTTACCGGCTCTGGAAGCTGTTTTATCCGAAGTTAAAAGGCTGGAAGTTGATTACATTGTAGTTGGAGGAGATGTAATCGTAGGACCTATGTCCTCCCAATGCCTGGACCGCCTGGTAAGCCTCCCTATCCCAACTCATTTTATCAAAGGCAACTGCGAAACAGCCGTTCTCCACTACGGTCGATTAGAATCTGCGGCTACCAATAAATCAAGTTTTGAATCAGAGTTACGCTGGACAAGAGATCAGCTCTCTGCGGACCATCTAGAAATAATCTCAAATTGGCCTCTAAGCTTAACCTTACCAATCGAGGGATTAGGAGATGTCCTGTTTTGTCATGCTTCTCCGAACAGCGAATTTGATACATTCACTAGACAAACCCCCATGTCAATTCTGCAACCGGTCTTTACTCCGGTCAAAGCGGATTTGGTCGTATGTGGTCATACTCATATGCAGTTTGATCTGATGATTGGATTGAAAAGAGTAGTAAATGCCGGTAGTATTGGAATGCCTTTTGGAATTCCGGGAAGTCATTGGCTCCGATTAGGTCCTGCAGTTGAATTTTGTTGTACCCATTACGATGTAGAGCAGGCAGTTAAAACGATTACCAGTTCGGAATACCCGGGAGCTATCGACTTTGTTTCAAAATATGTTCTCAAAACTCCCTCCCGTGAAGCTATGGAAACCCTGTTAAATCAAATGGAATAAGTATTTCCAAATTAGCTAATATTAAATAATCACTGAACTCCAAAATAAACCCAGATTTTTTGACTCATTTAAAAATAAATGTGTTTTTTGGCTGGTAAGAGAATAAAATACCACTTGACATCTACTATCTTGGGCAGTCTTTGTGGATGAATTAACTAATCGTAGTTTTTTAGAAGATATTTGAATGAATTATTAGTCATATGAGATATTCGAAAATTTTGATGTCAACCAGCAAGGAGTCTGTTAGCAACGTAGATTTTGTCTCCCAAGAGTTGTTGATCAGGGGTGGATATGTCCAACAGTTATCAGCAGGGATATACACTGTTTTACATTTCGGGTTGCGTTCATCAAGAAAAATTGAAAAGATAATCCGTGAAGAAATGGAGCGCATCGGAGGCGTTGAAATCAGTATGCCTGTTGTCCACCCTGCTCAGTTATGGAAGCAAACCGGTCGTTATGACAACATTGATGATTCTTTGGTTCGATTTTCGGATCGTTTTGGCCGGGATATGGTTCTCGGAATGACTCATGAGGAAGTGGTGACCACTCTGGCTAAGTCTGAAATTAAAACGTATCGTCAATTACCATTAATGGTTTATCAAATTCAGACTAAATTCAGAGATGAAGCCCGTGCCAGAGGCGGTCTAATCCGGGTGAGAGAGTTTGTAATGAAAGACTCCTACACTTTTGATAGCAATTGGGAAGGATTAAAAAATCAATATCAGGAGCACTACCAAGCTTATTTTAAGATATTTGAACGCGCTGGTTTACCGGTGATCGGTATACAAAGTGATGTGGGTATGATGGGAGGAAAAGTGGCTCATGAATTTATGTATTTAACAGATATGGGTGAAGACACCATCTTTATCTGTGAAACCACCGGCTACCAGGCTAATAGAGAAGTGGCCACATTTAAAAAACCGGTTCCACCGGAAGAAGATGAGTTGCCTTTGGAAAAAGTACATACTCCGAATACCAAAACGATAGCTGATCTGGCATCTTTTCTGAAGACAACCCCTCAAAGATGTGGAAAAATTGTAGTATTTACCGGAACCATAGCAGGGGAAAAAAAGATCATAATGTCGATAATTCGGGGCGATATGGAAGTCAATAAAATTAAACTCCAAAACCTCACTAAAGCAAAGGAATTAGAACCGGCAACGGAGGAGGAAATTGTGGACATTGGATCTGTTCCTGGTTATGGATCTCCCCTAGATATCGATCGTTCAAAAGCCCTTGTTATTGCCGATGAGTTGATTACCAAATCCAAAAATTTGGTGATGGGTGCCAATGAGGCCGAATATCATCTTCAGAATGTTTGTTATAGCAGAGATTACCAGGCTGATTTGGTCGGCGATATTACTTATGCCTTTGAAGGTGCGCTAGCTCCAAATGCTCAAGGTCCAATCGACACTTTAAAGGCCAGGCGAGGAGTAGAAGTTGGAAATATATTTCAATTAGGTACCAAATATGCGCAAGACCTGGAGGCTTATTTTATGGATTTAGACGGAAAAACCAAACCACTGGTCATGGGTTCATATGGAATTGGTATAGGTAGATTTCTGGGATGTCTGGCCGAAGAATACCACGATGATAACGGGCTGAAATTACCCATATCGGTGGCTCCTTATGAAGTTCATATGGTCGGATTGCTTGACAGTGAAGAAGTAGTTAATACCTGCGAAGAAATTTACAACAAATTGGTTTCGTCAGGAATTGAAGTATTATATGATGACCGGCAAAAGAAGATGGCTAGTCCTGGTGAAAAGTTTGGTGATGCCGACCTGATTGGTATTCCAATCCGCCTTACCATATCCAGGCGTTCATTGAAAAATGGAGGAGTCGAAATAAAGCTTCGAAGTGAATCGCAGTCCGATATCATCCCAAAAGATCAGATTTCGGACAAAGTAAATCAGACAATTAATCGATTAAAACAAACCTAGTGGAGGTTTATTTCTGATTTTCAATCACCAGGCATTGATAAAGACTGCTTATTAATGCTTAATAAGCCAGGAAGATTCAGATCCCCATTTCAAGGCATAAATCCCTTTGGGAATATTGATCCCATTTATCGAATAGTCAACCGTTCCTTGCGGTACCTTATGCGTCCAGACAATACGTCCTAGCATATCGGTCATTACAACAGGACTGGATTGAGCCAGGGGCTGCGCGAACCGAATTTGTAATTTATCCATAAATGGATTAGGATACACTAGGAAATCCTTCCCTTTATTTACCATCCGAATAGGAGTCGTAGCAGTATCCGGTATGGAATATACTCTTAAATTTCTCCACAAGCCTTTCATTGGATCCCGGTCACAATTGCAATTTACTCCTATCGAATGATCGTTTTCAGTGATCAGCGCAAGGGTATCCAGAGCAACTACTTCCCGGTTAACATACAGGCGAACCACATTATCCTGATTATTATAGCTTAATCCAACCTCATACCACTGATTGCATTGAAACGAAAATGTTCCAGGGGTGTTCATAAATTGGTTGTAGGTTAAAAAAAATTGTTTCTGGGATTGGGAATACATTGGGACCAGCCATTTTGTATCCAAACCCCCGATGAACAGAGTGCGCTGATCACTTCCCGGTTGTCCAAATATAGAATCGATTTTTACATCCAGGGAGATATGAAAATTTTTAAAATCCAATTTTTCCAGTACGGTGCTGGTTTGACTGAAGATTGAATCCGACTTCGCATGACCAGGTATCTGTATCCCCGTAAATGCAACCAGTGATATCCCTGGGTTGCTTAAGGGTTCATGCACATTCTCGACATCCGAAAAATTAGTTTGTAAGGGATAATAAGACAACAAGGGTAATTCCGTCGGCAGATTGGGCAAAGTAACGGAACAATGCACCGTATCCCTCCAGTTGTTCACCGTGATGCTGTAATTCCCGACTGAAAGATCTGTAATATTTATTTCCGGAGAGTGAGACCTGTTTTTAATCGTATCACCGGTGCCGGTAATCAAATAATCATACGGACCGGTATCTCCTTTTACAAAAATAGTAAAGGCTCCATCCAGAGCCATATCTGTTGAAGGCATTTGATCGATTATACAGGTGCTGGAAATTGGACCTTCCAGGGATTCTTTCTTGGAATAAACTCTCAAAT
Organism: Saprospiraceae bacterium; assembly: GCA_965223405.1. Taxonomy (GTDB): domain Bacteria; phylum Bacteroidota; class Bacteroidia; order Chitinophagales; family Saprospiraceae; genus CBDCWO01. The sequence goes on from CBDCWO010000006.1 coordinate 7,015,910, forward strand.
TACGCCAAAGCCCACGCATTAAGGCTGGTCCACAGCTACAATTCAGTACGATATTCCTATCTGAAATGTGTTGCAAGTTTACAGATTGAGAATCGACTTTGACACCATCTATCCACAACGCAATCTCCCTTTCTTTACGGTTGTAGGAAACGCCTAAACGGTACCATTTTCGGTATTCAAAGTCAAAATGATTAGGACTTCTGGCAGAATTGTTATAGCCTAGGTTGAAGGTTTTATTCGTAGGATGATATCTTATCCTAGCCCATCTGAAACTGGAGCCTCCAAATGCGATGGCGCGATTTAGAGAAGCTTCAGCATTATTGATGGAATCTAACCAAACTTCGAGAGAAAAATGAAAATTATTTAGGTTCAATCCAGACATATTTGGAGTGAATATTTGACTGGTAGAATCGGTAAATGCTTCTGTCCCTACTGACCAGATCCCAGTATCACGGACCTCAATATTAAAAGTAGATAGATCCTTATTCAGCCCTAAGCTATCTCTAAGATTTCCCTGCATCGGGTAATAAGCGATCAGAGGTAGATTGTTTAAACTGTCATTAGGTCCTGGGGAGTTATTACCAGGATGATTAAAATTGCTATTTGCATGTAAGGAACTGAAAATCAAGAGAATACCAAGTATAAATACAATTGAGAAGCAATATGGTTGAGTAATGATTGACCGGAATGACCTATATTTCATCAGTTTGGTTTTTTGGAATTAAACTAGAAAGATAGAAATATTTGGATGCCAGATACAATCGCGCGAACCACTTTAACTTCCTTTGAGAACAATAAACATACCTCTATACTTTAAAATAGGGTATCTTCTAAGTCATAAATGGTACCTTGGATAGCTCCTTGAAATTGAACACCTTGCTGGCTTTCAAGATCATAAAGCACCTCTATAATCCAGACCGGTTCGATATCCGGTAAATGAATAAATACGTATTTAAGATCACGCGACAAAGTAAGATTATCAATAGTTAGTATTTTTTCATTATAACGGTCCGATCCGTATTTTCGGGTACGCTTCAGCCCCCATGAACTGACTTGATAGTTTTTTAAATTAGTAGCGGAATCCGAATCCAGAGGATCCGAAAATACCAATTTTAATCCTGACTTTTGAGCGGTCATATCCAGCACCATGTTGAGGGGATTCCCAGTATACCTAACCCGGTAAAAACCTCCTACTTGTATCATTTGGTTGGTCGCCCATGCGGACATTCCGCACCCATAAAATTGTCCATCCAGCGGATTAAATCTGGCCCGCATGATTCCAGTTGGAAATTTGGGAATCGGTAATTCGATCATTGCACCTTGTTGGTTCTCATTAACTTCCTGGGTCATCACCACAAATATTTTACCATTACCATAGGACAAGTTCAATAATTTTCCGTTCAGGGGTCCCCACTTTCTACTATCTACCCATAGTAACTCAGCCGGAGAACGATCATATTTTTTATCTACCCATATCAATGGGGGCACCATTGCTTGATCGGAGCTATCTATCGGGGGATTGTATCCATACATATTACCATAAAATCCACCATAGGTGACTCGATTGATACGGTTCATAGGATTCCAAAATCCTTCTTGATCCGTAACGTAATAAGAACCATCCGGATTCATACATACTCCATTAGCCGCTCTAAATCCATTAGCCAATATTTCTGAATGATGGCCATCCTTGCTGACTTTTATCAACGTTCCATGCTGAGGCACCAAGGAGGTTCTAGCGTGCCGGCCGCTTTTGGCATAGTAGAAATTACCATTTTCGTCTGTCTGCAGCCCCATTGCAAATTCATGGAAGTGTTCGGTCACCTGGTGATCACTATTAAAGCATTCATAAAAGTCCGTTTCGCCATCCTCATTCAGATCTCTGAGTACCACAATTTGATCCCGGCAACCCACATAAATTTCACCATCCCTGACCTTGATCCCTAAAGGTTGAAACAAACCGGTTGCGATTCGGTTCCACTTGACCATACCTTCATCCTGAGCAATTCCAGAAACTCGCCATACCTCTCCATCAATTGTACATAGCACTGCATCCTTTCCCCCGTTTAAAAAGTCGATTCCGGTAGGCCGTAATCTGCTTTTCCATGGGTTGGGATGAGGTAAAGTATATACGTCCACGGCATACGCCCCTTGATCATCTCCTCTGATAATTGCGCTTGTCAAGGTTTGGTCTATATCATGTGCAGGTCCTCCCTGGGTATACTTTTCCAAATTTTCTGGGTCAGACGTATCCATACCGGCCAAGCCTGATTCTCTTTTTGAATAATATATTTTAATCTTTGATGACTTATTGGCAGGGATTATTACCACCTTTTTACTGTCAACTTGAGCAATTTTCGGAGTACCTTCGGATGAAGTAATACGAGCCGGATATTCCGATACAAACAGTTTTAGCTCAGTCGTAGCATTATTGATATTCAGCGTCCGGCTAATTACCGGATCAACTCCCGGTTGCTCCAATGCATAGGTTTCCAAAACATCGGCATCTCCAACACGGTATTTTATAATAACTTTGTCACCGTGGTAATACAGGCCTTTATACTGTGCCCAACTTCTTGGTAATGGGCCGAATGGACGTCCATCAACAGCCACAAAACGCGGATCTTTAAAATCACCGGTTTCCGGATTTGCCCATCCGGGCATGATCGAATTGGCAATCTGAACTTCACCTACTGTTCTCGGATATATATTATGCTCATCATTGAGCAATATACTCCGGTAATCGATAAACCCCTCGCCGGTCCAAAATCCGGTAAATCGCATTAAGTCATGATCAAATAACACAAAAGCATTACCAGCTGCAATCCCCCCTGCGCCTTTGTCCAAGCGAATAGCAATTCCCTTATAAGCAAAATTGACATGGCGATAATCCTCGTTAGCCAATGGCGATCGACCTCTTGAAATGGTCCTTGGAGGATCCCCATCATCAGCCAACTCATAAGTTTGTATTAGAAAGTTTCCGTAATCCATTTCGGCCCACGGTCTGTATTCTTTGGGTGGAGGACCGATAGAATCCCCCTGAGGTAGCGATGCCAAATACACAGAATCTACTTCAGCATATTGACTAGCATTATTTTCTCGCAAATATTCTTCTCTGATAAAATGTATAACCTCATATTTTTCTCGGGGAGATAAATGCACCTGAGGAGCCATTAGTCCAGCCCCTCGGGTTATCGTTTGATACATGGAATATGGGTCTGACCCAAATTTAAATGTGTCCTTCCAAAAGCGCGTAGAATTAGGAATTGACCCCATCTGGTCCTCATTACCGTGGCAAGTAAAACAGACGGTTCTATAGGTGATCATCCCTTTATGGTAAAACTCTCGGCTCCAAGCGTTGATAAAATGAGCATGATCCAACTGTTGCTCAAAGGCTGGCAAGTCCGCTGTCTTGATCAAGTAATCAGGCATCAGTTCTTCGGTCACTCTGGGTTCTTCCCGGTTACTGGTACAACATGTCAGGAATACGAATACTGAAAATATACCTAAGACTCTCATTTCGGAATTTATCTAAATTCGTAAACTAATTTATTCTACTAAATATTTCAGAATAATAGGCCGGATTAAATCACACAATTTTTGAAACCAAATGAATGGTGATAATACTATGGAGCCAATCTTACGATCTTCCACTTTTCTTCCGTTTCAATGGAATACAAAAACCGGTCATGTAAACGGTGTTGCCTACCTTGCCAAAATTCAAAACTAGTGGGAATTACTCTAAATCCACCCCAAAATGAAGGTAATGGGACCTCTTTTTGCTTAAATTTCAGCTTTAACTCAGCAAATTTTGACATCAATAATTGACGTGAACTAATTATGCTACTTTGGTTGGACACCCAAGCCCCAATTTGACTTTCTTTTGGACGGCTAAGAAAATATTTAAGAGATTCTGCCGTTGTCACTTTTTCTGCCTTACCCGTGACATGAACCTGGCGTTCTAAGTCCAACCAAGGAAATAGTAATGAAACATTTGGATTTTGGTCTATTTGTCGGGCTTTGCGGCTTTCGTAGTTCGTAAAAAATACCAGACCTCGATAGTCAAAATATTTCAGCAATACGGTGCGGGAGGAAGGAATACCTTTTTCTGACACTGTGGCTAATGTCATGGCATTGGCAGTGTTAGGTGTCACCTCCAGCATTTGATTAAACCATTTTTCGAATTGCTTAAATGGATCTTTTTCCAAATCGGTCATCATCAGATCTGACTGCTTATACTCTTCGCGCAATCCTGCTAAATCCATTTGCATTTCTCAATTTAAAATTTGCCAACAAGATACGAAAGCATATTGGTTATCAGGTGTGCTGTTTACATATTTCAGTAGCAAGCCAATTCGTTTAATAATTCCATGATAATGGTTGCCTGTCTTGTACTTTACTGGTTGGGGCAATTACACCGACAACGAAAATACCAGTAATCTTACAATGTTTTTTCAGGCCATTTGATCAGAAAATCAAAGAATATTGGTATTATAGCTCTGAACAATGCGATAGAACAGTTAACCAATTTTAATTTGAGGCCTTTTCGCAGATGAAAATTGAAATTCAAGAATTGATATTAGATTAAATTAGTCAATCTATCAAAACACGAGTCAAGTTCATTTAATTATTCTTAATTTACTTAAATAACATGATGGTTAATTCAAAGGTATTTAATGTTTTCACCTGGATCATATGCTTGGTTTTACTATTGATATGGCCCGGTTGTCGTCAAACTGAACCAAAAGACTTACCAAACATTCTTTGGATCGTGAGTGAGGATAACGGACCCTTTCTGGGCTGTTATGGAGATGAACTGGCCGTTACTCCTAATTTAGACCAATTGGCGACCGACGGGTTTTTGTATACCCATGCTTACGCCAATGCCCCGGTCTGTGCTCCGGCACGCAATACTATTATTACCGGTGTGTATGCATGTTCGAATGGTAATCAACACATGAGGAGCCGTTATCCACTGTCAGAAACAGTAAAGATGTTTCCAACCTATTTGCGAGAACTGGGGTATTATTGTACCAATAATGCCAAAGAGGATTACAATACCATTAAACCGGGAAAAATATGGGATGAATCCAGTAAAAAAGCACACTACAACAACCGAAAAGAGGGTCAGCCATTTTTCCATATCCAAAATATCAAAACCTCGCATGAAAGTTCGATTCATAAATCTACCCCGGAAGAATTACTCGATCATGATCCCAATCTAATGTCTCTTCCTCCTTATCATCCCGATACCAAAGAAATGCGACATGATTGGGCTCAATATTACGATAAGATTACAAAGATGGATAGTCAAGTCGGTGAAGTGTTACAAAAGTTGGAAGACGATGGACTGGCTGAAAGTACCATAGTGTTTTATTACAGCGACCATGGCGGCGTACTAGGACGTAGTAAAAGATACGTATATGAGTCGGGTACCCATGTTCCTTTTCTGATCCGAATCCCCAAGAAGTATAACTATTTGTTTCCGGCCAAAAATCCAGGGGATAAAGTCACCCGCCTAATTTCTTTCGTTGATCTGGCCCCTACCATGTTAAGTATTTGCGGGATACCGCTTCCCGAGTATCTGCAGGGAAAGGCCTTTCTTGGCAACCAAAAGACACAAGATCCTGAATACGCTTTTATGTTTCGTGGCAGAATGGATGAGTGGTACGATATGAGCCGAGCCGTTCGTAACTCCAAATATCGCTACATTAAGAATTATATGCCGCACCGTATATACGGACAACGAGTCGCCTATTTATGGCGGGCTCCCTCTATGGTATCCTGGGAAAAGGCCTATTTAGCGGGTACATGTAATAAAGTGCAACAAATATTCTGGAATCGCAAACCCCCGGAAGAACTTTACGACACAGAAAATGATCCCTGGGAGGTCAATAATCTAGCCACAACTCCCCAACATCAGGCTGTACTCGAACGGATGCGTAATGCCAATCTGACCTGGATGGAACAAATAAAAGATGCCGGATTTATACCGGAGAGCGACTTAATTAAAAGGGTCAAAACACAAAATACCTACGATTATATGCGCAGTAGGGAATTCGACCTTAACGAGGTGATCCAGGTCGCAACGATGGCTTCTGAGGGAAAGGAGACTAATATTCCTGTTTTAAAAAACAATTTGAAGCATAAAGAAGGCGCTATCAGATACTGGGCGGCCACCGGGTTTCTCATCCTGGGTCATCACGCTATTCAGGTAAAAGAAGAACTGATCGAACTGCTTAATGATGAATTTCCCGCAGTTGTAACTGTTGCCGCTGAATTACTGCATCAGCTGGGAGAACAGGATTTAGCCATTAAGGCCTTACTTGGCATTTTGCAATATCCGGAAGACAAGGCCAGATGTTTTGCTCTAAATGCACTGGTCTATTTGAATGATGATCGACCGGAAATAAAGTCCAAAATGGTACAGATGTATCCTGAAAAAGAGTATAATTATTCACATCGCATTGTAAGTTATTTGGTGGAAAAATGGGATTTAGAAGTTCCTGATTTATTAAACAATTAAAATACTATGCGATCCCTCCGAGGGGTCGTGGCCTCTTGGATCATGAAACAAAAGGACCAAAAATTCGGTCCGTCGCCCTAGCTGGCTCTGGAGCGTTGGCGACAAGACTGCATTCATTTTTTTAACGCGCTAAATACTAAAATGAATAATGCCCGTTTAATACAACATCCATGCTCTTTTTGCTTTTTAAAAGCGGCATTTTCCTTTTTTATTTCAACAAATTGTCATGATAGAACAGCAAAAGAGCGGTTCATTTACTTTTTCCAACCAACAATGAAAAAAGAAAGCAAAAAGTATCTGTTCTATTATGAGTAAATCTATCCCTATTAGCGTTCAATCTATATAACGTGAATAATGGATAAAAAAACTGTTGTTTTAATTTAAAACATAGGAGGATATTTAATATATTAACAGTTGAATCTCAATTAAATAATATTAAACTCCTCCATATGTTTGATGATAAAATTACAGAAATTTATGTTGCTGTGGATGACTTTTATAAAGAATTCTCTCAACAAATTCAATATTTCAGGCTTCAAGACGGTAAAAAATGTACACGCAATAGGAAAAGTAGACTATCAGACTCTGAAATGATGACCATATTGATATGCTTTCATCATAGCCATTACACTAATTTCAAGTCATTTTATAATGAAATGGTTAGACGATATTGGATGCACTTGTTTCCTGATCTTGTTTCCTATGAACGGTTCAACCAAACACAGCAAAAAGTAATAATTCCTCTACTATTATTCCTCAAACAGTATGGATTAGGTTGTAGTAGAGGTATCAATTTCATAGATTCTACTACGATTAAGGCATGTCATATTAAGCGAGAAAAACAACATAAAGTAATGAAGGGGTTTGCAGCAAAAAGTAAAGGTACCATGGGTTGGTTCTATGGTTTCAAGTTGCATTTAGTAATTAATGATATGGGAGAAATTCTGAGTTTTTACCTAACAAAAGCCAATGTAGATGATCGTAACCTACAGGTAATCACTTCTTTAACTGAAAACATATTTGGAAAACTTTACGGGGACAGAGGCTATATTTCAAAAGCTCTGGCCGACTTTTTATGGAATGATGGTGTACATCTAATTTATAAAACACGCAAAAACATGAAAGATCAAAATCTATCAGATATCGATAAAATCCTATTGAGAAAAAGAGCTCTTATCGAATCGGTCAATGATGAATTGAAAAATATCTGTTCTATTGAACATTCCAGACATCGAGCCCCTAAAGGGTTTTTTATAAATCTGGTTGCTGGGTTAATAGCATATCAGTTCTTACCAAAAAAACCTTCTTTGAATATCTCAACTGAAAAAACTGATAATTTACAGCTCCTCCTTACAGCCGCTTAAACATTATTCACGTTATATAACTCAATCCAAAACGTTCAAGTTTCTGCAAACGATTAAAAGGTAAAAGCAAATTACCTGGCGATTTGACGACAACCAATTATTCCGTTTCCTCAAGATTCGAAGATTCGAGAATCTTGCGATTTTCATACAGCAGCGTTAAAGAAGTCAAAAAAGCATAGTTTCCCAATCCAACAAAAATGATCTACACCTAAACCGGATAATATAGAAAACCTAGAAGTGGCCTTTATAAATGGAATGCTTCCTTTGGACTCTTTAATTATTCAAATGTGACTGCATAACGTTATGAAGGATAATATCAATAAACTGCTCCATTTATTCCAGCTACTTTTTTGACTTCCATCCCTGGATCATTTGTTATAACCCTTTTGTGAAGCTACAATTAGTTAGATTGAAGCAACGAGTGAGTCCACTCTGAAAACTGTCAATTTTCATAAAATGAATTATTTTGGATGAGATTTTTATTTTTTGAGATTCGTTGATGCCTCAGTATCAGCTAATTGAAAAAAATGAAAATATCGCCAAAAGAATCATTTTTGGATTTGCAGAGTTTTCGGAGTAGACTCACTAGTGCTGCCTTATGAAAAGAAGATTTCCGCCAGTCGGCGGACAGGTTTTGTTACTTTTTCATCCGAAAAAGTAAGAAGAGAAAAGTTACCCGGAACGAATAAACGACATCCACAGAACCTAATATGAAAGTATAGTATTAATGACGAACGGACGCATTGAGTCGACTTTAACTAGTCGAATACACTGGTCGAAGAATTTCTTCATTTATTCTCGACTAATCACTTCCCGGTAAAAAACATATACCAAGCATTTTGGCTTGAAAATGATGAGAATTTAATCTAAACCTTAAAATTCTCTGATCTTAATATTTCGTAACCACAGCTTGTCGCCATGATCTTGAATAGCTATTCTTCCTTTTTTGGCTTGGCCAAAATCTTCTATGTAATTAAATTTTGAACCGGCAATCAATTCCTCCCAGTCCGGACCGAACATTTGATACTTTACTATTTGAAAACCATTTTGCCAGTGTTCGACCATCCCCTCTCTTACAATCAGCCGGATACGGTTCCATTCCCCACCTGGATTGGCAGTGACCCATTTACTTTCAATAAGATCGTAAAGATCACCGGCACGGTGTTTATCATGTCTTCCATCCGGATGATTTTGGTTGTCAAGTATTTGTAATTCAGGACCTGTGCGCCAAGGCTTTTTGTGCTTTTTGTCTTCCACCACATTAAACATGATGCCGGAATTTCCTCCTTCACTAATTTTCCAATCCAACATCAACTCAAAGTTTTCATATTCCTTTTCCGTGACAATATCTCCGCCACCTTTTCCCAGAAGATGGAGCTCTCCTGCTGGAGTTACTTGCCATTTATCTTTAATTCCTTCCTGGTTATAATTGCGCCAATAATCTGTACTCTTCCCATCAAATAGCAACTTCCATCCAGCTTCAAGTTCTTTTTCATTCAGTTGATTATAGACGATAGGTTCGGTATTTGGAGTCCCACCATTACCTTGCGGTTTTCGATTCATGGTATACCAACATTCAGTTGACCATAGGGATTGATAATTTTCGCTAATAAAGGGATTGGTGACATGGATGTACACCACTTTACCAGACTTGATGCCTGAAACCTCCAAAAAGATTCTTTTTCGATCCGTCGACAGGTTTACCGATACAACTTCCAGGTCTTCCACACCTTTTTTCGGGCCACCATATTGCTCCGTAGCAGTATAATGATATTGCTGTACATCAAAATCCTCAGTGGACAATCGGATATTCACATTGATTGGTTCGGTCAACTCGATTTCCATGCCGTTACTTTTGGCACGGACCGCCAACATCTCGAAGGTTGACTTCTGGTTGTATTCGATCCTATGTAAAGCATACCAAAGTTTACCCTGATGCCTCCAGTTTCCACCCGACCCTACTCCACCGGCATACAAATTTCCATCCGGACCCCACATGATTCGATTGATCCCCGCATCCATCCCCTGCATAAAGCGAAAGGCTGCTCCTTGCAAGACCCCATCCACTTCGTCAATGAATACTCTTTTGATACCACCATGGGTGACATCACCATGGATCATCTGGTCTTTATACGGCCCTAAATTCAATATTGCCGGTTGACTGGGAGAGTTACTAATTTCCACATGAGGAAGCCATACCAGAGGTGGATCCTCCTGGTAATCTTTTACACGTTCGTAATCGGCAAATTTAAATCCATAAAATTTACCCTTTTCGACTCTTACGATTTTACTGGTTGGAATCCAATTTCCCTGATTATCTGCCACATACAAGGCTCCATCGGGACCTTCCGCGATACCGTTTGGGGTTCGAAATCCTTCTGCCAAAAACTCGAGTTCACTACCATCTTTGCTTATCCTAATGACTTTACCCCGGTGTTTGACGTCTTTATATTGAGCTCCTAAATCCGTTGCCAGTGTGGCGTAAAAGTTCCCTTCCCTATATACTAGCCCAAACGCAAATTCATGATAGTGGGGAGTCACATGCCAGGAATCGCAAACCTTTCTATATTCATCGATGATCTCATCCCCATCAATATCGACAAGCTTGGTAAGTTCTTGTTTTTGTAATACATAAAGCTCGCCATCAACTATCTTAATTCCCAATGGTTCTGCGAGCCCTTGAGCAATCTGCTTCACCTCTATAGCCTCGGGATCGGGATTATTATAATTCTTTAAGACGTAAACGGCTCCGGTAGAATCCCAGGTACATATTACCATTCGGTCATTATCGATGAAGTCAATGCCTCCGATTCTGGGATGAAACGATGCCGGTTTGGCCTGGTATAAATTAAAAGAAGGATGAATGGTATCCAATGGCATCCTGTCACCTGGAATGCCTTTTACCAGCTTTTCTTTGGGAACAAATTTGTTCACTTTTCGAAAAAATCGAGCATCACAATAATACACTTCATCGGGTATCACTTCAAATGTTTTTCCGTCTTCAGACCATTGTAAAGAAAGGCCAAATCCACCTCCCGCCTGATGGTACTGTACGGTAAATTCATTCCACCCCGCTTTCAAACTTATTTTTTGATCAACCGCTTTGGGTGCGTGATTCCCACTGTTATCGATGACTAACTTGCCATTCAGAATCAATTTGGATCCATCGTCACTGACCAGTCGTAACGTTTTGGTCACGTTCTGATCGGATTGTATATAGCCTTTACATTCCATATAAATATGCGAACGGAATTGGCCGAAAACTTTGGAGTCAGGTTGTATGTGTATTCCCGGTGCTATTGCATTCAATATCGGAGCAGTGCTTTTAGTTAATTTTTCATACAGCACTCCACGGTCATCCAGTTTGTAAAAATTAATAGCTACTCCGGGCTGTTTGGTAAATCTTAACTCGGTCCGGTTGGTATCATCTAGCTCAAAAACCTTGGTTGGCACTTTTAGAAATGGATTGGAGATTACTTTTTGTGGTTCAGGTTCTTGGTCCAAAGAAAGCAGGTAATACGCCATGGCTTGAGCGTCGGCCCTGGAAACATCCAAATGGGGAGTCATAGGTATTTCTCCCCAATTTCCGGTTCCACCCTCAATTATTTTTTCCGCCATGGCCTCGATTATTGGCCATTCAAATACATAACGACTTGCGATAGAATCATAGGCCGGTCCAACCAGGTTTTCATGGGGTAGATGACACGTCTTACAGTCGCTTTGCTCCGTGAGCTGAAGTCCTTTGGCAATAAGCCCGGTAACATCTTTATGGGGTTCCTTCCAATCCCTGGGAATCGGTTTAAAATAAGTCTCAACGGTTACTTTTTTAGTTATTTCTAGTGGGTCTTGGTTTTCCCGGGTCCAACTTTTTCCATTTAGGGTTTCCTCTGCGATCAATTCCGCTTTGACTGGATAATCAAGGAGAGGAATCAGGCCTGAATCGGAACCTTTTGAGAATGAAAATTTTCGAATGAAACCAGAACGATCATTTTGAAAGGTGTACTCCGGGATTTCGCTGATAACTACAGAACCACCGGTACTGGAAATTAATTCATACTCAATATTGATTTGTCCCCGGGTAAAGCGATAACCCAGATAGTTTATTGTAGCCGTATCGATACCTGATGCTGTTTTCAACATCCAGCGAGTATGTTTTGCGGTATCCAGCACATATGGAAATCCAAAACTAGTAGGTTGAATGCCATGAGCTGTGGTATAAACAGCTCCATCATAATTTACTCCGCCCTTCCATACTTTGTACAAATTCCCGGTTTGTAGATTATAGCATGCATATAAATCCCGGTGTAGTGCCAAGGTCAACATTCTGGGCTGTTTATCCATCACAGAACGAAAGGCCCAGGTTTCTTTCGGTCGCTCATACTCCCTATCTGTAACGCAAGAATTCAATACAATGGCCGTCAGGAATAGGACCATTCCCAGTAACTGAACGTTAAGTTTCATTTGGCTTATTTGAAGGTTATTCGTTCAAGGTAATGGTTATCGGCCAGCCTTTAAATTGTTGTGCATCTTCGGAAGTGACATCTGCGTGTCTGGGCCAGCATTCGAAGGTTACCTCTGTGTTTGTTTTGTCAAATCGTATCAATCCAAAACCTGCTCCCTCCGACGGACTGTCCGGATTGGCATAGGCGTGCATGGTAATTTTGTTATTAAAACCATCCAAGTATTGACCTGACCATGGCAATAAATCATTATTATTGGGTCCGGGTTTTTCATCTTCAGGCCACCACCATCTACTATAATAATTATTTACTATTGCCGGTACTACAAAGGCCCAGGGGCCATCATCAAATCGGTCAATTCCATGACGGATTACCGTTGCCAGATGTTGGTCTCCGGCGACATGTACGGCATTGGCTTTTTTGATTGCCCTTAAGGCTTTATCTCTACCGGTTTGTGGCCAGCCGTTAGAATCGAGATCGGCATGCAACCGGTTTGATTTTTTCCCATGTAGATGGGCTCCACCGCAGAATCCGGTTTGTGATAAGACCGCTTTCATTACTACCTGGTCTCTTTGATCGGCCCATTGATCCAGGAAGTGCAGCTGGCGATCGCCCAATAGAACCAATCCTTCCAGATCGATTGACCCGGGATCATAATTCGGGTTTAAAATATGATCTGGTCGCGGACCTTGTTTGGGAATTTTCCCTTTGGGTCCGGATTTGAATTTGCGGTCTTCTATGATGGCAAAATCTACACCACCGACCACCAGGTTGGTGTAATAAACACCTATTCCTTGTTGGATAGCCGTAGGGTCAAAGGGATCAGGCAAATGTGCGGTCTGGCATCTTTCCACCATCTTTACGTATTCCGGATGATAGAAGTAACCTCCATCATTACCAGCCGGGGATGAGGCTTTTTTACCACCCTCACCCCAGATATTTCCTTGCCCGATATCGTGGTCATCCGGAATGGTAATACAAGGTCGATTTCTTAATACTTCGCGAAATTGCATACCAAACTTCAACCAGGCAGCAGTGTGTTCTTTATGATCATAGGATTGGTCACCGGCAAAAAAGACCAGATCCGGATCAAAGTGATTAATATTTCTTACGTAGTTTTCACGTGCACCCCGGTCTTGATTGCTATTACAAGACAAAGCGGCTAAAACAATTTCCTGTTTATCAGTAGGATCTACCCGAATAACTCCTTCAAAATAGGCCTGATCTCCGTGTAAAATGCGGTAGGGTATATCATCGGAATGATTCCAAGATTCTACTCTAAATAAGGCCGACCACCCCAGGTCATTGACTTTTTGCTTTTTAATTTCTTGCCAGGAATCATTCTTTTTCACGGCTAATCTTACCTCCCTGGTTTCATCCGGGTACAATGGAAACAACTGTGCTGAAAGTTTTAGCGTGCCGTTGGACACGGTATAGATTCCAAAGGCTACCACATCGTCACGGTCCACTTTCACATCAATAATCTTACTTGAACCCCGGTTCCACCAATCATTAGTGGTCAAGGTATCCAAGTTCTCAAAAGGTGCCAGGATCGGAGGATCCATACTTGCTTGTTCCTTACTTTGATTTTGAGGATTGCAACCCAGAATAGAAAGAGCAATAAGAATAAAAAGGCATCGGAATATCATCGAAAATTAGGTTTTAAACATTAACTATGCAAAGTAGAAGAATTTGGCTTAGAATGGAAGAAATAGCGTAAAATTTTATTCAAGATAGCCGATACCCTTACCTTAATGAGAATACCTCCTGCAAATCCTTCTTCTACCCAAGCCAATTATAGGGAATCAGCGAGCATTTTCATTGTCTGCTTTAATCCTGGAGAGAATTGATTAGAAGGATATTGAAAAATTTCATTTGCCATGACGTTACCCCTAGTCGTAAAGGGAACCATCCCGCATTTCTATTGTCTTCCCTAACCCATTACAGGATTTGGAATGTAATATATTAGGACATAAAATGTCGCCTAACATGCCAAATTCTTTATTCCGGGAACATAAAGAGTCGGGTATAAACGAGTTCTGCGTCATAAAAGAAAGAATGATCCATCAAAAAATCAAAAAAGAATTAAGCCAAATAATGAATGGATTTTTACTAATTACTAACAATTCTACGTCAGTTTACTTATACATGCCCCACAAGTCAGACACTTACCAGACAGGCTCGTTACAGAAAAAAAGACAAGAAAGGCCTTCCTAGAGTTTTGTTGGTTCGGTATACAATTAAGTATTCCATATGTAAAAATTGCGAGTACTTAAACGACTGTGTTCCAAAATCCCGCATCACTATACCTCATGGTCGATACCTGGATAGATATCTTACCGATCAAGCTGTGGAAAGAAATAAAATCAATGTAAAGAACAAAAAAGCCCTATTCAAAAAACGTCAAGCAATGGCTGAGCATCCTTTTGATGACTGTGTGGTTCCTCCTGGAGCAGAATTTAAAGGTCGTAAACCGACCTTTAAAGAGAAGGAACCGTAGTACCGGATTTGGGCGGGAAAGATAAACGTCGGGGGGGATTTCCTTACACATTGATGAAAACGATACCCTAAGGTAAAGGCTGAGTTCTCATTCATCATGCTTTGCTACAATCTTAGGTGAAGTATATCCATACTTGGTCCCAGTCTAAAAAATGGCGCTCAAACTGGCATACCTAGGCCTTTTTCATCTGAGACGCTGGATGAAGTTGTGCAGCGAAAAAAATAATTTTTATACTATCACGCTTCACCGGTTGCCCAATAATATTATTAAATTTATCTAATGGCTTTTTTGCACAGACTAATGATATTGATTTTTATGTTATCATTTACAATCGAAATATACTGTCAGGTTTCACTAGCAGATACTAATAAGAGCCCTTAGAAATATTTAAAGGTGATTGGGTTATGAAAGATGATACATGGAAACGAAATTTTGAACTTTGCCCGGAGTGATTATGAAAAAACTTAAGAAAATTCTCCTCTTCTTAATTCTTGGGCTGATAACAGTAATAATCACGTTTGTAATAATTGTGCAGCTGTTAACCCACCGGACATTTGATGTTCCTGAACCTCTGCTTCGAGCAAGCGCTGACTCCACACTCATCGAGAGGGGACGTTACCTGGCCTTTGGTCCTGCGCATTGTGCTTCATGTCATGGGCCTGGTGAGTTGATTCAATCCGCAATGAGTTCACCCACCCTGAATGAGTATCGAACCATTGTAAATGGACTGACTGACACTATACCGCTTTCAGGTGGGTTTAGCTACTCGTTTGAATTAGGTACTTTGAATTTTCCTAATATTACTCCTGATGTGGAAACAGGAATTGGACGTTACACCGATGGTCAATTGGCTCGCTTACTACGTCATGGAGTAAGTCCTGATGGTCAGGTAATTTTTCCAGTTATGGAGTATCAGAATATAAGCGACGAGGATTTGGTCGCCTTGCTATCCTTTCTTCGATCTCAGAAACCGTTGCGTAATGAAGTAGCTTCACATGAACTTTCCTTCGTTGGAAAAGCTATCAAAGCACTTCTGTTTCGCCCGGTATACCCAGATGGTGATCCTCCATCCAAAACACCTGCGGAGGAAGCCACGATTGAACGAGGGGAATATCTTGCAAACAGAGTGGCCCAATGCGCACAATGTCATACCCGAAGAAATGAAATTAAATTCACCCTTGAAGGTCCACGTTTTGCCGGGGGCAACGAAGTCAATGAAGCTTGGGCTCCTGAATTAACCTTCGTGCCTCCCAATCTAACCCCTGATCTGGAAACAGGACATATTGTCAATTGGAGTGAAGATCAATTTGTTGCGCGTTTCAAAAAAGGGACCTTGATTTATCGCACTCCAATGGATTGGGAAATGTATGCCCGTATGAGTGATACGGATCTTCGTGCAATTTACCGGTACTTAATGAGTCTAGAACCAGTAGAGAATGCGACTGGACCAATAGTGAAACCAAGAGAAAAATGAACTTTTAAAATTTTATTAATGTCTGATAGGAAGAAGCACTTGGCCATAACATTGTGTTGTTTCTAGGCGGGGTATCATTCTTCGTTTTACAGCGAATGGGTAGATTGAAGTGCCATCCCTCTAAGAGTTTGTTTACTGAAAAGTGCTGCAAAGCAGCTACACATTACCGTTGTGCTTCATTCCGATAGCTATCGGGACCAACCATTAACAAATGATAAAATATTTTAGAAAAATTCGGCAAAAAATACTTTCCGAAAATAATTTAGTAAATATCTGATTTATGCAATTGGACCACTCCCGTAGTGCCCTCGATGATACCTGGCTTCAGCCCGGTTGAGTACATTTCCGCCAACCTGATTATGGTCACATTGCCATTGGATGTTGGTCTGAGCTTGCATTTACTTGCCCTGACGAAGAATAGATATTAAGCCTTTAATAGGTTCAGATCAAGTTTGGGCAGGATTTATAGTATTTGGATACCGTTTGATAATTGACAAAACCATCTGATAATTCAAAGAAGGGTTTCCACCCATTAATGCGCTACCTTTATCCATAATTAATTATAACATCATGAAATTAGGAGTCAAAATCATAGTCTTAAATATACTCTTATTCTCGGGCCTTCAGAGAGTATATGCACAGCAGGTCAATGCAGATTCCTTGTACCACATTTGGCTTGACAAAAATGCCGCTGGAGAAAAACGACTGCACGCCTTCTATTCAAGATTTAATACCACTGCCAGTATCACGCCTGAAGAATTTGCCAAATGGGGAGAAGGAGTGGATGAAGCGATCCAAATAGCTGAAACAATTGAAGCAGCGAAATATGTGGGCTTTTTCAACCTATTCAAAGGTGGCATTCTTACCATTTATAACCAGGATATTGAGTTGGGTTGTTCGTGCTTTTATAAAGGCCTACAGTTGGCTGAAAAGAATCAAGATTTCTTTATGATATTGGTTGCCATTCCTTATATATATGAGGCCAATTGTTCAGAACTTCCTAGAAAAAAGCTTATCGATGTTTTAGAACGAATAAAGCCTCAAATTGACCCGCATAAAACGTTCTTTCACCTTGCTTACGCTAAACTACTAAAGAATGAATACCATGATGGCTATTGCAAACATTTAGCGTTAGCTGTTGAAAATGCAGTTGAAAAAAAGGTCTACAACTATGCAATTCTCGCCATGGGTGAAAGAATCACTTCTGGTTGTTTAGCCTATTCTACCGACAAAATGGATGAATTATTGATATCGATTGGTGGCAATGCTGGAAAACATGAAGAAGCACTAAAAATATTAAGACAACTTTATGGCGAATTGTCTTATAGATTTTACCAAAATAACCAATTCCCGGAAGCTTTGGAGACCGCTCAAAAAGTGATTCAGTATTCAGAACAACTACATGTATCGGATAACCTTTACAATGATGCTTTGAATAATGCAGGGGATATCCACAATGAAATTGGGAATTATAAAGAATCGGAAAAATATCTATTGAAAGCGCTGGAGGTTTCAAGAGATATTGACAACTTAAATTACATAGGAGGTAATTACATAGGACTTTCAAAATTGTACTTAAATAAAAAGGAAGAGGACTTAGCAGAATCCTATTTAGATTCTGCTATCCACATTATGCGTGATGTCAAAGAATGCGAACCCTGCTTCAGGCTTGCCAGGATAACCCGGGCCGGTGTAAACAACCTCAAACAGGCATACGGTGTAGCCTTGAGTGAGTTGAATCAGATGAAGTCTGAATATTATGGAGACCTTCCACGAAAAGATGACAACAGTAGATTTTATATCGAACTAAGTCGGGCTTATTTGGGACTAAAACAATACCCCAATGCGTTAAGTGCAGCTAACAAAGGTTTGAGCCATTCGGATATTCGCCTCTCAACCAGTTCAGAACTAAATAATCTATTGTACCAGATTAAAGAAAAGACCGGTGATTATAACGGTGCCCTTCAAAATTATAAAGCGTATGTAAAGTTGCAGGATTCCTTAGCCATTTTAAGAAATAGTCAGGAAGTCACCCGATTAGAACTGGAAAATCAATTTGCTCAACAACGATTAGCAGATAGTCTGCAAGTAGCACAGCAAAAGCTAGAAACTGAATTGGCATTTCAAAAACAGCTAAACAAACAAAAAACAACAAGGAATCTATTGCTGGTTTTGGGTCTTGCTGCTCTTCTTATGGCCCTTGGTTTATGGTACCGATTGAAATATATAAGAAAAACGCAAAAGATAATCAAGAAGGAAAAAGAAAAAGCCCAGGCCTCCGAAAGAGCCAAACATCAGTTCCTGGCCAATATGAGTCATGAGATCCGTACCCCTATGAATGCCATCAAGGGCATGACCGATATCCTGATACGCCGAAACCCAAAAGAGGACCAAAAAGAATATCTGGATGGGATCAAACAATCCTCCGATTCCTTATTGATCATTATCAATGACATCCTGGACATTTCCAAAATAGAAGCTGGCAAAATTGAATTGGAGCACGAACCATTTTCCATTAATAATTTGGTCAACGAGGTACACACCATTATGGAGTTTAAAGCTGAAGAGAAAGGCCTGGAGTTGAATAAGGATATTCCGGATGAAGAACTGTATGTAAAAGGAGATGCTACCCGGTTGAGACAAATACTCATCAATTTAATTGGGAATGCCATCAAGTTTACCGAAAAAGGGATGGTCACAACAGCTATTAAATGCGAACAAGAGGGAGAAATGATTCAGGTTCACTTTACCGTTTCTGATACAGGTATAGGAATTGATAGGGATAAATTGGAAAAGATATTCGTATCCTTTGAGCAAGCATATAGCGACACTTCCAGAAAGTTTGAAGGAACTGGATTAGGATTAAGCATTTCTAAAAAATTAGTGGAACTACATAATGGTAAGATTTGGATAAAAAGCCAAAAAGACAAGGGGAGTCAATTTCATTTTACCATTCCTTATGAGATAGCAGCAACGAGTGTTAAAGAAGTGAAAAAGATAGCTTCTGACAGCAACATTGGAGACCAATTAAAAGGCATCCGGATCTTATTGGTGGAAGACAATCAGTTTAATGCTGTGGTTGCCCAGGAAGAATTGGAAGATGCTATAAAAGAGATCCATCTTGATGTTGCCGAAAATGGAACTATAGCCGTTGAAAGGCTTAAGTCAAACGACTATGATGTCGTATTGATGGATGTACAAATGCCTAAAATGAATGGGTACGAAGCCACCAAAGTCATTAGAGCTTTTGAGAATGGGAAAGCCCATATTCCTATCATAGCAATGACAGCCAATGTTCTTAAAGAAGAAGTTGAGGCTTGTTATCAAGCAGGCATGAATGACTTCATTGGTAAACCGTTTGACATAGAAGAATTGCTAAGTAAAATATTTAATTTAAAGTTTAGAAATCATGGATAACTCAAACCCGACCATTTTTATCGTCGATGATGAACCTTTATTGGCAGAGATGCGATCAGATTACTTAAAAGGGCAACAAGGCTATACCTGTAATCATGCTATCCAGTCAAGAAAGTTATGCGACTGCCTCGTAAACCATAATGTATGGTGCAGTACATTATGTGATTAAAGGGCAAGAAGCCTTTAACGAAATTTTTGACCTGATAAAAGCAAATATATAAATGGTCGATTTAAGTTTTTTGAAAAAATTTACAAAAGGCGATTCAAAAAAAATGAAACGCTATATTTCCCTGTATCTCGATGTCACTCCAAAGACCTTTGAAAAAATGGAATTCAATTTAGAAAATGAAGATTGGGATCAACTGCGCATTTATGCCCATTCTTTAAAACCACAGGCCGATTTTATGGGGATTTCATCATTGAAAAATGTATTAATCGAAATTGAAGAAGCCGTAAAAAAGAATAATTTTGATGCCATTAGCAAGCACTTTGATTTAGCCAAGGATATCTCTATTAATTCTGCTTATTTACTTAATGATATTATAAAAGAACTATAAGAACAATTTTCATTGGATTCCCATTTTACGGATTTTCAGAAAGCCTAATTTGGAATTCACTGGAATCCACTAGTGAGATACTTTCTTGATGGTCGAAAAGCTGCTTTTTCCTTCCTCCTCAAAAAAAGCAGCATGTTATCATTCCTCCAACTCCCATAGGCTGGGAGGCAGTGCTAAAGACCGGCTCATTAAATATACCCAAGAAAAGTGTTGCTTCGCCGTAGCTAGCGCCTCGTCCGACGCCAAAGGCTTTGGCCGACGGCTGTCCGCCGTCGGCAGACGAAGTCGCCTTGCGCCTCCGCTAAAGCTACTGCGGCACGCGGATGGCGCACAAAGTCCGCTGAGTAGCTTCGGCGCTCGCGGATGGATCGAGAAAAAGTTGATATATTGAGATCTGCCTGAGCCAGTCAGGATCAATGGTATGCAAATCAATTAACAATTTGTTTTTAAATCACTTCTAAATATAATTCACTAATTTCCCCCATCATTTTGAAAATCAAGGACCAATAAAAAAATAATAAAAAGTATATTTTAGCGGTTCACAGCAGTAATATATAGATTGAAGCCTAAATTTATTAATTGGTATACCTACACCGGACAATACTTAAATATTCGTCTGGCGATTATTTTATTCGCTTCCGAGATTATTTTAGCGATCATTGGTTACATGCTTTTGGAAGATTATTCGGTGGGAGAAGCCATTTACATGACCATCATTACCATTTCAACGGTTGGATATGGTGAAGTTCGTGAACTTTCGGATGCGGGGCGCTATTTTACTACCGGTCTTATAATGTTTAATTTTGGTATTTTTGCCTACGCTGTTTCAGCTTTTACCAGCTTTGTAGTTTACGGTGAATTTTTCAAGTCTATGCATGCTAACGTAATTCAAAAAGAAATTTCCAAATTAAAAAGCCATATCATAATTTGTGGTTTTGGCCGGTACGGAAGTGAAATCGTCCATAACTTTCTCAACCATAAAGTGGAATTTGTGGTTATCGAAAATGATCATGATGCGATTGAGCAAATTCAAAAAAGTAAAGAGCGCATACTTTACATCGAAGATGATGCCACGCATGATGAAGCATTAATCAAGGCCGGAGTGAAGGAAGCCAAAGCATTGATTACGGCTTTGCCAGAAGATTCAGACAATTTACTAATCGCGCTGACAGTCCGTCAATTAAATCCTGATATCAACATCATCAGTAGAGCAAAACATCATAAGACAGTTAAAAAACTGGAAACCGCCGGTGCGAGTCATGTGATCATGCCGGAACAAATAGGTGGATTTTACATGGCGACACTGGTTAACAAACCAGATGCCGTTGAATTCTTTTCTTTTGTAACCAATCAGTACGAATCCGATATGGGATTTGAAGAACTTACGTATTCCCATCTCCCTCCCCCATTTAGAAATTATACTTTAAGAGATTTACAAATCCGAGAAAAAACGGGTGCTAATGTTATCGGGTTAAAAAAACCCGAGGGCGGTTATAGCGTTAACCCTGGACCCGAAACCAAAATCACTGAAAATTCCAGTTATATTGTACTCGGCAATTCTCGTCAGTTGGAATCACTGCGTCAATACATCAAGAGTTTAGGTAAATGAAATAAATTTATAGCATCCTGATCAGAGTGTCTAATCGATTCACGTATATGTGACCTGATACAGTGTTTGGTTTACAGTTTTCATAGATGCAAATGCAAAATCAATTATGGAAATTACTTTTCATGAAGGAAGGCAAATAGATTTAAAATCCATTGCGGGATTGCACGCCCGCAGTTGGCAAAAGTTTTATCGTGGAGCCCTAAGCGATACCTATTTAAATGAAAAAGTTCATGAGGATCGATTAAACGTCTGGGCCAAAAGGTTGACAACTCCCTCCGTCAATCAGAAAGTATTCGTTGCTAAATCAAATGGAACGTTGGTAGGATTTATCTGTATTTTTAAATCTCACGATCCCAAGTGGGGGGCATTGATTGACAATTTGCACATAGACCCCAATTGGCAGCGCAAAGGTCTAGGAGCGCAATTGATGAAAATGGCCTTTAAGTGGGTAGCTGACCAGAATCCAACCTCAAAATTTTACCTGTGGGTGTTGGCCGATAATCAAAGAGCTATTTCTTTTTATAAAACCTGCGGTGGTATCCTCAGGGACACTAAAAAACTTGATGATTTGGGTGGCCAATCTTGTGAGGCAGTCCGAGTTACATGGACAAACCATAAAGAACTTGTTCAAGTCTAGGCATCCTAAACAAAAGGTATTTATAAGCAAAAGGCTTTGCTAGCTTGGAAATTGAAGTCGATTCTGAAGAGAAATTAAGCGCATGATAACTATTTCGAACACACTTATAGGGAAGTCAAGTAAATTAAGCTTTGGACAATTTGAATTTTTCCATATGGATCACCGATAATTGCCAGCTACCGACTCCATTCCTTAAAGCTATTTGATCGCTTAAATAGGTTTCCAATCCAGGAGCAGCATTAATTTCCAGACCTTCTTCCTCCCCTCTGAGCTCTGCGTTCAGCGAGGATCTTTTCATATTTTTCAAATTGATCTTCGCTCAATATCTCTTTGATTTCTGCATTTTGTGCATCCCTTATTTTACCCATTTTTTCACGCATAATGGTAAAATCCCCAGCTGCATCTTCTCTGGCCGTCCTCATCTGACCACGGTACTTACTTTGAATCTCCTGAAACTTTTCCTTTTGCTCCTCATTCATTTCCAAAGCAGCAAATAATTCATCCAAATTGGCGACGCCTCTCCCACCCCTTTGTCTTTCCACATTCGCTTGAGTTTCTTCTTGGACCGGTTCTTCCTGAACAGCCGTATCCGTTTTGGTAGATTTTTGGGAACTACTGCATTGAGCAAAAGTCAATAGCATTCCGCATAACAAGAAATTGCCTAAAAATTTGTAAAAAGTCATTTTTGATCATTTTTGAATCCTCAGTATTGGTTGTTAGACAATGAAAGATCACCAAATATTCCTATGGTTTGCTTATTTTAGTATTTATTCTTCCTATACCTTCATTTATGAGAACTAAATTAGCTTGGTTCCTCGATATAATCATCGTGGTTACCTTGATCCTCATCTTTTTCAGCTGTGCAAATGACACGGCAACATTAAAATTGGAAAACGTGGGAGAAAAACAACTATCCATTGATCTCACACCATCCAGTTTTTTACCTATACTCTTGTATTCCGAATTTGTTCAGAATATGGAGTTAGTTCAATTAGAAACTCATGAACCGGGCTTAATAACTTCTTTGAATTTCATTGACCTGAATACCGATCGATTTACGGTTTTGAATGAGGAACAAACCTGGCATCAATTTGATATAAGAGGTAACTATTTAAGTTCCTCCAATGTGAACTCTGACGACTTGGATCCGGATGTTTTGAAGAAAAGGGTTGATTATCTAAAAGACAAACTAAAATTATTCGCATATCGCGTCAAGGATGATGGGAGCACCCAGACAGATATCCAGGTTGAAAAATTGTATGAGAATGAAATCCTGATATTTATCAAATTTGGATGGGAGCAAGAGAACTACTTTGTACTCCATATAAAGCCAACTACCAAAACATTTTGGACACATAGATTACATGACGACCTTTATGATCTTGACAGTGAAATATTAGGGATTACAACAAACCATTTAATCGGGATTGTAAATCCATATCTGAACAACCTGAATTTCGATTCGACAAAAATGGACCTCCTGATTTACCGTCGTAATTTGCCAATAAAAGGCATTCTAAATCCCACCATAGCCTTATTTGAAATTAAAGACCCATTCCATTTGAATTGAAGCTACACCTGTATTCTACCAGGATATTGTTGCAGAGCAATGCTTAAACACTCCATGGCCTTGGCCAGATCGTGTTGATTGATAACGTACGCCAATCTAATTTCCTGCATACCTCTTCCCGGTGTCATGTAGAAGGCAAATCCCGGGGAAACCATCAAGGTTGCACCCTGATGAGTGAAATCACACAGCAACCATTTACAAAAATTCATGCTGTCATCGATCGGTAAACCGGCAAAACAGTAAAATGCACCTTCGGGTAGGTAACTCGTGACTCCATCCATGTTTTCTAGTGCCCTATGCACGACATTTCTTCTTTCCCGATATTCATTGGCTACCCCATCCAGATAACTATCTTCTTCTTCCAATGCCAATTCCGCAAAAGTCTGTTCCCAAAACGGATTGCTTAATCTAAGCTTAGCCAATCGGGTAATGCTATTTTTTATAGCTTGGTTACGAGTTACTACGGTACCAATTCGCGCTCCGCAAGCACTGAATCGTTTGGAAATGGAGTCGATAAGAATGATATTTTCATCCAATCCTGGTTCACTATAGACCGGATAGTAGGGAAGATCAAAGCTAAATTCCCGATATACTTCATCAGTCAATAGAAATAAGCTGCGTTCTTTTACCCATTTAGCCAGAGATTTTAGTTCATCCCGGTGGTATACTGTTCCGGTAGGATTGTTGGGGTTGGTAATAAGTACCCCTTTTACCTTAGGGGAATATAAATGATCGATCTCGGCAATCGGAGGTAAGTGAAAACCATCTTTTATACTGCAGGTAATGGGTTTTAGTATTACCCCGGTCATTTGTGCAAAGCCCAGATAATTAGCGTAAAAAGGTTCCGGAACTAGAATTTCATCGCCAGGGTCAAAAGCGGCCAACATCGTAAAGTAAATTCCTTCGGATCCACCCTGAGTGATCATGATGTCATCAACCTCAATGGGCATTTGAAATTTTTGGTAATACCGCGCAAATTTCTCCCGCAAGGTCAGGATACCGATTCCAGGCGTATATGGCAATAATTTGGGAGTGGGAAATCCAGATATCATCTCAATGGCTTTTTGTGGGGAAAGGATATCCGGTTGGCCAATATTC
Source organism: Saprospiraceae bacterium (assembly GCA_965223405.1). Lineage (GTDB taxonomy): Bacteria > Bacteroidota > Bacteroidia > Chitinophagales > Saprospiraceae > CBDCWO01. Next base: position 7,041,122 of record CBDCWO010000006.1, read on the forward strand.
AAGCGGTAGACTTTAGTACCATTTGTCTCTGCTTCATGGGCATAAGGCAGCAACATTCTGAAGGGAGATTCAGGAAAAGTTCTACCGCGTTGTGAGCTTTGCAGCATCATAATTTTTTTTAGACCGGCAAAAATAGTAATTGAAAGGATGCCGTGAACGAAAATCACCATTTTTATCTACGAAAATCTAGATAATATGGGTTTGGGATATGTATCAGCTAGCAAGCTTTACCTAGAATGCCAATTTGGTAATTGTTATCGGTACAGAAACTCCACTTTCCACTTCCCCACCCGATCATGAATAACAAATTCATAGTACAAAACGGCCAAAATTGAACAGCAAAGAGACATTTTCAGAATGTCCTGCGTTTTGACATCAAAGCATCGCTTAAATGAAATTTGGCAAGTATATACCAAATAATTTGTTGCAAAACTATATTGATCACATGTGGATCCTAAAACTGGATCAGAACGAGGAGATGACCAGAGAAAGGTTTATGCCAGATAGCCGCTTTGAACTGATTATTGATTTAAAAGGCGGTTTCCAAAGGTTTAGTAAAGATCAATCAGTAGAGTTTGAGCCATATGCCTTTATTTGTGGGTTGTTCACGGAACACGTTTTTTTATCACCACTCCCGGAAACCTGCAGACTGGGTATTGTCTTTAAGCCGGGTAAAATTTGTCATTTTCTCAATGACCGGACCAATCATTTGGGTGAATATACTGCATTGACTGATCTCTTTGGCCTCAATGCGGTCAATTTGGTAGAACAAATATTCGAAACCAAGAATCACCAGGAGAAATTTAAGATTTTGGAGAACTTCTTAATGAAAAATATTAAGGAAGATGATCGCAGATATGCAGCCATCGATTTTGCCATTCAACACATTTTACAAAACGATTATACCATAAAAATTAGAGACTTGGCCAAAGTATGTTGTATGAGTGAGCGAAATTTTCGTAGAGTATTTTGTGAGATTACAGGCCTATCACCGCGGTTGTTCATAAAAATCATCAAAATCGGTCAAATAACGAAACTCCTTAGGTCCGATAAATCTAATAGTTTTGTGGAAACAGCATATCGTTTTGGATTCCATGATCCGTCTCATTTTCACCGTAGATTTATCGAAATAGCTGGTATCACTCCTTCCAAATACTGCTCTGAGGAAAACAGGCTTAGTAAAATGATTTATTAGTCAATTAGTAATCAAGCTGATCATGAAATGGAGCCGACTCAGTCCTCATCCAGAAAGTAGACCACAACTTTCAATTGGAATCTCTCACCCCGGCTAATTAAATCAATATAAGATTACCACAGAAAGTCTTTTAACAAAATTGAGAATATAATAATTTCAGACTTATATTTCAGTCCATGTAAGACTCAGGCGAACTTGACTGCATCCCCATAGATCATCATTCGTTTACCTAGTTTTCGAGCCACCTCCAGAGCCTTAGATGTAGATCGCTACTCTGAATATTCAAAAAATAACAAGGCAAAATCTACATTCTTTATTTCATTAGATCTATCTATTAATCTAAATGATCCCTCGACAATATGCGGATCGTCACCATGCTCAGGATATCTATTTGATCCCGAATAGGGATATACATTGTTGATGAAACACACTTCACCCCTATTGAGCCGCCAACCATTTAAATTTGGATCAACACTTGAGTTAAATTTAAATGAAAAATTGGGATAGCTATCATTATCCATTGAAATACTGTCTCCTTTTAGATCAGAAAAACGAATAGGTTCCAATGCGTGAATTGTAACTCTTAATGCTTGAAGATTCGCTGGAGCCTCCATGTCACTGGCTACATATGAATAAACCGAATCATTTTTTATTACCTGGTTAAACGAATTCGAAAAACGATAAGTATGATTGCCAATTTTTATGTAAAATTCAGGTTCTGCCGAATGCCCACATCCCAATAATAAAAAGCACCATAACACGATAAGTTTATTTGCCATGGCTTAAAATAAACCAATAACCAGTTATGCATCTTGCACAAAACGGCCTTTGTGATAAGTACTTGGACTTAGCCAAGATTTGAAATGAACTTCATTTAAGAGATTGACTAATCCTTGATATCCTGATTATTCATAACCGGAAGGATACATAAACATGAAATGATAAATTCAATATTTTTGAATAGGATGATGCATTCTGGCCTATCGGTCAGGCTATTGCATTTTCTCATTCAGTATGCCCAATTTTGACACTTTTTAATCAAGTTTTTATTTTATATCTGATGAATAATTGATAATATTTATTGATTTCTTGGAAATCCACGGTAAGAATATCCTCAGAGGAATCAAAAATTTTCCAATATGCATTTGATAAATTAGTAATTCCTTGGTTATAACGAAATCCAATATCTATCCTCTCAGATAGGAGTATATTCATCCCAATCAAGCCAGAAAGTTCAAGGTTATTGTGACTATGTTCTACAAATCTTTGGTCTTTAATTGTAGATTTCAAAAGATAACTTATTTCTGAGCCGATTGATATGAAAAAATTATCACTTAAATAGAAATCTACAGAAAATGGGAACTGAGCATAGTTCAGCCAATAAGTTGTAGTCAAGTTTTTATTTGCAGAATCGTATTTCAAAATACTTCCTTTGCGCATAAATCCAGGTTCCAAGGAGAAACCCCAACAACTCTTACTTCTAAAGGCGACATATCCATTGAAATTATAAGTCAATAATGGATGATAATTAACAGCTACAAATCGGTGATTTAAATGACGGAATTGGAAGTAGGCCCTCTTACCCTGGGTTTTTACATTTGAGATATCAATTCCCCCAATTATACCGAATTTAACTTGCTGAGAAAATGTATCAGAAGTAAAACATAATCCGAGTACCATGCAAAATATTAGTGCTTTCATTTTCAATAAATCCGAATCTTTTCAATAGGCCAATTCACTTGAATTATGTACCCATCAAATTTAATTTTTTGAAATCCAGATCTATTGGATAAATCGGCCAAAACATTTATCAGGTATCAGACGAACTCGATTAGCCTATTGAAGTGATTTAAAATCAAATAGTTTTGTGGAAACAACTTATCGATTCGGATTCCATGATCCGTCTCATTTTCACCGCAGATTTATCAAAATAGCTGGTATCACTCCCTCCAAATACTGCTCTGAGGAAAACAAGTTGAGTAAAATGATTTATTGATCCTGCAGATTATGATACTGAATTGAAAAACTTTTTAAGGACCTTCAACTGCCACTTACCTACCGATGCCAAATCAGGTCTGGCATTCATGAGTATTAAGGCATATCCCAAATGAGATAGTTTGCAATCCTGCATGATGCCGTCATCGAATTGAGTATACATAGGCATAAAATGAGCAGCGACATTCAGACCGCCGGCTTTGGCAACGGTCATTGCACGACGCATAGCATTGGCAATATCAACCGGAGATAATCCTTTTTTCAGCAGATCACTGGCGAGATATTTCATCCTACTGCTATACATAATCCGCAGAAAATCGTCCATTGAGTTTATACGCTCAAATTCCTGATGATATACAACAAGTTCCATGATCAATTTAATTTATGTTTTGAGAATTGACATTCACTCCACGACTCCGACCGGATCTAATCTTCAATTTTATAACAAACACCGGTATTGAAATAATTCCGCTTTGCCTGCCTTTTTATTTTCCGGAAATAGCATAAAAACTCCTTTTGTTGAACAGGCTATCCATATCGAATTTGGCAGCATTTCACATTCATATTACCAGGGTAAGATAAATATCAGGTATGCATCAATTCCCGTAAAATTTCTTCAGCAAGCTTGCTATATTAAAATTTTTACTCTAATTTCAGGATATAATACTATCCAGCTACCTCTATTTACCCTCATAAATTTTCATCAGGATCGTATTATTATTAATCCAAATAGCAGAAGTTATTTGGACATTGAATAACCAAAAAACCGAACAAATGAGCAAAAGTACTATCCTGGCCCAGTGTGATATGGTCCTGTCCGTATCTTCAGACACCATTAACTATCAATTTTCTCAACTTTGGAAGCGAAATGTAATAGAACAAGATTGGAAATTATTGGTTCGCGTAAATCATGTTAAGGGCAAACCTCCAACTTATGATGTAGTTACCCAACAGAACAAATCCTTTGACACCATATTGGCTACCTGGCAAGCGACTCAAAAAGAAATAGCAGACCTATTTGCAGCTGGAAAATACAGTGAGTTTGGGACCAAGCTGGCCAAAGCTAAAAAAGAAGGTCTGCTTTGGGACTACGGCTGGAGTGGTTCCATTGCAGCACCTACTATTTCCATTTTGGAAAAAACAGCCACCAATTTGTTATTTAATCTCACCTTTAAAACCGGTACTTTATACTACTGCCCGGACCCTACCAAGCAAATTGCAGATTATGATCTTAGCGGTGTGATCTATGCATTTGATGTCCCCATTGGCACCATAGAAATCTCCGATACAAAGAAAATCCTAACACCGGAGGCTGAGCAACAAATTTCAGCAGCCATCTCCCAATCGGGATTGAATCAAAGTGACTTTACTATTGAAAGTCTTTTTATGGAGTTTGAAAATGCCAATATTTCCAATTTTGATGAAAGTGCCAGTAAGTTTCCCGAGAATATGACCACGGCCTTGCAGATCACTGTGGAGGATTACTTCAAATTGATAGTCGCCAGAAGCAATAATCCATATATACTGGGATATGGTCTCAAAATAAAACCGATTCAGGCACCAAATGCCTTGTTCCAACCTACAGATTTAAAGTTTTCCACCTCATATAGTTCAAAATCCGGCAAGTCGGCTTTCAATTTCCTCATGATGCTGTCCGGTAGAACCTTTCCCCCCGGTCAAAATGTAGGAATCCTACCCCAAAGTCTACTATTAAAAGCGGCCGATGACCCTTCCATAGATGGTATACTGGCCATCGATTTTAATCTTTTTCAATCCTATCTGCTCGAACCCTTTGTAGATGCTATTAAGCCGGCAATTACCAAGGGATTTAATGCTTCCGCTTACACTCGATCGGCCCAAAAGTGGAGCTTAAATTCCTCTCGTTCCGCAACATCCAATGTAAGTTCTCCTCCTTCGGATCTTTTTAAAGATACGCATATGGTTTTGGATATGGGAGTAAGCTCAATTATTGGTGTAAAGAATGGAACATCTGATAATTTGCTTTTTGATTGCAATATTGAGTACACTCTGGATATTAAAATTAGACCTTGGGAGTTGCTCCATGCCGGCCGGGTTACCGTATTTGAAGCCAAACTTTCTACCGGCGGCACCTACAAAAAGGGCCCGGATGGCAGTAAAGGGCAACCTGGTATGGTGGAAGTTTCAATCCTTCCGGGAGCCCAGGGTGCCGTAGACTTCAATATCACCAAAACTCAGATTCCAGAAATTGGATATACCAAAAAACCCTATGTTGAAAAAACCATTGGATTTGGGATCTGGGCTATGATCCAGTCAGATTGGAATGCAGATAGCAAATCCAACGCCGAAAAAGAAGCCTTAAAAGCTGCTAAGGACATCTCAAAAGTGGTGTCAGGGGTAAAAAAAGATATCAACAAAGTAATAAATAGCTTAAGTGTTGGTAAAGTAGTATTACCATTAGGCCAAGTCTATACCTACCAGAATATTCAACTATATACTGATGCGCAACAAGAAGACAATCCGGTGTTATTGAATGCAGCATATGCTCCGGTAAGCTGATCTATCTAAAATAAATTACCTAATTGCTCACTTTAAAAAACAGAATCCATGTCCGATAAAATATTGCAAGCTCATACAGCGATTGCCGATTCACAATCCCAGGTTACGACTTCTTTCTTCAGCGAATTAATGGAGAACTATTCACCCGTAAGGCCTGTAGATGCCCAGCATCAGCTGGAATCCATTTACTTAAACAATACTCCCGTCGTTTTTTCAATCGGCACCGAAAATGGCTTTTACATCTTACATCCCAAAGATCAATCCGCGACCGGTTGGGTACAATATCCGCTGGCATTAAATCTGGGATCGGTAACTGCATTTGATATCTATGAAGAGAGTAACGATTCTCTACGCATCGCCATGGCCGTTTCAAGGGATGGCAAAAATGCCTTATTTATCAGTGATGTCCATAAATTTGCGGAAGTCGATTTTTCTAAGTTTGATCCGAATACATTTTTTAAAACCTATACTCTACCGAACCCTTCAGCCACAATCAATCAAATCAGACTTGATGCAGATGGAGCTTTAGTAGCTACGGAACAGGCGCAAAAAGCGGCTAAATATTATACGATAGACAACAGTGGAAAAATTGCACAATATGCCCTTCCAGAACACGGAACAGAAGTCATCGCTTTGGAACTGGGTTCCGTATATCAGGATCGCGGTGTCTTTCTCTTGTATCACATCGGAGATTCCCTCACCATGCTCTTTCAGTCTTTTCCGGATCCGGTATATCACAAGACGAGCAAATATCGATTCTCACCTCCTGGTAAAATATCAGATTTTGCTCTGCTGCCGGCGGAAGATGGCACCAACCCCTTAATCACCGCCGGAGATGGTATCTACCTATTTCCAAACCCTGACCAAACCAAAGAACCGATTGCCACCTCCAGACTTGAAATTCAATATAAAAAAATTCGAGCCGCAATAAATGAGGACCAAATAACACTGTGGTTACAAGGGGAAACCCAAGGCCAACAGTCTTCATTATATTACATTACCAATCATTTTTATGATGGGATCAGCGGCGATTATAAAAATAAATGGACCAATCCGTTGCCCATTCAACCAAATGTCGATCAATTTGCCTGTATTAAAGGAGGTGAAATCGAGAACTATCTTTATGTTATTGATAGTGAAAACAACTTAAGTCACTTTTATCAGGATACCCATTCCACCCTGTGGCGTGAGAATCATATTCCCTTACAAGATGTAGGTAAAGCGCACCAATACGACTCCTACACGCTGCATATCAAATTTCAAAATAACGACTTAACAAATGCACTTTCCGGACAAAAAGTAAAGTTATCAGCCTCCGCCGCTATTTATGTAGATATCAATGGAGCCGGCTATTCATTAGGACCTACTTCATATGCCGAAATCAAATTGGATATCAATAGTGAACTGAACATCATCAGACCGACTAAGGTCATTGGGGCACCGGAGATTTATATTAACGCTCCTTTCTTAAGCGATACCCTGGTAATTGATTTAAAACACAAGTTAGAGGAAAGACTGAAAAAGTATAAGACCGGAAGCGATCTAAAAGCGGCACATTATCCGGATGGCACCAAAGTGATACAAAAGGATCCGGGTGCGGAATCACTTGATGCGGTAGCTCAGGGGGTTCAGCAGTTTTTGAAAACTTCCGATCACCTGCGTAAGAAGACCAATGCGAATAATACCTCATACAGCCTCACCTTTTCAGACGACGGCGGCGTAGCGTATAACGCAGGCGATTCTGCCAGAAATGTATTTTTTGAAATGGCCGGAGTCACCGGTGCCAATGTGACGATCCTGGATGTCATCAATGATGAAAGCCTGGGGAGTGCGTTAGGCCATGCCTTTGGAGATGTGGTGCATTGGATAGAAGGACTATTTGACAAGGTCGCCGGTTTTTTTATTCACATTGAAAAAGAGCTGGTGCATTTTGTAATTAAAATCGGTAAAGAGCTGTACAATTTCATCTTAACTACTGCCGAACAGGTCTTTTCTGCGATCGAATGGTTGTTCAAGAAGATCTGGATTGCATTTAAAGATCTCATCAAATGGCTGGGCTTTTTGTTTGAGTGGAAAGATATTCTCAAGACCAAAAATATCCTTAAGGAATTTGCCATCAACGGACTCGATGCGACCACTGCGGAAATCAAAACAGTTCAGAAAAAATTCGATGATTGGATCAACGATATCATAGCCAACAAACTCAAAAGTCCGGAATTGGTTAATCAATTAAATAATTTCAAGGACACCAGTCTTAGTGGCTGGCATGACAAAAAAGGAAATACCCAAACAGATCACGCTGATCCTCGCTTAAATTGGGGACCTTCTAAATTCCACCACGTTTCAGGTTATGGACCGAGTGGTAAGCCCACTACTCCGGAGGGAATCCTATCTCAGATCGCAGAAGCGGTCAAGACCGCCGTACAGGATTTCATCATAGCTTTTGAAACCATCGGAGATGATATCAACAAATTGGTTCATAACCAGATTACGATTGGTGAATTTGCCTTTAAAGTCTTGGATACGCTGGCCGCTCTGATTCTGGATATGGTCAAAATCATTATTGACCTGTTGTTTGAGGCGTTAGAAGATATTGCAGAAGATATCAAAAAGGGACTGACTTATCCTATTGACATTCCTTTGCTATCTGCCCTTTATAAAATGATTTCAGGATCCGATCTGAGCGTACTCGATTTGGGTTGTTTACTCGTAGCCATACCCGCCACCATATTTAACAAAATAGCTCATGGGAAGGCTCCCTTTGACATCATCAATGAGAAAGAATTCCTTAAATTTCCGTCCAAATTCGTTTCGAACATTAATCTAAGTGGCTCCAATTCGGACCAGGAACTATGGAGTAAAAATTACGGCTATACCTATAGTAATCCGGTAGCCCATTCGTTTGTGGCTAATTTTAGAATGTACCGGTGTTTGACTTTTGCATTGGTCACTTACCGCGCCATCAAGCCAGCGGAAGGAGGAGGAACCAGCATATCCGTAGTTTTGGATAATATTTTTCGGTATTTATCCGTGTTTACCGCCGCTTTTGCAGGGGGAAATATCCCAAAAGCCGTCATCCAAAACCTGGTATATTTTGGGTGGCTAGCACTCAACGGATATATGTGGTTAAAACAAGAAAAGACCGGAAGTGCTGTCGGAGTCAGTGTGGGAATTCCCAGTAAGCTTCAAAGCAAATTGGGTGCTGCACTCAATGTGACCGGGGCAGTCGATGCAGCTGTAGTAATGGCTTTTGGTATCTGGGCAGCGGTTCTAACTCATGATAACTGGGACCAGACTGCCGACAAACCCGCTTTGCGTGCATCGTCCATCCTGGTTGAAATCTTTCAACTTCCAGCGTTGATAGGGTTTATTGCCAATATGGTGGCCAAAGAAAGTGAAGACGATCCCTATGCGTTGGTCTTTGCCGGCGTGGTCGCTGCCATCAGGGAAATTGGAATGTTCGGAAGTATGGTAAGTGAATTTGTAATGGGAGATAATTGAGTAGGGAGTAGTGAGTATTGAGTAGGGAGTAGTGAGTATGGTGACAATGCCTGAATAAGGTCTAACTACAAGCACCAGCTTCAAGCCAATTTGCATAACTCGGCCATCCAGATTTCAATCTTGGAATAAATACCTCTGAAGCAAATCACCGAGCGCCTAAGCTGCTATGAATTGTTTTCATACCGCAGCATTGAAAAAGTCAAAAAAGCATAGAATCTCAATCAAACTGAATAACCAGAAATGATCCGAATAGTACAAACAATGTGAGGTTTGGCCTTTATAAATGGAACAGCATAGTTGTAAGTTAAATTTTGACACAAATCGGTATTTAGATTACACACAAAATACAATAATATTGCGTTCCATTTATTCCAGCCACTTTTTTGACTTCAGTCCCAGGACCAAGATTAAAACTCCATTTACCAGATCACAACTCCCAGGAGTAAGGCAACGGATGCTGCCTTATGAAAATCAAGATTTTTTGTTACTTTTTCATCCGAAAAAGTAAGGAGAGTCAAAGATACCCAGGACGAATAAACGACATCCGCAGAACCAATTCGGTGAAATGGCACAACCTTACGAACCAATTACCAATTCGGACTTTTAATCAATTTTTTCACATCTTTTAAGACCAATGGTCAAAGGCGAAAAACTGTTGATCAGGTGTCAGGTATCGGGTTGCAAGGGTGTCTAGGGTCAAGGGCACTAACAATGGCATTCTTGCGATTTCTATTTATGTTTCACTTCAAAATACGGATAGTGTAGTTCGTTCTACTGCTACAAGCACCAGCTTCAAGCCAATTTGCAAAACTCGGCCATCCAGATTTCAATCTTGGAATAAATACCTCTGAAGCAAATCACCGAGCGCCTAAGCTGCTATGAATTGTTTTCATACCGCAGCATTGAAAAAGTCAAAAAAGCATAGAATCTCAATCAAACTGAATAACCAGAAATGATCCGTATAGTACAAACAATGTGAGGTCTGGCCTTTATAAATGGAACAGTAAAAGTTGTAAGTTAAATTTTGACAGAAATCGGTATTTAGATTACATACAAAATACAATAATATTGCGTTCCATTTATTCCAGCCACTTTTTTGACTTCAGTCCCAGGACCAAGATTAAAACTCCATTTACCAGATCACAACTCCCAGGAGTAAGGCAACGGATGCTGCCTTATGAAAATCAAGATTTTTTGTTACTTTTTCATCCGAAAAAGTAAGGAGAGTCAAAGATACCCAGGACGAATAAATGACATCCGCAGAACCAATTCGGTGAAATGGCACAACCTTACAAACCAATTACCAATTCGGACTTTTAATCAATTTTTTCACATCTTTTAAGACCAATGGTCAAAGGCGAAAAACTGTTGATCAGGTGTCAGGTATCGGGTTGCAAGGGTGTCTAGGGTCAAGGGCACTAACAATGGCATTCTTGCGATTTCTATTTATGTTTCACTTCAAAATACGGATAGTGTAGTTCGTTCTACTGCTACAAGCACCAGCTTCAAGCCAATTTGCAAAACTCGGCCATCCAGATTTCAATCTTGGAATAAATACCTCTGAAGCAAATCACCGAGCGCCTAAGCTGCTATGAATTGTTTTCATACCGCAGCATTGAAAAAGTCAAAAAAGCATAGAATCTCAATCAAACTGAATAACCAGAAATGATCCGTATAGTACAAACAATGTGAGGTCTGGCCTTTATAAATGGAACAGTAAAAGTTGTAAGTTAAATTTTGACACAAATCGGTATTTAGATTACACACAAAATACAATAATATTGCGTTCCATTTATTCCAGCCACTTTTTTGACTTCAGTCCCAGGACCAAGATTAAAACTCCATTTACCAGATCACAACTCCCAGGAGTAAGGCAACGGATGCTGCCTTATGAAAATCAAGATTTTTTGTTACTTTTTCATCCGAAAAAGTAAGGAGAGTCAAAGATACCCAGGACGAATAAACGACATCCGCAGAACCAATTCGGTGAAATGGCACAACCTTACGAACCAATTACCAATTCGGACTTTTAATCAATTTTTTCACATCTTTTAAGACCAATGGTCAAAGGCGAAAAACTGTTGATCAGGTGTCAGGTATCGGGTTGCAAGGGTGTCTAGGGTCAAGGGCACTAACAATGGCATTCTTGCGATTTCTATTTATGTTTCACTTCAAAATACGGATAGTGTAGTTCGTTCTACTGCTACAAGCACCAGCTTCAAGCCAATTTGCAAAACTCGGCCATCCAGATTTCAATCTTGGAATAAATACCTCTGAAGCAAATCACCGAGCGCCTAAGCTGCTATGAATTGTTTTCATACCGCAGCATTGAAAAAGTCAAAAAAGCATAGAATCTCAATCAAACTGAATAACCAGAAATGATCCGTATAGTACAAACAATGTGAGGTCTGGCCTTTATAAATGGAACAGTAAAAGTTGTAAGTTAAATTTTGACAGAAATCGGTATTTAGATTACATACAAAATACAATAATATTGCGTTCCATTTATTCCAGCCACTTTTTTGACTTCAGTCCCAGGACCAAGATTAAAACTCCATTTACCAGATCACAACTCCCAGGAGTAAGGCAACGGATGCTGCCTTATGAAAATCAAGATTTTTTGTTACTTTTTCATCCGAAAAAGTAAGGAGAGTCAAAGATACCCAGGACGAATAAACGACATCCGCAGAACCAATTCGGTGAAATGGCACAACCTTACGAACCAATTACCAATTCGGACTTTTAATCTCTCCGATCTCCAAGCTTGGGTTTCCATTCTCCAGTCTCCGGTTTGCTCTCTGTAGCCTTGGCGAAAGAGAGTCTCCGTCCTTAGTACTTCCCTTCAAACTATCTACTTAACAAATTCAAACGCCATCCAGTGTCCCTTGGATTTCTGTCGTCGCAGCTGAAATATTTGAAATGCATCAAGCAATTTTGATTGCTGAGTTTCGAGGATGCCGGAAAGAATCAGGTGTCCATCAGGGGCTAATAGTTTACTGAGTTTATTGACATTTTCCACCAGTACATTTAAGTGAATATTGGCCAGAATAATATCAAACTGGTTTTTTCCCACGACATCTAATGTTCCCGGTACAACCTTTAAAGACACTTGATTCTTATCTGCATTTTCCAGGGTATTTTCAATTGCCGATTCACTGATGTCAATCGCAGTACAAGATTTAGCACCCAATTTACAGGCTAGTATTGCCAATACCCCACTTCCGGTCCCGAAATCAAGAACCCGTTGCTCACCAAAAGTCATCGATTCCATCATTTGAATCATCATATAGGTTGTTTCATGATGACCGGTACCAAAGGCATTTTTTGGTTGAATCAACAATTCATATTCTACCTCAGGTATGGGAGGATGAAAGTCTGCCCGGATGGCACAGAAATTACCAATGATCACCGGATCGAAGTTGGACTCCCATACTTCGTTCCAATTTTTATCAGGCGCTATTTCCTTGGTAAAAAGAATGTGCTGGTTATCTACAAAATGCACCAATTGCGTATCCAATTCAGGAGTATACTTAGCTACAGGAACAAAAGCATCCAATCCTTCTTCCGTCTCGACAAAAGCCTCAATTTCATCATGCAGGCTCAGGAAACCATTGATGATCTCCCTCCGGTCGGGATGACAAGCAATGTGCAAAATGTAATAATCCATCAATCGTAAATTTCTTTACGGGCGGCTTTTAAGGTATTCATCAACAAGGAGGTAATCGTCATGGGACCTACCCCTCCCGGTACCGGTGTAATAAAGCTGCATTTGGGTGATACCTCATCAAATTTGACATCGCCCACCAACTTATACCCTTTTTCCATTTCCGAGGCCTCTACCCTATTGATTCCCACATCCACAATGATTGCTCCCTCCTTCACCATATCAGCAGTAACGAACTCAGGTATTCCCAACGCCACGACCAGAACATCCGCATTTTTGCAATGGTTACGAATGTCTTTGGTTCTGCTATGGGTCATAATTACTGTGGCATTTCCCGGTTTGGCTTTTCTGGAAAGCAAAATCGAGATGGGCGTACCGACAATGTTGGATCTGCCCAACACCACGCAATCTTTACCTTCGACATCGATATTATAAAAATCCAACATTTGCATAATTCCATAGGGCGTAGCCGGAAGATAGGCGGGCAACCCAATAGACATCCTTCCTACATTCATCGGATGGAATCCATCCACATCTTTCCTGGGATCGATAGCCATAGTCACTTTTAAATCATTGATTTGTCTGGGAAGTGGCAACTGAACTATAAATCCATCAATTTCCGGATCCTGATTCAAGTCGCTAATTATCTGCAACAATTCACTTTCTGAAATATCTGCACCTTTCCTGACTAACGTGGACTTAAATCCCACTCGCTCACAAGCCCTCACCTTATTTCTGACATAGACCTGACTGGCCGGATCATCCCCTACCAAAACAGCAGCCAAATGTGGGGGGCGCATTCCACATTTGACCATTTTTTTTACTTCAATCTTAATTTTCTTTTTGATTTCCCTGGATACTAATCGCCCATCTAAGAGTTCCATATACTTAAATATTTAATTTAGAGTGCATAAAGATAAAAAGAACCCTTATTCCTCCGTATAATGTGTATGTCAATCCGGTATGATTGTAATCATTATTTATGCTGAATTTCATCAGATCCCAACCTCTGTGCTATTTCCTTACAAGATTCAATTGGCCATATTTCCGCCATTGGGGAGCAGTGGTTCAAATGAAGAAATACCGATGAAAAGAAATGGTAAGTGAAATAGTACGGTAAGTAATTTATGGAGATAGGTTATCTCATGATATCCTTTATCCTTCGGTCTGCCCGATCGTCCTCTTTTCTTTTTTGATATCCTGAATACAAAGTGCCAATTGCAATAGTTAACAAAGCCGCACAGACCAAAAAAAATGGCCAGGGTGAATAATTCCAGCCTCCTTCGAAGAAAAGTGTCATAATTCCCACACCTAAAAGTATAAAGCCAAGAATATTGGAAATCCGGGGACTGGAATTTCTGCGCCGATTCTTATATCCTCTATCTTTGTTCATCATGACCAACAACAACTTTACTTCTTCCAACTCCTTTTCCAAATATGTAAAGCGCTCATTGGGTTGGATGGGACTTCTATCTTTGTAATAAGCCTTTCTGAGATCCTGGAGTTGTTCCAAATAGGATTTGACTTTCAAAGGATCATCTGTTTCCCTAATTTTCTGCAGAATTTCCTGTTCTATGGATTTTAAAATATCGTTTTCATCCGTTGGCAAGTCGCTGCTCAGCAGCAGGGAATCCAGTTCTGATTGTTTGGTTCTTTGTTTGTACCTGGTCTGATAACTTTCTTTTTCCATTTTATCCAGATTAATTTAGAAACTATAAGATAACCAAAATATTAGTTATAAAAACTCCATTTGGTAGCATTCTGAACAAAATTACGACAAAATGAGATTTCCGGTTTATAAAATGATCAAGGCTCGTCATTCATCCAGTGGATAAAACTATGAGGAAGTGCATGATTTTTGATGTTCAAGTCATTTTCTTCGAACAATTAATATTTCGCCATCGGTAAATTCCATCCAGGCAAAATCGTATACAATATGGTACAATTTACCTTTGCTATTCGTATAGAACCCAGTCAAATACTTCCAATTGAACTTTTTCTGATCGAGGATCTGTCGGTTAATTTTTTTCTGCTTGCTATTTTTACCCATCACCTCTAATAGTACTGATCGGTTGCGATGTAATATTTTATCTGTATTCTTCACTGCTATTGAGGTAGCCCTTCTGAGTTGGACGTGATAGGAATTTTTACAAGATATCGAGCAAAATACTTTGTCATATCTTCCTTTAAGTTTGGCATTACAAATCTTACAATATTCCCTTTTAGACGACATGATTTAGTTGAAGGTTGGCTGTAATTTAGCAAATAATTTAAACAATATCATAGTTTAACGGATACTAACCGTTAATATCGGTTACTAACGGTTACTACATTTAGTATAAGCTAAAATACTTGTTTTCAGCGATTTATTTCATTATTTATGCAAATGTCTTTCTAATAATTTCTTGGTCGATGAAGTTACAAATTTTCCCCATTCAACAATCAAATCAGAAAAGGATTGGCATCAATCCTCACGGATTTGACAAAGCTTTTCCAGCCTTAATGAATAGAATTTCAGGCTCTCGTTGGTCTAACACTGAACGGTGTTGGCACATCCCTTACCATAAAAACGCCTACCACGAATTGCTTGAAATTTTTGGAAAAGGCCAGATTGTGATTTTAAAAGAGAAACCTGTAAAATCCAATAGAGTAAACAAGCGGATAAGAGGTGAAGATTATAAAAAATTGTTATTCAAAGTCGAATTGTATAGGTATCATAATAAATTGATGGTACAGAGATATAGTGGAAGTACAATTAAAACGTATGTTAATTATTTCGCACAGTTTCTCGCCTATTATCCTGACCAGGATCCCAAAATGCTGAAAAAAGAAGAAATTATTAAGTTTCTCCTAAATGGAATGAAAGAAAGACATTGGTCGCATTCTACTCAAAATCAAGCAGTTAATGCCATAAAGTTTTATTATGAAAACGTATTAGGTCAAGATCGATCCTTTTATGAGCTACGGCCGAGAAGAGAAAAGAGAATTCCCGGAGTATTCAGTGAAGAAGAAGTCACATTATTAATAGAAATGATAGAGAACCTCAAACACAGGACTATCATAAAACTAATCTACAGTTCTGGACTCCGTATTGGTGAAAGTGTGAAATTACGAATCAAAGATATAAACCTTGATAGGAGAACAGCATTTATTAAAGGAGGTAAAGGAAAAAAGGACCGTATTACCATATTGGCTGAAAACATTATTGAAGATATACAGAAATATCTTGATCAATATACACCGGACTATTGGTTATTTGAAGGTCAGACCGGTGGGCAATATAGTATGAGTAGTATCAGAAAAATTTTTCGGCGGTCCGTTGATAAGGCTGGATTAGATCCTTTTAGTACAGTTCATACACTGCGGCATAGTTTTGCAACTCATTTACATGAAAGAGGGATGGATATTAGAAATATCCAGGAATTATTAGGCCATAGTAGCAGCGAGACAACTGATATTTATACGCATATTATCCAAAAGAGTAAGAAAAAACTATTTAGTCCGCTAGATTTTCTCGATCTTGGTACTTCCACCAAAACAGAAAATAATCGATAGATAAGAGCGTATATCAGGAACTTTTAGAGAAAGTTCCTGATAGCAAGATGTTATGCATCATTCAACAGATTCGCACGGCCAAAATTGATTTAAAAAATTTATCAAATTTATCTCCGGTAAATTAATTTCCCTTGCTAATGTTCGATTCAAAGATTTGAAATGCTGATTTAAAAAAGTAATTTTAAACAAGAAAAATGACTATTGATAATCAACAACTTAGCTGACGTTAGTCAGAATCAATTCTATAAAAAATGCCTTTCGTACCTATAAATAAATACAAAGTTGTTCTAACTGATTATTCTCAAATAGACACCTATTGGCCCACAATTACCAAAAATTATATAGATCAATATGGTAAATATGGAACGGAAGATCCAGCAGAAATATCTATTAGGCTAAAAACTAACTTCAACTTTCTAATAGAGTTATTTGAAAGCAAAATAAAAGAAAGGCCTAGTGCCTCGTTTTTTATTTTCACGCATTTGATAAATGATAATCTCAACAAACTTTATTGGGAGCAAACTCAAGGCTTTAATCCGGAATTATTTGGGGTGCCCGCATCTGACCTAGCCCTTCACAGAAGGATCTATAGAATTATTTTAGAGCAATTCGTGAAGATTAAATTATATCATACAGAATTCATAGAAGTTGAGATTCAGAAATATTCAAAAGAATTTGCAGAACATCTTGAGCACTTAATCTATTTAGGAATTCAGATTTATCAACATCAAGATTTTATTGCTCAAAACAATTTATTTCCTGGATGTCTCCAAATTCCCAAAATTGAAGAAAACTTCACAATAACTAATGATTCAAAATATGAATACATCTTGGAAAATATCCATGCCGACGCAGTAAGACATCCACAGACATCAAATGGACAAGAAATCGCTGAAGAGCTCATAGATCTTTTGGAAACTGAATTGAAAATAAATTATCATTCAGCAGTTGGAGCGTTATCAAAAGAAGATCTGATTTCAGAATTTAGTTATTTCTTGCTTGATGAAAGCATAGACCAAATTGCAAAGGATATTGAATCAGACATAGATGGTCTGATTAAGTTTTATAGTGGGCTTATCCTAAGTAAAGAAAATGTTATGTCGGTTGAAGACACATTCCTTAGATCACAAAGAAATGAAAGATACTTATATAGACCTATTCTTAAATTAAACATCAATGAAAAAAACGTTTATAAGACATCAGTTAGTAAAATGAAAGAGTCCATAACTGTTTTGGCATCTCACGCAATTGGGTATGGATATGCTCCTGAAGAGTGGGTTGTATCGAAGAAAATTTCAAAATTCATTGGTAAGCAAATGAATAAGAACGATTTGGTCTTGCAAGACCCTATATGTCAAATGATTCGTAACAAGAAACTAAAATATGACTCATCGGTTACTTCACTTCTCACCGACAATAAATCTGCAAATATTAATATTGTAAAGAATGGACCTGGAGAAATTGACATTATTTATATTGAAGAAAAAGAAGATGAGATTATCATTAATATCTGCGAATGTAAAAACAATAGATTTAGGTCGGATTTATATAATTGGTCAAGAGACTATTCCAATTTCTTACAGAAATACGAAGAACAATTAACTAGGAAGGTAGAATGGGCTAAACTTAATATTGGTCAAATATTAATCCATTTTGAAAGAAAGTATAATATTAATGACAAAAGCTTAAGAACCAAATCTTCAGCAGTCCACGGAATGTTTATTATCAACTCTTCAACATTTTATATGTACGACGGCATCTTTGACGTGCATACCAAAACAAGTTTTAATGAGCTCATTAATGGAGATTATCAAAGAATTAAGTTTGAACTGACTACTTTGGAGACGGGAGAAATAACAATAATTGAATATCCATATTTTAGAAACTTGGGATACAAGAGATAGACGATGCATAACACGCCGTCATCACATCATCCCGACTAGTTAGAGCAAAAAAGCAAAATGAGAGAAACAAACATACATTTTCAAAACAAGGTCAACGTAAAAGAACTAAATTAGTCGGGACGCTGGATACGGCCGAGACGTTAGGCACAACTTGATGTATAATTTTTAACTTCAGTTTACTATTTATAAGTTATGAAACGTATATACTATTTACTTCCAATTTTGTTTCTAATTTATTCGTGTGATAATACAAAGAATACCTTGCACCCTGAGACAGGAATTGCAGAGGTTAATGGGACGAAACTATATTATGAATTAACCGGGGCTGGTGAATGTATTGTATTCATACAAGGGAATTTCGGTGATTGTCGGCTCTGGGATTATCAGTTTGAACATTTTGCAAAAAAATACAAGGTTCTCCGATATGATGTTCGTGGTTATGGTAAATCAGCCATGCCGGTGAAGGGTGAACAATACGCTCCCCATGATGATTTAAAAGCTCTTCTGGACTATTTAAAAATCGAGAAGGCACATTTTGTAGGATTTTCAATGGGGAGTGGAATTGCCATAGACTTTGCTGTGGAATACCCGGAGATGGCATATTCGCTTACTGTAGCAGGCCCAACTGTTCACGGAAATTGGTCACCTGTTGCACAGGATTTTATTCGTGAATATCGAAGTGTGTCATCAATTGTTAAAGAGAAGGGTATTAAAGGTGCGGCTGAAGAATTTATTGAATTCAAATCTTTAAATTCTCATAAAATGAGTCCTGAAGTAAAAAAACGGATAATTGAAATTGCTTATGATTATTCATTTTGGCACTTTCTGAACCCGGAAAAAATAAAAATTGCACCTGACGCTGTTAATCTGTTAGATAATATTAAGTTTCCAACTTTAATAATTACATCAGAATATGATATTAAATACTGTAGGGAAGTTGCTGACTTACTAAATGAAAAAATACCTCAATCATTAAAAGTAGATATAGACGATGCAACACATTACATGTTTATGGATAAACCTAATGAGTTCAATAGTTCTTTATCCAAATTTCTAGTCGACTTAAATTATTGAAAAGCTGTGCCTAACATAAAGCGAGTAACACTCAATCATCCTGATTGAGATGTTGGGCGTTGTTGAACAACACCGATAGTGAGTTTTATAGGAACACAACTTTAAATTTTAAGGTTGGATAACGTTGTTAGAATTTTGGGAGATGGAATAGTAATGAAATGCGGTCTTAATTGAGGCTTAGAGAATGTAAAGTAGGAGGTGGCGTTGTTAAGTATTGTCCTCCTTGCCCATATTATATGGTAAAAATCTGACTTTGGGACATAGCAATGGCCTACGGCAGGAGTGCCATTCATCAATTTTGTAGCCTTGTATGTCAAGAGGGTAACATTGGTCATGGTGATCGTATATTTTGTTTAGGTAAGATTTGAGAACTCAGTTTTTTACTCCCACATGATAGACACTGATCAACAATTACATTCGGTCTGCAGACGATTAAATCTAGCTTTGGTTGGTACCCTTGAGAGTCTTGAATGTCGGGTATTTTTTTGCTACGACCATGATAACTAAGTAATCCATAATGTCTGATACGTACAAACCGATGTGGCAAGATGTGTAAAGCAAATCTGCGGATGAACTCACCTATAGTCAGGGTCATTTCCTTTTTCGTACCGGCGTGTCGATAGTCCTTGTAGTGAAAAGTGACATGAGTAGAGGTAACACTTATGATGCGATAGTTGCTAATACCTACTTTATGAGTGTACCTACCCAAATATTCAATGACATGAGCTGGTTTGGCAAAGGGGCGTTTAGCATAGACTACCCACTTTTTGCCATACAAAAGATCCAATAGGCCTCTATCCCTTTTAATCACACCGACTTTCATCAATGCTTTTAGTTCATTGAGAAAAATGGCTTTAAAGATTACTCTGAGTACTTTAGCCGGGAACAAATACTTGCCTTTAGATCTGGTAGTTTTCCATTTACCACTTTTGGTTACACCACCACCTGGTATAATGCAATGCAAATGTGGGTGGAGTGAAAGATTCTGCGACCAGGTGTGAAGGATGGCAGTCATGCCTGACTGAGCACCAAGGTACTTTATATCCTTACTCAGCGTAGCAATGGTTTCCCAACTGGCTTTGAATAGTAAATTATACATTACCCTGGGCATGTGTAAACACAGGCTTCTCAGTTCGCATGGTAAAGTGAGTACGACATGAAAATAAGGTACGTCAAGCAGGTATTGTTGCTGGCGTTCAATCCACTCTTCCCGCTTACTACCCTGGCAGGAGGGACAGTGTCTGTTGCGACATGAATGATATTTATACTGCACAAGACCACAATCTTTACAAGTCAATACCACCCCTCCCAATGCAGCAGTGTGGCACTTACTGATATTGTTCAGATGCCGTAACTGGTGAGTATTGAGACCAAGTGAAGTGGTCGTTGACCAATGATTGGCAATGATGTCATTTACAGTGTGTTTCCATCTCAAGAGTTATTATTTTGACGAGCCAGATCAAATACTTTGGTCAGTGGACTATAAGGATCTGACTGGGGCATAGCCTGGACATACTTGAGGTAACCCATGGTATTTTTGATATCTCGATGACCAAGGTATTGCTTAAGCTTAAGCAGATCACCGGTATCTTCTAAAAAGTGGACGGCATAGCTATGCCGCATATTGTGCATAGATATCTTCTTAATAATGCCGGCCTTATTCCTGGCTGTACGCAAAGCATGTTGCATGGCACTTGTGGACATTCCACTTGTATTCACCTGTCCTGGGAATACAAATTCTATGATATCATGTGTAGACAGATATTTAGTATATCCCCTGATAAAATCATCACTGATGGGAACAAATCGATCATACCCACCTTTTCCATTACGCACATGGACAGTCTTGCGAATCAGATCAATGTCTCTGGTTTTGACATTGATTAGCTCTTTGATCCGTAGTCCAGATCCATATGCCAGAGCAAAGGCAATCTTGTGTTTTTGTAGTGTGGCTGCTTTAATTAACTGCATGACCTCATAGCGATTCATAATGTCTCGCAGAGGCTTCTTACGCTTCATCTCAGGCATGCTGATCTGACGACCTTCTATACCGAACATCTTAAACATGTATCTCAGACCGAAGACGGTGTGTTTGAAATAAGCTTCGCTAGGCTTTAGCCGGTCCAATTGGCCAGTCTTATGAAGAGTGAGATAGTGATTGACCTGGTCGTCGGTGAGCTGAAGTGGTAAGGTTTTGTAGAACAAGCTTACTTGGGCAATGGCTCGCAAGTAGTTTTTGAAAGTAAGTTCGCTGCGACCTGCAAGGATTACTTTTTGAAAGAAGGATTGTTTGAAATTAGCAAAGCCAGATACCTGGGCTTCACAGCGGCTAATAATTGTTCCTTTTTTTTCATTATATTTATTTAAGGAATTATTTGACAAAATCGTCGGTATACCTAACGCAAATTGTACGCTTTGGGTTACCGAAGGTTTTGTTCAACACGCGATACCACATCAGCCACCCTATCGGGATGGCCGCCGGGTATCGCCATCACGTTAGGCACTATTAAAAAACATGAAAGAATTTGATTTCATAGAATTTCACAACAATCTTCAGAAAGACTTCTTGACTGCGAACTCTCTAATAAGCAAGATTGAAAATGTTGAATGGCACCAAATGCACTCGCATGAACGTAAGTCTTTTTATGATGAAGAAAATGAATTTAACAAGGAAAGGTTAGCAGACATTTTGAAGCAGATTAAACTCAAAATTGAATTTGCTTATGAGTATTTAGGTCTAAAGAAAATGGATGAAAAGCTTCAGGCAGAACTAGAAAACTATAAGGGTAAGTTTGATCATTTGGACTTCATTCCTTTTGTTGATGTATTTCATTCACCAATACAATGGATTCTTCTAAGTCACCTGAACGCGATGACTTCTCATGTTAAAATAGAATCTGAAAGTGAATTTGAGAATAAAAGTTCCATAATGCTATTAGAGCAAATATTGAGGGGAACTCCAAAGATGTTATCTGATAGAAAAATTGAACCTTCAAATGAAGCTGATGTAAGGGCTGAAGTGTATAAAACCATGATTCATGTTTTCCCCGATACTGTTAAAGAAATACCTATTGCTAAAGTTTCAAAAACTTACAAACCTGACATTGGAGTTAAACGCTTGAAGAGCGCAATTGAATACAAATTCGTTGACTCTGAGCAGGACGCAAAGACTTCGATTGGAGGAATCTTTGAAGACATACAAGGTTATGAAGGGTCAGATGATTGGACAACATTCTATGCAGTAATTTATATGACCGACAATTTCATGACTCAAGACCAAGTTGAGGCCGAATTCAAATTGTCTAAAGTTCCTCACCATTGGAAACCACTTGTTGTATTTGGAAAAGGAAAAAGAAACCCAAAGAAAAACAGTGCCTAATAAATAAGGATTCAAGCGGTCGGCACGACCGAGCTTTGAATCCCGTGTTGGACGAAAATGCTGAACCCCAAACCTAGGAGAAAGCAATGTTTAAACTGAATTGAATAATCCTGAGAATCAACTAAGATTTACAACCTTCAGAGTATTACTAAATAGAGAAAGAACGAATAATCTTTGATTTGGTCTATCAAACAACAGAATGTGAGATTTTAGCTTAGCAAAAATTACTGGTTGACATAAGTATCTTAAACTATGTACTGGCATAGTTACTTTTTAGGATATTAAAGAAAGAATTGGATTTAAATTAAGAGAATTGGGGGGTCCACGGTTGGGATTAATTTTAGCGACGAGAATAAGTTTTCCATTTTTGCAATAAGGACACTGATCGATTAATAGTCCTTTTTGATCCCAGAGCTGTTTCCATGACATGGTTTGTTTGGGGACTTCTGGAAATAACTTATTTTTCCAATGACTGCTAAGGATACCAAAATGGCGTATTCTAAAGAACCGTTTAGGCAATATGTGTAATGTTAAACGTCGCACAAATTCCCAAGCACTCAAGGGCATTAAATTGACTTGATCAGCATGACGATAATCCGTGTACCTAAAAGTTACAGAGTCCTCATCATATGTAGTAATCCTGTGATTGGTAATAGCAGTTTTATGAGTATATCTGGCCAAATATTGAATTACACCTTTTGCTCCACCAAAAGGAGGTTTGGCATAGACAACCCATGGTTTTGCATACAGTTTGGCATGGAGATCTGAGATATATTCCATTCCACTAGCTACCAGGAATTTTTTCAGTTCCTTTACAAACTTAGCTCTGAATACCAAGCTCAAGGCTTTGACCGGGAATAAAAACTTACCATTGCCATTGGCCTCTTTCCATTTTCCATTAAAGGTTACACCACCACCGGGGACAATGCAGTGCAAATGTGGATGATAACTTAAATTGGAACCCCAAGTATGAAGTACAATTGTAGTCCCAATTTGAGCACCCAGATATTTGTTATTCCACCCAAATTCATCCAATGTACACCAAGCACACCGCAACAACATAGCATACATCTGAGCTTTGTATGCCAGAAATAGCTCATTCAAGGCATGTGGTAAGGTGAATACCACGTGATAATATTTGGTCGGTAACAGCTGTGCTTCTCGAGCAGCTATCCATTCCTCTTTCTGAGTATTTTGGCAAACCGGGCAGTGTCTGTTGCGACAAGAGTTGTATCGCATATGCAGCTTACTGCACTTGTCGCACTTGTATAAATGTCCACCTAATGATGGTGTACGACACCTCCTTATGGCATTCAAACACCTTATCTCATACTTGTTGCAACGCTCAAGTATCTTGTTCCATTGGCCGTTTATTATATCGGCAATGGCGTTAATATGTGCCATCTGCTATTCGTCGTAGAGTCGATCAAACGGGCTAAACCGGTCAGTTCCTTTCAATCGCGCCACGTGCAGATAGATTAATGTGGTATTCAAATGAGCATGGCCTAATAATTTACTTAATGTATCGACATCCATTCCGTATTCCAGCAAGTGAGTGGCATAGCTATGGCGAAGACTGTGAACGGTCACATCTTTTTTGATCTGAGATCTCTTAAGGGTCTCTTTCACTGCCCATTGAACTCCTCGTGGAGATAGCTTAGAACCAATCGATTTGCCATTGAACAAAAAATCCTTAGGTGAATAGGCAACTATGTACTTATTCAATCCTCTTGCAATCAGTTTACTCAGAGGCACATATCTGTCTTTGTTGTATTTGGTCTGGCGAATGTGAATGGTCATACGTTGAAAATCAATATCACAAATCTTCAGATTACGCACTTCCATACTCCGTAATCCGGCCGAATATATCAAGCATAACATGACTCGGTGTTTCAGTATTCGACCAGATCGAAATAAATGTTTACATTCTTGTGTACTCAATACAACAGGTAAATTATTCTGCCTCTTCAGGCTTGGCAATCTAATGGCACGATCCTCTAAATCCTAAATCCGAAATAAGAATCGTAAGCCATAAACGGTATGCTTAAAGTAACTCTTAGAAGGAGAGTCTCCACGGACTAAACTTTGTAAATATCCATTGATTTGTTCCTCCTCTAATTTGATTGGAATACAATGGAAGTGTAAACTGATCTTTGCGATACATCTTCCATAATTGGTCAAAGTACTTTGGGAAAGACCTCCTAACATAACTTTTTGCTCTAGTTGAGCATACATTGTTTGAAAATCTTTAACTTCATTTTTGGCACGATCAATAATAGTGCCTTTTTTTGAATTTTCCATAAGTCTATTATTTGGTTATTTAATTCTTTAGACTTATGGAATTTTTTTGAAAATGTAAAGACCATCGCTGAAAGCGATTTAGTTCAACACGCGATACCACATCAGCCACCCTGCCGGGATGGCCGCCGGGTATCGCCATCACGTTAACCTTCATTAAATGAACCAAGAAGCAAATGATAACATTCTTCAAAAACCTTCGCCGGCGATTATTGACTGAAAATAAATTTACGAAGTACATGGTTTATGCCATCGGGGAAATCGTCCTAGTAGTGATCGGCATATTAATCGCATTGCAAATCAATAATTGGAATGAAGAACGGAAACAGGACTTACGCTCATCTTATATTTATCAGGAATTGATCAACAACATTCAGATGGATATTAAAGACTTGAAAAATAACATAAGGTCAGATAGTATCACCCGATCCAGTATTTCTTATGTGCTTAATCTTTTAAAAGAGAAACCTCCATATGTTGACTCTACCATGTCTTCCCACTTTGCAAGATTGGCATATTATACGAATTTTTTTGATAACAGGTCTGCTTATGACAATTTGAAATCAATTGGTTTTGATTTTATCAAAGATGATTCCCTTAGAAATGAAATCATCACGTATTATGAAGTGACGTGTGACTATTTGCTTGGGATCGAAAATGGTGTGTTTAATAAACACGAGGATACGTTCGTGAAGTCATTCATGATGGAACATTTTGATTATAGTTCCTTCTTTAATCCGGCACACCCACACAACTACAATAACATAATTAATAATCCAAAGCTGAAATCTATTATTGCCACAAAGGACAGATTATTTGTCTGGAAAATGGATCGAGGTATGAATGTAATCAGTGAGGGCGAAAAACTGATCAATAAGATCAATGTAGAAATTCAACGAATTAATGACGAGATAAAATAAACAATGACCAGAATTGACTTATCACTGCCGAAGTAATCGTACATATGTTGGTCAGTTTTGGAGGACTGGATAAAAATGATGAATGGGTATGGCCGAAGCGAAAAAGGAAGCTGGTAGCGTATAGACAAATAAGGAGGACTTTTCGGGAGCACTTTCTGGAACACTTAGAAGAGGCATATGGGACACTTGAAATCAGGGAAGACTTTGCTGAGTTAAAAGAAGAGTTATTGAGTAAATCGTGGTGTGTACACGCATGTTGGCTTTTTCTAACCCTTTTGTACAGGCTTTCCATAAAGGCTATTCCTTTGATGTTTTCCCGATTCAGGTTGGCATAGTGAAAACCATGTACCGAACCCCAATCATGTAAAACCAAAGTGATATTTTTCAAATCAAGTTTATTGATAAATGCCACCAAATAGCGAAAGGAATCAAAAAAACCGTATGATATGTCAGGCTTATCAGACTTGCCCATACCAATCATATCAGGAGCAATACACCTTCCTTTTTCTTTCAGGTAAGGAATGATATTCCGCCAAATATAATTGCTGGGGTTTCCGTGGAGGAACAGAATGGGGTCGCCTGCACCTTCTTCAATATAGTGCATTTTGCTTCCCACAATTTCAGCAAATTGGGATTTGTATTAAAATAAGTTGAAATTTCCATTTTCTCATGATGTTTTTATTTAATTATTTTTCCTGTCTCTACAAACACTTTCAAATCGTTTTGTACTTTTTTGAAATTCTTAGCAAAGCGTTTTTTTGCTATGCTTTTGAATAATTTGAAGATGCCTTTTAGCCGCATTTCAACATCAAATACTACCTCACATTCCTTTTCTCCAATTGGGATTACACTTTGCTTGTCACCTGCAAAATCAATAAAACTTGGAAGCCCAAGTCCATAAAACTTTAATGTCTTTCCTTCATCAGAATAGGAAGTGAGCACTTCTATTAATGTCGCTTTCCTCCCACCATTTACAGAGGTCGTTTGTCTTGCAGGTATAGGTGAGGTATCCGCAGGGACAAATTTACTTAAAGGAATTTCCTCCACACTTATTGCCTTAGAAGCTTCAACGACCGAAGTCCATTTTGATATGTCTGCAAATTGTTTTCCCAAAACTTCCCAAACTTTATCAGCAGGAGCATTTATTTTGGTCTTTATTTGAACGGTGACGTTAGGGATCTTCCAGTCCATTTTACAAGATTTTAAAACATTTATAAAAAAAACCTTAAAACCCTATTTTTCCGGTAATTGCAAAATACTCTTTAACAGGTTCTGAAAAGGAAAGTCCCATTGAAATAATCGCCACTAAAATTCCTATATATGCACTTGCAGGTAAGGCAATAAGGATATTGACGACAAACATGATTCTTGCGCCCATAATATTTCTTTTTAGGATGAAATTTACAAGCAACGCGAAACTAACAATGTAAGCTATTCCAGTATAGACCATGTAAATAGGTTCTAATCCTCCTATGTAAATATCTTTTGTGGTAAACACATAATAAAATACAAAAGGAAGAATCATCATTAATGCGTTGAGGATGAAGATAACTCTTAGTAAGATTGGTTTTTTAACCAAATTTTCTGTTTGTGTCATGATTAATTTTATTAATTTGTATTATTGAAACTTCTTATAAACACCTAATCCAATTGTTCCATTGAAGCCCACATATTGAAACTTAATAGGAACGAATGGCAGAGCCAAATTAAGTCCAAAACCGTTTGGCAAATCATAAGCTGCTTTTGCGCTGATTGCCGCCCATTCTTGATTGTTAGGATAGAACCCTGTCTGTTCCAAGATTTCATTTTTGTAAGAACCGTTATCAAGGGAATGTCGAGCATTTAAAGCAAGTGCCACATTCCATTTTTGTCCAAGTTTCCAACCATGTTCTAAATTTATTTCAAGAACATCACTAAAGTCATTGCTATATTTGTGATAACCTATTGCTAGAAAACCGTAGTGCTTTTCTTTAGCTCTACCAATATGTACCATGGCACCAAAGGAGTTCGCATCGAAACCAGTAGCCAATCCTTTATCCAAATCTTGGCTTATCGCATTCCAAGATGTTTGAAGAGAAACCGCCACACTTACACTCTTTTCAACTAATCCGTACCTAATAGCAAGTCTGGGATTACTCAATCCAAACAAATCACCCTCTGACAGTAAATTGTCAAAGTGTTGTTCGTCTGTTAAATCTCCTGTACTGATATATTTGAAAGGTAAAGAAGCGATGACATCCATTTTTTTACCTAAACCATATTCAAGATAAATGCTGAAATCGGAGTTAAAGGTTTTTCGGTTTACTCCTTGTTTATCATTAATAAACGTTCCGTTGAGCAAAGACTCATATTGATAGGCAGGCAAAATAGATTGAAATTGGACATAACCTTCTCCTTTTTTCTGAGTCCAAGAACCTTGAGCGAAAGACATTTTACCAATACACAATGCTAAAGCAGAAAGCAAAGCTCTAACAAATAATTCTTTTCTAAGCATTTTTCAAGTTTTTTGATAAAAAACAAATACAATGCAAAGATGAGCCTAATATATATTTACAAATTGGAGAATCTGTTCAAAGAATGGGAATTTTAGCTCAAAAGTTTTTCTCTGAAACTTGAAGGCGAGCAATTGTAGTACTTTTGGAAGGTTTTTGTAAAGTATCCAACATCTAAATATCCACAGCTGTAAGCTATTTCAGATATTCGCAAATCCGTTATTCTAAGCAAGAGTTGAGCTTTTTCCATGCGTTTTGATACGATATATTTATTAGGAGAAGTACCATAAACAGTAGAAAACTTACGTTTGAAGGAGGACAAACTTAGTCCTGTTAGAAAAGCGAAGTCTTCCAAATTCAGGTCATCAAAAAGGTGAGCTTGGATAACTTCTTGAAATTTATATTCGTTGGCTTTGAATAGAAAATATTGTAACAGACTTGCCCTTTGTCATGTCCCTTGGTCAATAGTTTTGCATCAGAATCAACTATAGAAATCTGTTTGTCTCCTCCTTCCTTAGCTTTGGCTAATTGTGCTTTTAGCCTTTGACAGCTTTCCTTTCGGAGTTCCAAGTGCTGTAACTTGGCTTTGATTTCATCCGTTGATATTTCCAGACAATCGTCCTGATCTGTTTGGTCAAGCAATTTCAGATATTCCTCAGCCTTCTGATCTATCTGTTTTTGCATACATTCCAAAGAGCGATCGTTGAAGTTATTTCTTCTTGAGTTTTGTGCACTGAATTGTATAAGCACTTTCGGGCGTTAGTATGATACTGACGCTTCGGTCAGCACCAGGTGTGTTACCTATCCCAACCTATATAGCCTCTGTATCCGGTTCCTGCCTGCGGGCCGTACTGCCCTTCGAATTTCTACGTATAACCAAATATTTTATTAAAAAAATTAATTAAGCATAATTCATCATTTTGACATAGGGTGTTTGTCTTTTAATTACGGCAAAAACCCGATGCACAAGTTTGTTTTTAATTGCGTTCAAAACAACACCTTTTTGTTTTCCTTCGGCCAATTTTCTGGTGTAATAGAATCCGATTTCCTTATCATATCTAATAGCGGCATTTACGCCATTTGATAGTAAGCCCTTCATATGCTTATTAGCAATATGACTTATCGATGATTTACCTTTCATTAATCCTGACTGATATGGAAATGGTGCTATTCCACAATAAGTACAATATTTTCGACTATTTTCAAAACAGGTGAAGTTTTCGGTAATTGCTATCATATATGCTGAAATTACCGGTCCAACTCCTACCACTGATTTAGCTAATTCATAATTTGCTTTCATCTCATCATCATCCCCTATAGTATCTTCAATCATTTGATCCAATTCCCTAATCTGTTCAGTATATAGGTCTAGTAATTGGCTGTTCTGAACATCCATGATTTTGTATAATTTAGGATCCATTACCTGCTTTTGTTCTTTTAGGGATACGGATAATGATTGTTTTTGCCTTACCAGTAGGTTTCGCCTTGATAAAAGTTTCTTTAACTTGGTAATCAGAGGTTTAGGCAAAGTTTTTGCTTTTAGAGAATCTCTTTTTTCATAGGCATATCTACAGATATCTTTAGAGTCTATCTGATCATTTTTACCTCTACGTATTCCTCGTGACTTGGATATTTGAAGTGCATTTTCTTCTAAACATGGTATTTGTTGAGATACTAGCCATTCAAAAAATGCCTTTGAATAAACTCCTGTATTTTCAAAACAAACCAACCAAGAAGACTTAGGTATTTTTTTAATCTTCCTAAGATCTTTTACCATTTTCTTGAATCCATCTATTTCGTTGGAATACCGGCTTAGATATACTGGGCGATCTTTTGAATAATAAGAAACGTCATAAAAATGCTTTGACATGTCAGAACCAATAAATAATGTATACATTTGAATAAGTTTTTAAGGATTAACACTAACACCTTTAGTAGGCCTGAAAGCCTAAATTTCTACATGGTGCTTAATCTAAAATGGCGGAGGACTAATTCGCAGCATAAGGCTTAAAATCTTAGGCAGGCAGATAGTTCACCTCCGCTATTTTTCAAGTTACTAACATTTCTATGTTAATTCAACAAAGAAAAAGTAACAAAAAGAAACATATTGTGATAATAGTAATATGATAATAAATTATCAATTACAATACTAAAGGGCAGGTAGGCCTGTTCGTCGGTACCGTCGTTTGTAGTCTCGCTTCCTTTCACCGGCGGCCGAAGCCTCTGGCGAAGGACTCAGATCTAACCTTACGGTTAACACTCTAGCGACTTATTAGTGGTTCGAGTCGTAACCCCTGCCCACAAAGCTTGGTGCTGACAGAATCGTCAGTGCACTTTCACTTTCTGGATTAAACTATATCTTTATACAATACGATGCCCATGCTGGGACACACAAAAGCTACGGCGGCAAGTGGCGCTAAACGCGCCCACCTGCGTGTAGCTACACGATGGCAGTAATTCGGTATGACAAATTTAATTTGAACTCAAATTTCAAAAAAAATGAAAACGACAACATTTCTAACATTTGTAGGTGATCAATGCGGAAAGGCTGAAGAAGCGATAAATTTGTACACTTCTATCTTTCCGAATTCGGAAATCAAAAGCATAACAAAATATTCGGAAGGAGAGGCAGGCGGCACACCTGAGCTTATTAAATATGGTGTATTTTCATTAAATGGAACTGATTACATGGTTTCTGAAAGTAATTATAATCATGCTTGGTCATTTACACCTGCGGTTTCACTTTTCATAAGTGACAATTCTGATGATGTGATACGATTACTATTCGAAAAGCTTTCTTCAAATGGTGGTCAAGTAATGGTTCCCCTAGATGCCTACAAAGGTGAAGGAGATTATGGATTTGGCAAGAAATTCGGATGGTGTCAAGACAAATATGGTATATCATGGCAATTTGTACTTTCCGATTAACTGGACATAAGTAAATTATTGAAATAAAATAACTTCTGCCAATAAATAAGGCTTCTATCGGCCCAGCGGGCCGAGACCGCTTGCGGCCCCAAGCCTGATGGACGGAGTCACTTTAAGGACTAGGAACAAGCAAAACAAAAGGATTACCTAACGAGGAAAAGAATAATCCTTAAGGACAGTTATAGGAATAGGATTTTGATATTTTCCTGGGATGGATACCAATGATACAGTTGGTCCTCAGATGAAATGAGAAAAAAACGAACCAAACAGATATTTAGAATAGCGTTATTGCTTGGAACGGCAATCTCCTTATTCTTTGTGCCATGGCTTTTGGTTAAAGCATGGATACTTCCGGTACCGGATACAGT
Source organism: Saprospiraceae bacterium (assembly GCA_965223405.1). Classification (GTDB taxonomy): domain Bacteria; phylum Bacteroidota; class Bacteroidia; order Chitinophagales; family Saprospiraceae; genus CBDCWO01. The sequence goes on from CBDCWO010000006.1 coordinate 7,072,933, forward strand.
TCAAGAACAATTGGATCAGGCCATTTGTCATGGATTTGACGGAATGATTGTTTATGTAGACCAAGCTGGGCAATCCCCTCAATATTTTTCTTCCGGCTGGCACGATCGAGAGTCCAAGATACCTGCCAAACCTGATGCCTTATTTAAGATTGCCAGCATCAGTAAACTATATGATGCTGTGGCAGTTACCAAATTGGTAAGCGATGGACGACTTTCTCTGGATAAAACAATCGCTGATTATTTACCTGAACTTGTGGGAAGAATTCAAAACGCTGAGAAAATTACCTTGAGGTTGATGATACAACATAAAAGTGGTATTCCTAATTTTACAGACGCTCCTAATTTTTGGGCAGCACCCACGGATACCTATGGAGAAAGTCTTGCATTGATTCTAGACAAGCCGGCCAACTTTGAACCAGGTGAAGATTATGAATATTGTAACACGAATTACCTATTAATCAATAAGATAATGGATGACGAGCTAGGTTATGGGAACTTTCAATTCATTCGGGAAGAAATCCTAGTACCATTAAATCTCAGCAATACTTTCGGATCACTAAATGACGTGAATATGGACGATGTAATGAGTGGCTATCACGTAGGACACCCCTTTGATTTAAAGGAAGACGAACACGGCATGTTAGCCACAGCAGAAGACGCGGGTACTTTCCTTAGGGCATTGAACGATGGATCCTTGTTTGAAGAAGGAGAACAGGAAATCTATTCATCCATCTATGAATATGATCATTCTGGCTGGATTCCAGGATACCAGAGTTTCGCAAAATATTACAATGACCTTGATGCTGTTGTTATTGAGTTCTACAGCACAACCGATCCTAAACTAAACAATTGGAACTTGTCAGGAATCATAAATAATAGAATTGTTAAAATATTAAAAAGGCAAAAAAGCTTGACCAACTGAAATCTCTGACATAACCCGCTAAATGCCGGTGGTAATGATTATTTTCAGGGAGGATTAGGAATCAGAGATTCTTTTTAGTTGTGTTTAATTAACTATAAGTATGAAAAGAATTATAGTCACCATCGCTATAGTAATTTTAACAGCATTTTTATCTGTTGTTTTGACAATGTATATCATTGATTCATCAGAGACACCTGAAATATATGATGTATATATTGTTGATTCAGAGATACTTTCTGAAAAAAGGGAAATCATTGTAAAAAAGCCGGTTGACTACGATGATGACATGGATAAATACTATCCAGTTATCTATGTATTTGGAGGCAACACGTTAACCTACTCCATTGCTTACGATACCGAACTTCTTACTAGAACAGGTCACCTCAATCAAGTTATTGTGGTGGGAGTTTCTAACATAAGTCAAGAAACCAGACAAAGAGATTTGACTCCACCATATATGAAACAAGATATTGACGAACAAGATTCACCATTCGGAAAAGCCGATATATATTCAGAATTTATAAAAAAGGAAATAATTCCATTAATTGACAAAAAATATCGGACTTCTTCTAATAGAATTGCAGTTGGCCATTCCCGTGAAGGATTAATGGTAATGTACCTGTTAATATCCGACCCTGGCTTGTTTAAAGGTCATATAGCATTGAGTCCTGCGCTCTGGAGAGAAGATAACATCTTTGTTCATCGTTTTGAGGAGTATTTGAATAAAAAGGGTTCTATTGAGTCAAAACTATTTATGAGTGTGGGAGAACAGGAGGTATCTAAAATGAAAAATACTTTTGATTTAATGGTTGAAGTTCTTGAAAGTGATTCGACAGGTAAATGGGAAAGCATGTATACAAAAGGTGCTATACATAATAATAATGCATTGCTCTCAGCACCAATTGGTATTGAGTGGATATTAAACAATAACTAGATACAATAACAATAGCACATAGGCAATAGCGGGTTCAACCCTACGCAGCCATAAACGTTTCCACCAATTAGGAAATGAATAAGGAAGAACTTATAAATTTTGGTAAAAATTATACCAAGGAACACTTTGATCAGATTAATTTGATTGAATGGCAAACATGGTGATGCTTTTGCGGATCCGAACTATGAGTTTAGAATGCAACTTTGCGAGACAATAAAAGATCATTTTATCGGATTATGTAGATCAATTGATTCTTGACTTATACGCGGAACTATCCAAGTCAACCAAGGAAACATTCGGTGTTTACAACAGCTTTCATCTTTTCGCAAATGAGTAACTAGAAAAAGGTGGTCCGAAATATTTTGATCAATAGGTAGAAAGTGCTTCAAAATGTTGAATACTGGATTGTCAAGTGGTAGATTGACATTGAGTAAAGCTAGAATTGATGTAATTTTAGATTACATAAAGAATGAAATTAATAATAACGCCAATGGGATTAAAAGATATGACAATATGATTCAACGATTTGAATGGTTGTTGAAGAAAGAATATAATGTGCTAACAATGGTTAAAAATCATAGGCCGTACCAACCAAACCGTTTCCACGCTTTATAGCCAGGCCGTTAGCTGTAAAATTGAAACTAAGTTTAATAATGGATCTGATATGAGTAAAATATTCATCCTTATAACATTCACTTTGATGCTGAATTCGTGTAACAATCAAGTACAAGATATTAAATCATCAAGGCCTAATATTGTAATTATACTGGCAGATGATTTTGGCGTGGGTGATATTCAGGCACATTACCCAGAAAACAAAATCCCAACCCCCAACCTTGATAAACTTGCCAAAGAAGGAATGAGTTTTCAAGATGCTCACAGCAGTTCGGCAGTATGTTCACCTACTCGTTATGGATTGCTAACAGGCAGATATAACTGGAGAACACCGTTACAAGAATGGGTCTTGGCATGCTATGAGCCACCTCTCATCAAAAAGGAAAGAACAACATTGCCTGAAATGTTGAAGACGAATGGTTATGCAACAGCTTGCATCGGAAAGTGGCATTTGGGGTGGAATTGGCAAGGAGAGCATCAAAGTGAAAGGATTGAAGAAAGAAATGGGCTTAAAAAATACCAATGGGATTATACAAAACCCATGACTGGCGGTCCAACCGAACATGGGTTTGATTACTATTTTGGCACCCATGTGCCCAATTTTCCCCCCTTCACCTATATTGAAAATGATCATGTTATTGAATTACCCATATCTATTTACAATTATGAACCAAACCCTGACTTTGTGGTTATGCCCAGAGGCTTTGAAGGTTCACCAATGGCCCCAGGATGGAAATTTGAGCAGATTTTACCTGATATTACACAAAAGGCTGTTGAATATATTCATAATCAAAGTCAAACAAAGAAACCATTTTTCTTATATTTTTCAATGACGTCTCCCCACGAACCTGTTGTTCCTTCGAAAGAATTTAGGGGCAAGAGTGGTATTGCGCCCATTGCGGATTTTGTGATGCAGACTGATTGGTCATCAGGTCAAATTATAAATGCATTAGACGATGCAGGAATCTCGGAGAATACAATTGTGATTTTTACAGCAGACAATGGTCATTCTCATTATACCGGTTGGGATAAACTCATTGATACAGGCCACCTTCCAAGTGGACCGTACCGTGGTCATAAAGGCGATATTTGGGAAGGCGGGCATCGAGTACCATTTATTGTGAGATGGCCAGGGAAAGTTGCACCGGGCAAATCGAATAATCAGTTACTTTGCCTTACGGATATCTTTGCAACATGTGCCGAAATAGTGAGTGGAGAATCACTTCCGAACAACATTGGCGAAGATAGTTTCAGCAGCCTAAGTACCCTTCTTGGAAGTAACGACAAAACATTCCGCACAAATCTAGTCAGTCATTCAGTAAATGGTGAATTCGCCTTCAGAAGCGGACCATGGAAAATTGTCTTCAAACTCCCGGATAATAAACTTAACTTGTCAAGAGGTAAACCAGCAATTGTAGAACTATATAACCTGGATGAAGACATTTCGGAAAAAAACAACATTGCAGAGGAACACGATGAGGTTATCGAACAGCTTACTAATGAGTTGAGATCTGTTGTGCAGCGTGGAACAAGTAGAATGGGACCACAACAGTTGAATGATGCCATTATTAGTTTCGATACCATTCAGTTAAAACGATGGGCAACAAACATTAACAATTGAAAACTATAGTCAAAATATGACTGAGAAAATATCGAAAAAGGTGAATTCCACAGCTGACAGTGCATCATAAAACATTTGGCAGATTGTGCCATATTTAAACTATTAAAAAATTCATCAACTAGCGAACACTTTGAGGGTCAGAGGTGAGATACCGGAATCAGACTTAATCATAGTAGTGATGAAGGTTCTATAATGGAGTTGGAGCAAGGGGTTAAGCTTGATTAGTCGGAAATTTTGAGACAACCAATGAATATGGGAAGATTGAATAAATGGAAGACAGAGTTCTTTTACTTCCACATGTTGAAGTGGTAGGTTTAGACTCTTTCTGTCATTGACAGAAATATGAATTAATTCTAAACAAGAAGAGCCGGAGCGCCTAAGCTGAAGCTTCGGCATAAGCATATGAAGGGAGACCTTCACGTACGGATCTGTGAGGGGCTTGGGGTGAAATTTCCCTTGCCTACTCGATTGGGCTTCACTTTATATTCCTCTCTTCCAATTGAGTAGGTTTTTTTATGCACAAATCTACACTTTCATAGTTTAATCACACCAATATCAATATACATCCAACCCCAGTTTACAAAATGGACTTTACCCCGATTTACCACTTAAAAACCATCATTACCCCAATAAGACTAAATTTACCCTTAGAGGTATGATTTAAATAAATGGCATTCCTATGGATTAATTTTACCCCATATTGCGCCAAATAAACTATATTTACCCCTCAAAAACCAAATTTGCCCTAGTAAATATATAATAGATGAAAAAAGTAGGGGCTACATGGCTTCAAGAAAAGCTAAACATAGAAGGCTTTCGATTAACCCATGAATCATACATAGGATCAACGGATAAATCTGAATTGAGTTCAGTCAATACTATTGTGCGAACATTTAAATCAAAATATGATGTTCGCCTGGACAGCCCAATGGCCCATTTGGAATTCGCATTGAAATACGATGATTTAAACCTAGCCTTCATTAAGGAAGTATTTACCTCTTGCGATCATCAAGTTATTTTAGAATACATAACCGAAAATCCAAATCGTAAATATCCAAGAATCATTGGATATCTGTATGAGTTTACCGGAGGTAAACCTATAGAAGTCGAAGTTACCACTTCAAATTACACAGATGTATTAGATCCGTCTCGATATATTACTGGAAGTATTGAAAAAATATCCAAATGGAAGGTAAATGATAACCTCCTAGGATCAAATAAGTTTTGTCCAGTAATTAGAAGAACAACAAAACTCAACGAATTGCTCGATTGGAAAATCGAAGATGCAATTGAAAATCTAAGACATCAATATTCTCCCGAAGTATTTAATCGCGCTAGCTATTATCTCTATAAAAAGGAATCTAAATCATCAAGTGAAATAGAAAGAGAAGTGCCCCCACAAGACAGAATGGAACGGTTCATTACATTGTTAGAAGAAGCTGGACAAAAGTCTTTTGAAGAATCCCTCTCTGAAGAGGAACTGGTTCGAATACAAAACGTAATTGTTGATCCAAGATACGTGGAAGATGGTTTCAGAAAATTTCAAAACTACGTTGGACAATCAATGAGAGATTATTCTCAAAAAATCCATTATGTCTGTCCTCCACCCCAGTTTGTCAAATCTCTCATGCAAGGCTTGGTTGAACTGAATGAGAAAAGCCAGTCCATCGAAACAATTATTAAAGCCACTATGGTCTCATTTGGTTTTGTTTACATACACCCATTTGAAGATGGGAATGGGAGAATTCATAGATTTCTAATTCATGATATACTAGTACGAGATGGTATAGTTTCAAATAGCACAATACTTCCAGTTTCCGCTCAAATTCTTGCTAACATAGATGTATATGACACTACGTTAGAGTTGCTTTCTAAGCTGGTCGGGCGAAAAGCATCGTATGATCTTGATGATTCTGGAAAAATGACTGTCAACAATGCGATCGACATAGAAGCACTTTATCGATTTCCCGATCTAACAAATCATTCGGTATTCTTAGCCAACGCGATACAATCAACAATTCAAAAGGATGTTCCTGAAGAACTTCTTTTTCTACAACACTATGATGAACTTAAGGGTGAAATTCAAAACATAGTAGATATGCCTGATAAAAGAGTTGATCGGATGATAATGTTCCTTCACCAAAACAGTGGCAAGCTTGCTAATCGTAAACGCAAGTTTTTTAATGAACTCACAGAAAATGAAATTGTTAGTATGGAAGAGGCCTATCATCAAGTATTTAAGAATTCTCAAAACTAAATTTCATTCCATTTGAACCTGCGGCCTAGCTGTTGAACATTGGGACAATTTGCTTCGACAATCAGTATGCACGAACTATTAAAAAGAGAAAATCGAAATAGCTTTTCTCTAGTATGAGATTATGTCGCAAAGGTCCAACAGAAATCTCTGACCTAATCCGCCAAATGCCGCCGGTATTGATTATTTTCGGAGAGGATTAGGAATCAGAGATTCCTTTGAGTGGTAAAACATTAATAAAATGAATTTAACCTCAAGCTATATATATTTATATATAATCTCATTAACAAAATCCTATCAACAGTTTCACATGGAGAGAATTTATCAATGGAAATTCCTTATGTTGTTGAGCATCTATTTTCCTGTCTTTGGCAATGCCCAAAAATCTATTATTCCTTGGTACCAAAGCATTGACCCAACTGAAATTTTAATGAGCATTGAGACCATCAGCAGTCAGGCTGAAGTAACAGTATCAGATGGATTGACATACCAAACCAATTCTGTATTTCATGATCCTCAAAGAGCAATATTTCAACGGATTTATAAGGACCGTTCAATTGTTCAGGGAGTAGAAGGCAAGTATGTCTGGAGTTTTGATGGTACAGAAGAAAAAGAAGTTTCGGAAATTATTGGAAACTTGGTTTTGGGACATCAGTTCCATGCCCAAATTTTGTTTTTTGATAAACTACATCCATTTTTTAATACACCAAAAGTGGCCAAGTTTAACCAACAAGACTGTTATGTATTAACAAGTGAAAATTCAGGTTTCAAATTTTATTATAGGCAAGCAGGTTATCCCCTTGGAATGGAAATCGTAAGAATGGAAGAAGAAAATATTATTATTAAATTTGAAGACTGGCGAAATGTTTCCGGTGTAGAATTACCGTTTTTCATTTTGATAGATGATGGTAGTAGAACATTCCGGTATGAATTTCAGCAAATAAAATTCAATAGTGGATCGATTGTTGAGTTTCGGGCACCGGAAGCCGTACTAACAGACGAGCAAAAGCTATTAAGGCACCACAGAGTCATTATGGACGGACATTTTTTCGGATTGACATCAGCAATGAAAACCCAACAAAATGACACCATGGCCATCGTCAGTGAAGGGGAAATATACATGGTTCAAGGCAACCAACCTGATGCTATGATTGACCGAATCATGGCCACAAGGGATTATCTAGTTTACGATGACTTGATAAGACCTAAAGTAGAAATATCAGATGATGGCACACTTGCCTGGGTAATAGCACAGGTCTATGCAGCAGGAATTAGATATGATAAAAATGGCAATTCCAATGGGCCATTGGAATTTACTTGTTCCTGGATAGAATTATATGAAAAAGTAGGTGAGAATTGGAAAATGAGTGGAAATGTATCAAATTTCCGTCCTGGTCGAAAATGAGTACATCTTATCGCAATCGCTCTTATCTCCTGGTACTATGATCCCGCAGTACTGCGAGACTGACTTCTCAGATCTATCAACTAAGTCTGAGATCTCCCTGGGTAAGACACCGATCCTTCAATTGACATCCACAGAATCTACTAGTTAGAGATATGCTGACTATGGACATTACAAAGATGTGCTCATCCGCTCTATTTAGCCTCTGTATTCAGTTCCTATTCGTTGGAGCCAATTTTCGTAGTCCTGCTTCCTTTCTCCGGCGGCCGAAGCCTCTGGCGAAGGACTCAGATCTAACTCGCGGTTAACACCCTTGCGACTTACTATGGTTCAAGGCGTTACCCATGCCCATAAGGACTTTCACCTTTTAGATTAATCCGTACTTGGTGGTGACATTTATCGTCACTATCTTCATACGAAAAGATGCCCATGCTGGGCACACACAATGGCTCACCGCGCCATGTCGCCCTTCGGGACACCATAGGCAAGTAGCCTCAACGTTGGCAGCAATTAAAAACACTACAATAAAAAAAAGATTAGACATGAAAGTCACAGCAGAAAAAAATGAAAAGGTTGCCAATATGATATTTGCATCCATTTATCCATTATACCTGAATAGATTGGAGAAAAATGGTAGAACAAAAGAAGAACTTAATCAAGTAATTAAATGGCTTACTGGTTTTGATCAAGATGCTTTACAAACACTTATTGATGAAAAAGCAACTTTTAGAACATTTTTTCAAAAAGCTAAAATAAATCCTTACGCAAAATTGATTAAAGGAGTCGTTTGTGGTTATCGAATTGAAGAAATAGAAGATGAATTTGAATTGTATAAACAATGTAGACAAATGGAAAAGCTGATTGATGAATTGGCAAGGGGTCGTAAAATGGAAAAAATATTAAGGGGTGAAAAAAAATGAAAATATGAATACAACAACATTTTTAACATTCGTAAGCGACCAAAGCGGAAAGGCTGAGGAGGCGATAAATTTTTACACTTCCATTTCTCCGAATTCGGAAATTAAAAGCATAAAAATATACTCGGAAGGAGAGGCAGGAGGCACACCCGAACTTATTAAATATGGAGAATTTACATTAAATGGAACTGATTACCTGGTTTCTGAAAGTAATTACAAACAGGCTTGGTCATTTACACCCGCAGTTTCAATCTTAATAAGTGATAATTCTGATGACTTGATGCAAACACTTTTCGAAAAACTTTCCTCAAATGGTGGTCAGATAATGGTTCCTGGACAAAATATAATTAGATATTTTAAGTAATCATTGGTTTGGACAATGAAATAATCGCAACCTATTATGAGATCAATACACTTACTCTATTTTAAAGATTTGCTTTTCATAGGCTTTATTGCCTGTTCACTTGTTAATTGCCTGGGACAGGAGGAATTGAGCAACAGTAAGCCAAATATAATTCTCATCCTGGCAGACGACTTAAGTTATAAGGACATTAGCTTTCTTGGACAAAAGAAGTTTGAAACACCCTTTATTGATAAACTATGTGAAAACGGCATGTTTTTCAACTATGCCTATGCCGGTTCGCCCGAATGTGCCCCTTCCCGATGCTCTTTACTGGAGGGGAAACATACCGGACATTGTCGGATAAGGCAGAATAGTCCGGTCGCCGGGAAAAAACAATTACGCGATGAAGACATTACGATTGCAGAACTCCTTAAAAAGGCTGGTTATACTTCAGGTTTAGTTGGTAAATGGGGCATTGGGGAGGAGGAAGGCTCTGGGGCACCATACAACCATGGTTTTGATTATACTTACAGTTATTCCAAGTCTCATTCTTATTACCCTGATTATATAATTGAGAATGGTAAAAAAGTGCAGATTCCAGGGAATGCAGGGTACAACCTGAAAAAAGCCTATCAACACAATTCACACAAAACAGGTATCAATATTTACGATGATCATGGTAACATAAAGCCTTTTGGAATCAAAATTGCCGGGGAAGCCCAATATTCACAAAACCTGATACAACAAAAGGCAAAATCATTTATACAGGCAAATAAGGATAATCCATTTTTCCTCTATTATGCCACCCAATTGCCACATGGGCCCACCGTTGCCCCCAATATCAGTAAGTATAAGTACAAGCCCTGGAGCCAGAAGCAAAAAGAGTGGGCAGCGATGATTAATGTTCTTGACCAGGATGTTGGAGAACTGGTGGAGTTGACCCGGAAGTTGGATATTGATGAAAATACAATCTTCATTTTTGCAAGCGATAATGGATATTCGCAATGGGGATATTTTGCCAGACCACACTGGGAAGATGATCCGGTATTCAAAAATAAGGGCGAATTCAGGGGAGGTAAATTTGCCCCGCTGGAAGGAGGTGTTCGAATACCGATGATTGCTTATTGTCCGGGGAAGATTAAGCACGGAAAATCAAACCATATTGTTTCTTTGGTTGATTTGTTTGCTACAGTTGCCGATATAGCCGGGGTTTCTCCTCCTGAAAACGACGGAATTAGTTTCGTTCCTGTTTTAGCAGGTAATCCTGAAAAACAGCAACAACACGAATATTTATACTGGGGAGGAGCAACTTTCGCAAAACATGCACAAGCCGTTCGAATGGGAAACTGGTTTGCATATAGGGAACATCCGCTTAAACCTATGATGCTTTGGGATTTGTCTATAGATCCGTCTTGTAAAAACAGTGTTGCCGGGGCGCATGGTAGTTTAATCAGGAAAATGGAAAGGATAATGGACAAGGAACATGTTTATAGTCCGGAGTATATTAATCCGGGAGACAAAGAATAATCATTAAATAATAGATTAACCAATATCAAGGACAATAAAAAAACTAGCCAGCTTACTTAGCCTTTGGTATGTCTACGCCAAGCACTGGTTGTAGATTACAATTGGTAGGTTGATCCTTGCCGATCCGTAGTACACCACTTCTTCTTTGACAATTCACGTTTCCTTTTATATTCAGCATCATCCTTTATCCTTGATCGCTCACTGGCATTCTTGCGAACCTGTTGGAAGCTGGATTCTCCACAATATTTTTGATTTCCTTTTAGCCGTGGGTTCTTTGTCTTTGATTACCACAATGACAACAGATAAATGTCTTGGCCATCTCTATCACTTTATTAGCAATGTAGCTCGTGACATTTCTTTGTTCTATTATTGGGACTTTTTAATTCTGCCCTTTTTTACTGGTAAGGGTTTTTACCGTTTAGTGGTAAGGTTCTTGGCCGGTAACGAAATCCTAAATCCCTCTTCTTTCGTATCTCTCTCGGTACGGACAGTACGTTTCAAATCTCATCCTTTCCATACCCACCCGCTTGCGGGCATTCACCCTACGGGATCGGTCAGTCATTTTGGTAAGGTCTACTAACTTTCTACCTATCTCCGCTCAGCCCACCCGAAAGGTCTGCTTTTATTTATTCTATGTACTTTTACTAGAATTAATTAATAGCCATTCAAGGCACACCCTTCTGGCAAGATGTTTTACTCGCTATCGCATCGCACGACGCTTGCCTTTGAGCGTTATGTCCAAGATTAGGAAAAGAAAGAAAAATCTTGTAAATTGATGCTATCATATGATGCCATCATGAAACAAAAGTATTACCAAGGAACTAGTCAAATCATAAATCTTTCTTCAGAAATTGGCAAATTACTTGGAATTGTCGATTCCGCCTATTTAAGAAAACCAACTGCCAAATTGCGAAAGGCAAATAGAATTAAGTCAATTCATTCCTCTTTATGGATTGAAGGAAACATACTGTCAGAAGAACAAGTTTCAGACATAATTGAAAATCGAAGCGTGTTAGGACCTGAAAAAGATATTCTTGAGGTAAAAAATGCTATTGAAGTATATGATAACATTTTAAAATTTAAATACGATAAATTAAAATCCTATTTATCTGCTCATAAATTACTAATGCAAGGTTTGGTTAAAGATGCAGGCAAATTAAGAACAAATAGTGTTGGAGTCTTCAAAGGTAATCAAGTCGCTCATTTAGCTCCACCAGCATGGAATGTAGAAAACCTAATGAACGTACTTTTTAGTTACCTGTCGAAAAGTGAGGACAATCTCATTATAAAAAGTTGTGTATTTCACTATGAAATGGAATTTATTCACCCTTTCAAGGATGGAAATGGAAGAATGGGAAGATTGTGGCAGACAGTAATTCTAATCCAAGAGAATCCTGTTTTCGAATTCTTACCGATCGAACACGAAATCAAATCTGAGCAATTAAAATATTATGAAGCATTATCTATATCAGATAAACGAGGTGATTGCACAGTTTTCATTGAGTACATGCTCAAAATGATCAAAGAAAGCTTAACAAAATTAATAAGCCAACAAAGGGTGAACCTTTCTAATGATGAACGACTAAAATATTTTAAGCAAAACTTCAAACAAAGAGAGTTCGTACGAAAGGATTATCTTGAAATGTTTAAAGATATTTCAACAGCAACAGCAACTAGAGATATGAAAAAGGGAATTGAGGCAAATTTATGGAAGAAAACAGGAAACAACAGAACAACAAAATATGTAATGAAATAACATCCTGGACGTACTCGAGTAGACGGCCTCACCAGCGATAGCTGATCAGGTGCGCCTACTGACGCTTTTGGTCAGCACCGGGTCTCACATTTATCCGCCGAAATGCAATGTAGGAGAACCACCGCACATCAGACTGTTCAAAAATCCCTTTCTCAAAATAAAACATGAAGTGCTAGGCGCTTGGGTTAGTCTATGAATCATAATGCCCAAAAACTTGGCCTTGGCTATATATACTTGATGTGCAAAAGTCTGGGTGGTTTGCTAGAGAGAAAATTCATATATCTTATGTTGTCAAGCACTTTTTTTAGTCTTTAATCGGAAGATTAGGCTCTTTACGCCAATCAAAGACACACTTCGTCGAATATTATAGCAAAGACAAATTAAATCGAATTCACCAGCGACCTTCTGTTTATCTTTAAGCAATGTATAGGTATAGCCCCATTGGCGTTTAATGGTGCCAAATGGATGCTCTACTATTGCTTGATGACGACGGTAATAATTCTTATTGTGCCGGATTCTTTTTTGATTGGCTTCTGTGTAGTCGGCATATTCACCTCTTTGGATGACTCTGCTTTGTTTTCGATTTAATCTTTTACCAGCACACTCAAGTTTAAATGCACAAGCGTTACATGTCTGATAGTTTAGTCTATATTCTTTGAATCTAGCGTCTTTTTCCTTTTGTAAGTTTTGTGTACCATCTGCCATTAGAAATTAAAAGATCGAGTTTTAGCTATTAATTTATTTTGTTCTTGATACACTAGTATAAGACTTTGAGCTACAGCCCGGCCGCCCATTCTTGTTCTACTCCATGCATATACCACCCTTTTGTTATATCCTAACCTAATAAGATTCATGCGTTTTCGCTCAGGCTTCTTCCATTCGTACCAGAGATGTGATGCCCAAAGAGCCTATCGAACGTGCCTGTGCAGACGTAGGTCTCATCATGTCTGCCTATAATCTGCGACGTATATTTAACACCATACCATTTAATGATTTACTGGAAGAATTGATAAAAACAGGTCAAAAAATAGAAAAATGGCTACATCATATGTGGTGGGGTATGATAGCAGGTATACCCTTATTCAATGAAGTCATTTAAAAACTATGTTGAATTCTAAAAATAACTGCTTGAAAGTCTGATCGAAAGGATTTTTTATTTTCATAGCCATAGCTATGGGAATCAATAATCGTGATGATATGGCTTTCAATGAGTTGTATTTAGTTTTAAGATATGTTTTTAAATGACTTCAATACAATAGAAAATAGACATGACAAAAAAGCCAAGTTTAGAAACATTTATCTAAATTTAAAGAGCAGTTTTTAGACAGACTGCCATTAGCACCAATTGATTATAAAAATGATATATATGAAATAAAAACTACAAGAACATACTGATCGATAAGTAAAATTGAAATTCCTTTCAGCTTATCTTCACTACAATAAAGTGTATGGCTCTTGTATTTCTTGAAAACCCTTTCAATAAAAAAGATGAAATTATACATCAAATATATGGTCAGTCTGCGATGCAAGATGATGGTAAAAGAAGAATTAAAAAAGCTGGGCATAAATTATGTCGTCGTTGATTTGGGCCAGGTTGAAATATTGGAAGTTATTACTGAGGCGCAACGAGAACAATTAGGTAAAAACTTAATGAAATCAGGGTTAGAACTTTTAGAGAATAAAAAGAGCATCCTGATTGAAAAAATAAAAAACGTGATTACTGAAATGATACATTATTCTGATGTATTACCGAAAGTGAATTATTCCAACTACATAAGCGAAAAATTAGGTTATGACTACACGTATTTAGCCAATACCTTTTCGGAAGTCAAGGGAATGACTATACAACAATTCATTATCATGCATAAAATTGAAAGGGTAAAAGAATTGATACTCTACGATGAACTCAGTTTTGCTGAAATTTCTTATAGACTTCATTATAGCAGCCCTGCCCATTTATCAAACCAATTTAAAAAAGTAACAGGCCTTACCCCTTCTTTTTACAAAAAATTGAAACAAAAACGGGATAAAAATTTGGAAAACATGTGATATGTGTAAGAATCTACTTTAGATATGTAATGCTTTAGGTGTCAAATAACTCCATCTTTGTCCTGATAATTATTAAATCAATAAATGAATAAAAGATGAGAGAATCACTAGACAATAATGGACTCTTTATGGTTCTTGGCAATTGGGATTGGCAAACCCAACAACTTAAAGAACAATATGGACAATTGACCCTTGCAGATGTAACATTTAAACTCGGAAGGGAAGATGATTTGCTTACCCGTATAGGAATCAGATTGGGCAAAACACTTCCAGAAGTAATGGATATCCTCAAGAAACTAAAGCCATTCTAACACACCCTAGTTTTCTATCTGAACGGAAACCGTACTTTTTAACTTTTTAAAAGATTGTACGATAACGATTTGAAAAGAGAACATTGAGGGCAGGCTTTATCAAACCTGTCTTCTTTTTCTACTCTTTTCAAACTAACATTTTTCAATAAAGTAAAATCCGGCAATGAATTACATGTATGCTCTTGTTCCGATCGTATTCATCTTTTTAGTTGGTATTAGAATTGTCAGGCCTACCCATAAGGGATTAATTGAGCGGTTGGGGAAGTACAAAAAATTAGCTGATCCAGGCTTTCATTGGATCATACCTATAATTGATAGGTTGTTTTATGTGAACATAACTGAACAGATGGTAGATGCGGAGCCTCAGGAAATAATCACCAATGATAACTTAAATGCAAGTGTAGATGCGCAGGTTTATTTCAGAGTAAAATCAGATGAAGAGAGTGTGAAAGGGTCAACTTACGATGTAAATAACTATCAAAGGCAGATTGTCAATCTAGCTCGTACCACCTTACGTAACATTATCGGTACCCTTACTTTAAAATCTGCTAATAGTGAAAGAGGAAAAATCAATACGGAGTTGCATGAAACATTACATAAGGAAACTAAAAGTTGGGGAATCGAAATAATTCGTACCGAATTAAAACAGATTGACCCACCCAGAGATGTACAGGAAACCATGAATAAAGTGGTAAAAGCGGAAAATGAAAAAATTGCGGCCATTGATTCCGCTACAGCTGCCGAAACTGTAGCCGATGGAATCAAGCGTGCCAAAATAAAAGAGGCAGAAGGATCCAAAAGAGCGAAAATATTACATGCGGAAGGTGAAGCCGAAGCCATAAAACTGGTCAATGAAGCAGCTGACAAGTATTTTATTGGAAATGCTCAGCTTTTGAGAAAGTTAGAAGCTATGGAAACAGCACTAGAAGGCAATGCAAAAATTGTAATTCCCACGGGTTCCGAGTTGGTCAATATTATTGGAGATATGGCTGGCATAGTTCCACTAAATGGCAGACAGAAAAATAAAATTAAACCCAATGACCCTTCCTTTAAATTCACTTAAAAAATATTAATCATTTCATAACATAAAAAATAAAACATCATGTCAAAAGACAAAGGAAATAAATCAGACAAAAAAGCACCAGCAATGACCAAGAAAGAGAAAAAAGCAGCTAAGCGTGCGAGAAAACAAAAAATAAACATCGAAACTAATGAGTAATCAAGAAAAGAAAGAGCTATTGGACGTTTTTAAGAAAGTTCCAAGGAGGACTTTGGTATTCATCTTTTTAATAATAGTGGTTTTCGGTTTTCTCAAGCCGTGGGTCCAGATCGGCGCAGGAGAAAGAGGCATTGTCATGAACTTTGGCGCAGTTCAAGATAAGGTATTGAATGAAGGAATTCATTTCAGAGTACCCGTAATGCAGCGAATTATTAAAATGGATATCAAGATTCATAAGGTAGTGACTGATGCTGCATCTGCATCATCTGATCTTCAGGATGTAGCTTTATCCGTTGCGCTCAATTACCACGTTATACCTGATAAAGCTAATCTGGTTTATCAGACAATCGGGGTGGAATTTAAAGAACGGATGATAGACCCCGCGATACAAGAAGTAATGAAAGCGGTGTCAGCCCGCTATACTGCGGAAGAATTGATTACTAAAAGACCCGCAGTAAGTGCGGAAATGCAAGAATCTCTTACCAAACGACTACTCCTGTCCAATATATCCGTGGACGCATTTTCGATTGTCTCGTTTAGTTTTTCAAAGATTTTTACAGACGCGATAGAAGCAAAGCAAACAGCTGAACAGAATGCACTAAAAGCGGAGAGAGATCTCGATAGGATAAAAGTGGAGGCACAGCAGACGATTGCAGCGGCAACAGCTGAAGCAGAGGCGCTGCGATTGCAAAAAATGAATATTTCTCCTGATCTGATAGAACTTCGAAAAATAGAGGCAAATCTCAAAGCAATAGAGAAATGGAATGGTATACTTCCCCAGGTTACAGGTGCCGGTGCCGTGCCATTTATCGGTGTAAATGATTTAAAGAAAAATTAATCAAGGAAATTTGTTATTTCACAGATTACTCTCATTAGTGCTGGCGAAGTACTGCATCAAAATCTACCAATCTTTTCATTATGGCCGAAATCACTTCTAGCAATTACACGAAGAAACTTAAAAAACTCGATAAAGAAGGAACCAATATTATCCGGACTATCCAGCGAAACAATGTCCAATTGATTCACATTGCCGATAACAAGGCTGCAATTTTGTTGAGCCTCAATGCTATTATGCTCACTCTTTTGATCCCCAATGCGATATCGAATATGGATCTTATCCTGGAAAACCTGCTGTATGTGCCGCTCCTTATTTTAGCTGGCACCAGCTTTTGCACCGTGTGTATTTCCTCTTTTGTTTTGATTCCCCCAAAGTTCCAAAATACGAAGAATGTAAATGGCAACCATCATACCAAAAACCCGTTTTTTTTTGGCAATATTTACAAAATGGAGTCTGCTTTTTTTTTCGAAAAATTCGAACAAACATTGGCTTCGAAAAAGGATCTCCAGGAATATTTGGCTATGGACATATATTATTCAGGAAAACGCCTAGGCTATAAAATGAAGTGGGTTAGGCTTGCTTTTCAGACATTTATACTTGGACTTTCCTTTGCAGTTGCCTCTTTTATAACCTCTTCAGTTATTTAGGAAGGCGTACAAAATATCAATCATTTCTAATGATGTTGCCTCACGAACCTTGGATTCGTTCAGGAAATGTGTTCAATGTAGAAAATAAATGGATTTAGGTTCTTTTAACTTAACGCTATAAAATCAATAAAATGCCAACGATTAGATTAAGGGATAGACCTATAACAGAAGGTTATTTAGCAGGAGGTTCAGCTTTGATAGTTACTATATTATGGATGGTTTATTCTCCATTCCATCCATTGATAATTGTCGCTCTTTTCCTGGTAGCACTTTTTTGTTTATCGCTCACCACATTATGGCTATTGTCAAAAGAAGCGACCATAAAAGAATGGTTCATAAGCCAACCTCTACGCTATCTAATAGTAGGGTTAGTTGAAGTAGCTTTGATTGTAGCATTCTTTTTTAGTCTTTATTTACTAAAGTAAATTTAGAAAACCATTCAACATGTGATATGTGTAAGTATTTATCTGATATGTGTAATGCTTTAGGAATTCCATAACCTTACCTTTGTTATGATACTTCATTAAAACATTTTAATCCTTAAAATCAAAAAATGGATAATTTGAAAAAATCAAACAGCAAGCTTTTTAAAGTTACCGGAAACTGGGAACATCAGCCAAAAGCTCCTAAAGTAAAATTTCCAAAACTGACTGATTCAGATCTGAAAGTCGAAACCGATAAGGAAATTGAACTACTTACCAGAATAGAATCTAAGTTGGATAAAAAAAGGCTGGAAGTATTTGACATCCTTAAAAAAAACCAATAGAGCCTGTATTACCCCTAATTAAATTAAGTGGAAATTAGCTCGTTCGAAACTAAATCGAAAATGTACTTATTAGCTAATCGTACCACAACATTTTGAATAGAACAGGAAGGACAAGCACAACAAAACTTGTCCTTTTTTTATCTAAACCCAACTCCAAAGCATAACTCATTTTACTAAATAAATATTATGTCAAAAGGGAAAAACAAACAAGGAAAATCAGGTAAAAAAGAACCTGAAAAGAATCTAAAAGAAAAAAGAGCTGCCAAAGCACAAAGCGAAGAAAAAAAAGCGAACAGGTGATGAAGTATAGTTTTGTTAGATTTTATTAAAAATATCTCATGGATAACCTCAGATTTGAAAATTCAAAAGCCTTCAACGTTGCTGATATTCTGGAATACCTTCCTAATTCGATATTGATTAGGTCTATCCTTAGAAAAACCACTGGATATGTCAGCGCCTATTCTTTTGATTCCGGAGAAGTATTGATCGGAAAAATATCTCCTTTCGATACCTTCATTCAGATTATTAATGGAAATGCTGAAATAATTATTGATGATAAATCCAACTTATTGGAAGTCGGACAATCGATCATTATTCCGGCCCATTCCAGCAACACGATAAAGGCTAACGTCCGATTCAAAATGATCTCAACCATTATTAAAAGTGGTTATGAAGAAGTCATCTTGTGAAGCCAGATTTTTTAATCAATATTAATTATCAATGCCATGGAAAATAAGTATATAAAAGGCGAAGTGGTATATGCTAAAGAAAACCCTTCCCTGAAATTGATTATTAGGCACTATGTAGATAGGATATATTACTGTAAGATCTAGGAAGAGCCTTCGCGAAAAGAACTCGTTTATTTTGAAAGAGAAATCATGTCCGACCAGGTTGTGGGCTTTTGAGAACAGCTTTATCTCAGGAATTTTTAATTACTGCATTTTTTAATGGTAAAACAAATTTATTTCTATACGGAGGCAAGAGCCGCTTTAGAAAAAGGAGTGGATGCCTTAGCAAATGCTGTAAAGGTTACATTGGGCCCTCAGGGACTTAATGTAGTTTTGGACAGACACTGCTCCCCGTATATTACTAAAGATGGGGTGACGTTTGATAAAGAGATTGAACTTACTCATCCTGCTGAAAATATGGGCGCTCAAATAATGAAAGAAGTAGCTTCTAAAACTGTGGAAGCAGCAGGTGATGGTACTACTACGACTCAGGTACCTGCACAAGCTATTATCCGACTCGGGCTAAAAAATGTAGCTGTCGGTGCAAACCCAATGGATTTGAAAAGGGAAATAGACAGAGCGGTAAAGAAAGTAGTCACTCGTTTGAGAAAACAATCCAAGGAGATTGGAGATGACATAAACTTAATCGAACAGGTGGCTACTATTTCTGCAAATGGCAATATCACTATCGGTAAACTGATAGCAGAAGCCATGCAAAAAGTTGGGAATGATGGTGTAATTACTGTGGAAGAAGCCAAAGCATCCGAAACTACTATGATATTAGTAGAGGGAATGCAAATAGACAAAGGGTATCTTTCTCCTTATTTTATTACTAATGGGGCAAAGATGGAGGTTGAATTAGAAACCCCATACTTGCTGTTTTATGATGGAAAAATATCTAAACTTAAAGACTTACTCCCGATCTTGGAAAAGGCAGCTCAATCTGGCAATACATTGTTGATCATTACTGAAGATGTAGATGAAGAAGTTTTGACGACATTGGTGATCAATAAAATCAGGGGCTCATTAAGCGTTACTGCTATAAAAGCCCCAGGGTTCGGAGATCGAAGAAAAGAAAGATTGGAAGACATGGCAGCCTTAACAGGAGGAACAGTAGCTTCTGAAGAAAAAGGATTCTCACTTGAGAGTATAATGATAACGGATCTGGGAAGGGCAAAAATAATAATAATCACTAAGGAGAATACTACTATTATAAATAGTCTAGGAGAAAAAAGGAATATTACGATACGAATCAACCAAATAAAAGCACAGATTAAGCATGCTACCTCAGATTATGATAAGGAAAAATTGCGAGAAAGGCTCACACAACTATCTGGAGGTGTAGCCATTCTATCGATAGGTGCTGCAATGGAGCTAGAGATGAAGGAAAAAAAAGATCGGGTTGATGATGCATTATGTGCTACGAAAGCTGCAGTTGAAGAAGGCATAGTTCCCGGAGGTGGTGTTGCTTTTATCCGAAGCATTTCAGTTATTAAAAATCTGACAGGTGCTCGCGATGATCAGAATAGAGGCATTGCTATCATTAAGCGGACATTGCAGGAAGCCTTGAGACAAATTATTCAAAATGCAGGAAAGGAAGGCTCTGTTATTGCCGAAAAAGCAAAACAAGGTAAAGCAGATTATGGCTATAATACACAAAGTGAACATTTTGAAAAACTATACCAATCTGGTGTTATTGACCCTACAAAAGTAACGAGAATTGCATTAGAAAACGCAGTGTCCATTGTAGGTTTTCTATTGACCACAGTATGTTTGGTTTTTGAAAAACCTCGGCATAAAAAAGTGTATGAACGATTATGATCATAAGCCACTTTTGAATCCAAGATTTAAAGAATGGACATTACTTAAAGACATTATTTTTATCTTCCTTGGTATTCTTGCCGCAGGTTTCGGGTTAAAAGGGTTTTTATTACCTAATGGATTTATTGATGGTGGAGTGACTGGAATTTCGCTTTTACTCATGGAACTTACTGATTATTCTCTGTCCATATTGATCGTTGTAATCAATATACCATTCATTATTCTTGGGTATTATCAAATAGATAAATCATTCGTAGTTAAAAGTATTGTTGCCATTACCGGGCTAGCTATCGCTTTGGCGGTAATTGACTATCCTATCATCACTTCTGATAAGCTGTTGGTGGCTGTATTTGGAGGTTTCTTTCTGGGCACAGGAATTGGATTATCAGTACGAGGAGGTAGTGTATTAGATGGAACAGAAGTTTTGGCGATTTTCTTTAGCAGAAGAACAGGCCTAAGTATAGGTGACTTCGTCCTTATTTTCAACATCCTTATTTTTTTAGCTGCGGCTATTCTCCTTTCTCTTGAAGCTGCTTTGTATTCTATCCTCACCTACCTCTCGGCATCAAAAACAATGGATTTCATTATTGAAGGGGTAGAAGAATATATCGGGGTAACGATCATATCCCCTCATCATGAAAAGATTCGAGTGATGATCACCGAACAACTAGGAAAAGGAATAACCATTTATCAGGGAAAAAGAGGTTTTGGAAAAAGTGGAGAAAATCCAGACACTAAGAGTATTCTCTATTGTGTGATTACCCGATTAGAGCTCAGCAAATTTCAAAATGAGATTATAAAAATAGATCCCGTTGCGTTTATCGTCATGAATAGCGTAAGAGATCTGAAAGGAGGAATGATAAAAAAGAAGACAATTCAATAATTAGTGAAAAAATATCTCATGAAAAAAAATGCAATAGTTTATTGTGAAAATGAAATTGGGAAAATTGACGGAAAAGTTGCGAATGGTTTAGTCAGGCATTCTTTAAAATATAATATCAGAGAAATAATTGATAGTTCTAAGTTAGGACTTGAAACAGATGAATATTCAGATGGAGTTAAAAACGGTATCCCTATATTTAGTGCAGTTGGCATAGCAAGTGATTATTTAGATCTACTCTTGAGTGTTCTATTTATGGTATGGTGTCTCTGGAATCATTTCTTGACCAGTAACAAAAGGAAATATTTTTTACTGCAATGAATCGAGGGTTGGATATAATTAATGGTATGGCAGAATATTTTACGAATGATCTGAAATTTATTCAAGAGGCTTAAGAATCCAATTTAAAAATTATTGATATCAGAAAGATACGCCCATGAAAGGAGCTGCCTCATGGAGTTAGCTCGTTCCCTTCCAATTAAATTAAGCACAGGTCTTTCATCGAATTACAACATGCTCCGTCTATTTCAATTAATCATTTAATGAATTACTGGAAGAATTGATAAAAACTGGTCAAAAAATAGAAAAATGTTTACATCATATGTGGTGGGGTATGATAGCAGGTATACCCATATTCAATGAAGTCATTTAAAAACTATGTTGAATTTTAAAAATAACTGCTTGAAAGTCAGATCGAAGGGATTTTTTATTTTCATAGACATAGCTATGGGAATCAAAAATCGTGATGATATGGCTTTCAATGAGTTGTTTTTAGTTTTAAGATATGTTTTTAAATGACTTCAATACAATAGAAAATCGACATAACAAAACCGCCAAGTTTAGACACATTTGTCTAAATTTAAAAGAGTGTTTTAGACAGACTGCCGTTACAGCACATTTGAAAAATTATATTATAGATGAAACGAATAACAATTTTTACTCTGGGTTTGACTCTTTTGTTTTCTTGTAATAATTCTAAAACAAGTTATAACTCTTTCAATCCAGGACAAGAATGGAAAGACAATAATGATGTTCATATTAATGCTCATGGAGGAGGCATCATGTTTTTTAATCAAACGTACTATTGGTATGGGGAACATAAAGTTGAAGGAAAAATAGGAAATACGGCACAAGTAGGAGTTCATGTCTATTCATCTAAAGATTTATATAACTGGAAGGATGAAGGAATCGCTTTGCCAGTAGATAGTATGGATTCCAACTCTGATATTTCAAAGGGATGCATTCTCGAAAGGCCTAAGGTGATTTATAATAAAAAAACAAAAAAGTTCGTCATGTGGTTTCACTTGGAACTAAAGTTACAGGGATATGATGCCGCAAGATCTGGTGTGGCAGTGGCTGATAACCCAACAGGACCATTTATTTTCATTGAGTCAGTAAGACCCAACAAGGGTACTTGGCCTGTTAATGTTCAGGAATTTCATAAACTTCCCGTATCAAATACTATTAAAAGCAAATATTGTGGAGGGAAAGGTTGTCTTCCTGCTCACGTAGATTCATTAAATATTTTGGGACGAGATTATAAGAATGGTCAAATGGCGCGAGATATGAATTTATTCGTAGATGATGATGGAAAAGCATACCACCTATATTCTTCTGAAGAGAACAGTACTTTACATATAGCCGAACTAAGTGATGACTACCTTTCTCATTCTGGCAGATATACCAGGTTTTTTAGCAATAGATATATGGAAGCACCAACTATTCTAAAGACCAGTAAAGGGAAATATTATTTCATTGCTTCTGACTGTACTGGGTGGTCTCCAAATGCTGCCAGATCAGCCAGTGCTGATGATATATTTGGTCCCTGGACAGAAATTGGAAATCCATGTATAGGTTCAGATTCTTCAACTACCTTTAATTCGCAAAGCACCTATATTCTTCCTTTCCAAGGGAAAAAGGATGCGTTCATATTCATGGCCGACCGATGGATTCCTGAAAATCCTATAGACGGTAAGTATATTTGGTTACCTATCCACTTAGTAAATGACAAGATTGAATTGAAATGGACGGACAAATGGGATTTAAGCATTTTTAAAGAATAAAACGTGTTGTAATAAATTAGGCTTCAATCGGCCCAACGGGCCAAGGCCCGCCTGCTTGCGGGCAGGTTGAAGCCCCTGCCTGGCCACCGTACAAGACTTTGGCAGGCGGGATGGGCGGAGTCGACTCACCCACTAGGGAAAAGCAAAAATAGAGAGGTCATTATTGGATGGAAATGGAAGGGTTTAATTTATACCAAAATGTTGGACTTAGATATTTGACGAAGTGGAATAAGCAATGGTGACACTTGAAAATGAGATATATCAAGGAGAAAATGTCGCAGTTGATGTAAATATTTAAGTATAAGCAAAGCTTTGCCATTCTTGTTGGTAACAAGTTATAAATCATGGTGAGTAGTTTTTGGAAAAGAGAATATAGGAGAACCTCGTAGTGGTTCAAGTTTACCAAACATGAGGATTTTACCACTTTTGAAGAGTAATTTACATTCTTGATGACTAAGTACAACTTAATATTCTTACAGAAGCGTGCCCTAAGGAAAAAGCTGGAGAAAGATTGATATCCTCTCATTATGAGACGATCCTCAGTTTCAGAGATGCACATGATTGGATCGCATAAGCCCACCCAAAAGGTTTGCTTCCGGATCCTCCCTTATTTGATTCCATCAAAATTCCTCCGGATCGGTCGGTCATCGCTGGAATCCCGAAATGCTAAGACTTTCACCGAACCAGTATTATTTATTCTATGTACTTTTACTAAAATGAATTAGTAGCCTTTCAAGGTACACACCAGATAGAACGATATCATATCCTTCCAAGATCGTACATGACATCGGCTATCCTAAACGTTGGCGAACATTAAAAAAAGAGATTTGGTTTCTTAGATTGTTTGGATAAATGAATAAAAGACATTGAAGTGATTTACGGAATATGAACTAAATATGGTGATACTGAACCGCCTATTAAAAAATACCACTCAACTTGAATTTACTGAAAGTCGTAAATTCAAATTAAGTTTAGCATTATCTACAAGTCTTTTTGCAGTTCTAGTTTTAATAGTTTTTCAACCCTTTGGAATTAATAATTACAACCATGAATTAAAGATTACTCTTCAATGGCTATTTTATATTTTCTCCATAGGCGTTGTTTCTTTTTTGGCCTTTATAATCAATGAGTTTTTTATCAGACCTTTGGTGATGAAGAAACATACTTATTTGCATCTGATTGTTTGGTTCTCTTGGGAATTTATATTTGTGGGCAGCACAGTATTCTTATACTACAATTTTTTAGGCAGATTTCATGATTTCACAATCAGTGGTTGGACACTGTTTGTTCTTAACACCATTTTCTTATTAATCATACCTTTTCTGGGAACAATTTTCTTTTTCAACTACCGAATGCTTAAAAAAGAGTATTCGGAAGTCCTTATTCTTTCCAAAGAAAGAACAAAGCTTAACGACCTAATGCTAATTTCGGGCGATTATAAAAAAGATAAAATTGCTCTAGCACCCGATAATATTGTTTACATAAACTCTCAAGACAATTATGCGGCACTATTCTATCTAGAAGATAATGAACTCAAGAGCCATCTCATCCGTACAAGCCTGAGTCGCATGGAGAAAGTTTTGGAGTATCCTTTTATCCTATGATGCAACCGATCAATCATTGCTAATCTTCAGAAGATAGAATCCGTAAAAGACCGCGGAAATAAGCTAATACTCAAATTGCATCACTACCCAGATTCGGTTTACGTAACTAATAAGTACTTGCCTAAAGTGAATAAATTTTTAAAGAATAATTTCAAATAAATTAAATTTTTTTATCCCTAAACCGGGATATTAAATCCCCACAAAAAGAATCATTTCCCTAAAACTTTTGTCAAAATCCCTATTCTCAAAATAGTTGATTCAGTTTGGATTTTTCATTTTATGTTTGCTCAAGAAGTCATATACTCAAACATACAAAACATGAAAATGACTAATAATAACTCTATCAATTCCGTAGCTAAAACTGGTGCAATAGCCGGAATACTTTCAATTATTTTCTATATTAGTGCAGCAGCGTTTTCATTCCTGCCGGATTCAATTAGCAGATTATTTGGATTCTCATTCCCATAGCTATGGATTATTTCTTTTATAGGACTTTACAGTTTTTTAAGAACTGAATCCAATACGACATCACTTGAAATAGCTTATATATTCGGAATAATTGGAGGTGCTCTTGCCTGTTCATTAATAGTAATCTAACAAGCTAATTTTATGTGGCACCATGAAGCAATGGCATCTGCAAATACGGAAGAAACCAAAGCCTTAATAAGGGCAACATTTAGAGGAGCGAACAGGGTACAAGCAGGTTTAGATGTCGCATTTGACATATTTATTACTATCTCTTGGATTCTATTCGGCTTAAACATTGCCAAAAGTCAAAATTTTAACAAGTTTATAGGCTGGTCTGGTAGCCTTATAGCTCTTTCTTTATTAGTCCTAAACTTATACACATTTCCAAATGGACCGGCTGAATCAGGTCTTTTTGATTTAGGACCATTATTAGGCTTATGGGCATTGATATTTTACATTTGGATGACAGCGATTCTCCTGGCTATAATAATAGTAGTATCATTATCATTTTTAGACAAGATTATTCCTCCTGCAGGTATTCCAATTGCAGTAATTGCTATTTTTATTTTGTTTAAATGGAAGAAAGTATCTATAAAACATCTTGGTCTATTTAATCCCAAACATTGGGGGAAAACAATTCTTATTGGTTTAATAATAGGAATCTTTATTCAAGCCTTTGGAATTTATGTATTATCACAGGTTAAAGAATGGATAGGAATTGTACAAGAAGTCCCAACCGCTTATTCAGC
Organism: Saprospiraceae bacterium; assembly: GCA_965223405.1. Taxonomy (GTDB): domain Bacteria; phylum Bacteroidota; class Bacteroidia; order Chitinophagales; family Saprospiraceae; genus CBDCWO01. The sequence goes on from CBDCWO010000006.1 coordinate 7,099,367, forward strand.
AATAGAAGGAAACAACACAAAGCTTATAATATATTTAGTTGTAGCTTGGACAACAGCAGGTTTTGGGGAAGAACTTATTTACAGATCTTTCTTTTTGGGACAATTCGTATCAGTTTTTAATAACGTAAAAAGTAAATGGATACTAAGTTTGATTATTTCCAGCATTATATTTGGTTTTTTACATTTCAACAATGGTATTGATGCAATTATTGGAACAACTATAAACGGATTTATAATTGGCTTGGTGTATTTAAAAACCGGTAGAAATATTTGAGCTGCTTATGTGACTCACGCAGTTGCCAATACTGTTGGTTTTTTAATTATTTATTTAGGACTTTATAAAGATTTATTATAGAAGGGTATGAAAACAATTGCCAACAAATAAGGCTTTAATCGGTCCAACCGGCCCAGGCCCATCTGTGGAGCCTACAGATGTAGGTATTTACAAAATAGCCGTAGCTCATGATCGGATTACAAGCTATCGTTCAAACACTCAATTCCAAGGCGAAATCAGGGTGTCAGACTGTCCCGGTAGGATACCGCTCGAAATTTACTCCGAAGTAAAAATTTATTATATCAAGTTTTCTATCGATTAAATCCGCTTATATCAATAAATACACCTCCAATGATACAACTTCGTTTAACTTCTGGTTTTTAGATGTCACGATCAAAAATATCTGGATGCTATTATTGCAGCTGTTAATATTTCAGCATCACCTGATTTTTAAATAATTCATTTCTATATTTCTTGAAATCTCGGTAAAATCATCAGTAAAGCCGTAAATTGAAACACAAAATGTTTTCCATGACATTCATTTAATAACATATCTAACATATCTTAAAACTAAAAACAACATAGTTTTTAAATGACTATATTTTTTATCAATTTGTATTATCATATTTTATAATGCGTTGCAAATTAGGTTAAGCAACTAAATCCTCTTAAGTTAACATAAAATGGAAATAAGAATATCATTGTTTTGTCAATCGATCAATACTGTAAATCGATCCGCATTTCTACCAGACAACTGTTTGAATTTCACCAAAATCTTTTGGGTATTCACATGCCTTTTGTTTGTCACTTGTAAATCCGAACCGAAGAAGGCCATTGTATTGGTAGAGTCCGAAAGTTTCGACCATTGGGGTGGCTGGGTACTCGATCAACAAAGCATTGACCAAATGGGCTCAGCTTATTTGATGGCCCATGGCTTGGGTGTCAAAGTGGAAGATGCAAAAACTACGGTAAAATTCAAAGAGCCCGGTGGCTATAAAGTATGGGTTCGAACAAGAGATTGGTCCGCTCCCTGGAAAACGGAACAATACATAAATGATACGGTGATGCAAGCCATCGGTTATCCGGGGAAATTTAAGGTATTGATCGATGGTACTGCCCTTGACACGATATTTGGAACGCAAGGGAACGAATGGCACTGGCAAGATGGAGGAATCATTTCCATTACAAAAAAGACCGTCGAACTTTCGCTTAACGACCTTACCGGATTTAACGGGCGTTGTGATGCCATCCTATTTAGCAATGATCCGAATTTTATTCCACCCAATGCATTAGACCCCATGACTATATTTCGACAAAAACTATTGGGAACAACAAATACCGTCGACAAAGGATCTTTCGATCTTGTTGTGGTTGGCGGCGGAATAGCCGGCATCACTACCGCAATTAGTGCTGCCAGGCATGGAAATACCGTGGCTTTGGTTCAAAACCGGCCGGTACTTGGCGGAAACAATAGTTCCGAGGTGCGTGTAGGACTTTCAGGGCTTATACATCAAAAACCCTATCCGAATATCGGAAATCTTGTTGACGAAATATCTCCCGTAGGACATTGGACTTTTTGGGACGCACAAAAGAATCCGAACACAGAAAGAAGTAAAAAAATTCTTGAAATCATAGCGAAAGACAGTATCCGTAAAATTCACAACGCAGCACCTAAAGAGAATTATGAGGACGACAAGAAACTTAATGCCGTATTGGCCGAAAAGAACATTACCCTATTCCTAAACACACATATGAACGGAGTTGAAATGGAAGGTAATAAAATTGCGTCAATCCATGCAATAGACCTTAAAACATCAGAACGCATTAACATCAAGGGATCACTTTTTGCCGATTGCACCGGAGACGGTAATCTTGGGTTTGCAGCCGGTGCTGACTTTAGGCAAGGTAGAGAGCCCTATTCCTTAACCGGAGAACGTTTGGCTCCGGCCAAGGAAGACCAATTGCTAATGGGTTCCTCTATGCAATGGGTTAGTGCTCATTCTGTGGAAAATCCACCTTTCCCAAAAAAATTGCCATGGGCGGTGCAATTCAATGAAGAAACATGCGTACCTACCGATAAGGGCGACTGGGACTGGGAAACCGGTGCAGACCGGGATCAGGCAACCGAAACTGAACGCATACGCGATTATGCCTTAAGGATCATCTTTGGCAATTGGGCCGTGTTAAAACATCATTCAAGTAAAGAACCTCAGTTCCAGAAATTTAAAAACCTTTCCTTACAATGGATTGCCTACATAGCTGGTAAAAGAGAATCTCGCAGGTTAATGGGAGATATTATTCTAAAACAACAAGATATTGAAGAAGGCCAGGCCTTCGATGATGCATCGGTTACCACCACATGGACTATAGACCTTCATTATCCTAAAAAAACGAAATGTGCTTGTGATGCTTTTATGTCCAACGCCGAACATGTAGAGATAAAGCCCTATCCGATCCCATATCGTACCCTGTATTCCCGAAATGTCGAAAACCTTATGATGGCGGGACGCAACATAAGCGTGACCCATGTTGCGCTGGGTACTGTGCGAGTGCAGCGTACGACTGGAATGATGGGCGAAGTCCTCGGCATGGCCTCTTCATTATGTAAAAAACATCAAACCACGCCAAGAGGAGTTTATGAAAAACACTTGCCGGAGCTAATCGAATTAATGAAAAAAGGGGTTCCGGCACCTGTGGGTGATTCTTTAAAGTTAATGTACTACACCGATAAAATAGTAAGTAATTAGCGGATATGAAAAGCTATTTTATAACCTAAAAGAAGATCCTCGCGAAGAAAACAATCTCTGGGAATCACATCCGGAAATTGTAAAAGAACTCCAGGATTTATTGAAAAAATACAAAACTGAAAACAGGAGTGTAACACGATAAATTGACCGCATGAAAACCTTATTTAATTCAACACTTTTACTGATTGCTGTTCTGTTCCTTTTTATAAGTTGTGAGCAAAACCCTCAATCCAACATCCTTGATAAATACAATGTCAGCTGGGATAAAAAAAGTACAATAGCTTCAGATGCCATGCCACTTGGTAATGGTACAACCGGCGTATTGGTTTCGGTTACAGAAGATGGTCACATCTGGTTGTCGTTAAGACATGTCGATGCGTGGTCGGAAGCACACCGTTTATTAAAACTGGGAGACCTTGAAATTTCTGTCACACCCAATCCTTTTAATGAAAGTTTTAAACAAGACCTTGTGCTTGGTGAGGGAGCGATTTACCTTTCAGGCAATAATGGATTTAATTCAAAAATATGGATTGATGCAAATAATGATGTTCTACTTTTGGAAAACAAATCAAGTGCTAAGTTTGAGGTAAATGTCAAACTACATTCGTGGAGAAATGAGCCAAAAGTAGTTCGCGAGACCAACATGAAAGGCATCCCGGGAGGGATAGAGGAGTCGGCAGATATAATTGTTGAAAACGATGGGGCTTTACTTTGGTACCACCGCAACAGCTCTTCAAACATGTTCGAGTGGACCATTAAATCATTAGAAATTCCAATGCCCAAAAACTTACGAGATGTGTTGGGCAACCGCACTTTTGGAGCAATGGTGGCCGGAGATAATCTGACGTATGTATCAAAGGTGGAACTACAATCGGAATCAGCGAAAAAGAGTCAAATTCAAATAAATGTTTTAAATGCTCAAACCGAAAGTGCTGAAGAATGGATTGAGGAATTACAAGCAAACGCAAAACAAGAAAGAAACATAAAGGCCGACTGGCAAAACCATGTTTCATGGTGGAATAATTTCTGGAACAAAAGTTACATTCATATCACCGGAACACCGGATGCCGATACCACCAGTGCCGGATATGCTTATGCTAATTATCTGAATGCTATGGCAGGAGAAGGCGAATTCCCAATTATCTGGAACGGTTCCATGTTTGCTCCGGCCATGTCGGAAGTGCCGCAGAGAAACCACACCGGATTTCGTTACAACAACGATCCCGACCATCGCTCGTGGGGCAACCTGATGCTGCACCAAAACGTCCGCCTTCCGTTTTATGGTATGAATGCTTCCGGTCAATTCGACTACTCCAAGTCCTTTATCAACTTATACATGAGAGGATTTTCGCTAATGAAAGACCACACCAAAGCTGTATTTGATCATGATGGAACTGTAATTCGAGAATCTACCACAATGTGGGGTGTTATTGCGCCCGGGGTTTATGGCATAAACCGAGAAGGACTTGAGCCGGGCCAACAAGAATCAGTTTGGCACCGCACCCACTGGAATGCCGGATTGGAAGTTGCCTGGTATCTGGCTGAGCATTATGATTACACCCAAAAGGAGGCATTTGCCAGAGATACACTCATTCCCTTTGCTTCAGAAGTGGTTCGCTTTTTTGATGTACACTGGCCGCATCGCGAGGGTAAATTATTTTTCCCTGATGTACACTGTTTGGAGTCTTTCAGGAAAGTTGATAATCCAATGCCATTTATTGCGGGGCTAATGTGTGTAATTGAAAGACTATTGGCCTTACCTGAACATTTAACCAAACAAGAAGATAGGAAATACTGGAAGGATGTATATGCCCGAATTCCTGAAATTCCCACCTGGGAGTACCAGGGAAAAACCATTTTGGCCAATGCCGAAGTAATGAAGTCGCCAAAGGTAAATGTGGAAGTATCGGAACTCTATTCGGTATTTCCTTACCATATTTTTGGAATCGGTAAACCAAAGCTGGAGTTGGCACAGCGAACCTATCAAAACCGATCAACCTTAATTGATGAAGGTCGTTTTAAAAATCCTGGATGGTCGCCAGGTCACTTACGTGGCGGATGGCACCCTGATGCTATCATGGCTGCTATGGTTGGTTTAACCGATTCTGCAAAAAAAGAAGTAACCTGGGCCTTGCACCGCCCCGTTCCTGAACAACGTTTCCCAGGCTTTTTTAAATCTACGCATGATGGAGTTCCTGATGTCCAACATTCCGGTGTAGCAGCCACAGCTTTACAAAGAATGTTGTTGCAGGATGTGAATGAAAAAATTGTTTTGCTTCCCGCCTGGCCTGATGATTGGAGTTGCCACTTTAAACTCTTTGCTAAACAAAATACAGTTATTGAAGGAAAAGTAGAAAATGGAAAATTAGTTAGTTTGAAAGTTTCGCCTGAAAGCAGGAGGAAAGATGTGTTTCTAGGAAAGGACCTGAAAAAGCCGCTTGCTTCGGTGTTCAAATAAAAGAATTAAAACCATCAAAAACAGAACAAAACAAAATGGTTACTTCCACCAATAAATTGATTTAGTGTATAATTAATGAAAATATGCATAACTTTTTAAATTTTTTATGCAAGGCTTTTCTCTTATGTTGTATTATAAATATACAAGGGGTAAAGGGTCAAGTACAAACAAAAAAGCAAAAGAAAGTAAATATTCTTTTTTTAATGAGCGACCAGCACCGTGGTGACTGTATTGGTGCTGAAGGAGCAGATTGGGTACAAACTCCTAATCTTGATAAACTGGCAAGTGAAGGAGTTTTATATACAAATGCCTATGCATCTGTTCCATCATGTTTGGCGTCAAGAGCTGGTATTTTGACCGGGATGAGTCCCTGGCAGAGTGGGCAACTGGGGTATAAACCAATTGTCGATTATTCTTACGAAATGGCACAGATGTTTACTGATTCAGGGTATAGGACCCATGCCGTAGGTAAAAATCATTTTACTCCAATGCGACATAAGCACGGCTATCAGACGGTAGAGCTAGAAGAGGCATGGTATACATCACGTGTAGGATTACATGCCATACTGGAGAAAAACAGAAATATTCCCCTAAATGACTCGCTTAAGTGTGATTATACCCGCTGGTTTGAGAAGCAAATGCCCGGAGTATCTTTAAATGCTTCAGGTCTTGGTTATACTGACCATAATGGAGATGTTTTTCCTTTCGAAGATAAATACCATCCAACCCATTGGACGGCACAGCGGGCGGTTGAGTTTTTGGAGACTTACGACGGGGAAGCTCCATTTTTGCTAAAAGTTTCTTTTCAACGGCCGCATCCACCGTTTGATCCACCGGCAAGATGGATGGAGCACTACAAAGACACTAATATTCCTAAAGCCAGAGTAAGTAGTTGGTCTGAACAAAAAAATGGGAATAAAACCGGGTTGTTAAAGGAATTGAGAAATCCTACGACTGCCAATGTTCCCCTTGAAGAGATTGAGTCATCAAGACGTGCTTATTATGCAACTATTTCTCACGTTGATGAACAACTGGGAAGGGTAATTGAAGCTTTAAGGAAAAGGGGCGAAATCGAAAATACATTGATTGTATATACTTCCGATCATGGTGACATGATGGGTGACCACTATTACTGGCGAAAATGCCGTCCATATGAGGGTTCTGCACGCGTTCCAATGATACTATATTGGCCGGAGAGTCTGCGATTAAATGCAAAGCGTGGTCAGGTAAGGGAAGACCTTGTTGAACTCCGTGATCTTCTGCCAACTTTTTTGGATGCAGCAGGTTTACTACAACCTGAGGTTATGGATGGTGTCAGCATGTTAAATACATTAAAAGCCAAACCATGGAGAGATATACTTGATTTGGAACATGCCCAGTTGTATGAACCGGATAATGCCTGGGTGGCACTTACAGACGAAAGGTATAAATACATCTATTTTACACTCACCGGGCAACAACAATTGTTCGATTTACAAAATGATCCGCATGAATTATTTGATCTCGCCTCCAAAGGTGTATTCAAAAAAAACAAAGCGCTAATTGAAGAGTGGCGGGCTAAAATGATTAAACACCTTGAAATAAGGGGTGAGCAGTGGGTAAAGAATGGTGAATTAGTGATTCAAAAGAAATCAATTTATTACGGAGAAAACCATCCGGTATTTGGAAAAAACACTCAGAAGTAACTATTAAAAATATAAAATTGATGAGGATAATTAAAGCAATTATAATTTTTGCCATAGCCGTTTTATCAATTGGCGTTCAGGGGCAGAGGCTTACTGTTATACCCTATCCCACAACGCTTGAACAGCAAGACGGTCAATTTAAGTTGAATGAGAATACCATTATTACCCATGATGGAAATCTTGAATTCCGGGCAAAACAGCTAAAGGCCTATCTGGATCCTGCTACAGGGTTTGACCTGAAAATAGGCCTGGCAAAAAAGAAGGATCAACAAATTGCACTAAAGTTAAACAATGAGTTAACGGATTTAGGCAATGAAGGATACACAATTGAAGTTAAGCAAAACAAGATTCTTATTGAAGCATTACACCCGAACGGGATTTTTTACGCTTTGCAAACCCTGCGCCAACTGTTGCCAAAGGATATATTTCGACATGCGAAAACAGACGTTGTAGCATGGAATATCCCTGCATGCCGGATTATTGATAATCCCGAATATGCGTGGAGAGGTTTAATGATTGACTACAGCAGAACATTTTGGAATAAGCGAATTACCAGAAAATACATTGATGCACTGGCACTTTATAAGATGAATAAATTGCATATGCACCTTACAGATGATCAGGGGTGGCGACTTGAAATAAAGAAATACCCTAAACTAACGGAAATTGCTTCTAAATTCCACCCTTCCTTTAATGAACCGAAAGAAAGGGAAGGTTATTATACACAGGATGACATAAAAGAATTGATTGCCTATGCAGCAGCGCGTAATGTTGAAATAATCCCTGAAATTGAGCTTCCCGGGCATTCTGCAGAAGTATTTGCCGTTTACCCGGAATTGTCCTGCAAAGGAGATACATTTAAAATTCATCCCTTTAAATCAGGCCCGGGAATACATAAAGAAATATTTTGTGCAGGAAACGACGAAACCTTCGTGTTTTTAAAAGATGTTCTTACCGAAGTGAGTGAATTGTTTCCTTCAAAGTACATTCACATTGGTGGTGATGAGGCTCCGAAGAATCATTGGAAAGAATGTGACAAATGCCAGCAAAGAATTAAGGAAGAGGGACTTCATGATGAGCATGAATTGCAAAGCTGGTTTGTCAAAAAAATAGAAAGACATTTGTCAACCCTCGACAAAAGATTGGTAGGCTGGGATGAAATAACAGAAGGGGGATTAAGTAAAACAGCCACTGTTATGCATTGGAGAGGGTGGAAAAAAGATATTTCTGAATCTGTCCTTAGCGCTGGTAATAATATAATTAGATCACCAACTACTCATTGTTATTTTGATTATCCCCACAAAAAACTTCCCGTGGAGAAAGTCTACTCTTATCAACCGGCACCTGCAAACATGAATCAAAATCATAAAGAACAGATTCTTGGTGTTCAGGGTAATTTTTGGTCGCATATTAACAGGATAGAGCCCGAAATGGATAAACAGGTATTTCCTCGATTAATTGCACTTTCAGAGGTGGGATGGTCCAGGGAATCAAATAAAAACTGGGATGATTTTCTATTACGCCTTGATCAGCATTTTCAGATTTTAGACAGATTGGATATTTATTATTATTAAGAAATTTAAAAACTATTGACATGAATTTGAACACATTACTTAAAAACAGCAAGTTCATTTTTGGACTAATCATATCCATAACGTTTTTCCCTTCATGTCAGGAAGAGCAAGCGCCTAATATCATATTTATTATGAGTGATGATCATAGTACAGGCGCGATAAGTGCTTATGGGAAATCACTGGTCAAAACGCCTAATATTGATATGCTGGCAGAGCAGGGAATGCGATTCAATAACTGCCTTAATGTAGTCTCTCTTTGCGGACCGAGCAGGGCCGCTATTATTTCAGGCAGGTATAGTATGCATAATGGCTACAAACGTAATGGCGACCTCTTTGACAGAAACCAGTACACCATTCCGCAATCGATGCAGCAAGGAGGATATCAAACAGCTCTTTTTGGAAAGTGGCACCTCCTAACGGAACCAGCCGGCTTTGATTATTACAATATTCTTCCGGGCCAGGGTAGTTATTTTAATTCCCGTTTTAAGGAAACTGGGCAAGAATGGGAAGATGGAGGAAAAGGTGGAAAATCTCAGAAAGGGTACACTACTGAATTGATTACCGACAATGCCATTGAATGGATTAAGAACCGTGATAATACAAAACCTTTCTTTGCAATGGTTCATCACAAAGCCCCTCATACACCCTATCGATATCCTGAAAAATATAAAAAGCTGTTTGCAGATATTGATTTTGAGGAACCTGAAAATTTTTATGATGAATTTGAAGGAAAGAACCCTGACCTTGTCAATAACGAATGTGTATTTTCTAAATTTTTAACCATCGATCCTGCTCATTTTGCCGAGGAAGTACCGGACTCGATAGAATATGGAACATTGGCTTATAAAAAATGGGGATATCAAAGTATATTAAAAGGTTATTACCGCCTGGTTACTGCCATGGACGAAAACATTGGCAGACTAATGGATTTTGTGGATGAATCCGGACTGGCTGAAAATACCATTGTAATTTATACATCGGATAACGGTTGGTTCATGGGCGACCATGGATTATTTAACAAAATGTGGATGTACGATGAGTCTTTACGCGTGCCATTAATTGTGCGATATCCCGGAAAAATTAAAGCAGGATCGGTTAATGATGACATTGTTTCAGTACTGGACTTCGGACCTACCTTTAGTGATTATGCAAGTATGGATGAAGACAAAAGATTCCAGGGAACATCATTCAAAGATATTCTCCATGGCCGTACACCCAAAAACCGTGAATCTGCTCATTTTTATCATTATTTCGAACAGTGGGGTGTTCCGTCGCATTATGGTGTGCGTACCGAAGATTATAAGCTAATCCACTTTTACGAAGCAAAAGAAGAACCAAAATGGGAATTATACGATATGAAAAAGGATCCCAAAGAAATGGTGAATCTTGTTTATAATAATGAATACAAGTCTGTTTTAGAAGATATGAAACAGCAATTGGCAGAGCGTAAGAGGCTATGTGAAGAAACACCAATTGAGCAATAAGCGATTAAAAAAATCATGTATAGAAATTCAATACTGCTTGCGCTTATCTCGATAAGCCTGAATTTATCCGCCCAACGATATGTGCCAGAAACCATTTTGCCGGTAATTCCACAACCCAACAAGATGGAGCTTGTGGAGGGTTATTTTGAATTGAGTTCATCAACAAAGCTTGTTATTTCAGATGAAACTCAGGCAAAGGTTGCCCCGTGGTTAGTTAATAAAAATAGAGGGATGAAATCAAGTTTAATTTAAAATGGCAATATCAGTAGTTTTTGTTGTTGTCACCTGGACCTGTATTAAAGGACAGAATATTGAAAGCGACCGAAAACCAAATGTAATTATTATATTCTCTAACGACATGGGATATGCAGATGGAACAGGCGGAAAACCCATTTTTCCTTTACCTTGCTTTTAATGTAGTACATGCCCCAATGCACTCTTTAGAAAAAGACTATGTTAAACTTAAGGAGGGTAAATGGAAACACCCCATGAGAAAAACATATAGTGGGATGATGACAGCAATGGATCGCAGTATTGGTCGCGTGTTGGATAAAATTGAAGCTCTTGGTCTTGAAAAAAATACCATTGTTTTATTCCTTAATGATAACGGTGGTGGTGGCAGTTCAGAATATTATGCACACCATTCTCGCAACTACGCAGATAACTCACCATACAGAGGATACAAATTTGACCTGTATGAAGGAGGTATTCGAACACCATTCTATATGAAGTGGCCAGGTCATGTAAAAAAGGAAGTCGTTACGATGGATTGGTAAGCAGCATGGATGTCTTTCCAACTGTAGTTAAAGCTGCAGAACTTGAATTATTTGAGCAGGCATGCGATGGTGTTGATTTACTGCAATATCTCAAAAAGCAGTCTAAAGAAGAACCTCATACCTGGCTATGTTGGGAAAACAGAAACTGGTCAAAAGTTGCATCAAGGCCTGATTGTATCCCTCATGTTCGTGTACATAACCAAGCGATTCGTAAAGGCAACTGGAAATTAGTTCGGTATTTTGTCGATATAGATTCAGAAGATGCTCTACCATTTTGGCAGTTATATGATTTATCCAAAGATATTTCGGAGAGTAATGATATAGCACAACAGCATCCTAGGATTGTAGAGGAACTAAGTGGTATACATCAAGAATGGCATGCATCTATGTTGCCTAGTTTGCAGGAGAAAAGATGAAATAAATAGAATGTTAGATACTAGTTAACCGGATCCGAAAATTTGTTTTGATGAACACAAGGAAGAACCAGTGTAGAATCACCATTTGCAGTTAAGAATGGTTGAAACGGTTTGTTTTATAACTTTTAACCCTAACTTTCTGCTGTTTATGCATCGGTTCAGGAGTTAGCTTTTGGCAGGAACACCGAACCTTAAAAAGGTTGGTTAGTTGCAGATGTTACAAAAACAACAATGAAGCGGCATCAACCTGAAACCAAAATGTATGAAACTGCTTTTTTATGGCTACCGGAAAGAGCCTGTCCCTATCGGACAGGCTTGACAGGCTAATTGAAGCAGCATAAGAATTAAATTATGCCTAAAATGATTAAGATAGGGAAGAGTTCCCTTCAGTTAAAATTAGAAATCGAAAAAAGGGATATCTTTACTGCCAGGGCAAGGACATACTAAGTATTTATGACGGGAGTAATATTAATTGGCCAACACTAACTTAGTTTTTGCATTATAATCGAACTATACTCAATACAAATTTTTCGAGTTAGATAACTTGGGAAACATAACAAATGAAAAAATTAGCTTTCTTTTTTGTAGTTTCTATTACTATATCAGTTCTGTCCTGTCAAACAAAACCACAGCAATTAGACTTAAACAGTATGATGAGGGATGTGCCGTCTACTGCAAAATTTGCAATTGATAGCACCTATGTCTGGGGAGGCTCTTTAATAGAGGGTGACGATGGATTGTATCACATGTTCTATTCAACATGGCATCAGAAGTATGGTTGGGATGCCTGGGTTACACACTCCTATGTAGCACACGCAGTATCAGCCAGCCCGTTTGGACCGTTTAAACACAAAGATGTGGCCTTGCCTGCACGTGGTGCGGAATATTGGGATGGCTCATGTACACATAATCCAAACATTCGTAAATTCGGTGATAAATATTACCTCTATTATATGGGGAATACCGGTGACGGAAAATATCACGTTGGATTAAACTACACCCATCGAAATAATCAACGCATTGGCGTAGCTGTTGCTGATAGCCCCAACGGACCCTGGAAACGATTTGATAAGCCGGTAATTGATGTAAGTCCTGACAGCACTGCTTTGGATGCACTTATGGCCTCCAATCCCGGGGTTACTCAAGGACCCGATGGAGGATATTTAATGATATACAAAGCAGTAGGTAAAAAGATAAAGGGAAATTTTGGCGGGCCGGTTGTAATATGTGCAGCTACATCAGAAAGTCCTACCGGTCCCTTTAAAAAGTACAACGAGCGTATATTTAAACCTGAAGGAGACCATAATTTCGCAGCGGAAGATCCTCATGTGTGGTATCAGGATGGAAAGTACAGAGCTATTGTAAAAGATATGCATGGTGCATATACCGATAAAGGACAGGCTTTATTGTTGTTTGACTCTGAAGATGGCCTTAATTGGAGTCTGGCGGCTAAGCCTTTGGTCTCAGGTATTGAAATTAATTGGGAAGGTGGGGAAGTTCAAAAGGTGAAGCTTTTAGATCGTCCACAGTTGTATCTTGAAGATGGCAAACCAGTAGCCTTACTGTGTGCAGTCAGCCCTGGCAACCCATTTAAGGAAGTCACCTTTAATGTACAAATTCCTCTTGATAAGTAAGTATGAAATGATTGGTAAGTATGAAAAACATAATTTTAATAACCTGTTTATTTTTTATTTTCTCCAGGCTGCTTTTAGCCAATACGGAGCGACCTAACTTCATCTTTATTCTAACCGATGACCAGCGCTATGATATGCTTGGATGTACTGGTAATAAATTGATACAGACTCCGAATATTGATAAACTAGCGGCAGAAGGGACGCTCTTTATCAAAGCCTACGTTACAAGTGCCATCTGTACTCCAAGCCGTACTTCTATACTTTTAAGTCAGTTTGAGCGAAAGCATGGGGTCAATTTTAATTCTGGAACCAGTGTTAGTCCACAGGCATGGAAAAAGTCCTATCCTGTTTTATTGCGAAATAATGGGTATTATACCGGATACATTGGAAAAAATCATACCCCGGTTGGCGATGGTGGTTATGAAAGTGGGGTAATGGAAGAGTCGTATGATTATTGGTATGCGGGGCACAAACATCTATCGTTTTATCCTAAAACAAGACATAAAATTTTTGAAGGAGCAGCGAACGATACACAAGTTGAAGTAATAGGTGAAGGAGTTCAGGATTTTATGGGAAATACATTTCAGCTTTCAGGTGCAAAACATTTTTTAAAAAGCCGTCCAAAGGATAAACCTTTCTTTTTAAATATCAATTTTAATCTTCCTCACGATGCAGGAACCGGCACTATGAGACTTCTGGAAAGTGAACCGGAAATCTATCGTACTTTGTATCGCAACCTAGACATTCCATTGCCTGAAAATTATATTGCAAAAGCCGATATCGTACATCATAAATTGCCGGAGAGTGTGCATCACTACAATGACAGACAGAGCAGCTATAATTGGGTGGATAATCCAAAGGCACTTAAGGAACGTACAATTCGTCAGATGCAAACCATCACCGGTATTGATAAATTGGTTGGTGAACTTGTTCAGTCGTTGAAATCATCAGGATTAGAAAAGAATACCATCATTGTTTTTACATCAGATCACGGCCAGTTTTCCGGAGAGTTTGGATTGGGAGGTAAAGCATTTTGTTACGAGATTTGTACCAAGGTTCCGTTTATTATCTATAACCCAATGGTAGAAAATAGCGCCAAAGGACAAGTAACGGACGAATTGGCTCAAACCATTGATATTGCACCAACCCTGCTTACTTATGCCGGTATTGATATTCCGGATTCATATCAGGGTAAAGCATTAAACAATTTAGTGGATGGCAAAATTTCTACCGTAAGAAACTACCTCTTTACCGAGAATTTGTGGTCGCAGCATTTTGGACATCCTCGTTGCGAGGCAGTGCAAAATAAGGAGTGGAAATACATACGCTACTATGCCAACAATAACTTGTCTGCAAAAATGATGGCAAGAACTGCGGCAAGCATGGGGGTAGATCATATTTCAATGCTGTATGGAATACATGATACTGAAATAGCAGTATACAGAAATTACATTGAATCTCCTTTAAGAGGAGAACAACCAATCTATGAAGAACTTTTTAATCTCAAAAATGATCAAAATGAGACGACAAATCTTGCGGAAGATCCGGATTCATACCAAAAATTAAATGAAATGAGGATAGTCTGGAAACAGGAAATAACAATTGCTCGTGGTGACGGCAAACCCCAAGTAGTCAGGTACACAAAAGATAGTCAAAATGAGAAGCTCAAAGTAGATGAGTAAGCAGAAATGTCGCTAAACAACTATATTTAAAGCAATGCAAGTTACTCTTAACAAGTCCCATATGGTCATTTGCAATGATGTTCCCACAAGGTGTAAAAAGAGAATATTAAGTCCAACCGGGTATTGCCAATCTCGATTGTCACATAAATGGAGGACAACAATAAATCGATAAATTATGAAAGTATTATTATTCGGATTAGCCATTATTATGTGTTGTGCCGGATGCATTGGCAAACAACAAGGCAACAAAGGTCTACTAGCAGAAACTGATATTGTTTTAGATACAACAGGATCAATTAGTGTAGGTGAGAAATTTCTTATATATGAATTGGAATATGCAGTGGATCATTCCATTATTTACAACCCTGATGATAAAAAGTGGCATCTGTTCGGAATCGAGAAGGGGCAATCTTTTATTCATCTAACAGCAGATTCATTAACCCAGAGGGGGTGGGAGAAGCACGAATCTTTCAGGTTTAAGGATAAAGATATATGGGCTCCGCATATAATTATGTACGAAGATTTGTATTACATGTTTTATACCTGCATTGGGGTTCCGCGCCAAATTCGCTTATCAACGTCAAAAGATTTATTTGAATGGGAACATTACTCGGAAGAACCACTGTTTGCCTTTACCAATGAGCATACCAATAATATGAAAAACAAAGACCCAATGGTTTTGAGGCATAAGGAAGAGTGGATAATGTATTACAGCATGATGAAAGATGCGAATAACTGGGTGGTCGGTTATAGTACCAGTCAGGATCTTGTTAATTGGTCTGATCCGAAAATTTGTTTCGATGAGAACACCTCAGAGCCAAGTGTGGAATCACCATTCGTAGTGAGACGTGGCGATTATTTCTATTTACTATTATCTGCTCGTCCCTGGCCCAATGGTGCAGAAGAAGTATTCAGAAGCAAAAGTCCGTTTTTTTGGGAGACAAAGAATTCAGTAAAAAGGGTTGATCCATGGCATGCTGCCGAAGTTGTAAGGGATTTGGATGGTACTTGGTATCTGTCACTGTGCCACCCAAACTTTTCACTTGCGCCGTTTAATTGGAACGACGGACTGGAAAATGCAGAATCTTCAATACCTGTGCCAGGGGGTTAATAAGGTTTAAATTGTAGTAAAGTAATTAAGTTCAAAGTAAGAATTAAAGAATGAAATCAAGTTATTTAAAATAGGAATATATATTTTTTTATATTCTCCGACGACATGGGATTGCAGATGGAACAGGTACTACACAAATTCCAATCCCCAATTCCGGAGAATGGGGTCTATGAGTTTTCAACGGAAGTTGATCAGTTTTATATTGAATACCATCTTTTAATCAGTAACGACGGGAAAGTAAAAATGTACTCAAGAAAAATGCTACTATTTCCCTAAGAAAAGGATTGCCCTTATAAATTATTTATATAATACGATTTATGAGGGGTGGTACAGGAATGGAATGCAATAGCTGTAAACTTCCATAAAGACAACAAAACAAAATTCAAAATATTAATGGAAATATGTAATTCTCAGACTAGGCGAAATTGTGAAACAATGTTGACCAGATGATGGAATATTGACTAAAAACGCTCTGAATAAGATGTAGTTCAAAAGAATGACTTCAATCAAATATTAATTAAATCGATCATAATGAAACCAATTAACTTAATCCCGATTGTTTTTATTGCATATTGTTTTATAGCCGGATGCCAGTCGGAAAACAGTACTCCAAAACGACCAAATATTTTGTTTGCCATCGCCGATGATGCATCATGGAAACACTTTGGTGCCTATGGTTGCGATTGGGTAAAAACTCCTGCGTTCGATAAGGTAGCAGAAAGTGGTATATTATTTACGCGCGCATATACACCAAATTCTAAGTGTGCTCCCTCGCGTTCATGCATAATAACCGGGAGGAACAGTTGGCAGTTGGAGGATGCAGCCAATCATTGGCCACTGTTTCCGGAAAAGTTCAAATCTTATGCCGAAGTTTTGGGCGACA
This sequence comes from Saprospiraceae bacterium, assembly GCA_965223405.1. GTDB lineage: Bacteria > Bacteroidota > Bacteroidia > Chitinophagales > Saprospiraceae > CBDCWO01. Next base: position 7,116,091 of record CBDCWO010000006.1, read on the forward strand.
ACGGTTACTGGGTAGGCAGTGTTGCCAAAGGTTGGAGCCCTGGAATACCAGGCAAAATTAACGGAAAATCACGTGAGTTAACCGGACCAATGTTTAATGAATTTAGAACCACTCCTCCGGCAAAATATATTTCGAATTATGATTATGCAAGAAATTTCGAAGCATTTTTAACTGCCCGTCCGGCTGGCCTACCTTTTTGCTTTTGGTATGGCAGTACCGAACCACACCTTCCATACGAGTATGGCGTAGGCTCCAGAATTAGCGGAAAGTCTATAGATGAAATTGATAAAGTACCCACTTTCTGGCCCGATGTTGACACTGTGAGGCAAAACATGTTGGATTATGCTTTTGAGATCGAATATTTTGATCAACACCTTCAGATGATGCTTGAAAAATTGGATGAAATTGGTGAGTTGGAAAATACCTTGGTTGTGGTTACGGCCGACAACGGCATGCCTCTACCAAGGATAAAAGGTCAGGTATATGAATACTCTAACCATTTGCCCATGGCAATTATGTGGCCCAATGGAATTAAAAATCCGGGAAGGACCGTGGATGATTTGGTTAGTTTTATCGACTTTGCACCAACTTTCCTGGAACTGGCAAGGGTAGAGGCTGCGACATCAGGCATGCAACCGATAACCGGGATAAGCTTAACAGATATATTTTATTCAGAAAAAGAAGGACTGGTAAATCCCATCCGCGATTTTGTACTGGTGGGAAAAGAACGCCATGATATTGGCAGACCAAACGACCAAGGCTATCCAGTGCGAGGAATTGTTATGCATGATTATTTATTCCTTAAAAATTTCAAGCCTGATCGCTGGCCTAGCGGAAATCCGGAAACCGGATATTTGAATACTGATGCCAGCCCCACAAAGACCTTTGTATTAGATACACGACGAAAAGAAGGGATTATGAAATACTGGCAATATAATTTTGGAAAACGGCCTGTCGAAGAGCTATATAATATTATTCAAGATCCTTATTGTTTAAATAACCTGGCTGATGATCCTGATTTTTTGGAAGTAAAAAACAAAATGGAAACAGATATGAACTCACACTTGAAAGAGCAAGAAGATCCAAGAATACTAGGGTATGGTGATGTATTTGACAATTATAAGAACTATGGCCCTCACATAAACTATTACGAGCGATACATGGGAGGGAAAGAAGTACCTAAGGCAGGATGGGTTGATAAATCAGACTACGATTCGGATTTTATTGAAAAATAGTTATCACTTGGAATCAAGTTTCGAAACAAGCTTGAAAATTCTATTAGATGAGAATTTAATGTCCAGGAGATATTGAATAAATTCCGGTTATTAAAATTTGGAAAATAATGAAGAACAAGTTAATGTCTCTTCCTTTTGGAATCCTGATGTGTTTTATCCTTGGAAATTCAATTGCACAAACAAATGTATTAAGAATTCATCGTAATGTCTGAGGGAGGTATTTGTGCCGAACAAGTATACCTAGGAGGGCGACGGGCAACTTTGGTATTATCCCGGGGTCACCCAGACTTTAAACTTACTTCGTTTGATTGAAATGACTGACTGTAGAATGCGGAATCTTCAATGCCTATACCAGGGAGTAAAAAAGCTTACGATTAAAACTTTCGAGTATAAATAATGCCTATTTCCCCAAATGGCAGTATTAAATGGAATCATTGGAGCTAATATTCAGTCTTACGGTATTTTAAAATAAAGCAAAAAAGTTAGCGAATTGTTGAATTTAAAAACTAAATAATAAATCGATGTTAGTTCTAGGGGATAATCTCAGTGATTGACTTACCAACCCCCTACTCCTCCTCCGCCGCCGCCACCTCCTGAAAAACCACCTCCACCGCTTCCACTTCCGGTGTCAGAAGGTTTGGTAGCAGCTCCTGCGACACCGCGAGAGAAATCTCGGCCAAAATGGTTGGAAAAATATATTGGTGAAGTGCTGTTGTGCCAATGGGGTTGATACTGTGCCTTCTCGAGAATGGTTTTAAACCGTTCTGTCCATTGATGTTCAACCCCCAAAGCGAATGCATATGGTAACAATTTCTCGAAGTGTTCGGGGGTCATATCCGGTGGATTCAATAGTCGCAGCCGATCGGACTCGGCCAATTCAAGATACATCTGAAAACCCTTGATCCGCGAGCGGAGATCCAATTTCTCTTTGCTTGGCTTTTTTATAAGATAGCCATACAATGCCAAACTCCCAATTGCAATAGGTGCGAAAGCGATTAATGAAGTGAGATTGGCGCTGGTGGCATATGGGCTATTAAACCACAGGATAAGGGCGATCACGCCAATTGCTAAAGACACTAAGATGGGAGGAATTAACAACTTGGAGTTATGCCCCTTACGAATAAATGGGCGGTGTTGTAAAGAGAGACTGGCCTGGTGACTTGCATAGGCTTCTTCAATGAGCTCATCATATTTTCCAGTGATACTCACCTGGGAGTCGACTCCAAACAGGACCACTAACAGATTCTTTTCTTCCGCTGGAATGTCATCCTCAGGATCTTTGAGCTTGATCAGTTGATAATGTCTTGACTTGGTGAGAAATCCTTTTTTGACCGTCTCTTCTATTTTTAAATATCCCTGAATGGCCAAATGGATAATCGAGGCGGTAAAACTTTTGCTTTCATGTTTTCCTTGCTGGATGTAATTGATGGAAGCCGCAGACAGATCGTCAGGAGCATTCCAGATCGGATAGGATGCCGGCATGGGGGGATCCTGACCATGTTTCCACCAGGTAAAAAGGTAGTACGGTAACAAAAATGTGGATCCCAGAATAATCAATATCAGAGTACCTAACCGATTCCACATATTGGGAGCAGAAATAATGTCTTTATTGATCCCTACGGCGACAGTAAATCCCTCACCTGGTCGCAAACCTCTGGTAGTTCGATAATCCAATACAGATCGTTCTCTCGATAGAGAATAAGCCTTTTCCTTTTGTCCATAAGCGCCAGTATAGGCTGACTCCTGCATAATTTCTGCTTCAGCAGGCAATTGGATGCGGCAGGATGCTTGCTCTATATCAAATTTAACGTCGTTACCGATCGCATTCCAATATATTTCATCGTAGTCATCAAAAAATCCAATTTGATCAGCGACCCGATATTTAATTTTATACTGATACACTCCTGGGTCAAGAAGTACATCCTTTTGACCCAAATACAGCATGAGCCCTTGTTCACTAGTTTTACGATAGGGTTCTGTGGCTCCATTCTTCTTTACCTCTATAATCTGGTATTTCATTTTAACCGACTCTTCATTCAAATTGCGTCTGGTCGGCAGATTCCGTGTGATACCACGTTTGATTTGATCCCCCGTGACATTTACTTCTATATATTCTGTTACCGTGATTGACCGGTCGGTATGGACCTCGATTTGAATATCATAGTTGAGGATCTTTTCAGTTTGTGCATAACCCGATCCTCCAAGACAACAAATACACATCAGACATATAAATAGAACTTGATTCACTGTACTAAAATGGAAAGGTTTCATTGAAGTTTTTTAATAGTTCCACACATAATTCCAATGGCGTATTACACAAGATGATGGTCTGTTATTTATTCCCTATCCTCATTGTTCGATATGCAATTGGTAAGGAACGAGATTTTTTCTGAAATACTATTAAATACCAATCGACAATCAAATGCAGATGGTATCCTACCCGTGTCTATAAATTGCATTTGAAGCGGAATAATCCCACATGAAAATATCGATTTAAAGATACCACGATTTAGAACTTAACCTTTGGAACGTTTAGTTCATTGATATCTTCAATTTCAAAGAAATCACCCAAATCAAATCCAAAAGCATTTGCGATTAAATTGCTGGGAAATGACTCCACCATGATGTTGTTCTCACGTGCGGTGGCATTATAGTATCGTCTTGCTTTTTCGATATCTCCTTCGATGGTAGCAAGTTGCTGCTGTAATTGAAGAAAGTTGGTATTGGCCTTTAAATCCGGATACGCTTCGCTCAGAGCAAATACATTGGCCAGTGCTGAGTTAAGCTGATTCTCAGCTTGAGTTTGTGCCTTTATTCCTTCGGCTTGTAAGGCCACATTTCTGGCCTCAATCACCTTATTGAGCGTTTCCTGCTCATGTTTAGCATATCCTTTTACCATTTCGACCAGGTTGGGTATTAAGTCATGACGTTTCTTTAGCTGTACATCAATGCCACTCCAACCTTCCTCCATCATAGTACGTTTACGAACAAACTTGTTGTAAACTCCAACTAAGTACAGGAGTAGAACAACTACAATGATTATAATAACTATTAAAAATCCCATAAATCAATTTTTTGTACCTGAAATTTACAATTTTTAAAACGAACTCATGGTATTATACTCAGCGCATTAGACAAGTTGGCAAAAAAAATCGATTAGTATGTGACTTATCCTGTAGGGCATTTAGATATTAAACGAATTTATCAACTGTTTTAATCCCTTTGGCCTATCAATATTCCGATTCTGCCTCGGTGATATGTACCACGGAGAGGTTCCTAGGGGATACCAAGTGGTACCTAGGGTTGCATACGATTGATCAATAAGAGTTAAATCCAAACAAATAATGCCATTTTCTTCACCGCCCCCGTTTAGGGTACTACCTGTTAGGTGAGCTTTACCAGGTACCAGCATTCCTAGATTCATAAGCTAATTCATGGCTATTAAAAAGTGCATTGGGACTAATGCTAACACGATGCTCTGAAAAGAGGAAATTGATCCAAGTCAATTGTAACGAATAGAATAGCTCAGCCAAGGACAGAGGTGACTTCATATGGAGTTCTTTAAATTCAACCGTTCATTCAATAAATCCATGCGTAAAACGCAAGAATTGTAAAGAACCAATACCCAAGACGAAGTACATTTACCCTGTTACAAACATAAAGATTTGAATAATAAAACTACATTCTTGACTCTTTGAGGGATTAACTTACTAATCAATCAAATTCAATAGTAAATGTTTCACATCGTCATCTACCGTTGTCAAAAACAATTAGAACAAAAACATTTATGTGTATATTTAAAACCGTAATACATGAAAAATGAATCAAAAAGAGTAACTCAATACTTACACAAAGCTCCAGTTGAAAGACAATATGCCCTTCAAGCACTGAGAGCCCTTTGCACTGAAGAACTCATGGGTTATGAAGAAACCATGGCCTACAAGATGCCTTCATATAAAAAAGATGGCCAGGTGGAAGTTGCTTTTGCCAGCCAAAAACAACATATCTGTGTATATATTTTAAAGCATGATGTAATGCTTACCAATAGCAATTTATTACAAGGAACCAACCACGGAAAAGGCTGTATTCGCTTTGCCAATCCTGATAAAATTGATTTTAAGCTCATTAGAAAACTACTTAAAGAAACGGTCAAGTCCGACCACAAAATCTGTTAAAATGAAAACGACTAAAAATGATTCATTAGATGATTTACAACCTAAAATAACCGGAATTGGGGGCATTTTTTTTGCTACTGAAAATCCTGAGGAAACAAAAGATTGGTATGCCAAAAATTTAGGAATTGACATAAATGAATGGGGTTCATCAAGTTTTGAATCCAGAAATTTGGATAGACCCGACGAGATAAATTCCCTTCAATGGAAACCCTTCAAAACCGGGGATGAGTATTTTTCACCTTCCAAAAAGGAGTTTATGATTAACTATCGAGTACAGAACTTAGAAGGACTAGTAGCAAAACTTAAAGAAAATGGTGTGGTGATACTTGACCGTATTGCAACCTATGATTATGGAAAGTTTGTACATATTATGGATGCTGAAGGGAATAAAATTGAACTATGGGAGCCGAGTTGACCTAGTTTCAAAGAATGGAGGAACATTACGAAAGGTAGAGCAGCTGGACTTACCCCTCAGCTATAAATTGCAAATGTTAAATCAATAAAAAGAAGAATACCAACCAACCTAAAACCTCACTTACAACAATTATTTAGTAGGAAGAGGTAAAAAAGAAAATTGGCCTATAGAACCTTACTTAATGAAGCAGATTTTTTTCGAGGTCTAGAATGCTTAAGACCAATTTAACTACGATTAGTCATGGATCTTGAACATGATCTTATCATTTCACAGTATTAAAATAAAATATTGTTGTGAAATTCTGCAATGTTTTCACATCTTATTCGTGATATGATTATGGTGGATGATTTAGTCTACATAAGTACCCTGGAAGAATCATGGCAAGTCAGTATTCAAAATGGCATATTGGTTATTGAAAGATGAAGAACAGACCAAAGATATCGTTCAGGAGACATACCAAGCATACAATATTCAAATGCTCTAGTAAGAAAAAATCAGGATCTGCCAGACAAATTGAATTAAATTCTAGTTCCCGATTATAAAGTAAGGAGATCTAAAATACTTTTGTAATTTACCTCCCATATTAGAACCCGATTTATAGGATTTAAGAAGGAATGAAATGAACAGGGATTCCCTAAAAATAGATAATATCCAACCTGCCTCCCAGAGGCAGGCTGAACTGCATATTGTAGATGCCATATGCAGTCCTTTGCCATAGCAGTTTTTTGAGTTCTCTGCATGCAAAAAAAAGTATCCTATATGGATAAAAAATCACTATATAACGTTCAAAATTATATCCCATATATATTGGCCCTTACTTTAGCCGTAATAGGTATTGTTAGATCAAATCAATCGCCAATAATTGAAATTGAACATCTTCTTTTTCAAATGATATTCTTTACATTAATGCTATTGAGCATTTGGTTCATTAATTTAAAAACCATCGTTTTCAAGTGGAGCCTCATAGTTTTGATAAATATAACTCTGATTGGTATATATAGTGTTATCACGCATATTGTATTTAGTGAACCAAATCAGACAATTTTCTTTTCTATTTTGAGAGTATTAATACCAACTATTTTGATTTTAGGCATTCTAAGCATTGTCATTTCTCAAAAGAAAAATGAAAGACTTATCATAGAGAATTTTCAGCTTAAAACTGAAAATTATAAAGCAGAGTTAGATAGTCTAAGAAAACAACTCAACCCTCATTTCTTATTTAATTCACTGACTACTCTTCAAACGATAATACGAAAAGATGTAGTTACTGCGGAAGAATACGTAATCAAACTCTCCGATTTATATAGAAACATATTAACGAACAGCTCAGCGTCTTCTGCAAAGCTTAAAGATGAATTGGCATTTGCAAAAACTTATCTATTTCTTCAAAAAAAACGTTTCAAGAGCAGTTTGAACGTTGAAATCAATGTTAAACGAGATTGTTTATTCTACTCGCTGCCTACTTTTTCACTTCAATTATTGATAGAAAACTGTATCAAACACAACATTGTTTCTGATGAAAAGCCCTTACATATAAGCATTTCTCAAAGCGATTCAACGAGTATTACCGTTTCAAATAACCGACAACCCAAAATCTTGAAAAAAAAATCTACCGGAACAGGGTTGTTAAATTTATATCGCCGCTACGAACTAATGGGTATTGCAGATGGTCTTACCATTAAAGAAAGTGATACAGAATTTTCAGTAGCACTAAAATTCTTTTAACCATGAATATTTTAATTGTAGAAGACGAAAATAAAACTGCCGAACTGCTCAAAGAGTTTATTGAAGAAAATGAGGAATGCCTGGTAGTGGATATTTGTCAAAGTATTGAAAACACGGTTAAATATTTAACAAGAAATCAATCAAAACTGGATTTGATCTTTATGGATATTCAGTTGGCCGATGGAGAATGCTTTGAGGTATTTGATCAAATTGAAGTAACGAAACCTGTAGTATTTTGTACCGCTTTTGATGAGTTTATGCTTAAAGCATTTAAGAGCAACGGTATAGATTATATTTTAAAGCCTTTTCAACAAAAAGACGTTGAGGCAGCAATTTCTAAAATGGGATTAATAAAATCCTCTTTTAACGACATCGACAAATGCATTCAAGAAACAACTCCAACTAAAAAATCTTATCAAAACTCATTTATAGTCAGATCTCGTGAAAAAATGATTCCTTTGGCAGTAGAAAATATTGCATTTATTCACTTGGAACACGAAGTTGTTTACGCCCATGAATTCAACGGCAACCGATCTGCCATTTTTAAAACTATTAATGAGATTGAAGACGCCATTTCTCCTGAAAACTTTTTTCGCATCAACCGTCAAATGATCATAAACCGCCAAGCGATCAAAGACATTGAACCCTTTTTTAATAGGAAGGTCATTGTAAACCTTACAATCCCTGTTACAAAGAAACCTATTGTAAGCCGCCTGAAAGTTACTTCTTTTCTTGAGTGGGTTGAAAATCCCAAGTGACCTGTTATTCAATTTTAGAACATTTGCCTTTAGATAATGCCGAAAGGTTTCTTACTTTGTATACAAACTAAACATTTGGACATACTGGGAATTATGTAATGGTGATAAGTGCCTTACTAGTCATAAAAAAGGAGTGTAGTGGTAAATGACAACAATAAGTATCGCTTACAGACGGATGATTCTCTTTTTATGAGAGGACCCCTCTCCAGATTCAAAGAACTGCTCTTCACTTTAAGGGTCCAATTAAGTTTTATTAAAGCTTTTCGTAAAATGCACTTCATTGGCCCATGTGTAACCGTTTTTGGTTCGGCACGTTTTACACAGGATTCCAAGCATTATAAGAATGCCGTAAAGATTGGTGCAGAATTATCCAAACTTGGTTTTACCATAATGACAGGTGGTGGACCAGGCATAATGGAAGCGGCAAACAAAGGAGCCTATGAAAGTGGCGGATATTCTGTTGGCTGCAACATCATACTTCCTTTTGAGCAAAAACCAAACCCCTATCTACACAAATGGATTAACATCCCGTATTTTTTTGTCCGTAAGTTTTTGTTGATAAAATATTCCTACGCCTTTGTGGTCATGCCCGGAGGAGTCGGCACCATGGATGAACTCTTCGAATCGTTTACTTTGATCCAGACCAAAATGATCCAGGATTTTCCCATTGTTATTTTTGATTCCGAGTACCATAAGGAGTTGTGTCAACATATTCAAATAATGAAAGAGAATGAAAGCATAAGCCCAGAAGATATGGAATTACTGTTCATAACGGATTCGGTTGAAGACTTAGTAGCGCATATTGAAACCCATTCAATTCAAAAATTTGGGTTGGTCAAAAAACCATTTAGGGCAAAATGGTGGTTGGGTGAAAGAAAAAATTGACTGATTTTGACATCAAAACCAAAGTTTAAATAAGTTCAAGCTCTTATCCACAAAGGAATAGACTGATTTCAGTAAAAACCCATTATAAGTTGCTTAAAAGTGACTCCTTTCCCAGAGTAGGTTGAAAATCTCAAATAATCTATTGTTCAATTGGCCCTTGATTCTGTTCAATTCACGAATGTTTGCCTTTTGCCGCAGCCAAAAGGTCACTAATCTTGTATTCGAATGTTAGGCGTTAAAACGAGATTCTTTACAAAAACAATCAAATGGACCAGATCGCAAAATATTTCATCATACTCGTGTTAATTGGAAATGTTTTCCAATTGAAAGCACAGAACATAGAGTTTGGGTCCGTTGAAGATGCTATCCGCCTTTCTTTGGAAAAAAATCCGGATCTGAAAATTTACAAGCTTAAACAAGAAAAAATCCAACAGGAATATAAAAACAAGAAAAGGAGTGCTTTACCGACATTTTCAGGAAGTTTGGATTATGTAGATAATATTGAGAGACAAACTTCTGTCTTACCCGGGGAATTATTTGGGCAAGCGAGCGAAAACGTAAATGTCCAATTTGGCACAAAATACAACTATACTGCTGGAATCTCCACTAGTATGGACCTGTTGAATTTTGAAAGAAAATTGGAAGTTAAATTATCAAAGCTCAATGCCGAGTTACAAGCTGCCGAGAAAGATGTGTACATGCAATTATTGAAAGAACAAACAGCAATGTACTACTATGGTGCATTGGTCGTAAAACACGCTTTAGAGATCCACAACGAAAATCTTAGTTCTTCACAAGATATTTTGAAGGTAACACAACAGCATTTTGAAGAAGGGATTATTGACCTGCCTTCACTTAATCAGGCAAAAATTACGGTTAATAATATACGCCAGACCATTAAAACAAATCAAAATTTGTTCGATACCTATATCACTCAACTCAGAACCCTTTTGGAATTAACAACAAATGACACCTTACTATTTTCAGAAAACATCGATATAGAAAGTAACCAAATCGATTTCGTACAAGACCTAGGAGAAGATAATAATCTTATGGTTTTCGATCTGCAAAAACAACAATCTGAATTGGATGTTCGATTGAAAAAAGCGGCTTTTCTACCGAAACTCACTGCGATCCAGTATATTGGGGCTCAACAGTTCAGTGATGATTTTGGAGTAAAATTCTCAGGTGATAGTTGGTATCCCAACATAAGTTTCGGCCTTAATCTTTCCATTCCTATTTTAAATATAAGCAAGAACAGGGGCAACTTTGAAATTGCCAAAATCAATGACAGGATCAACGAACAAATAATCCTTAACGAACGCCAAAAATCCCAAAACGCAGATGACCAATTATTAAAAGATCATCAGAGCGGACTGGTACAACTCGACCTTGCCAAAAGGAACTACCAGCTTTACAAAGAAAATGTGGAGCTATCTCTTCAAAAATACAACAATGGAGTAATCTCCTTGGACACCCATTTTAGAACGTATGAAGATTACCTGAAAGCCGAATCGAACTATCTCATTGCACTTTCTACTTTTTATGCAAGTTATGCAACCATTCTTTCACGAACCTAAAGAACAATGAAAAATATAAGTTTATACCTAGTAATAGCCACCATGCTCTTAACAAGTTGTGATAGGAAAGAGAAAACATATACTGATCGAAAAGACATAATAGACGCAGTCTTTGCGAGTGGCTATGTGGAATATTCCGATGAATATTGGGTCACGGCAAATGCCGAAGGTTTTATGGTGGAAGCTTATGTAGAAGAAGGGGATACGGTCACCTTAAACCAAGCACTATTTGAATTGTCCAGTAACGTGCAATCCTTGCAAGCGAAAATCGCTATGATCAATTATCAGGATGCTTTGTCAAAGGCCGACCCCACTTCCCCTCAAATTGTTCAGCTCAAAAACCAAATCGAACAATCCAAGGCAACGCTTGAATTGGATAAAAAAAATTATGAAAGAAACTCCAAATTAATAAGGACCAATGCGATATCGCAGCAGGACTTTGACCAGGCAAAATTACAATATGAAAACGCCAAGGTCACATTAAGTAATTTGGAAAAATCGTTGACCGACCTGGAAAACAATTTACGCTTATCCGTTAAAAACGCTAAAAATCAATTGGATATCCAACAAAGTTATTTCGGGGATTGCCACCTCAAAAGTATGATCGAAGGTTATGTGCTCGAAATGACCAAAAACAAAGGGGAACTTATAAAAAAAGGTGAAATGATCGCACGCGTCGGAGGAGGGGACTTAATTACCAAACTTCATGTGGCCGAAGAAGATATCAATAAAGTACAAACGGGGCAAAAAGTGCAATTGGTTTTAAATACTGAAAAAGATAAAACCTATCAAGCTACAGTTTCAAAAATCCATCCCGCCTTCGATGTGCAGGAGCAATCATTCGTAATCGAAGTAGAATTCAGTAATAAAACTCCCCGACTACGCTCAGGTACACAAGTTCAGGCGAATGTAGTAATCGATGAACAGGAAGACGCCCTGATTATTCCCAGAAAATATTTGATGAATGGAGATAAACTTCTGACTTCAAACAATGAGGAAATCCAGGTAAAGGTAGGTATCCGAAATGCACAGTGGGTTCAGATATTGGAAGGAATAGACGAGGGCACAGAGCTAGTTTTACCGAAAAAATAAAACCAATATGGTATCCAAGACAAACTCAAAAATATCTTTTGCACATCTCACTTCAAGAAAAAAACAGACGTTAATAGCAATGCTTAGTGTGACTTTTGGAGTTTCAATGTACGTTGTAATGACCGGTTTTATGGCAGGAGCCAACAATATACAAACGGAAATGGCATTTACTTCCCTGGCCCATATTCATATTTATAATGATGTGAAAACAGAAGTTCTCACAATTATTCCACCCAAAAGAAACACCTTAATAAATGTCAGGAATGCCAAAGCCATACAATATACGGAAGGGATAAAAAATGCAGATAAAATAGCGAACGACTTGGCGTCTAATCCGCAAATTACCGCCATTACCACCCAAATTAATATGAATTGTACATTTCGGAACGGCTCCGTTAAATTGGGAGGAACGCTTTCCGGTGTAGATGTTGAAAATGAAGATAAGATGTTCAATATCAAGGACTATGTTTATGAGGATAATTGGGAGCAACTGGCATACAGTAGCAGCAATATCATTATTGGCGCCGGCCTTGCCAAAAAACTAAGTCTTACGACGGGAAATAACCTTACTGTTAACACCTCCGATAACGTTACAAAAAATTTCAAGATCATTGGGTTGATAGAAACGGGATTTCCAACTATTGACGATTCCAAGGCATTTATCCGAAAGGCTGCGGCACTGCAACTTGTTTCCAAGAACAGAAGTTATGCTACCGATATTCAGATCAATGTTGCCGATTATAACCAGGCCAAAGAAATTGCCGAATCATTACAGGGTATTGTTCCTTATAAAACAGAGGATTGGCAAGAAGGAAACATACAATTGGTTTCTGTCAACACCTTGAGAGAAATCCTGGCATTAGCTGTATCTATCGTTATCATTATTGTAGCAGGTTTTGGTATTTACAATATCATGAATATGACCGTAAATGAAAAAATGAAAGACATTGCCATTCTAAAAGCCTTGGGTTTCGGAGGGAAAGACGTGGTACAAGTTTTCTTAATGCAAGCAATGATGATAGGCATTTTGGGAGGTATATCTGGTGTTCTGTTGGGATTTGGCATTTCTAAAGTGTTGAGTTATATCCCTTTTAAAATGATGGCAATGGACTCTCTACCTATGCTATTTAATTGGAAAGAATATGTTTTTGCCTTTTGGCTTGGACTCATCATCACTATGGTCGCGGGCTATCTTCCTGCAAGAAAAGCATCCAAAGTAGATCCCGTAGCCATTATAAGAGGATAGAATATGGAAAATTTAGCATTATCGGTCAGGAACATAGATAAATACTTTCACGAGCCACAAACATTTCAGGTGTTGAAAGATATTTCCTTCGATGTCAATAAAGGAGAGTTTCTTTCACTTATCGGTAAATCCGGTTCTGGAAAATCGACCTTGTTATATGTTCTTTCGACACTGGATACTGATTTTACAGGAGAATTATCTATCAATGGAAGCAACCTTGTAGGTAAAAATCAAAACGAACTAGCGGCTTTTCGCAATAAACATATTGGTTTCGTTTTTCAATTTCATTATTTATTGCCTGAATTTACGGCCTTGGATAATGTAATGCTCCCGGCAATGAAACTTGGTGAGCAACCCTTGGAAGGAATCAGGGAAAAGGCTTTGGAAGATCTATATTTATTGGATTTAAAAGGGCAAGAAAACAAACCAGCAAATAAACTTTCAGGAGGCCAACAACAGAGAGTCGCCATAGCAAGAGCCTTGGTTAACAGTCCGACCATAATCATGGGAGATGAACCTACTGGAAATTTGGATAGTAAAAATGCTGATATCGTTTTTGATATTTTTAAACAAATTTGCAAGGAAAAAGGACAAACAATCATTGCGGTAACTCACGATGATGACTTTGCGGCGAATTGTGACAGAATAATAGAATTACAAGATGGAGTTTTATTGAAATGAACTATTCTTCGAGAAATTATCGAGTAAACAGTATATGAGGTAAGAATTAATATGTCCAATTTGAAACATCAATATTTTTAAGAGAAAAATATGGATTTTAAAGAAAAAATAATTTTAGTAGCAGGTGACCGAAAAATTCAACTGATTCCAGCACACGATATTGGAGCCTTCGCAGCAGCAGCATTTGAAAATCCGGATAAATTTATGGGGCAGGAAATTGATATTGCCAGTGATGAGCCAACCAACCCGGAAATTGCTGAAATCTTTAGTAAATTGCTGGGCAAACCTGTTTCTTATAAAAAGCTTCCAATGCTAATTGTTAGGTTATTTATGGGGAAGGAGCTGCATCAAATGTTTCGCTGGATCAACAATGTAGGTTATAATGTTGATATAACTGCTTTACAGAAGAAGTACCCGGAAGTAAATCTTACAAAGTTGGAAGATTGGTTGAAACACAATTGGCTTGATAATAATACAACTGTATAGTACAATGTTAAATTTAAGAAATTTCTGGATAGATATGAATGCCTATATTGGATTCTAACTTTAAGATGTAATGCAACAATCAATAAAATAGCCCAGAAAACACAAAGAGTAAATGTCCAATGTACCGTATGAGAAATACCTATATTCTTTTACCTAAACAAATCAAGTTTCAAAACACTCGGTGAAGGCTGAAATAATAGCCTTGGGTGGTTTAATACTAATTCGAACGTTCAGTGGATAATATAAACTGGAGTATTCGATATTGGCAGACATTTAATCCTATCATTGACTAATAATTTATATAAGTTCATGAATATCGACTTCACTATCACCAGTTTCGTAAGTTATAAAAGCCAATTACCTGCCAAGTATGAAATGCCAGGTTTCAATTTTGAGCCAAAAGAAAGGAATCAATCTATATAAGGTATTTTAATGAATAAAAGCTCCAGAACATGTTGCCGTTGATGTTGGCATCCTCTGAGTAATTGATGAGTTCAAATAAAATCTCCGACCTCAAGCTGCCAAAGCCGCCGGTAATGATTATTTTCGGCGAGTATAAAAGATCTGAGTTCCCTTGCGGAGGAAAACAAATAAAAGATTAGCATTTTGAGTACCAAATGGAATCCTGCGCTTTACAACGACAAGCACTCTTTTGTTTATGGTTATGGTGAAAACCTGATAAAGTTACTTGACCCACAAATGAATGAAAGGATTTTGGACTTAGGTTGTGGGACCGGCCAATTAACGTTCAAAATAAATGAATTTGCCAAAGAAACAATTGGCATAGATAAATCCTCCGAAATGATAAAAGAGGCCAGATCAAAATTTCCCAATTTGGAATTTCATGTGGGTGACGCTGAAAACTTTTGGTTCGATGATAAATTCGATTCCATTTTCTCGAACGCCACCCTGCATTGGGTTAAAAACCCTCGGAATGCCATCAAGTGTATGTTTGAAAATTTAAAACCCCACGGAAAAATCGTGCTTGAATTCGGAGGAAAAGGCAATGTGCACACCATTGTCAGCCAATTAAGGGATTCTTTGCGCAGTAGAGATTACATCAAACAAGCAGAATTAAATTTATGGTATTTCCCTTCTATTGGAGAATATTCAACTGAATTAGAATCTGTGGGATTTAGAGTACTATTAGCCCAACATTACGACCGGCCTACGGAACTTACAGACCAAAAAACGGGCATAAAGGATTGGATTTCAATGTTTGCGAGTGGATTCTTAAAAGGAGTGAATCAAAAGCATATCATCGAGATCAAAGATGAAGTCCAAGCAAGAGTAAAAGGGAAATGCCTGATTAATGGAAAATGGTTTGCCGACTATAAAAGAATTAGAGTAGTAGCAGAAAAGTCGAAAAACTAAAAAATGAATACTGAACAACTGAACGGTCTTTATCGTAGTAAATGGACCAGAGTGGATTTTATCCATATATTGAAGCTTTATGATGCAGATTCTGAAGGAATCATCAAGCGAAACAACAATTATTGAAACCTGTGGATATGCTATTTATATAGGTGAATAAAAGATCACTCGACCTAATACGATAAAACAATGAATGTTAAAAATGACATACTTCTTATTATTTCATCCGTATTCATTTTATTCAGTTGTAACGGTATACAAACTGATATCTTTGTAAGCCCGAAGGGAGATAATGAAAATATCGGAACTAAAGAGAATCCTTTTAGGACCATAGATAAGGCATTAGAAAAAGCAAAAGCATTAAGAACAAAAACTAAGAAGAACATTACCATTCTGTTATTAGAAGGAGATTTTCATCTTTCATCGCCTTTGTCAATCACTCCTGCACACAACGACATTTCAATTGTCGGTGTAGATTCACGACAGGTAAGTATTAAAGGCTCAACAGTCCTAAGTGCAAGCTGGAAAAAATTTAATTCAAATATTTGGGTCACTGATGTTAAAGATGAAATTGATTTTGACCAATTGTTTATCAATGGAGAAAAGCAAATATTAGCCAGATATCCAAATTATGATGAAAACGGAGGCTACTGGCAGGGACATGCTCCGGATGTCATATCAAAGGAGCGAGTTTCTAACTGGAGAAATCCGGCAGGTGGATTTGTACATGCCATGCACTCCGGCAGATGGGGTGGGTTTCATTTTCAAATTACAGGTGTAAATGAAGAGGGAGAAGTTACCTTAAAGGGTGGTCACCAAAACAACAGGCCTTCTCCTATGCATCCTGAATTGCGTATGGTTGAAAATGTTTTTGAAGAACTTGATCGGGAAAGAGAATGGTATTTCGATAAAAAAGAAGCCAAACTATACATCTGGCCCTCTGAAAATACGGACCTGAACAAAGCTATTGTTGAGGTAAGCACATTAAAACATCTGATTGAGATCATCGGGTCTGAAGCCAAGCCAGTTAAGGGAGTTACTATACACGGTATTCAATTCGAACATACCAAACGTACTATAATGGATGAGTATCATCAGCTATTACGTAGTGACTGGACTATCTACAGAGGAGGAGCTGTATTGTTGGAGGGAACAGAATCCTGTACCATAAATAATTGTGAATTTTCGAATTTGGGAGGCAATGTGATTTTTGTTAATGGATATAACAGAATGGTCGAAATAATTGAAAACCACATTCATGATTGTGGAGCAACGGCAATCAGCTTTGTAGGAGATACTTCGGCGGTGCGTTCTCCATCATATCAATATAGTGAGTTTGTCCCTATAGAAAGAATGGATACGACCCCTGGGCCGGCTAACAATCGTTTTCCTTCTGAATGTAAAGTGGTGAACAACCTTATCTATCGGATTGGCCGTATTGAGAAACAAGTAGCTGGAGTACAGATCTCAATGGCAATGAACATTCACCTGAAGCATAATAGTATCTATGAGGTCCCCCGGGCCGGTATCAACATCAGCGAAGGCACATGGGGTGGTCACCTCATCGAGTATAATGACGTATTTAATACCGTCTTGGAGTCAGGAGACCACGGTGCATTTAACTCATGGGGTAGAGATCGCTTCTGGCACCCTCATTGGAATAGGATGGATAGCCTGGTAAAAGCCAATCCGAAAATACCTTATTGGGATGCCATACACACCACGATAATCCGTAATAATCGTTTTCGCTGTGATCACGGTTGGGACATTGATTTAGACGATGGATCATCCAATTATCACATTTATGATAATCTATGCCTGAATGGAGGCATCAAGCTCCGTGAAGGATACTATCGGGTTGTGGAAAACAATATCATGGTAAATAATGGCTTCCATCCGCATGTGTGGTTCGACAATAGTGAGGATATTTTTAGAAAAAATATAATGATGACGAAACACTTCCCTATTCGCCTAAGGGGGTGGGGTAAAGAAGTAGACTTTAACCTGTTTCCCGATTCTATGGCATTGCGTTTTGCTCATGAAAACCAAACCGATAGACATAGTTTATATGGCAATCCAAATTTTGTTAATCCCGAAAAAGGTAACTTTTCAATTGCTGAAAATTCGCCTGCCTTTGAAATTGGATTCAAAAACTTTTCGATGGATAGTTTTGGAGTTCAAAAAAAGGACTTAAAATCCATGGCAAAACAACCGGACTTCCCGGAACTAAATATAGCCTCTTTTCAAAATCAAAAGAAAAGCACAAAAAAGTGGTTGGGAGGTACGCTAAAAAATATTGAGACTCTGGCCGAACAATCCGCGTCAGGATTACACCATTTGGATGGGATTCTGGTGTTAAATGTAAAGGAAAACAGTAAACTGGCAATTTCCGGAATAACCAACGGTGATGTAATTGTTGGAATCGAAGGTCAGAAAGTCAAAAATATATCCGATCTGTTAAGTAAATATCAAGAAAACCTTTGGCACGGAAAAATTAGGTTGAACATCATCCGGCATCAAGAGGAAAGAGATGTGCTTGTCGTACTGCAATAAATTGCACACAACACCTGCAACCAATGATATCGATATTTCTCATCAGGTGGTTTGAAATAGGTTTAGATCAAGCAGGCCAAAATCGCCATTTCAATCCTAATTATTATTAATTTCACCTCCAAATAAAGCTATATGAAAACTTCGACCCATACAACGATTATATCCTTGTTTAGGTATTATAAATCATTGGGCGAAAAATCGATTGTTAACCTTACTGATGAACAAATTGTTTTTCAATACGATAAAAATGATAATTCCATTGGACAAATAATTAAACACCTAGCAGGAAATATGACGTCTCGATTTACTGACTTTTACGATACTGACGGTGAAAAGTCCTGGAGAAATAGGGACAGTGAGTTTGTCAATCCCCCCTCCTCAAAAAATGAGGCAATTAAACTTTGGGAATCCGGCTGGGAGATTCTGTTTAAGGTTCTGGATCCGATGACACCAGCTGATTTAGCTAAAATAGTCTATATCCGCAATCAGGGCCACACCGTGGAAGAGGCTTTACTTCGTCAACTGGCTCATTACGTTTACCATATCGGTCAAATCATATATCTTGCCAAGTCAATGAAGGGGTCGAAGTGGCAAACCCTCTCCATACCTAAAGGTAAATCACAGCAATACAACCAAGATAAATTTTCCGCAGAAAAGTCACGGAGATTCTTTACGGAATAGTTATGTACTGACGAGCTTCGCTGTCAGCATTTTGTAGTGAGTTGTGAGTTCTGAGCTGAGTGTAGATGCCTGAATAAGGTTGCCCGATTTATAATCCCCAGAATCTACCCTCTGTCTTCTGATGTCTGTCTTCTGTCTTCTGATACTGGGAAATTTGTTAGACTTCAACCTATTGAACCTCAATCATCTGATTATCTTTGCGGTTTTACATGAATTGATATGCAAATAAAAAATCAACAGTATATAATAGGTGGGGTTAAGGTCCTTGATTTGGTGAAGCAATTTGATACACCCATTTATGTGTATGATTCCTCCCAAATCATTTCTCAATATCAAAAATTAACCCAGGCCATCGATGTTCCTGATTTACGTATCAATTATGCTTGTAAGGCCAATACAAATCCGGCGATCCTTAAGCTGATGCAGGCACTGGGATCAGGTATTGATGCGGTATCGTATGGCGAGGTGCTGATTGCATTACAAAATGGTTTCAAGCCGGATAGGATTATGTATACTCCGAGCTCAGTAGATCTAAAAGAAGTAGAGGCTGTGATGGAAACTGGAGTAATGATCAACATCGACAATTTAGTCATCTTAGAAAATCTGGGTCATAAATATCCAGGGATCGAGCTGGGAATCAGAATAAATCCCCATATCATGGCAGGAGGGAATGACAAAATCTCTACTGGTCACATCGATTCTAAATTTGGAATTTCCATTCACCAGCTACCTCTGGTTAAGCGAATTATTGAAAACTTGGGAATTAAGTTGCAAGGATTGCACATGCATACCGGATCAGATATCTTAGATGTAGATGTGTTTCTACGTGCAGCCGACATATTATTTAATACTGCAGCCCAATTTCCCAATCTGAGTTACATTGACTTTGGTAGCGGATTTAAGGTAGCATATAAAAAAGACGACTACGAAACCAATGTTGCAGAGTTCGGAAAGAAAATAAGTGAGAAGTTTGTCAATTTTTGTAAATCCTATGGAAAATCATTACAATTAATATTTGAACCCGGGAAATACCTGGTCAGTTCAGCGGGATACTTTTTGGTAAAGACTAATGTGGTCAAGCAGACTCCTTCAACGATATTTGTTGGCGTTAATTCAGGGTTTAACCACTTAATTAGACCCATGTTCTACAATTCATACCATGAAATTGTAAACATTTCAAATCCCAAAGGAAATCCAAGATTGTATACGGTGGTGGGATATATCTGTGAAACAGACACTTTTGCTTACAATCGCAAAATTGCTGAAATTAAGACGGACGACATCCTGTGCTTCAAGAATGCAGGAGCTTATTGCAGTAGCATGGCATCCAGATATAATTCACGTTTCCTGCCGGCGGAAATTTTAGTACATCAAGGTAAACCCTATTTGATTCGGGAAGCCGATAAACTTGAAGATCTGACCAGAAAATATGTTGATGCTCCAATTGATGATTGGAATGGATAATGGCCTATTAATGCCAATTCCGGTTTTATCAGCAACAGGAGGTCGGATAATTCATTCCGGAAGATAATCTCCCATTAAATTCCAATCCATGGAATTTCCCCATTTATCGCCATGATCGCTTACATTTTTAACCACATGTCCTTGGCCTATGGTATGGGACCCAAAGGTCAACAACGAGAGTATTTTTCCAGGTCTCAGGTGCTCACTGGCCCAACTCAAAGGTGAATTACCATAAGCATCTCTGGCGGATTTATCAGCACCATTGGCCAGTAAAAACTCAATTGTTTGCAAATCTGAATAAGCTGCGGCTCGATGCAAGGGGGTTTCCCCTTTGGTACGCACATCCCTCATAAATGCCCCGGACTCCACTCCAGGTGTTGTTTTTACATTAATTTTGGCTCCTTTTTCGACGAGCAATCTCACTGTATAGAAATAATAGGGCCGACCCGCTTTACAAAGCGCATTGTGTAATGGTGTTTCACCGGTTTCAGCAATTTGTACATTGACATCAGCACCCTGGTTTATCAGGAAATCACAGACTTTCCAGTGTCCGAAAAACGCGGCATTTCCCAATTCCTGATCCAAATCGATACTTTGTAAGTCTCCACCTGAATCCAGAATTACCTTAAGTCCGGTAACATCATTATAATATACCAGCCATTGCAGTAGTTTAATTCGACCTTGGTGAAGAAGATCCTGCCAATTAGGCTTTTTTAAGAGTTGTAAGATGAAGTCAGTCCTTCCTCGTTCGATATACGTAACTATTTCTTTAATATCCATTGCTACTATTTTGGTTACAAGTTTTCATTACCTTAAAGTAAGCACAAAACCGAAATTCGATTACAAGTTATCGCAATTAGCTAGGAATCAAAAACATAAGTAGTCAAACTCAATCTGATTGTGAGATAATATGATTAGTATTAAGAGTTAATTCTATTGATCGAGAACCACTCGAATCTAATGCCGCATAATACAATTTCCAGACAGTTTTATGGTACAGTAAAATTACAATTGAGCATACCGTAAAAAATATCCTAACAAGTAATTTGGTATCCCTATAGCAGGTGGATATTATTCTGCTCGCACTGTTTTACCATTTCCACCGGCCAGATACTTGATTGGATTTCACCAATGTGGGCTTTTCTTAAAAAATACATGCACAATCTTGATTGCCCGATACCACCTCCAATGGAAAGTGGTAATTTATCACTTAGCAGTTTGGAATGCCAGTAAAGATCTTTACGCTTTTCCTGCCCACTTATTTGTAATTGTTTCAACAAGACGTCTTTATCCACTCGAATTCCCATCGAAGATATTTCAAATGCAGTGCCCAGGATAGGATTCCAAATAACGATATCACCATTTAAACCTTTATAACCATTGACAGTAGGTGTGGTCCAATCGTCATAATCAGGAGCTCGACCATCATGAATTTCTCCAGAAGCCATGGAGCCTCCAATCCCAATGATGAAAATCGCACCATACCTTTTTGCAGCTTCATTTTCCCTCTCCTTTGGTGTTAATTTAGGATATTCTTTCTCCAAATCTTCGCTGTGTAGAAAGGTAATATCCTCTGGCAAATAAGGTTCGATCTGGGGAAATTGCTCATTCACCAAAAATTCTGTGCGCACTAGGGAGGAGTATATTTTTCTAACCATTTTTTTGAGAAAATTAAGGTTGCGATCTTCACGATTGATCACTCGCTCCCAATCCCATTGATCGACATACAAAGAATGGATATTGGTTAACTCTTCGTCGGGACGAATGGCATTCATATCGGTATAAATACCATATCCTGCCGAAATTCCTAAATCCGCCAGTGCCAATCGTTTCCACTTTGCCAAGGACTGGACAATTTCAGCCTGATGATCTTCCATCTCCTTTATGGGAAAAGCAACAGGACGCTCAATCCCATTTAGATCATCATTGATACCGGTTCCCTGTTTAACAAATAAGGGAGCTGTGATTCTCCTTAATCTTAAACCAGAGGCAAGGTTGGTCTGAAAGGTATCCTTCACAAACTTTATCGCCTGTTCAGTTTGTTGCAGATCCATGGGCGAACGATATCCTTTTGGTATGATAAGTTTCATAGTTTACAATTTGATGCTATTTGATGGCTCCAATAAGTTTTACTCACTCACTGGAAGGATAAAAAAATCTGGTTATACGCCTGGGCAATAATAATGCAGGCAATAATAATTTTAAAAAAATGCAAATATAGATTATTTATTATTTAGCAGGAAATCAGGTGAGATATCACTAAATCATAGCTAACTCACCACAACCTTAATCTCAATACCCGCTCAGATCAAAAACATTGAATTAAACATGGGAGCCGAAATAATAAAATAGTTCTACACTGATATCAGACAGTAAAATACACCGTTGCCAGACCGGCAACAATGGCCAAAACTTTCAAGGCCGATATCGGCTGATGGCCTGACTTTTGCTCTACTTCAAACAGGATTGTCGTGCTGATGTGCAAGAAAAGTCCAACGACCAATGCCAAAATGCGCTTATGTGTCAAATCATCAATGGTGATCAATCCCGAAATAAGAGATCCCAAGGGCGACATCAGGCTGAAAATCAAAATGCAAATAAAAATTGTAGATTTTGAGATTGCAATACTCCGCAAAAACAAAACCAGCGCAAAAGCAGCCGGCAGTTTGTGAGTGATGACTCCCAATAAATAATGGTGGTGATGATGGTGTTCATGCGCAAATGAGTTTAGCGGAAAACCTTCCAGAAATGCATGAAGGCATAACCCAATCATTACCGAAAACACAAACCCGTGTTGATGATCTGGGCTTCCGTGTAAGTGTCCATGTTCAATCCCTTTGGAAAATTGTTCTAATATCAATTGAATAATAAATCCTATCATTACCCATAGACCAATCGAAGTTGCACTTTCTGAATATACAATTGGAAGAAGGAGTAGGAATGAAATACCCATCAGATAGGCACCGCTGAAAGATAAAAACAGTTTGGGCCAATACGTATCTTGTAAGGAGGATAACTTGATAGCCAGGAAACCTCCTACCCAAACGGTCACCACCAGTAAAAAAACCATCATCCAATCCATTACACTCTAATATTTAACCAATCCGCTGAATTTATACAATTTACTAATAACCAATGCACACATAATTCCCAGTAATCCACCTGCCACGACATCCATTGGATAGTGCACTCCTACATACACTTGTGCATAACTGACAACAGCAGCCCAAAAAACCAGCAAAGATACAACCCATCGACTGCGGACATTCAATAACCAAATCAAACTAAACGACAACCCAAAGTGATTGGCCGCATGCGACGAGGTAAAACTGTAGCCCGATCCGCAATGAACCCGAATTGCTGCCTGGGCCGAATAGGTTTTACAAGGGCGAGATCTTTCTACCGAAGGTTTAATGACTCTACTACTTAAAGTATCCGTCAAAATAAAAGTGCAAACTACAGCTCCTAAAAGAATCAGGCCTTTCCGATGAAAATTGATGAGCAAAAAGCTAATCAAGAAAACATAAAGTGGCAGCCAGGTATATTTATTTCTAATGACAGGCATTAAATAATTCAATAAATCATGGGTCCATTCCTGGTTGATTTGGTGGAAAAGTGAAGCATCAAATTGTAAAATCGTGTCAATCATGCTCCTCGCAAATTTATCCCATAGTCAATAAATCCACACAAACTAAAATAATAAACCAAATCACTTAATTTTGTATTTCAAAAGTAAAGATATTCAAGATTATGACATTAATAAAATCAATATCCGGAGTTCGTGGTACTATCGGGGGAGAAGTAGGAAAGAATTTCACACCAATCGACATTGTTGAATGTGCCTCTGCTTACGGTCATTGGATTTCAAAGCACCGCACCGGAAAAAAAATTGTGATAGGACGCGATGCTAGGATTTCGGGAGAAATTGTTGACCGCTTAGTAAGTTCTACCTTAATTATGCAGGGATTTCAAATAATTGAATTAGGGCATTCGACTACGCCTACTGTAGAAATGATGGTAGAGAAGGAGAATGCTGATGGTGGTATCATTATCACGGCCAGTCACAATCCCGGTCATTGGAACGCACTGAAATTTCTGAATTATAAAGGGGAATTCATATCTGCTGCTGATGGACAAGATATTCTGGATATTATAGCATCCAAAAGTAGTAAGTTCAGTGGTGTTCACGATTTAGGAAACCTAACAACAGAACATGAACACATTCAGTACCATATACAACAGATATTGGATCTGGATATGATCGATGTAGACTTAATAAAATCTGCCAAATTTCAAATCGTTGTGGACCCTGTAAATTCTACTGGCGCTATTGCAATCCCTTTACTTTTGGAGAAATTAGGTTGTACTTGCCACTTAATTAATGGTGAAGTAAGTGGTCGCTTTGCGCACAACCCTGAACCTTTACCCATCCATTTGGAAGAATTATCGCGGTCAGTTCGCAGAGAGCAAGCAGACCTTGGAATATCTGTCGATCCAGATGTGGACCGCTTAGCTCTGGTATGTGAAGATGGATCATTTATGGGTGAGGAATACACTCTCGTAGCCGCTGCCGACTTCGTATTATCTAATGATCCGGGTCCCACAGTATCTAATGTGTCCAGTTCCATGGCATTGAGAGATCTTACTCAATCCTATGGCCAGGACTACCACTCCTCAGCAGTTGGAGAAGTAAATGTGGTACAAAAAATGAAGGAAGTAGGTGCAGTCATTGGTGGTGAAGGTAATGGAGGTGTCATTTATCCGAAATTGCATTACGGCAGAGATGCACTGGTTGGAATCGTAATGATACTCAATCTGTTAGCAGAAAGAAAAGTCTCCTTATCTCAATTAAGATCTGGATATTCCCATTACCACATGGTCAAAGATAAAATCATATTGTCGGAGGAGACAGACATTAATAATTCCATGGCTTCGGTACAGACAAAATTTTCTACACATAAGATCGACAGATCCGACGGTTTAAAAGTGCTTTGGGATGACAAATGGGTTCAGATCAGACCTTCCAATACTGAACCCATTATGAGGATCTATGCCGAGGCCAAGGAGATCACTATTGCCAGAGATCTGGTTGCACAAATAAAAAGTTGTCTTACCGATGTCTAATCGAATCTATTTAGATAACGCAGCAACAACTCCAATCCTGGAAGAAGTAAGAGCCGAAATGGCCTATTGGTTGGAACATGGATTCGGGAATCCCTCTTCTATCTATGCCGAAGGAAGGGCAGCGAAGACCGCAATCGAACAGTCAAGAAAAATGGTGGCAAAAGCAATTAATGCTTCAATCGGTTCGATTTTCTTTACGTCCGGAGGCACTGAATCCAGTAATATGGCAATTAAAGGAGCCGTCCAAGATTTGGAGATTAAGAATATTATAAGTACGAAAATTGAGCACCATTGTGTACTACATTGTATCCGCAATTTAGAACAAAGAGGTGCGATTACGGTAAAATGGCTTGGAGTAGATCAAGATGGCAGTATCAGTCTGGAGGAACTGGAGAACCATTTAGCTAGCGCAAAGGATAAGACGTTGGTTTCAATTATGCATGCTAACAACGAAATCGGCACCAAATTTAACCTTAAAATGATAGGTAAAATCTGTTCCGAATATAATGCGCTGTTTCATTCTGACACGGTACAAACCATTGGACATTTTCCCATCGATGTACAAACCACTAACATTCACTTCCTAACCGGTTCGGCACATAAATTTCATGGGCCCAAAGGTGTTGGGTTCATATATATAGACCCGGAAGTAACACTTAATCCATTTATTGATGGTGGTTCTCAAGAGCGCAATATGCGAGGTGGCACAGAAAATGTCAGTGGTATTGTCGGTTTGGCCAAGGCATTAGAGCTTGCCATTGATGAAATGGATGAGAGAAGGGAAAAAATTCTGAACCTAAAAACCTATTTGAAAGATTCGCTGGTGGGAATAATTCCTGAGATTAAGTTTTTAGGAAAAAGTGATCCCGATTGCCTGTATACGGTATTAAGTGTCTCATTTCCTCCCCACCCTAGCAATGAGATGTTGTTATTTAAACTGGATATTGCCGGCATCAGTGCTTCAGGGGGCAGTGCCTGTTCATCTGGTGCTGAAAGCCAATCCCATGTCTTGGCAGCAATCCAGGCTGAATCGGATCGCAAAGTGATTCGGTTTTCATTTTCACACTTAAATACAAAAATTGAGCTTGACAGGGTAATTCAATTGATTAAGGAGATATATTGAAATGTATGATCAAGCTGAAAAATTGGTGGTATGAATTAGATTTAGAACTCTATCAATGGTTTTCTAAATGACTGGCAATTAGAACCCGCCTTGTATGGAATGGAGAGTGGTTACAAAAACAATTTAGTTGTACAAATTTGTGTTTGAAAATATTTTACCGCTGAATTCATTCCACTGATTCAATCAACCGTTAATATCATTTACATATTTATAAAGAGGAACGGCCACCAATGGTGCCAACAAATTACCAATTAGGAAGATCCATATATCTACCAGTGCATTCATACCGGCAGTGCCCATTCCAATAGCAAAAGCTGGATTAAAGGCACCTCCGCTAATACTTCCGAATGCATAGTGGCAAGCAATCCAGGTAAATCCGATAATTAAACCAGATAATTCACTGATATGATGGTTCTTGGCAGAAGTAACATTCAAAAAGACATAAATTATTGCAAAGGTTCCCAAGAACTCAGCAATTAAAGCAGGTAGAGTGGTTATACTCTTTTGCACAGGTTCTTCAGCTCCTAGTGCTCCCAATAATGGAGATGCAATAAGTGCAGCTAATACCGCACCGACAACTTGCGCTGCTGTATATGGTAGTATTTCGGAAATTTCAAGATTTCCTCTTAGAAATTCGCTGATAGTTACGGCCGGATTGTAGTGACCTCCTGAAATATGTATTCCCGCATAAATCCAAACGACTAACATGATTCCAACGGCTAATGGGGTCAGGTTCCCCAAGCCTGAAATACTTGTCATGACCAAACTCAAGACTATAAAAAATGTCCCTATAAACTCTACAAAATACTTGCTCATATTTTCCGGTATTTCCAATATCTAACTTAAATCCTTAAATATAACCATTCGTTAAAGGAAAAGAGGAGCTAATCTATATTCTCCGATATTTAATCAAGCTCCAATGGCTAACATTTATGTTAACTCATTAGTCCACACTGTTGGAAAATAGAAAAAGTAATGTAATTTTGAATTTTAAATAACAACTCATATGCGCATCTTTGGTATCTTGTTCTTAGGAATAATTCTTACCATTTCATGTAAGAACACCGCTTCTGATTCTACCTCGGATGAAATTAAAAAGTATCAAAAAGAGTATGAATCGAACAAAAATTCAATAACCGGTTCAAAATTGATAAATTCTATCATTCAGTTTGTGCAAAATCATCCTGAAAATCTGGAGACCAATTTATCTCTTTTTGAAAAAGCATTGGAAGTAAGTAAAGAGCAGAACAATCTGGTTCAGGCCACTGGTTTCTTAAATACCTTGATCAAAGAGGATCCTAAGCATTCCGAAACGAAAGAGAGAATTAAAGAATTGACTAGGATGTTGATTCAATTAAAGAATATTCCCGCTGGTGAATCCATATTTCTTGCTTTTCGCGAAAAGTATCCAGATGAATCTGTTGACCAGCTACAAGTGAACACCAGTGATCAGAATATATTTGATCGCATTACCCGCCTGAGCGGGGAAATGTTTGATGATTCAACACATGCCTATCGCGAAGATATCGCTACCCAGTTTGTAGATGCCTGTGAGGCTTTTGTATTAGTTAATCCCGACCATCAAGAAGCTACTAACTATTTGCATAAAGCAGGCGAAACGGCTAGATCAATAAAATCCTATCGCAAAGCCCTTTCGATATATGATTGGATTGTTCAAAAGTATCCCAAGGATGATCGTGCTGGTCAGGCTTTATTTTTACAGGCCTTTACCTATGATAACGATCTTAAAAACTATGACCAAGCAGAAGAATTGTACAAGACATTTCTAGCGAAATATCCTGAAGATGAATTTGCCGATGATGCTCAGTTTTTGTTGAAAAACTTGGGTAAATCAGATGAAGAGATACTAAGAGAGTTAACAGGTCAGCAATGATACTACCTTAATTTTCAAGACTTACTTAATGATGATTTCTTTTTGAGCAAATGGATGAAGGGCAGTCCCACTCACTTTGGCTTCAGCCTCAACTCGATATCTTGACTTCACATTTTTTATCAACTTAGCAATTTTCACGGGAGCTTTGAGGAGGAAATACCGATCTTCCAAATCATCAATTTGCGACTTTGCCTTTGCAAATGGGAGTTCAAATTCAATCTCGACAATTTCATCTTTAGGAATTTCAAGATTGGTTTCCATTTCTATGCTTCCAAGTACATACTCATCAATGAGTTTATTTTTCCTTCTACCCCGGGAATACCTTTCTTTAAGAAGTACTTTGACAGATTTTACTTCTTGAGGTGTCATAGAAGAAAACTTCAATTTCCCCTTAATGGAATCTTCTTTAGAAGAAATTTCGTGAGGTATTTCGATTTCCAACTTAACCCCCTCAATCCCTAATAATCGTTTTACTTTTCCAAACATTCTTGTCTAACTTTTTACAATCAATGCAGAAAATACTGAATTTGTTTCGTAATTAAAGAATAATTGGACGAAAGGAGTCTAAAGGACAACCAACAAATCAAACAAAGCGACGATGCCAGCTTTGTCCTATTGGTTTGACCCATTCAGATACAAATTTGGCTTTTGTGTCTACCAGGTTGTCAAAGATCAGCGTTTCATCATTGATTTTACCTTGATCGTATAATACCTTAAATGTATCTCTGTTAACGACGTATAATTGCTGGTCTTGAAATATTGCGAAATTCCACCGGTCAAACAAATCGATATTGTATTTTGCTTCAAGTTTCTTTATGAAATGGACCGATTTATCAATTGAACATCCACTGGCCATATGATGTGTTTCATCGACCATCAATATCAAAAATACTCCATGAACAAACGCTCCGGTAGATTTTAGATATTGGCTATGGCTTGTCCAATCTACAATGAAACTCCCAACTTCTTTATGGATTTCGTCACTTATAGATTTTGGCAAAATTTTGTTGGCCTGATAAATCCAAACCTTGGAATAAGGGTGCATTTTTCCAATGTCTGTATTGGAAATCACCGGCGAAAACAGATCTTGAAACACTTCCTGAATCATAATTGATTATTTTGCACAATTAGTTCTGCGAGGTCAAATACCATAACATCCTCCTGTTTGTCTTTTGATTTTAATCCATCAGTCATCATGGTCAGACAATAGGGGCAATTTACAGCTACGAGTTTTGCTTGAGTATTTAAAGCTTCTTCGACTCGCTCTACATTAACTCTTTTGTTTCCCGGCTCATCTTCTTTAAACATTTGTGCCCCGCCAGCTCCACAGCACAATCCATGATCATTACATCTGTTCATTTCATGCAAATCCAACTTGAGCGCATTTATTATTTCTCGAGGAATTTGATACACCCCGTTAACTCTACCTAAATAGCAGGAATCATGATAGGTGACCTTTTGCCCAGCAAAATTTGGATTATCTATTATTTTAAGTTTGCCTTTGCGAATGAGTTCCTCAAGAAATTGGGTGGAATGAACAACCTCATAATGTCCATCAAAGTCGGGATATTCATTTTTTAAAGTATTGAAACAGTGGGGACACGTAGTTACAATTTTTTGGATCTTATGCGCATTTAATGTTTCAATATTTTGGAGCGCTAGCATTTGAAAAACAAATTCATTTCCTGCTCTCCTCGCCGGATCACCAGTACACATTTCCTGATTTCCCAAAATACAAAATTCAACCCCAGCCGATTGCAGTATTTTGGAAAAGGCAATGCTTACCCTCTTGGCACGCGGATCATAACTTCCAGCACATCCAACCCAAAAGAGAATTTCAGGATTTTTGTTTTCCGCTATAAAATCATCGATAGTTTTAACCAGGAATTCCATGTTACTGAATCATTATTTTTTCTCCAAATAGAATTATACCTTCCTTGGATTTAATATTTAAAATATAAATGCCATTACTGATATTATTGTCTAGATAGATAGTTCTTTGAAGAGGTCCTTTGGAAATTATCTTTCCCAAGTAATCTGAAAGTTCGTAGGTTTTTTCATGGTATGACAGCTTTGCCAGTTCGATTTGAATTGTATTTTGTACCGGGTTAGGATAGAGTTTAATCTGATCATCCCTGATAAGCTTCACGTTAGAGGTTGTCTTTAACCATTGATCATAAAGATTCAACAAAGAATCTATAGGATCAATAAACTCAGGAACTGATGGAACATATAGATCAAGAAAATATTTATCCTCCTCATCGGTGGGCCTGGCAACCCTCAAGAATGCACTCAATGAAGAGACATTATTGGGTTCACAACGAGCATCGGCTCCTATTTCCTTAGCTTCTCTCAATGCACCCAACAATTTATCCGCCAGGGTACCTGATGCATTTAAGAAACCATTTTCCATTTTTGTCAAAATATCTTTGTTTTTTAGAATATTGCCGGCAATCGCATAATTTGGCCCAACAATGTCCCCTTTTTCAGGTAATACATCATCTCCGGTAACCGCATATACCTCCAACTCTCCATCACGCATTGCCACCCCGGAATACTGTCTAAAAGAGTGAAAGCCTTCTATATCATGTTGAGTTAACCAAATAATGGTTGATTCCAATGATCGGTGGCCCTCTTTGACCTGGTTATAGAAGTTCTCTTGATTTTCTTTGTGATAAAATGCTTGGGTGTGAAGCGCAGCGACTCCTGGAATCAGGCGACTTATAATAATTGCACCACCCTGAGGATCACTATCATCGACACATGAAGCACCGGCACTACCCACTTCACCGGTTATCGTATCAATTGCCACGATTGAAAAAGTATGTTGTGCGATAGTTGACAAAGCAAAACATAACAATGTAAAAGTTAAGAGATTTTTAATCATACTACTAATTTTTTATCCAAGCATCACGCTCTTCATTTACCTGCCAGACCGCGCCTGAATTTTCCAAACTATTAAACATTGGAATCCAATCCGAAGGTCCACTGGACTCAGTCAGGATCTTATAACGTCTGAGCTTTAGAATAGGTTCTAAAGGATCAATTAAAACCGGACACTCCTCAACGCAGGCATTGCAAGTTGTACAAGCCCAGATTTCTGTTTCAGAAATCCTATCAAATAAACTTTCTCCATCATCATAATGCTGCTTATCCGGAATTGAAACCTTTCCTTTCGAATCCTGTGGTATGAAATCTTTGGACTTTGATTGAATCCTCCGGTAAACTTCATCCGTGCGATCCCGAATATCCATGATTATTTTGCGCGGTGATAGTTCCTTTCCGGTTAAATTGGCAGGACATACCGCCGTGCAACGACCACATTCGGTACAGGTATACGCATCCAACAAATTTTTCCAAGAAAAATCAAAAATATCCTTAGCACCAAATTCCGGAATCTCCTCTTCAACCGATGAAGTCCCCGAATCATCACCAATTCCTAACATATCTTTTATTTCACTAGTGATAGCAGGCATATTTTCCATTTTGCCTCTCGGTCCAATTTTTGCAAAATAGGTATTGGGAAAAGCAAATAAAATGTGCAAATGCTTTGAAATAGGTAAATACAACAAAAAAGCATAAACAACCAATATATGCAACCACCATCCCACCCTTTCCATCACTACCAATGTATTGGTACTCCAGTTGCTAAACATATCCTGGATAAAAAAGCTGCTCATTAAAAACTCCCCGGTTTCAGGATAATGTCCCGGATCCATACCCTGCAACACAAGATCCGATCCATTCATCATAAAAATGCCGATGATCAGCAGAATTTCCCCAAAAAGGATTAGGTTAGCATCTAAGGCCGGCCATCCTTTCATTTCAGGTTTGGTAAATCGTTTTACTTTTAAGACATTTCTTCTTACCAGAAAAACTATGGTCGCGACAAATGCTAAAACGGATAATATTTCAATTACACTGATTACCAAAGTATAGAAAGAACCCAGCTTATTTGCAAAAAAGCGATGCCTTCCAGTCACACCATCAATCAGAATTTCTATCAATTCAATTTGAGTCAGCAAAAAAGCGATATATATAAACAAATGAAATAAAGCAGGTAACAATCTCTTAAACATTTTCTTTTGACCAAATGCCACCAGAAACACACGTCTCCACCTTTGACCAGAATGGCCGCTTATTTTTTCTTGCAGGCCGAGGTTTATTTTATTAAAAATTGCTTTGTAAAGACGAACAGCCCATACAAACACTGCAATCGTAACCAGAATAAAAATGATGGATTGGATCATAATTTATATATCAAAGCAAAAAATGATAACTTGGATCATCATTTTCTTGTAAATGTAATTACTATAAAAATCAGAACATGAAAATATTGAATGAATCTCAAATTAAGCAAAAAATTAAAAGATTAGCTTTTGAAATTTTAGAAAATAATTTTAATGAGGATGAGATTTTCCTGGCCGGTATAAACAAGAATGGATTGCACTTTGCAAAACTTATAAAAGATGAACTAAATTCTATTGCAGATATCAAACTATATGTTCACCAGTTGAAGTTGAATCCCGCTCAACCTTTAGAAGATCCCATTAATCTCTCGATCGACACAAAACTATTGGAAAACAAAGTAATAATCATAGTTGATGATGTAGCTAACACCGGCAGAACTATTTTTTATGCTATAAAACCCTTGTTGGAAATCCTTCCCAAAAGAGTGGAAATCGCCGTATTAGTGGATAGGAAACATAAATCTTTTCCGATTTTAGTCGATTATGTGGGATTGTCATTGGCTACTACTCTAAAAGAGGATATAGATGTTAAAATCCGTAATGTAAACCAAATGGAAGTTTACTTGAATTGATCCGTTTTTTAGTCGCAATATGCCTGCATTCTAACCTGAAACCATTCTAGCCAAAGTTATTAATCCTCATTAGTGCTATAAACATCTGCGATTAGTATAATCACAAAGATTTAAATTGCATAACTAGCTGTAAATCTATGCCATACGATCATGCATTATGCAATATTATTACAGCCCTCAATATCACTGGCAGGCAAAATGGAGGATCTCTCATTTAGCCTATGAGATCTAAACCCTTAACGATTGAATTTCCAGCCTGTCAAAGCCTCGCGCAGATATTTGCATCAGAGCTTTCAGCATCACAGCACAGACAGGAACTTCACAATGATAAGCGAACTCACTTCAAAAGGAAACATCCAGAAACCAAAAATAGAAAAGGATTGGGTGGAAAGTCATATCAAAATGCACCATCCCCATTTGGAAAATGGATCAATTAAAAGACCAACCACCCAAAATTAGGTGGTTGGTTTAAAAAGTGAAGGGTATTGAGAAAAAAGGTGGCCCTGAATGATCAGGACCGACCCTGCTTTATTTCATAATTTCAAGAGGAATATGTTCAATCTCATTTCCTTTAATAACTCGGATAAAGTACATTCCACTTCTAACTTCACTTACATCTATTTGATCGGTTACACGTACATTCTTAAGGTTGTAGGCACTTTTGTCATAGAATTTTATCACCTTCCCTGCCAAATCAACTAGTTCCACTCGCACCTGATCCACTCCCAAGCCAATATAATAGGATACATTCACATTCCTTATCACTGGATTGGGATAGACCGAAATAACGGCAGGTTTGGTTTCGAAAACGGGTGAAGTACATTCGGCCGCTTCAATTAAGATCTCAAAATCACTATACTCACTAATGCATCCTTTGCTATTTCTTATGATCAGATGAGAGTATTCACCAGGTTCCAAACCAGTAAGGACTATGACACTATCCAAATAAGGTCCAAAGAATAAATCCTTATCTCCTCTTCTGATTCCAACTAAATAGGGATCATAATTATTATTGTCTAGTGTAAACGAAATGGTACCATCATGACCATCACATACGGTTTCATTGGTAATTACAATTGAAGACGTATCAAGAGTAGGTAAACCTATGACTCGTTTAACCACCACATTAGTTTCACCAATAAAATCAACACAACCTTCTCTTCTAGAGCATCGAGCGTAATAGGTGGTTTGTGAAATAGGCTCAGGATCCCACTCTGGTCCATTGGCTATAAATATTGGAGTCCATTGCATGATAGGAAGATGCGGATCGGTAGTCTTCATCCAGATATACTCCAAATTTCCTTTTCCACCGAACGGTGAAACCAGATTTTCAATAATTCCCGGATCATACGGTCCACAAGCTTCTTCATCTCCCACTATGACTCCACCATCAATTACATTACAGCAACCCAGTGTGACCTCAACGATCTTTTTATCATAACATCCACCAATCGTATCCGTCACAATCACCGTATATATTCCCGGTAGATACACAATTGGATTTTGATCGTTTGATCTGAATCCATCCGGTCCAATCCAGGCATAGGACACATTGGGTGTGTTGGAATGTGCAAAGATTTGCACTCCAGTGGAATCACATGGCAGCTCACCACCAATTACTGTAATATCCGGTTTATCTTCTCTGAATATTTGCAATGAATCAGTGGCTTCACATCCTAATGAATCAGTCACAATAACCACATAGATACCGGGTTCACCAACCTTTGGATTTTGCAACTCTGATCGGAAGCCATAAGGGCCGGACCAGACAAACTGCACATCCTCTCCATTGGCCTCTGCTGTTAACATCACACATTCTACATCACATGTAAGATTCGGTCCTGATGCAACAACCACTAAATCGCATTCTTCCTTTTTACAGAATCCAATATCAATTGAAGTATCTTGTTCTGCATTTTCGATGGAAAAACATTCTGTCCGGAAAGTGATCGGATCCACATCGGAATCCAATGAATCGTTAGCCATCGCATTGGGTAGCGTTAATTCAATACCTTCCGGCAGGCTATCTACCGTGATAAAGTATTCCTTGTTAGGTATCAAATTGTCAAAATGGTACTTACCCAAACTGTCTGTGTAGGTTCGGGCCACCAATACGCTATCGCAAGTAAATAGTTTAATCAAAATGCTATCCAGGCCTGACTCTATGGTATCTTGCATACCATTACAATTGCCATCTATCCATACAAAGTCACCTATATTTCCACAAGGTTCTTTTGTTACTTTCACAATTGTGATTACAGTACATCCGTTGCGTCCTGTTACTTCAAGCATATAATCCCCAGGAATAGTCACAAAAGGATTTGGTTCAGTCGACTCAAAATCTTCCGGGCCGGTCCAGAAATAGGTAACCCCGATTGTATTACTAAATCCATAGAGTTGCAATTTCAGAAACTCACAAGTTATCATTCCTCCTTCAGCTTGAATATCAGGCTCTTGTGAATCCTCGAGTATCTCTACAGATGTCGTATCCACACATCCATTCTCACCCTGAGCGATTAAGGTATAAAGACCTGGATCTGCTATAAATGGTCTTGGATTATCGGAGACAAATCCATCTGGCCCAGTCCATGCAAATCTAACTATGTGGCTGTTGGAAGTTACATCAAGGTAAATAGCTGGTTTTGCACAAGTAATGGTATCCGGCCTAATTCTTATGTTGAGATTACCGGAAATAACTACTTCAGCAGTATCCGAACTTGAGCATCCATTTGAACCGGTTACGGTCACAATATATATGCCAGCTGTATTTACAACTGGATTTTGGTCTGTGGACACAAATCCACCCGGCCCAATCCACAAAAATGATGCGTCTATCGCATTAGTTATTAACGCAATCTGCCCCGATGTCTCACCACAGCCCAGTTCCAAAGATTCGGGATCAATATCAATCTCAGGATTCTCCTTATTCAGAAGAACCACAACAGATGTTTGGGCTATACAACCATTAGGTGCACTGACCATAACTGTATAAGTGCCGGGCATGTCCACAATTGGGTTTTGCTCATTAGATGTAAATGCATTAGGACCTAGCCACAAATAAGTTACCCCATCGATGCTTGATCTGGCAAACAATTGGACCAAATTCTCAATACAGTTTATTTCTCCTCCGGAAGCTTCAAGGTCTGGAATTTCTACCTTATTCTCAACAATTCCACAAGCCGTTCCTGTACAACCATTAGTATCAGTGATAGTGACACAATATTCACCACTTACCATTACTTCAGGTGTTGCCAGATCTGAGTTAAAGCCGTTAGGTCCGCTCCATTTATAACCGGCAATTGGAACATTGGCTGTAACTTCTAAAATCACAGATTCATTGGTACAGGTTATTGCTCCTCCGTTTACTTTGGCTTCTAGATCTGTATTTTCCACTTCAATGGTAACTGATCCTGTTCCTGTACAACCTGATGCATCAGTTACAGTCAAAGTATACACTCCTGCAGTTAAATTATCTATATTACCAGTTGTAGCTCCGTTACTCCATTGGTATGAATAGGGAGCTGTTCCCCCGGATACCTGGGATGTAGCTGAACCGCTATTTGCATCACAAATCGAATTTGATCCTTGAATATTTACCTGAATGAAATTACCCTCTTCCACTGTCACTTGTTCACTAGAGGTACATCCATTTGCGTCAGTAACTGTGACCGAATAAACTCCGGCACTTAGTCCGCTGATCTGCGAAGTTGTCTGTCCATTATTCCAGTAGTAATTGTAAGGTGCTAATCCTCCTGTAGCCACGACTTCGATATGACCATCGTTTGAACCTAAGCATGTGATATGTTCAACCTGTAATGAGACCTCAGGACTGCTTTCTCCAACCAGTGTTACGCTTCCAAAATCTGTACAACCACTGGCATCTGTTACGGTTACCGTATAGGTGCCAGCACTTAGACCACTAATCGCGGCATCAGTACTACCGTTACTCCAGGAGTAGTCAATGGGTGAAGTACCACCAGTGACAACTGCTTCGATTTGGCCATCACTTGAGTTTGCACAGGTAATTTGATTGATTTTTAAGGCCACCTCTGGGCCGGCCTCATCTACTATCGTTATGCTACCGGCATCCGTACAGCCATTCGCATCCGTTACCGTTACCGTATACGTGCCAGCACTCAAACCACTGATCGTAGCAT
Source organism: Saprospiraceae bacterium (assembly GCA_965223405.1). Classification (GTDB taxonomy): domain Bacteria; phylum Bacteroidota; class Bacteroidia; order Chitinophagales; family Saprospiraceae; genus CBDCWO01. Next base: position 7,153,561 of record CBDCWO010000006.1, read on the forward strand.
CTGTACCTCCATTGCTCCAGGCATATCCTATCGGCGCAGTGCCGCCACTTACCGTCGCAGTCGCACTACCATTGGATCCGGTACAGGTCTCATTCGTTCCGGTCACACTTACCTCTGGTCCGGCTTCATCTATTATCGTTACACTGCCTACATCCTTACAGCCATTCGCATCCGTTACCGTTACCGTATACGTGCCAGCACTCAAACCACTGATCGTAGCATCTGTACCTCCATTGCTCCAGGCATATCCTATCGGCGCAGTGCCGCCACTTACCGTCGCCGTCGCACTACCATTGGATCCGGTACAGGTCTCATTCGTTCCGGTCACACTTACCTCTGGTCCGGCTTCATCTATTATCGTTACACTGCCGGCATCCTTACAGCCATTCGCATCCGTTACCGTTACCGTATACGTGCCAGCACTCAAACCACTGATCGTAGCATCTGTACCTCCATTGCTCCAGGCATATCCTATCGGCGCAGTGCCGCCACTTACCGTCGCCGTCGCACTACCATTCGATCCCGTACAAGTCTCATTCGCTCCGGTCACACTTATCTCTGGTCCGGCCTTGTCTATTATCGTTACACTGCCGGCATCCGTACAGCCATTCGCATCCGTTACCGTTACCGTATAAGTCCCTGCACCCAAACCACTGATCGTAGCATCAGTACCTCCATTGCTCCAGGCATATCCTATCGGTGCGGTGCCTCCGCTTACCGTCGCAGTCGCACTACCATTGGATCCCGTACAGGTCTCATTCGCTCCTGTCACATTTACTTCTGGCCCGGCTTCATCTATTATCGTTATACTGCCTACATCCGTACAGCCATTCGCATCGGTTACCGTTACCGTATACGTGCCAGCACTCAAACCACTGATCGTAGCATCAGTACCTCCATTGCTCCAGGCATATCCTATCGGTGCGGTGCCTCCGCTTACCGTCGCAGTCGCACTACCATTGGATCCCGTACAGGTCTCATTCGCTCCTGTCACATTTACTTCTGGCCCGGCTTCATCTATTATCGTTATACTGCCTACATCCGTACAGCCATTCGCATCCGTTACCGTTACCGTATACGTGCCTGCTCTCAAACCACTTATCGTAGCATCAGTACCTCCATTGCTCCAGGCATATCCTATAGGTAAAGTACCTCCGCTTACCGTCGCAGTCGCACTACCATTGGATCCCGTACAGGTCTCATTCGCTCCTGTCACACTTACCTCTGGTCCGGCTTCATCTATTATCGTTACGCTGCCTACATCCGTACAGCCATTCGCATCCGTTACCGTTACCGTATACGTGCCTGCTCTCAAACCACTGATCGTAGCATCAGTACCTCCATTGCTCCAGGCATATCCTATCGGTGAAGTACCTCCGCTTACCGTCGCAGTCGCACTACCATTGGATCCCGTACAGGTCTCATTCTCTCCTGTCACATTTACTTCTGGCCCGGCTTCATCTATTATCGTTACACTGCCGGCATCCGTACAGCCATTCGCATCCGTTACCGTTACCATATACGTTCCAGCACTCAAACCACTGATCGTAGCATCTGTACCTCCATTGCTCCAGGCATATCCTATCGGCGCAGTGCCGCCACTTACCGTCGCAGTCGCACTGCCATTCGATCCGGTACAGGTCTCATTCGCTCCTGTCACACTTACCTCTGGTCCGGCTTCATCTATTATCGTTACGCTGCCTACATCCGTACAGCCATTCGCATCCGTTACCGTTACCATATACGTGCCTGCTCTCAAACCACTGATCGTAGCATCAGTACCTCCATTGCTCCAGGCATATCCTATCGGTGAAGTACCTCCGCTTACCGTCGCCGTCGCACTACCATTGGATCCCGTACAGGTCTCATTCTCTCCTGTCACATTTACTTCTGGCCCGGCTTCATCTATTATCGTTACACTGCCTACATCCGTACAGCCATTCGCATCCGTTACCGTTACCGTATACGTGCCTGCTCTCAAACCACTGATCGTAGCATCAGTACCTCCATTGCTCCAGGCATATCCTATCGGTGAAGTACCTCCGCTTACCGTCGCCGTCGCACTACCATTCGATCCCGTACAAGTCTCATTCGCTCCGGTCACACTTACCTCTGGTCCGGCTTCATCTATTATCGTTACACTACCTACATCCGTACAGCCATTCGCATCCGTTACCGTTACCGTATATGTGCCTGCATTCAAACCACTGATCGTAGCATCAGTACCTCCATTGCTCCAGGCATATCCTATCGGTGCGGTGCCTCCGCTTACCGTCGCGGTCGCACTACCATTCGATCCCGTACAAGTCTCATTCGCTCCGGTCACACTTATCTCTGGTCCGGCCTCGTCTATTATCGTAACGCTACCTACATCCGTACAGCCATTCGCATCCGTTACCGTTACCGTATATGTGCCTGCATTCAAACCACTGATCGTAGCATCAGTACCTCCATTGCTCCAGGCATAACCTATCGGTGAAGTACCTCCGCTTACCGTCGCAGTCGCACTACCATTGGATCCCGTACAGGTCTCATTCGCTCCGGTCACACTTACCTCTGGTCCGGCTTCATCTATTATCGTAACGCTACCTACATCCGTACAGCCATTCGCATCCGTTACCGTTACCGTATATGTGCCTGCACTCAAACCACTGATCGTAGCATCAGTACCTCCATTGCTCCAGGCATATCCTATCGGTGCGGTGCCTCCGCTTACCGTCGCAGTCGCACTACCATTGGATCCCGTACAGGTCTCATTCGCTCCGGTCACACTTACCTCTGGTCCGGCTTCATCTATTATCGTTACGCTACCTACATCCGTACAGCCATTCGCATCCGTTACAGTTACCGTATATGTGCCTGCACTCAAACCACTGATCGTAGCATCAGTACCTCCATTGCTCCAGGCATATCCTATCGGCGCAGTGCCTCCGCTTACCGTCGCAGTCGCACTACCATTCGATCCCGTACAGGTCTCATTCGCTCCGGTCACACTTACCTCTGGTCCGGCTTCATCGATTATCGTTACGCTACCTACATCCGTACAGCCATTCGCATCCGTTACAGTTACCGTATATGTGCCTGCACTCAAACCACTGATCGTAGCATCAGTACCTCCATTACTCCAGGCATATCCTATCGGCGCAGTACCGCCACTTACCGTCGCCGTCGCACTACCATTCGATCCCGTACAAGTCTCATTCGCTCCGGTCACTCTCACTTCTGGTCCGGCTTCATCTATTATCGTAACGCTACCTACATCCTTACAGCCATTCGCATCCGTTACTGTTATCGTATATGTGCCTGCACTCAAACCACTGATCGTAGCATCAGTACCTCCATTACTCCAGGCATATCCTATCGGTGCAGTACCGCCACTGACCGTTGCCGTTGCACTACCATTGGATCCGGTACAGGTCTCATTCGTTCCGGTCACACTTACCTCTGGTCCGGCTTCATCTATTATCGTTACACTGCCGACATCCGTACAGCCATTTGCATCCGTTACCGTTACCGTATACGTGCCTGCACTCAAACCACTGATCGTAGCATCAGTACTTCCATTGCTCCAGGCATATCCTATCGGTGCGGTGCCTCCGCTTACCGTCGCAGTCGCACTACCATTGGATCCGGAACACGTCTCATTCGCTCCGGTCACACTTACCTCTGGTCCGGCTTCATCTATTATTGTTACACTGCCTACATCCTTACAGCCATTCGCATCCGTTACCGTTACCGTATACGTGCCTGCACTCAAACCACTGATCGTAGCATCTGTACCTCCATTGCTCCAGGCATATCCTATCGGCGAAGTGCCACCACTTACAGTCGCAGTCGCACTACCATTGGATCCGGAACACGTCTCATTCGCTCCGGTCACACTCACCTCTGGTCCGGCTTCATCTATTATCGTTACACTGCCGGCATCCGTACAGCCATTTGCATCCGTTACTGTTACCGAATAAGTCCCGGCACTCAAACCACTGATCGTAGCATCTGTACCTCCATTGCTCCAGGCATATCCTATCGGCGCAGTGCCGCCACTTACCGTCGCAGTCGCACTGCCATTGGATCCGGTACAGGTCTCATTCGTTCCGGTGACACTTACCTCTGGTCCGGCTTCATCTATTATCGTTACACTGCCGGCATCCGTACAGCCATTCGCATCCGTTACCGTTACCGTATACGTTCCAGCACTCAAACCACTGATCGTAGCATCTGTACCTCCATTGCTCCAGGCATATCCTATCGGCGCAGTGCCGCCACTTACCGTCGCAGTCGCACTGCCATTGGATCCGCTACAGGTCTCATTCGTTCCGGTCACACTTACCTCTGGTCCGGCTTCGTCTATTATCGTTACACTACCGGTATCCGTACAGCCATTTGCATCCGTTACCGTTACCGTATACGTTCCAGCACTCAAACCACTGATCGTAGCATCAGTACCTCCATTGCTCCAGGCATATCCTATCGGTGCGGTACCTCCACTAACGGTCGCCGTCGCACTACCATTGGATCCGCTACAGGTCTCATTCGTACCGGTCACACTTACCTCTGGTCCGGCTTCGTCTATTATCGTTACACTACCGGTATCCGTACAGCCATTTGCATCCGTTACCGTTACCGTATACGTTCCAGCACTCAAACCGCTGATTGTAGCATCAGTACCTCCATTGCTCCAGGCATATCCTATCGGCGCAGTGCCTCCTGTTACAGTCGCCGTCGCACTACCATTGGATCCCGTACAGGTAGAATTAATACCAGTTACTGAAACCAATAATTGGTCAGGTTGGCTCACTGTTTTACTTAATGTTTCCTTGCACGCATTTGCGTCCGTTACCGTAACCGTATAAGTTCCGGCACTCAAATTAAATATATCTTCAGAGGTAGCCCCATTGCTCCAGGCATAGGTATATGGTGCAGTTCCCCCGGTAATAGTTATATCAATCGAACCATTTGACTCTCCATAACACTTAACGTCATCTACAGACCCTACTAAAACAATATCACAAGAAATAATTGTAAGAGGCTCCAAGTCATGATCATCTTCATCCTCGCCGGGATTATTTTTCCCATCTTCATCAATTACATCATCTTTTACTGTATCATCGTCTCGAACCTCATTAGGTGTAGAATCTTCATCATCTGCAGGACCATTGGCATCCTCAGCTGTAGCGATTTCAGAGTAATTATACACCAGGCCTGGTGTTGGATTATTTCCAGTATTTAGAGTTATTTCAATTTTTGTACTGTCACCTGGCATTAATGGGCCTAAAATTTCTCGGGTTGCATTGGTTCCATTTGGATTCCATGCCGGATCAGCTAAAATAAATCCAGTTGGGATATAGTCGATAACCTTAATATTGTATGCATCCAGTGTACCTTGATTAAACACTGTAATTATGAAGGTTACATCTTGATTCTGGTAATAAACGCCTGACTCTCCGAGTTTTAATTTTTTACGTAGAGCTAAATCAAAGGTTTGTTTTACATTAATCAATGCCGGATCGTGATCGTCTTCATCCGTTGCCGCAACTCCATCTCCAGGAGTACCTGTACCATCTCCATCTACATAATCATCCGCAGCACTTTCGGGTTGACCACCTGCATCGTTCGTATTATCCTGGTCTGGGGTACTGTCTTCATCCGCCAGGTCTAAACTATTTTCTGCATCACTGATCTCTGCGTAGTTCACCAAACTACTACCCTGGAAACTACCATCGATCGCAAAATTTATCGTTACAGTCGCTATCCCTCCGTTCGCTGTAATTGGACCTACTATCGTCCGCGTGGCCATACTTCCGCTTTGCGCCCAAGCTCCATCGGCCAAATTTAACCCCATCGGTATATAATCCGTGATCTCTACATTCGTCGCGTCTATACTTCCCTGATTGATTACCTCTATTTGGAAAGTAACCGTACTACCCTGGCTATAGGGTCCGCTACTGATTACCGTTTTGCGTAAGGCTAAATCAAAGGTTTGTTCCAAATTAATCAACGCCGGATCGTGATCGTCTTCATCTGTTGCCGCAACTCCATCTCCAGGAGTACCTGTACCATCTCCATCTACATAATCATCCGCAGCACTTTCGGGTTGACCACCTGCATCGTTCGTATTATCCTGGTCTGGGGTACTGTCTTCATCCGCCAGGCCTAAACTATTTTCTGCATCACTGATCTCTGCGTAGTTCACCAAACTACTACCCTGGAAACTACCATCGATCGCAAAATTTATCGTTACAGTCGCTATCCCTCCGTTCGCTGTAATTGGACCTACTATCGTCCGCGTGGCCATACTTCCGCTTTGCGCCCAAGCTCCATCGGTCAAATTTAACCCCATCGGTATATAATCCGTGATCTCTACATTCGTCGCGTCTATACTTCCCTGATTGATTACCTCTATTTGGAAAGTAACCGTACTACCCTGGCTATAGGGTCCGCTACTGATTACCGTTTTGCGTAAGGCTAAATCAAAGGTTTGTTCCAAATTAATCAACGCCGGATCGTGATCGTCTTCATCCGTTGCCGCAACTCCATCTCCAGGAGTACCTGTACCATCTCCATCTACATAATCATCCGCAGCACTTTCGGGTTGACCACCTGCATCGTTCGTATTATCCTGGTCTGGGGTACTGTCTTCATCCGCCAGGCCTAAACTATTTTCTGCATCACTGATCTCTGCGTAGTTCACCAAACTACTACCCTGGAAACTACCATCGATCGCAAAATTTATCGTTACAGTCGCTATCCCTCCGTTCGCTGTAATTGGACCTACTATCGTCCGCGTGGCCATACTTCCGCTTTGCGCCCAAGCTCCATCGATCAAATTTAACCCCATCGGTATATAATCCGTGATCTCTACATTCGTCGCGTCTATACTTCCCTGATTGATTACCTCTATTTGGAAAGTAACCGTACTACCCTGGCTATAGGGTCCGCTACTGATTACCGTTTTGCGTAAGGCTAAATCAAAACAGTTTTCATCTATAAGGAAGGACTCAGTTGTAGTACAATTGTTGGCGTCAGAAACTGTTACACTGTAAGCTCCTGCAATTACATTACTCAAATCTTCGGTAGTCGCTCCATTACTCCATGAATAATCATAGGGAAGTGTTCCTCCCGTAACAGTAATATCAATACTTCCATCATTTTGCACATTACATGTTGCATCAACGATAATTGCATCGGACTCTATTTCTAATGGATCTGGCTCTGTTACCGTGGCACTCGCCGTAGTCGTACAGCCATTAAAGTCCGTAACCGTTACCGTATACGTACCGGCAGATAATCCACTGATATCTTCGGTAGTCGCTCCATTACTCCATGAATAACCATAGGGTGTGGTTCCACCACTTACACTTAAATCTATACTGCCATCATCATCTTCATTACACGTCTCAGGCGTGGCAACCGCATTCGCTGTCAATGGATCTGGCTCCGTTACCGTGGCACTCGCCGTAGTCGTACAGCCATTAAAGTCCGTAACCGTTACCGTATACGTACCGGCAGATAATCCACTGATATCTTCGGTAGTCGCTCCATTACTCCATGAATAACCATAGGGTGTGGTTCCACCACTTACACTTAAATCTATACTGCCATCATCATCTTCATTACATGTCTCAGGCGTGGCAACCGCATTCGCTGTCAATGGATCTGGCTCCGTTACCGTGGCACTCGCCGTAGTCGTACAGCCATTAAAGTCCGTAACCGTTACCGTATACGTACCGGCAGATAATCCACTGATATCTTCGGTAGTCGCTCCATTACTCCATGAATAACCATAGGGTGTGGTCCCACCACTTACACTTAAATCTATACTGCCATCATCATCTTCATTACATGTCTCAGGCGTGGCAACCGCAGTCGCTGTCAATGGATCTGGCTCCGTTACCGTGGCACTCGCCGTAGTCGTACAGCCATTAAAGTCCGTAACCGTTACCGTATACGTACCGGCAGATAATCCACTGATATCTTCGGTAGTCGCTCCATTACTCCATGAATAACCATAGGGTGTGGTCCCACCACTTACACTTAAATCTATACTGCCATCATCATCTTCATTACACGTCTCAGGCGTGGCAACCGCAGTCGCTGTCAATGGATCTGGCTCCGTTACCGTGGCACTCGCCGTAGTCGTACAGCCATTAAAGTCCGTAACCGTTACCGTATACGTACCGGCAGATAATCCACTGATATCTTCGGTAGTCGCTCCATTACTCCATGAATAACCATAGGGTGTGGTCCCACCACTTACACTTAAATCTATACTGCCATCATCATCTTCATTACATGTCTCAGGCGTGGCAACCGCATTCGCTGTCAATGGATCTGGCTCCGTTACCGTGGCACCCGCCGTAGTCGTACAGCCATTAAAGTCCGTAACCGTTACCGTATACGTACCGGCAGATAATCCACTGATATCTTCGGTAGTCGCTCCATTACTCCATGAATAACCATAGGGTGTGGTCCCACCACTTACACTTAAATCTATACTGCCATCATCATCTTCATTACATGTCTCAGGCGTGGCAACCGCATTCGCTGTCAATGGATCTGGCTCCGTTACCGTGGCACTCGCCGTAGTCGTACAGCCATTAAAGTCCGTAACCGTTACCGTATACGTACCGGCAGATAATCCACTGATATCTTCGGTAGTCGCTCCATTACTCCATGAATAACCATAGGGTGTGGTCCCACCACTTACACTTAAATCTATACTGCCATCATCATCTTCATTACACGTCTCAGGCGTGGCAACCGCATTCGCTGTCAATGGATCTGGCTCCGTTACCGTGGCACTCGCCGTAGTCGTACAGCCATTAAAGTCCGTAACCGTTACCGTATACGTACCGGCAGATAATCCACTGATATCTTCGGTAGTCGCTCCATTACTCCATGAATAACCATAGGGTGTGGTCCCACCACTTACACTTAAATCTATACTGCCATCATCATCTTCATTACATGTCTCAGGCGTGGCAACCGCATTCGCTGTCAATGGATCTGGCTCCGTTACCGTGGCACTCGCCGTAGTCGTACAGCCATTAAAGTCCGTAACCGTTACCGTATACGTACCGGCAGATAATCCACTGATATCTTCGGTAGTCGCTCCATTACTCCATGAATAACCATAGGGTGTGGTCCCACCACTTACACTTAAATCTATACTGCCATCATCATCTTCATTACACGTCTCAGGCGTGGCAACCGCATTCGCTGTCAATGGATCTGGCTCCGTTACCGTGGCACTCGCCGTAGTCGTACAGCCATTAAAGTCCGTAACCGTTACCGTATACGTACCGGCAGATAATCCACTGATATCTTCGGTAGTCGCTCCATTACTCCATGAATAACCATAGGGTGTGGTCCCACCACTTACACTTAAATCTATACTGCCATCATCATCTTCATTACATGTCTCAGGCGTGGCAACCGCAGTCGCTGTCAATGGATCTGGCTCCGTTACCGTGGCACTCGCCGTAGTCGTACAGCCATTAAAGTCCGTAACCGTTACCGTATACGTACCGGCAGATAATCCACTGATATCTTCGGTAGTCGCTCCATTACTCCATGAATAACCATAGGGTGTGGTCCCACCACTTACACTTAAATCTATACTGCCATCATCATCTTCATTACATGTCTCAGGCGTGGCAACCGCAGTCGCTGTCAATGGATCTGGCTCCGTTACCGTGGCACTCGCCGTAGTCGTACAGCCATTAAAGTCCGTAACCGTTACCGTATACGTACCGGCAGATAATCCACTGATATCTTCGGTAGTCGCTCCATTACTCCATGAATAACCATAGGGTGTGGTCCCACCACTTACACTTAAATCTATACTGCCATCATCATCTTCATTACATGTCTCAGGCGTGGCAACCGCATTCGCTGTCAATGGATCTGGCTCCGTTACCGTGGCACTCGCCGTAGTCGTACAGCCATTAAAGTCCGTAACCGTTACCGTATACGTACCGGCAGATAATCCACTGATATCTTCGGTAGTCGCTCCATTACTCCATGAATAACCATAGGGTGTGGTCCCACCACTTACACTTAAATCTATACTGCCATCATCATCTTCATTACATGTCTCAGGCGTGGCAACCGCAGTCGCTGTCAATGGATCTGGCTCCGTTACCGTGGCACTCGCCGTAGTCGTACAGCCATTAAAGTCCGTAACCGTTACCGTATACGTACCGGCAGATAATCCACTGATATCTTCGGTAGTCGCTCCATTACTCCATGAATAACCATAGGGTGTGGTCCCACCACTTACACTTAAATCTATACTGCCATCATCATCTTCATTACATGTCTCAGGCGTGGCAACCGCAGTCGCTGTCAATGGATCTGGCTCCGTTACCGTGGCACTCGCCGTAGTCGTACAGCCATTAAAGTCCGTAACCGTTACCGTATACGTACCGGCAGATAATCCACTGATATCTTCGGTAGTCGCTCCATTACTCCATGAATAACCATAGGGTGTGGTCCCACCACTTACACTTAAATCTATACTGCCATCATCATCTTCATTACATGTCTCAGGCGTGGCAACCGCAGTCGCTGTCAATGGATCTGGCTCCGTTACCGTGGCACTCGCCGTAGTCGTACAGCCATTAAAGTCCGTAACCGTTACCGTATACGTACCGGCAGATAATCCACTGATATCTTCGGTAGTCGCTCCATTACTCCATGAATAACCATAGGGTGTGGTCCCACCACTTACACTTAAATCTATACTGCCATCATCATCTTCATTACACGTCTCAGGCGTGGCAACCGCATTCGCTGTCAATGGATCTGGCTCCGTTACCGTGGCACTCGCCGTAGTCGTACAGCCATTAAAGTCCGTAACCGTTACCGTATACGTACCGGCAGATAATCCACTGATATCTTCGGTAGTCGCTCCATTACTCCATGAATAACCATAGGGTGTGGTCCCACCACTTACACTTAAATCTATACTGCCATCATCATCTTCATTACACGTCTCAGGCGTGGCAACCGCATTCGCTGTCAATGGATCTGGCTCCGTTACCGTGGCACTCGCCGTAGTCGTACAGCCATTAAAGTCCGTAACCGTTACCGTATACGTACCGGCAGATAATCCACTGATATCTTCGGTAGTCGCTCCATTACTCCATGAATAACCATAGGGTGTGGTCCCACCACTTACACTTAAATCTATACTGCCATCATCATCTTCATTACACGTCTCAGGCGTGGCAACCGCATTCGCTGTCAATGGATCTGGCTCCGTTACCGTGGCACTCGCCGTAGTCGTACAGCCATTAAAGTCCGTAACCGTTACCGTATACGTACCGGCAGATAATCCACTGATATCTTCGGTAGTCGCTCCATTACTCCATGAATAACCATAGGGTGTGGTCCCACCACTTACTTACACTTAAATCTATACTGCCATCATCATCTTCATTACATGTCTCAGGCGTGGCAACCGCATTCGCTGTCAATGGATCTGGCTCCGTTACCGTGGCACTCGCCGTAGTCGTACAGCCATTAAAGTCCGTAACCGTTACCGTATACGTACCGGCAGATAATCCACTGATATCTTCGGTAGTCGCTCCATTACTCCATGAATAACCATAGGGTGTGGTCCCGCCACTTACACTTAAATCTATACTGCCATCATCATCTTCATTACACGTCTCAGGCGTGGCAACCGCATTCGCTGTCAATGGATCTGGCTCCGTTACCGTGGCACTCGCCGTAGTCGTACAGCCATTAAAGTCCGTAACCGTTACCGTATACGTACCGGCAGATAATCCACTGATATCTTCGGTAGTCGCTCCATTACTCCATGAATAACCATAGGGTGTGGTCCCGCCACTTACACTTAAATCTATACTGCCATCATCATCTTCATTACATGTCTCAGGCGTGGCAACCGCAGTCGCTGTCAATGGATCTGGCTCCGTTACCGTGGCACTCGCCGTAGTCGTACAGCCATTAAAGTCCGTAACCGTTACCGTATACGTACCGGCAGATAATCCACTGATATCTTCGGTAGTCGCTCCATTACTCCATGAATAACCATAGGGTGTGGTCCCGCCACTTACACTTAAATCTATACTGCCGATCATCATCTTCATTACATGTCTCAGGCGTGGCAACCGCATTCGCTGTCAATGGATCTGGCTCCGTTACCGTAGCACTCGCCGTAGTCGTACAGCCATTAAAGTCCGTAACCGTTACCGTATAGGTACCGGCAGATAATCCACTGATATCTTCGGTAGTCGCTCCATTACTCCATGAATAACCATAGGGATGTGGTCCCACCACTTACACTTAAATCTATACTGCCATCATCATCTTCATTACACGTCTCAGGCGTGGCTACTGCATTCGCTATTAATGGATCTGGCTCACCTACATCAAATTTCTTCGACTTGGTACAGCCATTATCATCAGTTACCGTCACCGTATATTCGTCCCGCAATCAAACCGGATATATCTTGGGTGGTCGCTCCGTTACTCCATGAATAACTATAAGGTGTGGTGCCGCCCGTAACTGTTATATCAATCGACCCATTATCATATCCATGACACGTCACATCTGCTACTACTCCACTTATTGCCAATGGATCTGGTTCCCCTACATCAAATTTCTTCGACTTGGTACAGCCATTATCATCCGTTACCGTCACTGCATATTCTCCCGCACTTAATCCGGATATATCTTGGGTAGTCGCTCCGTTACTCCACGAATAACTATAAGGTGTGGTGCCGCCCGTAACTGTAATATCAATCGACCCATTATCATATCCATGACACGTCACATCTGCTACTACTCCAATTATTGCCAACGGATCTGGCTCCCCTACATCAATTTTCTTCGACTTGGTACAGCCATTATCATCCGTTACCGTCACCGCATATTCTCCGGCAACCAAACCAGATATATCTTGGGTGGTCGCTCCGTTACTCCACGAATAACTATAAGGTGTGGTGCCGCCCGTAACGGTTATATCAATTGATCCATTATCATAACCATCACACGTCACATCTGTTACTACTCCAATTATTGCCAACGGATCTGGCTCACCTACATCAAATTTCTTCGACTTGGTACAGCCATTATCATCAGTTACCGTCACCGTATATTCTCCCGCAATCAAACCGGATATATCTTGGGTGGTCGCTCCGTTACTCCATGAATAACTATAAGGTGTGGTGCCGCCCGTAACTGTTATATCAATCGACCCATTATCATATCCATGACACGTCACATCTGCTACTACTCCACTTATTGCCAATGGATCTGGTTCCCCTACATCAAATTTCTTCGACTTGGTACAGCCATTATCATCCGTTACCGTCACCGCATATTCTCCGGCAACCAAACCAGATATATCTTGGGTGGTCGCTCCGTTACTCCACGAATAACTATAAGGTGTGGTGCCGCCCGTAACGGTTATATCAATTGATCCATTATCATAACCATCACACGTCACATCTGTTACTACTCCAATTATTGCCAACGGATCTGGCTCCCCTACATCAAATTTCTTCGACTTGGTACAGCCATTATCATCCGTTACCGTCACCGCATATTCTCCCGCAACCAAACCGGATATATCTTGGGTGGTCGCTCCGTTACTCCACGAATAACTATAAGGTGTGGTGCCGCCCGTAACGGTTATATCAATTGATCCATTATCATAACCATCACACGTCACATCTGTTACTACTCCAATTATTGCCAACGGATCTGGCTCCCCTACATCAAATTTCTTCGACTTGGTACAGCCATTATCATCCGTTACCGTCACCGCATATTCTCCGGCAATCAAACCAGATATATCTTGGGTGGTCGCTCCATTGCTCCACAAATAATCATAGGGGGAAGTGCCTCCTGTAACGGTTATATCAATCGACCCATTATCATATCCATGACACGTCACATCTGCTACCGCTCCACTTATTGCCAATGGATCTGGTTCTCCTACATCAAATTTCTTCGACTTGGTACAGCCATTATCATCCGTTACCGTCA